>NZ_JBSEHC010000003.1:0-2256086 GCF_056856495.1 Candidatus Accumulibacter propinquus
TGACAACAGGTAACTTCTCAAAAACCCCGGGCGTGAGCATGGCTCTGGGTTGGCTTCGGAGCGACGCACCCATCCGCAGAGCACCCGTCTGAAGTGCCTGTCGAGCGGATAGACCCAGACGGTTTTGATAGGCAGCAGGGCCTGGTGGTGAACATCGAGCGTTCCGCGGCCGCTGGTTTGTCCAGAGCAGAGCCAGTTGGCAGCCTGGTAGGCAGCTTGCGGGGCCATGTAGGGGAACGGTCGCCACCGTCGGCGTGGTTTCGAAGATCCACTGCGCCAGCGGAGCAATCCGATGCCAGCCGAAGACGCGGTCCTGAACGTATTGCCAGAAGGACAGCCGGTTCTTGTGGCAAGTTTTCTTGAGACTGGCGAAAGTGTCGCGGCAGCGGCGGCCGGACTGACTACGGGTCGAGTGCATAGCGCGGCTGCCCATCCAGGATCGCCACCAGCCAGGTGCCGAGTACGGTTTGCACCACTTCTTGAGAATCAAACTGAGGAAAATAGGTTGATTGAAGCCATAGAGGATGCCGCAAGAAAGGCGTCTGCCTACACGATGGCCTTGCGAGCCTTTGTGTTTTCAGTGGTACCGAAGGCCTGACGCAGACAGGCGTTTGTCAGGGCGGTAATATAACTGAAGCCCCGCGCCGACAGCGCCGCTTTTCCCTTGGCTTTGATCACCCCCCGATCGCCCGGCATTATGGAGCAACCACCCCCAGCGCCTAGCCGTCGGCTCAGCCAAAATGCACTTGTTTTCGACGAACAGGAGCATTTTTCATGGCAGAGAGCCACGTGGTGACGGCCCTGGTAACCAAGCGTGCCGAGATGGCCGGGCTGATCGAGCATCACAGGAAGGAAATGGGGCGACTGGCAACTGATCTGGCCCACCTGGACGCGACCCTCAAGCTGTTTTCCCCGGAAATCGACCTGCGGACGCTCCGCGCCAAGGAACACCGGACGCGGAACCGCTTCTTCCGGCCGGGGGAATGCCAGCGCATGGTTCTGGACATCTTCCGCGAGGCTCAGGGCGCGGCGCTGAGCAGCCGCCAGATCGGCGAAGCCCTGGCGGCACGCCAAGGCCTGGAATCCACCACGGTCATGATCGAACCGATGCGGAAGAACGCCATTGCCGTCGTGCATCGCCTGGAGCGCACCGGCACTCTGATTCCCGCGGGCCGTGACGGACACGGCGCAACCTGGTCAGTCGCATGACACCCTCACAGCGCCAGGCTTTCCCCCAGCCGGTGGTTGCCCTGCCAGTACCCACACCCATCCCGGCTGACCAGGGCACGGGCGCACTTGCCGACGATATCCAGGAAAATGTGGCCGTTGCTCCAGCGCCGGGTGTCTTCCCGATAGGCCATCTCGTTGGCGTAGTTGTCGAGGTATTTCGGCGCAAGCTTGTGGATCTGGCCGATCTGGAAGCGACGGAAACGGGAGAAGTACGATTCGGCCAGGTTGTTGGTCGTGCCGTCATCGGCGCGGTACTCCTGGCTGTGGTTCACCCGGCGGAGTTCGTACTTGGCAGGCAGCAGGTCGTAGGCGTCCGATTCGTCGGCACAGATCACCGTACCCGGAGCGATGTAGGCTGGCGCCAGTTTGCCGAGGTCGGCCTGGTTCTCATTCTTCACGATGAAGGTGAGCGTCTTCCTGGCCCCGGTGTGGCCGGCCTCGACCTCCGCCTCGGTGTGCGCCTCGCGCATCACCAGGATGCAGCGCTTGTCCGGGTCTTGATTCTCGGCCAGGCGCCGGTCCACCCGGTCTTTCTTCTTGTTCTCCGGGCGCACCTTCCCGCCGACATACGCCCCGTCCACGTGAACGTGACCCGTCAGGGCCGATTCATCCCGGTTCACCAGCAGGCTTTCCCGTATCTTGTGCAGGAGGACGTAGGCGGTCTTGTGGGACACGCCCAGGTCGCGGCCCATCTGCAGGGCAGAAATGCCCTTCACGGCGTTAGCGAAGAGGATCACCGCCGCCAAATACAGGCGCAAAGGTAGCTTGTGGAAGGCGAAAATCGTTCCGGATGTGACGGAGAAATCCTCCTGGCAACCTGCGCAGCGCCAAATCTGGCGCGCCGACCGGAAGTAGTGCCGGTGCACCAGCCCGCAGTGCGGGCAGATCACTTCGTCCCCATCGCCCCAGCGCACGCGCCGGAACAGGGTAAAGGCATCATCGTCGCTCATACCCAGGACTTCCACCAGGGACCGCGTCCGGGCTTCGGCTTTCAGCAGGAAATGCAGACTCATCGCAGGGGCTCACGGGGGGTATGTCGTGTGCACCAGTGTATCCGTGGCCGGGCTCACCGGATGCGCTTGCCGGAAAAAAGCGTCGGCGCCGGGACGGCCCCCAGGAGGTTGGGGTGGCTGCTCCATAATGCCGCAGGTGCCGACGTGACGACCTACCGAATTTGTTCCAGGATGTCGACAGAGAATTGATGGCCACATACACGTTTGCCCAGACGATTGTGAGCACGGCCAACGGAATCAAATGTGGTGTTACGCAACAGCGTGTGCCATGCCGCCGTGACTGACACGCCCACCGAGGTCATCGGTCGCGTTCGCACGCTCTACAGGTGCCACGATGGCGAAAATTGTGAGGAAAGCACTTGACCACGCAGCGTGTTTTATTTATGAGTGCACCTCTGTCAATGAAAGACCACCATGAAAAGAGATTTGCGTTTTCGCATCGCGGTCATTCCCGGCGATGGCATCGGCCCGGAAATCATGGCTTCATGCCTGCAGGTCCTGGAAGTGCTACAAGAGCGCTTGGGCGGAATTGGTTTCGAATTCCGGCAGCTCGAGGGTGGCGCCGCACATTACCAGAAAACCGGAACCGCTTTTGCCGACGAAAGCATGGCCGAGTGCAAGCATGCCGATGCGGTGCTGCTTGGTGCGATCGGGTTGCCCGATGTCCGTTACCCGGACGGAACTGAAATCGCCACCCAGTTTGACTTGCGCATTGAAATGGACCTGTACGCCGGTCTGCGCCCGATCCGTAGCTACCCGAACCTGCCGAGAGTTCTGGCCGACAAGCGCGCGGCCCTGGTCGATCTCGTCCTGGTTCGCGAGCAGACCGAAGGTCTGCTGTACTCGCGTGGACGAGGTACTGTGGAAGAGGACCGGGTCGCCTGGGAGACGATGATGATCTCGCGTAACGGCAGTCGCCGAGTTTCCGAGTTTGCCTTCCGGATCGCCGAAAGACGCGCCAAGAGCCGACGGCGTCCGGGCAAGGTCACCTGCGTAGACAAGGCCAACGTACTGTCTGCGATGGCCTTCTTCCGCAAGGTATTTGGCGAGGTCGCGGCGACGTACCCGGATGTCAAGACCGAATATGCCTACGTCGACGCCACCGCCATGAAGCTGGTCAAGGCGCCGTGGGACTTTGATGTACTGGTGACCGAGAATGCCTTCGGCGGCATCCTTTCCGACCTTTCGGCCGGAGTTGTCGGCAGCCTCGGACTGGCCCCTTCCGCCGACATCGGTGAAAAGCATGCGGTCTTCCAGCCGGCGCATGGCAGTGCGCCAGATATTACCGGTCAGGGAATCGCCAACCCGGTGGCACAGATTCTTTCAGCTGCCCTGATGCTCGACTGGCTGGCCGATCAGCACAGCGAGCCACGACTGGCGCATGGCGCACGCATTCTGGAACACGCGGTTGAAAAGGCGCTGACTGGCATTTGCCCGATTGAATTCGGTGGCCAGGACGGCACTGCGGCGATTACCAGAGCGGTCATTACCCAGATTCGCAAGGCCTGAGGCAGGTCACAGCCGTTCGCTTCCGTGCCCCCGTTTCCGGCACTCCTGTCGCTTTGAGTAAAGTCGGCGTGGTCGGCAAGCGCCTCCTGGCGCATCTATGCTATGGTCGCGAACATGCAGGCAATCCTCTCCGTATCCGGTATCTCCAAGACCTATGCTTCCGGGTTCCAGGCGCTCAAGCGGGTCAGTCTGGACATTCGCCGCGGCGAAATTTTCGCCTTGCTTGGTCCAAACGGCGCCGGAAAAACGACACTGATCAGCATCATCTGCGGAATCGTCAATGCCAGCGAAGGTAGTGTGCGGGTAGACGGCCACGACATCATCAAGGACTACCGTGCCGCGCGCGCCACGATCGGCCTCGTACCACAGGAACTGACCACCGATGCGTTCGAATCGGTATGGGCGACCGTGTCCTTCAGCCGTGGTCTGTTCGGCCGGCCAAGGAATCCCGCCTACCTTGAAAAGGTACTGCGCGAGCTCTCCCTATGGGACAAGAAAGACAACAAGATCATCACCCTGTCCGGCGGCATGAAACGTCGCCTGTTGATCGCCAAAGCACTTTCCCATGAACCGCAGATCCTGTTTCTCGACGAACCGACCGCGGGAGTCGACGTCAACCTGAGGCGCGACATGTGGCAACTGGTACGCTCATTGCAGGCCACCGGCGTGACCATCATCCTGACCACGCATTACATCGACGAAGCCGAAGAGATGGCCGACCGGATCGGGGTAATCCGCAAGGGTGAGATCATTCTCGTCGAAGACAAGGACGAGTTGATGCGCAAGTTGGGCAAAAAGCGCATGACGCTGCAGTTGCAGACGCCGCTGGCGCTTATTCCGCCCGCACTCGCGGCCTACCAGATGGAACTGTCCAGCGACGGCAGCGAGTTGACCTATACCTATGACACCAGCGGGGAGCGTACCGGCATCATCGCGCTGCTCAAGGATCTCAATGACGCGTCCATCGCGTTCAAGGATTTGCACACCACGCAGAGTTCCCTGGAAGACATCTTTGTCAGCCTGTTGAAGGACACCAGATGAACCTGCATGCCATGCGCGCCATTTACCTCTTCGAGATGGCGCGTACCCGGCGCACGCTGCTGCAAAGCATCGTCTCTCCGGTGATTTCAACGTCCCTGTATTTTGTCGTCTTCGGTGCGGCCATCGGCGCACGCATCGCCGAGGTCGACGGCATCAGCTATGGAGCCTTCATCGTGCCCGGGCTGATCATGTTGTCACTGCTGACGCAAAGCGTCTCCAATGCCTCCTTCGGGATCTACTTTCCGAAATTCACCGGAACCATCTACGAGTTGCTGTCCGCCCCGGTGTCGTATCTCGAGATCGCTGCCAGTTATGTCGGCGCGGCCGCCACCAAGTCGATCGTCCTCGGCCTGATCATCCTGGCGACAGCCGGCCTGTTCGTGCCGCTGCAGGTCGCACATCCCTGGTGGATGATCCTTTTCCTTGTTCTTACTGCCGTCACTTTCAGTCTCTTCGGGTTCATCATCGGCATTTGGGCCGACAATTTCGAGAAGTTGCAACTGGTGCCGCTGCTGATCATCACCCCCTTGACCTTCCTTGGCGGCAGCTTTTACTCGATTGATGTCCTGCCTCCCGTCTGGCAGACGATCACCCTGTTCAACCCCGTGGTCTATCTGGTCAGTGGGTTCCGCTGGAGCTTCTACGGAATCGCCGACGTTGCTGTCGGCATCAGCCTGGCCATGACCCTGCTCTTCCTGGCCGTGTTTCTGGCGATCGTGGCATGGATCTTCAAGACCGGTTATCGGCTCAAGAACTAGTTCTGCGACCTCGACGCCGTCGGGATCACCGGCACAGTGCATACGCGGGCGCTTTCGGAAGATCGCCGGTAGAATGGCCGGACTGCAGGTTGAACAGGTCTGAAAAATGAACGCGCGCATACGTTTCATCGTTTCCGTCATCGTTCTCGGCATGCTGATGACTGGACCCTTCCTGATCACGGCAGTCCTGATCTGGGCCGATGCGCAACCGGCAGAGCAGACGCTGCTCATCCAGTTGATCGCGCCACACCTGTCACTCGGCGCATTGATGACCACCTTCGGGTTCATCGTCGGTTTGCTGGTCATCCGCTACCTGTTCCGCCAGTACGTACAGGGTTTGCTCAAGATGGCCGAGAGCCTGCGCCTGATGCTGTCGGCAAACCGCAATTTCAGAGTGACGCCGGAGGGTCCACCGGAGGTCCAGTTGCTGGCCCAGGCGACGAATGATCTGGCGCAGCAGCGCGATGGTCTGATGGATGATGTCGATGCCCAGATCGCCGCTGCCAAGTCGTCGGTCGAGGAAGAGAAGAACCGCCTGGCCGCGCTGATGTCCGAACTGGCGCAGGCGGTGGTGGTCTGCAATCGCGACGGTCGCATCCTGCTCTACAACAGCCGCGCGCGCCTGCAATTCAGTGGTCTGGCACAAGCTGGCACAGCCCTGGCCAGCGGCGCGCTGATCGGCCTCGGACGTTCGATCTTCTCGATTCTCGAACGCAATCAGATTGACCACGCGCTGGAGGTCGTGCGCCAGCGATTGCATAAAGGCGCAGCAGCAGCAATCGCCAATTTCATTACGACTGCCCGCGGCGGGCAGCTTCTGCGGGTTCAACTGGTACCGGTGCTGTCGTCCCGCGACGAGTCCCAGCAGCGCGAAATGAGCGGTTACGTGCTCACCGTGGAAAACATCACCCGCAGCCTGGAACAGGAATCGCGCCGTGATCAGGTGCTACAGTCGCTGACCGACGGCAGCCGGGGCTGCCTGGCCAACATCCGGGTGGCCGTCGGCAACCTGATGGACTACCCGGACATGGAACTGGAGATACGCGAGCGCTTCGTCAGCATCATCAGTGATGAAGTCGTGCGCATGAGTCAGCGTCTCGATCAGACGATGACCGAGTTTGCCGATTCGCTGAAAACCCGCTGGCCACTCGAAGACGTCCTCGGAATCGACCTCATCGCCGCAGCCCAGCGCCGCATCGAAGCACGGCTGAAACTGCCGAGCAAGATGGAAGAGATCGACGAAGGGTTGTGGTTGAGAGCGGAGAGCTTCTCTCTGGTATTCTCGATCTGCTTCCTTGCCTCCCGCCTGGTCGATCATTATCAAATCAAGGAATTGCGCTTCCGGCTGCTGCCATTCGGCAAGCTGGCCTATCTCGACCTCATCTGGGCCGGACACGCCATGTCATCGGAAACTTTCTACACCTGGGAGACGGATGCCATGCAGGTGGGAAACGAGAGCTCACCCCTGTCGTTGCGCGACGTCATTGACCGCCACGGCGGCGAAATCTGGTACGACCGCGAAAAGGCAGCACATCGTGCATTCTTCCGCTTTGTCCTGCCCGTCGTGCCTCCGGAAAACATGGCAGTCGGTGAAAGCGTCGACGTCGGCGACGTGCGCCCGGAGTATTACGACTTCGACCTGTTCCATTTTCGGGATCAGAGCGCCGACCTGGATCGACCACTGTCGGACCTCGTCTACACGGTCTTCGATACCGAGACCACCGGCCTCGAACCCGCAGCCGGCGACGAAATCATCCAGATCGGTGCGCTGCGCATCGTCAACGGCCGCCTCCTGCGCAACGAAAATTTCAATCAACTGGTAGATCCAGAGCGCTTTCTGCGCCCCGAAGGCACCCGCATCCACGGCATCACGGACGACATGGTGCGTGGTCAGCCGCACATCGACGTGGTGCTGCCCGCCTTCCATGATTTCTGCAGCGACACTGTACTCGTCGCGCACAACGCGGCGTTCGACATGCGCTTCCTGCAGATGAAGGAAGAACGTACCGGAGTGGCCTTCAGCCAGCCGGTACTCGACACCCTGTTGCTGTCGGGTGTGCTGCATGCCAACCAGGACTCTCACCAGCTTGACTGCATCGCCGAACGGCTGGGCGTTTCGGTCACCGGCCGCCACAGTGCGCTGGGCGATGCCTGCACCACTGGCGAGGTGTTCCTGAAAATGCTGCCACTGCTGGCTCAGATCGGAATCGTCACGCTGCGGCAGGCACTGGAGGCTTCCGAGAAGACCTACTTTGCGCGCGTGAAGTACTGAGCGGGACTGCGCGCAACCGGTATGTCACCCACGACCGCCCGAAAGTTTCCTCTCGGACCCCACGCCGCAAGCTCTCCTTTTCCGGCAGTCCGCCGCGATCTGACCACACCGACGGCGAAAGCAGGAGTCACCGGCCTGCGGGTCCGAGCCGGCCGGCTCGTGGTCAGGGCTGGCGAACGGCATGGCACGTTTTGCCTGGCAGCGTTCAGGGGCTAAGGTGATATCCCCAATTCTTCATACCGTTGTGTGCGATACTTTTAGCCGATTCTACGATTGGAGGTCTTGCGAATGGGAGTCGCCACGGTAGCGGAAAGGAAGATTTCTCTTGAAGCCGAGCACCTGGAAGATATCCGGCTTGCTGCGAGCAAGATGACGGGTGCGAGGCGCAGGGCGTTTCAGGCGGAGATGGCGTTGAAATATTGTAGTGGCAGTGCTCGGCGTGCCGAGGAGGTGTTCGGCTGGAGTCGGCAGGCCGTGCAGCTCGGTCTGCATGAGAAACGTACGGGTATCATCTGTCTGGGGCTGCACGCGTTCTGCTGCGGTGCGAAATTGTGGGAGAAGAAACACCCCGAGGTGGCGCAAGCCCTGTGGGAACTGGCGGAAAGTCATGCGCAACAAGACCCGACTTTTCGCACGACCTTGTCGTTCACCCGCCTGACGGCGGAGGAAGCCATCAAGCAGTTGCGAGCGCAGGGATTTGCGGACGATGTCCTGCCTTCCCGAAGCGGTATGTCGAGAGTGTTGAACCGCAACGGGTACCGGTTGCGCCCGGTGCTCAAGGCCAAACCCCAAAAAAAGTCCCTGAAACCGACGCCATTTTCGCCAACATCCGGGAACGTGACCGCGATAGCCAAGACGAAGCCGTCATGCGCCTGAGCATGGACTGCAAGGCGACGGTGAAGATTGGCGACTACTCGCGTGGCGGCAAGACGCGGGGTGACCACCGGGCTGCCGACCACGACATGGGGTGCGAGGAAAAACACACGCCGTTTGGTGTCGTCAATGAAGACAGTGGGTCTCTCCATCTGTCCTTCGGAAGCTCGGCGAAGACCAGCGATTTCATCATCGACAGTCTCTACGCCTGGTGGGAGCGTCAAGCACCCGAGGAGCGTGCTCGCGTCACACACCTCCAGATCAAGGCAGATAACGGACCGGAGAGCAATGGCCAGCGTACGCAATTCCTCAAGCGCATGGTCCAGTTCGCCGATCACATCGGCAGGTCCATCCGCCTCCTCTACTATCCGCCATACCACAGCAAATACAATCCGGTGGAGCGTTGCTGGGGAATCCTGGAAAAGCACTGGAACGGTGCCAAGCTGACCGATACCCAAATGATGCTGGAGTGGGCCAAGACCATGACCTGGAAAGGCGTTCATCCCGTCGTCGAACTGAGCCGCACGGTCTACGAGAAAGGAGTAACGGTGGCCAAGGAGGCTATGCAAGCGGTCGAGTCCCGGCTGGAACGTCACCCGCTCCTACCCAAGTGGGACATCTTGATCCGACCAGTCGGCACGGTATGAACTATCGTAGAAATCACCTAAGATGACGGGCTTTGCGCTTGCCGCGCCTCCGGATCCCGCATGAACCTCCTGAAGACTCTCGCTACCGTCAGCAGCATGACCCTGCTGTCGCGCATCCTCGGTTTTGTCCGCGACTTCGTGATCGCGCGCGCCTTCGGGGCCGGCATGCTCACCGACGCCTTCTTTGTAGCCTTCAAGCTTCCCAACCTGTTGCGCCGCCTGTTTGCCGAAGGCGCCTTCTCGCAGGCTTTCGTGCCCGTGCTCGGCCAGTATCGCAACACGCGTCCGGTCGAGGAAACCCGGCAGCTCGTCGACCGTGTGGCCAGCCTGCTGTTGCTGGTGGTCTTCGCCGTCACCCTGCTCGGCATGGCCGGCGCGCCGCTATTGGTCTATCTCTCGGCACCCGGCTTTACCGACGATCCGGACAAGTTCGCCCTGACGGTCAGTCTCACCCGCCTTACTTTCCCGTATATCCTGTTCATGTCGCTGGTGGCGCTTGCCGGCGGCATTCTCAACACCTGGAGCCGATTTGCCGTACCGGCATTCACGCCGGTACTGCTCAACGTCTCGTTCATCCTGATGGCGCTCTTTGCCGCACCGCAATTCGAACCGCCGGTGATGGTCCTCGGCTGGGCGGTGTTTATCGGCGGCGCCCTGCAACTTGCCTTCCAGATCCCCAGCCTGCGGCGCATCGGCATGCTGCCGCGATTCTCGATCAACCTGCAGGACGAGGGTGTGCGACGTATCTTTCGGCTGATGGCGCCGGCGGTACTCGGGGTTTCGGTAGCGCAGGTCAGCCTGCTGTTGAACACCGTATTCGCCTCCTTCCTCAATACCGGCAGCGTCTCCTGGCTCTACTACGCCGACCGCCTGATGGAGTTCCCGGCCGGAATGCTCGGCGCCGCCCTGGGCACCGTGCTCCTCCCCTCGCTGGCCAAGTGCCACGCCGCCGAGCGACCGGAGGAATACTCCCGCCTGCTCGACTGGGGCCTGCGCCTGACCTTCCTTCTCGCCGCGCCGGCAGCGCTGGCGCTCGCCATTCTCGCCGTGCCGCTGATCACCACGCTCTTCCACCACGGCGCCTTCACCGCCACCGATGTGTTCAGGACCCGCGACGCCCTGGCCGCCTACAGCATCGGCCTGCTCGGGCTGATCCTGGTGAAGGTGCTGGCACCCGGCTTCTACGCCCTCCAGAACATCCGCACCCCGGTCAGGATCGCCCTGCTGACGCTCTTTGTCACACAGGTGCTGAACCTGCTGCTGATCGGCTGGCTCGAACACGCTGGACTGGCCCTGTCCATCGGCCTCGCCGCGAGCCTCAACGCCTGCCTGCTCTATCGCGGCCTGCGCCAGCTCGGCATCTATACGCCGCAGCCGGGCTGGCTGGCGTTCTACGGCAAGCTGGCCTGCGCCTTGTCGAGCATGGGCGTTTCGCTGTGGTTTGCCGGTGGCGCCACGGCCGACTGGCTGATCTGGCCGCTCACCACCCGCCTGTTGCATCTTTCCTTGCTCGTCTGCTTCGGGGCGAGCGTCTATTTCGCTACACTATGGGTTGCAGGCTTTCGCCTGCGCGACTTCAAACGCAGCGCCGTGGATTAAATCAATCTGGAGGATGAGCGATGATATTGACCAGCAGCAGTTTCAGTGATGGGCAGCCGATCCCGGGTGAGTTTGCCTTTTGTACCCCTGACCCGGAGCACCATGTCTGCCTCGGCAGCAATCGCAACCCGCGCCTGGCGTGGAGTGATATCCCCGCCGAAACCCGGTCGTTCGTCCTCATCTGCCACGATCCGGATGTGCCGAGCCGGGGCGACGACGTCAACCAGGAAAATCGGAGAGTGCCGGCCTCGCTGCCGCGCATCGATTTCTTCCACTGGGTGCTGTTCGATCTGCCGGCTGGTCTGCGCGAGATCAGGGAGGGCGAGTTTTCCAACGATGTCACGCCACGCGGCAAGTCCGGACCGCATGCGCCCCACAACACACGCCAGGGAATCAACGACTACACCGACTGGTTTGCCGGCGACAATGACATGCGCGGCGACTACTACGGCTACGATGGTCCCTGCCCGCCATGGAACGACGAGATCATCCACCGCTACGTGTTTACCCTTTTCGCTCTCGATATACCGACGCTGCCGGTCGAGGGCAAACTCACCGGCCAGCAGGTCCGTGCGGCAATGCACGGTCACATCCTCGCCGAGGCCAGTCTGACCGGCACCTACACGCTCAATCCCCTGCTCAAGGCGTAGGAGGCGGGCAGAGCAGCAACCGCGTGATCGGGTTTGCGCGGTTGCTGTAGGCGAAGGCAGGAAACCGTTTCCGGCAGTTCCTCGGGCGTCAGCCTCGAAATACCACCCGATTCCGCCCCTCTTCCTTGGCCACATACAAGCGCCTGTCGGCAACCCGCACCAACTCCTCGACACTGATTTTCTCCACTCCCGCGAGTTGGCTCGCCGCGACCAGGCCGACGGATACGGTGACCGGGATCCGCTCACGGTTGAAAATGAAATCGGTTTTGGCCACCGCCAGTCGCAAGCGCTCGGCAAACTGGACGCCGTTCTTCAAGCCGCCGACTGAGATCCCGTAAAACTCCTCGCCGCCATAGCGACCGATCTCATCCTCATGCCGCTTGGTGGCGCGCATCACGTTCGCCAGGCTGACCAATACCTGGTCCCCGGCCTGATGGCCATGGATGTCGTTCACCGTCTTGAAGTAATCGAGGTCCAGCAACAGAAAGACAAAATCGTTGATATGGCCGCGGTGGAGGTTACCGATATTCATCTCGATAATCCGCTGCAGGATGGTTCGTTTCGGCAACTTGGTCAGCTCGTCGAAATAGCCGATTTTTTCCAGCAGATGCTTCTGTTCCATCTCCTTGGTGACCTCGGTCAGGCAGCCCATGGAGAGACAGATCTGGTCCTCGACAAAGACCTCGATGTTGGCCTGGTCCTTCAACCAAATCTTCTTCCCTCCCGGCAAGGCCAGTTGGTAGACACACTCCACTGCCCCGGCCTTTTTCACTTCCTCGCGCAAGCTGGCCTGCTCACCACGCAGTTCCGCCCGCGTCACGATATCCTCCTCGACCTTGCTCTCCCGATCCGCGTAACGGTAAAGCCGACGATCGACGATACTTTGCCGAAAAACCTCGTCGACTTCCCGCCGCTCGCAGCCGAGAAGGGCGAGAAACCGCGCGCCTACGTATTCATACCAGATGATCTTCTCGTGCTCGCGCCAGGCGGCGATATAGGGGACGATCGGAGAGGCAATCTTCTCCAGTGCGACCAGGGCGGCGATGCACTCCGTTAGCCGCCGGCAAAGCCGCTGCGAAAACCCGCCCGCGAGAATCTTGCCGCCCGACCCGGCCAAATCGGTCGCCATTGCCCGTCTCTCGCCCTTGCTCATGGTCCCCCCACGTTTACTCGCCGGCTTCGGCGCCACGGCGGTGGAACACCGCGGACGACGATGGCGGCAACGGCACGACCGGAAGCTTGTTGAATCGCAACTCGCCTCCGGAATGGCTTTCCGAATACAGCGCACATCATAACGATTATCCTTTTTACAGGAGATGTGCGGATCGAATTCGTACTCCAGTACCGATCCGGGTGCAGGTCGCTTGTCCGTGTGGGCGTCAACGCGATCTCCACAGCAGCCTGCTGCGCATCATGGGGGCCCTTGCCATAGCCTATCGCGGCCCGATGCCAGAAAAGGAAACGGGCCGCTACTGCGGCCCGTTTCCTTTTCTCCGACAGCGGCGTGTGCCTGCCGCTGCCCGACGAAGGGTTATTGCACACTCACCTCGACGCGACGCGCTTCGGCGGGATCGCCGGTACCGGTGGTCACCTCGGGCTTTTTCAACTCGATCCGTTCCTCGGCAATGCCGACGTTCTTGAGCGCGTCACGTACGGCCTTGGCACGGTTCTTGGCGACTTCTTCATTGGCGGCCTGGCTGCCGCTGGTGTCGTGGAAGCCGGCGATCACCAGTTTGGCCGAGGGATTGGCCTTGGCATGAGCGACAACGCCTTCGAGCGTCTTGCCGGCATCGGCCGGCACTTCCGCCACGCCAACCGCGAAGTAGAGCTTGGCGACCTGCACGGTCACCGCCGCGGTGGCCGGGGCGGCGGCTGCAACCGGCTTGGCCGCCGACGCGGGTACCATCAAGGGCACGATCATCAGGGCAACGATGTTGATGATCTTGATCAGCGGGTTGACCGCCGGACCTGCCGTATCCTTGTAGGGGTCGCCGACGGTGTCGCCGGTCACCGACGCTTTGTGGGCATCGGAACCCTTGCCGCCAAAATGGCCGTCCTCGATGTACTTCTTGGCGTTATCCCATGCGCCACCACCGGTGGTCATCGAGATGGCCACGAACAGGCCGGTGATGATGGTCCCCATCAACAGTCCGCCAAGCGCCTTCGGCCCGAGCAGCAGACCCACCAGCACCGGCACGAGCACCGGCAGCAGCGATGGCACGATCATTTCCCGGATCGCCGCGGCGGTCAACATGCCGACCGCACGCGAGTAATCAGGCTTGGCCTTGCCTTCCATGATGCCCTTGATTTCCTTGAACTGCCGACGCACTTCGATGACCACGGCACCGGCCGCACGGCCCACCGCCTCCATGGCCATGGCCGCGAACAGGTAAGGGATCAGGCCACCGAGGAAGAGGCCGATGATCACCATGTGATCGGAAAGATCGAAACGCAGGCTGCCGCCGAAATTGGTTTCCAGAGCGTGCGTGTAGTCGGCAAAAAGCACCAGCGCTGCCAGGCCCGCAGAACCGATGGCGTAGCCCTTGGTCACTGCCTTGGTGGTATTGCCGACGGCGTCTAGCGGATCGGTCACGTCGCGAACCGACTTGGGCAGACCGGACATCTCGGCGATACCGCCGGCGTTGTCGGTGATCGGACCGTAGGCGTCGAGTGCCACGATGATGCCGGTCATCGACAGCATCGAGGTGGCGGCGATGGCGATACCGTACAGGCCAGCCAGCGCATAGGTGATGTAGATCGCGGCGCAGACCGAGATCACCGGCAGGGCGCAAGCCTTCATCGAAACGGCCAGACCGGCGATGATGTTGGTCCCGTGGCCGGTGGTCGAAGCTTCAGCGACGCGTTTGACCGGCGAGAAGTCGGTACCGGTGTAGTACTCGGTGATCCACACCAGCAATCCGGTGAGTACCAGCCCGACGGACGCTGCCCAGAAGATGTTCATCGAGGTGATCAGGGTGCCGTCGGCGAGGGTAACACCGTTGCCGAGCAGGTAGGTGGTGACCGGATAGAAGGCAATCAGCGCCAGCACGCCGGCCACGGCCAAGCCGCGGTAGAGGGCGTTCATGATCTTGCCGCCATCGCTGGCCTTGACGAAGAAACAGCCGATGATCGAGGCAATGATCGACACTCCGCCAAGCACCAGCGGATAGACGATCAGGTTGTCGTTGGCACCGACGACCCCCTTGAGCATCATCGCGCTGAGCACCATCGTCGCGACGACGGTGACCGCGTAGGTCTCGAAGAGGTCGGCGGCCATGCCGGCACAGTCGCCGACGTTGTCGCCGACGTTGTCGGCAATCACCGCCGGGTTGCGCGGATCATCTTCCGGAATTCCGGCTTCGACCTTGCCGACCAGGTCGGCACCGACGTCCGCACCCTTGGTGAAGATGCCACCACCCAGTCGGGCGAAGATCGAGATCAGCGAGCCGCCGAAGGCCAAGCCAACCAGCGGTTCGACGCTGTGCTGAAAGTCAACCGCGCCGCCCTTGAGGAAGGCGTAGTAACCAGCGACGCCAAGCAGGCCCAGACCGACGACCAGCATGCCGGTAATCGCACCGCCCTTGAAGGCCACGTCGAGTGCCGCAGAAATGCCGCTGCGTGCCGCTTCGGCGGTACGCACGTTGGCGCGCACCGAAACGTTCATGCCGATGAATCCGGTAGCACCCGACAATACCGCACCGATCAGAAAGCCTATGGCCATCAGTTTGCCCAGGGCAAACCAGATCAACACAAAAAGTACGGCCCCGACGAGGCCGATGGTCGTGTACTGCTTGGCGAGATAAGCCGAGGCACCTTCCTGGATGGCTTTGGCGATTTCCTGCATACGTGGGTTGCCGGCTGGCAACGAGAGAATCCACTTCGTCATTGCTGCGCCATAAAGCACCGCAATGACCGCGCATATCAGCGCGAACATCAAACCTGAAGACATAAGCAACCTCCCTCTCTAAAGTGACCCAAACCTCCCGGAGAGTCCCCACGGGCCGGTCTTTCCCTACAGCTGAACGACGAAACAAACAACGCTAAATCGGCAACCCCCCCCGGTCCTGCAGGGCCGTCACGGCGCTGGCGAAACGACAGGATCGGCGCCGCCGAAACTGTGCGTGGTGGCGCCGTGGTATGACTCGGGGAGTACGACCGGTTACTGCAAGGCCTCGAAAGCCGCCTTCCGGATGTCGTCGACGCTTCCGACACCGGCAATTCTGCGGCACTTCGGCGCCCTGGGATCGCCACTTGCAGCCCAGTCCCGGTAATAATCGAGCAGCGGCTTGGTTTGCGAGTGGTAAACCTGCAGCCTTTTCCTGACCGTTTCTTCCTGGTCGTCATCGCGCTGAATCAGGTCTTCGCCGGTGACATCGTCCTTGCCTGCCACCCGTGGCGGATTGAAGCGGATGTGGTAGGTGCGACCGGAACCCGGATGCACCCGACGGCCGCTCATCCGTTCAATGATCTCTTCGTCGGCAACGTCGATCTCGAGAACATAGTCGAGCGCCACACCGGCGACCTTCATCGCCTCTGCTTGCGGCAGAGTGCGCGGAAAACCGTCAAACAGATAACCCGCCTGGCAATCATCCTGCTGCAGGCGGTCGCTGACCAGACCGATGATGATCTCGTCCGACACCAGGCCGCCGGCGTCCATGACCTGCTTCGCTGCCAGGCCGAGAGCAGTACCGGCTTTCACTGCCGCGCGCAGCATGTCACCGGTGGAGATCTGCGGGATGCTGAATTTTTCACGAATGAACTGGGCTTGGGTGCCCTTGCCGGCACCTGGCGCGCCTAGCAGGATGAGTTTCATGGTTCGCCTTTTGAGAAAATCAAATGAAACAGTTTGTCCGGTATTTCAGATACTTGTATCTCAATTACGGGACCGCAGCATCACGTTGTCGTGGTCAACAGGCGGAAACTTACCCTCAAATGGGCGCACGGTCAAACCTTTTCGAACCATTCCTGCAAGCGACGGGCGTCCTCCGGGGTGTCTACACCGGCGAGTGGCAGGTGATCGGCAATCGTCACGCTGATGCGGAAGCCATGCCACAAGGCACGCAATTGTTCGAGTGCCTCCAGCGATTCGAGCGGTGACGGCGCCAGGCCGGCGTAGGTGCGCAGGAAGCGCGCGCGATAGGCGTACAGGCCGACATGCCGGTAGGCGTGCATCCCGGGAGGCAGGGTTTCGCCACCGGCCTCGCGCGCAAAGTGGTCGCGCGCATAGGGAATCGGTGCGCGCGAGAAATACAGCGCATCGCCGCTCGCCGTGAGCACCACCTTGACGACATGCGGGTTGAAGAAGTCGGCCGCATCCGGCTAGCAGGATGAGCCACCGTGGCGATATCGGCGCCGCTTGTCGCCAGACGAGCCGCGGTCAGGGTGATCAATCCGGGATCGATCAGGGGTTCGTCACCCTGCACGTTCACCACCGATCGTATCGTCGCTCCAGCCCGACAACTCGACCACCTCGGCGAGACGATCGGTGCCGCTGGCGTGTTCGGTACGCGTCAGCAAGGCTCTCAGGCCGTGCCGCTCGGCCGCCGACCAGTACGTCCCGGTGGTCGGTGGCCACCACCACCTCCTCAGCTCCCGACAACAGTGCGCGCTCGGCCACGCGCACGACCATCGGCTTGCCGCCGAGATCCAGCAAGGGCTTGGCCGGCAGGCGCGTCGATCCGTAACGGGCGGGAATGACCACCTTGAACGGCAGGTGCGCTCCGGCCCTTGCGCACTCCGCGACTTCGTCACTGGAACCATCCGAGGTATTCAACGATCTTCGCTCGGCAACTGGCGCGCCTCGTCTTCGAGCATGATCGGGATGCCGTCACGGATCGGAAAAGCCAGGCGGCACGGTTTGCACACCAGTTCGGCGCGTGCCTTGCGGTACTCCAGATTGGCCTTGCAGACCGGGCAGACAAGAATATCAAGCAGGCGTGCGTCCATGGAGTTTCTCCAGAATTGTCTCGAACAGACCAGCATGACCGGGCGGTGTGCCGATCACCGCCTCGACCGGCAGCACCCAGGCCTCGCCGGTGGCCAGATTGGCGCATTTTACCGCATCCTTTTCGGTCATCAGCAGCACGCCGTCCTGGGCGAAAGCCAGATCCCCGGCGACGTACGAATGGTGATCCGGAAAGGGATGCTCTTCGAAATCGAGTCCCAGGGTTCGCAACTGCCGGAAAAATCGCTGCGGATCGCCGATCCCGGCCATCGCGTACAGTTTGCTGTTCATCAGTGAGGGGGCATCGCAGACGCGCCGTGCGCCGGCCGCGGCGACGAAGCGCTCGCCGACCAGTTGCATTTCGAACTGCGGCAAGTGTCGGGCAGCCGCCGCGGCACGCGCCTCCGGCAGACCGTTCCAGATCACCGCGGCCACCCCCGACAAACGCCGCAAGGGCTCGCGCAAGGGGCCAGCCGGCAGCAGGTGGCCGTTACCAATGCCGCGTCCGTCGAACACCACCAACTCGACCGCGCGCTGCAGACGGTAGTGCTGCAGGCCGTCGTCGGCGACGATGACGTTACATTCAGGGTGTGCTGCCAGCAGAGCCTGCCCGACGGCGAAGCGATCACGACCGACGAAGACCGGCACACCACTGCGCCTGGCCAGCATCAGGGGCTCGTCACCGACCACCGAGCAAGGCGAGGAAGGCAATACCGGACGCACCGACTCGCCAGATCCACCGTAGCCGCGACTGATGATACCCGGGAACCAGCCTTGGTCGCGCAAACGACTGACCAGCCACAGTACCAGCGGGGTCTTGCCGCTACCGCCTATGGTCAGGTTTCCGACCACGACCACCGGCACCGGCAGGTGATCGGTACGCAGCACGCCGCAGCGGTAAAGGCCGCGCCGCAACCGGCCGAGTACGCCGAACAGCCAGGATACCGGCAGCAGCGGCCACAAGGCGACGACCAGGCGACGCTGGTACCACCAGCCGGGGAGGCGCCGCGCCAGGCCGGAAACGGCCATCAGTGCGGCGATTGGGTGGCGAAGGAAATGCGCGGATAGCCGGCGGTCTGCGCCGCCTGCATGATATCGACGACGCTCTGATAGTTGGCCCGGGCGTCGGCATTGATCACGATCACCGGTTCCCTGGTGTCTCCGGCTGCGCGGCGCAGCGCGTCGCTGATCGCCGGCACGCTGGCCGTGGCCAGCGGTATCTTGTTCACCAGCACCTGGCCGGCCGCCGTCAGTGCGACATTGATCTCGTTGGGCTGCTCCGTCTGCTTGTTGGCGTCGGCGGTGGGCAGACTGATCTCGAGTCCTGAGAACTTGGCGTAGGTGGTGGTCAACATCAGGAAAATGATGATTACCAGCAGCACGTCGATCAACGGGATCAGGTTGATCTCGGGCACATCACTGCCGCGACCGCGTCGAAAGTTCATCGCCGGACCCTCAAGACTTGCGCTGGCCGTGCAGAACCTCGACCAGGCGCACCGCCTGCTGCTGCATCTCGATCACGAAACTATCCACCAGGGCACGGAAATGGCGCCAGAAGATCATGCTCGGAATGGCGATCAGCAGGCCAAAGCCGGTGTTGTACAGGGCTACCGAAATGCCGTGAGCGAGTTGTATCGGGTTGCTGCCACTGGGTGCCTGCGAACCGAAAATCTCGATCATGCCGACGACGGTACCGAACAAACCCATCAGCGGGCTGATGGCAGCGATGGTGCCCAGTGTCGTCAGATAGCGTTCGAGATCGTGCGACACCACGCTGCCTGCCTCCTCGATCGCTTCCTTCATGATCTCGCGTGAACTGCCGACATTGCGCAGACCGGCACCGAGAACGCGGCCGAGCGGGGAATGCGCCTCGAGGTCGCCGACCATGGCGCCAGTCACGCCATTCTGGCGATACTCGGCGACGACCCGCTGCAACAGGCCGGGTGGGACGACTTTGCTGCGCCGCAGCGCCGCAAGGCGCTCGATGATCAGCGCGACGGCGATGATCGACGCCATAAGCAAGGGCCAGATCGGCCAACCAGCAGCCTGAATGATGGAAAACACGTTCTCCTCCAGGAGAATTTCTCAGGCGGGCACTTTAGCCTGCGCCGGCGTTTGCAGCAAGCCCCGGGATCGGCACAGCCTTCACCGGGACCGGCCGGCTATCCACAGCAACTGTGGATAACCATGCCCTCAGGCTGTTGGGGAAACAGCCAAGTCCAGAGCGGAAAAGGAGTTTTTCCGGGTGCCGGAAATCGCGGCAGCGAGCCGTCGGATAGCGGTCGCCACACAGCGGGCGTCGGCGACCGCCAGGGACGCTTCGCCTGACCTTGACCTCCCCTGCTGCGGCCGACACGGCCCATTCCCGGCGCAAGCGGCAGGCAGCCATGTAGAATTGGCGCATGTCAGATATTGCATGCGCACACATCGGGCTGCCCGGGTCGGCACCGGTGATTCCGGTTTCGCTCCTCAATCGCCTCGCGCGCGAGCGACTCGAAGCGACCTTTCCCTTGTGCTGGGTGGCTGGCGAGATTTCCAACCTCAGCCATGCGGCGTCCGGGCATCTCTATTTTTCGCTCAAGGACAGCGCCGCGCAGGTGCGCTGCGTCATGTTCCGGAGCCGCGCGCAGATTCTTGGCTGGCGACTGGAGAATGGCCAGCAGATCGAGGCGCGCGTGCTGGTGACGCTGTACGAGGCACGCGGGGATTTCCAGCTCAACGTCGAAGCGGCGCGTCGTGGCGGCATCGGCAACCTCTACGAGCGTTTCCTTCGGCTGCAGGACCAGCTCGCCAGCGAAGGACTGTTCGACAGCGCCGCGAAGCGCTCCTTGCCGACGTTTCCGCAGCGCATCGGCATCATCACCTCGCCGCAGGCGGCGGCGCTGCGCGACGTCCTGAGTACGCTCCGACGCCGCGCCGGACACGTGGCCATCGTGCTTTACCCGACTCCAGTACAAGGTGAAGGGGCGGCCAGACAAATCGCCGAGGCGATTCTCGGTGCCGGTGCGCGTCGGGAATGCGAGCTGCTGATCGTCTGCCGCGGAGGCGGCAGCATCGAAGACCTCTGGGCATTCAACGACGAGGCCGTGGCACGGGCCATTCGTGCGTGTTCGCTACCGGTGATCTGCGGCATCGGTCACGAAACCGATTTCACCATTGCCGACTTTGCGGCCGATCAGCGGGCGCCGACCCCCACCGCCGCCGCCGAAATCGCGGCGCCCGAACGGGCCGCGCTGCTCGCCCGGCTCGCCGCCGGCGAACTCGCCTTGCGCCGTCAGATCGAGCAGCAGCTCAATCAGCGTGGCCAGCACCTCGACTGGCTGGCACACCGGCTGCAGCACCCGGCGCTGTACCTCGCACGCCAGCATGAGCGCCTCGAAAACCTGCAGCGCCGCCTCGGTGCTGGACTGCTGCAAGCCAGCGCGCGCGCGCGCGCGATGCTGGCGGGCCTCAACCGTCGCCTGCTGCTGGCCCGCCCCGATCCAGCACGCCAGGCCGACCACCTCGAAACGCTGGCGCCGCGCCTGCGTGGCGCCTGGAGCAGGACACTGCAGGGCCGCTACGCCGATCTCGCCCGTCTCACAGCCGGTCTCGAACACCTCAACCCGACGGCGGTCCTGGCGCGTGGTTACAGCATCGTCGCCAACGCGCAGCGACAAGTCGTGCGCGAGAGCAGGTCGCTTGAACCTGGGCAGCCAATCGTTGTCTTCTTCCACCGGGGCAGCGCCGAAGCGACGGTACGGGCAATTTCCGAAGACCCCGCAGGCCCCCTTGCCGGCGGCGGCATTGCCAGCACCGCAAGCGCAGACTAGAATCGCCTGCTGGAGCGCCAGCGAAGCAGGTTCACAGCAGGCATTAAATCAGCCCTCTTTCCCTCATAACGACCCTTACGGAGAACATTCATGGAACATCAATTGCCGCAACTGCCCTTCGCTCTCGACGCCCTCACCCCGCACATGTCCAGGGAGACTCTGGAATACCACTACGGCAAACACCACCAGGCCTACGTCACCAACCTGAACAACCTGATCAAGGGTACCGAGTTCGAAGCCCTCGACCTCGAAGCGATCGTCAGGAAGGCTCCGGCGGGTGGCATCTACAACAACTCGGCGCAGGTCTGGAACCACACTTTCTTCTGGAACTGCCTGACGCCAAACGGTGGCGGCGCGCCGGGCGGTGACCTGGCTGCGGCCATCGATGGCAAATGGGGATCGTTTGCGGATTTTGCCAAGGCCTTTCAGGCTTCCGCGGTCGGCAATTTCGGCTCCGGCTGGACCTGGCTGGTCAAAAAGGCCGATGGTTCGCTGGACATTGTCAACATGGGTGCCGCCGGCACCCCGTTGACCACCGGCGACAAGGCGCTGCTGTGCATCGACGTCTGGGAACACGCCTACTACATCGATTATCGCAACCTGCGTCCGAAGTTCGTCGAAACCTTCCTCGGCAGCCTCGCCAACTGGCGTTTCGCCGAACAGAACTTTGCCGCATAGCAAACCGTCGACGCCCGCTCGCGCGGGCGTCAGAAGTTGCCCCAGTCCGGGTCGGGCAACTCGGTGAATGCCTGCCGCAGGCGCTCGCCCCAGAGCGTGCGGATGGTGTTGAAATAGGCGTTTTGCGAACCAATGCTGACATGATCGCGTACCCGCAGGGCATCCCGCTCGTAAATCAGCAGATCGAGCGGCATGCCCACCGAGAGGTTCGAGCGGATCGTCGAATCCATCGAAATCAGCGCGCACTTGGCCGCTTCCTCGAAGGTGGTACGGCGGTTCACGACGCGGTCGATGATCGGCTTGCCGTATTTTGATTCGCCGATCTGGAAATACGGGGTGTCTTCGCTGGCTTCGATGAAGTTGCCGGCTGCATAGATGTTGAACAGGCGCGGATCTTCTTCGCCGATCTGACCGCCAAAGATGATCGACGCGTTGAACTCGATACCGAATTCCTGCAGTGCCGCGGCATCCCGCTGATGCACCTCGCGCACGACGCTGCCGACATGGCGCGCGGCTTCGAAGAGGTTGGGCAGACTGCAGAGGTTCTCCTGGTCGCTGCGATCCAGGCGTTCGCGGAGAATATTCACCACCGACTGACTGACCGAAAGGTTGCCGGCGGTCATCAGGACCAGCACGCGATCACCGACGCGCTCGATCACCGTCATCTTGCGGAAGGTGTTGATGTGGTCGACGCCGGCGTTGGTCCGCGAGTCGGACAGAAACACCAGGCCGGCATCCAGCCGCATGGCGACACAGTAGGTCATGTCCGACGGCCACGCTGGCGGCGCGCCGCGGCGGCAGGCACGCTGGGCGAGGCCGAGGCCACGGCGCGCTCAGCCAGGAATCAGGAAATCGCGACTGATACCATCGCCAAGTTCGTAGATCCGATCCATGAAGTCGGTCAGGTACTCGTGCAGTCCACCGGCCAGTACATCGTCAATGCGCGCGAAATGCAGCCTGGCATGCAGCACACCCGCCTGACGTTCGGTTTCCGCGGAAGCGCCATTGGCAATCAGCTGCAACATCCGGACGATGCCGTCGGCACAGGCATGTAGCGATCTCGGCATGTCCATGCGCAGGATCAGCAACTCGGCGACCCGGCCCGGCGTGATGGCGTCGCGATAAACCTTGCGGTACACCTGAAACGCCGACAATGAGCGCAGCAGCGCCCCCCAGCGATAGAAGTCACTGGCTCCCTCGTCGTCATTCTGGCGCAGGATGTGGTACTGCATGTCGAGAATCCGCGCGGTGTTGTCACCGCGTTCAAGCAGGCCACCGAGGCGGATGAAATGCAGCGCATCGTCCTTGAGCATGGTCCCGAAGGTCACCCCGCGGGTGACCGCCGAACGCAGTTTGACCCAGTCGAAGAATTCGCTGACCCCGCGCGCGAGGATGTGCTCGAAATTTTGCTGGCGCAGTTCGATCCAAGTGGCGTTGACGCTTTCCCACATCTCGGCGGTCAGCGTGCCGCGCACGGCGTGCGCATTTTCGCGCGCGGCACGCAGGCAACTGTAGATCGACGAGGGATTGGACGGGTCGGAAACCATGAAGCGCAGGACGTTCTCGACATTCACCTCGTTGTAGACCAGCGCAAAAGCGGCCTCGAGGCTGTTGAGGGCGAGAATGGCGCGCCAGTTCTCGTTCTGCGAGGCAACGGACTGCGGCACCAGTGACATCTGGTAGGACACGTCGAGAAGACGCGCGAGGTTCTCGGCGCGTTCGGTGTAACGCGCCATCCAGTACAGGTGATCGGCTGTGCGGCTCAACATCTCGGCTCTCCGTGCATCTCAGTTTTCCAACACCCAGGTGTCCTTGGTACCCCCGCCCTGCGACGAGTTCACAACCAGCGAGCCTTCGCGCAGCGCTACGCGCGTCAGACCGCCCGGCACCATCCCGATGCCGCGCTTTCCGGACAGGACAAAAGGACGCAGATCAAGGTGACGCGGGGCGATGCCCGCGTCGACGAAAGTAGGACAGTTGGACAGCGCCAGCGTCGGCTGCGCGATATACTTCTCGGGGGCGGCGAGGATACGGGCGCGGAAATCCTCGATCTCGGCGTGCGTCGAAGCCGGCCCGACCAGCATGCCGTAGCCACCGGCGCCATGCACCTCCTTGACCACCAGTTCCGGCAGGTGTGCCAGGACGTACTGGAGGTCATCCGGTTTGCGCAGCATCCAGGTCGGAACGTTGTTGAGCTTCGGCTCTTCGCCGAGGTAGAAGCGGATCATCTCCGGTACATACGGATAGATCGACTTGTCGTCGGCAACACCGGTGCCAATGGCGTTGGCCAGCGTGACATGACCGGCGCGATAGGCGGCCAGCAAACCCGGCACGCCGAGCATCGAATCCTTGTTGAAGACCTGCGGATCCAGGAAGTCATCGTCAAGTCGACGATAGATGACATCTACCCGCTGCGGTCCCTGCGTGGTGCGCATGAACACCGTCTCGTCCTTGACGAACAGGTCCCGGCCTTCGACCAGCTCGACGCCCATCTGCTGCGCCAGGAAGGTATGTTCGAAATAGGCGCTGTTGTAGGCCCCCGGCGTCAGCAGCACGACCGTTGGGTCGGCAACCCCTTTCGGCGCCACGGTACGCAGGTTTTCGAGCAGCATGTCGGGGTAATGCTGTACCGGGGCGATGAGATGCCGCGAGAACAGTTCAGGAAACAGCCGCATCATCATCTTGCGGTCTTCGATCATGTACGAGACGCCCGAAGGCACGCGCAGGTTGTCCTCCAGGACGTAGGACTCGCCGGCGCCGGCACGCACGATGTCGACACCGGCGATATGGGCGTAGATGCCCGACGGCACGTCGACGCCCATCATCTCGCGTCGAAACTGCGTATTGTTCAGGACCTGCTCGGACGGAATGACGCCTGCCCTGAGGATTGCCTGCTCGTGGTAGATGTCGTGCAGGAAGGCGTTGAGCGCCTTCACCCGCTGCCATAAACCAGCCTGCAGCGCCTGCCACTCGGCTGCCGGGATAATGCGCGGGATGATATCGAACGGAATCAGGCGTTCGGTACCCGACTCCTCGCCATAGACCGCGAAAGTGATACCGACGCGGTGGAAAGCCGTGTCGGCCTCGGCGCGCTTGCGCTCCAGGCGTTCCGGCGGCATCCCTGCCAGCCATTCCGCAAAGGCGCTGTAGTGTGGCCGCAGGGTCCCGGCCGAATCGTACATCTCGTTATAGAAGTCTGCGTTCATGATGCTCACCACCAGGTTGGGTCTGCAACTAACAAGCATGAATCGTGCCAAATAAAAAGCATCGAAAGGTCGGGAAAGCGGGCGCCGAATAAGCCATGCTATGCCAGAACATGGTGCGGGGCCAGCGCTTTGCGCCCCCTACTGGTGCATCCGCGGCCCGCCCTGCGTCAGGGTAGCATCGCCGCCGACAGATCACGTCGGTTTACTCCGGTATAAAGCTGCCGTGGGCGCGCGATCTTGTATTCCGAGTCGGCCAGCATTTCTTCCCATTGCGCCATCCAGCCGGCGGTGCGGGCGAGAGCCTGGATACACGCGAACATCGATGTCGGGATACCCAGCGCCTTCTGCAAAATGGCGGAATAAAAATCAACACTCGGATAGAGATCCTCCTCGACGAAATATGGGTCCTCCAGCGACAATTTCTCTAGCGCCTTTGCCAGTGCGAACAGGCGATGCTGCTCCAGCCCCAGTTCCTGCAGGACCTCGTCGCAGACTTCCCGCAGCAACTGCGCACGCGGGTCGAAGTGCCGGTACACCGGGTGCCCGAAACCGCTGAACGTGAAGCCATCGCTCTTGTCGCGGGCACGGGCGACGAATCCGCCGAGGCGCGACGTATCGCCGACCTCCTGGAGCATGGCCAGGCACGCCTCGCTCGCTCCACTATGCGCGGGCCCTGACAGACAGGCGATGGCCGCCGACACACAGGCAAAGGGATTCGCGCCCGAGGAACCGGCCATTCGGACCGTCGAGGTCGAAGCATCCTGTCCCTGGTCGGCGAAGACAATGAACAACCTGTCGAGCGCACGCACCAGCACCGGATTCGGCCGAAACTCCTCGCGCGGGGTAGCGAACATCATGTGCAGGAAGTTGGCGGCATACCCGAAGTCGGCGCACGGATTCATGAACGGTTCGCCGATCGAGTACTTGTAGGCCATGGCGACGATCGTCGGCATCCTGGCAACGATCCGGTGGAAATTGAGGTTGCGTTGCGCAGTATCGAAAAAGTCTGCCGCGTCGTGATTAAACGCCGACAACGCACCCACCACCCCGACCATCACGGCCATGGGATCGGCGTCACGGCGAAAACCCTGGTAAAACTTCACCATCTGCTCGTGCAACGACGTGTGCTTTCTGATCGCGGACTCGAACGCCACCTTCTGCCCGGCGTCAGCCAATTCCCCGTGCTTCAGCAGGTAGGCCACATCCAGGAAGTCACATTGTTCGGCGAGTTGTTCGATCGGGTAGCCGTGATGAAGCAGTTCTCCCTTCTCGCCATCGACAAAGGTGATCTTCGACTTGCAACTGGCAGTCGATTCAAAGCCTGAATCGTACGCGAAGCGACCGGTCCTGGCGCCCAACGTACGAATATCCAGGCAGTCGCTACCGTGTGTCGGCACCAAGAGTGAAAAATGCACTGCCGGCTCGCCAACTATGTTCAAGGTGGCATTGCGCTCGCTGACCATGGCTTCCTCCTTTTCAGATTCCTCGAAGACCGCGCTTGCAGAAGGCGGACACCCGGCCCATGAACACGCCGGACAGCCGCACCCTTGCCTCCGCCGCCCTGTTTTGGGGCTTCGTCGGCACCTTGCGCACCGGCGCTGTGCCCCCGCGCCCTCCGAATTGAAGTCCTCTGCCCGGACCGGCCTGGCCCGGAGGCCGCACAGCGCTCTACGACGAACGTTCAGCGCGCACGGCGCCCCCTCTGCCAGCCGAACAAAGCAAAAGATATTCCCGCCGGAAACCCGTAATTGGTACGGATTTTGCTTTATTCACGGCAGACGCCCCGGAGCGGCTCATCATCTGGGTTCCGCACGGCGGCGTGCCGACACGGCCGGCAAGCACATGTCCAACCGCCCGTGCAGGCGGCGTTGAAAAGGTTGAAGATCACATGAATCCACCGATGGTACTCCCCTGGCTCGCGCGCAGGGCTGGCGTGAGCATTGGTCGCGCCGAAGCGCTATGGCCGACAGCGTGTCGTCAAGCCGCGCAAATCACTGGCCAGCGGGACGGCTCTTCCTACTGGGGCACGGCGGTGCAGACCCTGTTGCGCCTGCTGCAGGAGGAGCGCAGGCAGACGGTTTCCCTGCTGACCTGGCCGTGGCTACTCTTGCAGAGTGGCGTGGAACACTGGTCCCGGCTCACCAGGAACTGGCTGGCGCCGATCGATGCTTCGTTGCACACCTGGAAACTCCACCTCGAAGGTAGTCGGCACTTTGCCGGGCCTGCTCCGGCGGTGCGGCTGCCGCGTGCCGGTGGCTACGTGCCCCCGGGCAGGGAACGGTGAAGCCGGAAATGCTTGCCCACAACGCCTTGATCGCGCACTTCAAGGCCCACCTGCAGGAAGGACAGCGCGCCATACGCGAGCATTTCGCAGCCGACGGTGACGCAGCGCGACTGCTCGTCGAACGCTGCCGCCTTGTCGACCAGGTGTTGTGCGAACTCTGGCGCGAGCTTGATCTGCCGGCCTCGCTGGCGCTGGTCGCCGTTGGCGGCTACGGCCGCGGCGAGCTGTACCCGGCTTCCGACGTCGATCTGCTGATCCTGCTTCCCGAACAACCCGGCAGCGCCCTGACTGCCCGGCTCGAACGACTGATTTGCGTGTTCTGGGACATCGGCCTCGAAACCGGCCATAGTGTGCGGACCATCGAACAATGCCTGGAAGAAGCCAGTGCCGACATCACCGTGCAGACGGCGATGATCGAGGCCCGCCTGCTCACCGGCGATGCGTTGCTTTTTCAGGGATTTACCGCGGTCCTCAAGGCCAGTCTCGACGCTCCCGCCTTCTTCCAGACCAAGCGCATGGAGCAGGAGGACCGCCACCAGCGCTTCAGCGACACCCCTTACAGCCTCGAAGCGAACTGCAAGGAAGGGCCCGGGGGACTGCGCGACCTGCAACTGATCCTCTGGATCGCCCAGGCGGCAGGCTACGGCAGGTGCTGGCGGGATCTCGAACAGCGCGGTTTCATCACCGCCGAGGAGCAACAACTGCTCGAAACCTGCGAGGCCTTCCTGTGCCGCCTGCGTACTCACCTGCACCTGCACGTCGGGCGCCGTGAGGATCGCCTGCTGTTCGAATATCAGACGGCGCTGGCCGAACGACTGGGATTCTCTGCCACCGCCACGCGCCGCTCCAGCGAGCAGTTGATGCAGCGCTACTACCGGACGGCAAAGGCGGTCACCCAGATCAATGCGATCGTTTTGCAGAACATCGGCGCGGCGCTGTTTCCACCGCCGGAAGGCCCGCCGCAACCGATCAACGAACGCTTCCAGAATGCGAACGAGTTCCTCGATGTGGTGCACGAGGATGTTTTCAACCAGAACCCCGGCGCCCTCCTCGAAGCCTTTCTGCTGCTTCAGCAACATGCCGAACTGCAGGGCATGAGTGCGCGTACGCAGCGTGCGCTGTGGCGCGCACGCCATCTGATCGACGACGATTTCCGTCGCCGGCCCGAGAACCGGCAGCATTTCCTGCAACTCTTCAAGCAAGGGCGTCGCCTGGTCCAGGAATTCCGGCGCATGAACCAGCTTGGCGTCCTGGGTCGCTATCTGCCGGGTTTCGGACGTATCGTCGGTCAGATGCAACACGACCTGTTCCACGTGTACACCGTCGACCAGCACATCCTGCAGGTGGTACGCCGACTGCGCCGTTTCTCGATGGAAGAGTTCGCCCACGAATACCCGTTCTGCAGTCGCCTGCTCAGCGACCTCGGAAG
The DNA here is from genome assembly GCF_056856495.1 of Candidatus Accumulibacter propinquus. Classification (NCBI taxonomy): domain Bacteria; kingdom Pseudomonadati; phylum Pseudomonadota; class Betaproteobacteria; genus Candidatus Accumulibacter; species Candidatus Accumulibacter propinquus. The sequence continues at coordinate 28,946 of NZ_JBSEHC010000003.1, forward strand.
CCCCTGGGTACTCTATATTGCCGCCCTGTTTCACGATATCGCCAAGGGGCGGGGTGGCGATCATTCCGAACTCGGTGCGGTCGATGCGCAGCAGTTCTGCGAGGACCACGGCCTGGCGGCGGCAGACACCGAACTGGTGGTCTGGCTGGTTCGCCGCCACCTGCTAATGTCCAGCGTCGCCCAGAAGCAGGATATCTCCGACCCTGGCGTGGTCGCCCGCTTTGCCGCGATCGTCGGCGACGAGCGGCATTTGATCGCGCTCTACCTGCTGACCGTTGCCGACATCCGCGGTACCAGCCCGAAGGTCTGGAACGCCTGGAAGGGACAACTGCTGGAGCAACTGTTCAACGCCACCCGGCGCTTCCTCCTGTCCAATGATAGTACCCTGATGATCCAGGGCATCATTGCCCAGCGTCAGCAGGAAGCAATGCGCCTGATGCGCTTTTTCGCGCTACCCGAGAAGGCGCACGAAGGCCTCTGGCAACAACTCGACACGGTGTATTTCCTGCGCCAGTCGGCCGAGGAAATTGCCTGGCACGCGTGCGCCCTGCACGAGCGGATCGAGATCGATCAGCCGCTGGTGCGGGCACGCATCAATTCGCTCGGCGCCGGTCTCGAAGTAATGGTCTACACGCACGACCAGCCTGACCTGTTCGTGCGCATGGTCGGCTTCTTCAGCCGTGCCGGTTACAGCATCGTCGACGCCAAAATCCACACTACGCGCCATGGGTATGCGCTCGACACCTTCATGCTGCTCGACGTCAGTGGCCGTGACAGCGACCGTGCGATGATCAGCTACATCGAACACGAACTCGGCGAACGCCTGCTGCGGCAGGCACCGGCAGACGTACCCGCCAACGGGCGCATCTCGCGGCAGGTCAAACATTTCCCGATCCAGCCACAGGTGAGCATTCAACCCCTGGTCAGCCTCGAAGCGGACGAGACCGGCAAGCTGTTCGTGCTGAGCGTCGTTGCCGCCGATCGACCCGGCCTGCTGTTCGTCATCGCCAGAAAACTCGCCGACCACGGCGCCAATCTGCACACCGCCAAGATCGCCACCCTCGGTGAACGGGTCGAAGACACCTTCCTGATCAGCGGCGGGCATCTCGAGGAAAGCGCCGGGCGGGTCAAGCTGGAAACGGATTTGCTGAAGCATTTGCTGGTCTGAGTCAGCGACGCTGCAGCACGCCCCATTGAAGTGCCACAATGCGGTTTTCGTGCCTTCACGACGGCTCAAGCATGGATCGGTTCTTGCTTGAAAGCCAATGAACCATTGCCCTGGAGTTGACCGTGTCCATACATGTTGCCCTCAACCACGTAACTCACTATCGCTACGACCGCTTGATCACGCTTTCGCCGCAGGTCGTCCGACTGCGGCCAGCGCCGCACTCGCGCACGCCGATCCTCAGCTACTCGCTGAAGGTCACCCCGGGGCAGCATTTCATCAACTGGCAGCAGGACCCGCAGGCCAACTATCTGGCGCGCCTGGTCTTCCCGGAAAAGACGCGCGAATTCTGCGTCGAAGTCGACCTGATCGCCAGCATGTCGGTAATCAACCCTTTCGACTTCTTTCCCGAACCCTATGCGACGACGTTTCCTTTCAAATACGAGGCCTGGCAGCAGGAAGAACTTGAACCGTACCTGAACTGCCTGCCGCTGACGCCCCTGCTGCGTGGCTTCCTCGACACGATCGCGTCGACGCCGCAGGCCAGCGTCGACTTTCTGGTCGACCTCAATCGCCAGGTGCAGCGCGCCGTCGGCTACGTCATCCGCCTTGAACCCGGCGTACAGACGCCCGAGGAGACGCTGCAACTGGCACGCGGCTCGTGCCGCGATTCGGCCTGGCTACTGGTGCAACTCCTGCGCCATCTCGGTCTGGCGGCGCGCTTTGTCTCGGGCTACCTGATCCAGTTGGTGCCCGACGTGAAATCACTCGACGGGCCTTCGGGAACCGATCACGACTTCACCGACCTGCACGCCTGGTGCGAGGTGTACCTGCCGGGCGCCGGCTGGATTGGTCTCGACCCGACCTCGGGGCTGTTCGCTGGCGAAGGACACATCCCGCTGGCGTGCTCGCCGCAACCGTCGTCGGCGTCGCCGATCACCGGATTCACCGAGGAATGCGAGTGCGAGTTCGAGCACCGCATGAAAATCGAGCGCGTCTGGGAAGCGCCGCGGGTTACCAAGCCGTATGACGAACAGCAATGGCTGGCGATCGAGGCGCTCGGCCACCAGATCGATGCCGAGCTGGTCAGCGGTGACGTTCGCCTGACCATGGGCGGCGAACCCACCTTCGTTTCGATCGACGACCACGATGGCGCCGAATGGAATATCGACGCCCTCGGGCCGACCAAGCGCCTGCGCGCCGCTGAAGTCTTTCAGCGGCTGCGCGCAAAGTACGCTCCGCAGGGGCTGCAGCACTTCGGCCAGGGCAAATGGTATCCCGGCGAGCAATTGCCGCGCTGGTCGCTGAACTGCTTCTGGCGGCGCGACGGCCAGCCGGTATGGAAGAATCCCGCACTGTATGCCGACGAAAGCCGCGACTACGGTGCCGACGAGGTTCTCGCCGGCCGCTTCCTGCGGCAGCTCGCCGAGGTACTGGCGGTCAACCCGAAGCACGTCTTCCCGGCCTGCGAGGATGCCTATTATTACCTGTGGCGCGAGCACCGCCTGCCGATCAACGTCGACGTGTCGAATGCCCGCCTGGACGACCCTCTGGAACGTGAACGACTGGCGAAAATCTTCCACCAGGGACTCGATCGGGTGATCGGTTACGTGCTGCCGTTGAAGCGCCGGCCGCAGGGTGGCTGGCAAAGCGGACAGTGGTTCCTGCGCGCCGGCCGCTGCTTCCTGGTCCCGGGCGATTCGCCGATCGGTTATCGCTTGCCGCTCGACTCACAGCCCTGGGTGGCGAAGGCCGACTATCCCTACATCCACACCCCTGATCCGACGCAGACCTTCGCGCCACTGCCCGCCCACGCCGAGATCCAGGCGCAGTGTGCGATCAGCCGCAGCCAGGATGCCGGTGCAGAGGAGGCCGCGGTCACCGGCGAACACTTCGCCGCGCAGGGCATCGAGCGCATCGAGGGCGCTTTCCTGCATGCAGCCGAACTGCCGCCACTGGGCGGCGCGTCGGCGGTATCGGTCACCCGCACGTCGTTTTCGGCACAGGCACGCAACGGCGTGCTGTACCTCTTCATGCCGCCGACCGAGACGCTCGATGACTACCTCGAACTCGTGACCGCCGTCGAAACCACCGCCGAAACTCTCGCCACGCCGGTGATTCTCGAGGGCTACGAGCCACCGTCCGACCCGCGCCTGACCAACTTCCGCGTCACACCCGATCCCGGCGTGATCGAAGTCAACATTCAGCCCTCCGCCACCTGGGACGAACTCGTCGAACGCACCACGCATCTTTACGAAGCCGCGCATCTGTCCCGCCTGTGTACCGAAAAGTTCATGCTTGACGGTCGCCATACCGGTACCGGCGGCGGCAACCATTTCGTTTTCGGGGGACCCACGACACTCGATTCGCCTTTCCTGCGACGACCCGACCTGTTGCGCAGCCTGATCAGTTACTGGCACAACCATCCTTCGCTCTCGTACCTCTTTTCGGGCCTGTTCATCGGCCCGACCAGCCAGTCGCCGCGCGTCGATGAAGCACGCAACGATTCGGTGTATGAACTGGAAATCGCCTTCAGCCAGTTCCCGCAGCCGGGCGCCGACGCCGCGGCGTGCGTCGCTCCGTGGATCATCGACCGTGTGCTGCGCAATCTGCTGATCGACTCGTCGGGCAATACGCACCGCGCGGAGTTCTGCATCGACAAGCTCTACTCGCCCGACGGCCCAACCGGCCGCCTCGGACTGCTCGAAATGCGCGCCTTCGAGATGCCGCCGCACGCACGCATGTCGCTGGCGCAACAGTTGCTGCTGCGGGCGCTGATCGCCCGCTTCTGGCGCACACCCTACGCACCGGAACGGCTGCTGCGCTGGGGTACCGAACTGCACGACCGTTTCATGCTGCCGCATTTCGTCCAGCAGGATTTCGACGACGTGATCAGCGACCTGCGTGCCGCCGGTTACCCGCTCGAAAGCGCGTGGTTCGCACCGCATTTCGAGTTCCGCTTCCCACTGCACGGCAGCATTTCGGCACAAGGCATCGAACTGGAACTGCGGCATGCCCTCGAGCCCTGGCATGTGATGGGCGAACAGGGCGCGGTCGGTGCGACGGTACGCTACGTAGACTCGTCTCTGGAACGCCTGCAACTCAAGGCGACCGGCATGGCCGGCGACCGCTACGTCGTGACCTGCAACGGCCGCGCCCTGCCGATGCGCTCGACAGGCAAGACCGGCGAGTTTGTCGCCGGCGTGCGTTACCGCGCCTGGCACCCGCCATCGGCCTTGCACCCGACGATCGGGGTGCACGTCCCGCTGGTCTTCGATCTGGTCGACACCTGGATGAAACGCTCGCTCGGCGGCTGCCAGTATCACGTCGAACACCCCGGTGGGCGCAACCCCGACCGCTACCCGGTCAACGCCAACGAAGCCGAAGGTCGCCGTCTGGCACGCTTCATTCCCTTCGGCCATACCCCCGGCACGATCGACGTACAGCCCGCGCCAGCGAATGCTGGCTTCCCGTTTACGTTAGACTTGCGGAGATCCTGAAACCACAGGGCGCGGGTGTAGCCCGCGCCCGCATCCTGCATGCCGCAATCCCTGCTTTCGAGCTATCAGAAGAAAAACGACCGTTTCGACGAGATGCTCGCCGAGGATGGTAGTGTTCGTCCGTCCTGGCAACCGTTCCTGGCCCACCTCGCTGCGGCAACCCCCGAGCAGATGCGGCACCGACTCGATTACGTGCGGCGCCGCATCCTCGAGAACGGTGTAACTTACAACGTCTACGCCGACCCGCAGGGCGCCGACCGACCATGGGAACTCGATCCACTGCCGCTGATCCTCTCGCCCGGCGAGTGGCAGGAGCTGGCCGGTGCCGTGACGCAGCGCGCACGCCTGCTCAACGCCGTGCTGAAGGATCTGTACGGTCCGCAGACCCTGATCACCGATGGCAGCCTGCCGGCGGCGCTGGTCTTCGGTCACAACAACTTCCTCTGGCCCTGCCAGGGGATCAGACCGCCCGGTGATACCTATCTGCATCTCTACGCCGCCGACCTCGCGCGCTCACCCGACGGCCGCTGGTGGGTGATTGCCGACCGCACGCAGGCCCCATCGGGTGCCGGCTATGCCCTCGAAAACCGGACCATCGTCGGCCGCGTTTTTCCCGAGCAGTTCCGCGACCTGCACGTCCAGCATCTCGCCTCGTTCTTCCGCCAACTTCAGGACAGTCTCGCCCATTGGGCCCCGCGTACCGGCGAAGCGCCGCTGATCGTCCTGCTGACGCCGGGACCCTACAACGAAACCTACTTCGAACACGCCTATCTGGCGCGCTATCTCGGTTTTCCCCTGGTCGAAGGACAGGACCTGACGGTGCGCGGCGATTGCGTCTACCTCCGAACACTCAGCGGCTTGCGGCGTGTGCATGCGCTGCTCCGCCGGCTGGATGACGACTACTGCGATCCGCTCGAACTGCGCGGCGATTCGGCGCTCGGCATTCCGGGCCTGCTGCAGGCCGTGCGCGCCGGCAATGTCCTGGTCGCCAATGCCCTCGGCAGTGGCCTGATCGAGTCTGCCGCACTACCGGGATTCCTGCCCGGCGCCTGCAGGAAGCTGCTCGGCGAGCCGCTGGCAATGCCTTCGGTAGCAACCTGGTGGTGCGGCGAGCGGGCCGCGCTGGCGTTCACCATCGAACACCTCGACGAACTGGTCATCAAGGGCTCGTACCCTTCGCAACGCTTCGATCCGGTTTTCGGTAACGAACTGCACGGCAGCAAACGCGAGGAGATGATCGCCCGCCTGCGGGCCCGGCCGCAGGCCTATGTCGCACAGGAGTTGGTGAATTTTTCCGAAGCGCCGGCGTGGAGCACCAGTCACGCGCGGCGCCTGCTGCCACGCGGCGTCGGCCTGCGCGTCTTTGTCGCCGCCACCCCGAGTGGCCACGTGGTGATGCCCGGCGGGCTGACGCGCGTTTCCGCGGCGTCGAATGCACGGGTCATCTCGATGCAACGCGGCGGGTCGAGCAAGGACACCTGGGTGCTCACCGACGCCGCGGTCAACACCTTCAGCCTGCTCAAGCAGTCGGTCGGCAAGGCCGACATCGTGCGCGGCGGCCGTAACCTGTCGTCGCGAGTCGTCGAAAACCTGTACTGGTTCGGCCGCTATGCGGAACGTTGTGACAAGACTTCGCGCCTCCTGCGCGTCGCCCTGTCGCGCCTGGTCGATGCCGGCGCCGATACGCTGCCGGCACTCAACTCAGCCCTCGACCTCTGCCGTACCATGCAACTGCTGCCGACCGCCGAGACCGATACCCACGCCGCCGCGAAAGCAAGGAAAGCCGCCGCGGAACTGCCCCTGGATGCGCAGATGGTGCACGCCGTTTGCAGCAAGGAGTGGGGCGAGGGGCTCGCCGGCGACATCCGCCGCCTGTTGTGGGTTGCGACACAGGTGCGCGAGCGCTTCTCGCTCGACAACTGGCATGCGATCAATCGGCTGCAGCATCAACTGCAGCAGTACAGCGAGACACTGGCCGGCGAAGACGCGCAACCGGAACTCGGAGAGGCACTCGCCTTTCTCGATCAGGTCCTGCTCACCGCTTCGTCGCTCGCCGGTTTCGCGATGGACAACATGACCCGCGACGACGGCTGGCGCTTCCTGATCATTGGCCGACGTATCGAACGGCTCGTTTTCCTCGCCAACGCCGTTGCCGGCTTCCTGCGCCTGCCATCGACGCGTGCCGCCGGCAGCCTCGAATGGTTGCTGGAACTGACCGACAGCATCATCACTTACCGCTCGCGCTACATGATCCAGCCACAGCTTCTGCCGGCGCTGGACCTGATCGTTTTCGACGACGGCAACCCGCATTCGGTAGCGTTCCAGTTACAGTTCCTGGTGCGTTACCTCGACAACCTGGCGAGACTGCTCGGTGGTCCGCGCGACGAAGCCCTGCCGCAGGCGCTGACGCGCCTGCAGGCCTTCGACCTGGGCAGTTTCGAGGGGCAGAGCTTCAGCGAATGTTCGGCTTGCAACCCATGCCTCGAACTGGCCGGCCTGCTCAGCGGAACCGCACTCGCTGCGGCAACGCTTTCGGATCGCCTGGCAATGCGCTATTTCAGCCATGTCGGCGACGTCAGCCGGCAGACCTTTGCCTCGTGATCGCCGTGAGCCAGTCCGCCGCCCGCTATCACATCGTGCACGAAACCAGCTACAGCTACGAAACGCCGGTTTCGCTGTCCCGCCAACTCCTGCACCTGACGCCGCGAGACTGCTCCTGGCAGCGTTGCCTGGCACATCAGATCAGCGTCAAACCTGAAGTCACTGCCGCGCGCGAGCGCAACGACTGCTTCGGCAATCCGGTCAGGGAACTGGCCATCGAGTTTCCCCATCGCAGCCTCTGCGTTCGTGCCGAGAGCACCATCGACGTGCTGCCGCATCTGCCCGCTCTGGCCGGCATCACGCACGCCGATCGGGCGCTGTCGGCTGGCCCCTCGCCAACGTGGGAAACGGTGCGCGAAGCATTGGCCTACGGTTCGCGCCCGGTCCTGCTCGACGCCAGCCGCTTTCAGTTCGAATCCCCCTATGTCCGGGTGAAGCACGAGTTTGCCAGCTACGCACGTCCGTCCTTTACACCCGGAAGACCCGTCTTCGATGCGGTGCAGGCGCTGATGCGCCGCATCTACGACGAGTTCGATTTCGATCCCGAGGCGACCACTGTCGCCACCCCGGTGCTCAAGGTCCTCGCCGAGAAGCGTGGCGTCTGCCAGGACTTCGCGCACCTGATGCTCTCCTGTCTGCGCTCGCAGGGACTCGCCGCGCGCTACGTGAGCGGTTATCTGCTGACCCAACCGCCGCCCGGACAACCGCGCATGGTCGGTGCAGACGCCTCGCATGCCTGGGTTTCGGTGTTTTGCCCGGAACTCGATGGGGGTCGCTGGGTAGACTTCGATCCGACCAACAACCTGCTGCCCGACACGCAGCACATCACCCTGGCCTGGGGCCGCGACTTCGCCGACGTCTCGCCGCTGCGCGGGATCATTCTCGGGGGCGACGCCCATGAGCTCGATGTCGCCGTCACCGTCACGCCAGTCGTCGAAACCCGCGGCGAGGCGGCATTCCTCCCCTGATTTTCACCGACGGATTGCCTGCCTTGCCGAGCCTCAACAGACCAGAGAACAGACCAAGAGATGACCATGCAGCCTGACCGTACCGCCGAACTGACAGCACGCCTCGAACAGCACATTCTGGTCCTCGATGGCGCGATGGGCACGATGATCCAGCGCCACGGCCTGCAGGAGGCCGACTACCGCGGCGCGCGTTTCGCCGCGCACGCGCATGACCTGAAAGGCAACAACGACCTGCTGCTGCTGACCCGACCGGAACTGATCCGCGCGATCCACGGAGAATACCTGGCGGCCGGAGCCGACATCATCGAGACCAACACCTTCAACGCGACCCGTGTTTCGCAGGCCGACTACCATCTCGAAGCCATCGTCCATGAGCTGAATGTCGCCGGAGCACAACTGGCACGCGCGGTATGCGACGAGTTCACGGCGCTCAACCCGGCCAAGCCACGCTTTGTCGCCGGCGTCGTCGGACCGACCTCGCGCACCGCGTCGATTTCGCCGGATGTCAACGATCCAGCTTACCGCAACACCAGCTTCGACGAGCTCGTGGGCACTTACGCCGAAGCCGTGCGCGGTCTCTGCGAAGGTGGCGCCGACATCCTGCTGGTCGAAACCGTTTTCGACACGCTCAACGCCAAGGCGGCCCTTTTCGCCATCGAGCAGCATTTCGAAACTGTCGGGAGACGCTGGCCGGTCATGATCTCGGGGACGATCACCGACGCCTCGGGACGCACGCTGTCGGGGCAAACCGCCGAAGCCTTCTGGAATTCGCTCAACCACGTGCGGCCACTGAGCTTCGGTCTGAACTGCGCCCTCGGCGCCGGTGAACTGCGGCAGTATGTCGAAGAACTCTCGCAGCGCTGCGATTGCTTCATCTCGGCGCACCCGAATGCCGGTCTGCCGAATGCCTTCGGCGGCTACGACGAAACACCGGAACAACTGGCGGCGGAAATCGCCGACTGGGCGCGCAAGGGCTTCGTGAATATCGTCGGCGGCTGCTGCGGCACCTCGCCGGAACACATCGCCGCCATCGCCACGCGTGTTGCCGGCATCACGCCGCGCGTCGTCCCAAGGATCGAAGCGAAGCTGCGCCTGTCCGGTCTGGAACCGTTCAACGTCGGCCGGGACTCGCTGTTCGTCAACGTCGGCGAGCGCACCAACGTCACCGGCTCGCGGGCGTTTGCGCGGATGATTCTCGAAGGTCGCTTCGACGATGCCCTGGCGGTCGCCCGCCAGCAGGTGGAGAACGGCGCGCAGGTCATCGACATCAACATGGACGAGGCGATGCTCGATTCGAAGGCAGCGATGGATCGCTTCCTGAAATTGATCGCCAGCGAGCCGGACATCTCGCGGGTGCCGATCATGATCGACTCGTCGAAATGGGAGGTCATCGAGGCCGGCCTCAAGTGTATCCAGGGCAAGGGGATCGTCAACTCGATCTCGATGAAGGAAGGTGAGGAGGCCTTCCTGCGCCAGGCCAGACTGGCGCGCCGCTACGGCGCGGCGGTGGTGGTCATGGCTTTCGACGAGGCCGGACAGGCCGACACCTTCGCGCGCAAGACCGAAATCTGCGGCCGCGCCTACAAGCTGCTCACCGAGCAGGCGGGTTTTCCGCCATCGGACATCATCTTCGACCCGAACATCTTTGCCATCGCCACCGGCATCGAAGAGCACAACAACTATGCCGTCGACTTCATCGAGGCCTGTGCCTGGATTCGCGCCCGACTGCCGGGGGCGCAGATCTCCGGCGGCGTGTCCAACGTCTCGTTCTCGTTCCGCGGCAACGACCCGGTACGCGAGGCCATCCACACCGTGTTCCTGTTCCACGCGGTCCAGGCCGGCCTGTCGATGGGCATCGTCAACGCCGGCATGCTCGGGGTCTATGATGAGCTCGACCCGGTGCTGCGCGAGAAGGTCGAAGAGGTGGTGCTCAATCGCCGCCCTGACGCCGGCGAGGCGCTGGTCGAGTTTGCCCAGACCGTCAGGGAGGGAAAAAGTCGGGACACCGGCCCCGACCTGGCCTGGCGCGAGCTGCCGGTCCAGGAACGCCTGACGCACGCCCTGGTCAAGGGAATCACCGACTTCGTCGTCGCCGACGCCGAGGAATGCCGGGCCGCGCTGGCCGCCGCCGGCAAGCCCCCCCTGGCGGTGATCGAAGGCCCCTTGATGAACGGCATGAATGTCGTCGGCGACCTCTTTGGCGCCGGCAAGATGTTCCTGCCGCAAGTCGTCAAATCGGCGCGCGTGATGAAGCAGGCCGTCGCGCACCTGATTCCCTACATCGAGGCCGAAAAGCTGCGCACCGGCGTCAGCAGCAAGGGCCGGATCGTCATCGCCACGGTCAAGGGCGACGTGCACGACATCGGCAAGAACATCGTCGGCGTGGTGCTCGGCTGCAACGGCTACGATGTCATCGACCTCGGGGTCATGGTTTCCTGCGACAGGATTCTGCACGCAGCGCGTGAGCACGGCGCGCAAGCGGTCGGCCTGTCGGGTCTGATCACGCCGTCGCTGGAGGAAATGAGCCACGTCGCAGCCGAGATGGAGCGTCTCGGCTTTGCCGCCGGCGCCGACGGTGGCCCGCCGGTTCCCCTGCTGATCGGTGGAGCGACGACCAGCCGTGCGCACACGGCGATCAAGATCGCGCCGAACTATTCCGGGCCAGTGGTCTATGTCCCGGATGCCTCGCGCGCCGTTGGCGTCGTCACCCGCCTGTTGTCGATCGACAACGCCGCCGATTTCAGGGTCGAACTGGCCGCCGACCACGCCAAAGTGCGCGCCCAGCACGCCAACAAGAAAGGCATCAAGCTATTGACGCTGCCGGCAGTGCGTGCCAACCGTTTCGTCTGGAACGGCGATGCCGCCTATCGACCGACGGCACCGAAGAAACCGGGCGTGCATGTACTGCGCGAGATCGATCTCGCCACCCTGGTCGACTATATCGACTGGGGACCGTTTTTTCAGACCTGGGATCTCGCCGGCAGCTACCCGAAGATTCTCGACGATGCCGTCGTCGGCGCTACGGCACGAGCGGTATTCAATGACGCCAGGGCGCTGCTGGAGAAGGTCGTCAGGGAAAAGTGGTTGCGTACCAACGCCGTCTTCGGCCTGTTCCCGGCCAACAGCGTCGGTGACGACATCGAAATCTATGCCGACGAAGCACGCACCCAGCCGTCGATGGTCTGGCACAACCTACGCCAGCAGCAGGAACGGCCGGCGGGCAAACCGCACTATTGCCTGAGCGATTTCGTCGCCGCACGCGGCACCCCGGACTGGATCGGCGCGTTTGCCGTCGGTGCCGGCTTCGGCATCGAGGAGAAACTCGCCGAATTCAACGCTGCGCACGACGATTACCATGCGATCATGTTGAAAGCCATCGCCGACCGCTTTGCCGAAGCCTGCGCCGAGTGGTTGCACGCGCAGGTGCGACGCGATTACTGGGGCTACGCCAGTGACGAAGACCTCGATCGCGCAGCGCTGATCCGCGAGGACTATCGCGGCATCCGACCGGCCCCCGGCTACCCGGCCTGCCCGGACCATACCGCCAAGGGTGCACTGTTCGAATTGCTCGACGCCCCACGCCACACCGGCATGGCGCTCACCGAGTCCTTCGCCATGTCGCCGGCCGCGGCGGTTTCCGGCTTCTATCTGGCACATCCGCAAGCGCGTTATTTCGCGGTCAGCAAGATCGCCCGGGATCAACTCGCAGACTGGGCGCAGCGTACCGGCTTCAGCCTCTCCGAAGCCGAGCACTGGCTGGCGCCGCTGCTCTGAGCCAGGCCGGGAGCCTGGGCGCGGCCGTGCCCGCCAAGCCACTGCCGGACTTCGTAGAGCGCGCCGTCAGCCTCGAAAGGCGCACGACGCTGGCCCTGCCCGGGCAAGCTGCGTTCTACGCCGAAATCCGGGCGGCCACCCAACTGGCGCAGCTTGCCGGCAGCCACGGGCCGAGTCAGTTCGTTCTGGGTGCCGGCAGCAACCTCGTTCTCGGCGGCGACTTTGACGGCCTGATATTGCACATGGCGATTGCCGGCCGGCAACTGCTCGGCGAGGACGCCGAGGCATGGTATGTGTACGCGGGTGCCGGCGAGAACTGGCATCAACTGGTCAGCTGGACGCTGCAGCAAGGCTGGCCGGGACTCGAAAACCTGGCGCTCATCCCGGGCACGGTCGGCGCCGCACCGATCCAGAACATCGGCGCCTACGGGCTCGAAGTCGCCGACCGTGTCCTCAGCCTCGACGCTGTGGACATGCTCACCGGCAGGACGATACGGCTGGATCGTGCCGACTGCCGCTTTGCCTATCGCGACAGCGTCTTCAAGCAGGAGGGCTGGCACCTCGACGCGCGTCTCGTGGTGATCGGGGTGACCTTCCGGCTGCCGAAAGCCTGGCGGCCACTGACCGGTTATGGCGATCTTGCGGCCGAACTCGACCGTCGGCAGATCGCCGATCCGACGGCCACGCAGATCGCGACGGCGGTGAGCAACATCCGCAGCCGCAAACTGCCCGATCCGGCAACGCTGCCCAACGCCGGCAGCTTCTTCCAGAATCCGCTGGTGGACGCCGCGCTTGGCGAGCGACTGGCGCAGGCCTACCCGGATCTGCCGCGTTATCCACAGGCCGATGGCCGCATCAAACTCGCCGCCGGCTGGCTGATCGAACACAGCGGATGGAAAGGCAGGAACCTCGGGCGGGTCGGGATGTACGAGAAGCAGGCGCTGGTGCTGGTCAATCGCGGCGGCGCTTGCGGCGCCGAAGTGCTTGCCCTGGCGCACGCGGTGCAGGCCGACGTACGTGCGCGTTTCCACGTCGAATTGACGCCCGAACCCGTATTTCTCGGAAGCCGGAACTGAACACACTTGCCGTGCCGGACAATCTCCGGCATGCTCATGCCGAAGATGACTTGCCACCTGACCGATCACTTTCCGGGCCGATGACACGCTACCACCCAAGGCTCTTCTCCTGGCCAAACCCGCCGTTCGCGGGTAGTCGCGAGGATCTGACATGGGCCTGAGTTCGCTCGTCCGCGTCATCCGCGAACTCCTGCACGAGGCAGCGCGCGATCTGGCGCCGACGCTGATCGTTGTCGTTCTCTTCCAGGTGTTTTTCATCCAGCGCATGCCGGACAGTCCGGCGGCGCTGATCGGTGGTTTTGCGATCGTCCTGCTCGGGCTGGCATTGTTCGTCAAGGGTCTCGACGCTGCGATCTTTCCGGCCGGCGAGACGATGGCTTTCGACTTCGCCCGCCGCGGCTCCTTCCTGTGGCTGATGCTTTTTGCCTTCTGCATCAGCTTCGCCTCGGTCGCCGCCGAGCCGGCGCTGATGGCCGTCGCCTACAAGGCCGAAGCGGTCTCGGGCGGCAGCATGGGCGCACTGACCCTGCGCATGGTCGCCGCGCTGGGCGTCGGCCTGGCGGTGATGCTCGGTGTCTGGCGCATCGTCCTCGGGCACTCGATCGGCAACTACCTGATCCCGGGTTACCTACTGGTCATCGTATTGACGGTGTTTTCGCCACCGCAACTGGTCGGTCTGGCTTTCGACTCCGGCGGCGTCGTCGCCTCGACCGTCACCGCGCCGCTGTTGACCGCGCTGGGGGTCGGCCTGGCGACCAGTATCCGCGGCCGTAACCCGATGCTCGACGGCTTCGGCCTGATTGCCTTCGGCGCCCTGGCGCCGATGATCATCATCCAGATTTACGGCATTCTGTTCTTTGTTCCCGCCGCACAAGGCACGGCGGTGCTGATGATGCCGAGTGACGACCAGCACCAGTACGCGGCGCTGGAGTTGCTGCTCGATTTCCTGATCATGGTCAGGAACCTGTTGCCGATCATTGCCGTGGTCCTGTTCTCGAGTTTCGTCATCCTGCGGCGGCCGCTCGCCGACCCGAAGGGACTGGCGGTGGGCATGGTGCTGGTCGCCGTCGGCCTGTTTCTGTTCGACGAAGGGCTGCAGGTCGGGCTGTTCCCGCTCGGCGACGAGATGACCAACGGCCTGATGCGCGACGACGTGCCGATGTGGGCGGTCTATCTCTACGGATTCCTGATCGGCTTCGCCACCACCATGGCCGAACCGGCACTGATCGCACTATCGATCAAGGCCGACGAGGTCAGCCTGGGGCAACTCAAGGGCCTCTGGTTACGCACGCTGGTCTCGATCGGCGTCGGCGTCGGCATCGTCATCGGCTGTGCGCGCATCATCGACGGCATCAACATCGCCTACTGGCTGATCCCCGGCTACCTGCTGGTGCTGGCGATGACCAGGTTCGCGCCGGACTTCATCGTTCCGATCGCCTACGACTGCGGAGGGGTGACCACCTCGACGGTGACCGTGCCGCTGGTGACCGCGCTCGGCGTCGGCCTGGCCGAACGTACCCCTGGCCGTGACCCGATGATCGACGGTTTCGGCCTGATTGCCTTTGCCTCGCTGCTGCCGATGATCATCGTCATGTCCTATGGCATGCTGGCCACGTGGCTGCTGCGGTCGAGGACACTCAAGGAGAAACAACGCCCATGAAATTTTCTGCTGTGGTGCTGATCGTTCCGGAAGAAGACGAGAACCGGGCGGTCGGGATTCTCAAGGAATCGGGTGCCACCGGCCTTACCATCCTCAAGGGCAAGGGTCTGCGGCACAATGAACGCAAGACTTTCCTCGGTCTCGGTCTGGAGCGCAAGGAGTCGCTGCTGCTGTGCGTGGTCGAAAAGCAGCTGGCGATGCGCATTCTCAGGTCAGTGAAGATGCAAATGCAGCTGGACCTGCCCGGCCGTGGCCTGGGTTTCTCGCTGCCCCTGGGCAGCGTGATCGGCATCGGACTGGAGCAGATGCTGGCCTTCCGCCGCGAAGTCGAGGAAGACCTGTGAGCACCCCGACCAGCGGGCGCCGCTGGATTACTGACTGAAGGAGTTCTTGCCATGTTGGTTGCCGCAATCATGAAAAGGAGCGTCATCACCATCAGCCCGCTGGCCACGGTGCGTGAAGCGCTGATGATGATGAAGGAGCGCGACGTCAAGTCGCTGGTCGTCGAAAAGCGTCATTCCGGCGACGCCTACGGCCTGATCGCCTATCGCGACGTGGCCAAGGCGGTGATCGCCGAGGACGGCGACATCGACCTGCTTAATGTCTACGACATCGCCCAGAAGCCGGCCCTGCAGGTTTCCCAGCACCTCGAAATCCGTTACCTGGCGCGGCTGATGATCCAGTACGCAGTGAAGAGCGTGCTGGTGATCGACAACAACGAACTGCAGGGCTTCGTCTCGGACACCGATGTGGTGAGCAGCCTCATCGACCGCGCCGCAAGCGGCCGCTAGCCCCGGGAGGGTGATGGAAAAGATCATTCACCGCTACTCGGCGCATTTCCCGCGCTGGTGCCAGGCGTTTGGCGACCATGTGCCGGACCCCGGTGGCGAGGCGCGGGCCGTCGAGTGGCTGATCGGCGCCGACTGCGTGGGCGTGATCCTGCTGCCCGAGATTCGGCACCTGTTGATGCACGAGCTGCTTGGGCAGAAAGCCCCAGAACTCGAGTTCCGGCAGCGTTCGGTGCGCCTCAACCGACATGACTACCACGAGGTGACGGTGCTCGGCCATCCCGGTTATGCGGCCCTGCGTGAACTCCTGCTCGGACCGGAAGAAGCGCACATGTACCTGACCTACCATCTGATCTACCCGCCGGGAACCCGGATCATCACCCTCTCGCAAAAATCACCGCTGCCACTCCTTTACAAGGAGATGGCACCACTCGCAATCAGCGTTTTCGAGTGATGTGCGCGCTCTAGGCATAGGACCGGCTGCAGAACACGCAGCCGCCGCTCCCGATCGCGCCCCGGCAAGCCTTTGACCAGCGACGTGACAGGGCTCCTGCAACACACTTGCGGGTTCATGGTCAATCCCGGATAATCCAACAAGCAATTGCTTGCTTAATCATTGATCACCCACCGAACGCCCCATTCGTCTCAGGAGACCTCCAGCATGCCGCGTCACGCTTATCCACACCTGCTCGCCCCGCTCAAACTCGGCTTCACGACGCTGAAGAACCGTGTCCTGATGGGTTCGATGCACACCGGCCTCGAAGAAGCGCCACAGGGTTTCGCCCGCCTTGCCGCCTTCTACGCCGAGCGGGCGCGTGGTGGCGTGGGTTTGATCGTCACGGGCGGCATTGCCCCCAACCAGGACGGCGTGGTTATGCCCGGTGCGGCCGTGCTGGAAAACGAAGCGCAGGCCGAGAACCACCGGCAGATCACCGACGCGGTCCACCAGGCGGGAGGCAAGATCGCCATGCAGATCCTGCATACCGGCCGTTACGCCTACCACCGGGGCGCCGTCGCGCCCTCGGCAGCACAGGCGCCAATCTCGCCGATCCGCCCCCGCGAACTCAGCGAGGACGACATCGAGCGCACGCTCAACGACTACGCCCGTTGCGCTGCGCTCGCGCAAATCGCCGGCTATGACGGAGTCGAGGTAATGGGATCGGAAGGTTATCTGATCAACCAGTTCGTCGCCCAGCAGACCAATTTCCGCGAGGACCGCTGGGGCGGCAGTTTCGAGAACCGCTGCCGCTTCGCCGTCGAGTCGGTGCGGCGTGTGCGCGAGGCCACCGGAGAGAACTTCATTGTCATCTACCGTCTGTCGATGCTCGACCTCGTCGAAGGCGGCAGCACCTGGGACGAAATCGTGTCTCTGGCCAAGGCCATCGAAGCTGCCGGGGCAACGCTGATCAACACCGGCATCGGCTGGCACGAGGCACGCATCCCGACAATTGCCACGATGGTCCCACGCGCGGCCTTCGTCTGGGTAACCAGGCGACTGATGGGACAGGTCGGGATCCCGTTGATCACCACCAACCGCATCAACACCCCAGCGGTGGCAGAGGAAGTGATCGCTACCGGTTGTGCCGACATGGTTTCGATGGCACGCCCGTTCCTTGCCGATGCCGATTTCGTCAATAAGGCGGCTGCCGGACGCGCCGACGAAATCAACACCTGCATTGCCTGCAACCAGGCCTGTCTGGACGAGATCTTCGAAGGCCGGCTGACCTACTGCCTGGTCAACCCACGCGCCTGTCGGGAAACCGAACTGATCATCGAACAGGCCAAGGTCCCCAGGAGAATCGCCGTCGTCGGCGCAGGCCCGGCGGGCATGGCCTGCGCGCTGACCGCGGCCGAACGTGGGCATTGGGTCACCCTTTTCGATGCTGCCCCGGAAATCGGCGGTCAGTTCAATCTGGCGCGCCGAATCCCCGGCAAGGAAGAGTTCGGCGAAACGCTGCGCTACTTCGATCGCCGCCTGCAGAAGGCCGGCGTTTCGCTCGAACTCGGCACCTGTTGCGACGCCGCCAGCCTCGTCGAGGCCGGATTCGAGCACGTCGTCCTGGCCACCGGCATCGTACCGCGTCGGCTGGAACTGCCGGGCATCGAGCACGAAAAGGTGATCGCTTATTCCGACCTGATCGAGGGTTATCGGATCGCCGGCGAACGGGTGGCGATCATCGGCGCCGGCGGCATCGGTTTTGACGTCGCCGAGTTTCTGACCCATGCCGACGACGATCGGGACGAACTCGAGCGTTTTCAGGGCGAGTGGGGTATCGACCCCGACTTCGCCAATCGCGGTGGCCTCAAGCCGCCAAGCGACGAAGCCGTACGGCGACAGGTGTGGCTGCTGCAGCGCAAGACGTCCAAGGTTGGCGACGGGCTGGCCAAGACCACCGGCTGGATTCGCCGCACCCTGCTCAAGAAACGTGGCGTGCAGATGCTCTCGGGGGTAAGCTACGAGCGCATCGACGATGCCGGCCTGCATATCATCGTCGACGGTCAACAGCAGTGCCTGCCGGTGGATCATGTCGTCGTCTGTGCCGGCCAGGAACCGCGCCGTGACCTCGAAGAAGGTCTGCGCGCTGCTGCGGTACCACTTTCGCTGATCGGTGGTGCCGACGTGGCCCGCGAACTCGACGCCAAGCGCGCCATCGACCAGGGCACGCGTCTGGCGGCGACGCTCTGAGCCGCGTGCCGACGGGCCACAAGCGCCAGGGGAGCGCGCTCGAGGCGAACCGCCGCGACGAGTTGCTGCGCGCCGCTGCACGTCTGTTCGTCGAGAAGGGCTTCGACGCCACCACCACACGTGATATCGCCGAAGCGGTCGGCATGCGCTCGGGAAGCCCTTTCTATCATTTCCGCAGCAAGCAGGACCTGCTCAAGGCGGCGATGATCGAAGGGCTGGAGGCTGGCCACCAGCGCCTGCAAGCTGCCGTCGCGGGCATCGACGACCCCGAGCGGCGCCTGCGGGTGATGATCCGCAGCCATCTCGGGACCCTCCTCGAAGGCGATTGCCACGCACCGATGCTGGTCTATGAATCGCGTTCGCTGGGCATCACGGCAAGGGCCGAAATCGCCGCCGTCAGCGACCGCTATCAGCAGGCGTGGCAGGCCACCCTTGAGCAGTTGGCGGCCAGCGGAAAACTGCGCCTTCCGGCGAAACCGATGCGGCTCCTGCTCTTCGGCATGCTCAATTGGAGCCGCCAGTGGTACCGATCCAACGGTGGACTCTCGCTCGACGAGATCGCCGAGGCTGCAGCCGAGATGGTACTGGCTTGAGGTCTCAGGGGATCTGACGCGCTACCGGCCGCGTCGGGTCGCTACACCATTCGCTCCAGGAACCGGCATAGAGACGCGCCCCAGGCAAACCGGCAATCTCCATCGCCAATAGATTGTGACAGGCGGTCACGCCAGAACCACAGGACATGACCACCTGCGCCGGATCGATCCCGGCGAGCAGCGCCAGGAACTCGCGCCGCAGGTCGATCGCGGGGCGAAAGTGGCCACCCGCGTCGAGGTTGTCGCGGAAAAAGCGGTTGATTGCGCCGGGAATGTGCCCGCCGACAGCGTCGAGGGTTTCATTCTCGCCACGAAAACGGTCGGGACTGCGGGCGTCAATGACGCGGAAGCACTGGGCTTCAAGACCTGCGAGCACGTCGTCACTGCTCACCACCCCGTCACGCAGATCAACCTTCAGGATTGCCGGGGTGGACGTCGGCACATCGGTCGAGACGGCTCTGCCTTCGCCAATCCACTGATCGATGCCGCCGTCGAGCACGGCGACCCGCGTGTGCCCCAGCCAGCGCAACAACCACCAGAGGCGCGCAGCGAACATGCCTCCGGAATCGTCATAGGCGACTACCTGGGTTTCTGCCGAGACGCCTGCCGAACCTAGCTTGCCGGCGAGGAGCAGCGGATCGGGCAGCGGATGACGCCCATTGCGACCATTGGTCGGCCCCGACAGGTCCTCATCGAGATGCAGGAAGAAAGCCCCCGGCAGATGGGATCTGGCGTAGGCCGCGCGCCCGGCGGCAGGATCGTTCAGCAGGTGGCGGCAGTCGAAGACGCGCCAGAGTGGATCCTCGAGACGATCGGCAAGACGCGCGCTGCTGACCAGAGTTGTCGCAATCACGCCGGGCCCTCCTCTTCAGTCAGCCAGGCACGCGCGTCGAGTTCGTCGTCGAAGAGGCGCGTCTCGGCACGGACGAAAATCTGCGCCAACCAAGCGCTCCAAGCCACCCACTGGCTATGGGTGAGAACCGCAATGCGGTTGAAATCGTTGGCATGCGCGCGTGCGAAGACGATGTCTTCCCAGGCCACGTCCAGTGTGACATCGGCCATTTCGCGGAGGTCGAAGAGGAGGTCGACCGGCCCCTCGAACTGGATCGCGAAATTGACGGCGTTCTCGAACTCCTTGTAATCGGCAAGACTGAACTCGGCATAGACCGTGACTTCGACGCGCTTCGGCTGTTTTTCGATGACTATCATGGCAGACTCCGTTTTTTGTTGTCCCAGTTTAGCACCAGTCCCGCCCGGCAGGTTTGCGGCGCATCCGCATGGCGCCCAGGCCCTTGCAGCAAACGCCCGGCCGTGCGCTACGTGGCATCACGTCGGCGCAGTGACACTACAGGAGGGTATCGTCAATTGATCGAACACCCTGCGCAGAAAGTTTTCCATTTGACCGGAAGCCCACTAATAGGCTATTTTCGCCAGTTTGATTCGAGCCTTTACAATGCCACGAACAAACTCGAAGCCTCCTGTCGACGCAGAAGCCGCGGGCACGACAGCAACCGGCATGGCTGAGCTGAAATTCGAAGCGGCGCTCGCCGAACTTGAACAGATCGTCCAGAACATGGAAGGGGGCCGTCTGCCGCTCGAGGAGTCGCTGGCGGCCTATCGGCGAGGCAGCGAACTGCTCAGACACTGCCAGCAGCAACTCAGCACGGCCGAACGCCAGATCCAGATTCTCGAAAATGGGACGCTACGCGATTTCGAACCCGATGGCAGCGAAACCAAATGAGTACGCCACCGATGACACCCGCCAATCCCAGAGTTCTGTCCTTTCCGGACTGGATGCGCAACGTCCAGACCGAGGTGGAAGCGGCGCTTGCGCGCTGCCTGCCTCCCGGCGAGGCCATTCCCGGCCGTCTCCACCAGGCGATGCGCTACGCCAGCCTCGACGGCGGCAAACGGGTGCGCCCATTGCTCACTTTTGCCGCCGGCGAACTGACCGACGCCCCACGCGAACGCCTGGCAGTCGCCGCCAGCGCCGTCGAATTGATCCACAGTTATTCACTGGTGCATGACGACCTGCCGTGCATGGATGACGACGTGCTGCGACGCGGGCGGCCGACCTGTCATGTCGAGTACGACCAGGCGACTGCCCTGCTGGTTGGCGACAGCCTGCAGTCGCTGGCTTTCGAGTTGCTGGCGCGCGAAGAGTTTGGTGACAGTCACCGGCAACTGGAAATGGTGTGTCTCCTGGCGCGCGCGAGCGGTTCCTGCGGCATGGCCGGCGGCCAGGCGATCGACCTCGAATCAGTCGGCAAGTCACTCAGCCAGCCTGAGCTCGAATTGATGCATGCGCTCAAGACTGGCGCCCTGATTCGTGCCGCCGTGGTACTCGGCGGCCTGTGCGGGAAGGCGTTGAGCGTTCCCGAACGTGAATCACTGGATCGGTTTGCCAAACGCACCGGGCTGCTATTCCAGGTCGTCGATGACATTCTTGACTGCACGGCCAGCACGGCAACACTGGGCAAGACGGCCGGCAAGGACGCGGCTTCCGAGAAGCCGACCTACGTCAGCCTGATGGGCCTGGAGCGCGCCCGCGAACTTGCTGCCGATCTGCGGGCACAGGCACTCGCGGCCCTCACCGTTTTCGGCGAACGCAGCCAGCGCCTGGTGGAGTTGACCGATTTCATTACCCAGCGCAAGTTCTGACCCCTTCTCTACTTGCCGCCGAGCGTTTCCGCAGGACCAGGAAAATAAATGACCCGTTACCCTCTGCTCGACACCATCAGCGAACCGGCGCAAGTACGCAAACTTGACCGCCGACAATTGCCACAACTTGCCGATGAGTTGCGCGCCTTTCTGTTGGAATCGGTCGCCAGGACCGGAGGACACCTCTCGTCGAACCTGGGCACGGTCGAACTCACGGTTGCCCTGCACCACGTTTTCGATACCCCGCACGATCGCCTGGTGTGGGACGTCGGCCATCAGACCTATGCACACAAGGTACTCACCGGTCGTCGCTCGGGGATGGGCAAGCTGCGCATGCGTGGCGGCGTTTCGGGTTTTCCGAAGCGCAGCGAGAGCAGCTACGACACTTTCGGCGTCGGTCATTCGTCGACCTCGATCTCGGCCGCGCTGGGCATGGCGCTCGCCGCCAAGATCAAGGGCGAGACACGCAAGGTCGTGGCGATCATCGGCGATGGCGCGATGTCCGCCGGCCAGGCTTTTGAGGCCCTCAACAATGCCGGCGTCGCGGATGCCGACATGCTCGTCGTCCTCAACGACAATGACATGTCTATTTCACCGGCAGTGGGGGCTCTCAACCGCTATCTGGCGCGCCTCTTCTCGGGCAGCAGTTTCAACGCTGCGCGCAAGGCGGGCGAGAAGATACTCGACTTCTCGCCTTCGCTGCGGGAATTCGCCAAACGCGCCGAGGAACACGTGAAAGGCATGCTGACACCCGGTACGCTGTTCGAGGAAATGGGCTTCAACTACATCGGTCCGATCGACGGCCACGACCTCGAATCGCTGGTTCCGACGCTGCAGAACCTGAAAAATCTGAAGGGGCCGCAGTTTCTGCATGTGATCACCAAGAAGGGCCAGGGCTACAAGCTGGCCGAAGTCGACCCGATTCTTTACCATGGCGTGTCGAAATTCAAGCCGGATGTCGGCATCGCCGACGGGCCAAGCGGCGCCAAACCCAGCTATACCCAGATCTTCGGCGACTGGCTATGCGACATGGCGGCGGCCGACCCGAAACTGGTCGGTATCACCCCGGCGATGCGCGAAGGCTCTGGCCTGCTGCGCTTCAGCGAACGTTTCCCGGAACGCTATTACGACGTCGGTATCGCCGAGCAGCACGCTGTCACCTTCGCCGCCGGACTCGCCTGCGAAGGTCTGCGCCCGGTCCTGGCGATCTACTCGACCTTCCTGCAACGCGGCTACGATCAACTGGTGCATGATGTGGCTCTGCAGAACCTGCCGGTAGTCTTCGCGCTCGACCGCGGTGGCCTGGTAGGCGCCGACGGTCCGACCCACCACGGCGCCTTTGACCTGTCCTTCCTGACCTGTATCCCCAACATGGTGGTGATGACACCATCCGACGAGGACGAATGCCGCAAGATGCTGACCACCGCCTACCGCCTGGACGGCCCTGCCGCCGTGCGTTACCCACGTGGCACCGGTTCGGGAACGGTCATTGACAAGAAACTGGTCGGACTACCCGTCGGCAAGGGCGAAGTCCGTCGCCGGGGCAGTGGCGTGGCGCTGCTCGCCTTCGGCAGCATGCTGACCCCCGCCCTGGCGGCCGCCGAGGAACTCGACGCGACTGTAGCCAACATGCGCTTTGTCAAGCCGATCGACCGCGAGTTGATCATGGCGCTGGCTGCGGAACATTCGCTGCTGATCAGCGTCGAAGAAAATGCTTTGATCGGGGGCGCAGGTGCCGAAGTCGCGCGCGTTCTCGAAGACACCGGAAACCCGGTGCGCTTGCTGCGGCTGGGAATTCCCGACCGCTTCATCGAGCATGGCGACCAGGCACTGCTGCTGGCCGAAATCGGCCTGGACCGGGACGGCATAGTCCGGGCGGTACGCCAGAGCCAGGACAGCGCGGCGGATTCCTGCACACCAGCGGGTCCCACCAGCGGAGAATAATTACCAGGAGCAGCAATGAACGCCCCCGAAACGCGACCCACACCCGCCACCATGGCGGACGTCCAGGGCTCGGCCGACACCCGACAGATCGCCATCAACAAGGTGGGGATCAAGGCGATCCGTCATCCGGTCAAGGTCCTGGACAAATCCGGCGGGATACAGCACACGATCGCAATGTTCAACATGTACGTCGGCCTGCCGCACAACTTCAAGGGCACCCACATGTCGCGCTTCGTGGAGATTCTCAACAGCCACGAGCGCGAGATTTCGGTCGAGAATTTCCCGGCCATGCTGCGCGAAATGGTAGATCGGCTGGAGGCGGAAACCGGCCATGTCGAAATGAGCTTTCCCTATTTCATCAACAAGGCGGCACCGGTTTCCGCTGTGCAGAGCCTGATGGACTACGATGTGACGTTGACCGGCGAGATCTGCCACGGCAGGATCGAGTCGACCATCAAGGTCGTCGTTCCAGTGACCAGCCTATGTCCGTGCTCCAAGGAAATTTCCGAACGCGGGGCTCACAACCAGCGCTCGCACGTGACGGTGACGGTGAGCATCAATGAGCACCTGTGGATCGAGGAACTGGTTCAGTTCGTCGAAGCCGAGGCCTCCTGCGAACTCTACGGGCTGCTCAAGCGACCTGACGAAAAATTCGTCACCGAACGCGCATACGACAACCCGAAGTTTGTCGAGGATATGGTGCGCGATGTCGCGGCGCGGCTCAACGCCGAGCGTCGGATCGATACCTATGTGGTGGAATCCGAGAACTTCGAGTCAATTCACAATCATTCGGCGTACGCGCTGATCGAAAACGACAAGCGCTCGGCAAGCGCCACCTGAATCTGTTACCGGTACGCAGAAGCGGGCGAAGTCTGCCGACTCCGCCCGCTTCTTGTCCCTCGCAGCAACGCTGGTGTTCAGCGCTGCTTGCGGATCAGTTTTTCCTTGATCCGCGCCGACTTGCCTGAGCGTTCGCGCAGGTAGTACAGCTTGGCACGCCGTACGTCACCACGGCGCTTGACTTCAATCGAAGCCACCAGTGGCGAATAGGTCTGAAAAGTACGCTCGACGCCCTCGCCAGAGGAAACCTTGCGGACAATGAAGCTCGAGTTGAGACCACGGTTGCGCTTGGCGATCACGACGCCCTCGTAGGCCTGCAGGCGCTCGCGCGTGCCTTCCTTCACCTTGACCTGAACGACGACGGTATCGCCTGGCGAAAACACGGGAATCACTTTGCCCAGACGGGCGATTTCTTCTTGCTCAAGTTGCTCGATCAGATTCATTTTCTAACTCCATACATGCGAATTACGCTTTATTGTCCTGACCGCATTGCTCCTGAAACTGCACCAGGAGTTGCGTTTCCGATTTTGACAAGAAACGCCCCGCCAACAGCTCGGGACGCCGCTGCCACGTGCGACCCAGCGCCTGTTGCAGGCGCCAGCGCCGTATCTCCTCGTGGTGACCGGACAGCAGTACCTCCGGCACCCGCCACCCGTCGTATTCCTCGGGCCGCGTGTAGTGCGGGCAATCCAGCAAGCCCGCCACAAAAGAATCCTGCAGTACCGACTCGGCATCGTTCAGCACTCCCGGCAACTGCCTGACGACGGCGTCGAGCAGAGCCATGGCCGGGACTTCGCCTCCCGAGAGAACGAAATCCCCAATCGAAATCTCCTCGTCGATGCAACGCTCGATGAGCCTTTCGTCAATCCCTTCATAGCGACCGCAGACCAGCACCAGCGCTTCGCCGGCCTGCGCCAGCTGCAACACCCGCCGATGCGTCAGCAGTGGCCCCTGCGGTGACAGGCAGATGACGCGGCTGGCCTCGCCAAGCGCCTGTTGCCGCGCTTTCGCCGCCTTGATTGCCGCTTCCAGAGGCTGCGGCATCATCACCATCCCTGGCCCACCGCCGTACGGACGATCATCGACGGTGCGATGCCGGTCGCTGGTGAAATCGCGCGGATTCCACAGCCGCAGGCTCCAGCGGCCGGAATTCAGAGCCTTGCGGGTCACGCCCGACTGCGTCAGCGCGACAAACATCTCGGGAAACAAGGTCACGACATCGGCGACGAACGGAGCCGCTGCTGGCGGCACCGGCTCCGACGCAATCACCAATCCATTTCCCATTCGACACGAACCTGCCTTGCTGCCAGGTCCACATCCAGTACGACCGTCGCCACGAAAGGCAGCAGCCTTTCGGCGCTCTCGCCATCGCCAACCCGCAGAACGGTGTTGGCAGGGGTTTCGATCATGCCGAGAATCCGCCCCAGGGACTGCTCCCGAGTGTTGAGCACCGTCAGGCCAAGCAGGTCAGCCCAATAGTATTCACCCGTATCGGTCGGCGGCAACGCGGCCCGCGGTACGCCCACCAGAACACCGCGCATGGCTTCCGCAGCGGTGCGGTCGGTCACGGACGCCAGCCGCGCCACCAGCAGGTCATTTCGCAGCTTGCAGGTGATCAGTCTTGTCCGACACCAGAGTTGTGGCGCATCACCCTCGTGACCGATCCACCAGTAGGGCAACTGCGACCAGCCGAGGGGATCATCGGCAAACGGAAAAACCCGCACCTCGCCTTGCAGCCCACAGGCGGCCATGATCTTGCCCAGGACAACGATATCGGCTGGCGGCGGGTCGAGTCCCGGAACAGCGGACCCAGTCGTGTCAGGCAAGGTTCAGGCTACCACCTTGGCGGCGGACTGCTTGAGCAGACGAGCAACGGTCGGCGAGGTCTGGGCACCTTGCTGCTGCCAGTAGCTCAGGCGGTCGACGGCAACGTACAGGCCCTGTTCCTGGCCTGCGGCCAGCGGGTTGTAGAAGCCTACGCGCTCGATGAAACGGCCATCGCGACGAGCGCGCGAATCAGCCACCACCATGTTGTAGAAGGGACGCTTTTTCGCGCCACCACGGGCCAGACGAATAACAACCATGATAGTCTCTTCCGAATCCAGAAAAAGGGGACGATTATAGCAAGAAATTGCGAATAATGAAGCACCTGTTGGCTGGTTCGAGAACAATCCGGGCTACCGGACACCATCGAGCCGGACAACAGGGGAAACTTGATGACCCCCAGCAGGCGGCCTCACAGGTATAATCGGCAAACCGGCGGCAGTCGGTCAAGGCATTGATTTTATGACTTGCGCCCAGACTGCACGGAAGTTGCCCTGCGCAGCCGAAAGGTACCCAGCGACATGGCTGACAGGCAACAATGGAACCCCCTTTGGCAGGTGGCCTGATGACCGACACCGTATTCAACGCCGCTGGCACAGAACGAACCGCAACGATTCCGTCCGGCATCCGAAGCATCCAGCAGTGGCTGGAGATGCCATTGGCACCTCAGCCCGCCGACGAACTCCCCTTGCTGCGAGCACATCTGAAGGCCTTGCGGGAGATTGACGGAACGCTGCCGCAGCGCGTGCGCATACTGGACGGCTTGTACTCCCGCAGCACGATGGTTACTTCCCGACTGATTCC
Source organism: Candidatus Accumulibacter propinquus (assembly GCF_056856495.1). NCBI lineage: Bacteria > Pseudomonadati > Pseudomonadota > Betaproteobacteria > Candidatus Accumulibacter > Candidatus Accumulibacter propinquus. The sequence goes on from NZ_JBSEHC010000003.1 coordinate 55,830, forward strand.
TTCGCTAAGCGTCGATCTGGTATTACCAGTGCCGCGGAAAACGCGCCGCATCGTCCGCAGCCTCCTGGACTTGTTGCAGATGCTTGCCGATGACACGCTTGCGCAACTCGACGAACATGATCGGCAACACGCACCCGATAAGGAGCGTCAACTGGCACTGTGGCGCAGCGTATATGTGCTGGCGCAGCAATTGATGATCAGTGACTTGATTGCCTCGCCCGCGCGCGCAGGCACTTGGCTGCTGCTGCATCAGACCTATGCTGAAGCACGCAGGCTGCAATTGCACGCGACGGTTCCCAGGGGCGAAGTTCATAGCCTGCAGCATCTCTATCACGCCGCAATCCTGCTTGGCTGGGCGCAACCGGCGTCGTTGACTGCACGCGAAGTGCTGTTCCTCACCGACTACTTTGAACGCTTTGCCAACCAAATTGAGCCACTCTCTTCGTCCGCGGCGGTGAATGCAGCCACTCTCTGTATCGATCCATTGCGCGACGCGGCAGCCATGTCGTCCTTCCGCAAGATTGCGCTGCCGACAGCCGATCTGGATTGCTATTCGATCGCCGGGCTCTGCGCGCTGCTCAAGGTGCAGATCGCCCAACTCGACGCCGGCACACCGCCACAGGAGCTGAATCTGCCCGATTTCGCAGGTACGCCCGCCGGGCGTGGCGTTCTCGTGCGTTTGTCGGTGCGCTGGAGCAATTCGGGAAAGCGCCGTTTTCAGCGCCGCATGCAGAACCAGAGGGCGCTGGTGGGCGCGGGCATCGACGGCCTCTGGCAACTCAGTCAAAAAGGCACGGCCGCCAATGTTGAGTTGTCGACCTGGATGATCACCAACGAAAGTCCCGAAGGATATTCGGTCATGCATGTCTCCGGCAATATCGGAGCGCTGTCGGTTGGCGACGTTGCCGCCGTGCGTACGGGATCCGACCAGAACTGGCAGATTTGCATGGTTCGTTGGGCCGTTTCGGAGAACCCGGAGCATCTTGAACTGGGCCTGCAAATTCTGGCGCCAAGGGCTGTGCCGGCGATTCTCGCGCAGCCTTCGGACGGCAGCACCGGCACCGAACACCTGCGCGTACTCATCTTGCCGGAGATTCCGAAGCTGCGCACCGGTCAATGGCTGATTGTGGCAGCGGGTGCCCTACCCAAACACCGCGATAAACTGCTTCTCGTCATCGAAGAAGAAAACGTCGCCGTGCGCGAGGTGAAGAGCATTTACGTTGACGAACAGACGGGCAGCGTCGAGATCCTGTCGATCGAGCCTGACCAGGACCCTTTCTAGGGTACCGACTCGCTGTTCCCTCCGGATCTGAACTCGGGCAGGGTCGCGGCAACCAGTGCACCAATGAGGACTACCGCCCAGGACAGATAGAGCCAGACGAGGAACATCGGCAGCGTCGCAAAGGCACCGTAAACTGCCGTATACGAAGGGAAATTCGACAGATACAGTTCGAAGGCCTGCTGCATCAGCAGAAAACCGACTGCGGCAAACACGCCGGCCCGCGCGGCGTCGCCGGCCGCCACACGGGTGTTGGGTAGCGCATGGTACAGCCCTCCCAAGAACAAACCGGCAATGATCAGCCCAAGCGCCTTTACCAGCAGCCATCTGACCCACGGCGGTTCGTCCAGAAAGCCCAGCGAAATGGTTACGGCGTATGAGGTGGCAAGCAACACGCCACCGATGAGCAGCGGCCACAGTGCGATCAATCCGGCAAACAGTCGCAGGCGTTGCCACCACGGACGCGTTTCCCTGACCGACCAGACGTGGTTGAAGGCCCGTTCGATGGTCAGCAGCAACATCAGCACGGTCGTCACCAGAACCAGCAGGCCGATGGCCGTAACGTTTACCGCCTTCTGAGAAAACTCCAGAACGTACTGGATAATCAACCCGGCACTTCGCTCCGGGAGAAGACTGCGGGCCAGAAACAGTTCCAACTGATCGACCATGTCCGGGAAGTAGGGAACCACCGTGACGATGCTCAGCACCACAGCAACCAGCGGAACCAGCGACAGAAGTGTGGTAAAAGCCAGGCTGGCGCTGATCTGATCGAAATTTTCCTCGACAAAGCGACGTGCGATACGCCCCAGGAAGCGCCGCCATGGAAATCTCGCGGAATACATGCGCTCCTCGTTCTTCAAGATCGGTGGTATCTGTCAAGGCCTTGGCGGTTAGCCGTTCGCGGCGGTTTCCGGGATAATAACGCCATGTCGGAAATTCTGGTCCTCTACTATAGTCATCGTGGTTCGGTACACGCCCTCGCCCAGCAGGTCGCCCGCGGTATCGAGGCAACCGCCGGCGTGACGGCGCGTTTGCGAACGGTCCCCAAGGTTTCGCCGATATGCACGGCCAGCGCACCGGAGGTGCCGACCACCGGCGCGCCCTACGTGGAAGCCGCGGATCTCGCTGAGTGCATCGGACTGGCGCTCGGCAGTCCTACGCGCTTCGGCAACATGGCGGCGCCAATGAAATACTTCTGGGACAGCACAGCAAGCGAATGGTCTGCTGGAACGCTAGCGGGCAAACCCGCCTGCGTGTTCACCTCAACGGCCAGCGCTCACGGTGGACAGGAGAGCACGCTCCTGTCGATGCTGCTGCCACTTCTGCATCACGGCATGCTGGTGGTCGGCCTGCCTTATAGCGAGCCCGCACTGGCGCGCACAAGAAGTGGCGGCAGCCCTTACGGGGCCAGCCACCTGGCCGGAGCCGACGGCGATCCAAAGCTCACCGACGACGAACGTCAACTCGCATTCGCCCAAGGCCGCAGACTCGCGGCCATCGCGCTGAAACTCGCCTCCTGATGCTCCGGGCCCTCTACCTGGCCGCCTGCAGCAGCCTCATCATGCTGATTTTCCTGTGTCTCGCCTGGGAACTGCGCCTCGCCCCCGTACACCCAGGGGGATCGTGGCTGGCCCTGAAGTGCCTGCCGTTGCTTGCACCGCTGTTCGGACTCCTCAACGGCCGCCGCTATACGTACCAGTGGGCGGCGATGCTGATCCTGCTGTATTTCACCGAAGGCATCGTGCGCGCTACCACCGACCAGGGCCCTGCACAGTGGCTGGCGATCGCCGAAACTGCGTTGTCGCTGATTTTCTTTTGCACGAGCGTCGCCTACGCTCGGCTCACACGCCCCTCGGCGTGATAGGGGGCCAACCGCCCCCTATGGTTCAGACATCCCCCTGCGGATCAAGCCGGTCGGGGAACTGCAGCTTGTTCAAGGCATTCAGATAGGCCTTCGCCGAAGCGATGACGATGTCGGTATCGGCACCGTTGCCATTGACGATGCGGCCTGCTCTTGCCAGGCGGACGGTCACTTCGCCCTGCGCGTCGGTTCCGGTGGTGATCGCATTGACCGAATAGAGCAGCAGTTGCGCACCGCTGGCCGCGATCGATTCGATCGCCTTGAACGTCGCATCGACCGGGCCGCTGCCGATTCCCGAGGCCTTCTGCTCGACGCCGCCAACCGTCAGAGTGACGTTGGCGGCGGGTGTCTCGCCGGTTTCGGAACAGACGTGCGAATAGACCAGCTTGTAGTACTCACCCTCCGGAGTGATGTCCTCATCGGATACCAGGGCCTGCAGGTCTTCGTCAAAGATTTCGTGTTTCTTGTCGGCCAGTTCCTTGAAGCGGGCAAACGCTGCGTTCAGTGACTCCTCGCTGTCGAAGACGATCCCCAATGCCGCCAGGCGTGACTTGAAGGCATTGCGACCCGAGTGCTTGCCAAGCACCAATTTGTTTTGCGCCCAGCCGACATCCTCGGCACGCATGATCTCGTAGGTTTCACGGTGTTTCAGCACCCCGTCCTGATGAATTCCTGATTCGTGCGCAAAGGCGTTGGCGCCGACGACGGCCTTGTTGGGCTGCACCGGGTAGCCGGTAATCTGCGACACCAGTTTGGACGCGGGAACGATTTGCGTGGTATCGATCCGGGTCTGCACCGGAAACAGGTCGCTGCGCGTGCGTACGGCCATCACCACCTCTTCGAGTGAGGCATTGCCGGCGCGTTCGCCGAGGCCATTGATCGTACATTCGACTTGGCGCGCACCGGCCAGCACGGCCGACAGTGAATTGGCCACCGCCATCCCCAGATCGTTATGGCAATGGGTGGACCACACCACCTGCTCGGCCCCTGGTACGCGCTCGATCAGGGTACGCATCAGTTCACCCCAGACCGAAGGAACGCTGTAGCCGACGGTATCGGGAACGTTGATCGTCCGGGCACCCGCCGCGATCACCGCGGTGAAGACACGGCACAGAAAATCAACGTCAGAGCGTACCGCGTCTTCCGCCGAAAACTCGACATCCTCGGTGTATTCGCGCGCCCAATGCACCGCCCTCACCGCCGCCTCGACGACCTGGTCGGGCGCCATGCGCAGTTTCTTCTCCATGTGGATCGGACTGGTGGCGATGAACGTATGTATCCGCCCACGGGCTGCAGGAGCGATCGCTTCGCCTGCCCGGCGGATGTCGTTCTCGTTGGAACGTGCCAACGAACAGACGGTAGCACCCTTGATGATCTTCGCAATCGACTGTATGGCGTCAAAGTCGCCGGGTGAGGCCGCTGCGAAGCCGGCCTCGATGACATCGACCCGCATCCGCTCCAGTTGCCGTGCAACGCGCAGTTTTTCTTCCTTGGTCATCGAGGCGCCCGGGCTCTGCTCGCCGTCGCGCAAAGTGGTATCGAATATTACCAGATGCTCTTTCATGTCCTGACTCCGGATCGAGGGATGGAAATACCCTGCTGAAACAGTATTGAATCGCCGTGTCAAAGGAGGCGACAAGGCCTCCGGCGCGGCCGCGGCGGGCCGGCTATACTGCTGATGCTGGTGGCGATGGCGGCTTGCGCCTGAACCAGTGCAACAGCGCCAGAACATAGCCCGAGAGCCCGTAAGCGACGAACAGACCGAACAGGGCTATCGGCGTGTCGTAGGAGAGCACTGCAAAGCCGAGCGCTATGGCCACCACAAAGATGAAAGGAACGCTGCGCCGCAGGTTAACGTCCTTGAAACTGTAAAAGCGAATGTTTGACACCATCGAAATGCCGGCAAAGATCACCAGCCCGCAAGCGAACCAGCGAACATCTGCGGCGGCGACATGCTTGTCGATCATGACCCAGAAGAAACCGGTCACCAGCGCCGCCGCGGCCGGGCTGGGCAATCCCTGGAAATAGCGCCGGTCCGTGACTTCCAGCGTCGTATTGAAGCGGGCCAGGCGCAACGCTGCACCGACGCAATAAATGAAGGCGGCAATCCACCCCAGTCGTCCCATGTCCCTGAGCGCCCAAGCATAGGTTACCAGGGCCGGGGCGACACCAAAAGACACCATGTCGGACAGGGAGTCATATTCGGCGCCAAAGGCGCTTTGTGTACGCGTCATGCGCGCGACCCGTCCGTCGAGACCATCGAGGACCATCGCCACGAAGATGGCCACCGCAGCCCGTTCGAAGTCGCCCATCATCGCCTGGACAATGGCAAAGAACCCGCAAAACAGCGCCGCGGTGGTAAACAGGTTTGGCAGTAGATAGATGCCGCGGCGCCGCAACTCGGGATTGAACAGTGTCTTGCGGGGCTTGATTTCGGGCATTGCGCTGTTGACTCGGTGCAGAGGCGGGCGAGAGGGAGGCGAGTGCCGCCCTCAGCCTCGCCAGGCCATGGAAGCGATCAGTTCTTGCTTTGATCGACCAGCCTGTTTTTCTTGATCCAGGGCATCATGTCGCGCAGTTTGGCACCGACGGTCTCGATCTCGTGTTGTGCAATCAAACGCCGACGCGCGGTCATCGCCGGGTAGTTGGTACGCCCTTCGAGGATGAACATCTTGGCATAGTCGCCGTTCTGAATCCGTTTCAGGGCGGCACGCATTGCCGCACGCGAGGTCTCGTTGATCACCTCGGGCCCGGTCACGTACTCCCCGTACTCCGCATTGTTCGAAATCGAGTAGTTCATGTTGGCAATGCCGCCTTCGTACATCAGGTCAACAATCAACTTCAGTTCATGCAGGCACTCGAAATACGCCATCTCCGGCGCATAACCCGCCTCGACCAGCGTCTCGAAGCCCATCTTGGCCAGTTCGACGGCACCACCGCAGAGAACGGCCTGTTCGCCGAACAGGTCGGTTTCAGTCTCCTCGCGGAAGTTGGTCTCGATCACCCCGCCCTTGGTCCCGCCATTGGCCGCCGCGTAGGACAGCGCGATGTCACGGGCCTTGCCGGAGCGGTCCTGGTGAACGGCGATCAGCGATGGTACGCCACCACCCTTGAGGTACTCCGAGCGTACCGTATGCCCCGGCCCCTTCGGGGCCACCATGATGACGTCCACATCATCACGGGCAATCACCTGGTTGTAATGCACATTGAAGCCGTGTGCGAAGGCCAATGCCGCGCCCTTCTTCATGTTCGGCGCCACTTCGGCGTTATATACCTGCGGGATGCTCTCATCCGGGAGCAGCATCATCACCACGTCGGCACCCCGGACTGCCCTGGCAACTTCCTCGACTTTCAAGCCGGCATTCTCGGCCTTGCTCCACGAAGCACCGTCCTTGCGCAGACCGACCGTCACCTTGACGCCGGAATCGCTCAGATTTTGCGCGTGTGCATGGCCCTGCGAGCCGTAACCAACGATGGTGACCTTCTTGCCCTTGATCAGGGAGAGGTCGGCGTCCTTGTCGTAGAAAACTTTCATGCGATTTCCTCTTTTGCTGTTCGCTGTACTTAGACTTTTAGAATACGCTCGCCGCGGCCGATGCCGGATACCCCCGTACGAACGGTCTCGAGAATCAGTCCGGCGTCTATCGCCTGAATGAAGGAATCGAGCTTCGCTCCGCTCGCGGTCAGTTCAATGACATAGGTCGATTCGGTCACATCGATGATGTGGCCACGGAAGATGTCGGCCAGGCGCTTGAGTTCCTCGCGGTCCTTGCCTGTGGCCCGGACCTTGATCAACATCAACTCCCGCTCGATATGCGCGGCCTCGGAGAGATCGACAACCTTGATGACATCGATCAACTTGTTCAGTTGCTTGGTGATCTGCTCGATCACGGCGTCCGTCCCCGAGGTGACGATGGTCAGGCGTGACAGCGAGAGGTCCTCGGTCGGAGCGACCGTCAGGGTCTCGATGTTGTAGGCACGCGCCGAAAACAGACCAGCGACCCGCGACAGTGCACCGGCTTCGTTCTCCAGCAGGATTGAGATAATGTGTCGCATCTTGCCTTTCCCTTACAGATCTTCGGTCAGGATCATGTCCGCCAGGCCCTTGCCGGCGGCTACCATCGGGAACACGTTCGCCTTCTGATCGGTAATGAAATCGATGAAAACGAGATCGTCCTTGTGGTCGATGAATGCCTTGCGCAGCGCGGCCTCGACATCCTCTGGCCGTTCGACGCGGATACCTACGTGACCATAGGCCTCGGCGAGCTTCACGAAGTCGGGCAACGAATCCATGTACGACTCCGAGTACCGGCTGCCATAGAACATCTCCTGCCACTGCCGTACCATGCCCAGGTAGCGATTGTTGAGATTGATGATCTTGATCGGCAAACGAAACTGCTTGGCTGTCGACAGCTCCTGAATGCACATCTGGATCGAACCTTCACCGGTCACGCAGGCGATCTGCATTTCCGGATGCTGCAGCGCTGCACCCATGGCATAGGGCAGACCAACCCCCATGGTACCGAGGCCACCCGAGTTGAGCCAGCGACGCGGCTCGTCGAACTTGTAATATTGCGCGGCCCACATTTGATGCTGGCCGACGTCCGAGGTGACGATCGCGTTGCCGCCGGTCACCTCATACAGTTTCTCCATCACGTACTGCGGCATGATGACACCCTTCTTCATGCGGTATTTCATGCACAGCTTGCCGCGCCACTCCTCGATTTCCTTCCACCAGGCCGCCAATGCCGCAGCATCCGGGCTGACGTTCCCGGCATCCAGCAATCGGAGCATCTCCTCGAGGACATCCGGAACGTTGCCGACGATGGGCACATCCACCTTGACGCGTTTGGAAATTGACGAGGGATCGATGTCGATGTGGATGATCTTGCGAGGGATCGAGGCGTAATTCTCCGGATTGCCGATCACTCGGTCGTCAAAACGGGCACCGATGGCCAGCAATACGTCGCAATGCTGCATGGCCAGATTCGCCTCGACCGTGCCGTGCATGCCGGGCATGCCGAGGAATTGGCGGTCGGTGCCCGGATAAGCTCCAAGCCCCATCAAGGTGTTGGTGATCGGAAATCCGAGGCGGCGCGTGAGTCGGGTCAATTGCTCGGCGCCATTGGACAGAATGACGCCACCGCCGGTATAGATCATCGGCCGCTTGGCCTCGAGCAGCAGGTGCACGGCCTTCTTGATCTGCCCCAGATGCCCCTTGATGACCGGGTTGTAGGAACGCAACTGGATCGTATCCGGATACTCGAACTTGCATTTGGCGGCGGTGACATCCTTCGGAATATCGACCACCACCGGACCCGGGCGACCGCTGTTGGCGATGAAGAAGGCTTTCTTGATCGTCACCGCCAGCTTATGCACATCATTGACCAGGAAGTTGTGCTTCACGCAGGGACGCGTGATGCCGACGGTATCGCATTCCTGGAAGGCATCCTGTCCGATATAGGCGTTCGGCACCTGCCCCGAGATCACCACCAGCGGAACGGAATCCATGTACGCGGTGGCAATACCGGTCACCGCATTGGTCGCGCCGGGACCTGAGGTCACCAGAGCCACGCCGACCTTGTGCGAGGAACGCGCCAGACCGTCAGCCGCATGCACCGCAGCCTGCTCATGACGAACCAGAATATGTTTGATCTGGTCCTGCTTGAACAGCGCATCATAAATGTGAAGGACCGACCCACCCGGATAGCCGAATACGTATTCGACCTTTTCTTCCTGCAGGCACCTGATTACAATCTCCGCACCCGTCATCATCGTCATTGCCGTCGCCCCAGCAAGCAAATTGCTCGAAAAAAGTCTGCAACGTTAAAGCTTTGGCCTCGATTGGTCAAGGCATTCACCAAACCGGCGCCCGCGAAAACCACCTCAAACCCACAACCGCAAGGATTCTCGCTCTGGCCAGCCAACGCGAACTGTCGGATTTTCTCACTGCAATCGAGCGCCGTGCTTTCAAGCAAGCCATGTTTGCGGTGCGCAACGAGGAGTCGGCACTCGATGTCGTGCAAGACGCGATGATGAAGCTCGCCGAGAAATATGGCGATCACCCGCTGACCGAGCTGCCGATGCTGTTCCAGCGCATACTGCAGAACACGATTCGCGACTACTATCGACGCAGCCGTGTGCGTGCCCTGTGGACCACTTTGCTCTCGTCGCTTTCGCCGGGAGACGACGAGGACCACGATCCGCTCGAAGCCATCAGCGGCGAAGCCGGATCGTATAGCCCGCAGACCCCGGACGACCAGCTCCAGCAATCGCAACTCCTTGGGATAATTGAAAAAGAGATAGAATTGCTGCCAGCGCGTCAACGTGAAGCTTTCCTCCTGCGTTACTGGGAAGATATGGATGTTGCCGAAACAGCCAGTGCCATGGGCTGCTCCGAGGGCAGCGTCAAGACGCATTGCTCGCGAGCCAATCACTCGCTGGCAGCGGCACTGAAAGCAAAAGGAATTACCCTATGAATGAACTGCATCTTGCCTACAAGGTCAGGCATCACTTGAACCAAGGTCTGCGCGACATCCCTGTGGAAACAATCGGCCGCCTTGAAATGATCAGGCAGCGCGCCCTGGCACATCAGAAGGTTTCGGTTCACCAGTCGGTCCTGGCCGGCGCGGGTAGTTTTATTCATGATCGCCTTGATCGCCTGGACTTCCGCCAACTATTCCTGGCGCTTGTCGTCGTGTTAGGCATCGCCACCTATACCTACTGGTATGCCGACCAGAGCATTACCGAGTTGGAGATCATCGACAGCGCGCTCCTCTCCGACGATCTGCCAATCGCTGCGTTTACCGACCGGGGCTTTGATGCATGGCTGAAAAGCTCCGCGTCGCAGTAATCCTCGCCAGCTTCATTGCGTTGACGGCCTGGGCCGACGTTCCCAGCCCGTCGTCCATTGCCACGCCGCCGCAACCGCAATGGACGGAACTGTCGGTGGAGCAAAGGACTATCCTGGCGCCGCTTAGCGACGATTGGGACGCCATGGAGTACAGCCGCCAAAAGAAATGGCTGGGCATCACGCGCCGCTTTGCCACCATGACGCCGGAAGAGCAACGCCGAATCCAGGGTCAGATGCAGGAGTGGGGAAAGCTGACGCCTGAGCAGCGGCGACTCGCTCGCGAGAACTTCTTGACTGCCAACAAGCTCCCGATCGAGAAGAAGCAGGAACTGAGGCAAAAATGGGAGGAGTACTCCAGTCTGCCGGAAGAGGAAAAGGCAAGGCTACAGCAGCAAGCCGCGAGCAAGCCGGTACCCAAACCCGGGCGGCAGCCCAACCCCGCCCCGCCAGTTGCCGTGCCGGCCCCGAACCCCGCTGCATCACCAGCCATAGGTACCCCTGCCCCGGCTGCGGAAACCGTAGCGGCCAATCCACCGCCCGCAGCGGCTGCAGCGCCAGCGAGCGACTCACTCGGCAAGCGCTGATGTCGACTGTACCGGCCGTCAGGTGGCCGGGCATCCTGCGTCGTCTTGCCAGCATGGGCTACGAAGGACTGTTGTTGGCGGCAGTGCTTGCGGTTCTCCTGGTCCTGCCGCACGTGCTGCTTGGCGCCTTCGCGCATCGCCTGGCGTCACCCGTTGTGGTACAGACCCATTGCTTCCTGGTATTGCTGATCTACTTCCTCTGGTTCTGGAGCCATGGCGGGCAAACGCTGGCCATGAAAACCTGGCGCATCCGCTTGGTCAGCCGGGATGGTCTGGCCGTCCGCCCGGCGCAAGCGATCCTGCGCTACCTTTTGTGCTGGCCCAGCATCGTCCTCGGAGGTGTCGGAATCGTCTGGGCACTGTTCGATCGCGACCGACAATTTCTCCACGATCGCCTTTCGGGCACGCAACTGGTCATGGTCTGAGAGAATTCATTCAGGTAAGCGTCAGCGCTTGTCAACCCACCAGATCATCGTCGCGGCTGCAAACAGGAACAGGGCCGAAGGCGTCACCGCACTGAGCAGCGGCGACCAACTGTTGATCGCGCCGAGATTGGAAAACAGGCCGTTGAGCATGTAGAACAGGATGCCGACCATGACTCCGGAAAAGATCTTGAGGCCAACGCGCTCGGCCCGGTAATGGGCACCGCCAAACGGCAAAGCGAGGGCAACCATGACGAAGGCGGCCAACGGGTAGATCACTTTCTTCCAGAAGGCGATATCGTAACGGTTGGTCTTCTGGTGATTGTCCGCCAGATGTTTGGTATACGTCGATAGATGTCGCAGCGACATGCGATCGGGTGAAACCATCAGGACCGAGAGAATGTCCGGGCTCAGCGCCGAACGCCACAACAGTTCGGGCAACTGCCGGACTTCAGCACGTTCGCCATCCAGCACCGTCTGCACCACATGCGTCAGCTGCCAACTGTCGGGCACCACATGCTTCCCCTCTGCAGCCTCGGTGATCGAGCGCAACTGCGCCTGCTCGTCAAATTCGTAGATACGGATGCCACGCAGACTGGTATCCGGCAGGACGACGCGTACGTTGATAAAACTCTGTTCGTCCTTGACCCACAGACCGGAGCGCAGGTCCTGCCCCACCATGCGCCCTCGTTCCTTCAGGCGCATCTGATACGCCGCCTTCTCCGCAGGCGGCGCGACAAACTCACCGATCAGGAAAGTCGCTACGGCAAACCAGCCGGCCACCTGGAATAGCCCCCCCAGCAAGGACACCGTAGACAAACCGGAGACGCGCAACACGGTCAGTTCGGAATGACGGGCCAGCGCCGAGAGTGCGTAAAGCGTGCCGATCAGGACGGCAATCGGCACCAGTTCGTAGGCCCGACCCGGCGCACGCAGCAAAACGAAGGCAAACGCATGGTGCAACTGGTAGCCGCCCTCGCCGACACTCTTGATTTCCCCAAGCAGATCGAAGAAGGCGAACAAGGCCAGAAAAGCCAGCAACACCAGCAGAATGGCGCCTGACACCTCGCGCGCAAGGTAGCGACGATAGACCTTCATCGAGACCAGCGTAGGAAGGAGAAGACGGCGATGCGTCGGTAGAAAAGGGCCGGAAGGAGGCACAGCATGAGCAGATGAACGGCCAGCACGCCGACCGCAAAGGACACCTTGCCACTCGCCACCCACCCCTGGCTGATGGTCACCAGATTGTTGTAGATCAGGTAGACCAGAATGGCGAACAGCATGTTCGCCGAACGACCTGCACGTGGATTGGTAAACGACAGCGGGATCGCCAGCAAGGCGAGCACGATTGCCGAAAACGGCAGGCTCACCCGGTACAACAATTCAGCGCGATGCTGGGGAGTATCGACCTGCAGCAGGTCCAGGGTGGGCATGGTCCTCGGTGTCGGCGCCAAACCGCGCGACTCCTTGGTCTCCAGACGCACAGCATAGCGCGCGTATTCGAGGATGCGGAAATCGGCGGTGCCGGGCTGGAAGTCGTAGCGGCGACCGTTCTGCAGAACGATAAAGCGGTCGCCATTTTCCGCGACTTCCTGATGACCGCTGCCCGCCATCGTCACCCCCAGCCGTTCGGGTCGGCCTTCGCTGACAAACACGTTGCGGACGACGTTGGTATCCTCCGCGACACCTTCAACGAAGATCACGCGGTCGCCAGCCGATGACTCCTGAAACGCGCCCGGAGAGATCTGCCCGGCGTCCTTTCGCGAATTCAGCTTGCCGCGAAACTCGGCGCTCTGGGACACGGCCCAAGGGGAAAAGAAGAAGGCCAGAGCGGCGATGGTCGCTACCAGCGGCAAGGCAAAGACCAGTACCGGCCTGATCCACGCCGTCAGCGGCAATCCGGACGAGAACCAGACGACCATCTCGGAATCACGATAGCTGCGAGACAGGGTTAACAAAATGGCGATAAATGACGACAGCGACAGCAATACCGGCAGGTAGTTGAGCGATGCGAAGCCGAGCAGCGCCACCACCGCATCCGGTTCGACGCTGCCTTGCGCCGCTTCATTGAGCAGGCGAATCAACTGCGTGGTCATCATGATGGCAAAAAGCGCAGTGAAGACCCCGGCCGCGGAGTGGGTGAACTCGCGCCGAACCGCACGCTGAAAGATCATTCTTTGACTTTGGTGAAAAACTGCAGTGATAATCAGGGCTTCGAAAGAAGCACGCGTTGCCTGAGGAGGGGTAAGTGGAATTTAGCATAAAAAGCGGGAGCCCGGAAAAGCAACGCAGCGCCTGTGTCGTGGTCGGCGTTTTCGAACCTCGCAAGTTGACACTGGCCGCCGAACTGCTCGACAACGCCGCGCGCAATCATCTTTCCGACATCATTCGCCGCGGCGACATGGAGGGAAAGTCCGGCAGCACGCTGCTGCTGCACAATGTTCCGGGAACCCTCTGCGACCGTGTCCTGCTGGTCGGACTGGGCAAGGAAAAAGAGTTCGGCGACAAGGAATACTGCGACGCCGTCCGCAGCGCCGTGCGGACCCTCAACGAAACGGGCTCCTTCGATGGAACCGTTTTCCTGACCGAAACCAGCGTCAGGAAGCGCAGCGCGGCCTGGCGCGTGCGCCAGGCGACGATTGTCGCCCAGGAGACCGTCTATCGTTTCGATCAATTCAAGAGCAAGAAGGACAAGGTACGCCGACCCCTGCGCAAGCTCACCTTTGTGGTTGATCGACGAAACGAACTGGCGACCGCCGAGGAAGCGCTCAACCAGGGCCAGGCGATTGCCGAAGGCATGGCTTTGGCCAAGAACCTGGCCAACCTGCCGGCCAATGTGTGCACCCCGACGTACCTCGCTGAAATAGCGCAAAAGCTGGCCGCGGAGCACAAGCTGGACTGTCAGATCCTCGACAGCGAAGAGATGGCGGCATTGGGCATGCAGTCGCTGCTGGCGGTCGCCAAAGGCTCACAGCAACCACCAAGGCTGATCATCCTGCAGCACAAGGGCGGCAAGGCCGATGACAAGCCCGTGGTCCTGGTCGGCAAGGGTGTCACGTTTGATAGTGGCGGAATTTCCATCAAGCCGGCAGCCGAAATGGACGAGATGAAGTACGACATGTGCGGCGCTGCCGGCGTGCTCGGCACCATCAAGGCGGCAGCAATGATGAAGCTGCCGATCAATCTGACGGTAATCGTGCCCAGCACCGAAAACATGCCCGGGGGCGCGGCCACGCGGCCAGGCGATATCGTCACCTCAATGTCGGGCCAGACCATCGAGATCCTCAACACCGACGCAGAAGGCCGCCTGATCCTCTGCGATGCCCTGACTTATGCTGCGCGTTTCGAACCCGACATTCTGATCGACGTCGCGACCCTCACCGGTGCCTGCGTGGTCGCTCTCGGTCATGTCGCCACCGGTCTGTTCGCCAACAACGACACACTTGCTCGCGAATTGCTGCATGCCGGCGACGAGGCGCATGACCGGGCATGGCAAATGCCCTTGTGGGATGACTACCAGGAGTTGCTCAAGAGTCCCTTTGCCGACATGGCAAACATTGGCGGCCGTTGGGGCGGCAGCATCACCGCCGCCTGCTTTCTCTCTCGCTTCACCCGGAAATATGTCTGGGCTCACCTCGACATTGCCGGCACAGCCTGGAAGTCAGGCACCGACAAGGGCGCAACCGGACGGCCGGTACCCCTGCTCATGCACTATTTGCTGAAACGCGTCGGAAAACTCAATTGACACGAGTCTTCTTTTACCACAACGCCCCAGACCGGATTGCCGCCACAGCCGCCTTGATCGGCAAGGCTTTTGCGCAGAGGAAAGCCTTGCTGGTGTTTGCGCCGGATGCCGAGCTTGCCGCCGCGCTTGACCGCCACCTGTGGATGGTCCCCCCGACGGGTTTCATCCCCCATGTGGCGGTGAACTCGCCGCTGGCCACTGAAACGCCGGTGCTGATCGCCGACACGCTTGACGCGGTGCCACACGATGAACGCCTGTTCAATCTCTCTGCCGAAGTGCCGCCCGGCTTCTCCCGTTTTGCCAGCCTCATTGAAGTCGTCGGCCAGGATCGCGACGAGCGCGTCGACGGCCGCAGGCGCGCCAGGTTTTACAAGGATCGCGGCTACGACATCAGCTATGTCGATCTGTCGGGACAAGGCTGATGGCCGAGGACGGTGATCTGATCCGTCGTGCCGACTCGCTGATCAACCCGGAGGCCGATCCTGCCGGCGTGGACCGTCGGGAAAGCTCACGCCGCCTGCGCCGCCGCCGCAGTTTCATTGCCTCGGTCGACAGGCCGGTAAAACTAACGCTCCCCGACCGGAGCGGCGCTGAAGATGAGGACCTGCCGGTGCTCACCGAAGTCGTATCGCCCGCCGAAGCTCTCCCTGAGGCAAAGGCAGCGGACATCGTCACGGGGCTGCGCCCGTTGCTTGCCACGGACCTCGCCGATGTCGTCGATCGGCAACTGCGCAACGATTTGCCCGTACTGATTGAAGCCGCTCTGTGCGGTGCTGCAGAGCAACTGCAGCGCGGCCTGGCGACCACGATCGAAACCGCCTTGCACGACTTTCTGACGCAGCGCGGACAACTGCGGCTGCCGCTGGAAGATCCCGGCAATGGCCCACAAGGCGCGCCAGACGCACCCTAGGGGCCGAGTCGGAGCGACGGTGCGATCCGGTATAATGCGCGCTCCCGTCATCCTTTAGTGCCCGCCATGGAACTCGCCAAGAGCTTTGAACCAGCAGACATCGAACGTCGCTGGTACCCCGAATGGGAAGCCAGAGGTTACTTCGGCGCTGGCCTCGATGCCGACAACAAAGAGGCCTTCTGCATCCTGCTGCCACCGCCCAACGTCACCGGCACATTGCACATGGGCCACGGCTTCAACCAGGCGCTCATGGACGCGCTCACGCGCTATCATCGCATGCGGGGTGACAACACGCTGTGGCAACCGGGCACGGATCACGCGGGCATCGCCACGCAGATCGTCGTCGAGCGCCAACTCGACGCGCAGGACATTTCGCGACACCAGCTGGGCCGCGAAAAGTTTCTCGAAAAAGTCTGGGAGTGGAAAGCGTTCTCCGGCGACACCATTACCCGGCAGATGCGCCGCCTCGGCACCTCGCCCGACTGGAGCCGCGAGCGCTTCACGATGGACGCCGGATTGTCGAGGACAGTCACCGAAACCTTCGTTCGCCTCTACCGCGAAGGCCTGATTTACCGCGGCAAACGCCTTGTAAACTGGGACCCGGAACTGCATACGGCGGTCTCCGACCTCGAAGTGGTGAGTGAGGAAGAAGACGGTTTCATGTGGCACATCTGCTATCCACTGGCCGATGGCTCGGGCAGCCTGACCGTCGCCACCACGCGCCCGGAAACGATGCTTGGTGACACCGCGGTGATGGTTCACCCGGAAGACGAACGCTATCGGCACTTGCTCGGGAAAAAGGTCAAACTGCCGCTCTGCGATCGCGAAATCCCGATCATCGCCGACGCCTACGTTGACCTTGCCTTCGGCACCGGCTGCGTCAAGGTGACCCCGGCGCATGACTTCAACGACTATGCGGTTGGCCTGCGGCACCAGTTGCCGATGATCAATGTGCTGACCCTGGACGGGCGAATTATTGACGCCGATTCTGACCCGAATTACAGCAAACTCAAGTACGGTCAAGCGGGGTTCGTCGAAACGACCGCAACTGGTGACTTTCCGGAAGCCGCCATCCCTGAAAAGTATCGCGGCATGGATCGCTTCGACGCACGCAACGCCATCGTCATCGATCTTCAGGCGATGGGTTTCCTGGTCAAGACCGACAAGCACAAGCTCAAAGTGCCGCGCGGTGACCGCACCGGCGTGGTGATCGAGCCGATGCTCACCGACCAATGGTTTGTCGCAATGAGCAAGCCCACGGCCGACGGTAGCAGCATTGCCGGCAAAGCCCTGGCCTGCGTGGCCTCGGGCGAGATCAGGTTTTTCCCCGAAAACTGGATCAACACTTACAACCAGTGGCTGAACAACATTCAGGACTGGTGCATTTCACGGCAGTTGTGGTGGGGCCATCAGATTCCCGCCTGGTACGGTGAAGCGGGGCAAATCTTCGTCGCCCACGATGAACCCGAAGCCCGGGCAATGGCCGCCGAACAAGGCTACGGCGGCGCGTTGACGCGCGACCCGGACGTGCTCGACACCTGGTACTCGTCGGCACTGTGGCCTTTCTCGACGCTCGACTGGACGCCGCAATGGCCGGCCGAGACGAACCCGGCACTGGACCTTTACCTGCCGTCGACCGTGCTGGTCACCGGCTTCGACATCATTTTCTTCTGGGTCGCGCGAATGGTGATGATGACCCGGCACATCACCGGCAAGATACCCTTCCGGCACGTTTATGTACATGGGCTGATCCGCGACGCCGAAGGCCAGAAAATGAGCAAGTCGAAGGGCAATGTCCTCGACCCGATCGATCTGATTGATGGCATCGGCCTCGACGCCCTGATCGAAAAGCGCATCAGCGGCCTGATGAACCCCAAACAGGCCGAGCAGATCGAAAAACGCACGCGCAAGGAATTCCCCACGGGCATCCCGGCGTTCGGCACCGACGCCCTGCGTTTCACCTTCCTGTCGCTGGCCAGCCCGGGCCGCGACATCAAGTTCGACCTCAGCCGCTGCGAAGGCTACCGCAACTTCTGCAACAAGCTGTGGAACGCCAGCCGCTTTGTGCTGATGCACACCGCCGACCAGGACCTCGGCCTGACGGACGGCACCCCCGACTTGTCTTTCGCTGACCAATGGATCGTCAGCAAGCTGCAGCGCACGGAAATAGAGATCGCACAGCATTTCGCCGATTACCGCTTCGATCTGCTGGCGCGCGCGGTGTATGAATTCATCTGGGATGAATTCTGCGACTGGTATGTCGAACTGGCCAAGGTGCAACTCCAACACGGATCCGGGGCGGAACTGCGCGCGACGCGCCGGACGCTGGCGCGGGTACTGGAAACGGTGCTGCGCCTGGCGCATCCGCTGCTGCCGTTCATCACCGAAGAACTCTGGCAGGTCGTCGCGCCGATCGCCGGCTGCAAGACACAGGCCTCGGTGATGCTCGCTGCCTATCCGCAGGCGCAGGCGGAAAAACTTGACCCGGCAAGCGAAGCACGCGTCCAGCAACTGAAGAACCTGGCCTACGCCTGCCGCAACCTGCGCGGAGAAATGAACCTGTCGCCGGCGCTGCGGGTACCGCTGCTGGTCAGCGGCGAACGCCAGTCACTGCTCGGCTTCGCTCCGTATCTGAAAGCGCTCTGCAAGCTCTCCGAAGTGCAGATTGTCGACGATCTGCCAGGCGGCGCCAGCGCACCCATCGCGATCGTTGGCGAAACCCGGCTGATGCTGCAGGTCCAGATCGACCTTGCCGTCGAATGCGAGCGACTGGACAAGGAAATTGCGCGCCTGCAGGGCGAAATCAGCAAGGCCCGGGCCAAACTTGCCAACGCGAGTTTCGTCGCGCGCGCTCCGGCGCCGGTGGTCGAGCAGGAACGGCAGCGGCTGAACGACTTCGTCGCCACCCTCGAACAGCTCGAACCCCAACGCCAACGTCTCAGGCGCAACTAGGCTCACGGTGGCCTTGAACGGCTCGTCGCGAATATGGTTCGCGACGAGCCGGGTTCGACCGTCACCGGAATCAGGCCGCGCAAGGCATTGCCCACGTAAACAACGGCACTTCGGCGCAGGTCGTCGAGGCGCAGGACGCGTTCGACGGCACGCCCCGATGCGAGCAGCTTCCGGCGCAGGACGCCGGGAAGCAGGCCGCAGCACAGCGGCGGCGTCAGCAGCACGCCGTTGCACTCGACAAAGATATTGCTGCGTGCCCCTTCACAAACCTCACCGCGGTCATTCAGAAAGATGACGTCGAAAACCTCCGGGCGTGCAGCGAGTGCGGCCAACGCCCGGTCATAGCGTGCGCGCGCCGTCGTCTTGTGGCGGAGCAGGTAATCGTCGGCCGCCAGCGTCTCATCTGCGATTGTCACCCGCCATTCCCTCACCGGATCTTCGTCCAGGGGCGTGGCAACGACACGGCAGCAACCGGCATGATTCAAGCCGAGGCGAACGCGAAGGACTCCCGTCGGCCACCTCGCGGCTTCGTCCGCCAGCAGCGAAGAGAGGGTAGACATGCCACAGGCGAAGCCGAGGGTGAGCGCCGAAGCCTGCAATCGCTCAAGGTGCAGGCTTCGCAGTGGATACGCTCCGTTTTCCAGACGCAAGGTTTCGAACAACTCGAAGCCGGGATCGAAGCTGGCCAGAAAACTCGCCTTGAGCAAACACTCGGCATATTCGCGAGCGGGGTCGGCGTCGGCGACGATGCCGCTACCGACCCCAAGCTTCCCGCGCTGACCTGCGGCCAGCTCAACGGTACGAATGGCGACGTTGAAACGACAATCGCCGCCTGGCGCCAGCCAGCCCAACGTGCCGGTATACAGCCCGCGCGGCGTTTGTTCCAATTCGGCGATTTTTTGCATGGCGCTTATCTTCGGCGCACCGGTGATCGACCCACAGGGAAACAGGGCGCCGAACAGGTCTGCCAGACCCGTACCCGGGAGCTCCGCGGCCACCGTCGACACCATCTGCCAGAGTGTGGGATAGGCCTCGGTCTCGAACAGGGCGTCCACGCGTACTTGACCAGGTGACGCCAGGCGCCCCAGGTCATTGCGCAGCAGATCGACGATCATGACGTTCTCCGCACGCTCCTTCGCCGAGGCAAGTAATCCAGCACGCTGCGCGGCATCGTCCTGGGGCGTCGCACCACGTGCCGCCGTACCCTTCATCGGTCGCGTCAGTACGCGGCTGCCGCGGCGCTCAAAAAAAAGCTCCGGCGAGAACGAAAGAATCGTCTCCTCCGCCGTGAATATGTAGCCGCCATAACGAACGGGCTGGCGCTCGCGCAGGCGCGCGTAGAGGGCCAGCGGATCTCCATAGACCTGGAAAGTCAGGGGGAAAGTAAGATTGACCTGGTAACAGTCGCCATCGGCAATCCAGCGGCAAATTTCCCGAACCTGAGTGCCATGCTTGGCTGCATCGACAGCCGATGACAAGTCGGCAATTCCGGCAAACCGCCGATGCTCGGGCAGCGCAGCCAGGCGCTCCGCGAGAAAGGCTCCGACGGCTCTTGCGTCCAGACGCCGGCCTTTGGCGAACACCCAGGCACGCAGCACGGGCCGGCCCGGAGGCGGCCGGGCCAAGGAGGGCTCGAAGCTCGCTCCGAGGGCGTAGTCGGCCGCCAGAACGACCCACTCGCCGGCGGCAGTGGCGGCCTCAAGCGTCGCGAAAAGTGCCTTGGGATCGGCGGCGCCGTCAAGCTGATGGCTGCGACGAATGTCGGACAGCAACAAGGCGTTCCCGCCGTCATCGTCAAACAGGGCGAAATAGCCCCCTGCAGACATCAGTCAGTACGCTTCCGGCAACGCAATCGCGACACTCGTATGGCGTTCCTGCCGCGTAGCCGGTCCTTACTTGCGCTTGAGGTAATACTCGAAAACGCTGTTCGCCTCCGAACTGGACAGCAACTCATTGCCCGTCTGCCTGGCGAAAGCCTCGAAATCCTTGACCGAACCCGGGTCGGTCGCAAGCACATGCAGCACCGCCCCGGACGACATCTCGGACAATGTCTTTTTGGTGCGCAGAATCGGCAACGGGCAATTCAGCCCCTTGACGTCTAATTCTCGGTCGAAATGCATGGTCTGGTCCACAACGAAACTGAGGGCATATTTTAAACGCCATTCTTCTTCTGTTTCGCCTCTTCCGCCTGCAGCTTGCGCAATTCGCGCAAGCGGGCATCCACTGCTGACTGCTCGAAGAAATTGCCGTCGGCAGCCTGTTGCGCAAACTGCAGCTGCTCGACAGCCGACCCGAGCTGCCCCTGCAACAGGTAGAACTCGGCCTGCGCACGATGCTGCGGCAAGCGCTTGCCCAGCGCCGCGAACGCTTTGGCCTGCAGGCCATACAGTTTGTAATCCGAACTGTAGATCTGCAGTTGCGACTCCAGAAAAAGCAGGCCCTGTTCGTATTGCCGCGCCATCAGCAGTGCCTCGGCATACCCATAGACCAGTGACCTGGACTGCGGATAGCGCTGCAAGGCGTCGCGGTAGATCGCCTGTGCGCCGGCCAGATCCCTGGCCGCCAGCCTGGCCTCGGCGGACAGACCGGCGATCATCGGCGACGACACCTTGAGGGCGTTGAGCGCGTCGATCTCACGCTGCGCGGCAGCGACATCCTTGGCCCGCAACAACGAATACGCCAGTCCATAACGCGTTGCTGCTTCCGACACGTACTTTTTTTCCCGCAACTGCGTAGCGAACTCGCCGACGGACTCGCGCGGTGTGCTCATCTGTACACGCAACTTGGCACGTACGAGATGAAAGTCCAGGCTATCGGCCACTTGCCGATACGGGGCGCTTTGCGCACGATTCTGCATGTCGGCGATACGCTCGGCGGTGAGCGGGTGTGAACGCATATATACGGGAGCGTTATTCTCATACACCCGCCCAGCCTGCTGCAGACGCCCGAAGAAGTCACCCATGCCACGGACATCGTAACCTGCCTGGGTCAACGTCTGAAAACCCAGGCGATCGGCTTCGCGCTCGAAGTCGCGACTGTAGGCCAACTGGGACTGAATGGAACTGGCCTGCGCCGAAGCGATCGCCGCACTCGCCACCTGCGAATTGGAGCGAGCCGCCAGAACACCAATGGCCATCGCGATCATGCTGGCAATCGAGTTCTGCTTCTCGCGGGCAATCTGTCGAGCCAGGTGGTTCTGCATGACATGCGATATTTCGTGGGCAAGCACGCCCGCCAGTTCGGACTCCGACTGGGCAGTCAAAAGGGTTCCGGTGTTGACCCCGATGAAACCACCGAACATTGCAAACGCGTTGACTGTGCTGTCGCGAATCAGGAAGAACTGGCAATCGCCTGCGGGATTCGCACTGGCGGCCACCAGACGACCGCCAAGGCGATTGAGGTAGTCGGCGATTTCGGGATCGTCAACGTAGCTCGGCTCGTGCAGGCGGATTTCGTTGAGGATCCGCTCGCCTATTTTCCGCTCGACCTGTGGCGAGAGTTCGGCGCGCGCAGCTTCACCGAGGTCTGGGAGTTCATCCGCCTGCACCGGAAAGGAACCGCCGACCCCGACGGCAACAGCCAGGGATACGGCAATACAAGCGACTCTGATCAACGCGACTCCCGCTGAAGGGCAAACATGGATGATGCTATGATACTCAATATCGTGCCGCCCAATTGTTACCAAGCGTTACCGGGAATCCCCGCTTCGTTGTCGGTGCCATCGATTGGCGGCCCCTTCCATGCGCACCAGTGACCCTGATGACCACTAGCCCACTCAGCCATTTCACTTCGCAGGGTCAGGCGCAAATGGTCGACGTCGGTGCCAAGGCCGAGACCCATCGGCAGGCGAGGGCGACCGGTCACATTTTGATGCGCCCGGAAACCCTGGATCTGATCGTCGCCGGTTCGGCCAGCAAGGGCGATGTTCTCGGCATTGCGCGGATTGCGGCGATCCAGGGTGCCAAACGCACCTCAGAGTTGATTCCCTTGTGCCACCCGATCGCGTTGACCCGTATCTCGGTCGACTTCGAGATTGATGTGGCGGCCAGCGTCGTGCATTGCACGACCTGCTGCGAGTGTTTCGGTCGTACCGGTGTCGAAATGGAAGCCCTCTGCGCCGCAAGTGTCGGCCTGTTGACTATCTATGACATGTGTAAGGGAGTGGATCGCGGCATGCACATAGAAGGTGTTCGCTTGCTCGAAAAGGCCGGTGGCAAGACAGGACACTGGATAGCGCCCTGAAGACGGCACGTGCAGGACGAGTTGAACGACAGGCATTTCACGCAAGACAATTTCTTTTCGTAATGTGGGATGAGATTGGCAACAGCCTGTTCTATTTATGAAAAAAATATCTCTTATGTCTTATATAAGACTGTTGCCTGTGCGAGAAAACCCTTCTATACTTCATGCCATTGGTCGCCCCGCTTTGGTGCTTGAGAGGGTTCCCGGTTCCATCCTGGTGCGTCACCATAGTCCCAACTTCACGTCATTATTTTTCGCGAGGAAGAACATGAGCACGAAAGAGCAACAGATCGCCGCACTGGAAAAGGACTGGGCGGAAAACCCCCGCTGGAAGGGAATCAAGCGCGGCTACTCGGCAGCCGATGTCGTCCGCCTGCGTGGTTCGTTCCCGATCGAATACACGGTCGCTCGCCGTGGCGCCGAGAAGCTCTGGGCCCTGGTGAATAGCGAGCCCTACGTCAACTGCCTCGGTGCGCTGACCGGCGGCCAGGCGATGCAACAGGTCAAGGCGGGCGTCAAGGCAATCTATCTTTCGGGATGGCAGGTCGCGGCCGACAACAACTCTTACGCGGCGATGTATCCCGACCAGTCCCTGTATCCG
Organism: Candidatus Accumulibacter propinquus; assembly: GCF_056856495.1. Lineage (NCBI taxonomy): Bacteria > Pseudomonadati > Pseudomonadota > Betaproteobacteria > Candidatus Accumulibacter > Candidatus Accumulibacter propinquus. The sequence goes on from NZ_JBSEHC010000003.1 coordinate 79,279, forward strand.
GTCGACTCGGTACCCAAGGTCGTCGAGCGCATCAACAACTCCTTCCGGCGCGCCGACGAAATCCAGTTTTCCAAGGACATCAACCCAGGCGACAAGGGCCACGTGGATTACTTCGCGCCAATCGTCGCGGATGCCGAGGCCGGCTTTGGTGGCGTGCTGAACGCTTTCGAACTGATGAAGGCCATGATCCGTGCCGGTGCCGCCGGTGTGCACTGGGAAGACCAGCTGGCTTCGGTCAAGAAGTGCGGCCACATGGGCGGCAAAGTCCTGGTGCCGACGCAGGAAGCAGTCCAGAAGCTGATTGCCGCCCGCTTCGCCGCCGATGTCTGCGGTGTGCCGACACTGGTCATCGCCCGTACCGATGCGGAAGCGGCCGACCTCCTGACCTCCGACTGCGATGCCAACGATACCCCGTTCGTCACTGGCGAGCGGACTTCCGAAGGCTTCTACAAGACACGCAAGGGTCTGCAGCAGGCGATCTCGCGCGCCGTGGCCTACGCCGATTATGCCGATCTAGTTTGGTGTGAAACCGGCACGCCGGATCTGGAATTCGCCCGTCAGTTCGCCGAAGCCGTGCGCGCCAAGCACCCCGGGAAAATGTTGGCCTACAACTGCTCGCCCTCGTTCAACTGGAAGAAGAACCTCGACGACGCCACCATTGCCAAGTTCCAGCAAGAGCTTGGCGCCATGGGCTACAAGTACCAGTTCATCACCCTCGCGGGCATCCACAACATGTGGTACCACATGTTCGACCTGGCTCAGGACTATGTCGCGCGCGGCATGACCGCTTACGTCGAAAAAGTGCAGGAACCGGAATTCGCGGCTCGCGACCGTGGCTACACCTTCGTCTCACACCAGCAGGAAGTCGGTACCGGCTACTTCGACGAAGTCACCACCGTGATTCAGGGTGGCACCTCTTCAGTCACGGCGCTGACCGGTTCGACAGAAGAAGAGCAGTTCCACTAAGCGACACGGCTGCTCCCCAAAAGCCGCGCCCTGGGCGCGGCTTTTCTATCTATGTGCCGGAAAAAGCGACGTACGCCTGGTATGCAGCAAATACTGCCAGGACCAGAAAGAATGCGCCGCTGATCCTGTGCAGCAGGGTCAGCGGAATTTTTTGCAGCAGGGTGCGTCCGGCCAGGATTCCCAGGGCAGAGGTCGTCGCCAAGGCAGCCGTTGCCCCCAACCAGACCGCAACTGGCGCGTGCGTACTGCTCAGGGCCACGACGGCGAGTTGCGTCTTGTCGCCGAATTCAGCCATCGTAAGTAATAGAAAAGTGGTGAAGAAGATGCCATGGCCACTCTTCTCCTCAAGCTCTTCATCCTCATCACCGTCTTCGGTACGCAAGGCGTGTATGCCGAAGACGGCAAACAGGACGGCGACCGTCGCGCCGACCACGTATTCCGGCAACCAACTGGCGATGGCCACACCGAACACGACGGCCAGCGTGTTCAACAGGGCAAAGGCCGCCACAGCGCCGAGCATGACCGGTGTTGCCCGGTGCCGGGAAGCCAGCGTCATGCAAACGAGCTGGCTCTTGTCGCCGATTTCGGCGGCCGCAATCAAGGCAAAACTGGTTGCCGCCGCAGCCGACATCTCGACCATGTTGCCGGTGCTCAATAGCGACTCGATGTGCGTCAGAAAAGTCTGCGGGTTGTCCATCCTGATCTCCAGATATGCTCGCGCGGCTTGCCTGCGGGGATCAGCGACGCGACGAAAGGGCCGTGAGTATAACGCCTGCCGCGGTCATGGACTACCCTTGCCACCTCCCTCCAGAACAACAGGGCTGGCGTTCGCCAGGCGGAGAAACCCACCGATGCGGCAATACCACGGGCACCCACACGGCGAGGCTCCTGTTCGACACGATCCGCGAACCCCTGTCGAAGCCCAACCATCGCGTGACCATCGCGCCGGGAAGTCAAAGTGGGCCGCGCTTTTCAGGCAATCTACCCCCGCGAATCAGGTTGTCTTGGAGTTGGCTTTTGGTTACAGTTGCGGGTTACGTCGCCGGCATCAGAAACGATGTGCCGGCCACGCAAACCTGCTCCCAGTCAGGCTTATCCATTCCTGGTCCGGGAGTTCTCATGGCGCGGCATTCATCAACGGGCGCGGAGCGCGCTCCAGCGTACGCACCACCCGATATCCAAAGAGTACGGCACGCGGGGAACATGGAAATCGCCGGAGATTGAGTTCGCCAACCTGCACGCGAGCAACGAATACCAACATGATGAGTCCAGCAGGACCCGAACGCCCACAGCAAACTGGTACTGACCGTGCTCGCCAGGCCAACGCCACAGCCCTGAACCTGTGGGCCCGGTACGTTGTCGCTCCGTGCCGGCAACAATCAAGCCCGCCACAAGCTGGCGCACCAGCGGTAGGACCCACCCTGGCAGCGTCGGCCGTGACCTGCAAGGCAGGTCCCATTCCCACCCGCAGCGCTGCTCGCTGCAGGTCGGCGCGATGGTACGTGCCGCTGTGACAGGCCGTTCACTATCGTCGCTCGGCGATACCGACCTATCACGCTGGCGACGATGGCGAACCGCCGCCGCCCTGGCGACCGTTGTCGACGTCCTGGCGTTTGCACTGCTGCATTCCACAGACCTGGGTCTGGAGCGCGCGCATGCCGGCGCCTTTGTGACGGCCATGCTGGTTGCAACGGTGCTGCTCGGCCGTACCGCCATGCCGTGCCCACGCTCGATGCTGCTGCTCATCGTCGCGCTGGCCTACCCGCTGCACGCTGGCGTGCTCTCGCTTCTCGCCAGTCACTTCGGGCCATTGGCGGCCAGCGTGCCGGCGGCGCTCGCCGCTGCGTTGACGTTGCTGCTCGGCCTGTCTGCGTTCGCCGATAACGCGCGCGGGCAGGACTTCAGTGTCGCCGCGCCGTTGGCGATCGCCTACCTGCTGGTCCTGCGCCTGATCTACCTGGGCCAACTGGAACTCGCGCCACAGGAAGCGTACTACTGGAATTATGCACAGCATCTCGACATCGGCTACCTGGATCACCCGCCGCTCGTCGCGTGGCTGATCGCCATGTCGCTTGCGCTTGGCCAGGGCGAGTTTTTCGTACGCCTGCCAGCAGTACTCGCCTGGGCTGTGATGCTCGCTTTCGTCGCTGCTTTCGCGCACGATCTTGCAGGACGCGGCAACGCCCTGCGCAGTGCCCTGCTGGCAGCGACGCTGCCCTTCTTCTTCGGCATCGGCGTGCTGATGACGCCGGATGCTCCGCTCGCCGCTGCCTGGGCCGCGGCCTTGTTCTGGCTGCACAGAGCCCTGCTCGGCGGCCGCCAGACCGCCTGGCTTGGCGCTGGCGTGGCGATCGGCATCGGCATGTTGAGCAAGTATTCGATGGTGCTGGTGCCAGCGGCCACCCTGGCCTTCATGATCGTCGATGCGCCTTCCCGCCGACTGTTGCTCTCGCCATGGGCCTGGGTCGGGGCACTCATCGCCTTACTGGTGTTCGCCCCGGTGATCGTCTGGAACATCCAGCATGACTGGGCGTCGTTCGCCTTTCAGGGCGCGCGCCGCCTCGGCGAGCGAACACCGCAATTCAGTCTGCATGTGTTTCTCGGTTCCGTCGTCCTGTTGCTGACTCCGCTCGGGGTACTCGCGCTATGGCGTCTGCCGAGACCGCTTGGCAGCATGACATCTCCCTGCTTGCAGGCAGTTCCCGCGGCCGATGCCGCCGCGCTTGCCAAACGTCGGCGCCTGTTCGTGCTGGTATTCACTCTGTTCCCGCTGCTGGTCTTCGCCGCCGCCAGCATCAGGGCCGAAACCAAGTTCCACTGGACCGGACCCATCTGGCTGTCCGTCCTGCCGACGCTGGCGGCGACGATGTCCCGCCCGGGGCTGGGCGAAGGCACGCTCGATCGCCTGCTGGCGCGCAGTTGGGTGCCACTGCTGCACGTCCTGATTCTGGTCTACGCCTACGGTCTCTTCTACTACCCGGTTTGGGGACTTGCGGGGGTACGCGCACACCATCATTACCTGCAGATGGGCTGGCGAGACCTGCGCCGGCAGGTACAGGAGATCGAGGAGCAGGTTCTGCAGGAAACCGGACGCCGGCCGGCGGTCGTCGGCCTCGACAAGCACAATACGGCCGACGAGATGGCATTCTACGACCCACGCGGCGACGGCGCCCGCGACACCGCCAGCCGGCATCTGTTCTATGACGAGAAAGCCCTGATGTACGAGCAGTGGTTCCAGCGCGCCGCTTTCGCCGGACAGGACCTGATCGTCGTCGCGCCGGCACGCGACGAACTCGACGATCCCCGGATAGCCGCCGCCGCCACCCGCCTGGGTCCGATCCAGACCCTTGCGGCGCACAAGAACGGCATCGCGGTCGGCACCTACCATGCGCGGGTCGTTTACGGGTATCGGCCCCCCACTCCGGCGCCTCGGCAATGAACGTCGATCTCCAGCGTGCCATCGATCGCTATCTCGGCGTGCCGCTCTGCGCACTCGCCTCGTTGCTCGAGCGCGTGCTGCCACGGCGCACCCCGCCATCTTTGCCACGCCGGATCGTCGTGATCCTGCTTTCCGAGATGGGCAGCCTGGTGCTCGCGCAGCCCATGTTCGCGCTATTGCGCGCCCGCTACCCCGAGGCTTCACTGCATGTTCTGCTGTTCGGAAAAAATCGCGAAGTGCTCGACCTGATGGCCAGCGTCCCTCCGGAAAACGTCATTACCATCGACGACCGCTCCCTCGGCGGTCTCCTGCGGACGCTCTTCGCCGCGATCCGCACGCTGCGTCAGTTGCGCCCGGATGCGGTTCTCGACTGTGAACTATTCGCGCGCATCAGCAGCCTGCTGGCCTGGCTGTCGGGAGCCCCGTTGCGCGTGGGCTTTCACCGCCACACGCAGGAAGGACTGTACCGTGGTTCGTTCATCAACCGGCGAGTGCTCTACAACCCTTATCGCCACCTTTCACTGCAGTTCCTGACCCTGGCACGCGCACTCGTTTCGAAAACCCACCCCCTCGACAAGGAGCAGCAGGACCCGGGCGATTTCCCCCTGACCGCCCCGTTACCGGGCTTCACCGCGGGCGAGGTGGATGCCTTCCAGGCGCGGATTGTCGACGACTATCCACGCTTCTCCGGGCGACGCCTGGCGCTGCTCTATCCGAGCGGCGGCATCCTGCCGATCCGCGCATGGCCGCCAGCGAACTGGCGCATGGTCGCCTCCGGCCTGCTCGCCGAAGGATATGTGGTAGCGATCATTGGCCTGCCTGCCGACAAGCCACTCGGGCGCGCGCTCAGCGAAGCAGTCGCGCACCCGGATTGCGTCGACCTCACGGGCTACACCCGATCGGTGCGGGAACTCGTTGCACTGCTCGGGAGGGCTGCGCTGCTGATCACCAACGACGGTGGGCCGGCACAGTTTTCGTCGCTCACTGGCGTGCCGACCGTAGCCTTGTTTGGGCCGGAGACGCCGCGGCTCTACGGCCCGCTCGGTGACCACGCCAGTTGCCTGCATCTGGAACTGCCCTGTTCACCGTGTCTCACCGCATATAACCACCGCAACTCGCCTTGCGACGGCGACAACCAGTGCCTGCGGCGGATCGCTCCCGAGCGGGTACTGGTGGAAGCACGCGCCGTCGTCACGCGTATCCGCCCGGGGCCGATCAAGGATACACCATGACGCGGTTTGAGCGGCTCCACCATCTACCGCTCGTTGGGCGCTTGTTGCGGCATCGCTTCATCAAGTTCGGCGTCGTCGGCGCTTCCGGAACGGTGGTCAACGTCGTGGTGCTCTACCTGGCCCAGGAAATTCTTTTCCGGGCCATCGAACCACCACCGCTGCGCCTGAACGTATCACTCGCGGTCGCCATCTTCCTTGCCACCATCAACAATTTCCTGCTCAATCGCGCATGGACCTGGTTCGACCGGCACGAACATGTGCAGACGCCGCTTCTCCTGCAGTTCGGCCAGTACACCATCGCCTGCTGGCTCGGGATCGCGCTGCAGTTCGCCCTGACCCACGCGTTCGCCAGCCACATGCACTATCTGGCGGCAAATGTGCTTTCGATCGTGATCGCCAGCGTGGCAAACTTCGTGGTCAACGACCACTGGACTTTCGGCCGCCTGCGCATGTTGATCCAGCGCTGGCGTCAGCGTAGCCACACTTCGCAGCACGACCAATAGGCATCTCCACTCAAGCTGGCGGCCAATCTCTTGCCTGTGCGCCCGCTTGCCCCAGTGCCTGGCCAAGCCGCCGCAGGTCTTCATCATCCTGCCAGGCACGCCGCGCCGCGCTGGAAACAGCATACTCGCGACTCTCGGCGTCCGTCTGCTGCAGGAATGCACCCAGGGTGCACTTCAGGTGACCCGGAGTAGGTAGCATGCTGCCGTAAAAAAGCACCCTGTCCTGACGCTTGATGAGCAGTGTCGGAAAGTCATCGACGTCGAGGTCGCCCAGATCATCGGCGTGAGCCTCAATGTCCAGCCAGAGAAATCCGGCTGCGGAGAATTGCCTGGCAACTTCCTCGAAACCGCTTCGGTATTCCCGGCAAACTCCGCACCATTCGGCGCACAGGCAGATCACCAGAAACTCGCCGAGAGCGGCACCTGGCGCCGCGTTGTCCTGGCTGGGCTGCATCGCTTGTCAGGCGCGCGGCGAGTTACCCAGGAGTTGCTGGATATGCGCGATGAGTTGCTCTTCTGGGTACGGCTTGCCGAGCACGACGTTGACTCCAGCCGCACGCGCCTGGATACGCAACTCGTCACTGTCGGACGTCACCATGATGATCGGCAGGTGGGCAGTACGTGGATTGCCACGCACCTGACGGGCCAGTTCAAGACCATCCATGCCGGGCATGTCGACATCGGTCACCAGTACATCGGGAACCGCCTTCTCGATTTGCCGGCCCGCATCCTGGCCGTCTTCGGCCATCAGCACTTGATATCGGTGTGCGGCCAGCAATCGCCCGGTCTTGACACGCACCACCCGCGAATCGTCGGCCACCATCACCACGGTCTGCTCGGGCGTCTTGATCTTCGCGACAGCTGCTGCTTGGCGTCTTTGCGCCTCTTCGGTAGCCTGCCTTGCGCTTTCCTCGGCAATCGCCGCCTCAACCGCCTGACGTTCCTCATCCTCCAGGCGCTGCGCCTCCTCGACAGACCGGCGCTCGGCCTCAAGGCGGGCAGCTTCCTCGACCGCCCGGCGTTCAACCTCGCGGCGAGCGGCGGCCTCCGCGGCCTGGCGTTCGGCCTCGCGGCGGGCGGCGGCCTCCGCGGCCTGACGTTCGGCCTCGCGGCGGGCGGCGGCCTCCGCGGCCTGACGCTCGGCTTCGTGGCGGGCGGCCTCCTCCGCGGCCTGACGTTCGGCCTCGCGGCGGGCGGCGGCCTCCGCGGCCTGACGCTCGGCTTCGTGGCGGGCGGCGGCCTCCGCTGCCTGACGTTCGGCTTCGTGGCGGGCAGCCTCCTCCGCGGCCTGACGTTCGGCCTCGCGGCGGGCGGCGGCCTCCGCTGCCTGACGCTCGGCTTCGTGGCGGGCGGCGGCCTCCGCGGCCTGACGCTCGGCTTCGTGGCGGGCGGCGGCCTCCGCGGCCTGACGTTCGGCTTCGTGGCGGGCGGCGGCCTCCGCTGCCTGACGCTCGGCTTCGTGGCGGGCGGCGGCCTCCGCGGCCTGACGCTCGGCTTCGTGGCGGGCAGCGGCCTCCGCGGCCTGACGCTCGGCTTCGTGGCGGGCGGCGGCCTCCGCGGCCTGACGCTCGGCTTCGTGGCGGGCGGCGGCCTCCGCGGCCTGACGCTCGGCTTCGTGGCGGGCGGCGGCCTCCGCGGCCTGACGCTCGGCTTCGTGGCGGGCAGCGGCCTCCGCGGCCTGACGCTCGGCTTCGTCCGCGACACGCTGATCAAGAGCCTCTCGCCCCTCCTGTTTCACGGCAGAACGGCGAGCGGCAAGGAAACGCAGCAGGACGGCGACGACTACGCCAACTGCGATCAACAACAAACCCTCATTCATCGACATTGAAGATATCCTTCGTACTGACTATCATCGACAAGCATCGAAAGGTGCCGATGCGCCCCCTGGCACCGTTCCAGCCCCTGAGCAATGGAACAGATTCATTCTTGTTTTTCGAACATGATAAAACGAATATCTGAGCCGTTGGGTGATCGATTCACGGAGAATGTGCCCGCCCGTATGGGAAGCCCGGCCGGGAAATGAGAGAATCGAGGTCCTGCATACATTGAACAGCAGGAATTCACGCAATTCCGGTTGGCCAGAAAGTAGCTTACCCAACCTGCCAGGCGCAACCCACGTTTCACAGAGGAGGTATAGATGGCACCACAGAGCAGTTCTGCCGATGTCTCGCCGATCGAAGAGATCATTGTCGAAATGCGGGCGGGACGTACGGTGGTCCTGGTGGATGAGGAGGATCGCGAGAACGAAGGCGATCTGATTCTGGCCGCCGAGCATGTCACTGCGGAAGCCATCAACTTCATGGCGCGTTTTGGGCGCGGTCTGATCTGCCTGACACTGACCGAGGGCCGCTGCCGACAACTGGGCCTGACGCAGATGGCGCGCGACAACAAGAGCCCATACAGCACCGCCTTCACGGTTTCGATCGAAGCTGCCGAAGGGGTGACCACCGGCATCTCGGCGCAGGACCGCGCGCTGACCATCAAGGCCGCAGTCGCAAGGAACGCGCGGCCGGAAGACATCGTGCAGCCGGGACACGTTTTCCCGATCATGGCCCGGCCAGGCGGCGTACTGGTACGTGCGGGCCACACCGAAGCCGGCTGCGATCTCGCCCTGCTCGCGGGGCTCGAACCGGCGGCGGTGATCTGCGAAATTCTCAAAGAGGACGGCAGCATGGCGCGCCTGGGCGATCTGGTCGATTTTGCCCGCACGCATGGCCTCAAGATCGGAACGATCACCGATCTCATCCACTACCGGAGTCGACACGAGACGCTGATCGAACGTACGCTCTCCAAACCGGTACGTTCGCGCCACGGCCAATTCACCCTGCACGCCTACACCGACCGTACCTCGAACGAGGTGCACCTGGTATTGACCAAGGGTGAGATTCGCGCCGACAAGGAAACCCTGGTGCGCGTGCATGAACCACTTTCAGTGGTCGACTTCCTCGACCCGGACGGCGGTCGGCATACTTTTTCGCTGGAGTTGGCGCAAGCGGCGCTGGCCCGCGCAGACGCCGGCGTGATCGTGTTGTTGCATCGTCCCGAAAGCGGCCAGGACATTCTCGCGACACTGCGTGAGCCGATTGCCGCCCAGCGTCCGGCCGCCCGCTGGGATCCCCGTACCTATGGCATCGGTGCGCAAATCCTGCGCGATCTCGGCGTCGGCAAGATGAAGATCCTGTCAAGCCCGCGTCGCATGCCGAGCATGACCGGCTTCGATCTCGAAATTACCGGCCACATCGCCACTCCGTCCGAACTGGAAAAACTCTGATGGGCACCCCGAAAATCCCCGGAAGCCTACATCCTCCTCGGGTGCGCTACGAGAACATCTACGAGTATGACGCTTCGCTTGAAGGCGACGGTCTGGCGATCGGCATCGTCATGAGCCGTTTCAACCAGGACATCGGTGAAGGTCTGCTCAGTGCGTGCACGGCCGAACTCAAGCAGCTTGGCGTCGCCGACCGCAACATTGCCATCGCCAGTGTCCCGGGGGCACTGGAAATCCCATTGACGCTGCAGACCATGGCCCGCAGCGGCCGCTTTGATGCTCTGGTTGCGCTTGGTGCCGTCATCCGCGGCGAAACCTATCATTTTGAGATCGTCGCCAACGATTCCTGCCGGGCGTTGATGGAAGTCCAGCTCAACAGCGGCGTACCCATCGCCAACGGCATCCTGACCTGCGAAGACGACGACCAGGCACTCGCCCGCATGCAACCCAAAGGGGCCGACTGCGCCCGAGCCGCCGTCGAGATGGCCCGCCTGCTGCGCGCACTCCGGGAGGTATCGTGATGACCGGAGGGCCACGCAGCACACCCGACAGCAAAGCTGCGACGCCCAGATCCCCACGTCGGCGAGCCCGCGAACTGGTCCTGCAGGGGCTCTACCAGCAGCAGGTCAGTGGCAACGACGAAGCGGCAATCGAAGCGCATCTGCGCGACATCGACGACTTCGACAAGGCCGACCGCGAGTTCTTCGTCGGACTGTTACGTGGTGTTCTCAGCGAGCGCATCGCCCTGGAAACACAGCTGCAAGCCTGCCTCGACCGTCCGTTCAACGAATTGTCGCCGATTGAGGCGTGTGTTCTGCTGGCCGGCGCTTTCGAGTTGGGTAACCACCCGCAGACGCCATACCGGGTGATCATCAACGAGTCGATCGAATTGGCCAAAGCCTATGGTGGAACGGACGGCCACAAGTACGTCAACGGGGTGCTCGACAAGTTGGCCGCCCGCTTGCGTCCAGCCGAGGTCGAAGCCAAGCGTGCCGCCCGCGGCCGCGGACGTTGAACAGCAACGGCTTCTGATTCGGCCAGCGGCACAGGCATGCCCAGCGAATTCGAACTGATTGAACGCCATTTCTCCCGGGCGACGCCGCAGGCCACGCTTGGTCCCGGTGACGATTGCGCCCTGTTGACTCCCACACCCGGGATGAGTCTGGCGATCACCACCGACATGCTGGTCGCCGGAACACACTTCCTGCCCGACACCGACCCCGGCCAGCTCGGCTGGAAGACACTGGCGGTCAACCTCTCCGATCTCGCCGCGATGGGAGCCAGACCACGCTGGGCCTTGCTTGCCGCTAGTCTGCCCGCCGCGGATACGGCGTGGATAGGCGCTTTTGCCGACGGGCTCTTTGCCTGCGCCAGTCACTACGGCGTCGATGTGGTCGGTGGCGACACGACGCGCGGCCCGCTCAACCTGTGTCTGACGGCCCTCGGTGAGCTGCCTGCCGGCACGGCGTTACAACGCAACCACGCCGTGCCCGGCGACGAGCTCTGGGTTTCAGGACAACCCGGCCTTGCCGCTCTGGGGCTGGCCCAACTGCAGGGCCGGACGCAACTGCCCGCGGAGTTGGCACGACGCTGTCTTGACGCCTTGCAACGCCCCATGGCGCGCGTCGAGCTCGGGCTGGAATTGCGCCGGCGTGGCCTGGCGCATGCCGCGATCGACGTTTCGGATGGGCTACTCGCCGATCTCGATCATATCCTCAAGCGCTCCGGCGTTGCCGCAGAGGTCTTCGTGGCGCAGTTGCCGCCACTGCCGACGGGAGTAGACCCACTGCTGGCTCGTCAATGCCAGCTCGCCGGCGGCGACGACTACGAACTGGTGTTCTCTGCGCCACCCGACAAGCGCGCCGAAATCACCGAACTCGCTGCGCAACTCGCCTTGCCCCTCTGGCGATTCGGTCTCGTCGTCGGCACCGGAGATTCTCGTCTGCGGCTCCTCGATGCGGACGGACAAGCGCAGGCGTTCAACGAAAGAGGATTCGATCACTTTGGCTAGCCCCCCTTCGATCCGTTTCCTGCTCGCGCATCCGGCGCACCTGGTGGCCTGCGGCTTCGGCAGCGGTCTCTCGCCACGGGCACCGGGGACCGTAGGCACCCTCTTCGCCTGGGCGTCCTTCCCGCTGCTGCGGCCGTGGATGAGCGACCTGGAGTTCCTCGGTTTACTCTTCCTCTGTTTCGTCGGCGGGGTTCTGGCAGTGCACAAGACCGGCGCAGACCTCGGGGTCGTCGACCATGGCAGCATCGTCTGGGACGAAATCGTCCCCTTTTGGGCGGTCCTGCTGTTCTGCCCGACGCCGGGCTTATGGCAAGCCATAGCCTTCGGCCTGTTCCGTTTTTTCGACATCGTCAAGCCACAGCCGGCGCGCTACTTTGATGAGAAGGTGAAGAATGGCTTTGGCGTGATGTGTGATGATCTGGTCGCGGCCGGCTATACACTGCTGGTCCTGGCAATTCTGCGCTTCGTGCTCGAATGAGTGACGACCATCAGGCAGCGCTCGAAGCGCTTGCGGCCGAAGTCGGGCAACTGCTGGTGCGCAACGGCGAGAAGCTGGCCACGGCCGAATCCTGTACGGGCGGCTGGGTGGGACAGTGCCTGACCGCGATCGACGGCAGTTCATGCTGGTTCGAGCGCGGCTTCATCACCTATTCGAATGCCGCCAAGATCGAGTTGCTGGGCGTCGGTGCCGACACCCTGGCAGCGCATGGCGCGGTCAGCGAAGCGATCGCCGCGGCCATGGCCTTGGGAGCAGTGCAGCACAGTCATGCCGACTGGGCACTGGCCATCACCGGTATAGCTGGCCCGGGCGGCGGTTCACCTGACCGGCCGGTTGGAACTGTCTGTTTCGCCTGGACCGGGCCGAAACGGCGCATCGACACCGACACGCGCCATTTTCAAGGCGACCGGGAGGCGGTACGGGCACAGTCGGTGGCGCATGCACTGACGGGGATCCTGCTACGAGCACGTCACGGACTCGCCTGAAGGCCAATTTCCTGCAGCCGCTCTTCGAACGGGCAAGGCAGTTCGGCAAGTACGTATCGCGCCAGAATGGAATGTAGAATGGGTTGCTTAAACGTACCTCACCTGCCAATGCGTTCGATAGTCCTCGACATTCCCTGTTTTCGAGTCGTTTTCTTGCTGCTGCCGTTCTTGTGCCTGCTCACTGGCGAGGCCCAAGCACTTGGTCTGGGCAAGTTGACCGTCCTTTCGCATCTTGGCGCACGCTTCGAGGCAGAGGTCCAACTGCTTGAGGTGACGGCCGAAAAGCGGCCGCTCGCAGAATGCTTTCGCCTCGGCCAGTCAGCAGGGGAGGATGCCGAAGTCCCGCTGCTGACGCGCGCGCGCGTCAGCGTTGAGCAGCGTGGCGGCGGGCTACGGCTACGTATCGTTTCCGACCAGCCCATCAACGAACCGCTGCTGCAACTCAATCTGCGTGCAGGCTGTGGCGCCGAAGTCAATCGCAACTACCTGTTGCTGATCGATCCCCCGCGGACCAGAATGCCGCAAGGACTGCAGGAGCTTCCTGGCGCCCGCGGCGCGCCCGTTGGCGAAACCACAGCGCGGCCGCCGACGACCGCCGGTGCACCGCTCAATGCCCAGAATAGCCGGCCGCCCCGATCGCCTCTCGGTGCGGCCGTAAGCCCCCCGGCATTTGCTCATGACGAAGCGCTGCCCAGGGCCCAGCCGGCCAGAGAGCCACTCCGGAAACTGTCGGTCGGAGGCGGCGCAACCGACCGCCTGCTCCTATCCAGCGACAGCGAAAGCGCGCGTTGGCAGCCGGAAGATGACCTGCCCCTGCGTCTGAGCACGCGCCTGTCAACACAACTCCTGGGCCGAACCAGCGAGGAAAGGCGCTCGATACTGCGTATCGAGTACAAACTGTTGTCGGCCCTGTATACGCAGGCCGAGCAACAACTGGCTGTCGCCGAACGGCTACGCCGACTCGACGCCACGCTCGGGGAATTGGCGAAGAAGAACGACGCGCGGGCGACACAATCCACGGCAGCAACCAGCAACCCGCAGCCGACAGCGAACGCTGCCACAAGCAGGCAGCCGGTTCAGGTGGCTGCCGCTCAGGCAGCGCCCCGTGTCGAGTTATCCGATTGGTGGCTTGAGGCTGCCCTTCTGCTCGGGCTGATTGCCGGCCTGGCCTGGCTACTTCGGCGTCGCTCCGGCAAGGTTTCGCAGCTGCCGGAGATGGCAGCGCCCGCGGGCCTCGCGGATACCGCGGGCGCTACGGGGGGCGGTGATGGGCAATTGCCGACCACCGGGCAGGTAAAAGAATTGTCCATCGTTCGCGAGATCCAGACGACCGCTACGGCATCTCGCCCACGTGAGGACTGGTTCCCGACGGCGGTTCCGGTGTCGCCCAAAGGTGAGGATGAAGTGACAACCGTGCTCGAACTGGCGGAGATCATGGTTTCCTTCGGTCGCGTCAAGGGGGCAGAGGAGGCTCTTGAAGAGTTCATCGAGCACCATCCGAAGGCGGCACTGACTCCCTGGCTCAAGCTGCTTGAAGTTTACCGGCAGGATCAGCAGCGTGCCGCCTTCGAAACGCTGGCCGTCAAACTGCAGCGTCATTTCAATGTTGCTCCGGCGGATTGGGAAACGATGGGCGACGCGCCGGACCCGAAGCTGTCCGCCACCGACGCCGCATCGATCGAACAATTGCTGACCCGTTTGCCAACACTCGGGAAACTGCCGCATATCTGCAGCGAGGTTGCCCGTACCTGGGGTTCTCCCGAGTGTCTGGCCTACCTGAACCAACTCTTGCGAGACAATCGCAATGGTGAGCGACGAGGCTTTTCCTTGAGCAGTGTGCGTGAATTGCTGTTTCTTATCGAGCTCCAGGAAAGCAGCAGCGCTGCCCCGCCGTGAGCTGGCGCAGTCCGCCGGCTCACGGCGGGGCAGCGCCACGCAGCCAGCTGCCGGTTCACTGCTGTACATATTTCCAGTATATTGGCAGCCCTGCTACGGCAATGTTCAGCACGGTCGAACGTGGGATAATTCCTCTCAACCAAGGAAAAGGATAGGCAATGAACGACAACAAGTCGAAGGCGCTAGCCGCAGCGCTGGCCCAGATCGAAAAGCAGTTCGGCAAGGGCTCGATCATGAAGATGGGTGAAGGTAGCGTCGTCACCGACATCCCGGTCGTTTCGACTGGCTCACTCGGACTCGACATAGCCCTTGGCATTGGTGGGCTACCTCGCGGTCGGGTGGTCGAGATCTATGGCCCCGAGTCGTCGGGAAAGACGACCCTGACCCTGCAGGTCATTGCCGAAATGCAGAAACTCGGCGGCACGGCAGCATTCATCGATGCCGAGCACGCTCTCGACCCTGGCTATGCGCAGAAACTCGGAGTGAACCTTGATGAGCTTCTCATCTCGCAGCCGGACACCGGCGAACAGGCGCTGGAAATCGCCGACATGCTGGTCCGATCGGCAAGTGTCGATGTCGTCGTGATCGACTCGGTTGCCGCGCTCGTCCCGAAGGCGGAAATCGAAGGCGAGATGGGTGATTCCCTGCCCGGCCTGCAGGCCCGCCTGATGAGCCAGGCGCTACGCAAGCTGACCGCCAATATCAACCGTACCAATACCCTGGTCATTTTCATCAACCAGATCCGCATGAAGATCGGGGTCATGTTCGGCAGTCCCGAAACGACGACAGGTGGCAATGCCCTCAAGTTCTACGCGTCGGTACGCCTCGACATCCGCCGCATCGGCAGCATCAAGAAGGGTGACGAGGTCATCGGCAACGAAACGCGCGTCAAGGTGGTGAAGAACAAGGTCGCACCACCTTTTCGCGAGGCCATCTTCGACATCCTCTATGGCGAAGGTACCTCGCGCGAAGGGGAGATCATCGAACTCGGAGTGCTGCACAAACTGGTCGACAAGTCCGGCTCCTGGTACGCCTACAACGGCGAGAAGATCGGTCAGGGCAAGGACAATGCCCGCGAGTATCTCAAGAGCAAGCCGCAGATTGCCCAGGAAATCGAAGCGAGAATCCGTGCCGCGGTGAAAGTCCCATCACCGGCTGCGATCGCAGCGTCGTGAGTTCCCGGCAGTGCTGTTGAAAGGGTTGCGCGAACGCGCTTTGGGTCTGCTGACTCGCCGCGAACACACGCGCAAGGAGCTGGCTGGCAAGCTGTTGTCCCTGGCCGAGTCGCCGGAACAGCTGGATGCCTTGCTCGACGAACTGACAAGCCGGCATCTGCTTTCCGATGCCCGCTACGCGGAGACACGTGTCAAGTCCCGGGGTATCCGTTTGGGCGACGCACGCCTGGCCTATGAACTCCGTTCCAGGGGAGTTGCAGACGAACTGGTGAGTGCCAGCCTGGCTGCCGGCGAGGACGAACTGACACGGGCGCGGCGCGTCTGGCAGAAGCGCTTCGGCAGTAATCCGCATGGCGCCGACGACACCACCGAACGTGCCCGGCAGATGCGCTTCCTGGCCGCCCGGGGCTTTTCCGCAGAAACCATTCGGCGCCTGTTGCGCGCCACTGTTGAAGATGATTGAACCCATGCCAGACCAGCAGAGCAGATTGTCCACCCGCAAGCTCAACAAGCGCTACAAGTCACGCACGGTAGTGCATGACGTTTCATTCGACGTGGTCAGCGGCGAAGTCGTGGGATTGCTGGGCCCGAACGGTGCCGGCAAGACCACCTGCTTCTACATGGTGGTCGGCCTGATTGCATGTGATGGAGGTGACGTTCATCTCGACAATGTGCAGTTGACGCATTTGCCGATTCACAAGCGCGCGCGCCTGGGTGTTTCGTATCTGCCGCAGGAGGCTTCCGTATTCCGCAAGTTGACGGTAAGCGAAAACATCAAGGCGGTACTCGAGCTGCAGAACCTGTCGGCCGACGAAATCGATAGCCGCACGGAAAGTCTGCTCGAAGAACTGCACATCAGCCACCTGCGCATCAGCCCCGCAACCTCCCTTTCCGGTGGAGAACGGCGACGGGTGGAGATCGCCCGTGCTCTCGCCACCGGACCGCGATTCATCCTGCTTGACGAGCCTTTCGCCGGCGTCGACCCGATAGCCGTGCTCGACATCCAGAAAATCATCCGTTTCCTCAAGGAACGCGGCATCGGAGTGCTGATTACCGACCACAACGTTCGCGAAACGCTGGGCATTTGTGACCACGCGTACATCATCAACGACGGTAGCGTCCTTGCCGCTGGTCGGCCGGAGGAAATCATTTATAATGACGATGTCCGGAAGGTGTATCTGGGTGAAAATTTCCGCCTCTGAACCCAACGGCCTGCAGCCATAATTCGAGAACCATGCGGGGAGTTTTCCATGCCAAAGCGGCGGCTTACCCGGTTCCGTAGATGAAACCATCCCTCCAGCTCAAGCTTTCCCAGCATCTTGCATTGACCCCGCAGTTGCAGCAGTCGATCCGATTGTTGCAACTGTCGACGCTTGAACTTGAGCAGGAGCTGGAAAAGTATTTACTGGACAACCCGCTGCTCGAACGCCAGGAGGACTACCGCACACCCGAAACGCCGCGCGACGAGGGCAACGCGGACGCCCCTGCCGAGGCGGGCGCCGCTGCCGAGCAAGGCGAACACTCTCAGGCCGAGGACGACAGCTGGCTGGGCGACCAGGCCGTTACTGCGGGTTCGTCCGGTTCCTTCGACGACGATGACGACGGCGACGGCGATTATCAAAACATCCAGGCGGCAACGGTTTCCTTGCGCGAGCACCTGTTGGCGCAACTGGGCCTGATGACTCTCTCCGACCGTGACCGCGTCCTGGTGCGATGTCTGGTCGAGGCTCTCGACGATGACGGCTACCTTACCCAGTCACTCGCGGAGCTCTCGGAAGCGATGCCCGAGGAACTGGAAATAGCGCCGGAAGAACTGCAGATCGCGCTCAGGCACCTGCAGCATTTCGACCCCACCGGCGTCGGCGCCCGCACCGCCCAGGAATGTCTCACGCTGCAACTGGAAGTGCTCCCCGCTGATCAGACCCGCTCGCTGGCGATGCAGATCGTCGGCCAGCATCTCGAACTGTTGGCCAGCCACGATTTCCCGAGACTCAAGAAACATACCGGTTGTGATGACGATGCACTGCGCGCAGCGCATTTGCTGATCTGCAGCCTGAATCCGCGGCCCGGAGCCGCTTATGCCTCGCCCGACACCCGCTACATCACACCCGATGTCGTGGTGCGCAAAATGCGCGGGCAATGGTTGGTCAACGTCAATTCCGACGCCTTTCCTCGACTGCGGATCAATAGCCTCTACGCCCAGATTCTGGCCAGGCAGCGCGGTTCCGGCCTCGCGGGTCAACTCCAGGAGGCCCGCTGGCTGATCAGGAATGTACAGCAACGGTTTGACACGATCCTGCGTGTGGCGCAGGCTATTGTGGAACGTCAGCGTCAGTTTCTGGATCATGGTGAAGTCGCGATGAGACCCTTGGTACTGCGTGAAATCGCCGAGGTACTCGGATTGCATGAATCGACCATTTCGCGGGTCACGACCCAGAAGTACATGGCAACACCGCGTGGGATCTTTGAGTTGAAGTATTTCTTTGGCAGTCACGTCAGCACGGATGCTGGCGGGGCGTGTTCAGCAACGGCCATTCGGGCGCTGATCAAGCAGATGATCAGCGCCGAAGAGCCTAAGAAGCCTCTCTCGGATAGCCAGATATCCGAGGTTCTTGGTCAGCAGGGCATTGTTGTCGCACGGCGAACAATTGCAAAATACCGTGAAGCGCTCAGCATCCCGCCGGTCAACTTACGCAAGTCCATTTAGCAAAAGGAGCCACATCATGAACCTGCAAGTCAGTGGTCACCACCTCGAGATCACCCCGGCGCTGCACGATTACGTCACCGGCAAGCTCGAGCGAATCACTCGTCACTTCGATAACGTAATAGACGTCAACGTGATTCTGTCGGTGGACAAGCTGAAGCAGAAGGCCGAAGTTACCGTTCATCTCGCTGGCAAGGATGTATACGTGGAGTCTGTCGACGAGGACCTGTACGCAGCGGTGGATGGCCTGGTAGACAAGCTTGAGCGGCAGGTGCAGAAGTACAAGCAGAAACTGCAGGACCACCATCGCGGAAACAAGATTACCGATCACATCGTCGCCGAGTGAAGTTGGTGTAGTCTGCGCACGGACTGAGCGGCAACAGGCCCTCGCTCCGTGTGCTTCCTTTTTTGCATTCTTCCACGTCCGCCTTTTCGGGTTTTTGTCGCATGAGCCAGATCACCCAACTACTGCCCCTAGAAAACATCATTCTTGATCTGGACGCGAGCAGCAAAAAACGCGTCTTTGAACATGTCGGGCTGCTCTTTGAAAACTATCTCGGCATCGCACGCAGCACGGTGTTCGACAGCCTGTTTGCACGCGAGAAGCTGGGCTCTACCGGTCTCGGTCAGGGTGTTGCCATTCCGCACGGACGTATCAAGGGCCTCAAGGATGCGACCGGCGCCTTCCTGCGCCTGGCCGCACCGGTAGCGTTTGATTCCCCGGACGGGAAACCGGTGTCACTGCTGTTCGTCCTGCTGGTGCCCGAAGTGGCGACCGAACAGCACCTGCAAATCCTGTCCGAACTGGCGCAACACTTTTCCGACCGCAATTGTCGAGAAGCTTTGGCCAAGGCCGCAGACGCCAGTGTGATTCGTCAGATTTTTGCCGGCTAAAGATGAACACCCGGCGTCAGTTCAGCGTCGCGCAGCTCTATGACGACCACCGTGAAAAACTCAAGCTTTCATGGGTCGTCGCCGTCGGTGTCGACCGTCAGATCGAGCTCAAGGATCAGGGCTATTTCGGTGCTGATGTCGTTGGGCACCTCAACCTGATTCATCCCGAACGGCTGCAGGTGATTGGTCGGGCGGAAACCGCCTGGGGCTGCCGGGTAACGGCCGATCGCTTGCGCTACCAGGTCAGGGAGTTGATGGCCGCCAGGCCACCGGCGCTGATCATTGCTGATGACGTTGAAATCCTGCCGGCGATTCGCGAGGCCTGCGAGTCAACCGCAACGCCTCTCTTTGTCAGTCCGAAGCCCTGCTCGGCGGTGATTGACCTGTTGCGCATCTATCTTTCCCGACGTCTGGCCGGCTCGACATCAGTGCACGGCGTCTTGATGGACGTGCTGGGCATGGGCGTCCTGATTACCGGCGATTCCGGCGTTGGCAAGAGCGAACTGGCGCTGGAGTTGATCTCTCGTGGTCATGGCCTGGTTGCCGACGACGTCGTCGAACTGTCATGCATCGCACCGACGACGATCGAAGGACGCTGTCCGAGTATGTTGCGCGACTATCTTGAAGTGCGGGGCCTGGGCCTCCTCAATATCCGCACCATCTTCGGTGAAACCGCATCGCGCCGGAAGATGAAACTCAAGTTGATCGTGCATCTGCAGAAGCCGCTCAGCAGCGCCGATGGTCCTCGCCTGCCACTCGATGCGCAGTCCCAGGAGATCCTCGGGGTACCCATACGCAAGGTGGTGATCCCGGTCGCGGCCGGGCGAAACATCGCCGTCCTGCTTGAGGCGGCGGTGCGCAACAGCATTCTGCAACTGCGTGGCATAGACAGCATGGGCGACTTCATCAACCGGCAGCAGCAAGCGCTCCTTGACGACGACCTGTAGCAGTGGCTTAATCAGCAGACTTCCTCAACCCTCAGGAGAAACCTCCGATGAAAGCCGTGATCGCCCTTGTCGCCCTAGTCTTTGCTGCCGGCAGCTCTCTTGCGGCCGAAGAGAAGAAAGAACCCTCGGCCGCCCAGCAAGCGCAGCAGGACAAGATGAAAGCCTGCAACGCGCAGGCCGCAGAGAAGGCACTCAAGGGCGACGAGCGCAAGCAGTTCATGAGCACCTGCCTCGGGGCAAAGCCGGCAAAAGCGACCCAGCAGGAGAAGATGAAAGCCTGCAACGGGGAAGCCGGCAGCAAGCAACTCAAGGGTGACGAGCGCAAGCAGTTCATGAGCGAGTGCCTCAAGGCCAACCCGAGTTAATTTGGCTGACGCCGGCCATCGCCAATGCTGCGGCGCAGGGGCCTGGGTTCCCTCGATTGGACGACTCGGCCCCCGGCACAATGCGGTGAGCGTTCCGACAGACATCCGCTGGCCTGCCAGGTTCGGGGGCAGCGCCCCCAACCGCGGCCATCGGTACTGTTTAACCACTCTCCAGGCAGACCACGTAACCCTGGCGAGAGTGTTTTAGCAGTTGGCTCAATCGCCGTTCTGCCTCCTGGTGGGTAGCACAGAGCTTGCCCAGGAAGGCATTGCACGCGGCCCAGCGCCCTTCCGGGGTACGCAGGACGACGACTTGGCGACCACCGTCGAGAGTGGCAACAATACACGCCGTCCCCCCCTTGGACCAAGAGGCGGCGACCAGGTCCATTGCCTCGTGACGCGGGATGCACGCCGCGACGAGCGCATCTATTGGGGAATCACACTCGACGCGGACAATGGCCGGAAAGTAGCCGAGGCAGGGAAAGTTGGCGTTGGGGATCATGATGATGAAGTTCTAACATCACTGGCCACGCTTGTAAATTCCCGACCGTGGGCGGCACATCTTTCATTTCTCTGAGTTACAAGGCATGCAAGTCACGAGGTTCGACGTCATTATCGTTGGTGGTGGCCTGGCCGGCCTTGCGCTGGCTTGTGCCCTGCGCGACACGCGCCTCAAGATCGCTCTGGTGGAACAACGCCCGCCGCACCCCGCACCGGGTTGGGATGCGCGTGTCTACGCCGTATCACCGGCCAATGCCGACTTCCTGCAGACGATCGGCATCTGGAAGCACCTGCCGGCCGAGCGCATGGCGCCGATTTCCGCCATGAAGGTCGTTGGCGACGGTGGCGCGCGCCTGGATTTTTCGGCCTACGCCGCCGGTCTCCCAGAACTCGGGTGGATCCTGGAGTCGTCGCTGATGGCCTGCGAACTCTGGGAAAACGTCAAGCGTCAGAGCAATGTCACCCTGCTGTGTCCCGCGACGCCAGCCAAACTCGAAATGGGCACCGCCAGCGCGCTGCTGACTCTGACCGACGGTAGAACGCTGGCCGCCAGCTTGCTGGTCGGCGCTGACGGACGCGACTCCTGGACACGTACCGCGCTTGGCTTGAGGGCGCACGTCACTGCGTATGACGAAATGGGTGTGGTCGCAAATTTCGAGTGCCAGACGCCGCATCGTGGTATCGCGCGCCAGTGGTTTCGCCGTGACGGAGTGCTGGCCTGGCTGCCGCTGGCAGGCAATCGCATCTCCATCGTGTGGTCCACTCCCGACGAGAACGCGCGCGCACTGCTGGCCTTACCGGCTGAAGAACTCTGCTCGCGGGTCGCCGCTGCCGGCGAATGCGAATTGGGTCCGTTCACGCTTCTCACCCCGGCAACAGCCTTCCCGCTACGCCTGGTGCGCGTGCCGCAGATCGTCGCTCCAAGACTGGCACTGCTTGGCGACGCGGCGCACGGAATTCACCCACTTTCCGGCCACGGCATCAACCTCGGCTACCAGGACGCCAGAACCCTGGCCGAGCTGCTGGCAGCGAGGCCCGAGTGGCAGGACATCGGCAGCGAACGCCTGCTCAAGGCTTACCAGCGGCAGCGGCGCGAAGAGACACTGCTCATGCAAGCCACCACGCACGCCCTGCACCACCTCTTCCAGCAGGACTTCCCTGGGTTCAGGACCTTGCGCAATCTGGGAATGAACCTGACGAACGCTTTGCCTGTCGTAAAAAACATGCTTGTGCGGTACGCCACCGGCGCCTTCTGAAGCGACAACCCCTCTACCCCGGAGAAATGCCCCCGATGTACAAGACAATAGTGCCGCTCACGCTCGCCATGGCCCTGAGCATGCCCAGTCTGGCCGATGAGGCCAGCGTCAAGAAGGCTGTTGAAGGCAAGCTGGGAGGCGCGGTGACCAGCGTCACCAAGACCCCCTATCTTGGCCTCTATGAAGTCTACGTAGACGGCCAGATCGTCTACACCGACGAAAAGGTTTCAGCACTGCTTCTTGGCGCACTGATCGACGGCAAGACGATGAAGAACGTGACCGACGGGCGTATGCAGAAGCTCACCGCCATCAAGTTCGCCGACCTGCCATTGGCACTTGCGGTAAAGCAGGTGCGCGGCGACGGTAAACGGGTTCTGGCCACCTTCGAAGATCCGAACTGCGGCTACTGCAAGAAGATGGCCCGGGAAATCGCCAAACTGGACAACGTGACCATCTACACCTTCCTGTACCCCATCCTTTCGCCGGATTCCCTGGAAAAGTCCAATCAAATCTGGTGCGCCGCTGACAAGGCGAAGGCGTGGAACGACTGGATGATCGATGGCAAGGCGCCCGGCGGCAAGGGCGACTGCGACACGACAGCGGTCAAGAAGAGCGTCGAGACCGGACGAAGATTGGCCATCAACGGCACGCCGACGATCTTCTTCGCCGATGGCGAGCGCATCCCCGGTGCCGTTCCGCTGGCCAAGATCGAGCAAAAACTGATGCAGGCTCAGTCACCGGCGCGATAAACCAGCCGGGTGACCCCGACAACCCGGCAGTCGGAGCCGGCTTGACGGCACTCGCCACGGCGAGAGATACTCCTGACGCTACTGGTGAACCTGCCGCTGCCTTTTCCTGGGAGAACGCCGATGCTGCCGCTCGTTCCGCTGGCTCTGTCCATCGTCCCTGAACTCATCAAGATGATCGCCGGCGACAAGGCCGGCGACGTGGCAACGACTGTCGCCAACGTCGTCCAGGAAGTCACCGGCACTCCGGACGCCATCGAGGCGCAGCGCAAGCTCGCCGCGGATCCCGCGCTGGCTGGCCAGTTGCGCATTCGTCTGGCAGAGATCGCACTGGAAACCCAGAAGGCGATGGACAGCGCCGCCGAGCAGAAGCGCCAGGCGGAACTGGCGGCGCAGCAGAAAGCTCTCGAGAACACCCAGGGGGCGCGCAACACCATGGTCGATCTGGTCAAGTCCGGCAGTTCGGTCGCCTGGGGGGCGCCAGTCGTTTCGGTGATCGTCACCGTCGGCTTCTTCGGGATCCTGCTCGTCCTCATCATGACGGACAAGGCATTTCCGGCCGAACTGACGAGCATCATCAACATCACCGTTGGTGCCTTGGCTGCGGCCTTCGCCACCGTCGTGAATTTCTGGCTCGGATCATCCCAGGGCTCACGCGACAAGGATTCGACGGCGCGCGACCTGCAGACTGCGACGCTCAACCTGCAAGCCACGCATGCCGCGGCAACCGAACGCATGGTCCAGACGCTGGCTTCGGCCGCGAACCCCGTCGCGCCCGCGGCCAAACCTGCTGCGTCGTCCGGCGATGCCAATTTCGAGCGCTGCCTGGCCATCGTGGTGGACAAGGAAGGCGGCTTTTCCGACCATCCCCGCGACCGCGGTGGACCAACCAACTTGGGCATTACCCTCCGCACGCTGGCATCGTGGCAAGGACTGAACTTCGAAGAGATCACCGAGGAGGCCAAGGCGAAACTGCTCGCCGACCTCAAGGCGCTGACCAGGCGGGAGGCAGCGGAGATCTACCGTGCCAACTACTGGTTACCGATGCGCTGCGGAGACCTGCCGCGAGGGGTGGATCTGATGCTGTTCGATTTCGGCGTAAACGCCGGCCCACGCACCTCGGTAAAACTGATGCAGCGCGCCGTGGGGGTTACCGCCGATGGATCGCTGGGACCACTGACCCTGGCTGCGGCAACGGCTACCGACGCCGGCAAACTGATCGATGCCCTGACCGAGGCGCGCCTGGCCTACTACCGTTCTCTCGACAACTTTGACGTCTTCGGCGCGGGCTGGAGCAAACGCACCGCCGAGGTCGCAGCACTCGCGCACTCGATGACCACACCTGAGACAACATGACGTTGCTGGTGGCAACGTACGCAGGAGACATCAGTGCGTTCTGGCAGGAAAGACCTGCCGTCCATAATTGATCGACAGCGAGCGCAGCAAGGGGTGCTCAGCCAGGCGCCTGGCGATCGCGTGCTCAACCCTGGTGACAGCGGCGAGGTCTTCGAGTGCTTGCCGGGGCAGATGAAGTTCGGCTTCAACCCGACCATTGAAATAGTGCAGGACGACGCGCTGGGGTTGCGGCAGGTCGACGAGCAGTGGTGCCAACTGCTTCAGCAACTCGCTGCGATCCGGCAGGCTCTGGCTCTTGGTGTCGTGCTCCAGATCGTCCTCGACGTCGACATGGACGAGAACATCGGAGACTGAGGGGTGACTATCGAGCACCCGTTTGCGGGTCATCTCGGCAATACGGTGACCTTCCGAAACGCTGATCCGCGCATCGACGCAAACATGCGCATCAACCAGCGAACGATGCGCCATGCGGCGCGTCCGTAGTTCGTGCAGACTGCCGACACCAGGGGTATCGACGATCACCTGGCGGATGCTGGCGACCTCTTCGGCCGACAGTCCGGTATCGATCAACTCCTGGACGGCATCCCAGGAAAACACGACCCCCATGCGGACGATCATGAAGCCGACAATGACCGCCGCTACCGAGTCAGCAAAGTTGTAGCCCAGCAGATTGCCGATGATCCCCAGGGCCACCACGAGTGACGAGGCCGCATCGGAGCGGGCGTGCCAGGCATTGGCGATCAACATCGGAGAGCGCAGGCGCTCTCCGACATGCAGCATGTAACGAAACAGCCCCTCCTTCGCCGCCAACGCCAGAATCGCCGTCCATAAGGCCAACTGCTGAACCGGCGGCAAACCTTCCAGGTTTTGCAACTTGACCCCTGCGCCCCAGATGATACCCGCGCCGGTCGCTGCCAGAATCGCTCCGAGGGCGAACGACGCAGCGGTTTCGATACGGGCATGCCCGTACGGATGTGTCTCGTCCGCTGGATCCCGGCTATGATGGGCAGCAAAAAGAACCAGGAAGTCACACACCAGATCGGAGAGCGAATGCAAACCGTCGGCGATCAGGCCCTGGGAATGGGCGAGGATACCCGCGACCACCTGCGCCAGGGTCAGGAAAACATTGACCACCACGCTGATCCAGGTGACCCGCTGCGTCATGCCGTGCCGCCCCGGGTCGTCGAAAGAAATCTCGGGGGCCTCGTTATGGGTACCCATGGCTCACTCACCTTCCCAATCAATTGCGCGCATTCTACCGCGGTCCATACCCATCATGGCGCATGGCTTGCTGCTGCCTGCTGCCGTACGTCCTGATCAGCACGCACCAACTCCGAACGATCGTCCGACAAACAGCTTAAGCCAAGCTTAATCCCGTAATAGCAGCATCCAATCTGACAACAGCAGGGGTGTCAGCCGTCGCTTCCGATCGGGTATCCGGGTGGTTGACAGAATAACCAGCAGAATCGGCGCCTGCGAACGAAACCGGTGCGTCCTCGCACGCCAGTCTGTCAGTCCTGCAACGGATCAAGAAAGCCTATGACTTCAATGGCCCAGAGATGTCACTACCTGCGAAAAGGTCTGTGCGATTTCTTCCCCATGCAACTCAAGCCCCATCTGGCGCTCGATCTGAGACAAGGAAAAGACGCCACAGAGCACGTGATTGTCCTCGGCGTCGTGATCCACGACCAGGCAGAAAGGTGTGCCCAACTCCTTGAGGGTAGCGATAATGTTGCCCACCTTTGCCGCAGTCACATCCGACAGGTGCATGACCTGGGCGTCGTCGTGCTTGTTGACCATCACATCGCCGACCACCAGTTCACTTGGGCGCACACCCAGCGTATGAGCCACGGCCAGCGGCTTGTCGCCCTTCGTGCCCGCGTCGGTCACGATCCCGAGCAGGTGTCTCTGCGCATCGGCGACCAGCAGGTAGCGCACATGGCACAGGCGCATGATCCTGTTGGCTTCGTCGAGAGAGGTATCGCGAGCAATCGTGACGAGTGTGACGTGCTGGAGATCGGTCATGACCGCCAATGCCGGCGAAGTGGCATCCACCCCGGTGCGCACGGCCGCTTGGGGGAGGAAACAGGGGACGCCTCTCGTGAGCCTGGTCAAAGGTAGAGGCTTGAAGCGAGTGTCTGGCATTTTGCAGTCCTCCTGATCGACGTAGAAAGGAATATTAATACACTCCTGATTCACCCCTGGCAAGCATCCGTTTGCCGCTATCTGCACCGGCGAAGGCCTGATGCTCACCCCGCGCGGTGATGCCCACAAGTACGCCGAGTTGTCCGGCGAAACGGACGCCAGTGTGAGGTGCAGGGCGCTCGCTGCGTCTCGGGCTCGACGGCTGGGAGGCACGGAGATTCGCGGGCGCCTGGCGCAGGGAGGGAGCGGATGCGGCACAGATTGCACGCGTTCCCGACTTGCCGTACTGACGAGCGGTGCGCCGTACCAGGTCGACCTGGTACTTGAGAAAGTGCGGACGGCGCGGCCAGCGATCACTGGCGTGTCGGCAAATCCCACTACCCAACCGGCGACTTCTCTCGGCGTCGAACTGCCTGCCACTTTCTTCGAGGTAGTGCCGTGCGCCGATTGCCCCGGCGTTGCGCAAACGTTGACTTTGCGCACAGATGGTCTGTATCGCTTGCGGCGAACTTACCTGAGCAAGTCTGAGGGGTCTTTTACCGAGCTTGGTCGGTGAACCGCAGAGGCTGGCGGCAAAGTGCTGAGAATGCGCAGCGGTTTGCAGACAACGCTGTTCGCCGTACGGAACGATGTGTCCTTGCGCCTGCTGGATCGCCTGGGCAGCCGATCAGGTCGACCGCCAGCCCTGACCTGCGCCGAAGCACAGCAGTCGAGCCGATTGGCGAGACGGAGAATGCAAACGGGGTGTGTTTTGTCATTGGTGGGCGAGAATTACAAATATTCCATATAGATATACCGGCCTTGTCCAACCGTCAATGCCCAGTCCTCTCGCCCCTGGCTAGTCAGCGTCGCTGTGGCTACTCACGTAGCCACTCAGGAAGGGTGCATTGTCCTGCTACGTTACGACACGTTCAGAAACAAGAAACCCCGAATAATCGGGGCGTTAGCTTGGTTCTTGCTCGTTCTGCAACGTCTGGAACCTGCCTAGAGGTTGCAGAACAGCATGTCAAACTCGACATCGTTGTCACAATGCCGCGGCCGGTGATCGCTGTCGGGTCGTGTGAAGCGGATGTTCAGCGCGTACTTGTTGGCGCTGATTTCAGGGATATAGGGATCGTGCAGCTTGAGCGAGATACGCACCATCTGTGAGCTACTACCGCCAAGCATGAGTTGGAAGGCGCCGCCGGTAGCCACGTGGTGCTCGGGACGGCCACTGGAACGTAACAGGCGCAGCACGATGGCCAGCGCGTCACGCAGCGGCAGCATGGGCTGCAGCCAGGCCAGCAGGGCGTCACGGCGAATGCCGGGGGCCTGATGACGCCAGTAGTGGTATGACGGCAGGTCGAACTCGCAGACGCCGCCGGGAATGCTGGCTCGACTCTTGATGCTCATCAGCCAGTCGTTGTCACGAATATGCTGCCCCATTTTTCCGGTCATGCCCAGCAACGCGGCGGAGGCGTGCTCGATCTCGTACAGGGCGCCGGAGAGGGCTTCTTCGGAAATATCCGGATTGTTGCGAAAAAGCTGCAGGCTCTGGCGCTGGCGTTCGAGTTCCTGAATCAGATCCATTTTCAGGTCGGCGCGCCCTGCGACATCGAGGATTTCGAAAAGCGTCAACAGGACAACATGGTGCTCCTGGGATCCATCCCGCTGCAGGAAACTGCCAGCCTTCTGGAACAAATCCTCCAGACGCAACAGCGTGCGTATGCGTTCATTGAAAGGATATTCGTATGTGATCACACTGCCGCCAGCGCCGGGAACGGGGATTTTCGATAATTCTGAATCATTTGCAGCAAAACCTCAACGCCCAGCATGAGCTTTGGCCATGGCCAGTTCAAGATACTGGCGATGCAGACCGTCGACCTGTGGCTCCAGAGCGCCGAGTTCGCGATCGTTGAGCACCACATCGTCTGCCGCCGCGCGCCTTTCGAGTCGTGACGCCTGCGTGGCCATGATCGCCTCGACCTCTCCGGCGGTGAGTCCGCTACGCGTCATGACGCGAGCAATCTGTACCGCCTCGTCGCAATCGACGACGAGGATCCGGTCGGCGCGGCGGCGGTAGCTGCCCGATTCGACCAGCAAAGGTACCACGAGCAACACGTACGGAGCACTTGTGGCATCTGCGCAACGCGCCTCGCTATGCTCTCGGATCAGTGGATGCAGGATGGCTTCGAGTGTCGCCTTCGCCGTATGATCAGAAAAAACCAGGCTGCGCATCGCGGCGCGGTCCAGGCCACCGTCGGCCCGCAGCACGCGCTCGCCAAAGGCGTTCCTGATCGCGGCCATGGCCGCGCCCTGCGGGGCAGTCAGAGTATGCGCGATGGCATCGGTATCGACCAGGGCGGCGCCGTGTTGAACGAACAGTTCGGCGACCGTACTCTTGCCGCTGCCGATGCCACCGGTAAGCCCCACCACGAAGCTCATGGCGCCGCCTCGGTCTTGACTTTGCAGGCGGTCGGGCTGGCTTTCGGCAGCAGTGCGACAATCGCCTGGCGCAGAGCATCGGCCTGGGTTGCAGGCCCACGGATTTCGAGGGTGTTGAACGGTGGCTTACCCTTGCGCTCGCTCATTTTTGCCGACTTGACGCCCTTGGCGCGCAAGCCTTCCAGCCCTGCCTTGGCCGCTTCCTCGGTGCGGTAGGTGCCCAGCGAGATGGCCAGTTGGTTGGGCCCGCTGGCCTGCACGACGAAGAAATCCTGGATGCCCAGCAGTTGCAATTCAGCGGTCTTTTTGTTGACTTCCTCCTTGTTGGCCAGTGGCGGGACATAGACCCAGTAGCCGCTGTTCTCGGCGATCGTCCGCCGCGTTGCCTTGAACGCCGAGAACTGTTCCGCCAGCAGGCGCTCGACCTGATCCGCGTCGGCGCTGAGCAGATCGCTCCAGAACTGGCAGGCGACGGCGCCCTTCCCGTCGGCGGCTTTTTCGTCTTCGTCTTTCCTGTTCGTCGCCTGCGGTGGTTTCGCCCGCCCGACGACCTTCACCTGCTCGGGAAGCAACTGCTGCTCGGCACGCCGCGCGTCGGGATTGGCCGGCGCGCCGAGGTAGCCGCGCGTCCACACCAGCACCAGCAGGTTGGCCAGCAACAGCAGGAACACGGCGATACGCATGTTGGCAATCATCCCACCTTCGGCAGATGTTCCAGCGACGTTCTGATGGCTTCAGCCGGGTACTCGAAATCCTCGAGTTCACCGGCAAAATAGCGGTCGTAGGCAGCCATGTCGAAGTGTCCGTGCCCCGTGAGATTGAAGAAGATCGTCCGTGCCTCGCCAGTTGCCTTGCAGCGCAGCGCTTCGTCGATGGCCGCGCGGATCGCGTGGTTGGACTCCGGTGCGGGAATCACGCCCTCGGCGCGGGCGAACATCACGCCGGCTTCGAAGGTCGCCAGTTGCGCCACGGCAACAGCCTCGATCAGGCCTTCATGGTAGAGCTGCGAAACCAGTGGCGAATCGCCATGATAACGCAGGCCACCGGCATGGATGCCCGGTGGCATGAAGTCGTGGCCGAGGGTGTACATCTTCATCAGTGGCGTGAAGCCCGAGGCGTCGCCGAAGTCGTAGGCATAGATGCCCTTGGTCAGGGTCGGGCAGGAACTCGGCTCGACGGCCACCAGCCGAGTCGGTCGGCCATGGCGCCCGCCAGCCGCGTTGTCGGCGAGAAACGGGAAGGCCACACCGGCAAACGACGAGCCGCCACCGCAGGGTGCGAAAATGACATCCGGCCAGTCGCCGGCCTTTTCGAACTGCTTTTTCGCTTCCTGTCCAATGATGGTCTGGTGCAGCGCCACATGATTGAGCACCGAGCCCAGGGCGTAACTGGTGTCTGCCCGTGACGCCGCCTCCTCGACGGCCTCGGAGATGGCGATGCCGAGCGAGCCCTGATTCCCGGGATCACGTTCCAGGATTGCACGCCCGGTCCGGGTCATGGCCGACGGACTGGCAAACACCTCGGCGCCCCAAGTCTGCATCATCGAGCGGCGGAAAGGCTTCTGATCGTAGCTGATCTTGACCATGTAGACGCGCACCTCGAGGCCGAACATCTGGCCGGCGAAGGCCATCGAACACCCCCATTGCCCGGCGCCGGTTTCGGTGGTGATGCGCTTGATGCCAGCCTGCTGGTTGTAGAAAGCCTGTGGTACGGCGGTATTGGGCTTGTGCGAACCGGCCGGGGAAACGCCTTCGTACTTGTAGTAGATCCTGGCCGGCGTGCCGAGCGCTTCCTCCAGCCTGCGGGCACGAATCAAGGGTGAGGGGCGCCACAGCCGGTAGACCTGGCGTACCGCATCGGGGATCGGAATCCAGCGTTCGGCCGACATTTCCTGCTCGAGGATCGCCATCGGAAAGATCATCCCCATCTGCTCCGGGGACACCGGTTTGCCATCCGGCCCGAGCGGTGGCAGTGGCGGATTGGGCATGTCGGCGACGACGTTGTACCAGTGCGTGGGGATCTCGGACTGTTCGAGCGTGATGCGGAGCGATTCCACGAAGCCTCCCTGTGTTTCTTGTTGGACAGAAGCGGGAAGTATACCCCTTGATCCTGCGCCTAATCACTTTCGCCGGTGGGGTCGATCGGCCCGGCCAGTTCCGGCAATCCGCGTACCAGTTCGCGTCGCAGCACGCGCGTGGGCGCAAAGGCACTGATCAAACGCCGGCAGGCGTTGCGGGCTGCGCTGCTGTTGTCCTGTCTGAAGTTGCAGACGTAGAGGTCGAGGGATACGGATTTCGTTTCCGGCCAGGTATGCACGGCCAGATGCGACTCGGCCAGCACCACCGCTCCCGTCGCACCAGCGGGTTCCAGCGCGTTGCCGAACTGATGAAAGACCAGACCGACAGGCGTCAAGCCGTCGGCGGAACAGGTTGCCAGACAGAGCCCCCGCAGCGCTGCGGCATCGGCCAGCAGTTGCGGGTCGCAGCGGCAGTCATAGAGCTCGTCGATCAGATGCAGGCCATGCATGATAAATCCCCTGTGCCCGGGCAGCCGGTAAATGAGTATTCCGGTTCGGGGCGGGTGCGCGTACGTCATGAAACAAGGGCCAGCCTCAGCCCCTGGCAACGAAGTGGGTGCTCGTTCTGGTCACCACCCCGGCGGGGTCGAAGTGTACGTTGAAGAACCAGGTCATGCCCGGTTCCACCCTGGTCTTCCAGTCCCACACCGTCTCCTGTTGCAGGGAGAAGCGTTGCTGGTGCGCTGGCCGGCCGAGTAGTCGATAGACTTCGTCCTGGCTCATGCCCGCCTTGACGCGGGCAAAATTGTCTTCGGTCAGCACCTGCCGCACTTCGCGCAGGACTTCATCGGGGCCGATGACCAGCATGTAGTTGACGATACCCTCGGGGGTGCGCGGATACTCCCAGATACGCGTACCATCAGCGTCTTTCCACTCGAAGTTTGGCTGGCCCATGATCTTCCGTACTTCTTCGCCAGTACTGACACCCGGCTTGAGCTGGTTGAGGCGATCAACGTCGCAGGCTGGCAGCAGCGCGGCGATTGAAGCAGCCAGAAACAGGCGTGCGAAGCGTTTTCTGAACATGTCTTGCGTGCTCCATGGGGACAGTGGCAATCGTTGCCTGCAAGCCACGAGTATAGACCAGAGCGGATGCGCAGCCTGGCGTATCCGGAACCCACCGCGTTGTGATCCCCGCCCCGCGTCCGTGCTGATCAACTGGCATCGATGCGCGTGCCGTACCGGGCGCCATTGCCGCCGTGGCGGGGGTGCAGAACAGTCGCGGCGAAAGCCGGGCCGGTGAACGAGCGCAGCTATCCACCGGCCGCGGTGGCCTGGAGCATCTGGGGACTGGGGGCACTGCTCTATCTGATTGGTTTCTACCAGCGTATCGCACCGGCGGTGATGACCGACCGGCTGATGGAAGAATTCGCCATCGGCGCCACCGGCCTCGGGAATCTCTCGGCTTTCTATTTCTACTCGTATGTGTTGATGCAGATCCCGACCGGGATTCTGGCGGATCGCTGGGGGCCACGCCGCCTGCTCACCGCGGGTGCCGCCGTGGCTGCCGCTGGCAGCGTGCTTTTTGCCTGCGCCGGCGACCTGTGGTGGGCCAGCGCCGGGCGCCTGTTGATCGGCGCTTCGGTGGCCGTGGCCTTCGTTTCGATGCTGAAACTGGCGACCCGGTGGTTCGCGCCACGCCAGTTTGCCCTCGCCTCGGGCCTGGCCCTGCTCTTCGGCGTGGTCGGCGGAGTGATTGCCGGAGTACCCCTGCGCCTGCTGATCGAAGCCTGGGGCTGGCGTCCGGTGATGGGGGTCTCGGCTGCAGTTACCGCCATGCTGGCGGTGGCCATCTGGCTGCGCGTTCGCGACGATCCCGCTGAGCGCGGCTATCGCAGCCATGCGACGACGAACCATCCGGGGGGAGCGCATGCTTCGATCCTGCGCGGCATGGCCGAGGTGCTCTCATTCCGGAACACCTGGATCCTGTTGATCACCCCGATCGGCATTGCCGGCGCGGTGCTCACCTTCGCCGGCCTGTGGGGGGTACCCTACCTGCAGCAGGTGCATGGCCTGGAGACCAAGACCGCGGCGGCCATCACTTCGCTGCTGCTCATCGCCTGGGCCGTTGGCGGGCCGGTCCTCGGTTCCCTGTCCGAACGCCTGGGCCGCCGCCGGCCGCTGTACGTCGCCACCACCGCTGCGGCGTTGGCCGGCTGGGCGCTGATCATCTTCCTGCCATTGCCCGTGTGGCTGTTGATCGCCACCCTGTTGTTTACCGGTTTTGTCTCGGGAAACCTGATCATCGGTTTTGCCTTTGCCAAGGAGTCGGTGCCGGCGCGGCTGATGGGCACGGCCTCGGGGATCTGCAACATGGGTCCACTGTTGGGCGGCATGCTGCTGCAACCGGGCGTGGGCTGGGTGCTCGACCGTTACTGGCTGGGTGCCACGGCAGGCGGCGCCCGCCTTTACAATGCCGCGGCCTATCAGGCCGGCTTCAGCCTGCTGGTGGCGTGCATCTTCGTGTCCTTGTGCCTGATCCCGTTTGCCCGCGAGACCCATGCCCGGCAGATGCGGTGACCCTCAGGCCGCGCTGCGTCGGCGCTGGATCAAGGTGGCGCCGGCGCCCAGCAGTAACAGACCGCCCATGCCCAGCGCCAGCCTGGTCAGCGAGCCCCAGAGCGCCGGGGCAATCACCGCCGCAGCAAAGGCGTTGCCGCCGGATTGCAGGAAAGTCTGGCAGGACGCGGCCAGGCCACGTTGTTCGGGGAACAGGTCAAGCGCCTGCAGGGTCAGGGTCGGCATGGCCAGCGACATGCCGAGGGTGAATCCGAAGAGCGGCAGCACGCTCCACGGCAGCGCCGGCGGCAGCGCCAGGTTGAGGCCGATGTTGAGTACCGCCGCCGTGCCCATCAGCAGGTAGCCGGCGGCAATCGTGCGCGCCGCCGACCACTTGCCGGCGAGCCTGCCGGACAGCCACGCCCCGATCATCAGACCGCTCATGGCCGGGCCGAACAGCCACAGGAATCCCGTGGCCGAAACGCCCAGATGACGCATCAGGAAGACTGGTGCCGACAGCACATAGATGAAGAAGGCCGCGAAGTTCAGCGCCAGCGCGCCGCAAGTCAACAGGAACGCGGATGAAGTCAGCACTTTCCAGTAGGCTCGCGCCAGATAACGGGCGTGCAGGGAGTGGCGCTGGTCGCGTGGCAAGGTTTCCGGAAGCAGGTACCAGCACGCCAGCCAGAGCGCGAAACCGAGCAGTACCAGAAAGGCAAACACCGAGCGCCAGCCGAACCAGGACTGCAGCCAGCCGCCGAGCACCGGCGCGATCGCCGGCGCGAGGGCGAAAACCATGGTGATGTGTGCGATCAGTCGCTGTGCCGGCGCCCCATCGTAGAGATCGCGGACGATCGCCCGGGCGACGACCATGCCGGCGCCGGCGGTAATGCCCTGCAGTGCGCGCATCAGCCACAGGTGTTCGATCCGGGTCGCAAACATGCAGCCGGCCGAGGCAAGGGCAAAGAGGGCCACCGATACCAGAATCACCCGACGGCGACCGAGCGCATCCGAGAGCGCACCATGCCACAGTGTCATCAGCGCGTAGGGCAGCAGGTAGGCGGTCAGGGTCTGCTGGACTTCGAGCGGTGTGGCGAGCAGGGAAGTACCGATGTCGTTGAATGATGGCAGGTAGGTGTCGATCGAGAAGGGACCGAGTGAGGCCAGAGCGCCCAGGACCACGGTAATGCCGCGCGCCGCCGGTGGAATGGTCCTGTTCGGCAAATCAGTCCTTCGCGAAACGGCGGAACTGCACGGCTTCCGCCACATGCGCGGCCGCGATGGATTCGCCCCCTCCCAGATCGGCGATCGTCCGCGCCACCTTGAGCAGGCGGTGGAAAGCGCGCGCGGAGAGTTCGAAGCGACTGATGGCGTGCTTGAGCAGCGCTGCCGCGTCCGCCTGCGGCTGGCAGTACTGGTCGATCTCCTTGCCGGTCAGGCGCGCATTGGGTTTTCCCTGTCGCTGCATCTGCCTTTCCCGCGCCTGCGTGACACGTGCCCGAACGGTAGCCGACGCTTCGCCGTCAGGTGGCTGTTGCAGGACCTCCGCCGGCACCGCGGGCACTTCGATCTGCAGGTCGATGCGGTCGAGCAGCGGCCCCGAGATCCGGCTGCGATAACGCAGCACCTGGTCCGGTGTACATCGGCAGCGGCCGCGCGAATCGCCGTGATAACCGCAGGGACAGGGGTTCATCGCCGCGACGAGCTGGAACTGGGCGGGAAACTCCGCTTGCCTTGCCGCACGTGAGATGTGGATACGCCCCGAATCCAGCGGTTCGCGCAGAGCTTCGAGTACCCGCCGATCGAACTCGGGAATTTCGTCGAGAAACAGGACGCCCTGATGCGCCAGAGAGATCTCGCCGGGACGGGGTATGCTGCCGCCACCGACCAGCGCCGCCGATGACGCCGTATGGTGCGGTGCACGGTAGGGATGGCGGCGAAAGACCTCGGGGCGAAACTGCCCGGCCAGCGACAACACGGCCGCCGATTCGAGCGCGGCGGTCAGCGTCATTGGCGGCAGCAGGCCTGGCAGGCGGCTGGCGAGCATCGACTTGCCGGTACCCGGAGGGCCGGCGAGGAGGAGCGAGTGCGCGCCGGCGGCAGCGATTTCCAGCCCCCGCTTGGCCTGTACCTGTCCGCGTACCTCGCCGAGGTCAGGGTAATCGCTGCCGTCATCGGCTGTCGCATCGGTGGCCTGGCATTCGTCCAGCGCTCCTTGCCCGGTCAGGTGTGCGCAGACGTCGAGCAGCGTGCGCGCCGTCAGCACCCGCACCTTGCTGGCCAAAGCCGCTTCGCGGGCACTGCTGGTCGGGAGAACGAAGCTGCGTCCCACGCCACCGGCGGCGAGGACCATGGCCAACGCGCCGCGGATCGGCCGCAATTCACCGGAGAGCGACAGTTCACCGGCAAATTCATGGTTGGCCAGCGCCGCACTCGGAATTTGACCGGAGGCGGCGAGAATGCCGAGCGCGATCGGCAGATCGAAGCGCCCCGATTCCTTGGGCAACTCGGCTGGCGCGAGGTTGACGGTAATGCGCTTGCCGGGAAAATCGAAGCCCGAGTTCTGCAGTGCCGCACGTACCCGATCGCGTGCCTCCTTGACTTCCGTATCGGGCAGCCCGACCAGGGTGAGGCTCGGCAGGCCGCCCGCGAGATGCACCTCGACCGCGACCTCCGGAGCAGAGAGTCCGTCGAGACCACGGCTGTGGACGATGGCGAGCGGCATGACGCTGACTCTGGGAAAACCGCAGTCTAAACAATTCGGAGAAAAAAAGGAGGGGGTGGGGTGGCAAACCTTCCGTGGTGGAATGAGCGTCGAAGCGGACTCACCGACGGGCTTTCTCCACCTGAAGTCATCCCATGTTTCCCGTTGCTTTCAACCGAAGATCGTGATTCTCAAACGCTCCAGAAAACCGAGGCTGCTCCACCAGAGGACACCATTTTCCCGGAAGCGGTAGCCGGAATCGGTCAGTGTGAGCCTCCTGACAGCAAACTCGGTGGCGCCGCTATCCGCGATGAAGCCAGCGTCCATCAGGTATTTGGCGATTCCAGGCGGCACCTCCTGACCATCCAGTACCCAACGGGTGCCAAAGCCATCGCCGTCACCCAGCAGCATCAGCATCGGCCGCTGCCTCCCCATCAGGCGCATTACTTCCAGCGTCTGCGCACGGCTGGGGATCGGGGGCGAGGTTGAGGCGTCCATGGAACGTCCATTATGGCCCTTTCCGGGGCCTCGCAGGGCAGCGGCCGTAATCCCGAATCACTTCGGACGCCGTCCGGAATGCGGCGAGCAAGGTCTCCCCGAGTCCGAGGCGCGCGGGACGGCTCAGTCCGACTGATCCGGGCCGTTCTCCAGCCGGTCGAGCCGCGCTTCGAGTGCTTTCAGTTTTTCCCGGGTGCGCTGCAGGACTTGTGTCTGGATGTCAAATTCTTCACGACTGACCAGATCGAGCTTGGCGAAGACGCTGGAGAGCAGGGCGCGCGCGTTCTTTTCGATGTCGGCAGCCGGACTGGCGGCGATGACGGCGCTCAGGCGGGCGCCGATTTCTTCAAGGATCTTCGGGTTGAGCATGGTGTTTGCCGGCTGGCGCAGGTGGTTGAGGACGCTTAGAGTTTAGCACAGGCAAACCCTTCGACAGGTGGCGCACCAGAACGGTGCGCCGTAACCGGTACTTGCGCTATCGCAGTGCAGTAGCCACCGCCGCGCTCCAGCAGAGGAAACGCAGCGCACTGATTTATCGTGCGAAGTGTTCTGGCACACAAAATGCTTTGTTGTGTTCAGCATTCCTTTCTTTCGTTTCCAAGGGCTCAACCATGAAAAATCTCGCTTGCTCTGGTACTTCCAGCTACC
This sequence comes from Candidatus Accumulibacter propinquus, assembly GCF_056856495.1. Classification (NCBI taxonomy): domain Bacteria; kingdom Pseudomonadati; phylum Pseudomonadota; class Betaproteobacteria; genus Candidatus Accumulibacter; species Candidatus Accumulibacter propinquus. The sequence continues at coordinate 116,514 of NZ_JBSEHC010000003.1, forward strand.
CGCTCTGCTGCTTCACCAACTCGATCTCCGACAGCGGTGGGGTGATCACTACCGGCTCGCATACCAAGGACTCGGGTCGCGGAATCGCCGTCGTTTCAGTCAGCCGGAGCTTTTAGGCACACATTGGTTAAACCGGGGAGGCGCCGCCTTCCCATGACATGGAGAGCAACATGAAACTGGTAACCGCCATCATCAAGCCCTTCAAGCTTGACGAAGTACGAGAAGCGCTGTCGGCGATCGGCGTACAGGGGATCACCGTCACCGAGGTCAAGGGCTTCGGGCGCCAGAAGGGCCACACCGAGTTGTATCGCGGCGCCGAATACGTCGTCGACTTCCTGCCCAAGGTCAAGGTCGAGGCTGCGATCAGCGACAGTCTCCTCGATCAGGTGATCGAGGCCATCGAAAAATCTGCCAGTACCGGAAAGATCGGCGACGGCAAGATCTTTATCTCGGCAATTGAACAAGTCATCCGCATTCGCACCGGCGAAACCGGTGAGGAAGCCCTGTAAGGAGCAAATCATGAGACGCATATTCGCCATCCTCGCCCTGCTCGGCGCCGTAAGCATCGGCGCTCCGGCCTGGGCCGAAGAAAAACCTGCAGCAGCGCCTGCAACCACAACGGCGGTGGCCGCACCAGCCGCCACCGATGCCGCTAGTGCTGCACCGGCCACAGCCGCCGCGGCGCCGGCACCGGTTGCCAACAAGGGAGACAACGCCTGGGTGATGACCAGTGCCGCCCTGGTCATCCTGATGTCGATCCCCGGACTGGCACTGTTCTACGGAGGGCTGGTCCGCACCAAGAACATGCTCTCGGTGCTGATGCAGGTGTTCGTGACCTTCTCGCTGATCAGCGTGCTGTGGGTGGTCTACGGCTACTCGGTGGCCTTTACCGAAGGCGGGGGCTTCTTCGGCGTGCTCGACAAGATATTCCTCAAGGGCATCACGGTGGACTCGGTTGCGGCCACCTTCAGCAAGGGCGTGGTCATCTCCGAACTGGCCTACGTCGTGTTCCAGGGTGCCTTCGCGGCGATTACCTGTGGCCTGATCGTCGGCGCCTTTGCCGAGCGTGCGAAGTTTGCCGCGATTCTCGTCTTCATGGTGATCTGGTTTACCCTTTCGTACCTGCCGATGGCGCACATGGTCTGGTACTGGGCCGGTCCTGATGCCTATGTCGACGCTGCGGCTGGCGAAGCGGCAGGCAAGACGGCCGGCTTCCTGTTCCAGAAGGGCGCTCTCGACTTTGCCGGCGGAACCGTGGTGCACATCAACGCGGCCATGGCCGGTCTGGTTGGGGCGCTGCTGATCGGCAAGCGGATTGGTTATGGCCGCGAATCGATGGCCCCGCACAGCCTGACCTTCACGATGATCGGTGCTTCGCTGCTGTGGTTCGGCTGGTTCGGTTTCAACGCCGGCTCGGCCCTCGAAGCGAGCGGTGGTGCTGCACTGGCGATGGTCAATACCTGGGTGGCAACGGCCTGCGCGGCGATGTCCTGGATGCTGGCTGAATGGGCGCTAAAGGGCAAGCCCTCGATGCTCGGTGCAGCTTCCGGAGCGGTCGCCGGCCTGGTGGCCATCACCCCGGCCGCCGGTTTTGTCGGAGTGGTCGGCGCCATCGCCATCGGCCTGCTGGCCGGTGTGGTCTGCCTCTGGGGCGTCAATGGTCTGAAGCGGATGCTCGGCGCAGACGACTCACTCGACGTCTTTGGTGTGCATGGCGTCGGCGGGATTCTCGGTGCGATTCTCACCGGTGTCTTCGCTGATCCGGCACTCGGCGGCACCGGCGTCTATGACTATGTGCTCAACAAGGTCGGCGACTACGACATGACCGCACAGGTGATCAGCCAGCTTTGGGGCGTCGGTACGGTAATCGTCTGGTCAGGCGTCGTTTCCCTGGTCGCATTCAAGCTGGTCGATATGGTCATCGGACTGCGCGTGCCGGAAGAAGAAGAGCGCGAAGGTCTGGACATCACCTCGCACGGCGAATCGGCCTACCACTACTGATTCAGCCTGTCCTCTCAGTCTCTCCCCTTAGGGCGCCCGCGTGGCGCCCTCTTTTTTTGCCTGGGGATACGTGGCCACCGCTTCTCCCTGCCTGCAGCAAGTCGGTTTTCTTCCAGGTGAACGGCTTCAAGATCACGCCGGTCGAGCGCAAGCCTTATCGGTGGAACAAGGGGTTCTTGCCAAAATACTCAAAGCAGCGCGCCAAGCCGGCCCGTTGTGGTTCGTCGAGTTCGAAGAACTCGACACCGCAAACACAATCTTCGCCGCTACCCCCCTCGCTCCAAGCTACACGCCCGCTGACCTTGAGCGGGGCCTGCTGCTCGTATAGCGACATCTCCTCAGCGGGCAGGTAGATCAACACGGTCAGCGCCTGATCGGAAGCGATGGACCGTCGCAGGCGCAGGCGCGCGCCGACCAGCGAAACGTCGCTGGTAACGCCCTCAAACCTCTCACCCCGCTGCTCGACAAGCACACGCAGGTTGCTTTGCAACCGTGGCGCACGACGCTGCTCGTTCTGCGCCTTGTCGATGACCGTGCTATGGGTAAATGAGAACCTGGCCATGATGGCGTTGAGACGCGCAGCAACCGAACGCAGGTCGTCACTGATCGCGGCGGTGACCTCGACCTTGCTGCTCGACTCGCGCAATGTCTGGAACAGCGTATCGAGCGTCTGCTGCAACAGCCTGAACTGATCGAGCTGTTGTGTGCTGGCCGTGGAAATGTTCTGATTGGCTCGCACGGTCTCTGCGACATTGTTCGAAATGCGCTCCATGGTCTCGGCCATGCGCCGCGATTCCTCGCGCGTCGAGCCGACCGAGGCGACCAGGGCATCTATGGTCGATACGACCTGCCCCACCTGCCCCGACAAATGCCCGATGATGATCCCGACCCGCTCGGCAGACCTGGCGGAACGCTCGGCGAGCTTGCGAACCTCGTCCGCCACGACAGCAAAGCCCCGCCCCTGTTCGCCGGCACGGGCCGCCTCGATGGCCGCGTTCAGCGCCAGCAGGTTGGTTTGTCCGGCAATTTCCTTGATCGTGTTGGCGATCTCATCGATCTCTCGTGCCGACCGCTGCAGGTCCCGAATTTCGTTCGATACCTGCTCGACTCTGGCCGAAGTCGCATTCATCGCCTCGATGTTGCTCCCGACGTTGGCGATCCCCGCGCGCGCCATGTCCTCCACATGGTTCGAGCGCTCGACCGCGGCGACAGCCTGCGCGAGCGCTTGCCGCGAGATTTCGTCCAACTGCGACATCGCTCCGTCCACCTCGCCGGAACGGCTTTGCTGTTGCTGGCTGACCTTCGAGATCTCGTTCGAAATCGACGAAATCTGGTAGGACGACTGACCCATGCTCAACCCGCAGTTCTCGACTTCCTGCAGCACGACATTCAGGCCCTCCTGCATGACCTTCAACGTCTTGAGCAGGTCGCCGACTTCGTCGCTCGAAACGACCTCGATATCGTTGTCGAGCTTGCCGGCAGCCACGGCATGCGCGACATCCACCCCGTGCGCGAGCGGCCGCGTGACCACCTTGCGGATGAATACGAATATCACCAACAGCATCGGCAGTGTCAGCAACACCGCGGCCACGATGGTCTGCATGCGCTGGCGCGCCACCGCATCCCTGGTCGATTTCAGCGAAACCTTCATGCTTACCGCACCCAGGACGGTGCCCAGCGGCACGGCATGGCATGTCATGCAGTTCTTGCCCAGATAGTTCTCGTGCGCCAGCGCGGGCCGAATGACCCTGAGGGCCTCCTCGCCATTCGCGGTGCTTTCGACCGCGGAATACTCCTTACCCGTTGCAAGAACCTCGCCTTCCAGAGCATCGTGTTCGCTTTCCTGCCCAATCCCGGGGCCAAACTGCCTGGTCACCGCCTCGCCGCGCAGGACCCTGACCTCGCGAATGCTTGGCAACTGCTTGATCTGGTCAATGAACACCTCGCGTTGTGGAATCGTGCCGGTGACCATCATTCCGGTCAGCCCGGCGAGCACCATGTCGTGGGCACTCCGCGCGAAATCCTGCGCCTGTTCGATTGCTGCCTCTTCACTGACGTGCGCCGACCACAGGATCATCACGGCCCAGGACGCGATAGTCATGACGCTGATCGAGACGATCAGGCGCACCCAGATCTTCTGGTTGGAGAATTTCGAAAAAATGTTCATGAATGAGGTTGCCTTATGATCCGTTCTATTTATTCTTGCTGGCTGCGCTATTCACCACACCGCCAATTTCCGAACCACTCAGTCAGCGGACGACTTTCGCCCAGGTCGGCGAGCCGCTGGTCGATGGCATCGTGGTTGCCCCACACCACGTCGGCGAGGCTGTCGTTGGCAACGCGCGCTTCGATTTCCGGGCAGTACAGTCCGAGTTGCCGCTGCACGTAGAAACCGTAGCTGCGGCAGGCCACCGGGCGTTGCGTATAGACCGGGCAGCTGCCGGTGGATGGTTCGAGCAGCGGGCAGACCAGCGGGCGCGCACGGTCGTTGGCCAGAGCGGCCAGGTCGCGGCCGATTGCGTCCAGCCGTTGCGGCGACAACGCGGCCAGACCGTCGCGCAACAGTTCCCATTCCGCTGCCGTCAGTCGCGGGAGTTCGGCGAGCCGTCGACAACAGGTGTCGCAACCCTTGCCGCACCACCAGTCGGGGCGATCCTCACGGATGGCGCGCACGCGCGCGTCGATCATGGCGTGGATTTCGGTCAGGGGGCTCATCAGCGGCGTGCTGGCTCCAACGGCCGGCGGTCAGTCGATTTCACGGCGGGTTCAGGGCGATCACCTTGCCGTCGGCACCGAACCACACCTCGCCGTTGCCCAGCATGATTCCCTGGTCGCGAACGAACATGTTTCGCGGCAGGGCGTTGGCGATCGCTGCGCGTAGCTGCGGGGTAAAGATCGCGTCGTAATTGGCGACCAGTTCCTTCGCGTCGTGGATGCGCTTGCGGCTACCGGCAACGACGACGTTGAGCGGGTACGCAACGAGCGCGGCGACCGTCGGCTTGTCGGTGCGTTTGACGGCATGCCAGAAGCGCAGGGCCTGTCGGTGTACGAGTTCATCGTCCGTAGCTCCGGCAGCGGCGTAACGATTGGCCAGGCTTCCAGCGGTTCCGTTATCCAGTGTCAGGCGCACGGGCAATCCTTGGTTGGCATCGAGCTTGTGCCAGGTGCCGGTGATGATCTCGCATTCCAGCTTGTCACCCTGATAGCGGCCGCTCGGGTCGCTGGTCAGAAAGCGGCCTTCGAAACGGGCTACGACCCTGTCCGCAGCGTCCAGCTCGTCGAGGACGATGTCCGTCCCATGCGCAATCCTTCCCCGCAACCTGATGTCCGCCAGTTGACTGGCGTAGAAGTAGCTGCCGCTGACAGTGCTGCCGGCAAGCACGAGCGTCATTCCGATGCGGTATTTTTCGGCGATGCTCCCCGAGTAGTTCCACAGCCACTGCTTGTCATTGGTCGTACACGCGCCGTTCGCCAGCATGGGGAGCAGCAGCAGGAAGGCAAGCAGTGGCAGTCGGCAGTTCGCAGACATTGGCGTTTGCGGCTCTGGTGGGGGAAATCGCGCGCTCGCCCGCTGTTGCCGATCACACGGGTGCAACTGCAGCGGGCGCCTAGCGGGGGCGAACACGTGAGCCGTCAACCCATTCGTCCCAATCGTTGCCATAACCGTCATAGTGGATCTTCAGCTTGCTGCCGTCCATCTGGATGACCGTGGCGGCGTACCATGACTGCTTTCATAAGGCCAACACCGAATCACCCAGGCGGTAGGGGAGTGCAGCGGTGCGTACCGGGGCTTGCGTTTTCGCCGCCGGGTTGCTGTTGGCCGCCAGCGGCTGCACCGGGTTGGTCTGCGCGCCGTGGCCCTGCTGGACCGTCCGCACATCCCACATTTGCTTTGGATCGCTCCAGGTCAGGCGGTAGACACCGCCGGCGCCGACCTTGTACTCGTTGTAGCCGCGGGACGGCGTGGCGATGCGAATATTGCCGACAGGATCCCCGGACGTCATGTTGTAGGTTTTTTGTTCATGCGCCTTGAGCGATTGGTCTTTCCAGGTGCCGCGTGCCGGGTCCAGGGTCTGAAAGAACAGGTCCGCCGTAGTATCGTTGAACAGGTTGTAGGTCGGTATTTGCGCGGCCGCCTGTGGTGCCCATGACAACATCCAGGAAGCGAACAGCGCTACGGCATGACTCTTGAAAGTGACCACCTTGCATCCCCCGAAAGTGGGCAATGGCGTTACGCCTCCCGCGCACGTTTGTCCGCTGCCGCATGGTTGGAAAAGCATTTCGACTGTACACAACAACCAGCCCACGAGGAGTCGTGACGGCGATCCCGGCGAACTTGATGCTTTTTCGTCCGTGGCTAGGCGGCAAGCCTCTGGCCAACGCATACGTTCGAGAAGCGATTTTAGCGTGAAAGTCGTGCCGGCGTTTCCGGCGAAGGTGGCGAAGGCAAACTGCCAAGGCGAACCCCGTGCCAGCCTTGTTCGAGACGGCAGCATTTGCTGGAGACGAACCCGGCATTCAATCTTGCCCCTGTTCTATCAGTGGTTCTGCGGGTGCATCGCAAGCGGCCGATGGTGTGTCTGTGGCGCGCCCCTTGAGCATATACACACGCATCGCTCCCTTGCCTTTGACCGCGATTTCACCACGATCCTCGCACACGAAGTCGGGGGGCAGCAGGGCGCGCGTCGCTTCGCTGATCTGGATCCCGCCGGAGACCCCCTGCGATTCCATGCGCGCGGCGATATTGACCGTGTCTCCCCAGAGGTCGTAGATGAAGCGCTTCTTGCCGATCACACCGGCCACCACCGCGCCCGAATTGATGCCGATGCGAATCTCCAGACCGGGGAAATCCTTGATCGCCTGTTGCATCCGCAGGGCCAGTTCCGCCGCAGCGGCAGCGTGATCGGGACGCGCTTCGGGGATCCCGGAGGCAACCATGTACGCATCCCCAATGGTCTTGATCTTTTCAAGGCCGCACTGTTCGGTGAGGTCGTCGAAGCGCGTGAAGATGGCGTCCAGCAGGTTGACCACGTTGGGAATCGACTCCGACAGCGAGGTGTAGCCGACGATGTCCGCAAACAGCACGCTGCATTCACTGAAGGCATCGGCGAAGGTTCGTCCTTCCCGGCGCAGGCGCTGACTGATCGTCGGCGGCAACATGTTTTCGAGCAGACCTTCCATACGGGCATTGGCGTTGGCGAGTTGCCTCTCGACCTCGGCCAGGTCGGCCACGAAGAGCCCGGCGACCCACATCAGCGAAGTGAAGTTCGCGAAAAACAGAATCCAGCGCCCGGTCCGCTGCGCATCGGGGGAGTAGGAAAGACCCAGGGGAGACAGCGTCACCAGCCCCAGTTCAACGGCGGCGAAAATCAACAGGCAGCCCCCCACATACACTCGCCGGCCGCGCTCGCTGTGCTCGAAAAACAGCAGATACGCACCCACGGTCAGTGGCAGCAGGTGGTAGTGGCTCATGCTGAGAAACGGTCCCGACACGCCTTCGAGCGCGATCAACGCGCCGACGACGGGCATCACGAACCAGAAGTAACTGTGGCTGGCCAGCCCGAGCCGGCCGCGCGACAGGCAGAACCAGACCCAGGCCGCTCCGATGATCGAGACTCCTTGCAGGAGCAGCGTTGTCCAGTCGCCGCGCGTCAGCGCGACCGTACCCCAGGCGAGTACATAAGCAAGCAGGAAACCCACGCCAGTACGCAGCAGACGCTCGGCCCGGCGACGCCGGTATTGGCGAAATTCAACGTCCGTGTAGACGAAATCACCCAAGGCTCGCCTGTCAATCAACGCTTCTCCTGACTCGCGTCTTCCGGCGTCGAGAGGCCGGTCTGTTGTACGCAGATCGGATTCTACGGTCAATTGTCCAGCAACCGTCCCTGGTGGCTGGTTATTCGCTGGGGTTTCTACTGCCAAACGAGCTGATTCCGAGTGTGCCTGCAGGCTGATTTGGTCTGTTTCCGGTGACCGACGTTGCGATGTGTTCTCAGCCTGCGCAGAGTCTTGGTATAGTGCGGCCTGCGTAGCGCCGGTAAGGTGACTTGCAACCTTCTCCCGGCGGCTGCTTCGATGCCGCCGCAAGCTTCCTGACGAGTACCCCGATGAGCGACTCCCGGAACGAATGCCAGTTTCCCCCCGAAATTCTCCGCGACGTCGCCAAACGCCGCACCTTCGCGATCATTTCACACCCTGACGCGGGAAAGACCACCTTGACCGAGAAGCTCCTGCTTTTCGGCGGTGCGATCCAGTTCGCCGGCACGGTGAAGGGCCGCAAGAGTGCCCGGCACGCCACTTCGGACTGGATGGAGGTGGAAAAGCAACGCGGTATTTCGGTGACCAGCTCGGTCATGCAGTTCGAATATCAGCAGCACACCATCAACCTTCTCGACACACCGGGCCACGAGGATTTTTCCGAGGATACCTATCGCGTGCTGACCGCTGTCGATGCGGCGGTGATGGTCATCGATGCGGCCAAGGGCGTCGAGGCGCAGACGATCAAGCTGCTCAACGTCTGCCGGATGCGCAACACGCCGATCATCACCTTCGTCAACAAGCTCGACCGTGAGGTCCGCGAGCCTTTCGACCTGCTTGAGGAGATCGAATCGGTGCTGGGCATCGAGTGCGCTCCGATCACCTGGCCGATCGGCATGGGCAAGACCTTTCGTGGCGTCTATCACCTCCTGAATGACCGCTTGCTGCATTTCGCTGCCGGGGAGGAGAGACGTGGCGAATCCGAGCGGCTTGACGGTCTCGACAATCCGATCCTCGACGCCCAGTTTCCCGGCGAGGTCGGGAAACTGCGTGAGGATGTTGACCTGATCCAGAGCGCGAGCAGCCCGTTCGACCTGATCGGCTTTCTTGCCGGCCGGCAGTCGCCCGTCTTTTTCGGGTCGGCGATCAACAATTTCGGCGTCCAGGAGATCCTGCAGGCCTTGCTCGACTGGGCTCCACCGCCGCAGGAGCGTGACGGGGGCCAGCGCATGGTGCAGCCCGCGGAACCGGCTTTCTCGGGATTCGTGTTCAAGATTCAGGCCAACATGGACCCCAAGCATCGCGACCGGATCGCTTTTTTTCGCGTCTGTTCAGGCCGCTACGTCCCGGGCATGAAGATCCGGCATCTGCGACTGGATCGGGATATGAAGCTCGCCAACGTGCTGACGTTCATGGCCAACGAACGACTGCTGATGGAAGACGCCGTTGCTGGCGACATCATCGGCATCCACAACCACGGCAACCTGCATATCGGCGACACCCTGAGCGAGGGTGAGGTGCTCGGCTTCAAGGGGATACCCTACTTCTCGCCCGAACTGTTCCGCGCTGCCCGCCTGCGTGACCCGCTGAAGAGCAAGCAGTTGTTGAAGGGACTGCAGGAACTCGGTGAAGAGGGGGCGATCCAGGTCTTCGAGAACCTCGGCAGTGGGGCGCTGTTGTTGGGCGCGGTCGGCAACCTGCAGTTCGAGGTTGTCGCCCAGCGACTGAAGACGGAATACAAGGTCGACGCCATCTTCGAGTCGGCCGATATTTATACGGCACGCTGGCTGACATTTCCCGATGAAGTCACACGCCGCGGCTTTGAACGCGAGCAACTGCATCGACTGGCCAGGGACGTCGACGGCAATGCCGTCTATCTGGCCAGCACGCGCTACAACCTTGAAGTGACGAGCGAGAAGTGGAGCCGGGTCGGTTTCCATAGTTCGCGTGAGCATGGGCAACTTTTTGCCTGAGCAACATCCGCGTTGGTCAATCACTCGGCGGCATCGTCACTGAACGAATTTGATCGACGCTAGGAAGGGATCCACAGAAACCATGCAGCCCTCAGCGCAGAAGCCCCTTGCCTTTCTCGAAGCACGCATACTCGGCGTACTGGTCGAGAAGGAAAGGACCACCCCGGACATCTATCCGCTGACCCTCAACAGCCTGGCCTCCGGATGTAATCAAAAGTCGGCCAGGGATCCGGTGATCAATGTCAAGGACAGTGAAGTGCAAGCGGCGCTCGATGAACTGCGTAGCCGTGTTCTGGTGCTGGAGACCTACGGCGCTTCCGGACGTGTGCTGCGGTATGCACAGAATTTCGGAAGAGTCTACGGCCTTCCTCCGGCCAGTGTCGCCTTGCTCGCCATTCTCATGTTGCGTGGCCCGCAGACGGCCAGCGAACTTCGCGCCAACGCCGAGCGACTGTACCGATTTGATGATACGTCGTCCGTTGAAGCCTACCTCGACGAAATGGCATCGCGCGCGAGTGACCCGCTGGTGACCAGGCTGCCGAGACAGGCCGGCGCTCGCGAGCATCGCTGGGCGCATCTGCTGTGCGGCGCGGCAAGCTTGCCCATAGGCAAGGGGTTGCCAGCGGATGGGCCGTCGTCTGTCCCATCGGATCTTGAGGTTCGCGTTGCGCGACTCGAAACCGAGGTTGCCGAACTCCGAGCGGCTGTTCTCGAACTCGCGCGAAAGGGCTGACTTTCCGCATCGCGGGGGAGTCTGCTTGTGCGATCCCCAGCAGTTGTCTGCGAATGTCACCAGCCGGCGGTGACCACCTTTTCAGCCCAGAGAAGCCCGCTGAGGGTCTTGGCATCAGTGATTGCGCCACTCTGGACAGCGGCCATGGCTTCCGTCAGAGACAGACTGAGCACATCGAGGAACTCGCTGCTGTCGGGCGTCGGTTCCGCTTCCTGATGCAGGCCGATGGCAAGAAAGATCTCGATGCGCTCGTCCGAGTAGCCGACACAGGGATGCATCACCCCGAGGTGCCGCCATTCCGCCGCGCAATGCCCGGTTTCTTCGAGCAGCTCCCGTGCGGCGGTATCGCGGATGTCCTCACCGGGATCGATCTTTCCCGCCGGCAGTTCGAGGAACGAGCGACCCAGCGGATAGCGAAACTGTCGTACGAACAGCAGTCGGCCGTCGTCGAGAAGCGCGATGATCACCACCGCTCCCTGGTGCCGCACGTACTCACGCAGGCACTCCTGGCCGTCGGGCAGTTGCACGCGGTCGCGCCGGACGTCGAGGAGCTTGCCGCGGAAGATCTGGGTGCTCTCCAGTTGTTGTTCGCGGAGATGCGGGTAATCGTTTTCCAATCCTGGACTCCCAATGAAAACGCCCCGGCTGGCGGGGCGTTCCTGTCAAATGGCCTGCGTAGTCAGAGCGACCGCAGAAGCGTGAAAGCGCAAAGCGACATCAAGGCTTGCGGAAAGATACCGAGCAAGGCAACCGCCAGACCGTTGGCCGACATCAGAATCTTGACGTCCAGCGGTGCCTGTATCGCTGAGGTGTTCGTCGGTTGATCGAAGTACATGAGCTTGACCACGCGCAGATAGTAGAAACAACCGATCAGCGAGAAGAGAATGGCAACGATGGCGAGCCACAGATAGCCCGCGGCGACCACCGCCTGCAATACCGAGAACTTGGCAAAGAAACCGACGAAGAACGGGATCCCGGCCATCGAGAACATCATCATCATCATCATCCCGGCGAACCACGGGCTGCGCTTGTTGAGACCCTTGAAATCGTCGAGTTCGTCGGACTCCAGGCCCGCCCGCGCCAGCAGCAGGATCATCCCGAAGGTGCCGGCACTGGTCAGCACGTAGGTGATCACATAGAACATCGATGAACTGTAGGCGTTGAGTGCGAACCTCGCATCGCCACCGACGACGCCGGTGACCATTCCGAGGAGCATGAAACCCATGTGCGAGATTGCCGAATAGGCCAGCATGCGTTTCAGGTTGGTCTGGGCGATCGCGGCTATGTTGCCGATGGCCATCGACAGCACCGAGAGCAGGATCAGCATCGTCTGCCAGTCGTGCGCCAGCACGATCAGGCCATTGACCAGGAGACGCATCACCATGGCAAATGCGGCCAGTTTGGGAGCGCTGGCGATGAACAGGGTGACCGCTGTCGGGGCGCCGTGATAGACGTCAGGAATCCACATGTGGAAGGGCACGACACCCAGCTTGAAGGCCAGGCCGGAAACCAGGAAGACGAGGCCAAAAACGAGGATCGTCTTGTCTGCCTGACCCATGTAAAGGCGTTCGGCAATCGCCGTGATCTCCAGGGTACCGGTAGCGCCGTAGATCATCGACATGCCGTACAGCAGCAGTCCGGACGCCAGGGCGCCAAGCACGAAATACTTCATCGCCGCCTCGGTCGCCGGGACCGAATCGCGGTTCATCGCCACCATCGCATACAGCGAGAGCGACAGCAGTTCGAGACCGACGTAGATGGTCACGAAATGGTTGGCGGATATCATGACCATCATGCCGAGCGTGGCAAACAGCACCAGGACGTAATATTCACCCTTGGCCATCTGTTCCCGCTCCAGGATGTAGCCTCGCGAGTAGAACAACACCACAATCACCGTCAGATACAGCAGCAGTTTCAGCAGGTCGCCCATCAGGTCCCCGACGTACATGTTGCTGAAGGTGTAGCTGATCTCACCCGAACTGGTCGCAAAGGTGACTACCGCCGCACCGACGAGAGTCAATTGCGTGGCGACGAAAGTGGTGGTTCGCTTCCTGTCCTTGACCAGGAGATCGAACATCAGGATCAGGCATGCCATCAGCGCGATGAATATCTCCGCGCTTGCGAGGCGGAGATCGGGCGTCAGGAACTGCATTTCGGCAAGAGTCATAGCGGCTACCAATTATTGGATCTTGCTGAGGGCGACGTGACGCAGCAACTCATTGACCGAGCTGTGCATGACTTCAGTAAAGGGCTGCGGATAGAGACCCATGCCCAGGGCGCCGACGGCGAACAGGACGAAGATCAGGAACTCGCGGGCGTTGATGTCGGTCAGTTCGGCCACATGGTGGTTGGCCACGGCGCCAAAGACGACTCGCTTGTACATCCAGAGGGTATAGGCGGCGCCGACGATCATCGTCGATGCGGCAGCGAAGGCGACCCAGAAGCTGTGGTCTACAGCGGCGAGGATGACCATGAACTCCCCAACGAAGCCGGATGTCGCCGGCAAACCGGCGTTGGCCATGGCGAACAGCATGAAGAACGCCGCGAACTTGGGCATGGTGTTGACCACCCCGCCGTAGTCGGCAATCTGTCGCGAATGCGCTCGGTCGTACATGACACCGATCGAGAAGAACATCGCACCCGAGACGAATCCGTGCGAGATCATCTGCACCAGTGCGCCTTCGACACCCATGGCGCTGAACATGAAGAATCCCAGGGTCACGAAGCCCATGTGAGCGATCGACGAGTAGGCGACCAGTTTCTTCATGTCGTCCTGAACCAGCGCTACGAAGCCGATGTAGATGATGGCGATCAACGACAGGCCAATCACCAGTCCGGACAATTCGTGCGACGCATCCGGGGCGATCGGCAACGAGAAGCGCAGGAAACCATACGCACCCAGTTTCAACGCGATGGCTGCCAGGACGATCGAACCACCGGTCGGAGCTTCGACGTGCGCGTCCGGTAACCAGGTATGCACCGGCCACATCGGAACCTTGACCGCAAAAGCCACCAGGAAGGCGAGGAACAGCCAGGTCTGAGCGCTCAGGCCGATCGGCATCTGCTGCCAGTCGAGAATAGAGAAGCTACCCCCGGAGGTCACGAACAGGTACAGCAGGGCGATCAGGAAGAGCAGCGAACCAAACAGCGTGAACAGGAAGAACTTGAATGCCGCATAGACGCGGTTGGGTCCACCCCAGACGCCGATGATCAGGTACAGGGGGATCAGCGAAGCCTCGAAGAACACGTAGAACAGTACACCGTCGAGGGCGGAGAAGATCCCGTTCAACAGCCCGGACATGATCAGGAAGCCGGCGTTGTACTGCGCCACCTTGTTGCCGATGACCTGCCATCCGGCGAGCACGACCGTCACCGTTATGAAGCTGTTGAGAATCACGAATGGCATCGAAATGCCGTCCACACCGAGATGGTAGTTCACGTTGAAGCGTGGAATCCAGCTCTTGAACTCAACGAACTGCATCGCTGCGGTTTGCAGGTCAAACCCCGTATACAGCGGAAGGGTCACCAGCAGTCCGGCGAGAGCTCCAATCAGCGAGAGCATCCGTGCCAGCGGTGCATTGCGATCCGAGCCCGTCGCCAGCACAACAAAGCCGGCGAGAATCGGAACCCAGATGGCAAGAGAGAGAAGCGGCGTGCCTGACATATCGTTCCCAGTCTTTCTCTAGCTCAGGCGCGCGTGACCCACAGGGTCATCAAGACGAACACGCCGATAATCATCGTAAAAGCGTAGTGGTAGATGTGACCGGTCTGGAACAAGCGTGCCAGAGTCGCAAACCAGCCTACGAGGTGTGTAGCACCGTTGACAATGATGCCGTCGATCAGACCAGCGTCGCCACCCTTCCACAAACCCCGGCCGAGCAGGCGCGCACCACCGGCGAAGAAGACCTCGTTGAACTTGTCGAAGTAGTACTTGTTGTCCAGCAGCGTGTAGAGGAAACTGGAACGGGCCTTGATCGCCTCTGGAATGTCGGGGCGCTTGAGGTACAGGAACCACGCCAGGGCCACCCCCAGGAACGCCAGCCAGAATACCGGCGACGTCGCCGCATGCGTGGCCATGGCAAAAGCGCCATGGAAGTGATGGGCCAGTTCTTCCATCACTGGATGGGCCTCGGCATTGACGAAGATCGCGCTCTTGAAGTAGTCGCCGAAGAGCATCGGGCCGACGCCGATATAGCCGATGATCACCGACGGTATGGCCAGCATGATCAGGGGCAAGGTCACCACCCAGGGCGTCTCGTGCGGCTTCTGGCCTGGAGCAAGGCCGTGGTGCTCGGCATGCGTGTCGTCCGCGTGCAGGTCATCATGGCCGTGCGCCGAATGGTCAGCATGTGCCGCAGGCTGCGCGGGTTTGGCTTGCGCGGCGTGCGGGTGTGCCGGCTTGCCGAAGCGCTCCGGGCCGTGAAACACCAGGAAATACATCCGGAACGAGTAAAAGGCGGTGACGAAAACTCCCGCCATGACTGCAAAGTAGGCAAATCCGGCGCCCGGGATATGCGACAGGGCTACCGCCTCGATGATCGAGTCCTTGGAATAGAAGCCGGCAAAGAACGGGGTTCCGATCAGCGCCAGGGAACCAATCAGCGAGGTGAGCCAGGTGATCGGCATGTACTTGCGCAGGCCACCCATGTTGCGAATGTCCTGATCGTGGTGCATGCCGATGATCACCGAGCCGGCCCCGAGGAACAACAACGCCTTGAAGAAGGCGTGCGTCATCAGATGGAAGATCGCCACCGAGTAAGCCGATGCTCCCAGCGCCACGGTCATGTACCCGAGTTGTGACAGCGTCGAATAAGCCACGACACGTTTGATGTCATTCTGGATGATGCCCAGGAAGCCCATGAACAGTGCGGTGATCGCCCCGATGACGATGACGAAGGACAGCGCCGTATCCGACAACTCGAACAGCGGCGACATGCGCGCGACCATGAAGATACCGGCCGTGACCATTGTCGCGGCGTGGATCAACGCCGAAATCGGTGTCGGGCCCTCCATCGAGTCGGGCAGCCAGACGTGCAGGGGAACCTGTGCCGATTTGCCCATCGCGCCAATGAACAGCAGAATGCAGATGGCGGTCATCAGCGCAACGCCCGGGCCTTCGCCAAACAACGGCAGCGTGGTGCTCGCTGCCAGCGCTGGTGCCTTGGCAAACACGGCGACGTAATCGAGCGTACCAAAGTGCGCCAGAACCAGGCCGATGCCCAGGATGAATCCGAAGTCGCCGACCCGGTTGACCAGAAAGGCCTTCAGGTTGGCAAAGATGGCGGTCGGTCGGGTGTACCAGAAGCCGATCAGCAGATAGGAAACCAGACCCACGGCTTCCCAGCCGAAAAACAACTGCATGAAGTTGTTGCTCATCACCAGCATCAACATCGAGAAGGTAAACAACGCGATGTAGCTGAAGAAACGATTGTAGCCCGGGTCATCCTGCATGTAGCCGATGGTGTAGATGTGCACCATCAGTGAAACCGAGGTGACCACCAGCATCATGGTCACCGTCAGTTGGTCGATCAGGAAGCCGACCTCGAAACGGTAATCACCGGACGTCAGCCACTGGTACACCGGACCGTTGTACGTGTTCCCTGCCATTACGTCCTTGAAGATCAGGCAGGAAGCGAGCAGGGCGATCGCCACACCGCCGCTGGTCACGGTATGCGCTATCCAGCGCGGCAATACGCGGCAGAAAAGTCCGGCAATCAGGGCACCGACAAGTGGCGCCAGGGGAACCAGCAGGTAGAGCTTTTGCATTTCCATGTTCAACCCTTCAGGCTGTCCAGATCATCCACATGGATGGTTTTCAGGTTGCGGAACAGCACCACGAGAATCGCCAACCCGATTGCCGACTCGGCGGCAGCGACAGTCAAGATGAAGAAGACGAACACCTGCCCGGCGAGGTCCTGAAGGTAGTGAGAAAAGGCGATGAAGTTCATGTTCACCGCCAGCAGCATCAACTCGATCGACATCAGTATGATGATCAGGTTCTTGCGGTTGAGGAAGATGCCGACGACGCTGATCGCGAAGAGAATCGCGCCCAGGATCAAAAAATGGGACAGTGTAAGCAAGGTTCCTCCCTGATTCTTCTGCATGGGGTGGTGCGCTCGGCGCCACCCGGTCTTGGTTTGGGTCTGGGTCCGGCCGCAGACACGTGTCTCGTCAGTCGCTCTTCTCGGCGGGCATCTGCAACACGCGCACGCGGTCCCTGGCTTTCACGAAGACCTGCTGCGAGGGGCTGACCGACTTGTTCGTTCTCTTCGCTCGCTGCGTCAGGGCCACTGCGGCAATGATTCCGACGAGAAGGATCACCGATGCCAGCTCGAAGGGATAAACGTATTCGGTAAACATCAGGCGTCCAATGGCCTGCACGTTGCTATCTTCGGTAGTCGCCTGCCGTACGCTGCTCTCCAGTAGCCCCAGGTAGTTGCCGCCAAGGACCAGGCCCATCTCCGCGACCATCAACAGTCCAATGATCGCGCCCAGCGGCAGGTAACTCCAGAATCCTTCACGCAGGCGATCGAGATTGATGTCGAGCATCATCACCACAAACAGGAACAGCACCATCACCGCACCGACATAAACCAGAACCAGTGCAATGGCCAGGAATTCGGCCTGCAACAGCATCCAGACGCCACTCGCGGTAAAGAACGCCAACACCAGATACAGCGCCGCGTGTACTGGGTTACGCGAAGTAATCACACGCAATCCGGCGAACACCAGGATCGCCGAGAGAAAGTAGAAAACGAAGGTCTTGAATTCCATCGTGTCGGCCTGTCAGCGGTATTTCGAGTCGAGTTCGCGGTCCGCAGCGATCTGATCTTCGTAGCGGTCACCATTGGCCAGCAACATCGGCTTGGTGTAATAGAGGTCGCCACGCGTTTCCCCGTGGTACTCGTAAATACGTGTTTCGACGATGGCATCGACCGGGCACGCCTCTTCACAGAAGCCGCAGAAGATGCATTTGGTCAGGTCGATGTCGTAGCGTGTGGTGCGCCGCGAACCGTCGTCGCGCTGATCCGATTCAATGGTAATGGCCAGCGCCGGACACACCGCCTCACACAACTTGCAGGCAATGCAGCGCTCCTCGCCATTCGGATAGCGCCGCAGCGCATGCAGACCGCGAAAGCGGAAGCTCTGCGGCGTCTTCTCTTCCGGATACTGTACGGTGATCTTGCGGGCGAACATGTAGCGCCCGGTCACCGACAGCCCCTTGAACAACTCCCTGAGCAGGAGGCTGTTGAAAATTTCCCTCATCGAACCCATGGCTAGCCTCTCACTTCCAGATGTTCAGCGGTGACATCATCCAGCCGCCGACGACGACCAGCCAGATCAGACACAGCGGGATGAACACTTTCCAGCCGAGACGCATGATCTGGTCGTAGCGATAGCGTGGAAATGTGGCACGGATCCAGAGGAAGACGAACAGCACGGCAGAAATCTTCAGGAACAGCCACAGGATGCCATCGGGCAGGAAGCCCACCGGCGACAGCCAACCGCCGAGGAACAACGTCGAGGTCAACGTCGACACCAGGATCATGTTGGCGTACTCGGCCAGGAAGAACACCGCGAAAGCCATTCCCGAGTACTCGACATGGAAGCCGACGATCTCCGATTCGCCTTCAGCGAGGTCGAAAGGCGCGCGGTTGGTCTCGGCGACGATGGCCACCAGATAGACGACGAACATCGGCAGCAGCGGCAACCAGTTCCAGGAGAGGAATCCGAGTCCGTGCTCGGCGAAATAGCCCCGCCCTTGACCCTTGACGATATCGCCGAGGTTGAGGCTGTTGGACACCATCAGTACCACGACCAGCGCCAGACCCATGGCCACTTCATAGGAAATCATCTGGGCCGCGGAACGCATGCCGCCGAGGAACGCGTATTTGGAGTTCGAAGCCCATCCGGAAAGGATGATGCCATACACACCGATCGAGGTAATCGACATGATGTAGAGCAGACTCGCGTTGACGTTCGCCAGCACCAGCGTGTCGTTGAACGGAATCACCGCCCAGGCGGCGAGTGCCGGCGCAAAGGCGAACATCGGGGCCAGCAGGAAGACACTCTTGTCCGACCCGGTGGGGATTACGACTTCCTTCAGCAGCAGTTTCAGGCCGTCGGCAATGGGCTGTATCAAACCCCAGGGACCGACCCGGTTGGGTCCGATCCGCACCTGCATCCAGCCGATGACCTTGCGCTCCCAGAATGTCAGGTATGCGACGGCGAGAAGCAGCGGCGCGATGATCAGAACGATCTTGAGAACGGTCCACACCAGTGGAAACAACGACCCGAAAAGGCCTTGCAACAATCCCTGCAGCGCATCGACCATCATGCACGCTCCACGTTGATGGCACCGAACATTTCACCGAGCGTAGCAGTCGACGCGTGGCCCGCGGCGACCCGCACACAACCTGCAGGAACGCTCTCGTCAACTCTGGCGGTGAGCACGGTTTCGCCATTCGCCTGCCTGAGACGCACCAGGGCGCCGTCCGTGACACCCAGGGTGGCCAAGGTCGGCGCACTCAAGCGTGCCGTCGGTGCAGCGGCATCGCGCGTCTTCTGCAGCGCGGGTGCGCGGCGAGCCAGAGCGTCGGCGAAGTGAATCGGCACATCGGCGATGCGTTGCAGGCCGCCAACCGTCACAGGCAATGCCAGGGGAACGCCGTTGAGAGCATTGCTCAGGCCGCCGGCGAAGCACTCACCTGAAGGGATGATTTCGTCTCGCACCTGCTCGCTTGACGCCTGGTCGAAACCCGGCAGGTTCAGCAGATTGCCGAGCACGCGCAGGACTTTCCACGCCGGGCGCGCATCGCCGAAGGGACGCACGACTCCGTTGAAACTCTGCGCGCGACCCTCGGTGTTGACGAAGGTCCCGGAAGTTTCGCTGAAAGGGGTAATCGGCAGCAGCACATCGGCGTACTCACGCACCGCGCCGTCGCTGAATGGGGTCAACGCAACGACCAGCGCTGCGGCTTTGAGCGCAGCCACCGCCTGTTGCGGATTGTGGCAGTCGAGGTCCGGTTCGACGCCGAGCAGGACGTAGGCCTTGCGGGGCTGCGCGAACATTTCGTAGGCATTGAGCGCCGTCGGCAGCGCCTTGGCAACGTAGCCCCCGACACTGTTGGCCGCTTCCCCGATAAATCCGCAACTGGCCCCGGTCAGGCGCGCGAGTTCAAGCGCCAGGGCGTGTAGTTGAGCTGCGTGCGGATGCTGCTCGGCGACATTCCCCAGGAAAATGGCGCTCTTTTCACCTTCGACCAGGCTCTTGGCGATGGCCTGGCTGCTTGCGCAGGGTTCCACCGAATCGAGACCCGCCGGCACGGCCTCGCTCCTGAGTTGCGCCGCAGACTTGACTACCGCGGCAAGGGCCAGCGGCAGGTCGGCCGGGGACACCGTCAACTGTGCGTGCAACCTGATCAGCGGATCGTCGCCACCGACAGACAGCAGGCTGACCTTTCCCCACTTCTTGCCGAGCTGACGCAGACGTTGCGCGAACAGTGGATGGTCCTTGCGCAGGAAACTGCCGACCACCAGAGCGCTGTCGAGGTCCTTGATTTCGGAGAGTCTGAGGCCCAGCCACGGCACGCCGGCAAGCTTGCCGTCAGTTGAAAAGTCGCGTCGCCGTGGACGAAAGTCAATGCTCCCTGACCCGAGGGCGCGAGTCATTTTCTGGAGCAGGTACAATTCCTCGAGGGTCGCATGCGGCGAGGCCAGGGACGCCAGCGAGTCGGCACCGCTGCTACCGACGACATCCTTGAGCGCATGCGAGACGTAATCGAGAGCAACGCTCCACTCAACCTCGCGCAGTGCGCCATCCACGCGGACCATCGGCTTGCCCAGGCGTGCCGGTGAATTGAGCGCCTCGTAGGAAAAGCGATCCTTGTCCGAGATCCAGCACTCGTTGACCTCTTCGTTGTCGCGCGGCAACACGCGCATGACCACATTGTTCTTGATCTGTACGGTCAGGTTGGCGCCGATGCTATCGTGCGGACTGATCGACCGACGCCGCGACAACTCCCAGCTGCGGGCAGAATAGCGGAAGGGCTTGGAAGTCAGCGCGCCAACCGGGCAAAGATCGATCATGTTGCCGGAAAGCTCGGAGTCGACTGAGCGACCGACAAAGGTCATGATCTCGGAGTGCATGTTGCGGCTGGCCATGCCCAGTTCCATGACGCCAGCGATCTCCTGTCCGAAGCGGACGCAACGCGTGCAGTGGATGCACCGCGCCATCTCCTGCATCGAGATCAGCGAACCCACATCCTTGTGAAAGACAACCCGCTTGTCTTCCTGAAAGCGTGAGGCACTACCACCATAACCCACGGCCAGATCCTGCAGTTGACACTCGCCCCCCTGATCACAGATCGGACAATCGAGTGGGTGATTGATCAGCAGAAACTCCATTACACCCTTCTGCGCCTTGATGGCCAGTTCGGAGTGCGTAAACACTTTCATGCCATTGGTCACTGGTGTGGCACAGGCGGGCAACGGCTTCGGCGCCTTCTCCACCTGCACCAGGCACATGCGGCAGTTGGCGGCGATCGAAAGCTTCTTGTGATAGCAGAAATGCGGGATATAGGCGCCGAGCTGCTGCGCAGCATCCATGATCGTGCTGCCGTCGGGCACTTGCGCCACCTTGCCGTCGATTTCGATTTCCATCGTCTCGTACCCTAAGCCGTTGCCGTAAAGAAGCCGCTGCCGGCGCGCTGGACATCAACGGGCACGAGGCACTTCCTGTGTTCGATGTGGTACGCGAATTCGTCGCGAAAATGCTTGATGAAGCTCTGGACCGGCATCGAGGCGGCATCGCCGAGCGCGCAAATGGTGCGACCCATGATGTTCGTGGTGACGCTCGCGAGCAGTTCGAGGTCATCGGAGCGCCCCCGCCCTCCTTCGATTCGCTGCACTACCTTGTACAGCCAACTCGTGCCTTCGCGACACGGTGTGCACTGTCCGCACGATTCTTCGTAGTAAAAGAACGACAGGCGCTCCAGCGCCTTGACCATGCAGGTCGTCTCGTCCATGACGATGACCGCACCCGACCCAAGCATGGAGCCCGCCTTGCTGATCGAGTCGTAGTCCATGGTACAGTCCATCATCGTGGCTGCCGGGACCACCGGCGCGGAAGAACCCCCCGGTATGCAGGCCTTCAGTTTCCGGCCCGCGCGCATGCCACCGGCCATTTCGAGCAGCGTCGCGAAAGGCGTGCCCAGCGGCACCTCGTAGTTGCCGGGCCGATTGACGTGGCCGGACACCGAAAAAAGCTTGGTCCCGCCATTGTTCGCCTTGCCGGCTTCGAGATAGCTCTCGCCGCCGAGATTCATGATGTAGGGGATGGAAGCAAAGGTCTCGGTATTGTTGATCGTCGTCGGCTTCCCGTAGAGGCCGAAAGAGGCGGGAAATGGCGGCTTGAACCGTGGTTGCCCCTTCTTGCCCTCAATCGATTCCAGCAACGCCGTTTCTTCGCCGCAGATGTAGGCCCCGTAACCGTGATGCGCAAAGAGCTCGAAGCTGAAACCCGAACCCAGCAGATCGTTGCCGATAAATCCCGCAGCCCGCGCTTCGTCCAGTGCTTCCTCGAAGCGCTGGTAGATTTCCCATACTTCACCGTGAATATAGTTGTATCCACGCCCGGCGCCCATCGCGTAGGCAGCGATGGCCATCCCCTCGATCACCGAGTGCGGGTTGTAGCGCAGGATGTCACGATCCTTGAAGGTTCCCGGCTCGCCCTCATCCGAATTGCACACCACGTACTTGTCGCCGGGAAACGAACGCGGCATGAAACTCCACTTGAGACCGGTCGGGAAACCGGCACCACCGCGGCCGCGCAGGACCGATTTCTTGACTTCGTTGATGACATCACCCTGCGACACCTTCTCTTCGAGAATGCGTCGCAGCGCCGTGTAGCCGCCGCGTTTGACGTAATCCGCGAGGCGCCAGGCGTTGTCGCCATCCAGGCCGACGCTGAGCATCGGGTTGATTGCACCGAGAATCGCCATTACTTGAGCTCCGCCAGCAGTTTGTCGATTTGCTCGGGCTGCATCCAACTGCACATGCGACGGTTATTGATGATCACCACCGGCGCGTCACCGCAGGCACCCATGCATTCGCTCTCCTTGAGCGTGATCAGGCCATCCGGCGTCGTTTCGTTATAACCGATTCCCAGCTTCTGCTTCAGATATTCCCCGGCATCGACGCCTCCGGAGAGCATGCACGGCAGATTGGTGCACACCGACACCTTGTACTTGCCGACCGGCCTGAGGTCATACATGTTGTAGAAGCTGGCCACTTCATAGGCGGCAATCGGCGCCATGCCGAGATAGTTGGCCACACTCTCGATGGCCTCGCTGGGTAGCCAGCCCTGCTCTTCCTGCGCGATCGCCAGAGCCGCCATCACCGCCGACTGTTTCTGGTCGGCCGGGTACTTGGCAATTTCGCGATCAATTCTCTTGAGGGATTCTGAAGTCAGCATCAGCGGTCTATCTCGCCAAAAACAACGTCCTGGGAACCAATGATCGTCACCACGTCGGCCAGCATGTGCCCACGCACCATTTCGTCCATTGCCGATAGGTGCACATAGCCAGGCGCGCGGATTTTCAGGCGATACGGCTTGTTGGCGCCGTCGGAGAGCAGATAGATGCCGAATTCCCCCTTCGGGTGCTCAACTGCCGAGTAGGCTTCGCCATCCGGCACGTGGATGCCTTCGGTACACAACTTGAAGTGGTGGATCAACTCTTCCATATTGGACTTCATGGCCTCGCGATCCGGCGGCGCCACCTTGTGATTGTCGGACATCACCGGGCCGGGGTTCTGGCGCAACCAGTCGATGCATTGCCGGACAATCCGGTTCGACTGCCGCATCTCTTCCATGCGCACCAGATAGCGATCGTAGGAGTCACCGGTGACCCCCACGGGGATATCGAAATCGAGCCGGTCATAGACTTCATAGGGCTGCTTCTTGCGCAGATCCCAGGCAATGCCGGAACCGCGCAGCATCGGGCCGCTAAAGCCGCGCTGCAATGCGCGCTCCGGCGAGACGATACCCACGTTCACCAGACGCTGTTTCCAGATCCGATTGTCGGTCAGGAGTGTTTCGTACTCGTCGAGCAGTTTCGGGAACCGACCGACGAAATCGTCAAGGAAATCGAGCAGGGAACCGCTGCGCGCCTCGTTGAAGGGCTTGATCTGCGCGGCACTCTTCCACTTCGATTCCTGGTACTGCGGCAGGCGGTCGGGCAGATCACGGTACACGCCACCCGGTCGGTAGTAGGCAGCGTGCATGCGCGCACCCGACACCGCTTCGTAGGCATCAACCAGGTCTTCGCGTTCACGGAAGGCGTAGAGCACCATCGTCATTGCCCCGACGTCGAGACCGTGGCAGCCGACCCAGAGCAAGTGATTGAGGATGCGTGTGATTTCGTCAAACATCACGCGAATGTACTGCGCGCGGATCGGCACCTCGATCTGCAAGAGCTTCTCGACTGCCAGACAATAAGCGTGCTCGTTGCACATCATCGAGACATAGTCAAGCCGGTCCATGTATGGCAAGGACTGGATCCAGGTCTTGTTCTCGGCGAGTTTCTCGGTAGCCCGGTGCAGCAGACCGATATGCGGATCGGCACGCATCACCACTTCGCCGTCAAGTTCGAGCACCATGCGCAGAACACCATGCGCGGCCGGGTGCTGCGGCCCGAAGTTCAAGGTGAAGTTGCGAAGTTCAGGCATGTTAGACGTTCCCGTAGGTCGCTTCGCGAACGATCCGCGGCGTGACTTCGCGGGGCTCAATGGTCACCGGCTGATAAATGACCCGCTGCTGCTCGGGGTCGTAACGCATTTCCACGTAGCCGGAGATCGGAAAATCCTTGCGGAACGGATGCCCGACGAAGCCGTAATCGGTAAGGATGCGGCGCAAGTCGTTGTGCCCCGGGAAAACGATGCCCAGCAGGTCAAAGGCCTCGCGCTCGAACCAGTTAACGCTGCTCCAGACCGAGGTAACCGACGGTAGCGAGGGGAAGTTGTCATCCATCGCAAAGCAACGCACACGCAGCCGCCAGTTGTGACTGATCGACAGCAGGTGACTGACCACCGCGAATCGCCCGCCCACCCGCTGTACGTTCCCGTACGTGGAATAATCGACACCACAAAGGTCGATCAATTCTTCGAAGGACAACTCGGGTTGATCACGGAGCGTCTGCATCACGACAAGATAGTCGGCGGCATCAACCTCGATGGTCACTTCACCGAGCGCCTCCTTCAGGGACTTCACTCGATCGCCGAGATGCTTTTGCAGGTTGTGACTAAGCGCTTCCAGCTTGGCGGACATGGCTCACTCTCGGTTGGTTTTGTTCAGCGGGCGATGGTGTTTGTACGGCGGATCTTGTTCTGCAACTGAATGAGCCCATAAATCAGCGCCTCGGCGGTCGGCGGACAACCGGGCACGTAGATATCGACGGGAACGATTCGGTCACAGCCACGCACCACAGAGTAAGCGTAGTGATAGTAGCCGCCGCCATTGGCGCAGGAACCCATCGAAACCACCCAGCGCGGCTCTGCCATCTGGTCGTAGACCTTGCGCAGGGCCGGGGCCATCTTGTTGGTCAGCGTGCCGGCAACGATCATCACGTCGGATTGACGAGGACTTG
The DNA here is from genome assembly GCF_056856495.1 of Candidatus Accumulibacter propinquus. Classification (NCBI taxonomy): domain Bacteria; kingdom Pseudomonadati; phylum Pseudomonadota; class Betaproteobacteria; genus Candidatus Accumulibacter; species Candidatus Accumulibacter propinquus. The sequence continues at coordinate 141,623 of NZ_JBSEHC010000003.1, forward strand.
GGCGAAAAACGATGCCGAAGCGGTCCAGATCGTACCGCGAGCAACCCGCGTGAATCATCTCGATGGCGCAGCAGGCGAGCCCGAAACTCATTGGCCACATCGAACCCGTGCGGACATAGTTGATCAGCTTGTCAGCCGTGGTCGTGACGAAGCCTTCTTGCAGAATGCCTTCAATGCCCATCGCTCACTCCCAATCCAGAGCGCCCTTGGCCCAGGCATAGAGGTAGCCGACGACCAGGATGGCGATAAAAACCAGCATCTCGATGAAACCGAACCAGCGCACGGACTCGGTTTGCGCGATTTCCTTGAAGATCGTCGCCCAGGGCAACAGGAATGCCACTTCGAGGTCGAACAGGATAAAGATGATGGCGATCAGGTAGTAGCGCACATCGAACTTCATGCGCGCATCTTCGAAGGCTTCGAAGCCACACTCGTAAGGGGAAAGTTTTTCGCTGTCCGGGCGGTGCGGTGCAACCACCAGACCAGCCACGACGGGCGCAAAACCGAAAGCGACGCCAATCAGTATGAAGACAAATACCGGGAAATAGCTTTCCAGCATGATCCGCCCCACAAGCGCTTCAATTCACACTACAGACTGCAGCCACCCCACCCGGAGGGCTCCTCTGGTGCCGACGATGAGACTCGAACTCATACGACCGAAGTCACTACCCCCTCAAGATAGCGTGTATACCAATTTCACCACGTCGGCACTACCACAGACAGCAGACGAGTTGATCGAGGAGTTCTGCACTTCCCGCCCGCGCCTTCACAGCAAATTACCTGGGAATATCCTTCGCCTTCGAATCGGTGTCCGAAGGGCTTCCACCCTTGTCCACAGCGCCTACCGGCGAAGCTGGAACAGGCTCGGATTTTATCGCATCCTGCATCACACTGCCAGCCGTTTTTGGCTTGCTTGAAGCGATGTAGGCGAGCGACAGGCTGGTCACAAAGAAGACCGTAGCCAGGACCGCGGTAGCACGGCTCAGGAAATTCGCGGAACCGGTCGCCCCGAACAGGCTGCCGGAAGCGCCGCTACCGAAAGCCGCCCCCATGTCGGCCCCTTTTCCATGCTGCACGAGAACGAGACCGATGACGCCGATGGCGGCCAGAATGTGTACCACCAGAACCGCAGAAAAAAGATAGTCCATATTACCTCTTGGTCGACCAGCATGCGGCGGGTCGCCACCTCGACCAAGCCGAAAAACCGGTAGAGTATAGCCAGTTTGAACCGTGCTGGTCAATTCACGATCCGCTCCCGGCACCTTGATCACCGACATGGGAAGCTCTCGCAAGTAGCCGGGGCTGCCGTCGCCGCCTGCGGTAGAATGTCGGACACGGCCTGCTGACTGTAGGTAATGCCGCAGAGGGCGGAGAATGATCACGTGTCAATTTGGCCTGCACACTGCTTATCCCGCCGGCCTGCTCAGGCCGGCATGACACCACAGCGACTCCGCGGCCCCTTGCGAGCGGTTCGATACAGCCTCCTGGAACGAATCCGGAATGCGCTGCACGCACCAGACCTTCTGCGGCTCCTGCAACCACTGCTTCCCCACAACCTGATGGCAAACAACGCGATTGAAATCAGCGAGAAGGCCGGTGTGCGCTACCTGCATTTCTCGTCCGACTGGGTGCAGGGTGCGATGCGCATTCAGCGCCCCAATGCCCTGGAACTGCCGTATACCCGCGAAATGATGGCCGGCGTGTTGCTGCGTGACCCGCCCTGGCCGCGCCAGGCCTTGTTGATCGGGCTCGGCGCCGGATCACTGGCGAAGTTCATCTACCACCGGTTGCCGGCAACCAGGATCACCGTCATCGAGATCGATTCGCAGGTCGAGAGCGTCGCCCGGCTGCACTTCAAACTGCCCGACGATCCGCTGCGGCTACGCGTGTGCATCGCCGACGGTGCCGACTACATGCTCCAGGGCGACAGCCTGCATGACTACATACTGGTAGACGGCTTCGATCGCAACGCCCGCGCCGGTGTGCTCGACACACTGCCGTTCTACCAGGCCTGTCGTGCGCGCCTGAGCGACGGCGGACTGCTGGCAGTCAACCTGCTCGGGCGGGAACGCGGCTTCGCGGCGAGTGCCGAGAGAATCAGCAAGGCTTTCGACGGCCGTTCGCTGGTCTTTCCTTCATGTGACAGCGGCAATACCATCGCCTTCGCCACCGCCGGCGAACCCATCGACATCCCCTGCGTGGAATTGATCAACCGCGCCAGGCAGTACCTGAAAGACACCGGCCTCAACCTGTTGCCGACCGTCGCCCGGCTGCAACAGCAACACCATCTGAGCGACGACCGCCTGCGCCTCTGAACACGAATCAGGAGGCCCCGGTCGTGTTTGCCCGTCCCCGGCCGGATGCACTCTCGCCAGCAACCCCGACAGGGCATCAGGCATGACCCGATTGCGGCTGTATTACTGGCTGCGGTCGCAACGACGCCGTCGCGCAAGGACCGCCATGCCGGGGAGATGGCAGGTATACTTGCAGCCTTGTTGCAAGACCGGTCAAATCATGACGCAAGCTCATCCCTCCGCCACCGCTCGCGACACGCCGCCTGACGGATCGTCGGCACTTTTGCTGCCGGCCCACTGGCGGGCCCAACTGGATACGCAGCTCGCTGGCGACGAACGGATATTGGCCTGGCTCGAGATCGATCTCGACGCCAGGCTGCATTTTTCTTCCGGCGTGCTGGTGGTCACCAGCGAGCGCCTGCTGTCGGCCGAAGGCAAGTGCTGGACAAGCTGGACTTTTCGCCCAGGACTTTCCCTCAGCCGCCGCGATCATTCGGGTGTCGGAACGCTGGAACTGACGGATGCCGACCACCTCCTGGCGCATTGGCGCTACACGCTCGGTGCCGATGTTGCCGCCGGCCGGCTGGTCGACCACTTCACACGGCAACTTGCCTACCACGTCACCGGAGAACTGCCGCCCCCTTCGACAGTGGCACTCTGCCCGAAGTGCGAGACGCCGCTGCTGGCCGGACAGGAGGAGTGCCCGGCCTGCAGCAAGGAGATCCACGAGCCGCCGTCGACCTGGACGCTGCTGCGCCTGGGGCGGTTTGCCAGACCCTACAGAGGGCGCTTGCTGGCCGCCTTTGCGCTGTCCTTGCTGACCACGGCGGCAACGCTGGTGGCACCCTACCTGACGATGCCGCTGATGGACAAGGTGCTGATCCCCTACCAGAACGGCCAGCCCATCGACCCGCAACTGGTCGCGTTCTATCTTTCGGGCCTGCTCGGGTCGTCTCTTTTCGCCTGGGTGCTCGGTTGGGGACGCACTTACATTCTGGCGCTGGTATCGGAACGGATCGGCGCCGACCTGCGTACCACCACCTACGAGCACCTGCTCAAGCTCTCGCAGGAGTATTTTGGCGGCAAGCGAACCGGCGACCTGATGGCGCGCATCGGTTCGGAGACCGATCGCATCAACATCTTCATTTCACTGCACCTCCTGGATTTTGCCACCGACGTGCTGATGATCGTCATGACCACGGCGATTCTGGTGTCGATCGACCCCTGGCTGGCAGCGGTCACGCTGTTGCCGCTGCCGATCATCGGCTGGTTGATACACGTCGTGCGTGAGAAACTGCGCACCGGCTTCGAACGCGTAGACCGCATCTGGGCGGAAGTCACCAATGTCCTCGCCGATACGATTCCCGGCATCCGCGTGGTCAAGGCATTCGCACAGGAGAACCGCGAGGCGGCACGCTTCCGGGCGGCGAATGTGCGCAACCTGGATGTCAACGACCGCGTCAATAGGGTATGGTCGGTGTTCTCGCCGACCGTGACGCTGCTCACCGAAATCGGTTTGTTGATCGTCTGGGCCTTCGGAATCTGGCAGATCGCCAAGGACCAGATCACCGTTGGCGTATTGACCGCTTTCCTCGCCTATATCAGTCGCTTCTATCTTCGCCTGGACTCGATGAGCCGCATCGTCTCGGTCACGCAGAAGGCTGCGGCCGGCGCCAAGCGCATCTTCGACATTCTCGACCACGTCTCGAGCGTTCCCGAACCGATGCACCCGGTGCACCTGCCGAAGGTTTCGGGGCGCATCGAATTGCGCGGCGTCGGCTTCCGCTATGGCACGCGCAGCGTCACCCGCGACATCAACATCGTCATCAAGCCCGGTGAAATGGTCGGCCTGGTCGGACACAGCGGTTCCGGAAAGAGCACCCTGGTCAACCTGATCTGCCGCTTCTACGACGTCACCGAAGGCGCCATCCTGATCGATGGTGTCGATATCCGGTCGTTGCCGGTTGCCGAATACCGCAAGCACATCGGGCTGGTACTGCAGGAACCCTTCCTGTTCTTCGGAACCATTGCCGAGAATATCGCCTATGGCAAACCCGATGCGACACATGCGGAGATCGTCGCCGCGGCGCGCGCCGCGCACGCCCACGAATTCATCCTTCGACTGCCGCACGGCTACGACTCGCTGGTCGGCGAACGCGGGCAGGCACTTTCAGGCGGTGAACGACAGCGGATCTCGATCTCCCGCGCGCTGCTGATCGACCCGCGCATCCTGATCCTCGACGAGGCGACCTCGTCGGTCGACACCACCACCGAGAAGGAAATCCAGAAGGCACTCGACAACCTGGTCCGAGGACGTACGACGATTGCCATTGCGCACCGCCTGTCCACGCTGCGTGACGCCAATCGACTGGTCGTCCTCGACCGTGGCAGTGTCGTCGAGGTCGGCAGCCACGACGAACTGATGGCTAGCGAGGGTCATTACTACCGCCTGTATCAGGCGCAGGCCCGCAACGTCGACACCGAAGACGAACTGCGTCGGATGGAACTCGCCCGACACGACGAGGATGACCGACAATGACCATCGCCCCCGCCTACCAATTACGCCGTAACGCCTTCGGCAAGCTCGAATTCATCGGCTCCGACGGCGAAATCCATGCCGGTGTGGTACCCGTGCGGGCTTTTCCGATCACCGCCCCCGACGACGGCATCGGCCTGGTAGACCCTTACGGCCACGAACTGGCGTGGATCGACCGGCTCGACGCACTACCAGACCATCTGCGCATCCTTGTTGAGTCGGAACTCGCCCAGCGCGAGTTCATGCCCGAAATCACGCGCATCGTCGGGGTGGCGAGTTTCGCCACCCCGAGCACCTGGCAGGTCGAGACCGACCGCGGTGCCGCGAGTTTCGTCCTGAAGGGCGAGGAAGACATTCGCCGCCTCACCTCGCCGGCGCTGTTGATCGCTGACAGCCACGGCATCCACTTCCTGATCCGCGACCGCTATGCCCTCGATCAGTACAGCCGACGGATCCTGGACCGCTTCCTGTGACGAACCCCGGAGCAATCCGCTTGCCCGGCGGTCAGCCGATTGACGCAGCCGGCGTTATTCCCGAGATAATCCGGGCCGGGCCGGTACTCCGATGGCCTTCCGCCTGTCCCGCGCCGCCGCGCGCCAACCTTCCCGTGCCTGGACTGACGCCATGAAAAGCAAAGACATCAAGTTCCTCGAGATCCGCTACCTCCGCGGCCCAAACATCTGGACTTACCGTCCGGTCATCGAAGCGCTGGTCGATATCGGCGAACTCGAGGACTTTCCCTCCAATACCATCCCGGGTTTCTACGAACGGCTCACCGCGCTGTTGCCATCGCTGGTCGAGCACCGCTGCAGCTACGGAGAGCGCGGCGGCTTCCTGCGGCGCGTCGAGGAAGGCACCTGGGCGGCGCACATGCTCGAACACGTCACCCTTGAACTGCAGAACCTCGCCGGTATGCCCGGCGGGTTCGGCAAGGCGCGGGAAACGTCGACGCGCGGCGTATACCGGGTGGTGGTGCGCGCCTGGCATGAGGATGTCACACGCTCCTGTCTCTATGCGGGACGCGACCTGCTGCTGGCCGCCATCAAGGACCAGACCTTCGACGTTGCCGGCACAGTCGAACGACTGGCCGACATGGCCGAACGCAAGCTCCTTGGTCCGAGCACGGGCTGCATCGTCGAAGCCGCAACCGCCAAAGACCGTCGCATTCCGGCGATTCGTCTGCTGGCCACCGGCAACCTCGTGCAGCTCGGCTACGGCGCCCGCAGCCGGCGCATCTGGACTGCCGAAACCGACCGTACCAGCGCGATTGCCGAAGGGATCTCGCGCGACAAGGATCTCACCAAGACGCTCCTCAAATCCTGTGGCGTACCGGTTCCTGAGGGACGCCTGGTCGATAGTGCCGAGGATGCCTGGGATGCGGCCGAAGACATCGGCTTGCCGGTGGTCGTCAAACCATCGGACGGCAACCACGCGCGCGGCGTGTTCACCAATCTGATGGCCCGCGAAGAGGTCGAGTCGGCCTATGCGGCGGCGGTCGTCGAAGGCAGCGGCGTCATCGTCGAACGTTACGTGCGCGGCTCGGAACATCGACTGCTGATCGTTGGCGGCAAACTCGCTGCGGCCGCGCGTGGCGAAACCGCCAAGGTCGTCGGCGATGGCCGGTCAACGATCGACGAACTGATCGATAGCCAGATCAACTCCGACCCGCGACGCGGCGCCGCCGAGGAATTCCCGCTCGATATCATTGCCCTCGCCGACAACCCGGTTGCTCGGCTCGAAGTCTCGCGCCAGGGATTCGCCCCGGACTCGGTCCCGGCGGCCGGTCGTGAGGTCCTGATCGTCCGCAGCGGCAATCATACGGACGACGTCACGGATCTGGTACACCCGGAAACTGCAGCCACCGCCTCGCTCGCCGCACGTATCGTCGGACTCGACATCGCCGGGGTGGATCTGGTCTGCGAAGACATTTCGCAGCCTCTCGACGGGCAACGCGGCGGCATTGTCGAAGTTAACGCCGGTCCCGGCCTGCTGATGCACCTCAAGCCCGAGACCGGCCAGCCACGCCCGGTCGGTCGCGCCATCGTCGATGAACTCTTCCCCAACGGCGACGACGGACGTATCCCGGTGGTGGGCGTGACCGGCAGCTTCGGCAAGACGACCGTCGCCCGTCTGATCGCCAGCCTCCTGACCCTGTCCGGCAGGCACACGGGGCTGGCCAGCAGCGACGGATTGTTCGTGCATCGGCGTTGTATCGCGCAGGGCGACAACGCCAACTGGGGAGGCGCCCACCGGCTGCTGATGAATCGCGCCGTCGAAGCCGCCGTTTTCGAGAACGGGACCGACAGCATCCTCAGCGAAGGCCTGGCCTATGATCGCTGTCAGGTGGGCGTGATCACCAACGTCGAGGCGGCCAGGCATTTCGGGCGCTACCACGTCGAAACGCCGGAACAGGTGTTCACCGTGCTGCGCACGCAGGTCGATCTGGTATTGCCCACGGGTGCCGCGGTACTTAATGCAAGCCAGCCGATGCTGGTCGAGATCGCGCCCTTGTGCGACGGCGAGGTGATCTTCTTTGGCCTGGACGACGCTCTGCCCACCCTTGTCGAACACCTGGCCCAGGGCAAACGGGCGGTATTCGTACGCAACGAGCGGGTCGTACTGGCCAACGGCGCCAACGAAACGGAGATCGCCAGCCTGAAGGGCATCCCGCTGACCAACGGTGGGCGCACCGATTACCAGATCGAGAATGTCCTTGCCGCCAGCGGCGCCGCGTGGGCGCTGGGCATCGGACCAGAAATCATACGTACCGGGCTGCAGACGTTCACCATCGCCTGAGTCGTGGACCGCAACGAGCCAGCGCCACCAACCGGCGTCCGCACTGAATCCGAAAGAGGAAACTGTCCATGCAAGTATCGCGAATTCGCGCTCTGCGCGGTCCCAATCTGTGGAGCCGCCACACAGCGATCGAGGCCATTATCTACTGCGCCGAGGACGAACGCAGCATCGACAGCATCCCGGGTTTCGAAACCCGTCTGCGTGAGCGCTTTCCCGAGTTGGCCATGCTCGGGCCTGCCGGTCATGATGAAGCCGTATCGATGGCGCAGGCGCTCGAGTTCGCTGCGCTCGGCCTGCAGGCTCAGGCCGGCTGTCCGGTCACTTTCAGCCGCACGGCGCAAACCCTTGAAACGGGCATCTATCAGGTGGTCGTCGAATACAGCGAAGAAGCTGTTGGTCGCCTGGCGTTCGAACTCGCGCAGGATCTCTGCAAGGCTGCGGTCGAAGGCAAGGCGTTCGAACTTGGCCAGGCGCTGGACCGCCTGCGCGAACTCGACGAAGATCTGCGCTTGGGCCCAAGCACCGGGGCCATCGTTTATGCGGCGACGGCACGCAATATCCCCTACCGACGACTGACCGAAGGGAGCATGGTGCAGTTTGGCTGGGGCAGCCGGCAGCGTCGCATCCAGGCTGCCGAGACCGATGCCACCAGCGCCGTCGCCGAATCGATTGCTCAGGACAAGGAACTGAGCAAGATCCTCCTGCACGCAGCCGGCGTTCCGGTTCCCTGCGGCCGGCCCGTCCTCAGTGCCGAGGACGCATGGGCTGCGGCCTGCGAAATCGGCTGCCCGGTGGTCGTCAAACCGCAGGACGGCAATCAGGGCAAGGGCGTGGCCGTCAACCTGGGCACCCGCGAACAGATTGAAGCCGCCTACGCGATCGCCTTCGAAGTCAGCGACGAAGTGCTCGTCGAGCGTTTCCTGCCGGGCCACGACTACCGTTTGCTGGTCGTCGGCGACAAACTCATCGCCGCCGCCCGCCGCGACCCGCCGCTGGTCATCGGTGATGGCGTACACAGCATCGGCCAGTTGGTCGAGCGGGTCAACAGCGATCCCCGCCGCGGCGAAGGCCACGCCACCTCGCTGACCCGTATCCGACTCGATGACCTGGCCCTGGCGCGCCTGGCGAATGCGGGGCTGGCTCCGGAATCGGTGCCAGCGAGAGGTCAGCGCGTGGTACTGCGCAACAACGCCAATCTCTCGACGGGAGGCACGGCAACCGATGTCACCGCCGATGTCCATCCCGAATTCGCGGCGCAGGCGGTGGCCGCGGCACAGACCATCGGCCTCGATATCGCCGGCGTCGATGTCGTTTGCGACAGCGTCCTTCGCCCGCTTGAGGCCCAGGGTGGCGGCATCGTCGAAATCAATGCCGCGCCGGGACTGCGCATGCATCTGCAGCCGTCCTTCGGCAAGGGGCGGCCGGTGGGAGAAGCGATTGTCGCCAACATGTTTGCGCCTGGCGACGACGCCCGCATCCCCTTGGTGGCCGTCGCCGGCACCAACGGCAAGACGACGACGGTCCGGCTGGTCGCCCACATTATTGGGCAGAGCGGTCTGCGGGTCGGGATGACCACGACTGACGGCGTGTACATTCAGGGCCGACGCATCGATACCGGGGACTGCAGCGGCCCGAAGAGCGCCAAGAATGTCCTGCTCCACCCCGACGTCGACGCCGCCGTGCTCGAGACGGCACGCGGCGGCGTGCTGCGCGAGGGGCTTGGCTTCGACCGCTGCGATGTGGCGGTGGTCACCAACATCGGTCTGGGTGACCACCTGGGACTTTCCTACATCAGCACCGTCGAGGATCTGTCGGTAGTCAAGCGTGTGATCGTCCAGAACGTCCGGCCCGGGACCGGCGTTGCGGTGCTCAATGCGGCCGATCCGATGGTCGCCCGGATGGCCGATTCGTGCCCGGGCAGCGTCACCTTTTTTGCTGCCGACCGCCATCACCCGGTGATGGCCATGCACCGCGCACAGCGGAAGCGTGTCGTGTATCGTGACGGCGACTCGATCGTCGCTTCCGGAGGGGGTGTCGAACACCGTATCGCATTGGCCGACATTCCGCTCACGCAACACGGTGCCATCGGTTTCCAGGTCGAGAACGCCATGGCGGCAACTGCCACCACCTGGGCGCTCGGGGTTTCCTGGGAGGCAACGCACGCCGGCCTGCGCAGTTTCGTGAACGACGCGCAAAACGCGCCGGGGCGCTTCAACGTCTTTTCGTATCGGGGCGCGACGCTGATCGCCGACTACGGCCACAACCCGGACGCCATTCAGGCTTTGGTCGACGCCATTGACAACCTGCCATCAAGCGTGGGCAGCCAGCGCTCGGTGGTGATCAGCGGCGCCGGCGACCGGCGCGACGAGGACATCCGCCAGCAGACGGAAATTCTGGGGCACGCCTTCGATCGGGTCGTGCTCTATCAGGACCAGTGCCAGCGAGGCCGAGCGGATGGGGAAGTGCTTGCCCTGCTGCAGGAGGGCCTGAAGAACGCCAAACGAACAACGGAGATCCGGGAGATCCGTGGCGAGTTCCTGGCCATCGATACGGCTCTGGCCGAATTGCAACCCGGCGATCTTTGCCTGGTCCTGATCGACCAGATCGAGGAGGCCCTTGAACACATCGGCAGGCGCGTGGCCGAAGGCTGAGGGCGGCGGGCGTCACCTCCGCCGGCCGTGCCTGTGCCGCCGCTATTTCGGCGGCGTGCGATAGGACCACTCGAAGTGCCCACCCACACCGGCAAAGAGCAGCTTGGTCGTCGCGTCGGTGCGGCGCAAGCGTACCTTCAAGTCTTTGCCCGGCAGGGCACTCAGCGGGGAGTCAGCAAGCCGCACCATGACGGCACTGACACGTGTTTCGCCTTCAACCTTCTCGACGGCGCACATCACGCCGCTACATGACTCCTCCCTGGCGTCGATGACCGCCTTGACTTGCTCGCTCAGCGCATTCGACTCAGCCAACAGTTCGTTGACCACTTCTCCGAGCTGTACCAGGGTGCGCACGACAGGAGCGACCAGTGCCGCCAGCCTGCGCCAGCCCACCTGCTGTTCCGGACTCAGGGTCAGTTCATGGTTTCGCAGTTTGCCGGCGAGCAACAGATACTTGGCAACATCGTTCTCGCCGCGCAAGGCGTCGATCCGGGCGCGGTAGCCGGCAATCGATTTCTCCAGCGCTGCACGTTTCTTGTGCAGTGCGGTAATCTGTACCTCGTAACTCGACAGGTCGGGCACCAACACCAGGAGAACGCTGTCGAGTTCGCGCCGCGCACGGGCAATACGCACGCGTATCGTCTTGCCTGCCATTGCGCAGGCTTCGGAGATGTCGAGGCTCACCTCATCGGCAACGATATCGCAGTTCCTGGCCTGCCCGACGACCACCCGACGGCCGATGATCACGCAATTGTCGGCCCGCTTCACATCGATCGAACCCTGGTGGGCAATCAGCGTCGCACCGGAAGCCGTGCCCTGGATGATGATGTCCCCGTCCTCATTGCTGGCGCTGCCACCCACCAGATTCCGTTTCAGACAGACGGTACCGCCAGTCGAGACGATCCTGCCGAAGACATCCGCGTAAGCGGTGATGCTGCGGCACTGAACGATGCGTTTCTCCTGGATCTCGCCGTGCTGTTCGTAAACTTCGCCGGTCAACCAGAGATCGCCGGTAGTGCGCACGCTGACGCCTTCATGACTGACGATCTTGTCAACTACGGAGAACTGGTTGGTATCCCGGTCGATATTCAGAAAACCGGACGAAGACACCACCAGGTATTCACCGTCCGCCTCTCGGCTGACGCGTGTGCCGGGACCGGCCAGGCACTCCAGATCGAGATCCTTGGGCAGCGGTGCCGGCAACGGCTGGCCGGTGATGGCGCAGCCATCCACCCCAGGCGTGCGCGGCGTCTTCTTCACCAGACGTACGCCGCCCGCGACCTGCGGATAACGCGTCTCGAACTGGCGCAGATCGACACGATCGCCAAGCAGCCGACGCGGCGCGTTGTTGCGACGCAGGCCGGGAGTCTGCTCGATGATTTCGGCATCCTTTCCCGGCACGTATGGTCGGCTCCGGGCAACCACTCGCCACTCCGGCTTGTCGAGTTGCATGCCTTCATCTACCGCTGCGAGGTCGATGCCAAAGCACACACCCTTGGTCCAGGCGGCGGCGATGAATTCATCGATATCGAGTTCAATGCGTGTCTCGGATGACTTCTGCCGACCGGGTACGGGCGCCGCATGGCCCATTTCGGCGCCGCCGGACAGGGTTTGCTCGGGATCCGATGCACGATACAGCGGTTCGAAGAGATAAGCCGCCTCCCCCCCCTCGATGCGCAACGCCTTGTAGAGTGCCTGACGTTCCGGCCGAAAGGCCGTGATGTCGGCCGCCAGGAAGAACTCTTCGCCGGCCGGCCGGCCCCGGCTGGTCGCGTCGTCGTAACACAGAGATATCAGTCGCGGGTAATCGAGAGCCCGGAAGTAGAGATCTGTCGCGAACACGCGATTGACGAAATCGATCAGATCACTGGCCGACTCCAGGCGCGAAAGGTTCACAAAGAGACCGGTGTCACGCTGCACGATAAATCGCGACAGAGCGACCTGTCCCTCCTCAAGGTCGGCAAGGTTGCCGACGGCGCTTTCCGGATAGTTTGGCATGCGGCAGTCAGTTCCCGGTCGATTTCCGGAGCGGCAGGGGAACCGCGTCCGGCAAGTACAAGGGGCCGCCCGGCAGCCCCCTCCATTCAAGTTTACGGCAATAACATCGTGACGCCCGGGCAGCGGTCAGGGCCAGAACTTCGAAGAAAGGCAACCTCGCCGGAACTTCGCCTGCCCTTGGAACCACTACCCTTTGCGTACAACAGCGTACCAGAAACAGCGGGCGGCAACAGCATGTGCTTTGGCTGATGAAACAACTGGCCAACAGCGGTTAGTCGCCGACCGGCAAGAGTCCGCCCTGCGCCAGGGATCCGTGCCACCCGCGTCAGCCTTTCCACGTCTGCTGCGTTATTTATCTATCCATGCCGAGAGCGCAGTCAGGTGGCTTTCACAGCAACCGAGCAGGACATAATCATTACCGTGAGGACGTCGATGAACAGGCTTCCGGAAGCAGACCAGCCATACTGCGGCCGCCGCGCAGCGCCGGCCGTGAGCGCCGACGCCTCGGCTATATGTCGCTCGATGCCGCTGTTGGCGCTCATCCTCAGCGCCTGCATCGTGTTGCCGCCGGAGGGCCCCAGCGTGATGGTCCTGCCCGGGTCAGGGCAGCGCTTCGAACAGTTCCGGGCCGACGACGCGATGTGCAGAAATTTTGCCAGCCAGGCGATCGGGCCAAGAACCCCGCAGTCTGCCGCCGTTGATGCCGGTGTCGCCAGTGCTGCGCTCGGCACGGTGATCGGGGCAGCGCTCGGCGCGGCCGTCGATGGATCAAGAGGCGCGGCCGTCGGTGCCGGCATTGGCCTTCTGGCTGGCAGCACCAGCGGCGTGGCTGCCGGCAACGCATCGAGTTACACCCTGCAGCGGCGTTACGACCAGAACTACCTGCAGTGCATGTACTCGCGCGGCCACAAGGTCCCGCTGCCCGCCGGTTACCCCTTGCGGGATGGCAACGTGTCCAGGCCAGTCGCGCCCGGCTTTGTGCCTCCACCGCCACGTGGCGCCCCGCCGCCACCCCCACCGCCGTTCGGCGCGCCACCGCCACCGCCGCCGCGCTGACGACGAATCCGGCATGGCGGAGTCCGCCAGCGTCCCAACGCGCCGACTCCGACCGGGAAAGCAGCGCTTTCTGGCGTAAACTAGAGGCATCCGCGGCAACGCCCGCGACTGCGCCAGACACTCCCGATCACGCAACTGGTGATCGCCCCTCTCACCCCAGCCCCTCTGCCACGACCGTGGAGAGGGGCAATTCGTGAGTCGCTGACCCGACTTTCACGGCAAGGGAAAAACACGCCATGCCCCGCTCGACCCTGAAACTGCCCAAGAAACCTGCCCCCTCCACGCGCCCCGGCGACACCAGGGCGCCCGCGCGCAAGCCACTCCGCAGCGGCTCCCAGACCGCCAGGCACGGGACTCCACGGCGGGCCGACGAGAGTTGGGCCGCCCCGGCCTCGCCCACCGGAAAACCTGAAAGCACCTCGAAGCCAAGAGTCGGCGTGCCGAGCAGCAGCGAACGCACAATGCGCCAGTCTCAAAGAGTGACTGGCGAGGCGCCCCCGACAGGCCAGAACACAAACTTCCGTAAAACGCCTGGAGAACGCCAGCGTGAGACCGCCGACCGCGCCACCGCACGCACGGCTGCCGACTCGCCGGGCCGCCGCCTGGAGAACGGAACTGCCGACGAGCGGCCGCCAGGCGAGCGCCCTGAAAAGCGTCTGAAGACTTATCCGGCGCGCGGCATTGCCCGCAGTACCGGCGTTCGCGCCGCCCCGCCAGCGCCGCGACGTGCCGAGATCGAGGGGCCGCCGGCTGTCCCGCTGCGCTCGCGCTTGCCGGACACGCCCCCGGCCGCGCCCGTACCAGCGGCAACGGCATCGCCAACATCGACCAGCGCGCCGCTGACGACGGCCAGTGCTCCGCGCGGCTTGCCCAAGGAGTCGCCACGGTTGTCGAAGCTGGTGAGTGAATTGGCCATGTGCTCGCGACGCGCAGCCGACGAATGGATAGAAAACGGCTGGGTCAGCGTGGACGGAGTGATCGTCAACAGGCTGGGGGCACGCGTCAACCCGCGGGCGAAAATCGAGATCAGGGAAGTAGCGGGCAAGCACCACACCGACAGCGTCACCATCCTGTTCAACAAACCCTGCGACCCGGCCGCAGGGCCGGCGGAAGACGCCGCCGACACCGCGATGACGCTGATCCGTTCCGCCAACCGCTGGGCGGAAGACACGACCCCACTGGCCTTCAAAGCCACCCATCTGCGCGGCCTGGCACTTGCCGGCAGGCTCGGCGACGATGAAGGCGGCATGCTGGTGTTCACCCAGGAAGGTAGCGTCGCGCGCCGCCTGACGGGCAAGGATTTGCCTCTGGAGAAGGAATATCACGTACGCGTTCAGGGTACGCTGATTCCGGATGGACTGGAACTTCTGCGGCATGGCTTGTCGCTGGACCAGGTCAAATTGCAGCGTGCCCAGGTTTCCTGGCTCAGCGAGCAACAACTGCGCTTCGTTCTGCACGAAAGCCGCAAACGGCAAATCCAGGGCATGTGCGAGCAGGTGGGCTTGCGCGCGACCGACATCAAGCGCGTACGCATCGGCAGCGTATCGCTGGGCAAGCTGCCCGCCGGCCTATGGCGCTACCTGCGCGAGGACGAACGCTTCTGATCCGCTGGCAGTCGTTAACCGGCGGACCCATGGCATCATCCCGGGCGAGGCCCTCGTTGACGGGGCGCCGGGGCCGGCCATTATGCTGATGACCGTGACGAACTGCGCTTGCAGGGTTTGGGGGCTGCGGCTACCATTGCCAGGAGAGTCGCGGAGTGACTCACGATGCAGCCCTCGCGTGCGGGTGGTAGAGAGGTCAGCAGGGTGAGCGGTCATGGCAGGACGACACCTTTGCCCATTTGGGGCGCTCTTAGCGCCATACCCGTTTGCTTGACACAGTGCAACGGCAGGAAGTACCGGCCGGCGCGTTCTTCGGACGCCCTTCTTGAAGGCGACATCCATGTGCGACAAGCCAATGCCAAGAGACCTCGCAGGCTGGGTGACATTCCTGAGCAGCGCGGAGATGCCGATTCTGCGCCAGACTGCGCGTCGCCTCGACCACGCCCGCCAGCAAATCGACCGGGTCAACGGCCGCGACATCACCGATATCGTGCTGCAGGATCCGCTGCTGGCCATTCGCGTGCTGGCCTACATCCAGGAAGCCAGCCACCGCCGCCTGCAGAGTGACATCACGAATATCGCCAGCGCGGTCATGATGCTTGGCATCGACCCGTTTTTCCGCAAGTTCGACCAGCCGCGCACGCTCGAAACCATGCTCAGTGGTCAACCGCAAGCCTTGCTTGGCGTCGTGCAGGTGATTCTGCGCACCCAGCGGGCTTCGCACTATGCGCATGAGTGGGCGTTTGCGCGACACGACATGAACGTCGAGGAGGTGGCTCTCGCTGCACTGCTGAACGACATCGCCGAGATCCTGCTGTGGTGTTTCGCGCCGCATCTGGCCATCGAGATTCGCAGCCGGCTGCAGGCCGACCGGACGCTGCGCAGCGCCGGTGCCCAACAGGAGGTCCTCGGTTTTCCGCTGGCTGACTTGCAGTTGGCGCTCTGCCATGCCTGGCACCTGCCGGAGTTGCTGACCACCCTGATGGACGACGGCAAGGCCCACCTGCAAAGAGTGCAGAATGTGAAGCTGGCCGTAAACCTGGCCCGCCATTCGACCGGTGGCTGGACCGATCCGGCGATACCGGACGACCTCACCGCCGTCCAGAATCTGTTGCACATCAGCCGCGAAACCTTGCTGCACCGCCTGCAATTGCCACCGGAAGTCCTGCCGGGAGGCCTCAGCGAAGACGCGGCAGGTGGCCAGGGCGGCTGGCTGGAGCAGCCCCGCCACTAAGCGCTGCGGCGTCCGGGTGAGCTCCGGACCGGGACCGTGCTGGGTTATAGTGCCGGCTCACCTCCGCCGGCGCCACGCCCACCCTTGCCCATGTCACGCCTCTTGCTTTTTTCCATCGTCTTCATTGAAGGGTTCTGCTCGCTCGGCGCCGAGGTCATCGCGCTACGCCAGATCATTCCACACCTGGGCAGTTCGATCGTGGTGACCGCGCCAACCATCGGCTTCTTTCTGCTCGCCCTGGCGCTGGGCTACCACGCCGGCGCGAAGATCGACGAGGGGTATATCGAGGTGGTGGCGAAGAACTTCCTGCTCGCCGCGCTGCTCGTCGGCATCGGACTGGCAGGGATTGGCGTTGATTTGCTCTTCACGGCCCTGCGGCCGCCGGAACTTGCGTACCTGCTCCTCGTCGCCGGCGTGCTCTGCCCGATCGCCTGGTTGCTCGGGCAAACCGTGCCGATTCTGACCAACCTGCTGCTTCGCGAACGCGCCGGCGAGGCCAGCGGCGAGGCGCTGTACTACTCGACCCTCGGTTCCTTCCTCGGTTCGCTGTCGCTGTCGCTGCTGGTCATGCAATGGCTCGGCGTTTCGGCAGCCGTCGCGCTCTGCGCCCTGTTGCTGGTCATCGGATACACGCTGCTGCGCGGACCTGGCTGGCGGACGGTGGTGATCAGCCTGGCCGTCGCCAGTCTGACCGGGGTCGCCAATGCCTGGCTTCGTCCCGAGATCGAAACCGCCTACGCCAGCTATCTGGTGTTGCCGGTGCAATACGAGGGAGCGATCAACGGGCGCGCCTTGAAGAACAACAGTTCCTTCGCCTCGTTGATTGACGACTCCGAGCCGCCGCTCTACGCCCGTTATATCCGACACATCCGCAGCCTGCTGCTCGATGAACTGGGTTTCCGTGAGCGCCGGATCCTGGTTCTCGGTGCCGGCGGCTTCACGCTTTCACACCGCGAGCCCAGTAATCACTACACCTATGTCGACATTGACCCGGCGGTCCGCGGCATTGCCGAAAAACATTTCCTTGGCGAAGCAGCGCGCGGCGAGTTCATCGCCGACGACGCGCGCCGTTTCGTGATCCGCAGCGAACAGCGCTTTGCCGCGGCGATCGTGGACGTCTATGGCTCGCACTCCTCGATCCCCGGCCATCTGGTCACTCGCGAATTCTGGCTGGCGACGCGGCGGGTGCTGGAACCCGAGGGATTGCTGATTGCCAACCTGATCCTCGACAGCGCCCTCGGCACACCCTACTCGCGCAATCTGCTGGCGACCATCGAGAGCGTCTATGGTCGCTGCGCCGTCGAGGTTCTGCAGAAGAAACAGGTACTGGCCAATGTGGTGGTCACCTGCCGCAATGGTCAGCCCGCCGAGCCGGCCAGCCTGTTCATCGACGAACGCAACAGCGCCGACTTCGATCTCGCGCGTTCACGCTGAGCGCCGCGTGCCGCTGCCTGGCCAGGCCTGCCCAACAATCGGCCGACCGGCACACGGCCCCGGTGTCTGCAAGAAGACCTCAAGGATATTGACTTTTCCCTTCAGCAGTGGCTGGAATCGCGCATCCGCCCCCGGTTTGCCGGTTCTGCAAGGCGCCCTGTACAATCCGCCTCGCCTTCGGCATGGGTTCGCTCCGGCAGAGCCCGGGAAGGTCAATTCCATCGGGCGGCAGGGAGTGCTTGCCGCCGAATTTGCCGTTATCATACAGGGGGTAGTGCATGGCAGAGCAGAAGCTGGGAAATCCGGCCGTTGTTGGTCTGGCAGGATTTGGCTTGACGACAATGGTGCTGCAGTTTCACAACGTCGGCTGGATGGGGCTGGGCCCGGTGGTCTGGCTGGGGCTGATCTTCGGAGGACTGGCACAGATGATCGCCGGACTCCAGGAAATGAAGACCGGAAACAACTTCGGCTATTGCGCGTTTACCGCCTACGGTTGTTTCTGGATCGCTCTGGCACTGCTGTTGATCGGTAACCACTACAACCTCTACCCCTCCAGCAAGACCGACGTCGGTTGGTTTCTGGTAGCCTGGACGCTGTTCACTGCAATCCTGTGGATTGGTGCCATGCGCGTAAGCAGTGCGCTGGCGCTGACGTTCACGCTGCTGCTGATCGGCTTCATTCTGCTCGACCTGGCGCATTTCGGCTATCCCGACCTGACGGTCGTGGCTGGCTATGAGCTGATGGCAACGGCAGCCATGGCCTGGTACATCATGGCGCACATCATCTACGTCGATTTGTTTGGTCGGGATATCCTTCCGGTCGGCAAGCCCTGGATCAGTTAGGCGAGGTTGCCGCTGCTGGCGAACACCACTGAACGGTGACTGCAGCGGTCACTCCCGATCCCTTTGAACAGAGACAACAGGAGAGCAGTGTAATGAAATTATTGAGAATGCTGGGTTGGATGGGACTCTTGCTGGCGTGCGGAGCGGTCCGCGCCGCGCCGGCAGAGGCGGAAGTGGCAACGGCAGAAGAGGCGATCACCAAGGTCCGCGCCGCGGCCAGGTTGCTGCACGACCGGGGCGCGTCGTCGTATGCCGACTTCAACCAGCGGGACAGCAAGTGGGTATGGAAGGACAGCTACGTCTTCGTGTATGACTGTCGCAAGGACCGGATGATCGCGCATCCGATGCGGCCTGATCTGGTCGGCAAGCCGATCATGCAGATTACCGACAACACCGGCAAGCCGATCTTCAAGGATTTGTGCAAGGCCGGCAACGAAGCCCGTGGCGGCTGGGTCGAGTACATGTGGCAGAAACCGGGCGCCGGGCGACTGTCTCGCAAGGTGTCGTACGCCCTGGCGGCGGACGTTTCGTTTGCCGCCGGCATCCAGGTCAGCGCCGGGGTCTACGATGAATCGATACCCATCGCCGAACTGGGCAAGGTTCTCGAAAGGATGTCCGATCCCGCCAAGTATCCGGCGCTGTAACCCCCCCCCCCGCTACCGTGCTGACGGCAAGACCTCTTCGAGATCATCGGGAGTGCTTGCCGGGCAAGGCAAGCGGGTGACCAGCGCGCCGCAGCCACGGCAACAGGTGCGCCGCCGCTTCTGCGGCGCCGACGGGCAACGGCCTCGGCGGCACCGGTTGCTGCCACAAGGCTTCCAGAGCGGCCTCCAGCTGGCCAGCGAGCAGCTCGACCTCGCTGATTTCCCGGCACTGACCATGCCTTTCCAGCCAGTCGATCAGGCAGTGCTGTTCCGGCCAGTCCTGGCGGCGCACGTAGAGAACCGGTGTGCCGTTGCAGGCGGCTTCGGCAAAGGTGCCGTAGCCGGGTTTGGCAATCACCGCATCGACGGAGCACATGAGGTCGGTAAACGATCGGCCCAGCGACTCGAAATCGCTGGCACACGGATGGGCAAGCTGCCAGGCTTGCGGCACCAGCCAGCGCACCCGCGCGACACGTGGCCAGGCAGCCAGCGGCAGTTGCTTGCTGACGCCGCCAAAGGCGATCAAAACCAGGCGCTCGTCATCGGCACAACGCAACCGCGCTCGGATCGCCTGGCGGCAGTCCTGGCCCAGGGCGGCAACCAGGCCGATGTCTCGGCGCCCTGACAGCTCGGCCATGGCCATTCCGGGGGTCAGTCGCAGGAAACAAGTCGCGCTGTTGTAGGCGGCCAGCATCTGGCGACGAATCTCCGTCGCCCAACCCTCGGCGGCGAAGAAGTGGCCCAGGAGACCGGCCCAGTTGAGCGAGCACATCGCCACTGCGGGAATGCCGGCGCGCGCCGCACCGGCCAGCGGCAGGTAGGCAACATCACTGAGCAGAAGGTCCGGCGCCTGGCCGGCCAGCAGGCGCGCTTCATGCTCCACCCGGAGATCCCAGTCGGCATGCTGGGCGCGGTAGGCGCGGGCGGTAGCCTCCAGGTCGACGCGCATCGCATCGTGCATCACGTAGCCGAAGTCGCTGCTCGCCGCCAGATGGGTAAACTCCGCATTGATGCGCGCTTGCAGCGTCGCTGTCGGCAGACCGCTGCGCAGGGTCATCCGCAGATTTTCCAGACGGCAGGAAAGCGCATTGAGCACCGGCGCCACCTGTGCCAGATGACCCAGACCGTGAGCCGAGATATCGACGAAGAGGTGCGGACGTGGGGAGGATTCTGGCATCGGCGTGCGACGGCTCAGACAAAACGCGCCAGCATCGCACCAGGCAATTCTGCCGGCAGGGGAATCCACACCCGATGCCCATTGCCCGGGGCAACGCGGATTTCAGCGCCGTCGAGGTTCTGCATGGCGGCGAGAGCCAACCGACGATTGCCCGAGGGATGGATCACTTCGAGGCGATCGCCGACCGCGAATCGATTCTTCACCTCGATCAGCGCACGTCGGCGCGGCGCATCCCATTGCAGCACGTCGCCGACGTAGAGGCTGCGCCCCGATTCGGAATGGCCACGCAGGTAGTTCTGCATTTCATGTTCATGGTGACGCTGATAGAAACCGTCGGTATAGCCGCGATTGGCCAGTCCCTCGAGTTCTCCAAGCAGGCCGGGGTCGAACGGACGCCTGGCGACCGCATCGTCGATGGCGCGCCGATAGACCTGCGCGGTGCGCGCAACGTAGTAGGGAGACTTGGTGCGCCCCTCGATCTTCAGCGAGTCGACACCGATCTCGGTCAGGCGCCGGACGTGTTCGACGGCGCGCAGATCCCTGGAATTCATGATGTAGGTGCCGTGCTCGTCCTCGTCGATGGGCATCAGTTCGCCGGGACGCTCCTTTTCCTCGAGCAGCCACACGTCGCCGGGTCGGCCCGGCGATGGAGCGGCGGCACGGACATCGCCGCTCGCATCCGCCTCTGCCGCCTTCAGCTGGTATTCCCAACGACACGAGTTGGTGCAGGTGCCCTGATTCGGGTCCCGATGGTTGAAGTATCCGGAGAGCAGGCAACGTCCCGAATAGGCGACGCACAGCGCGCCGTGCACGAAGACTTCGAGTTCGGTGTCCGGGCACTCCTGGCGCATCTCGGCAACTTCGTCCAGCGACAGCTCGCGTGACAGGATGATCCGGGTCAGGCCCAGCTTGCGCCAGAAACGCACCGCGGCAAAGTTCACCGTGTTGGCCTGCACCGACAGATGGACGGGCATCTCCGGCCAGGTTTCGCGAACCAGGTCGATCAGCCCGGGGTCGGCCATGATCAGCGCGTCAGGCTGCAGCGCGACCACCGGGGCCATGTCGTTCAGGTAGCTGCGGACCTTGCGGTTGTGCGGCAGGACGTTGCTGACCACGTAGAGCTTGCGGCCAGCGGCATGCACCTCGTCGACCGCGCGCGCTAGCAGTTCGAGATCGCCGAAGTCGTTGTTGCGCACGCGCAGGCTGTAGCGCGGCTGGCCGGCATACACCGCATCGGCACCGAACGCCAGAGCCGTGCGCAACATCGCCAGCGAACCGGCGGGGGCGAGCAACTCGGGGGCACAGGTCAAGGCGGCAGAAGTCCGGGGAAGGGGCGTGACGGGGTAGAATGCAGTAAAGCGAAATTCTACTCTCATTCTCCAGATCGCCCCGCCATGCCCGAAGAGATCCTGATCAACTTTACTCCACAGGAAACGCGCGTCGCTGTCACGCATCAGGGCGTCGTGCAGGAACTGCATATCGAACGCAGCGCCAGTCGCGGCTTCGTCGGCAACGTCTACATCGGACGCATCGTGCGCATCCTGCCGGGCATGCAATCGGCGTTCATCGACATCGGCCTGGGCCGTACCGCGTTCCTGCATGTTGCCGATATCCGCGAACCACGCCTCAGCGACGAGCCGGTGCGACCGATCGAGCGACTGCTGTTCGAGGGACAGAGCATCCTCGTGCAGGTGATCAAGGATCCGATGGGCAGCAAGGGCGCGCGCCTGTCCACGCAGGTTTCGATCGCCGGACGGATGCTGGTCTACCTGCCCCAGGACAAACACATCGGCATTTCGCAGCGCATCGAGAGGGAGTCCGATCGCGAAGCACTGCGCGAAAAACTCGCTCGGCTGGTGCCCGGTGAAGAAACCGGCGGCTTCATCGTGCGAACGATGGCAGAGAGCGCCACCGAACCCGAGTTGGCCAAGGACATCGAGTACCTGCGCAAACTCTGGCGCGACATCCAGGCGCAGGCGACCACCGCCGCACCACCGTCCCTGCTGTACCAGGAACTGTCGTTGGCACAGCGTGTGCTGCGCGATTTCGTGAATCCCGAGACCGCCCGCATCGTCATCGATTCGCGCGAGAACTTTCAGAGGCTGACGGTCTTCGCCGCCGAATACACGCCGACAGTCGCGCCTCTGCTTGAGCACTATATCGGTGAACGCCCGCTATTCGACCTGCATGGGGTGGAAGACGAACTGCAGAAGGCGCTCGCCCGGCGGGTCGATCTCAAGTCCGGGGGTTACCTGATCATCGACCAGACCGAAGCGATGACCACCATCGACGTCAATACCGGCGGCTTTGTCGGGGTACGCAATTTCGACGACACGATCTTCAAGACCAACCTCGAAGCCGCGCAGACGATCGCCCGGCAACTGCGCCTGCGCAACCTCGGCGGCATCATCATCATCGACTTCATCGACATGGAGAACGAAGAGCATCGCAGCGCCGTTCTCAGCGAATTCAACAAGGCGCTGGCACGCGACCACACGCGCCTGACCGTCAACGGCTTCACCGCGCTGGGTCTGGTCGAGATGACCCGCAAGCGGACGCGCGAGTCGCTCGCACACGTGCTGTGCGAGGAATGTCCGACCTGTGGTGGCCGCGGCGAAGTCAAGACGGCGCGCACGGTATGCTACGAGATCCTGCGCGAACTCCTGCGCGAGGCGCGTCAGTTCAACGCTCGCGAGTACCGCGTGCTCGGCAACCAGGCAGTGATCGATCGCTTTCTCGACGAGGAGTCGCAAGGACTGGCGATGCTCTCCGATTTCATCGGCAAACCGATCTCGCTGCAGGCCGAGCCCAGCTACTCGCAGGAGCAGTACGACATCGTGCTGATGTAGTCGGTGACCGGCGAATTGCCGGACCTCCGGCACGCCGATCAGGGAGGTTCGTTGGTAACCAGGATCGCCCGGAAGTCGTTAACGTTGGTCAGCGTCGGGCCGGTGATGACCGAATCGCCCAGGGCCTCGAAGAAACCGTGGCCGTCGTTGTTGTCCAGGCTGGCGACCGGCCTGATGCCCTTGGCCCAGGCGCGAGCCAGGGTGTCCGGGGCGAGCCAGGCGCCCGCGATCTCCTCCTGCCCGTCCACGCCGTCGGTGTCGCCGGCGATGGCGTGAATGCCGCGATGGCCGCCCAGCGCGACAGCGAGTGCGAGCAGGAACTCGACGTTGCGTCCGCCACGCCCGTTGCCGCGCACCGTCACGGTCGTTTCCCCGCCGGAGAGCAGGACGCAGGGCGTGGTAAACGGCTGGCCGCGGCCGGCGACCTGCATTGCGATCCCGGCCATGACCTTGCCGACGTCGCGTGCCTCGCCTTCTATCGCGTCGCCGAGAATGTGCGCCGCCACGCCGGCCTGGCGCGCCACCCCGGCGGCGGCTTCGAGCGCCAGCTGGGGTGTCGCGATCAGGCGCGTCTCCACTCTGGCCAGATGTGCGTCGCCAGGTTTGATCGACTCGCCGCGGCCGCTTTCGAGGATGTCGAGTACCGCCGGCGGTAGGGTGATGCCGTAGCGGCGGATGATCGCCAGGGCGTCGGCGCAGGTGCTGGGGTCGGCAACCGTCGGACCGGAAGCGATGTCGATCGGGTTGTCGCCCGGTACGTCGGAGATCATCAGGTTCAGCACGCGCGCCGGATGGCAGGCCGCGGCCAGGCGCCCGCCCTTGATCGCCGAGAGGTGGCGGCGAACGCAGTTCATCTCCGAGATCGAGGCGCCGGATTTGAGCAGGCCTCGGTTTACATCCTGCTTGTCCGCCAGAGTCAGCCCTGCGAGCGGCAGGGCGAGCAGCGACGAGCCGCCGCCCGAGATCAGGCAGAGCACGGTATCGTCGGCGTCGAGTCCCTGCACCAGGGCGTGGATGCGCTGTGCTGCGGCGACTCCGGCGGCGTCCGGTACCGGGTGGGCCGCCTCGACGATCTCGATACGCCGGCAGGGAACGGCATAGCCATAGCGGGTCACCACCACTCCCGACAGCTCGCCCGACCAGGTCTCCTCCAGGGCCCTGGCCATCGCCGCCGAGGCCTTGCCGGCGCCGATCACGATCAGTCGTCCGCGCGGTGGTTCCGGCAGGTGCTGCGGGACGCATTGCGCCGGCTGAGCGGCGGCGATCGCCGCCTCGAACATCTTGCGCAGCAGGCTGCGGGCTTCATGGGTCTGCATCGTTCGTCTCCTGATCAGGCGGCCAGCTTCGGACGCTGCGTGAACAAGTCGGTTTCTTCCGGGCTGCTGGCCGCGCCGTCGCCCTGGTAAAAGGCCTGCAGGTCTTCAGGATCGCTCTTGCCGTCGAGCACCTGGTCGAGACGCTCCCGATCCACCGGGCCGACCCAGCGGGAGCGATCACCATAGTGTAATGGATGCACTGTCCGAACTGAGACAGGAGCCTGGCCGGCGCAGGGCTTCAGCCAGTATTCAACATGCGGTTCCGACCTGTCGTGCCGCTTCCTGGCCGTTCGTTGTCCCACCCGGCTCTCCGGCCTGGCAGAAGGGTTCTGCTGATACTGCGGCACGACGGCTCGGTGGTTTGACGGCGACTTCGCGCGCGGCCATTTTGCGGGTTACCATGCGGCCTCGATCACGCAACGATCCATACTCATGACTGCCAAGGAACTTCTTGCCGCCCGCGCCTTTCGCTGGTGTTTGCTGGCCACCGGCCTGTTGGCCGTGCTGGCCATGGCTGTGCTGGGCTATCTGCGCTGGCGACCGGTGGCGGCGGCCCCAGGCTGGCAGTACGCGGTACTGGTCGACGACGTCGAAATGATCGATAGTCTGGCGGTATCACCTGCGGGTGAACTGCTGGGAACGACCCAACACAATCACGGCAAGGGCGAACTCGTCCGTTTCGACCGCAACTGGCAGGTCACGACCCTGCTGAGCGGACTCTCCAAGCCCGCAGGACTGCTGCCCTGGCGTGATGGCGTACTCATTGCCCAGGAAGAACAGAACATGTGGGTGATGTACTGGACACCTTCCGGGGCACGCCCGCTGTTCAGATCGGACTACGCGGAGGGCATCACGAAGCTGAACAATGGCAATATCGTGATACTCGCCGACCGCAAGAATGGAGAACTCACCGAATTCAATCCCGATACCGGCAGCAGCCGGATCTTGCTCAGCGGCCTGGACAAGGGAGAAGGCTTGTGTGCGATGCCCGACGGCCGTATCTACTTCACCGAAAAGCAGCGCAACAGCTCGCTGTACCAATACCAGGCGGGCGAAGGCCCGCGTGCGGGCGGCAAGCTGGCGCTGTTCGGTGGCTTGCAGTCACCCGGTTTTCTGCTCTGTACGTCCCAGGGCATCTGGATCACCGAGGACCGCACCAACGATGGGCGCCTGCTGTTCTGGGATTTTGCACGACTACAGGTGATCGCCGAGCATCTGCATGCGCCGCAGTCCGTGCTGATCCGCAGCGACCATGAGCTGCTGCTGGCTGAACAGGGACGTTCGCGCTTGTTGCTCTTCTCCCGCAACAGCAAGCCCTGACAATCGGAGCGCCGGCGCGTGTACCAGGCCAGAGCCGACGGCAATCGGGCCGAGGTCGCCGACGGTTGGCCGACACGGTAGTGGTGTGACCTATCACACGAAGCGCCGTCACACGACTCGGTATAATCGCCGCTCATTCGTTCAGCCCTGCCGGTCGGGCAGGCTGCAGCGCGGAAATCCCATCACCAGGAGTCGACATGGATATCAGCAGCGAGGTGGTTTCGGTTCTTGACGAGGTCTTGAGCCTCAAAGGACGGGCAAGCAGGTTTGCATTGGACACCCCCTTGCTTGGCGCCATTCCAGAACTCGACTCGATGGCAGTGGTCGCCCTGATCACGGCCATTGAAGAGCGCTTCGGATTTACGGTCGACGACGACGAGATCGACGGGTCAGTATTCACCACTCTGGGCAGCCTGATCGACTTCGTCCAGGGCAAACTGGACGCCTGAGCAGCCCTCCCCCGGTGGCGATCGAAGCCTTTTTCCTGCCTGCCTCTCCAGGCCAGCGCTTTGCCCTGCTATATGCTCCTGAAGACCCGGTAAAGCTGCAAGGGGCGGTGGTGTACATCCATCCCTTTGCCGAAGAACTCAACAAATCCCGGCGCATGGCCGCCCTGCAGGCACGCGCGCTGGCCACGGCCGGCTACGCGGTGCTGCAGATCGACCTCATGGGTTGTGGCGACAGTTCCGGCGATTTTGGCGACGCCACCTGGGAGGTCTGGCTGGCCGACGTCGAGCTTGCCTGTCAATGGCTGCAGCGGCGGTTCGGCGCGCCGCTGTGGCTGTGGGGCCTGCGCACCGGCTGCCTGTTGGCCAATGAAGCCGCCAACCGCATGGCGCTGCCGGTCAACCTGCTGTTCTGGCAGCCAGTCCTCGCGGGCAAACAGTTTCTGCAGCAGTTCCTGCGACTGAAGATGGCTGCCGAACTCCTCGGCAACGAGACCAAGGGTGTGATGGAACGTGTGCGTGGCCAGTTGCGACAGGGAGAATCGGTCGAAGTGGCAGGCTACCTGCTGTCACCGGCGCTCGCCGGCGGTCTGGAGAAAGCAGAGCTTCTGCTGCCTCACCGCTCAGGCCGGGTGGAATGGATAGAGATCTCCGGCAGGCCCGACGGCAGCCTGTCGCCGGCCGCCCTGGCGCGCCTGACACAATGGCAGGTTGCCGGCCAGCGGGCACGCAGCACGGTCGTCAACGGTCCGGCTTTCTGGCAGACCAGCGAAATCAGCGAGAGCCCGGCGCTGCTTGAAAGCAGTCTCCTGGCGTTGTCCGAAACGGTCCCGGCATGAACATCGTCGAGGAAGCACTGCTGTTTACCTGCGCCGGCGAAGTGTTGCCGGGCATCATTGCCAGGCCCGCCCACCTACTCGCCGCAAGCACTGCCGTCGGCAGTGCCAACCCTGCGCAGGCCGGCCGGGAACATCCCCCCAGATTGGCGGATGCCGCCGTGACCTCCGGAAAGGAGTCCAGTTGCGGCGTCCTGATCGTCGTCGGCGGGCCGCAATATCGTGTCGGCAGCCACCGGCAGTTCCTGTTGCTCTCGCGCCGATTGGCAAGCGCAGGTTACCCGGTGATGCGCTTCGACTATCGCGGCATGGGTGACGGTGGCGGCACGATGCGCAGCTTCGAGGACGTTTCCGCGGACATCGGCGCCGCCATCGATGCCTTTCAGCACCACTGCCCGTCGGTGCAGCGTATCGTACTCTGGGGGCTGTGCGATGCGGCCTCTGCAACCTTGCTGTACGTCGAAGCGACGCGTGACCGGCGGGTCGTGGGTCTGGCCTTGCTGAACCCCTGGCTACGCTCGGAGGCGAGCCTGGCGCAGACCCACATCAAGCACTATTACGGTCAGCGCCTGCTGCAGCGCGAGTTCTGGTGGAAGTTGTGCAGCGGCCGCATGCAGGTATGGCACTCGCTTAGCGGCTTGCTGCACAGCGCGCTGCTGGCGCGTCGGTCCGGCCAGACCGGCGGCGCAGTTGCCACGCGCTCGTTTCAGGAGCGCATGGCTGCGGGTTGGCGGCAGTTTCCGGGACGGATGCTGCTGATCCTGAGCGCGGAAGACTATACCGCCAAGGAATTCCTGGAGTTCGCCGCTGCCGATCCTGGCTGGTCGGGCCTCATCGAGGCGTCCAAGGTACGCCGGATTGAGATTACTGATGCCGACCATACTTTCTCGTCCAGGGCGTTGCGTTCGGCGGTCGAGGATGCCACGCTAACATGGCTGCACACACTGCCGGCGGCCTGAGTCCGCCCCCATCCACCCGCGAGGAGCTATTGCGATGCGTACCGAGTCGTCGGGCACCTACCGTGTGAAACTTTCCCGTCGGGGCAAGGCCCGCCCCGGCTCGTCGCGCTGGTTCCGACGCTATCGCTGGCTGGTGATCTCCGGCTGGCTATTGGTCGGAATGGTGGTCGTCTGGATCATGTTCATCCGTTCCGAGAGCGTTCCGGCCAAGTCATCGGCAGACGCTGTGGCCGCTCACCCGGCGCCGACCACACAGAATGTGGCGGAGATGCCCGCCGTCAGACTGCCCGCGGACGACGCCGTGCATGAGGCGCTCACTGAATGGTGGTATTACAGCGGCCACCTGCAGACGGATTCCGGCGAACGTTACTCGTTTCACATGGCCGCCTTCCTGCGCCGCGGCACGCTCACCCATACGGTATTCCAGGGCTCCCTGCTCGACCATCAGACCGAGAAGATCTACACCGAGCAGGCGCGCACCGCGGGCAACCCTTCGGACGGCCGCACCAACGGCTTTGGCTTCAACTTCGGCAACTGGCAGTTGCAAGGAACAGGCGCCGAGCACGCGGCGAAAATGGCGGGCAAGGATTTCGCGCTCGACCTGAAACTCAAGGACGCGCTGCAACCGGTGCTGCACCAGGCACCGGGGACCCCGGTTGCCGGCCTGCTCGATTTCGGCAGCGCCGGCAAGAGCTATTACACGTCGCGTCCGCGCATGGCTGCCCAGGGGACATTGAGCATTGGCGGAACAATCAAGGCGGTACGCGGAGAAGTATGGTTCGATCACCAGTGGGGCGATTTCGAAGCGGCCAGCCTGCGCTGGAACTGGTTCGCGCTTCAGCTCGGTGATGGCGCGGACCTGATGCTTTTCGAGCTCTTCGATCGCCAAGGTGCGGCCGTTCTACGCATGGGAACGTATGCCAAGGACGGCGCGGTGAGCGCACTCGGGGCCGCGGACTTCGCGGCGAACTCGCGCGGCACCTGGAAAAGTCCTGCCTCAGGGGTGCTCTATCCGATCAACTGGACGATCTCGATCCCCGCCCGCGGCCTGCAACTGAAAGTCGATCCGGCGCAACGGGCAAGCGAGTTCGATGCGCGTACGACGACGCTCAACGTCTACTGGGAAGGAGCGGTCAAGGTCAGCGGTTCGCAAGCGGGGGTCGGCTTCATGGAACTGAGCGGCTATCAGGCTCCGGCGGATCTGGCAGTGAAAAAACCGGCGGCCGTAGGCACCGGGAAGTCCGCCAACGGCACTGCCTTGAAACATGACTAGCGAGTGAGTCGCTGACGTGACTTTCACATTAAACAGCCCCGGAGGCTGTTGACGAAAATAGCGGAGCGGAACCGTTCCGGACTCATTCCTCGGGGTCCGCGTCACTGACCCCGAACTCGCGGTCGAGCTGATTCATGTAGCGGGCGTACCAACAGATGATCAGCAGGTAGATCAGCGGTGCGCCCTGCGCGCCCATGTAGAAACCGAGAGGAAAACCGAAAACGTTGATCTCCGACAGTTCGCGGGCGAAGTAACTGACGACGAAGGTCACGACGAACCAGACCGCCAGCAGCCAGGCGGTCATCCGGAGGTTCCGCCGCCAGTAGTCGCGTTGTTTGCGCTCCAGCCGCACTCAAGGCGCTCCCACGAGAAAGCCCCCTTCCGCCGACGAGCGACGGCTCACCAACGTTCCATTTCGGGATAACGGACGCTTTCGACAAAATCCTGCGTTTCCTCGCTGGGGGGCTCGCCGAACAGGCTGACGATGATGATCGTGAAAAACCCGATGGCAACACCCCAGACGCCGGCCGAGGTGGACTGGATTCCCAGCCAGGGCTCCATGCCGATGCCGTGGATGCCGAGCCAGGGGATGGCGTCGAAATGCACACGGATCATGTAGTAGATGGTCATCAGCAGGCCGACGACCATGCCGCTGACGGCGCCCGTGGGCGTCGCCCTTTTCCAGAACACCCCGAGGATCAACGCCGGAAAAAGAGCCGCGCCGGCCAGGGAAAAGGCCCAGGCGACCATGAACAGGATCGTCGCCGGCTTCTGCGAGGCGACGCTGGCGGCGAGCACGGCCACCACCAGCAACAGCGACTTCGAAACCACCAGCCGCCACTGCGTGGTCGCAGTCGGGCGCAGAACCTTGTAGTAAACATCGTGCGACAACGCACTGGCGATGGTCAACAGCAGGCCGTCGGCGGTAGACAGCGCGGCCGCCAACGCACCGGCGGCCACCAGTCCGGAAATGACGTATGGCAGGCCGGCAATCTCGGGCGTCGCCAGCAGAACCACGTCCGGATTCAGCGACAACTCGGCGAGCTGCAGGATGCCGTCGCCGTTGATATCCTCGATCGACACCAGCCCGATCTTGCCCCAGGAGGTGACCCAGATCGGTAACTGGGTGATGGACGAACCGACCAGGCTCGAATAAATCTCGTACTTGGCAAAGGCCGCATAGGCCGGAGCCGTGAGATACAGTGCCAGAATGAAGAACAATGACCAGAACACCGAGCGGCGCGCGTCGCGCACGCTGGTGGTGGTGTAGTAGCGCATCAGCACGTGCGGCAGCGCCGCCGTACCGACCATCAGGCAGAATACGAGGGTCAGGAAATTCAGACGCGCGGTGTTGTTCACGCCTTCTGCGGCGCCCGGGTATGGCGTCAGGTGGTGGTCGGGCAGGGCGCCCCGCTGACCTGCCTCGCGCATCAGCTGGTCCCAGTAAGCACGCGCGGCTTCGCTGGTCTTCGGCAACTCCCGGCGCAGCCGCTCCAGCGCCACCACTTCGCGCATCTGCGCGTTGCTGCTCTTCAACTCGTTGATCTGCGTGCTCAGACTGCGCCGCTCTTCCTCAAGCGAGTCTGGAAGGGTGAGGATGCGCGTGTAGTAGCCATCGGCGCGTTCGCGAAACAGACGGCGGGCGTCGACTTCAGCCGGATCGTCGAAGATCCGCTCCTCAAGAACCTGCACTTTCTGCAGCACCTGGCCGTAGGTCAGCTGCGGAACCGGAATGCCGGTGACCTCGAAGGAAAGAATCGTCACCGGCACGAGATAGGCGACGATCAGGATCGCGTATTGCGCCACCTGCGTCCAGGTCACGGCCCGCATGCCGCCCAGGAACGAGCAGACCAGAATTCCGGCGAGGCCGACAAAGACGCCGATTTCGAACTGCAGACCGACAAAGCGGCTGGTGATCAGGCCGACGCCATAAATCTGCGCCACCACATAGACAAACGACGCCAGGACGGTGGCGAAGACGCCAACCAGCCGTGCCAGGTTGCCGCCATAGCGCGCAGCGAGAAAATCCGGAATCGTGTATTGCCCGAAACGGCGCAGGTAAGGCGCCAACAGCAGCGCGACCAGAACATAACCGCCGGTCCAGCCCATCACGTAGGCCAGGCCCTGATAACCCGTCAGGTAGAGCGTCCCGGCCAGTCCCATGAAGGAGGCCGAACTCATCCAGTCGGCGCCGGTGGCCATACCGTTGAAAACCGCAGGCACGCGCCGTCCAGCGACGTAGTACTCCGAGACACTGGCGGTGCGCGCCAGCACCCCGATCGTGGCGTAAAGGAAGATGGTCAGGAAGAGAAACGAATAACCGATCCAGCGTGGCGGCATGCCGTGCCGTTCGAGCACCCCCAGCACCAGGATGAACAGGAAGAAACCGACCGTGTAATAGGCGTAATAGCGACGCAGTGGGAGAGAGTAATCTGCCATCGCGGAGCCGCCCTCCTAGCTGCTCTGGTGCAGATGACGACGAGCCTTCTCGAGCTCAAGCAGACTGGCCGGGGTTTCGAAACCTTTGCGCGCGCCACGGGCAATCGTGACCTGCAACAACTGGGCAGTGGCATAGGCGTCGGAGACGGCGTTGTGGCGGTGGATGCTGTCGATTTCGAAATGCGTGAGCCAGGCGTCCAGGCGCCCCTGCGTACTGTCGATGTCGCGAAACAGGTCGGGCATGACCCATTCGAGATCGATCCACGGTAACGCGAACTCGATTCCCAGGCCCTCGGCGAGCACGCGCTCGACCATCGCCGCCACGAACGGCACATTGTAGGCAACCAGTGGCGCCTTGCCGACAAATTGCAGAAAGGCGATCAGTGCCTCGACCGCCTGCGGCCCGGCCACCGGCGCAGGCACTGCGTCGCCGGCGGCCGCTGCCGCTTCGCTGGTCGGTGCGGCACTGGCCAGGATCAGTTGCAGGGTATCCCTGAAATCGATCTGTCCGTCGACCAGCGCCACCGCGCCAATCGTGTACAAGCGGTCGGTCCTGACATTGATGCCGCTGGTTTCGACGTCGACCACCACGTAGCGGCAGCGATAGTGCGAGCGGCGCAGGTCCGGGGCAGGCAATTGCTGCCAGGCGGCAATGCACTGCTGCTGTCTGGTAGTCAGGGCCACGCCTGGAGCGCTCTGGCCGGCGAAGAGTCTGGAGAACCAAGTCATGAGATGATCAGAGCTGATAATCGAGTTTCAGCCGCGCCTGCAATTTGCGCGCCTGTCGGAATGCCTCTTTGAGAATGCGCCGTTCAATCTCGTTCAATTCGTCCGGACGGATCAGATTGTCTCCCGGGCGCCCGTGTTCCTGTTCGAAATGCTGGTGCCGCAGGCGCAGGAGCTGGATGAAATTGAAGCCCTCCAGGCTTGCCGCCAGGTCATCCGAAGAAAAATTCATCAGGGCGCTGGCGCGCTTGAGACGGCTCACGGTGTTGGTCGCCTCGATCTGGTGCGCCAGCGCAAAGACGCGCGCGGCGTCCGTGAACAGGCGCACCCCGTATTTCTTGAGATCAATGGTGCCGGGATGCTCGGGGTCGGCGCCAGTCACGAAATCACGTATCCGGCCCAGCGGCGGCGATACGCTGAGGGCGTTTTGCGCCAGCATGCGCAGGAACAACGGATTGCCTCGCGTCTGCCGGAGCAGTGAGAGACGCATGCGGTGAGCCAGATTGAACCTGCCGTAAAGCGGCCGAAAGTCGAAGAAGATCGTGGCATTGAGCAGGGCCTGCGGTTCCGGCGTGCGCACCCAGTGGGCAAACCTTTCCTCCCACTCCTCCAGCGTCAGGCACAGGGCCGGGTTGCTGGCCATGATGTTGCCCTTGCACAGCGGGAAACCACAGGTATCGAGGTCGGCGTTGACATCGCGGGCAAATTCCAGAAAGCGCAACTGCGTCAGTTCGCGATCCATGATGTCGGTGCAGATGAAGACGATGCCGTTATCCTGGTCGGTGGTAAAGGTCTGCTCGTCGCGCCCCTCGGAACCGAACGACAGCCATGCCCAGTCGATGCCGTAGAGGTCGTGTCGATCGAGATTCAGTTCGATGATCCGACGGGTCACGGTGTCGTTCAGCGTCGAGATGAACTGCGTGATCTCCTGCGCGCCCCCCCCCTCGGTGAGCATCGTCAGCGACAATTGCCGGACATCCTCGCGGGCGTGCTGCAGCACATCAAGGCTGGTCGCCGCATCGATCGCATGCCGGATCTGCCGCAGGCCAGCACCTTGCAGCTTGAACAGGTCACGCTCGGAAACCACGCCCTTGAGGCGTCCGCCCTCATCCACCGCCAGCACGTGGCGGATGCCATGCATGGCCATCGCCAGCGCGGCATCGTGGGCGTTGGCCGCCAACGGCAGAGTCTGCGGCGACGTGGACATCACCGAGGAAATTGGCTGATCGAGCGACCTGCCGGGGAGCACGATGCGCTTCAGAACATCCGAGAGGGTAAAGATCCCGACCGGCTGCTCGCCGGCATCAACAATCACCATCGACCCCAGGTGGCGGTCGGCCATCAGTTCGACCACCTGGCGAATCGACGCTTCCGCCGGGACCGAAACCGGTTCGCGCTTGACGATCACCGCCAGCGGCGAATTCATCGTTTTCTGTTCGGCGGCGCGCTGCGCAAACTGGAGTTGCAACTGTTGTTGCGACTGTTTGAGCAGGCCGGCAATGTATTGCGAACAGAACAGGCTGAAGACCGTACTCTGCTGGGTAAGGGCAAAGAAATCGTCGGCCGGCAGCTCGTAGCAGAAGACATCCTCGCGCGCCACGTAAGCGCTCGAAGTCGGGCGTTGCGCCATCAACGCACCGATGGCGAAGGCCTGGCCGGGACCGAGCGTGATCGCCGAGAATTCGACGTTGCCGGCACCACCGCTGGCCCTCACCCGCACCTTGCCGCGCTGCAGAATATAAAGGACTGGCGCCACCCCCATCTCGCTCGACAGGATCTGCGCGCCTTTCGGATAGTGTGCCAGCCGGACATGCTCGGCAAGAAAGCGCAGCGCCTCCGCCTCCATCCGATCAAAAGGCGGGTAAGCCTGCAGGAACTCGATGCATGCCGCGACCAGCATCTCCGTCGCACTGTTGTTCATGCCTGCTCCTCGATCGGCACAAAAAGGCAGGCCGGCACCAATAGCGCCGGCCTGCGAGACAGTTCCTGCCTGGCCACCCGGTAAACCCTGCCGTCAGGGCCTGCGTACCGTGCGCCAGACAACGCCTGTCAACTTACCCTGAACGAAGCAGCCGGCCGCCGTGCAGCACCCGCACAGCAGGGCGGCAGTCGGGCGTCGCTCAGCTACCCCGCAGTTGCTCCAGGATGGCCGGGTTTTCGAGCGTCGAGACGTCCTGCGCGACGGTTTCCCCTTTGGCCAGCGAGCGCAGGAGGCGACGCATGATCTTGCCGGAACGCGTCTTTGGCAGATTCTCGCCGAAGCGCAGATCTTTCGGCTTGGCAATCGGGCCGATCTCACGCCCGACGTGATCCTGCAACTCCTTGATCATCTTCTTGGCTGCTTCGCCGACCGGCCGCGGTCCCTTGAGCACCACAAAGGCACAGATCGCCTCGCCGGTCAGATCGTCGGGGCGACCGACGACGGCCGCTTCCGCCACCATCGGATGGGACACCAGGGCCGACTCGATTTCCAAGGTCCCCATGCGGTGGCCGGAAACGTTCAGCACATCGTCGATACGACCGGTGATCGTGAAATATCCGGTGTTGACATCGCGTATCGAGCCGTCGCCGGCGAGGTAGAGCTTGCCGTTGAAATCGTCCGGGTAGTACGACTTCTTGAAACGCTCCGGATCGCCCCAGATGTTGCGAATCATCGCCGGCCAGGGTCGCTTGACGACCAGCAGGCCGCCCTTGCCCCAATCGAGCTCAGTGCCGGTTTCGTCGACCACCGCGGCCTGGATGCCCGGGAAGGGCAGGGTGCAGGAGCCGGGCACCAACGGGGTTACGCCCGGCAGCGGCGTGATCATGTGCCCACCGGTTTCAGTCTGCCAGAAAGTATCGACGATCGGGCAGCGGCTGCCACCAACGCTGTCGTAATACCACTGCCAGGCCGCCGGGTTGATCGGCTCGCCGACCGTTCCGAGCAGACGCAGCGACGACAGGTCGTACTGGGTCGGCGCCACCGCCGGATTGGTATCGGCGGCCTTGACCAACGAGCGAATGGCGGTCGGTGCGGTGTAGAAGATAGTGACCTTGTGATCCTGGATCATCTTCCAGAAGCGGCCGGCATCCGGATAGGTCGGAATGCCTTCGAAGACCATCTCGGTGCCGCCGCAGGCAAGTGGTCCATAGGTGATGTAGGTGTGGCCGGTAACCCAGCCGATATCGGCGGTGCACCAGAAAAGGTCGTCCGGCTTGAGGTCGAAAGTCCACTTCATGGTCACAATGGCGTGCAACAGGTAGCCGCCCGTCGAGTGTTGCACACCCTTCGGCTTGCCCGTCGAGCCAGAGGTGTAGAGCAGGAACAAGGGGTGCTCGGCACCGACCCACTCCGGCTCGCAGACGTCGGACTGCCCGGCGATCACGTCGTGCCACCAGACGTCGCGCCCGGGGACCATGTGGCAGGCACCACCCGTGCGCTGGAAAACGATCACGGTCTTGACCGACTCGCAGCCGCCCAGCGCGATGCCATCATCGACGGCCGGCTTGAGCGGAATCTTCTTGCCGCCACGGCATTGCTCGTCGGCGGTAATCACCGCCACGGCCCCCGCGTCATTGACCCGGTCACGTACCGACTGGGCCGAGAAGCCGCCAAACACCACCGAGTGGATGGCACCGATGCGCGCGCAGGCCTGCATCGCGATGATGCCCTCGACACCCATCGACATGTAGATCACCACCCGGTCGCCCTTCTTGATGCCACGTGCCCGCAGGCCATTGGCAAACTGGCTTACCCGCGACAGCAGTTCCTTGTAGGTAACTTTCTTGACCTCGCCGTCGTCGGCTTCAAAAACGATGGCCACCTTGTCGCCGAGACCGGCCTCGACGTTACGATCCAGACAGTTGTATGAGACGTTCAGCGTGCCGTCCGCGAACCATTTGAAGAAGGGTGCGTTGGATTCGTCGAGTACCTGCGTGAACGGTGTCTTCCAGGACACGTGCTCGCGCGCCAGCCGGGCCCAGTAACCGGTGTAATCCTTTTCCGCCTCGGCGCACAGCGCCCTGTACGCATCCATGCCCGAAATCGTGGCCTGCTTGACGAATTCGGCAGAAGGCTCAAAAAAATTTACGGCCTCGTTCAGTGACATGTCCCATCTCCTGTTGGTTTTGGTGGAGGATTCTAGAATTCGATGCAGCAAGTCGCGAAAAGAACCCATGCTTCGCAACCCCCGCGTAGCGGAAGGCAGATCATACGCTGCTCACCCGGCCGTGTGACTCGCCAATCGCTTCAGATTAAACGCCGCCAATCTTACAGGCCACTTACGCCAGGGCCTTGCAGCACAACCAAAAGACGCCTTTTATTGATGCTAGAATCGTGTTTTTGGATCATTCCGCACTGAAAACCAATGGCCTCAATGAAACCGACGGTTGACAAACTCGAGATGTTCATCTTCTGGAGCCGCTGGCTACAGGCACCGCTCTACCTTGGCCTGATCATTGCCCAGGGCGTCTATGTCTACCTGTTCATGCTTGAACTGTCGCACCTGATTCAAAACCTTTTCTTCAGCAGCACGCGCATCAGCGAAACCGAAGTGATGCTGGTGGTTCTCGGGCTGATCGACGTGGTAATGATCGCCAACCTGCTGATCATGGTGATCATTGGCGGCTACGAAACCTTCGTCTCCAGGCTCGATCTCGAAGGGCACCCCGATCAACCCGAATGGCTCTCGCACGTCAATGCCGGAGTCCTCAAGATCAAGCTGTCGACGGCGATCATCGGCATCTCTTCGATCCACCTGCTGAAGACCTTCATCAATGCGGCCAACATGGCGGAGCACACGATCATGTGGCAGGTCATCATCCATGCGCTTTTTCTTTGCTCGGCACTGGCGATGGTCTGGGTGGACCGGGTCATGACCCAGACGCTGGCGCTGAGCAAGGCACAGCACGCTGCGCCGCATTGAACCGACACCCGCGGCGATGCCTCGCCGCCACCAACGAGAGAGCCTGAAATGACGACTATCAAGCAGGAAGACTTCATCCAGAGCGTTGCCGACGCGTTCCAGTACATCAGCTACTACCATCCGCTCGATTACATCCTGGCGCTCGGCGCCGCCTACGAACGCGAACAGAGCCCGGCGGCCAGGGATGCCATTGCCCAGATCCTGACCAACAGTCGCATGTGTGCGGAGGGCCACCGTCCGATCTGCCAGGACACGGGTATCGCGGTGATCTTTCTCAAGGTCGGCATGGACGTCCATTGGGAGGCCGGCCTGTCGGTCCAGGAAATGTGTGACGAAGGTGTCCGGCGCGCCTACAACAACCCGGACAACAAGCTGCGCGCGTCGGTGTTGCTGGACCCGGCCGGCGCACGCCGCAACTCGCGCGACAACACCCCCGCGGTGGTGCATTACGAGATCGTCCCGGGTCACCACCTCGAAGTGATCTGCGCAGCGAAGGGTGGCGGTTCGGAAAACAAGTCCAAGTTCTATGCGCTCAATCCCTCGGACTCGATCGTCGATTGGGTGCTGAAGACAGTGCCGACCATGGGTGCCGGCTGGTGCCCACCGGGGATCCTCGGCATCGGCATCGGCGGCACTCCGGAAAAGGCGATGCTGCTGGCCAAGGAGTCGCTGATGGCGCCGGTAGACATCCATGAATTGATCGCGCGCGGCCCGAAAAATCGCGTCGAGGAGCTTCGCCTTGAACTCTATGAGAAAGTCAACGCCCTCGGTATCGGTGCGCAGGGCCTGGGTGGCCTGACGACAGTGCTCGACGTCAAGATTCTCGACTACCCGACGCATGCGGCGAGCCTGCCGGTGGCGATGATCCCGAACTGTGCGGCGACACGGCACGCACACTTTCACCTCGACGGTTCAGGGCCGGCGGTGCTGACCCCTCCCGACCTGAATGACTGGCCCAAGGTCAACTGGACGCCCAACACCGAAACCTCGACGCGCGTGAACCTGGACACGCTGACTGCAGCGGAAGTCGCGGCCTGGAAACCGGGCCAGACGCTGCTTCTCAACGGCAAGATGCTGACCGGTCGCGATGCGGCCCACAAGCGCATCCAGGACATGCTCGCCAACGGCGAGAAGCTGCCAGTCGACTTCACCAACCGGGTCATTTATTACGTGGGTCCGGTTGACCCGGTTCGCGACGAAGCGGTTGGACCCGCCGGACCGACCACCGCGACCCGCATGGACAAGTTCACGGAGATGATGCTTGCCGAGACGGGGCTGATTTCGATGGTCGGCAAGGCTGAACGCGGGCCGACAGCGATCGAGGCGATCAGAAGACACCGGTCGGCGTACCTGATGGCCGTTGGCGGTGCGGCTTATCTCGTCGCCAAGGCCATCCAGACGGCGCGGGTTGTCGGTTTCGCCGATCTCGGCATGGAAGCGATCTACGAGTTCGACGTCAAGGACATGCCGGTGACCGTAGCGGTGGATTCCACCGGCACTTCGGTTCACACCACCGGGCCGAAGGAATGGCAGGCCAGGATCGGCAAGATCCCGGTGGCCATCGCCTGAAGAGCCCCGTGCTTCGCAGGCGCCCAACCGGCCCCGCGCCGGCTTCGTCTTCGTTGGAGAAAGTTCGTATGGCGATAGAGCGGCACGGCACGACGCAACGGTATTCGGACATTTGCGCGTATGGGAACACGATCTATCTCGTCGAGACGCCGCAGACGCTTGATGCCAACGTCGCCACACAGACACTCGAGGTCCTTGCCGGCGTCGAAAAGCTGCTGGAATGTGCCGGCAGCGACAAGACGCGGCTGCTGATGGTCACCATCTACCTTCGCGATATCGACGACATGATTGCGGTGAACGCGGTCTGGGACCGATGGGTCCCGCGCGGGACCGCGCCGGCCCGTGTCTGCGTCGAAGCGAAACTGAGCAATTGCGACTACCTGATAGAAATCGCGGTCGTTGCGGCACGCTAGCAGGCTGGCCAGGCGCTTGTCTGAACATCTGCTCCGTCGGCTGCAACACGCATGGCGGGTGCCGCTCTACGGCGGCGCGAGGGCGGCGTTGCTCCGGAGCGAGAGTGCGGAGGACGCGACACGCACGCCACCGTGGTATGCGGGATGATCGGCGTATTTGACAGCGGTATCGGCGGGCTCTCGGTGTTGGCAGCCATCGCGCGTGCCTTGCCGCGCGCCGACCTGATTTACCTTGCCGACACCGCGCACCTTCCCTATGGCGACAAGGACGACGCCTACATTCGTCGCAGGGTTCTGCGGATTGGCAGGCATCTGGTCGAGCGGGGCTGTGGGGTCATCGTCGTTGCCTGCAACACCGCCACCGCGGCCGCCGTCGCGGCTTTTCGCAAGGCCTTCCCGGATGTGGCCGTGGTCGGAGTGGAGCCCGGCGTGAAACCCGCGGCGGCAATGTCGCGCAGTGGCCAGATTGCGGTGCTGGCAACCACTTCGACTGCCCGCAGCCGGCGTCTGGCGCAGCTCATCCGGCGCCACGCCGGCGAGGTACAAGTCAGGATCGAGGCCTGCCCGGGCTGGGCAACGCGAGTCGAGACCCTGCGCCTGGATGAGCCTGACTTTGTCGAAGAGGCGCGGCGCCACCTGGCCCCGCTACTGGCAGCCGGCGTCGACCAGATCGTGCTTGGCTGCACCCACTATGCTTTTCTCTGCCCCGTGCTGGAACCGATCGTCGGTTCGCAGGCGGCGCTGGTGGATGTTGCCGATGCCGTAGCACGCCAGTGCGTTCGGCTCGCGGGAGAAGCGGCCCAGGGCAGGAGTGAGCTGTCGCTGCTGGCAACTGCCGATCCGGCTCGGCTGCAAGCCGCGCTGCCCGCGCTCGGACTGACCTGGCTGGGCACTCGCCTGAGCAGCGCGCCGTGCCTGGTCGTCGCCTGAACATCGACCAGCCCGGTACCGCCGCGGTCGCGCGGGTGGTGGCGGTCGTCGGTGGCGGGCCTGCCGGGCTGATGGCGGCTGAGGTCATCAACCGGGGCGGTGTGCAGGCCGAGGTCTACGACGCGATGCCGTCAGTCGGCCGCAAGTTGCTGCTGGCCGGCAGGGGCGGACTGAACCTCACCCACGCCGAGCCCTCCGCAGCATTCCGGAGACGGTATGGTGAGCGTGAACGAGAACTCACTCCTTTGCTCGATGCCTTCGGGCCGGCGGAGTTGCGCGAATGGGCATACGGCCTCGGTATCGGCACGTTTATCGGCAGTTCCGGACGCGTCTTCCCGACCGGCATGAAGGCTGCTCCACTGCTGCGCGCCTGGCTGCAGCGGCTGCGAGCAGGAGGGGTGCGCTTTCACATGCGTCGCCGCTGGTGTGGTTGGGCGCACCCGAGCGGCCAGGGTTACCGGCTGTGCTACGCGACGCCGGATGGGAGGGAGGAGCGCAAAGCCGACGCGGTGGTGCTCGCCCTGGGCGGCGCCAGCTGGGCAAGGCTGGGGTCGGATGGGCGTTGGTTCGACGTCCTGCATGCGGCCGGAGTGGCGCTGGCGCCATTTCGGCCGGCAAACTGCGGCTTTGATGTGGGCTGGAGCG
Source organism: Candidatus Accumulibacter propinquus (assembly GCF_056856495.1). Taxonomy (NCBI): domain Bacteria; kingdom Pseudomonadati; phylum Pseudomonadota; class Betaproteobacteria; genus Candidatus Accumulibacter; species Candidatus Accumulibacter propinquus. The sequence goes on from NZ_JBSEHC010000003.1 coordinate 182,514, forward strand.
CGCATTTTCGCGAGCGTTTCGCGGGTCAACCGATCAAGTCCGTGGTTGCCACAGTGATCGACCTGAATGGCGCCGAACATCGCCGCCGCGGCGAGTTCATGCTTACCGCAACCGGGCTCGAAGGCGGCTTGATCTATGCGCTGTCCGCGATCCTGCGCGACACCATCGAAGCCTGCGGGTCGGCTACGCTGCGCCTCGATCTGCTGCCGGAACACGCGCTGGAGCGAGTGATCGGCGAATTGGCACGACCGCGTGGCGCACGTTCGCTGGCCAGTCATCTGCAGAGCCGTCTCCAACTCAAGGGCGCGAAGGTTGGCCTGCTGCGTGAGCTGGTCTCGCCCGCAGCCTTCGCCCATGCTGCTCTGCTCGGCGCGGCGATCAAGTGCCTGCCGATCGTCCTGTCTGCACCGCGACCGCTTGACGAAGCGATCAGCACCGCCGGCGGCGTTTGCTTCGAGGGCCTTGACGGGCAACTGATGCTGCGCGCTTTTCCTGGAGTGTTCTGCGCGGGCGAAATGCTCGACTGGGAGGCACCGACCGGGGGCTATCTGCTGACCGCTTGCCTGGCCAGCGGTTTCGCCGCCGGTCACGGCGTCCTGAACTGGCTGCACACCGCGGGCGGCAACGTCAACGCATTCTCAGACCACCCTGAAAGCGAGTAGAAACTTGAGCAACAGCTCTCCTGTCAGAGTCACGGCCATCGAACATGCCTCCTGGGTCCTTGCCCTGCTGGCGATGCTGATGGTACTTCTGGTGCATCTCTTGCCGGCGCTGATTGCCGGACTGTTGGTCTATGAGCTCGTACATGTGCTGGCGCCCTTCTTTGCCCGGCACCTGTCGAACAGCCGCTCCAGGGCACTGGCCGTGAGCCTGGTCGTGTTGGTCGTGCTGGGAGCGGTCGCCGCGGTGGTGCTTGGGCTGGTGTATTTCATGAACAGCGAGGGTGGCAGCATCGCCGCGTTGCTGGCAAAGATGGCCGAGATCATCGAAACCTCGCGCGCGACGTTGCCCGGCTGGCTCGGCGACCTGCTCCCGCGGGACAGCGAGGCCCTGCGCGAACACGCCAGCCACTGGCTGCGGGAACATTCGGCCGAGTTGCAGATGCTTGGCAAGGAGACCGGCCACGTGGTCGCACACGTCCTGATCGGCATGATCATCGGCGGCATGGTGTCGCTGCGCGAGGCCAGTCACAACGAGCACATGGGGCCACTGGCGCGCGCGCTGGCAGAGCGTGTCTTTCGCCTGGGCGAAGCCTTCCGGCGTGTGGTCTTCGCCCAGGTCCGGATCTCCGCGCTGAATACCCTGTTCACTACCCTGTACCTGGGTATGGTGCTGCCGGTGTTCGGCGTTCACCTGCCGCTGACCAAGACGATGATCGTCGTGACCTTCATCGCCGGCTTGCTGCCGGTGGTTGGCAATCTGATTTCCAATACGGTGATCTTCGTGGTCAGTCTGGCGCATTCGCCGGGCGTGGCGCTTTCCTCGCTGGCTTTTCTGGTCGGGATTCACAAGCTGGAGTATTTCCTGAACGCACGCATCGTCGGCGCCCAGATCAGAGCCAAGGCCTGGGAATTGCTGACCGCCATGCTGCTCATGGAGAGCACGTTTGGCCTTGCCGGTCTGGTCGCGGCGCCGATTTGTTACGCCTGGCTCAAGGACGAGCTGTCACGGCGGCGCCTGATCTGAGCGCGCGCGTTTTCATGGCGCGCGTCAGTGGCTGCCGGCTGCTTGTGGAGCCGGCGCAGATTCTGTGGGAATCCTGCTGCGTGCTACAATTCGCCCCTTTTCAAGGCTTGCGAGGCGCACGATGTTTTCCGATAGAGACACCCTGGCGAGAGTAGACCCCAAGATCTGGCAGGTGCTCGAGGACGAGAATCGCCGTCAGGAAGAGCACATCGAACTGATTGCCTCCGAGAACTACGTCAGTCACGCGGTGATGGCGGCGCAGGGCTCGCAACTGACCAACAAGTATGCCGAGGGTTACCCGGGCAAGCGCTATTACGGTGGTTGCGAGCACGTCGATGTCGCCGAGCAACTGGCGATCGATCGGCTGAAGAAGCTGTTTGGCGCCGATGCCGCCAACGTCCAGCCAAATTCCGGATCGCAGGCGAATCAGGCGGTGCTGATGGCCTTTGCCAAACCCGGCGACACGATCATGGGCATGAGCCTCGCCGAGGGTGGCCATCTCACGCATGGCATGCCGCTCAACATGTCCGGCAAGTGGTTCAAGGTTGTGGCCTATGGTCTCGACGAGCATGAAGCGATCGATTACGCGAAGATGGAAGCGCTGGCGCGCGAGCACAAGCCACGCATCCTGATCGCCGGGGCGTCGGCCTATTCCCTGCGCATCGACTTTGAGCGTTTCGCCAATGTGGCCAGGGAAATCGGCGCGATTTTCATGGTCGATATGGCGCATTACGCGGGCCTGATCGCGGCCGGTTGTTACCCCAACCCGGTGCCCCACGCCGATGTGGTGACCTCGACCACGCACAAGACACTGCGTGGGCCGCGTGGCGGCGTCATCCTGATGAAGGCCGAACACGAAAAAGCGATCAATTCGGCGATCTTCCCCGGCCTGCAAGGGGGGCCGCTGATGCATGTGATCGCCGCCAAGGCGGTGGCTTTCAAGGAAGCCCTGTCACCGGCTTTCCGCGACTACCAGGAGCAGGTGGTGGCCAATGCCCGCGTATTGTCGCGCGTGCTGTCGGCCGAGCGCGGTCTGCGGATCGTCTCCGGCCGCACCGAATCGCATGTGTTTCTGGTAGACCTGCGCGCCAAGAACATCACCGGCAAGGACGCCGAGGCGGCTCTGGGTGCCGCCCACATCACGGTTAACAAGAACGCGATCCCGAACGATCCGCAGAAGCCCTTCGTGACTTCCGGCATCCGTATCGGCTCGCCGGCGATGACCACGCGCGGCTTCACCGAGTTCGAATCCGAGACAGTGGCGCACCTCATTGCCGATGTTCTCGATGCGCCGGGCGACGCCGATGTCCTGAAGCGCGTGCGCGCCGATGTCGGCGTGCTGTGCCGGAAGTTTCCGGTCTACGGCTCGTCGTCGGGATGAAATGCCCGTTCTGCGGCGCTGACGAAACAGCCGTCGCCGACACCCGGATCAACGACGATGGCGACATCGTCCGGCGGCGACGGCGTTGCCTGAAGTGTGACAAGCGGTTTACGACTTACGAGCGGGCGGAGTTGCGCCTGCCGCAGATCATCAAGAAGAATGGCTCGCGGGTCGATTTCGACCGCGACAAACTGGCTGCCAGCCTGTTGCTGGCGCTGCGCAAGCGACCGGTCAGCAGCGCGATGGTCGAGGCGGCGATTGCCCGTATCGAAGAAAAGCTGCTGGCGCTCGGCGAGCGCGAAGTGGCTTCGGAGAAGGTCGGCGAGATGGTCATGCGCGAGTTGAAGAAGCTCGACAAGGTCGCCTACGTTCGATTTGCTTCGGTGTACCGCAATTTCGAGGACGTGGACGAGTTCTCCAAGGTGGTTCGCGAAGTCTCTCGCTCGGCGCCGCCGTCCGGCCGCTGATGGCCCCGGCGTTCAGCGCCTCCGACCATCAGCACATGGCACGTGCCCTGCGCCTGGCCGAGCGCGGGCTCTTCTCGACCAGCCCCAATCCGCGCGTCGGCTGTGTCATCGTCAAGGATGGCGAGATCGTCGGCGAGGGCTGGCACGTACGTGCCGGCGGGCAGCATGCCGAAGTTCACGCGCTGCAGGCCGCTGGCGACAGAGCGCGCGGGGCGACCCTTTACGTTACCCTGGAACCCTGCAGTCACCACGGTCGCACCCCTCCCTGCGCCGAAGCCCTGCTTGTCGCCGGGGTGGCGCGGGTCGTCGCCGCGATGCAGGATCCCAATCCGCAGGTGGCCGGGCGGGGTCTGGCGCGCTTGCGTGTCGCCGGGGTGATTGCCGAGTGTGGCTTGCTGGCCGCAGAGGCGCAGGAAATCAATGTCGGATTTGTCGCGCGCATGACGCGTGCGCGGCCGTGGTTGCGGATGAAACTTGCCGCCAGCCTCGACGGCAAGACGGCCCTGCAGAACGGTGCCAGCCAGTGGCTGACCGGCGCGGCGGCCCGGCAGGACGGGCATCGCTGGCGCGCGCGCGCGTGCGCCATTCTGAGCGGCATCGGGACGGTCCGCCACGACGACCCGCAGCTCAATGTGCGTGCTGTCGAAGCTCCGGGTGCGGAGTTGCACCAGCCCTTGAAGGTGATCGTGGACAGCCGGCTCGAACTGCCGCTCGACGCCCGCTTGTTGCGCGATGGCGCTGTCCTGATCGCCGCCACCGCTGATGACTGCGGCCGGAGCGCGGCCCTCGTCCAGCGTGGTGCCGAAGTCATCCTGCTGCCGGGACCGGGCGGAAAGGTCGATCTGGTGGCGCTGCTTGACGAACTGGCGCGGCGCGGCATCAACGAAGTACACGTCGAGGCCGGTTTCGCGCTCAGTGGTTCGCTGTTGCGGGCAGGGTTGGTCGACGAACTGCTGCTTTACCTGGCGCCATGCCTGATCGGCGACGCGGCGCGCGGCATGTTCGATCTGCCGCCATTGCAATCACTGGCCGACAAACGCACGCTGCAAATCCGCGACCTGCGCATGCTCGGCGCCGATCTGCGCGTGCTCGCCCGCTTCAGCTAGGCGCGCGGCGCGCAGACCGGGCATTGCGGATCCCGCGCAAATTTCACGCAGCGCCAGGTCATCGCCAGGCCGTCGAGCAACCAGAGCCGGCCGACGACCGGCTCGCCGGCTCCGATAATCAGTTTCAGTGCCTCGGCCGCCTGCATCGCGCCGATGATGCCGGTGAGCGGTGCGAAAACGCCCATGACCGCGCAACGCAACTCCTCGACATCCTCCCCTTCGGGAAAGAGACAGTAGTAACACGGCGTGTCTTCGCGCCGAGCATCGAAAACCGCAAGCTGTCCGGCAAAGCGGATCGCCGCTCCGGAAACCAGCGGCCGGCGCAGCTTCACGCATGCCCGATTGACGGCGTGGCGGGTGGCAAAGTTGTCGCAGCAGTCGAGCACCACATCGGCATCGGCGACCAGCGCTTCCAGCGCTTCGCCGGCAAGCCGACGGCTGACCGCCGTGACCCGTATCTCGGGATTGAGGGTCTGTAACGCGATCTTGCCGGAGCAGGCCTTGGACTCGCCGATGCGGCCGTCAGTGTGCAGGATCTGCCGCTGCAGGTTGGTCAGGTCTACCGTGTCGCCGTCCGCCAGCGTGATCTGGCCAACGCCGGCAGACGCGAGATACAGGGCCGCCGGCGAACCGAGACCGCCGGCGCCGATGATCAGCGCTTGCGCATCGAGCAGGCGCTGCTGCCCTTCGACGCCAATCTCGTCCAGCAGGATGTGCCGGCTGTAGCGCAGCAACTGCCCGTCATTCATCGGCAGCAGCGCATTACTTGTATTCGCGCCACTCCGGCGGAGTATCGTCGTGGTCGCCGTGCGGGTGACGTTCCCAGGCGTGCGTGTAGGCTTCCGACTGCGAGCGCTTGAGCGGACGCACCGGCGCGTCGAGATTGTGCAGTTGCGTTTCCTCGACGTAGTAGATCAGCGCGCGCATCATCTTGCTCATCAGCGTGTTGTCGAGGTGATAACCCTGATCCTCGAGCGTGCCTTCGAGTTCCTGCAGACAATGGTGGTGCAGATCATAGGCCACACCGAGTGCGCGCGGCTGTTCGCGCCGTTCGAGTTCGAGATCCTCCAGCCTGCCGAGAAAGTCCGACGCTTCGGGGACCTGGCCGGGCGGGAACTTGGCAAACAGGATGTTGCGCTGCTTGCGAATCGGCGTCTGTGGCATGGCGGCCGGTCGTTTCACGTTCCCCGCTCCGAGAGAAAGGCTCACCGAGTATTCTGCATGATCTGCATCCCCTTGAGAAGGTTCAGCGCCTGGTTCAACTGATAGTCCTTTTTTGACGCCAGTTCGCGGCTCGGCGGCTCGGCGGCCTCGTCCGGATCGTCCTTGGCTGTGCTGGCCTTCGGCTTGGCGGGTGGCGCGGTCTTGGCAGGCTTCGCCGGCGCGTCCTTGGCCGACGCCGGGTCCTTGCTGCCGTCGAGATGGTGGTCGAGGTTGGCCTCGCGCAGGCGCTCGGCCGAGCTGCCGTTGGCGCTCTCTTCGACGACGATGTCCGGCACGATGCCTTTGGCCTGGATCGAGCGGCCCGAAGGCGTGAAGTAGCGTGCAGTGGTCAGCTTGATCGCGGTGTTTCCGGGCAAGGGCAACACTGTCTGTACGGAGCCTTTGCCGAAGGTCGTCGTCCCGAGAACGATCGCGCGGCGGTGGTCCTGCAGCGCCCCGGCGACGATTTCCGATGCCGAGGCGGAGCCCCCATTGACCAGCACCACCATCGGTACCTTGCGCGCCTCGGGCGGCAGTGCCTTGATATAGTCGTCCCGGCTACCGCGCAGGTAGTCCGCGGGCGATGCCGAGAAACGGTGCTTGGCGTCCGGGGTGCGCCCGTCGGTCGAGGTGACCAGGGTGTCCAGCGGCAGGAAGGCTGCCGAAACGCCGACCGCGCTGTTGAGGAGCCCACCCGGATCGTTGCGCAGATCGAGCACCAGGCCCTTCATCGGGCCGGGCTTGAACAGGTCCTGAAGGTGCTTGACCACCGCCGCGCCGGTATTTTCCTGGAACGAGGTGATGCGCAGATAGCCGTAACCGTCCTCGACGAGTTTCGACTTGACGCTCTGCACCTTGATGACTTCACGCGTCAGGGTGATTTCGAGGGGTTTGGCCTCGCCCTTGCGGAGAATCGACAGCCTGATCTGCGACCTCGGCTTGCCGCGCATTCGCTTGACGGCCTCATTGAGCGTCAGACCCTTGACCAGCGTATCGTCGATCTTGAAGATCAGATCGCCCGGCTTTACCCCGGCGCGGTAGGCCGGCGTGTCCTCGATTGGCGAAACCACCTTGACCAGCCCGTCTTCCATCCCGACTTCGATGCCGATGCCGCCGAACTCGCCCTGCGTTCCGACCTGCAGGTCCTTGAACGCATCGGCATCGAGATAGCTGGAGTGCGGGTCGAGATTGGAGAGCATGCCGCTGATCGCGTGCGTGATCAGCTTCTTGTCTTCGACCGGCTCGACGTAGCCGGTCTTGATGGCGTTGAATACCTCGGCGAAGGTGCGCAGTTCCTCAACAGGCAGACTGGCTCGCGTTTCCTTGTCGGCGATCGCCGAAAACTGCAGGCTGATCAGAACGCCGCCAACCAATCCGGCACAAACCAGCCCGGCCTGTTTCAACTTCCCCATTCGTATCACTCCAGTGCGCACCTCATTTCGGGTTAACCCAAGCCAGCGGGTCCAGCGGCTTCCCTTGGTGGCGAAGCTCAAAGTATAAACCGGATTCGGGATTGCCACCGCTGTTGCCGACGGTGGCGATGGTCTCGGCGGCGCGCACCTCGTCGCCGACCTGTTTCAGCAGCGAGTCATTGTTGGCATAGATCGAAAGATAGCTGCCGCCATGGTCAATGATCAGCAAATTGCCGAAACCGCGCATCCATTCGGCAAAGACGACCCGGCCGCCGGCGATGCTGCGGACTTCACTGCCCGCACTGGCAAGGATGAACAGGCCCTTCCAGGTGCTGCCCTCCTGCCGGGGGGTGCCGAAGCGATTGCTGATCGACCCGCGCGTCGGCAGGCGCAGTTGCCCTTTCATTCTTGCCAGATTGCCCGGTGCCGGCGGCGTAGTCTCGACGTGCGCCTCCGGCACCGGGGGCGTCGCGACGGGCGCTTTTTCGACGAGTGGTTTCTCGGCGAGCGATCGTGCCGCCCGCGCAGGTTTGTCTTGCGTTGTCGCCTGTCGCGCCACCTGCCGCGCGGCCTGCTGGGCCGCCTGCTGGGCTGCCGCCTGCTGCGCCACCTGTCGCGCCGCCTCGCGCCGTTGTGCTTCGCGGTGGGCTTCCTGCGCTTCACGGGCTCTGGTGGCGATGATTTTCGACAGGCGTTCGACGAGTTCGGCCATTCGCCTCTCGTCACGCTGCAGATTGCCGATCTCGCGGCGCTGCGTCGCAATGTGATCCGAGACCTTGTCCAGCATCGCCTGGCGCTGCTCGCGTTGAGCCAGCAGTTTGGCGTGCGCTTCCTTCTCGCGGGCTTCGCTGGCCGACAATTGCTCGGCCTGCTGCCGGGTATCGGTGGCCAACGCCTGCTTGCGGTGCAGGGTGGCTTCGATCTCCTGCAGGATCTGGCTGCGGGCTCTGCCAATCAGCCCCAGATAGTGCAGATCCCGCGCCAGTTGATTGGGATCGTCGCCGTTGAGGAACAGACGCAGAGGGTCCGGAGTGCCTCGGAGATACTGTCGGTAGAGCAGCTTTCCCAGTTGTGCCTGCTGTGCGCTCAGTTGTTGTTCGAGTGCGCGCGCCTGCGTGCCGAGGTCCCTGAGCGTTGCCTGCAGGCTATCGATCTGGGTGGTCAGTTGCAGCAGGTCGCGCTGGGTGGTCGAGATCGCGCGCTCGGCATCCTTCAACTGATCCACCGCGTCCCGGCGCGATCCTTCGGCGGCGGCCATCTCCCTGCGCAGCGTTTCGATCTGCAAACGTAGCGACTTGAGGTCGCCCTGCCGTTCGGCGACTTCGTTCGGCGAAGCCGTGTCGGCGTTTCTGGCACCCGCCGGGGGACTGGCGGCGATCGCGTGCGTCGGCAGGGCCAACGCCAACCACCCGATCAGCAACCAGTACCTGACCAGCGGAGGAAGCCTCGCTGAGCTGCGGGGTGTCGCCTGCCCCGCTACCGGGGCGCTGGTGGCGCCCGGCGCGGCATGGGCCGGTGATTTGTCTGGGGTTTTCGTCAATGAACGGCACACGCCTTGCAGAAACCTCGATCGAGCCAGCGCGCGGGAGGCTACCGTCAGGGCGATGGCGTGCGGGACACGCTTGCATCAAGGTTTTGTTCTATAATCGGCGATTATATGATAAACGACGAATCTGGCGTATCGTGCCGATCACGAGCAGTCTCATTGACAAGCAGGAGCATATTGAGCAGGCAGCGCGTGCGCTGAAGTCGATATCGCATCCCCTGCGACTCAAGATCCTTTGCGTGATCGGGGATCAGGAAGCCTGTGTTCAAGAGATCGTCCAGGCCGTAGGCACTTCGCAAAGCAACATTTCCCAGCATCTTGCCATTCTTCGCGAAAAGGGTGTTCTGATCGCGCGCAAGGAATCCAACCGCGTTTATTATCGGGTTGGCGATGCCCGCACGCTGCAGTTGATTGGCATGATGCGCGAGGTTTTCTGCGGCGGCTAGGGGTATTTTCGTTGTCGCCGATTTTTTTACCGGGGAGCGGCATCCCGCTCCCGTCTGTTGAGCAGGTCAGTTTCTGGAGTCTCGATTGGAATTCATACAGCAGAACATTCTTCTGGTGGCCGTCGCCGTGGTCAGTGGCTCGATGCTGCTGGCGCTCTCTTTCCGCCGGCCGGGGGGGACGAACGCCGTCACACCGACGCAGGCGACGATGCTGATCAACCGCGAGAACGCCCAGTTGATCGACATTCGTGAGCCGAACGAATATGTCGCCGGGCACCTTGGCGACTCGCGCAACATTCCTGCGGGATCGCTCGCGGAACGCGCGACCGAGCTGGAGCCATTCAAGGACAAACCGCTGATTCTCATCTGCCAGTCCGGAATGCGCTCGTCCGCCGCCCGTTCGACCCTCGCCAAGCTCGGTTTCCTCAAGGTACACACCCTCGATGGTGGCGTTGCTGCATGGTCGGAAGCCGGCCTGCCGCTGAAGAAGGGAGCCCGGCGATGAGCAACGCGTCACGCGTGCTGATGTACTCGACCGCGGTTTGCCCATTCTGCGTACGTGCCGAGCAGTTGCTGCGCGCGCGCGGCGTCGTCGATATCGAGAAAGTGCGGGTCGATCTCGATCCCGCGCGCCGCGCCGAGATGCTCGAAAGGACCGCCAGGCGTACGGTTCCACAGATTTACATCGGCGAAACGCACGTCGGTGGTTGCGACGAGTTGATTGCTCTCGATCGTGCGGGCAAGTTGCTGCCCTTACTCGCGGGTGCATGCGTTTGATGCCCGCGCCGAGTTTCACTAACCCCCTCATCCCATTGGCCAAGAAACTACCATGAGCGAACAAGAAACCCCCATCTTTGCGATCGAGAAAATCTACATCAAGGATCTTTCGGTTGAAGTCCCCAACGCGCCGCAGATCTTTCTGGAACGCGAGTCTCCCAAGGTCAGCATCCAGTTGCAGACCAACGCGCAGGGGATTGGCGAGGGCGTTTTCGAGGTCACGCTGACGACCACCGTGACCTCCAAGCTCGAAGAGAAGACGGTGTTTCTGGTCGAGGTCGGTCAGGCCGGCATCTTCCGCGTGCAGAACGTGCCGAGCGAAAACATGGAACCGCTGCTGTCGATCGCCTGCCCGAACATCCTCTTCCCGTATGCGCGTGAAGTCGTCTCCGATGCCGTGACGCGTGCCGGTTTCGCACCCGTGCTGCTGCAGCCGGTCAACTTCGAAGCGCTCTACATGTCGCGTCTGCAGCAGCAGGAAGCCGCCAAGGAGGCCTCCGGCGAGTCGACGATCCAGTAAGCGGGCCGCACGATGAAGCGGCTGTTGGGCCTGCTGCTGACCGCCGGATTGGCGGCACCATCGTTGGCGATCGAGTACCGCACCGTCGATACGCCAACGGTGCTTTACGATGCACCTTCGCAGAAAGGCAGCAAGCTCTTCGTCGTCAGGCGCGGCACGCCGGTCGAGATGGTCGTCAACCTGGAAGGTTGGTCCAAGGTCCGTGATGCCGACGGCGGTCTGGCCTGGATTGAGGCCAGGTATCTCGCCAAGCGGCGTGCGGTCATCGTCAGCGTGGTGCGCGCGCAGGTCCGGCAGAGCGCCGACGAGGCGGCGGCGGTCGTCTTCGAAGCGGAAAAGAACGTTTCACTGGACTATCTCGAAACCATGCCCGGTGGCTGGGTCAAGGTGCGGCATCGCGACGGCCAGACAGGCTTCGTGCGCGTCAACCAGATCTGGGGGGTCTGAGCGGCCATGAAAATCACCGTGTTGGGAGCGGGTGCCTGGGGTACGGCCCTGGCCATCGCCTTCAGCGCCCGCCACACCGTTACCCTGTGGGCGCGCCAGGCCGAAGTCAGAAGCGTGCTGTCCGCCGATCGCGAAAACCGCCGCCTGCTGCCCGCTCACCCCTTCCCGGAGACCCTGCGGATTGGCGACGATTTTGCCGCTGCCGCTGCCGCTGCCGATCTGCTGATCGTTGCCACGCCGATCTCCGGTCTGCGCCCGACGCTCAGTCGCCTGCGCGAGGCCGGGGTGCCGCGACCGCTGATCTGGGTGTGCAAGGGCCTGGAAGCCGAAACGGCCAAGCTGCCGCATCAGGTCGTCGCCGAAGAACTGGGTCCGCAAGCCCTGTGTGGCGCCCTGTCGGGACCGAGCTTTGCCGAAGAAGTGGCGCGCGGCTTGCCTGCGGCAGTGACACTGGCAGCCAACGACGCCGATTTCGGGCATCGCACGGCGCTGGCCCTGCATAGCCCGCATTTTCGCATCTACGCCAACGACGACCTGCCGGGCGTTGAAGTTGGCGGCGGCGTGAAGAACATCATGGCCATCGCCACCGGCGTCTGCGATGGCCTCGGCCTCGGGCTCAACGCCCGCGCGGCCTTGATTACCCGCGGCCTCGCGGAGATCGCACGCTTCGGCGTCGCTCTCGGCGGTCACCCGCAAACTTTCATGGGGCTCGCCGGCATGGGTGATCTGATCCTCACCTGTACCGGCGACCTGTCGCGCAATCGCCGCGTCGGTCTGGCTCTGGGTGCCGGCAAGACCTTGCCGCAAATACTGCGCGACCTCGGACATGTCGCCGAGGGCGTCAGCACGACGCGCGAGGTCGCCCGCCTGGCAACGCAACTGGGCATCGACATGCCGATCACCCATGCCGTCGACGCCATCCTCTATCAGGATGAACCGGCGGCGGCGGCCGTCGAGAAGCTGCTCAGCCGCGACCCGAAGATCGAGGCGAGCTAGCATAGCAAACACGATATACTCCCCACTTCTTAGAAGATTACGAACTCCCGACTTGGCACACAGGCTGATGAGAAAAGTAGCCTGCATTTCCCGTGCGGATTGAGCCTGCATGTGAAAGAAATGATAATGGGATGCGCACGTTTCTGGGTTAAGCTAATCGCGAAAACAGAAGATGATGCCGTTGACAATGTCGGCTAGTCAGCGCCGCGTCCTGCAGTTGTGCCACAGTCATGGCGCGCCCTTCGCCGACATAACCCAGCAATGGGCCAGACTGTTTGCGGACACCGGCTGGAACGTGACGACTGTTTATCTCACTGGTAATCCCGACGACGAAGTGATGCGTGCTTCGGGGGGTGATAAAGTGATTTTTTTCGGCTTCGACTCACGCGACGTGCGTGGCCTCAAGCTGCGTGCGGTGTGGAAGCTGCGTCAACTGCAGCGGGCGAATGGTTTTGTTCTGGCCGTCGCGCATCGTTTCAAACCGGTCTACACCTGCTGTCTGGCGCTCGATGTACCGGTGATTGGCGTGCACCACGCTTACGGCGACTATCGACGCCTGGGTCGGCGCCTGTTTGCTAGTGCCTTTGCTTCACGGCTGGCGCTGGCGGGCGTGTCCGATGCAGTGCGCGACGACATCCGCGAGTGCCTGCCGAACTGGCCGGCAGACCGCATTCTGACGCAGTACAATCACATTGATCTAGCGAAGCTGCAAGCAGACCTGGTGGCCAGGGACGAAGCCCGGCGCGTGCTCGGTCTGCCCGACGCGGCTTACATATTCGGCAATGTCGGCCGCCTGCATCCGGACAAGGACCAGGCCACCCTGATCCGTGCCTTTGCCCGTCTCGCGCCTCACGGGTCATTGCTGGCGATCGCCGGCCGGGGCGGCCTTGAGGAATCCCTCAAGGCACTTGCAAGAGAATTGGGCATCGCCGAACGCGTGCGTTTTCTTGGCCAGACGCCCAGTATGAGCCGCTACTTTCGTGCCTTCGACAGCTTTGTCCTGAGTTCGGACCATGAGCCCTTCGGGATGGTCCTGCTCGAGGCGATGGCTGCAGAGATCCCGGTGATTGCCAGCGACTGCGGTGGTGCTCGCGAAGTGGTTGCAGCAAGAGAGTGGCGCTTTCCGCTCGGCGCTGCCGAGGTTCTCGCCGAGCGCATGCATTCCGTCCGGGAACTGGGCCCCGGTCAACGTGCCGACCTCACGGCGGCACAGTTGACTCACCTGCAAGCCCATTTCTCGCAGGCCGCAGCGCAGCGCCAGTTCTGGGCGCAGCCCTCGGTGCAAGCCTGGGCGGGACGACTTGGCACAACCTGAAGCACCTGACAACATGGCTAGGCAGGCCTTCGAGGTAACTAGCGACGTGACCCTAGTGGTGACCAGTTGCGCGCGCTTCGAACTGCTCAGGCGCACTCTCGAGAGTTTCGCACGCCATAACACCTACCCCGTGCGCAGCTGCATTCTCACGGAGGATAGCGGCAACGAAGCGGTCTTTGATGCCCTGCCGGAAGGTTGGCGCGAACATACTCAAGTCCTCCTGAACCGACCGAAGCTTGGCCAGATCCTGTCTATCGACAAGGCCTACAGTTTGGTTACGACCCCCTACATCTTCCACTGCGAAGACGACTGGGAGTTCCACCGCCCGGGTTTTGTCGAGGACTCGAAAATCGCCCTCGAGAGCAGCGCCGACACACTACAGGTCTGGTTGCGAAGTTACTATCATGACCTGCGCATTCACAGCCCTTTCCATGGGCTCGCTGCGCGCGAGGTGCAGCAAGGGGTGGCCTTCTACCAACTCACCTCGGACAAGTCCGACTGGCAGGGCTTCTCGTTCAACCCGGGTCTGCGGCGACTCACCGACTACCAGCGCTTGGGCAGTTACGCCAGCAGCGGAGGCGAGGAAAAGGCTGTTGCTCGCTGGTACGCGCAGCGTGGCTACCGGGCTGTGATTCTGGAGAATGATGCAGTAGCCCATACGGGTTGGGAAGAGCATGTGGTAACCGCCAGTGACCGCGCCAAACGCAAACGCCGCGAACGCCTCTCCCGCCAGCGGGCGGTATGGTTCCTGTTCATTGGACTAGCGGCAGGCTGGGCCCTTGGGGTCTTCTGGTGAGGGAGTCGAAGGCAACAACCAAGGGAAAGAGATGAAGATCCTGCTACTGGTTCAGGACGAGCAGCGCGTCATTCTGGACAAACTCTACCTTGCCATCGCTGCCGCCGTGGAGGCGTGCGAGATACGCCGCCTTGACAGTGCCCAGCAGGCCAATCTGCGGCGCTATTTCCGGGATATCGACGTGCATTCGTACGATCGCATTGTCCTGTTCCTGCGCTTCAAAAAGGAGATTCGCCAGCGCCGATTCCTGCGCACGCTGCCCAATCTGGTATTCTTGGAGCACGACGCCTACCAGAACTACATCCCCTGCAAGTACCAAGGCACCTTTTCGCGGCACTACGCCGCACTGCCTTGGGTACGGGTGATCTCCTCTGGCAGTGAAGTGGTAAGGCGCCTGTGCGCGGAGGGCGTTGATGCGGTATTCGTTCCCAAGGGCTACGACCAGCAGGCAATGAGCAATCTCGGCCAGCCGCGCGACATCGAAATGGCCTTCTTGGGCAGCATCAAAAGTCAGGCCTACGAAGGTCGACGCGCTTTTCTGGAAGCTCTCAGAGAGCACGAGAACTTGCTGATTACACGAACCGCGTCAGGCGACGAGTACGTCAGGACCCTCAATCGCATCCGGTTTTTCGTCAGTGCCGACGTGGGCATGGGCGAGTACATGATCAAGAACTTTGAGGCCATGGCTTGCGGCTGCGTGCTACTCGCCAGCAATCAGGGGGCGAGCGAGAATGCCGCTCTCGGTTTCGTCGATATGAAAAATGTGGTGCTCTACCGCAGCCTCGCTGAATGCCAGAACAAGCTGCGGCAGTTGCGTGCCGATCCCTGCCTGGCCAACGACATTGCCCAGGCGGGTTGTTCCCTTGCACGAGCCAGCTTCGGCTATGACAGCATCGCACCGCGAATTGCCGAGGCGCTTCGCCCGCCCTTGAGGCAACCCGTCATCCGGAGGGTACTGGGCATCGCCTGGAGCGTTGGTTGGCAGTAGTTGCCAGTTGTGCGGCCCCCTTGCCCGATATGGTATGGCGCTAGGCCGACGTCGCAGGGCAGGAAGGATGTCATGCCGGTAATGTCTACTGATCGACGGGGTACGTCCATTGTGAGCAAAGAATTGGGGTAGGGGAACGACTGAATGTACATCCTGGGAATCCACACCGGACACGACGCCGGTGCCGCGCTGTTCAAAGATCAGCAACTGGCGGCTTTCTGCAAGGAGGAGCGCCTCAGCCGGATCAAGAACCATGGCGGCGTGTTTGCTCTGGCGTCGATCGATGAAGTGCTGCGCATAGCCGGAGTTCGGCGCGAGGAAATCGATGTAGTGGCGATGACCCGCATCAAAATTCCGCTGTCAGCCTACAAGCGCACCTCGCGTCCCGCCAAGGATTTTGTCGATCGACTGCGCGACGGCAGCCGTCTGCGTAATCTCTACCGGGAAATGTACCGCCTGGGTACGCTGGACGAGTTATCGGTAATTGACTTGCCGGCGCTGCGCCAGGCCATGCGTCTGCGCGAGGATACCTGCATCGAGTTCTGTAACCACCACAAGGCGCACATTCTCGGCAGCCTGAAGTACACCGATTGGCAGGCCGGGCTTTATCTATCCGTCGATGGCGGAGGAGACCATGCTTACTACTCGGCCTACGAGTTGAATGACGGAGAACTAATCTGCCATCTGGGGGAAGACGAGATCCTGCTGACCGAGTCCCAGAATCCCGCATCTTCGGTCGCACTGGCCTATGCCTACACGACTGCGATCTGCGGGTTCACGCCTCTTCGCCACGAAGGTAAGATCACCGGCCTAGCGGCGTTCGGGAAGCCGATAGCCGCAGACTTGATCCGCGCCCAGTATCTGATCCGCGACAACGGCCACATCGACAGCACGCTAGCCGGCGAGAGCGAACTCAAAGCGTTCCTTGAAGAGACCTTTGCCGGTATGAGCCGCGAGGACATTGCAGCGTCAATACAGGTGGCTGCCGAAGAAGTCACACTGGACTGGATCCATGCACTGCGCAAGCGCTACCCCGTCACCCGGCTGGGGCTAAGCGGTGGCCTGTTTTCCAATGTTCGGCTGAACCAGCGGGTGGCCGAACTGCCGGGGATTGAAGAGGTCTTCATTTTCCCGGGGATGAGCGACGAGGGGCTGCCGGTGGGTTGTGCCATCGAGAGCCTGCTGCGCCGGCACGGCGTGGGTGGCCTGCAGCGTCGGCGGATCACCGACCTCTATTGCGGCTTCCCCTACAGCGGTGTTGACCTGATGGAAGCCGCCGACAGCCGTTTCCGCCGACAACTGGAGCACGAGCCGGCACTGGTGGCCGCCAGACTGGTAGCCGAAGGAGGGATCGGTGCAATCTTCGCGGGTGCCATGGAACTGGGGCCACGGGCGCTAGGAGGACGCAGCATCATTGCCAGCCCCGAGAAGCGGGAAATCAACGACAGCCTCAACAGGCGCCTCGAACGCACCGAGTTCATGCCCTTCGCGCCCTATGTGCTGGATCAGGATGCCGAGTCGGTTTTTGACATTGACGATCGTAACCGTTATGCCTGCCGCTTCATGACCATCACCACCGGCGTGCGCGCGGCCTGGCGAGCCGCGATTCCAGCCGTGGTGCACGTGGATGGTACCGCCCGGCCCCAGATCGTTTATCGGAACGACAATCCTCTGTACTACGACATCCTCCTGCACTTCAAGCAGCTTGTCGGCGTGCCGTGCTTGGTGAATACCAGTTTCAACGCCCACGAGGAGCCGATCATCAATACACCCCAAGAGGCGCTGCAGGCACTCGCGGAAAACCGTATCGACTTTCTGGTCTGCAGTCGTGGGCTGGTCTTTCGGGCTCGACCGTCGTTGCCCGAGGGAACAGGATCTGAGCGTGGCGTGCCGTTTCAGGGCGCCTGAGATGGTTGCTCGAATCCGTTCATTTCTTGACGCGCACTATTTTGAAGCCGCGCTGGGATGCTTCTGGCTTTCCTTTCTGCTCCTGCCTACCGCTAAGGGAGTAAACAACGTTTTCTATGCGCTCGTGGCGTTGCCTGGACTGTTCCTGGTAGCACGCCGCTGGCGGGCGCTGCCTTGGCGTGACGTCGGCTTCCTGCTATTCCTGATCTGGCTGCTGTACAGTGCCGTCGTCACCATCGCGGCCGGACGCGGAGCCAATCTTGTCAAGGATGTCGTGTATGTCTTTCTCTTCTATAGCGTTCTGATCCTGGCAGTAGACGTGTCATGGTGGCGCTGCGAAACACTCAGAAGGGTGGCGTTCTGGCTGGTCCTGAGCTACGTTCTATATTCAAGTCTATATCTATGGCTAACCGGAGCGTATGCCTTCGGAGAACGGATAATCTGGCTGCTGGCACGCATGGAGGGCCCCATTTACACCTCGATGTTCCTGGTTTCCCTGTGGGCACTGGCGGCGGAGGACTGGCTGGCTCGCAAGCGCCACACGGAAATGCTGCTGGCGGCGGCGCTCCTACTCTTCTGTATCGTGCAGGGCCTGCAGAGTCGTACCGGCCTTCTGGGCTTCTGCGCGGTCGTGGCCTTGCTGCTGGCGCGCTGGCGCCCGCGCACCAGCGTCTGGATTCTAGCGGGCCTGGCGGCACTAGTGACGGTCTACCTTGGTCTGGCAGGCGGAATCGACACGCTGCGCACCTGGAGTTTCGTGGCCCGCGGCGACAGCATGCGCTTCGAGGTATGGTCCAAGGTGCTTGGCGAACTGCGCGAATGCGGCATGCTTTTCGGCTGCGGTTATCGCTACAAGATCCACTCTGCCCTAGCGGGTTACGACGTACCCATTGCTCACTCGCACAGCGTTTTCATCGCCCAGTCCCTGTTCGGCGGCCTTCTTGGACTGTCCCTTCTGCTGGCGATGACCCTATGGTCTCTGATCCACGGCTGGCGAACCTCCGGTTCATGGGCACTCTGTCTGGCGGCTGGCCTGATCATGTTGAACTTTGATGGCAACAACCTGATCGACAATCCGGACGAGCTCTGGCTGTTGTTTCATTGGCCACTGGCGGTGCTAATCGCCCTGAACGCCAACCGAGGACTGGCCTACGAGCAGGCACCCTCGACACCTCCCCTGAAATTGTAGTTCCTCAAAATACCGGGCATCAGCGTTCCCTGAATCTGGAATTCTTGCTTGCCTGTGACCATCGTTGTGGTTTGTACAAACCCCCATCCGCGCGTACCATCAGCCACGAGCCGCAATCGAGGCTGCACCAGCCCTTGATCGATCGCATTCTTCCGCATGCGACCACCGAGTCCAGCAATGCACGCGCCGCTTTCCATCAAGAACCTTAACCGCATCGCCGGTCTGCTGACCTTGTTGCTCGTCGCCTACGCCGCAGCAACCGTCTGGTACACCTGGGCCGACGAAAAAGCCGAAGCGCTGCGGGACATGGCGACCATCATGGAGATGGAATCCAGGGCGTTCGACAACTACTTCACGAATCTTGAACTTGCCCTGAAAGGTCTCGGCGACGACTTGAGCCGCGAGGGCGAGCGGATCGACCTCGACCGCGCCTATGTCCTGGTCAGGAAGTTCCACGACCTGCATCCGGAGTTGTACAACGTCACCCTGATCCAGGCCGATGGCACAGTCCTGTTGACCGCCAGGAACCCGCCACGCACGGTGCATGCCACCCTGGCCGGGGAAACCTCATTCATCCATTTCGTCGACGCTGTCGCGCAGGGACAGCTTTTCGGCATCGGCCGGCCGTTGCTGGCCAAAATCAACAATGTGGTGATCGTCCCCGTGCGCCATGCGATCAAGGATCGCCAGGGCAAGCTCGGCTACATCGTCAGTGCCAACCTGCCGCATGAGCACCTGCAGTCGTACTGGGTCGATTCGCCCCTGACGGCCAGGGCGGCGGCCATCGGGCTGATTCGCGACAGTGGTTTCCTGTTGAGCCGTTACCCGGTGCCGGCCAATCTGACGCTGGATCAGATCTACGGAGTCCCGAGAACCGGCGCCCTGATTCATCACCTGCAACAGCAGGGCTTCCCCGAGCGCGGCTACGTGGAAGGTCCGAGCAGCCTTGACGGGCCGGATTTCCTGACCGCGTTTCGCCGCCTGCCGACGCATCCGCTGACGTTGTTCATTGCCATGCCGCTGTCGGAGATCCGCACGGCCTGGTGGCGAAGGGTGAGTGGCACCGGTTTTGCGTTGCTCTTGCTGTTCGGCGGCGGCTTTACCGTCTACCGTGACGCCTTGCGCCGCCAACGCGCCTGGGATATCGAGGACCAGCGTTTAAAAGATGCACAGCAGCAAAGTGAAAGGCGCCTTAGATCCATCATCGAAGCCCTGCCGGTACCGACAGTGATCAGTGACGCGCAGCACAACGTGACGTACGTCAATGCCGCATTCACCACGGCTTTCGGCTACCCGCAGCGGGAGCTGCCAAGCCTGGCAGAATGGTGGGTACGGGCTTGTCCCGACCTTCAATACCGGCAGTCGGTCCTGGACACCTGGTACGCCCGTCTGGCCGGTCTCCGAAGCCATGCTGCGCCTTCGCAAGCACTGGAAGTGCAGGTCACGACGAAGCGCGGTGAGCGACGAACGGTCTTGACGACGATGTCACTGCTCGCTTTGCCGCACGATGGGTCGCACCTGACAACGTGGTACGACATCACCCAGCGCAAGGCAATGGAGACGCTACTTGCCGACCGGGAGCAGCACCTCGAACTGGCGCTGGCCGGGGCGGCCATGGGTACCTGGGAATGGGTCGTTCCCAGTGGTGAGTTGCGATTCAGCGCGCGCTGGGCCACATTGCAGGGATATACGCTCGAGGAGTTGCCCCGGCGCATCGAAAGCTGGGCAACGCGTGTTTTTCCGGACGACTTGCCGCTGGTCAGAGAGCGTCTGGACCGCCACCTGAAAGGGGAAACGCCGGACTACGAGTCCGAGCACCGGCTACTACACAAGAACGGGCACTGGGTCTGGGTACTGGCCCGCGGCAAGGTTGTCGAGAGGGATGGCGCCGGCGAGCCGGTGCGGGTCATGGGCATTACCTTCGACATTACCGAGCGCAAGCGGCTTGAGGCCCAACTCCTCGCGTCGGCGCGCGAGATCGAAGACCTCTACGACCATGCGCCCTGCGGCTATCACTCCGTGGGGCCCGACGGGATCTACCTGCAAATCAATGCCACGGAACTGGCCTGGCTGGGATACCGGCGGGATGAGGTGGTGGGAAGGATGACGCCCGCCGATTTCCTCACGCCCACCGGTCGGACACTGTTCGAGCAGATGTTCCCGAGCTTGAAGAATGAGGGCCAGGTCAAAAACCTGGAATTCGAACTGGTTGCCAGGAACGGCTCGCTCCGGCAGGTCAGCATTTCGGCGACGTCCGTCAGGGATGCCGACGGCAGCTTCCTGATGAGTCGCTCGGTAATGTTCGACATCACCGAGATCAAGGACCTGCAATCCCGGATGCAGCAACTGCTGATCGAGCAACAGGCCCTGCTTCACCAGTTGGAAGCCCAGCGCTGGCACCTGCAGAACATCGTCGACGGTACCCGCGCCGGGACCTGGGAGTGGAATGTCGAGACCGGCGAATGTGTGGCCAACGAACTCCTGGCGCAGATGGCGGGCTATACGCTGCAGGAGCTGGCGCCTCTCTCGATCAGGACCTGGGAGAGGCTGATCCATCCGGACGACCGCGAGCTATCGGCCAGATTGCTCGACGGATATCTCGCCGGTGAACTCCCGTATTACGAGTACGAGGGTCGCGTGCATCACAAGGATGGCCACTGGGTATGGGTGCTGGTGCGCGGGAAAGTGTCGCAATGGTCGACGGACGGCAGGCCGCTGTTGCTGTCCGGCACGCATCAGGACATCTCGGCACAAAAACAGAACGAGGCCATGCTCGAAGCGGCGCGACTGCAGGCGGAGGCTGCCAGTGTTGCCAAGAGCCGTTTCCTGGCGACGATGAGCCACGAGATCCGGACACCGATGCATGCCATCCTCGGCATGGCACAGATGCTGCAGGTGCCCGGCCTGGACGAGAGCCGGCGGCAGGATTACGCGCGCATTGTCCTGAATTCGGGGCAGGCGCTACTGGCCCTGCTCAATGACATCCTGGACACCTCTAAGATCGAGGCCGGCAGCATCGAACTCGAGTCCGTCGCCCTGCGGCCCCGCGAGATCCTCGATGATACGCAGATGCTGTTTTCGGAAGCCATCCACCAGAAAGGTCTGCGTTTCGCATCCGAATGGAGCGGCCCGGCCGCACAACGCTACCTGGGCGACCCCTATCGCCTGCGCCAGATGCTCGCCAACCTGCTCGGCAACGCCGTCAAGTTCACCGAGCAGGGCCGGATCCAGCTCGCGGCGCGCGAGCTGGAGCGCGATGCAACGACCGCGGTGCTCGAATTCTCGGTTTCCGACACCGGCATCGGTATTCCGCAAGACAAGCAGCAGGACCTGTTCCTGCCATTTGCACAGGCCGATACCTCGACGACCCGGCAATACGGCGGCACCGGACTCGGCCTCTCGATCGTGAGCAGCCTGGCGAAGCAAATGCATGGTGAGGTCGGAGTCGAGAGCGAAGTGGGGCGTGGTTCGCGCTTCTGGTTTCGCCTGCGTGCGAGACTGCCGGCTGCGGGCGGGGATGGCCCTGTGGAGGTGCGGTACGAGCCCTCCCCGCCGGCGGCAAGACCCACGCAAATGCTCGCGCGGGTGCTGGTGGTGGACGACAGTCGCAGCAGCCGCAAGGTCATTGAAGCCATGCTCAACACGCTCGGCTTGAGCGTGGTCATGGCCGAAAACGGGCAACAGGCGGTGGATGCCTGCCTGCGCGGCGAGGCTGCGGATCTGGTTCTGATGGACCTGCATATGCCGGTGATGGACGGTTATGATGCTGCCGTGCGGATCCGGCGCTGGGAGGTCGAGAGTGCACAACCACGGCATCCGATCATCGCCTTGACGGCCGATGTCAAGGACGAAAATCGTCAGCGCTGCCTGACGGCCGATATGGACGATTTTCTCTGCAAACCGCTGGTGGTCGATACGCTGGCGGCGACCCTGGGCAGATATCTGCCTTCGGCCGCCACGGCTTCACAGATTCCGGCGCCCAGGGCCGTTGATCCACTGCGGATCGCGGCCCTGCTCGGCGAGCTCGAAGTCTTGCTGGTCGAGGGAAAATTCGATGCCGTCGGCTGCTTCAGAAGCTTGCAGGAAGCGGTCGCGGGGACTGAACTCGCTGCCGAACTCACAGAAACCGGACGCTTGCTGGCTGAAGTCCGTTTCGACCTGGCGCTCGGTGAGCTGCGCAGGGTTGCCGCTGCCCAAGGCTGGAGGAACAAGACATGAGCAAGCCAAGACCCAGGATTCTCGCCATCGATGACACACCGACGAATCTATTGACACTTGGCGCCGCGCTGGAAGCGGACTTCGATCTGCAGATCGCCACCTCGGGAGCGATGGGTCTGGCCATGGCCACGAAGGCGCCACCCGATCTGATCCTGCTCGACGTGATGATGCCGGAGATGGATGGCTACGAGACCTGCCGACGGATCATGGCCTCGCCGGCGCTGCGGACGATCCCCGTGATCTTCATTACCGCACTTGCCAGGATCGAAACCGAGAGTGCCGGCCTGACCCTGGGTGCCGCCGACTACATCACCAAACCGATCAATGTCGAAATCACCCGCCAGCGCATCCGCAACCTGCTCGAACGGGAACAACTGCGGAAGGAAGTGGAACTGCACCGTGATCACCTCGAAGAACTCGTGCAGGCTCGTACGCTGGCCTTGTCGGTCGCCAAGGAAGCGGCCGAAGCAGCGAACAGGGCCAAGAGTTGCTTCCTGGCCAACATGAACCACGAACTGCGCACGCCGCTGACCGGCATGATGGGCATGAGCGAACTGGCCCTGCGCCGCGCCACCGACCCCCGGCAGAAGGACCAGTTGACCAAGGCCGTGCTGTGCTCAAGGCGTCTGCTGGCGATCATCAACGACATTCTCGACATCTCCAGGATCGAAGCCGAGCGTCTCACCCTCGATGCGGTCGACTTCGAGGTCGGCAGGATCCTGGGGCAGCTCGATCACCTCATGACACGACAGGCAGCCGAAAAGGGTTTGCTGCTGAGCGTCGAAGTGGCGCCGGAACTTGCCCGGCGAACGCTGCATGGTGACGCCCTGCGCCTGGGGCAGGTCCTGTTCCACCTGACCAGCAACGCCATCAAGTTCACGGTCGCAGGCTCGGTCAAGGTGAGCGTGGCCGCGACCGATGAGACCGCCGCCGCCGTCCTGTTGCGTTTCGAGGTACGTGATACGGGCATCGGCATCTCGGCTGCGGACCAGGCGCATCTGTTCACGCCCTTCGAACAGGCCGACGCTTCCCTCGCCCGCATCTATGGTGGAACCGGACTGGGTCTCGCGCTCAGCAAACGGCTGGTGCAGGCGATGGGCGGCAGCATGGGAGTCGACAGCCAGGTCGACGTGGGCAGCGTCTTCTGGTTCACCGTCCGACTGGGCAAGGCCAGGCACGTCGTTGATGCGGCGGACCCACATTCCGCGCCTTGTGCGGAACTCGAACTATTCACCCGCCACGCCGGAGTACGTGTCCTGGTGGTTCAGGACGACCCGATCAGTCGCGAGATCGCGAAGGATCTGATGCAGGACGCCGGGCTCCGCGTCGATCTCGCCGGGGATGGCCTGGCGGCCGTGGAGATGGCACGGCAAACTGACTACGCGTTGATTCTGATGGATATCCAGATGCCGAAGATGAACGGGGTCGACGCCGCCCTGGCAATTCTTGCCTTTCCAGGACGGGAACCGCCGCCGATCCTGGCCATGACGGCCAGCGTCTCGCCCGAGGACAAGGCGCGCTGCCTGGCGGTGGGAATGCAGGACATCATCACGCAGCCCCTTGACCCGGAGAGGTTGTTTACCACCGTGCTGCGCTGGCTGAACCGGCGCAGCACGTAGAACGGTCCATTGCTGTTTTCCGGAATCGCCGAGGATCGATCGACGCATGGGGCAGGACGAGCAGTCAGCACGCGACAGCAGGATGAACACGGCGGCCGCCCGCCGGAGCCGGCGGTTGGGCACACCATGTTGAGCCGGCTGCGTGCCTGGCGCGAGCGCGGCTGGACAGTCATCGACGCCGCGGCCTATGCTCAGGCCTGGCAGCGCTTCGGTGGCAGCGTCGCGACGCACCCGGTCGTCGTCGAGCGGCTGGCTGCGCTGGCGCGCATTCCGGTGCGTTACCTGGGCTGCTTTGCCGACGGCCAGTTGCTGGCGGCAATTCCCTGTTGGGGACGGCATCTGGCGCTGTCCAAGGAGGTCCTGAAGCAGCGCGGCCAGCGCGGTCTGTTCGATCTGGGCAACGCCGAAGTCATCCTGCCGATCGCCGAGCAGGCCAGCGTCACGCTACGCTGGCGCATGCACTACCTCTCCGAGCTGAATGCCGGGCGCGTCAGTCGCCCGACGCCGCAGCCACAAGGCCTGGCGCTGGCGCGCGCGCCCGAGGAATACTCGAAGAAGTTCCGCTACAACCAGCGGCGCGAGTTGCGTCTCCTCGAAGAGGCGGGCGGGAGCCTACGGCCGATGCTCGACTTTTCCGCGCCCGAGCAGGCGCGCATTTACGCCGATCTGTTCGAACGCCGCTGGGGCTTTGCGGCACGCGGCGAGGCACACCTGAGCGAGGTTTTCGCCCTGCTGCGCGAGTTCATGACCGGCTCGGTGCTGTTGCGTCATGAACAGCCGATCGCCATCCAGATTCTCTACCGCGTCGAGGCGCCCGGATGGATTTCTCTGGAATACATCAACGGCGGCGTCGACCCGCAAAGCAGTGCGCTCAGCCCCGGCAGCGTACTCAGTTTCGTCAACACGCAAGCCGCCTGGGAAGATGCGCGCACGCGCGGCAAACCGCTGCGCTATTCGTTCGGTCGAGCCGACCGCGAATACAAGGACCGCTGGTGCCATCGCGTGCCGGCCTATCAAATCTAGCAAGCACGCCCGGCAAGGCGCCGGCTGTGCCCGTCGTTCGGGTTCATCGATGAGTTCACGCAAACAGCAATTGTTGTCGCGCCACCGCCGCCGGAAACGTCTCCTCCTGGCATTGTCGGCGCTGGCGCTCGCCGTCCTCGGCTTCGGCGTCGGCTGGGGACTGCCGGCGCTGCTGCTGCTGTTCGGCTGGGTCGCACATGAGGCGTGGTTTGCCGACCACCTCTTCTATTCGCCACAAGACGACTACCAGTACCGCTTCCCGGCCGACGCGGCGCGACAGGAGGTCGCGCTTGACGACGGGCGGCTGCGGTTGAGCGCGCCGCTGCCAGCAGCAGAGACGCTGATTCTCGAACTGGATCTGCGCAGCACCTGGCTCGGTCGCTGGCTTGACCCACAGGTCCTGTTCGCTGACGATCGGCAGGATTTCGAGCGCGCGGTGCGTGGTCGGCGTTTCCTGAACCTGTCGGGGCAGGCCGGGGCGCTCGGCCGGGGCGAGCTGCGTATGCGCGGCCGCTTCTGCCGCCTGCCGGCGACCGCCACCTTGTACGCCATGCCGCACCCGGATTACGCGCAACGGCGCGTGATGGTCATCGCCCCGCATGCCGACGACGCCGAGATCGCCGCTTTCGGCCTCTACAGCCGGGCCGCCGCGGTCTGTATCGTGACCCTGACGCAGGGCGAAATCGAGGCCCGTGACTACCAGCGCCTGGGACTGGCACCCGCGCAGGCGGCGCGGCTGAAGGGGCGTCTGCGCAGTTGGGACAGCCTGGCGGTGCCGCTCTGGGGTGGCGTGCCGCAGAGCCGCTGCGTGCAACTCGGTTATTACTGCCTGCAGTTACCGGCGATGCTCGGCGAACCCGACCAGATCTTTGCTTCACGCGAGTCGGGCGAGGCCGATATTCGCAGCGTCCGCCGCCACAATCCGCTGCCCCTGCCGGGCGACGCCGACGGCCTGCCGAGCGGACGCAACCTGCTGGCCGACCTGGTGGCCCTGCTCGAACACTTTCGCCCCGAAGTCGTCGTTACCCCGCACCCGCAGCTTGACCCGCACGCCGACCATGTCGCGGCGACGCAGGCGCTTCACCAGGCCTTGCCGCAGTCGCGCTGGCAGCCGGAGATTGCCCTGCTGTACGCCAATCATCTGCACGACAACGACCGCTGGCCGATGGGTCCGGCCGGCTGCGGCATCGCCTTGCCGCCGGCGTTTGCGTCGCTGTCGGCCGATGCCCTGTGGAGCCCGCTGCTGAGTACCGCAGCGCAACTCGACAAGGCCATGGCGCTGGCCATGCAGCACGACCTGCAGGCTCGCCTGCCGTTCAAGAAGCGCCTGCGGCGCATCATCCAGCAGCTTCTGGCCGGTCGGCGCTGGCCCGCCAGCGGGGACAACGAATTCTTTCGCAAAGCCGTTCGCCGCCATGAACTGTTCTGGGTACGCCGTTTCGACGCCTGAGCGGCCGGGCTCGTCTGACGACGGCGAGGCCGTTATACTCGCGGATGTGCCGCCACTATTTGCGGGCCGCACACCGACAACCCGCCTGCAGAACTGATCCTCACCGCCACCGACTTCCCGCATGCCGAACATTCCCCAGCCGATTCCAGCCCGTACTACGCGCGGTGGTGCATGCCCGAGCTGCCAGGCGCCCATGGCGATCCACCATTTCCAGCGCCAGTTGAACGGCGAAGTTTCGCTGGACCTTTGTTTTGCCTGCCAGGGCATCTGGTTCGACGAATACGAGAGCGCCCAGCTGGCGCCGGCCGGGGTCCTGGCGCTGTTCCGCCTGCTGCACGAGCATCATGCCGACCTGCGCCAGCCATGGCCCGGCGTCCTCCGCTGCCCACGCTGCCGCGACCCGCTGCTGAACTGCTTCGACAGCACGCGCGCCGGCCGCTTTGCCTACAGTCGCTGCCCGCAAAGACACGGGCGTTTCAGCGGCTTTGCCGCGTTCATGATCGAAAAGGGCTTCGTCCGCCAGCTCAACGGCGCCGAAATCGACGATCTGGCCCGCAAGGTGCAGAGCATCCGCTGCTCGGGCTGCGGCGCGCCGGTCGACATCCGCCGCCAGCACGTCTGCACGCATTGCCGCTCGCCGATCGTCATCCTCGACCCCGACGCCGTGCGCAGTGCTCTCGATGACTTCGGCAAGAAGGCGTACCGGCAGGAGCACGTAGACCCGCATGCCGTCGCCGACGCGCTCCTGGCCAACGAACGCGCCAAATCACAGGTGACCCGCCAGGAGCGCAAAAGCCTGCTCGAAGCCGATCTCTCGGACCTCGTGCTGGGTGGCATCGAGGGGGTCTGGAATCTGCTGAAGCGCTGATCGACGTACCGATATCCCGGTGCCTGTCCTGTACAGCAGATTCTATTTCCCGTAGAATCCTCGCCTTGTGATCCGGCGTGCGAGGTTTCGAGAAGTCCGCCGGAACGTACCGGCCAGGGGTCCAGGTGCGTAAAACGTTATCCGGCGGCGCAAGCCGCCGTTTCAGTTTCAAAGCCTCCGCAATGGGTGGTCCATGTCTCACCTGATGAATACCTACGGCCGCTTGCCGGTCGCCTTCAGCCATGGCGACGGGAGCTGGCTGACCGATACCGATGGCAAGGTCTATCTCGACGCCTTGTCGGGAATTGCCGTGAACACCCTGGGGCATAACCACCCGACGCTGGTTGCGGCGATCAGCGCCCAGGCCGGGCGTATCCTGCACGCCTCCAATCTCTACCGCATCCCCGAACAGGAGCAACTCGCCGACAAGCTGGCGGCGCTGTCGGGCATGGACGAGGTCTTCTTCTGCAACTCGGGTTGCGAGGCCAACGAAGCGGCGATCAAGCTGGCGCGTCTCTACGGCCACCAGCAGGGGGTCGATAGCCCGGCAACCATCGTCATGGAGAAGGCGTTTCACGGCCGCACCATGGCGACCCTGTCGGCCACCGGCAATCGCAAGGCGCAGGCCGGTTTCGAGCCGCTGGTGTCGGGCTTCGTGCGCGTTCCCTACAACAATCTCGAAGCCATCAGAACGCTGGCCAGGTACAACAAGAACGTCGTCGCAGTGATGCTCGAAATCGTGCAGGGCGAGGGTGGCATCAATATCGCGGACATCGATTTTCAGCGCGGTCTGCGTGCGCTGTGCGACGACCGTGGCTGGCTGCTGATCTGCGATGAAGTGCAGTGCGGCATGGGTCGCACCGGGACCTGGTTTGCATTCCAGCACGCGGGTATCCGCCCGGACGTGGTGACGCTGGCCAAGGGACTCGGTGGTGGCGTGCCGATCGGTGCCTGCCTCGCCGCCGGCCAGGCGAAAGGGCTGTTCAAGCCCGGCAATCACGGCTCGACATTCGGCGGCAATCCACTGGCGACAACCGCCGCCTTGACGACCATCGAGGTGATCGAAAACGATCGCCTGATCGAGCATGCGCTGATCGTCGGGGCGTCGATTCGCGAAGGACTGGCGCAGGCGCTGGCAGGTTGCGCGGGTATTGTCGAAATTCGCGGTCAGGGACTGATGATTGGCATCGAGCTTGATCGCGAGTGCGGCGAACTGGTGACGCGCGGCCTCACCGCTGGGCTGCTGATCAATGTCACGGCCGAGAAGGTCGTGCGCCTGCTGCCGGCGCTGACCCTCGGCGCCGACGAAGCGCAGGAGCTGGTGTCGCGACTGGCGCGACTGCTCCGCGATTTTCTCGCAGTCCCCTAAAGAGAACGGCCATGGACATCAGCCCAAGACACTTCCTTCAGTTCAAGGATTTCAGCCGCGAGGAATTCGACCACCTGTTCCAGCGTGCGCTCTGGATCAAGTCGGAATTCAAGGCTTACCGCAAATACTGGCCGCTGATCGATCGTACGCTGGTGATGATCTTCGAGAAGGCCAGTACGCGCACCCGCCTCTCGTTCGAAGCAGGCATGCAGCAGCTGGGTGGCCTGGCGATCTATCTCAACAGCGACGATTCGCAGATCAAGCGCGGTGAGCCGATCGAGGATACGGCACAGGTGATCTCGCGCATGAGCGACGCGGTGATGATCCGCACTTTCGGGCATGATCGGATCGAGCGTTTCGCGGCCTGCTCGCGCGTGCCGGTAATCAATGGTTTGACCAACGAGCACCATCCCTGTCAGATTCTGGCTGATGTGTTCACCTTCATCGAGCACCGGGGTCCGATCCAGGGCAAGACGGTGGCCTGGATCGGCGACTCGAACAATGTCTGCAATACCTGGCTGCAGGCGGCGGAAATACTCGACTTCAAGATGCACGTGTCGACCCCGCCGGGCTACGAGGTGGCGCCTGAACGGGCCGGCCTGCGCGGCACCGCGCATCTGGAACAGTTCGCCGATCCGATGGACGCGGCGCACCGGGCCGATCTGGTGACGACCGACGTGTGGACCTCGATGGGTTTCGAAGCCGAGAACGACCAGCGCAGGCGCGATTTCGCAGCCTGGCAGGTGAGCCCGGAAATGATGCGCGTCGCCCGTCCCGAGGCGCTGTTCATGCATTGCCTGCCGGTCCATCGCGGCGAGGAAGTCGCTGCCGAGGTCATCGATGGTCCGCAGAGCGTCGTCTGGGACGAAGCAGAGAACCGCATGCATACCCAGAAGGCGCTACTCGAATTTCTACTTCTCGGGCGCGTCGACTCCGCCGCTGCACCCTCTCCTTCCGCGTCCACTCCAAGCCGGGAATTACCATGAGCGACATCAAGAAAGCGGTCCTTGCCTATTCGGGCGGCCTCGATACTTCCGTGATCCTGAAATGGTTGCAGGATACCTACCAGTGCGAAGTCGTGACCTTCACCGCCGACCTCGGCCAGGGTGATGAACTCGACGCGGCGCGCCCCAAGGCCCTGCAGTTCGGTATCGCGCCGGAAAACATCTACATCGACGACCTTCGCGAGGAGTTCGTGCGCGACTTCGTCTTCCCGATGTTCCGGGCGAATACGGTGTATGAGGGCGAGTATCTGCTCGGGACCTCGATCGCCCGGCCGCTGATCGCCAAGCGGATGATCGAGATCGCCAACCTGACCGGCGCCGATGCGGTGGCGCACGGTGCCACCGGCAAGGGCAACGATCAGGTTCGTTTCGAACTCGGAGCCTACGCGCTCAGGCCCGACATCCGGATCATCGCCCCGTGGCGGGAGTGGGATCTGCTGTCGCGCGAGAAGCTGCTGGCCTATGCCGAGCTGCACGCCATCCCGGTCGAGATGAAGCATCGGCAGGGGGGGTCGCCGTATTCGATGGACGCCAACCTGCTCCACATCAGCTACGAGGGCCGTCACCTCGAGGACCCGGCGGCCGAGGCCGAGGAGTCGATGTGGCGCTGGACGGTATCGCCGGAAATGGCGCCGGATGCCCCCGAGTACCTTGACCTCGAATTCGCGCACGGCGACCTGGTGTCGATCAATGGTCTGCACATGCCGGCGCACGAACTGCTGGCGCTGCTCAACCGCCTCGGCGGCAAGCACGGCATCGGGCGCATCGATCTGGTCGAGAACCGTTACGTGGGCATGAAGTCGCGCGGCTGCTACGAGACCCCCGGCGGGACGATCCTCCTGCCGGCGCACCGGGCGATCGAGTCGATCACCCTTGACCGCGAAGTGGCGCATCTCAAGGACGACCTGATGCCGCGCTATGCCAGCCTGATCTACAACGGATACTGGTGGAGCCCGGAGCGACGCGCCCTGCAGACCCTGATCGATCATACGCAGCAGGCGGTGAATGGCTGGGTACGGGTCAAGCTTTACAAGGGTAACGTCAAGGTGGTGGGCCGTGATTCGAAAACCGATTCGCTGTTCGACTCGACGATCGCCACCTTCGAGGACGATGCCGGGGCGTACGACCAGAAGGACGCCGCCGGCTTTATCAAACTCAATGCGCTGCGCATGCGCATTGCGGCCAATCTGGCGAGCCGCAAGAGCTGATCGGGGAGCGCGCCGTCGATGTTCGGACTGACGGAAGAGCAGATTTCGGATTTTGGCATGACCTTCGGGGTCGGAGCGTTCATGCTCTTCATGCTCTTCATCATCGGCGAGATTGCCTGGAAAGCGAAGGCCGGGAAGACCGGCACCATCATATTGTTCTTCGTATTGTCCTTCGGCATGGTCGGCTTCATCGCCAAGACCATCATGGAAAAACTCTGGGGATTATGAATCATGTCGCAGTTTGACAATGTCAGCGTCGTCAAGCAGGCCAACGTCTACTTCGACGGCAAATGTATCAGTCACACGATCAGGTTGGCGGATGGCAGCAGCAAGACGGTGGGCGTGATCCTGCCATCGACGCTGACCTTCACGACCACCAGTCCGGAGGTGATGGAGGGCGTGGGTGGCGCGTGTCGGGTCAGGCTCAAGGGCGAGGATCAGTGGAAGGCCTATGGTGCGGGTCAGTCGTTTGCGGTACCCGCCGATTCGGTGTTCGAGATCGCCTGCGACGACGCCTATCATTATGTCTGCCACTTCGGATAGCCTGCCAGGCCTGGCGCCTGACGCCGGGATCCATCGGCCTGGCACGGCCGGCGCGCTGGTGGTGGTTTCCGCCGTGCCAGGCGGCTCCGGTTTCATTTAGCACATTCTCAAGCGGACGCAAGATGCCTTCATTCGATTTTTCTTCAGAAGCCGACATGGCTGCGCTGCACAACGCCATAGACGTGACCCGGCGGGCGATCGACAATCGCTACGATTTCAAAGGCACCAGCGCCAAGGTCGAGTTGAACGAAAAGGACCATCTGATCACTCTCTACGGTGACTCCGATTTTCAGCTCGGCCAGATCAAGGACCTGCTCTTCCCGGCGATGGAGAAGAAGGAAAAGGAAAGCACCAAGCGCCTGGAGGACCAGCCGGTGCAGCGGGTCTCCGGCAACAAGGTCAAACAGGAACTCAAGATCAGGATCGGCATCGAGTCGGAACTGGCGAAGCAGATCGTCAAGTTGATCAAGGATTCGAAACTCAAGGTGCAGGCTTCGATCCAGGGCGACGCCGTGCGCGTCAGCGGTGCCAAACGCGATGAGTTGCAGTCCTGCATCGCTGCGGTGACCAAGGCGATCACCGATTTCCCGATCAAGTACGGCAATTTCCGCGACTGAGTGGTGTATCAGCCGGCCAGCCCCGCCAGCATGCCTTTCCCTGCTTGCCGCCACTTGTCGGCATGTGCTAGCTTACACGGCTGGTATCTGTCCGGAGCCTCCCGTTCCGGGCGCCGGCAAGGCGGGCAGCCAATGACTGTTCTGTTGCGGGTTCACATTCCTGAGGCGTTTCCGATCGTTGTGCCGCGTCGATTTCTGAAGCGGCGCCGAAGTGGTGCTCACTGCGGGCGAGGTACCGATGCTGTATATGCCCGCTGACGATTCCGACCCGGCGAACGAGGCCGACCCCGGCGTACTTTCCTGGACCGAAGAACTGCGCCGGGTGACGGTGGCGGTCAGCAAGAAGGACCGCCGCCCGGCAGCCAGCCGCCAGCAGCTTTTCTACCTGCTGCTGTGGACCGTCGATGCGCGCGGTTTCGGCGTCACGGTACACAAGGGGCGCGACCCGGAAAGTGCCGAGGAAATGTGGAACATCGATCGCGCCCTGAACAAGCCGCCGCGCTTTGTCGGCGACGAAGATCGCGCCATCCTGCGCCTGTTGTGGGCCGAGCGCTCCTTCGACACCGGCTTGCGCGCCTTTGGTCTGGGACCACGGCACGGCGGCGAGGCCTTGCAACTGATGGCCGAGACCGGCCGCTTGTGCCGCAAGGATGATTTCTCGACACTGACGCCGGCGGCGCCGCGTTCGGCGACGCTGGGGTGGCACGAGAACGGCGACGGGCGCCGGCTGCCGATGCTGGTGCCGGATCCACCGGCGAGCCTGGTCGTCCCGCTGCCGGTACCGTGGTATGTCGATCTTGCCAGACGGCAGATCGGCCCACTGCAGGTTCCAGGCAACGCGGCAGTCGTCGCTCGCCTGTTCTCGCTGCCGCCGCTGTCGGCGACGGCAGCGGCGCTGGTTGGCGAGGCCCTGTCCGAGCCGGCGTGCGAGTTACCCGGCGACCCCGAGCAGGCCAGCGTGGCGATGCGCAGCATTGTCGCCGAGCCGCTGCCGGTGCTGCGCCTGCAAACCCTGGGCACCCACGGCAACCGCAGTTGGCGGGAGTATCTTGTCAGTTATGGCGGCGGTCCTTTCGATGTCGCCCTGCCGGTGTTTCGCTACGCCGATGTCGAGGTGATTCCCGACGACATGCGCGATTTCTCGACACTGGCCAGTGGCGAGATGGTTCGCATCGAACGCCAGCGGGCGCGCGAAGATCTGCTGATGGACGAACTGGCCGGCTCCGGTCTCGAAAAAATTCCCGGCTACGTCCTGCACACCTTCGGCAGACCGCCCGAAAACGCCTACGGACTGGCGTTCGAAGGTGGCTGGCCGGCGTTCATGCGCAACGAGGTGCTGCGCCTGCGCTCTGTCGGCTGGCAGGTCGAGTTTGCTGCCGATTACCGGCATCGCCTGCTCGAGGTGGAGGCCTGGGATGCCGATCTCGTGGAGTCGGAAAACGGCTGGTTCGACCTCGACATGGGGATCATCGTCGAGGGCGAACGCCTGCCGCTGGCCCCCCTGCTGGCGGCGCTGTTCCGGCGCGACGGACGCTGGCTCGATCCGGGCCTGCTGGCGCAGATCGCCGACCAGGAACTGATCGAACTGGTAACGCCCGACAACCTGCGCATACGTGCCCCGGCCTGGCGTTTGAAACCGCTTGCCGCGACCCTGATTGATCTCTTCGATGGTTTTCCCGGTGGCAACAGCCTGCGCGTCTCCCGTTTCGACGCACCGCGCCTGGCCGAACTCAACGACAGCAGTCGCTGGCAATTCCGCGGGCAGAGCGACGTCCTGGCGCTCGCCGAACAACTGACGGCGGCGCAGGGAATCAGTCACATTGATCCGCCGGCCGGACTGGGACTGGAACTTCGTCATTACCAGACCGAAGGACTGGCCTGGCTGCAGTTCCTGCGCGCGCAGAACCTGGCCGGCATTCTGGCCGACGACATGGGCCTGGGCAAGACCGCCCAGACGCTGGCGCACCTGTTGCTCGAAAAGGAGGCCGGGCGCCTCGACCGCCCCGCCCTGATCGTCCTGCCGACCTCGCTGATCTTCAACTGGAAGAATGAGGCAGCGCGCTTCGCACCCAGTCTGTCGATCCTTTCGCTGCACGGCCCGGAACGCAAGAGCCGTTTTGCCGAGATCGCCGAGCACAACGTGGTGCTGACCACCTACCCCCTGCTCTGGCGCGACGCCAGCGAACTGACGCGACACAGCTACCACCTGCTGATCCTCGACGAAGCGCAAACGGTGAAGAACGCGCGCAGCCAGGGCGCGGAAGTGGTTCGCAAGATTGCCGCCCGCCACCGTCTGTGCCTGACCGGCACGCCGCTGGAAAACCACCTCGGCGAACTCTGGAGTCAGTTCGACTTCCTGCTGCCGGGATTCCTGGGCAACAACCATACTTTTACCAAGTACTGGCGGACTCCGATCGAAAAGCTGGGCGACACGCAACGCCGTGATCTGCTTGCCCGTCGCGTCCGCCCGTTCATTCTGCGCCGCAAGAAAGAGGAGGTGGCGCGTGAACTGCCGCCGAAAACGATCATCGTGCGCAAGGTCGAACTCGTTGGCGGCCAGCGCGACCTGTACGAGACGGTGCGCGTCGCGATGGACGAGAAAGTGCGCGAGGAGATTGCCAGCAAGGGTTTCAACCGCAGCCAGATCGTCATCCTCGACGCGCTCCTGAAACTGCGGCAGGTCTGCTGCGACCCGCGTCTGGTGAAGGCCAAATCCGCCCAGAAGATCAGGGAGAGGGCCAAGCTCGACCTGCTGATGACCATGCTTCCGGAGCAGGTCGAGGAAGGACGGCGCATCCTGCTGTTCTCGCAATTCACCAGCATGCTGGCGCTGATCGAAAGGGAACTGAAGCTGGCAGGCCTGGGCTATGTCATCCTCACCGGCGATACCAAGGACCGCGAGGAGCAGGTGCGGCGCTTTCAGGCCGGCGAAGTGCCGATCTTCCTGATCAGCCTGCGCGCTGGCGGCGTCGGTCTCAATCTCACTGCCGCCGACACCGTCATCCACTACGACCCCTGGTGGAACCCGGCGGCCGAAAACCAGGCCACCGATCGCGCGCATCGCCTGGGGCAGGACAAGCCCGTATTCGTGTACAAGCTGATCGTCGCCGGCAGCATCGAGGAGAAGATCATCGCCCTCCAGGAGCGCAAGGCGGAACTTGCGGCACGCATCCTCTCCGCCGACCGCGGCGTCGATGCCAAGTTCGGCAGCGACGACATTGCCGCGCTGTTCGCGCCGCTGCCCGGCTGAACGGCGCGTCGAGCTGCCGATGTCGCCGGCCGCGCGGTTGAGTCATCTGTGGAATAGTTGGCGAACGCCTGCCGTGGGGCGTATGGCGGGCAGCTTGCGGTGTGCTAGAATCGCCCGCTCTCGCTTGGGGTGCGGGAGCGTTTCGCCGCCATCCTGTCCTCGTGCCAGCCGGAATCCACCAAGCCAGAGCAGGACTCTGGCTTTTCCATTTCCTTGTTGAGGTTGCGCCATGCCTGTAGTCACACTGCCTGACGGGTCCCGGAGGGAGTTCGCGCAGCCGGTCACGGTTGCCGAAGTGGCTCAATCGATCGGTGCCGGGCTGGCGCGCGCGGCGCTGGCGGGCCGGGTTGATGGCCGTCTGGTCGATACCTCCTTCACGATAAGCCACGACGCCCAACTCGCCATCATCACCGAGAAGGATCCCGAGGGCATCGAAGTGATCCGTCATTCGACGGCGCACCTGCTGGCCTACGCGGTCAAGGAACTCTTCCCGGCGGCGCAGGTGACCATCGGGCCGGTCATCGAAAACGGCTTCTATTACGACTTCGCCTACGAGCGCCCCTTTACGCTCGACGATCTGGCGGCGATCGAAAAGCGCATGTCCGAACTTGCCCGACGCGACCTGCCGGTGCAGCGGGGAGTCGTGGCCCGCGACGCGGCCATTGCCTTCTTCAAGTCGATCGGCGAGCACTACAAGGCCGAACTGATCGAGGCCATTCCGCAGGGCGAGGAAGTGTCGCTTTATCGTGAAGGGTCCTTTGTCGATCTGTGCCGTGGTCCGCACGTGCCGTCGACCGGCAAGCTGAAGGTGTTCAAGCTGATGAAGCTGGCCGGCGCCTACTGGCGAGGCGACCATCGCAACGAGCAGCTGCAGCGGATCTATGGCACGGCCTGGGTGCGCAAGGAAGACCAGGACGCCTATCTGCACATGCTTGCAGAGGCCGAGAAGCGCGACCATCGCAAGCTCGGCCGGCAACTCGACCTCTTCCATCTGCAGGACGAAGCGCCGGGCATGGTTTTCTGGCACCCGAAAGGATGGACCATCTGGCAGGAGATCGAGCAATACCTGCGACGCGTGCTCGGTGCCAACGGCTATTGTGAAGTGAAGACGCCGATGATCATGGACCGCTCGCTCTGGGAGCGTTCCGGGCATTGGCAGAATTACGCGGAGCACATGTTCACCACTGCCTCCGAAAACCGCGACTACGCCATCAAGCCGATGAACTGTCCCGGCCATATCCAGATCTTCAACCAGGGCTTGCGCAGTTACCGCGATCTGCCGCTGCGGCTGGCGGAATTCGGTTCCTGCCACCGCAACGAACCGTCGGGCGCGTTGCACGGCATCATGCGCGTGCGCGCCTTCGTCCAGGATGACGCACACATATTCTGTACCGAAGCGCAGGTGTTGCCGGAAACGGCGGCGTTCATCGATCTTCTGCAACAGATCTATGCCGATTTCGGGTTCACCGAAATCCTCGTCAAGCTGTCTACGCGCCCGGACAAACGCATCGGTTCCGACGAAGTGTGGGATCGCGCCGAAGCGGCTTTGGCGGAAGCGCTGGCCGCCAAGAATCTGAGTTACGACCTGCAGCCCGGCGAAGGCGCGTTCTACGGCCCGAAGATCGAATTCTCGCTCAAGGACTGCCTCGGCCGCGTCTGGCAGTGTGGCACGCTGCAACTGGATTTCGCGTTGCCGCAGCGGCTCGACGCGCACTACGTCGGCGAGGACAACGACCGGCACATTCCGGTGATGCTGCACCGGGCGATCCTCGGTTCGCTGGAGCGCTTCATCGGCATCCTCATCGAGAATTATGCCGGCGCAATGCCATTGTGGCTTTCGCCGATGCAGGCCGTGGTGTTGAATATTTCGGAAAAGCAGGGCGAGTACGCCGGGCAGGTGGCGGCCCGGCTGCGCGCTGCCGGCCTGCGAGTGGAAGCGGATTTGCGCAACGAAAAAATTACCTATAAAATACGAGAACATAGCTTGAACAAGCTGCCGTACCAAATCGTCGTTGGTGACAAGGAAATGGCAGCGAACCTGGTGGCCGTGCGCACACGCGGTGGTCGGGACCTGGGGCAAATGCCGATCGAGGCCCTGACCACGCGACTTCTCGATGAAATTGCGGCGCGAAGTAGCGGTACGGCTTGATTATTGTCGAAACAAGGAGTGGACCCATCGCACTGCAAAAGGCGCAACGCGTTAACGAAGAGATCAACGCACCGGAAGTCCGTCTGGTCGGGTTGGACGGCGAGCAACTGGGAGTCATGAGCGTCAGGGCGGCACTGGCCCTGGCCGACGAGGCGGGAGTCGATCTCGTCGAGATTGCCCCGATGGCCCAGCCCCCCGTCTGCCGAATCGTCGATTTCGGCAAGTTCAAGTACCAGGAACAGAAGCGTCAGCATGAGCAGAAGCTCAAGCAGAAGCAGGTGCAGGTGAAGGAAGTCAAATTCCGTCCGGGTACCGACGAGAACGACTACCAGATCAAGCTGCGCAACATGACGCGCTTCCTCGAAGAAGAAGACAAGGTCAAGGTCACGTTGCGCTTTCGTGGTCGCGAGATGGCCCATCAGGATATCGGCATGCGCCAGATCGAGCGTATCAAGTCCGATTTGCAGGACCTGGCGGCAGTCGAGCAGATGCCGAAGATGGAAGGTCGCCAGATGGTCATGGTGTTGACCCCGAGCAAGAAGAAATAGGCTCGGATTCAAGTGCTGGCCTGCGGCCAGCAACAACAAGTGGTGCCGGGTCCGAAGTGCCCCCGTCGGGGGACACCTGGCGGCATGTTTATAAGAGGAGCATTCAATGCCCAAGATGAAGACCAAGACGGGAGCGAAAAAACGCTTCAAGATCAGTCCCAGTGGCCGAATCAAACGCTCGCACGCGTACAAGCGGCACATTCTGACCAAGAAGGACACCAAGACCAAGCGCCAGTTGCGCGGCACGACCGAGGTGCACCACTCTGACAAGGCCATGGTTCGCGCCATGATGCCTTACGCTTAAGGAGATAAAAGATGCCCCGAGTCAAACGTGGTGTAACGGCGCACGCGCGTCACAAGAAGATTCTCGCCCTGGCCAAGGGTTACCGCGGCCGCCGCAAGAACGTCTATCGCGTCGCCAAGCAGGCGGTAATGAAGGCCGGACAGTACGCCTACCGCGACCGTCGTCAGCGCAAGCGCCAGTTCCGCAGCCTCTGGATCGCGCGCATCAACGCCGCGGCCAGGGAAGTCGGCATGAAGTACAGCACCTTCATGAATGGCCTCAAGAAGGCGCAGATCGAAGTCGACCGCAAGGTGCTCGCCGATCTCGCCGTCTTCGACAAGCCGGCCTTTGCCGCTCTGGCCGTGCAGGCCAAGGCCCAACTCGCAGCCTAGGCCCGACGAGTCTCAAGAAAGGAGGCGCAAGCCTCCTTTTTTTCGGCGAACACCCTCTTCAATGCCATGCACAACTTCGATGAAATAGTCCACGCCGCGTCGGCAGCCTTTGCGGCGACCGACGACCCTGATGCGCTGGAGCAGATCAAGGCCACTTACCTCGGCAGGAACGGCCGGGTGACCGAGTTGCTCAAGGGTCTGGCCAAACTGCCGCCGGACGAGCGCAAGACCGCCGGTGCGGCGATCAATCGCAGCAAGGACGCCGTCGAAGCGGCGCTCAACGCGCGTCGCGAGGCGCTGCGGCAAATGGCGCTGGCCGCGCGACTCGCCGAAGAGGCGCTCGATGTGACGCTGCCGGGTCGCGGTCAGGCGCGTGGCGGTCTGCATCCGGTCACCCGCACGCTCGAACGCATCGAAGGCCTGTTTCGCTCGATCGGTTTCGATGTCGCCGATGGTCCCGAGATCGAGGCCGACTTCCAGAATTTCACCGCGCTCAACACGCCGGCCGATCATCCCGCGCGTTCGATGCACGATACCTTCTATCTGCAGGACACGGCCGGCGGCGTCGCCGAGGGTGTCCTGTTGCGCACGCATACCAGTCCGATTCAGGTGCGCTACATGCAGGCGCATGTCGCCCGCTACGCCGATCGTGAGAAGATGCCGGAGATCCGGGTGATTGCCCCCGGACGCGTCTATCGGGTCGATTCCGACGCCACGCACTCGCCGATGTTTCATCAGGTCGAGGGTCTGTGGATTGGCGAGCAGGTCAGCTTTGCCGATCTCAAGGGCGTGATCGGCGACTTCCTGCGCCGCTTCTTCGAGAGCGACGATCTGCAGGTGCGCTTCCGCCCCTCATTCTTCCCGTTCACCGAACCGTCGGCCGAGATTGACATGGCTTTCATGAGCGGCGCCCTGAAGGGTCGCTGGCTGGAGATTGCCGGCTGCGGCATGGTGCACCCGAATGTCCTGCGGCACGTCAACATCGACCCCGAGCAGTACATCGGCTTTGCCTTCGGCATGGGGCCGGACCGCCTGACGATGTTGCGTTACGGCGTCAATGACCTGCGCCTGTTCTACGATGGCGACCTGCGCTTCCTGCGGCAGTTTGTCTGACGGTGTTTCCTCCTGACATTGAGCGGCCATGAAATTTTCTGAATCCTGGCTTCGCAGCTTCGTCGATCCGGCGTGCTCGGGGCATGAGTTCTCGCATCTGTTGACCATGGCCGGCCTCGAAGTGGAAGCCGAAGAGACGGTCGCGCCGCGCTTCGACCAAGTCGTCGTCGCGCAGGTACTCAGCGTCGACAAGCATCCGGGCGCCGACCGCCTCAACGTCTGCCGCGTCGACGTCGGGTCGGAGGAACCGTTGCAGATCGTCTGTGGCGCGCCGAACGCCGCAGTCGGCATCAAGGTGCCGTGTGCGCTGCCGGGCGCCGAACTGCCCGGCGGTTTCCGGATCAAGGTGGCCAAGGTGCGTGGCGTCGAATCCTCGGGAATGCTCTGCTCGGCCAGGGAGCTCGGGATTGCCGAGGACGCGGCCGGGCTGCTGCTGCTGGCCGCCGACGCGCCGGTGGGCGAAGACATCCGTCGCCATCTTGATCTCGATGACCGTCTGCTGACGCTCAAGCTGACGCCCAACCGGGCCGACTGCCTGTCGCTCGAAGGGGTGGCTCGCGAGGTCGCGGCGCTGACCGGCACCCCCGCCCGTTTCACCGAAGTCACAGAGGTCGAGGTCACGCTGACGACCGAGCGCGCCGTCGTGCTCGACGCACCCGCGGCCTGCCCACGTTACTGCGGTCGGGTGATCGCCGGCGTCGATGGCACCGCCGCCACCCCGGCGTGGATGCGGCGGCGCCTGGAGCGCAGCGGCCTGCGTCCGATCTCGGCACTGGTCGACATCACCAACTACGTGATGCTCGAACTCGGACAGCCGCTGCATGCTTTCGACAACAGCCGCCTGCACGGCGCCATCCACGCCCGCATGGCGCAGGCGGGCGAGACGATCAGCCTGCTCAACGAGCAGACGCTGACCCTGCAGCCCGACATCCTGCTGATCAGCGATGCACAACGTCCGGTGGCGATGGCCGGGATCATGGGCGACGAAGCCAGCGGCATCACCCCGGCCACCACCGAGGTGTTCCTCGAATCGGCCTTTTTCGCGCCGGCGGCGATTGCCGGGCGTGCGCGGCGCTATGGATTCGTTTCGGACGCGTCGCATCGTTTCGAGCGCGGCGTCGACTTCGCCGGCACGCGGCGCGCGCTCGAGCTTGCCACGCGGCTGGTGATCGATATCTGCGGCGGCCAGGCGGGGCCGGTCAGCGAGGCGTCGGCGAGCCTGCCGGCGCGGCAGCCGGTGCGCCTGCGCCCGGCACGCGTCGCCAAGGTGCTCGGGCTGCCGTTGACCGCCGAGCGTATCGGCGAACTGTTCACGCGTCTGGCCCTGCCGTTTTCCCGCGATGGCCAGGACTTCGTCGTCACGCCGCCGAGCTACCGCTTCGACATCGAGATCGAGGAAGACCTGATCGAGGAAATCGCTCGCCTGCATGGCTACGAGAACATTCCCTCGGCAGCGCCGCAGGCGGTCCTGACGATGCTGCCGCAGACCGAGCAGGCGCGGCCGCTGGCGCGCGTCCGGCAGATACTGGCTGACTGCGGCTATCAGGAAGTGGTCAACTTCGCCTTCGTCGAAGAAGCCTGGGAAGCGGATTTCGCCGGCAACGCGCAGTTGATCCGCCTGGCCAACCCGATTGCCAGCCACTTGAGCGTCATGCGTTCCTCGCTGATCGGCGGGTTGGTGGCCAACGTGGCGACCAACCTCAAGCGCAGGCAGAATCGCGTGCGCGTGTTCGAAACCGGGCGCTGCTTCTTCCGCGATCCGCAGGGTGGCCCGGTCGCCGGTTTTCACCAGCCGTGGAAACTCACGGCGCTGGCTTACGGTACGGCGTTGCCTGAACAGTGGGGCGGTGCCGCGCGCCAGGTCGACTTTTTCGACCTCAAGGGGGACCTCGAAACCCTGCTGGCCCCGCTCGTCGCCCGCTTCGAGAAGGCCGAGCACCCGGCTCTGCATCCGGGCCGCTGCGCGCGCGTTCTGGTTGCCGGCAAGGGCATCGGTTTCGTCGGCGAGTTGCACCCGCAGTGGCAGCAGAAATACGAGCTGCCGCTGCCGGCCGTGCTCTTCGAACTCGATCTCGAAGCGCTCACGACGGCCACGCTGCCGCACTACGCCGAGGTTTCACGCCAGCCGATCGTCATACGCGACATGGCGCTGGTCGTCGATCAGGCGCTCGAACTTCAGCAACTGATCGACGCCCTGAGCGCCAACCGGCCGACCATCGTGCGCGATGTTCGCCTGTTCGACGTCTATGCCGGACGCGGCGTCGAGGCCGGCAAGAAAAGCCTTGCCTTCCGCATAGTGATGCAAGATACTCAAAAAACCTTGCTTGAAGTCGAGGTTGAAGCCGCCATGCAGCAAATGGTGGCTTATCTGGAAGACACATTCGCAGCTCAGCTTCGCGTCTGAGAAGGGGAAGAAATGACGCTTACCAAAGCAGAACTCGCGGACTTGCTGTTCGAGAAGGTCGGCCTCAACAAACGTGAGGCCAAGGACATGGTCGAGGCCTTTTTCGAAGAAATCCGCAATGCGCTGGAATGCGGCGACGGCGTAAAGCTCTCGGGGTTCGGCAATTTCCAGTTGCGAGACAAGCCGCAGCGGCCCGGCCGCAATCCGAAGACCGGCGAGGAAATCCCGATCACCGCGCGACGGGTCGTCACTTTTCATGCCAGCCAGAAACTGAAGGCCGAGGTGGAGCACGCCTATGATGGAAGTCAGCCATAAAGAACCGGGCCAGGAGCCTTTGCCGGCCATCCCGGCCAAGCGCTACTTCACCATTGGCGAGGTCAGTGAGCTGTGCGGCGTCAAGCCGCACGTCCTGCGCTACTGGGAGCAGGAGTTCTCGCAACTCAGGCCGGTAAAGCGTCGTGGCAACCGCCGCTATTACCAGCACCACGAGGTCCTGCTGGTTCGCCGCATCCGCGAACTTCTCTACAGCCAGGGTTTTACCATCAGTGGCGCGCGCAACCGCCTGGACGATGCCGTGGAGCCTGCAGCCGACCCGGCGGCCCTGACTCCCGAGAAGTTGCGCGTCGAGCTTTTGAGCATCGTCGAAATGCTGCGGCGTGAGCCCGAGCAGTGATTTCAGGTATAATTGAGCGGTTGTCGGGGCGTGGCGCAGCCTGGTAGCGCACTTGCATGGGGTGCAAGGGGTCCCGAGTTCGAATCCCGGCGCCCCGACCAAACGTATCGAGCAATCAGAAAGAGAAACCGGCCAGGTGCCGGTTTCTCTTTTTTTACGGTCCGGCTTGGCCAGGGGGTTCCCGATGCCGGAGCCGGCGACCCACGGCCCAGGTGCCTGCCGTGATCTTCGCGCCGGCCTGCCCGGCAGCGAGCTTCGGATGCGGTCAAGTCCCGGGTCAAGGCTGGCTGTTCAACCGAACCGCGCCTCGAAACCCGGATTAAGTCCCGCGTTCCTGCCATTTCCGGCTTGCAATCACCCATATCAAATTTCCAAAAACGAAGCGCTGTTACGCATGGCCGGCCTGCGGCTTCCGCGCACCGTCAACGGGCATCGCGTGACCGCGATGACGCTTCCGCTTCGACGGTTCGAGCTTCGATCTGCGCGCAGCGCCCTGGATTGGCAAAACGGAGTGGCGATCTGGCGGTTTGGCGCCGGCAATCGCCGGAGAAGAGCTGGCTCCCGACTGCCCGCGGCCAGGAATGAACTGGACACAGTCGAAAAGCCCCCGGATAAATTTACAATCACCCGCAAGGATGTCGACGGCGACGCGCAGCGCATCGGCCAACACTTCTCCGGCGCGAAAAAGCCGCAGATAGCGCCAGAGCGCGGCCTCTGTCTTGCCACTGCCGGTTTCTGATTCGAGGATGACGAGAGACCCGAGGTTATCGTCGCCCATGGCGGCCTGGATGGGGTGTGGCGGGAATCCGCCAAAGGTGCCGGCAAAGTCCGGCTCGGTCGCGATGAGTCGCTCGCGCCAATCTTCGGCGTCCAGACCGAGGGTGGTGATGGCCCGCTCAGCGAGTTCCGGTGCTGTCGCCGCCCTCGCCTCCCCCGGACCGGAAAACTCAAAAAAGCGGGTGTCCGAACCCAGCCAGTCGGCTAGTTGGACGAGGCCGGCGAACAAATGGCCAAAAGCGGCCTTGTCCGGCAAACCTACACCGCCAGGTTGAAAGGCCAGGGGATAGAGGCCCAAAGCGCTCTCGGCAATTGCTTTCAATATCGCGGACGGATCGTACGCTCCTGCTTGCGTCTTCCAGAAAATAACGCTGCTGCCGGGGTTGTCCTTTATCGGTCGCCCATGGTGACTGATGCTGGCAATCAGCAGTGAATCACAGGCTGCGCCCCAAGTGCAGACCTGCGCGATCAGCGGCTCTATTGCAGCGGCCGCCGACGGCACATCGAAGAGCCTGAAGGCTTCAAGGCCATGCCCCGCGGAGATTCTTACCGGCCAGGGGTCCGGTATCCGATCCCACCAGCGCTTGGCCTGGAATCCGCTATTTGCCTTGCCGAAGTCGTGCAGGAAGACCAGTACCGCGAGGCGGGCAATATCCTGCTCGTTGAGCTTGCGCCCTGCGCTCCTTTCCATTGCACGGCGGATCGAACGACAACGTGCCAACCGGCAAAAACAAGCCGCCACATCGATCATGTGATCGATCAGAGGGTGCCATCGAAGCACGCTACCGTCCGCGCCCCGCTCCAGCTTCCCGAATGCCTGGCTACTCTGCAAGGCT
This sequence comes from Candidatus Accumulibacter propinquus, assembly GCF_056856495.1. Lineage (NCBI taxonomy): Bacteria > Pseudomonadati > Pseudomonadota > Betaproteobacteria > Candidatus Accumulibacter > Candidatus Accumulibacter propinquus. The sequence continues at coordinate 227,041 of NZ_JBSEHC010000003.1, forward strand.
TGATCCCCACTCATGCCCCTTACCTCCCCAACGCTCCCTCAACGAACCCAACCTTCGCCCGCAACGCCTGCGGCTCTGCTGCTGGATACCCGAGACAATCCGGTTCTCGTTGCAGAGCTGATTGCGGGCATGCACAGGGGGCCAGATTAACCTCACGCGGGCTCGCCAGATGCGCCCGACAGGCCGCCGGCTGAAAAAAAACGGGCCAAACATGAGGATCCGCGCGCGGTGATGGGGAAACCGCCGGAGACACGACCGGTCGCTGGGATTCTGCTTCAACGCCGTCCGCGTTGCCACGTCATGCCAGGCTGCGTCGGAGAGGCTCGCAACATGCCCATGGCCGCGTTCTAACAGCCTTGCTGTCCACGGTGGCTCGATGGCTCTGCCGAGAAGGGAGCCGCTGGGACTGGTAAGTGTCCCGACGTTTGCTCAATGCGCGGCTGCGACGGGCGCTGTTCCCTCCGGATCGATCGGGATCCGGTACGGCGCACTCACCCCCTCGCGAGTCGCTCCCCCTCTGAACGCCCGCCAGCGCAGGCCCGCGCCATGCGTTCGAGGGCCGCATCGAGCGTGGCGCGCGGACAGCCGAAATTGAGACGGACCCAGCCAGGGAGGCCGAAGTCGACGCCACTCGACACGCCAACGCCGGCCGCCTCGAAGAAGGCGGCCGGATCGGCCTGCCCCAGGGCACGCGCGTCGATCCACGCCAGGTAGGTCGCCTCGACGTGGCTGACGGAAAGTCCCGGCATCGCGGCAACGGCCGCTTCGACACGGTCGCGGTTGCGGCGCAACACCGTGATCAGCGCGCGCCGCCAGTCCTCGCAGTCGCGGTAGGCGATCTCGGTTGCCGCCAGGCCCAGGATATTGACGTGCGGGACGATACCGCGCATTACGCCGGTGAAGCGGCGGCGCAGCGCGACGTCGGGAATCACTGCAAAGGAGCAGCCCAGACCCGGAATGTTGTAGGTTTTCGAGGGCGCCATCAGGGTGATGCTGCGGCGGGCGATGTCGGCGTCGAGCATCGCCAGCGGCAGATGTTGGCGGCCCTCGTCGAGGATCAGCCCGCAGTGGATTTCATCTGAGCAGACGATCAAATCGTGCCGTTTGCAGAAAGCGGCAACGGCGTCGAGTTCGTCGGCGTCCCAGGCCCGCCCGACCGGGTTGTGTGGGTGGCAGAGCAGCAGCAGGCGGCTGCGCGGCTGCAGCGCGGCGGTCAGCGCCGTGAAATCCCAGGCCCAGAGGCCATCGGCCTGCTGCCGCAGCGCGGCGCTGGACAGTTGCCGGCCCGAGAAGTGTGGCGCCGAGAGGAAGGGAGGATAGACCGGCGTCGCGGTCAGTACGTCGCCGTCGACGGCGCGGCAGGCGAGATTGAGCCCGCACACCAGGCCGGGCAACCACACCAGCCAGTCGGCCTCGACCTGCCAGCCGTACTCACGCTGCAGACTCCCGAGCACGGCGGCATGGAGTGCCGGCGACGGCTCGGGGTAGCCGTAACACGCTTGCCCGACGCGCGCGTGCAGGGCCTCGACAATCGCCGGTGGCGAGGCGAAATCCATGTCCGCCACCCACATCGGGAGCACGTCGCGGCCGGCGTACTTGTTCCACTTGAGCGAATCGCCGCCGCGGCGGTCGATGACCCGGTCGAAGCCAAAGTCGTCCATGTTTGGGTCCGGATCACGGGCTTCGAGGGAAGTGTTGTTGAGCCCTTCGCCGACACCGGAGGCGATGTTCATGGACATACGGAAGACCTTTCTGAATTCAGGTCACAAACAGGCAAGCCGGCGCCGTGAACCTAGGCCAGGAACAGTTTGTAGGCCGGATTGCCGCTCTCGTTCCAGTAGGCGTAGCCGAGTTTTTCCAGGAACTCCTCGAAATCGCCCATCTCGTTCGGCGGCACCTGCATGCCGACCAGCACGCGGCCATAGTCGGCGCCGTGGTTGCGGTAGTGAAAGAGACTGATGTTCCAGCCGGCGCTCATGCGGTTGAGGAAGTTCATCAATGCCCCTGGACGTTCGGGAAACTCGAAGCGATACAGGATCTCGTTGTCGACCCGTGGCGAATGCCCGCCCACCAGATGGCGAACGTGACCCTTGGCCATTTCGTCGTCGGTCAGGTCGAGGGTCGGATAGTCGTGCTTGCGCAGGTGTTCGAGCAGCCGCACCGACTCGGCGCGCGACGCCACCTGGATGCCGACAAAGACGTGCGCGTCACGCTGGTCGTTGTAGCGATAGTTGAATTCGGTAATGTTGCGCGCGCCGATCAGCGAGACGAACCGTTTGTAGGCGCCGGGCATCTCTGGCAGGGTGACGGCGAAAACGGCTTCGCGTCGTTCGCCGATTTCGGCGCGCTCGGCGACAAAACGCAGACGGTCGAAGTTCATGTTGGCGCCGGATGCCGTCGCCACCAGCGTCTTGTCCTTCAGCCGGTGCAGCCGGGCGTATTCCTTGGCGCCGGCAACAGCCAGCGCGCCAGCCGGTTCGAGCACGGCACGGGTGTCCTCGAAAACGTCCTTGATCGCCGCGCAGATGGCGTCGGTGTCTACCAGCACCATCTCATCGACATACATCTGGCAGAGGCGGAAGGTCTCCTCGCCGACGTACTTGACCGCAGCACCGTCGGCGAACAGGCCGACATGGTCGAGACGGACACGCTTGCCGGCCTTGAGCGAGCGCGTCATGGCGTCGGCGTCGACGGCTTCGACGCCGATGATTCTGGTCTCCGGCCTGACCCGCTTGATGTACGCCGCGACGCCGGAAATCAGGCCACCGCCGCCGACACAGCAGAAGACGGCGTGAATCGGCTTGGCGTGCTGGCGCAGAATCTCCATGCCGATGGTGCCCTGGCCGGCGATCACTTCCGGATCATCGAAAGGATGCACGAAGCTCAGCCGCTCGCTCTTCTCGAGTTCCAGTGCGTGAGTGTACGCGTCATCGTAGGATTCGCCGGCGAGCACCACCTCGCCGCCACGGCTCTGGACGGCCAGCACCTTGATCTGTGGCGTCGTCGTCGGCATCACGATCACTGCCCGGCAGCCGACCTTGGCCGCCGCCAGCGCGACACCCTGCGCATGATTGCCGGCGGACGCACAGATCACACCTCGCTTGAGCTTGTCGGCGGAGAGATGCGCGATCTTGTTGTAGGCGCCGCGCAGCTTGAAGGAAAAGACCGGCTGCAGATCTTCGCGTTTCAGCAGGACACGATTGCCGATGCGTGCCGACAAGGCCGGCGCGGGGTCAAGCGGCGTTTCAATCGCGACGTCGTATACCTGCGCGTTGAGAATTCTTTCGAGGTAATCCGTGTGCATGGCTGCGGAATGGCCGATCGGTTGACTAAACCGGGGATTCTAGCAGCAGAAACCGCAAGCCCAGACACCCTTGTCGTTCGGCATCCGCAAGAGCTGCTGCAGGGTACCGCTCATCGGCCACTCCAGATTGCCACCCGCGGGCGGGATCGGCAAGCAGACGTGGCTTTTCTCTTCCCATGCGGCAAAATCCCTCAGCCTGGACAAGTAAATTGGCGCAATATACTTGGCGCAAGGACACGCAAGATCTATGGACTCATGCCCTCGGACCGTTCGGCCCTGGCAACCTGCGCGGCTCCCGGTAATGTGCGAATGCAGCAACAGCGGGTAGCGCGCTCTGGTCCAGCACAGATTTCACTGCTGGATGATTGGCTGTAACTGATCGGGCTGGGAAGAGCTCGGACGCCTGCCGGGGGATACGGCAGGCCATGCCGGGGCCTGGAGCAGAAACCGCCTTTTGCCCTGGGAAAACCTGCGGCAGCACGCGCCGAGGGCTTCGAATAGGGATGTTTGACTGAGGGCTACCACCATGTCGATGTATCGCCAGTTCTGGCTTGCCTTGTTCACCAGCATGCTGCTCGCCTTCGGCGGCAGCCTGATCGCTTCGCTGCTGAGCGCCCGCGCCTACCTCGAATCACAGCTCTCGATCAAGAATGCCGACAACGCTTCGGCACTGGCCCTTTCGCTCAGCCTGAGTAATTCGGAGCCGGCGACGATCGAACTGACCACGACGGCACTATTCGACAGCGGCCACTACGAGTTGATCCGCGTTGTCGATCCCGAGGGGAATCAAATCGTCGAACGCGCCGGCGTTGTCGACGATCGCGATGCCCCGCAGTGGTTTATGCGCTGGCTGCCGATACATGCCACGCCTGGTCAGGCGAAGATCAACAACGAGGTGCAACAGGTCGGCACGGTGACCGTGGTCAGCCACAATCATTTTGCCTATGCGATGCTGTGGGGCAGCGTCTGGCCGACGATCGCGGCCATGACCTTCGCCTGCCTGGTCGGCGGCAGCCTCGGAGCGATCATCCTCGGACGTCTGAAGGCGCCGTTGCAGGCGGTGATCGACCAGGCCACGGCGATTACCGAGAGGCGTTTCGTGACCATCGACGAACCGGCGGTGCCCGAACTGAAGCACCTGGCCCTGGCCATGAATGCCACCATCCGACGGCTCCGAACGATGTTTCAGGACGAAGCGGCACGACTTGAAACGCTGCGCCGTGAAGCCAATTTCGACCCACTCACCGGGCTGGCCAACCGCAACCACTTCATGGCCAGACTACGCCAGGCGCTCGACGCCGAGGATGCCGGCGAGGGCACGTTGCTGCTCATCCGCCTGGCTGATCTGGCCGGCGTCAACCGTCGCCTGGGACGCGACACCACCGACGAGTTCCTGCGTTGCGCCGGCGAGGTGATCGCGGAATGTCCGGCAGTGGGCAGCCAGGGGCTGGCGGCGCGCCTCAACGGTGCCGATTTCGCAATCCTGCTGACGGGCGAGAGCGATGCCCAGGCGACAGCGTCGGGATTGCTGGCGGCACTCATCGAGGCCGGCCGTCCTTTTGTCAATGACCGGGCGGTGGCGTGGATCGCGATCGGCCGCTTTGGCCAGGGAACCGATATCGCGGCCTTGCTCGCACGCGTCGACCGGGCGCTGGCCACGGCCGAAGTCGAGGGCGGCAACAGCATCTACGAAGCGGTTGTCGATGTCGCCAGTCCGCTGCCTCGCAACGCCGACCAGTGGTCGCAAGTGATCACTCGCGCTCTCGACGGACAAGGACTACGCCTGGGCTCCTTCCCCGTGCTCGACACCTGCGGCCGCTTGTCGCATCGCGAAAGTCCACTCAGGCTGCTGACCACCGAGAATGGTGAATGGCTGACTGCCGGCAGTTTTCTGCCGATCGCGGAAAGGCTCAAGCTGACGCCGGCGCTCGACCTCGCCGCCGTCACGCTGGGCTTGCAGGACCTGCGCTCCGAACCGGAACTGGCGGGACTGGCAATCAACATTTCGGCGAGTTCGGTGGCCAACGCGAGCTTCCGGGAGCGGCTACTGCACCTGCTCGGCGTGCACGCCGAGGAAAGTTCGCGGCTATGGCTGGAAATCAGCGAAAGCGGTGCGCTCAGGCATCTCGCCGCGTTCCGCGAACTCTGCCTCGCGCTCAGGGCTTCAAACTGCCGCATCGGGCTGGAGCACTTCGGCCACCAGTTCAGTCAGATCGGAGTGCTCCACGATCTCGGACTCGACTACCTGAAGGTCGATGCGAGCTTCGTGCGGGGGATCGACAGCAATCGGGGCAACGCGGCTTTCCTGAAGGGCCTGACCGGCATTGCCCACAGTATCGGGCTAAAGGTGCTCGCCGAGGGTGTGGCAACCGAGCAGGAGTGGCTGATCCTGATGGAACTGGGCTTTGACGGCGCCACTGGCCCGGCCATTTCGGTGTTGGCGGCAAAGGCGAACCACGTGTGAGGCCGGCGGGGTGCCCGCACCCCAGCGAAGCCGGTCTGGCCCCACTTGGTCGCTGATCGGCAGACTGTCATGCTGCACCGCAGTAAGCTAGAATCCAGTCTTTGGCGGCAGCCGGGAGCACCATGAACGCACGCCTGCGCGAGATCCCCTATAACTACACGTCGTTCTCCGACCGGGAGATCGTCATCCGCCTCCTCGGTCCCGAGAAATGGGCGATTCTCGACGAATTGCGTGCCGAACGCGTCACCGGCCGCTCGGCACGCATGCTTTATGAAGTGCTGGGCGACATCTGGGTCGTGCAACGCAACCCCTACCTCGAAGACGACCTGCTGGCCAACCGCGACCGGCGCGCCGCCCTGGCCGAAGCCTTGCGCCACCGATTGCGCGAGATCGACAAACGTCGGCAGGGCAACGCCAAGGTGTTGCAACTGATCGTCGCCGCCGAAGCCGCGGTCGATGCCTTTGAACAGCACTTCCGCGACACCGCCAGGCTGCGCGCCCGGGTCAGGAAGCTGCTGGCCCGGCACACTCGCCGCGACAACATCGCCTTCGACGGCCTGGCACGCGTCGCGCACGTCACCGATGCCACCGACTGGCGGATCGAATATCCGCTGGTCGTCCTCTACCCGGACAGCGAGGAAGAGATCGCGCCGCTGGTGCGCGGCTGCATCGAACTCGGGCTGACGATCATCCCGCGCGGTGGCGGCACCGGCTACACCGGTGGCGCCATCCCGCTGACCGCGCTCTCGGCGGTGATCAATACCGAGAAGCTGATCGACATCGGTCCGGTCGAGGAACTGCTGCTGCCCGGCTGCGACCGCCCCTGCGCGACCATCCGCACCGGTGCCGGCGTGGTCACCGCGCGCGTATCGGAAGCCGCGGCAGCCGCCGAACGGGTGTTTGCCGTCGACCCGACCTCGGCCGAAGCCTCGTGCATCGGCGGCAACATCGCCATGAACGCCGGCGGCAAGAAAGCCGTGCTCTGGGGAACGGCGCTCGACAATCTGGCCTGGTGGCGGATGGTCGATGCCAGCGGGCACGTGCTGGAAGTGACCCGCCAGCAGCACAACTTCGGCAAGATTCACGAACAGGAGGTCGCGCGTTTCGAGCTCAGGCGCTTCCGCAAGGACGGCAGGACGCTCTACGGCACGCCGGAGATACTGGAAATTCCGGGGCGACGCTTCCGCAAGGCGGGGCTTGGCAAGGACGTCACCGACAAGTTCCTGGCCGGCCTGCCCGGCGTGCAGAAGGAAGGCACCGACGGCCTGATCGTCGCCGCCCGCTGGGTGCTGCATCAGATGCCGCAGCACACGCGCACCGTCTGCCTCGAATTCTTTGGGCAGGTCCGCGAAGCGGTGCCGGCGATCGTCGAGATCACCGACTACTTCAAACCCGGTGGCGCCGGCCGGACCGCGGGCGTTCTGCTCGCCGGCCTGGAACATCTCGACGAGCGTTACCTGCGCGCCGTCGGTTACGCCACCAAGGCCAAGCGCAAGGCGGAAACCGCCGGACGACCGAAGATGGTGCTGATCGGCGACCTCGTCGGCGACGACGAGGCGGCGGTGATGCGCGCCGCCTCCGAGGTGGTGCGCCTGTGCAACCTGCGCAGCGCCGAGGGCTTCATCGCCATCGACGCCGAGACGCGCAAGAAATTCTGGCTCGACCGCTCGCGTACCGCCGCCATCTCGCGCCACACCAACGCCTTCAAGCTCAACGAGGACGTGGTCATCCCGCTGCCGCGCATGGGCGAGTATTGCGACGGCATCGAGCGCATCAACATCGAACTCTCGATCCGCAACAAGCTGGCGCTGTGCGACGCGCTGACCGCCTTCCTGCGTGGCGAGTTGCCACTGCATCGCGGCGACGCCGAGCTCGACAAGGAACTGCTGATCGGCGAACGCCGCCCGGCGGCGCTGGACGCCGTCGCCGCGGTGCGCAACCGCTGGCAGTGGCTGCTCGACCATCTCGACCTGCCGCTGCCACAGGCCGAAGCCCGCTTCGCCGACCTCGGGATCGCGGCGGAAACGCTGCGCAACCGCGCCGCCGACCCGACGCTCTTCCATCGCCTGCAGGATTACTCGCTGCGCGTATCCTGGAAAAGCGAGCTCAAGCCGCAGCTCGAAGACATTTTCGACGGCCTGGTCTATCGGCCGGTACTCGAACGCATCGCCGCCATCCACCAGGAAATCCTGCGCAGCCGCCTGTTCGTCGCCCTGCACATGCACGCCGGCGACGGCAACGTGCATACCAACATCCCGGTCAACTCCGACCACTACGAAATGCTGCAGACCGCCTATGCCGTCGTCGAACGCATCATGGCGCTGGCGCGGGCACTCGACGGCGTCGTCTCGGGCGAGCACGGCATCGGCATCACCAAGCTCGAATTCCTCACCGAGGACGAAATCCGGCCGTTCCGCGAATACAAGGCGCGCGTCGACCCCGAAGGCCGTTTCAACAAGGGCAAGCTGCTGCCGGGCGCCGACCTGGCCCGGGCCTACACCCCGTCGTTCTCGCTGCTGGGAACCGAATCGCTGATCATGGAGCAGTCCGAGATCGGCAACATCTCGACGATGGTCAAGGACTGCCTGCGTTGCGGCAAGTGCAAGCCGGTCTGCTCGACGCACGTGCCGCGCGCCAACCTGCTGTACTCGCCGCGCAACAAGATCCTCGCCACCTCGCTGCTGATCGAAGCCTTCCTCTATGAGGAGCAGACCCGTCGCGGCGTCTCGTTGCGGCATTTCGACGAGTTCAACGACGTCGCCGATCACTGCACGATCTGCCACAAGTGCGTCACACCCTGCCCGGTGGACATCGATTTCGGCAATGTCTCGATCCGCATGCGCAACCTGCTGCGCGAACAGGGACGCAAGAAGTTCGTGCCGGCAAAAGCCGCGGCGATGGCCTTCCTGACCATCAAGGACCCGGCGACGATCAAGCTGGTGCGCAAACTGATGATCGACTGGGGCTACCGCGCGCAGCGGCTGGGCTACCGACTGGCCAGGTCGCTGCACCTGGTGCAGGGCCAGACCCGGCAGCCACCGGCGACGCTCGGCGCACCGACGCTACGCTCGCAGATCATCCACTTCATCAACAAGCCGATGCCCGGCGGGCTGCCGAAGCGCACGGCGCGCGCCCTGCTCGACATCGAGGATGACAAGATCGTGCCGATCATCCGCGACCCGCAGAAGGTCGGCGCCCCCGACTACGACGGCGACGCGGTGTTCTACTTTCCGGGTTGCGGCTCCGAACGGCTGTTCTCGCAGGTCGCGCTGGCGACGCAGGCGATCCTCTACGAAATCGGCACGCAGACTGTCCTGCCGCCGGGCTACCTGTGCTGCGGCTATCCGCAGACCGCGGCCGGCGAGGCCGACCAGGGCCTGCGCATCACCACCGACAACCGCGTGCTCTTCCACCGCGTGGCCAACACCCTCAACTATCTCGACATCCGCACGGTCATCGTCTCCTGCGGCACCTGCATGGACCAGCTCGAAAAATACCACTTCGAGCAGATCTTCCCCGGCTGCCGGCTGCTCGACATCCACGAATACCTGCTGGAGAAAGGCGTCAGGCTCGACGGCGTCAGCGGCACGCGTTATCTGTATCACGACCCCTGCCACGCACCGATGCGCACGCTGCCGGGCATCAAGGTGGTCAACAGCCTGATCGGGCAGCCGGTCAGGCTCTCCGAACGCTGCTGCGGCGAATCGGGAACGCTGGCAGTCACACGTCCGGACGTGTCCACGCAGGTGCGCTTCCGCAAGCAGGAAGAAATCGAGAAAGGCGCCGGCAAACTCCGCGCCGACGACTTCACCGGCAACATCAAGGTCCTCACCTCCTGCCCCTCGTGCCTGCAGGGCCTGTCGCGCTACAACGACGACGCCGACACCCAGGCCGACTACATCGTCGTCGAAATGGTCAGGCACCTGCTCGGCCCCGACTGGATGGCGAACTACGTCGGCAAGGCCAACAACGGGGGAATCGAACGGGTGTTGCTGTAGCAGCAGTGGACCGTGCGCTCGCCAGGGACAGAGGAACGTTCCGGCGGTTTCGCACACTGAGCACGGCAAAAACTTGGGTGAAATCATGCGCGGCCAGTCTGCGCTGCGCTTCGTGGAGCGTCGTCCGGACCCGCGACGGGATGGCAATCGATTGACTTGGGTCAGACCCACCCTACAATCCCCATAAGGACCGGTCTCGCGGCGGTTCAGTCCAACAACCAACAAGGGGTTTCATATGTGCGCAAAAATTTTGGCCATCACAGCGTTTTCCATGTCCACGATCATGGCTGCCAGCCTGTGTCGGGCCGAGGCGCCCACGGCCGTGAAGGCGGTGATGACCGACAGTTCTGCAGAAGCGCTGGCCGCGACCAGGCGCGTTGCCGTCACTAACGTCATGGTGTCGTTTCAAGCATCTGCAGGTGGAGACAAGACCAATACCAGCGGTTTGTTCGCGGCCAAGACGGACGCCTCCAGTATCTTGCAGATGCCGGAGATGGACACCAAATTACTGGCCGAAATTACCGACGCCATCTACGTGCAACTGAATGCTGATTTGAGCGCCAATGGCTTCGAGGTACTGCCCAAGTCCACAGTACTGGCCAGTGCCACTTACCAAAAGATGATACAGATGGCAGGCATAACCAATTTTTCGAAGTTCGCGAACCTGAATGGCGATACCGTGCTGGTCGGAGCGACGGGCTTGAAGCCCTATCTCCCCTACAACCGCGAGACGGGAAAGTTCAGCGTCCAGTTGAAGACCCTGATCCAGGGCTGGGTGGACGGCTGGGGACAAAAGAGCTCGACTGAAGGCGGGCCATCGAACATCAGCACCGGCGAAACCTATGCCCTCCCTGGCCTGGAAGTGGATTTGGCCAAGGAGCTCAACGCCAACCTGGTCAAGGCGACCTACGTCGTGACGCTCGGGTCGACCAAAGCGTCCGTCGATAGGTTCTCCAGCACAGCTCGCAACAACTACACGGGAAGTGCTTTCGCACAGGTCGGCTTGTTGGCGGGGCAATCGCGGATTGCCTTTCGCACGCCAACTGCGGATGCCAAGGGTGAATCGGCGCCTGGGGGCTACACCACCAACTTCGGTAACAATGCCTCGCCAGCCAAGGACGGCAATGTCGTGTTGACCTTCAGTGAATCGCTCGCCGGTGGTACCGACTTCTTTGCCATTGCCACGCCCGAGGCCAAGAGCAAGCCGGCCCTGCTGGGTTCCTTCCTTGGCGCCGGCCCAGGGACAGGCGCCGACGCACAATTCACCTTCACCGCGACGATCTCCGATCCCGCAGCGTACCGCACCGAGGTGCTCAGTATGGTGACCGCGGCCCAACGCAGCATGCTGACTCTGGTCAAACAGTAAGCGGCGCCACTGCTTGCCCGACAAAGGCCTTGCTGCGACCGATTACCCGATTGACCAAGCCACCCGGTTTCATCCCCGCCGATGCAGATCAGCAAGCCCATCCGCGCCACGCGCACCTATACCCAGCGTCTGATTGCCGGTCCGGACGCGGTCTTTCCGCTGTTGTGCCCGGTGCGTGAAGCGGAGTGGATCGAAGGCTGGGATCCGGCCCGGGTCGTTTCGACTTCGGGTGTCGCGGAAGCCGATTGCGTGTTCACCACCGCTGCCGGGCCGCTCGACGCCGTCTGGTACATCACGCGTCACGAGCGCGCGACAGGCTTTGTTGAAATGCTCAAGATCACGCCCCTGGTCACGGCCTGCCGACTGACGATCCAGTTGCGGGCCACCGCGACCGGGAGCGACGCCGAGATCAGCTACACGCACACCAGTCTGGGACCATCGGGGGACGCGTTTGTCGCCGCATTCAGCGAGGACTTCTATCGTCAGTTCATGCAGGATTGGGAATCGCGGCTCAATCACTTTCTCGCCCACGGCACCGCACTGAAAGTCGCAGGGGACTCGAACCCGGCTTAGAATGGGGCTGCACCATGCCAGGAACAGCGCGTGACCATCAAACAGTTCTGGATTGACCCCTATCTATCGCGGCACCTGACCTGCGTTGCCTCGGTTGCAGACAGCGACGTCACGCTGCGGTCCACGATCTTCTTCGCCTTTTCGGGAGGGCAGGAGAGCGACCAGGGCACCATCGCCGGCTACCCGGTACTGCGGGCGCAGGCGGAGGGAACCGCCATCGTCCATACGCTCCCGGAAGGGCACGGCCTGGCCGCGGGTCAAACGGTGGAAGTGGAGATCGACTGGACACGCCGCTATCGGCTGATGCGGCTGCATTTCGCTGCGGAGCTGGTGCTTGAACTGTTCTACCGCGCCCTGCCCGGCGTCGGCAAGATCGGCGCGCACATCGCGCAGGACAAGGCGCGCATCGATTTTGCGTGGCCGGAGAGCATTTCGCCGCGGCTCGCGGGCATTGCAAGCGCGGCCAACGCCATCGTGCAGGCCGACCTGGTCATTACCAGTGCATTCGAAGACATGGCCAACGAGCGCCGATACTGGCAGATCGACGGCTTTGCGCGCGTGCCGTGTGGCGGAACGCACGTGCGGCGCACCGGCGAGGTCGGCTCCATCCGGCTCAAGCGCAACAACATCGGTCGGGGCAAGGAGCGGGTCGAAATCCTGGTCGACTCATGAGCAGGGATATCGACCCGCGCGGCCCGCGCTGGCCATCCCTCACTCCCGCAGGTCACGGCACATGAATCCCCTCGTCGACGGTTGGACGAGAGCCGATGCCGAGGCGGTGCTCGACCGCGGAGATGCACGCGAGATTCGTTATGTCCCGGTCAGCGTCGGCCTCGAAGCCCCGGCCTGCGGGCCGGAGTGGGCGGAGAACATCTGCCTTGCCCTGGCGCGGCACGCCGACGAGTACGTCCGCGGCAACGCCCTGCTCGGTCTCGCGCACCTTGCTCGGACCTGCCGCGCGGTCTCCAGCCGTCAGGCCGTCGTCGAGGCCGTCACCGCCGGGCTGTGCGATCACAGCCGATACGTTCGCGGTCATGCGCTGGATGCGGCCGACGATCTCCAGATCTTCGCCGGCATCGTGCTGCCGCGCTGACGCCGGCGGCGCACCTGCGGTTTCAGGCCGGCGGCGGGCGCAGCCACTTGTCCAGCAAGCCCTGCAGTGCATCCCGATTGACCGGCTTGGTGAGGAAGTCGTCCATGCCCGCCGCGAGACTGCGCACCCGGTCTTCGTCGAAGGCGCCGGCGGTGAAGGCAATGATCGGCAGGCGCGGCCGCTGGTTTTCCGCCTCCCAGCGCCGGATTTCCTCGGTCGCGCCGCAACCGTCCAGCACCGGCATCGAGAGATCCATCAGCACCAGGTCGAACGGCTGGTCGTCGAGGATGGCGCCGACCGCCTCCTGGCCATTCTCCTTCAGACTGACCCGGTGGCCGAGCTTGCCCAGCATCGCCTCGATGACCAGGCGATTGACCGCGTTGTCCTCGGCCACCAGCACGTGACCACGCCGTAGCGGGCGCGCCATTGCCGCAGCGGCGCGATCGTCGCCAGCGTCGACGACGACAGCGCTGTCGACGCCTGCGCCAACAACCTCGACGCGCACGCGGAACCAGAAGCGCGAACCCTTGCCGGGAACGCTGTCGACGCCAACGTCGCCACCGATCAGTTTGGCCAGGCTGTTCACGATCGACAGGCCCAGACCGGTGCCGCCGAATTCACGCGTCGTCGAGCTGTCGGCCTGCGAGAACGGCTTGAACAGCAGATCGATCTTCTCGGCGGGAATACCGATGCCGGTATCGCTGACCGAGAACTCGAGCAGCGCCGAGTCGCCCAAACGTTCGACCTCGCTACCCTCGATGCGGACGCCACCCTGCGCGGTGAATTTGATGGCGTTGCCGACCAGATTGCTGAGCATCTGGCGCAGGCGGTGGACGTCGGAACGGTAACGCTGCGTGGGCGCGGCGCGCCAGTGAGCACGCAACTCAAGGCCCTTGTCCCTGGCCGAGCCGGCGAACAGGGCTTGTGTTTCCCGCATCAGTTGCGCGGGCGCGAAGACGGTGTTTTCGAGCTCGATCTTGCCGGCCTCGATTTTCGACAGGTCGAGGATGTCGTTGAGCAGGGCGAGCAAGGTTCGGCCGGAAGTGAGGATGGTGCGTGCGTAGTCCGTGCGCTCGCCCGCCGTCGTGTTCGGCATCAGGAGCATCTGCGCCATGCCCAGAATGCCATTCATCGGCGTGCGAATTTCATGCGACATGGCCGCCAGAAAGCGGCTCTTGGCGATGTTGGCCGCTTCGGCCGACAGCTTGGCCTGCTGCAGCTCGCTTTCGTAGGCCATGCTCCGGGTGATGTCGCGGCTGATCGCGAACATGCCGGTCACGGTTCCGTCATGATCCGTCAGCGGCCATTTGTTGGTGCTGATCCATCCCGGGTTGCCGTCCGCATCCTGGTAGGCCTCGATCTTGTTCAGTAGCGGTCGGCCCTGGCGGACGATCTGCCATTCGTCTTCGTGGTGAATCTGCGCGATGTCTGCGGGAAAGACGTCGCGGTCGCGCTTGCCGACCATGTCACGCCAACTGGCGTACCCGGTGACCCTGGCGAGGGCCTGGCTACAAAAACGGAAGCGGCTGTTGCCATCCTTGAAGTAAATGAAATCCGTGGTGTTTTCCAGAAACGACACAAAGTCGCGATTCAGTTCGCCGATTTCCTGTTCGGCCTGCTTGCGGGCGGTGATGTCTTCCTTGACCGCGACGAAATGGACCAGCTCGCCGTCCTCGTTATGTACGGGCGAAATCGACGCCAGTTCCCAAAACAGCGTGCCATCCTTGCGGCGATTGTGAAATTCTCCGTGCCAGGTGTTGCCGGCCATCAGCACGGCCCACATTTCCGCGTATTCCGCCGCCGACCTTTCGCCCGCGCCAAGGATCCTTGGATTCTTCCCGACCACTTCGGCGAAGGTATAGCCGGTGGTCTCCTCGAAGATCGGATTGACGTACTTGATGTTGGCGTCGGGGTCGGTAATGACGATGCACGCCCGACTTTGCTCGACCGCCCGCGAGAGGGTCAGCAGGGATTCCTCGGCCAGCTTGCGCTCGCTGATGTCGGTCAGGGCGCCGACGTAATGCGAGACGCGTCCATCGTCGCCGTGTACCGCGGTGATACGCAGAAAGTGCGGATGCAGCGTGCCATCCTTGTGCCGGTTGACGATCTCGCCGGCGTAGGCGCCGCTACTTTCCACGCTCGCTAGCATGGCGGCGTAGCAGGCGGCAGCGTGCTGGCCCGACTGGAGAAAACTCATGTCCTGGCCTACTGCCTCGTCGGTTGCATAACCGGTAATATCCGTGAAGGCCCGGTTGACCTGCAGAATGACCGCGTCGGCGTTGGTCACCAGCAGGCCTATCTGGGACTCGAAGGCCGTGGCGGCGATACGCAGCCGCTGCTGGTCGAGCGCCTGGGCGCGGCTGATCCGTTCGAAACGCGCGTAATACAGCGCGGCGACGGCCAGAGCGGCGAGCAGGATGGCGCCGACGATGCCGAAGGCGTTGATCGCCTCCTCGCGCCAGCCGGCCAACGCCCGTTCCTGGTCCAGGCGCACCACCAGCACAAAGGGGTAGGCGAGGGAGACGCGATAGGCGGTCAATACCGCCCGGCCGTTTTCCGCCACCGCCTGGAACTGGCCGGCTTCCTTTTCGACCATGCGCGCCAGCACCTGCTCGCTGCCGCCCGGCGTCCCCGGTCGCTCGCTTTCATCGGTACTCAGCAGCAGACGTCCGTCATAACGCAGGAGTTGCACCAGACCCTCGCCGGCGGCAAGGTGGTTGCTGTAGAAATTCAGGAAGTAGTCGGTGTTCACCGCCGCTACAACCGTCGTCCAGCCGTCGCCAGCGACGCGCACGTCACGTGCGACCGGAATGAAGCTGACGCCGGGGATTGTGCGGTCAAGAGCGATCGGGCGGACGTCGTAAAGGTCACGCCCCTCCTGCGGCAAGCCGATGCGCAGCACCTCGACCGGAGCGGCCGTTTGCGGCAGGAAATCGGCCCGCGTCAGCCGCACGCCGACATTGCCGGCGGTGGAACTGGCGACCACCTGCTCGGACTTTCCCAACAAGGCTACAGAGCGGAGATAGGGGGCCTGCCGCAGCGCGATCGCGAGGTCGTCGGCGGCCCGATATTCCTCGGCCACATTCAGCAGCGTGCGCTCGATGATGTTGAAGCTCTGGGTCAGGTGGTCTTCCAGCGCACGCGCGGTGAGCGCCGCCGTGGCGAGCTGCTGGTCGACGGTTTTCGCGCGCAACCGCCACACCACGTAGGCGGTGGTGGCGAACGCCCCGAGCGCCACCAGCATCGCGATCAGCACGAAGGTGGTAAAACGGCGGGGATTCCCTGGCATGGGCACGCGCGGCTTGCCGGTCCGGCTCGTCGCGTCAGTTGCCCGGCGCGGCGGGGTGGCGCCGCGGAATGACCGCGCGCGCTTGCCGGTGGTGCGTGACTCTCGTTGGCGGGCGCCCGCCGTGGGCATGCCGGAATAGTTTGCAGCGACAAGGATTCATCTCTGTCCTTCCGAATCTTCGAGTTGCGTGACCTCGCCGTCGCGGTCGAGAGCCGCCGACGGTAATCATCATCGGCGATGATCACGATGCCGCGCAGTCTACCCGCTACCCGGCCATCTGGCCACCACCGGCGGTTTGCCTGCCCGAACGGCGCTTGTCACCCGGCGTCGCCCACCAGGGTGAACCAGGACGCCGGGCGTTTGCCGCACTGGCTCAAGCGGCCTGGATGCTTGCCGATACGCTGTTTCGACGGTCATGGGCAGGGCTGCGCGCGTCGGCAAAGCATGCAAGCATAGCCGATGGCCAGGGCGGGGAGTTGACCGTTCAGCCGCGGGTCTGCTGCGGCCGCGACGACGCGCAACGCCGTCGCCTGGTCGGGATCGCGGCGCCTGGCTCTTGGCGCGCCGATCTGCAAGAATCGCGTTTTCGCAATTTCACAGGTGACCCTTCCATGTCCCAGAGAATCCCCCAAGCGATGGCCGAAAAGTTCGCTGCCGTCACGGCGCTGACCGACGCCTTCTGCGAGCACGCGCTCAACGACGAATACCGTCAGTTGATCCATCGCCTGGTCGGCACCCTGGCCAGGAAACGGCCCTCGCCGCTGTTGCGCGGTACGGAGAAGGTCTGGGCGGCGGCGGCAGTGCACGCGGTCGGGCGGATCAATTTTCTCGATGACCCGGCACAGACGCCGCACTGCCGGCCGAGTGCGATCTTCCAGTTCTTCGGTGTTGCCGAGAGCACCGGGCAGAACAAATCCAGGGAAATCCGGGAAATGCTCAAGATGGGCTCGCTGTCACCGGACTGGACCCTGCCCAGCCGACTCGCCCGGAATCCTCTGGTGTGGATGCTAAACATCGATGGTGTGCTGGTCGACATCCGACATGCCCCCATCGAGTTGCAGCGGCTGGCCTTCGCGAAGGGCCTGATTCCCTTCATTCCCGCCGAGCAGATGGAACCGACGGCGTAAGCCGCGTTGCGGGTACGAGGAACGTCGGGGGCACCCGCCGGGACAGTCGATTCCCGGCTCAAGGCGGTACGATGCAATTTGCCGCTTGCACCGATGCGTCCGCAGCGTTGCACCGGCAGGCTGGCGGGAGCAGGTTCGGGAGAGCGGGAAACAGCAGGGTTTTCATCTTCCGGGGTGACTGACTAATCCATGACCGTCTGGGCGGCGATACCTTGGAAAGGAAAGCATATAAACCTATTTTCCTCAGTTGAAAGAGCAAGAATTGCTGCAAACTGAGTGCTGGTGAGGGTTTCCGGCGAATCGGGAGGGTCACCCAATGGGTGAGTTGGATTTCGAGCGAAAAGAGCTGGTCAAGGCGGTGGATGGTGCCTTGCAAGAGATCGAGCAGACGGCGCTGGAGATGCGTGTGGCGACGCTTGGTGGGCGATTCCACGTTCGCTGGGACGAAGGGGGAAGTGCCACGGCCCTGGGGCAGTTGCCGTTCTTTGCCGAATTCCTCGAAGTCTCGGGCCTATTCACCCGTTGGCTGGGGGGGTGTCCGATGGCCTACACCAGCTCCAACGCACCCGAGTCGGTCGACGTTCTCGGCACCTGGATGTTGTCGATACTGGATGGCCAGCGGCGGTATGCGCATGTGACCGGGCTACGCGGCGACGAGGTCGCGCCGCAGATTCTCGGCATGAACAAGATCATCAGCGATGAAAGTCTGCGCCGCGCCCTGGCGCATCTGGCGCCGAACCAAGCCAAGCCGTGCCGCGGCGAAGCGCGTGCTGCCCGGGCGGCGCAACTGGCAAAGAGTACGGCATGGATGGACACGGCGCTTTCGGAGAGCAGCCGCGAAGCGCTCCGTACGCCCTGGATTCTCGACGTCGACACGACCATCAAATTGCTCTACGGCCACCAGGCGGGCGCCGAGGTCGGATACAACCCCACGAAACCGGGACGGCCCAGTCATACACTGCACACCTACTGGATCGGCAATCTGCGTTTGGTGCTTGATGTGGAAGTGCAAGGCGGCAAAGCCATTGCCGGGAAATATAGCCGGCCCCGGCTACGCCTGCTGCTCGAACGACTCGCTGTTGAGGAACGTCCCGTCCTGGTGCGCGGCGACATCGCCTTCGGCAATGAAGGCATGATGGCCGAGATGGAAGAGATAGGGCAGCGCTATCTCTTCAAGCTCAAGCAAACGGCTGGGGTCAAGCGCCTGATCGAGCGGCTCTGGCGGCGCAGCGACTGGCAGGGTGTCGGCCAGGGTTTTGACGCGGTGGAAGCCGAACTCCAATTGGCGGGCTGGACTCGCGCGCGGCGTGTTGTGGTGCTACGGCGACGCGTCAAGTCCAGCCTGGTCGCCGAAGCGAGCAACGAGAGCACCCAGCCCGAGTTGCAGTTCCTCGACCATTCGGAGAGGGCCAAACTCTGGGAATACGCCGTCCTGGTCACGAACGCGGACTACTCGACAGAAGCCATGGGCCAGTTGTATCGGGATCGGGCCGATTGTGAAAATGGCTTCGACGAACTGAAAAATCAATGGGGCTGGGGCGGCTACACCACGCAGGACCTGGAGCGCTGCAACCTCTCGGCGCGAGCGGTGGCGCTGATCTACAACTGGTGGAGTTGGTATGTTCGCCTGGCGCATCCGAAGACACGCCTGGAAGCGATCACCAGTCGCCCGATGTTGCTCGCCGGGGTGGGCCGCCTGACCGAGCACGCCGGCCAGTCTCGCTTGCTGCTCACGCTCTCCCATGCGGCGGGGGACCAAATCAAGGCGATGATCGTCAATGTCCGCAAGGGTCTTGACCATGTTCTGGCAAGTGCGCCTCAGTTGCCAAAAGCTGGCCGCTGGCCGGCGCTTGTCCGCTACATCGTCGACAAAATCATCAACGCTAGACCGAAAGCATCTCCTCCTACGCCTGTGGCTCCCCCAAGTCTCGCACTTGCCGCGGGTTAACAGAGGAATTTAGGATAAACTGCGCGCTGAGCGATGGTGAACAATCGGCAATCAGCTGCGGAAGAACATGAGCAAGATCGAACAACTGCGGATCAGTGGCCAACTGCCCAGCCCCAAGGGGGTGGCACTGGCGGTAATGGAGATGAGCCGGCGCGAGGAGGCGACTCTCGATGAGGTGGCGCGGGTGGTGCAGACCGATCCCGCCCTGTCGAGCCGGCTGTTGCGGCTGTGCAATGCGGCAGCAAACGGCGGCCGGCCCGTGGCCTCGATCCGCGAGGCCGTGCTACGCCTGGGAATGACTGCCGTTCGCCAACTGGCGATGGGGTTTTCCCTGGTCGACCAGCACCTGCAGGGCCCGTGCTCCTCTTTTGACTATTCGGCTTTCTGGTCGCACTCGTTGTTCATGGCGGTGGCCGGCCAGGAATTGGGCAAGATGGTGCGAGCGGCGTCGCCTGACGAGCTGTTCGCCTGTGGTCTCTTGGCCCAGATTGGTCGCCTGGCGCTGGTCACGGTCTACCCTGCCGAGTACGCGGCGATACTGGCAGAGGAGTGCCACGGTGTGGCGCTGCTGGAACTGGAGCGCGAGCGGCTGGGTCTCGATCACGCTGAAGTCACCGCCGTCATTATTGCCGATTGCGGTTTCCCCAAGGCGCTGGCCGAGCCGCTCCATTTTCACGAACAACCGGAAACTGCAGGCTTTTCCGACGGCTCGCGGCCTTGCCAACTGACTCATCTGTTCTTCCAGGCGAGACGGATGGCGGATCTCGGTCTGTCAGCGGTGACCGAACGCCACGGAAACATCTCTGAACTGATGCTCCTGGGCAGCAAGATCGGGCTGGATGCGACGGGTCTTGGGGAGGTCTTCGACCGGGTGGTTCGGATCTGGCACGAATGGGCGGAGTTGCTGAAGATCCCGGTCGGCCCACTGCCGTCATTCGACGCCATGGCCAATGCCCCGGTGCCGCGACCCGAACAGGAAACTGCGAAGGGCCACGTGCGTGCGCGGGTGTTGCTGGTGGAAGACGAACCGACGACGCGCATGCTGACCGAAGGCGTGCTGTGCCACCTGCTCGGTGGCGCCGTGTACACCGCCGAAAATGGCCAGCAGGCCCTGTCTCTGGCGCTGCAGGTCATGCCGCAGATCGTCATTACCGACTGGCTGATGCCGATCATGGACGGTCTGGAGTTCTGCCGTGCGCTGCGCGCCACCGACTGGGGCCAGTCGATGTACGTCATCATGCTGACCGGTGAGGAAACCGAGGGCAAGATCATCGAGGCCTTCGAGGCCGGGGTAGACGATTACTTGGTCAAACCGGTGAATGGGCGCGCCCTCGGTGCCCGGATGCGGGCGGCCCTGCACTATGTGAAGTTGCTCGAAGCCTGGGAAGGCGATCGGGCACAACTCAAGGAGTTCGCCGCGGAACTGGCGATCAGCAACCGGCGACTCCAACACGCGGCGATGACCGACGTGTTGACCGGCCTGCCCAATCGACGTGCCGGCATGGCGGCGCTCACCCGATTCTGGAATGCTTCCCAGCGCACCACTCAGCCGGTGGCGGCGCTGATGATCGACGTGGATCGCTTCAAGTCGATCAACGACCAGCACGGTCATGCGGTGGGCGATCAGGTCCTCCAGGAAGTCGCCAGGGCGATCCAGAACTCCGCCCGCAAGGACGACATCGTCAGCCGCATCGGCGGCGAGGAGTTCCTGCTGGTGTGTCACAACGCGGATGCGCGGGTTGCCCTGCTGGCCGCCGAGCGCCTGCGCCGGATGGTGAAGGCGCTGCGCATCATCATTGCCGGCGTGGAGATCCAGTTCACGGTCAGCATCGGTGTCGCCAGTCGCGAGGCGGGCATGGCGAGTGAGGAAAACATGCTGCTGGCGGCGGACAAGGCGCTCTACGCCGCCAAGAACAACGGCCGGGACCGGGTCTGCCTGTGTGTGCAGGGCCGGACGCATTGCCCCTGACCCGCCCTTCCGACGCTGCTGATTGCCACGGTGAATCAGGCACCACCTGCGAAGCGCCACCTGCAGTGACCGCGGCGGTGACCGGTCATGCGCAGGGACTGGCGGCGGTGATCATCGCTTCCCGGCAATGGCGCCGGCGCGCCGGTCCGGGCTCTGGAGCGAGCACTTAATCGAGCAACTTCTGGAAGAAGCCCTTCTGATCCCATTCGCACAGTTTCTTGCCGATCGGGTAGAGCGCCTCGCCGGCGAGCACCCGGGCGGGCGGCGTGGCCTGGCCTTCGGTGATGACTGCGGCCTCGCGGGTCTTGCAATCGATCTGGAACTTGTCCAGCGCATCCGGGGTCTCGGGAACGGCGGATCGATAGAGCGTAAAACTGACCCTGTCGCCTTCGCGCTGTACTCGATCCGGTTCGTAATATGCGCGCATGCCGGGAACGTACTCGCGCGCGGCAGGCTTGGTGGGGTTGCCCGGCGCCCCGGTCGGCTGGGCGGTGGCCGCGGACGGCAACACAAGGGCCAGGGCAAGGACCAGCAAGGGCTTGTGGATCATCTCTAGGAACTCCTCGGGTATGGATGTCGGTACCGTTCTCGAAACATTGGCCATTTTACTGTGATCACGATGCCCGCAAGCCTCCGGCGCATCGATCGATGCCTGTCGCCGACCGCCGCAGGGACCGCTGGGGCATGCGGCGGCCCGGCTGCGATTGACGGCGGCGGCTACGGCCGGCGATACTCCGGGCCATAGCCTTGAAACCCGCACCCGAATCCCGCACCCTTTGGCGCGCAGCAAACCCATGACCGACGAGCAGTTCGAATCCCTGGTCGCCCGCCTGGAGGCCGAGCAGGCGCGCCATCCTGCCGGTTACCGGCGCAAGGTGCTGCTGCTGGCCGTCGCCGGCTATGCCTACATTGCCCTGGTGCTGGCGGGTTCGACCCTGCTGCTGCTCGCCTCGCTGGCGCTGATCACCAAGGCGGCGGCCGCCGGCATCAAGCTGGCGATCGTCTTCGGCGCGTTTTTCTGGCTGGTGGTGCGGGCGATGTGGGTCAAACTCGACCCGCCCGCGGGCCGCGAGGTTTCGCGTGCCGAGGCGCCGGAACTCTTTGCCCTGCTCGACGACCTGCAGCGCGCGTTGCAGGTCAGCGGCGGCTTCGACCATGTGCGGATCAGCGACGATTTCAACGCCGCGGTCGTGCAGATTCCGCGGCTGGGCGTCCTCGGATGGCACCGCAACTATTTGTTGATCGGCCTGCCGCTGATGAAGGCCCTGAGCCGAGAACAATTCGCCGCCGTGCTCGCGCACGAACTCGGCCATCTGGCGGGCGGCCACGCGGCGCTCGGTAACTGGGTCTATCGTCTGCGGCTCGGCTGGGCACAACTGGCGGCGCGACTGCAGCAGGCCCAGTCGGCCGCCGGCTTCGTGTTCCGCCCGTTCTTCAGCCGCTACGTGCCGTACTTCAGCGCGGTGTCCTTTCCGTTGGCGCGTGCCAACGAGTACGAGGCCGACCGGAATTCCGCGCGCCTGACTTCACCGACCGCGGCGGCGGCGGCACTGACCACGGTCAATGTGCTGGGGAACTTCCTGGAGAACCGCTTCTGGCCCGATCTGCACAAGCAGGCCAACGATCACGCGCAACCCCGGTTCTCGCCGTTTGCCGCGATGGGCGGCGCGATGACCGGCGGCGTAAACGAATCCGACCTGGCTCGCTGGCTGAGCGAGGCCCTGGCACGCAGGACGTCGGTGGCCGACACGCATCCCGCGCTCGTCGACCGGCTGCACGCCCTCGCCGAGCAGGCTCGCCTGGCGCTGCCGCAGCCGGGCCAAGCGGCCGATCTGCTGCTGGGCCCGGCTCTCGCGCCGATTACCGAGGCGTTTGACCGCCATTGGCAGGAGGCGATCCGCAGCGCCTGGGAACAGCGCCATCAGCAGGTCCAGGAACAGCGCCGGTCGCTCGCCGCGCTCGACGCGCGCGCCGCGGCCGGCGAGCTGAACTTCGACGAGCGTTACCAGCGTGCCTTGCTGACCGACGAAGTCGGCAGCGGCGAAGCCGCCGCACGCGAACAGTTGCAGGCGTTGCACGCGGAGGATCCCGAGCACGCGCCGGTGGCGTACGCGCTCGGCCTGAGCCTGCTGCAGGTTGACGACGATGCCGGCATCGCGCTCGTCGAGTCGGCGATGGTGCGCGACCCCGAGGCCATCGCCCCCGGCGCGGCGCTGCTGCGCGACTTCCACCTCAGACACGGCCGCGAGGTCGAGGCCGCGCGCTGGCAGCAGCGCTGGCGCGAGCGCCAGGAACTGCTCTACCGCGCACGGGAGGAGCGCCAGCAGATCAGCGCGCAGGACACTTTCGAAGCGCACGGCCTCAGCGACGCGGCGGTCGCGGCGCTGCGCCGGCAACTCGCCGGCGTGCCCGGCTTGCGCAAGGCCTGGCTGGTGCGCAAGCGTGTGCAACACCTGCCCGAACTGCCTCATCTGGTGCTCGGCTTCACGGCGACGCCGTGGTACCTGCCCAGGACCGCGAAGCGGATCCGGCAAACGCAGGACAGCATCGCCGAGGGGGTCGTGTTTCCCGGGCCGGCCGGAGTGATCGGAGTCGAGGGCGGGAACGCGGCAATTCGCCGGAAGATGCAGAAGGTCGCCGGCGGGCGGCTACTCTAGGCCGACGCGAGGATAAACGACGGATGCGCCACTTCCTGCTGGGCCTGATTGGTCGCCTCAGTGTCGGCCGCAAGCTGATCCTGATCTACGCCCTCGATTTGTCGGCGGTGATCTTCATCTCGACGATCCTGATCAACGAGAAGTTCATTGCCATCGATTTCGCGCGCAAGGAGATCGTCGGCAACGCGTACATCGCGGCGGTGCGCGCGGCGACTCTGGGCGCCGCGACCGACGCCTCGGGAGTTCCCGCGGCGGCCGCGATACTGGCCGCCGAGGCGCGCTACGGCACGGCACGCGGTGATCTCGGCAGCCGCACGCTGGCGCAGGCGCTGGCCCAACGGCTCGAAGCGCACGCGGCTGGCCTGGCCAGGAGCGCAGACAACGGCCATTCCGTGGCTTTGGCGATGCAGGCGCTGATCACGCGCATCGGCAATCAGTCCAACCTCATCCTCGACCCGGACCTGGACAGCTACTACACGATGTCCATCGTCGTGCTGCGCTTCCCGGAGTTGCTGGATCTGATCAGCCGCGTCCGCGAGCAGGCCCGGGCGGCCGGCATGGCGACGCCGCGCGAGCGGGCACGACAGCAAACCGAGTACTTGATCCTCGAAGGGCGTCTCGATGCCGTCGCCAGCGGCATCGACGCCGATTACGCCGAGGCCCTGGCCGCCGGCACGCCGGCCCTCGGCGCGGCGCTGCAGCCATCGCGTCGCAGCCTGCTGGCGGCGGTCGATGTGCTGCGCACGGGTGCGCGCCAGATCGCGATCGAGCAGGAACATGGACCGGACAAACCCGATCTCGAACGCATGGCTGGCGAGGCACGGCAGCAGCTCAACCAGGCGTGGGCGCAGGCCGGGGTGGCTCTCGACGATCTGCTGCAGGGCCGCATCGACACGCTGTTCCAGCGCATGTGGCTGCACCTGGGAACCGCTGCGGCGCTGCTGCTGGTCCTGCTGAGCGTGGTGTTCTTCGTCGCCCGCCAGATCGCGCTGCCGATTCGCCGTCTCGCCGCGGTCGCCGACAGCGTCCGCAGTTCGGGCGACTACACGCTGCGTGCGACGTGGCAATCCAACGACGAGATTGGACGCCTGATCACGGCCTTCAACGACATGCTGGACCAGCTCGACCGCAGCCGCCGCGTCGAACAGGAACTCGCCGCGCAATCACGCGCAGCCGCAGCACAACGGCAACTGCTCGAAGCCGTGCCCATTCCACTGATGGTCACCGCCACGCCGCATCACGAGGTCCTGCATACCAATGCGCAGGCGCAGGCCTGGCTCGACGGTCGTCTGAGCGATCCCTGGGTGACCGGGTTGACCCCCGCGGCGCGTGTGCGCTTCTTCCAGATGCTGGCCGATACCGGCGCAGCCAATGAATTCGAAGTGCTGTGGCATGGCGAGAAGAGAACCGACTGGGCGCTGCTTTCGGCACGCTGCCTGCGCTACCAGGATCAGGATGCGGTTCTGACGGCATTCACCCCGATCGGCCGCATTAAGCATATGGAAGAACGACTGGAACTCTGGGCCAAGGTGTTCGAGGCCTCGTCCGAGAGCATCCTGATCACCGACGCCAACCGGCAAATCCTGACCGTCAACCGCGCCTTCTGCCGCAACACCGCCTATGAGCGGATCGAGGTGATCGGCGAACAACCCAACTTCCTGCGCTCCGACCGCCACCCGCACGGCTTCTACGACGACCTCTGGCAATCCGCGAGCGTGCGCGGCTCCTGGCAGGGCGAGATGTGGATCCGGCGCAAGACCGGGGAAGCGTTTCCGGTATGGGCGGTATTGAATGCGGTGCGTGACGATGACGCCCGCATCACCCACTACATTGCGACCTGGTTCGACATCAGCGCACGCAAGGCCGATGAGCAACGCATCAGCCACCTCGCGCAGCATGACGTGTTGACCGACCTGCCGAACCGGGCGCTCTGCGTCGAACGCCTGCGGGTCGCCCTGCAGCAGGCGGAACGCCACCAGCGACGCGTCGCGGTGCTGTTCATCGACCTCGACCGCTTCAAGAACATCAATGATTCACTTGGCCATCACATCGGCGATGGCGTCCTGCGCTCGGTGGCGCACCAATTGCAGTACGCGGTTCGCACCGGCGACACGGTCAGTCGCATGGGCGGCGACGAGTTCGTGGTGATTCTCAACGATGTCGCCGACGTCGAGGAAATCCGCCAGATCGTCGACAACCGCCTGATCCGGCTGATCCGCCAACCCCACAACGTGGACGGGGCCGAACTGCACGTTTCCTGCAGCGTCGGCATCGCCGTCTATCCGGAGGACGGCCGCGAGATCGACATCCTGATGCGCAACGCCGACGCGGCGATGTACCAGGCCAAGGAGCAGGGGCGCAACAATGCGCAGTTCTTCACTATCGAGATGGACCGACGGGCGCGCGAGCGCATGCAGATCGAGAATGACCTGCGCGGCGGCATCGAGCGCGGGGAACTGCGGGTCTATTACCAACCGCGCGTCGACTGCCGCAGCGGCACCCTGCTGGGTGCCGAAGCCCTGGTCCGCTGGCAGCATCCGCAGCATGGCCTGATGACACCGGCGAACTTCATTCCGGTGGCCGAGGAAAGTGGCCTGATCATCCCGCTGGGTACCTGGGTCCTGGCGGCAGCCTGTCGCCAGCAGGTGCGCTGGCGCGAGAGCGGCTTCGCCGACATCGTGATCTCGGTCAATCTCTCGGCGGGGCAACTCCACGACCCGGAATTGCTGGCAACGCTGCAAAGGGCCATTACCGAGCACGGGGTCAACCCGGCAATGATCGAACTGGAGCTGACCGAATCGCTGCTGATGGAGGATGTGACATCGACCATCGATCTGCTGCTGACCATCAAGAGGCTCGGTATCTCGCTCTCGGTCGATGACTTCGGCACCGGTTACTCCAGCCTCAACTATCTGCACCGCTTCCCGATCGACAAGCTGAAGATCGACCAGTCGTTCGTCAGGGACATGCTCGATGACCCCAACGATCTGGCGATCACCAAAGCGGTGATCGGTCTCGGCCACACCCTGGGACTGCGCGTCGTCGCCGAAGGGGTCGAAGAGGTCGAGGAAATGCGCGTGCTCGCCGCCGCCGGCTGCGACGAACTGCAGGGCTATCTGTTCGGGAAACCGATGCCGGCGGAGGCATTCGAGAACTGGCGCGCCGCCGCTGACCCTGGCAACACGGGCGGGTAGGCGTCGCCGTCCAACGCCAACCTGTCGTAACCGGGCGCGCTCGGTTCCTGCTGGCGCCATGCCTGTTCCTCGGCGGACTTCCGGACCAGTCCGTGACCTATTTCCTAACGGCTGCCGGCATGCTTGCGTATCGTTCGTTCCAAGGCGGCGCATCGGCGCCCGATGAATAGCAAGGAGTCGGGAAGTGAGTGAGTACGGGTTTGAAGGTTGCGAGCTCTGTGACTCGCCAGGTGGCGAGGTCGTCTGGGAGAGCGCCCTTTGTCGTGTGGTCATGGTCACGGACGCCGACTACCCCGGCTTCTGTCGAGTCATCCTGCACCGCCACCTGGGCGAAATGACCGACCTGCCGCAAAGGGAGAGGATGCAGGTGATGAATGTGGTGTTTGCCGTGGAGAGCGCGGTGCGCTCACTTTACCGGCCGGACAAGATCAATCTCGCAAGCCTCGGCAACATGACCCCGCACGTTCATTGGCACCTGATTCCGCGCTGGCGCGACGACCGGCATTTTCCGTTTCCCGTCTGGGCGAAACCGCAGCGACTGAACAGCCCACGCCGAAGCGTCGTAGACGGGCAGCAGCTCGGCGATCAGATCATCGCCGCCCTGCGCACCACATAGTCCGCCACTGGCGGAAGGAGGAGGAAGAATCATGAGCGCAGTCCTTGCCAAGGTCCCGGCCAAGATGAAGATCGCCAACCTGCAGACCGGTTTTCAAATCCTTTCTCGCCTGCCGTTAGCCAACTCGCAACAAGCCGTACTGGATATCAACCAGTTTCTCGATAGCCTGCTGCTGGCCCCGCCGGATGGCGATGTCTACCTGCAACTGCTCGAACAGACGCGGATTTCCCTGTGTTTCATCGAGGACGAACTGGCACGGCGCTATACCAACAAGGCACTACCGCTGGGCGATGTCGAGGAAGAGATCTTCCGGCAAGTCGTTGCCACCTGGTTGAAGGCGGCCCGTGCCTATGCCCACTGCGCCCAGTTGCAGCACGATGAAGATGGCAAGTCCGATGCCGAGCGCCTGGCGCTGATCCTGCACCGCTGCATCTATTACACAGGGATGGCGATGGTCGAACACCATCGCGCCCGTCAGGAGTTCCCGGCCGGCCTGTGGCTGGACCTGCACGGCTATTACGCGAGCGCCGAGGAATGGGGGGTGGCGACACTCCACGTACCCGATTCGCTGGACTCCCTCGGCCGTGGCACGCATTGCATGGCGGCTTTCGTGAGCCTGTTGCTGTGCGAACTGGCTGGCCCCTACAGCCTTTCTGTCCGTGAGTTGGACCTGGTGCGGCGCTGGGCAGGCAACTGGTCACCGCTGGTGAGCGTACACCCGGCCGTTCCAGATGACATCCTTCCCGAGTTCGTCGTCGACCTGATGCAGGACTGTGGACTGCGCACTGCCGGCGACTGCCCGCAAACAGTCCATCTGCGTCGCCTCGATAGTTCCCGTCTGACCGCGCAACTCAATCAGGTGAGGATACAGTTGCAGCGGAGAATTCCGCCCGTGCAGCTTGGTCTCGGCGAAGACTGCACCGCCGCGCAATGCCAGCGGCTGCTGGCCCGGATCTTCAAGCCGTGGTCGATGCTGCGGGCAACGCGCAAGTTCCGCCGGCACGCGGCAACGGGTATCTCGAAAGTGTGTTCCGGTTTTGCGGCCATTCACTACAACATCTCCGGGAAGGAATTCTCGCAACCGGAGAGCGAGCGCGTCTACTCACGCGACGAGTTCGACAGCCTGTTCGCCTTCCGCCACATGCTGGAACCCATGCAACACCTGGAGACTCGCCAGACGCAACTGGGGTTTGGTCTGGATATCTGGGAAGTGGTTGATCAATGCGCCAATGGCTTTCGCCTGCTGCGCTCGACCGCCGGAAAGCGGATCGAGCCTGGGCAATTGCTGTCCATTTACCCGCACGACGGCAGTTCTCAACTGCTTGCACAAGCGGTGTGGCTGATGCAGGAGCGGGGCGGCAGTCTCGTCGCCGGAATCGCCGCGCTGCCGGGAAGGCCACAAGCCGTCGCCGTACGGCCCCTTCCTCAGATGGGAGCGCCTGCCGAGCCCTTTGGGCGGGCCTTCCTCCTGCCGTCGGTGCCGACAATCGGTGCCGAACAGACACTCGTCGTAGCACGTGGATGCTACCATCCGGAACGAGTTCTCGATCTCTATGCAGACGGTCTCGCACGGGTGCGCCTGCAGCGCCTGATCGGGAGTGGTGCAGACTTTGAGCGCGTGACATTCGTCGCTGACTGACCCTCGACCGGGTCGACGGGCCCTCCTGTTGGCACGACCACGGTCCGAACGGGCCGGCAATTTTGCGTTATCATGTGCCGTCAATTTATGCACAGAGATCGCCATGGCTGGCCTGGACCACAGCACGAAAACACCGACCGAGATCAAACTGCATCAGAAGTCCCGCATACTGGAGCTGAGCTTCGAAGATGGCGAGCGTTTTGAGCTGACCTACGAGTTTCTGCGTGTCTTCACGCCTTCGGCCGAAGCGCGTGGCCATGGTCCGGGACAGGAGGTTCTGCAGTTCGGTAAACGCGACGTAGGCATCGAGCGCATCGAAGCCGTCGGCAACTACGCCATCCGGCCGGTCTTTTCTGATGGACATGAGAGCGGACTGTATTCGTGGGACCTGCTCTACAATCTGGGGAAAAACCGCGACCAGCTTTGGCAGGCCTACCTCGACCGCCTGCAAAAGGAACACCGCAGTCGCGAGGCCGACGAATCCTCCGCCAGCCGTGTCACCAGCCACAGCGGCTGCCACAAGCATTGATCCCGCCGGATTCGTCCCCATACAAGCAAACATGAGCGATAGAAATACAACCCACTTCGGCTTTCAGGAAGTCGCGGAGGACGAAAAAGCGCGCCACGTTGCCGACGTTTTCGACTCCGTTGCACAGCGCTACGACCTGATGAACGATCTGATGTCCGGCGGTCTGCACCGTCTCTGGAAGGCCTTCGCGATTGCCAAGAGTGGGGTGCGGGCGGGCGCCCGCGTCCTTGATGTAGCTGGCGGCACCGGCGACCTGGCGTTGTCTTTTGCCAGGAAGACAGGCGCGAGCGGCCAGGTGTGGCTGACGGACATCAACCAGGCGATGCTTTCGCGCGGCCGCGACCGACTTTGCGACAAGGGCTTCATCGTCCCGGTCGCACGGTGTGACGCAGAGAAACTCCCGTTCCCCGACGATTATTTCGATTGTGTGAGCGTTGCCTTTGGTCTTCGCAACATGACGCACAAGGACCAGGCCCTGGGTGAGATGCGTCGCGTCCTCCGGCCCGGCGGTCGGCTGCTGGTTTTGGAATTCTCGCAGGTCTGGAAGCCCCTGGCGCCGGTCTACGACTTCTACTCGTTCAAGGTCATCCCGCGACTGGGCGAAATGATTACCCACGACGCCGCGAGCTACCAGTATCTGGCAGAGTCGATTCGGGTGCACCCGGATCAGGAGGCACTGAAGCTGCTCATGGAACGTGCCGGCCTCGAGCAGGTCGAATATTTCAATTTGGCTTTGGGTGTTGTCGCCCTGCACCGCGGTTTCAAGTTTTGACTGGAGGAATGGTAATGAAGAAGATCCTTATGGCCCTGAGTGTCTGTGTCTTGAGCTTGGGGCTGGCAGTGGGCGATGCAGAAGCCAAGCGGCTCGGCGGCGGCAAGTCGACGGGCATGCAAAGAGAATCGGTGACGCAGCGCCCGGCGACACCACCCCAGAGCGCGGCCGCTGCCCCCGCTGGCGCAGCGCCTGCAGCACCGGCGGCCGCCCCCAAGCGTAACTGGATGGGCCCACTGGCGGGTCTCGCTGCCGGCCTCGGCATTGCCGCGCTGATGTCACATTTTGGTATGGGTGAGGGCCTCGGGAACTTTCTGATGATCGCCCTGCTGTTGCTTGGCGCGGTGGTCGTCTTCAAACTGATTTTTCGCCGCAAGGCCCCGTCGATTCAGGGATCCGAATCCCTGCAGTACGCTGGCGCCGGCGCCGGGGTACCGCTTGATTCCCGCCCGGGCTTCCCAGCCGATGACCACTACGCGGGTCAAGGATCTGGGGCTCCTGGCAGCCTCGCCTCGCAGGCGCCGGCCAGCATCCCTGCCGGCTTTGACGTTGACGCCTTCCTGCGGGTCGCAAAGTTGAATTTTGTTCGCCTGCAAGCGGCGAACGATGCCGGCAATCTGGAGGACATCCGCGAGTTTGTCGCCCCGGAATTGTTTGCCGAGATCAAGCTGCAACTCGACGAGCGCGGCAAGGCCATCCAGCAGACTGATGTCGTCACCCTCAACGCCGAACTTCTGGAGGTTGTCACCGAACCCACACGGCACATTGCCAGCGTGCGCTTCAGTGGCATGATCCGCGAAGAGGCGGGTGCTCCAGCAGCGCCATTCGACGAAGTCTGGAACCTGTCGAAGGCACTCGAAGGAAGCAAGGGCTGGGTGGTTGCCGGTATTCAGCAGCTTTCCTGACTGAAATGTTGTTGGCACGGCCCGCGCTCGGTTTCGTCAATCACTTGTTGACCGCCGAGCCTTGGGCGCGCGAGCGGCTACTCGGCTTTGCCGGCAGGATAGCGTCCTTGCAGTTCGGAAACGGCGCAGTCCTGCAGGTTCGGATCAGCGAAACGGGGTTGCTGGAAGAGGACACAACAGGCGTCGAGGCGACGGTCAGTATCGGTCTGCCTGACGATGCCGTGATTCGCGTGCTGACTGATCCGCCTTCCCTGTTCTCCGCGGCGACGATTTCCGGCTCTGCCGACCTCGCTGAGACGCTGGGTTTTGTCTTTCGCAATTTGCGCTGGGATATCGAACACGATTTGTCACGAGTCACTGGCGACATTGCAGCTCAGCGAATTTTTCAGGTGGCAAAAGGCCTGCTGCAATGGCAGTGGCGAGCTGCCAGAAATCTCGCACTCGGGATGACCGAGTATCTGACGGAAGAAGAACGTGCGATTGCCCGCCGTGGCGATGTCGAACAGTTCTGCTCCGAGGTGGACGCTCTGCGTGACGATTGTGCGCGTGTCGAAAAGCGACTTCTGCGGCTCGAATCTGCCTAGTTTTCAGGCGCTTTCTTGGTTACAAAAAAAGGCAGCTTGAGAGCTGCCTTTGTCGCAGGGCTGGCATTCGCCAGCGGGCGAGAAACTTCTAGTGCCGATTGCGTAGCCTCTTGATGGCCTGCAACTGTGCGACGGCCTGCGCAAGTTCTGCCTCCGCCGTCGCCAGACCGACGTCCGAACTGCGATCCCGGAGCGCTTCCTCGGCACGGCGCTTGGCTTCCATCGCCTTCGCCTCGTCCAGATCGTGAGCACGAATTGCCGTGTCGGCGAGTACGGTGATCAGTGCGGGCTGCACTTCCAGCATTCCGCCGGATACGTAGACCATCTCGTATTCGTCCCGATCGGGAACCTTCAGGCGAACGGTGCCCGGTCTGATGCGGGTCAGGAGGGGCGTGTGTCGCGGGTAGATCCCGAGCTCGCCAGCTTCGCCCGGGAAGACCGCGAAATCCGTCTCGCCGGAGAAGATCAGTTCCTCGGCGCTGACGACGTCTACATGTACTCTGATTGCCATGGTTTTTCCCTTGCTGGGTCGGGCCCCTGCCTTTGCGAAGGCTGCCGGGGTACGACGTTCCCTGATCGCGCCCTACCTAGAGTGTCTTGGCCTTTTCGAAGACTTCTTCGATGCCGCCAACCATGTAGAACGCCTGCTCGGGGATGCTGTCGCACTCTCCCTCAACGATCATCTTGAAGCCCTTGATGGTGTCCTTGAGAGTCACGTACTTGCCTGGCGAACCGGTAAAGACTTCGGCCACGTTGAACGGCTGGGACAGGAAGCGCTGGATCTTGCGAGCACGATAAACGGCCAGCTTGTCTTCCGGCGACAGTTCGTCCATACCGAGAATGGCGATGATGTCCCGCAGCTCCTTGTATTTCTGGAGTGTCATCTGCACCGCGCGAGCGACGTTGTAGTGCTCCTCGCCGACGACCTGTGGGTCGAGTTGGCGCGAGGTCGAATCAAGCGGATCGACGGCTGGATAGATACCCAGCGACGCGATGTCACGTGACAGAACCACGGTCGAGTCGAGGTGCAGGAAGGTGGTCGCCGGGGAAGGATCGGTCAGGTCGTCGGCAGGCACATACACCGCCTGAATCGACGTGATCGAGCCGACCTTGGTTGAGGTGATGCGCTCCTGCAGGCGGCCCATTTCCTCGGCCAGGGTCGGCTGGTATCCGACCGCCGATGGCATCCGGCCGAGCAGCGCCGACACTTCGGTACCGGCAAGCGTATAGCGGTAGATGTTGTCGACGAAGAACAGGATGTCGCGACCATCGTCACGAAAACGCTCGGCCATGGTCAGACCGGTCAGTGCGACACGCAGACGGTTGCCAGGAGGCTCGTTCATCTGCCCGAAGACCATCGCCACCTTGTCGAGAACGTTGGAGTCCTTCATCTCGTGGTAGAAGTCGTTGCCTTCGCGGGTCCGCTCGCCCACGCCGGCAAAGACCGAAAGCCCCGAGTGCTGCTTGGCGATGTTGTTGATCAGTTCCATCATGTTTACGGTCTTGCCGACACCGGCACCACCAAACAGACCCACTTTGCCGCCCTTGGCAAACGGACAGACCAGGTCGATCACCTTGATCCCGGTTTCCAGCAGGTCGACGGATGGCGACAACTCGTCAAACTTAGGTGCGAGCTGGTGGATTTCACGACGTTCTTCGGTGGCAATAGGCCCGGCTTCGTCGATCGGCCGACCAAGTACGTTCATGATGCGACCGATTGTCGCGTTGCCAACGGGAACCGCAATGCCACCGCCCGTGTCGTTGACCTTCATGCCGCGGCGCAGGCCATCGGAAGACCCCATGGCAATCGTACGGACCACGCCGTCACCGAGTTGCTGCTGGACTTCGAACATCAGGTCAGTCTCGCACATATCCGACTCTTCGGCTTTATCGAGCTGGAGTGCGTTGTAGATCCTGGGCATTGCGTCACGCGGGAACTGGATGTCCACCACGGCGCCGATACACTGAACAATGTTTCCTTGACTCATCGTCGTATCCCTAATCAATAAACTAACTATCGCGTGGTCAGACAGCCGCTGCGCCGCCGACGATTTCCGAAAGCTCTTTGGTGATCGCTGCCTGGCGAGCCTTGTTGTACACCAGCTTGAGTTCGCCGATCACATTCTTGGCGTTGTCCGAAGCAGACTTCATCGCGACCATGCGCGCGCTCTGCTCGGAAGCCATGTTTTCGGCGACCGACTGGTAGATCATCGCTTCGACATAGCGCACCAGCAAATCGTCGATCACCGCCTTGGCATCGGGCTCATAGATGTAGTCCCATCGGTTGCCTTCGCCACCAACGAGTTCGCCGGATAGCGGCAACAACTGATAGAGGGTCGGCTCCTGCTTCATGGTATTGATGAAACGCGTGAAAGCGATGTACAGAACGTCCGTCTCACCCTTCATGTACGCGTCGAGCTGCACCTTGACCGGTCCGATCAGTTTTTCCAGGTGCGGCGTATCGCCGAGTCCGGTCAACTGTGAGACGACGTTCGCACCGGCACGCTGCATGAACCCCAGTCCCTTGTTACCGATCGCGGTAACGCGAAGCTTCTTGCCTTCGGCATCCCACTCCTTCATCTTGCCAAGCGCAAGACGCAGGACATTGGTGTTCAGGCCACCGCAGAGCCCCTTGTCGGAGGTTACGGTGATCAGTCCGACTGCTTTCACCTGCTCGCGTACGGTCAGGAAGGGATGGCGGTAGTCGGTCAGGGCATGCGAGAGATTGCCGGCAACACGCCGGATCTTGTCGCCGTAGGGACGGGCGGCGCGCATCCTGTCCTGCGCCTTGCGCATCTTGGATGCGGCCACCATTTCCATGGCCTTGGTGATCTTGCGCGTGCTCTCGACGCTCTTGATCTTGTTGCGGATTTCCTTGCCGCTAGGCATGGCAATCTCCTCGATCGATCAGGCCAGCGTGGCCTTGAATTCCTCAATCGCCTTGGTGAGCTTCTGCTCTGCGTCGGCGTCAAGATCCTTGGTCGTTTCGATCTTGGTGATGAGGTCAGCGTACTTCTGCTTGACGAAGCCGTGCATCTGCTTCTCGGTGGCCAGCGCCTTCTTCACGTCAACATCGTCGAAGAGGCCCTTGTTCACCGCATGCAGTGTGATCGCCATCTCGGAGATCGACAGCGGCGAATACTGTGGCTGCTTCATCAGCTCGGTCACCAGCCGGCCACGATCGAGCTGCTTGCGCGTCGCTTCGTCAAGGTCGGACGCAAACTGGGCGAAGGCCGCCAGTTCACGGTACTGGGCAAGGGCCAGACGTACACCACCACCGAGTTTCTTGATGACTTTCGTTTGCGCCGCTCCGCCGACCCGCGAGACAGAAATACCGGCATCGATGGCGGGACGCACACCGGCGTTGAAGAGGTCGGTGTCAAGGAAGATCTGGCCGTCGGTAATCGAGATCACGTTGGTCGGAACGAAGGCGGACACGTCACCGGCCTGCGTCTCGATGACCGGCAGGGCAGTCAGCGAACCGGTCTTGCCCTTGACTTCGCCATTGGTGAATTTCTCGACCCAGGCTTCCGAGACGCGCGCTGCGCGCTCAAGCAGGCGGGAGTGCAGGTAGAAGACGTCACCTGGGTAAGCTTCACGCCCCGGGGGACGACGCAGCAGCAGCGACACCTGGCGGTAAGCCCACGCCTGCTTGGTCAAGTCGTCGTAGATGATCAGGGCGTCCTGGCCGCGGTCGCGGAAATACTCGCCCATGGTGCAGCCGGAATACGGAGCGATGTACTGCAGGGCCGCGGATTCCGAGGCGGTTGCGGCGACGATGATGGTGTACGCCATCGCGCCGTTCTCTTCCAGCTTGCGTACCACGTTGGCAACCGTCGAGGCCTTCTGACCGATCGCCACATAGATGCAGATCAGGTTCTGACCCTTCTGGTTGATGATCGTGTCGACGGCGACCGCGGTCTTGCCGGTCTGCCGGTCACCGATGATCAGTTCGCGCTGGCCACGACCGATCGGAACCATTGCGTCGATCGATTTCAAACCGGTCTGCACGGGTTGCGAAACGGATTTGCGCCAGATGACGCCAGGTGCGACCTTCTCGATCTTGTCGGTCAACTTGTGATTGACCGGGCCTTTGCCGTCGATCGGCTGCCCCAGCGAGTTCACGACGCGTCCGAGGAGTTCCGGTCCGACCGGAACCTCGAGGATACGGCCGGTGGTCTTGACGGTGTCGCCTTCACTGATCTCGTCGTACTCACCGAGAACGACCGCGCCAACCGAATCTCGGTCGAGGTTCAAGGCCATGCCGAAAGTGTTGCCCGGAAACTCGAGCATTTCTCCCTGCATGACGTCGGTCAGGCCGTAGACACGGCAGATACCGTCGGTCACCGAAACGACGGTGCCCTGGGTGCGCAGATCGGCGCTGATCGCAAGATTTTCAATCTTGCTCTTGATCAGTTCGCTGATTTCGGAAGGATTCAACTGCATGGAAATTCTCCTAGTTCTTGAGCGCCAACCGCAGGCTCTCGAGTTTTCCGCGTACGGAGGTATCGAGAACCTGGTCGCCAACCACAATCTTGACGCCGCCGATCAGCGATTGATCGACGACCACTTCGGCTGTTAGCCGGGTCTTGAAGCGCGTTTCCAGGTCTTCGATCAGAGCCTTGCGCTGCTCGTCGTCAACCGGAAAGGCACTGTAGATCGTGGCTTCCCTGACGCCTTCCTGGGCGGCTCTCAGCGCCTCGAAGAGACCAGCGATTTCCGGCAGAGCGGACAGCCGCTCATTGGTTGCGAGGACGTCGATCAGATTGGCTTCGCCGCCTTCCTGCGTCTTGCCGACCAGCGACTTGAAGAGTTCGCTCTTCTGCGTGGCTGAGAGTTCGGGGTTGCCGATGCAGGAACGCATCTGCTCATCCGTGGCGATCGCAGAAAGCAGCGACAACCGCTCGGACCAGGCCGCCAGCGCCTTGTTTTCCAACGCGATGCGGAACACCGCTTCAGCGTAGGGGCGCGCGATGGTAACGAGTTCGGCCATGGCTTCAGAGTTCCTGCTTGAGCGCGACCAGCATTTCGGCATGCGCCTTGGCATCGACTTCGCGCTTCAGGATGCGCTCGGCACCAGCCACGGCAAGGTCGGCGACACGCCCACGCAGCTCGGCCCGGGCCTGCTCCACCTGCTGGGCAATCTCGGCCTTCGCCGAAGCAACGACCTTGTCGGCTTCGACCTTGGCTACCTGCTTCGCCTCTTCGACCATCTGGGCACCGCGCTTTTCTGCCGCGGTGATGATGTCGGCAGCTTTCGCCTTGGCATCACGGAGGGCGTCTGCGGAGCGCTTGCCGGCTAGTTCCAGTTCATGCTTCCCGCGCTCGCCGGCGGCCAACCCGTCGGCAATCAGTTTTTGGCGATCAGCCATGGCCTTCGCCAGCGGCGGCCAGACGTACTTCATGGTGATCCAGATGAAGACGCCAAACCAGATCGCTTCGCCAATCAACGTTGCGTTGATGTTCACGCTAACCTCCTGTTAAGAGTTAGTCCGAAAGGAGAAGCGATCAACCCTTGACGACGGCAATGAAGGGATTCGCAAACAGCATGAACAGGGCGATACCGACACCGATCATGGTGACCGCGTCGAGCAGACCAGCAACGATGAACATCTTGACCTGGAGAGTCGGAATCATTTCCGGTTGGCGAGCCGCGCCTTCGAGGAAGCGCCCACCCAGCAGACCAAATCCGATAGCGGTACCGAGAGCACCCGCACCGATCAGGATGGCGACGGCGATGGCGGTATTACCAAGCAACATTGACAGAGCGGCTTCCATTAGTTTCTCCTAGTAAGACATGCTAAATGCGTTAAACAAGAACAACGTGAATCAAACTCGAAAGCAGGACGACTGGCCACGCTAACCGTGCGACTCGCTGGCCATCGACAGATACACGATGGTCAGCATCATGAACACGAAGGCCTGCAGGGTGATGATCAGAATATGGAAAAGCGCCCAGGGCAGGGCCAGCGGCAACTGCCAGAGACCGAGCAGGGCAATCAGGATGAACACCATTTCACCGGCGTACATGTTGCCGAACAGACGCAGCGAGAGCGAGATCGGCTTGGCGATATCCTCGATGATCCGGAAAAGGAGATTCACCGGCGCCATCTTCGCGCCGAAGGGGACGGTGAACACCTCATGCAGGAAGCCGCCGACACCCTTGACCTTGACACCCATGATCAGCATGATCGCGAAAACGGTCAGCGACATGCCGAAAGTCAGGTTCGGATCGGTAGTCGGCACTGACTTGAAGTAATGCACGCCACCCCAACCGAGGACCAACGGAATGAAGTCAACCGGGATCAGGTCCATGGTGTTCATCAACAGGACCCAGACGAAAATGGTGATCGCCATCGGCGTGACCAGCGGACTCTTGCCGTGGTAGGTGTCCTTGACCTGCTGGTCGATGAACGAAACCAGCATTTCAACGAAAGTCTGCAGCCCGCCCGGCACCCCCGAGGTAGCCTTCTTGGCCAGCTTGGCCATGCCGACGAAAGCGAACAGGCCAAGCAAGCCGGAGACCAGCAGGGAATCCAGGTGAAACGTCCAGAAACCGTGACCGACCGTTAGGTTGGTCAGGTGGTGAACAATGTATCCACTCGACGTTAACGCCTCGCCCGAAGCCATATCTTCCCCCTGTTTGACTATTGCTGCCTGAGCAGCGCCATCCAATAAACGACAATCGTTGCAACGTAGGTCAGGAAGAGCGGCAAGGCGGCGAGTTGCGCATAGGTCTTGAACACCAAGGCAAACAGCAACAGGGTCACGGCGAACTTGTAACCTTCACCAGCCACCTGGGCATTGAACGCCTTCTTCGCATCGGCCACTGCCCGCCCCGATGGCCGCAAGGCCCGCCATGCGTAGGCCAGAGCGCTGGCCATGGCGATACCGCCACCGAGCATAGCGGACACCGCCGCGTTGAACCCCAAGACCACCCCCGCCACCAGCCCTGCTCCCAGTGTGACCAGCAATTGGCAGCCAAGGACCCAGCGGACCTGAGGATGCACAGCTAGCCCCTCCAAAACGTTGGCAGAATACCAGACTCGCTGAGGGGAATCAAACCGCAAGTGCAAAAAACTTTGAATTCCTCGCAAACATCTGCCTTGCAGCCGGCATCCGGGCCCTTTGGCAACGCCCCCATGGTGCGCTGCGTCAATGACGCAGACGCTGCAGAATACCCTCTAGCTGATCAAGGTTTCCGAAGTCGATCAACACCTTGCCAGCGCCGCGCTTATTCGCACGAATCGCCACCTGGGCACCCAGCAAGTCGGCGAGTTCCTCCTGCAAGCGCAATACGTCCCGATCCGGTTTCTTCGGCTCAGGGTCCTTCGGCGCCCGCAAGGCGTACTGGACCAGGCGCTCGGTTTCTCTGACCGACAAGCCCTTGTGCACCACACGCTGCGCCAGCTGGACCTGCAACGCACCAGCCAGTGGGAGCAGGGCACGCGCATGGCCCATGTCGATTTCGCCTCGCATCAGCAGTTCCTGCGCCGGCGGGGCCAACTGCAACAGACGCAGCAGATTCGATGCCGCCGGCCGCGAGCGGCCAACCGCATCGGCCGCTTGCTGGTGAGTCATGGCGAATTCGTCGATCAGTCGCTGCAGGCCAAGCGCTTCCTCAAGCGGATTGAGATTCTCGCGCTGGATATTCTCGATCAGCGCCATGGCCAGTGCCGCTTCGTCGGGAATTTCCCGGATCAGGGTCGACACTTCGGCCAACCCCGCCATCTGCGCCGCCCGCCAGCGCCGCTCGCCGGCGATGATCTCGTAACGGTCGTCGCCGACCGGCCGTACCAGGATGGGCTGCATCAGGCCCTGTACCCGGATCGAGGCCGCCAGTTCCTCGAGCGAGGTCGGGTCCATGTGCGTACGCGGCTGGTACTTGCCGGGCTGGATATGGCCTACCGGCAGGGTGCGTTGCTGCTCCCGGTTGTGGGTGTCATTACCTGCCAGCAAGGCATCGAGACCACGCCCAAGTCCCTTCATCTTCATGGCCTCACTCCCGGGGCTGCGGTTGCCGCCGCAGTCCCGGGCTTGTCGGCACAGCGATCGAGAATCTCTTGCGCCAGCAGAAGGTACGCCTGGGCTCCCTTGGAACTGCGGTCGAAAGCGATCACCGGCTTGCCGTAGGACGGCGCCTCGGCGAGGCGCACATTGCGCGGAATGATCGTCCGATAGACCTTGTCGCCGAAGTGACCCTCCAGTTCACGGGACACGTGCTGGGTCAAGGTCGAACGCGGGTCGAACATGGTTCGCAGCAAGCCTTCGATTTCCAGGCGCGGATTCAGCTTGGCACGCACCTTTTTCAGCGTCGCCACCAGGTCGGTCAGGCCTTCCAGCGCGTAATACTCGCATTGCATTGGGATCATCACGCTGTCGGCGGCCACCAGACCATTGACCGTCAACATGTTCAATGCCGGTGGGCAGTCGAGCAGAATGAAATCATAGCTGCCACGGATGTCGGCGAGCGAGTCCCGCAGGCGATACTCGCGCTGCTCGATGTCGATCAGGTCAATCTCGGCACCCGCCAGTTCACGGTTCGCCGGCAATACGTCGAAGCCAAAATCGGTCCGCATCCGCGTGTCGGCCATCGTCGACCGGCCGATCAGGATCTGGTACACCGTCGGCATGGCCTCTCGCTTGACGACGCCGCAGCCGGTGGTCGCGTTACCCTGTGGATCGAGGTCAATCAGCAGCACACGCTGAGCGCACTCGGCGAGACAGGCCGAAAGGTTTACCGCCGTCGTCGTCTTGCCGACGCCGCCCTTCTGGTTGGTTACCGCGAGTATTCTTGCCAAATCGACTCTCCCTTCAATGCTGCCCGGCACTGCTGCGCATCACGACCAGATGGCGCTCGCCCTTGACGCCCGGCACGTCCAGGCGATGTACCGTATCCACCGCGACTTCCAGCGGCAGGCCGGCGATCTCGTCCTGCGGCCAGACGCCCTTCATCGCCAACCAATGGCCACCACTTTGCAACAGATGGCCCGACAACTTGACCAGCGTACTCAAATCAGAAAAGGCACGCGCGGTGATCGTCGCAAACCTGGCCGGTGGCCGGTAGGTTTCGACGCGGCCACAGTGTACGGCAATATTCGCCAGACTCAGCTCAATTGCCACCTGTTGCATGAATGCCGTCTTTTTCGAGCTGCTGTCCAGGAGAGTCACCTGCAACTCCGGCCGCGCGATGGCCAGCGGGATGCCCGGCATGCCCCCACCGCTGCCGACGTCGAGCAGCGTCGCGCCTTTGACGAAGGGCAGCACCGCCAGCGAATCGAGGAGGTGATGGCTGATGGCCAGCGAAGTCGCGGACAGGGCGGTCAAGCGATAGGTGTGGTTCCACTTTTCAAGCAACCCGGCGTAGTCGAGCAGTCTTTGCTGCGCCGATGCCGGAAGGTCGTTGCCGAGGACGACCAGGCCCTCTGCGAGCTGCGCCTCCGGGCTCATCGACCCGGGACGACGGCGGGTGAATGCCGGGAGCTCAATTGTCCGCGTTTCAGATGAACCAGCAGGATCGAGATCGCCGCCGGGGTCACGCCCTGAATGCGGGACGCCTGGCCGAGTGTTTGCGGCCGATGCAAGACGAGCTTCTGCCGCACTTCGCTGGACAGTCCACTGAGGCTGCGGAAATCGAAGTCCTCAGGGAAACGCGTCTCCTCGTTCGCCAGAGTCTTTGCTACTTCCTCCTGCTGACGTTCAATGTAACCCTGGTATCGGGCCTGGATCTCGACCTGCTCGATGACCTGCGAATCGAGCAAGCCGGCATCGACGGCAACGTCACCGACGCACAGCGTCATCAATTGCTCGTAGCTCACGTCCGGACGGCGCAACAGATCGTGCAGGGAATACTCGTGCTCCAGCGGTTTGCCGAATACCCGCGTCGCCTCCTCGTCGGCCAGCTTTGCCGGATGCACCCAGGTTGACCGCAAGCGCTCCTGCTCGCGGTCGATTGCTGCACGCTTGTCGCAAAAGGCCGCCCAGCGCCGGTCGTCCACCAGACCCACACGGCGCCCCTGCGTGGTCAGCCGCATGTCGGCATTGTCTTCGCGTAGCGACAAGCGATACTCGGCACGACTGGTAAACATTCGATACGGTTCGGAAACACCACGCGTGATCAGATCGTCGACCAGCACTCCCAGATACGCTTCGTCACGGCGCGGCGTCCAGGGCGCCTTCTCCTGCACCTGCAGGGCGGCGTTGGCACCAGCCAGCAAGCCCTGCGCTGCGGCCTCCTCGTAACCGGTGGTGCCGTTGATCTGGCCAGCAAAGAAGAGGCCGCTGATTGCTCTGGTTTCGAGTGCAGCAGTCAGGCCACGCGGGTCAAAGTAATCGTATTCGATGGCATACCCGGGGCGCAGAATGTGGCAGTTCTCGAGGCCTCGCACAGAACGGACGATGGCCAGCTGGACATCGAAAGGCAGGCTGGTCGAGATTCCGTTCGGATAGATCTCGTGCGTGCCCAGGCCCTCGGGCTCAAGAAAGATGTTGTGGCTGTCCTTGGCCGCAAAGCGGTGGATCTTGTCTTCTATCGAAGGGCAATAACGTGGTCCGACGCCTTCGATCACGCCGGTGTACATGGGCGAGCGGTCCAGGTTGGCACGGATGATGGCGTGCGTCCGGGGGTTGGTACTGGTAACCCAGCAGGGTAACTGCGGCGGATGCTGTGCGGGTGTACCAAGGAACGAGAATACCGGCAGGGGATCGTCGGAATGCTGTTCGGCGAGTTGCGAGAAGTCGATGGTCTTGCCATCCAGACGAGGCGGGGTACCGGTCTTGAGCCGCCCGACCGGCAACTGCAGTTCGCGCAGGCGCGCGGCCAGGGAGGTCGACGGCGGATCGCCCATACGACCCCCCGCATGGTTCGACAAACCCACATGGATCAGCCCGTTGAGAAAGGTCCCGGCAGTCAGGACGACGGCGCGGGCCGCGAAGCGGACGCCGAGCTGGGTCACCACACCCACGACGCGGTCGCCGTCCAGGATCAGGTCGTCACACGCCTGCGCGAAAATCGTCAGGTTGGGCTGGTTTTCCAGGCGGCGGCGAACCGCCTGCCGATAAAGTACACGATCGGCCTGCGCGCGTGTTGCGCGCACCGCCGGTCCCTTGCTCGAATTGAGAATCCGGAACTGGATTCCCGCTTCATCGATGGCCTCGGCCATGGCGCCGCCCAGTGCATCGATCTCCTTGACCAGATGCCCCTTGCCAATGCCGCCGATCGATGGGTTGCAACTCATCGCACCTAGCGTCTCCAGGTTGTGCGTCAACAACAGCGTCCTGGTGCCCATGCGCGCCGCGGCGAGCGCCGCCTCGGTTCCGGCATGGCCGCCACCGACGACGATGACGTCGAAACGGTCAGGGAAGAGCATGGCTTATCCGCATTTCTGGCTTCGAAGAGATTCGGGAAAAACCCGCAATTCTACGCCAGTTCTCTGAAAGATAACAGGTTTCCGGAAAATCGGCCGGATCACCCAGGGATGAATCAACGAAGGCCAGGCCAGCACCTCAGGACAGACAGATTGTCTTCGTCAAGTAACCGCTCCGCTACCACTGCCGCTACCAGGTCGAAGCAAAGACAAGCCGCAAACTTCAACGCGCTGCGCTCCGCCATTTTCGCGCCGAATACGGTAATGGCAGAATGATCGACCGGACGCTGAATGAGTTCTGGCACCGGGACGCCAGCGTCTGTTTCCACCCACAGATCATCTACCCGAGCACTGCCGGTTTCACCGAGTCGCAAGGCCAAGGCACTGTTGACCGCGCCCCCGGCAAAGGTCCACCAGCGATGCCGACCCGATGGCAGGTGTTCGAGCAGCAACGATCCCTGGTGCTCGGGCGCGATGATCAGATCGCGAACGTCGTCGAGTTGCCGAGTTCCCCGCTTCGACAACACCAGTCCGGCATCGCCCTCCTGCAACAGCACCCGACGCATCGCCTGACAAACCTCGAAACCCAACCGGCGGGAGGTGCCAAGCCAACGCGATTTGCCCTTCTCATCCGTCGGCTCCAGCCACACAGTGCGCCTGGACCACTCGACTGCAATCACTTTCCAGCTTCGGCCACCCAGCAGGAGGACCGTCGGGCCATCCTTCTGCTGTTGAACCGCCATCGGATCGACATCACCCAGTTCGGTTGCACCGTGTCGCGCTGCCAGCACCATCGGGCTGGCGAACGCCGACAGCAAGTCAAGGAAATGGCTACGTCCGAACAGCTTTTCGCCTTCGGGACCCATCGACGCGAGGTCGCTGCTGACGAACAGGATCCCCCTGGCTTCCATGAAGTCGAACACGGTCGCCACGGTCTCCGGATCGAGGTCGGGGAATTGTGTTCGCGCCACGGCCACAACCTCCCTGGCCGAATGTCCGGGGTATTCCAGCACGAGCGCCAGCATCTGCTGCGCGACGATGTGCCAGGGCAGCGGCGGCGGCTTGATGTGCTCGACGTATTTCTCGCGCCACAGCGTGGTAATTGCGCAGGCGAGCAGAAAGGCCTCGTCAGTCGTTGTCAGGAACAGGCAGTTGCGGCGGCTGCCGGCACGCCGGCCGCTGCGTCCCATGCGCTGCAGGAACGAGGACACGGTGCTCGGCGAGTCGATCTGGATCACGTAATCCAGGTCGCCGACATCGATGCCCAATTC
Source organism: Candidatus Accumulibacter propinquus (assembly GCF_056856495.1). NCBI lineage: Bacteria > Pseudomonadati > Pseudomonadota > Betaproteobacteria > Candidatus Accumulibacter > Candidatus Accumulibacter propinquus. The sequence continues at coordinate 271,705 of NZ_JBSEHC010000003.1, forward strand.
CAGCGTGCTGGTGGCGACGATCACGCAGTCCTGCTCTTCGGCGAACGCCGTCTCGGCCAGCTTGCGCTCGGACGCACTCAAGGACGAATGCGACACGAAGGTTCGGGTGTTCAAGCTGCGCAGCGCCACCCCCAGTTCCTCGACCCGGGAACGGCTATCGCAGAAGACCAGGCGCTTCGAGCCACGGTGCAGTCGCGAGATCACCGTCGCGGCGTTGGCCATCGAGCCCACATGATCGATGGTGACATCGGCGTCCGTGCTGACCGACGAGGAGCCAACGATCTGCCGCTCACCTGCCCCGGCGAACCAGGCTAGCAGTTCATCCGGGTTGCCCACCGTCGCCGACAGCCCGATCCTCTGAATCGGTTGCCTGGCATACGCCTCGATCCGCTTGATAACGGCGCGCAGATGCCAGCCGCGATCGTCGCCGGCAAACGCATGCAGTTCATCAACGATGACCACGCGGACGCTACCGAACCATGAAGCACGATCGACCTTCGTCGAAATCAGCATCCCTTCGAGCGACTCGGGCGTGGTCAGCAGGATGTCCGGTGCCGAACGCCTGGCCCGCGCCTTGGTGCCTTGCCCGACGTCGCCGTGCCACACCTGTACCGTCCTGCCGACGAAGCCGGCATAGCGCGACAATCGTGACTCGAGGTTGTTGAGCAGCGCCTTGATCGGGCACACGTAGAGAACGCTTGGCCCGGGCCACTCCTCGGTCGCCAGGCGCGACAGGACGGGGAGGATGGCCGCCTCGGTCTTGCCACCGGCCGTCGGCGCGAGGATCAGGCAATGTTGTCCTTCGAGGATCGGTGCTACCGCATCGGCCTGTGTCGGGCGCAGACCGGTCCAGCCCATCGAGTTGACGATGTGGTACTGCAACGCCGCGTGCAGACGCTCGAAGGCCTCCACGCTCACGGAAGGCCGCCCACAGGGAGCAACCACCTACAGCTCGATGTCATCGACCGAGCTCACGCCCACCGACGCTCGTTCCTGCGCGGTCATCTCGCTCTCCGAGATCGTCAGCGCATAGTGCCTGCGCGGATCGAAGTCCGCGAACTGGTCGACGCGATCGATCACGTCGGCGACCAACTTCTTCAGGAACAGCCTCGGCGACACGCCGACCCTGCCGCCCAGATTCCCGGTGACGGCCCTGGCCAGAGACTCGACGTAGGCGTCGTCGACCAGCGCACGGATCCGGTCGCCGGCAACGGCACCGTCGGCATAGATATCCCGCACCTTGCGCCCGACTTCGAGCAGCGAATCGTGACCGAAGGCCGGCAGGCGCACCTGCACCGCACGGGGGTTGTCGAAGCGCGAGTCGGTGCCGAAATCGACGTGCAACCGTTGCGCCAGCGGCGCGAGGCGTTGCACACCCTGCGCGCCTTCATAGAAAGCCTGGGTGCCGGTGATCAGGAGGTACAGGCCCGGAAAGTGGCCGGCGTCGATTTCGTCGATCCACTGGCGCAGCGCATTCAAGCCCCGCTCGCGGGTGTCGGCGCGCATGCGTTGCAAGGTCTCAACTTCGTCCAATACCAGCAGCAGACCGCCGTACCCCGAGTCGCGCAGCATCGTCAGCAGCCCGGACAGGAAATTGGTCGCGCCGAAGTGATCAATATCCCCCTTCACCCCGGCCGAGCGCCGGATCGATGCTGCGACATTCGGCTGGCCGCCGAGCCAGGCGATCAGCCCGTCGGCGGTGGCGTTGTCGCCGGCCTGTAGGGCGCGTCGGTAGGCGCGCAGCGTCGCCGAGAAGGCCGGCGCCACCCGGGTCACGCTGGCCAGTCTGGCCTCCATCAGCGCCTCGGTCCTGGCGAGCAGGGTCGCCTCGTCCGTCGGGTCGAGGCTGGCGTCTTCCAGCACGTCACGCTCCAGCGCGTAGAACCAGCCATCGACGATGCCGCGAAATGCCCCTTCGCCACTGTCGGCGGTGGCGATGCGCTCAACCAGCCGGCGGTACACCGTTTCCAGACGATGCAACGGCGTCTCGGTTTCGGAGATCTGCACCTCGCTGGTCGCCAGGCCGCACGCCCGCGCCCGTTCCTGCAGCCAGCGGCCGAAGAAGGTCTTGCCCGATCCGTATTCGCCGCGGATCGCCTTGAAGGTACCGCGGCCGGACACCACGGCATCCAGTTCTTCATCGAGCGTTCCCTGCAGCCGGCCGTAACCCACGGCCAGCGCATCAAGGCCGGCCTTGGGCACCGTGCCGCGTCTCAAGGCGTCGATGACCTCGGCTCTGCGCTGCGGACTGGTCACTTGTTAGTACTCATTGTAAATCTCACTCCGAACCGGCAAAAACGCGCCACCGAGATTGGTCCAAACGCGGGTTGTATCGTCGATGACCACTTCGGCACGGACACCTTCTTGATCCATGTCGCGAGCAGTCAATGCCATTGTCAGGCGAACACGGCGCCAGAGGGGTCGAGTAGCTTGAACTCCCTCGGGTCCTCTTCGAATGCGTTGGCTGTCTGCATGACCGCCACCACCTGCTTCAGATCACGGTAGTCGAACAACGTACCCCACTTTGCGATGCGGCACAGGGCCCGAACGAACGGCTCGGGGTCGTTGCGCCGGGTGAGCGCCCGCTGGGCATCAACGTACTGCTCGTGGAAAATGGTTGGAATGATGATGCGGCAGCGCGCGCATCGGGACAGCTCTGCATTCATCAAAAGCCGGGACAAGCGGCCGTTGCCATCGTTGAAGGGGTGCGTCTCCGACACCAGGAAGGCATAGAAAATGGCCCGGCCCAAACCTTCGGGGATGCTCAAGGCCAGATGCACGCCTTCGAGGAGGGTGCCACGAACGAATCCTGGGTCAACGAACTGTGTCGTGCCGGCGTAATTGGATTCGGTCTTGAACTCGCCAGGCGTGGCTTCCGGTCGGCGCTCGAGCATGATCCAGTGCCGCTTGCGCAGGCCCTCCAGTATCTCGCCGGGGGCCGGAGGGCTGCTTCGGAAGTGTGGGTGCAGGATGAGCTGGAAAACGCCAAGAATGTCGTGGCTATCCTTGGGCCTGTTGGGAACGATCTGGTTATGCAGCGCGATGCCTTCGGCTTCTTCGATAGAGAAGCGCGTGCCTTCCACATAGTTTGAGAAGTAGCTCTCCAGGAACGCGAAATGGGTCTTGGCCGGGTCTTGGCCCGCGACGTCGGGGAAGTCGGGGATCGGCGTTATCCGCAGGTAGTCGGCGAAGATCCGGAAGCGGTTGAGGCGCTCGGCATCCACCGGCGTACCGCCGGCCACCAAGACACCGGCCTTGGTCGTCAGCGCCCCTTTTGCATAGGTGCCGAGGAGGGCGCCGACCATGGCGTTCAAAGTATCGAACGCCTTCTCGGCGCCGAGGACGGGCGCCAGCTGTCGAGCTTCGTCGCGCACGCGGTTGAGGGTTTCCTCGCCGCTCGCGTTGAGAATGTCGACCAGACGCTCCTCCACAACTGCCTTGCCGCCGGTACGGGGCCGGTCGGTGCGGGAGCGCCCGAGATTTTCAAGGAGCCCGCGCGGACGCGACGACCAATACAGGCCGCTGTTACCGAGGCGCAGGTCGCCCGGCAGGTTCTGCGGCCCTTTCAGAAGCACGGTAATGAGCCCGGGGAGCTTCACCGAGGTGTTGTAGCGCGTGGGATGCGTGAGGGTGATCTCTCCAGATGGCGTGATCCCCCCGACTACGGCGCTCAGGTGCGAGACGATGGCGCCGGGGAATAGGTAGCCGAGGATCATCTGCCAGTTCCGGCGGACGATCAGAGCCTGCCCCTCCGGGTCCGTCGCCCGGACATAGACCCCCGTGGCAATCCGGGCAATCTCGCCGGCCTTGGCCTGCCGCTGCAGTCGGCGCTGCTCGGCCGCGTCGGCAGGGATCAGCACCTCATTGAGGGCGATAGCTTGTCGTTTTTCCGCTAGCGCGGCCATCACAGCCCCTCTTGCTTGTCGTACATATACTAATTATGTGGCAATTCTGTCGCCAATTAACTAATTAATAGAAATGGACGCTCTGTCGGGAACGGGCTAAAGAGCGCAAGAGGTCTCAGACAAATGTCGCTTAACGGCTATCTAACCAGTACTATTGTCGCGATTTGGCTAATAAGATGCGCTGGACAATGCCCGGCTGGCAAGGCGATTCTTGCAAGAGAGAGATCAGTACGCGCGCAGATCAGCCATGCAGGGTCTCTCTGTGTTGCAGTGAATTAGCGGCACACGCCTCATCGCACCGTCACCCGAAACTGCCGCGCCAGCAATTCCCGGTTCAGCTCGACCGTCCCAGCCGTCTCGTCCAGCACCAGCACCGCCGCTTGATCGACATTGAGCACGCGCTTGGCCGCGTTGATGAAGCCACTGACGCATATGTGGCGCGTGGTGCTTCGCGATATCAAGCGCGTACATGGACACGAGAATGCCGTAAAACATGCGGATGGTCGGCACACGCCACTCCTTCTCAGGGCGCACAAACGGCGCGGGGGTTCATTGAATGATCCCCGGATCCCCGATGGTGCCGCCATGCGACCGGGAAAACAAGAGAGGTGACCCCGGTGACCGAGACTCGCGCGCTTGGCCCCGGCGTTCCCACGGTAGGGCAAAAGGAAAGACCACGAGCTTGCCGCGCCACATCGAAGCCGTGCGCAAGGATACGTGATTACCAGACCCCAGAGGTGTGCTGAAGGACAGCGTATGAATGTTAGATCTGACCCCAAGAAGTGACCCGAAGTGACGATCCGTATTCGCCGCGGATCGCCTTGAAGGTACCGCGGCCGGACACCACGGCATCCAGTTCTTCATCGAGCGTTCCCTGCAGCCGGCCATAACCCACGGCCAGCACATCCAGGCCCGCCTTCGGCACCGTGCCACGTCTCAAGGCGTCGATGACCTCGGCTCTGCGCTGCGGACTGATCATTTGTAATCCCTCATGCTGCTTTGGGAAATGCAGGGCGCCAACACGGGCGAGGACGATCACCAGGCTCAATCTCCGCCTGAGTAGGAACGCAGGAATTCGAGCAGCGCATTGCCTGGTGGGTGCAATAGCGCAAAGCTCCAGACCGAACCAAGACGAGCGGTCATCACCGGTCGTCGTGGCACTGAGCGGGGCGGGAGTCGGATGACTTTTTGACTTTTCAGGGCCTCATGCAGCAGAAATCGAGACTGACGCCGCTTGGTGGGGGCTCATATACTCTCCATGGTGCCGTTCGATTTCCCATCCTTGATCTCGCCATGCGCCCTGTGCGTGTTCTGATCTGGAAGCAGACGCCCGCACAAGTACAGGGTATCGGGCGAGATGTCGATTTCATCGGTCCAGGCGACCGTCCCCAGGACCACATGAGCCTTCATGAACAGTCCGCCCTCGGCCAGCGGAGCAAATGCCGGATACCCAAGGTAGGGCCGCATGTCGAGCACGCGTATTTCGCCGTTGGCGAAGACCGCTTCGAGCTGGTATTCGCGCAGCGGGGTGACACTAACCACGTCAGGCGTCATCGCAATCCCCTCAACGCAGTGGATCAATCTTGTACGGCGTCTGACCGCTGGCAGCGAGTGTCCAGTCCGCCATGAGTTCGCCCCGGTGAATTTCAATCCAGGCCTGCACGAGCTTCATCTGGCGAGACGGCAAGCCCCCTTCGAGCACCTCCCCGTCCGGGATACCGAGGACAATCCTGTATTCGTTGTAGCGCACGTGAATATGTGGCGCGTGGTGCTTCGCGATATCAAACGCGTACATGGACACGAGAATGCCGAAAACATGCTGATGGTCGGCACACGCCACGCCTTCTCAGGGCGCACAAACGGAGCGGAGGTTCATTCAACGATCCCCGATGGTGCCACCATGCGACCGGGAAAACAAGAGAGGAGACCCCGGTGACCGAGACTCGCGCGCTTGGCCCCGGCTTTCCCACGGTAAGGCAAAAGGAAAGACCGCGAGCTTGCCGCGCCACATCGAAGCCGTGCGCAAGGATACGTGATTACCAGACCCGAGAGGTGTGCTGAAGGACAGCGTTTGTATGTTAGATCTGACCCCAAGACGGTTTCTTACCTTTCGGCGACTACCATTTCTCTCGTGTGTCGCATCACCGCCGCCAACAGGGACTTGCGCGACTCCTCCGTCGCCATGGCTCGAGCGATCATCACCGCCCCTGCCACCTCGGCAATCGTTGCCCAGGCAGCACTTTCGTCGGCAGTGTGCGACTGAACCACGGACTTCAGTTGCAGCATCATGCGCTCAAATGTTTGTTTGGTTTCGGTGTTGGAGCGGGCTACTTCTGCGCTCAAGGAGGTCACCGCACAGCCCTCGGCGGGATTGTCGATATGACTGATGCTTAAGTAGGATGCGAGTGAAGCGATCACCTGCTGGTCAGTTTTGTTCGCGAAGCGATTGACCGAGCGGGTCAGTTCGTTTTCGACGATGGCTTCGAGCAGTTCCGCTTTGGAACGGAAGTGAGAATAAAACGCGCCTGAGGTGAGGCCAACGCTTGCCATCAGGCTGTCAACGCCGGTGCTGCCAAATCCATCCTTCTTGGCTAGGGCTCCGCCCACATCGAGCAAGCGTGCGCGGGTGTTTTCCTTGTGTTCGCGGCTGTAGCGCATAGATCGATCCTCAAGAATCCACTCACAATTCGCTTGCATTGTTACATAACGACCGTTAATCTAACGAGCGTTATGTAATTGACTCGTGCCTGCGGGAGCGTGGGCACATGATCGATACGCCTTGCTCCGGAGAAGTCCATGACCACCGAGAAAGCTGCCTGCATCCTCTGTTCGCGCAATTGCGGACTTACGGTAACCATTGAAAATGGCAAGTTCACCCGTGTTCGTGGCGACGACGAGCACCCGGTGTCGAAGGGCTACATCTGCCAGAAAGCCGCTCGCCTGGAACACTATCAAAACCATGAGGATCGGCTAACGCACCCCTTGAAGCGTCAGGCCGATGGCAGTTTCGTGCGTGTCAGTTGGGACGAGGCACTAAGCGATATAGCTCGCCGTTTGATCGCGGTCCGCGACAAACATGGCGGGCGAGCCTTCGCGTTCTATGGCGGCGGTGGCCAGGGCAACCACCTGGGTGGCATGTACAGCCAGCAACTGCACAAGGCGATGAAGAGCCGCTTTGTCTATACTTCCCTGGCGCAGGAAAAGACCGGGGATTTCTGGGTCAATGGCCGCCTGTTCGGCCATCAGACCTGCCATACCACCGAAGACGTGGAGCACGCGGACTACGTGCTTTTCATTGGCACCAACCCCTACCAGGCACATGGCATCCCCAATGCGCGCGACACCCTGCGCGAACTGCAAAAGGATCCCTCTCGTACCACGGTGGTGGTCGATCCGCGCCGTTCCGAAACCGCGAAGCAGGCTGATATCCACCTGCAGATCAAGCCCGGCACCGATGCCTTTCTGATGCTGGCGATGCTGAGCCTCATCGTCCGCGAGGGCCTGCATGACCGCGACTTCCTCTCACAGCACTGCAAGGGATTTGACCAACTGGAACAGGAACTGCTGGCCGTACCCATCGCCGATTATGTGCAACGCACCGAACTGCCGTTAGCCGATGTGGAGCGAGTGGCACGCGGTTTTGCCACCGCCAGAGCCGCCTGCGTGCGCATCGACCTGGGAATACAGCAAACGCTGCATTCCACGCTCAACAGCTACCTTGAAAAGCTGCTCTATCTGGTCACCGGTAACTTCGGCAAGCGCGGCGGCAACAACCTGCATACCTTCCTGCTGCCCCTGATCGGCCACAGCGACGAAAGCAACCCAAAATATCCCCGCACCGCCCACCACAAGATGTTTCCGATTTCGGGTCTCTACCCGCCCAACATCCTGCCCGATGAGATCGCGCATGCGGGCGAGGATCGGATTCGAGCGCTGTTTGTGGATAGCTCGAATCCGGTACTGACGGCGGCCGATACGGCGGCCTATGAGTGCTCCTTCGGCAAGCTCGAACTGCTGGTGGTGGTCGATGTGGCGATGACCGAAACCGCACGCATGGCTCACTATGTTCTGCCGGCCGCCTCACAGTTCGAGAAGTGGGAAGCGACTGGTTTCAACCTTGAGTTCCCCGAAAACGCCTTCCACCTGCGTCATGGCTTGTTTCCGCCGCTCGGAGAGAGCCTGCCCGAAGCCGAAATCTACACCCGGCTGCTGGAAAAGATGGGGGAGATTCCCTTACGTTTCCCGCTGCTCGAACGGGTTGCAGGGTGGGAGCCGCAGATCACGGGACATGCGTTGTTTCTCGGTGCCTTCGCCGCTACGTTGGCGTGGAAACCGCGCTGGCGGCCATATGCCGCGTCGATCATGTATCGCACTTTGGGCCAGACCCTGCCTGAAGGCGCGGCGATGGCCGCACCGCTGCTCGGCCTTACGGCGGTCTACGCCAAGCGTCACACCGTCGCTGTGCGGCGAGCCGGACATCGCGGTAATCGCCTGACCCTAGGTGCGGCGCTGTTCCGTGCCATCATCGAACGGCGGGCTGGCACACTGATGAGCATCCATACCTTCGACGACACTTGGTCGTTGATTCACCACAAGGATCGACGCATTCATCTGGCGATCCCCGAAATGCTGACCGAACTGAGAGCGCTTGGTTCTGAAACCGTTCCCGGGGCTGGCTTCCCCTTCATACTGATGGCCGGAGAGCGCCGCAGCTATAACGCCAACCAGATCTTCCGCGATCCGATCTGGCGCAAGGTGGATCGCAAAGGCGCTATGCGCCTGCATCCCGCCGATGCGCAAGAACTCGGTCTGATCGAAGGCGCCAGGGCCCACTGCCGGTCGGCGACCGGGGAGCTTCAGGTCGTCGTCGAGCTTGACGACAATCTGCGGCGTGGCACGGCAACCCTGCCACATGGCTACGGTCAGCGCTACCGCGGAAGCGAGCCGGTCGGCCCGCAGATCAACCGGCTGACGGCAGCCGCTCATTGCGACCCGTTGACACGTACGCCCTTCCACAAGTACGTGCCGGTACATATTGTGCCGGTCATCGCCTGACGAGAGAGCGATGAGGAGCCTATTCATGCCCACCCATTGCACCGCATCTGGAGCGGGTGCACTTGACACTGACCGTCTGGACTGCGCCAAGTAGCGGCCACTTCCAGGCAAGTCCACAATGACGGATGATGGCCCAGAACAGCCGTCAAAAATGACAAGAATGCGCTAAACCGAGCCTGCCTCGACAAACCAGGGTAGTCTGGATGCCTTCACATCGAAAGTTGCCGTCGTAGTGCACCCCATCCTCCGATTCCTGGCGCCGATCAAGCAATCCGAGAACCCAGCGGAATGCTCTTTCCAGACGAAAAACGCCTGCTCAACGGCAGCCTCATCTTCCAGCTCGAAATCCATGGAGTCCAGCAAGCCGGAAACAACCCCCTGGATCTGGGGCTTGGAAAAGCCATACCGGCTGCGCAACACCCATTCCATTTCCTGGAGAACGAGCTGGCTCACGAAAACGCGGCGGCTCGCCAGCACTTCTCGTTCAACAATCTGGTGCACGATCTCGAACTGCTGGGCGTCGTCTCGAACGAGGAAGCGCACAAGAACGTTGGTGTCGATCCCGAGCATCAGATCGATAACTGCTCGATGGGAACAGCCGCCCGACCTTCCTGGTACAGCATTCCCGCCAGGTCGTTAAAGCGCTTGCTCTTCACCCTCATTACCACGGTGCCGTCCGGCATCAGCGTAAAGGTCATGCGATCTCCCGCTTTCATCCGAAGGCTGTCCCTAATCTCCTTGGGAATGGTCGTTTGCCCCTTGCAGGTCAAAGTGGCTTCTGTAGTCATGGCCGGCTCCTCGTTAAATTCCTTACCCTTGTAATTATCGTAAGGAAAAAACAAAAAAGCAACTTGCCATTCCAGCGAGGTGAAGAGTTAGGGCGCCTCGGCTTCGGCGCGCTCCACCCCTCATCGCACCGTCACCCGAAACTGCCGTACCAGCAATTCCCGGTTCAATTCCACCGTAGCCGCGGTCTCGTCGAGCGACAGCACCGCCGCCTGGTCGACATTGAGCACGCGCTTCGCGGCGTTGACGAAGCCGCTGATGCGCATCGCGGGCATGCCGAGTCGCTGCGCGAGGGCAGCTTTCGAAAGCTTTCCGCCACGTGCCGCCAGTGCCTCCAGCAGGCACCGCACCTCGTCGTCCGCCGGTGCCACCCGCGCCGCCAGTGCCTTCTGTGCCACATACACAGGCGTCGCCTGCAGCGCGGCGATCCAGTGCACTTCGGGCTCGGGCGCCACGACCGGCAATGCCCCGCCGAACAGGTCAGGCTGCGGGACGGCTAGCAGTCCCGGCTTCGCTGCCTTCCTGGCGAGCGACGGCGTGTCAGCGGCGGCTGCCGGCAACGCAAACTCCAGCGGCGCCCACCAGTCGGGCTGCGGCGCCGGGGCCATCTGCCAACCCTTCAACACCCTGTTGCGCGGCGTGAAGACGCTCAGCGGCACCACGACCTCCTGCGCCGATACGCCTCCGTGATAGCCGTTCTTCTTCGCCCCGTGGCGCACGCGCTCGGAGCACGCGCAAACCACCGCGTTGCCGGCAGGCGTCTTCACTCGACCCCCCTCGAAAAGGAGTTCGCCGGCGTCCGGCGTGCCCGACGGCAAGCGCCAGCGATCGCCATCGCCCTGACCGCGCTGCACCGTGCCGTCGTCGATGACATGGCCATGGTCGGCGGTGACGATCACCACCCGGCGCGCGCGACGCGCCTCGCTGAGCAAGGGGCCGAGCAGCCGCAGATCGTCGATCGACCAGCGCACCTGAATCTGATTCGAGCCGCTCAGATGGTCGTCGACGGCGTTGTAGACCACGGCCACTACCTGCTGCTGCGTTGAAGCGATGGCATCGCGAACGGTCGATGACAGGCCCTCGGCGTCGGCGAGCTCCCCCTTGTGGAAGACCACCGGCGCCGTCCCGGCGCGCGATGCCGCCACCAGCGCCGGATGCGTGGCAAAAGCGGTCTTCTCCTGCGCTGCTGCGCCGATCATCAGGCGGCCCGAGAGGAGGCTGGCGCGGCTGACTTCGGTGATCGTCGGCAGCGCTGCGACGCCAACCGCAAGGGTCGGCGTCGGCCCGGCGACCTTCTCGTCCCAGCCCAGGGCCTCCAGGTCTTCGCAGAGCTCCCGGAAAATGCTGTAACTCAGGCCGTCCGCGACCAGCAACAACACCGGCGTCTGCTGTGCCAGCGGGGCGAGCACGCGTTCGATGATCGCCTCGACCGGCATGCAGGCGGCTGCAGCCCGCGGCTCGCGGTTCCACACCTGCAAGGCCTGGGCGAAGGTCTGGTTAAAGGCCTCGGCCTCCTTGCGTGCCGCGTCGCGCAGGGCGACGAAGGCCGCAGACAGGCCCGGCAAGTCGTCGCCGCCGATCAGTTTGAAACGCGCCCAATCGACGAAGGCGCCTTCGCGGGCATACCCCTGCGCGAGGTCAACGAACGTTGTTGCCGCGCGGCCGCCTCGGCCCTTGTTCGCTGGCCGATCGGCCATCATCCATCGACACAGGCGAACCGCCATCTTCACCCGCAGCATGCGCGTGCTGGCCGGGTCGGCATGCGCATGGCGCACCACCGCATCGGCCGCCCGTTCGATGGCTTGAATCTGCGCAGTCGATGGCTCGGCGATGAAGGCCTTGAGCGCGTCGGCGAAGAACCCGAGCCGTTGCTCAAGGCCGAGCGGAAGGACATCGCTCAGATGCGCATAAGCATCGACATGAAGTTCGCGCAGCAGCCACTCGGCGCGCTCGACCACCGCGTGTCGCAGAGCCGGCGTCAAGGCCTGCAGACACTTCGCTGCGTCGGCTGCCCACAAGCGCCCCTCGGCGATGCCGATGCGCTTGTCGCCCATGAAGCGTTCGAGACGGATCGCGGCGGCGGCAAGCTCATGCACGCCTTCGCCCCGGGCCGACAAGACCACGCCGCACACCAGTCCGAGCGGGACGGCATCCTGCGTGTTGCCGGCAGTCACGCAGCGCATGACGAGCGAGCCTACCGCCCCGGCCGACTCGCCCAGCCAGGCGGCGATCTGCGGCTTGGCTTGCTCGGACAGATCGTCGAAATGTCCGGCCGAATCGGCACCCAGTGACCAGTTCAGGAGCATCGCCGCATCCGGCTTCGAGGCATCCAGGCTCAGGCAGCGGCCGAGGATGTGGTGCCATGCCGTGTCCATGTCGAGGAAGCCGTTGGGCACGGGCGGATAGGCGCCCATGCTGGCCCGCTCGACGAGCAGATGGGCCATCCAGCGGAAGCGGCCGAGGCGCGCATCGATTTCGCGGGCCGTGAAGAGTTGCTGCACCATGCCCCAGGCGTCGGGCTGAAAGACCTGCGCCCGCGCCAGCCGCGCCACGACGTCGCCACCCAGATCGCGTGCCGACAGCGGCGTCAGCAGGATCAGCCCCGGACTGGCCTGGTCGTCAGGCACATCCTCCAGCGCCGACAGCGCTTCGCGGGCCATCAAGGGGCTTGCGCACCAGCGCAGCCGGAACGGCCGGCCCGACAGGTTGATGGTGTCCGGCCATGCCGCCTGGGTCCTGGCCTGAATGGCGATGACCCTGGCGTCGCTGGCGCGATCCAGCACCGCGAGCACCTGCGCCTCGATCTGCGACAACGACAGCGGCCTGGCAGAACCGGTCATTTGCTGCTCCCCGGCTTTTCGAGCCGCCATGAGATCGAGAGCCGCAGGTCCTTGTCCTGGTCGAGTCGAGCGTGCAGGTCGTCGAGCAGCGCCAGTGCCTGTGTGCTTTCGAGGTCAGCCGCTGCGGACTCCTGCACGATCACCGGCGGCCTGGGCGCCGGCCGGCCGGGCGGCACCGGTGTCGGCACCGTCACCGGCGTCGGCGCAGTCGGCGGCAGCGTAGTCGGGCCAGCGCCAGGCGGCGCAGCGGGTGGCAACACAACGGGTGGTGGCGCCACGGTCAGCAAGCGCACGGCCTTGCTGCGCTGCTCAGCGAGTGCCGCCTGCAGCCCGATCGCATGCTCGTCGGCGGCCAGTGTCTCGCACACCCTGGCGACGATCGCCCGCGCCGCGGCTTGCCGCTCGTCGGTGAGCGCCTGCATCGCCTCGAAAATGTCCCAGGCACCGGTGCGAACCGCTTCATCGAGTTCGCGTGCCTTGGCCAGGGTCTGGCGCATCGCCACCTCGGAGGTCTCGATCGCTGCGCCGGCAAGCGTCGTGACGACCGCCGTGCCTTCGGCACTCAACAGCCCGGCGAGCAAGGCCAGTGCGGATCGTGCCGTTTGCAGGCGATGGTTGTCGCCGGCGGCCGGAAACAGTGCCGACTTTTCATTCAGCGTCCTGACCAGGCTGCCGATCGGCTCCCGTGCCTCGCGCGCCCTGGCCTGAACCGCTTCAACCAGCCTGGCGACGTTACCGGCGTTGCGCGAGGTTGGAATGGTCAGACCGAAGAGCGCGGCGGCACGTTTGCACGCAACCTCCCAGTCGCCGGCTTCGGGCAGCGTCTGCTCGCGCAGTTCCAGGTCGTCCGGCATCTGGTCGATGCCCGGCAGGTAGGGGACGTTGCCGCGCACGAAGCTGCGGTTGGTGTGGCCGGCGAAGGCAAGAATGATCAGATTCTGCACCTCCGCCGGCAGCCCCATCGCCAGCGGTTGATCGATCCACTGGCGCAGCTTGCCGACCGTGCACACGACGCCCGTTTTGGCCTGCTCGCGGAGGAAGTGCGAACGCCAATGGTCAAGCAGCACAAAATGGCTCTCGCCGGTCCTGCCCAACTGCACCGGGTCGGCAATCGAGCGGATCTGTTGCCGCAGCACCCGGTCCCCGACCGGCGCACGTTCGTCGGCACTAGCGATGGCGCGCTCCACTTCCGGCCACACCTTTTTCACCAAGACAGGCCTGACCTCCCCATCGAAGACCGGGTGCGCCGGAAACTGGTGCCTGAAAAGCTGGTCGAGCAGTGCCTCGAACGCCGATTTCAGGTTCGCCCCCACCGGCGGCAACGGCGTCAGCGTCTGGTCCAGCGAACGAAACTGATCTTCGGGCGCCATCGGGTTCACCACCGCGTCACGCGAGTCGCCGGCGATGCCGTAGGCCACCTCCAGATACTGCCGCACCCGCTGCTGCAACTGGTCGCGCTGGTTGCGCAGCAGCGCCTGCGCCGGCCCGCGATCGACCAGCGCCAGGTGCGCGGCCAGTTCGTTGAAGCGCTCGCCGGTCAGGATGTAGTCCAGCACCACCAGGCGGCCGAGGTCATGCTGCGCCTTGGCGCTGAAGAACGACGGCATCCACACCAGCGTCTGCGTGTCGTCACCGCGATAGTCGGCCAGACGCGCCAGATCGTCGGCCGGCGTGAACCGCGGGTCGTCGAAGGGGAAATCGATGACCACCGTCCAGGTGCCGGCGCGCCCGCGCAGCTTTTCGTCCGACATCTCGCGGACGTTCTCGAACAGCACCTCGACCTCGCGCCTGGTGCCGCGCCACAGCACCGCGTAGGTGGCGAACAGGTCGTTGCTGTCGGTGACGCCGAGTTGCTCGAACAGCATCTCGCGCACGCGGCGGCGCCGGTTGCCCGGATTGTCGCTGGAGGCCGCCGGCCCGCGCACGATCGGCTCGATGTCGACGCCGGTGACCTGGATCGAGATCAGCGAGTTGCTGTCATCGGTGACCTTGATCTCGCCGATGTCGGCCGCCCACTCCTTGCACTTGCGCAGCACGTCCTGCGTTTCACGACCGGGGATCGGCGAACGGATCGTGCCGTGGTTCAGCGCCGCCAGGCGCTGCGCCGTCAGCGCCTTCAATGAATCGACTTCGGGCACCAGCGCGCTCAGCAGCAGCGTCTTGATCAGCCGTGCATCGTTCCTCAGCGCGCGTGCCCTGGCCGGGTCGGCATCGCCGATCCGAATGTTCTCCCAGGTCACGCCATGCTGCCGCTCCAGATGCGGCAGCAGCTTCTGCCTGTAGAGCCGCTTGGCGTTGTCGAAGTGGATGCGCATCGCCTCCGAGAACGGCTCGTCGCCATCGGCGATCACGTCGAACAGGTCGCCAACCGGGATGATCTGGCCCAGTTCCAGGTCGTCGCGCCGATCGACCAGCAGTTGCAGCATCAGCTTCAGGGCCGTGCGCTCGCGCTGCAGGGCCGCCGAGACGGCGATCAGGGTCTGCACCAGCGCCGGGCTGAACGGGTAGACCTTGCGGAACATCTCCTTGTCGGCGGTCTCGGTCAGCAGCGTGTTCCAGACCTCGGGCCTGACCTTCTGGAACTCGTCGAAGGCGTTGCCCAGCGTCTGCCGGGCCGCTTCGGACAAGGGCCGGAGCACGCGCTTTTCAGCGATCGCCGGCAGGTTGCGGTCTTCCAGCGTGATGCGATGGAAGCGCGCCTCCCAGTGGCGCAGCACATCGCTGAACTGCAATTGCAGCGAGCCGGCGAGGTTCTCGCCGACCAGTTCGCGCAGGTCGCGTTGGCGCGCGACAAAGCTGACCAGCGGAATCGGGCGATCGGCGTTGCCGGCCTCGACCAGCTTGACCAGCTTGGTGCCCTCGCTGCTGACGAAACTGACATCGGCCGCCCGGCTGGCCAGCCACAGGATCAACTCGTCGAGAAACAGGATCACCGCGTCGTAGCCGAGCGCGTGAGCGTGGCGGCTCATGATGCTGAGGCCGTCGTCGAGCGGCACGAAGGCCTCGCCGCGGCTCTCGGCGACGTCGGCAATCGCTGTGAAATAGTGGCTGATCAGGTCGCCGACCAGGCGCACGCGGTCGTCGCCGCTCGGCGCTTCCAGCATTGCGGCCTCGAAGCTCGCGGCATCCCAGCCACCGCTCAGCTCACCCCAGCCGCTGTCGCCGCCGCCACAGGCATCCGAACCCTCGTTCAAATCACGGAAGAAGGTCTCATCGCCGATCCGATGGCGCATGCGCAGCGCATCCTCGAACAGGCGCTCCGAGAGATAGAAACCCGGGATCGGTGCCTCCGGATGCCGCTGGCGGACGAACTCGGCGTAGCCGCCGAGGATCGCCGACTCCATGCTGCGCGCGCCGATCATGTGATACGGCACGAGCAGGAACTTGCGGTCCTGCGTCCAGGCGTTGTGCCGAGCGACGACGTTGGCCAGCTCGGGCAGCGAACGCGCCGCGACGTTGTTGTCGAGCAGCAGGTTGAGCACGGCCATGAAGTGGCTCTTGCCGGAACCGAAACTGCCATGCAGATACGCGGCCTTGCTGGTGCCGCCCTGGACCGACTGCTTGATGAAGGTCAGCGCGTCGTTGAAGCAGGCGTTGAGCTGCGGCGTCACGACGTAGTCGCGCAGCGTCGCTTCGGCATGCGCCACGCCATCGGCGAGCTTGAGGACGAAGTCGCCCTGGTGGACCTGCTCCGGGATCGCAATCAGTTCTCTGATCAGGGTCATTGTCGGGCTTTCTTACAACTCGGTTGGTCCAGAATCAGGCGCAGGAAAAGTCCGCCAGGTTCGACGGCAGGCGACTTTGTCGGGGGCGTCATAGTGGAATTTCGCTCAGGGAATCGACGACAAGGCCGGGCAGGTTATTCAGCAACCAGTCCTGCAACGGATGGCCTGGGCGTGCTACAGCGCCAATCAGGATATTACTGTCAGCCAGCCACATGGTCAGTCCTCGCGCCCCGGTTGGGCGCGGTCGGCACGCTGCTCGCGCTGCCAGTCAGCGGCATCGTCGATATGGGCGAACACGTCGGCCTGCGCGACCGCTTCCAGCGCCTGACGCATGGCCGACTGGCGCTCGGCGCGTTGGGCGCAGCCCATATCGTCGATCACGTTATTCATACTTTTCTTGCCTCATACCTGCGCCTTGACGAAGGCGCTGAACGTCGGGTTGGCCAACAGCCGGGCGTAATCGATCAAGGCCACGTTGCGAACATCCGCCAGCGCGATGCGGCCGCGCATTCGCGCGTTCAGGCTGTCGCGTAGCCCGCTCAGGTGCACCGACAAGGTCGACGGCATTTCGATGGCGATCACCAGCTTCAGCGGCATGCGCGACTTTGCGGCCGCAGGCAAGCCAGCCTTGATCGACTTCCCGCAGTCGGTGTCGGCCCAAGCGGCCAGCAGCATCAGCAGCGAGTCCGTCAGCTTGTCGATCAGTGCTTCAAATCGGTGCGGGACGGCTTGTCCCTTCAAGGGAATGAGGTCCGCACCCGTGAGGGTCGTGCTGACTTGCGCATAGCTGCGTACTTCAAGAAGAAACAGCTTTCCCCCATCAATCCAGGCGAAATCCGTCTCCTTGAGGTTCTGGCCACTAAGCAACTTGTAGGCGAGCAAGTCCGCAAACCGAAAGTGCAGCCCGTCAGGCAGATCCAAGGTCAGCCCGGATTCGTTGAAAATCGCCACGGGATCAGTCCGCCAGGTCGAGTTGTACGTCGCGATCGAAGAGCCGCAAGGATTCTTCAACGATGGGATTCTGCGGTAGTCCGTCGGCGAGCTTGCTCACCGTGCCGGTCACGCCCGCGCCATCCTGTTTCCGCAGATCCAGCAGCGAGTAATCGGTATTCTTCTCGCGCGCCAGTTGTTCAAGCCGCTTGAGCAGGAAATAGCTGTGCGTCGTCAGGTAGACCTGAATGCCGGATTGCGCAAATTCATGCAGCATCTCGGCGAACAGCACGATGGCCTTCGGGTGCAAATTCACCTCGGGCTCATCGACAAACAGCATGCAGCCTCCGGCGGGCGTCAAACGGCGGTTGCGCATCAGCCGCGACAGGATGCCGATCTTCTTGATGCCCTCCGCGGTCTGGTGCATGTTGAACACCTCCTTGCCACGGCGGAAGACGATGTTGCCGTCCTTCTCCATCTCCACTTCACCCCCGCCGGTCACGTTCTCGAGGTGAAGCAGCGCCTTCTTGATATTGACTTGCAGGTTGCCGGAGGTCGGCGGCTGCCGATAGTCCTGCACCAGGTCATAGTAGGTATCGTCGAAGGCGGCGATCTCGACGGTCTCTCTCGTGGCGACGATGGCGTCGAAGATCGACAGAATTTCCTTCGGCGGCAGGAAGCTGGCCTTGCTACCCTCCAGGTCCGACAAGCGATTCGTGTCGATCTCAACGATCTTGGTCGTCGTGTCCTTGCCAAAGGCAAACTTCAGATGACCGCCCGTGTTCCAGCAAAGATTGGCGCCTAGTCGATTGCCACTGCCTCGGGTGACCAACCGACCCAACTCCATTTTCTGCGGCAAGAATGCCCACCGCAGCTTGTGCGCCAGAAGTTCGGAGAGCTCCCTGGGCTCCGGTCCCGCCTTCTTCCTGCCATAGTCTTCGATTGCGCGTGCCATCGAATAAAGCAGCTTCAGCAGGTGCGTCTTGCCCGTGTCGTTTTCGCCAATGATGACGTTCAGCGATGCATGGGGGCCCCATTCCAGCCGCTTTTGGAAGGCTACGAAGTTTTCAACGGTGAGAGAGTTGAATGCAGTCATTGGCGGCTCCTGTTGCTTGTCGATTTCTGTTTCCGAATTGTCATGGATTCAGGCTACCTTTTTTCGCCAGCGCCTGGCGGCCGTAGCCGCCGGCTTCCAGGCGCGCAGATCATCGAGCGTGAATTGCAGCGCGCGCGCCTCCTCGCTGACGAAGCTCGCGTAGTAGTCGCCCATGCGCGCGCCGAAATCGGGGTGCATTTCGTTGTGCCACTGCTTGAGCCAGGGCACCAGTTCGAGCAGGCCGGCGAGCAGAGGTTGCAGGCGCTCGCGCGGCCAGCCTTCGCGTTCCTTCCTGTCGATGAAGCAGGTCGCCAGCGCGGTCGCCTGCTGCAGGTGATCCCAGCCGGCCCAGGCGATGACCAGGCTGCCGTCGGCGCCGCGTTCGCAACCGGGGTAGCTGATCCAGCGCTCCTTCGGGACGTCGAGGCCGCCGCGCAGGCGCCAGAAGTCGGCCTTGAGAAAATCCTTGCTCTGGTACTTGGGCGGCACGGGAATCTTGCCGACACTGCTGGCCAAATCCTCGCCGGCGTCTTCGCGACGCTGCAAGGCCCAGGTTTCTTCCCATTGGGCGCGCTTGCGCAGGCCGGTCTCGGTATAGCGCAGTACCGGGAGGAAGGGAACCGCTTCCGACGCCACCAGTTCGGCAACGAGCTGGGCAGTGCGGAAGTCGGCGTGACCGGCGTACAGCCCGGCAATGTGCATGAACTCGGCGTCGTGCTGCAGCGCGTCGGCGAGGCGGCTGGTGCTGGTGATCTGCGGCAGCTGCTCGGCGCTGGCTGCCCAGTAGCGCGGCGACTCCAGCCGCGCCAGTAGCCAGTCGCGCAGCGCCGCCTGTTCCAGAGACTCCCAGGATGGCGAATTCCAGCGGCGCTTGTACTCGGGGCGCTCGATCAGGCCGATGTTGCGGTCGCTTTCGATCAGGGCGATCCGCCGCTGCACGACGCCGCGATAGTCTTCGGGCCAGTGGTCGGGGATCTCGGTGATCGGTGTCGAAGCGTGGCGCTCGAACCAGGTGGTCGATTCCTGGCCCGCTGCGACGCGGCGGGCGAGCACGATCTCGAAAGCACGCTCGCCGAGCGCCACTTCCGGCGGCGTCGGGTGTTCGAAATCGGCTTCGTCGCTGCCGGCGGGCAGCAGCCCGTAGAGGCGGTAGCAGCGCCAGTCGAGTTCTTCCTGGGCGGCGATCATCTGGCAGCGCAGGCGGACGGATTGGGTGCGCGCGGCGTCGAGGCTGGAGCGGGTGGGGAGCGTCATGGGGCAATCCGGGCCAGTGGGCCGACGATGCGGCGCGGGATGAGGAACTTGCCGTGGGCGAGCAACATGTTTTTCAGTCCTCGCGCCCCGGCTGCGCCCGGTCAACGCGCAACTCGCGCTGCCAGGCAGACACATCATCGACGGTGGCGAAAGTTCCCGCTTGCGCGACAGCGGTCAGCGCCTGACGCATAGCCGCCGGACGGTCGATTTCAGTGGCGATGTCTTCGGCACTGATCGTCTGCGCCTGCACCGCCTGCATCATGCGCGCCCATTCCTGCTCGCGCTCGGCAGCGCTGCGTACGCTACCCATGACCAGCACTTCGACCAGAGTCCCCGGCGCAAAAGGCAGGTCTCTGATGGCGAGTTCGCCAGAGGCTTGAATGCGGGCCGTGGTCTTAAAGACCGGCATCGTGGTCTCCTTCGGGTACGCGGGATGTATTGAGCAAGGCCACCGGGCTGAGGGCAGCGAGTTCCTGGGCGAGTCGGTCGAGCGTTTGGGAGATATCGAGCGGACGTTTTTCGGTTAGGGGGAACTCGGCGACGTTAGTGGCGTTGAATGCGTAGCGTTCGTCCCACAGTGTTCGGCGTACCCGAGCACCCTCGACCCCGACGTGATCACCGCCCTTGGGAAAGCACACCTGCTTCAACCAGAAACAAGCCACCGACGAATTGAGCAGTCCGAGCAGCCCCAGGTGTTCGTCCTCGCCGGCCCCGGCAGGCAGCTTGATCACCGGCGCCGTCTGCTTGAAGACCTTGCCGCCGCGGTCGAGGACGAAGTGGTTGTGGGTGGCGACCTCACCAAAGGTGATCGTCAATGGCGTCTTGATGCGATCTAGCGCTATCTGGTGCCACTCCCACCAGGGCCGCCCTTCCTCGACATAAGTCTTTTTCGAGAACGTAACGCGAGCCCCAAGATAGGTTTTTGCCGGCCAGAGCCAACGATGAGCGCCTTTGCTTGCCTGTATGGAGACAAGACCGTCTGTGTCATAGGGAAACAATGCTTCGAACTGCGGTGCAGCCGTCCAATCACGCACTTCGTCGCCTGAGATGACTGGACGTAGGCGTTCGGCTTCTACCCCCCGTCGCCTTAGGCTCGCTGCGTCGGCCAGCATAACTTCGTCGGCGGCTGATATTCCAAAGAAGCCCATCGCTGTGGTCTCCCCGCCGAAAGCAGCCACACCGGCTGTTTCAATGGCCTCCTTCAGGTCGGCTGCCCCGCCACCTCCAATGCTCCACGGATGCTTCGCGAAAACTGCCCGCCCGGTGTCGGCCACACTGACGAACTCGCACTCCGACCCCGCGCGGTCGATCTGCACGAGGATGGCTGACCACACCAGACCCTGCGCCGGGTCATTCGGCGTACTCGGCTCGCCCTTGATCCCCATCACCGTCCGCACGCCCTCAGCCACCGGCGCGCGGTGCCGGCCAAACAGGATCACCGTCGGCGTCCCGTGCCCGGGGATGTAGGCGCCCGAGGTATCGACCACATGAGTGAGATCCAGCCGCGGCAGCACCTGCTCGATGAGCTTGGCTCCGAACTCGCGCTTCATGAACGAGTTGGCGGTGATCAGCCCGACGAAGCCGGCCGGCTGGGAACCTCGCCCGGTGACGGCCAGCTCGAAGAAGCGCTCGGTGAATGGCGCGCCCAGCGAATACTTCATGTGGCAACTGGCGTAATGCCTGCGATAGGCCGCATTGAGTGCGGCATCCCTGACGACGATATAGGGCGGGTTGCCGACGACCGCGTGGTACTGCCGGCCCAAAATCCGCTGCACCTCGGCGAGATCCTCGCTGGCGTAGGCATGCGCCAGCCCGGTTTCCGCAAAATGCTCGGCCCCCTGGAACATGTCCTCGGTGGCGCTGAGCCCGAAGCGTCGGCCGTGCAGCAGGCTGTCACCGATGGCGACATGGATCCTGAAGTCCGGCGCCCCGGCCAGCCGCTGCACGTCGCTGGCCTGCAAGGCTGCCAACAGCAGGCGGAAGCGGGCGATGGCCACGGCGAACGGATTGAGATCGACGCCGGCGACCGCGTCGAGTGCTTGCTGTGCGATGTCGCGCCGATTGCGTCCCGGCTCGTTGTTCGACCACTGCTCGACCAGGCGATGAAATCCTCCGAGCAGGAAGTGCCCCGACCCGCAGGTCGGATCGATCAGCCGCACTTCGCGATAACCGAACTCGTGGATGGCCGGCGTCAGCGTCCGGTCGAGGATGAACTCCTCGACGAACTCGGGCGTCTGCAGCAGCGCATAGCGCTTGCGCGTGGCCTCGCTCAGATTCTGGTACAGGTCGCCGAGGAAGCGGGTGTTCCAGCTCGGGTCGGTGAAGTCGCGGATCAGTGCCCCGGAATCGGCGGCAACCTCCTGCCAGAACTGCATCACCGCCATCGCGGCGTCGCCGCTGATCCCCAAGCGAAAGACCGGGTTGTGGGCGCCGTCGAAGAAGGTATGCAGGCCGGGCAAGGCGCCGGCCTCGCGGAAACATTCGAAGAGATAGTCGCGATCGTTCTGGTGTGGGTGCACGCGGAAGTAGGCGTCATGGCGGTCGCGCGCCAGGGCCAGTCGACCGGACTGCGGCGTGCCGGCGATCCACGGCCGCTCGACCAATCCGTTGTCCTCGATGAAGCGCAGGAAGACGCAACTCAGCAGCCAGTGCACGCCGGCCTGGGTGATGGCCTGCTCGGCCCAGGATTCGAAGGTCTCGGCGGTGCGCCCGGCATCCCGCGCCGCCTGCCACTCGGCCTGCAGTTGGGCGCGCAGTTCCGGCACATCGCTGGCCGGGCTGAGGGCGCGTTCGCGCAGGTCGTCTTCGAGCCGCTTGAGCAGGCGGGTCAGGTCGGCAAGCAGGACTTTGGCATCGATCATGGTGGCTTCGGGGGAAGGTCGCGACAGCGACGTTTGCATTCGGACGGGCTGGGGTTACAAGGCAGGGCAGTGATCCGTCGATTTCCCCCATCCCCCTCCCAGCCTCCCCCTTGAAGGGGGAGGAGTTCCATGGGCGATGGGGAGTGAATGATTTCCTTGTCCATTCAGGCCGCGGCGCGGTGCAGGTTCCCGGCCCAGGCGACGGGAACATTCGCCCACTGGGTGGAGGTGATGACCGGCACGGGCACGTCGTCGATGGTCGGCAGTCCGGTGGCCGCCATCGGCAGCAGCAGCCACAGACTGCCGAGCCGGCCCGGCCGGCCGACCTCGTCGCGCAGCTCGTCGATCAGCGGCATCAGGCCGTAGCGGGCGATCAGGCCCGAATTGACCAGCAGCACCGGCGCTGTCGCTTCGAGCAGCGCCTGCTTCACTTGTGGCAGCGCCTTGTGCACCAGGCGCATCAGACGGCTCCAGTCGCTGCTGGTCGGCGCGGCGCCGTCGGCCATCAGCACGACGTTCCAGTTGACCTTCAACGCTTCAGCCTGCTGGCGCAGGGCCTTGAGCAGCAGCGTGTCGAAGCTCACGCGCTGGCGGCCGAAGCGGCGCAGCAGCTCGGCTTCGACCGGGTGTGCGAGACGCGGTTCGGCGGTGAGCACGAGGAAGCCGCCGGCCTTGTGCGCATAGGCCAGGCGATCTTCGAGCTTCTGCGCCTCGATCACCGCGGCGGAGGCCGCGTCGGTGGCCGTGTCATCGACTGACACACCGCTTCCGATGGCCGTGGTGACGCGGGCGTATGGGCTGGTGCTGCCGGCCGACGGGCCGAGCGCTTGCGCCGAGGGCACGTAGCCGGGGCCGGCCGGCGTGTCGTCGCGCCAGACCAGCAGCGCGCCGACGTCGCTCAGCAGGATATCGAGCAGCGGTCGTTCCGGCAGCGGCTGCGCCTCGGGGTAGCGGCCGGCGACGCGGTCCTGCACGTCCTTGAGCCGGAGGAAACGCACGCCCATCAGCGCGCCGAGCGACTGGCGCAGCGCCAGCGCTGCGGCCATGCCGCGCGGATAGATTTCCTGCCGGCTGGACAGCGCCGCGCGCCGTGAGGAAGCGGTGGCCAGGCGTAACAGGCGCTGCGCCGGGAGCGCGGCCTCGGGGGTGACTACCGATTCCAGCGTTTCTAGTGCGCGCTGCGGCGTCAGCAGGGGTTCGGCCTGCGCGCAGGCGTCGGCCGACGCACCGAGCCGCCGCGCGTATTCGGCCAACTCGGCGGAAACGGCGATCAGCGGCAAGGGACGATGCTCGAATTCCTGAAAGCGCAGGCGTTCGAGGTGGGCTTCGGCCTCGCAGCAGGCGCGGACGACGGCGGTCGCCAGACGCATCCGTTCGGGCTCGTCCTGCAAGGCGCAGCCGCGCATCGCGAGCAGCGCCGAGGCCAGTTCGGGCACGGTCATCACGCCGCCCTGGCTGGCGAGCAGGCTTTCGAAGTGGTTGCGCAGTTCGGTGAGTTGCGGCGTCTTCAGCCAGCGCTCACGGGCTTTCAGCAAGGCGGCGGACACGTCGTTGCGGTCGATCGCCAGCGCCTTGGCAGCGATGCCCAGCGGCGTCCATGGCGTCGAGCCTTCGGCCTCTTCGAGGCCGAGGTAGATCGCCAGGGCGGCTTCTTCGGGACGGTCGTCGCCGGCCGGCCGGCGCGGCAGCAACTGCGCCGCCAACTCGTTGACGCTGATCGCGCCGGCCGCTGCCGAATCGTCGTCGGCCTCGTGCAGCGTCGGCCGGCCTTGCACGAGGTCGGGCCGGATGGCGGCCAGGGCCTTGGCCTTGAGGCGGATTTCCTTGCGGATGCGGTCGCCGACGCCGCGCAGGTAGCGGAAGCGGACGCGGTCGACGGCCAGCAACTCGCGCGCGTTGTGGATGGCCATCGCTTCGAGGACGTTCTGCGCTTCGACGCTGTAGCCGAGTTCGGCCATGTTGGTGCTGGCGGTGACCAGACGGGCGACGGCTTCGAAGGGGTCGGCCGACTGCCGGCTTGCCGTCGCGCCGGCCTCGAAGATCCGGCGCCATTCGCGCAGCATCTCCTCGGCGTTGTCGAAGCGCTCGAACGGGTTGCGGCTCAGCGCGCGGGCGAAGAAGGCGGTGAAACCGTCGCGCAGCAGGGGGTCGAAGCGCTCGCTGGCCAGCGTCGCCTGGCAATCGAGCATCGACGGCTGCGTCTTGCCGTCACCCCAGCGCGGCACGACGCCGGTGACCATTTCGTGCAGCGTGACGGCGAGGGCAAAGCGTTCGGCCTGCAGATCCCAGCGCGCGGGTTTGCGCAGCGACAGGAAGGGGTCGAGATAAGGGTGCGTGCCGGCGGCGATGTTCTCGGCCGAGGTGCGGGTGAGCGAGAAATCGAACAGCACCAGTTGCAGCTTGCCGTGGGTCCCGGCCTGCGACATGCCGATGTTGTCGGGCTTGATGTCGCGGTGGGCGACGCCCTGTTGATCGAGGTAGTCGACCGCCTGGATCAGCTCCTCGCCGAAGCGTTGCAGCAGGTCGAGCGACAGGCGGGCTTCTTCGCGGATGCGGTCGGCGAGGGTCCTTTCGCCGGCCTTGTGCATCAGCAGCGCGGTGCGGCCATTGACGGTGAGCGTGCGCTGCCACTCGACGATGTTCGGATGGCGGAGTTTCGACAGCGCTTCGCCCTCGGCGGTGAGGCGGTCGTTGAGGCCGGCGTCGAGCGCGACCTTCAGCACCATTTCTTCGCCCCTGCCATCTTCCCTGACCAGCAGCACGTCCGCCGATGAGCCCCGTCCCATCTTGCGGATGACCGTGAAGCCACCTTCGATGCGCTCGTCGGGTCTGGCCTCGGCCGGATCGACGGTGGCCTCGGGTTCCGGGGTCGTCAGTTCATCGACGACCCTGTCGAGGTCCTGCAGGAACTCGTCGATGGTGCCGTAGCGACCCATCACGTCGGGGTTGGTGCTGTACTGGATGAGGTCCTGCAATTGCTTGCCGCAGCCGTCGAGCACGTCAGACAGACGCAGGCCCTGGCCGATGCGCAGCTTTTCGGCGAGATCGAGCACCGAGCCTGCCGGCGGCCGGCCGGAGAAGACGTGATAGGTGATCGCCCCGAGGCTGAAGACGTCGAGGCTGGGGCCGTGCTGCGCTTCGGACTGCGCGGTTTCCGGCGCCAGATAGACCAGTCCGGGGTCCTCAACGTACTCCTCGACGTGCATCGTGCCGCCGATCGTGCGGCGTGCCGGGTCGCCGGTGTCGCGCTTGTGTGTTCCCTCCTGCGTGCCTTCGCGCATGCCCGTCTGCCAGTTCATGATGCGCGGTCGCGGCGTCGCGCCGGCAACATCCTGAACCAGGATGTTTTGCGGGCACAGGGCACGGTGGTAGAGGCGCTTCTGGTGAGCGTACTTCAGGGTCTCGGCGAGGTCACGGACGATCTGCAGGCGCTGGTCGACGTTGAGCGGGTGGCCCCGCGGTTCGCCCATTTCGCGCAGCAGGAAGTCGAGTCGGATCGCCTTGGGGTCGTGATCGAAGATCAGGGCCGGGCCGAGTTCGCTGTCCTGGTAGTCCTTGACCTTGACGATGCCCGGATGGTCGATGCCTTCGAGGATCTGGAACTCGCGTTGCGCCTGGCGGACCAGCGCGTTGCGGGCATCGGCGGTGGCCGCGGCGGCGACGGTGTAGATGCGGACGCGCCGGCGCACGGCGTCCATCGCGGTGTGCGTACCTTCCCAGTCCTGATAGGAGTGATACGACGGACCCTCGGAGAGCAGCGCGCCGAGCTGGTAGTCGCCGACCCGGCGATGCTTGTTCGACGGCCGGATGCCGGCCTCGGCCATCGCCCGGGCGAGCACGCGGGCGTGCTGGTGGTTGACGTGGGTCAGCTGGATCTCGCGGGCGCTACCGGTGCCGTTGTGCAGCGCACCGATGATGCCGGGGTCGCGGTCGCTGCCCGGCTGCCCGCGCAGGTAGGTGCCCGATCGGGCCGTGCCGCCGAGCTTGCAGTCGAGGCTGGTGGCCGACAGGAAGATCAGCGGCTCGACGAAGGGCAGGCGGACTTTCGCCTTGTACACCGAGGACTGCCGCCGCAGCAGGCTGGCGAGCCGCTTCGCCTTGCGGTTGGCGAGGATCAGCGGGTTGTCGTAGGCGCGTTCGCGACCGTCGGTAACCCACAGCCACGTATGCGCATCGCCGCTGACGACGCCGGGACGGCTCTTGATCTCGATGAGAAAGAGTCCCGTCGGCGTGAGGATCAACGCGTCGACCTCGTTGACCCTGCCTTCCTCGTCGATGAACTCGAAGTTGGTCCAGGCGTGCCAGGGCTCGCGATCGGGGAGATGATTGCGCAGCCAGTCCAGCGCCTCACGCTCCCAGGCGAACGGTGACTGGGAAACGGCCTGCCAGCGACTGAGGCTCATGGGCATTTACGTGGCGCCGGCCAACGGCACGTTGTCGTGCTGCGGAGGCTCGTCGGGGACGATTTCCAGCAGCTCGCCCAGGCCGCAGCCGAGGACCATGCAGATTCGCTCAAGCGCGGGGAGGTCTACACGGGTCGCCCGGTCGCGCGTCAATGCGCTCACCGTGCTGCGATTGACATGCGCCCGCTGCGCCAATTCGGCGGCTTTCAGCTGGTGGCGTTGCATGAGTTCGCCGAGGTGGGAACGGACCATGGAATGTCAAATCATCGCGGGGTGTTGCGCAGGATAGCACCCTTTCCGGCTTGAAATTGAAGGCTGCAGCCGCAACGATGACATCAGGTGGGCGGCGTGATCGCCGAGAAACCTTGGCGCAAAAGAGCCGCACCCAAAGCAATTGGCCATAGCCTTCGCGCACCAGATAGAATTGGACGTGGGTTGCGCGAGCGCTTGCTGGCCAATGGTCGCCGACCCTGCGAGAGATGGACGTCGTGGTGATCAGTGCGGTCGCTGGCACATGCTATCAGCCAGCAACATAGCCTCTGACTATGACTGGAATTGTCAGAATCAATTGGAACAATGCTGGCGACTTCATTAGTATCCACTCGTCGCTTGTTTTTATTCACTGAACTCAAAGGAGAGCTCAAGATGTCGTTGATCAACACCGAAATCAAACCGTTCAAGGCTACCGCTTTTCACAACGGCAAGTTTGTCCCCGTTTCCGACGCTGACCTGAAGGGCAAGTGGTCCGTTGTGGTCTTCTATCCGGCTGATTTCACCTTTGTCTGCCCGACGGAACTGGGTGATCTGGCTGACGAGTACAGCTCTTTCCAGAAGATTGGCGTGGAAGTCTATGCGGTGTCCACCGACACGCATTTCACCCACAAGGCCTGGCACGACGCGTCCGACACCATCAAGAAGATTCAGTATCCGATGCTCGGCGACCCGACCGGCACACTCACCCGGAATTTCGATGTGATGATCGAGGAGGAAGGTCTGGCCCTGCGTGGGACCTTCGTGATCAACCCCGAGGGCGTCATCAAGGTCTGCGAAATCCACGACCTGGGTATCGGTCGTGACGCCAAGGAGCTGCTGCGCAAGGTGCAGGCCGCCCAGTACGTCGCCAACCACCCGGGTGAAGTGTGCCCGGCCAAGTGGACTCCGGGTGACGCCACGCTGGCCCCATCCCTCGATCTGGTCGGCAAGATCTAAAGTTTCGATCGCGTTGCGGGTGCGCTGTCCCGCAGCGCGATTCCGGGTCCCAGCGCAAAGGGGCCGCGAAGCAGGCTGCTTGGCGGCCCCTTTTCAATGCAACTCGTCACGAAAGACTCAAATGCTCGACAACAACATCAAGACTCAACTCAGGACTTATCTCGAAAAGCTCCAGCAACCGATCGAACTGATCGCTTCGCTCGACGGCAGTGGCAAGGCACAAGAGATGCTTGCAATGCTGCAGGATATCGCGGCGCTTTCGGCCAAGGTCAGCGTCAGGCACGACGGCGACGCCCCGCGCAAGCCGTCCTTTGCCGTCGGTCGCCCTGGGGAGGCAGCGCGGATCAGCTTCGCCGGCATTCCGATGGGCCACGAATTCACCTCCCTGATCCTGGCCCTGCTGCACACCGGTGGGCATCCTCCGAAAGCCGAGGCGAGCGTGATCGAGGAGATCCGCGCCATACCCGGTCGCTTCCACTTCGAAACCTTCATCTCGCTTTCCTGCCACAACTGTCCTGATGTCGTGCAGGCACTCAATCTGATGGCCGTGCTGAACCCCGGTATCAGCCATCAAATGATCGATGGTGCGCTGTACCAGGATGAGGTGACAGCCCGCCAGATCATGGGGGTACCGACCGTCCTGCTGAACGGCCAACCTTTCGGGCAAGGTCGCATGACGCTCGAGGAAATCGTTGGCCAGATCGATACCGGTGCCCTGCAACGTGAGGCGGACAAGGTTTCGGCCCGTGCGCCCTTCGACGTGCTGATCGTCGGTGGGGGTCCGGCCGGCGCCGCCGCTGCCATCTATGCTGCCCGCAAGGGGATTCGCACCGGGGTGGTCAGCGAGCGCTTCGGTGGACAGGTGCTCGACACGCTGGCCATCGAGAACTTCATCTCGGTCAAGGAGACCGACGGTCCGAAGCTCGCGGCCGCGCTGGAGCAACACGTCAGGGAATACGACGTGGATATCATCAATCTGCAGCGCGCCGAAGCGCTGCTGCCGGGCACAGTCGGCGGACTGATCGAACTCCGGCTGGCCAGCGGCGCGTCCGTCAAAAGCAAGACGGTGATCCTGGCCACTGGGGCACGCTGGCGGGAAATGAACGTCCCCGGCGAGAAAGAATATCGGGGGCACGGCGTCGCCTACTGCCCGCACTGTGATGGACCGCTGTTCAAGGGCAAGCGGGTGGCGGTCATTGGCGGCGGCAATTCCGGGGTCGAAGCGGCCATCGACCTCGCGGGCGTCGTCGCGCATGTCACCCTGCTCGAATTCGAGAGTAGCCTGCGTGCCGACGCGATCCTGCAGAAGAAGCTTTTCAGCCTGGCCAATGTGACCGTGATTACCCAGGCGCTGAGTACCGAAGTGAGCGGCGACGGCAAGAAGGTCAACGGCCTGGTCTACACCGACCGGAAGAGCGGTCAGGGGCATCGCATCGACCTCGAAGGGATCTTTGTCCAGATTGGCCTGCTGCCCAACAGCGATTGGCTCAAGGGAACGATCGCCCTTTCCGCGCGCGGCGAGATCGAAATCGACGCCCGTGGGGAAACCTCGCTGCCTGGCGTTTTCGCGGCAGGCGACGTGACGACGGTGCCCTACAAGCAGATCGTCATCGCCATGGGTGAAGGCTCCAAGGCTGCGCTCAGCGCCTTTGATTACCTGATACGCAGTTCCGTTGCGTGAGCGCTCACCAGCACGACCACCGGATGCCCGCTGCCCCTCCGGCAGGCTTTGCTTCAGTTCGCGGGGGCACGCCGATTCCGGCTTGAACGCGCAGGTCCAGTTCAGAACCTGCGCCGCCCAGAGGAGCGGCGGGCGTCTGGTGTCAGCAGGCACCGCCACTGCCGGTCATGACACGCGCTACATGAAGCTTGATCGCCAGGAAACTGTCGGGTAAGGTTCGCGTCATGGCACTACCGGAGACCACTGCCGACCTGCTGCGCAAGCTGAGTAAAGAGCTGTCGCGCATGCGGGCATTGCTGATCGATCGCTACCCCAATGCCCGCAATTCGCTGCGGATCATGCTGTCCTCGATGGGTGTCACCGCCGTGCATAACGCCGGCAGTTCAGCGGAAGTACTCCGACAGGTCAGGGCGCACAGCTTTGACATCATCCTCTCCGATTACCAGCTCGAAGACGGACGCGACGGCCAGCAGTTGCTGGAGGAGTTGCGCCAGCAACATCTGGTGCCGCTGAGTACCGTCTTTTTCATCATCACCAGCGAACGTGGATACCACAACGTGGTTTCGGTTGCCGAACTGGCACCTGACGACTACCTGATCAAGCCTTTCACCGCCGACGAGTTGCACGGCAGGCTGGTACGTACGATCTACAAGAAGCGCTTCTTTGCGCAACTCTACGAGCATCTCGACAATGGCGCTTTTGCCCTGGCGCTGGCCACCTGCGAACGCCTGCTTGCGCAGGACAGCGGCTTTCTCCTGGACGCGCTGCGTCTCAAAGGCGAGATCCTCAACACCCTGGGGCGACATGCCGAGGCCCAGAACGTCTATCAACAGGTGCTGGCGCAGCGGGTGGTGCCATGGGCACGCATGGGTCTGGCCTTTGCATTGCGGGGGCAGCAGCAACTCGCCGAGGCCGAGACCCTCGGCCAGTCGCTGGTCGACGAGTTTCCGGAATTCACTGCCGGCTACGATTTTCTCGCCGAAGTACGAGAAGAAATGGGCAAGCCCGAAGAAGCCCAGGAAGTACTGCTGCGCGCGGCGGCGATTTCTCCGAAGAACTCGACACGACAACGGATGGTCGGCGATGTCGCGGCACGCAACAACGATTTGCCGACCGCCGAAAAAGCCTACGGCAAGGTTCTGGAGCGTCGCCGCGGCTCATCACTGAAGAATATCGACGACTACACCAATCTCTCGCGAGTGATGGTTGACCGCGGCCATACGACCGCTGCCCGACAGATTACCGATGAATTGCGAAGGGACTGGCGTGGCAGCCGGCAAGGGGAATTCGCCGCCCTGGTCATGGAAAGCCTCTGCGCCAACAAGGAAGGCGATCCCGCCAAGGCCAGGCAGGCCGTCGAGAAAGCACTGCTGCTGAACGATGCCTTGAAGGACGAAGGAAAGACGTCGGGACTCTCGCAGAAGCTGACCCTTGACCTGGCCCAGGCGTGTCTGGCCACCGGCGACGAGGCGAGTGCGCGGGGTATCCTTCGCCAAGTGGCCGCCGAAAACCACGAAGACCGCCACATGATCGCCAACGTGCAGGGGATCTACGCCAGAGCGGGCAAGGAAGAGGACGGCCAGGCGCTGCTTGCGGAGGTCGGCAAGGAAATCGTGGATCTCAACAATCGCGGCGTCCTGGCCGCTCGCCGCGGCGATGTCGAAGGTTCGGTCAAGCTGCTGATGGAAGCGGCAGAACGGGTACCCAATCTGCAATTCCTGATCAACGCCACCAAAGCCATTTTCACGCTGCTGGACATCAAGGGCTGGGATCCGACACTGGCCAGACGCGGTCTGCGCTACCTGCAGATGGCGCAAGCCAAGGACCTGCGCAACGCCCGCGTGATCTCGGCACGCGAGCTGTATCAGCGGGTCGCACGCAAGTACGGGGTGGCTATCGTCTCGCTGGCCAACGCTCACCGCCAGGGCGAGGAGTCGGGGGGGTAGGGAGTTCAGGATCTGGCCGACGAGGAGTCCGCCCCCAACGCCACTTGCTCACCAGTCTGGCTTTACTCGCGGGCGGGCACCCGGAGCAGCAGTTCATCGAGAAACACTCTGGCCGGTAGCGACAGGATCTTCGATTTCAGATGGATCACCAGCCACGGCTTGCGCAACGGGAATCCCTGCACGTCGAGGATGCACAGGCCTTCGCTCGCAGGATTCATCGGCAGTGCGTGTCGGGAAAGCACTGCCAATCCCATGCCACTGGCAACCAGATCGCGGATTGCTTCATTGCTGTTGACGGACATCTTGATCTCCAGCTTCACTCCGATCTGCGCCAGATGCGTATCGATCGTCCGGCGCGAACCCGAACCCGTTTCGCGAAGGATGAAGCGCTCGCCGCTCAGCGCCTGCAGTTCGATGGAGCGCTCGGCGGCCCAATGACCGAGCGGAGCGATCACCACCTGCTCGTTGTCGAGAAACGGGTAGCAGGTCAACTCCAGGTCTTCCGGTGGGTAGACCATGACGTAGAGATCGTCCCGATTGTCGCGCATGCGCGCCACGATGCGCTCGCGCTCGGCGATTTCGAGGTCGATGAGCAGCTCTGGATAGCGTCTGGAGAAGTCGCCCAGCAGGCGTGGCAGAAAGTACTTGGCGGTGGTCACCAGCGCGACCCGCAGACGGCCACGCTTCAAACCTTTCAGATCGGCAATGGCCGATTCGAAGCGGCCCCAGACGTCGTCGAGGGCCCGTGCTGTCTGCAGCAACTCCTCCCCCGCCGCGGTCAGGACGACCTCGCGGCCTGACGGCTCGAACAAAGGCAGACCCAGAGTTTCGACGATCTGCCTGACCTGCAGTGAAACGGCCGGCTGTGTGAGGTGCAGGACAGCGGCTGCTTTGGAAAAGCTGCGCATGTGCGCCACGGTGGTGAAGGTTTCGAGTTGGCGAAAGGTGATCCGGCGGCGCGGCATATATAAGTCCGAACAAATATCTTGAGCGATTATATCTCATTGGACTTTATCACGCTGCGTCCGCATAGTTCATTTGTCCAAAGCGTCGTATCAGATCAACCCCCTCAGGAGAAACTTATGCGCAATTACACCACCGACAGCGCTGAAGCCATGTCACGAGTCGTAGCCCTTGCCCTGCTCGCCGATGGTGCGCTTGACCACTGCGAACTCGCGTCGCTTGAAAAACACAAAATCTACGGCAGGCTGCGCATCGACGCCGCAACCCTGGATCAGGTGATCCACGAATTCTGCAATGACCTGATGCAATGCGCACGCGCTCCCAATGTCGGCCAGATCGAGTTGGATAGTGAACTGATCGATCACCTGCTCGGCGACATCCGCTCACCCGAACTGCAGAAAGAGGCACTGCGGGCGATTGTCGACATCGTCAATGCCGATGGCTACCTCAACGGCGGCGAAAGGATTCTGCTCTCCCAGGCGAAGCACCTCTGGGGTCAGGGCCTGCAACAGGACGACCACACCGTAAGTGGTAAAACACAGCCGAAGTCACCACTGGCCAGGCATCAGAAACAGTGGTTCTCGTGAAGACAGCCTGGCCGCTTCGCTTGCGGAGCGGCCGCGCCGCTTATGTCGCGAGGGGCTAGAGGCGGCCCCCAAGGCCCAGGTAACTCTCGATCACCCGCCGATCCATGGACAATTCGCTGCTCGGCCCTTCCAGGGACAACTCTCCGGTTTCCAGGACATAGCCGTAATCGGCGACCTGCAACGCGGCCCGGGCGTTCTGCTCGACAAGCAGGATCGCCACGCCCAACCGCTTCAGCTGCGCGACGGTACGAAAAATTTCCTTGATGACCAAAGGTGCGAGTCCAAGACTCGGTTCATCGAGCAGCAGCAGCCTGGGTTTGGCCATCAGCGCCCGACCCATGGCCAGCATCTGGCGCTCGCCGCCCGAGAGGGTAGCGGCCATCTGGTTTCGACGCTCCATCAGGCGCGGAAAGGTGTCGAACACCTGGTCCATGGTTTCCAGATGATCGCGATGACCTGCCCGATAGCGGTCGAAAGCCCCCAGCAGCAGGTTGTCCTCGACGCTCATCTCGGCAAAGAGTTCGCGTTTCTCCGGAACCAGAGTCATCCCTTGACGCACCAGTTGCTCGACGCTGCGCCCTGCCCCTTGCCGCTCGCCGAGATAGACGATCTCGCCACGTACTGGAAGCAGTCCGATCAGGGCCGACAGGAGGGTGGTCTTGCCGGCTCCGTTCGGACCGATGACGGTGACGATCTCTCCCCGGTGTACCTTCAGGGCGAGACCATGCAGCGCCTCCACCTTGCCGTAATTCACCGACAGGCCGCGCACCTCAAGGACGACCGTTCTTTCGGGCTGCTCGGGGAGCGTACTCATTCCACGCCGCCAAGGTAGGCTTCGATTACCGCCGGATTCCGCTGGATCTCCTCGGGCCGCCCGGCAGCAAGTTTTTGCCCAAACTCCATCACCAGCACCCGGTCGGCGAGGCCCATCACGAAATCCATGTCGTGCTCGACCAGCAGGATACCCATGCCTTCCGCGCGCAAACGCCGCAGAAGGTCGGCGAGCGCCTGCTTTTCGAGGTAGCGCAGGCCGGCAGCCGGTTCGTCGAGCAGCAACAGGCAAGGGTCGGCTGCGAGCGCACGGGCAATCTCGACGATGCGCTGTTTCCCGAGGGGCAGGCTGCCGGCTGCTTCGTACATCTGTTCGGGCAGACCACAGCGCTCGATCTGGACAGCCGCTTCGTGCAGCAGGCGGGCCTCCTCGGCACGGTCGGCGCGGCAGGCGGCGGCGACAAAGCCGCGGCGGCCGCGCAGGTGCGCGCCGATGGCGACGTTCTCGATCACGCTCATCGATGGCAGGAGACGTACATGCTGGAAGGTCCGGCTCATCCCACGGCGCGCGATCTCACGTGCCGGCAGACCCTCGATAGGCTCGCCGCGAAAGCTGACCGAACCGGAGGTCAGCGGGTCAACCCCGGAAATGCCATTGAACATCGTACTCTTGCCCGCGCCGTTCGGCCCGATCAGGGCCATCACCTCCCCGGCCCTGACCCCGAAGCTCACCCGGTCGTTGGCCAACAGGCCACCGAAGCGCTTGCTGGCGTCCTTCACCTCCAGCAGCACCGAGCCCGCTTCCGGCAGCGGGCGCCGCGTCAGAGGGCGAACGCCATCGACACGTGCACAGATCAGGCGCTGCGGAAAGAAGCGCTGGATCATCGGCCACACCCCGTCACGCGCGCGATGCAGCACGACGATCATCAACAGCCCGAAAACGATGATCTCGAAGTTGCCGCTCTGCCCGAGCAGCCTCGGCAACCAGTCCTGCAGCCATTGCTTGAGTACCGTGATCAAACCCGCGCCGAGGATCGCACCCCAGACATGCGAGACGCCACCGACCACCGCCATGAACAGATATTCTATGCCTTGCGTCAACGAGAACGGCGTCGGGTTGACGAAGCGCTGCAGATGCGCATAAAGCCAGCCGGAAGTGCTGGCGTAGAGTGCCGCCAGCGTGAACACCACGATCTTCGAGCGCGGAGTATTGACACCCATGGCTTCGGCCATCACCGAGCCACCCTTCAGCGCCCGGATGGCGCGGCCTTCACGCGAATCGAGCAGGTTGCGCGTCCCAAGAACGAGTACCAGCAGGACCGCCCAGATCAGGTAGAAGAACTCACGCCCCGACTTGAGTTCCATTTCGACGAACTGCAGCGGCGGGATGCCGCTCATCCCGGTGTGGCCTCCCAGCGCATCGAGATTGCCAAACAGATAGTAGAGGCTCATTCCCCAGGCAATGGTACCCAGCGGCAGAAAGTGGCCGGACAGGCGCAAGGTGACCAGGCCGAGCGAGAGGGCCACCACGCCCGTGACCAGCAGACCCGCAGGCAGCGTCAACCACGGCGAAACACCATGTACGGTTGTCAGGTAGGCCGAAGTGTAAGCGCCAAGGCCGACGAACGCGGCCTGCCCGAAGGAAGTCAGGCCACCCACACCGGTGAGCATTACCAGTCCGAGCGCGACAATGGCATAGAGACCGATGTAGTTGAGCAGCGTGACGTAGAATTCGGGCAACAGCACCGGCGCCAGCAGCAGCACGACGATGAAGAGCAGCAACAGCAGCGTCGACTGCAAGCTACGCTTCATTCCTCCTCCACATGTCGCGTCGTCAGCGAACGCCAGAGCAACACCGGGATGATCAGGGTAAACACGATCACCTCCTTGAAGGCGCTGGCCCAGAACGAGGAATAGGATTCGAGCAGTCCAACCAGGATGGCACCGGCAGCGGCCACCGGATAACTGGCAAGGCCGCCGATGATCGCGCCGACAAATCCTTTCAGGCCGATCAGAAAACCCGAGTCGTAGTAGATGGTGGTAATCGGTGAAATCAGAATGCCTGAAAAGGCGCCGATCGACGCCGCCAGGGTAAACGACAGCATCCCGGCCAGACTTCCAGAGATCCCCATCAGGCGCGCGCCGGTGCGGTTCATCGCCGTGGCGCGCAGGGCCTTGCCGTAGATCGTGCGTTCAAAAAAGAAATACAGGGCAATGATCAACAGCACGCTGGCGACCAGTACCAGTAGCGTCTGGCCTTGCAGCAGCACATCGCCGACCTCGAAGCTCACCTCGGTGAATGACGGCGTGCGCGAACCCTCGGCACCAAAGAAAAGTAGCCCGATGCCGATCAGCGTGACATGTACGGCAACGGAAACGATCAGCAACACCAGCACGGACGCTTCCGCAACCGGCTGATAGGCCAGGCGGTAGATCATCGGCCCGAGCGGAACGACCAGCAGCAGTGCCAGAAACACCTGCACCAACAGCGGCAGACTGGCCGAAGAAACCGCCACCAGAGCCCCGGCCAGAAGCAGCGGCGCCCCGCAATTGAGCAACAGGATCAGGGGTATGCGCCTGAAATGCCGTTCCCGCAGCGCCGCCGCCCCCTCGATCAGGGCAATCAGTGTACCCATGGCCAGCAACAGCCAGACGGTCCCCGGTAGCCGGCCAGCCTGCAGACTGGCCAGGGTCAGGGCGCCGAAAGCAACAAACTCCCCTTGCGGGATGAAGATCACCCGCGTGACGGCGAAAACCAGTACCAGCGCCAGCGCCAGCAACGCATAGATGGCGCCGTTGGTGACTCCATCCTGGCCCAGCAGTAATGCAATCTGCA
The DNA here is from genome assembly GCF_056856495.1 of Candidatus Accumulibacter propinquus. Taxonomy (NCBI): domain Bacteria; kingdom Pseudomonadati; phylum Pseudomonadota; class Betaproteobacteria; genus Candidatus Accumulibacter; species Candidatus Accumulibacter propinquus. The sequence goes on from NZ_JBSEHC010000003.1 coordinate 308,553, forward strand.
AATCCATCGACACTGTTCCGGTCGCCACCCTGTTCGGGGGCGAGGATGATACCCGACTAAGGGCGGGACCTGGCGACGCAACCGCGGCGCGCCATGCGTCTTATTGCACCAGTTTCCAGCTGCCCCCTTCGACCTTGACCATCACGCGGGCGCGTTGGTCAAACCCCAGATGGTCTTGCGGGCTCATGTTGAAAACCCCGTGCGCCGCAGTCAGGTTCCGGGTCTTCTCGAGCCCGTCACGCAGCGCCTGGCGGAACTCCGGCGTACCCGGCTGCGCTTTCTTCAACGCCTCGGGCACGGCATTGGCCAGCAGCTTGCTGGCATCCCAGGCGTGCGCGCCGAAGGTGGACACACTCCCCTTGCCATAGGCTGCCTCGTACTTGCCGACGTATTCAAGCGCCGCTTTCTTGATCGGGTTGGCATCGGGCAACTGCGCGGCGACCAGCACCGGGCCGGCCGGCAGGAAGGTGCCTTCGCAGTCCTTGGCACAGACCCGCAGGAAATCGGCATTGGCCACCCCGTGCGTCTGGTACATGATCCCCTTGTAGCCCTTTTCCTTGAGCGACTTCTGCGGCAGCGCCGCGGGCGTCCCGGCACCGCCGATCAGCACCGCATCCGCCTTGGTGGCAAGGATCTTCAGCACCTGACCGGTGACCGATGTGTCGGCACGATTGAATCGTTCGTTGGCCACGATCTGAATCTTGCGCACCTCGGCGATTTTCGAGAACTCGTTCCACCAGCCTTCGCCGTAGGCGTCGGCAAAGCCGATATAGGCGACTGTTCTGACGTTGTTGTTGGTCATGTGTTCGACAATGGCCGTCGCCATCTGGGCATCATTCTGCGGGGTCTTGAACACCCAGTAGCGCTTGGCATCCATCGGTTCGATGATGCGCGCAGAAGCGGCCATGGCAATCATCGGCGTGCCGGCTTCGGCGACAACGTCGATCATCGCCAGCGAGTTGGGTGTGATCGTCGAACCGATGATCACATCGACCTTGTTCTCGGCGATCAGCTTGCGGGTGTTCTTGACCGCAGTGGTGGTGTCGGAGGCATCATCGAGGACGATGTAGTTGACCTTTTGACCAGCGATGGTGGTCGGTAACAGCGCCACTGTATTTTTCTCAGGGATACCCAGCGAGGCCGCCGGTCCGGTTGCCGAAAGCGTTACCCCGACATTGATATCGGCTTGAACGTTGGCAGCAAAGGCTGCCGCCAGCAGGGCAACAAGCCCGGCCGTCGATGCTTTGATCTTCATGGTCCCCCCAACACGATTTTCCGGTGCGCAAAGGCTGCAGACTGGCCCGCAGCAAACAGGCATTGTGCGGCCGCAGGAACCGCGAGACAAGTCTAAACGAAGGTATCGTGCGCGAATTTGAGGATAAAGAGGCTCACCACGCACAAAAAAGTCTTCCGAACGAAACCACTGCCGTGGCGCAGTGCCAGGTGCGCGCCGAGAAACGAACCGAGTACATTGCAGGTCGCCATCAGTAGCGCCAGCATGGGCAAAAAGTGACCATGCGGGATGAAGAACGCCAGCGCCGCGAGGTTGGTAGCGACGTTGACCACTTTCGCAGCGGCCGAGGCATGCAGAAAGTCGAATCCGAAGAACCGCACAAAGAGGAAAATCAGGAAACTGCCGGTGCCGGGCCCGAAGAAGCCATCATAGAATCCGATGGCGCCTCCCAAAATCAACGCGTAGGCGAACTCCCGCCGGCCCTGGTGCTGCGGCCGATGAATCGCGCCGAAGTCGCGTCTCCAAAAGGTGTAGGCGGCAGCGGCAATCAGCATCACCAGGATCAAGGGACGCAGCATGGCAGGGGGCAACCAGACGACAGCCATCGCGCCCACATAGGAACAGGAAAACGCCGCCACGGCCGCGGGCAGCGTCGTGCGCCAGGGCATCTGAACACGACGCGCATAGCGCCAGGCGGCATTGCTCGTGCCCAGAACGCTGGAGAACTTGTTGGTACCAAAAATGGTGGCCGGAAGTTCACGCGGCAACGCGTTGAACAGCGCAGGAATCTGGATCAGTCCGCCGCCACCGACTACGGCATCGATAAAGCCGGCAAACAGGGCCGCAATGGCCAGGCCAGCCATGGTCGGGGAATCAACACCGGCCATCGTCGCTCAGCACCGCGCCACAAGAAAAATCCGCTGAAAAGGGAAGAGCGTGTAGCCGTCCGGATGGCGCGGATATGCAGCGCGCAAACGCCCGCGATAGGCCGCCAGGAAGTCATCGGTCGCCACCGCATCGAGTCGCGCCAGGTAGGGCACCATTGTCGTGCCTTTCATCCACTCGAAGACGGCATCGTCACCCTGCAGCACTTGCCAGTAGGTGGTCTCCCAGAGTTCCAGATGGCGGCAATGCGCCGCCAATAACTGCTGGTACTCTGCGGCCGACAGGACGCTGCCCATGCGCACCTTGCCGAGAAGCGGCAGCCAGCGGGGCTCCTCGGCCAGTTCGCTCAGGATTCGGTGCGACGCTGCACCAAAGTTCGACGGCATCTGCACCGCCAATGTGCCACCGTCCACCAGTTGTTCGAGAAGGGTCGGGAACAATTGCTGATGATCGCTCAGCCAGTGCAAGGCAGCATTCGAAAAGATGATGTCGGGCGCACGCGTTGCGCGCCAGGTGGCGATTTCTGCGCACTGCCAGAGAATACCGGAGCGGGTAACGGCGGCTTCGGCGAGCATCGCCGGATCGCTGTCGACACCGGTGAGCTGCGCCGCCGGCCAACGTTCGGCCAGCAGGCGCGTGATATTGCCGGTACCGCAGCCAAGATCGACAACGCAGCCGGCTGTCGTGCCGTCAAGCCTCGCCAGGAGATCAAGCGCCGGCCTTCGCCGCGCGTCAACGAATTTCAGGTATTGCCCGGGATCCCAACTCATTGACTTGACCTCGATGATTTCGGATGGGGCCTTTGGTCACTGCCCGCAAGAACGGGGCGAACTACTCAAGAATGCCGGGATGCTCTTCGAGATCTCAAAAAAAGGCGCGAAAAGTTAGAGGAGAATCAACTACGGATTTTGAACCGCCGCCATGCATCGGCCAAAAACACAGACATGACACCAGCGAGAAAGCCGCCCGTCAGGCCTAGTGCAAGAAGCAGTGCTTTCTTTGGCGACACTGGCCGGTCAGTTACGAAGATATCCTCGATCGCGCCCGCCGGCTGGGTAAATGGAACAGCCAATGCTGATTCTAACGAACTAATCACTTGGCGTAGCTTGAAAAACTCCACTTCCTTCTTGACTCGCAGATCAGTCATCAGTGAAAGCTGCGAAAAACGATCATCCTTAACCACGATGTTTGCCATCAATTTATGAATGCTTTCAACCTCCTTTTCAGCGCTTGAAAGGTTAGCTTTTGCAATATTCAGATCCAACTGCATTTTATCAACGGCTGGTTTCGCCAACTCAAGCTGCCGCTTAGCCAGTTCATCGATTGATGCTTCGGCAATTTTTCTGGCAATCTCGGCGCTCCCACCATAAGCCCTCAACTCGATCAATGGCGTCCCACTTGCTGCCGTAGCCTTAACAATTTGCAGTGTAATGTATTTTGTTGTCGCCCCCTCCGAACGAAGCAAGTCATCAGCCCACGCTTGAACCTCAGTGGACCTCGCCACTTTCATCTGAAAGGCCGGTGACTTCATACGCTCGATGGCCTGCGTAACCGGCTCAACGGGCACGCTGGGATTCTGCCCAAATTGCCCAACTTGCCCAACTTGCCCAACTTGCACAACTGCAACAGCTTCATACCTTGATGGCAGGACTGTAATCGCCAACCCGGCCCCGACTGCCCCAAGCAAAGTGCCCCCAATAATATGACGCCATCCCGAGCGCAACCGGTCCCACAGGTCGAAAAAACTTATTTCGTCGCCCTTCATCAACTCATTTTTGTTCATTTATGCAGCATTCCAAGAAATTCAAAGAACCAAAACATCACCCTTGACCGGCTGGATCAGCTTGCGCCAAATCAACTCGCCATCGCCATGTCGGGACGGCGCATATTCCTGCACTAGAGAACCCAGCAAGCCCAGCACTTTCTCAAAATCGAAGGTTTGGCAGGCCTCATCCAATCTCGTCAACTGTTCCATCAGGACAGTCCAAGGCACTTCATGCTCGAAGGCACGCATGATCAATGGATGAGACGTTCCTTCCAAATTCCCGCCAATCAGCAGTTCTTCGTAGAGCTTTTCACCCGGCCGCAAGCCAACGACTTCAATTGCAATATCGCCGTCCGGGTGTGCTTCGTCAAGCAACTCCAAACCACTCAGATGCACCATACGCCGCGCGAGATCAGCGATCTTAACTGGCTTGCCCATGTCCAGAACATAGACTTCGCCACCCTCCCCCATTGAGCCGGCCTGAATCACTAGTTGGGCTGCCTCGGGGATGGTCATGAAAAAACGCGTGATGTCGGGGTGGGTTAGGGTGATCGGCCCGCCCGCCGCGATCTGCTTGCGGAACAACGGCACCACCGAGCCTGATGATCCGAGCACATTGCCGAAGCGCACCATGCAGAAGCGCGTCGTTTTGCCCTGCGCGCTCTTGCGCGCCAATGCCTGCAGGATCAGTTCGGAAAGCCGCTTGCTGGCGCCCATCACATTGGTCGGGCGCACAGCCTTGTCGGTGGAAATCAGAACAAAGGTTTCCACCCCTGCCGCCAGTGCTGCTTCCGCCATGCGCCGCGTGCCAACCGCGTTGTTGCGCAGCCCTTCGATCGGATTGTGCTCGACCAGCGGAACATGCTTGTAGGCCGCCGCGTGATACACCGTCTGCACCCCGAAACCGCGCATCAGCATTTCATTGCGTCGCTCGTGGATCACAGAACCCAATAATGGCACCAATTCTACGCCCAATTGGCCACGCGCACAGAGCGCGGCCAGTTCTTGCTCGATCGAATACAACGCAAACTCTGACATTTCCATCAATACCAGCCGCGATGGCTGGAGTCGTACGATCTGGCGGCAGAGCTCAGAACCGATAGAACCGCCTGCCCCGGAAACCAGCACCACCTTTCCGGTGATGCAGCTCCCGAGCAAGGCGGCGTCCGGCGCGACGGATTCACGGCCGAGCAAGTCTTCGATCTCAACTTCCCGTATGGCGTCGACTGCAAAATTCCCGCTCACCACATCCGCCATGCCCGGTACCAACTTGACCTTGCAATGCAGGCCCTCCAGGCGATCTATGATCTCCGCCCTGCGCGATCGACTGGCCGAAGGAATAGCCAGCAATATCTCGTCGATTTCTTTCGCCACCAGCACTGCTGTCAGTTCATTAGGTGGATGCACCCGTAGACCGGCTAATTCAGTCTTCTGCAGGGCAGGGTTGTCATCAAAAAAGACCACAGGCAGATACTCCCGGCCGGCACGCAAGGCATAAGCCAATTGCGTACCGGCCTGACCGGCGCCGTAAATTGCAATCCGCTTACGAACATCCTGGCCACGCTCGGCTCGCAGGAAATAGCTGCGCACGATGAAACGTGTCGCACCAACATAAACAATTGCCAGCAGCAAGTAAATCGCCAGGACACCGCGTGACAGTCCCGGCGCATGGGTCAGGGCAACACTCGCCGCCAGCAGCAGCACCGACATGGTGACCCCACCGGCAACCACGAAGACCACCCGATCTTCCATGAAACGGACGACCGCCCGGTACAAGCCAAGACGGATGAAGATCGGAATCGCCAGCAACGGAGCCACCAGCATCTGCCAACCGTATGGCGCCAGTTCCGGGTTCCAGGTTTCAAAGCGTATGGCCAGCGCCGACCAGAAGGCGAACAGCAGCAAGACAAAATCGGTGATTAACGAAATCGTTTGTTTGTGCCTTCTTGGCAAGGAAATAAAGCGACGGATCATACTTGACTGGCCCATCCATAAACCGCCAAACCATGCTCAAAGTGAAACTCCAGAGTATTATTGGTAATAATCGAGCTGTCTTCGGCTATGGCGTGCATCGCAATCAGAATATTCATCCCGCCAATCGGTATACCTGAACGCTCGAAGGCAGAACGAATCGTCGCGCAATGCGCGCCACCGGAGTCGACTGGTTGTGCAAGGCTGACCATGGACCGATGTGTCAGCACGGAGTGGACAAGCATCACTTGTGGCGTAAGGTCCATCTGGCGATAGACGAAACGACGAAGGACATCATCGTCATTGTCTTGCCCGGATTGCTCGACCAAGTCGAAGGCGATATCGCCCATGTCTCGGCCGATGGCGCATACAACAGCCACAGCTTTCATGCAGCGATTACCGAGCGGGAGACGAGTGCCACCATTTCGCCCCGCTACGGAGCTGTCACGTGAGGAGACAACCATCCCCACTACACCATCCTCCAGGAAATCGAGGCCAAGGTAATCGACGGCATATCTTAATTGAGACGATGCCAATTTGGCCGCACCAAAGCGCAACTATGACGTTATGATGGCCGATAACCATTGCTGACTTGGGTCCAGCATCGAAAACCCTCGATAATGCCTATCGGGTGACGGCGCAGGGTATAGCTACAGATATTTGTGCCCAGCTTCCGACGCATGGCAATTGTGCAAACCCTGTCGCGAACTTGGGCCGGGGCATCTTGCCGGCCAACCAGGAAGTCTTCTGGCAAAGGCTCGCTGATCACAATAAAACCTGTGGCCACCACTGCATTTTGTTGCCAACCGTGGTGTGGGGATGTATTCACAGATCGCTGCCAATCTGCTCTATGCACCCCCCCTGATAATCCGGTTCCCTTTGCCAACACGGTCGGACCAGTAAAGCACCGGCCCTGACGATGTCAGTCGCATCAGCCGTGCGACGAGCAAGGCCGGCAGCGCAAAATCCAGTACGCCGAACAGCCCAAAGGCCAAATAAAACAATCGCTTCATGCCTAACCCGTTGCCTATTTTACACAATAGACGCGCGGATTGACCTAGTGCTTCGAGAAGAACAACCGCCCTTTTGTCGAACGAAACGTAAGCAATGGAGCCATCAGCAAAATCACCGCCTGCTTGGGAAACTGGCAGCACGGCCACATCGGAGGTCTGAAAGTCGTAGCGCCTGCGCAGCACCCACACAGTTTCACACAGGCATGGCATTGCTACCGAGATCAATTCCGCATAGGTCAATACTTTGGCGACTGCTTCAGCTAGCACGGGGTTAGTACGCACGACAGCCTGAACAAGGCCGTTGGTAGCATCGGCAATTCTCATCTTTCCCTGCCTAAGCCATCACGATCGCGTCATTGAGTTCTTCAATAGAGGCGACCTTCTCTGTCCGGCCAGCATGCAAAGCAGCGAAGCCAACAATCGTACCCGCTGTCCGCGGCCACCTTGAGCAGGATCCGACCATCCTGCAGCAAATCTAGCTCGACCTAATCCCCGAGCCTGATGCCGAGATGTTGCAGCACGTCTTTTCTGAACGTGACTTACCCCATTGCGGTAACGGTCAGACTGGTCATAAACATCCTATAGAAGCCTCTTGATGAAGCGAATTGTAATGCAAATCCCCATTACCCTCAAAGCCTGTAGCGAAATTTTATGTTGTCACGTAGACCTTCGGTCGTCAGCCAATGCTCGGCAGTCCGCCGCAAGCCTTCATCGACGCTGACCGGCGGCATCCATCCAAGCAATTCCCTGGTCTTGCCGATATCCACCTGCAACGACCCGCACAAACGCTCAGCAATCCCCTTGCACCCAATCAATTTGGCACCCAGCGTGATCAATCCCGCCGGTACAGGTATCAGCCGGACTGGCCTACCAAGTGCAGCAGCCATGCGCCGCAACAATTCCGCCGTCGACAGGTCCTCACCATCGGAAACAAGGAATGTCTGATTAGCAGCCGCTGGATGGTCGATGCAGGTGACGATCAGTTCCACCAGATTATCAATAAAGACGAGGCTGCGCCGGTTCTCGTTCACGCCCCCCAGAGGGAGCGGTACGCCTCGTTGCAACCAGCGCATCATCGCCAGAAAATTGGCCTTGACCCCCGGTCCATAGACCAGCGGCGGGCGAACAATGACCACATCTATCCCAGTTTCATTAGCCAACTCATGCAACCTCGCTTCAGCCTCGCACTTTGAAGCGCCATAGGGATCGACCGGCGCAGGTAGCTGTTCGGCAGTAAACGGTTGGCCCGGACGCGAATGCTCTCCATTGACCTTGATTGAGCTCACGAACACGAAACGCCGAACCCCAGCTTCCGCCGCTTGGCGACCCAGACGCAACGTCCCATCGACGTTGTCCCGACGGAATTCGGTCAGCGGGTTGGCCGTCTTTTCGTTCATCACATGCACGCGGGCAGCGCAGTGCACGACTACGCTGACGCCAACCAATGCATCTGTCCAATCAAAATCGGCTGACAGACTCCCTGGAACTACTTCTGTCACATCAAGAGAACAGCCTTCACCTAGCTTTCTGATCGCTCCGCGAACCTCATAACGTCGACTCAGCGCTTCGCAAAGCGCCTTCCCAACAAAGCCGTTAGCGCCTGTAACCAGTACACTGGGACTCATGTTGAAGACTGACTTGGCTTGGTGACGAACTGTTTTCCTCGAGAAATGATTTTCTTGGCAAAGAAGCCCAATGTATTGGAGGCCAAACCATGCTTTTTCACTGCCCTCAGAATCTCGCCGTTCTGCTTGGCAATGTTCTTAAAGCTCTTATTGGTCGTTCCACCCATGCGCATCTTCACCAGTACCTCAGGCAAGTATCTAGCGCGTACGCAGTGAACCTCCAGAAAACGCATCATCAGTTCAACATCTGCTGCGATGCGATAGCCAAGATCGAAACGACCAAAACGCTCGTAAATCTTCCGTCGTACAAAAAAGGTCGGATGAGGCGGACACCAGCCGCTCGCAAACAACCCCGGCCGAAACTCTGACGACCGCCAGTATCGAACAACGGATTGGGTATTAAACACCTTCACGTAGCACAGATCTCCGTAGCACGCATCGACACCGGGATGCCGAAACATTTCCGCAACTTTGGCTAACACCCCTTCCGATGCATAGAAATCATCGGCATTGATGAAGCCAATCACATCACCAGTTGCCAGACCGATGCCCTTGTTCATCGCATCATAGATTCCACGATCAGGTTCGGAGACGAACGTGGCAACCCGGCCCCCTTCCGCTGAAACGATTTCTGCAGTGCGATCGGTCGACCCGCCATCAACTACAATGTGTTCAATTTCAGGATAACTCTGCTCGCGGACAGACTGCAGGGTATCGGCAATGGTCGCTTCAGAATTGAAACATACGGTAATGACAGAGATTTTCATTTGCTCTCGACAACCTGAGTAACCAACTTACAAAACTCTTGGGCAAACAACCTGGTTCTCTCTGATGCCTGCTCGGCAGCCGATTCGGCGATGATCGTACGGTCAGACTCTGAAAGTGGCACAAAATCGGCCATCAATTCCGCCAGGGCGTCAGGCTTCGTGGGATCAAAAAACAGGGCGTCGTGACACTGCTCTCGATGCACCCGCAAATCAGAGAGCAGCATCCGCGTACCCAACGACTTGGCCTCCTCAACCGTCGTACTCCACCCTTCAAAAAATGACGGATTGATCATGGCCGAACAGGAACGCATCAAGGCCGGAATGTGTTCAAGGGGAATCAATCCCAGCAGACGGAAGTTCTCCTGCACACCTAAGGCATGAATCAGGGCCGACAAGCCTGGAAAATGTTGGGGATTTCGCGGATCCGCCTGCTTCCCTGAAACAGCGACAACCAACTCACGCCCCTGCACCTTGAGAACCTGCAGGGCTCGTACTACGCACTCATGATTCTTGTGGGTCCAAAACTGGTTTGGCAAGAAAAAAAAGTGTTCCGGCAACCCGTAGTCGTCTGCGACAGAACGCGCCCAAGCGGAATCACGGTTGTCCGCAGGAGGAATGGCAAATCGAATTACATACGTACGACCACGCGTGGCTGGATAAAAGCGCTCACAATCGTTTCGTGCATCTTCACTGCTCAGCATCACATGCCGCCCGCTCAGAACCTGCGCCCGGAATCCGATCTCGCGCTTCCAGTACGCCCCGAAACTGAACAGATGGCGCATGTATCGATGCTGAAAATCCGGTATCCATGCCACACCCGGTAAGGGAAACCGCCACCCGTAAAACTGTGCCGGCTCGAAGACTATGTCGATACGATGGGTGGCAAAGGCATTCGCCGCCGCGAGATCGCACCCGGTCAGGAGCGCCTGTTGCAATCTCGCGGAGCGATGCTGCTCGTCAAACACCGAATCGCGAACAACGACAACTCCAGGCATCTCCCGAAATGGCATGGCATCTGCATCAGAAACGTCGCGGCCAAAAAACATTACAGGGATAACGCCAGACGCAGCATATTTTGAGAGGGCCCGGACCAGATTGAGCAGGTAGTTGTAGCCGCCTGTCCAATTGCGCCCGCCAATCAACGTGAATGCGACGCGAATCAATCGGCACCCCGCATCCTACCTCGGAACCAATCGACATAATCCGGCAAGCCGGTTTCAACCGGGATCTGCCAATCGAAACCCAGTGCACTCAGCCGAGCAGGCTCGGCCAACAGGCTGAAGGGATCCCCCGGGCGTGATCGCCCGGAAAAGACCAGCTCAGAGCCAGCGCCCCAGGCATCAACAATTTGCTGGGCGATTTCACACACGCTCGTCGGGTGCCCGGTTCCCACGTTAAACGTTGGCACTTCAGCCGATGCGACGTCCTTGATGACATCTAGCGCCCGCACCACGTCACGCACATCAGTCCAATCGCGTAACTCGTCACCGCTGCCACCGAGTTCAACAACGGAAATTCCTGTCGCCAGCTTGCTGCACAAATCCCAAAGCAACTGCTTTTGCAAATGGCTGCCATAAACCGAAAACAATCGGCCGACCACAACCCTGGTTCCGTAACTGGCCGCATAGCTCTGACAGAGTTGCTCCATCACAAGCTTGTGGTAACCGTAAGGAGAGAATGGAACATGTGCCTGCTCCTCACGTATCAACCCCTGCTGCCCCGAACCATAAACCGCCGCGCTGGAGATCGCGACCAATCGTGCCGTCGGCGCCTCCAGCCTGAGCCAGTCAAGCAATTCTGCGGTGGTTGCGACCGTACGAAAGAAATCCTCATGGGGATTGGCAATCGCTGCCCCCACCGATGCCCCCCCCGCAAGGTGAAAAACGAAATCCGGCTGGCCTGAAACATCGGACAGGCTACGAAGATTGCTGCCGTGGATATCCCCATTGAGCCAGGAAGTAACACCCCACTGTTGGGCGTCATGCTCCGGCCACGCACCGTGCCCCACACCAACGACACGGTGGCCGCGCTCATGGAGGTGTCTGCTCAAATGACGGCCAATAAACCCTCTGGCGCCGGTAACCCAAATAGTCGCCATGTTATGGGCGCTTGCAAACGAACGAATAGAGGCGGCCGGGCCGATGATCAATACGAGTCAGCACCGGCAGCGCAAATTTCCAAAGTGCTGGCATGCGAAGCAAGGCACAAACCAGTGAATACAACAATGGAACTCCGCGCGTCATACGCTGAGCAAGTTCCTGTTCTAGCGTTGCCTTTGTGTAAGGAGCAAAGTTGATTGGGCTTTCGAAGGGAGTCAACACTCGTTCAAGCAGAAAACCTGCATATTCTATTGCACCGACGTATTGGTCAAGAACAAAGGCGTTCTCACCGCCATAGAGCTTGTGCAGGGGGTGTAAATCAAGGAAGGCCGGCAAATCTTCCGGCCGGGAAATCACATGCTCCCGGACAGCAATCAGCACTCCGCCTGGCTTGAGAACGCGGAAAAGCTCTTCGCAGGCCGACGGTAAATCCCGCGTGTGGTGCAAAACGGCCCTTGCAAATACAACTTCGAATGTCGCATCAGCAAACGGTAACTTTTCCGAGAACTCCTGGCAGACAGTGATGGGCAGGGCACACTCTCTGGCAAGCGAACGTACCGCACCCGCACCCACCAAGTTACTGCCATCCGGCTCAAGCGCAGTAACGACAAACCCCTCTTTCGCCAAAGCATAGCTGGCAATACCGCGCCCCGCACCAACATCCAGCGCATTGCCACGTGCCGGCAAGAATTCCTGAATGCCTCGCCATTCCTCACTCGAAAAATAGCGCTGTGCCGCAGAGGCAAGTGGGTCATCGTAATATGCACCTTCGACGAGATCACGCTTGTCAGGCTGGTCACGAAGCCATTGAACAGCTTCCTCCCAAGTACCAAAACTATTCTTCATAGAATGAAGCCTAATTTTCAATATGGCGCACAACTCGCGCTGGATTGCCTGCCACAACCGAATTGGGTGCGACGTCTCGGGTAACAACTGATCCCGCACCAATCACCGCCCCTTCCCCAACGTTAATGCCCTTCAAAATTGTGGCGCCAAATCCAATCCAAACTCGATCGCCAATATTGACGGGCTCAATTGTTATTCTGCTCCAGTCTTTTTTCCCATCCAACCAATCTGGAACATCATTTTTTCGACCAATCCATTCAAGAGTATGTGAATCGTGATCAACAATTGTAACGCCCCACGAAATAATAACGTCATTACCAATATTTATTCCAGAGTGACAGACAAGGTGGCTCACTCCCACGTAACAACGATCACCAATTACCACGCACCCGTCAGGGCTGTCAAAATCAACTCGACAATTGATAATTGAACCAGAACCGACCTCCAGTCGTCCATTTCTGGCGTTTAACTTCCACCAACGGATTATTGATTTTTCTCCAACTTTAATTCTTAACGTGCGCCTGTAAATTATACCAAAAACACGATTTAGTAGCGAAAATAGCCAATTCATGACAATAAACTCACAATGCTTTCAAACTGAGCGTACTGTTTTTCTTTATTGAAAGCACGACTAACAAGCTCGTGGCCTTTTGTTGCAACAGTAGTCATCAAATCACTGTCAACAAATAATTGTTCAAGAATCTTAGCGACACTATTCAGATCCTCATACAACATCATCGTTTCACCATTTAACATTCCCTCAGGGTAATTCCCTGCGTCAGAAAACATCAATGCACCACAACCCATTGCCTCGAAACAGCGCATGTTGCCTCTATCGGAACCCGCCATGTCGACCGCTCCATTCAAGACGATCTTGGCCCTGGAAATCATCGCGTAAAGCGCTCTGCCAAAAACTGGCTCTAGGCTAACTGCGCGAATACCATCCGGCCTTCGATGCTTTCCCAGCGGCACACAACGACCAATTGGCGTTTCTGCCAATCGTGTGAGACGCGAGCGATCGAGGCAAAAAACGATATTGTAGCGATCCCTGAGTGTGGCCACTTTTTCGAGAATGGCCGCGCGCTGCTGGTGATGCCGTGAGTAGCCCCCGACGAACAAAACATCGATCGGCCGATCCATATTGGCTGCGTAAGAGTCCATCTCGGGATCATGTGCAGGCAAAAAATACTCGGCGCGCCACCCCCGGGAACGATAACTCTCAAGAATACTGGGGAAATTGCAAACAACAGCGTCGTAGGCACCGAAATCAGCTCCTGGCGAGGGTGCTGCACGCCAGGCAATCGATTTTTTGACGCAACTGGGAAGCTTGCGTATGAAATCGCTCCCGTAGCGCATCGGATCAAGATTGTAGAACACTTCCGTCCGGTGCTGCTCAATCTGGGCAAGCAGAATGGTCACTAGCGGAACGCTGGAGGGCAAACCGTGCTCGGTAGCCCAAAACCGCTGTAGCGTCTCGTCGTCGCCGTTCGTAAAGAAAGACTCGGGGTCGCCATCCAGCACAGGCTTCAAAAAATGGCAGGCGCCGTAGCGATCAGCCAGAAAGGCAGATCTTCGGTCGGTAAATCTGTTAAGACCCTCCGAAAGCTTATCGAGTCGTCGCCTATAGCCAGGGTAGATACCTGAATTCTGGAACAGCCTCACTCCGCCACTCCTTTGACTCCTTGCCAAGCACTACAATTGCCTGCGGTGGTGGAAGGTTGGATTCTTTCCGAATCAATCCGACCGTTAAGTAAAATTATCATCACCGCCCAAAGCGCCGAATTTCCATATATTGCCCCCGAAAACTGCGCTCCAACAAGATACTGAAAAAAAAGCATTGACATAAGAACTTTACCTTGCCGCATCTGAACGACTGCCGATCTAGTTGCACCAAACAATGCGGGAAGAAAAACCAGCATTCCAACCAGGCCGAGCGCCAGTAGAATCTCAATAAACAAGTTGTGGGGGTAACTCAAAGTAATCGGTTCGATAAACGACGCGCCGAACCAAGGGTGCTGAACAAACTGATCTATCGACCCAGCCATCATTTCAAGTCGCCCAAGGGATGATTCATCTTCTCCAACAGCTCCCATGCGCTCGAATAACATCTCCCCGAACCAGAAAACCCCTACCGTCCCTGTGACAATGGATGCCAAGAGAATCTTGGCCTTTTTTCTTACAATCGCAAACACCATCACGGCAACAACCAGACTAATCACTGGCCCTCTGGCCTCAGACACAAAAAGCAACGCGAGCGCACAGCCACCGATCAGAAGCATGAAGGATCGCCGATAGAGGGACGTGGAGAAATCAAAACAAACCAGTGCTGCAATCAAGGAAGTGACAGCCAAATGTCCAATAGTTATTGCATTTAAACCCAGGAAAAGAATCTGCCCGTGATTTTCGGTCAAGTTGCTCTCACCTCCTAAACCTTGTTGGTATGAAACAAGAACGAGCACACAAGTCAAAACCCCCATCAGAGCTATCCGCAAAGCGACGAAAGACTCGGGTATTTCAACGCGCCACAGCAGCAACGCCAGGCAAGGCAGAAAAACTGTAACAACAAAAAATGTAAGGGCTTGGTTGGCTTCACCAATGTTAGCGATGCCAAGATCGAAAAACAAACGAAGCAAATAAAAAAAACAGAACATCCCGAAAGAAATCAAAGTCGATGACAGTCGATGGAATCCGCCTTTGCAGAATATGTAACCTGCCAATAGAACCACTATCAATCGCAATGGAATAGAAGCCGAAAGACTTTCTACATTTATCAAAATTCCGACAATTGCAAAAAACGGATATCCAAGAACAATCAAAACAAAAAGCCAAGCCAATGCTCTGTCTTTTCTAGGCAACTCATTTCCCATCAAGCGCACCAATTCAGCCAATGCGTACCAAAAATCGCCGGGCCAGTTGCCTAACTTTCAGCAAAGCCTTGGCAAGCCCCTGTTGATTCGGGTAAGCAGAATGCGGAATCAAGGGGGAAGAGATAATATGTTCTAATTCGCTTTGTGAAATACCAAGCTTCTTGGCGATAAATTTGACATCTTGCCTGACTTGATTTTCTGTCGTGTTCAGCTGTGAAAGTTCAACCAAAGCCTCTGCCCTTGACATCTGCCCCGAAACAATCAGGCTAGACAAATGCAGTTTTCTCTTGTCGAAATTGGCTTTTCTTGGCAGATAAATATCTTGATAGAATTTTGTGAAACGCGATTCGGAATGTTTTGAACCATAATCCCGCCAATCGTAATATCTCGTCAATTCAATACCGGCCCGCTCCTTGTCGTAATCAATATAATTCAAGGGTTTGTGAACTGACAACTGCTTGCGTACGCGAGTTATCCAAAGAAACTCAACGAACCGCATCGTCGGATACGAATTCAACTCGGAACACCCGAAACGCTTATGGATTGACCTTAGTTGCACATCGTCACTGTATGGAAACCCAAAGCCTGGGGGAACCACGCATTCCGTAGAAAAATTGACTCCACTGAGAAAATCTCTCATGCCAAATTTCGTTGCCGTGCGATACAAAGTCGAGAAAAAGGCATGATCCTGCGGAATATCTTGATTCAAAACTGAAGCACGCATAAATGAAAGTTGCAAGTCTTTCATTTCCTCCCACTCAACAACGTGAGTAAACAGGTCGATATCCAACTTGCGGACCATGGACTCGATGTTTCGCACAGCGGGTTCTGAATTCCACCCCCCGTCGACATGCACTGCCAACACCCGCAATCCCCACATTTTGACGGCGAGGTGCGCCAGGTAAGCACTGTCAATCCCACCACTTAAGCCAATCATAGCGTCATAGGGTTTACCGACCCCGCTGATGCGCAACTGATCAATCATACTCTTCAGCCGCGACTGCCCCTCATCGTTGGGCCACCATTCGAAAGACTTTCTCGCTTCGGCATCACGGCAACAATTGCATCGTCCATTCGCATCGAACTCAATTCCTGGATTACTTGAGTCCATAACACAGAACGTACAGACTTTATCCGTCATATCGCTTCGCCGCCCGAAACAATCCCCACCTCGAGTGCTTCCAATTCCGCAG
Organism: Candidatus Accumulibacter propinquus; assembly: GCF_056856495.1. Classification (NCBI taxonomy): domain Bacteria; kingdom Pseudomonadati; phylum Pseudomonadota; class Betaproteobacteria; genus Candidatus Accumulibacter; species Candidatus Accumulibacter propinquus. The sequence goes on from NZ_JBSEHC010000003.1 coordinate 324,818, forward strand.
TACTCGGATAGGTAACCAGAACCGCTCGCAGTCGCCCCAAAAAAACGAAGGCACTCCCTGAAGCAACGGCGCTTGCTCCGGCAGCCAACCCTGTCCTCAGATGGGACAAATCTCCGGCACCGCCGAGAGCAACCAACGGGATATCTATCGAGCTAGAGACGCGTTGAATCAAATCGGTATCAAATCCCGTTCGCGCACCGTCCAGTTCGGCATTTTGCAGAATGATCTCACCCACCCCCGAAGCCTCCAACGCCTTGGCGTGCGCGACCACATCATCAGCAGTCTTTCGCGAAGCTCGATCAGCGAAAACCGAATAACACCCTCCGCTTCGTCGGCAATCCATACAAGCCGCAACAGCCTGGGCGCCAAAGTTCTTTGTCAAAGTAGCGATAAGTTTTATATCAGTTGATTGCCGGCCAATGACCACTTTCTCAATACCGACCGAAAACAAATCTTGAGCATCTTCAGGTAGCGCAATCCCTCCGCCATAACCAAGCGGCATGAAGCACTCAGAGGCCAATTCTCTCAAGAAGCCGCGATCCGGCTTGCGGCCTTGCATAGACGCTTCGATATCGAGAACGATAATCTCGTCGACCTCTTTTTCATTAAAGAGCCGTATAACATTGAACGGGTCACCAACGTATGTTGGGTCATCAAAATTGCGGGTCTTGACGAGACGTTTACGAGAATCAAGAAGCAAAACAGGTATCACCCGAGGCCGCATCAAGCCACCTCCCTGGCAAACCTGCGAAAGAGATCCATGCCAAATTTATGGCTTTTTTCCGGATGAAACTGAACTCCAAAAATATTCCCCTGCTGTACCCCACAGGTAAACCGGCCACCGTAGTCACATTCGGCCGCTATGGTTTCAGAATTGTCACAGCACATGTGGTAACTATGGACGAAATAGAAACGTGACTGCATCCCGGCCGAAAAAAGTCTGGCATTTGTCCGTGGCAGAACGTCGGACCAACCGATATGTGGAACTTTGATAGATGTTCCTACGGTCAGCGAAAGTTTAACGGTATCGGCTGCCAACCATCCAAGACCGGGCTCCTTGCCCTCCTGGCTGCTCCGCCCCAACAATTGCATTCCCAAGCAAACGCCAAGAATCGGAATACTCTTCCCGAATACTGCATCCTCGAGCACCGGAATCATTCCGGAGGCACGCAGTCGATTCATGGCAGGATCAAACGCGCCAACCCCCGGCAGAATCAGGTGGGAAGCATTGCGTATTTCACTCGGACCCGGCGCGATGCAGACATCGAAGCCAAGATAGTCGAGCATGTTTGCAATGGAACCAGAATTGCCAACCCCATAGTCGATGACGACGATCAAGAAAATCCACTCCTCAATTGTAGCAAGACGGCGATGGAGAAGCATGTGATGATACCGCCCACAATCGCCAGTGACTGCTGGAAATCAAACGCCAAATTTATCGCCCAACAAGCACCGGCAGTCAATGCGAGGACAACCGATGCCATGCCAAGAGTCATGAACATTCTCTTTGTAGAGTATCGAAGCGCGCTAAACGCAAAATACAGAAAAGCAAGGTAGCTCATTATCAGCCCAATTCCCTGTGCATGCGCTGCTAACTCGACATCAGCACCCATCAGGAGAACTATCGCTAACCCGCCTGTGCCCAGGAAAGCGGCCACCGCCTCCAGTTTCAGATTGAGATCCTGGCGTCCTGCAACATCGAGCAAACGGTCCATCCAGTTGGTGAGGGCAAAAAGAAATGCCGGCAAAGCGACTGCAGGCACAAAGACGGCCGCATCCTTCCAGGTTGGGCCGAGAACCAGCGGCACCAGTTCTCGATGCCAGAAAATCACGACCACGACCCACGGCGCGCCAAAGATCGCAAGCCATAGAAGCAATCCCTGTATTGTCGATTCGATATGCTGAGCACCCGTCACCGCCGCCCGCTGGAATATCACCGGCCGCACAGCACTGCTGGTGAGCCCGACCGGAACATTGGCCAGTCGCCATATCTGACTAAACAATCCGACCTGAGCTGGAGTTGCATACATGCCCAGAACAAAAAGCGGAGCCCTCTCCCTGATCAGCGAGAGGATCGAGAATGGAAGCGAGAACTTGGGAAAGCGGCTATGGGAGCGAAGGACATCCAAAGAAGACCTCGACCAATCTAGAGCGCGCCATTCGGGCGTCTTCGGGCTCTTTTGCAGAGCAAAAAGCAATATTGCGAGCGCAGCGAACTGTCCAACGACACTGCCGCCAACGAGCCATGCAGCACCGCCGATAGCATACGCGCCAAGCTGAACGGCATTGGTGACGACTACGTTGCCTATCTGTGCGAGAGAGATCTCCAGAAAAGCCTCATCCCGCATCAGCCAGGACTGTAGCAACTGAGCTGCAGCAAGCATCAGTACCCATGCACCAAGAAGGAGAAGCACCCCTCCCGAAATGGCGTCAGAATCACCAAAGAAGAAGTGCTGCCCAGCGGCAATGACCAGAATCGTTATCAAGGACACACAAACCGCCAGCATTCCTGTCACAAAGAAAAGGCGCTGAGCTTTGTTTTGATCAGGCTCAACCACAATCGCCAAATCGTAGCGGAACGTCGACAGCCCGCCAACCACAAGAGCCAGCGCCTGTACCAAAGCCCATACGCCAAATGCAGCCGGTTCATAAAGCCTTGCCAAGATCGGTATGCAGGCCAAATTGACGATCTGTGCAAATACGGTACCGGCACCGGCGCTGAGAAATTTTCTCCCAAGCAATTGGGTTGCTCTATCTCGCTACACTAGCGTGTTCAACACAGAATTCTCGAACCGATTCAATCACCCAGGCAATCTGCTCGTCATTCATTTCCGGAAAAATCGGAAGCGACAGAATTTTGGATTGATTACTCCACGCATTAGGAAAGTCCGCGGGTCGATGTCCATAGCGGGCGTACGCGGGAAGGAACGGGAGTGCCACGGGATAATTGATCACCGTTTGAATGCCTCGATCAGCAAGGTACTTTGCTAACTGGTCACGAATTTCATGGCGAATCACGTAGAGGTGATAAACGTGTCCTCTACCTTCGGCAACGAAAGGGACAGCAAGACCAGGTGAAGCACCAAGGGCGTTTGAGTACCGATTAGCAATAGATTGTCTGGCCTTGGTCCAATTAGCAAGATGGGGCAGCTTTACAGACAAAATTGCTGCCTGAAGCCCGTCCAGACGACTATTAATTCCCTCGATCTGATGATCGCCTTTTCTTAGTCCACCGTGACGAGCGAACATCGCCATCCGGTCAGCCAAAGAACCGTCTGGCGTCGTAATCGCACCGGCATCGCCCATGGCCCCCAGGTTCTTTCCTGGATAGAACGAATATGATGCCGCATTTCCAAAGCTACCCACCATTCGGCCTTTGTATCGTGCGAGATGCGCTTGAGCGCAATCTTCAATCACCCACAATTTATGACGGGCCGCGATTTCCATGATCGGATCCATGTCTGCTGGCTGTCCGTAGAGATGAACTGGAATGATCCCAACAGTGCGAGGGGTGATTCTTGACTCAATCTGGGCTGGATCAATGGTGAATGTCTCCAAATCCGTGTCGCAAAAAACCACCTTGCCTCCAGCCTGCGTAATGGTCTCGGTAGTTGAAATCCATGAGTGGGCCGGGGCAATCACCTCGTCACCCGGCTTAACCCCCAAAGACTTCATCGATACATACAGCGAATCCGTTCCATTCGCGCAAGAAACGCAATGTCTAGCACCAACCGCTGTAGCAAACTCCTGTTCGAATCGATCCACATATGAGCCACGTATGAACGAAGAGGATTGAATTACAGCAGAAATCGCCCCATCTATTTCGTTCTTTATTCCATGGTATTGACTGAGCAGGTCTGCGAATGGAACTTTCATATCATATCCAATTTTAATAGGCATACCGCTTGCCCAAATCCGTTGCCGGCTTCTCAAGAAATTTGAAACTTACAAACGAATATATGAGGCTCAAACAGAGCGCAACCAAGAATAAAAATAACTCAACCAACGAACTAAGCTTTTCGTTTTTACCCGAGAGCAGGAAAACACTTGAGATGAAAAATGGGTGAACCAAGTACAAAGTATAACTCAAGGCGCCAAGCTTTGCCAACCTACAACCCCTCAGCCAAGCGAGATTGTTCGAACCAAGGTTAAACAAAATAACAAGCAATGCCAGGGAATATAGCAAAGTGAGGTAGGTGTGCCCCCAGAGTGCCATGTTCATAGACAAATCCTTCTTTATAAAAAACAAAAACACTGGTATCACGCAAATGAGAACGACCAAGGAATTTTTGATAGCTGTTTTATTTTCTTTGGAAAGATTTAAGAATGCATCAGTTCTCCAGAAACATGCCAACAATCCACCGAGTGCCAACCCATCAAGCCGGCTCAGAGTAAAGACATACATTGCAAAAGAATTGCCAAATCTCAACCACACCCACAACCGGAAACAACAAGAGGCAATCGCAACAAAACACAGCAATTTAATCAAATTATCGCGAGACAAAAGCAAACAAACAAAAGGAAAAACCATATAGTATTGCTCCTCAATCGCCACAGACCACGTAACAGAAATTGCCCCTGGTCCCCAAACATTACTTAGTGCCATCCAGACATTCTGAATAAACAGCAGGTGATACCAAATTGGCGTATCAGCATTGAATGCCGGTGTGGCACTCGTCGAAAAAACAATTATCCAAAACACAACGACCAATACCAAGTACTAAGGAACTATTCTCAGCACTCTGCGCATATAAAAACTCATGAGAAAATTCCTGAATCCTTGTTTCCTGTCTAGAATAATCCCTGTAATAAGAAATCCGGACAAAACAAAAAAAAGATCTACGCCGGTCCTGCCAAAAATCGTTATCCAATACACGAATTTTGCCCACACTCCCAAGCTTTGATCGATTACAGCACCAGAAAAGTGCCAAATCAAGACCAAACTGACTGCAATGCCCCTCAATCCATCCAGCTCAACAATTCGTGCTCTTGGCCCAGAGGTGGCGTGGATCATGGTATTCACACTGAATCTAGGCAAGCAGATACGCGAAGTGCCATCGCCCTTAGTTTTCCGAGAATTAAGAGGACAAATAGGAAGATTAGTAGCGGAACTATTTGAATAGTTCGCCAATACGAGGCACTGTCTCTAATGGTCTCAACCAATCTAGTTTCGGCGGTGTCAAAATCAAAAAGAGTAGATGTGCGGCACATAACCCAACTGACGATCGGATAAATGATCCCAGGATGTGAGGTTTGCGCATAAGCAATTCTACTGAGTCGTCTTTACTTAACCTTTGATCAATATGCACAGCATGCGCAAGTGACATGAATGGATAGTCATCTCCACTATTCCACAAATCAACCGGAAAAGCATAGATAAACGCCAGTCTTAATGCAAGCAGTGCAAACAGCAAGAATCATATTAAGTTTTCGTTTGAGTAGCAGTCGCCAGCGGCAACCGTAAATCAGGGCGATGGCGAAAGCCATTAACGAGAATGGCCACAACGAATTTGGTGAGACCCCGCACTGAAAGATCTTGAGGGCAACCTTCCAGTCGACGGCCCTGAGCTTGGCTTTCTTGGCGAGAAGATGACTGGCCACTAAACATATTGCCAAATTTACAATTCAAGCACGCCCGACATGCCAAAAATGTACAATCGACCTAGCATTATTAATCTAGCAGCCACAAACACTAGAACGCTCGGATGAAAACGGCAGGAACACCGGCATAGACCCCAGATTTTACAATATTAGTGGTCACGACTGAACCTGCACCAACTACAACATCATCACAAATATTCACAGGAAGAATGGTTGCGTTGCTACCTATAAAAACCCTGTTTCCAATGACCGTATTTTTCCACAACCCCTTATCCCCACGTGCCGGGCCGCCTGTCGCAAAAAGATCGTTGATGAACATCACGCCGTGGGCAACAACACAGGATTCCCCAATCGTCACCAACTCGCAGATAAAACTGTGTGACTGTATTCTGGTATTTTTCCCAACTTGAACATCTTTCTGTATCTCAACAAAGGGGCCAACAAATACATTATCCCCAAGCGAACAACCATAAACGTTGGCCGGTTCGACAATGGTCACATTTTCGCCGCAGACAACATTAACTATACCCACGTTTTTTATTATCGGACTCGGCATTCAGCGCCCTCCCAGGCGACAGTGCTTGGGACGGAAACGCAGCGGCACCTCCCGGCCAGTTTCAACAGATTCGTAGATGGCGTTGATGAGCTCAAGACTCTTCCGTCCAACCAGGCCATCCACAAGGTGCTGCTTATCATTGGCAATGCAATCGACTACATGTTCGTAATAAGCTTGATGACCAAATCCATAGACGTTGGGGGGATTGACAGAGTATTTTTCCATCACATCGGTATCGCCCGCTAGCGGGACAACGAAATTCCACGTCTTCATCTGGTTGACCGCAAACCCCCCGATTTCAACCGCACCGCCCTCACCGAGGATGGAAATAGAGCCTTCCAGATCCTTGGGGCGTACGGCTGTCGTGGCTTCGATAACACCCAATGCTCCGTTTCGGAAACGCAGCGTAACCACCGCAGTATCTTCCGCTTCGATATTGGTCAGCGCCGTCGTGCTCATGGCAAAAACGCTATCGACATCGCCAAGCATCCATTCTAGCAGATCCACATGGTGGCTTGCCTGATTGGTTAGTACCCCGCCATCAAGCGCCCAGGTGCCGCGCCAGGGATCCTGATCATAATAGGACTGGGGGCGGCACCAACGTACGCGCACCGTACCGAGAACGAGTTTCCCAAATCGGCCTGCTTCAAGTGCTTCACGCAATTTCACTACAGGCACATTGAACCGATTTTGTTTGACGACGAACAGTTTGATGCCCGCCTCATCACAGGCCCTTATCATTGAATCTGCATCGTCCAGAGTGAGTGCCATCGGCTTTTCAACGACAATATGCTTTCCATATCTTGCCAACTCAATGACGTGCCTGGCGTGATTTCCGCTCTCGGTAAGGACGACAACAACATCGATGTTAACTTCACGCATCATCTGGTGCATGTCGGCAAAGTGCGGCACTCCGAACTGATTAGAAATCTTTATTGCCTTTTCGGAAACGGCATCGCAGACAGCCACCAGGCAAGCTCCATTGATTTGGCCCAGGCCAAGAAGTTCAGAGTGCCGCTTGGCAATGCGACCACATCCCAGCAGTGCAAACTTGATCATTATAATTTACCCTTTTTGATTCTCAGCATCTTGTAGAAATGGAAAATTAGGGAACCGCTGATTAAAGCACCTTTCAGAGAGACCCGACGTCGCGAAGCCGCCTGCGGCCGTGCCAGACGTGACTGGTTATGACTGGAGGATGTTTTTTGCTCGATCCGCCGAGGATCTCTCCCTTTTCCCGCCCGTTTCCGGGCCTTCTTCGTTCATCAGGACGCAACTTGGCCGTTGAGCGCCAACAGCCTCGGCTTGGCGATCACCAGGTTAGCCAGGCCGAACAGCATGTGGAGTTGCACTATTCTTGGCCAAGCCTTTGTAACGCACCTTCCGGAAGTGGAACCGGTTCTTCACGATAGGGAAGGGATGTTCCACTTTCGATCGGATGCTGGCTTTCACCGATTCCAACTGGCGCAACAGCCGACCCCGCACGCTCTCTTCCGGCACGGCCTTGAGCTTGCCACGCTTCATCGCCACCCGCCAGACAATGTCCCGCGCCTTCAGTTTTTCCCGCTTCTCGACGCCGGTGTAGCCCGCATCCAGATACCCCGTCTTCTCGTCGCCGTGCAGGACCTGTGTGGTCTGCGTCACATCCCCGACGTTTGCCTCCGCGCCCACCACCGTGTGCACCAATCCGCTTTCGGCATCGACACCAATATGCGCCTTCATGCCGAAGTACCATGGGTTCCCCTGCTTGGTCTGGTGCATCTCCGGGTCGCGAGCCTGGGCCTCATTCTTGACCGAGGGCGGTGCGGCAAGCATCGTGGCGTCTGCGATCGTCCCTTCCCGCATCATCAGGCCCGCGGCAGACAACTTGCCATTGATCGCCTCGAATACCTTCTTCGTCAGTTCATGCTTCTCCAGCAGATGCCGGAACTGCAGCAGCGTTGTCGCATTCGGTGCCAATTCCCGCGACAGGTCAATCCCGACAAACCCGCGCATTGCCTGGCTGTCGGTGATCTCATCTTCCGCACCCTCATCCGACAGGTTGTACCACTGCTGTACACGATACGCCCTCAGCATCCGCTCCAGTCGTCCCACCGGCGGACTACCCCGCTCCCCCTTCGGGTAGTGCGGGGCAATCACCCCCAGCACTTCGCCCCACGGTATCACTTGCTTCATTTAGGCAAGGAACACTTCCCGCCACGTCGTCCGCTTCCTGCCTGCAAACTCCACTTGGGAAAAACTGATCTGCTTCATCGCGCGACTCAAGGAGGGTGGAATGTCCAGATTATACCCTACAGATATGTGGCGATTAAGTTAGCGGTTCCTTAAGGGTCATGCGGGCTCCCAGGAGATGGCTTGATCCACCCGCTCAGGCGAACAGTTCGACTGACGCGAGCGACAATGCAGCCGCATCCTTGGCCGCCAAGACTGGCTCGCCATCGATTGGCCAATCGATGGCGAGGGACGGATCGTTCCACAGCAGGCAGCGTTCGTACTCTGGCGAGTAATAATGGGTAGTCTTGTAGATGAATTCGGCGGTATTCGACAGGGTCAGAAAGCCATGAGCGAAGCCCGGGGGAATCCAGATCTGCAACTTGTTCTGGGCGCTGAGGATCTGCCCGACCCAGTTTCCGAACGTTGTTGAGCTCCTTCGTAGGTCGACCGCGACATCAAAGACCTCACCTTGTACTACCCGCACCAACTTGCCCTGCGTATTCGGGGGAAGCTGGTAGTGCAGGCCGCGCAGGACGTTCCTGGCAGCCCTGGAGTGGTTGTCCTGCACGAAGGCGACATCTAGCCCGGTGGCCTGCGTAAAGGCACCAGAGTTGTAACTTTCAAAAAAGAATCCGCGCTCGTCGCTGAAAACCTTCGGTTCGATAAGCAGGACGTCAGGGATGGCGGAGGCTGTGACGATCATCCGAACACCTTGCCTTTCAGCAGTCTGAGCAAGTATTGCCCGTAGCCATTCCCAGCCAGAGGATGGGCCAGCGCCTCAAGCTGTTCCGTCGTGATCCAGCCTTGGCGGAAAGCGATTTCCTCCGGGCAAGCGACCTTGAGGCCTTGGCGCTTTTCGATGGTAGCGATGAATTGGCCGGCTTCGAGCAGGCTGTCGTGAGTGCCGGTGTCGAGCCAGGCGTAGCCGCGACCCATGATTTCGACATTGAGACTGCCTTGTTCGAGGTAAAGGCGGTTGAGGTCGGTGATCTCGAGTTCGCCACGGGGTGAGGGCTCGAGGTTGTGCGCAAGGTCGACGACCTGGTTGTCGTAGAAATAGAGGCCGGTGACGGCGTAGTTGGACTTCGGTTGCTTAGGCTTCTCTTCGAGGCTGAGCACCTTGCCGCTGGCGTCGAATTCGGCGACGCCATAACGCTCGGGCTCATGGACGTGGTAGGCGAAGACCGTGGCGCCTGTGCCGCGCTGGTCGGCGTGACCGAGAATCTGGTGGAAGTCATGACCGTAGAAGATGTTGTCGCCGAGCACCAGGGCCGAATTATCGTTGCCGATAAAGTCTGCGCCGATGAGGAAGGCCTGGGCGAGGCCATCCGGGCTTGGCTGGACAGCATATTGCAGGTTGAGCCCCAACTGGCTACCGTCCCCGAGCAATTGCGCGAAGCGCGAGGTGTCCTGCGGGGTAGAGATAATCAGGATGTCTCGGATGCCGGCCAGCATCAGCGTGCTCAGCGGGTAGTAGATCATCGGCTTGTCGTAGATCGGCAGCAACTGTTTGGAGATCGACAGGGTGGCCGGATGCAGCCGGGTGCCCGCGCCTCCGGCGAGGAGGAGACCCTTGCGGGCAGTCATTGTCTCGTCATCCTGCGGCTCCTTCTTCCGGGACTCTTCAACACGCCTGGAATCGCACAAGGTATGAGCTAGCGCCGCTGCTGCGCAAAGAGGGGCTTGAGCAGCATGTCCTCCTGGAAGATGTGGTTGACCAGCCAGTGCCGGAGGAGCTGCGCGATCTCTCCAGCGATTGCCGCAGCCGCCTCGGGTGTCGCCAGCGCCTGGACGCGGCTGCGGATCTGATCGAGTTCACGCAACAACTCACGGTGTCGCTGCGCGTGCTGGTCATACCTGATGTAGCGCAGTTCCACCTGTAACTTTTCTTCCCGATCAAAATGCTCGCGGGCGTATTGCTCCAGTTGCTCCAGGACGATATCGATGACATCCCGATACGACTCGCTGCGCAGCGCCAGTTCCACCGTGTTGATCAGGCACATCAGATAACGATGGTCCGCGTCGATCATGGTGTTCCCGACACTCATCTTCTGTTCACGCCAAACGATCATTGCCGTAACTCCCTGCGCCCCGTGCGCGCTGTGCTTCGGTGCTGCCCACCGGCAGTGTAAACCATTACCTTGGCGTATCCGGTCATGAAATGCCGAATACGGCCTGCCACAGGGCGCGAACCGCGTCGATGCGACGGGCGACAGAGGCACGTTCCACGCGTGCGCGGCGTCCGGCGTTCAACCGCAGGGCGTGTTGCATGCGTCGAAAATCCCGGTAGGCGCTGCGCGTGCCGGCGGCCAGGTCGCCGGGAATCAGCCCCAGTTCGGCAGCCATTCCGAGCAACGCGAGGTTGCCGAGGTTGCCGCAAAGACGCGGGTGCGCGTGCGCGTGCCCCAGGATCAGGTACTGGACGATGAACTCGACATCGATCAGGCCACCGCGGTCGTGCTTGATATCAAAGTCTTCCTCGCTGCGTGAAGCATGCTGGTCGAGCATGCGCTTGCGCATCGACAGCACTTCTTCCCGTAATCTGTTCAGATCGCGCGGCCGACGCAGAATCTCGACGCGGATCGCTTCGAATTGCTCGCCGACGGCCGGGTCGCCGGCGCAGAAACGGGCGCGCGTCAGCGCCTGGTGTTCCCAGACCCAGGCGTGTTGCAGTTGATAGTCCCGGAAAGCCTGGATGGGACAGACCAGCATCCCCGCATCGCCGTTCGGACGCAGTCGCAGGTCGACTTCGAAGAGCGTGCCGGCGGACGTCTGGGTCGACATCCAGGTACTCATCCGCTGGCCGAGGCGGGCGTAAAGTTCGCCAGCGCCGGGTTCCGGGTCATCGTGCAGATAGACGAGGTCGAGGTCGGAGGCAAATCCGAGCTCCTTGCCGCCCAGCTTGCCATAGGCGATGACCGCGAAGCACGGCGACCGCTCGGGATGCGGGTGACGCTGGCGCAACTTCTGCCAGCACAGGTCCATCGTCGTCTGCACCATGATGTCGGCGAGTTCGCTGAGCCGGTCGGCAAGGTGTTCGACGCTGTGCATTCCGGCCATGTCCTGAGCCAGGAAATGAAAGACCTGCGCGTGGTGGGTTTCCCGCAGGATGTCCATTTCGCGTTCGGTATCGTCACGGTGCTGCGCCAGGCGCGCCTGCAGTCCTTGCTGGAAATCTTGCCAGTCGATGGCCACGTCGAAGATTCTCGAGTCGAGCAACTCATCGAGCAGGATCGGGTGGCGAGTCAGATAGTCTGCTGCCCAAGACGAACTGCCGATCAGTTCGGCAAGTTTCATCAGCACCTGTGGATACTGCTGCAGCAGGGCCAGGTAGGCGCCGCGACGGCTGATCGTGGCCAGGAAGTCGAGGCCGCGCTGCCAGGTCGCGTCGGGCATCGGCGTGGCCGCAGCGGCATCGATCAGGCGCGGGCCGAGGGCGTCGAGGCGCTCGCGGTTGCTGGCCGGCAGTTGCAGGTAGCGGCTGCTCTGGCGAAAACCCTGCAGGCGTTCGAGCATCGCCTGCGGCTGTCGGAATCCGAGGGTAGACAGCCGCTCGAGTGGATCGTCGCCACCGACCGGTCCATCCCAGAGCGCCGCCAATGGATGTCGGCCCTCCTCCGGATCGGAAAAAACCTGTTCGAAATGCCTGCCAACGGCCGAACGGTGCGTGTCGAGGACGGTCAACAGCGCCGACCAGTCGGCAAAACCCAGCGACCGTGCAATCTGCAGGCGCTCGTCGTCGCCGGTCGGCAGGCGGTGCGTCTGGGCATCATTGACGTATTGCAGGCGATGTTCGAGTCGGCGGAGAAACTCGTAGGCCACCGCCAGTTCGCGCTCGCTGTCGGCAGGCAGCAAGCGACGCTCGGCGAGCAGGGCGAGGATCTGCAAGGTCGGCCGTGCCTGCAGGGCCGGCTCACGACCGCCGCGTATCAGTTGGAAGACCTGGGCAATGAATTCAATCTCGCGTATTCCGCCAGGGCCCAGTTTGATGTGCTCGGCCATGTCCTTGCGCGCCACTTCGCGGCGAATCTGGGCGTGCAGTTCGCGCATGGCGTTGATCGCGCCAAAATCGAGATACTTCCGGAAAACAAAGGGGCGGCAGATCTCCTGCAAACCATCGACCCATTCGGGCTGCAGATTGACGCCTTCATTCATCACACGCGCCTTGATCCAGGCGTAACGCTCCCATTCACGGCCTTGCGTGATGAAGTAGTTTTCGAGCGAGCCGAGCGAGCCGACCAGCGCCCCGGAGTCGCCGTTGGGTCGCAGGCGCATGTCCACCCGGAAAACCTGGCCGTCTCCAGTGGGCTCCCCGAGGGCGCCGATCAGGCGTTTGCCCAGGCGCAGGAAGAAGTCGTAGTTGTCGATGCGGCGACGCCCGCTCGTTTGCCCTTCCTCCGGGTAGACAAAGATGTAGTCGACGTCGGACGACACATTGAGCTCTCGTCCTCCGAGTTTGCCCATGCCGATGACCAGCAGCCGTTGCGGCTGACCGCGACTGTCGAGCGGCTCGCCGAACAACTCGCTCAGTTGCCGATGGACAAAGTCGAGCGCGAAGTTGGTCGTCACGTCCGCGAGTTGCGTCATGCTTTCGACGACTTCGCTCAACGGCGCCACGCCCGCAATGTCGCGGACGATCAGCGTGGCCATCACGCGCTGACGAAGGCGACGTAACGCGCGCTTCAGGCTCTCTTCGCTGCCCGGCGCTTCCTGTGCCAGGAAATCGCACAACTGTCTGGCACCAACCGGCAGCACGACGTGTTCGTCGAGCCAGGCCGCGATCTCCGGACGGCTGGCGAGCAGTTGGCGCAGGTAACGGCTGTGGTTCTGGGCAGCCTGCCAGGGTGAATCGAGAGCGCTCGGGAGGGCCGCGTGGCCATTGATCGTGGTATTCATTGATGTCTCGCAGGGTGGCCGTCGGCCGAGGCAGCGCGCCCGGCACTGAAGACCCGGGGAAAGCCGTTACAATTAGCGGCTCGATCGTCTGTCCAGGTATTCCGACATTCTAGTGACGCTGACCGACTGTTGGCAAAAGTCTCTGTACCCCGGCCCAATCTGATGCGCCCGGAGGACTTGCGCCCGGCGCTCTACCATCGCTGGCATTACCTGATGCCGGTGATCTCGCACCCCGGCGTTCGCCTGCTCGGGCGGGCGGCGGTACGGAGCCTGGTAGTGCTCTATTTCGGCTTCGTGCTGCTGGTCCTGGCCTTGCGCTACCTGATCCTGCCGAATATCGAGAGCTACCGACCCGAAATCGAGCGCTACGTCAGCCAAACGCTGGGCCTGACCGTCGTCATCGGGAAGATCGAAGCCAGTTGGCAGGGGATCAACCCCGATCTGATCCTTTCCGATGTGCGCATTGCCGATCGACAGGGGCAACCGGCGCTGGCCTTTACCCGCGTCGAGAGCGTCCTCTCGTGGTCGTCGCTGCCACGGCTGCAAATTCGTCTGCGCTTGTTGCGCATCGACGCGCCGACGCTGCACCTGCGGCGCGACGCCGACGGCCAGTTTTACGTCGCAGGAATTGCGGTCGCGCCGGAGGGTAGTGACAGCGGGGTGGCGGATTGGGTACTGGCGCAGAAGCGCATCCGCATCAACGGTGCGACGGTGGTCTGGGATGACGCACGCCGCGGGGCGCCGCCCCTGATTCTCGAGGACCTGAATTTCGCCCTCGACAATCAGGGGCGACAGCATCGCTTCGGCCTGACGGCCTTGCCGCCAGCCGAACTGGCTTCAAAGGTCGATCTGCGGGGCGATCTTCAAGGCAAGAATGTTGCGCACACCGCTTCATGGCACGGGCGGATCTTCGCCCAGATCGACTACGCTGATCTGGCCATCTGGTCCACCTGGCTCGACTACCCGATCGCCCTCCCGCATGGCCGTGGCGCCGTGCGCGCCTGGGCGGGTTTTGCCGACGGCAACCTGTCGGAGCTGACCGCCGACCTCTCGCTCGACGATGTCAATCTTCGCCTGGCGAGGCATCTGCCGGCTCTGGAACTGGACCATATGTCCGGACGCATTGGCGCACGCTTTTCGCAGGGGCGAGTCAGCGTCGACGGGCAACGGGTCGAACTCGTGACGCGCAGGCTCCGCGGCGAAAGCGACGCCCTGCTGGAGAGCATCCACATCGAGCCAACCGATTTTCGTGTGGACTGGCAGCGCCCGGCAGAAGGCAGTTCAGTACGCGGCAGCCTCACTGCCAGCACGCTGGAACTGGCGGCTCTCGCCGGCCTTGCCGCCTATCTGCCGCTCGACACCGGGTCACGCCAGTTGTTGAACGATTATGCGCCGCGCGGCCGGTTCAGCGAGTTGCGCGCAAGTTTTCAGGGTGACGCGGAGGGCTTGCAGAGCTATGCGCTGAAAAGCAGTTTCCACGATCTGGCGCTCAGGCCAAGGGACCACATGCCAGGGATCAGCGGGTTTTCCGGCTCGCTCGACGCCAGTGAGCAAGGTGGGACGGTGCAGTTGCGTTCGCAGAAGGTCGGGATCGAATTCCCGGACGTCCTGCCGGAGTCAGCGATTGCACTGGAGACCCTGACTGCGCAAGCCAAATGGAAAATCAGCAAGGGGCGACTCGACGCCGAACTATTGCGCGCCGAATTTGCCGGACCAGATGCTGCCGGCTCGGCGCAGGGCGTGTACCAGAGGAATGGTGAGGGACCAGGCAGCATTGACCTGACGGCCACACTGACGCGTGCCGACGCGCGCGCGGTCTGGCGCTACCTGCCGGCGGCAATCAACGTGGATGCCCGTCACTGGGTCCGTGATGCCCTGAAAAGCGGCGCGGCCAGCGAGGCGAAACTGGCCCTCAAGGGCGATCTGGCAAAGTTCCCATTCCTCGACCGCAAACAGGGGCAGTTTCTGGTCACCGTCAAGGCGCATGACGTGACCCTGGATTACGGCGTGGGCTGGCCGATGATCACCGGCATTGACGCCGACCTTCGTTTCGAGGGCGTAGGCATGGCGGTACAGGCCCGGCGCGGCTCGATTCTTGGCGCCAGGCTATCGCAGACGCGCGCAGAGATCGCCGATTTCGATGCGCCGGTGTCGACGCTGAGCGTCAAGGGTCACGCCGAGGGCGACACGTCGGAATTCCTGGCGTTCATCAAGCAGAGTCCGGTGGCGAACCAGATCGATCACTTCACCGACCACATGAGCGCCAGCGGCAAGGGCCGCCTGGACATCGCGCTGCTCATTCCACTGGCCGAGGCACGACTCGGCGAGTCGAAGGTCGAGGGGACATACACCTTTCTGGCCAACGAGGTGAATGTCGATCCCGCGTTGCCGCCCCTGCGACAGCTCGGCGGCAGCCTGCAGTTCTCGGAGAAGGATTTGCGCATCCCCGAGATCAACGCCACCTTGTTCGGCGGCCCCCTCAAGATCAAGGGCGGCGTGCAGGGCGGCAAGGTGCTGGTGATCGCCAACGGTACGGTCGGCATGGACGAGGTGCGGCGACGCGTCGAATTCCCGCTGCTCGACCAGCTGTCCGGAACCGCCACCTACCGTGCCGAGGTAGGGGTCCGGAAACGCAACGTCGAGCTGCTGCTGGACTCGAACCTGGTCGGCGTCGCATCGGCTCTGGCTGCGCCATTCGGCAAGAACGCCAGCGAAGCGATGCCCCTGCATTTCGAGAATACGGCGCTGCCGACGGCGGCCGCCCCGCGCACCGGTCAGCCGGTACTGCGCGACCAGCTACGCGCCACCCTCGGCAACATCCTCAGTGTGCAACTGATCCGGCGCAAACAGGGCGAAGACAGCGTTCCCGAACGCGGTACGGTGATGATCGGTCGGCCGCTTGCGCAGTTGCCGGAACGTGGGATCAGCATCGGCATCAGTGGCAAGAACGTCGATCTCGATTACTGGCAGCGCATCCTGCGCAGCGGCGCCAGGGATGGCGCCCCCGGCGCAGGCCCTGGCGTTCCCGTTTCGGTGGACCTCAAGGCCGAAGAAGCCGTCCTGCTCGGCAGGTACTACACCGACGTAAGCGTCGGCGTCACGGGTACGTCACCCCAGTGGCGAGGTACGGTGCAGTCGCGGGAAACGGTGGGTGGCTTCCAGTGGGACGGCGCGGGAGCCGGCAAGCTGACGGCGCGTTTCAAGAAATGGCGACGGCCGGACAAGGCGAGCAGCGATGCCGAGCCCGGCGAGATCCTCAAGGAATTGCCTGCGCTGGACATCGTGGTCGACGATTTTACCGTCGGCGCCCGTCGCTTCGGACGTCTCGATGTCCAGGCGCATAACGAGGGCGGTATCTGGCGACTGGACAGGATCGAACTGCTCAACCCCTACGGGAGCCTGTCCGGCAACGGGCAGTGGCAGATCAGCAATGCCAATCGCACGCAACTCGATTTCACGCTGGACAGCAGTGATGTCGGCAAATTGCTGGACCGCCTGGGTTACGGCGGTGCGGTACGCGGCGGCAGCGCGACCCTGAAGGGCAAGATCGGCTGGAACGGGCCGCCGACCGAGCTTGACTACGCGACCTTGAGCGGTGAGATGAAGCTTGACGCCAGCAAGGGCCAGTTCGTGAAGCTCGATCCCGGCGCCGGCAAGCTGCTCGGCTTGATCAGCCTGCAGGGGCTGCCGCGTCGGTTTTCGCTTGATTTCGGCGACGTCTTCAGTGAAGGCTTCGGTTTCGACGCCATCCACGGGAAGATGACCGTGAAGAGCGGGTTGATGCACACCGATCGCCTGCAGATCGAAGGACCGGCAGCGCGAGTGGTGATGCGCGGCGACGCCGACCTGAAGCATGAAACCCAGAACCTCAATGTTACCGTGCAACCCGAGCTCGGTGGCAGCGCCGCGCTGGGCATCGCAGTGGTCAACCCGCTGGCCGGTGTTGCCACCCTGCTGGCGCACAAACTGTTGCAGAATCCGCTCAACAAAGTCTTCAGCTTCGAGTATCTGGTGACCGGCAAGTGGGACGACCCGAAAGTCGAGAAGATTTCCAGATCGGCCACTCCAGGGAGCGCATCGCCCGAACTGCCCAATCCTTCCAACTCGACCGGAGCGAGCAATGAATCGGCCCAGCAATGATTTGCAGTACGCGTCGCAAAACCGCCCCCGCGTGCGGGTTGCAGCGGTGCAGATGGTGTCAACGCCGCGCGTTGACGAGAACCTGCGTACCGCTGCGACCCTGATCGCCGAGGCGGTGGCAGGGGGGGCTGCGCTGGTCGCCCTGCCCGAGTACTTCCCGATCATGGGCATCAGCGATGCGGACAAGGTAAGGGTACGTGAATTCGATGGCCACGGACCGATTCAGGATTTTCTCGCCTCCAGCGCCCGTGAACACGCGATCTGGCTGATCGGGGGTTCGCTCCCGCTGTTGGCCGAGCAACCCGAGAAGGTGCTCAATTCCTGCCTGGCGTACAATCCGCAGGGCCAGCGCGTCGCGCGCTACGACAAGATCCACCTTTTCGGCTTCCGGCAGGGTGACGAGTGCTACGACGAGAGCGCGACCATCGAGGCCGGCCGTCAGGTCGTCGGCTTTGCCACGCCGTTTGGGCGGGTCGGCTTGTCAATCTGCTACGACCTCAGATTTCCGGAGCTTTATCGAGCGCTCGGTGTCACAGACCTGCTGGTGATTCCCGCCGCCTTCACCGAAACGACCGGGCGGGCACACTGGGAAATCCTGTTGCGGGCGCGGGCGATCGAAAACCAGTGTTATGTACTGGCCGTGGCACAGGCCGGTCGCCATGAGAACGGCCGTGAGACGCACGGCAACAGCATGTTGATCGATCCCTGGGGCGTCATTATCGCTCGCCAGGCGAAAGGACCGGGAGTGATCATCGGTGAACTTGACCCGAACCGTCTCGCCGAGGTCCGGGCCAACCTGCCGGCGCTCAGACACCGTGTCATGTGAACGGCGAACGGTCAAGACCTTCTGCGCACCGGCCTCGGGGAGCGCCAGACCTTTTTTCAATTCCCGCCAGGTGCGGGGCAAGCACCCCCCGCGCTTGGTGGGGGACGCCATTCGTGAGTCGCTGCAGCGATGTTCACGGCAACGGCAGTAGCCATGGAAACCAGATGAACGCAAAAGCTCAGACCCTTCTCGCACATGCGCGGAAAACCCTGCTCACGCCGTATGGCCTCGACGTCGCCGACCTGACGCAGGTGTTCGGCAAGATCATGACGCACCAGGTCGATTATGCCGATCTCTATTTCCAGTACAGCCGCTCCGAAGGCTGGAGCCTCGAGGAGGGGATCGTCAAGGCAGGGAGTTTCAGCATCGATGAAGGCGTCGGGGTGCGCGCCCTGGCCGGCGAGAAAACCGCCTTTGCCTATTCCGACGACATCAGCGCCCAGGCGCTCGGCGATGCTGCCGGGGCGGTGCGGGCGATTGCCGCCGCCGGGCAGGAGCGCGGCGTACCGGCGCTGAAAAGGCGAAGCGGACACCAGCTCTACGTACCGCACGACCCGCTGGCTTCGCTCGACGCCGCCAGCAAGGTCAAGCTGCTCGAGAAGCTCGAAGCCATGGCACGCGCCGAAGATTCTCGCGTCACGCAGGTCATGGCGCATCTCGCCGGCGAATACGAGGTGATCCTGGTTGCCGGCAGCGACGGGCGGCTGGCTGCAGACGCCCGACCACTGGTGCGCGTCTCGTTGACGGTCATTGTCGAAGCAGGCGGGCAGCGCGAACAGGGCTCGGCGGGCGGTGGCGGACGCACCGATTACGGCTTCTTCACCGACGCCCTGCTACAGAGCTACGCCCGCGAAGCAGTGCATCAGGCGGTGACCAATCTCGCCGCGCGCCCGGCACCGGCCGGGACGATGACCGTGGTACTGGGAGCTGGCTGGCCCGGAATCCTGTTGCACGAGGCGGTTGGCCACGGGCTGGAGGGCGACTTCAATCGCAAGGGCAGTTCGACCTTCGCCGGCCGCATCGGCAGCCGCGTTGCCGCCAGCGGGGTCACGGTCATCGACGACGGCACCCTTGCCGAGCGGCGCGGCTCACTGAACATCGACGACGAAGGCAATCCGACGCAGCGCACGGTCTTGATCGAGGACGGCATCCTCAAGGGCTACATGCAGGACGCTCTCAACGCCCGTTTGATGGGTGTCGCACCCACCGGCAATGGCCGCCGGGAATCCTTTGCCCACCTGCCGCTGCCGCGGATGACCAATACCACGATGTTGAATGGTGACAGGAGCCCCGAAGAGATCATCAAATCGGTCAAGAAAGGAATCTACGCGGTCAATTTCGGCGGTGGGCAGGTGGATATCACCAACGGCAAGTTTGTTTTCTCGATGTCCGAGGCCTACCTGATCGAAGATGGCAAGGTCACCTCGCCGGTCAAGGGCGCGACGCTCATCGGCAGCGGGCCCGACGCGATGAATCAGGTCTCGATGATCGGCAACGACATGCGTCTCGACCCCGGGGTCGGAACCTGCGGCAAGGATGGCCAGAGCGTGCCGGTGGGTGTCGGCCAGCCGACCCTGCGCATCGACGGACTGACGGTTGGCGGTACCGCCTAGACGCAAGTGACGGCACCCGGAGGGCGTGCGCGCAGCACAAGCCGTTCGCCGCTCGTTTAGTTGCCCCCGCGCCCGGTTAGCTGCCGATCGCGCGGTGTCTCTTGACGTACTGCTGCAACGCCTCATTCATGCGCGTCTGCCAGCCTTCGCCGGTCGATTTGAAGTACTCAACCACCTCGGCGCTGTATCGAACCGTTACCGCAACCTTGGTCGGGAGTTTTTGCGGCCCACGCTGGCCGGGAAGGCGAACCTTTCCCTTGGCCCAGTACTTGGCCACCGCCTCAGCGTCGTTGGGGTCGTATGGGCACTCTAAGTCTTTCATTTTCTCGGGCGCTGCCGCGATCGCGGACGCGATCTGCTCTTTGCTATAGATCGAGGGCTTTGAAGTACGCGCGCGTTTCATATTTGTCACCGTATCGACAGGAAATCACTCGGGCGCCGTCACTGCGCTCCGTCCAAACCAGGAAGACAACCCGATCACGAAACCAACCCAGACTTCGCAGCCGTTGTTCGCCGTACTGCTCGCGTTCGTCTTCCACTGTGACCATCGGGGAGTCGAATACGCAATCAACTTCGGCCAAGTCAAAGCCGTGTGCCTTGAGGTTCTTCTTGCGCTTACTCTCATCCCAGGTGATCATTAACTTATTGTAGTTACATTAAGCTCGTGATGTCCAGTCATTTCATGCTCATGAAAAATGGGGGACCACGGATTCCTGGTTTTCAGAGCAGAAGAAACAAGATAACCGGATAACCGTGGTCTGTCCCATATTTTGCATTGCGATACGAGGTCGACATCAGTGCATTGGCCGCAAAGGCGATCAGCGCAGGCGTCGATACCAGCGCACCGCCAATGGTCACGGCACCGCCGCCGATGGCCAGTTTCACCACCGACCACCAACCGAAAATCTGTACCACGAGCCATAGGCCGATCTGATACAAGGCGCCGCCGAGCAACCCTCCCACCACACCAGCCGCCGCCGACTGCGCCACCAGCAGCGCACCACCGCCTGCGAGCAGCCCGGCGGCCACCCCCGACGAAAGCGATGCCACGGTTACCGGCGTGAAACCAGACCGGTTACCCTTCGCCCGGATAACCTCGTCGGTATGATCCAGCGAATCGTTGATGGCATTGACCATCACCTGGCGTTCCTTTGCCGACAACTTCTCCCAGCGTTCCTTCATCAGTTGGTCGATGAATTCGAGGATTCGGGCTTAGATCGCCTCTTCTGCCCGGCCATCGTCCATGCGAAAGTCGGTCCATCCGACGCCAGGGTTCAAATTATCGGCAACATCGATCAGGATGCGTTTCCAGGGTAGCTCATGGTCGCTCCTGGGGTCCGCACGGATGGGGTCAACGCACGGATGGGGTCAGCAACGCACGGATGGGGTCAGCAACGCACGGATGGGGTCAGCGCACGGATGGGGTCCGCACGGATGGGGTCAGTTCTAACATTCTTACACATCAATGCGCGTGACCCCGCGAAGCAGCGGCTATCCTCCGGCATGGAAAATAGGCGCTTAAGCGGGTGTTGAAGCAAACTTACGGGGAATCCGACCGTTTAAGCGTTGCGGCCACCGACTTTCGGGTGGCCGCGTCACTCAGCTTGAACTACCAGTTGGGATCGCGCTCGGGTTCGGCCGTGATCTTGTGGATCGAAAGATCCGCGCCGTTGTACTCCTGTTCCTGGTCGAGGCGCAATCCAAAGGCCGCTCGCAGCAGGCCATAGACCAGGCAACTGCCGACCAGGGCGACGGCAACCGCCAGTCCGGTCATCAGCAATTGCGGCATGAACGCCACGCCGCCAACCCCGGCCATTGCGCGACTGCCGAAGATGCCGGCGGCAATGCCACCCCAGGCGCCGCAAAGACCATGCAGGGGCCAGACGCCGAGGACGTCGTCGATCTTCCAGCGGTTCTGGGTCAGCGTGAACATGACGACGAACAGGCCGCCAGCGACGCCGCCAACGAACAGGGCGCCGATCGGATGCATCACGTCTGAGCCGGCACAAACCGCCACCAGACCGGCAAGCGGGCCGTTGTGCACGAAGCCGGGGTCGTTTCTGCCCGCCACCAGCGCCACCAGCGTACCGCCGACCATGGCCATCAGCGAGTTCATGGCGACCAGGCCGGAGATCTTGTCGATCGTCTGTGCGCTCATGACGTTGAAGCCGAACCAGCCAACCGTGAGAATCCAGGCTCCGAGCGCAAGAAACGGAATCGATGACGGGGGGTGCGCCGACAGGCGGCCTTCCTTCGTATAGCGCCCGTGACGCGCCCCGAGCAGGACAACGGCCGGGAGGGCGATCCAGCCGCCCATCGCATGCACGACGACCGATCCGGCGAAATCGTGGAATTCTTCACCATAGGTCGCCTTCAGCCAGGCCTGAATGCCGTACGCCTGATTCCAGGCGATGCCTTCGAAAAAGGGATAGATGAAGCCGACGATCAGAAAGGTTGCCGCGAGTTGTGGATAGAAGCGCGCGCGTTCGGCAATGCCGCCGGATACGATGGCGGGAATCGCCGCCGCGAAAGTGAGCAGGAAGAAGAAGCGCGTCAGTTCAAAGCCATTCTTCTGCAGCAGGGTCTCGGCGCCGGAGAAGAAGTTGATGCCGTAGGCAAGACTGTAGCCGATGAAGAAATAGGCGATCGTCGATACCGAGAAATCGGTCAGGATCTTCACCAGCGCGTTGACCTGGCTCTTCTTGCGTACGGTGCCGAGTTCGAGAAAGGCAAAGCCGGAATGCATCGCCAACACCATGATGCCGCCAAGCAGAATGAACAGAACGTCGGTACCAGACTTGAGTGCTTCCATGACTCCTCCTGAAATTCGGGTCGAAGCCATCAAGCAAATCATGTGCCATACGTGCATGCACCAGGATTCAATGACTTGCGCCGTCCTGGGTCACGAAAATCCCTGTAGTGGTGCATTTAGCCTCAAGCACGCACCAACATGAGGCAGGAATGCACCAGACTGTGTTGCCGCCGGCCTACTTTGGTGCGGCTCCCGGCGGCAGGAGAACCCACATCTGGCCCTGCTGCTTCATGCGTCCAGCCTGGCTCCCGGCCTGCGCGCCGAAACCCCAGAAGAAGTCGGCGCGCACGACACCACGGATCGCACCGCCGGTGTCCTGTGCCACGACCAGACGACGCAGCGACGTCGCCGAGTCGGGCTGGCTGGTGGACAGGAACACCGGGGCACCCAGCGGCAGGTAGCGCGCATCGACGGCAATGCTGCGCTCGGGAGTCAGCGGCACCCCCAGAGCCCCGGTTGGGCCATCGCCCTCGTTGCCCCTGGCCGGCTGTTCGCGGAAGAACACATAACTGGGGTTGGCGTTCAGCAGTTCATTGACCCGGCTCGGGTTGGCACGCGCCCATTGCTTGATTCCCGGCATCGAAGCCTGTTCGAGGGTCAACTCGCCGCGCTCGACGAGCAGGCGTCCGATCGACTGGTAGGGGTGACCGTTCTGGTCGGCGTAAGCCAGCCGCACCGTGCTGCCGTCAGGAAGCCTGACGCGCCCCGAACCCTGCACCTGCAGAAAGAACAGTTCAACCGGATCGTCGACATAGAGCAGGATCCGGTCGGCGTAGTCCTGCTCATGACTGGTGATTTCCGCGCGCGAAAAATAGGGAACGACCTTGCCGCCCTGCAGGCGGCCGCGCAGACGCAGGTTTTTCAGATCCGGGAGTACCGTCCCGAGATCGACGGTCAGCAGATCCGCCGGGACACCGAGCACGGGCGACAGATAAGGCTTACCGCGGTTACGCGAGCCGCGCAACAGCGGCTCGTAGTAGCCGGTCACCAGACCCTTCGTCGTGCCATCCGGATTGGTCATCAACCAGGGCTGGAAACGCGACTCGAAGAAACGCCGCACGGCGGCCGTTGTCGGCCCGTTCAGAGTTCTGGCTTCGGCACAGACGGCCTGCCACTGCGGCCACTGTGGGCGGCTGGATAGCGCACGACACGACTGCAGGAAAGCCGGCCAGGCAGCCACGAGGTCATCTTCACTCCAACCCGGCAGATCGCTCCAACGCGCCGCCTGGAGCGGTTTGCTGGCCGTCGCTGGCGGTATGGCCGCGCCGGCGGCGGCGCATTGCGGGCAGACCGGACAGCTTGCAGGGGCGGGACATGCGCCCCCCGCATCCTCTCTGGTGGTACCACAACCGCTGAGCAGCACCGCCAGCAGCGTGACGAGAATCGGGAGCAAGCGCCGTGGTTGGCTTTTATGCATGGTTTGGCTAGAGTGTCGGGTTCGTCAACCTGCGAAGTATACTGTCCGATGATCGATTCCTTCCGGCAACTTGCGCGTTTTCTTGTCCGCGCCGAGCAATTCCTCGATCGTCTCGAACCCCTGCTGCCACCCGCATCGACCGGCCCGGACTGGGCTGCGGCCTGCGCTTTTCGCTGGCGTACGCAGCGCGGCACGGGTTATCTGCAGCCGATCACTCGCCTGCCCGGCATCCGGCTCGGCGACCTGCAGGACATCGATGAACAGAAGGCGAGGATCGACGCCAATACGCGTCATTTCGTCGCCGGCCTGCCGGCCAACAATGTGCTGCTCACGGGCGCCCGCGGCTCGGGCAAGTCTTCGCTGATCAAGGCCCTGCTCAACGAGTACGCGCCGCAGGGCCTGCGCGTCATCGAGGTCGAGAAGGGCGACCTGATCGATCTGCCGGACATCGTCGAAATGATCGACGGACGCCCGGAACGCTTCCTCATCTTCTGCGACGATCTTTCCTTCGATGCCGGCGACGCGCGCTACAAGGCGCTGAAGGTCGTGCTCGACGGGTCGTTCGCGGCAGCGCCGGAAAATGTGCTGGTGTACGCCACGTCGAACCGTCGCCATCTGATGCCCGAGTATTTTGCCGAGAACCTCGACCACCAGCACCAGGGTGAAGAAATCCATCCCGGTGAAGCCATCGAGGAAAAGATCTCGCTGTCGGAGCGTTTCGGTCTGTGGATTTCTTTCTATCCCTTCGATCAGGAGGCCTATCTCAAGATCGTTGCGCACTGGCTGGGCGCCTTCGGCTGTCACCAGGACGAGATCGTGTCTGCCGAACGCGACGCACTCAACTGGGCACTTGAACGCGGTTCGCGCAGCGGGCGCGTTGCCTGGCAGTTCGCCAGGGATTGGGCCGGCCGGCAGCGGGTGGCGCCGAGCCGCGCGAAGCGGCGACGTACCGCAGCGCTGCCCGTCGCCGCACCGCCGTCTGCCCGAAAACGCCCGAGGGACGGCGCGTGAGCCAGATCCGGCTGGGGCGCGTGGAGCCAGGCGACCGATGAAACAGATTACCGAAGTGGCCGCTGCGGTCATGCTGCGCGGTGACCCGGCACGCCCCGAGTTCCTGCTCGCGCAACGGCCTCCGGGAAAGGTGTACGCCGGCTATTGGGAATTCCCCGGTGGCAAGGTCGAGCCTGGCGAGACAGCGCGCGAGGCCCTGATTCGCGAACTGCAGGAAGAGTTGGGGGTCACCGTCGAGCGTGCCTGGCCGTGGCTATGCCGCGAGTTCAGCTATCCGCACGCGACCGTCCGCCTGCGCTTTTTTCGCGTCAGTGCATGGCAGGGCGAACTGACCGCGGTCGAACACAGCGCTCTGGTATGGCTGAAAGCTGGCCAGCCCCCAGACGTCAGCCCGATCCTGCCGGCCAATGGTCCGATCCTCGGCGCGCTTGCGCTCGCGCCGGTCTATGCGCTGACCAATGCCGAAGAGTACGGCATCGACGCCGAGCTGCTGCGGCTGGAGAGGGCGCTGTGCAGCGGCCTGCGCCTGCTGCAGGTACGCGACAAGGGGCTGGCGCCCGCACGGCGCAAAGCCTTTGCCGAGGCGGTGCTGGCACTGGCCAGAAACCACGACGGGACCACCGTCCTGATCAATGACGACCCGTGCCTGGCCCGCCATGTCGGCGCAGCAGGAGTGCATCTCTCGTCGAGACTGCTCTGGCAAACCGATCGGCGGCCGGATTTCGAACGCGTCGCAGCTTCGTGCCATAGCGCTGCCGACCTGGCACGCGCGGCGGAACTCGGGCTGGACTTTGTCGTCCTCGGGCCGGTATTGCCAACCGCGAGTCACCCCGAAGTGAGCGGCATGGGATGGCAAGCGTTCTCGCGTCTGATCGACGGTTCGCCGCTGCCCGTCTATGCGCTTGGCGGACTGCAGCCGGAGATGCTCGATCACGCCATGAGCCGTGGTGGACACGGCATTGCCCTGATGCGCGGCTGGCAGTAAAGCCCTGCCGAGCCGCGACCCTTTCAGGCGTCCGACAAACTCCCGGCCTGCCGGCTGAGGATCTGCACGCTGCGCGCCGGTACCAGGCTGGTCTTCTCGCGCTGAAGGCGTGCGCAGGGTGCCTGGGCGCTGCTGTCGAAAACCTGCCACCACACCGCCTCGCCAGGCAGCAGAAAGGAAACCGGGATCTCGTCGCGGTTGAACAGGCAGAGCAGGGTCTCCGTGTCCTGGGTCGCGCCGACGGCGATTATCTCGGCGGCGAGTTGCATGCCAAAGGCGCCAAGCTTCTTGGACTGCCAGTCGGCGACGCGCATGGCGCGTCCCGCCGGATGCCACCAGACGACATCCGGCTGGTCATCGCCCACGGCCTGGCCGGTGAGCCAGTTTCGTCGCCGCAGTTGCGGATAACGACGGCGCAAGTCTATCAGCCCGGCGACGAAATCGATCAACTCGGCATCCGCATCACGCCAGTCAAGCCAGGTCAGCGCATTGTCCTGGCAATAGGCGTTGTTGTTGCCACGCTGCGTGCGCCCGAGTTCGTCGCCCCCCTGCAGCATCGGCACACCCTGGGCGACCAGCAGCGTCGTCAATAGCGCGCGCTGCAGGCGACGACGTCTTTCGAGCACCGCCGGATCCGTGCTCTCCCCTTCCTCGCCGCAGTTCCAGGAACAGTTGTGGCCGTGCCCGTCGCGGTTGCCCTCGCCATTCAGTTCATTGTGCTTCGCTTGATAGCTGACGAGATCGCGCAAGGTGAAGCCGTCGTGCGCGGTGATGAAGTTCACACTCGCCTGCGGCGCGCGTCCCGCGACGTGGAAAACCTCGCTCGATCCGGCAAGGCGCTGCGCCAGTTCCGCCACACCCGCGTGGTGGGTCAGCCAGAACGCGCGCACGTCGTCCCGGAAGCGGTCATTCCACTCGCTCCAGCCGTGCAGAAAACGCCCCAGACGGTACCCATCCGGTCCGATGTCCCAGGGTTCGGCGATCAACTTGACCCGCTGCAGCACGGGATCCTGCCTGATCGCGGCGAGAAACGCGCTGTCGCGCGTCAGCGTCGCAGCGAGATCGAAGCGGAAGCCGTCTACGTGCATCACGCCAACCCAGTAGCGCAGCGCATCCATGACCAGTTGCAGAACCCGCGGATGGGCGAGATTGACCGTGTTGCCACAGCCGGTGAAATTTTCGTAGTGCGCGAGATGGCCGGCCGGCAGGCGGTAGTAGCTCAGGTTGTCGATGCCGCGGAACGAGAGTGTGGGGCCTTTCTCGTCGCTTTCGGCGGTATGGTTGAAGACCACGTCAAGAATGACTTCAAGGCCGGCGGCGTGCAGCGACCGGACCATGGTCTTGAATTCGGCAATCACCGACTGCCCACCGATGCGTGCCGCGTAGCGCGGCTCCGGGGCAAAGAAACCGATTGAATTGTAACCCCAGTAATTGACGCGACCTTCGCTGATCAGCCGCTGTTCGTCGAGAAAGTGGTGCACCGGCAGCAGGCTGAGGGCAGTCACCCCGAGGCGATGAAAGTGTTCGATCATGGCCGGCGCGGCGAGACCGGCGTAGGTGCCGCGCAGCACCTCGGGAACGCCCGGATGTTGGCGGGTCATTCCCTTGACATGAGCTTCATAAAGCACCGAATCGGCCAGGGGAATCGCCGGCGCCTGATCGCCGCCCCAGTCGAATTCTTCATCGACGACACAGGCCTTGAGGCCATGCGCTGGATCATCCGGCTGCCGCGAAAAGCGACCGACGATCTCGCGCGCGTAAGGATCGATCAACAGTTGCCGTGAATCGAAGCGATGGCCGTGCCCATGACCGTGTCCATGACCATGTCCATGCCTGTGCGCAGGGCCTTGCACGCGGTAGGCGTAGTGCAGCCCGGGCGCTGCGCCGACCAGGTAGCCGTGCCAAACCTCGTCGGTGCATTCGCGCAGGAGCAGGTTGCGCATCCGCCGGCCATCGAAAACGCACAATTCAACCGCCTCGGCATGCGCTGAAAACAGGGCGAAGTTCACGCCGCGACCATCCCAGTGGGCACCGAGCGGCCACGGCCGCCCGGCTTCGAGGCCGATGTCGTCGGTCACGGTGTCCATTCGAGGAATAGCGCGGCGAGTGGCGGCAGTGTCAGGTTGAGAGACCACTCGCGACCGTGCGCAGCAATCTGCTCCGCACACACCGGATACAGCCCGTTGCCGACATTGCTGCCGCCGTAATATTCCGAATCGGTATTGATCCGCTCGATGTACTGGCCGGGCACCGGCACTCCGATCCGGTAGCCATGCCGGACTACCGGAGTAAAGTTGCCGACGTAGAGGATGGCGCGCGAACGGTCGCGCGCCCAGCGGACGAAGGCGACCACCGAGCACTCGGCATCGTCGGCGGCGATCCATTCGAAACCGGCCGGCTCGAAGTCCAACTGGTGCAGCGCCGGATTGCTGCGATAGATGCCGTTGAGATCGCGGATCAGATCACGAACGCCGGCGTGCAGGGGGAAGTCCAGCAAACCCCAATCGAGGGACGCATCGTGATTCCACTCGTTCCACTGGCCGATCTCGCCACCCATGAACAGCAGCTTCTTGCCCGGGTGAGCCCACATGTAGCCGTACAGGGCGCGCAGGTTGGCGAATTTCTGCCAGTAATCGCCGGCCATCTTGCTGATCAGCGAGCCCTTGCCATGAACGACTTCGTCGTGCGAGAGCGGCAGGATGAAGTTCTCGGTGAAAGCGTACATCATCCCGAAACTGAGCTGATTGTGGTGGAATCGCCGGTGCACCGGGTCCTTGGTCATGTAGTCGAGCACGTCGTGCATCCAGCCCATGTTCCATTTGTAGTGGAATCCGAGGCCGCCCATTTCCGGCGGTCGACTGACCATCGGCCAGGCCGTCGACTCCTCGGCATGGGTGGAAGCCGAGGGATGCTCCTGACCCAGAACCTCGTTCATCCGCCGCAGAAAGGCGACCGCTTCGAGATTCTCCCGACCACCATGCACGTTCGGCAGCCATTGCCCCGGCTCACGACTGTAGTCTCGATACAGCATCGAGGCCACGGCATCGACCCGCAGGCCGTCGACCCCGTAGCGCTCGATCCAGAACAAGGCATTGCCGATCAGATAATTACTGACTTCGCGACGACCGAAGTTATAGATCAGCGTGCCCCAGTCCTGATGCATGCCTTCGCGTGGATCGGCATGCTCATAAAGCGCCGTACCGTCGAAACGACCGAGACCATGCTCGTCGGTGGGGAAATGCGCGGGCACCCAGTCAACGATGACGCGCAGTCCGGCCGCGTGGCAGGAACCGACGAAGTTGCGGAAACCGGTCGGGTCACCATGGCGCGCGGTCGGGGCGTAAAGCCCCAGGGGCTGGTAACCCCACGAACCATCGAAGGGATGCTCCGATATCGGCAGCAGTTCCAGATGCGTGAATCCCAGATCGACCACATAAGGAATCAGTGTTTCGGTCAGCCGCTGCCAGTCCGGAAAGCCGCCATCGTCCGCGCGACGCCAGGAGGCCAGATGCACCTCATAAACCGAAAGCGGCGCGCCCAGTTCCTCACCCGCCGGCACCGACTCCGGCTCCACGGGTTGCGGCAGCGCACAGACGATCGACGCAGTGGATGGCCGCATCTCGCCCTGGAAGCCGTAGGGATCGGCCTTGAGTGGCAGCAGACGGCCATCGCGGGAGCGTATTTCGTACTTGTAGCGAGCCCCGGCCGTTACCCCCGGCAGGAAAATTTCCCAGACGCCGCATTCCCGCCGCAGGCGCATCGGATGCCGACGACCGTCCCAGGTATTGAAGTCGCCGACGACACTGACGCGTTGCGCATCCGGCGCCCAGACGGCAAAAACGGTACCCGCAACGCCGTCGATCTCACACAGATGCGCCCCAAGGCGTTCGAAGGGGCGCAGGTGCGAGCCTTCGGCCAGTAGCCAGACGTCCATCTCGCCAAGCACCGTCGGGAAGCGGTAGGGATCATCGGTTTCCTGCACGCCGCTGTCCCAGGTGATCCGCAGGCGATAGGCAAAACTGTTGCGACGGCGGGGAATCGGGCCCTCGAAGAAGCCTTCCACGCCCTCGACAGGGCGTTGCGCAAGCTGGGCAATCTGCCGCCCGGTCTTGGCCTCGATGACGGCGACCGCGTGCGCGCCCGGTTGCAGGCTGCGAACCCACAGCCCTCCGTCAGCGTCGGTGTGCATTCCGAGGACCGCGTAAGGGTCGCCGTGTTCTGCCCGGCAAAGGGCGATGATCTCTGCATGGTCAAGCATTTGAGACTTCCTTACTTAGAGTGTGCGTAGATTCCAGGTATCGTTGGCGTAGTCGCGGATCGTCCGGTCGGCCGAGAAGGGCCCCATCCCGGCTACATTGAGAATGGCCTTGCGCTGCCACTCGTCGGGGCTCAGGTAAAGCGCATCGACACGCGCCTGGGTGGCCACGTAATCGGCGTAGTCCGCCAGCAGCAGATAGTGATCGCCGTAGTGCAGCAGGCTGTTGAAGATGTCGTGGTAGCGCGGCCGTTCACCGGGTGAAAAGAAGCCACTGTCGATCCGGTCGAGCGCTTCCTTGAGGGCTGGATCCGCCTGGTACAGAGCCAGTGGTTGATGCCCGGCCTGCCGGATGGCGTTGACCTGGGCCGTGTTGTTGCCGAAGATGAATATATTCTCGGCGCCGACGTTGTCGCGAATCTCGATGTTGGCGCCATCCTCGGTACCGATGGTCAATGCGCCGTTGAGCGAGAGTTTCATGTTGCCGGTGCCCGAGGCTTCGGTGCCGGCCGTCGAAATCTGCTCCGAGAGATTGGCCGCCGGCATGATCAACTCGGCGACGGAAACACCGTAGTTGGGAATGAAGACGACCTGCAGGAGGTCGCGCGTCCGCGGGTCGTTGTTGACTACCGCCGCGACATCATGGATCAGGCGGATCACCTGTTTGGCCATGTGATACGACGACGCGGCCTTGCCGGCGAAGATCACGCTGCGCGGCGCATAATCCTTTGCCGAGCCGTCCAGGAGCGCGTTGTAGCGGGTGATCACGTGCAGCACGTTGAGCAACTGCCGCTTGTATTCGTGAATGCGCTTGACCTGCACATCGAACAGGCTGTCCGGGTCCAGGGTGACGCCCACCTCACGAGCCACGTAATTGGCCAGGCGCACCTTGTTGCCGCGCTTGGCAGCCGCGAAAGCGGCGCGGAAAGCGACGTCGTCGGCGCTCGCCCGCAAACCCTCCAGACGGTCCAGATTGAGCCGCCAATCCTTGCCGCCAAGGCGTTCGTCGAGCAGTGCGGACAGGGCAGGATTGGCCTGTGCCAGCCAGCGCCGCGGCGTAACGCCATTGGTCTTGTTGTGGAATCGCTCGGGGTAAAGACGGGCGAAGTCGGCAAAAATGGTCTGTACCATCAGGTCGGAGTGCAGTTGTGATACGCCATTGACGCGATGACTGCCGACAATGCACAGGTGTGCCATGCGCACCCGCTTGTCCTTGTCGTGACCACCCCCGTCGTCGATCAGCGAGACCCGTCGCATCAGGTCGACATCACCGGGGTAGAGACGGATCACTTCATCGAGGAACTCCTGGTTGATGCGGTAGATGATCAGGATGTGACGCGGCAACACGCGCTGGATCAGGGTCACCTTCCAGGTTTCCAGTGCCTCCGGCATCAGGGTGTGATTGGTGTACGAGAAAATGCGCCGACATTGATCCCAGGCAGCGTCCCAGGTCATGCCCTGCTCGTCGACCAGGAGGCGCATCAATTCCGCAACGCCGATCGCCGGATGCGTATCGTTGAGGTGGATCGCCACATGCTCGGCGAGATTGTTGAAGGTACCGTGCTCGGCCATGTGGCGCTCGAGGATGTCCTGCATCGACGCCGCGACGAAGAAATACTCCTGGCGCAGACGCAGTTCGCGACCCGCAGCGGTGCTGTCGTTCGGGTAGAGGACCCAGGAAATGTTTTCGAAGCGGTTCTTGAACTCGGCAGCGCGCTGGTAGTCCCCGGTATTGAAGGCCCCGAGGTCGATTTCGGACGGCGCCGCCGCTTTCCACAGGCGCAGGGTACTGACCCGGTCCGTACCATGACCGGGAATCACGTAGTCGAAGGCCTTGGCTTCGACCGAATCGGCGGCATGCCATTCCGCCCATTCACCATGATGCTCGGCGTGGCCACCGAAGCGCACCGTGTGGTGCTTGTTGGCGCGCGGGAACTCCCATGGCGAACGGTCCTGTAGCCAGGCTTCCGGCTTCTCGACCTGCTGGCCGTTGAGAATCGACTGCGCGAACATCCCATACTCATAGCGAACGCCGTAGCCCCATGAAGGAAGTCCCACGGTTGCCATCGAATCGAGAAAACAGGCCGCCAACCGACCCAGGCCGCCGTTGCCGAGCGCTGCATCGGGTTCGCATTCCATGACCTCATCGAGCGAGGGACCAGGCGCGCTGAACGCCTCCGCCGCCGACTCGCGAAGCCCCAGCGCGGACAGGGCGTTGTTCATCGCGCGGCCAATCAGGAATTCCATCGACAGGTAATAGACGCGCCGCGCCTTGCTGCCGCGGTCGGCATTTTGGGTGTCAACCCAGCGTTGCGCCAGTTGCTCGCGGGCCACCTGCGACAGCGCCTGATAAAGGTCCGCCTTGCTGGCTCTGGTTGGCTCGGCAGCGACCGTGCGCAGCAGTCTGCGGTCGATTTCAGCGCGCAGTTGTTCGCCTTTGGGATGGGGTTGAGCGACATCGGACATCAGGCTGGTACTCCAGTAAGGTTCATGGACAATCCTCGCTCTCGGCAAGGGCATGGGCAGCGCCAAGCAGGGCCGGCGTGGGAGAAAGCATTACATAGGTCGGAATTGCGGCCAAGTAGGAAGCGAAACGCCCCTTGGCTTCGAAGCGGGGGCGAAAAGCCGAGCGATCGAAGATCTCCCCGAGTCTGGGAATGATACCACCGCCGACATAGACGCCACCCTGGGCGCCAAGGGTCAGCGCAAGATTTCCCGCCAACGAACCGAGCATCGCGCAAAAGGTATCGATCACCACTCGGCACTGGATGTCGTCGCCGGTGCGGGCACGCGCAACAATTTCGGCAGTCGCCAGGGATGCGGCATGGCGCCCGTCGACCGCGGCGACCAGACGATGCAGTAGCGGCAAACCGCTGCCCGAAAGCAGCCGTTCGGCCGAGACGTGCCCAAGTTCGCGCCAGGCGAGGGCGAGAATGGCCGCCTCGCGTTCGTCCGCAGGTGCCAGGGAGCAATGGCCCCCCTCGCCAGTCAAGGCCAGCCAGCGCCCGCGATCGTGCAGCACACCCGAGACACCGAGGCCGGTCCCCGGGCCAAGCACTGCTTTCGGCGCCAATTCGACGGGGACGCCAGGACCTACCTGACGCCGGTCGGCAACACTCAGATGCGGCAAGGACAGCGCCAGGGCGGTGAAATCGTTGAGCAACAGCAGGCGCTGCAGCCCCAGTCCGGACTTGAGCCTTGCGCGCGAGAAGGTCCACGGCGCGTTGGTCAGTTGAAACTCATCGTGATGCACCGGGCCGGCAAGAGCGATCGCCGCTGCTCGCAGCACCGGCCAACCCAGTTCCCCGAGATAGGCCTGGATCGCCTCCAGGGGCCCCGCAAAGTCGCCTACCGAAAGAATCCGCACCTGATCCGGCAAGCCCGAGTCGTCGAGCAAGGCAAAGCGCGCGCGGGTGCCGCCGATGTCGGCAACCAGGGTCGCGGGTGCCTTCATGGCCATCCCCGGGTAATCAGCGATTGCGCGGCGCGCGCACGCAGTCGTGAGCCGCGCGCGGCCGGGTGCCGACCACGGTGGAGCGTGGAATCATCCGGTCGCCGGCCGCGACGAGTACTGTTGAAAACTTGGAAATGGAGGTTCAAGATTGAATGCCCGGGGGCTGCATAGGGAATAAGGATGCTCTGGATCTTCGCACCAAATGCGAGATTTATCAAAGACCCTGCTACCATCTGCCTGCCCTCCCCGGAAATACTGTCAGCTGCCCGGGAGTCTCCTCGGTCGACGCGGTTTCTGTCAAGGCGGGCGCGACCATCGTTGCCTCTACCCGAACCGGCAGCGCCGTCGTTGCTCGCGGCGATGCGGCGTCGGCGGACACCGCTGCCGCCCGGCGGGCGGGCGGCAAACTCACTGCTGACCGGGTGCAGTATTTCCCGCAGTGGATTCCGGATCGGCTTTGCCCGCCGGCCGTCGATTTACGTCCAAGGATTGCCTGTGCAACATGCGAACCTGATCACAAAGCTCGCCGAGATTGTCGGCACCGAGCAGGTACTGACGTCGCTCGAAGACATGTCCGCATACCTGTGCGACTGGCGCGGTCGCTACCGTGGCAACGCCATCTGCGTCGTCCGACCGGCAAGCACCGCCGCCGTCTCGGCGGTGGTACGCACCTGCGCCGAGGCTGGCGTGGCCATGGTGCCGCAGGGCGGCAACACCAGCCTGTGCGGCGCGGCAACGCCGGCGCCTGACGGTCAGGCGGTGCTGATCAGCCTTGCCAAGCTCCGCCGTGTGCGCGCGATCGATCCCGCGAACAACACGCTGACCGCCGAGGCCGGCTGCCTCCTGCAGGCACTGCAGGAGGCAGCCGGCGAGGTCGGACGACTGTTTCCGCTGTCGCTGGCCGCCGAGGGCAGTTGTCAGATCGGCGGCAATCTGTCTACCAACGCCGGTGGTGTGCAGGTCCTGCGCTACGGCAACACACGTGAATTGACGCTCGGCCTGGAGGTGGTTCTGCCGAGCGGGGAGATCTGGGATGGCTTGCGCGGCCTGCGCAAGGACAATACCGGTTATGACCTCAAGCATCTGTTCATCGGCGCCGAGGGCACCCTCGGGATCATCACCGCCGCCGTCCTGAAACTCTTCCCCTTGCCGCGGGCAACGGTGACCGCCTGGCTGGCCATCGGCTCTCCGGCACTCGCGGTGCGCTTGCTGGGTGAGTTGCAGGCGCATTTCGGCGCCAGCCTGACGGCCTGCGAACTGGTCTCCGAAGAGGCTCTTGGTCTGGTCCGCAAACACCTGCCAGGCTCGTCGCCGGCGTTGTCGGCAAGCCCCTGGCACCTGTTGATCGAGTTGTCCGGAAGCGGGGATGATGCTGCCCTGCGGGAAGCGCTGACCGCGTTCCTTGCCGCGGCACTCGACAGTGGCGACCTCAGCGATGTGGTGCTGGCACAGAACGGCGAGCAGGCCAGACGTCTGTGGGCCTTGCGCGAGAACATCGGCGAAGCGCAGAAGATCGAAGGCCTGAGTATCAAACACGACGTTTCGGTACCGATCTCGCGCATTCCGGAGTTCATCGAGCGTGCTGGTCAGGCGCTCGCGCTGACTTTTCCGGAGATCC
The DNA here is from genome assembly GCF_056856495.1 of Candidatus Accumulibacter propinquus. Taxonomy (NCBI): domain Bacteria; kingdom Pseudomonadati; phylum Pseudomonadota; class Betaproteobacteria; genus Candidatus Accumulibacter; species Candidatus Accumulibacter propinquus. Next base: position 360,216 of record NZ_JBSEHC010000003.1, read on the forward strand.
GCATCGTCGCCTTTGGTCACATCGGTGACGGCAATCTGCATTACAACCAGTCGAAATCGGAGGCCGGCGAGAATGCGGCTTTCCTGGCCTCACAACCGCAGGTCAACCGCATCGTCCACGATCTGGTGCATGCACTGGGAGGCAGCATCAGTGCCGAACACGGCATCGGGCAGTTGAAGCGCGAAGAGCTTCTGCGCTACAAGAGCCCGCTAGAAATCGAGATGATGCGCGGTATCAAGCGTGCCCTTGACCCACGGGGCTTGATGAATCCCGGCAAGGTGCTCTGACCGGTTCGCCACCGTCAATGCAGCGTCGGAGGCGTCGGCGACGGCGAATCGCGGAAGAGTTCGTCGATCGCCCGCGCGTCGAAACGGTAGTCGCGGTTGCAGATGTCGTCCTTGACGACGACTTCGCCCTGTTCCCGTAACGCCGCATAGACTTCGCCGGGCCCGAGGGCGCGCAGCATCGAACGTACTTTCTCCCAGTTCTCGGGACAGTTGTGGGTCACCGCCCGCGCGGGAAAGAGGCGCACGATTTCCTCCGGGAACAGGCGGCGCAGCAGTTCTTCGGCCGGCACCGACAACAGCTCGGCATCCTGCACGGTCGCCGCCAGCGCTTCGACGCGCGCCCAGCCATCGGCGTCGCGCTCTGCTGCAGTAGGCAACTTCTGGAGAAAAAGTCCGGCTGCTGCCACCGACGAAGCGGCCAGGAAGAAGCGCGCGGGCATCTGGTCAGACTGCCGGAGATAGTGCTCGAAGACCTCGGCGATGCTTTCGCCGTCAAGCGGCACGATGCTCTGATAGGGCTCGCGCATTGACGCCGTCTCCAGCGAGAGCTGCAATTGCCCCTGCCCGAGCAGTTGCAGCCCTGACCTGGGCTGCGGCTGCTCTGCACACTTGGCCATGCCGCGAATCTGCAGGGCTTCGTTGCAGTCGATGACCAGCAGGGCGATGGGTCCGCTGCCTCGCATCTGGATGGTCAGGCGCCCGGGCTGCTTGAGCTGGCCACCCAGGAGCACGGTCGTGGCGCTCATTTCACCCAGCAGCTGGGCAACCGGTGCAGGGTAGGCTCGGTTCTCGATCATCGCCCTCCACGCCGGACCGAGGCGCACCAGTGCGCCGCGAATGTCCAGATCGTCGAACAGGAAACGATGCAGGCAATCGTCGGTCATGGTCCCGGTCATGGTCCTTTTCCCAACAGTTCTTCGGCATAACGGTCCGGGTCGAATCCGACCAGCAAGGCCGTACCGGTGTCGATTACCGGTCTCCTGATCAGGCTTGGATGCCTGGCCATCAGCGTCAGCGCCCGGGCTTCGTCGACGTCGGCACGGTCTTCCTCGCTGAGCCGCCGCCAGGTCGTGCCGCGCGTGTTGAGCAGGGCTTTCCAGCCGACGCGGAGGTTCCAGTCGGCCAGTTGCGCGGCGGTTGGCGCCGCCTGGCGATAGTCAACGAAGTCACAGGCCACAGCATGCTCCGCCAGCCAGACGAAGGCCTTCTTCATGCTGTCGCAGTTCCTGATCCCGTAGATACGGACGACCTGCTGCAGCCTGCCGTGCATGCCCTGCCCCCGGTTTGTCTCAGGATACGGCCAGCATCCTGTCCAGCGCCAGCCTGGCCAGGTCTTTCTCGTGCTCCGGAACCCGAATCTGGTTGACCACCTTGCCATCGGCCAGATTCTCGAGTGTCCATGCCAGGTGCTGCGGGTCGATGCGCTGCATCGTCGAACACATGCAGACCGTCGGTGCCATGAACTGCACGATCTTGCCCTCGTGCCTGACCTCTTCAGCCAGACGGTTGACGAGATTGAGCTCGGTGCCGACCAGCCAGCGCGTATTCGGCGCGGCCTCCTTGATCGTCCGGACGATGTGTTCCGTCGAGCCGACGAAATCTGATTGCCTGCACACCTCGAAGCTGCACTCGGGATGGGCAATCACCAGACCCTCCGGGTAATGGTTGCGGAAACGCATGATGTGCGCCGGCTGGAACATCTGATGTACCGAGCAATGGCCTTTCCAGAGCAGCAGCCTGGCTCGCCGGATCTGCTCGCTGGTGAGCCCACCGTTTTCGAGATCGGGGTCCCAGACCATCATCTCATCGAGCGGAATTCCCATCTTGAAGCCGGTCCAGCGCCCGAGATGCTGGTCAGGAAAGAAAAGAATCTTCTGGCGCCGCTCGAACGCCCAGGCGGCAATCGTGCCGGCGTTGGACGAGGTACATACGATGCCGCCGTGCGCGCCGCAAAAGGCTTTGAGATCGGCGGCCGAATTGATGTAGGTCACCGGCGTGACTTCCTGCTCGGCGTCCAGGACCTCGCCGAGTTCACGCCAGCAGCGTTCGACCTTGGCCAGGTTGGCCATGTCCGCCATTGAACAGCCCGCCGCCAGATCCGGCAGGATCGCCACCTGCTCCGGCTTCGACATGATGTCGGCGACTTCGGCCATGAAGTGCACACCGCAAAACACGATGTAGCGGGAATCGGTTTGTGAGGCGAGACGCGAGAGTTTCAGCGAGTCGCCCGTCAGGTCGGCGTATTGATACACATCGGCGCGTTGGTAGTGATGGCAGAGCAGCACCGCCTCCCGGCCGAGCCGCTCACGGGCAACGCGGATGCGCTGGTGACAGGCATCGTCCTGGAGGTGGTTGAAACTGTCGAAGCTGATGGTCGAGGTTTGCATGCGGTAATACTCAATTCGATGTCCAGGAAGCCAGACCGGGCTGGCGGCAAAAGGTTCAGCTACGCCATGGCAAGCCGGCGTAACGCCACCCCCCCAGCTGGCCGCGCTGGCCGTTGGCATCCTTGTCGCCTTCAAAGCCCTCCAGCACGTTGTAGCAGTCGTTACGCAGCGCTTCGCCAACCAGCGCGGCAGCGTTGTGCGAACGCGCCCCACTGCGACAGATGAACATCAGCAGCGCCTCACGATCGACCTGTTGTTTCAATTGCGGCAGGAAATGGCTGTTGGGCCGATTATCCGGATAGCTCATCCACTCAATCTCGATCGCACCGGGTATGCGGCCGACCCAATCCCATTCCGCGCGCGTACGGACGTCGACCAGCTTGGCGCCTGGCGCAAGCCGCCAAACCGCATGCGCTTCCTGCGGCGTCAGGGCGCCGGCATAAGGTAGACCAAGTTCGCGCCCGCGTTCCTGCGCAAGTTGCAGCAGATCGGTCAGTTTTCCCATAGTGTGTGTGGCGAGAGCCTGTCCCAAGAGGGTTTATCAAAGCAAGGAGTATAAATCACATGACTGCCGAGAAGCGCTCGGAACCAGCTCCCTGCAACGCACCAGAAATGTGCCGCCCGGATTCGTACGCACCGCCGCGGTGCATCTAAAAAAGCCCAATAATGCGCCAGACCCTTGTGGCACAATAAACGCTCAGCAGGGCATGGTTTGGCACGTTTTCTGCTAGTACCCCCGCGCACTTATTGTTCTATTGTCGCCGGTTGAACCGGCAACCTGTTCAGGAGACTCCGCAATGGCAAGCCCGCAAGACGTCATCAATATGGTCAAGGAAAACGAGGCGAAGTTCGTCGACTTTCGTTTCACAGACACCCGTGGCAAGGAACAGCACGTGACCGTGCCGGTCAGCGCTTTCGACGAAGACAAGTTCGAGAACGGCCACGCTTTCGATGGTTCGTCGATCGCCGGCTGGAAAGGCATTCAGGCTTCGGACATGCAGTTGATGCCCGATCCGAGCACCGCGTACATTGATCCTTTCTTCGATGAGACGACGCTCGTCCTCACCTGTGACGTGGTTGATCCTGCCGATGGCCGCGGCTACGACCGGGATCCGCGGTCGATCGCCAAGCGTGCCGAAGCCTACCTGAAGTCCTGTGGCATTGGTGACACCGCTTATTTTGGACCGGAACCCGAATTCTTCATCTTTGATTCGGTGTCCTGGAGCGTCGACATGTCCGGCTGCACCCTGAAAATCTTTTCGCAGGAAGCCGCCTGGACGAGTGGCGAAAAAACCGAAGGTGAGGGTGGAACCGGTCACCGTCCAGGGATCAAGGGCGGCTACTTCCCGGTGCCGCCGGTCGACAGCCTGCACGACATCCGCTCGGCGATGGTCCTGACGCTCGAAACGGTCGGCGTCCCGGTCGAAGTGCACCACCACGAAGTCGCCACGGCGGGCCAGTGCGAGATCGGCACCCTGTTCAGCACGCTGGTCAAGCGCGCCGACTGGACGCAGGTGCTCAAGTACGTGGTCCACAACGTCGCTCATCAATACGGCAAGACCGCGACCTTCATGCCGAAGCCCATCGTTGGCGACAATGGTTCGGGCATGCACGTCCATCAGTCGATCTGGAAGGATGGCAAGAACCTCTTCGCCGGCAGCGGTTATGCCGGTCTTTCCGAAATGGCGCTCTTCTATATCGGCGGCATCATCAAGCACGCCAAGGCGCTGAACGCGATCACCAATCCCGGCACGAATTCGTACAAGCGGCTGGTCCCGCACTACGAGGCGCCGGTCAAGCTCGCTTATTCGGCCAAGAACCGCTCGGCTTCGATTCGCGTGCCGCATGTGGCTTCGGACAAGGCGCGGCGCATCGAAACGCGCTTCCCGGACCCGATCGCCAATCCCTACCTGTGCTTCTCGGCACTGCTGATGGCCGGCCTCGATGGCATTCAAAACCGGATTCATCCTGGCGATCCGGCAGACAAGAACCTCTACGATCTGCCGCCGGAAGAGGATGCGAAGATCCCGACCGTGTGTGCCAGCCTCGAAGAAGCACTCGCCTCGCTGGACAAGGACCGCGAGTTCCTGACCCGCGGCGGCGTCTTTTCCGACGACTGGATCGACGCCTATCTTGAATTGAAGATGGACGAGGTCAACAAGGTGCGCATGACCACCCACCCGGTGGAATTCGAACTGTACTACAGCTGCTGATCAGGCGGCGCAGAGAGGAGGACGGGCTTGCCCGTCCTTTTTTTTGTCTACCGATCGTCTTCCCACCGCGTTAGTATTGCTTTGCCCGTCTCCACCGGCGAGTTGGTTGCGACCAAGGAATACGAATACGATGAAACTGCAAGACCTGTGTCTTTCGATCGCACTCCCGTTGCTGGTCACCATACCCGTGCACGCGCAGGACATCTACAAGTGTGCCGACGGTGACGGGCGTATCACCTACTCCAATGTGCCGACCAAGAGCTGCAGGAAGCTTGTTCTCGACCCGGTCAATCTCGCGCCGGCTGCGAAACCGCCGGCGGCTCGCGTGGCGACGCCTCCCGGCTTCCCGAAAGTGGACGATCAGACGCAGAAGTCGCGCGATGGCGACCGCCGACGCATTCTCGAGGGCGAATTGGCCGCCGAGCAGAAAAATGCCGAGCAGGCGAAGAAGGACCTCGCCGAACAGGAAGGAATCGTCCTGCCAAGCGAACGTATGCAGGGTGGTGCGATCAGCGGTGGCAAGGTGCAGGAGCGTATCCAGCAGTACCGCGACAAGGTGGCCTTGCACCAGCGCAACATCGAAGCCATCCAGAAAGAGATCGGCAATCTGCGCTGAGCGTCGAGGACTGCCGGTGTGGCCACCTGACCGGTTGCGCCTGATTCCGCCGGCACCCCCCGGATGGATCGACGGACACCGGGTCAAATGCCAGGCAGAAAGGACGCAGTGGTGAGCGGCAGGCACGGCGGTAATGGCAAGCGAACTCCCGAGAGTTCGGGGAATCCGTTCGGAGGGCTTGACCTGCTGTCGTCGGCGGTGGTTCTGCTCGACGAGCGCCTGGCCATCCGCTACCTGAATCCTGCCGCCGAAAACCTGTTGGCGATCAGCAACAAGGTCTTCGCCGGCTGTCCGTTGGGCGGCGTCATCGAGTGCCCGCCGAAACTGCTGGCCGCGCTCCACAGCGTCCTTGACCACGGCTGGGGCTATACCGGGCAGAGTATCGAACTGCGACTCGCGGGTGGCGACGTCCTGCAACTGAACTGCACGGTCAACCCCGTCGACGCCCCGGAGGCTCGCCTGCTGGTCGAGCTTTGGCTGATCGATCAACAACTCCGGGCCACTCGCGAAGAGCGCCTGGTCGAACAGCAACACGCCAATCGCGAGCTGATACGCAACCTGGTGCATGAGATCAAGAATCCTCTGGGTGGCATCCGCGGTGCGGCGCAATTGCTTGAGCACGAACTCAACAATCCCGGTTTGCGCGAATACACCCAGGTCATCATCAAGGAGGCCGACCGCCTGCAGGATTTGATGCGGCGCCTGCTGTCGCCGCACCGCCCGATGCAGCCCGGCCCGGTGAACATCCACGAGATCCTGGAACGGGTACGCAGCCTGCTGACCGCCGAGTTCCCGACCACGCTCAGCGTCCGGCGTGACTACGATACCAGTCTGCCGGAACTGGTTGGCGACCGGGAACAATTGATTCAGGTTTTCCTGAATATTGCCAGGAATGCGGCGCAGGCCATCCGGCGACAGCCTGACGGCAGCGTCTCCGCGCAGGGACAGATCACCCTGCGCACGCGAGCCGCCCGGCAGGTGACCTTGTTCAAGCGACGCCACCGTCTGGCTCTGGAAGTGCAGGTACTGGACGATGGGCCGGGAATTCCCGACGACATTCGCGAACGCATGTTTTATCCCCTGGTGTCGGGTCGGGCCGGTGGCAGCGGCCTGGGGCTGACACTGGCGCAAAGCTTCGTGCAACAACATCAGGGAACGATCGATTGTGAAAGTCGACCGGGCCATACCTGCTTCACGATTCGCTTGCCCCTGGCCTGAGATTATTGGCGTGTTTTTTGCTTGCAGATCATGACACTTGCCAATCCGCCTGAGGAATCAATGAAACCGGTCTGGATCGTCGACGACGATAAATCAATCCGTTGGGTCCTCGAGAAGACCCTTTCCCGCGAAAAAATCCCGTTCCAGAGTTTTTCTTCGGCGACCGAAGCACTGGCGCGCCTCGACGCCGGTGCTGAGGCGCCACAAATCCTGGTCTCCGACATCCGCATGCCGGGCCAGTCGGGCCTTGAGTTGCTGCAGTTGTTCAAGGAACGCTTTCCGGCCATTCCGGTGATCATCATGACCGCCTACTCGGATCTGGAGAGCGCCGTATCGGCTTTCCAGGGGGGCGCATTCGAATATCTGCCGAAACCCTTCGACGTCGACCAGGCGCTGGAACTGATTCGGCGCGCGATTGGCGAGAGCCTGCACCAGACTGGTGCGCCCAATGAAGTGGAACTGACGCCGGAGATTCTCGGCCAGGCACCGGCGATGCAGGAGGTATTCCGTGCCATTGGCCGTTTGAGCCAGTCGAGTGCGACGGTCCTGATCACCGGCGAGTCAGGTTCCGGAAAGGAACTGGTCGCGCGCGCCGTGCATCGCCATAGTCCACGCGCCGACAAACCCTTCATTGCCATCAATACCGCAGCGATCCCGCGCGACCTGCTCGAGTCGGAGCTCTTCGGCCACGAGCGTGGGGCTTTCACCGGCGCCGCGGCGCAGCGACAAGGACGTTTCGAACAGGCCGAGGGCGGCACGCTGTTCCTGGACGAAATCGGCGACATGCCGGCGGAACTGCAGACGCGACTGCTGCGCGTTCTCTCGGACGGCCATTATTATCGCGTTGGCGGCCATTCGCCCCTGAAAACCAAGGTCCGCATCATCGCCGCGACGCACCAGGATCTCGAAGCGCGAGTCAGCCAGGGTCTTTTTCGTGAGGATCTGTTTCATCGTCTGAATGTCATCCGCGTGCGCCTGCCCAGCCTGCGTGAACGACGCGAGGACATCCCGATCCTGGCCCGCCACTTCCTGCAGAAGAGTGCCCAGGACCTCGGGGTCGAAGGCAAGCGCTTCTCCGACGCAGCCTTGAAGCATTTGTGCGCGCTCGATTTTTCCGGCAACGTAAGACAACTCGAGAATCTCTGTCACTGGCTGACCGTCATGGCGCCGGGGCAACTGGTGGAACTCGCCGACTTACCGCCGGAGCTGCGCGAGGCGCTGCCGGCAGTGGGCGCCCACGATTGGGAAAACGCCCTGGCGCAGGAAGTCGACCGCCTGTTGAGCAGCGAACCCGGCCAGGTGCACGCGAAGTTGACGCACGCTTTCGAACGCGTGCTGATCAATCGTGCGCTGGCACACACCGGTGGGCGCCGCATCGAGGCGGCACTGGCCCTGGGCATCGGCCGCAACACCATCACCCGCAAGATTCAGGAACTCGGGCTGGATGGCGCCAACACCATCGAAGATCGGGAAGGCTCAATGCAACGATAATCGGCGATAATGGCGGCGTTGATCCTGATGACGAAGCCATGGACCCTTCTCTTCACTCTTGCCAGATCGATCCCGCCCGCCTGCGGTCCCTGCTCGGCGGGGCAAGCGGTCGATTTACCATCGAGGCGTTGCGCGAATGCGGTTCGACCAGTACGCTCCTGCTCGAACGGGCACGCCAGGATGCGACGTCGGGATCGGTCCTGATTGCCGACCGACAGACGGCGGGCCGCGGCAGACGTGGCCGGAGCTGGTGGTCTTCCGCGGAATCCGGCCTGACCTTTTCCGTGTTGTGGCGTTTCACTGGCGGTGTTGCAAGACTGGCGGGCCTGTCGCTGGCCGTTGGCGTCGCCGTGGCGCGTGCTCTCGAAAACTGCGGAGTTCCCGGTATCGGTTTGAAGTGGCCAAACGACATCCTGCTCGACGGTGGAAAACTCGGTGGCATCCTGGTTGAACTCGACGCCCAGCCCGACGGCATGGTCGCGGTGATGGGTATCGGCCTGAACCTGCTGCTGCCCGCTGCCGGCGCAGAGGAATTCCTGCATCGGCCGGCCTCGTTGTCGCAAGCATCCTCGCCCCCGCCCGATCGTCATCAATTGTTGGCGCGCATCCTGCTTGAGCTGGCGGTCGTCCTCGACCGTTTCGCGGTGGCTGGTTTCAGCGTCCTGCGCGAGGAGTGGCAGGCGCACCATGTCTGGCAGGAGCGCGCCGTGCGGCTGCTCAACGGCGGGCTTCTTGACCGCGAGGGCATCTGTCTCGGGGCCGACAGCGACGGCGCCCTGCTGTTGCGAACGGCTGCCGGGATCGAACGTTGTCTGTCCGGTGACCTCTCGCTGCGCGCGGCATGAACATCGCGATCGACGCCGGCAACAGCCGTATCAAGTGGGGTGTCCATGACGGAACCGGCTGGCTCGACAGCGGCGTTCTGGCGACTGCGGATGTCGCCTGGTTGAGCGAGGCCGCCGACGAGTGGCCGGCGGACGCGCGCGTCATGGTCTGCAACGTCGCCGGCAGCGAGGTCGCAGCGACCCTCTCCGCACTCCTCGCCGGGCGCCACGCCAGGGTCTCTTTCCTGCACGCCAGCGCCGAGGCTTGCGGCGTCCGCAATACCTACGAGTTTCCGGGGCAACTCGGAGCCGATCGCTGGGCGGCACTGATCGGTGCGCGCGCGCTGCTTGAGCACGCGTGCCTGGTGGTTTGCGCCGGCACCGCGACCACGGTCGACCTGCTCGATGCCGACGGGGTGTTTCGCGGCGGCTTGATCCTTCCCGGTTTCGACCTGATGCGCGCGGCGCTAGCCGACAATACCGCACAGCTGCCGCTCGCCGATGGTGTATTTCGCAGCGAGCCGCGCAATACCATGGACGCCATCGTCAGCGGTTGCCTGCAGGCCCAACTCGGAGCGGTCGAGCGCATGTTTGCGGCCATCGCCACGGCGCCCGGCGCTCGTTGCCTGCTGACCGGCGGCGCCGCCGCACCGCTGGCGGCGCACTTGAAGATCCCGTTCCAGTTGGCGGACAATCTGATCCTTAACGGGCTGGTACGCTATGCCGAATCGCGGTAGCTCGTGCCATTGCCGATAAACAGGAGAAGTCACATGCCCGCGCACCTGATGACGACACTGCCCGCCTTTCTGGCGTATTTCGCCGTGGCGATGGTGTTGCTCGCCCTGTTCCTGCTGGTCTATCTCAACGTCACGCCGTACCACGAGATGGCCCTGATTCGTGCCGGCAATAGCGCCGCCGCGGTCAGCCTGTCGGGTGCGCTGCTCGGTTTCGCCATGCCGGTAGCCAACGTCATCGCCCACAGCGATACGCTGATCGACCTGGCATCCTGGGGAGCAATCGCCGGCATCATCCAGATTCTGGCTTATCTGGTCGCCAGATTCACCTTTCCACAGCTCAATCAGGACGTTCCCTCCGGCAAGCTGGCACCGGCGATCTTTCTGGCGGCCATTTCGCTCGGTGTCGGCGTGATCAACGCGGCCTGCATGGGTTACTGACCGACCCCACCGGCAATCGGATTCGAGCGCCGGATCATCAACGCTTGCTTTAGGGAGACCACCGTGGCCCTCATGGACTTCATCAGAAAACAGTTCATCGACGTCATTCACTGGACTGAAGAGGGCGACGGGGTGCTCGCCATGCGCTATCCGATGCGCGACTTCGAGATCCAGTACGGCGCGCAACTGACGGTACGCGAGTCGCAAATCGCCGTGTTCGTCAACGAGGGGCAGATCGCGGACGTGTTCCAGCCCGGCCAGTACCGCCTGACGACGCGAACGCTGCCGGTGCTCACCTACCTGAAGAACTGGGACAAGCTCTTCGAGTCGCCCTTCAAGTCGGACGTCTATTTCTTCTCGACGCGCCTGCAACTCGACTGCAAGTGGGGAACACCCAACCCGATCACCATCCGCGACAAGGACTTCGGGATGGTGCGCATGCGTGCCTTCGGCATCTATTCCTACAAGCTCGCCGATGCACGCAAATTTCATAGCGAGATTTCGGGCACGCGCGAGCAATACATGGTTACCGACCTCGATGGTCAGTTGCGCAACCTGGTGATCAGCTCGATGACCGACCTCTTCGGAGAATCGGGCGTACCGTTCATCGACATGGCGGCCAACCAGGACGAATTGAGTCGAACCCTGAAAGGCAAGCTGGAGGCGGTATTCGACCGCTACGGACTGGCGCTCGACAGCTTTGTGGTGCAGAACGTCACGCTGCCGGAAGAACTCCAGAAGATCCTCGATACGCGCATCGGCATGAACATGATCGGCGACCTGGGCCGCTACACGCAGTATCAGGTGGCCAACAGCATTCCGCTGGCGGCGCAGAACGAAGGCGGCATTGCCGGTCTTGGCGCCGGCCTCGGCGCCGGGCTGGGCATCGGCCAGACGATGTCGACGACGGTGGCACAGGCCCTGCAGGCTGGCGCCAACCCGCCGGTAACGGCGTCGGCATTACCGCCCGACTCCGCCGGCAGTGCCGACGCCGTGGTCGCGACGCTGGAAAAGCTGCACACCCTGGTGACCAAGGGGATCCTCTCGCAGGCCGAGTTCGACGCCAAGAAGGCCGAGTTGCTGGCCAGGTTGCAGTAAGCCGCGTGCCCACCAGAGCAGCACTGCCTTAAGCCGGACCGGTGAAGAAAGCGAGTTGCCCGTCCTGCGGGGCGCCGGTCGCCTTCCGCTCGGCGACCTCGCTGTACGTCGTCTGCGATTTCTGCCGCAGCACGCTGTTGCGCAGTGGCGAGGATTTGCAGAACCTCGGACGCATGGCCGAGCTGCTCGAAGACAGCTCACCGATCCAGATCGGTAGCGAAGGGACCTTCCGCAGCCGGCACTTCCTGGTTATCGGGCGCATCCAGATGAAGTACGAAGCGGGGATCTGGAACGAGTGGCACATCCTGTTCGACGACGGGCGGGGCGCGTGGCTGGCCGAAGCCGCCGGCGAATGGATCGTCAGCGCGCAGGTGGCGGTCGCCGATCCCCTGCCGGCGTTCGAAACGCTGGCGCCGGACCTGCCGGTCACCCTCGACGGACGCAGCTTCCGGGTGGCCGATCTCGAAACGGCGCGCTGCATCGCCGGGCAGGGAGAGTTGCCGTTCAAGGTCGCCGCCGGCTACGATGTCAACACGGCCGATCTGCGCGGCAACGGTCGTTATGTCACCCTCGATTACAGCGAGACGCCGCCACTGGTTTTCGTTGGCCAGACGGTGTCCTTCGCCGACCTGAAACTGGAGAAGCTCAGGGAACAGGGCGACCCGACAGGCGGGGAGGCGCCGACGGTCGACGCGCGCGCCTTCAATTGCCCGCGCTGTGCCGCGCCGCTGCGCATTCATTCACCAGCCATCGAAAGCATCGCCTGCGACAGTTGCGGGTCGCTCATTGGGGTCGAGAACCAGGACTTCAGACTGCTGGCCGGCGCTGCGCAGGCCCTGCGCGAAATACCCTGGCTGCCACTCGGCAGTCAGGGCACGCTGCGCGGCTTCAACTGGGAAGTGATCGGCTTCATGCGCCGCCGCACGACATCGGAAGGCACCGACTACATCTGGTCGGAATACCTGCTGTTCAATGTGCAGCAGGGCTTTGCCTGGCTGATCGAGTACCAGGGACACTGGAACCATGCGCGCACGCTCTCCAACCCGCCATCAGTCGCCCGCGGGCAGCGCGACTTCTCGCACGGCGGTCAGAAGTTCAAGCTGTTCAACAGCGGCCAGGCCGAAGTCACCTACGTCGTCGGCGAGTTCTACTGGCGGGTTGCCGTCGGAGAGACCTGCCAGATCGACGACTTTGTCTGTCCACCCCTGCTGCTCTCCCGCGAGGTCACGGCAAAGGAAGCCAACTGGTCGCAATCCGAATACCTGGAACCCGACGAGGTCTGCGCCGCGTTTGCGGTCAGGACAGCTGCGCCGAAACGCATCGGGATCTATGCCAACCAGCCGAACCCCCTGCTGGAGCGGCACAGTCGCATCTGTCGCACGTTCTGGATCCTGGCCCTGGTTGCCACGGTGCTGCAACTGGCGTTCGCCTTCATCTTCGCCTCGCAGGTGGTACTCAGGCAGCAGTTGGTGCTGTCGTCGCTGAACGAGGAGGCGACGCTGAACACTCAGGAATTTGTCCTGAAGGAGCGTGCGCGTGCCCTGCTGGTCCGCCACGACACCGATCTGGCCAACAACTGGCTGTCGCTCAATACCACCCTGGTCGAAAAAAATACCGGCGAAGCCTATGAGGGTACGCAGGAAATCAGTTACTACAAAGGTGTCGAGGACGACGAGAGCTGGTCTGAAGGATCACCATCCGACGAGATGGTCTTCAAGGCCGTGCCGGCGGGAACCTACTATCTGGTCATCGAGTACGAACTGGGAACCGACAATACGGTTGCCGTCGCCGACACGCTGGAAGTCGTTCGCAATCCCGCGGGATGGTCGAACTTCGTGCTGCTGCTGATCTTCCTTGCCGTTTTCCCCCTGCTTTCGCGTTGGCGGAGGAGTGCCTTCGAGGCGCGACGCTGGAGCGAGAGCGACCTCGCCGACGGCGGCAACTGACATGACCAAGGCCAACTGGGTCGTCGGTCTGCTTGCGCTGGCTTTCTTCACGCATGCGCAGTACCAGGGCTGGAGCCTCTTCGAACGCGAGGCCAGTGCCCAGACCGCGCGCGTGGCGGGTGGTGGCGGCCGCGCCTTCCACAAATAGCGGTTTCCCCAGGATTTCCATATCGCATGCTCTGGATTGCCCCCTCCGAAAAAGATGCCGCTTCCACCTCGCTGGAAAAACGCCTGTGGGATGCCGCTGACCAGTTCCGCGCCAATTCCGGCCTCAAGGCGCAGGAGTACTCCGGCCCCCTCCTCGGCCTGATCTTCCTGCGCTTCGCCGAGGTCCGCTTTGCCGTCCTGCGCAGCAAGCTCGCAGGCGCCAGCGCATCATCCCGGCGCGGCAGCCGCATCGATGAGCCCGCTGCCTATCACGCCGAAGGCATCCTCTACCTCGCCGCCGAGGCTCGCTTCGACTACCTGCTGACACTGCCCGAGGTGGCCGACATCGGCGCCAGGGTCAACGCCGCGATGCGCGAGATCGAGAAGCACAACCCACAGCTGGCCGGCGTGCTGCCCAAGACCTACAACCTGTTCACCAGCACCCTGCTCAAGGAACTGCTCAAGAAGGTGTCCGAGATTCCGGCCACGCTCGACTACGACGCCTTCGGCCGCATCTACGAATACTTTCTCGGCGCCTTCGCCATGACCGAGGGCCAGGGCGGCGGCGAGTTCTACACGCCGAGCAGCATCGTCAAGCTGCTGGCCGAAATCATTGAACCCTTCCACGGCCGCATCCTCGACCCGGCCTGCGGTTCCGGCGGCATGTTCGTGCAGTCGGCGCGCTTCGTCGCCGAGCACCAGAAGAACCCCGCCGCCGAACTCGCCATCTGCGGCGTCGAGAAAACCGACGAAACCGGCCGTCTGTGCCGCCTCAATCTCGCCGTGCACGGGCTGGAAGGCGACATCAAACACGGCGGCAACATCAACAGCTACTACGATGACCCGCACAACGCCACCGGCCGGTTCGACTTCGTCCTCGCCAATCCGCCCTTCAACGTCAATGCGGTGGACAAGGAACGGCTGAAAGACATGGTCGGCGCCGGCCGCCGCTTCCCCTTCGGCCTGCCGCGCACCGACAACGCCAACTACCTCTGGATTCAGCTCTTCTACTCGGCGTTAAACAGCCGAGGCCGCGGCGGCTTCGTCATGGCCAATTCGGCGTCGGATGCCCGCTCCTCCGAGCAGGAACTGCGGCAGAAGCTGATCGAAGCGCGGGCGGTGGATGTCATGGTCGCCGTCGGCCCCAACATGTTCTACACCGTCACGCTGCCGTGCACGCTGTGGTTCTTCGACAAGGGCAAGGCCAGGACGAAGCGCGCCGACACCGTGCTGTTCATCGACGCCCGCCACATCTACCGGCAGGTCGACCGCGCGCACCGCGACTGGACCCCGGCGCAGATCGGCTTCATCGCCAACCTGGTCCGGCTCTATCGCGGCGAGGCGCTGGAAGCCCCGAAAGTCGGTGCTGCCGAGACGGCGGCCAAGCTCATCGAGGTCTTCGGCCAGAATGGAAAAAGCGGACCGGCCTACCGCGACGTGCCCGGTCTGTGCAAAGCGGCGACGATTGCCGAGATCGAAGCCCAGGGCTGGTCGCTCAACCCCGGCCGCTATGTCGGCATCGCGCCGGGCGAGAACGTGAGCGACGAGGACTTCAAGGAACAGCTCGAAACCCTGAACGAGGAACTGGAAGCGCTGAACGGCCAGGCACTGGAGTTGCAAGCCCGCATCGCGCAAAATGTCGCATCGCTGCTGTCATGAAGGAGGCCCCATGAACGCCGAAGCCATAGAACAGGCCGCTCTGCACTTGCCCACGCAGCAACGCGCCGAACTGGCGCACAAGTTGTTGCTCAGTCTCGAAGAGCAAGACGAGGAAGAGATCGCGCAGGCATGGCACACCGAGGCGGTTCGTCGCGCAGCGGAAATTGACAGCGGGCAGACCGATACCGTTTCGGCCGAAGATGCCCGTGCCGCTGCGCAAGCCCTGTTGCGATGAACTATCGCTTCCACCGAGCTGCTCTCGCCGAGCATCTGGATGAAGTTGCGTTTTACGAAGGCCGACTTCCCGGCCTGGGCGCGGATTACCTTGCCGAATTCGAGAAGGTCATGGCGCGCGTCTGCGCCACGCCAGAACGCTACCCCCGGGTCGGCAATTCCGATCTTCGCAAAGCCGGGTTCAAGCGTTTTCCGTTGCACGCCATCTATCAGGTGAAATCAGCGCAGATCCTTGTCCTCGCCATCGCGCATCAGCGCCGTCGCCCGGCGTATTGGGCGGGAAGAATTGGTAGGTGAAGGTGGCGGTGTCAGGGAAACGGCAGCAGACCATCGCCGCGAATGTGGCGGGGATTCTGCGGCCGTGAGAATGGCTGACTGGCGCAACTGCAAACTTGGCGACCTGCTCTACGTAAAGCATGGGTTCGCCTTCCTCGGCGAACACTTCGCCACCACAGGTACGCACGTTGTCCTAACTCCGGGTAATTTCCTCGAAGAAGGCGGCTTCAAAGAAAAAGCCGAAAAGGCGAAGTGGTACAACGGGCCGATCCCTGATGACTATGTGCTGAACAGAGGCGACCTCATTGTCGCAATGACAGAGCAGGCAGAGGGACTACTTGGAAGCAGCGCGCTCGTTCCTCGTAGCGGCCTTTACCTGCACAACCAGCGACTCGGCCTCATTCAGATTCGTGACCAAAAGCAGGCTGACCAGAATTTCATTTACTACCTGTTCAACTCAAAGCCGGTACGCCAGCAGATTCGAGGCTCGGCCAGCGGAACGAAGATTCGCCACACCGCACCGTCACGAATTGCGGATGTGAAGGTCAAAGTGCCCCCGCTCGCCGTCCAACAACGCATCGCGGGCATCCTGTCGGCCTACGACGAACTCATCGAGAACAGCCTGCGGCGCATCAAGATTCTGGAGTCGATGGCCCGAGCCATCTACCGCGAGTGGTTCGTCCGCTTTCGCTTCCCCGGCCACGAAAACCACCCGCGCGTGGCATCCCCACTCGGTGAGATTCCGCAGGGGTGGGAGGTGAAGCGCGTCACCGACGCCATGGACGTCAACCCGCGTGTTGTCATCCCTCGAGATGGCGAAAAGCCTTTCGTGCCGATGGGATGCCTTTCGACCGACTCCATGCTCATCACGGACATTGAAGCTCGCTGCGGAAACAGCGGGGCCAAGTTTCAGAACGGCGATACGCTCTTCGCGCGCATCACTCCATGCCTGGAAAATGGAAAAACGGGGTTTGTCCAATTCTTGCCCGATGCAAATGCTGTTGCGTTTGGCTCGACCGAATTCATTGTGCTTCGGTCACGTTCGCTGACTCCTGAGTTTGTCTATTGCCTCGCACGTAGCGAGGAGTTTCGCGGGTTGGCGATAAAAAGCATGTCTGGCGCAACCGGACGGCAGCGAGTGCAGGAGCAATGCTTCGACGACTTCCAGATTGCACTGCCTCCGCACGCTCTACTTGAGCAGTTTTCTGCCATCGTCTCGCCGAGCTTCAATCTCATCAACAGGCTCTATCTGCAAATCCAAAACCTCCGCAGCACCCGCGACCTGCTGCTGCCGCGCCTGCTCTCCGGACAGATCGAGGTCGAGGTCGCCTGAGCCATGAGCACCCACGTCGACACCGTAGACCTTGCCGTTGGGCTACTTTTCACGCAGCCGGATTTGTGCAAGAGACGCTTGCACGATTCACGAAATTGTCCAGCTAGCTGTTGGACCATGTTCCGCACCGGCTCGAATCACGCCAGGAGGTGCTGTCATGGCTGAACCTGTTTCCTTGCCCGCCGATTACGGCCCACTCCTGGCCGAGATTAAGGCGCGGGTGCAAGTTGCCCGAATAAAGGCTGGTTTGGCGGCCAATCGGGAGCTGCTCGCACTCTATTGGGATATCGGGCGACTGATCCTGCAAGCGCAGGAAAGGCAAGGTTATGGCAAGAAGGTGGTAGAGCGCCTGGCGGCGGATTTGCAGCGCGCATTCCCCGGTGTTGGCGGATTTTCGCCGCTGAACGTTTGGCGGATGCGCGCCTTCTACGCGGCTCACGCGGCGGCCACGACGATTCTGTCACTGCCAGTGACAGAATCCACGGAGGCATCAAATCTGTCACTCGCAGTGACAGATTCGGGCGACAAAGCTTTGCCATCACTGATTCCGGAACCCTTTGCTTCCTTGCCGTGGAGCCACAATCTGCTGTTGCTCCACAAGCTGGATACCCCTGCCGACCGCCTCTGGTATGCCAGCAAGACGCTGGAGTTCGGCTGGTCTCGCAATGTGCTGGCGCTCCAGATCGAGTCGCAGCTACACGCCCGGCAAGGCAATGCGGTCAGCAATTTCGCTGCAACCTTGCCGCCGGCACAGTCCGATCTTGCCCAGGGAATCACGAAGGACCCCTATCTTTTCGATTTCCTGGCTCTGCGCGATAGCGCCAACGAGCGCGCCGTCGAGGACGGGCTGATCCGGCATGTGGAAAAGTTCCTGCTGGAATTGGGTGCTGGATTTGCTCTCGTCGGTCGTCAGGTGCATGTTGAAGTCAGCCAGCGCGATTTCTATCTCGACTTGCTTTTCTATCACCTGACATTGCGCTGTTTCGTGGTGATCGATTTGAAAGCCGGGGAATTCACGCCGGAAGCAACCGGCAAGATGAACTTCTACCTCTCGGCGGCGGATGAGCGCTTCAAGCAGCCGGGGGACCAGCCTTCCATCGGCCTGATCCTCTGCCGCAGCAAGGATCGGGTGATTGCCGAGTATGCCCTGCGCGATTTGAATAAGCCCATCGGCGTTTCGGACTATGTGACGCGTTTGGTCGATTCCCTGCCCGAGGCGCTGGAAGGTAGCGTGCCGAGCGTGGCGGAGCTTGAGCAGGCGTTGTCGGACGATCAGCCTTGAGTCCCCACGCCTACTCCGAAGTCCAGCTCGTCGAACAACCCGCCATCGGCCTGTTTGCCACGCTCGGCTGGCAAACGGTGTCGGCGCTGGAAGAAACTTTCGGCGCGGACGGCACGTTGGGGCGCGAGACCAGGGGCGAGGTGGTGCTGGTCGAACGTCTGAAGGCGGTGTTGCGCCAATTTAATCGCGAGTTGCCGCCGGAGGCGATCCAGACCGCCATCGACGAACTGACCCGCGACCGCTCGGCGATGAGTCTGGAGGCCGCCAACCGCGAGGTCTATCGGCTGCTCAAGGAAGGCATCACGGTGTCCGTACCCGACCGCGAACACGGCGGCCAGAATGGTGGTCAATGCACCGAACGCCTGCGCGTCGTCGATTGGGAACACCCGGAAAACAACGACTTCCTGCTGGTCAGCCAGTTCAGCGTCACCGGCGCGCTCTACACCTGCCGGCCCGACCTGGTCGGCTTCGTCAATGGACTGCCGTGGGTGGTGATCGAACTCAAGAAACCGGGCGTGCCGGCGCGGGCCGCCTTCGACGAGAACCTCACTCACTACAGGCAGCAGATTCCGGCGCTGTTCTGGAGCAACGCGCTGCTCATCGCCAGTAACGGCACCGACAGCCGCGTCGGCTCGCTCACCGCCGACTGGGGGCGTTGGGTGGAGTGGAAGCGCATCGAGCGCGAGGACGAAGTGCGCCGCGTGTCGCTGGAAGTGATGCTGCGCGGCACCTGCGACCCCGCCCGCCTGCTCGATCTGGTCGAGAATTTCACGCTGTTCTCCGAGCACAAGGCGGGGCTGGTCAAGATCATCGGCCAGAATCACCAGTTTCTCGGCGTCAATAACGCCGTTCGCAAGATGCTCGAAGCCCGCAAGCTGGGCCACGGGCGCGGCGGCGTGTTCTGGCAGACGCAGGGCAGCGGAAAGAGTTTCTCGATGGTGTTCTTCGCGCAGAAGGTGCTGAGGAAGCTCTCCGGCAACTGGACGTTTGTCATTGTTACCGATCGCGTCGAACTCGACGAGCAGATCGCCAGGACTTTCAAGACCACCGGCGCGGTGAGCGCGGCCGAGGGCGACGCCTGTCACGCCGCCAGCGGCGCCCATCTGCGCGAACTGCTGCGCGGCAACCACCGCTACGTGTTCACGCTGGTGCACAAGTTCCAGACGCCGGAGTTGCTGTGCGACCGCTCGGACGTGATCGTGCTGACCGACGAAGCGCACCGCAGCCAGTACGACACGCTGGCGCTCAACATGCGCGCCGCCTTGCCCCGTGCGATGTTCCTGGCCTTTACCGGTACGCCGTTGATCGCCGGCGAGGAACGCACCAAAGAGGTCTTCGGCGACTACGTTTCGATCTACGACTTTCAGCAGTCCATCGAGGACGGTGCCACCGTGCCGCTGTTCTACGAGAACCGCACGCCGGAATTGCAGCTCGTCAATCCCGACCTCAACGAAGACATCTACCGGCTGATCGAGGAAGCCGAGCTCGACGCCGATCAGGAAGCCAGACTGGAGAAGGTGCTCGGGCGGCAATACCATCTGATCACTCGCGACGACCGGCTGGAAACGGTGGCGCGGGATATCGTGCGGCACTTCCTCGGCCGGGGAATGTTGGCCAATGCGGTCGGCAGGGCGATGGTCGTGTCGATCGACAAGGCCACCGCGCTGCGCATGCACGACAAGGTGAAGGGGCATTGGGCGGCGGCAACGGCACGGGTACAGAAGGAACTGGGCGAACTGCATTACCAGCCCCATCCAGCGGGACACGGCATGACGCCCGAACAGGCACGACGCGATGCGCGCATGGCCGAACTGAAACAAAGGCTATCGGTGCTGACCAGCACCGACATGGCGGTGATCGTGTCGCCGGCGCAGAACGAAATCCAGCAAATGCAACAGCTCGGTCTCAACATCGAGCCGCACCGCAAGCGCATGAACGAGTCGCAGCCGGGGCTGGACGAGAAGTTCAAGGACACCGACGACCCGCTACGCCTGGTCTTTGTCTGCGCCATGTGGCTGACCGGCTTCGACGCACCGAGCTGCTCGACGGTGTATCTCGACAAGCCGATGCGCAACCACTCGCTGATGCAGGCTATCGCCCGCGCCAACCGCGTCTTCCCCGGCAAGCACAGCGGCGTGATCGTCGATTACGCCAACGTCTTTGCCTCGCTGGAAAAGGCGCTGGCCATCTACGGTGCGGGCAAGGACGGCAAGACTCCGGTCAGGGACAAGCAACAACTGGTCGAGGAGCTGCGCAAGGCGGTAGCCGATGCCACGGCTTTCTGCGCCGCGCACGGCGTGATGCTGGCCGAGATCGAAGCGACACCCGCCGGCAGCCTGGAGCGTCTGTCGCGCATCCAGGACGGCATGAACGCGCTGATCTCCCCCGACCCGCTGCGCCGCGACTTCTTTGCCCATGAGCGCTTGGTTAGCACGCTTTACCGTGCCGTGAAACCCGACCCGTCAGCGCTGGAATTCGCGAGCCGCGTCGCCTGCCTGACCACGCTGAGGCCATCCGCGCCAAGCTCAACCCGAACCCGCCGGACATTTCGCAGGTGATGGGGCAGATCAACGGCCTGCTCGATCAATCCATCACCGGCCACGAAATCCGCGAACAGGGGCCGCCGGCGCTCGACCTGTCGAAGATCAACTTCGAAGCGCTGGCGCAACGCTTCAAGGAATCGAAGCACAAGAACACCGACCTCGAAGTGCTCAAGGCCGCGATCCGCGCCCAGTTGGAAAAAATGATCCAGTTGAACCGCACCCGCGCTGACTTCGCTGAAAAGTTCGCGGCGCTGATCGAAACCTACAACGCCGGCAGCCGCAGCATCGAGGAGTTATTCGCTGAACTGGTGGCTTTGTCCAATAGCCTGAACTACGAGCAGGAACGCCATGTACGCGAGAACATGAGCGAGGAAGAGTTGGTTATCTTCGACATCCTGACGCGGCCTGCCCCCGAATTGTCGGCGGAGGAACGAACCGAGGTGAAGAAGGCTGCCCGCGAACTGCTGGCACGGCTCAAGGTGCTGCTGGTGCTCAACTGGCGGCAGAAATCAACGGCGCGCTCGCAGTTGAAACTCACCATTGAAGACACGCTCGATAGTAGCCTACCGCGTGCCTACACGCCGGAGCTATACAACCAGAAATGCTCGGCAGTGTTCGAGCATGTGTTTGAAAGCTACTCCGAGCGAAACGCGGGGATTTATGCCTGAGATCGCGTGATCCTGGCCGGTGGCGCCGGCCGGCGGCACGGGGCGGAGGTCGCCAGGACAGGGCTCGGGTATACCCGCCGATGACTGGAGGAGTTGATCCCGCGCCGGTGCATGTTTGTCGGCAAGGGCATCGATAACGGCTGCGCGCGAAAGCCTGGCTATTTTCCAATACAGAAGCGCCCGAAGATCTCTCCGAGCAGATCGTCGGCAGTGAATTCGCCGGTGATGGTACTCAGCGCCGACTGAGCCAGCCGAAGTTCCTCGGCAAACAGTTCCAGTTGCGGCAAGCGCTCGCGCCCGACCTCAATGCAGCGGCGGGTTTCGGCGAGCGCGCGCAGATGGCGTTCGCGGGCGATGAAAACGTCTTCGGCAGGATGCCAGCCAACAATGCGCAGCAACTCCCGGCGCAACAGCTCCACACCCTCGCCAGTCCTGGCGGACAGGGAGATCGTGGCAACATCGCCGGGCGGCTGGCTGTCGACGGGCGGCGCTGCGAGGTCGATCTTGTTGTAGACGGTGAGCCGTGCAAGATGGGCCGGCAGTTGTGAAAGGATGGTACGGTCAGCTTCGTCAAGGCCGACGCGGGCGTCCACCAGCAAGACGACCACGTCGGCGCGCTCGATTTCGCGCCAGGTCCGTTCGATCCCCATCTGCTCGATCTGATCGTCGGTGGCACGCAAACCTGCGGTGTCAATCACATGCAGCGGTATGCCTTCGATCTGCAGTGTGCTGCGCACCAGATCGCGGGTCGTACCGGGGAGCGGGGTGACGATTGCCAGTTCGTCGCCGGCAAGACGATTGAGCAGGCTGGACTTGCCGACATTGGGCTGACCGGCCAGCACCACATTCAAGCCACCCTGCAACAGATGCCCTTGTTGGGCACGCTCGAATACCAGGGTCAAACGCTGCTGCAAGCGGTCGAGACGTCCGAAGGCATCGGTCGATTCGAGGAAGTCCAGCTCCTCGTCCGGAAAATCCAGGGTCGCCTCGACCAGCATCCGCAGTTCGATCAACTGTGCGAGCAGCGCCTTCACTTCCCTGGAAAATTCACCCTGCAGGGAGCGTACGGCGCCACGCGCGGCGGCAATGGTCGAAGCGTCGATCAGGTCGATGACCGCCTCGGCCTGTGCCAGATCGATCTTGCCGTTGAGATAGGCCCGGCGGGTGAACTCTCCAGGGTCGGCCAGCCTGGCGCCCAGTTCGAGGCTGCGCGCAAGCAGCATTTGCATGACTACCGAACCGCCATGTCCATGCAGTTCAAGCACGTCCTCACCGGTGAAGGAACATGGAGCGGGGAAATACAGCAGGATGCCGGTGTCGATGGTGCTGCCATCGGCGGCCCGGAAGTCGCTGAGCGTGGCAACGCGCGCAGCAAGCCGCTTGCCGCTCAGGGCCGCGGCGAATTCGCCGAGATTTGGACCAGAGATGCGGACGATACCAATGCCGGCGCGACCGGCAGCGGTCGCGATGGCGGCAATGGTATCCCGGCCGGACTCAGGCAGTGCTGTCGTTGGCGGCTTTTCCGCCACTTTCGATCATCCGGGTGATCTGCCACTGCTGGGCGATCGACAGGATATTGTTAACTATCCAGTAGAGCACCAGACCGGCCGGGAAGAAGAAGAACATCGCGCCGAAAATGAACGGCATCATCATCATCACCTTGGCCTGGATGGGATCGGGCGGTGTCGGATTGAGCTTGGTCTGGATCAGCATCGTCACCACCATGATCACCGGCATCACATAGTAGGGATCTGCCGCCGACAGATCGGTGATCCAGAGAATCCACGGTGCATCGCGAATTTCGACGGCCCCCAGCAGCGCCCAGTACAGGGCGATGAACACGGGAATCTGTACCGCGATCGGCAGGCAACCACCGAGCGGATTGATTTTCTCGCGCTTGTAAAGCGCCATCATCTCCTGGTTGAGCTTCTGTCGATCGTCACCGTAGCGTTCCTTCATGGCCACCAGGCGCGGCGTGACGGTACGCATCTTGGCCATCGACTTGTAGCTCGCCGCCGACAGCGGAAAGAACAGCAGCTTGATGCCGACCGTTAACAAGACTATCGCCCAGCCCCAGTTGCCTACGACCTTGTAGATTGCTTCCAGGCACCAGAAGATCGGCGCCGCGATGATCGTCAGCCAACCGTAGTCGACGACCAACGGCAGACCCTGTGCACCGATTCCACCCTCGCTCTTCGGTTTGGCCAATTGATCGAGAATGACCTGAATCTGGGGGCCTGCGTACAGCGGGACGGAAAACGCGACCCTGGAGCCTGGCGCCGCGAGTGGCGCCGGCACGATGACGCCAGCCGAGACGGCCGGGTTGGCACTGCTCTCGAGCTTGCGCATGTAGAACTCGCGGGCCAGACCGGGGTCGGGGATCCAGGCGGCGACAAAATAGTGCTGAACCATCGCGATCCAGCCGTTGTCGCTCTTGTTGGCAAACTTCGCCTTGCCCTTCTCGATATCTTCAAAAGCGACCTTCTGAAATTTCTCCTGATCGGTATAGACCGCAGGACCCGTGAACGTCGAAACCATCGAACTTTCGCCGTCAGGTGCCTTGGTGTCGCGCTGCAACTGGTAGTAGGCATGTGCCGCGACTTCCTTGTCGCTGCTGTTCTCGATCTCGTGCGCGATGTTGATCAAGTAGCTGCCACGGGTGAAGGTGTAGATTTTCGCGACCTTGATGCCGTTGTTGGCCGGCGCTTCGAGGCGAAGCTCTACGGTCTTGGCATCGCCGGTCAATTCCTTGTTGCCGCCATCGGTCGAAAAGACGGTTCGGTGATTCGGCAGGCTCTCGCCGATCAGACCGCTCTGGGCAACATACTGGTGTTTGGCCTCGAAGAGCGCAAAGTCCTTGGCCTTGTTGCCGCTGTCCTTGTAGGCATTGAACTCGAGGCGCACGATGTCGCCTCCCTGCTTCGAGATTTCCGCGACGAACAGGTCGGTCCTGACAGTCACTCTCTCGGCAGTCTCGACAGTCGTGGCGACGGCCGTTCCGGGCGCTGCCGGACGCGGTTCATGCAAATTCGCCGAAGGCTGTGGTGCGGGCGGCACCGCTGTCGTTGCGACGGGTGCCGGCAAGATTGCCTTCGGCTGGCTGTATTTCTGCCAGGCATCCCAAAGCATGACCATGGAAAAAGAAAAGATGATCAGGAGCAGCAGGCGTCGATTGTCCATGAAGGCCTATACGATTCGATTGTTGTTCAGGGTACGGGGTCAAAACCGCCAGCATTCCACGGATGACAACGGCACAAACGGTGCAGAGCGAGGGCAGTGCCCTTGCCAGCACCATGCCTTTCTACGGCTTCGGCTGCGTACTCGGAACAGCTTGGGAAAAAACGGCAACGACGGCCGAGCATTGGGCTGACCGCATATCGGTAGAGACCTATCAACGCCAGCAACAAGTGTTTCATCAGCTCATCGTGGAGGTAAGGCAGCCTTGCTCAACAAACCGCGGATCTCCTGCGCCATGGCTTGCCGGTCAAGGACGGGTGGCCTGACTGCCAGGCGCAGCACGAAATCGCTGGAGCGAAGGCAGGCACGCATCAGACGGAACTGTTCACGGGCCAGACGTCGGACCAGGTTTCGATCAACCGAGCGACGCAAAAAGCGCTTGGCGACGACCAGGCCGAGCCGTGCCCCAGGCACTTCCTCTGGGCTACGAGGGCGGTAATGTAGCAGGAAATGCCTGCTTTTCAGCACCCTCCTGAAACCAAAAACGGATGAGTACTCATCCGTTTTGATCAGGCGGTAACGCTTCGGAAAAGCGGCAGTGGATACCGCGCGAAGACCGGCGACTGAAGGCTGGTCGCTCAAACGGCCAGGCGGTGGCGACCTTTGGCACGACGCGCCCTGATTACGGCACGACCACCGCGAGTCGCCATGCGAACAAGGAAGCCGTGCGTACGCTTGCGGCGCACAACCGATGGTTGATAGGTACGTTTCATGGTTAAGCCCTTGAAGTCAAAGCAAGATAAACATGTAATTAGACAACCTCAGACGGATCCTTGTCAAGGCCATATTTTTGCCCATGCTGTGGATAACTTTCGGGCAACGGGTTAGAATTTGCGCTTCACTGTCCCCGGGTAGACGACCCGGGGCGGCAGGTCGAACGGTTGCCACCCCTGGGTCGCCATCTTTCGGCGACCGGAAGGACCGTGACAAGGCAACACACGTCACTGCTTTAAAACATTAAAATCAAATATATTCCCCGCGGCATCACGATCGGACTGCACGCTATGACTGTCGATGAGTAGTTTTTGGGCCTCCTGTTTAAGCCAGTTCGAACAGGAACTCCCGCCACAGCAATTCAATACCTGGATCCGCCCTCTTCGCCTTGAAGGCGAGGATGATTTTGCCCACGGTTTACGTCTGCTCGCGCCGAACGGCTTCATCCTGAAGTGGGTCAAGGAACGCTACCTGGCGCGTATCGAGGCCCTCGGGAGCGAATACTTTGCCGTTCCGGTAAACATCAGCTTGACTCTGGGAACGCGTGCAGCATCTCCGCCGAACGCAGCTGCGAACCCACCCGGCAAAACAATCGCTGCTCAGGCGGCAACGTCCACCGCTGCAACCGCCAAGAATACGTCGGCGCTCGAGAGGGAGCGCTCGAACTACGAAAAGACACGCCTGATTCCGACCTTTACCTTCGATGGACTGGTGGTCGGTAAAGGCAACGACCTCGCCCGCGCCGCTGCGCGGCAGGTTTCGATCAGCCCTGGTGAAGCAACCTACAACCCCTTGTTCATCTACGGGGGTGCCGGACTCGGCAAGACACACCTGATACACGCCATCGGCAACCAGATCCTGGAGCATCATCCGGACAAGGTGGTGCGCTATGTACATGCCGAAGACTACTATTCGGATGTCGTTCGTGCTTACCAGCAGAAGTCATTTGACGTATTCAAGCGCTACTATCGTTCATTGGACGTCCTGCTACTCGACGATGTACATTTTTTTAACGGCAAGAACCGGACACAGGAAGAATTCTTCTATGTTTTCAACTCCCTGAGTGAGTCCAGAAAACAGATCGTGATCAGCAGCGACACCTATCCGAAAAATATCTCCGGCCTTGAGGATCGGCTGATCACCCGCTTTGACTGGGGCCTGACGGTTCAGATCGAACCGCCGGAAACGGAAATGCGAGTCGCGATCTTGAAGAAGAAAGCCGAGATGGAGGGAGTGGCGCTCAATGACGAGGTTGCCTTCTACGTTGCCAAGCACCTGCGATCGAACGTTCGTGAACTTGAGGGGGCACTCAAGAAAGTGCTTGCCTACTCTGCATTTCATGGGCAGCAGATCTCGCTTGATCTGGCCAAGGAAGCACTCAAGGACGTCATCGGTTCGGTCAACCGACAACTTACGGTCGAAAACATCCAGAAGACAGTAGCCGAGTATTTCAAGATCAAAGTTGCCGACCTGTTCTCCAAAAAGAGAACACGGGTCATCGTTCGCCCACGTCAGATCGCCATGTGGTTGGCAAAAAATCTCACTTCACAGAGCTATCCCTCGATCGGTGATGCCTTCGGTGGCCGTGATCATACGACCGTTCTGCATGCCGTACGCACCATCGACGAACTGCGTGCCAGAGATAACGACCTTAACCACGACGTGCACGTTCTCCTGCAGGTTCTGAAGGGCTAGGAAGCGGGTGGGAAAAGCCGTGGATAAGCCACTGATAAAAAGTGAACAAAGTCGATGGAGCGGGACTGTGGATAACTTGTGAGTTTTTGTCCACAGCTTCATACCGCCTTTCTGCAGCTTTGCATTTACATATTAATTGCTTGAATTAAAAAAGAAATTACAAGATATCAACAGATTTGACCAGACTATAGTTTTTATAGGATCTATATATATGTTACTTATTAAAACACGGCGAGACACCTTGCTTTCACCCTTGCAGGCGGTTTCCGGAATCGTGGAAAGGCGTCACACCCTACCGATTCTCTCGAATGTGCTACTCGAAAAAAAGGGAGACGTGTTGACCCTGCTGGCAACCGATATCGAGATCCAGATCACCACGTCAACCACTGGCGCTAGCGGCGAGGGAGACGGCGCGGTAACGGTTGGCGCGCGAAAGCTGCAGGAAATTCTGCGCTCCCTGCCGGAAAGCTCGGAGGTCAGCCTGGTTCTCGACGAGCGACGTCTACAGGTCAAGGCAGGCAGAAGCCGCTTCAATCTGCAGACGTTGCCTGCTGAAGACTTTCCGTGCATGGCAATGTCCGATGGCGATATCAAGAGATTTACCGTCACGCAAAAGCAGTTCCGCCACCTGCTGTCACAGACCCAGTATTCGATGGCCACGCAGGATGTTCGCTACTACCTCAATGGTCTGCTATTGCTTCTTGATAGTGAAGAGATTCGCACAGTGGCAACAGATGGTCATCGCCTGGCCTACTCAAGCATGGCTCTGTCCGAAGCCCCGGAAGGTCTGGATCAGGAGCGCGGGCTACGCCATGAATTGATCCTGCCCCGCAAGACGGTTATCGAACTCAGTCGCCTCCTGTCAGACAACGAGGAACCTTTGACGGTCGAGATATTGCCGACGCAAGTCCACTTCCGCTTCGGTCAGATTCATCTGGTGTCCAAGCTGATCGACGGGAGATTCCCGGACTACCAGAGGGTCATTCCGGCGACACTGAGGAATGTCGTTATTGTGGATCGCAGTGCACTTCTGCAGTCGATGATCAGGGCTGCCATCCTGACCAACGAGAAATTCCGTGGTGTTCGCCTGGTACTTTCGGACGGCAGCTTGAAGATCATGGTCGCGAATGCCGAGCAGGAAGAAGCCCAGGAAGAAATCGAGGTTGATTACAACGGTGATCCTCTTGATGTCGGTTTCAACGTCTCGTACCTACTTGATGTCTTGAACAACACGTCTGAGGAAAAGATTGCCTGGGGCTTCAATGACGCCAATTCAAGTGCATTGCTGACCATTCCAGGAAACGACCGATTCAAATATGTGGTCATGCCAATGCGTATTTGACTGGATATTCAACAGCGCATGATGATGCAATAGCGGTTCAACAGGAAAGAGATACTGGATTCACGATGACTGAAGAAAACGAGCAGTTTGCCTACGATGAATCAAGCATACAGCAGCTTGAGGGCCTGGAAGCGGTGCGCAAGCGTCCCGGAATGTATATCGGGGATACTTCTGACGGGACCGGTCTGCATCATATGGTTTTCGAAGTCGTTGATAATGCCATTGATGAGGCCCTGGCCGGCCATTGTGACGATATCGTTATCACCATTCACGCGGATAACTCGATCTCGGTAAGCGACAACGGTCGCGGCATTCCGACCGGTGTCAAGTTTGACGACAAGCATGAACCGAAGCGCTCGGCAGCGGAGATCGTGATGTGCGTTCTGCACGCGGGCGGCAAGTTCAACCAGAACTCGTACAAGGTGTCCGGTGGCCTGCATGGAGTCGGCGTGTCGTGTGTGAATGCTCTTTCCCGGTGGTTGCGCCTGACCATCCGGCGTGAGCAGAAGAAGCATTTTGTGGAATTCCATCGGGGGGTTGTTGTCGATCGACTGATCGAGGTCCAGAGAGGCGTCGAGGTATCTCCGCTCAAGGTTGTCGGCGATACCGAAAAGCGCGGAACGGAGCTTCACTTCATGGCTGACGAAGAGATCTTTGGCCAGGTCGAGTTCCACTACGAAATCATTGCCAAACGGTTGCGCGAACTCTCATTTCTCAATAACGGTGTCAAGATTCGTCTCAACGACCAGCGTACCGGCAAGGAGGAGAATTTCGCTTTCCTGGGTGGGGTCAAGGGTTTCGTCGAGTACATCAATCGTACGAAGTCGATTCTGCACCCAAATATCTTCTACGCCAGTGGTGATTCCGTGAACGGCAACGGGGTGATCAGTGTGGAAGTAGCAATGCAGTGGAACGACAGCTACGCCGAACAGGTGCTGTGTTTTACCAATAACATTCCGCAAGCCGATGGTGGGACGCACATGACCGGCTTGCGTGCAGCCATGACACGGGTCATCAATCGTTACATCGAAGAACACGAGATTGCCAAGAAGGCCAAGGTCGACATCAGCGGCGATGACATGCGCGAAGGTCTGGCCTGCGTGCTGTCCGTGAAAATGCCGGATCCCAAGTTTGCTTCGCAGACGAAAATGAAGCTGGTTTCCTCTGAAGCACGCCCGGCGGTCGAGGAGATCGTGGCGGCAAAACTCACGGAGTTCCTGCAGGAACGTCCAATCGATGCCAAAGTGATCACCGGAAAGATTGTCGAAGCGGCGCGCGCGCGCGACGCGGCGCGCAAGGCCAGGGAAATGACGCGTCGCAAGGGTCTGCTCGACGGGGTTGGTCTGCCCGGCAAGCTGGCGGATTGCCAGGAGAAGGACCCGGCCCTGTGCGAGCTCTATCTGGTTGAGGGTGATTCTGCCGGTGGTTCCGCCAAACAAGGTCGTGATCGCAAGTTCCAGGCGATTCTGCCGCTCAAGGGAAAGATCCTGAATGTCGAGAAAGCGCGTTTTGACAAGCTGATTTCGTCGCAGGAGATTGTCACCCTGATCACTGCGCTGGGCACGGGTATCGGCAAGGACGAATATAAACCCGAGAAGTTACGCTATCACCGATTGATTATCATGACCGATGCCGACGTTGATGGGGCGCATATTCGGACGTTGTTGCTCACCTTTTTCTATCGGCAGATGCGGGAGCTCGTCGAAGGTGGCCATATCTACATAGCGCAACCGCCACTTTACAAGATCAAACACGGGAAGACCGAACGTTACATCAAGGACGACACGGCACTGAAACAGTTCTTGTTGACCCTGGCTCTCGAAGGCTCGGTCCTGACGTCACGTCCGGATGCTCCGGAGATTGCTGGTACTGCATTGGAAGAGTTGGCGAGAGAATACCTGCTGGCTGAAGCGGTCATCAACCGTCTTTCTCACCTGATCAACCCGGAAGTGCTACATGCACTGATCGATGGCAACCTCAAGGTGGACCTGACCGACGAGTCATCGGCCGTGGCCAGTGCCAATGCCCTGATGAAGGCCGTGGGCAGCAAGTTGGGAATCAATATCATTGCTCGTTATGATACCGCCCACGAACGCTGGCAACTGCGTCTCGAGAAGATCCTGCATGGCAATCTCAAGCTGGGTGTCATTGATGAGGACTTGTTGGTCAGTGGCGATTATGCCCAACTCCGCAAGACAGCCGACATTCTCGCAGGTCTCTTCGGTCCTGGAGCTTTTGTCGTCCGCGGCGACAAGAAGAAAGCCGTGAGCAGTTTTGCTGAAACCATGCAGTGGTTGCTCAGCGAAGTCGAGCGAAGCGTCACCAAGCAGCGGTATAAAGGCCTCGGCGAAATGAATCCCGCGCAACTCTGGGAAACGACCATGGATCCGAAGGTACGTCGCTTGCTCAAGGTTCAGATCGAAGATGCCATCGGTGCCGACGAAATTTTCAGTACTCTCATGGGCGAGCTCGTGGAGCCACGTCGTAGTTTCATTGAAACGAATGCCTTGGCTGCACGCAACATCGACGTTTGACCTGCGACTCTTGGGTGCACCTGCATGCCTCGCGTTAGTCATGCACGGTAGCGGTTGATGGCGTCGCGTGTGTTCTGCGCGATATTCCGGGCGGTCTCGGCATATTCCTCACCAGTCCCTGCGTAAAGGATGGCTCGCGAGGAATTGATCATCAAACCACCGCTGGCAGTGCACCCGGCACGTACCGTCGCTTCGATATCGCCGCCCTGCGCGCCGATGCCGGGAACGAGCAGCGGCATGTCGTGCGTCAGGTCGCGAACGCGGGCGAGTTCTTCGGGAAAGGTAGCGCCGACCACCAGCGCGCACTGGCCGTTGTGATTCCAGACGGTGCTCACCAGTCGCGCCACGCGTTCGTAGAGCCTTTCACCACCGACGTCTAGCAACTGAAGATCGCTACCGCCCGGATTCGAGGTACGACAAAGCAAGATCACACCTTTTTCAGGGTATGCCAGGTAAGGAGCAACCGAATCCCGCCCCATGTACGGATTTACGGTGACCGCGTCGGCTTTGAAGCGTTCGAAAGCTTCGACCGCGTACTGCTCGGCGGTACTGCCGATGTCGCCACGCTTGGCATCAAGGATCACTGGAGTTGCCGGGTGTTGCGTGTGAATATGGTGAATCAGCGCTTCGAGCTGGTCCTCAGCGCGGTGCGCGGCGAAATACGCAATCTGCGGCTTGAAGCAACAGACGAGGTCGGCTGTTGCGTCGACGATCGACCGGCAGAATTCAAAGATGGCCTCTGGTTTGCCCTTCAGCTGGCTTGGGAAACGCGCCGGGTCCGGGTCGAGGCCGACACACAGCAAACTGTTACGGTCGTGCCAAGCTGCATTGAGTTGAGCGATAAAGTTCATGGGAGTCGGCCTGTTCGGGATGGTGGTACGGGAAGTATACCGGTCCCCGGATTGACTTGTCGGCAGAGGCTCAGGTGTCATCGGTCTGTCGGCTCTCCGCTAACCCAGTGGCTCCGTTACTGGCATCGAGAGCGCGCAACACCCCTTCTTCAGATCAAGGTAAATGGATTGGGCAGAAGTACGGCATCGGCTTTGCACAAGTGGGTAAACTTCAGGTTTTTGAGCAGGAACGCCAAGTGAACACACTGGAGCATGATGACTACCTGGCGATGCGCGCCGGCGCGACCGTTCTTGAAGCGGACAGCTTCGGCGAAAAGGTATTACTTCTGACTGACGGAACCGTGCTGAAACTTTTCCGCCGCAAGCGCTTGTTCTCGTCGGCGGCCTGGTATCCGTATGCACAACGTTTTGCTGACAACGCTGCAGCTCTTTATAGACTCGGCATTCCGGTGCCGCAGATCATTGACGTCGTGCGAATTCCTTCCCTTGCCCGTGACGCGGTGCACTACCATCCACTGGTCGGGAGGACGCTACGTGAGATTTGTCGGGAGGGAATCGAAAAGGATCAGGAAAGGGAGCTCCGAACTGCCTTTACGCGTTTTGTGATCCATCTGCACGATTGCGGGGTGTACTTTCGCTCGTTACACTTGGGTAACGTCGTTTACATGCCTGACCAACAGCTTGGTCTAATCGACATCGCGGATGTCCGGATCCGCGCCAGTGGGCTCAGCAAACGCCAGCGGGCACGAAATCTCCGCCGTTTGCTGGGGATCGTCGGCGAATGTGACTGGGTAGAGGTCTCGGCAATAGTTGATGGCAAAGCTGACAGCCCGATCGGCTGAATCCTTTCGCTTTACAAGCGTCTACCGCGCCCCTATAATTCGCTCTTCTTTCGAGGGGGTATAGCTCAGCTGGGAGAGCGCTTGCATGGCATGCAAGAGGTCCGCGGTTCGATCCCGCGTACCTCCACCAGCAAGTCGAGAGAAGATTCTTTCCGGGTCCCCATCGTCTAGAGGCCCAGGACACTACCCTTTCACGGTAGGTACCGGGGTTCGAATCCCCGTGGGGACGCCACCAGTTCGCCGCTTTTAACGAGCGGGCTGATGCTGTATTTCGGCACCGCATCGAAGGTTTCTGGCGACAATTCGACCCGATCGATCAGTTGGTGGATCTCGTCACGCAACCTCTCCGGGTAGTCGTTCAGTTCAGTCAGAATGGTTCGAAGCAGTCTGCGCACCGTGTCCGGCGTGATGTCTGCACACACCTTCATCGCGGTCCTTTCCGATTCCATCGACGCCAGCTTGAGCCCAATGCCGTCGCGCTCCTTCTCCAACGATTCGATTTGCCGCAGTAACGCCGCTTGAATCCGTGGTCTTGGTCAGCAGGTCAGCCAGTTTAGCGGTCTTCTTGTTGATTTCTGTCATCCGGCGCTTCAAGGTGCCTGGGGCTGCCACGGATCTCTCGCGCTCCTTCGACAACCGCTGAAAATATTCTGCAATGACTGCGGCGAGGTCATCGGCTTCCAGGGCGCGCACCCGCGGTGGCGGCTTTGCTGACCCCTACACCGGGAGTTTTTCCCGCTCCCGACAGGAGCTTTTCCACTGGCAGCAGTCGCTTCGGAACGACAGAATGTGAATCTGGAGCCCGAGTGAGGACTTGCCAACATGCTCGACAGAAATGCTGACAGGCCACAGACTGCAGTATCCGCCAAGCGATCCCTGATGCCTGCAGCGGCGTGTACCCACGACAGGGGGAAAACGTCCACGTCGATGACAGTTGCCATCCAACACGAAGTTCCCGTGGCAGAGAAAGGCCTCGCGGCTGGCCACGGCTATCGGCCTCGATCGAACACCTGCCCGGTTCTGTAGTCACAACATGTACAAGACCATGAGCAGGGGAGATCGGCAATGGCCTGCTGACGCTCACATGAAACGTTGAACGTTGGCCCACCCTGTGGGCACACCATTTCAGGAATCGGCCGCACCCAATTGCCTGCAACATCGAGAAAAGGACTTCGGATGAGAGACAGCAAACTGGCACCGCATGGTGACCGCGAACAGCAGATCAGGGCCTTCGTATCGAGTGCGTGTGCGGGCGATATCGACGCAATGCGTGCCCAGGTTGCCGAGGGCCTGGACCTGAATGGCAGGGACCAGTTTGGCGATACGCTGCTGGAACTGGTGATCAGCGAACTCGAGTACTGTCCCGAAGCGCCCAAGTACAGGGTGGTTCAGGAAATGTTGCGGCTTGGTGCAGACCCATGTGGTCTCAGTAAAGATGGCTCGAGTCCTCTTTTCATGGCGATTCTGAATATGGACACCGAGATGTTACGCATCTTGTTGAACGGCGGCGCCGATCCGAATGCTTTGCTGCGCATCACCCTGGGTGCCGGCGCCGACCCAGATGTCCTGGAAATGGAAACCCTTGGCGAGTCGCTCTATGACTGGGCCGATTTCGCCTACCGGTACGAGGTGTGGAGCATGAATCTGCCCGAGGAGGCAACCGTAGTCGAGAGGTCAGACATGGACGCCTGGCTTGGTTACCTTGACCGCCTTGCGGTGAAGCATGGAAAGCGCCGCCCCGACCATCTGCGACTATTGCGCCAGCGCGGTGCGCTGTCGATGGCTGAATTGCGCCAACGTCGTCAGGCCACGACCGCGCCTGCCGAGCACGCGGTACGCCTACCAATTCGCTTTGACCGAAGGCGTGGCGCGCAACGTAGGTCTCCGCTAACGGTCATTGCAGTTGCCGCCGCCCCGGATGATGAAAGAAGATGCGGGTTGGGAAGCGGCGGGTAGAGGTCGCGCAACATTTTGGCGGCTCGACCCCGCAAGCTAACGTGACCCGCTGAACCGACTCGTACCCCGGATTGCTGCCATCGAGCGCACACATTAAAAGGGCCGTTGGCGACCTGTCGCCTTCAGGCAATTTCGGTTCTGGCACCCACCGCCTCCCGCGTTCAAGTTTATGGCGAAAGGAGACGGTATGGAACTGGTTCCGATCCACAAGCGGGTCATTGGGCTGGATATTCATCAGGCCCAGGTCACGGCGTGCGCGATCATCGAGGAATCGGGCGGCGAGACACGACTCGAGCAGCGGCAATTTGGCGCGTTCAAACGGGACCGGCGGGAGCTGGCGGTCTGGGCGGCGGCGCTTGATCCGGACGAAGTCGTCATGGAAAGCACGGGCATCTACTGGAAGAGTCCGTATGCGGCGCTGGAGGCGGTCGGTATCCGGGCGACGGTGGTCAATGCCCGTCACGTCAAGCAGGTGCCGGGACGCAAGACGGATGTTGGAGATGCCCAGTGGCTGGCCACCCTGGCGCGAGCCGGTCTGCTCCGAGGGTCTTTCGTGCCGCCGGCCCAACTGCGCGAACTGCGTCTGATCGCCCGGCAACGGCAGAAGCTCGTCGGGCTGCTCTCGTCCGAGAAGAACCGCATGCACAAAGTGCTGACCGATGCCGGCATCCGTCTGGGCGTGGTGGTCAGCGATATCCATGGTCAGTCGGCACGCGCGATGATCAAGGGGATTCTCCGGGGGCAGGCTCCGCATGAGGTTCTTCAACGCGCCAGTCGACGTCTCAAAGCCAGCCGCGAGGAATTGCACGATGCCCTGCAGGGCGAATTGACCGCGAGTCACGTGTTCGTTCTTGACGAACTATTGCGGCATATCGAGGAACTCGAAGCGCGCATCGCCCGTTTCGACGCCCGCCTGCTCGCCGAATTGGCGAGCGAGCACAATGCGCTCGCCCTGCTGCAAACCTTACCTGGCGTCGATCTCATCGGCGCCGCCATGCTGCTCGTCGAGATCGGCAGCGACATGAGCGTCTTCGGCACCTCGGACCGCCTAGCCTCCTGGGTTGGCCTCTGTCCGGGCAACAACGAGTCGGCCGGGAAGCGCAAATCGGGACGCGTCCGCAAGGGCAATCCCTACGTCCGCCGACTCCTCTGTGAGTTCGCTCACGCCGCCAGCCGCACAAAATCGGCGTTCCAGGCCAAGTTCCAGTCGTTGATCGTTCGTCGTGGTCACAAACGCGCCATCGTCGCTTTGGCTCACAAAATGTTGCGCACCATTTTTTTCATGCTCAAGCGTGGCGAACATTACCGGGATTCCGCCACCAACTATGAGCAGCTCTCCGTGCAGCGCAACGCCTCTCGCTGGATCAAGGCGCTAACTCGCTTCGGCTTCATCCCCGCAGCCGCTTGATTCACGACAACCGATCTCCATGACCGCTCGCGGTCAGGTACCCGTGCGCTTGGAGACTGGGTTCTTTCACATTAAGCACCCGGCAACAACAGCGTGGTGCGCCACGCTGATCCGATTACCCATCAATCAGAACGAGGCTTTGCTCTGTGCGCGCTGGGCCATTGCTGCCGGGGCAGCAATTATCAGGCTGGATGGCCCGACAGTAAGTTAGTGACCGCCGGCGAGCCGAACTCAGGCGACCCGGTTCTGCGGCACGCCGCGGGCAAAAGCTTCCAGGTTGGCGGTCAACTGATCGGCCAGGGTCTGCATTGCAGGCCCGCTCGCCCAGGCCACATGCGGTGTCAGCAGAAAATTGGGAAGTGCGAGCAGTTGCGGAGTCAGCAGGACATTGCCGGCACTCGGCGGCTCGACAGTCAAGACATCGAAACCCGCGCCGGCGATCCAGCCCTGCTCAAGGGCGTTAGCCAGCGCCGCCTCATCGACCAGACCACCACGCGCGGTGTTGATCAGCAGTGCCGAAGGCTTCATGGCGCGCAACTCGGTCACTCCAATGAGACTTTTCGTCTCCTCGGTCAAAGGGCAGTGCAGCGATATTGCGTCCGCCTCACGCAAGGCCTGCTCGAACGGTGTATAGCCCGGACGCACGCTCGAAACGCCCTTGCGTTCGCTGCGCAGGACGCGCATCCCGAAGGCCTCCGCCAGTCTCGCCACCGCTTCCCCCAGGCTGCCGCTGCCGATTATCGCCAGTACCGCACCGTGCAGGTCGCGAATCGGGTGGTCGAAGCAGCAGAACTGCCCGGAACGCTGCCAGGCGCCGGCTGCCACTGACTCCCGATAGGCCAGAATGTTGCGCGATAGCGCCAGCAGCAGCGCGAAGACATGCTCGGGAAGCGTATGCATGGCGTAGCCGCGGATATTCGAGACCACGATGTCGCGTGCGCGGCAGGTAGCAAGATCGATGTTGTTGGTCCCAGTTGCCGCGACGGCGACCATCTTCAACGCTGGCAGCGCGGCGATCAGTTCGGCGCCGATTTGCAGCTTGTTCACGATCACGATCGTCGCCCCTGCCAGCCGCTCCTCGACCTGTGGCTGCAGGGTTTGCGCATATTCGACCCAGTGATGGGGAAAATTTGGGCGGGGCACTTCGGCAATAATCGACGCACGTTCAAGGTAGACAATCCGGTGCATGCCGTTTCAGTCCGTAAAAGGCTTGCCGTGACGGGTGGCGATGGCCGCCACCCTGGCATCAAAGGCCGGCTCGCCGACAACGAGCAGCAGGCTCACCTCCTTCGAGGCACACAGGGCTTCGGTGGCCAGTTGGTCGCCGTGCAGGATATTGAAAACGCCGCCCGGAAAGCCGCTGCGCGCCGTTAGTTCGGCCAGGGCAAAGGCGGCAGAAGGCGCCCTCGGGCTCGGTTTGAGCACCACGGTCGCCCCTGAAAGCAGTACCGGCACGGCACGCTGCAGCGGTCCCAGCAAAGGCGCGTGCTGGTCGCTGACGATCGCGACGACGCTGCCGCCAGCGCTTGCCGCGATACCCCCTTCTGCCGCCCGCAGCAGGCTTACGGCATTGCCCACCTCGACAGCCGCTACTTCGACCTGCTGACCGGTTTCCTCGGCAATCAACGCGGCAAAGTGTCCTCCGTATTCCGCCAGAGCATCACCAAGCGCCGCCAACAGCGCGGCACGCTGGCCAACGGTCTGCGCCGACCAGGCCGCCAGGGCTGCCCGCGCGGCCTCGACAGCGGCCCGCGCTTCAAGTTCGCCGCACAATGGCGTGCGGCGCCTGACCTGGCCATTGCGCGGATCGCAGACATCGAGAAAGGCCGGCGCCATGGTCAGGTAGGCGTGGCCGTTGATCCACAACGGAATGGCCAGGATTTCGTCGGTTGCAGTCATTACATTTCTCGGCAAAGGGTCGGGGAGATGACGGGCGTTCGCTGGCTGTCGAGAGCAAACCACAGAGACGAACGGCAAGTGGTCAAGAGAAAAATAGTAGTCCCAAAATGTGTCCTAAAATGTGCATTCCGAGTGGAAATGTCCTGGATTGTTACTACGCTCCTGCGCAGACTCGAGCACCAGGGACTACGAACCATAACATGACATATGGGATAATCTGCAATTCCTGAAAGGCAAATGATCCCTGTAGAACTCTGTGTGTAAAGAGCTGACAAAAGGTGGACAAGGTGCGTATCGGGCTCCTGTGCATAAGTTATCAGTTTTTGCCCACAGCTCAGTACGGCTGTTCTGCACTCATGTAAAAGACAAGTAGGCTTTTGAATAAATTGGATAACTTATAGTTATCCACAGACTTGGCCTTTACTTTGTTTTTATAGATCTTATATATGGTATTTATTAAAACGCAAGTTGATTCACTTGCTATGGATGGGTTTCAGCGAGCTTTTCGTGTACGGCGTTGGTAAAAATTAGATATTACTAATATTCCATAGGGCTGGACTTCTCATGCTCGGCATGAGTGCACCCTATCTCCGTCCTGCTTCGTGCATTAGGCGCAATTTGCCCTATCCGGACCGATGGGACATCCCGAGGGCGGTGAAGGTGCTGAGGTTAGCCGCCCGGATGTGAGCTTCGTCAGCCTCTCGATCGTCTGCCAGGTCTCTGGATGGCGGTTTCCGAGTAAGCTCTGCTGGCCACCCCCCGGCGGTGGTGCGGGCGTCCACTGATCCCGAATGCTCGTCTCGTCAAACCGAAACGTCAGTTTGCCCCGGTTGACTTAACTCCCGGTCGTCTTCCGACCAGTTCGTCACCCGGTACCACTGCTTCGGCCCCACCTTGACAGTGTCCGGTGTCACTCTCATCGCCATTGACGCGCAGACACCCGGGGTCAGTATCGCCTGGAGAAGCGATCACCTCCTCAGACAGGAGTAGAACGTTCTGGCTTGCCCTACGTGGTCACAGATCAAACCATGTGACCTTGGGCAAGGTAGGGCATCAGCGTATTGCACTGGTTGGCGAAGCACCCTATGATGCTCGACGTCTGTTGTGCGTAACCCAAACGAGCACGTCTGCCCTGAAAGCGGAGAAACGTTCTTCTTGCCTTCGGAATGCCAAAAACCACCAGCTTTGGAGCAGGGCAATGGGTAAACGAGCAGCGTACTGGCGTACGCGAACATCTGTTCAGCGTCTTTGAGAGCCTTTGCAGCCTTTCCAGGGCCTCCGCACTCGGATATCATATGATCAAGGTCGCATAACGGCATGATTCGTAACTACTATATTTCATCATGGATTCCGCGCTCGGATGTCCTTGCGAGGTGAAGCCCAGTATTCTCATCCGGACGTCGTCCTTCCAAGCGGCGCGCTTGCGCTTCAAGCGCAAGCTGGTCTTGATCTTGTCGGCGGTATCCAAACGAATCAGGTTGAGAACGATTTTCTTCAGGAGAGAGAGGTTCTGTGGGGCGTTGTCCTTGCGTACGGTGCTGGCATCCTCGCCAAAGCTGACATCGAGCACCCAGTGAAGGCGGTTCTCGATGCCCCAGTGGCCCCGCACCGCTGCGGCGAGTTGTTCGGCCGTCAATTCACGAGAGCTGATGTAGTAGCGCCGCTCAAGCTTCGACTCATGCTCGCCGACCTTGCGCAGGGAATCGACCAGAGCAATCGTCTTGCATTGGGGCCAATCGGCCAGATCAACGATCCCTTCTGCGGGCAGCACCGAGGCCACTTGAGCGACGATCCGACCATGGGACGGGTGTACCTGGCGGTGACGGTCGGCTTCTTCCGATGGGGACTGGTCAATGAATTCCGTCTCGATAGCGTCCAGCAGCGTCGGCTGATTGCCTTTGACCGCCAGCAGGTAGTCACCGCCCTGGTCCGTGATCTGACGGGCGATGTTCTTCTGGCACCCCATGGCATCGATGGTGACCAGCAATCCGTGGATATACAGTGCCTTGAGCAGTTCCGGGATGGCGGTGATCTCATTGCTCTTGCTGGCGACCTTTTCCTGGCCGAGAACGACGCCCAGTTCCGTCGCGAAGGCGCTGACCATGTGAAATTGCTTCGGGTCGAGGGCTCGGAAGATGCGCAGAAACGTTTCCTCGGAGGCAACGCCGTTCTTGAGCACCAGGAACTGACGCAACCAATCTTCCTTCTCACGTCCCCAATGGGCGATGTCTTCGATGGTGTCACAGTCGGAGAGCACGGCTGCGATAGCCGTCACGAGAATCTCCAGGAAGTCATGCAGCGTCCCATTGCTGGGTTTGCGCGGGTCGTCCACTTCTCTGAAACAGCACATCAGGCTTGCCCCCCTCGTCAGAGTCATTTCTGTCGTCCAAAAGACCAGAGTAGAACCGATTTCGCGCGGGTTTACAAGCTATTAGCATAAATTTATGGCTGGCAACGGTTTTTGCTTCGCAAGGTATGACGAAATTGACTATGCTATCCGAGTGCGGAGGCCCTGGCAGCCTTTCCGAGACTTCCTCAGCAAGTGCTCAGCGGTTGACCACGAACCGCGATCTGCGACAAACTTCTCAAGTGCTGCTGAGGTCCCAATGTTAGACTTACTGAAGCATGGAGCCCGTTCTACAGCACGCGATGGGCAATGCACGTATGGGTTGCTGAAGGGGTTGCAGGAAAGCCGGCACAAGTGGTCGCAAGTTCTGTATTGGCATGCTCAGTGATCTACACGTTTTCGCCTGATTCAATGAATTTCTTTTTTTGGCATTCTTGTCAACTATTTTGACGGTCAGTCGCTATTGAGAACTGAGAAGTAGGAAAGTTTCCGGCAGGCATCAAAAGAGCGTGGGCGAAGCTGGCGAGAACACTGGTCAGGGGTACGTTTTCGTAGTCTCCGTTGTCTCGCCAGATGTTTCTCTCGCTCCGAGAGGTGCTGCTTGGACACTGCTCTGCTTAAGTCCGAGGTTTCGCGGTGGCTATGCTGTCTGGCGCCAGGAGGGGGAGCTGTGAGAATAGCTGTGTATGGCCTAGACGAACTGCAAACTCGCGTGGCCGCAATGTTGTCGGAGCGCGGCGGCTACGACCGTGCTTGCGATCGACGTTTCCGGCAGAGTTACTCAGGCTTCCGTGGTGGGCAAGGTGCAGTCAACCATGTCGAAGGGTCATAATGAAAACGTTTCGTCTCTCGTTGATCGCCTTGTCGCTGTTTCCCCTGCCCAGTATTGGTGATGATCTTGGTGCCGAGGTGCAAACGAGTGCTGCACCGAAAACTCCGGCCATCAAGACGATTACTAACTTCACGCAATCCTTGCGCTGTATGGACGAGCTGTTTTACGCCTACGGGAAGCAAGGCATTGCCATAACTTCGGCGGGAATTCCTGACGAGACTGGCAAGGTTAAGACCGGCACCAAGGAAATGTTGATTACTGCCGTGTCGAAGATGACAGTGAAAAGCAACGCTTTTGATTTCATCGACTTTCATTCGGCGGCCGACGACCTGTCGGCCCTTTTTGCTGCCCGTGGTGAGCAAAACCGGACCATGCCCGATTACTATATTCGCGGCTCGATTACCCAGATGGACGACAACACTGTCCGCAAGAACAAGGGTATCGGGTTCTCGTTGCCATTTCTGGACCTCGGAGCATCGAAGGACGATGGCTATGACCTGCTCAGTATGGATATCAGCATTGGGGATGCAGCGACTCGAAAGATCATTCCGGTTACCAGCACCTCAAACACCTTGGTCCTTAGCAAGGGTGGCGTCGCTGGTGAAGGTGGTGGAAAGATTGGCAAGCTAGGTCTGAGTTTCAACATTGACATCAGTCGTAGCGAAGGCGTTGGCGCGGCTACTCGCACTCTTGTTGAGTTGGGACTGATCGAGGCCCTCGGCAAATTCACACAGGTTCCCTACTGGAAATGTCTGGATACCGACCTCACTAACCCGTTGATCCGTGAACAGGCGCGGGAGTGGTACGACAATGCCAAGGAGAACGACCGCGTCCTGTTCGTGCAACGCAAGCTTGCGGGCATGGGTCGTTATGCCGGTCCCCTCAACGGAGTCCCCAGTGCTGCGCTTAAGGCGTCGATCGCCGAGTATCAGGCGACTACCGGCCTGGTCGCCGATGGCGTCGTCAATTTCGACCTTTACGCAAGCCTTCTCGATGATCTCCAGAACCAGATTGCTGCGCTCCCTGCCGCTGGAGGACCGAAGTCGAATTATGTTCCCGGGGTAAGCCCGGCTGCGCCTCGACCGCCCGCTGCGACTCAGGTCGTAGCCAGCCCGGCTGCTGGTCCGGCAGGTGCCCCGAATCCAATCTTCCGGATGAAGCTCGACACTGACCGAGGAAGCAAGCCATCGTATAGAGTTGGCGAATTCCTCAACATGACCTTATCGATGAATGCACAGGGCACGGCGTATTGCTACTACCAGGACGTATCGACGACCACCGCCAGAATTTTTCCGAATCAGTTTCGATCCGATTCGTCGGTTCCGGCAGGGGCGGGTGTCAGACTGCCTTCGGGTGGGTTCAAGATCCGTTTCGACAAACCGGGCCCGGAGCGTGTAGCGTGTATCGGTTCTGATCGGGAGTTGATCGTGCCGAGCGCTTTGCGTGGGGCGCGTGATCTTTCCCCATTGCCGGTCAGGTCGGTAGACGATGTTATCGGTCAGTTCAAGCAGAACAATCCTACTGCCGTTACCAGCATGGTTGATATTACGGTTACGCCGCAGTGAGTGAAATTGCCACTGGACCCATTCAATGAAGACAAATTCAACACGGCTGTCTTGGCTGTTTGCGGCGGGGGCTGTTGCTTGTTTGCTTGTTTCCTATGGGCAGCTGGCTGCGGGAGAGATTATCGTGGGCCCTGGGTCGAATACTGTTTCGAGTGGTGTTGCTGGCGCGAGCAGTGCCGCACAGTCGGCGAGGGAAAACCGTCAACGCGCCACAGTGAGCCGGATCGAAGACGGATCCAGTCAGAACATCGTCATTATTGATGGCGCAAATGGTTGGACAGGCGCTGGTTCTCAGGCAGCCAACAGTGCCGCATACGATCGAGTGCGGGCGAACGCCAACCGCCTGAATGGGGATGAGGTGTCTGCAACTAATCAGGTTATTTTAGCGCCAGTACCGGGGACGACAGTGCATCAACCTTATACCCCGGCCGGTCAGTCTGCGCACGATAACCGTCTGCGCGCCAATAGCTACAGAGAGCGCAGTGAATAAACGTGTGTCTGGTGTGGGGCACGGCAGGTTACTCGAAGATGAGGGAACCAATTCCGGCGCCGGGCACCTGCACCTTACGAGGAGTTAGGTAATGCGTTTTCCTCTTGCACCAGTTCTGATGTTCTTCTCCATGCTTGCTGGAGCGCAGGTGTCTGTCGATCTTTCGGGAGTTGGTGTGAAGGCAGGTGCAGGGTCCAAGAATACGGTTGCCAACGAACAAGGATCTATTGATCCGGATGCCGACATTGAAGGAGTCGTCATCATCAACGATCAACTTTATATTGATGGCCACAAAATTTCCCGAGGTGCGGCCGAGTATGTATCGAAGAAGACCCGGAAGGTCTATTCTATCCGGTGGGGAAAAAAGGGTGAGGGCGTGACAGTCACGGAGAAGAACTGATTGGAGTCCCTTGGACAGTCTTTGACGAAGTTGGAGAAACCTGTGCGCCTGCCTCAATTCGTGAAATCGGTGTTGTTGTTGATTGGCCTGATCGTCACCTTGCTGGAGAGTGGACATCTTCATGCCTATGAGGTCAAGGATGGCGACCTGAAGACGATATTCCATGCAAAGTCCGACGTGTCGGTAGCTTGGCGTTATACGCCCAACAGCGAAATCTGGATTCTGGACATGCCTGGGTTGGAGTTGTTGGGTCGGACGTTCAACCGGGTGACACAACTCAAGGAACAGCAATACACCGAGCCTTATCCCCGGGTGCTGACCTCGGAGGAGCTAGCAAAATACATCGTTGCAGCAAACAGGACCTTTGCAAGTTTTGCGGCTGGACACGACCTGCGAGTCTCCGACCTGGTGCAGTTCTTCAACCTGGCGGATCGGGACAAGGTCGAACTTTTTCCTGAAGAGTACGCACTTCGGGACTTTCTCAACGAGCAAGGCCTGATCAAGGAGTGGCGTGGATTCCACCAGTCGCAAAAGCCCCACACGGTAATCCTTTCGATTCCGCAGGTTCAGGATAGGCGTGCGAATGAGCCCGGGGTGACCAGCAATGCCCGTTACGCGATACTCCTGCACGAACTTGCGCATGCGGAGTTTCACACCAACGCGGCTTACAACAAGTATTGTCGGGCCTTCTGGGCAGATGGACTGAGTGAACGCCAGAAAGAAGCATTCAAAAGATTCCTTGCCAGCATGCGTTACTCGGTCGAGGATGAAGATCTCCTGATCAACGAGATGCACGCGTACCTGATGTTTACACCGGATGCAGGATCGTTTTCCGCAGCCCGACTCGGCATTCCGGAAAGCGAACTGGCAGCAATGCGCGCTGCGTTCCTGAAAGGTCGCCCGCCAGTTCGACTGCCGATTGGTGTCAAGGCTGGAGATTTGCCATGAGCAAGTTTGACCTTATCAGGGTAGGGGTGGTCCTGCTGGCC
This sequence comes from Candidatus Accumulibacter propinquus, assembly GCF_056856495.1. Taxonomy (NCBI): domain Bacteria; kingdom Pseudomonadati; phylum Pseudomonadota; class Betaproteobacteria; genus Candidatus Accumulibacter; species Candidatus Accumulibacter propinquus. The sequence goes on from NZ_JBSEHC010000003.1 coordinate 404,714, forward strand.
GGTCTGGGAGTTTGCCAGTCTGGTCTGGCCCAGAAGTCGACGCGCATTCAGGGGAATACCGAGATCAATGCCACGACGAACAATACAACTGCAGTTGCGGTTGGCGAGAATGTCATCGCAAAGAACCGGGTAGGCGTTATACAGGGTGAAAAGAAGGGAAACACAAAAATCAATGTTTCGGCCAGCAACGTAACAACGGTCGTTTCGGGACGGAACAAGAAAGCGTGTACCAACATAGGAGCGATTGTCAGTGATGAATGCAAATAGATCCGGGCTTGTGCGATACCTTGTGATCATGATCCTGTGCGCGTCGTCGGGCGTCGCGTTTGCCGTGCAGGGCTTGAATGCCTCTTCTCAGACGAAGGTGAACAACGCCATGGCCAAGGCCTGGCAGAAGGGCGGTAACCCCGAGTCGGACCCCAACTTGAAGAAACAGGTGGTTAACATCGGAAGTAAGCGAGCTGGCACGTGCGACGTTAACGTGGGTACCGTGAAACCTGGCCAGAAGGCCCCCAAGGATATCGTCGTCACGACCAAAGAAGTCATCAACATTTGCAAGTGAGAAACCCAATGAAAATGAACCTCTATCGTGCAGCGTTTGTGGCTCTTCTGACACTGGCCAATGGTGTTAGCGTGGTTCCGGCGCGGGCAGCCGATGATGAAGCATCCAGTCTCGAGGAGTTGAAGCGGGCGATGACCGAACCCTCGGAGGCTCCGAAGAAGAAGCGGACACGTGCCATCGTTTTTGACGGCGACGCATCGCAGGCGCCGGCCAGCGCACCCGCGGCGAGCAGTGGCCCGCTGGACTGTGCGGCGTTGCCACCGGATGTACGAGCTACAGCGGTGCAGTTTCCGATCCAGTTTCGTCCGGGTAGCGCGGTGATCACTCCGGCGTCCGGGAGCACACTGACCGAAATAGGAAAGATTCTCGCACTGACACCTGACCGCTGCGTGATTGTCGAAGGACACACCGATGCGGAGGGTAATCCCGAGAAGAACCTGGCGTTGTCGCGCGAGCGTGCCAATGCTGTTGTCAGGTTCATTGCGGACAAGGGAGCGGTTGAACGCAAGCGGCTGGTGCCGGTTGGCAAGGGTTCAACCGATCCGTTAAGAGACCTGGATCCTCGCGATGCGAAAAATCGCCGCGTGGTGTTCAAGGTTGTTGCCGGCTAACGGCAGACATCGTAGTACCAACCATATCAATTAACCAAGGAGAAATTCTATGCGCACTATCGCTACCCTCGTCCTGGCCGCCGTCTTTGCCGCTTCCCCGGTTTTTGCTCAGACCAAGATCAAGGGCGACACCGAGATCAAAGCCAAGCAGGAGAATGTGGCTGCAGTTGCAGTAGGTAAGGACAACGTCGCCAAGAACACCGCCGGCGCCATCAAGGGCAACACCGAGATCAAGGGTGATACCAAGATCAAGGCCGAGCAGAAGAATGCAGCAGCGGTTGCTGTTGGCAAGGGCAACACCGCAGCCAACGAAGCTGGCGTTATCGGCGACGCCAAGAAATAATTGTTTGCTTGAGGCCACCGATGACGGTTTTCCGTCATCGGTGGCTTTTTTTGTTTTGTCGGTCCGGTCTTGCCTGCGCAACCTCGATTGCTGATGGACCGGCCAGACTTATTCTGCTTTTTTTGGTGCGCTCGATTCCATCAGGGAAGCCAAAGGGACCAGGATAGGGAGCCAGGCGGGAAGCTTGTGCGGGTGCGCCCGCAACCCCGGCGCCGGGTTGAAAGGCACGGTGTCGTCGTTTTTTTGTCTCTGGACCACTGCTGGCCCGGCCAGCGAGCGTTTTTGGCATCGCCAAGGGCGTATTTCGGCGCTACACTGCGCTTTCCTTCCGAACAACGTTTTTTGGGATAGCGACCATGTTTCGAACAGGAAAACACATCAGGGTTCGCATTCACCTCGGCAGCGTGGCGTTTGGGTTGGCATCAATGTTCTCGGCCACCGTCTTTGCTGCAGAGGCTGCACCGCAAGCCGGGAATATATGGGGTGCACAGATCAAGGTTTCACGAGGAGTCGTCAGTATCGAGCGTGACGGGCAACGCTATCCCGGCCTGGTGGGCGCCCGTCTCAAGGAGAAAGACGTTATCCAGACGGGCGGAAACGGTTCGGTTGGTGTCATGTTCAACGACAACTCGACGCTGTCACTCGGCCCCGATGCCGAGGTAATCCTGCAACGCTATGCTTACGATTCGACCACCTATATGGGAGCGTTCGATGCCTACATCAAGCGAGGAACCGTCTCGGTACAGGCGGGTAACATCGCCAAGCAGGCTCCAGATGCCATGCGGATGGTGACGCCCAAAGCCGAACTCAGCGGAACGGCCAAGAATTACGTTGTCAGCGTTGGGGAATAAGCAATGAACAGGCTACTGATCATACTTGCACTCGCTCTTACGGCCAGCGCTTGCGCGCATCGGGACAATTACGTATTGCTGCCCGACCGCACGGGTCAGGCCGGAACGCTGAATGTCAAACCTGTGGAAGGCGGCAAACCGATCAAACTCGATCAACCGTATCAGGCGGCAAGTTCGACTCTGGGCGGCGGTTTCGAAGAAGGAACAAGCAGCGAGCAGGACGTGAAGAAGCGTTATGCAGCGGCTCTGGACGCCTCTCCCCCGCCCGTGGCGCGCTTCACGCTTTATTTCCTGGAAGGGAGCGACGAACTCACGCCAGCGTCGAAACGTGACCTCGAGGCGATCATGGCGGAGATCACGGCGCGTCCGGCACCGGACATTGTTGTTGTCGGCCACACTGATCGGGTGGGTACAGTGGCTGACAACGATCGTCTTGCCAAGCGTCGCGCCGAGTCATTCAAGAAGCGGCTGCAGGAGCGAGGACTCGCCGACGACGCGATTCAGACCGCCGGCCGCGGTGAACGCGAGCCATTGATAGAAACACCTGACGAAACAGCCGAGCCACGCAACCGCAGGGTGGAGATTCTGGTCCGGTAGTCCCTTTCAATCGGTAAAGAATGATCCTCACGAAAATTCTCCGGACGCTCCTGCTTGTCGCCATGGCGGCCTGCATGGGCTCGCCTGGAGGTGCGTCAGCACAGCTGTCAACCGAGCCCATCTTGCGCATTGAGGCGGGGGCGCATTTGTCACTGGTGACCCGCGTCAGCACCGACGCTCAGGGGCGCTGGATAGTGTCTGCGTCGGAGGACAAGACCGCGCGTGTCTGGGATGCTACTACAGGACGCCTGCTCTCCGTTCTTCGCCCGCCGGTTGGACCGGAAAGTGTGGGCGCCCTTTACGCGGCTGTTTTGTCACCGGACGGCAAACAGGTGGCGCTTGGCGGTAACGCCGCTTTTGACGGGAAGAGTCACTCGCTTTATCTGTTTGATCGATCGACCGGCCGCCTTCCCCCGAAAAGCACCCTATCCGGTCTGGAAGCGCCGCTGACGCAACTGGCGTGGTCGAAGGACAGCCAGTTTGTGGCAGTTGGTCTGCGACAATCGGGCTTGCGCATATTTCAGCGCAACCTTGCATTTGTCGGTAGTGACCCGGAGTACAACGAGGCCATCTACGGCGCCGATTTTGCGGCCGACGGTCGTTTGGTCACCTGCAGCCTCGACGGCAGCATTCGCTTGTACCGCGTAGATAAACGCGGTCTGACACGGACAGCGAGGAAGCAGATGCCGGGTGGACGGCCATATGCCGTGGCGTTTTCCCCTGACGGAAGCCTGATCGCGGTGGGTTATCAGGACGCTGGCCACATTGACGTTCTGGATGCAGCGTCGCTGTCGGTGCGTTACTCGACAGCGGCCACTCCGGAGGGCAATCTTGGGCGCGTCGCCTGGACGGCCGACGGCAGCTTGCTGATCGGCGCCGGAACAGCCAGGGCCAGCGAGCGTTTCGCCGTCTTCGGCTTTGTCGACGCGGGCCGCGGCCCGGGTCGCGAACTTGCCGGGTTCAGCAACATCGTGACTTCGCTGGCACCGCTGCGCGATGGTTTTATCGCGGCCAGTGCCGAGCCGTCCTGGGCCACCTTCGACGGTAGCGGAAAGCGGCGCCTTTTCGCCCGACCACAGACCGGTGACTTCCGCGACGCTGACGACAAGTTCAAGGTGGCAGCGGACGCCCAACGCGTTTCCTTCCCGACGACGCGTGGCGGCGAGGCTCTGCTGTTCGATCTTGCGAAAGGTGACATCCGAGCCTACACAGCGGATGCAAAGGTCGATCCTCCGCGGCTGCCAGGCTGGAGCGGCGGGCCGAGCAACTGGAAGAACTCGACTGCACCGAAGGTCGGTTCACGAGCACTCGCCCTGCGTCCGGGCGAGGTTTCTCGTAGCGTCGCGCTATCCCCTGACAAGCAGCGCTTTGTACTCGGAACAGAATGGTATCTGCGAGCTTTTGACGGTGACGGCAATCCACTCTGGGAGCAGCGAACGCCTGCAGCGGCGTGGGCGGTCAATATTTCCGGCGATGGCAGATGGGTGCTCGCAGCGCTGGGGGACGGCACGGTGCGCTGGTATCGCATGCAGGACGGTAAGGAGCAACTTTCACTCTTCGTCCACGTTGACGGCAAACGATGGATCATCTGGTCGCCGGCAGGTTACTACGACACCTCTCTGGACGGTGAAGATCTGGTTGGCTGGCACCTTAACCGGGGCATGAACCAGGCTTCCGACTTCTTCTCGGTTGGCCGATTCCGGGACCGCTTCTATCGTCCGGAAATCATCCAGGGCATTGTTCAGACGATGGATGAGGGGGAGGCAGTACGTCGGGTGCAAGCTGCCGCGGTCGCTCTGGCAGTGAGCGAACCCACCGTACGGCCAACGGCTGTAACCAGCAAGCCCGCAGCACCGGTGCCACCACCGCAGGCACCGCTGGCTTTCGAAAAGACGGCGGTAGCCACGGTGCTGCCGCCGGTGATCGATCTGCAGACCGACAGTCAGATCGAGACCTCGGCGAATACGGTTCCGGTGCGATTCGCTCTGCGCAGCCCGCCGGATGCACCGGTGAGCGAAGTCAAGGTGCGGGTCAATGACAAGCTTGTCCGATCACTCGACAACAGGGCTTTGCGGAGTACGCGCGGCGATGTTCAGGAAGTGCAGGTGGCAGTACCACCTGTGGATAGCCAGATCAGGCTGTTTGCAGCCAACAAGAATGGCAAATCCGAGCCGGTTGTGGTCAATGTCCGGCGCAGTGTTGAACCTGCCAAGGTCACTGAAGCCCGTTTTGAGAAGCTCTATTTATTGATCATCGGGGTCAGCAAGTACCCGGAAGAGTGGAAACTGGACCTTGCGGAGAAGGATGCTCAGGACTTCAATTACCACATGGTTCGGCAGGCCGGAAAGCTGTATGGCACCGCGGTGCCCCGGTTGTTGATCAACGAGCAGGCGACCCGAGAAAAAATCCTCGAGGGTCTGCGCTGGTTGCGGGAAAACGTTGGCGAGAAGGATGCCGGCATCGTGTTCATGGCCGGGCACGGCGATCGGGTGGGGCCCGCGTATTATTTCATTCCAGGTGACCCGGACGTTCTGCCGTCGCGTTCGGCGTTCAAGAGTACCCAGGAGTTTGATCTGTGGAAGCAGAAGAATGCTCCGCAGCGCTGGGTTCCCGGAGAAGAGATTTCCCGCACCCTCCTCGGCCTCAAGGGGCGTGCAGCATTTTTTATCGATACCTGTCACTCGGGAGTGAACGCCCGTCCAGGTCAATCGACCAACCCGGACTTGACCAAGGCCCTGAACGAAATCAACGAAGAGCGCGGGGTAATCGTATTCGCTTCCTCAACGGGCAAGGAGCTTTCGCAGGAAGACCCGGCATGGGGAAACGGAGCGTTTACCAAAGCCATCATTGAAGGGATTCGCGGTGGGGCGGATTTCAGGAAGGACGGTCTGATTCGTCCATCGACCTTGCAAAGCTATGTCACCGAGCGGGTCATGGAATTGACGAAGAAGGAGCAGCGCCCCGTGGTCTTCACGGTTGGCATTGATGATCCTATAGCCGTCAAATCGCAATAGGATGGATTTCAGGGGGGGAGTATGACGAAGCATTGTTTTACCTTGCGCCGCAGTGCGGCGGCGCTGGCAAGCATTTTCTTGATCACGGCCTGTGTCACCAATCCGGACGGATCGAAGAGGATGGATGATCGAGCGACTGGCGCACTCATTGGCGCCGCCGCTGGCTGCGCGCTGGCTTCCGCGACCGGCCACAGTTGTCTAGCCGGAGCGGCGATGGGCGCGGCGGTGGGGTTCATGATCGGGTGGTATTTCGAGTCGAAGAAAGTGGCGAGTGCTAGCCAGGTTAACAACGAGTACAAGAAAAAAGGCCAGATCATTCCGAAGGACGAAGTGAAACCGGCAAAGTTCGAAACCGTCGTCAAGCCAGGTGTGCCTGAGAAGGATGGGCAACGAGAGGTACAGGTGACCTCGAATACCGACCTGATCGGCTACGGCGACAAGGCGCCTGAGGTTACCCAGAAGTACGCCATCTATGATGAGAACAACAAACTGGTCGAAGAAAAGTCCGAACGAGTGGCCGCAGTGGATGGGAGCGGGCGTTACGAGACCAACTCCAAGTTCAAACTGCCCGCTTCGGCCAAGGGCAAGAAATACACCGTGAAGACAACACTCCTGGCCGACAACAAGACCTACAAGGAGACCTCCTACAAGGTCGCATTCGGTGACGACGGCGTCCTGGTGGTGGCCATGATCAATTGATGCGGCTGCTTTGAACAGTGGACTACACTGGCCAAGCGGCGTCGCGCTTGGCCAGTGTCCATTTTGGGCTGCCGACAACCGCGCAGCGCTCCGCTCCTGGTGGGCGAGCGGGCGTCAAGCGCCTTGCTAAAGGCGGGCAATTCCAGTAACTTGGCTGCTTACGTTGGGGGTGCCATAGCGGTTTCGCTGTGGCTGAGAGAGTCCCTTCGAACCTGTACGGGTCATGCCGTCGTAGGGAAGCGGAGCGCAGGTTTCCTTGCGCAGTATCTTCTTTGCCGCTCTCCTCGCCCCGCTTGGCCCTCGCTCGTTCCTTGTGTCCGCCGCGCCTTTGCCACCGCCTTTTGCCAGGAATCACCATGAACGCTAACGAAAAATTCATCGCCGCCGCCGCTCATGTGGACGAGGCGGCGATCAAGCCGCTACCCAATTCCCGAAAGATCTTCGTCGTCGGTAGTCGGCCGGACATTCGTGTTCCGATGCGGGAGATTGCTCAATCGGATACCGGCACCGATTTTGGTGGCGAAAAAAACCCTCCGATCTATGTATACGACTGCTCGGGACCCTATTCCGATCCGACGGCGAGAATCGATATCCGCAAGGGCTTGCCGGCGCTGCGGGCGCAGTGGATTGCCGAGAGGAATGACAGTGAACCACTGGCTGCTCTGAGTTCTGAGTTTGGGCGCATCCGAGCCGCCGACATGGCGCTCGATGAATTGCGCTTCCCTGGTTTGCAGCGCCGACCCTTGCGCGCCAGGGCTGGGGCCAATGTCAGTCAGATGCACTATGCGCGGCGCGGCATCGTTACCCCGGAAATGGAATATGTGGCGATCCGCGAGAACAATAACCGTCGCGGCTACATCGAGCAGTTGCAGGCCTCCGGTCCGCAAGGCCAGCGTTTTGTTGAAATCCTCTGCCGCCAGCACCGGGGCAAGGATTTCGGCGCCAGCATTCCGGAAGAAATCAGCCCGGAGTTCGTCCGCTCCGAGGTGGCAAGGGGTCGAGCGATCATCCCGTGCAACATCAATCACCCGGAAAGCGAGCCGATGATCATCGGGCGCAATTTCCTGACCAAGATCAACGCCAACATCGGTAATTCGGCACTCGGTTCAAGCATCCAGGAGGAGGTCGAAAAGATGACCTGGGCCATCCGCTGGGGTGGCGATACGGTCATGGATCTGTCGACCGGCAGGAACATCCATGAGACGCGCGAGTGGATCATTCGTAACAGCCCTGTGCCGATTGGTACGGTGCCGATCTACCAGGCGCTCGAGAAGGTCAATGGCAAGGCCGAAGAACTGAACTGGGAAATCTTTCGCGACACTCTTATCGAGCAGGCCGAGCAAGGCGTCGACTATTTCACGATCCACGCTGGCGTGCTCCTGCGTTATATCCCGTTGACCGCCGGGCGCCTCACCGGAATCGTCTCGCGAGGTGGCTCGATCATGGCCAAATGGTGCCTTGCCCATCATCGCGAGAGTTTCCTTTATACGCACTTCGAAGAAATCTGCGAAATCATGAAGGCCTATGATGTTGCCTTCAGCCTTGGTGACGGCCTGCGTCCCGGCTCGATCTACGACGCCAACGACGAGGCCCAACTCGGTGAACTGAAGACCCTGGGTGAATTGACGGACATCGCCTGGAAACACGACGTACAGGTGATGATCGAAGGTCCGGGCCATGTGCCAATGCACATGATCAAGGAGAACATGGACTTGCAGCTCGAATACTGCAAGGAGGCGCCGTTCTACACGCTTGGCCCGCTGACCACCGACATCGCGCCGGGTTACGACCACATCACCAGTGGCATCGGTGCGGCGATGATCGGCTGGTTCGGTACCGCCATGTTGTGTTACGTGACGCCGAAGGAACACCTCGGATTGCCGGACAAGAATGACGTAAAGACAGGGATCATCACGTACAAACTGGCGGCGCACGCTGCGGATCTGGCCAAAGGTCACCCGGGCGCGCAAATCAGGGACAATGCCTTGTCGAAAGCGCGTTTCGAGTTTCGCTGGGAGGATCAGTTCAACCTCGGCCTCGACCCCGACAAGGCGCGCGAGTTCCACGACGAAACGTTGCCCAAGGACTCGGCCAAGGTTGCGCATTTCTGTTCGATGTGCGGTCCGCATTTCTGTTCGATGAAGATCACCCAGGAGGTGAGGGAGTTCGCCGTGGCACAGGGCATGAGTGATGCCGAGGCGCTGGCGAAAGGTATGGAGGGCAAGGCGATCGAGTTCGTCAAGGCGGGGGCCGAACTGTATCGGAAGCTTTGATAGCATTAGAGGCGACGTGCTGAACTCCCGGCGCCAAACAAGGACAAAGGAGCACTGACGCCAGCAGTCGCCAGTCGAGACAGTACTTCCCCTACTCTGACATTCAACAAAGGACGCAATATGACAAGCACAGTCACGCTAGCCGGAAATCCGTTGCAGGTGAACGGCAGTTTTCCGCGAGAAGGCCAGACGGCGAAAGCTTTTACGCTGGTCGGCAAGGATCTCGCCGACCGAGCGCTCAGCAGTTTTTCCGGACAGCGCAAGGTCCTCAACATCTTCCCGAGCATCGACACGCCGACCTGTGCGACGTCGGTACGCAAGTTCAACCAGAAGGCGAGCGAACTGGAAAATACGGTGGTGCTCTGTATCTCGGCCGACCTGCCCTTCGCACAGAGTCGCTTCTGTGGTGCCGAAGGTCTGGACAAGGTGGTGACGCTGTCCACCATGCGTGGTCGAGAGTTCCTTGAAGACTACGGAGTGGCGCTGAGTACCGGCCCTCTGGCGGGTCTGTCCGCACGCGCGGTGATTGTTCTCGACGCTGACGACCGGGTGTTGCACAGCCAATTGGTAGGCGAAATCAAGGACGAGCCCGACTACGACACTGCCCTGCGGGCCCTGCTCTGAAAAACCCCACGACCCACCGCATGAATGGTCGATGAACGAGAGCGCCACCGTCGAACCAACGAAACAGGGTTTAGGTCGTTTCGTGTGGAACGGGCCTGAAAGGGACGAAGGGAGATACGGGCAAATGGATGAGTTTCCCGGCGATGAGGTAGGCCATGGCGATGAAGTTGTCGACGCGGCGATAGCCGCGGGCGCGGGCACGTGCCTCCTGAAGAGCTCTATTCATTGCTTCGACACGGCCGTTGTGTTTGCCGGATTCGAAGCCGTTGAGTACGCCAGGAAGGTGCTTGGTAATGGTCCTGCCGAGGCGCTTGAAGGGTTCCAGTCGGCAACGACAGGCCCAACTGAGCCAGCGCTTCAACAGGGGCTTGGCCTCGTCAGGTGTCTTGGCCGTGGCATAGATCGCGCGCAACGCTTCCTTGATGCGCCAGGCACGTGCGGTTTTGAGGTTGGAGCGCTGCAACCAGTGCATGGTCTGGGTTTGCTTGATGGTCCAGTCGGCGGGTTTCTTGTGCAGGCTCCAGCGGGTGCCTTTGAGTTCAGGTTCGCTTTTGACCTCCGCACGGCGCACCTCGTCCAGGGCCGTGCTGCCCAGGGCGACCACGTGAAATCTGTCGAAGCAGACCTCGGCTTCGGGAAAGTGTTCGGCGGCGCCGGCCTGAAAGGATCCACTCATGTCCATACTGACATGCGTAATCGCGCTCGGTTGGCCGCCATGCTCGGTGAGGTCGGTGGCGAACATCCCCAGCGTGGCCTTATCCCGGCCAGGCGTGGCAAACAGCAGGCGCGGCTTGTCTAGATCATGGAAAACAGTGATGTACGTCTGGCCGCGCTTACTGGCGGTTTCATCAACACCAATGGCGCGAACCTCGGCATGGCTTTCCTTGGCGCGCGCTTTGTTCACATGATGCTCGATCACGCGCCACAGTCTGCGACTGCGGACACGCAGCAGCCGGCCGGCCGCCAATACCGACATGGTCGGTGCCAGCATCAGCGTCAAGGCTTCGAACAGCAGGGTGAAGCGACTCCCTTCCCGTGCCCAAGGCACGGGAATCTGTGTCACCTTGTCGCAGACGGCACAGGCCACGCGCGGCACGGCGGCATGCAGATGAGCTTCATACTGGAAAAAATCCAGATGACGCCACGAGCGCGCCAAGCGGTCGTGCAGTGGCTGCGCCGCCGTTCGACAGGCCGGACAGGCATGAACTGCTGCGCTGAACGTCACCTGGAAGTCAATCCGCCCCGCTTCGGGTGTAAAGATCACTTGATCCACTTGCCAAGGAGCGACAAGACCCAGAGCCTGGGTGAACAGCGTTTCAATCATGGGGAACCGGTCGAGAGAAGGAAGGCCGCTATTGTCCTCCATGCCGAGTGCGGCAGGCTGCCTCCCTCGGCCCGGAGGAAGCGTAAGCGAGGGGGCGGCGATGTCAAGGGTTCGGCTACGCCCGGACTTCGTCCGCCCTTGACATCGCCGCCCCCTCAAAACCACAAGGCCACCGCCCGTTCCACACGAAACGACATAGATCCACGAAACAGCGCCAGGGTATCCAGTCGATCGAGGTTGGTGCGCGCCTGTTGCGAGCATTGGCGGCCAACGGGCGCTCGATGATGCTGCGCGACGTTGCCCGCAACGCCGGGATGCCGGCAGCGAAGGCGCACCGTTACCTGGTGAGCTTCATGCGCATGGGGCTTGTGGAGCAGGATGCCAACACCGGGCGTTACGACCTCGGCGAGTTTTCTCTTGAGCTCGGGCTGGCCAGCCTGGCGCGGCTCGATCCTGTGCGCTTGGCGGGGCCTGTGCTCGACGATCTTTGTGAGCGCCTCGGTGAAACCGTGGCGCTGGCGATGTGGGGTAACCACGGCGCCACCTGCGTGCGCTGGGTCGAGGCCGGTGGCCCGGTGACGGTCACCCTGCGCACCGGCGTGGTCCTGCCGCTGACCGCGTCGGCCACTGGCCTGGCCTTCGCCGCCTTCTACCGCTCGCCCTATCTCAGGAGGATGCTCGATAACGAAGTGTTGGCGATGGCCGAGGTGCGGAATGCGACGCCGACGGCCTTGCTCGAGGCGCTTACCGTACGACTCGACGAAATCCGCCGCCGCGGTATTGCACGGGCTTCGGGCAGCTTTAACCCGGGGATCAATGGTTTCAGCGCGCCGGTTTTCGATCACACCGGCCACATGGTCGCGGCCATCACTTCGCTGGGTATCATCGGGAGTTTCGATCTGGACTGGGACAGTCCGATGGCGCAGAGCACCAGGGACGCTGCGGCAACCCTTTCCAGGCGACTGGGACACGGCAGCGTCGACAGCAGCGGCGAGAAACAGCTGGCGCCGGCACGCGCAAGTTTGTAGGCGGGGTCGATGAGTCCGCTTCACGATTGCCGGCCGCAATGTGGGGCATGCTGTATCGCACCCTCGATCAATACACCGATCCCCGGTCATCCCGAGGGCAAACCGGCCGGTGAGTGCTGTGCGAACCTGACCGATGATCTGCGTTGCCGTCTGTGGGATCAGCCCGAGCGGCCCCGCTTTTGTGCCGGTCTGAAGCCGGCACCGGAAATGTGTGGTACTGATCGCCGGTATGCGCTGGCCTGGCTGTCGGCACTGGAGCGGGCAACTCGACCCTGAGTGCTAGAATGCGCCTTTTTGTCGAAAGGTCGCCGTGGATCTGCTGCTCCTCCTCAAGGCCCTGATTCTCGGGGTCGTCGAAGGCGTCACCGAATTTCTGCCGGTCTCCTCGACCGGTCACCTGATTCTTGCCGGTGACCTGCTCGACTTCAACGACGAGCGCGGCAAGCTGTTCGAAATCGTCATCCAGTCGGGTGCAATCCTGGCCGTGTGCTGGGAATACCGGGCGAAGATCGCGGAGGTGCTGCTCGGGCTCCCAAGTGATAGGGCAGCGCAACGTTTTGCCCTCAACCTTCTGGTTGCCTTCCTGCCCCTGGCGATCCTCGGACTGTTGTTCGGCAAGACCATCAAGGCCTATCTATTCAACGCGCCGGTCGTGGCTACGGCGTTCATCGTGGGTGGACTGATCATCCTCTGGGCGGAGCGGCGCCAGCATCGCATCCGTATCGAATCGGTCGACGAGCTTTCGTTGGGCGACGCACTGAAGCTGGGTTGCGCACAGGCGCTGGCCCTGATACCGGGAACTTCACGCTCGGGAGCGACGATTATTGGCGGTCTCTTTTTCGGGCTGTCGCGCCGCGCGGCCACCGAGTTTTCGTTCTTTCTGGCGATCCCGACGTTGATCTGTGCCACCATCTACCAGCTTTACAAGGAACGGGCGCTACTTTCCTTCGACGACCTCGGGATGTGGGGCGTTGGTTTCCTGGCAGCCTTCGTTTCGGCCTTCTGGGCGGTGCGCGGCTTGCTGCGCTATATCAGCACGCACGATTTTTCCATCTTTGCCTGGTATCGGATCGCTTTCGGCATCGTCGTGCTGGCGACCTGGCATTACGGCTGGGTATCCTGGACGAGCGGCTGAGGTGGTGGGCCCGCAAATTCTCTATCTGCATGGCTTTTGCTCGTCGCCGGCGTCCTGGAAGGCCCGGATGCTTGGCGAACGCCTCGCAGCGGCCGGTTTGGCTGATCGCTTTGTGTGCCCGTTCCTTTCGCCTGTTCCGTTTGAGGCGATGGCCTGCGCCGAAGCGGCTCTGGCAGATGCCGAAGGCCCGACCGTAGTCGTCGGCAGTTCACTCGGTGGCTACTACGCGACCTGGCTGGCCGAAAAGCACGATCTGCGCGCAGTCCTGATCAACCCCGCGGTGATGGCACCGGTCCTCCTCAGCAGCCTGGTGGGAACGCACACCAACTTTCACACCGGCGTGAGTTTCGAGTTCACTTTCGAACACGTGGAACAATTACGTGCGCTTTCAGCAGCGACGGTCTCATCCGCGCGCTACCTGCTGCTGGTGGAGACCGGGGACGAAGTGCTGGACTATCGGCAGGCGGTCGAGCGCTACGCCGGTAGCCGACAGGTGGTCCTCGAAGGCGGCGACCACAGCTTTACGCGCTTCCCCGAACTCGTGCCGCAAATCATTGAATTCTGTGGGTTATAATCACTGCGATGCATGTTCTATTCGAAGAAGACGGGGCCTTCAAGGCGGCCACCCTGGTCGCCGACAACGACAGATCCCTGCAGGTCGAGACGGCCTCCGGAAAACGCAGCAAGATCAAGACGGCAAACGTCCTCTTGCGTTACAGTGAACCGGCGCCAGCGCTGCTGCTTGATCAGGCCGAAGTCCTGGCGACCGGGATCGAGGCTGATTTTCTCTGGGAATGCGTGGCTGACGGGGAGTTTTCCTTCGCCGATGTGGCCAACGAATACTTTGGTCACGCCGCCACGGCGGTCGAAGCGGCAGCGCTGCTGCTGGCCCTGCATGCGGCACCCATCTACTTCCATCGCAAGGGCAAGGGCCGCTTCCGCAAGGCACCTGCCGACATCCTCCAGGCGGCACTCACCGGTTTGGAGAAGAAGCGGCAGCAAGCCCTGACCATCGAACGCATGGTTGCCGAGCTCAAGACATTTGCGCTGCCAGCCGAGTTTCCGCCGCTGCTCGGTCAGTTGCTCTATCGACCCGATCGCAACCGCGGCGAGACCAAGGCGCTTGAAGCGGCGTGCAGCGAGACGGGCCTGTCGGCCGCACACCTGCTCGAAAGGTGTGGCGCCATCCGCTCGGCCCACGACTACCACCTGCAGCGCTTCCTGTTCGAACAGTTCCCGCACGGCACGACTTTCCCGGCAGTCGAGTTGCCAGGTTTGCCGAGCGGTCTGCCGCGGGCCGAGGTGCGGGCATTTTCGATAGACGATGCGACGACGACCGAGATCGACGACGCTTTTTCGCTGCAGAAGCTGCCAGGTCTGGGCTGGCGGGTCGGCATCCACATTGCGGCGCCGGCGCTGGGCATTGCGCCGGGATCGCCACTGGACGAAATCGCACGCGCACGGCTGTCGACGGTCTACCTGCCGGGCAGCAAGATCACGATGTTGCCGAATGGCGTGCTCGACGCTTTCACGCTGGGCTGCGGCCGCGATTGCCCGGCCGTTTCGTTGTATCTCACCGTGACGCCGGAGTTCGAGATCTCGGCCCATGAAACACTTCTCGAAGTTGTCCCCGTCGTCGCCAACCTGCGGCACCACGACCTCGAACCGCTGTTCAACGAGCAATCGATCGCCGAGGGCCTGAGCGACTTTGCTTTTCGCGACGAGCTGATGACCCTCTGGCAACTGGCGAATGCCTGCGAAGGTCGGCGGGGCAAGGCATCGGCGATGCAGGGCCAGCACGACTACAACTTCCGGATCGACGGCGACCTCGGTAATGCCGAGGCGTGTCGCGTTGACATCTCGGCACGCAAGCGCGGCAGCCCACTCGACAAACTGGTTGCCGAGTTGATGATTGTCGCCAACAGCACCTGGGGCGGACTGCTGGCCAACAAGGAGGTCGCCGCCATCTATCGGGTACAGACTGGCGGCAAGGTGCGTATGAGCACTTCGCCGCAGGCACACGAAGGCCTGGGGGTCAAGCAGTATGCCTGGTCGTCGTCGCCGCTGCGCCGCTATGTGGACCTGCTCAACCAGTGGCAGTTGATCGCCTGCCTGAACGGTCAGACGCCTCCCTTCGCCGCGCGCTCTGACGCACTCTTCGCCGCGCTACGTGATTTCGAACTGACCTATAGTGCTTACGCCGAGTTTCAGCGCAGCATGGAACGTTACTGGTGCCTGCGCTGGCTGCGCCAGCAGGTCATGGATACCATCGAGGCGACGATCATCGGGCGCGAGAATCTGGCCCGGTTGGAGGGCCTGCCGCTGATACAGCGGGTGCCGTCGGCACCGGAACTGAAACCGGGACAGCGGATCCGTTTGCACATCGAGTCGATCGACTTCCTGACCCTTGGGCTTGCTTGTCGCTACCTCGAAACACTGGGGCCAGCGACAGTCGCCGCAGGCGCTGCCGATGACGAGGTTCTCGAGGCGGTCGATTGAAGTGAACGCCGCCTCACGCCGACTGCCCAAGGGATGGCTGGCTGCGCACAGTCTGTGGCTGGCGCTCGGCGTTTCCCTGCTGTTGCACGGCCTGGTGCTGTCGCTGCATTTTCAGTTTCCCGATGCCTCGCGCGCACTCAAGGCGCGTGCACTCGACATCATTCTGGTCAATAGCCGTTCGGCCCGCAGACCTTCCGACGCACAGTTCCAGGCGCAGGCCAATCTGGACAATGGCGGCAATACCGAGCATGAGCGGCGGGCGAAGACGCCCTTGCCACCCGCGCCAAGACACCAGGATGGCGACGATTTCGAGCACTCGCAAAAGCGTATCCAGGCGCTCGAAGCACACCAGCAGCGGCTGGCGGCACAAACAAACAGCAAGACCGCGGTCGCTCCGACGGCTCAAAAGGAAGCCCAGCCCGAACCGGTACCGAATGTCCGCGGCCGCGATCTGGCACAGAGCGCGCTGGCGATGGCCCGCCTGGAAGGGGAAATCGCCAAGGAACTCGACGACTACAACAAGCGCCCGCGCAAGAAGTTCATCGGCACCAGCGCTGTGGAATACCGCTTTGCGCAGTATTTCGAGGAATGGCGGACCAAGGTCGAGCGCGTCGGCACCCTCAACTACCCGGAAGCGGCAAGGGGCAAGCTCTACGGCAGCCTGGTGCTGACCGTGACCATCAGGAATGACGGCAGCGTTGACGGCATCGAGATCAACCGCTCTTCGGGTCACAAGATCCTCGACGACGCCGCTCGCCGAATCGTCGCCATGGCCGCCCCCTTCGCCGCCTTCCCGCCGGCCATCCGACACGACACCGACGTCCTGGAGATTACGCGCACCTGGAACTTTACCCAGCGCGACAGCCTTGAAACCAGGGCCATGAAGCGATGAGCGATCGCTACGGCGTCTTCGGCCATCCGGTGGCCCACAGCAAGTCACCGGCAATCCACGCGGCGTTTGCTGCTCAGTGTGGTCACGATCTCAGTTACGAGGCGATCCTGGCACCGCTCGACGGCTTCGCCGACAGCCTGTGCGCTTTCGTCGCCGCAGGCGGACGCGGAGCCAACGTCACCGTCCCGTTCAAGGAGGAGGCCTGCCGCCTGGCGACGCGCTTGACGCCGCGGGCGGCGCAGGCGGGTGCCGTCAACACGCTGGTTTTCGACCCGTCCGGGATGCTTGGGGACAATACCGACGGTGCAGGTCTGCTGCGCGACCTGACCAACAACCTCGGTTGCCGTATTACCGGACAACGCCTGCTCCTGCTCGGCGCCGGTGGCGCGGCACGCGGCGTCGTCGGGCCCTTGCTCGAGGCCCGACCGGCGGCGATGGTCATTGCCAACCGTACTGCCGCAAGGGCTGCCGATCTTGCCGAGCGCTTTGCCGGCCGCGGTCCGTTGCGTGCCTGCGGCTATCCGGACCTCGTCGGCGAATCCTTCGACCTGGTGATCAACGCCACGTCGGCAAGCCTGGGTGGCGAAGCACCGTACTTGCCCGAGCGGGTTTTCGCGTCCGGCAGTCTGGCCTACGACATGATGTATGGGCGCGGCGAGACGCCATTTCTTCTCCTGGCCAGGGCGCAGGGCGCGGCGCGTCTGGCGGACGGGCTCGGCATGCTGGTGGAGCAGGCGGCCGAGGCCTTCCGGTTCTGGCGAGGGGTGCTTCCCGACAGCGCGCCGGTATTGGCCATGCTGCGCGCCGTGGCCACTGTACCTGCCCACTGACCATGCGCGGCCTTGCGCTCTGGGTGAAGCGGCTGCTTCTCGGATGCCTCGGCTTGCTGCTGCTGTACCAGTTCTGGCTCTTCGGCTGGGTGCTTTGGTGGAACTGGGCCAATCCGGAAAACACACGTTTCATGAATATCCGCCTCGACGAACTGCGGGTCAGTAATCCGCAAGCGCAACTGAAAAAACAGTGGATTGCTTATGAGAAGGTGTCGAACAACCTCAAGCGCGCGATCATCGCCGCAGAGGATGCCAAGTTCGTCGATCATGAAGGCTTCGATTGGGAAGGCATCCAGCACGCACTCGAAAGGAACCAGAAAAAGGGGCGAGTCGTTGCCGGCGGCTCGACCATCTCGCAACAGTTGGCCAAGAATCTCTTCCTGACGCCGGCCAAGACCCCCTGGCGCAAGGCCGAAGAGGCGATCATCACACTGATGCTGGAGACCCTCTGGAGCAAGCAGCGGATCTTCGAGGTTTATCTCAATGTCATCGAATGGGGTAACGGGGTGTTCGGTGCCGAAGCTGCGGCCCGCCACTATTACGGCGTTTCCGCCGCGCAGCTCGCACCGGAACAGGCAGCGCGGCTGGCGGGCATGATTCCCAGCCCACGCTTTTACGACCGCAACCGCAGTGCACCGGGGCTTGCCCGGAAGACGGCGATCATTCTCGCCCGCATGCCGTCTGCCGATGTACCCTGAAGGTTCGAGCAGTCGTACAGGCGCTCGTACTCCGGGCGATGGCGGGCGATCGGAAAGCCTGAGATACTTGCCGTGTTTTCCTGCCGCCGCGCCTGCCGGTCGGTGGCCGATGTCAATCCATGGAGTGATCAACCGATGAAGCTTCGCACTATCCTTCTGCTACTCGTTCTTGGCGCCATCGCTGCCTTTTCCGCGCTGAACTGGAGCGCCTTCAACACCCCGACAACGCTTTCTCTGGGGGTTGCCGAAGTGCAGGCGCCGCTCGGGGTAATCATGCTCGGGGTGGTTGCCTTTCTCGCCGCATTCTTCCTGGTGTTCGTGGTTTACGTGCAGGCTTCCGCGCTGTTCGACTCCCGCCGTCATGCTCAGGAACTGCAGGCCAACCGGGAACTGGCCGACAAGGCCGAGGCCTCCCGCTTTACCGAACTGCGCAGCTTTCTTGAGGTGGAGTTGCAGAAACTGGCCAGCGGCAATGCCGGAGCGCCGGTGGATGCAGCGATCGTCGCCCGACTCGACCGGCTCGAAAGGGAATTGTTGACCGCCATCGAGCAGTCGGGGAACGGTCTCGCCGCCTGCATCGGCGAACTCGAGGATCGCCTGGAGAGGAGAGACGGGAGCTTGCCGACGCGTCGGTGAAGCAATTAGCAGGCAGGAAAAAGCCCGCACACGGCGGGCTTCTGTGTGCAGCCTGCGCGTCTTTCAGCGCTCGCCGTAAGTCCGGCGGCTGGCACCTGCGCCATGGCTGCCCTTGGCGGACTCGTGGTACGGTGCCCGCGGTGCGCCGTCGCGGCGCGGCGCGGCGGGCTTGCTGAAGCGGCTGTCGGCTGCTGCTCCCGCCGGTTGCCCGTAGCTGCGCTTTTCCCCGCCTTTCCAGGCGGGCTTGGTGGTTGGGCGCGGGTTCGCCGACGCCGGCCGGCGAGTGGGCTCATGGCCGGCGACGACTTCGACCGGAATCATCTGCTTGGTAAAGCGTTCGATTTTCCGGACGTTGAAATGCTCGGCGTGATGGACCAGCGAGATGGCCAGACCACTGCGCCCGGCACGGCCGGTGCGGCCGATGCGGTGCACGTAGTCCTCAGCCGACTTCGGCAGATCGTAGTTGAAAACGTGGGTAATCGTCGGCACGTCGATGCCACGCGCCGCCACGTCGGTGGCGACCAGGATCTGTACCTGCCCACGGCGCATCGCGGCGAGTGTGCGGTTGCGGGCACCCTGCTGCATGTCGCCGTGCAAGGCCGCGGCGTTGAATCCGGCGACGTTCAGGCGATCACTGACGGTATCGGCATCGCGCTTGGTGGCGGTAAACACCAAGGCCTGACCGATCGAGACGTCGCGCAACAGGTGGTCGAGCAGGCGGTTCTTGTGCGCGAGGTCGTCGATGAAGTGCATCCGCTGCTCGATGTTGTCGTGCCGGGCCGAAACGGCGTCGACCTGCAGCCGCAGCGGCGCGCGTGTCATGCGCTGTGCCAGTTCGCCGACGGTTCCGTCGAGGGTGGCCGAGAACAACAGCGTCTGGCGCGAAGCCGGAGTTGCGGCGACGATCCTTTCGATATCCTCGATGAAACCCATGTCAAGCATGCGGTCCGCTTCGTCAAGGACCAGTATCTGCAGTTGCGAGAAGTCGATCTTGCCCGAGCTCATGTGGTCGATCAGGCGACCCGGCGTGGCAACCAGGATCTCGGGATTGCGGCCGAGGAGTTCCATCTGCTTCGGATAAGGCATGCCGCCGAGGATGGCGACCGCGCGCAGGTGATGGAGCTGGCGCCCGTACTTCTCAGTGGCGGCGGTGACCTGCAGGGCAAGCTCGCGGGTGGGGGTCAGGACCAGCATCTTCGGTTGCGCAGCCTGGAAGCGCTGGCGCGCGTGTGCCGGCCGGCGGTCGCCCGCACGGGTGGTGGCGGCCGGCCGTTCCTGCGAAGCGAAGAGGTGCAGCGCCGGCAGCATGAAGGCCGCCGTCTTGCCGGAACCGGTTTGCGAGGAAACCATCAGGTCGCGGCCCGCGAGGGCGGCGGGTATGGCTTGTTGCTGGACCGGCGTCGGTTCGCTGTAGCCGGAGTCGGTGAGTGCCTTCAGGATGGCCGGGTGAAGGCCGATTTCTGCAAAAGTCATATTTCTCTTTCGTATGGGTGTGCTGCGCGCTGCCGTAACGGCATGGCACGCTGCCAAGGGAAAAAAGCAACGCCAACCAACGAAAAAGCTGAGAGACAGACTCTGTTCGATCAACAGGAGTCAGCACCAATCAGCACAAAAGCTTTGTGCCAGGACGGCGCTGATTGAATCGACACCAGAAGGCAGGGGGGCTTGAGGGTTACGGCCAGGTTCGCGATGCTTGTTGCACGCTCCGCTGAGGCGGCGTCGTGCGGCGCGCATTATAGCACCCACCCAGGCTTCGTCGAGTTTTCTTTTCCGGATGGTGAGAGTCGCAACACGTATGGTGAAAAGACCTCGGTCACCAGGACGGATTGCCCGGCGAAATCGAACTGCGAGCGGCGTGCCCACAGCGCGCTCGTAGCCCCATCGGCAAGTTGCAGGGCCGCCAGCGCCGGTGTGTACAACGCCTGCCGGCGATCAAGGCGCTTGAACTTCATCGTGCCGCGCTCGAAACCGGGATGCGCGAAGAGCAAGGCGCCAAGCGAGCGGTTGCCGAGGCGAGCCAGCCAGAGGGTGAGCGGACCACGCGGTCGATGGGGTAGCACGGTATGCGCGAAGACGACGATCTGACCATCGCAGAACAAGGCCACTTCCCGCACCCAGGCCCGTGCCTGGCGTGGCAACCCGAGCGCCAGTGCTTCATCGGCCGTTGGACTGTCGAGGCCCTGGCGCAGCACCCGAACGGCAAAATGTCCTCGCGCCTGGATGCGAGCGGTCAGCGAGCCGCGATCGCGCAACCATGGCATGAAGGACACGTTGTCGGGCGCGCGCATCAAGCTGCTGCGCCAGGACCGACCGGCGGTGACGCTCACTTGCCGCAGACGGCGTACTCCCGCCGCTTATTGTGGCGCAGGGGATTTTTCGAGACCGCCAATTCGACTCCCTGGCTTGATGCCTTTGCTCGCAAACCAGCCGAGATTCATTTCAAGCGCAAAGCGTGCCGCCTTCGCTGCACAGTGATTGTCCTCGGTCTGCGGCTGCATGTTCTCGATGTTCAGAATGCGCCCCTCTTCGTCGAGAAAGGCAACCGACAGGGGTAGCAAGGTATTGCGCATCCACATGCAATGGCGTTCGGGCTGCGCGAAGACGAAGAGCATCCCCTGGTTGGCCGGCATGCTGCGGCGATGCATCAATCCCTGCATCCGGTTCGGGTCATTGGCCGCCACCTCGGCCTCAATGCGGTAGAAGCCGGCCGTCAGTTCGATGCGCGGCATTTGCGCCGCAATCGGCAGTGCGACCAGCAGCAGGGCAAGGGGGAAAAAGGAAAAAGCGGACCTGGACATGCAAGACTCCGGCGTAGACGGCGATCGGGGGGCGGAAAGGTGATCGGTATGGATGGCGAGAGAGCCGTGCGCATCACGTGTCGCACGTCCGCACCGGGCACGGCCCGGCGATCACGGTTACGATTTCTTCCGAGGACCTCCCGGCGCGGCCTTCGCGGGAGCCTTCCGGTTTGTTGGCGCCTTGGCGGCAGGGGCCGTGGCCGGGCGTGATCCCTTGGTGGCGGTTGCTGGCTTGGCCGTCGTCACTGGTTTGCCGGGATGGGCCAGCGGCTTCTTCGCTGCGCCGGCTACGGGCGGTTTGGGTGCCTTGACCACCGCTTGCGGGGCAGTTCGTGCTGCCGGTTTCGGCGGGGCCGCGGCTTCACCGAAGGTCACCGCCGCATCCGCATCCTCGGCTGCCTTCGGAACGGCCATGGTCAGCACCGCGAACAAGGACAAGGCCGCAGCCAGCAGCCAGCGCAACAGACGGTGGGGGAGCTTGCTCATGGTCAACTTTCTGGCCGGATCAATGACTGGTGCCTTCGGAACGCGATATTTTATTCCAGACGTTGTACTTGCCGACCGGTTTCTTCGCCGGGATGCGTTTCACTTCCTGCAGCGTCTGCGCGTCGATGACCACCAGCGCGCCGTCCTGTTCCCAAAGACTGGCCAGCGCGTAACGACCGTCACGCGTGAACTCGACATGCGCCAGCGTCTGACCGGGTTCGGCAGTGATTTGCGCGACCACTTCGAGCGTCTGCTTGTCGATGACCTGCAGAGCGTTCTTGTGTTCCTTGCTCATCATGGAATCGGTGAAGGCATATCGGCTGTTTTCGTGGCTGCGGAGAAAGAACCCGGGCCCAAGGGTCTTGATCTGTTTGATGGTCTGGTAGGTACCAAGGTCGATCACCGTGACCACGCCCTCATTGAGATTGGGCGTGGCCATCACGGTCCGCTCGCTCCCCGAGCGGTCACGCCACTTCCAGGTGATTCCGGAGCCCAGGTGCGGCATCCCCGGCAGATCCAGGTCGGCAACCTTGCGGCGGACGTCCAGGAGGACCACCTGTCCCCGGGTTGCCGATCGCGAAGAGCCGAGAATCGTGTCGTAACTCTGGGTGAAGAAGAAGTCATCGAGACAGTCCTCGAGTTTCGTCCGGCGTGGGGAGAACATTGCCGGCTTGAAATGACCTTCCTTGTATTGATAGTCATGTACGAGCCCCTCGGCAATCGGTTCGGCTTCGGGGTCATAACTGATTTCCCAGACCTCCGGCACATCCTTGAGCGCAGCCACGAAACTCTTGCGCGGCGCGGCATCATAGACCGCCGCAACGCGCGAACTCTGGTCACCGGCGGCATTCATCGTCGGGATGATCTTCACCAGAGAGAGGTCGGCGGCATCGAGTACCACCAGGTTATGCGGCAGGGTGTTGGCGACCATCACCCACTTGCCATCGCTCGATACCGCGGCGTTGCGCGTATTGAGGCCGGCGCGGATCTCGGCGACGACGACCAGGTTGTAGATGTCGAACTTGCTGATCCAGCCGTCGCGGGAGGCGAAGTAGACGAAGCGACCGTCCGGTGAGAATTTTGGTCCGCCATGCAGCGCATAGCGACTGGGAAAGCGATGCAGTCGCTCGAAGCTGTCGCCGTCGAGGATCGACACATGATGGTCGCCGGTTTCGACAACGATGAACAGGTTGAGCGGGTCGGCACCTTTCAGTGCGGGTCCCGGTTGTGCCGGTTGCTTTGCGGCGTCGGCATTGAAGATCCGCGAACCGCGGATCTCGGTTTCCCCCCATGCGGGGGCCGGCGTTACCGGGCGGTAGATCCATTCCACCAGTTGCTGCGCTTCGACGGCGCTGATTTTGTCGCCGAAGGCCGGCATCTGCGTCGCAACACGGCCGGCACGGATCACTTTCAGCGCTTCGGTCTGCCGCAGGCGTTCGAGACTCTCGGGCAGCAGCGCCGGGCCGATGCCTCCGAGCCGGGTTTCGCCGTGGCATGCGGCGCAGTGTTCCCGGTACAGCGCCGACGCGCCGTCCGCGCCGGCCAGGGATGACCCGGCGGCAAGACCGGCCGCCAGGCCGACGACAGCAAGGCCAGAGCGCCAGTTCATCAGACCCTCCGCAGTTTGATGTGTGGCGTCACCCGCAGGCGCTCACGGCCGGGGGCGACGCCGATTTCCTCGTCGTCAAGGTAGCAGCCGGGGTCTTCCGCCCAGGCGTCGCCGGTCAGTTGCTGGGCACGCACGCGGGTGTTGCCGTTACAGATTCCGAAGTACCGGCATTCCCCACAGCGTCCTGAAACGCGGCGTGGAAACTGCTTCAGGCCGGCCAGCAGCGGGTCGGAAAGATCCATCCAGATTTCCGAAAATTGACGCTGACGCACGTTGCCGAGGCTGTAGTGCCACCACATGGTATCGGGGTGGACGTTGCCGAGATTGTCGATATTGGCCACGTTGACCCCCGATGAATTGCCACCCCACTGGAGCAGGCGAGCGTGGATGTTGGATGCCTGGGCGGGGAATCGCTTCTGTACCCAGTGCAGAAAGTAGACGCCGTCGGCATCGTTGTTGCCGCTGGTGAACTCCTTGCGCAGACCGCGCTGCTGATAGTGCCAGCAGCTATCGAAGAGCAAATCCATCGCCCAGCGCGTCAGCCGGTGCTGGGCGTCATCCTTGCGGTTGTTGTTGCCTCGCCCGGCATAGTTGAGGTGCGAGAAATAGAATCGGTCGATACCTTCGTTCTCGACCAGTTCGAGCAGGCGTGGCAGGTCGTGGGCATTTTCCTGCGTCATCGTGAAACGAACCCCGATTTTCAGTCCGAGGTCGCGGCAGAGGCGGATGCCGCGCAGCGAGGCGTCGAACGCTCCCGGCATCTGCCGAAATTTGTCGTGGGTTGCACCGATGCCGTCGAGCGAAACGCCGACGTAGTCGAAATCGCATTCGGCGATGCGGTCGATAGTGGTGGCGTCGATCAGCGTGCCGTTCGATGACAGGCCGACGTAAAAGCCCATCGCCTTGGCATGGCTGGCAACGTTGAAGATGTCGCGCCGTAGCAGCGGTTCACCGCCGGAGAGGATCAGGACCGGGACGCGAAAGGCTTTGAGATCGTCCATCACGGCAAGGACTTCGTCGGTAGTCAGTTCACCGGGGAAGTCCTTGTCGGTGGAAATCGAGTAGCAATGCTTGCAGGTCAGATTGCAGCGCCGGATCAGGTTCCAGATCACCACCGGCGCCGGCGGGTTTACTTTCGGGCCGGGTGGTCTGGGGGTCGTGAGTTCCTGCATGTACTGCGAGATCCGAAACATCGTGCCATCCCCGAAAGAAAGCAGTCCATTAGAAGTCAGGCCAGGAGGAATGGCCTTGACGTGGATCAAGGACGCGCGTGCGCGATGAACAGGACCGTCCGGTGCTTGCCGGAGAAGCCGGGGCTTCTCCGCAGGTCTGCCGCGCGCTATTCTTGCACGTGTCTGGTTTGCGGGGAACGCTCATGGTGCTATTGCTGCTTGGTCTGGTCATCTTCTTCGGTACCCACTCGACGCGAATCTTCGCCGAAAACTGGCGTACCTGGCAGGTCGAGAGACTCGGTGAGCAACGCTGGAAGGCGATCTTTTCGCTGGCTTCGCTGCTCGGTTTCGCGCTGCTCGTCTGGGGCTATGGACAGAGCCGATCCGACCCGGTGGTATTGTGGCTGCCGCCCGTATGGACACGCCATCTGGCTGCGCTGCTGACGGTGCCGGCTTTCGTGCTGGTGGCCGCGGCGTATGTGCCCGGCAACCGCATCAGGCGAATGGTCGGGCATCCGATGGTCGCCGGTACGGCCGTATGGGCTGTCGCGCACCTGTTGACGAACGGCAATCTGGCGGACGTGCTGCTGTTTGGTGCCTTTCTATGCTGGGCGGTCGCTGATTTTGCCGCCGCGCGTCGGCGTGATCGCGGCCGCAGTCCGAGTCCACTTGTCGAGGCGCGGTTGTCAGGTGACGTCTGGGTCCTGGTTGTCGGTCTCACTGCGTGGAATGCCTTCGCCTGGTTTGCGCACGCCTGGCTGATTGGCGTCGCGCCCTTCGCCTGATTGGATTGCTGTTCCGCTGCTGGTCGCCGGGGCTTGCGCTGCCCGCAGCACAATGGGAAACTGCTCCCACTCTCAAACTCACTGGAGAAACACATGAATGCACAGGACGTGACGCGCTGGCAGGACATGGCGTTGCAGTATGGCTCGGAATTGGGCGTCAAGGTACTCGCGGCAATTGCCTTCTGGGTCATTGGTCGCTGGCTGATTCATCAGGTCGGCCGTATCGTACAGGGCACA
Organism: Candidatus Accumulibacter propinquus; assembly: GCF_056856495.1. Classification (NCBI taxonomy): domain Bacteria; kingdom Pseudomonadati; phylum Pseudomonadota; class Betaproteobacteria; genus Candidatus Accumulibacter; species Candidatus Accumulibacter propinquus. Next base: position 430,417 of record NZ_JBSEHC010000003.1, read on the forward strand.
CTGGAGCGTCAGAAGGTCGATGCCACGTTGATGCGCTACCTGGGCACGGTAATCAATGTCACCCTGAACATCCTGCTGGTGATCGGCATCCTGGGCTATTTCGGAATCCAGACCACCACCTTCGCCGCACTCTTTGCCGCCGCCGGTGTGGCCATCGGCATGGCCTGGTCCGGGTTGCTGGCCAACTTTGCCGGCGGGGTGTTCCTGATCATCCTGCGGCCGATGAAGGTTGGCGATTTTGTCTCGGTGGCCGGCATTACGGGCACCGTCAAGGAGGTGGGCCTGTTTACCACGGCGATCAACACGCCCGACAACGTGCTTACCCTGGTCGGCAACAACAAGATCTTCTCGGACACCATCCAGAACTTCTCGATCAATGCCTACCGGCGTGTCGAACTGAAGGCCCAGTTGTCCGGCGCAGCCGACCACGCGGCGGCAATGGCACTGCTCAAGGAGAAAATCGGGTTCGTTCCGAACGTGCTGGCGACCCCGCCGGTGGAGGTCGAGATTCTCGAATTCAATCTTGTCGGGCCGGTGCTTGCCGTACGTCCCTATTGCCACAACGACCACTACTGGCAGGTCTATTTCGACACCAACCGGACCATTCGTGAAGCACTCGGAGCGGCGGGCTTCCCGGCACCGATGCCCGCGCAGGTGGTGTTTGTCAATCAGCAGTAGCGTCAGGGATCTGCGCCGCGAGAGTCCGGGACAGCGAGTAACCAGGCTGAAACGCAGGGGATTCTCGTGGCAGGGGGCCCGGACGATGCCCCTTCGGGTTTCAGCACCTTCTCCAATATCCCGGGGGGAACGCGGTTCGCCAGCCAGAGCGCAACTGAGAGGGTATCGCAGGCGTAGCGGTCCCGTATCGATGGCAGTCAGGATCGGGCTGTCTACCGGCGTGGCGACGTGATGGATGCCAAGTTCCTTCCTGGTAACCGGCTGACGCTGCTGAACAGTGGAGCGGAGTATTTCCCGGCACTGATCACGGCGATCAACGAGGCGAGGCGACAAGTACATCTAGAGAGTTACATCTTCGAGGACGACGCCACGGGTCGTGCCGTCGCCGCAGCGATGGCCAATGCCGCGCGCCGCGGCGTCACGGTTCGCGTCCTCGTCGACGGTTTCGGTGCCCGCGAGTTTGCCGATCGGTTGCAGCCTGGACTGGTGGCGGCCGGTGTTCAGGCAATGATCTACCGACCCGACATCGCCCGCTTTCATTTGCGTCGCCATCGTCTCCGGCGTTTGCATCGCAAGCTGGTGGTGATCGATGGTGAAATTGCTTTCGTCGGTGGCATCAATATCATTGACGATCTGAACTCCCCGCATCAGCTGCCGCCACGCTACGACTACGCGGTGCGCGTCGAAGGGCCGTTGCTGGCACCGATCCAGTTGGCGTTGCACCGCTTGTGGGAGTTGGTCCTGTGGGCAAAACTCAATCGCCGCTACCGCCTGAGCAGAATCTCGTACAAGGAACCGGAGCCGCGCGGGCACCAAACGGCGGCTTTCCTGGTGCGCGACAATATCCGTCACCGGCGCGACATCGAGGAGGCCTATCTGCAGGCCATTGCCGCCGCCGAGGACGATATCATTCTGGCCAACGCCTACTTCCTGCCTGGCCGGCGTTTCCGGCGTGCCCTGCAGGATGCCGTGAAACGTGGTGTGCAGGTGGTCATCGTGTTGCAGGGGCGTGTGGAATACCGTTTGCTGCATTACGCCACACAGGCGCTCTACGGCAAACTGCTTGGTGCCGGGATCCGCATTTTCGAGTATCAGCGCAGTTTCCTGCACGCCAAAGTCGCGGTCATCGATCGCCACTGGGCGACTGTCGGCTCGTCGAACATCGATCCCTTCAGCCTGCTGCTGGCCAGGGAAGCCAATGTGGTCATGCGCGATGAGAAGTTCGCCAGCGAACTGCGGCACAGTCTTCGCCAGGCGATGCGCAATGGCGCCCACGAGTTGCCGGTCGATAGCTGGAAGCGGTTGCCCTGGCACTCCCGCCTGCTGCGCTGGGGTAGCTACAATCTGGTCCGCACGCTCATGGGCATTACCGGTTACGGTGGCAAGCGTTGAGGCTACGCCAGCAATGTATCCTGCATGGGCACGTCGAAGCCGGGACAACGAGCAGGCAGGTGGTCAGCGCGAGGCCATGGAAAAGCATTACCGTCGACCAGGAAAGGCACCGCGCAGTGGTGGAACGCGTTCAATGGACCAGTTGGCAATCGCCCAGTCCCAGAACTCGGGGACCGGTGCGCCAACCATCTCGCTTGGCACCGGGTGGCCCAGAAAGTGTGCTGCTGCCGAGAGTAGCGCACTGCCACCCGAGGGGGGTACGGCCGCTGCGCGCGTCTGCTTGGAGAGTTTTTCGCCAGTGGCATTGTTGACCACCGGCAGATGGGCGTAAGCAGGTGTCGGCAGTCCCAGTCGCTGCAGCAACCACACCTGGCGTGGTGTCGAGTCGAGCAGGTCGGCGCCACGGACGATGGCGTTGATGCCCTGCGCAGCGTCGTCGACGACCACCGCCAACTGGTACGCAAACTGACCATCCGCGCGCATCAGGACGAAATCCCCGACGGCACGTTCAAGGTTCTGCTGCACAGTTCCCTGCACGCGATCGGCAACGGCGATGACCTCATCCGGAACGCGCATCCGCCAGGCGCGTGCCGCTCGTCCGGTGGCCAGACCGGCGCGGCAGATGCCGGGGTACACCAGTCCGCCGTCCACTGATGGCGAGGGTAGGCGCATGGCGATCTCGCGCCGAGAGCAGGTACAGGGATAAACCTCGCCGCTGAATTGCAGTCGGTTCAATGCCGCATGATACTGATCCAGCCGCCGGCTCTGGAACAGGACCTGGCCATTCCACTCAAAGCCAAAGGCCTCGAGGGTCCGCAGGATCGCGTCGGCGGCGCCCGGCAGTGTCCGAGGCTGGTCGACGTCCTCGATGCGCAAGAGCCATTCGCCGGCATTGGCGCGGGCGTCAAGGTAACTACCGACTGCCGTCACCAGCGAACCGAAGTGGAGTGGGCCGGTCGGTGAGGGTGCAAAGCGGCCGCGGTAGATCCCGCCATCGCTTCCGTCAGGCAGCGGTGCAAGGCTCATGGTCACTCCAATCGAGGGGGCTGGCAGGTACTTCGACGGCAACCTGTTTGACCTGCGTGGCGAGCCGCCTTTGTATTTCCAGCCGCGCCGAGTAGAATCCGCCGGTCACTATCAGGACTGCCGCCATGACTGATCGTTCGATCACCCCCGCCAATGCTGCCGCCATTCTCGCCGAGGCACTCCCGTACATCAAACGATTTCACGGCAAGACCATCGTCGTCAAGTATGGCGGCAATGCCATGACCGACGAGAATCTCAAACAGTGCTTCGCGCGTGACGTCGTGCTCCTGAAGCTCGTCGGGATGAACGTGGTGGTGGTCCACGGCGGTGGGCCGCAAATCGAACATCTGCTCAAACGTGTCGGCAAGAAAGGGCGGTTCGTGCAGGGAATGCGCGTCACCGATGCGGAAACGATGGAAATCGTCGAGATGGTGCTGGGTGGTCAGGTGAACAAGGATGTGGTCAACCTGATCAACCAGGCCGGTGGCAAGGCGGTCGGCCTGACCGGCAAGGACGGCAGCTTCATTCGCGCCAAGAAACTGCTGCTGGCCAACCAGGACGACAGCGATGACCTGATCGACGTTGGCCAGGTTGGCGACATCATGCAGATCGACCCGTCATTGATCGGGCATCTGGAGGCCGGAGGCTTTATCCCGGTGGTGGCGCCAATCGGTGTCGGCAAGGGCGGTGAAACCTACAATATCAACGCTGACGTGGTGGCCGGCAAGATTGCCGAAATTCTCAAGGCCGAGAAGCTGGTCCTGCTGACCAATACGCCCGGCGTCCTCGACGAAGCGGGTTCGCTGATCACCGGGATGACCCCCAAACAGATTGATGACATGGTCGCCAACGGGACCCTGTCCGGCGGCATGCTGCCAAAGATCAGTTCGGCGCTCGATGCCGCGCGCAACGGCGTCAAGAGTGTGCATATCATCGATGGTCGTGTCGAGCACGCGCTGTTGCTGGAAATCCTGACCGACCACGGGGTCGGCACGATGATCAAGTCGCACTGATCGCCTGGTAGTGCTGAAATCCGCGTCACCGGTCTGGCTTTTTGACCTCGACAATACGCTGCACGACGCTGGTCCGCACATCTTTCCGCACATCAATCGCTCGATGGTCGAGTACATCCGCGACCATCTCGGTATTGAGGAAGACGAGGCGACGCGTATCCGGCAAGTCTACTGGCAGCGCTACGGTGCAACCCTGCTGGGCATGATGCGTCATCACGGTACCGATGCCCGGCACTTCCTGTGGCACACTCACCAGTTCCCCGATCTCAAGCACATGCTGGTCCTTGAGCGTGGGCTCAGAGCCATGTTGCGTCGCCTGCCGGGGCGCAAGCTGGTCTTCTCGAACGCGCCCCTGTGTTATAGTCAAAAGGTGCTCGGACTGGCCGGCATCAGTTCCTGCTTCGATGCGGTCTATTCGATCGAACGCATTCGCTTTCAACCCAAGCCGGCAGTTGGCGGCTTTCGTTTCCTGCTGCGTAGCGAAAGCATTTCGGCACATCGCTGCATCATGGTTGAAGACGCGTTGTCCAATCTGTGGACCGCCAAGCAGTTGGGGATGAAGACGGTGTGGGTGAGCACCGCCACGCGTCAACCTGCCTGGGTCGATGTGCGGGTGGCGTCGGTTCTTGACCTGCCGCGCCAGATGCAGCGCTTGTGGACTCCACAAGCCAATTCTCGGAGCATCCAGGGCTGCCACGACCGCGCATTTGCGACCGCTTACCAGTAAACCTCCGTCTGGTGAGCAGGAGCTTGGGGTTGAGGTCGTTGTGCCGGTGACGATGCCGGGCAACCCGCCATCCTGCGGCGCGCGACGCTTCATCGGTGAGGGTCTGGCGGGGTGGATTTGACGCGCTGCCATTGCCGGTGACAACCATCGCCGCGTCCGACACTCAGGACCCAACAACGGCGTCAGATTGGCATCGCCGGAAGGAGTAATAGCTCGTCGCGATGAGGGATTCAGGTTCACTGGAACAGCAACTGCTCGAATACAAGGCGATCCTCGACCATTCGGGGATCGCCGTGGTATGCATGCGCAGTCGCCGAGTCTACCGCTGCAATCCGCGTGCAGAGGAGCTTTTTGGCTGGGCGGCAGGATCGCTGGTGGGCCAACCGGATCTGGTCTTCTATCGCAATAGCGAGGCGCGTGAAGAACTGCGCCGCAGGGTTCGATCGCAGTTGAGCATTGGGCAGACCGTTGACTTCGAAACCCGGCTGGCGAGGCGTGACGGCACGATGTTCGTCGCGCATCTGATCGCGCGCGCAATCGACCCCGCTGCGCCGCGCCAGGGAACGGTATGGATCGTTCGCGATGTCTCTACAGAGGTCTGCGCGCGTGATACCAGCGCGCGCCTGTTGCGCGAGCAGCAACTCATCTTCGAGAACGCCGACACCGGTATCGTGATCGTGCGCGATCGCATCATCCAGCGTTGCAACCGCCGCTTTGCAGAGATCCTGGATTACGCGCCTGATGAGTTGCTGGGCCAATCGACTCGCATTTACTATCCGAGCGAGGAGGCCTGGCTGGAAACCGGCCGCCGGGCATATGCGGCGATCGTCGAAACCGGCATCTACCGCGGCGACACGCTGTTCCACCGGCGCGACGGTACGCCTTTCTGTTGTTACATCACCGGCAGCATGATCAATCCGCCAGACCCGACCCAGGGCTACGTCTGGCTGTACGAAGATGTGTCCGAGAAACGTGCGGCGACCACGGCGATGGACGCGCTGCTGCGCGAGCAGACGCTGATCTTCGAACGTGCTCCGGTTGGCATTGCGTTCGTGCGTGATCGCGTCATCCAACGCTGCAATCCAAGCTTCGAAAGAATTTTTGGTTACGCGCCCGGCCAACTTATCGGCCAGTCGACCCGCATATGCTTTGCCAGTCACGAAGCCTGGTGGGCAAAGGGCGAGTACGCCCGTATGGTGATCGACGAAGTCGGGAAATTCGTTGGCGAGGTTGAGTATCGCAGGGGCGACGGCAACCCCCTATGGTGTCAGGTTACCGGCAGCTTGCTCAACCCGGCGAAGCCTGAGGAAGGGCACGTCTGGCTATTCGAGGACGTCACCGAAAAGCGTCAGGCCAGCCTTGCGATGGATGCGCTGCTGCGCGAGCAAACACTGATCTTCGAGCGCGCCCCGATCGGCATCGCTTTCCTTCGTGACCGCATCATCAAGCGCTGCAACCCCGGTTTCGAGCGCATCTTCGGATACTTGCCCGGGCAAATGCTGGGGCAATCCACGCGCGTCTGTTTCGCCAGCGAAGCCGAATGGCTTGCGGCGGGAGAACGGGCGCACGCCGGGATTGACCAGTCGGGAAGGTTCATTGGTGAGGTGGAGTACCGCAAGGCGGACGGGACACCGATCTGGTGCCAGGTTACCGGTAGCCTGCTCAACCCGGACAACCGTGACGAAGGACATGTCTGGCTGTTCGAAGACGTCAGCGCGCGTCGAGCCGCTGAGGAGGCGCTCGTCGAGAGCCTATGGGAGCAGCAACTGATCTTCGACAACGCGATGATCGGGATTTCCTATCAGCGCGATCGGACGATCCTGCGCTGCAATCGACGTTGCGAAGAAATTTTTGGCTATCCACCACGAGGGCTGCGGGGCCAGTCGACTCGTGTACTCTTCGGCAGTCTGGAGGAATGGGAGGAGGCCGAACGTGAAATCTATCGAGATGGCCCGGGGACCGAGACTTTTGACGGGGAATTCCTTTATCGCCGGCGCGACGGTACTTCGATCTGGGTGCATGTGATCGGCCGCACCATTGGCGATGATCCGGAAGAGCGGACCTGGATCTGGACCTATGAGGACGTCACCGCCCACCGGGCTGCCGAGCAGGCCTTGCAGCAAACGCAGTTGGAACTCGAGGGCCGTGTTGCCGAACGTACACTGGCGTTGTCGCAGCAGCTACATTTCATGCGTCAACTCGTGGAGGCCATTCCTGGCCCGGTCTTCTACAAGAATCGGGAGGGACGTTACCTGGGTTGCAATCAGGCCTTTCTTGCGCTCCTGGGCAAGCCACGCAGCGCGGTGATCGGTGCTACGGTCCATGATCTGGCGCCCCGCGACCTGGCCGATCGCTACCAGGCAGCAGACGAAGAGCTTTTCAAGCGGAGTGGTTCGCAGGTGTATGAGACCAAGGTCCGGCACGCTGACGGCAGTTATCGTGACGTGGTGTTTCACAAAGCGACTTATGGCAAGCACGGAGAGCCCGGTGGCGGCCTGGTCGGGGTGATGCTTGACATCACCGATCGCAGGCGAATGGAGGTGCGCCTGCAACAGGCGGCGACCGTCTTCGACAGCAGTGCCGAGGGCATCACCATTACCGCGCCAGACGGCAGCATCATTGCGGTCAACCGCGCGTTTACGGAGATTACCGGCTACAGCGAGGATGAAGTCATCGGGCGCAACCCGCGAATGTTGCAGTCCGGTCGTCAGAAAAGAAGCTATTACCGCGAGATGTGGCAGACGCTTGGCCGCTATGGGCGCTGGCGTGGCGAACTCTGGAACCGTCGAAAGGACGGTCAGCCCTTTCTGGAGTCCTTGACGATCAGCGCCGTCAAGGACCAGGATGGGCATCTCACGCATTATGTCGGGGTGTTCTCCGACATCACCGAGTTGCGCAAGGCCCACGATCAACTGGATCATCAGGCACATCACGATCCGCTGACCGGTCTGCCCAACCGGCTGCTGCTTGGCGACCGTCTGCACAAGGCACTGCAGCGTGCGCACCGCGACGAGTGCGGACTCGCCGTACTGTTCATCGACCTGGACCGCTTCAAGAACATCAACGACACCCTCGGGCATCAGGTCGGTGATCGGGTTCTCTGCGAAGTGGCCTGGCGGCTCAGCAGGCTGATGCGTGAATCCGATACCGTCGGTCGCCTGGGTGGCGACGAATTCCTGATTGTCATAGAGGGGGTCGTCGGGCCAAATGCGGTGTCGCACATCGCGGAGAAGATTCTGAATATCCTGCAGGACTCTCCGGTGACGGTCGAGCAGGAGTTCTTCGTCGGCGCCAGTATTGGCATCAGCGTTTTTCCGCAAGATGGGGACGACGCGGAAACCCTGATGAAGCACGCCGATGTGGCCATGTATCGAGCCAAGGAGCGCGGCCGGAATGCCTACGAATTCTTCACCAAGGACCTGACTCAGTCCTCGCTGGCGCGTCTGCAAATGGAAACCGACCTGCGGCGGGCCATCGAACGCGACGAGTTGCAGGTGTATCTGCAGCCACAGTTTTCGCTGACCACGGGTCGAGTCGTCGGCGCGGAGGCTCTGGTCCGTTGGTTTCGTTTCGAACGGGGACTGGTGATGCCTGGCGAGTTCATCAAACTTGCCGAGGAATCAGGCCTGATCGTGCCGATCGGCGAGTGGGTCCAGCATGCTGCCTGCTGCCAGTGGGCGGATTGGGTGGCTGCCGGGTTCGCTCCGGGTGTGCTGTCGGTCAACGTATCCGGAGTTGAATTCGCGCGCGGACGAATTCAGGAAACCGCGCGCAAGGCGCTGGAGGCGTCGCGTCTGCCGGCGCAGTTCCTGGAGTTGGAGATTACCGAGAGCGCCATCATGAGTCAGGCCGAAAGCAGTGTCCAGGTTCTGGACAATCTGCGGGCAATGGGGCTGGGTTTGGTGATCGACGATTTCGGCACCGGCTATTCTTCGCTGGCCTACCTGAAGCGGTTGCCGCTCAACAAGCTCAAGGTGGATCAGAGTTTTGTGCGCGGGCTGCCCGGTGACACTGAAGACTGCGCCATCGTGCGTGCGGTAATTGCCTTGGCGCACAGCCTGCAACTGACGGTCATTGCCGAGGGCGTTGAGGTCGAGACCCAGCGTGAGTTCCTCAAACGCGAGGGTTGCGACGAAATGCAGGGCTACCTGCGGGGACGGCCGATGCCCTTCGCCGAGTATCAACAGCGCTTCCTCGATGGTTGAAGCCCGCAGGCCTGATGGCCGGTCGAGGTTGGCCTTCGTCGACGCGTTGAAGGCGCTGGCCTTCCAGTTGATCGTTCTGCATCACCTGGCTTTTTATGGGCCGATGTCCGACCATGCCTACCCGCTGGCGCCCGTCCTGATGACATGGCTGAGCCAGGATGCACGCATGGCAGTGCAGGCTTTTCTGGTGATCGCAGGCTTCCTGGCCGCACGAAGCATTGCTCCCAACGGGGCGTTGCTGTCGAACGAGCCGTTCGTGCTGTTGCAGCAAAGGTATCTGAAACTGGTCACACCCTTCCTTGCCGCGGTGGTGATCGGCATCGTCTGCGCGGCCATTGCGCGCGAATTGATGGTGCATGACTCAATACCCGGTCCGCCGACCTTGCCACAGATCCTGGCGCACGCGCTGCTGTTGCAGGGGATTCTGGGTTACGACGGGCTGTCGGCGGGCGTCTGGTACGTGGCCATCGATTTTCAACTGTTTACACTGCTGGTGGCGATCCTTTGGCTGGCCCGTGGTGTTTCACAAAGAGGTGCAGCAACTGCTGCCATTGGGGCCTCGCTGGTGGCCAGTCTGGCGCTGTCGTCGCTGTACCACTTCAATCGCGATGCCGATTGGGATGACTGGGGGGTGTACTTCTTCGGGTCCTACGGTCTGGGGGTTGCCGGCTACTGGGCAACAAACGGGCGACGACCGCTGGTCTGGCTACTGCCACTGGTCGCGGCGGTGATCGCCGCACTGCTGCTGGACTACCGGCCGCGTATTGCCGTGGCGTTGCTGGTGGCGCTGGCGCTCAGTCTGGCCCGCATGCTGGGTTTTCTTGAGAGCTGGCCGCAGTCGCGCGTGCTGGCCTACCTTGGCCGGATTTCCTACTCGGTATTTCTGATTCACTTCCCCATTTGCCTGCTGATCAGCGGAACATTTTCGCGTTTCGCGGGCAGCGACGCGTGGATCAATCTGACGGGAATGCTCTTTGCCTGGCTGGCGAGCATTGCTGCCGGCGCGCTGTTCTACCATTGGGTCGAGAGTCCCTCGCAACGATTCTTTCGCGGAGCCTCCTCGGCTTCCGGCGTCAGGCAAATGCCTTGAGCCACTTTGCCGCGGCCAGTGCAAAGTAGCTTAGAACGCCGTCCGCCCCCGCACGTTTGAAGGCCAGAAGGCTCTCCAGAACGCAGGCCTGTTCGTTGAGCCAGCCATTCCCTGCCGCAGCCTTGAGCATGGCGTATTCGCCGCTGACCTGGTAGGCGTAGGTGGGCACCTTGAACTCTTCCTTTACGCGTCGGACGATGTCGAGATAGGGCATCCCCGGCTTGACCATCACCATGTCGGCGCCTTCGGCGAGGTCCAGGGCTACCTCACGCAGGGCTTCGTCACTGTTAGCCGGATCCATCTGATAGCTGTGCTTGTTTCCCTTGCCGAGGTTGCCGGCGGATCCGACCGCGTCGCGGAAAGGGCCGTAGAAGCTCGATGCGTACTTCGCCGAGTAAGCCAGGATGCGGGTGTGAATCTGCCCGGCAGCGTCAAGTTCGCGGCGAATGCGGCCGATCCGGCCGTCCATCATGTCCGAAGGCGCGACGATGTCGGCTCCCGCCTGTGCATGGACCAGCGCCTGTCGTGCCAGGACTTCGAGCGTTTCATCGTTCAACACGTAGCCGCGCGGATCTGCCGGGTCGATCAGGCCGTCTTGTCCATGGCTGGTATAGGGGTCGAGGGCGATGTCGGTAATTACGCCCAGGTCGGGAAATGCCCGCTTCAGCGCGGTGATCACACGCGGTACCAAACCCTCGGGGTTGAACGCTTCTTCAGCCCCCGGTGTCTTGCTCTCGGCTTCGATGACCGGGAACAAGGCCAAGGCGGGAATGCCGAGGGTGCAGGCCTGTTCGGCGGTTTTCAGCAGTTGATCGAGGCTTTGCCGTGCAATTCCAGGCATCGAGGCTATCGGCTCGACGCGTTTGCTGCCATCGAGAACGAACACGGGGTAGATCAGTGCATCGGCAGTGAGTTGCGATTCGCGCATCAGGCGACGCGAAAAGTCATCGCGGCGCATCCGCCGCATGCGCGTACAAGGGAAACTCGCGTGGTAGTCCATGGAAGTCGTTGTGGTCCGATAGATACAATTGATGGAATGGTCTTGTGGCGGGGGAACTATCCGCCAGAGAAATTGTTCTTAGCGCCTAGATGGCTATGCCATCTCCCGCTTCACCTCCCTGAGCGGGTGCCTTATTCCTGTAAGGCATGTCCTGCCCCCGGTTCGCCGGGGGCTTTTTTTAGTGACGCCCGCCGGCACGATCGACACTGCGGGCGCCCCAACCGATGGCACTGCGCTTTTTCGCGCGGGCCGTCTTCTCGGTGGCCAGACCTGTTGGCGGTGGTGCCTGCGGTGTGATGGCGAGACCCAGCCAGGCGCCAAGAACCGCCTCGGCCTCCATCACCCCCGACTTCTTCAAGCTGGAGAAGAGTTGCAGGGTGCAGTTGCTGCCAATGGCGGTCAGTGCCGTCTGTACTTCGCGAAATGCGAGGGCCTGCTCCTGGCGAGTCAACTTGTCGGCCTTCGAAAGCAGAACATGAATCGGTTTGCCGGTCGGTGCGAACCAGCCCAACATCTGCAGGTCCAGTTCAGTGAGCGGGTGGCGACTGTCCATGATCAGCACCAGGCCGCACAGCGCTTCACGGTGACGGAGATAGGGTGCGAGCAGGCCCTCCCATTGCGATCGGATGGCCTCCGGGGCTTTGGCAAATCCATATCCTGGCAGGTCGACGAAATACTTTCCCGGGTCGAGGCGAAAGTAGTTCAGGTGCTGAGTTCGTCCCGGCGTCTTGGAGACGAAAGCCAGGCGCGAGTGATTGGCCAGGGTGTTGATCGCCGAAGACTTGCCGGAATTGGAGCGTCCGGCAAAAGCTACCTCACACTGCGAATCGGTGGGGAGATCACGCAAATCGGCAACGGTGGTGTGAAAGATGGCCTGCTGGAAAAGGGGCATGGAGGAACCCGAGAGTGGATGGAGAGGAGAGGCACGCGCCCAGACGGCAAACTGTTATAGAATATCAGCTTTGTTGCATCGCTTCTGCGGCCTGAGATTAGTCATTGTTGTCAATGGGAGTTTGGACATGATTCGTACAACGGCACTTGCGGTTCTCCTGGCCGTCAGTTTCCCCACCGTCGCAACGGAACAGGCAAGAGACAAGCCTGATTTGGCGAAAGCCAAGGAAATCGCTGGCGGAGTTTGCGTTGCCTGCCACGGTGCCGATGGTAACAGCCCGGCGGCGGCCAATCCCATTCTTGCCGGACAGATTCCCCAGTATATCTACAAGCAGTTGAGCAACTTCAAGGCAGTCGACGGCAAGCCGGCGGTCCGCAACAACGCCATCATGGGCGGCATGGTTGCAGCATTGTCGGATGAGGACATGCGGAGCCTGTCGGTGTATTTCTCGCAGCAGAAGATGCAGCCTTCAGTGGCCAAGGACGAGAAGTTGCTTGCGGATGGCAAGACGCTTTGGCGCAAGGGGGATTTCGAGAAGGGCATTCCGGCGTGTGCCGGGTGTCACGGCCCTGCCGGCGCCGGGTTGCCAGCACAGTATCCGAGGCTGGCCGGACAGTACGCCGAGTACACGTCCACTCAGTTGAAGAACTTCCGGAGTCAGGAGCGGGCCAACGACGCAGAGAAGGTGATGCGTGTGATTGCCGGCAAGCTCTCCGATCAGCAGATCAGCGCTGTTTCCGAGTACGCTGCCGGTCTGCGCTAGGCGCCGGTGGTCCCCGTTCACACGGGTGGAAGGCCAGGGGGCGGCGAGTAGTAGACATCCTGCCCCCTTGGCAAGGACCGCCTGACGCTCTAGTATGGTATGACTTCCTGACCAGAAAGGACGCTTCATGAAGACCCTCAGGCAAATCCTCGCCGCCAAGAATGTACCCCTGGTGGCCGTTGCTCCCGACGATGCGGTCTTTTACGCGCTGCAGTGCATGGCCGACCATAACGTTGGTGCGGTTCTAGTGCTCGATCGGGAGCATCTCGTTGGTATCTTCTCCGAGCGTGATTATGCCCGCAAGGTGATCCTGCATGGCAAGGCTTCAAAGGACACCCGGGTAAGCGAGATCATGACCGACAAGGTGCTTTACGTTACGCCGGACCGGACGGTCGATGAATGCATGGCCATCATGACGGAAAAGCACTTCCGGCACCTGCCGGTTCTTGACGACGAGCAGAAGGTTCTGGGGATTGTCTCCATTGGCGATGTGGTCAAGGAAACGATCTGTGAGCAGCAGTTCATCATCCAGCAAATGGAAAAATACATCGCGGGTTGAGGCGGCGTACATGCGTGCGCGTCGTCCCAGTTGCGCAGGCCGGTAGCCGTAAGAACTGGGTTGAGCCCGTTGATGCCTGATTGCTCAATCGGGCATCGCGGGTGGCCATGATCGCTCAGCGCGGTTTTCTGGTTGCTCGCAGATGGAGAGAGGTTTCCGTTGCTGCCGCCAATCGTCAGACAATGACCGACGTTGCAACGGAATAAGTTGGCGTTGCGTGCTGTTTACTCAAATTCACACCAGCGGAGGAGATCCCATGAGCGCCTTGCACGTTTCCATCCGTACCTTCGCCTTTTGTGCAACCCTGGTAGGCAGCAGTTGCTGCCGCTGAAACAAATCCACCAGCGCGCGTCGAGGGGGGCCTGCTGGTTGGCAACAACGGCATGACCCTCTACGTCTTCGACAAGGATGCCGCTGGCAAGAGTGTCTGCAACGGTCCGTGCGCCACCAACTGGCCGCCGTTGACGGCCGGTGGAAGCGATCAGGCCGCTGGCAACTGGTGCATTCTCAACCGCGACGACGGCAGCAAGCAATGGGCTTACAAGGGCAAGCCGCTCTATTTCTGGTCCAAGGATCAGAAGCCAGGCGACAAGACCGGTGATGGATTCAATGGCGTCTGGCACATCGCCCAGTAGGCGACCGCCGCACTAACGCCAGCGAATACAGGGAAACCTCCTTCCGATACGCACACGAGGACGAGTGCAGATTTGCCGCAGCAGCACTAGGGTAGTTCGTCCAGGCCGACCATGGCCAGATGTTCGGTTCCGCCCCAGGTGTCCAGAGCCCAGCGTTCGCCGCACAGGCTGACCCAGCTTATCCCTGCGTTCGGAATCAGGAAGTCGCGTGGACGGCTCAGGGAAGTGCCGCGGACCAGGCGGTTCACAATATCAAGGACACCGCCGTGGGTGACTACGAGTACGGTTGCTCCCTGGTGTTCGGTGGCCACGCGCTGCAGGCCGGTGCGAACGCGGTCGTACAATTGCCGCAAGCTCTCACCCCCCTGAGGAATCACGAAATCCGGGTCTCTCCTTTCGAACGCCTGATACTCGGCCGGGTATCGGGCGCGGGATTCGTCGTAGGTCAGGCCCTCAAACAGGCCATAGCGCCGTTCCCGGAACTCCGGTCGCAAGGTCGGGAGCAGGCTCAGGCTGACGGCGATGCGCTCGGCGGTCTGCCGAGCACGCAGCAGATCGCTGCTGTACAAGGCTGCCACCGGCTGCCCTGACAGCCACTTCGCTGCGGCAGTTGCCTGGGTCTGTCCCAGCGCATTGAGACCGATATCGATCTGTCCCTGGATACGCTTCTCGGCGTTCCAGGTGGTTTCACCGTGCCGGACGATGCAAATTCGGGTTTTTTCTTCCATATTCTGTCGTTCGATGAATACGTTCCGAACCAGGTCCTGGTCGGCGCGCGGTGGGTAAGGAAGGGCGTCGGGGTAGATCGCTTTATCTTGCGCGCCACAAGTGCGCGTCTCATGTTTTGGTAGCGGGTTCGACCGGCAAGTCTATCCGGGAGGCCGGAATTCTAAGCCATTTCGCCTGACAAGCAGGGACCGTATGCTCAATTTCGGGTGCGGCGGCGGATGATGTGCTAGCATTCGTGGTGGCGGGTCTCCCCGCATCGCAGGATGGTGAACCTGGTCAGGTCCGGAAGGAAGCAGCCACAGCCGTCTGATGTGAGTGCCGGGGGTAAGGCTCGCCACCTTTCTCTCTTCGTTTCGCAAGCCGTTGGTCGAGATTGATGCAGGGTCTCCCTGCCGGTCGGCACGGAAAACACCTGCGGAGCTGGTAACGCCATCTGCTAGAATCCCGCCATGAGTTACCAAGTCCTGGCGCGCAAGTGGCGCCCGCGATCGTTCGCCAGCCTGGTCGGGCAGGAACATGTGGTGCGGGCGCTGACGCACGCACTGACCGCAAGGCGTCTGCATCACGCCTATTTGTTTACCGGCACGCGTGGAGTCGGGAAAACCACCCTGGCGCGTATCCTGGCCAAAGCCTTGAATTGCGAAACAGGAATCACCGCTTCCCCCTGCGGCACCTGCGCCGCATGTCAGGAGATCGATAGCGGGCGCTTTGTGGATCTGCTCGAGGTAGACGCGGCGACCAACACCAAGGTCGATGAAATGCGACAGCTCCTTGAGAATGCGGTCTATGCGCCAACGCGCGGCCGTTTCAAGGTCTATGTGATCGATGAAGTTCACATGCTCTCGAACTCGGCCTTCAACGCCATGTTGAAGACTCTCGAAGAGCCGCCCGAGCACGTGAAGTTCATTCTGGCGACCACCGACCCGCAGAAGATCCCGGTCACTGTTCTGTCACGCTGCTTGCAGTTCAATCTCAAGCAGATGACCCAGCCGTTGATTGCCGATCATCTGAGGCACATACTGGAAGTCGAAGGGATCAGCGCCGAGCCTGGCGCCCTGCAGTTGCTGGCCCGCTCGGCCGCAGGCAGCATGCGCGATGCGCTGTCACTGCTCGATCAGGCGATCGCGCATGGGTCGGGCAAGGTCGAGGAAGCACAGGTGCGCGAAATGCTTGGCGCAGTCGATCTGGATCACCTGTTCTCGATCATTGACGCTCTGCTTGCCGGCGATGCGACGGCACTATTGCGGGTGGCCGATGACATGGCCGCACGTAGCCTGTCATTCGACGCGGCGCTGCAGGAAATGGCCGGTCTGTTCACCCGTATTCAGATCGCCCAACTGGCGCCGCTGGCGATCGCCGACGACATGCCGGAGCGTTTGCGCCTTCTCGAAATCGCCTCCAGACTGGATCCGGAATTCGTTCATCTGGCCTACCAGATCGCTGTGCATGGGCGTCAGGAATTGCCTTTGGCGCCTGACGAGCAGGCCGGGTTCATCATGACGTTGTTGCGCCTGCACGCTTTCCGCCCTCTGCTCGATGGCGCTGCCGGCACGCACCCGGCACTTGGCAGTTCCGGCGTTGGCACGCCGACGGCACCGGAGCCACGGGTCACTGCGTCCGACAGCGGATTGGACCACGATGAGCGGGGGCCGTTGGATCAGCCCGCTGTGCAGGCGGTTTTTGTGGCGGCTGCCGAGCCAGGTCGGCCGGCCGGCGACTGGCCGGACATTCTCGCGGCCCTCAAAATCGGCGGCATGGCGCGGGAGTTGGCGCAGCATTGCGAGTTGCGCGAATTTTTGGGGGCACGTATCGTCCTTCGTCTTTCGCCGGCACATCGCCATCTGCTGATGAAGCCCGCGCAAGACAAATTGCAGCAGTCGCTTGGCGAGTACTTCGCGAGGCCGTTGCAATTGACCATCGAGCTTGAAGAAGTCTCTGGCGATACACCCGCGGCGGCGGCGCAACGTGACCGCCGCGAGCGCATGGATCGCGCCATCGCTTCGGTCGAGCAGGATGGTTTTGTGCGCGAGGTGATTGAGGTCTTCGACGCAACACTGATCGAATCTTCCATTAAACCCGTGTAGTCCATTATTTCAATTTGAGGCAAGCAAGATGATGAAAGGCGGAATCGCCGGTCTGATGAAACAGGCTCAGCAAATGCAGGAAAACATGAAAAAGGCCCAGGAGCAGCTTGCGCAGCTAGAAGTCGAAGGGCAAGCGGGAGCCGGCATGGTCAAAGTGCTGATGACCTGTGGCCACAGCGTGCGTCGGGTCAGCATTGACCCCTCGGTCATGGACGACAGGGAAATGCTTGAGGATCTGGTGGCGGCGGCACTCAACGATGCCACTCGGCGTGCCGAGGAGGCGTCGCAGGAGCGCATGGCTGGTTTCTCTGCTGGGCTCAATCTGCCGCCCGGATTCAAAATGCCCTTCTGATGAGCACACCTTCGAGCCTCGAGGCATTGATCGAGGCTTTGCGCTGCCTGCCGGGCATTGGCCCAAAATCGGCTCAGCGCATGGCTTACCACCTGTTGCAGCTGAATCGGCCAGGCGCGCGTCGGCTGGCCGATTCATTGCAGCGGGCTCTCGACACACTGCGCCATTGCCAACGCTGCAATACCTTCAGCGAGTCCGACATCTGCAGCCGCTGCCTTTCGGCGAAGCGAGACGCCAGCCAGCTTTGTGTCGTTGAGACGCCGGTTGACATGAACATGATGGAGCAGACGCAGGCCTATTCGGGCCTGTATTACGTTGTAATGGGCCGTTTGTCGCCGCTGGACGGCATTGGCCCCGCTGAACTGCATCTCGAGCGCCTGCTCGCGCGGGCCTGTGACGGAGTGGTGCGAGAGGTGATCATTGCCACCAATTACACCAACGAGGGTGAAGCAACGGCTCACTACCTGTCGGAAATGCTGAGGAACCGAGATGTCGGCGTGTCGCGTATTGCGCGTGGTGTGCCGGTCGGTGGCGAACTGGAATACGTCGATGCGGGGACGCTGGCACAGGCGCTGCGTGAGCGTAGACCGCTCGCGAACTAAGGGTTACAGGCGTTCCTCGATTTAATCCGTATTGAGATTGGCGTATAATGCGGCGGTTTAGTTCGTACCAACTTTTCATTACGTCCTAGGAATCAGCGCTATGAGCAATGAGTGCAAGGTGGACTGCGGAAGGCGGCGACTGGTCGTCGCAACCGCTGCGGTCGGCGGGGCGGGGGCGATAGCTGCGCTCGTGCCTTTCCTCTCCAGCATGCTGCCGTCCGAGCGGGCCAAGGCAGCCGGTGCGCCGGTCGAAGTCGAGATCGGTGGTCTCGAGCCGGGCCAGATGATGACCGTCGAATGGCGTGGCAAGCCCGTCTGGATCATCAACCGCAGCCAACCCATGCTCGAAACGCTGCCCGTCCTCGACGGGGCGGTTGCCGACCCAAAGTCCGACAAGAAAATGCAACCGGATTACTGTAAGAACGAGACGCGCTCGATCAAGCCGGCGATCATGGTGGCGGTGGGGATTTGCACGCACCTGGGCTGTTCGCCCTCAGCCAAGTTCAAGAAGGGCAGCGACGAAGGCATGGACGGGAACTGGCTAGGTGGCTTCCTGTGTCCGTGTCATGGCTCAACTTTCGACTTCGCCGGTCGGGTCTTCAAGAACAAGCCGGCACCGGACAACCTTGAGGTGCCGCCGCACATGTATCTGACGGATACGCGCATTCTCATCGGTGAAGACAAGAAGGGGGCTTAAGCCATGGCGTCGAATAGCAGTTTCGAAAAGTACAAGTCTGATGGTTCCCTGCAGGGCAATCTGCTCGAGTGGTTCGATGCCCGCTTTCCGGCAACGTCGATGTGGCGTGGGCACCTGTCCGAGTACTATGCGCCGAAGAATTTCAACTTCTGGTACTTCTTCGGATCGCTGGCGATGCTGGTGCTGGTGATCCAGATCGTGACCGGTATCTTCCTCGTCATGCATTACAAACCGGACGCATCGATCAACGCAAACGGCATTCCGGTGGCTTTTGCCAGTGTCGAGTACATCATGCGCGATGTGCCGTGGGGCTGGTTGATTCGCTACATGCATTCGACCGGCGCTTCGGCGTTTTTCGTCGTGGTGTACCTGCACATGTTCCGCGGCATGTTGTACGGCTCGTATCGACAGCCCCGCGAACTGATCTGGGTCTTCGGCACCCTGATCTTTCTTTGCCTGATGGCTGAAGCCTTCATGGGCTATCTGTTGCCGTGGGGACAGATGTCCTTCTGGGGTGCACAGGTGATCGTGAATCTGTTCTCGGCCATTCCACTGATCGGCGAACCGCTGTCGATCTGGATCCGCGGCGATTTCGTGGTTGGTGACGCGACGCTCAACCGCTTCTTCTCGTTTCACGTCATCGCCGTACCGCTGGTGTTGCTGGGCCTTGTCGCCGCGCACATTCTGGCCCTGCATGAGGTGGGCTCCAACAATCCGGACGGCGTCGAGATCAAGAAGCGCAAGGACGTTCATGGCATCCCGCTCGACGGCATACCCTTCCACCCCTACTACACGGTGAAGGATATCGTCGGCGTCGTGGTGTTCCTGATGGTTTTCTCCATCATCGTTTTCTTTGCCCCGGAGGGTGGCGGCTACTTCCTCGAATACAACAACTTCATCCCTGCCGATCCGCTCAAGACGCCGCCGCACATCGCTCCGGTCTGGTATTTCACTCCCTACTACTCGCTGCTGCGGGCGATGGTGTGGCCGCTGCTGGGTATTGACGCCAAGTTCTGGGGAGTCGTGGCCATGGGTGCCGGTGTGGTCATCCTGGCCTTCCTCCCTTGGTTGGATCGTAGTCCCGTCAAGTCGATCCGCTATCGTGGGCCGATTTTCAAGACGCTGCTGACAGTGTTTGTGATCGCGTTCTTCCTGCTCGGCTTCCTCGGCACGCAACCACCGTCTTACGCCTTCTTCGGCGTCATCCCCAGCGCTCCGGTAGCGCAGGTCCTCAGCGCGTACTATTTTCTGTTCTTCCTGACCATGCCCTGGTGGTCGAAGATCGACAAGTACAAGCCGGAACCTGATCGCGTGACGATGTAATAGGACTGCACACAATGAAAAAACTGCTTACGGCATTGCTCTTTGCCCCGGCCATCGCCCTTGCCAGCGGCGCAGGCCTCCATCTCGACAAAGCGCCTGACGTGCAGGGCGACAAGGCGGCGTTGCAAAGCGGTGCCAGGACCTTTGTCAACTACTGTCTGAACTGCCATGGCGCGAGCTATGTTCGCTACAATCGCCTGACCGAGCTTGGCTTGACCGAACAGCAGGTCAAGGACAATCTGATGTTCACCGCTGTCAAGACGGGCGAGTTGATGCGGGTCGCAGCTCGCCCAGACGAGCAGAAACAGTGGTTTGGGGCGGCACCACCGGATCTGTCTCTGATTGCGCGTTCTCGTGCGTCCGAGGAAGGTAGCGGTGCCGACTGGCTGTACACTTATCTGCGCTCGTTCTATGTAGACGAGAAACGTCCGACCGGCTGGAACAACACCGTCTTCGCAAACGTCGGCATGCCGCATGTGCTCTGGCAATTGCAGGGTCTGCAGGTGCTCAACAAGGATCACAAGCTGGAACTGGCCGTTCCCGGTACCCTGACTCCTGGAGAGTACGACAAGCAGGTTGGGGATCTGGTGGGATTTCTGGTTTGGCTTGCCGAGCCAGATGCCGGTTTCCGCAAGCATCTCGGTTTCGGCGTTCTGGCCTTTCTCGTCGTTCTTTTCGGCTTCGCCTATGCGATGAAGAAGAAGTTCTGGAAAGACATCAAATAACAGAAGATTAAGCGCCGGGTTTCAGGCCACGGCATCGCCGGCGAGGGCGCGACAAGCGTCCGTAGCCGCCGCGATGCCGATTCGTTTTTGAGGGTATTGATCATGATGAATCTTTATTCGGGAACCACCTGCCCGTTCAGCCACCGCTGCCGCATCGTACTCTACGAGAAAGGCATGGATTTTCAGGTGATCGATGTGGATCTCTTCGCCAAGCCCGAGGACATCGCCATCATCAACCCTTATGGTCGTGTGCCAGTACTGGTTGAACGCGATCTAATCCTCTATGAGCCGAACATCATCAACGAGTATATCGACGAACGTTTCCCGCATCCGCAGTTGATGCCGGCGGATCCGATCATGCGAGCGCGGGCCCGGCAACTGCTGATCACCATGGAGCGAGAGGTTTTCGCCTACATCGAAGCGCTCGAAAAGGGCAGCAAGACCGCGGATCGCTCACGCCAGCAGATTCGCGACCGTCTTACCGAAATGGCTCCGGTGTTCGTCAAGCAGAAGCACATGCTCGGCGAAGAGTTCTCGATGCTTGATGTGGCTATTGCCCCGTTGCTCTGGCGTCTCGATCACTACGGAATCGAACTGTCGCGAGTTGCCGCGCCCCTGATGAAATACGGTGAGCGGATTTTCAGCAGGCAAGGATTCATTGATGCACTGACGCCGTCCGAGAAAGCGATGCGCAAGTAGGTGCGTGTCATCATGTGGCGCCGCCGCTCTTGTACCGTTACGATGGTGGCGCAACTCAATCACGCGCAAGGGGAAAACGTGTGGACCTGCCATCAACCAAACCTTACCTGATTCGCGCCATACACCAATGGTGCAGTGACAACGGGTTTACCCCGTACCTGGCGGTGGCTGTCGATGCACGCACGCGCGTACCGCGTGAGCATGTTCGCGATGGCCAGATCGTTCTCAATGTCGGCTACGACGCGACCGCGCAACTCAGCATCGCCAACGACTACATCAGTTTCCAAGCCAGGTTTGGTGGCGTGGCGCGCGATATTTCTATACCGATTGGTAATGTCTCGGCAATCTATGCTCGCGAGAACGGCGCGGGCATGGCTTTTGAACCGGAGAGCGCAGCGACTGCCGGTACGTCTGGAGGTGCGACAGGTAGTCGGGAAGACGACGGTGATCCGCCCACGCCGACCCCACCGGCCGGGCGAGCGAAACTGCAGCGCGTCAAATAATGAGCACCTTCCATATCCTGGGTAGCTAGCGCACTGATTTCCGCAGGGATCGGGTCACCCGCAGGTACTGACAATCGTCAGAAGTCCTTCGCAGCCTCCCACAGAACGAAGCCATCGTCCTTGTGTGTCCAATCGAGCAACTCGATCAGGGGGTGGGCGCGCTGGCTGAGGTCAACCGGCGAGGCTTCGTCCTTGCCATCACGGTTTTCACTGGGCGACGGTGTGATGCCTTCGGCCTGGCGCCTGGAATCGGCAGCCGCCAGGCGCAGGAGGTTTATGGCCTCCGGGATTTGTTCGCTGGTGATGACTCCACGTGCGTTGCAGTCCTTGCCGAGGATCTCCAGGATTTGGCGCGCGACAGGGGCGAACATCATGATTTGGCCCGAAGTGCTCGAAATGAATTTGACCAGCATGTGGAAGTTCTCCATGGATTTTGGGATGGCGGTGCAGCCTGGGCAGTTCCTGAGAACGAGCAGCGAGCACTTCCGGTATTCGACGAATGCGAAGAGAAGTGTCTGCAACCCTGGCTCTGGGCTGTTCATTCCTCTCGCTTCTTTGACGCCGGTTATCAGTATAGGCAATATGGGAGCGTAGTGGATATGGTCCTGAGGCGGTAGGCAGTATGGAGCTTGAACGGATGCTGCGTTCGCAGGGGTTCGGGAGTCGGGCGGAGTGTCGCGCACTGGTGTGCGCCGGTCGCGTCAGCATCAATGGGAGGGTTTGTACGGACGCCTCATTGGCCTTCGAGCCGGAGGGGCTTCGCTTTGTGGTCGACGGGGTGGAGTGGTGCTATTGCAGGTTTGCCTATCTTGCGCTGCACAAACCCGCGGGCTATGAGTGTTCCCGACATCCCGGGCACCACCCTAGTGTGTATTCACTACTTCCGTGGCAGTTGGTAGCGCGCGGGGTCCAGGCTGTTGGAAGGCTCGACCAGGACACCACCGGATTGTTGTTGTTCACGGACGATGGGCCGTTTATTCATCATTGCACCTCACCACGGAAGCAGGTGCCGAAGGTTTACGAAGTGACGACCCGTGAGTCCGTAGATGATGCGCAAGTAGACGCCCTGTTGAACGGGGTGGTGTTGCATGGCGAGGCGCAATCGCTTTCCGCGGCGGCTTGTTCGCGGCTCGACGACAGGCGGTTGCGGCTGACCGTGACGCTTGGCAAGTATCACCTCGTCAAAAGAATGGTCGCTGCTGCCGGCAACAGCGTCGAGGGTTTGCACCGGGTGGCGATCGGCGGCCTGTTGCTGCCCGCAAGCCTGTCTCCAGGGCAGTGGGTGTGGCTGGGATCCGGGGAACTGAGGTGTTTGACTGATCGTGGATAAAACATTCGAAGCAGCAGGCATTCTCTGTTTGCCGGGGGGGGGCGGCAGGGGGAGGATTTGGAGGGTTGTAGTCTCTTTGCGGGGGATCCTGGGCGATGACGTTGACCGAACTGCGGTATATCGTGGCTCTGGCGAGGGAAAGACACTTTGGGCATGCGGCTGACAAATGCCATGTCAGCCAACCAACGCTGTCGGTGGCGTTGAAAAAGGTGGAGCAACGTTTTGGGGTGATCTTGTTCGAGCGATCGTCTGCGGATGTTCGCCTGACGATGACGGGCGAACAAATTGCAGCGCAGGCTGAGCGAGTACTGGAGGAAGCGGGGAAGCTCAGAGAGATTTGTGCGAAAGGGAAGGATCCTTTGTCGGGGCCGCTGCGCCTGGGTGTGATTTATACCATTGCCCCGTACCTTCTACCGCGTCTGATTCCGGCACTGCATGCACGCGCACCGCTGATGCCGCTTTATCTGCAGGAAAACTTCACCGTGAGCCTGAGCGCTCAGTTGCGTCGTGGTGATCTAGACGTCATTGTAGTGGCGCTCCCTTTTTCTGAACCTGGGATTGTCTCGCGCGTGGTGTATGCGGAACCTTTTTGTGTAGTGATGCCGCGCGGGCATGCCCTTGCGCGGGAGGTCCTGATCGATACGCGCCAAGTCGCCGCGGAGAATGTGCTCCTTCTCGGCAATGGCAACTGCTTTCGGGACCAGGTTGTTCAAGCCTGCCCGCAACTTTCGGCTTCAGGGGGCACGGATGGAGCCATCGAGGGCAGCTCTCTGGAGACTGTGCGCTACATGGTGGCAAGCGGAGCTGGGATCTCTGTGGTCCCGGTATCGGCAGCCGCATCCTGGCCACAGGAAGATGCCTTGCTGGTATCGAGACCCTTCCGGGACCCCGTGCCGCTGCGCCAGGTGATCATCGCCTGGCGGGCGACCTTTCCCCGCCCGCAGGCCATCGATGTCTTACGGGCGGCGATCCTGGATTCTCCGCCCCCCGGGGTCGTCGTGGCCTGAGGTTGGCTATCTGGACCTGGGCGGATGCCTTGCCTCGGTTCTCTCTGTGTCGCACCCTGGAGTTCGGGATGCGTTACAGGGGTTCGGCCAGGCGAAGGGTGGAGGAACTGCAGGGGAGGATGCGTGCGGCGAACTGTGGAGAAGGATTGGCGTCCGTATAGGTTTCACGTGGAACGTCAGTCTGGTAGCAGCGGGGAAGAAGGCTCAAGGCTAAGTCGTTGTCTTGCGTCGGCGAACTGCTGCCTTGGCTGGCAGGGCCGCCACCTCATCTGACGCCACATCGTTGGTTGATGTCCGACTTTGCTTGGCAGCAGCCTTTGGTTCTCGTTTTTCAAACTCGAAACCGACTTTTCCGTCGCTTCCGCGCACCAAATAGGCCGAAAACTTGCGGCGCGTGCGAGCGGAGACAAAATTCCGCAGCAAGTCGGTTCGCCCGGTGCTGAGCAGCTTCTGCATCTGTTCGGGTTCGACAGCCTGCTGCAGAATGATGGTTCCCGAACGGAAATCGCAGGACTTCGTGGGTCCTTGCGACTTTTCGCAAACGTAGGCCATGCCGTGCGCAAACACACGCGCACCACATTTCGGGCACGCGCCGAGCGCTTCACTCTGGGAGAAGTCCACAACCTCAACGGCGCCGTCATCACCGGTGGCGCTCTGGCCAAAGTCAAACTCAGGTACGTTTTCGGCGTTGAGCTGGACGATCGCATTGAAAGGGCGCCCCATCTTGTTGCGGAAACCGCTTAGCGGGCCGACCTTGCGCCGGGTGAGCAATTCCTCAATTTCGGCGGCCTCAAACTGGCGGCTGGCGACGATTTTCCACAGAGAAAAGTCACAGGACTGGCACTGGAATTTCTTGTACGTCTCCTTGATCAGTCCAGCGCACTTGGGGCAAGGGGTGGAGAGTTCGCCAAAATCGCCGGGGATACTGTCACTGTCGTAACTCTTCGCCCGATCGACGATGCGCTGGGTCATGGCAGCGATCTCCCGCATGAAGTCGCTGCGTGACATTTCCCCACGTTCCATACGCGCAAGCTTCCATTCCCACTCGCCGGTAAGCTCTGGTGCCGTGAGTTCAGGAATACCTAGCCCGTTCAACAGGGTCATCAGGGAAAAAGCCTTGGCTGTCGGCTGCAACTCGCGTCCTTCGCGGAGAAGGTACTGTTCAGCGATCAGGTTCTCGATGATCTGGGCCCGCGTTGCCGGCGTGCCAAGCCCGCGTCCTGCCATGGCTGCCCTTAATTCCTCGTCGTCCATGGCTTTGCCGGCACCCTCCATGGCAGTGAGCAGACTCGCTTCGGAATAACGGGCTGGTGGTCGCGTCTGGTGGGAGCTGAGCACCATTTCCTCGGCTCTGACACGCTCCTGTGGCGCCACAGCGACGAGGTTGCCTTCCTCGCCTTCCTGGCCCTCGCGGCCATAGACTGCGAGCCAACCGGGATTGACGAGGACCTTGCCTTCGGTCTTGAAGGGCTCGCCCTCGACACGCGTGATGCGCGTAGTGATCAGGTATTCCGCCGCGGGATAGAATACCGCCAGGAAACGCTTGACCACCATGTCGTAGAGTTTCAACTCGGGCTCGGAGAGGTGCTTGGGCGCCTGCAGGGTCGGTATGATCGCGAAGTGATCCGAGATCTTTGCGTTGTTGAAGATGCGCTTGTTGGGAACGACCCAATTGGCTGCGAGTATCCGCCCCGCAAACGGCGCGTAACGAGCCAGCGTGGCCTCGTCGTGACCCTTGCCCACTCCCTCGCCAGTGAGCATCGCGAGTGTGCTGCAGACTGTTGGACGATAGTCCTCAGGTAGCGCACGGGCGTCGGTACGCGGATAGGTCAAAACTTTGTGCTTCTCGTAAAGCGCCTGCGCCAGGCCCAGGGTCGCCTTTGCGGAGAAACCGAAACGGCCGTTCGCTTCGCGCTGCAGGCTGGTGAGATCATAGAGCAGCGGTGACAGTTGCGTCGACGCCTTGGATTCCTCGCTGACCTCGCCGATCTTGCCGGAGCACTTCTGCTGGAGCATCTGGCCGCAGGCCTGGTCCCACAGGCGATCGGCGCGTGCGTGTTCATCGTCGTCCTTGCCCTTGAA
Source organism: Candidatus Accumulibacter propinquus (assembly GCF_056856495.1). NCBI lineage: Bacteria > Pseudomonadati > Pseudomonadota > Betaproteobacteria > Candidatus Accumulibacter > Candidatus Accumulibacter propinquus. Next base: position 456,530 of record NZ_JBSEHC010000003.1, read on the forward strand.
TTTCTCATCGAACCACTTGCCCCGGTACTCGCCAGCAGCACAGCCAAAGACACCCTCGAGTTCCCAATAGGCGCGCGGTTTGAACTTGCGTATCCGGTCCTCGCGGTCAACGATCAGCGCCAGCGTTGGCGTTTGCACGCGACCCACGGTCGTGAGGTGGAAACCGCCTGTCTTCGAGTTGAAGGCGGTCATCGCACGTGTGCCGTTGATGCCGACCAGCCAGTCGGATTCCGATCGGCACACGGCGGCATCACCCAGGCCGGACATTTCTGTACCGTTGCGAAGCCGTAAAAAACCATCGCGCACGGCTTGAGGGGTCATCGATTGCAACCACAGGCGCTCAACGGGTTTGGCGGCGGCGGAGTGCTGGACGATGTAGTTGAAGATCAACTCACCCTCTCGCCCGGCATCACAGGCATTGATCAGGCTCGTGACATCCTTTCTCTTGATCAGACGGACCAACACTTTGAGGCGGGGCTCGGTCTTGGCGATAGGCTGCAGTGCGAAGTGAGGTGGAATCACCGGTAGATGGGCAAAAGACCACTTGCCGCGTTTGACTTCATACTCTTCGGGACAGGCCAGTTCCAGAAGGTGACCGATTGCCGACGCGAGAACGTATTCGTCGCTTTCGTAGTAGTCGTCGTTGCGAACGAATCCGCCGAGTGCGCGCGCGACATCAGCGGCAACGGACGGCTTCTCGGTGATGATCAGTTTCTTGCTCATGGGGTCTTCATCAGCCGTGGAGAGGGACGAAAGGTGGACTTCGACGACGGCCAAGGTTAGCTTCGCGAGACTCATAATAAAAGTACTCTGCCTCGCTTGGCAAGCGAGCTTGGCTGGGAGAGCAGGAGGTGTATGGCCAACAACCCGGGATCTGGTACTCTCTTGGGAACCGGCCGCCGCTCGTGGTGTTGCGAAAGATCAACTGACGGGCGCGCGCAACGCCACTCCCTGGCCTGTGCCGAGCCGCTCGCTACTTGTGGGGAAGTACTCCTGGCGCGCGATCAGTGGAGGAGCCGCGTGTCACCGTCATCCAGCAACTCCTCGACTACCAGCGGTTCGATGTTCTGTTCCTGGCACCAGAGCACCATCAATACAATGATCTTGAACTTGGCCAGAGGAACCGGTTCGTCGCCAAGAAGCATGGCTCGCTCGACCGCCAATTCACGCAAGGCAGGACGCATAAGACCGGCCGCCTCAAGAGAAGCGATGAAACCCAGGCCGTCACTGCCCAGCTTGCGCTGCTCTTCAACGCGGTAAACACGCAGTGCGCGATCATTTCCAGGCAGTTCTACCACGGCGGCTGTATTCAGACCGTCCAACCAGCGCAGTGCAGTGCTGATCGCGGCATCCTCAAAGCCGACAGCACTCAGGGCACGCTTGAGTGTTCTGCTCTTGGGGCGGCTACCAAAATCCTGATAGGTGGCGAAAAGGTAGACGAGGATGTCGATCATCAAAAGGGCTCTCAGGCTCGGGAAATCCGTTGATAGTGGCCACCCGGCAAGTTGGCGACCTGACCATCCAGTTCCAAGTGCAGCAGCATCACCGAAACAGCGTCCGCCGTCAACCCGGTGCGGGTAGCCAGGTCGTCGAGACTGCAAGGGTCAAAACCCATACTTAGTAGCAGCCCAAGGCTTTCCTCGTTTGCCTCGGGAGCCTGTTCGAGGGGGCCAGCGGAATGCTGCCAACGCAGTTCGTCGAGGACATCCTGAACCGTCTCGACAAGTTTTGCTCCCTCCTTGAGCAGCTTGTGACAGCCGCGGGACTGTGGAGAGTGAATCGACCCCGGGATGGCGAATACTTCGCGGCTCAACTCTGCAGCGAGCCGCGCGGTGATCAGCGAGCCGCTCTCGGTGGTCGCCTCGACTACCAGAGTGCCTCTTGACAAGCCGGCAATCAGGCGATTGCGTCGTGGAAAGTTGGACGCGGCAGGAGGTGTGCCGAGAGGAAACTCGGAGACGATTGCGCCCCTGTCTGCAATCTCGAATGCCAATGCCTGGTTCGATGCAGGGTAAAGCCGATCGATTCCGGTACCGATCAAGGCGATGGTATGCCCGTTCGCGGACAAGGCCCCGCGGTGTGCGGCAGCATCAATCCCCAAGGCGAGGCCGCTGACGATGGTGAGACCCGCGGCAGCCAGGGCTGACGCGAAGCGTTCAGCGTTCATTGCCCCCTGTGGTGTCGGGTTGCGGCTCCCGACTACGGCCAAGGCAGCAGAATTCAGCAAGTCCAGGCGACCCCGGACATAGAGCAGGGTCGGCGGGTCGGGGGTTTGCAGGAGGCTTTGGGGATACTCGGGATCGGCAAGACAGAGCAAGTGTTGTCCGGGTTGCTTGGACCAGGCAAGAGCGCGGTCAATCGCAGAATGGTTTTCGGTGTCAAGCAGGAGCCTTGTGGCTCGGTCGCCAACGACGCCGCTCAGCGTGTTGCGACCGGTAGCAAAGATAACTTCCGGCAGTCCGAACGCGTCCAGCAACTTGCGCTGAGTCTGACCGCCAATGCCCGGAGTCAGCGTCAGTCGCAGCCAGTTCCTCAGCGACTCCTGCGCCGACATCGCTAGGGTGTACGGGCGAAGTCGTTGACGTCCACGGTCGCTTCGGCCTGCACCACCAGGCCGTAGGCCAGGCGCTGAAAGGTTCTGAACACGAAGAGCAGGCCGATCCGCTCGGGTGGAATCGGTACCATCATCTTCTGATCATTACCATCGCGTTCGACTACGGTGCGATTACGCTCCAGGGCCAGGACATGTCCGATTTCGATGCCATCCTGAACACCGCGGTTGATCGAGACAATCGAGCCGCGACCCGCCGCGTCGACCCCGCCATATACAGAAATGACGCGACCGTCGACTTGAAAATCCGGTTTGTGGGGTACGTAGGCGATCAGTGGTGGGCGAATGGCCGGAAGCAAACGATCACCGCGGCCAATTTCCTGTTTCATGGTGACCACTTCAAAGGTCGCCGGCTCACCGACCTGGACCTGTCTTGCGGTACCGAGATAAAACGCCTCGTATCCGAGAATTTCCGAAGTTGCCGGGTCGAGCAGTGCTTTGCCGTTGCGATAGATCTGCCAGTCCTGCTTGGAAGGATCAGCATTGGCGACGTAGGCGAGGTCACCGTTGCCGAGGAAGACGCGATCCTGCTGTGTAGCGACGATCTGCGCCGCGCTGTCGAGACTGTGCGCTTCGACAATCAGTGGGTCGGACAGGAAAGGCCTGATGACGTTCGGCGGGATGGCCGGAATCCCCTCGGCAAGCGCTGTCGAGTGAACTTGCGGCAACACGCGTGCGCTCTGCAGGCGAAGGTAAGGGCGACCTTGCGCATCACGGTCGAGAACAATCACGTCGCCGGGAAAGATGCGGTGCGGATTCCTGATTTCGTCCCGGTTCATGCGCCAGATTTCCGGCCACCGCCAGGGTTCCTTGAGGAATTTCCCGGAAATCCCCCACAAGGTGTCGCCTGGGAGAACGACATGTCGGTCGGGTGCGCCGTTGGCCAACTGGAGGTCTTGTCCGGTGGCACCGCAGAGCCCACTGACCATGACTAGAAGGAACGCGGATATAATGCGGATCATCGTGTTATCCTCATGGGAACGGTTGCGCGCGGGAATTGAACTCCCGCTCCCTGCGTTTGTCGGAGTTTTTCGTCTGGCGGGCTGCTGGCTGGAAGCTGTCTAGTTGTCGTGGGTATTAGCCCGACATTGCCAAGAGGCTACGTTGGATTCTGCACGCAGTTATTTCTTCGATCAAGCTTTTTATGCCCTTACTACCAATACTTCGCTTTCCGGATCCGCGCCTGAGAAAGGTGGCCACACCCGTTGCAGTAATTGATCAAGGCATACGTCGCCTGGCCCGAGACATGGCGGAGACGATGTATGAGGCACCCGGGATCGGTCTCGCCGCGACACAGGTGGACGTGCACCAACGGCTGATCGTCATCGACGCCTCGGAGGCAAGGGATCAACTATTGACCCTGGTCAATCCGGAGATCATCACTCGGGAGGGTGTTCAGGTCTGCGAGGAAGGGTGTCTTTCAGTGCCCGGAATTTACGACAAGGTCGAGCGCGCCGAGCATGTGGTCGTCCGCTATCTCGACCTCGAAGCCAGGGAGCAGACCATCGAGGCGGCTGGTCTGTTGTCGGTTTGCCTGCAGCACGAGATCGACCACCTCGAAGGGCGGGTTTTTGTCGAACATCTCTCGCAACTGAAACAGTTGCGGATCAGGAACAAGCTCGCCAAGCAGGCCCGAATCACCGCATGAGACTGATTTTCGCCGGTACTCCGGAGTTCGCGGCTGTCGCACTGCGGGCGATCATGGCGGCCGGACATGAGGTGGTGCTGGTCATGACACAACCTGACCGTGCTTCGGGTCGGGGCCTGGTGGTACGTCCCGCGCCAGTTAAACAGCTCGCTGATGCCGCGGCGATCGAAGTCCTGCAGCCGGCAAACCTCAGGGACCACGCAGCACAGGAGCGGATACGTGCGCTTGCTGCAGATGTCATGGTCGTGGCGGCCTACGGGCTCATTCTGCCACAAGCCGTTTTGGATGTTCCCCGCTTCGGCTGCATCAACATTCATGCTTCGCTGCTGCCGCGGTGGCGGGGTGCCGCTCCGGTGCAGCGGGCAATCCTTGCCGGCGACACGCAAACCGGCGTGTCGATCATGCAGATGGACGCCGGGCTGGACAGTGGTCCGGTGCTGATGTCGGCGGTGGTGCCGATCGCTGGAGATGATAACGCTTCAGTGCTGCACGACAGGTTGGCGGCGACCGGCGCTCGCCTGGTCATCGAGGTATTGGCGCAGTTGCCGCTGACGGCACAACCGCAGCCGGAAGGGGGGATAACGTATGCGGCGAAAATCGACAAGCGTGAGGCGGCGCTGGACTGGCGCCTCCCGGCAGAACAACTAGCGCGGCAGGTGCGTGCCTTTGATCCTGTGCCGGGAGCGACATGCGTCATCGAGGGCAAGCTGCTCAAGGTCTGGCGCGCGCAGACCGCTGCTGGCGAGGGTCGTCCAGGGACGGTCCTGGCGGCTGACCGCAGCGGGGTGGTAGTGGCCTGTGGTGAGGGGGCACTGCGGCTCACGGAACTGCAGAAGGCAGGTGGCAAACGCCTCCCGGCAGCGCTGTTCCTCGCAGGGACGCGCATACTTCCCGGCATCCGCTGTTTGACCGGTACGGCTTGAAAGCTGTCGGCACAGCCCCATCTGGCAGAGCATCACCATGCTGAAGCGACGGAGGGTAAGGCAATGTTCGGCAATTGGCTGAAGACGTCCATCCTGATGGCCGCGATTCTGGCCCTGTTTGGAATTCTCGGAGCGTTTATTGGCGGCAAGACGGGGATGTTGCTGGCGCTGTTGCTGGGCGGCGGCATGAACGTCTTTGCGTACTGGTTCTCGGACCAGATGGTGCTGCGAATGTATAACGCGCAGGAGGTGGACGCGGGTTCTGCGCCGCAGTTCTACGGCATGGTCAGGGAGCTTGCGCAGCGCGCTGGAATGCCGATGCCGAAGGTCTATCTGATCGACGAGGCCCAGCCCAACGCATTCGCCACCGGTCGCAACCCGGAACATGCGGCAGTTGCGGCGACGACCGGGATCCTGCAGTTGCTTTCGGCCAGGGAGTTGCGTGGAGTCATGGCGCATGAGCTGGCGCATGTGCGGCATCGCGACATCCTGATCTCGACGATCTCCGCGACGATGGCGGGAGCCATTTCGGCGCTTGCCAATTTCGCGGTGTTTTTCGGCGGTCGCGATGCCGATGGGCGTCCGAGCAATCCCTTGGCTGGCGTACTGGTGGCTGTGCTTGCGCCGCTGGCTGCCGGTCTGATTCAGATGGCGATCTCCCGAGCACGCGAGTTCGAGGCCGATCGCGGTGGTGCGGAAATCTGCGGTGATCCGAATGCGCTGGCCGATGCCTTGATGAGGATCGATGCCTGTGCGCGCGGTATTTCGATGGCTCCCGCCGAGGCCCATCCGGAAACCGCGCAGATGATGATCATGAATCCCTTGTCCAGTGGCGGTATTGCCGGACTGTTCAGCACCCACCCGGCGACTGTGGAGCGTGTGGCACGGCTGCGGGCAATGGTCCGATCTTAAGTGCTGCGAGGCAGTGTTTCACGTGGAACATTGCCTGCCCATAGTCTAGTGCCGGATCGCATCGCCGCTCTGGATTTCATCGCGCAGCAGGCGCTGCAATACTTCGGCGAGGCGATAACCCGCCTCGGTCACCCGACGCTCGGCGATTGCCAGCGCTCGGGCGTGGAATTCGGCGCTGATCGTCGGAACGGCGTCGCCGATTTCCGGGGGGTAGGCCTGGGTTCGCGCAATGGATTGGCTCTCCTCGATCCACTGCTCCGGCACCTTCGCGGTTGGTGGTGAGGCGTGCCGGCTGAGCAGTGAGCTGACCGCGGCTTCGAGCCGGCTGCCACGCAGCCAGGGTGGTCCAGGAAGATCGTCCCAATAGCGGTGCAGACTCATTGATGTGGGACGGGCGTAGAAAAATGTGTTGACGACCACCTGGTTGTTGCCGCCACGGTCACTCTCCCCGTCCGGCCCGTAGCGGCTGACCGTGTGGAGCGGCTGATGCGCATCCCCGACCAGGTGAATCAGCCAGGGAATTGCATAGGCGCGTAGTTCGACCGCCGCCTTCGCATCGCCGACGATCGACACCAGAGTCGCTAGTTGTCGATCAAGACTTCCGGAGGACCTGGATTCACCTGTCGCTGGTTTGGGATCATCATGATCGAGGTAGTGCCAATCCAGCCGACGCTCCATGTCGGGGAAACCCGCCAGGGTCGGAGTTGGCGCATCGACTCCTCTGGTATAGAAGCGAGTGTCGTGGCGAATGTCGTCGGGCCAGGTCGAAGACTCTAGAAAAGCCGCCAGATCGTGATCAGGCGTCCTGGCCCGCGCCTGCCAGCGCGCGAAATCCGGGTGCTGCCGAAGGATCGCTGCGACCTTCGCTCTCGTGCCTCCGTCGAGTTGCTCCCAGGCAATCATCGCGGTGATCCGGTGCCCGGTTGCATTCCACGCCAAAGCTGGAGTAGAGATTGTCAACAGGAACAGCAGTCGCCAACGAGGGAATGCCGGCGACCGGGCCAAACTGCCTTGACCTGGGGTCCGTGCGGCCACCTCCTTGAAGTACCACAGCCATGCACGCCACCGCCGGAACGGCGATCGCAAGCGAGGCGTCAGGATCGGCGGAATGTATCCACCAACTGCAGTTGCCTGGGAGCGAGGTCGTGAAGTGGCCGAAGGCATGCGCACATTATCGCCCTCCCTTGGCGATCTCGCCACCCGCAGGCATCGTGCTAAACTCATTCCACCGTCGACAGCAGCGAATCCAGGCCGTGCCTTCTCTTCCACCTTCCTCGTCACCTTCGCCGCGCGCCCAGCGCGTGCGCAAACCCATCCTGGCCGGCAACGGTACGGCGCCGCTTGCCGCTGCCGGCGCACGTTCGACGCTGGCTCCGGATTCACTCGCCGAAAGCTTGCTGCGGGCCGCGCACGTGATCGCCGCAGTGCGATCCGGACGTAGCCTGACGGTTGCTCTGCGTGCTCTCGACCCGGCCGATCCCGCGACCCGCGCAGCGGCACAGGAGGTAGCCTACGGCAGCCTGCGCCGCTACGGTTGTGGCGAGTTCATTCTCCGGCGTCTACTGGACCGGACATTGCCGCATGCCGAGACGGAGGCCCTGTTGCTGGCGACGCTCTACCGTCTGCATACGCGGCCCGACGCCGCCTACATGGTGGTCGATCAGGCAGTATCGGCGGCAGGAGAGCTCGTGGGAGGTGCCTTTCGCGGGCTGGTCAACGCCGTGTTGCGTAACTATCTGCGCCAGCGCGAGGCCCTGCTTACCGCCATGGCCGATGACCAGGAGGCGACGTTCCAGCACCCCGCCTGGTGGCTGGCGCGCTTGCGGCGGACCTATCCCGATTGTTGGCCGGAGCTTGTCGGCGTTGGCAATAGCCTTCCCCCAATGACCCTGCGCGTTAATCGGCGTCGCGTCACCCTGAACGATTACGTCGAAAGCCTGCGACGTTCCGGCTTGCCTTGCCGGGAGTTGGGCAGATCCGCGCTGATGCTTGACAGGCCGGTTGCGGTTGACGTTTTGCCGGGTTTTGCCGATGGCCTAGTATCGATCCAGGATGCCGGTGCCCAACGTGCCGCGGAACTCCTCCAGCCGATGGCTGGTGAGCGTGTCCTCGACGCCTGCTGCGCGCCGGGGGGAAAGACCGGCCATCTGCTGGAGCTGGCAGACATTGAACTGCTGGCACTCGACATCGACGGCGACCGCACGCGGCGCGTACAGGACAACCTGCGGCGGCTCGGTCTGGTCGCCACCGTGCGGGTGGCCGATTGTACGGCTTCGGAACAGTGGTGGGATGGGCAGCCTTTCGACGCGATTCTCGCGGACGTGCCATGTACTGCTTCCGGGGTGGTCCGCCGCCATCCGGATATCAAGTATTTGCGACGGGAAAGCGATGTCAGACGCTTCGCTCGCCTGCAGAGCACGTTGCTCGACAAACTCTGGCCGTTATTGAGGCCGGGCGGCAGGCTGCTGTACGCGACCTGCTCGGTGTTCCCGGAAGAAAACGGCGCGCAGATCGACGCCTTTCTCGTTCGCCAACCGGGAGCCCTGCGGCTCGCCGAAGAAAGACTTCTGCCTCGGGAAGAACATGACGGATTCTTTTATGCGTTGCTGCGGAAAGCTCTTTAGCACGCTGTTGTTCGGCCTGACGCTGTTCACCTCGTTTGCGGGGCAAGCGGCCGACATCAGTGTCCGCAACCCGAATCTATCGGTCGCCGAAGATGGCTACACGTTGGCTGCCGACTTCAACATCAATCTCAACTCCCGCCTCGACGAGGCCATCGCCAAGGGGATAACCCTGTATTTCGTCGTCGATTTCGAGCTGACGCGCTCCCGCTGGTACTGGCTCGACGAGCAGGTGGTCAGTCGCAGTCAGACATTCCAGCTTTCATACCACGCCCTCACCCGGCAGTACCGGCTGTCCAGCGGTGCCCTGCACCAGAGCTTTCCCTCGCTCGACGACGCCCAGCGCATACTGTCGCGGCTGCGCAACTGGCTGGTGCTCGAAAAGGGTACCGTCAGGGCCGATCAACCGTACTTTGCTGCGGTGCGCATGCGCCTCGACCTGAGCCAGATGCCCAAAACCTTCCAGGTAAACGCACTGGCCAACCGGGACTGGAATCTTTCCTCGGAGTGGGCGCGCTGGAACTTCACGCCCACCGAGACATCCGCGCCTGGTGGAGCCCCGCTGTCGCCGGGCGCCGTAGACGCCAGATGAAAAGTCTGATCGTTGCTGCCGCCTCGTTGGGCGGCATCCTGCTATTCCTGCTGGCCTCGGCCAGCGCCAACACCGCGCTCTTTGCCCGCCACTATCCGTGGCTGCTGGCGCTGAACGCGATTGTGGCGTTGTCGCTATTGGCGCTGATCGCCTGGCAACTGCTGGCCCTCTGGCGAGAACACCGGGCACAGGTCTTCGGCTCACGCCTCAAGCTGCGCCTGATGCTGATGTTCGGCCTGATGGCGGTGCTGCCCGGCGTGCTGATCTACGCCGTGTCGGTACAGTTCGTGACCAAGAGTATTGAAACCTGGTTCGACGTGCGCGTCGAGAAGGCCCTCGAAGCGGGCCTGAATCTCGGTCGCAGCGCTCTCGATTCATTGCTTGAAGACCTGGCGGACAAAGGGCAGGCCATGGCCCTAGAACTTGGTGAACGATCTGAAGCGCAGCGGCGTCTCGAGCTTGGTCGCCTCCGCGAGCAGAATGGCGTGCAATCGGTCGCCCTGTTCTCCACCGCTGGCGAGCTGTTGGCAACGGCGACCGGCGAACTGCATACCTTGTTGCCGCTGCAGCCGGCCGCCGACCAGTTACGGCGGGCGCGCACCGAGCGCCGCTACGCGGTCATCGAAAGCAATGGCGAGAAGGATCTCACCTTGCGTGTGCTGGTGGCAGTCTCGCCGCCTGGCCTTGGCGTCGAAACCCGCATCCTGCAACTCACCGAGCCGGTGCCGACCAGCCTGGCGCTCAACGCGGACAGCGTACAGACGGTATACGCCGATTATCAGGAACTCTCGCTGGGCCGCGAAGGCCTCACCCGCATCTACGCGATGACGCTGACCCTGACTGTATTACTGGCCCTGTTTACCGCCATCGCGTTGGCTTTCGTACTGGCTCGTCGCCTGTCGGCACCGCTGTCGATCCTCGCCGAGGGGACGCAGGCCGTGGCCGCCGGCGATTACACGCCCCGGCAGGCCGTCTATAGCCGCGATGAGTTGGGCGTCCTGACCCGATCGTTCAAGCAGATGACCAGCCAGCTCGACGAAGCACGACGGGACAATGAGCGCCATCGTGCCGAACTCGAAGCCGCACGCGCCTATCTCGAATCGATCCTGGCCAATCTTTCTGCAGGGGTGCTGGTTTTTGACCATCGCTTCGTCCTGCGTACGGTCAACGAAGGTGCGCTGACCATCCTCTCGGACGATTTCGCTGCTCTGCTCGGCGAGGCGGCTGAAGTCTGGCCGCGGCAGCAGGTGATTGGCCAGGCCATCCTTGATGCCTTTGCCGAAGACGAACGCACCGAATGGCAGGAACAGATCGAGCTCGAACATCCCGGCGGACTGCCGCAAATTCTGCTGCTGCGCGGCACACAGTTGCCGGCCGGGTCGCATGGCGGGTATGTGGTCGTGTTTGACGACGTGACCCGGCTCATCGCCGCCCAGCGCAGTGCCGCCTGGGGAGAAGTGGCGCGGCGGCTCGCACACGAGATCAAGAATCCGCTAACGCCGATCCAGTTGTCTGCCGAGCGCCTGCAGATGAAACTCGCCGACCACCTGAGCGGCGTCGACGCGCAGGTGCTCGCGCGCTCCACGCAGACGATCATTACGCAGGTGCAGGCGATGAAGCGCATGGTCAATGATTTCAGTGACTACGCGCGCCTGCCTGCTCCTGAACTGGCAGCCGTTGATCTCAACGCCCTGGTGCTTGAAGTACTCGGCCTCTATGAGACCTCGCGGGCGACGATCGAGACCAAACTCGCGCCGCGGCTACCGCCGGTCTGGGGAGATACCACGCAGTTGCGGCAAATCATCCACAATCTGCTGCGCAACGCCGAAGACGCGCAGGAAGCTCTGGATGCGCCGTTCATTGCGATCAGCACGCGACGCGCAGAAGGCATGGCCGAGATGGTCGTCCGCGATCAGGGGCCAGGTTTTCCACCCGAAATCATTGCCCGGGTTTTCGAGCCCTACGTCACCACCAAGGCGCGCGGCACCGGCCTGGGCCTGGCGATCGTCAAGAAGATCGTCGACGAACATCACGGCCGCGTCAGGATCAACAACCGTCAGCCGGCCGGCGCCGAAGTCAGCATCCTGTTGCCGCTGGCCTCCCTGCCCACCCGCAAGCGGCGCTCAAGCACACTACCTTCCGAGACCTGACCATGGCGCAAGTACTGATCGTCGATGACGAAATGGGAATCCGCGAACTCCTCTCCGAGATTCTGGCCGACGAGGGTCACTCAGTGTGGCTGGCCGAAAACGCTGCAGCGGCCCGCAAGCTGCGCGCCGAAAAACGGCCTGATCTGGTTCTGCTGGACATCTGGATGCCGGATACCGACGGTATCTCGTTGCTCAAGGAGTGGTCCGCGAGCGGCCTCCTGACCATGCCGGTGGTGATGATGTCCGGACACGGAACGATCGATTCGGCGGTGGAAGCGACCCGCATCGGTGCCACCGATTTTCTCGAAAAGCCGATTGCCCTGCAAAAGCTGCTGCTCACGGTAAAGAAAGCGCTCAAGCACGAAACCGTTCTGCAAAAGAAGCCACTGACGCTCGACGCTTTCGCCCGCTCGCCCCTGCTCAAGGATCTCAAGCGACGCCTTGAACAGGCCGCGGCAAAGACATCGGTGCTGCTCCTCAAGAGTGCTTCGGGCAGCATCGCCGAGATCTGCGCGCGTACGCTGCAGACCCATCGGACGCCCTGGCTTGATCTTTCCGCTTCGAGTGCGCCGTTGACCCAGGAAATGCTGCAGAACGCCAGCGGCGGCATTGTCTTCATCTCCGACCTGGCACAGCTCGGAAAACTGCAACAGATGAATCTCGTCTTTGCGCTCGAACGGCTGGAGAGACACAATCTGCAACTCGTCGCCGCATCGACTCGCCCAATGGCGGGACTCGTCGAAGTGGGTTGGGATGCGCTGCTGGTCAGCCGCCTTGGGGAAGTGTGGGTGGCACTGCCGCAGATTTCAGGACACGCCGACGACGTTCCGGAAATTGCTTCCATGTTGCTGTCCCATCTCGCCGAGCGCGGTGAAGTTCCACTCCGGCATTTTTCCAGCGGCGCGCAGAACTCGCTGCGACTTCACCGCTGGCAGGGTGAATGGGCCGAGTTGCTGACCACGGTGAAAAACCTCGCGCTTTCGGCGCTCGAGGAAGAGATCAGCGCGGAAGATGTGGCGCGCATCCTGCAGACCGAGGTCGCCCAGATCGGGATGCCGTTGCCATTGCCGGCGATGTTCTTCGACCAGCCCTTGCGGGAAGCACGTGAAGCCTTCGAGCGGATGTATTTCGAATACCATCTGACCGGCGAACGCGGTAGTATGACGCGCCTGGCGGAGAAGACGGGGCTGGAGCGGACCCATCTATACCGGAAGTTGAAGCAACTCGGCCTGAACATCGGTCGACGCGGCGACGAACGTGACTAATAGGTTCCGGCCGCCAGGCTTTCAGGGAGATCAATAACAATGCGTATCGTCATTCTGGGCGCGGGTCAGGTCGGGGCCAGCGTCGCGGAGAGCCTCGCCTCGGAAAACAACGACATCACGGTGGTCGACAACGACCATGAGCGTCTGGCGCATCTGCAGGATCGCCTCGATCTGCAGACGGTAGTCGGCAATGCCGCCTATCCTTCGGTTCTGGCCAGTGCCGGCCTGGATGACGCCGACTTGCTGATTGCCGTGACTCAGAGCGATCAGACCAATCTCGTCGCCTGCAAGGTTGCCCACAGTGTTTTCAATGTGCCCGCGCGCATCGCGAGGTTGCGCGCGCGCGACTTCCTGGACAGTGAAAAACTGCTGTCGACAGCGAATTTCGCGGTGGATTATGCCTTGTGCCCGGAACAGGTCATCACCGAGTATATCGCGCGCCTGGTCGATTTCCCGGAAGCCCTGCAGGTGCTGAGCTTTGGCGGTGGACGCCTGGCGCTGGTCGCCGTCCGCGCCTACGAAGGCGGGTTGCTGGTCGGCAACGAAATCAAGCAAATGCGCACGCATTTGCCACCCGAGGTCGACGGCAGGATCGCCGCGATCTATCGCCGCGACGGGGCGATCATGCCTAGCGGCGAGACGGTGATCGAAGACGGTGACGAGGTCTTTCTGCTCGCAGCCGAAGAGCATATCCGCACCGTAATGCGCGAGTTGCGACGCTCGGTCGAGCCGGTACGGCGAGTGATGATCGCTGGTGGTGGCAATATCGGCTTGCGCGTGGCACAGGCTCTGGAAAGCAGGTGCGAGGTCAAGGCCATCGAGGTCGACCGGCGGCGTGCCGAATTCGTGGCCACCACCCTGAAGTCGGTACTGGTACTTTGCGGCGATGCCACCGATGAAGAGTTGTTGCAGCAGGAGGCCATCGACGAGATGGACCTCTTCCTGGCGCTGACCAATGACGACGAAGACAACATCATGGCCGCGTCGCTGGCCAAACGGATGGGTTGCAAGCGGGTGGTGGCGTTGATCAACCGCCGTGCCTATGCCGAACTGGTCCAGGGCGGCCCGATCGACATCGCGCTTTCACCTGCGCAGGTATCGATCGGTACGCTGCTGACCTACGTTCGTCGCGGTGACGTCGCGCAGGTTCACAGCCTGCGCCGGGGTGCTGCCGAGGCCCTCGAGATCGTCGCCCATGGCGATCAGAAGACCTCCAAGGTGGTTGGTCGGCGTATCGGTGAAATTCCGACGATTCCAGGAGCCTTCATCGCGGCGATCGTCCGCGATCTCGACAAGAGCCAGGATCTGGGCTTTCTCGGCCTGGCCAAGAAGAAGCAGGCGGGTCACGTGCTGATCGCCCACCGGGACGTGCTGATCGCCTCCGGCGACCACCTGATCGTCTTCTGCCTCGACAAGAAGGTGGTCAAGAAGGTCGAAAAGCTGTTTGCAGTCGGCTTCCATTTCTTCTGAGAGGGCTGCGCCATGCAACGCTACTACCCGGTAGTGCGGGTCCTCTCGCTGGTGATCCTGATGTTCGGTCTGACGATGCTGGTTCCCTGGGGTCTGTCCTGGGCGCTGCAGGATGGCGCGCAGAGCGCCTTCGACGAGGCCGTTCTGCTGACCGTCGCTACCGGCCTGGGTTTGTGGTACGCGACCCGCAAGGAGAAGCGCGACCTGACGATCCGCGATGGATTCCTGATGGTCGCGCTGGTGTGGACCGTGCTGCCGGTGTACGCCGGGCTGCCGTTGGTTCTGCACTTGCACGCGAGCTTCACCGACGCCTACTTCGAGGCCGTTTCCGGGCTGACGACGACGGGAGCGACGGTATTCGAGGGACTCGACGCGCTGCCGGTGTCGATCAACTTCTGGCGTTGCCAACTCGTCTGGCTTGGCGGCATGGGCCTGATCGTTCTGGCGGTGGCCATCCTGCCCTTGCTCGGCATCGGCGGTCGTCAGATGTTCAAGGCCGAAACGCCAGGGCCGATGAAGGACTCGAAGATGACTCCGCGCATGGCCGAGACCGCCAAGGGCTTGTGGGCAGTCTATACGCTGATCTCGGTCTGCTGCGTGCTGGGTTACCGCTGGGCCGGCATGACCTGGCTCGATGCCATCATGCACATGTTCAGCACCATGGGACTTGGTGGCTTCTCCAGCCATGATGCGAGCTTTGGTTTCTTCGATTCGCCGGCGATCGAAGCCGTGAGCATCGCTTTCATGCTGATCGCCGGCTGCAATTTTGCAACACACTACGTCGTTCTCTCGCGGCGTTCCTTTCGCCCTTACCTGACTGATCCGGAGGCCGGGGCTTTTCTGCTGGTGAGCGTCGGCAGTGTCATCGCGATTGCCATTTTCCTCGATGTGCATGGGGTCTACCCGACCTTCTCGGAGGCCTTGCGTTTTTCCGCTTTCAACGTGGTGTCGATTGCCACAACCACGGGTTACGCCAATACCGACTATGCCTTGTGGCCCATGTTTGCGCCGTTATGGATGCTGTTCCTGTCCAGCTTCGCGACCAGCGCCGGGTCGACCGGCGGCGGCATCAAGATGATCCGCGCGATCGTGCTGTACAAGCAGGTGTACCGGGAGTTGACGCGCGCGATGCACCCGAATGCGGTCCATCCGGTAAAGATCGGGAGCGAACTCCTTTCGTCGAACATTCTTTTCGCCGTGCTGTCCTTCGGTTTCATGTACATGGTGTGCATCGTGTCGATGACCCTGGCGTTGTCGTTTTCCGGCCTGGAAATCGTCACCGCCTTCACGGCGGTGGTCGCCAGCATCAACAACATGGGACCAGGCCTCGGCCAGGTCGGGCCGGCGACCAACTTCGGGAGCCTGAGCGATTTCCAGACCTGGGTGTGTACCTTCGCCATGCTCCTGGGTCGTCTGGAGATCTTCACCCTGCTGGTGGTCATGACGCCGGCTTTCTGGCGCAAGTAGCGGGGAAAGGCGATAATCGACGCTGCCCATTCCCCTCGCCGGTGGAGCCTCTCGTGACCCGACCCTGCAATGACAGCTTTCTGCGCGCCCTGCTCAAGGAACCCACCGAATATACGCCGGTCTGGCTGATGCGCCAGGCGGGTCGCTATTTGCCCGAGTATTGTGAAACGCGCAGGCGTGCCGGCAGTTTCCTGCAGTTGTGCAAGAACCCGGCGATGGCTTGCGAGGTCACGCTGCAGCCACTCGCGCGCTATGATCTGGACGCGGCGATCCTCTTCTCCGATATCCTGACCGTGCCCGATGCGATGGGGCTCGGGCTGTACTTCAGTGACGGCGAAGGACCCCGCTTCGAGCGCCCGTTACGCGAGGAGTGGGCAATCCGCGACCTCAGCGCGCCGGACCCGTGGGACCACCTGCGTTACGTGATGGACGCGGTGAGCGAAATCAGGCGCGCACTGAACAACTCGGTGCCCTTGATCGGTTTTTCCGGCAGTCCTTACACCCTGGCCTGCTACATGGTCGAAGGCGCTTCGAGTACCGACTACCGTTGTATCAAGAGCATGCTTTACAACCGCCCCGACCTGCTGCATCGCATTCTGTCGGTGACCGCCGACGCCGTGAGCGCCTACCTCAATGCCCAGATCGAGTCGGGAGCGCAGGCGGTCATGATCTTCGATTCCTGGGGAGGGTCGCTTTCGGCGGCGGCTTATCAGGAGTTCTCGCTGCCCTACCTGCGGCGCATCATCGCCACCCTCATTCGCCAGCAGAACGGCGAACGTGTGCCATCGATCGTGTTTACCAAGGGCGGCGGACTATGGCTGGAATCAATAGCCGATATCGGCTGCGACGCCATCGGTGTCGACTGGACCATCGACATCGGCGAAGCACGCCGGCGTGTCGGTCACCAGGTGGCATTGCAGGGGAACCTCGATCCGGGCGTGCTGTTTGCCACCCCGGAGACGATCGCCGCGGAGGCCGGAAAGGTGCTGGCCAGCTATGGTGCGGACGGCACCGGCCATGTCTTCAACCTGGGTCATGGCATCTCCCAGTTTACGCCACCGGAAAACGTGACGGCGCTGGTTGATGCGGTGCACACCCGTAGCCGCCTCCTGCGGAGCGGTACCGACCGGAAATCCCCCCAGGCGCTTGACTTATTCACAGAAACCATGGCGACTTCCGGTCCGCCGAGTGGGTCTTCTGCAAATCCCGGGTAGATTGGCAACTGGCTGATTTGTAAGGAGGTTTAAATTGCCTATTTTTCCGGCAATGACTCTGAAACCCTTGCAGGGAGGGCCTTTGCGGCCTTTGCGGAGGGTTTGCTCCACAGAGTTATCCACAGGATCTGTGTATCGGACGGAAAGCGTCTAAAACTGAACACCTTACCCGCATTTGAGAGAACTGGCGCGAGCTTCACGCGCTAAGTGGACAGCGAATTCCCGCCGCGCAAAACCCCATTTGCCGACCTCATGACCGTGCCGCAAATTGCCCGCGTCGCACTCGATGTGCCGCTGCGCCGCCTTTTTGACTATCGCGTTGCCGACGGCGAGTTTTTGTCGATGGCGGACATCGGCTATCGTGTACGGGTGCCGTTTGGTCAGCAAAACAAGATCGGAATCCTCGTCGAGTTGCCGGTGGCGACCGATATTCCGATCGCCCAGCTCAAAGCGATCGATGGCATCCTGCGCGATGTGCCGACCCTCCCTCCAGACTGGTTCCGCCTGACCGGGTTTTGCGCGAGCTACTACCACGCGCCTCTCGGCCAGGTGATGTTATCCACCCTGCCGGCCAGCCTGCGTGCGCTGGCGCCCCGGAGGCACCGGCAGCGCCGGCCGGAACACCCCCTTGCCGGCGCACAACAGGCACCTGTCCTGACCCTCGAACAGGAGGCTTCGCTGGCCGCGATTGCCGTAGGCGCCGAAGGTTTCCGTGCTTATCTGCTGCACGGTGTGACTGGCAGCGGCAAGACCGAGGTCTATCTGCGGCTGATCGAGCGCGCTCTGGCTGCCGGACGGCAGTCGCTGTTGCTGGTCCCAGAAATCAACCTCACTCCACAACTCGAAGCGCGTCTTGCCGCCCGTTTTCCTGCCGCCGGCCTGGTCAGTCTGCACAGTGAACTGGGCGAGGCCGCCCGCAGCCGCAACTGGCGGGCCGCACTGAACGGCGAGGCGAGGATCGTCGTCGGCACGCGGCTCGCGGTATTCACCCCACTGCCCGAGATCGGCCTGATCGTGGTCGACGAGGAGCATGACGCCTCTTTCAAGCAACAGGACGGGATTCGCTATTCGGCGCGCGATCTTGCCGTCTTCCGCGCTCGCGACAGAGGCATTCCGATTGTTCTTGGTTCCGCGACGCCATCCCTGGAGAGCTGGGCCAACGCCAGTGGCAGCGACACGAGCGGGCGCTACCGGCTGTTGACCTTGCGCGGGCGGGCCGTGGACGGAGCGCGTCTGCCTCTCGTCCGCTGCATCGACACGCGTGTCGACAAACCCCGGGACGGCCTCTCCAGTACCTTGCTGCTGGCCATCGAACAGCGTCTGGCGCGTGCCGAGCAGAGCCTGGTCTTTCTCAATCGGCGCGGCTACGCACCGGTGCTGGCCTGCGCTGCATGCGGCTGGAGTTCATCCTGCCAGCGCTGTGCTGCCCACCTGGTGCTGCATCTCGCCGACCGTCGCCTGCGCTGTCACCATTGCGGTTACGAGACACGTGTGCCGAAAACCTGCCCCACCTGTGGCAACCAGGATCTCGGCGCCTTCGGCCGCGGGACACAGCGGATCGAAGTGGCTCTTGCCGAGCGCTTCCCGCAGGCCCGCATCCTGCGCGTGGACCGCGATTCGGCAAGCAGCCGCAAGCAGTGGGAGGCGGTGGTGGAGACGATTCAGAACGGCGCGGCCGACATCCTGGTCGGCACCCAGATGCTGGCCAAAGGCCATGATTTCCCGAAGCTCACGCTGGTTGGCGCCGTGGCTCCCGACGCGGCGCTGTTTGCCGCCGACTGGCGTGCGCCCGAGCGCCTGTTCGCGCAGTTGATGCAGGTCGCCGGTCGTGCCGGCCGCGCCGAACGGCCGGGCGAGGTGCTGATCCAGACCCAGTACCCCGACCACCCGATCTACCAGGCCCTCGTTCGCCACGACTATCCCGCCTTCGCCGCGGCGCAACTCGGAGAGCGGCAACAGGCCGGTTTCCCGCCCTACGCTTACCAGGCGATGCTTCGCGCCGAGGCCCCACGGATGGCCGATGCACTGTCCTTTCTTGCCGCCGCGCGGGCCTGTTCCCTGCACGACGACAGCCATTCAGTGACCTTTTACGATCCGGTGCCGATGCGCCTTTCGCGGCGGGCCAGCCTCGAACGCGGTCAGTTACTGGTCGAGTCCTCATCCCGGCGCGCGTTGCAGCGCTTCCTGGACGTATGGGTGACGCAGGTCGAAGCCATCCGCGCGCCCTCACGCCTCCGCTGGCACCTAGAAGTTGACCCGCTCGAATTCTGATCCCAGGCCAGGAAAACCCTTGCGGCCGCGCAACCTGCCCGTAGTGTGAAGGAATTCACGCGCTGCCGAGCGCAGCTCCGCTATGCTCCGCTCGGCCACGCAACGCATTTCGCGGGTCTTTCGGCGAGGTGGCTGGGGATGAATCTCCAGCAGGTCCCCTGGCCCGGGCAGCCCGACGCTGGGTGGGTCGAGCAGGTTCCGGTCTGCGGCTTTGGTTAACCCTGTGCAGGAGTTCCGACGTGTCTTCCGACTTCGTAGCCGCAATCGACCTCGGGTCGAACAGTTTTCACATGATCGTCGCCCGCATCGTGAATGGGCACGTGCAGGTTCTCGACCGCTTGCGGGAGATGGTCCAGCTCGCCGCCGGCCTGGACGGCCGCAACCGTCTCTCGGCGGACTCGCAGCAGCGGGCTCTGGAATGCCTGGCACGCTTCGGTCAGAGATTGCGCCACATTCCACCGGCGCGTCTGCGCATCGTCGGTACCAACACCCTGCGGCAGGCACGCAACAGCGCCGAATTCATCACCCGCGCCGAGCAGGTCCTCGGGCACCGGGTCGAAATCGTCAGCGGCCAGGAGGAGGCACGGCTGATCTATCTGGGCGTCGCCCACAGCGTCGGCGACGTGACCGGCCAGCGCCTGGTGATCGATATCGGCGGTGGCAGTACCGAGCTGATTATCGGGGAGAAGTTCGAACCGCGTCATTTGGCGAGCCTGCGCATGGGCTGCGTCAGTTTGAGCCGTGCCTGCTTTGCCGATGGTCGGGTAACCGCCGCGCGCCTGCGTGAAGCCGAATTACTGGTTCAACTGCACCTCGCACCGGTGCGCGAGGAGTATCTGGCGCGTGGCTGGGAAGTGGTCACCGGGGCCTCCGGGTCGATCAAGGCCATTCAGGACGTGCTCATCAGCGAAGGCTGGAGCCGTGAAGGGATCACCCTTGAAGGCCTGCGGCGGCTGCGGGCGGCGCTGCTGGAGGCGCGCGACACGGCCGGGATAGCCGAACGCTGGCAACTGGAGCCGGCGCGCGCGCGTGTCTTCGTCGGCGGCTTCGTGGCCCTGCACGGACTCTGCGAGGCGCTCGCCGTCCAGCATCTGGAGGTTTCCGAGGGTGCCCTGCGCGAGGGGCTGATTTACGACCTGCTGGGCCGCATCCGTCACGAAGACGTACGCGACCGCACCATCGCTGACGTCATCCGGCGTTTTGACCTCGATGAGGGCCAGGCCGCCCGAGTGAGTGCCTCGGCCCTCGACTTCCTGCGACAGGTGCGCGCGGCCTGGGATTTGAACGGTCGGGAGGCGCGGCACGTTCTCGACCGCGCAGCACGCCTGCACGAGATCGGCTTGCTGCTGACCCATGACCAATACCACAAACATGGCGCGTACGTGCTTGAACATTCCGATCTGCCGGGCTACTCGCGGGACGATCAACGTCTGCTCTCGGCATTGGTGCGGCGCCACCGGCGATCATTTCCCAACGATGCGTTCGCGCATTTGCCGTGCGATTGGGCGCGCCCGGCGCGCCGCCTGTGTGTTCTGCTGCGATTGGCGGTGGTCCTGCATCGCGGGCGGAGCAACGAGCCCCTGCCGGAGATCAGTCTGCGCGTACAGCGGCAGCGCCTGCGCCTGCAATTCCCTTCGGGATGGCTGGCGGCGCATCCCCTGACACGCGCCGACCTGCAGCATGAAGCCCGATTGCTCGCCAAGGCGGGATTCGTGCTGCAGCCTGGCCGTTGAATTCGGGTGCCCGCAAGCCGGTCTGGTTTCGCGGCCTCACCGTCATCCCGCCGGCGTGAAGCGTCTCCTGATCTGGCTGCTGGGATGCTTGCTGCTGCCGCTGCTGATCGTCCTTGCCACCCTTGAGCGGGCGCCGCTGGTCAGCCGCAGCGAAAGCATCTCACCGGCGTCGATTGCCGAGGCCAAGCGCTTGTTGGCCAATAACGATCCTCGCCGCCTGCAACGCGGTGATCAGCGAACGGCGTCTATCCCCGCGCCGCTGATCGACGAGGCCATCAATCACCTGGTGAGTCGCAGCCTGCACGGGCGCGGCACCTTCGCGCTGGCCGAGGAAACGGCGGAAATACGGATCAGCGTCCCGGTTCCCGGTCTGGCGGGATACCGATACTGGAATCTGCGCGCGCAACTCCAGGAGGCCGAAGGCGAACCGCGCATCGTTGCCGCCTCGCTTGCCAATTTGCCGGTTCCCTCGCGTTTGGCGGAGTTCTGCCTCAACTCGGCGATCGGCCTCGCCGGCTTCTCGGATGAATGGCGGGCCGCCCGGCAACTCATCCGCAAGCTGGCCTTCGAACCGGCTCGCGGCGTCGTCGAGGTGAGCTACGTGTGGGAGCCCGGGGTACTCGCACACGCGCGCGCTCGGGCCTTTCCACCCGAAGACATCGCGAGCATGGCGGCTGCCCAGAAAGCCCTGGCCGCCCAACTCGACCATTACTCCGCGCGCGCGCGCGTTCCTCTCGGGCAGGTCCTCAGTGGTCTTCTGGCAGCGGCAGCCTCCGGGGAGGCCACGCTTCGTCAGCGGCGAGCCGCGCTGCTCGTTCTTGCGAGCTATCTGGCGGAAAAGAACCTGGCGGTATTGATCCCCGAGGCGAGGCACTGGCCGCGTCCCCGGCGATTGAAGCTGATCCTGCTCGGCCGCTACGACAGCGCCCAACATTTTGCCGTTTCGGCGGCCCTGGCAGCCTGGGCCGGTGAACCCGCGGCGAATGCGATTGGACTGTACAAGGAAGTCGAGGACTCCCGGGGTGGCAGCGGCTTTTCTTTCGCCGATCTGGCCGCGGACCGTGCCGGGACACGTTTCGGCGAACTGGTTGCCGAGGGTTCATCACGCCTGGACGTCGCGCTGCGCGGCAGTCTCGGCGACAGCGATCTGGCTCCCTCTCTCGATGGGCTTCCCGAGGCCCTCTCCGAAGCCGAATTCCAGCGCCGCTATGGTGGCCGCGACAACCCGGCCTATCGGCAACTGCTGTCTGAAATCGAGCGCCGCCTGGCTGCCTTGCCGCTGTACCGTTGAGGGCCCCTGGTGTCTCGGCAGCTTTCGCTTCGATTGCTCAGCGCCCGCGTCGGCTGCTGATGCAAAACCAGGCGTAGGCTGCCAACTGGGCGGCAAGCAGGGACAGAAAAGCGTTGCGGTGAGCCATGGCCAGGTTCTGCCCCTGCGCCTGCAGGCAATCGATCAGCACCCCCAGTCCCCACTGCACGCCAAAGGCGCCCACGAAAACCATCAGGTTGAAAGCGGTGTTGGCGCGACCCGACAGCACTACCGGAAAGCCCGCAGCGGCCTGTGAATAGGCCAGCGTGCCAAAGCTCGAAAAGCTGCCGTAGGCGACCCACAGCAGGTAGCTATGATGCGTGCTTTCGGTGGCGATCAGCGCGAGCGTCAGCAACGACAGACCGAGTCCGCTGGCGAGCAGCATCACCGGCCTGATCCCGCGACGCGCCAGGCCGGTGGCCAACAGCCCGATCAGAACGTAGGAGATCAGCATCGCCACGCTCATCCCGGCCAGGTGGTCGGCGGCTGTCGTACGGTCGTAACCGTTGACCTGCATCAGCCAGGAGATCGACCACAGGCTTTGCACCGCCATGAAACCGCCCGTCAGCGTCAGCCCGAGCGGCACAAAGCGCCAGAAGTGGGCGCTGGCGAAAACCGTCTTGACGCCGTTCCACTGCACGGACAGCGGCTCGGGCGGGTGGTCGGCGTGACGCTCGGGAACGCTCAGGAACAGCCAGACGGCCACCGCCAGCGTCAGCGCGGCGAGGGCGAAGAAGATCTCCCGCCAGCCGGCGAAGCGCAACGCCGCCTCCAGAGGGGCGCTGGCGGCGAGGGCACCGAGGCCCCCGGAGGTCATGATCCAGCCGGTCAGCGACGCCTGCCGGTCAAGCGGAAACCACAGGGAAAATGCCTTGAAGGCGGCCATCAGGCACGCCGAAACGCCGAGTCCAATCAGACCGCGACCGATCGCCAGTTCCGTGACGCTCTGACCGAGGGCAAAGACCACCGCGCCGGCGGCAGCGATCAACAATAGACCGGATTCGACCCGGCGTGCCCCGAAGCGGTCGAGCAGCATGCCGAGCGGCAGTTGCGCGGCAGCGAAAGCCAGAAAATAGGCACTGGTCAGCAGTCCCAGACTGCCAGCGCCAAGATCCAGGTCCTTGCTCAGGACCGGGCCGATCACGGCGTTGGCCGTGCGGTAGAGGTACGAGAGAAAATAAGCGCCTGCGAAAGGCAGGAAAAGTCTGACCCAGAGCATGACTAGCGCTGGGCCCGTTCGCCGCCGTGCCGGCGCAACCAGCGCGCACGCTCGATCAGCTTCCGCTGCCAGTCAGCGGTCAACCCCGGCGCCCCGGACAGTTCCTCGACCTGCGCGGGATGCGGGCGATGTTCGCGCCAGACCTGCCACAATTCGGCGAGCGACACCGCGCCCGGCAGACGGTCCACGAGTTCGAGTACATCGCCTGTGCTGAGCATGCCGGGTTCGAGTACCCGGTAGTACCAGCCGGTAAGGCCGGTTTCCGCAATCGTTCGCGCCACCCCGTCGCTGCCGTAGCGATAGTCGATCTTCCAGCACGGGCTGCGCGGCTGGCTGACCTGGAGCAGGCTGCCACCGAGCCGGAACATGTCTCCGATCGAGACGTTCCACTCATCGAAGCCATTCGCTGAAACATTCTCGCCGATGCTGCCCGGAACAAACTTCTCGGCGACGCCCGGAAAACGCTCGGCAAGCTGACGATAGTTCTCGGCGGCGTAGTAATGGAGGGCCTTTTCGGGTCCACCATGGACACGACGGTCCGCTTGCATGTCTCCGGCCAGGCCGTCGACAGCCAGATGAACCGGCCCGCTGATCGCCTGTTTGTAGATGCCGGTCCATTGACCTTCGGCGTCGATCTTCGTCAGCCCGCCACTGAACAACTGCACTGTCGCCATTTCACTCTCCGTTCCAGAGCCAGGCCGCACCGCGCACGCCGGATGAGTCGCCGTGCAGGTTGCGCAACAGGCGGGTGCGGATCGTATCCGAAAACACATGCGCCGCCCACAACCTGGGCACCGTATCGTACAGCCGCGCGATGTTCGAAAGTCCACCACCCAGCACGACCACATCGGGGTCGAGGACGTTGACCACCTGCGCCAGTGCCTTGGCCAGGCGCCGTTCATAGCGCCCAAGCGCCGCCGCGCACGCCGCGTCGCCCGCCTCGGCCCTGTTCGCGATCTCCTCGGCACTCAGCGACTGCCCGCCATGACGCCAGTGGTCGTCGCTGAGTCCCGGCCCGGACAGCCAGGTTTCGACACAGCCGCTGCGCCCGCAGTAACAGGGTGCCGGCGGCAGACTTTCCTCGTCTGGCAGGGGCAGCGGATTGTGACCCCACTCGCCGGCGATGCGATTGGCGCCGGCGAGTGCGCGCCGATGCACCACCACTCCACCGCCAACGCCGGTACCGAGAATGACGCCGAAAACGACTTCCGCGCCACGGCCGGCACCATCGACTGCCTCGGAGAGGGCAAAACAGTTGGCGTCGTTGGCCAGACGGACCTCACGTTGCAGCAGTGCCTCGAGATCCAGCCGCAGCGTTTGCCCAATCAGCCAGGTCGAATTGGCATTCTTGATGCGACCGTCGCTGAACGATTCGGCACCGGGGATGCCGATGCCGACGCTGGCTTTCCGCCCCAAATCGCTTTCTGCGGCTGCGACCATATCGCCGATCGCTCGGAGCGTCGCCTGGTAGTCACCCTTTGGCGTTGGGCGACGCCTGCGCAGCAGCACCTGCCCGCTTGCCTCCAGAGCAACCAGCTCGATCTTGCTGCCGCCGAGGTCGATTCCAATTCGTAACATGTTATTTATGAATGACTTCCGCTGTGGCAATAAGCAAATGGCTACGCATCTGGCGACAGGTCTGGCGCTGATGCACGTTCATGGCGTTAACAGGCTGATCATAATGAAGAAATCACAGGGTGCCACGATATCTTGGCGCCATGCGGCAAAGTATTTCAGGATTGATGACTTTGCCGGGCTGGACAGCCACATTGCGGGCAGTCTGCATTCTGTCATTCCCCGGTGCAACGCCTCAACGAGACGCGCCGACTCGACTTTCGCCGCTGACTGCCCACGCGTATGATGAACGGTGATCCCCAATCTTGAGCACTTCCCTGTCCGGCATCAGCGGCAACTTTCATTTGACTTTGAAGGCCTTTGGGGATGATAGACCCGTGCCATAGCGCTATCTGGAACGATGGCTGTCGCCATTTATCATGCCGGGGAATAAATCCAGGCTACGATTGGCCATGAAACTCGAACAACTTAAGACCAATGCCGCTATCCGCGGCATCGTTCCCGACACCCTGGTGAGCGTGGTCAACGTCCAGTGGTTTGGCTCAGAGGCGCTGGAGCTGACCTACAAGACGGCTGCCGGCAAGGTGGCCAACGAACTGCTCTACCGCCACGACGAACCGCGCCTCGAACTCGTCGAGCAGGGTCGTCCGTGGAGCTTCGATGGCGACGGCGCGCTCTTCCGCCTGGTTTCCGAGGCTCAGCGCATTCGCCTCGCGCATCTCTTCGACCCGGTGCTGGCGGTACACACCTCGATCGTCGACCCGCTGCCGCACCAGATCACCGCCGTCTACGAAACCATGCTGCCTCGCCAGCCGCTGCGCTTCCTCCTGGCGGACGATCCCGGCGCCGGCAAGACGATCATGGCCGGCCTGCTGATCAAGGAACTGGTCGCCCGTGGCGACCTGCAACGCTGCCTGATCGTCTGCCCCGGCAGCCTGGCCGAACAGTGGCAGGACGAGCTCTATCGCCGGTTTCATCTGCCCTTCGAGATCCTCACCAACGACAAGCTCGAAGCGGCACGCACCGGCAACTGGTTCCTCGAAACCAACCTGTGCATTGCCCGCCTCGACAAGCTCTCGCGCAATGAAGACGTGCAGCAGAAACTGCAGGTGCCCGATTGCCGCTGGGATCTGGTGGTCTGCGACGAAGCGCACAAGATGTCGGCGACCGTGTTCGGTGGCGAGACCAAGTACACCAAGCGCTATCGCCTTGGTCAACTGCTCTCGACGCTCACACGCCACTTCCTGCTGATGTCGGCGACGCCGCACAACGGCAAGGAAGCCGATTTCCAGTTGTTCATGGCGCTGCTCGACGGCGACCGTTTCGAGGGACGTTACCGCGATGGCGTGCACACGGCCGACGTGTCGGACCTGATGCGCCGGATGGTGAAGGAGAGCCTGCGCAAGTTCGACGGCACGCCGCTGTTCCCCGAGCGAATCGCCTACACCGTGCCCTACAGACTCTCGGACGCCGAGGCGGCGCTGTACCGGGCAGTCACCGACTACGTGCGCGAGGAATTCAACCGTGCCGAGGCGCTGGAAAACGACAAGCGCGCCGGCACCGTCGGTTTCGCCCTGACCATCCTGCAGCGGCGTCTGGCGTCCTCGCCCGAGGCCATCTACCAATCGCTGCGCCGCCGGCGCGAACGGCTGGAAGGCCGACTGCGGGAACTGGAGGTGCTGCAGCGTGGCGGCCAAACCACGAACATCCTCCCGGCGTCACTGCCTGCCCTCGACAACGAAGACGTTGCAGACCTGGACGAAGCACCCGACAACGAAGTCGCTGCCGCCGAGGAAGAAATCCTCGACCAGGCCACCGCCGCGCGCTCGATCGCCGAACTGCGCATCGAGATCGAAACCCTGAAAGGGCTCGAAAGCCAGGCACTGGCCGTCCGCCGCAGCGGCACCGACACCAAGTGGTGCCAACTGGCCAGCTTGCTCTCCGAGATCTTCACACCGGCCGGCAGCGGCCACCGCGTCGCCGAACCGCCGGCCCCCTACGGCGCCGGTCCGATCCCACCCCCCATCCCTTCTCCACACCAGAAGCTGGTCATCTTCACCGAGCATCGCGACACGCTCAACTATCTTCAACAACGCATCGGCACGCTGCTCGGCCGCCAGGAAGCGGTCGTCGTCATCCACGGTGGCATCGGCCGCGAAGAGCGCCTCAAGGTGCAGGAATCGTTCAAGCACGACCCCGAAGTGCAGGTACTGCTGGCGACCGATGCCGCCGGCGAGGGCATCAACCTGCAGCGCGCGCATCTGATGGTCAATTACGACCTGCCCTGGAACCCCAACCGGATCGAACAACGCTTCGGCCGTATCCACCGGATCGGCCAGACCGAGGTTTGCCACCTGTGGAATCTGGTGGCGGACGACACGCGCGAAGGCGACGTCTATCGCCGCCTGCTGGAAAAGCTCGAACAGGCACGCCAGGCCCTTGGTGGGCAGGTGTTCGACGTGCTCGGCAAACTCGCCTTCGAGTCCAACGGCAAGGTCATGTCACTGCGCGAACTGCTGATCGAGGCCATCCGCCACGGTGAGAAGCCCGAGGTCAAAGCCTTCCTCACCACGGTCCTCGATGTCGCGACGGATTGCGAACACCTGCAGAGCCTGCTCGAAGAACGCGCGCTCGCCCACGACGCCATGGACGCCAGCCGGGTGCAGCGCATCCGCGAAGACATGGAGCGCGCCGACGGCCGGCGGCTGCAACCCCATTACATCGAGTCGTTCTTCCACGAAGCCTTCAAGCGACTCGGCGGCACCGCCAGGCAGCGCGAACCCCGGCGCTACGAAATCACCCACGTTCCCGCACCGGTGCGCAACCGCGATCGCCTGATCGGCATCGGCGAACCCGTTCTGCCGCGCTATGAGCGGATCGCCTTCGAAAAATCGCTCGTCGCACCGCAGGGCCACCCGCTGGCAGCATTTGTCTGCCCCGGTCATCCCTTGCTCGACGCCGTGATCGACCTGACGCTGGAACGTCATCGTGATCTGCTGAAACGCGGCAGCGTGCTGGTTGACGAACGCGATCCCGGAATGCGGCCGCGGGTGCTGTTCTACCTCGAACATGCCATCCAGGACGCCGGCCTCACCCGCGCCGGCGAACGTCGGGTCGTGTCGAAACGCATGCTCTATGTCGAAGTCAACGCCGACACGACGACGCGGCATGTGCACTACGCGCCCTATCTCGACTATCGCCCAATCGCTACGGGCGAACCCGGTATCGAAACGATCCTCGACCGCCCCGAGTGCCAGTGGATCACGCGCGAGCTTGAGAAGCAGGTCCAGGGCCATGCCATCACCCAGGTCGTACCGGAACACCTGGCCGAGGTCCGCGGGCGCAAGCTCGAACTGATCGGCAAGACCGAGGCTGCGGTCAAGGAGCGCCTCACCAAGGAAATCACCTGGTGGGACCACCGCGCCGAAGAACTCAAGCTCCAGGAGCTGGCAGGGAGACCCAATGCCAAACTCAACTCCGGCGAGGCACGCAAGCGCGCAGACCTTCTTCAAGGGCGGCTCGAAAAACGTCTGGACGACTTGAAGCTGGAAGCGCAAATCTCACCGCTGCCGCCGGTGGTGCTGGGCGGCATGCTGGTGGTACCGATCGGTCTGATCAAGGCCATGACCGGCGAAACAGCGAGCACGCCCACGGCGCCCGTCGATACGCAAATCAGCGCCGCCCGCGCGCGCGCGATCATCATGGACATCGAGCGCCAGCTCGGCTTCGACCCCACCGACCGTGAATTCGAGAAGCTAGGCTACGACATCGAAAGCCGCGTTCCCGGCACCGGCAAGCTGCGCTTCCTCGAAGTGAAGGGCCGCGTTGCCGGTGCGCCGACGATCACCGTCACGCGCAACGAGATTCTCTACTCGCTCAACAAGCCTGAGGACTTCATTCTTGCCATTGTCGAGTTTCTCGACAGCGAGACACACCAGGCGCACTACCTGCGCCAACCCTTCAGTCGAGAGCCAGATTTTGGCGTCACCAGCGTGAACTATGACTTTGCCGAACTACTGGTGCGGGCGGAGGCGCCACGGTAACAAGCTGGTAACGATCCTTGCAACCTGGATTTGGGTTGCGAAATTGCGGAAAATAAGCAAGAATTGAGCGTATATTTTTCTTTTGATGAATCGGCAGACATGTTGATTGAGTTTAGTGTCACAAATTTCCGCTCGATCCGGACCCAGCAAAAGCTAAGCATGGTGGCGAGCCCGGACGTCGCGCATCTTCAGCGCAACGTTAGCCCGGGGCAGACCAAAGAGCTGCGCCTGCTACGATCGGCGGTCATCTATGGTGCCAATGCGGCAGGCAAGAGCAACGTTCTTCGAGCCGTGGAGACCTTCCGGCAAATGGTGCAGAACTCCGCTACGGGTTTCCAGGAAGGCCAAGCCATCCCCGTGACGCCGTTTCTCTTTGCACAGGCGTCATGTGCGGAGCCTTCGGAATTCGAGATCATCTTCACCACCGACGAGGGTGTCCGCTATCACTACGGCTGGGCGGCAAGTTCGGGGCGCGTATTCAAGGAATGGCTGGTGGCTTATCCGCATGGCCGCGCGCAGCGGTGGTTTGAACGGGAATACGACGCGGAAAGCAAGACACAAAGGTGGTGGTTCGGTCCCAACTTCAGTGCCGAACGGGCGGAGCGCAAGGTCTGGCAGGAGTTCACCCGGGACAACGCCTTGTTTCTATCGACGGCCATTCAACTGAACAATGTTCAACTCCGGCCGATTTTCAACTGGATTACCCAGAAACTCATCGTGTTGGTTCCCGGCGTCGACATGAACCCATTTCTGAGTCTGAACCTCCTGCGGGACGCGGGTGAGCAAGAACAGATCATGCGTTTTATGCGCGCGGCGGATATCGGCATTGATCGTTTGGAACTGCTGGAAGAAGACCATCCCTCGCCCCCTGCGGGCAAGCTCCCTCCGGGCGCCGTACGGGTTCACCTGGAGCTTGGTCTGCCATTGGGTTCTCTTCCGCAAGCGCAGAAGCTCTTGCGCGTCCTGGCGTGGCACAAGCGGGTGGATTCCAGCGAGGAAGTGGCG
This sequence comes from Candidatus Accumulibacter propinquus, assembly GCF_056856495.1. Classification (NCBI taxonomy): domain Bacteria; kingdom Pseudomonadati; phylum Pseudomonadota; class Betaproteobacteria; genus Candidatus Accumulibacter; species Candidatus Accumulibacter propinquus. Next base: position 486,558 of record NZ_JBSEHC010000003.1, read on the forward strand.
CTCGACATCGGCGACGAATCCGACGGCACGCAAAAACTGTTTGAATTCTCGGGCGGCTGGCTGCGGGCTCTTGAATGGGGAGCAACGCTACTCGTCGACGAGTTGGACCGCAGCCTGCATCCTCACATGACGCGCTTCCTCGTGGGTCTCTTCCATAGCCGCAAGAACGAAAAGAACGCGCAACTGGTTTTCACGACGCATGACACGACCTTGCTGGACACTGAACTTCTACGGCGCGACCAGATCTGGTTCGTGGAGAAAGACAAGCAGGGTTCCTCATCCCTCTATTCGCTGCTGGAATACTCGCCCAGGAAGGATGAAGCCCTGGAACGTGGCTATCTCAAAGGCCGCTACGGAGCGATTCCGTTCATCGGCAGCTACGGGGATTGACACATGGTGCGCCGTATGCCGATTTCGAAGCTGCGGGACAGTGGATCATTCCGTCGTACGGCAGGACAGAAGCCACCTCGATCCATCACCCTCATCGTGTGCGAGGGCGAAACCGAACAGGAGTATTTCGAGGCCGCGCGTATCAAGTACGGGCTGACGACGGCGGAAATCGTTCTTGCCGAGAACACGAAAGGCGCGGCGCCGATCAGCGTCGTTGCCTGTGCCGAGGCGAAGTGTGCGGAGCGCGGCGGCTATGATCGGATTTTTTGCGTCTTCGACCGTAACGGCCACGAAAGCTTTGACCGGGCGCGGACACGGATCGCAACGCTGGCCGGGCGCAAGAACAAGCCGCTCCCCGTTCTGGAAGCGATTTCGATCCCCTGCTTCGAATTCTGGGTGCTCCTGCACCACGAAAGAACGGACGCTCCGTTCAACCGTTGCGCGGACGTCATCGAACGGCTTCGCGAGCGCATGCCCGGCTACGAAAAAGCGAATGCCGCAATCGTCCGGCAACTCATGTCGAGGCTGCAAGACGCCCTCGAAAGCGCCGCCTGGGTCGAGAATCGGGCAGAGCACACCGGGCACAACCCGTACACCTCGGTTCACCACGTGCTCCGGCATTTCGCGCAAGTGGCCGATCAGAAGGACATCACGTGATCCACAAGAAGAAACTCATCGAAGTCGCGCTGCCGCTGGAGGCGATCAACATCGCCAGCGCACGCGAGAAATCCATCCGCCACGGCCACCCGAGCACGCTGCACCTGTGGTGGGCGCGGCGACCACTGGCGGCAGCGCGGGCGGTGATCTTCGCGCAGATGGTCGATGACCCGTCGGCGCACCCGGACATCTTCCCCACCGAGAAGAAGCAGGAGAAGGAGCGGCAGCGGCTGTTCCGCATCATCGAGGAACTGGTCAAGTGGGAGAACACGACCAACGAGACGGTATTGCAGCAGGCGCGCGACGAAATCTGGCAGAGCTGGCGCTACACCTGCGCCGAGAATGCCGACCATCCACGGGCGAAGGAACTGTTCGACCGCTACAAACTCCCGGCTTTTCATGACCCCTTCGCCGGCGGCGGCGCGCTGCCGCTCGAAGCGCAGCGGCTGGGGCTGGAGAGCTACGCCAGCGACCTGAATCCGGTGGCGGTGCTGATCAACAAGGCGATGATCGAGATACCGCCGAAGTTCGCCGGCAAGCCGCCGGTCAATCCGGAATCGCGCCGGAAGCTGGACGCATCGGGATCGTGGCGGGGAGCGACCGGCCTGGCCGAGGACGTGCGCCATTACGGCCAGTGGATGCGCGACGAGGCCGAGAAGCGCATCGGCCATCTCTACCCGAAGATCGAGGTCACCGCCGACATGGCGAAGGATCGACCCGACCTGAGCCCCTATACGGGCAGGAAACTCACGGTGATCGCCTGGCTGTGGGCGCGCACGGTCAAGAGCCCCAACCCGGCTTTCGCCCACGTCGATGTGCCGCTGGCCTCGACCTTCATGCTCTCGACCAAGGCCGGCAAGGAAGCCTATGTCGAACCGGTGATCGAAGGCAGCGGCTATGGGTTCACTGTGAAGGTCGGAGCGCCGCAAGATGCTGTGGGTGCGAAGGCGGGCACCAAACTCGCACGGGCAAATTTCGGATGCCTAATGTCTGGAGCACCCATTTCCGGCGACTACATCAAGGCCGAGGGCAAGGCCGGGCGCATGGGCGCGCGGCTGATGTCCATCGTCGCCGAGGGTGATCGCGGGCGGGTCTATCTCGCACCAACGCCTGAAATGGAAGCCATTACCCTGACCGCGCGGCCGACGTGGAAACCGGAAGGCGATATTCCCATACGAATGACCGGTGGCAACTGCACGCCCTACGGACTGACCACTTGGTGCGACCTCTTCACTTCTCGCCAACTCGTCGCACTGACGACCTTTTCCGACCTGGTGCAGGAAGCACGCGAGCGGGTGAAACGCGACGCCATCGTCGCCGGCCTGCCCGACGACGGCAAAGCCCTCGCAAAAGGCGGCCGGGGCGATGCGGCCTATGCCGATGCGGTTGGGGTGTATATGGCGTTTGCGATCAGTCGCTCCGCCGACCGGGGGTCGAGTGTCTGCTCATGGGATAACAGTCCCAAGATGGAAGCGCTTCGTAACACCTTCGGACGGCAGGCAATTCCGATGGTCTGGGATTTTGCAGAGGGAAACCCTTTCTCGGAGTCCAGCGGCAATTGGATGAATAACGTCGAGTGGGGCGCGAAAGCTGTTGCAAACATGCTGGGCAACGCTGGCGGAAGTGCAATTCAGGCCGACGCAACTAGGCAAGAGACATCCAGTGGCAAGGTTGTTTCTTGCGACCCGCCTTACTACGACAACATCGGCTACGCCGACCTCTCGGATTTCTTCTACGTTTGGCTGCGTCGCACGTTGAAGCCCACTTTCCCCGAGCTTTTCGCCACGCTCGCGGTGCCCAAGGCCGAGGAACTGGTGGCAACGCCCTACCGTCACGGCAGCAAGCAAAAGGCTGAGACCTTTTTCCTCGATGGCATGACGCAGGCCATGCACCGGCTCGCCGAGCAGGCGCATCCAGCTTTTCCCGTGACCATCTACTATGCCTTCAAGCAGGCGGAAAGCGACGGCGCGGACGGCACGACCAATACCGGCTGGGACACTTTTCTCGCTGCCGTCATCGAAGCCGGTTTCGCCATCAGCGGCACCTGGCCGATGCGCACCGAACTGAGCAACCGCATGATCGGCTCGGGCACCAACGCCCTCGCTTCCAGCATCGTCCTCGTCTGCCGCCAGCGACCCGCCAACGCACCCACCGCCACCCGCCGCGATTTCGTCACCGCGCTCAAGGCCGAACTGCCTGCCGCCATCCGCTTGCTTCAGGGTCTGCCGCAGCGCCAATCCCCTATGACCTATTCCCTGACCCCTACAACCTTCATCGCCCCGGTGGACCTGGCGCAAGCGGCGATCGGTCCCGGCATGGCGGTCTATACGCGCTACGCCAAGGTGCTCGATGCCGAAGGCAATCCATTGCCGGTGCGCGCCGCGCTGGCACTGATCAACCAGACCCTCGACGAAGCGCTGGCCGAGCAGGAAGGCGACTTCGACGCCGACAGCCGCTGGGCGCTCACCTGGTTCGACCAGACCGGCTTTGCCGAAGGCGATTACGGGGTCGCCGAGCAGCTTTCCAAGTCCAAGAACACCAGCGTCGGCGGCCTCGACGAAGCCGGCATTCTGGTATCCCGGGCCGGTAGGGTGCGCCTGCTTAAACCCGCCGAACTGCCCGCCGACTGGGATCCGCTGACCGACAAGCGGCTCACGCACTGGGAGATCGTGCACCACCTCATTCGCGCGCTGGAATCCGGCGGTGAGAGCGCCGCCGCCGTGCTGGTCGCCAAGCTCGGCAGCAAGGCGGAAACCGCCCGCGAACTCTGTTACCGTCTCTATACCCTGTGCGAACGCAAGAAGCGCGCCGTCGAAGCCATGGCCTATAACGGTCTCGTGCAGAGCTGGCCGGAAATCACCCGCCTCGCCGCCGAAAAGCCCCGCGCGGTGGCGCCTGGTACGCCTGATCTTTTTGGGCAAGAATGACGCAGCCAAGGAGCGATTGATGAAACGGCTATTGAACCTCGACGAAGAAGCCCTGGCGCGCTTCTGCGAAGCGCATCACATTCGCCGCCTGTCGCTGTTCGGCTCGCAACTCAAGGGAACGGCGAGGCCGGACAGCGACGTCGATCTGCTGGTGGAGTTCGAACCGGATCATATCCCCGGTCTATTGGGCATTGCCGACATGGAACTGACGCTGTCAGAGATGCTGGGGGGGGGGAGGGTCGATTTGCGCACCGCGCAGGATCTCTCCCGTTACTTCCGCGACGAGGTAGTGCGCACGGCAGCGGTGCAGTATGTCGCCGGATGACCGCTGGCGCCTCCAGCACATGATCGAGGCCGCCGATAACGTGCAGAAATTCATTTCCGGTCGCCAGCGCGCCGATCTGGACAGTGATCAGATGCTTGTTTTCGCGATCGTGCGTGCGCTTGAAATCATCGGCGAGGCGGCGAGCAAGATCTCCGAGGAAACGCGAAGCGCGCATGGTGCGATTCCCTGGAAGGCGATCATCGGCATGCGCAACCGTCTCGTCCACGCCTATTTCGACATTGACGTGCGCATAGTCTGGGTGGCAGTGACCGAGGAGTTACCGGCCTTGCTGAGTCAACTGAAAGCGCTGGCGGCAAGCGACTAGAATGAACCGGGATCGCACATGGCCATCACCAACCAGGAGCGCGTCGGCAAGGCGCTGGAACTTCTGAATACTCTGGAGTGCTACGGGAGATCAATCATGGAATGGATTGACCAGGCAAGGATCTGTCTTGCCGAAAGCTTGCCCAAGGGCAGTCGGATGATCGTGTTTGGGTCGCAGGCGCGAGGCGATGCGAGGCCGGATAGCGACCTGGATCTCCTGGTGATCGAACCCGAGGTCGCAGACCGCTTTGCCGAGATCGCGAGGCTCTCGACCCTGCTCGGGCAACGCCTGATTCCGGCCGATGTGGTGGTCATGAGCGCCGAGACTTTCGAGCACCAGAAGCGGGTCTTCAATACGCTTGCCTGGCGTGCGGACCGGGAGGGGCAGGTTCATGACTTCGCCACCTGATCACGCTCGTGCGCTGCTCGCCCGTGCCCGTGACGATTTCTATCTGGTTCGGCATCTGCGCGGGGAAGCGGATGCACCCCTATGGGTTCTGGGTTTACATGCCCGGCAGGCGGTTGAAAAAGCGTTGAAGTCTGTCTTGTCGAGCCGCGGCATCGAATACCCGCGGACTCATAATCTTGTGATGCTGGTAGAGATGTTGCGGCGTGCCCAGATCGGGTTGCCGCCCGATGCCGATGCATTGGGATTGTTGGTGCCCTTTGTCGTGCTGCTGCGGTATGAAGACGTCGAGGGCGCCGAGCCGCAGCAGATTGATCCGGAGGGATTCGATGGCTGCGTGGCCCGAACGATCGATTGGGCAGTGGAAAACTTGAAGAAAGCAGACTGAGCATGGCCCTCACCAACCACGAGCGGGTCGGAAAAGCGCTGGAACTTCTGAAAACCGGTCTGCTGCCGTTCATCGAGCGGGAACTGAAAGCGAAGTATGGCAACGGCTGGGCGTTCGAGGTGAAGGACATCCTCTCCGACACCCGCCTTGCCGCCGGCAAGGGCGAATCGCTGCAGGACGTCGCCGCCTCGCTGGTGGTCATGGACCGCAAATGGACCGAAGTCTTCCGCCAGATTCTCGGCAAGAGCGAGCGCAGTCTGGTCAATGAACTGCTGGGCGTGCGCAACGCCTGGGCGCACCAGGAACCCTTCTCCAGCGACGACGCCTACCGCGCATTGGATTCCGCCGGGCGTCTGCTGTCCGCCGTTTCGGCCGCGCAGGCGGACGACGTGGACAAGATGAAGATGGAACTGCTGCGCGTGCGCTTCGACGAGCAGGCGCGCAGCGAAAAGCGGAAATCGGCCAGCACGGCCGTCGAGAGCGGCGTGGCCGGCAACCTCAAGCCCTGGCGCGAAGTGGTGATGCCGCATGCCGACGTGGCCAGCGGTCGCTACCAGCAGGCCGAGTTCGCCGCCGATCTGTGGCAGGTGCATCTGGGCGAGGGGACAGACGAATACAGGAACCCGGTAGAGTTCTTCCGCCGCACCTACCTGACCGAAAGCCTGAAGGGGATGCTGGTCGGCGCGGTGCAGCGCCTCACCACCGGCCGCGGCGACCCGGTGGTGCAGTTGCAGACCAACTTCGGCGGCGGCAAGACGCACTCGATGCTGGCGCTCTACCATCTGTTCTCGGGCATCGCGCCGACCGAGCTGGCCGGCATCGACGAAGTGATGTCCGCCGCGGGCGCCAGCAGGATTCCGACCGTCCGGCGCGTGGTGCTGGTGGGCAACAAGATTTCTCCGGGCAACCCGTCGACCAAGCCCGACGGCACGCTCGTGCGTACGCTGTGGGGCGAACTGGCCTGGCAGCTTGGCGGCAGACAGGCGTTCGCGCGGCTGGCCGCCGACGATGAGAAAGCGACCAGCCCCGGCGACGTGCTGCGCGAGCTGTTCAACGACTACTGCCCGTGCGTGATCCTGGTGGACGAGTGGGTGGCCTATGCGCGCCAACTCCACGACCAGAGCGACCTGCCGGCCGGCGGCTTCGAAACACAATTCACCTTTGCGCAGGTGCTGACCGAATCGGCGAAGCTGGCGAAGAACTGCCTGCTGGTGATCAGCTTGCCGGCGTCGGATACCTCCGGCTCGCCACACACGCAGGCCAATGATGTCGAAGTCGGCGGTACACGCGGCCGCGAGGCGCTCGACCGGCTGCGCAACGTCGTCGGGCGTGTCGAAGCCTCGTGGCGCCCGGCGAGTGCCGAAGAAGGTTTCGAAATCGTTCGCCGGCGCCTGTTCCAGCCGCTTGCCGACCCGGCGCAGTTCAAGGACCGGGACGTCGTGGCGCGCGCCTTCGCCGATTTCTACCGCACGCAGCAGGCCGAGTTTCCACCCGAGTGCCGCGAAAGCGACTACGAGAAACGCATCCGCGCGGCGTATCCGATCCACCCGGAAGTCTTCGACCGGCTGTATACCGACTGGTCGACGCTGGTCAAATTCCAGCGCACGCGCGGCGTACTGCGGTTGATGGCGGCGGTGATTCACAGTCTTTGGGAGAAGGGCGACCGCAATCCGCTGATCCTGCCCGGCAACGTGGCGATCGACGACGCGCGCGTGCAGTCCGAGCTGACGCGCTATCTCTCGGACAACTGGGTGCCGGTGATCGAGAAGGACGTCGATGGGCCAAACTCACTGCCGCTGAAGCTCGACCGGGACTTGCCCAATCTGGGCCGCGTCTCGGCGTGCCGGCGGGTGGCGCGCGCGATCTACATGGGCTCGGCGCCGACCACCGACGCCGCGCACAAGGGGATCGAGGATCGGCGCGTGAAACTTGGCTGCGCGATGCCTGGCGAATCGCCGGCGGTGTTCGGCGACGCCCTGCGTCGCCTGGCCGGCGCGGGAACCTACCTCTACCAGGACGGGCCGCACTACTGGTATTCCACGCAGCCGACGGTCACCAAGCTCGCCGAAGACCGCGCCGAGCAGTTCAAGCGCAATCCGGACAAGGTCGCGCAGGAGATCGAACAACGCCTGCGCAAGGATCTGGAGCGCAAGGGCGACTTTGTGCGCATTCATCCGATGCCAGCGACCGGCGCCGATGTGCCGGACGATCTGGACGCGCGCCTGGTCGTGCTGGGCGTCAATCATCCGTACAGCAGGGAAGGTAACAGCGCCGGCGAACTGGCCGCGCGTGCCATTCTGGAATCGCGCGGCAATGCACCCCGCCTGTACCGGAACACGCTGGTTTTTCTGGCGGCGGACAAGACCCGCTTGCAGGACCTCGACGAAGCGGCACGCAAATACCTGGCGTGGGAGTCGATCCTCGCCGAGAAGGGGCAGCTCAACCTGACTCCCTATCAGGTTACCCAGGCCGAGACGCAAAGAGCTGCGGCGGATGGCACGGTCACCGCGAGGCTGCCGGAAACCTGTCAATGGCTGCTTGTGCCGGTACAGGCGACACCACAAGCACCGATCACCTGGGAGGCACAGCGGCTATCCGGGGCGGAGGCGCTGGCCGTGCGCGCCAGCAAGAAGCTGCGCAGCGATGAGCTGTACCTGACCAGCTTCGCCTCGACGCGCCTGCGCATGGAACTCGACCGTGTGCCGCTCTGGCGCAGCAACCATGTCGCGGTGAAGCAACTCGTCGAGGATTTTGCCCGTTATCTCTACCTGCCGCGCCTGAAGGATTCGACGGTGCTTCTGCATGCGATCGGCGACGGGATGACGCTGCTGACCTGGGAGCAGGACAGCTTCGCCTTTGCCGACAGTTTCGATGCCGCGGCGGGTCGCTACAAAGGCTTGCGCGGTGGGCAGATGGTAATGCTGTCCGACCCTCACATGCCGGGGTTGCTGGTCAAGCCCGAGGTGGCGGCGAAGCAACTCAAGGCGGAACGTACGGCGCCTCCAGTGGCGCGACCGGAATCGCCAGGGGGCGACACTGGAACGAAGTCTCACCCGCCACACGTGACTCCATCAGATCCTCAACCCGTGGCGACGAAAGCCAAACGCTTCCACGGTGCAGTAACCCTCGACACCGCGCGCGTGGGCCGCGACGCAAGCCGCATCGCCGAGGAAGTGATTGCGCATCTCTCAGGACTGGTCGGCGCGACGGTGACCGTCACGCTGGAAATAGAAGCGGCGATTCCCGCCGGGGTGCCGGATCACGTCGTGCGCACCGTCACCGAGAACAGCCGGACGCTGAAATTCACGAGCCAGGGGTTCGAGAAGGAGTGATTGGCGGACGCCTGCGCCACCGCCCACCGCCCCGGATCCGATCAATGGAATCGCACCCCCAATCACCACACCTCCTTCATTTCCTTCGCCACCTCATCGATTCCGGCATCCCGATTCTTCTCGATGAGGCGAAGACCCAACTCGTGGATGCCACTCAAGATAGCTTCAAATTCCGGGGTTTCACGATTCAGATGAGTCGAAGGGCCAGCACTGGAAAACCATACCCGAATGTCCGCCCGGAGGACAAGTCGCTGAAGAAGACCAAGGCGAGACTGACGGGACGGAATCTGACCGCCACCCCCTTGAGCGACATCTTGGGAAGCGTAACCGCAGCCTGAGAGGCTGGGCCAACTACTTCCACTATCGGAACTCAAGTGCGGCAATGAGCAAGGTCAGGCAACATGCGGAAGCCTGCTCTCTACGCTACCCTGTTTTCCTGAAATGCCCGGGCGACCAGCCTGTAGAAGGCTGGCCGGCGAGCATGCCGGAGTACAATGCACCGCTATAATTTTTGGGTATGAGCCCCATGTCCACCGGCCGTCAAGCTCCCGAAATCTACGCCAAGCCGTTGTCCGAGTTCTCCGGCCCGGGGTACCCACCAGTGGGTACCCCTGAGCACGAACAGACAGTCGTCACCACGATCAGCCTTGGCTACGCGGCGATGGGCTGGAATGCGGCCATAGTTGCAAACGCAGGGGTTGTCAGGGTCGTGGCGGTACCTCATTCCGGAATTCAGCCCCTCGCGTACCTTGAAGGTTTGTGTGCTCATGGCTTCATCGAAGATGCTCTGCCAGGCCTGGAAGCCCTGGACGGCATGGTGGATGATCCGGATGTGGCCTACACCTATGGGCTGGCGCTATCGGAACTGGGGCGAACCGGTGAGTGCCTCATCCCGCTCAACAAATGCCTGCGGCTCGACCCTGGTTACGACAACGCAGCTATCGCCATCGGTGTGGCCCTGTCCAAGCTGCGTCGATTTGAAGAGGCGGAAGTCATTCTTCGGTCGGCAGTCAAAATAGCTCCGAATAACCCTCTGGTCGTGCAAAACCTGGCGGCTACCCTTGCCAGAGCCGGGAAATTCGCTGATGCCTTGGTTTTCTTCAGAGAGGCTGTTCGACTCTCGCCCAAGAACCCCGCGCCGCTCATGGGCCTTGCCCAATGCCTTGACTCGTTGGGGGATAGTCTTGAACACCGGAAAGAGGCGCTAAAGGTCTACAAGGACGTCGTCAAGAAATTCCCAGATACCGATTACGCTGAAGCCGCCAAGCGCATGCTAACGGTCATTGCAGTTGCCGCCGCCCCGGATGATGAAAGAAGATGCGGGTTGGGAAGCGGCGGGTAGAGGTCGCGCAACATTTTGGCGGCTCGACCCCGCAAGCTAACGTGACCCGCTGAACCGACTCGTACCCCGGATTGCTGCCATCGAGCGCACACATTAAAAGGGCCGTTGGCGACCTGTCGCCTTCAGGCAATTTCGGTTCTGGCACCCACCGCCTCCCGCGTTCAAGTTTATGGCGAAAGGAGACGGTATGGAACTGGTTCCGATCCACAAGCGGGTCATTGGGCTGGATATTCATCAGGCCCAGGTCACGGCGTGCGCGATCATCGAGGAATCGGGCGGCGAGACACGACTCGAGCAGCGGCAATTTGGCGCGTTCAAACGGGACCGGCGGGAGCTGGCGGTCTGGGCGGCGGCGCTTGATCCGGACGAAGTCGTCATGGAAAGCACGGGCATCTACTGGAAGAGTCCGTATGCGGCGCTGGAGGCGGTCGGTATCCGGGCGACGGTGGTCAATGCCCGTCACGTCAAGCAGGTGCCGGGACGCAAGACGGATGTCGGAGATGCCCAGTGGCTGGCCACCCTGGCGCGAGCCGGTCTGCTCCGAGGGTCTTTCGTGCCGCCGGCCCGACTGCGCGAACTGCGTCTGATCGCCCGGCAACGGCAGAAGCTCGTCGGGCTGCTCTCGTCCGAGAAGAACCGCATGCACAAAGTGCTGACCGATGCCGGCATCCGTCTGGGCGTGGTGGTCAGCGATATCCATGGTCAGTCGGCACGCGCGATGATCAAGGGGATTCTCCGGGGGCAGGCTCCGCATGAGGTTCTTCAACTCGCCAGTCGACGTCTCAAAGCCAGCCGCGAGGAATTGCACGATGCCCTGCAGGGCGAATTGACCGCGAGTCACGTGTTCGTTCTTGACGAACTATTGCGGCATATCGAGGAACTCGAAGCGCGCATCGCCCGTTTCGACGCCCGCCTGCTCGCCGAATTGGCGAGCGAGCACAATGCACTCGCCCTGCTGCAAACCTTACCTGGCGTCGATCTCATCGGCGCTGCCATGCTGCTCGTCGAGATCGGCAGCGACATGAGCGTCTTCGGCACCTCGGACCGCCTAGCCTCCTGGGTTGGCCTCTGTCCGGGCAACAACGAGTCGGCCGGGAAGCGCCAGTCGGGACGCGTCCGCAAGGGCAATCCCTACGTCCGCCGACTCCTCTGTGAGTTCGCTCACGCCGCCAGCCGCACAAAATCGGCGTTCCAGGCCAAGTTCCAGTCGTTGATCGTTCGTCGTGGTCACAAACGCGCCATCGTCGCTTTGGCTCACAAGATGTTGCGCACCATTTTTTTCATGCTCAAGCGTGGCGAACATTACCGGGATTCCGCCACCAACTATGAGCAGCTCTCCGTGCAGCGCAACGCCTCTCGCTGGATCAAGGCGCTAACTCGCTTCGGCTTCATCCCCGCAGCCGCTTGATTCACGACAACCGATCTCCATGACCGCTCGCGGTCAGGTACTCGCGCGCTTGGAGACTGGGTTCTTTCACATTAAACAAGCAGGGGCAAGACGATTTGCGCAAGGCCGTGGACGGGGGCTACCGCCTCGACGCAGTGGAATACATGCTCTCCGCGTTTCGCCTGTTCGACATGCTACCCCGCGAAAAAGTGGGAAATGCTGTGCTCGAGATCGCCAGGCTCGGAGAACAGGGTCTGGCCATCAATGACCCTTTACGCCGGTATAGGCTGGAAAACCTGGAAGGCGATTTCTCCGGCCTCCAGCTCCTTTGCTACATGCATGTGGGAATCAAGTACTTCGACCCGACGGCGGCGACGGGGTCCGGCCTGGACAAAGAATACGGCGTCGCCAGGGAGATGGCCGGGAAATGATCCTTCCGCAACAATATCTGGATGCCGTCAGTCCGTTTTTCCGGACAGCGCTTGACACCCTCAAGAAGGGTGAGCGCCTGCACCCTGCCGCATTTCTCGGCTCGTTTTCGACTGGGCAGACGATTCCCATTGTTTTCAGTGGCAACTCGGACGACGAGAAAGATGGCTGGGCTTACCACATCAAGCAGCTTGCCGCCATTTACGCAGCCGACTACATCTGCGTACTCATGGAATCCTGGAGCTTGCCGCAGAAGCATGCCCACCTCTACAAGGACATTCTCCACAAGTACGGCTCGGTCGGTGCCAGTCCTTATGCGCAAGATGTTATTTCCATCAGCATCGAAACGCCCACGTCGATCTGGATGAGCCAGCGCCCCATCCGCCTGCTTCCCCCTTCCAAAAAGCGGCGTGCCTTCGACTTGCCTGCAGCGGGTGACTTCCAGCGCTACACGGAAGCGGCCGGTCGCTTCTCCGGATTGCTGCCAAATTCCCAGTTGATTGATCCAACGTCAGGTTGAGGAGGCCTTTGCAAGTTCTCCACTTATGGGCGTGAGGTGGTCAAAGTGTCCTTGTTGTGACGGGTCGATGCCGAACCAACCGCCGCGTCGGAAACACTTCCTTTTGGTGCGCGTTTCCCCGTCGATATCGGATGCTGAATTTGTAGCATCTCGGGGATGTTCAGGTCATGGCCCATTCTCCCGTTTCTCCTGATCCCCCGATAACCAGCAACGCCACCTGTTCGAGGAGGCTGCGGCGCGCTACCGGGTTCCCTCTTCGCTTCTCCAGGCGATTTCCAGGGTGGAGTCTTCCGGCAATCCAGGTCCGATCCACCGGAACGCTGACGGTAGCCATGACATCAGGCAACATGCAGATCAACAGCCGCTGGCCACCGGTGCTCCAGCAGCACGGCATCAGCGAACAAACGCTGCTCGACCCGTGCACCAATACCTATGTTGGCGCCTGGATTCTGGCGCGGAACATCGATCTTCTGAGCTATGGCTGGCTGGCTGCGGGCGCCTACAACGCCGGCAGCCAGCCAAGCGCATGGCCCACGCCAGAAAAATTGCAGCGCTTCTCAAACGGGAGTCCGGCACGTGATGCGCCTGGCCATGATGGCAGTGGCCGGTGCTGCCTGCCTGACGGTGGGCTGCGCCACCACGCCGACGGAGGCTCGTCTTGTAACGCCCCGCGCCCTGGTGTGGGATAAGTAGGGCAAAAATGGCGCGTATGCGGGGAGGGCGCCTGTCCAGGTGCCACGCCGAAGACCTCGGTCATTTCGACAGCCGTGCCGGTGCCGGAAAACAGACCCGCGCCGAAAGCAAAAATGCCACCTTTGAAGGTGGCCTGGGTGCTTGTTTTGCTTGGTGGGTCGGGAGGGATTCGAACCCTCGACCAATGGATTAAAAGTCCACTGCTCTACCGACTGAGCTACCAACCCGGGAAGCCCGGGGATTATAGGCAAGGGCACAAGGGCTGTCAACGCGCGCCATCACTGTACCTTACCTCCCGGCATGAACACACCAGCATTTGCGCATGATGTCCTGGATGGACTTGATAGTGGTGCTGTTCGACATGGAGTGAAGGGCTCAGGCGTAGAGTTGTTGCTTGAGGTCGTGGACGGCCTTGAGGTAAGCGGGCTTTTCGCCAAAGGCGCGGACCAGCTCATGCGGAGTGCCGAGCCGGTTGAAGGGGTCGAGGGTGAGGATACAGATGTTTTCGAGGTCCTGAATCCCGGCGTAGGCATACTCGTCGAGCAGACCGGCCAGGACCCGTTGGGCCTGCTCGCCGTATCGGCTGAAGATGTCCCGCGTTCTGATCTGCTCGATGCGCTCCCGGCGGGAGAGTGGCGGACGGTCAAAGGCGACGTGGCAGATCAGGTCGAACGGATCGAAGGACTTCCCGAGTGTCTTGCCCACTTCATCAGCCAGCGCTTCGAGGAGCACGCCCTGGGCTTTGAGTCCTTCGACGACGGCCTGCTTCCTGCGCTGCTCCAGCGGTGCAGGAAGTCATCGAGTGAAGCGAATTCCCTGTGCACCTCGGGTCGGGTGTAGTTCCTGAGCGAATCGGTGATCAGCCGGCCATCGGGGCCGTAGTACTGCACGCGCTTGGCGACGACGTAGACCACGATTTCGCCGCCGATGACGTACCTGACGCGCCCTTCGCCCGGCGGTTCGGGCGACAGTGGCGATTCGGGCGGCGGCGCTGCGTCATCTCCGGGCAAGCCAGGATCATCGGGAGGCACGGGAGATCTATCGCCTTGCGGCTCGAAGTTCTGCACCGGATCGCCATCGAAGGCCGGGTCGGCGAAAAGCTCGGTCGCCTTCTTCAAATCCATGATGATGAACCAGTACTTGTCGAAATCCTCGTTGATGCGCGTGCCGCATCCGACGAACTGCTTGAACTCGGTCATCGACAGGATGCGCTGGTCGAGGGCGACGAGTTTGCAGTTCTGCGCATTGACGCCGTTGGTCAGCAGCTTGCTGGAGGTGACGATGACAGGGGAACGGCTTTCCGGGTTGAAGAAATTCTCGAGTTCGGCCTTGGCTTCCTGTTCATCGCCGGGCCGACGGGTTTGAAATCGTTCGTCCGGGTCAGATCGACGAAGATGTTGCGGTCCGCCAGGAAGTGGATTCGTTTCCTGGCTTTTGACTTCCACAGCCGCCAGATGATCTGGAAGGCGGTATAGGTCTTGCCGGTGCCGGTCGCCATGACCAGCAGGAGGCGCCTTTGCCCCTGGCGATGGCTTCGATGGTGCGGTTGATGGCAATCACCTGGTAGTGGCGTGGAGCCTAGCCACTGCCGTCTCCAAGCGTGTGCCTGTTGTCCTTGGGCTCGACCACGGCGATCGGCAGGTTGGGCGCGTAATAGAGGACATGGTCGGCATGTTTCTGCTTGCCGCGCACGATGATGCGACCTTTGGTGAAGCTGACCTCTTCACGCACCTGGCTGGCGAGGTCCCGCCCCGAACACTGCAGGGCCGGGTTGATGTACTGGGTGCAGATGTCTCGCTCGGAGAACTTCCTCTTGTCGGACAACTCGGGATGCTCCGCAGGGCCATGGGCGTACTATTTGGCATATTACGTCGGCTTGCCGCATCAACGGCTGGTTTTGCCGGAAATGGCGGCATGGGGCAAACGGTGATCGGCCTCGACGGTGGCGCTTCAGCCATCGGCAGCCCGCAATGCGCTTGGCGTGCGGGCTTCGTAACGTCGCCAGACGCGCCGGAAATCGCGCGCCGAGGCAAAACCGGCCAGCTCGGCGACGCGCTCGACCGACAGTTGCCGGTCGGCAAGCAGTTCGCGCGCGCGGGCGATACGCAGCCCTTGCTGGTAGCCGACGACGCTGATCCCTGCGTGCTCGGCAAACAACCGTGTCAGGTGCCGGGCGCTGACATGCGCCTGTCCGGCCAGTTCTTCGAGCGACCAGGAGCGGGCAGGATCCTGCGCGATGGCGTCCTGCGCGCGGTGCACAGCCGGGTGCAGGTGGTTGCGATGGTCCAGCCACGCGGAAAGCTGCGGGTCATTGCCGCTGCGGCGCTGATATACGACCAGCCGACGTGCGACGCGAGCGGCCAGTTCAGTGCCGGCGTGTCGTTCGATCAGGTACAGGGCCAGGTCGATACCCGTGGTAATGCCGGCGCTGGTGAGGACCGGCCCGTCTTCGACGAAGACGCGGTTCTCCTCGACCTTCGCCGTCGGTGCCGCTGCGCGCAACTCCTCGATCAGGCTGTGGTGCGTGGTGCAATGGCGGCCATCGAGCAGACCGGCCGCGGCCAGCAGCAGCGCACCAGAGCAGATGCTGGCAACGCGGGTATCGGGCTGCGGCGCACGGCGCAGCCAGGAGACCACTGCGTGCGCCTCGGGACGCGCGTAGTCATCGGCTTCATGGCTGTTGCCGGCAACGATCACCAGGCTGTGCGGCGGCAGATGCGCCGGCAAGGCCGCGAGTCCGGACAGTTCGACACCGAGCGAAGTACGCAGCCGGGGTACCGGCGCACAGGTATGGACGACCAGTTGGCCGCCTATCTCGACAGCCATGCGCAGCGTCTCGGCCGGGCCGGCATAGTCGAGCATCAGGACGTTGGGCGTCAGCACAAACCACACCGCGAGGGTCATGCGCGGTTCCTGAGCCAGGCCAGCAGGCGGGTGGCGAAGAGGTTGACCACCAGCAGCACCAGATCCAGCGGTCGCATCGATTCAGCGCGCCGCCGTTTCGGCGACGCCGGCCGTCGCGACGCTCGGCGTGCCGGCGAGCGGCCTGAAGACGCGCCGCGTCGACGCCGGATGGCGCGCCAGTCTGTCTGCGGGGCGAATCGGCCGGCGCTGCAACTCGCCACCGCAGTTCGGGCAGCGGCCGGCCAGGCGTGTGCGCACGCAATCGGCACAGAACGTACACTCGAAGGAGCAGATCATCGCCTCCGGCGAATCGGGCGGCAAGTCGCGATTGCAGGCCTCGCAGTTGGGGCGCAGTTCAAGCACGTCCGTCTCCCAGGCCAGCCAGGCAGTCTTCGACGTTCACGATGCGCGCAAAGCGTCCGGCCAGCACGAGTTCGGCATGTTCCTTGATTTCCGCAGGCGTATAGGTCCGGCCGCTGAACGCGTGCGTCATCGGGAAGGTCAGCGTCGCTTCCGTCACGAAATCGACCAGGTAACCGATGTCCGACGCGACCCGCGTCGTCGTCTCGCAGCATTGCTCGGTGCGGATGCCGGCAATGATCAGCCGCTCGATGCCGCGGCGGCGCAACCACAAATCAAGCCCGGTATCCGAAAAGGCGTTGTGGGTGTGCTTGTCGAAGCTCACCGCAGGCGAACCCGGCAACCAGTCGAGCGCGCGTACGTAGCCGGAGTCCTCGGTGAATGGCCCCGACTGACCGACGTGAAAAATGTGTATCACCGGCACGTGCTGTGCGCGACAGCCGGCGTCGAGCCGCAGCAAGGCATCCTTGAAGGCCGGTACGTCGGCCTCGGACCAGAACGGCATCCGGCGGAACGACTCCTGCACGTCGATCACCAGCAGCGCGCAACGGCGCCTCCCCACGACATGATCATCAGCGGACATTTCAGGACCTCCTCTTGTTGGGTGTGAGGCGATCTTAAACGGCAATGACTGGCCTGACGATACCGCAACCGGACCACAAGAGGACGAAATCCGCCAACGGCGACCGGTCAGCGGCGGCGCGAACCGCCGCTACCACCACCGAGAATCGAACCCAGCACACCCCGGATGATCTCGCGGCCCACCTGCGATCCGATGGCTCGCGCGGCGCTCTTGGCCGCGGTCTCGATCACCGAGTCGCCGGCGCGTGCCCGACCGCCGCCGGAACCACCGAACAGATCGCTCAGGCCGCCGAGCCAGCCACCACCGCCTGGCTGCGCGCCGACCGGCGCCGGGGCATCAGCGTTCTGCGGCGTCGCGGCGGCTGGGCCCTTGAGCTTCTCGTAGGCCGATTCGCGATCGATCACGTTCTCGTAATGGCCATAGATCGCCGAAGTAGTGATCGTCGCCTGCCGTTCTGCGGCGGTCTGCGGACCGATGCGCGACGCCGGCGGCAGAATGGAGGCCCGCTCGACGACACCCGGCCTACCCTTGTCGTCGAGGAAGGAAACCAGCGCCTCGCCGACACCGAGTTCGGTAATCGCCGTCTCGGCATCGAATTTCGGGTTCGCCCGCAAGGTCTGGGCAGCGGCCTTCACCGCCTTCTGGTCGCGCGGCGTGAAGGCCCGCAGGGCATGCTGCACGCGGTTGCCGAGTTGCCCGAGGACGGTGTCGGGAATGTCCAGCGGATTCTGCGTGACGAAATAGATGCCCACCCCTTTCGAGCGGATCAGCCGCACCACCTGCTCGATTTTTTCCAGCAGGGCCGCAGGCGCCTCGTTGAACAGCAGGTGCGCCTCGTCGAAGAAGAAGACCAGCTTCGGCTTGTCGAGGTCGCCGACTTCGGGCAGTTGCTCGAACAACTCGGAAAGCAGCCACAGCAGGAACGTCGAGTAGAGACGCGGCGACCCCATCAGCTTGTCGCCGGCAAGGATGTTGACCACTCCCCGGCCGTCGTCGGTCTGCATCAGGTCGGCGATGTCCAGCATCGGTTCGCCGAAGAATACCTCGGCACCCTGCTCGCCGAGAGTCAGCAGGCCGCGCTGGATGGCGCCAATGGAAGCCGCCGAGACATTGCCGTATTCGGTGGTAAAACTCTTGGCGTTCTCCCCGACATACTGGATCATCGCCCGCAGGTCCTTCAGATCGAGCAGCAACAGGCCATTGTCATCGGCAATGCGGAACACCAGTTGCAGCACGCCGGCCTGCGTGTCGTTCAGATTCAGCAGACGCGCGAGCAGGACCGGCCCCATGTCGGAAATGGTCGCCCGCACCGGGTGTCCCTGCACGCCGAACACATCCCAGTGGGTGACCGGACATTTCGCCGGCGCGTAGTCCTCGACGCCGAGCGCCTGCAGGCGCTCCTGCAGCCTGGGCGTCACGCTGCCAGGCGCCGCCAGGCCCGACAGATCGCCCTTCACGTCGGCCATGAACACCGGCACACCGATCGCTGAAAAGCGTTCGGCCAGAAGCTGCAGCGTAATCGTCTTGCCGGTACCGGTGGCCCCGGTAATCAGGCCGTGCCGGTTGGCCAGCGCCGGCAGCAGCGCCAGTTCAATGTCTTCGTGTTTGGCGATGAGAAGAGGTTTGACCATGATGAGCTCCGGGAAATGGTGACAGAGAGGGCGGACAATACCGGAAGTGCTAGAATGCGGGGCTTGATTATCAACCATTTGCGGTCAGCTTTGTTGCTCCGGGCAACACCCGCACCAAACCAGCAAACATCAGAGGTCAGCATGGCAGGACACTCCAAGTGGGCCAACATCCAGCACCGCAAGGGCCGCCAGGATGAAAAGCGCAGCGCATCCTTTTCCAAGATCGCCAAGGAAATCACCGTAGCCGCCAAGATGGGCGGCGGCGACCCGTCGTTCAACCCGCGCCTGCGGCTGGCGATCGACAAGGGCAAGGGCGTCAACATGCCCAAGGACAAGATCGACAACGCGATCAAGAAGGGAACCGGCGAGCTCGAAGGCGTCGAATACGTGGAAATTCGTTACGAAGGCTACGGTATCGGCGGTGCGGCGGTGATCGTCGATTGCCTGACCGACAACAAGACCCGCACCGTCGCCGACGTCCGGCATGCCTTCAACAAGCATGGCGGCAACCTCGGCACCGATGGTTGCGTCGCTTTCCAGTTCAGGCACTGCGGCCAGATGCTGTTTGCCCCGGGCACCGACGAGGCGGCACTGATGGACGCCGCGATCGAAGCCGGGGCGGACGACGTGTTGACCAACGACGATGGCTCGGTGGAAGTGATCACCGCCGCCAGCGACTACATGACGGTCAGGGACGCGCTCGCCGCCGCCGGCTTCAAGGCCGAGTTCGGCGACGTCACGATGAAGGCCGAGAACGAAACACAACTCACCGGTGACGAAGCGCTGCGCATGCAGAAGCTGATCGACGTACTCGACAGCCTCGATGACGTGCAGGAGGTGTACACCAGCGTCGTACTCGACGATTGACCGCGGGTGGCCGTGCCGACGACACGGCTCTGGTCAAGGAAGGTGGTCAGGCTTCGGCAAAGCGCTCGCGCAGCGACTGCGCATAGGCCGCGGCTGCCGGCTCACCTTCGCCGGGCGCCCATGTGGCACGTTCGTTTTCAAGCAGCGGCAGATAGGGGCCCGCCTTGGCTTCGAGCATCACCGTGCCGGGGTCGAGGGCCAGCACGGTGTGGTAGAGACCATACGGAATGTTGACGCCGCATACCGTTCCCGCCGCGGCCAGGACCGCCGTCTGCCATACCTGCCCCTGATCGTCAAAAAAGACGACACCGAGTCGGCCACGCACGACGACCATCGTTTCGTCCTTGTTCGGGTCGAGGTGACGATGTGGAGGCAGGTACGAGCCCGGCTCGATGGCGTTGAGCAGACGATGCGCGGGTGCCGCGTCGCCAGCGTGGAAGTTGCAGTTCCGACGTCGTCGCGGACTGGCGCTGGCTGCCAGGCTGACGGCGTCGAGCAGCGCCTGGTCGATCAGCAGCGGGATTTTCGGTAGCGCACTCACTTGCGGTTCCGGGATCAACTCAGGCATAGTCTATGCAGACATTGTCGCTGCTCAGCCACTCGCGCAGCGCTGCCAGCAGATCGTCTTCGAGGCGAACCCGGTTGGCGTCGCCGAAAGCCAGTTCGCAGGCCGCGTCAGCGTTGCGGTAGGACAGGCGTACCGGGCAATCACCGGGGGTGTATGGGGCGAGCAGGCTGCGCAGGCGCTGCGCGGCGCTGCGCGCATTGCTGCCGCTGGCCTGGCCATTGAGCGACAGGCGCAGGTGACGGGCAAAGCGGCTGCGCGCTTCGGCGAGCGTCAGCAGGCGATCGGCGACGATCTTCACCCGGCCCTCGCCGGCGAAATCGTCGCGCTGGACACGGCCTTCGATGATCAGCACCTCGTCTTCCCTGATCTTGGCGCGCTCGGCTTCCAGCAATTCGTTGAACACCGAGACTTCAAGCGCCGTGGTACCGTCGTCGATCTGGATGAAGGCCATCTTGCCGCGCGCCGTGAATTTGCTGCGCACGCCGACTACCAGGCCGGCAAGCAACTGCGTCTCCTTCCTGGCTTCGAGTGCGGCCAGCGGCCGGCCTACGAAGCGCGACACTTCGGCCTGGACACCATGGAAGGGGTGACCCGAAAAGTAGAAGCCCAATGCCAGTTTCTCCTCGTTGAGCTTCTGCCTTTCGCTCCACGGCGGCACGTCGACGTACCTCGGTCCCTGTTCGCCGCCGCAGTCGGCGGCGTCGAAGATGTCGAACAGGCTGACCTGCATGGCGTTGCGTTCGGCCTGCTCGGCGGCTTCCATGGCGATGCCGACCGAAGCCAGCAGGCGCGCTCGATGTTTGTCCAGCGAATCGAATGCGCCGGCGCGGATCAAGGCTTCGATGGTGCGCCGGTTGACCAGCCGCTTGTCGGCGCGCCGGCAGAAATCGAAGAGGTCCTTGAATGCGCCGCCGGCTTCGCGCACCTTGAGAATCGCGTTCACCGCCTGTTCCCCGGTTCCCTTGACCGCCCCGAGGCCATAGCGAATCGTGCTCCGGTCGACTGGCGTGAACCGGTATTCGGAGGCATTCACGTCGGGGCCCAGGATGCGCAGACCGTTGGCGACGGCGTCGTCGTGAAAGATCTTCACCGAGTCGGTAACGTCCATGTCCGACGACAGCGTTGCCGCCATGAAGGCGGCGCAATGGTGCGCCTTCAGCCAGGCCGTGTGGTAGGTGACGACGGCGTAGGCCGCGGTATGGGACTTGTTGAAGCCGTACTCGGCGAACTTCTCCATGAGGTCGAAAAGCTGCATCGCCAGCTTTTCGTCGTAGCCCTTCCTCTTCGCCCCGTCGCGCATCAGGTCGCGATGCAGGGCCATCTCTTCGGCCTTCTTCTTGCCCATTGCCCGCCGCAACAGGTCGGCCGCACCCAGCGTATAGCCGCCGATGATCTGGGCGATCTGCATCACCTGTTCCTGGTACACGATGACCCCGTAGGTCGGTTCGAGGCAGACCTTCAGATCGTCGATGTAGTAGTCGATCTTCTGCTGGCCCTTCTTGCGCAGGATGAAGTCGTCGACCATCCCCGAACCGAGCGGACCCGGCCGGTAGAGGGCAAGCACGGCGATGATGTCCTCGAAACGGTCGGGCGCGAGCTTCCTGACCAGCTTCTTCATGCCCTCCGATTCGACCTGGAAAATCGCCGTCGTGTTGCCGTCCTTGAGGATCTGGTAGGCCCGCGGATCGTCGAAGGCCAGCGCCGCCAGATCGGGGCGCTGGCCACTCAGTTTTTCGACGTAGTCGACTGCCAGCTTGATGATCGTCAGATTGCGCAGGCCGAGGAAGTCGAACTTCACCAGGCCGACTTTTTCCACGTCGTCCTTGTCGTACTGGGAAACCACCGAGCCGCCGCCATCGGCAGAATAGACCGGGCAGAAATCGGTGAGTTTGCCGGGGGCGATCAATACTCCACCGGCATGCATGCCGACATTGCGCGTCAGATCTTCGAGACGCGCCGCCAGGTCGAACAGATCCCGGACTTCTTCCTCGCTTTCGATGCGCGTTTTCAGTTGCGGCTCGGCGGCAATCGCCTTGGCCAGCGACAGCGGCTTGTTGGTCTCGACCGGAATCAGCTTGGACAACTGGTCGCAAAAGCTGTACGGCAGGTCGAGCACGCGCCCGACGTCGCGAATGACCGCCTTCGAAGACATGGTGCCGAAGGTGACGATCTGCGACACGGCCGCCGCCCCGTACTTCCGGCGCACGTACTCGATCACCCGCCAGCGATTGTCCTGGCAGAAGTCGATGTCGAAGTCGGGCATCGAAACCCGCTCGGGATTCAGGAAGCGCTCGAAGAGCAGGGCGTAGCGCAGCGGGTCGAGGTCGGTAATGCCCAGAGCATAAGCGACGACGGAACCGGCGCCCGAGCCGCGTCCGGGACCGACCGGACAGCCATTGTGCTTGGCCCAGTTGATGAAGTCGGCAACGATCAGGAAGTAGCCCGGAAACCCCATCTGCACGACGGTATCGGTTTCCAGCTGCAGGCGCGCATCGTAGGCAGGACGCTGCGCCGCCCGCTCGGCAGGATCAGGGAAGAGCTGCTGCAGGCGCACCTCAAGGCCGGTTACCGCCTCGCGGCGGAGGAAATCGTCGAGCGTCACCCCCGGTGGCGTCGGGAAATCCGGCAGGTAGCTCTTGCCGAGCGTGATCTGCAGATTGCAGCGCTTGGCGATTTCCACCGCGTTCGCCAGCGCATCGGGAAGGTCGGCAAACAACTCGACCATTTCAGCGGCCGACTTGAAGTACTGTTCCTCGGTGTACAGGCGCGGACGGCGGGCATCCCCGAGCATGTAGCCCTCGGCAATGCACACCCGCGCTTCGTGCGCCTTGAAATCGTCGCGTTCGAGAAACTGGATCGGATGCGTGGCCACCAGCGGCAACTCGAGTTCCGCCGCCAGATCGGCGGTGGCAGCGACCAGCACATCCTGTTGCGCCTGCCCATAACGTTGCACTTCGAGGTAGAAGGCACCGCGAAACAGTTCCTCCCAACGCCGTGCGCGACTTGCCGCCTGTTCGCGGTTGCCCTGCAGCAGGGCCTCGCCGACGTCGCCGGCAGCGGCGCCCGACAACGCGATCAGGCCATCGACGCCGACCTCCTGCAGCATCCGGCGCGTGATTTCGGCCCGCCCGCGCACGCGCGGTGCGAGGTAGGCACGCGACAGCAACTCGCAGAGCTGCAGGTAACCTTGCCGGGAGCGGCAGAGCAGCAACAGGCGACTGGGACGATCGGGATCGGTTTCGTTGGCGATGCAGACGTCGCTGCCGAGCAGCGGCTTGATTCCCTTGCTGCGTGCCGTGTAATAGAACTTGACCAGGCCGAAGAGATTGCTGAGATCGGTCAGCGCCAGCGCCGGCATGCCGTAGCTGGCAGCGCGTGCGACCGCGTCGTTCAGGCGAACGATGCCATCGGTGATCGAGTATTCGCTGTGCAGGCGAAGGTGGATGAACGGGATTTCAGGCATCCCGCCATTTTACCCCGAGGCGGAATGCCCAACGCGACGATCGCAGCGCGGCGCGCGATTCAGTCGGCGGTGCTGACCGCAGCGGTCAAGCCCGGAGAGGCGCCGCGACGAGGACCGTGCCAGCCCACGGCTAGCTGTTCACCCACTCGATGATCGCCTGCCACTGTTCGAGATCCTTGGCTGCACGCGACGCCGACAGATCGAACATGGTCATCCCGTTCAACGTCGTCTGCACGTAGAGCTGCGTATTGCGCAGATGGGTGAGCACCGGCAGGTCGTACTGGGCGAGAAAACGCTCGAGTTCAGCGGCAGCGCGGGTGCGTGGATCGACCCGCATGCCCACGACGGCCACGAACGCGTGTTCGTTGCGCACGGCCTTTTCTTCGAGCAGCGCCTCGATGAAGTGGCGGGTCGCGAGGATGTCGAACAATGACGGCTGGACCGGAACGATCACCCGGTTCACCTGCTTGACGACCGTGTCGAGCGCCTTGCCATGCAGGCCTGCCGGCGTGTCCAGCACGACATGCGTGGTCCCTTTCGGTGGGCGCGCGGTTTTTCCGGGTTCGATCTCCCAACTGCGAATCGTCGGCAGGATCGATGGCCGCAAGCGCAGCCATTCCCGCGACGACTGCTGACGATCGACGTCACCGAGCATCACCCGATGCCCACTGCGCGCGAGATGGCCGGCCAGGTTGATCGCCAGCGTCGATTTTCCGGAACCGCCCTTGGGATTCGCAATCAGGAAGGATTTCATCATTCTCTATTGTCCTTGTCATGGACCGTGGCAAGCCGGCGAAGCTCCTCACGAACCAGGTTGATATGCTCACGCAGAGTGTAAAGCAGATCACTGAAAGCCAGTGGGATATTGAGTGTGCTGGCGTCGTTTTCGATGCGGTCGAGCTGCTGCACGTACTCCTGCCGGCGGGCCGGTTCGTAGTTCCGGCGCAGGTCGCTCTCGAGGAACTTCAGGTCACCGTAACAGCGCACGATCTTCGAGCGCACTCGCCAGCTGTACAGGGCAGGTGCGAACTTCAGCAGCGGCAGCGACAACATCAGCAGCGGCAGGATCATCACCAACAGGCGCTCGACAAGCACCGCCATCCAGAACGGTAGATAACGCTGCAGGAAGGGCGGACCAGACTTGTAGTAGCGCGCCGCGTCGCTCGACAACGGAAAGCTCTGGTCCTTGTACGCCGGGAACTCACCGGCGCGCTGAAAGAAACCGCCCCTGCCGTTAACCTCGGTCATCGCCTGCAACAGCAGGCCGGCGACGGCCGGGTGCAGGTCTTCGCGGACGATGACGTTGGCCGTCGTCGCCAGCAGCACGGTGTCCCGGGGCGGCACGTCGCGCACCAGGTCGACGACCCCGCGCGGCAGCACGATCTTGGACAGGAACGGGAAGCGTCGCAGGTAGGCATCGGCCTGGCTCAGGCTGACCACCCGCAATCCCGGCGAACGCAGCATCACCTGCACCACCGGCGCTTCCTGCGCGGCGACGATGAACGCGGCGTCGATCTGTTCCTGCTGCAGCGCTTCGGCGGCGTTCAAGCCGGCAAGCGGCAGCAGGTTCGGGCTGTTGGCGGGAATTTCGTTGGCTTCCAGCAACTGCAGGGCGAGGCCCCGAATACCACTGCCCTCCTCGCCGACGGCGATGCGCCTGCCGCCGAGCTGGTGGAGCTTGTCGACCCGCTGCGCACCCCGATAGAACACCCACACCGGCTCATAAGAGACGCTGCCGAGCGAACGCAGAGGACCCGCTTCCTCGTCATCGTCGGGCGCCCGCAGGGCAATGCCCCCCTGCACGAAGGCCACGTCGGCCTCGCCATTTTCGATGCGCTCGAGGTTCTGGTGCGAACCCGCCGAGGTCATGATCTCCAGGGTGATGCCTTTGCCGGCCAGCAGCGCGGCATAGCGTTGCGCGTAGGCGTAGTAGGCGCCGTTCTCGCTACCGGTGCTGATGCTGATGCGTCGGGGCGGTTCCGGCTCGACGAACTGGTAAGCGACGGCAAGGCCGATGGCCGTGATCAGGACGATCGGCCATGCCGTCGCCAGCAGGTAGCGCAGTGCAACCAGGCGGGCCTGCAGGCGCTTCATCAAGGCAACAGGATGGTCGATCCGGTATGCTTGCGTGCTTCCAGGTCGCGATGCGCGCGCGCCACTTCTGCCAGCGGGTAGGTCTGGTTGACTTCGATCCTGACCTTGCCCGAGCCGACGACCTCGAACAGCTCGGCGCCCAGCGCAACCAGATCGGCACGCCTGGCCGTGTAATGCATCAGCGTCGGGCGCGTCAGGAACAGCGAGCCCTTCTGCGACAGCAGCAGGGGATCGAAAGGCGGCACGGGACCCGAGGCGTTGCCGAAGCTGACCATCATCCCGCAGGTCCGCAGGCTGTCGAGCGAGCCGCCGAAGGTGTCCTTGCCGACCCCATCGTAAACTACGGCCACGCCCTCGCCGGCGGTGATTTCACGGACCCGCCGGGGAAAATCCTCGCGCGAGTAGTCGATCACGTGGTCGCAGCCGTGCGCCAGGGCCAGCGCCGCCTTGGCTGCGCCTGCAACCGTACCGATCACCGTGGCACCCAGGGCCTTGGCCCACTGACAGGCAATCAGGCCAACGCCACCCGCCGCCGCGTGGATCAGTACGTTATCGCCGGCCTGCACGTGATAGGTACGGCGCAGCAGATAGGCGCTGGTCAAACCCTGCAGCATCATCGCCGCCGCGGTACGGAAATCGATGTTCTCGGGCAGCTTGAGCAGACGGTCGGCGGGCAGGCAGCGCACCTGGCTGTAAGCGCCGACCGGTCCCCCGGCGTAGGCGACCCGGTCGCCGGGATGCAGATCACTGACCCCGGCGCCGACGGCCTCGACGCAGCCGGCGGCTTCGAGCCCGAGACCGTTCGGCAACTGCAACGGATAGAGGCCACTACGATGATAGATGTCGATGTAGTTGAGACCGACCGCCTGGTGACGCACACGCGCCTCCCCGGGCGCCGGGTCGCCGACCTCAAGCTCCTCCCAGCACATGACTTCGGGGCCCCCGGTCTGGTGCATACGAATGGCAAACGGCATGACTATCTCCTCCTCTGGTTTAAGGCTACAGTCTAGTGGTCTGCCCGCTTTCTGGGCAAGTGCAAAAAAACCATTGCTGTCTGCCACTTGAACCCTGCATGGACAGTCCTTCCACAGGCTTATGCACACAATCCGTGCGCAAATGCCTTTGCCGATGCACGGCAGCAGCTTCGTCGGCCGGCCGGTTCTCGCGCTCGCCGCTCGGCTCAGAGCGGTACCAGCCGCGCATACTCGAGCGCCAGCCACTTCATGCCGCCGGCGCCGAAATTGACCTGCACGCGCGCTTCCGGCCCGGAACCTTCGGCGGACACGATGACACCGACGCCAAACCGGGCATGCCGCACGTTCTGGCCGACCCGCAGCGCCCCGGCCCCGGCCGGGGCCGTCGCTTGCCCGCTGACGGCAACCGCCGGACGCGCGACCGTGGCGGCGCGACCGACCTTGCGCAGCAGTTCCGGCGGCAGTTCGTCGAGGAACGCCGATGGCAGGCAATAGCGGGTCTGCCCGTGCAGCAGGCGCGTCTGCGCGTGGCTCAGATAAAGCCGGTGGCGGGCACGCGTGACGGCGACGTACATCAGCCGCCGCTCTTCCTCCAGGCCGTCGCGTTCGAGCGCGGCATTCTCGTGCGGGAAAAGACCCTGCTCCAGGCCGGAGATGAAGACGACATCGAACTCCAGGCCCTTGGCGGCGTGCACGGTCATCAACTGAACCGCTTCCTGTCCCTCGCCCGCCTGATGCTCGCCGGCCTCCAGCGAGGCATGCGCCAGGAAGGCGGCCAGCGGCCCGCCATCCGGCACAGCATCGCCATCACCCGACGCAGCCCCCTCCTCACGGAGGAAGCCCGTGGCCGCGTTGATCAGTTCGTCGAGGTTCTCGAGTCGGTCCTGGCCTTCCTTGTCGGTCAGATAGTGCTGGCGCAGACCGCTCCGGTCGATGATCCGGTCGATCACCTCGGGCAGGAGCAAATCCCTGGTCTCGCTGCGCAAGTCCTCGATCAGGCGGACGAAGCGGGCGAGTGACGTGCCCGCCTTGCCGGCGAGACTCGCCGCCGCATTGTACAGGCTCGAATTGGCGCAACGCGCCGCTTCCTGCAGGGCTTCGATGCTGCGCGTACCGATCCCGCGCGTCGGAAAATTCACGACACGGGCAAAGGCCGTGTCGTCGTCGGGATTGGCGATCAGGCGCAGGTAGGCCAGGGCATGTTTGACTTCCTGGCGATCGAAGAAGCGCAGGCCGCCATGCACACGATACGGCACTGCCAGGGTGAACAACTGGTGTTCGAGCACCCGCGATTGTGCGTTGGAGCGGTACAGGACGGCCATCTGATCGCGCGGGGCGCCTGCGCGCACGAGTTCGCCAATCTCCTCGACGATGAAACGCGCTTCATCCACGTCGGAAAAGGCCTCGAAGACACGGATCGGTTCGCCGGCGCCGGCCTCGGTCCACAGATTCTTGCCGAGGCGGCCGCGATTCTGTTTGATCAGCGAATTGGCGGCGTCGAGGATATTGCCATGCGAGCGATAGTTCTGTTCCAGGCGAATCACGTTCGCCAGTTCGAATTCGCGCTGCAGGTCGCGCATGTTGCCGATCTCGGCGCCGCGGAAGGCGTAAATCGACTGGTCGTCGTCGCCCACTGCGAAGAGGCAGGCGCCGCCGCCTTCCGGAGGGACGCCGCCGCGACCGGCCAGCAGCTTCAGCCAGGCGTACTGCAGGCGGTTGGTGTCCTGAAACTCATCGACCAGAATGTGCCGGAAGCGCGCCTGATAGTGGTGGCACAGCGGCTCGTTGCTTTGCAGCAGTTCGTACGAACGCAGCAGCAGTTCGGCAAAGTCGACCACCCCTTCGCGCTGGCATTGCGCTTCATACTCGGCGTACCACTCGACGCGACGACTGGTGAACTGGTCGTAGGCTTCGGCCTGTGCGGCGCGAATCCCCTGCTCCTTGTGGGCATTGATGAAGTGCATCAGTTCGCGCGGCGGAAACTTCTGGTCGTCGACGTTGAGGTTCTTGAGCAGGCGCTTGATCGCCGCCAACTGGTCCGCGGCATCGAGAATCTGGAACTGCGCGGGCAACCCGGCCTCGCGGCAGTGCGCGCGCAGGAAGCGGTTGCAGAGACCGTGGAAGGTACCGATCCACATGCCGCGGGTGTTGATCGGCAGCATCGCCGCCAGGCGGGACTGCATCTCCTTGGCCGCCTTGTTGGTAAAGGTCACCGCCAGGATCCCCTGCGGCCCGACCTGTCCGGTCGAGATCAGCCAGGCGATGCGGGTGGTCAGTACCCGCGTCTTGCCGCTGCCGGCCCCGGCGAGGATCAGGGCATGTTGCGGCGGCAGCGTGACGGCGGCCAACTGAGGCGCATTGAGATTCGCGAGCAGATCGGGCATGGATCAGGTATTCCTGGTAATCGGTCCACGATTATAGCCGCCGCGCAGGCCCCGACGGGCCGGGAGGACGCAGCCGACCGACGTGGCCGTCAGGGCCTGCAAGTCGCATCCCGGACTGTAAATTTCCGCACACTCGGTTGCAATGCGCTGCCCCCCAAAGCGCCCGTGCTGCGCGATTGGTGTGATAATCATCGATTGACGACATGGTCCATGCAGGCTGGCCGGCGACGATCCGGCTCCAGCGTTCGTGCATCGAAGGCCTCATGGTCCGGTAGCGATTGAGAAAAAGAGATGAGCAAGACGATAGCCGCGGATGTGATCGAAAAGACGCTGAAGGGGATCGCGATACCCTCCAGGCCGCAGGTGTTACTGCAAATCGAGAGCGAACTCAGGAAGGACGACCCCGACCCGCGGATTGTCGCCCGCCTGATCGAGGCCGATGTCGGGCTCACCGCAGCCGTTCTGAAAACCGTCAACTCGCCCTTCTTCGGACTCGCCAAGCGGACCAGTTCCGCTGCCCAGGCGGTAACCATTCTGGGCATGCGCACCGCCACCCAGATCGTTACCGGTCTGATACTCAGAAAGGCGGTAACTGGGCAGGGAAGGACTCTGGAAGAATTCTGGGACCGCGCCGAGCAGGTCGCCGGCATCGCCAGCCGCATCGCCCAGACCATCCCCAGGGGACCCCGCGATGACGCCTACTGTTTCGCCCTCTTCCATGACGTGGGTATCCCGATCCTGACCCAGAAATTTCCGGATTACCCGCAGACCCTGCTGCTGGCGGAGAACTCCGGCGACCGACCCTTCGCCGCCGTGGAAAGGGAACGGCACACCACTGACCACGCGACGCTTGGCTATCTGGTGGCCAAGGGGTGGTTTCTACCCGAGGCGATCTGCGAAGGCATTCTCTATCACCACGACCCGGCGACCTTCACCGACAGGGAGGGGGTCAGTCCGAGAGCACAAACGTTGATCGCCATCAACGTGCTGGCCGAATGTTTTCATGACGAAAACATTCGCCTGCGCGACACCAGCGCCTGGGCAAGAATGGGTAGTCAAGCACTCGAGCACCTGGGTTTGACCGACGGTGAGTATTGCGATCTGCGGGAAGACCTGACGGCGAGGTTCGCCTGAGCGCAAGGGCTGCTCCCCCGCTGCCGCAGCGGCCCGCAGTCGGTGTCACCGCCATTTGCTGGCAGACCCTCACCGGACAGGCCGGAAGATACCGGCTTCGGTAACCACCGCATCGAGCACCTGGTCATGCGGCTCGGGACGGATCGACGCCAGCCGGGCGATTTCGAAACCGACGCCGATGGCCAGCGGACGCGGGCGCAGCGAAGCCAGCGTGCGGTCGAAGTAGCCGCCGCCGTAGCCGATGCGGTAACCTGCGGCATCGAAGCCATTCACCGGGATCAGCAGCGCCTGCGGCAACAGGAAATCGCCCGCTGCGGGCGCTGGAATGCCATGCCGGTCGACGGTCATCGCGGTGTCTGGCGACCAGCTGCGAAAGGCGAGCGCCTGCCGCGTATCGATGACCACGGGCAGCAACGCGTTGAAACCGGCGCGGCCCTCCTGCAGCCAGTCGTCGATCAGCGGCCTGAGGTCCGGCTCCTGGTGCAGCGGCCAGCAGAAACCCACCCGCATCGCCGTCAACTGCGGAAAGCCGACCTGCAGAAGCTCACAGATCCGGGTCGAATGGCGCATCCATTGATCTCTGGGCATGGCCCGTCGGCGCTCGAGCAGCGCCTGGCGCAATGCTCGCCGGTTGGCAAGGATTTCTTCGTCCAGAACTTCGACGCTCATTCCAAGCGTCAACCCGACAGCCATGTGATATGCTCAAAATCGGTGTTTTTCGAGAAATTCAGCTTACCATGAAGCTCCGCCATACGCTCCTCCTGGCCCTCCCGCTCCTCCTGCAACTGTTTCTGGTCCCGACCGCGGCTTTGGCACTGAGCAGCGACGAGCAATTCCTGGCAGCGCGTGACGCGGTCCGCGCCGGCGACCGGGCGAAACTGGAGCGCATGGCGGCGGCACTCCAGGGCTATGAGCTTGAAGCCTACGTCGAGTACTGGCGTTTGCTCCTCGACCTGAAGGACAGCGACCCGGCCACAGTCGGCGCCTTCCTGACCCGTCATGAAAACACCTACGTGGCCGAGAAGCTGCGCCTTGACTGGCTACGGCAACAGGGCCGGAAGCAGCAATGGACGCTGTTTGACGCCGAGTATCCACGACTCGCGCAACCCGATCAGGAAATGGCCTGTTATGCACTGCAGAGCCGACGGGCACAGGGCGATGCGCGGGCGCTCGACGACGCCTTGCCACTTTGGGCGACCCTGCTCGAACCACCCGAGCCCTGCTACCCCGTACTCGAAGCGCTGATCGTCGAGAAGCGCGTGCTGGCCGATGCCGTCTGGGCGCGCATTCGCCGCCAGTTCGAAGCCAACAAGATGGCCGCCGCGCTGTACAGCATGAATTATCTCCCGGCTAGCCAGACGCCGGACAAGAAACTGGCGCAGACGGTCATCGACACCCCCCTGCCCTGGCTGAGCAGGCTGCCGGGCGACCTCTCGGCCAGTCGTATGCAGCGCGAACTGGCGGTGCTGGCGATCCAGCGCATCGCGCGCAACGACCCGCGCGTGGCTGCCGAGCAACTGTCAAGAATCGCGCCGGCGCTGAACGCCGGCGAAAAGGCCTGGGCGTGGAGTCAGGTCGGCTGGCAGGCGGCGCAGCGGCACATGCCGGAGGCCATGGAGTGGTACCGCCAGGCCGGCGACGCGCCCTTGTCCGACGAGGTGGCGGAGTGGAAGGTACGCGCCGCCCTGCGGGCGAACGACTGGGGCAGCGTCCGGGCGACGATCGAAAGAATGCCGCCGGCGCTCGCCGCGCAGCCGGCCTGGACCTACTGGCTGGGGCGCGCGTACCGCGCTGGCGGCCGACTGGAAGAGGCCAACGCGCTCTTCGCGAAGATCGCCGGACAGCCCGATTTCTATGGCAATCTGGCCAACGACGAACTCGGACGGCCGACCAGCACACCGCCCAAGGCGGCACCACCAAGCCGGGAGGAACTGCTGCAGATCAGTGCCAGTCCGGGCGTGCAGCGCGCATTGGCCTTCTTTCGCCTGAACCTGCGTACGGAAGGCGTCAGGGAGTGGACTTGGGCCCTGCGGCGAATGAGCGACCGTGAACTCCTGGCAGCATCGGAAATCGCCCTGCGCTCGGGCAATTACGACCGCGCGATTGCCGCGGCCGACCGCACCCGTAGTGAACACGACTATTCGATGCGTTATCTCGCACCGTACAGCGACCAGGTGCGACCGGCAGCGCGCAGCCAGGCTCTGGATGATGCCTGGGTTTACGGCCTGATGCGCCAGGAGAGTCGCTTCATCACCAGCGCCAGATCGCACGTCGGTGCTTCCGGCCTGATGCAACTGATGCCCGCCACGGCCAAGTGGGTGGCCAACAAGATCGGTCTCAAGGATTTCAACCAGGCCCGGGTCAACGATACCGAAACCAATCTCCTGCTCGGCACCACCTACATGCGCCTGGTCCTCGAAAGCCTCGACAACCACCCGGTGCTGGCCTCGGCGGCCTACAACGCCGGACCGGGTCGGGCACGCAAGTGGCGTGCCGATCGCCCGCTGGAAGGCGCCATCTATGCGGAAACCATCCCCTTCAGCGAAACACGGGACTACGTGAAGAAGGTGATGAGCAATTCGCTGTATTACTCGGCCCTCTTCGACGGCAAGCCGCAAACCCTCAAGAACCGCCTGGGTGTCATCGCTGCGCGTAGCGGCGGCGAGGTCAAGGGTGAGGATTTGCCTTAAAATTACGGTTTCAAACATTTACTTCACCGGTAGGACGCCATGGAACTCGAGAAAGTGTTGTTGATCGGCGGTAGTGGTTTTGTCGGCGGTTGGATTGCCAGCCGCCTTTCGGAACGCGGCGTCCGGGTGACGATACCGACCCGCCATCGCGACAATACCAAGAAGCTGATCATGCTGCCGACGGTGGACATGGTCGAGGCCGACGTTCAGGATCCGCAGACGCTCGTCAAGTTGATGCAGGGGCAGGACGCGGTGATCAACCTGGTCGGCATACTGCACGACAGCGATTCGCGGCTGCCTTACGGCAAGGGTTTCGCTGCAGCGCATGTCGATCTGCCACGCAAGATCGTCGCCGCGATGAAGGCAAGCGGCGTCAGCCGCCTGGTGCACATGAGCGCGCTCAAGGCGGCGATCAACGCGCCTTCCGAATACCTCTGTTCGAAAGGCGAGGGCGAAGCCTGCATCGACGCGGCTGCCGATGACCTGGCGGTCACGGTCTTCCGTCCCTCGGTGATCTTCGGTCCGGATGACGCCTTTCTCAACACCTTCGCCAAGCTGATCAGGCTCTTCCCCGTCCTGCCGCTGGGCGCCGGCGAGGCGCGCTTCCAGCCGGTCTATGTCGGCGATGTCGCCAGGGCTTTCGTCAATTGCCTGGGCGACAGTACCACTTTCGGAAAGACTTACGACCTCTGTGGCCCCAAGGTCTATACCTTGCGTGAGATGGTCGAATACACCGCTCGCCTGGTCGGCAAATCGCCCCGGATCATCGACCTGGGCACCGGCGGCTGGGCCTACCTGCAGGCCGGCCTGCTGTGGCTGTTGCCGAATCCGCCGCTGTCACCCGACAATCTGCGTTCGATGGAAGTCGACAGCGTCTGCGACGGTGCGCGCAACTATCCCGGCTGGCATCCGACGTCACTCGAGGCGGTGGCGCCAGGTTATCTTTCGTCGATCGAAATGCCACAGCCTCGCCTTGACCGCTATCGCTACCGGGCCGGTCGCTGAGCGAATGACCGGGAGAGCATGCTCATGCTGACGCTCGTCATCGGCGATCGCAACTTTTCTTCGTGGTCCCTGCGGCCCTGGCTGACCGCCAGGCAGGCGGGACTGCCGTTCACCGAGGTCGCGATTCGCCTGGACCGAAGCAGCACCAAGGAAGAAATTCTCCAGTATTCGCCATCGGGCAAAGTGCCTTGTCTGATCGACGAGCAAGGTGGCAAACGTCTGCTGATCTGGGACTCGCTGGCGATCTGCGAATACCTCGCCGAGCTCGCGCCCGCGTTGTGGCCCGCCGCGCAGGCCCAGCGAGCCGAGGCCCGCGCGCTCTGCGCCGAGATGCATTCGGGATTCCTGCCACTGCGCCAGGAGATGCCGATGGATGTTCGCGCCAGCCGGCCGGGCCAGCCGCGAAGCCCGGCAGTCTGTGCCGACATCCGGCGCATCGTGGCCATCTGGGAGGCTTGTCGCAGTCGCTTTGCAACGTCCGGACCCTTTCTGTTCGGCGCTTTCTCGATTGCCGATGCCATGTATGCCCCGGTGGTGTGGCGTTTTCTCACCTACGGTGTCGGTGTGCCGCCGGCTTCGCAAGCCTGGCTGCAAAGCATGCTGACCTTGCCGGCGATGGCCGAATGGCAGGCCGGGGCGCTCGCCGAAACGTCCTAGGCACCGGCTACAGCCAACATGCAGATCTTCACGGTGGGCGGCGCGATTCGCGACGAGTTGCTCGGCCTGCCGGTGCAGGATCGCGACCATGTCGTGGTCGGTGCCTCGCCCGAAGAAATGCGGGCGCTTGGCTTCA
This sequence comes from Candidatus Accumulibacter propinquus, assembly GCF_056856495.1. Taxonomy (NCBI): domain Bacteria; kingdom Pseudomonadati; phylum Pseudomonadota; class Betaproteobacteria; genus Candidatus Accumulibacter; species Candidatus Accumulibacter propinquus. Next base: position 521,128 of record NZ_JBSEHC010000003.1, read on the forward strand.
AGCCGGTTGGCAAGGATTTCCCGGTGTTCCTGCACCCGACGTCGCATGAGGAATATGCGCTGGCACGTACCGAGCGCAAGACCGGCCATGGCTACAAGGGCTTTGCCTTTCATGCCGCGCCGGAAGTCAGCCTCGAAGAGGATCTGGCGCGCCGTGACCTGACGATCAACGCCATCGCCCGCGCCGCCGATGGATCGCTGATCGATCCCTACCGCGGTGTCGACGATCTGGCAGCGCGCGTCCTGCGGCATGTTGGTCCGGCCTTCGGCGAAGACCCGGTGCGCGTGCTGCGTGTCGCCCGTTTTGCCGCGCGTCTGGTCGATTTCAGCGTCGCACCGGAAACCCTGGCACTGATGCAGGCGATGGTCGCCGGCGGCGAACTCGACCACCTGGTTGCCGAACGCGTCTGGCAGGAACTGGCCAAGGGTCTGTTGGAAGCCTGCCCTTCACGGATGTTCGCCATCCTGCGTGAATGCGGGGCACTGGCCCGCCTGCTCCCCGAACTCGATCGCCTTTTCGGCGTTCCACAGCGCGCCGACTACCATCCCGAGGTGGACACCGGGGTGCATGTGATGATGGTCGTCGACCAGTCGGCGCAGCGCGGCTGCGCGCTGCCGGTTCGCTTCGCGGCGCTGCTCCACGATCTCGGCAAAGGCACGACGCCCGCTACCGATCTGCCACGGCATCCGGGGCATGAGGCCCGCAGTGTCGACCTGGTCGGCGCAGTCTGCGCACGCTTCAAGGTCCCGGTCGACTGCCGCGATCTGGCCCTGCTGGTGGCACGCTACCATGGCGACATCCATCGCGGACCGGAACTGGCTCCGGCAACCATCGTCAGGCTTCTCGAAGCCACCGACGCCTTGCGCCGACCTGCCCGCTTCGAACAACTCCTCGCGGCTTGTGCCTGCGACTTTCATGGTCGTCGCGGCTGGCAGGACGTGCCCTATCGTTCACCGGCGCTTTTCCGTCAGGCCCTGGCGCTGCTGCGCGGGGTCGACGCCGCAGCGATTGCGCGCGCCTGCGACGACCGAGCCGGCATTGCCGCACGGGTGCACGCGGCGCGTGTCGCGGCGGTGCGGGCCGGGCTGTCGTCAACGCAGCGGTGAGGCTTTCGGGCTGACTGGTCCGGCGTTGACCAAGGAGGATGTGCGGCGGACCAGGTTCATAAGGTCGCGCTGCGGTCTCCGTTCGCGAAACCCAGCAGGGGTTCGCTGATGCCTTTGCCCAGGGCGATGACCTTGAAGAGTTCGCCCATTTCTGCAGGTGAGATCAGCTTCTGAACGGCGCTCGCCAGCGGCAGGTAGCGCAGCGGTTCGCTCGCCGGCGTGCGGGCCAGGATCTCGGTCAGCCCGCAGTTGAAAAGAAAGCTCGCCTGCGTGCTGTAGCCCAACAACTCAAGTCCGGCCTCGCAGCCGGCTTCGACGATGGCCGTGAAATCGACATGCGCGGTAATGTCCTGCAGGCCCGGCAGGTAGAAGGGCTCGCCGTGCGCATGCTGGCGATAGTGGCACATCAACGTCCCGGCGTCGCGCTGCGGATGGTAATACTCGTGCCGCGGGAAACCGTAGTCGATCAACAACAGCGCACCACGCCGCAGGATCGCTGCCCATTGTGCAATCCAGGCTGGAGCGAGCAGCGAAATTTCGCTGAGATAACCCGGCGCGATCGCGCATGCGGCGGCCAGCGCCTGTGCGCGTTCACGCAAGCGCCCGCCGGCCGGACGATCGCGCCAGGTGAACTGCCCGCTGTCAACGGCCACTCCCCGCTCGGCAATGCCTTCCCCATTCCACACCACAAGGTGCACCGGCATCGCGTCGAGGACTTCGTTGGCCAATACCAGACCGTCGAAATCCTCGGGCAAGCACTCAAGCCAGCGGAGGAGCGGGAGGAACTGCGGAACGCGCGTGCTCAGCGTTGCGTGCTGGCGCGCGCGCAATTCGCCGGACAGTTCGAGAATGCAGTAGCGTTCAGGCAGCCGGTCGCGTCGTTCGAGTTCGAGCAACAGGTCGGCGGCGAGTTGCCCGCTGCCGGCGCCGACCTCGATGATCTGCGGTGCGCCGAGCGCGAGTAGCTGCGCGACCTGAGCGCCGAGCGCCTGAGCGAAGACATCAGAAAGTTCCGGCGCGGTCAGAAAATCGCCGGCAGCGCCGAACTTGTGTGCCCCACCCGCGTAATAGCCCATGCCGGGCGTGTAGAGCGCGAAGTCCATGAAGCGATCGAAACCGATCCAGCCGCCGGCCGCGTCGATTTCGGCGACGATTCGGGAACACAACGCGGCACTACAGGCCAGGGCATCCGCCGTCGGAAGTGGCAGAGCGCCTGGGGTTCGGGCGATCAGCATGCCGATCAGGTCATGCTTCAGAGTTCACAGATTTCGAAGCGGACCTGTCCGTACAATTCCGGGTGCGTACTCGCCAGCCAGTGCTCGGCCTCGGATTCGGCGCGCGTCCAGGTCGCGGCGCGCAAAGGCACGTACTGGGTGCGCCCGTCGTCGCCATCGGCCGGCCATTCGAGGGTGTAGCTGTGGAAACCGCCGTGCCCCTGCAGGTGGATCTTGCGCGTTGTATGTGGTGGCTCGCGGCGCAACCGAGCGGTCGCGCCGTCGCCCAGACGCAGCCGATAGGTCGGCCCCTTGCCCTGGTGCTGCACGACGAACTCCTTGTTCTCGACGCACTCTTCCATCACCTGCCACTCGGCGCAGCCTTCGATGATCGCACCGAAGGCCAGGCCCGTTTCCTCGCGAACGACCTCGGCGTCGACGCGATGCGACCGCTGCCCCGGGTCCTCCAGCAGTTCGTGCCAGGGCAGGCCTTGCCGGGTCGGCGGCGGGAATGGCAAGGCATGTTTGCCCTGGCGAATGCGCGCGAAAAGCGAGGACTTCCTGACATCTTCGAGGTCGATCGCCGGAAAGGCCGAGCGCGGTTGCGAACGGAAACTGCCAGCCCCCATGTAGCCGACGTTCCACAACGTTCGCAACCACTCGGCGGTGTCGAGAGCGACCTGCGCCAGTTGGTCGTCGAGTTCGCCGCTGTGCGCCTCGGTTTCGTGCCGGACGCTGGCTTGTTCGGCAAGCAGTTCCGCTTCGCGCGCGCGCGCGCGCAGCAACTCCCGCAGCAGCATGTCAACCCACTCGGCATCGGCTGCCGGCAGTTGGGCGATTCGCTCGGCAAGAGTGATCAGTTCGTCGGCGTCGAGTGGTCTGTCCAGGTTGCTCATCAACGATCTCCCATTCCTACACGTGAATTCCTCGCAGTTTAGCGCGCTGGCGCCCGAAAGGACTGCTTTTTCCGAAGGCTGTGGCAGGAATCCGTTAAAATCAAATTCTTGTTGGTGCTGGCCTGGATCTGGAGATGAACCGCAAAACGATATTGGTAACCGGCGCTGCCAGACGGGTGGGCAGTGCGATCGCGCGCGTGCTGCATGCCACCGGAGCCAACATCCTGGTGCACTACCATCTGGCGTCGGAAGCGGCTGTGGCTCTGGTTGCCGAACTGAATCTGGCAAGACCGTCTTCGGCGGCCTGCCTGCAGGCCGACCTGCGGCAGGTCGAAACCTCGCCGCAGTTGGTCGCCGCGACCATCGACCGTTTCGGTCGCCTCGACGCCCTGGTGAACAACGCTTCCAGCTTCTTCCCGACCCCTTTCGGCAGCATCGACGTGGCCGCCTGGAACGAGTTGCTCGACAGCAACCTCAAGGCCCCCCTGTTTCTGACGCAGGCGGCCGCGCCGCACCTGGCGGCCTCCCGCGGCGCGGTGGTCAACATCACCGACATTCATGCTGAACGCCCGCTCGCCGGCTATCCCCTGTATTGCGCCGCCAAGGCGGGCCTGCTCGGACTGACGCGGGCCCTGGCCATTGAACTGGCACCGCTGGTACGCGTCAACGCCGTGGCGCCGGGTCCGATCCTGTGGCCGGAGAGTGATCTCTTTGACAGCGCCGCGCGCGCCGAGATCCTGGCGCATACCTTGTTGCAACGAGCCGGTTGTCCGCAGGACATCGCGCACGCGGTACGCTACCTGCTCGAGGACGCGGCCTACGTTACCGGCCAGGTCATCAACGTCGATGGCGGCCGTACCGCGCATCTGTAGTCTGTCACGCCATCAGAGAGGATTCCTTGGAACTGTCAAACACCTTGCTGCGCCTCAGAAAGCGGCTTGAAGGCAAGGTCGGCAAGGCGATCGCCGACTACCACATGATCGCGCACGGGGATACCGTCCTGGTCTGCCTTTCCGGCGGCAAGGACTCGTACACGCTGCTGTCGATACTGATGGCACTGCGCGAGCGTGCGCCGGTGAATTTCCGTCTGATCGCCATGAACCTCGATCAGAAGCAGCCGGGCTTCCCGGCTGACGTGCTGCCGAATTATCTGGCGGCCATCGGGGTCGAGTACCGCATCGTCGAACAGGACACCTACAGTGTCGTCAAGAGCAAGATTCCGGAGGGCAAGACCACCTGCTCGCTGTGTTCCCGTCTGCGGCGCGGCATCATTTATCGGACTGCCAAGGAAGTCGGCGCCAACAAGATCGCCCTCGGCCATCATCGCGACGACATCGTCCATACGTTGTTTCTCAATCTGTTCTTCGGCGGCCAACTCAAGGCGATGCCGCCCAAACTGGTCACCGACGATGGCGCACACGTGGTGATCCGACCCCTGGCCTACTGTAGTGAAGCGGACATCGCGCGTTTCGCGCGCGCCATGGAGTACCCGATCATCCCCTGCAATCTCTGCGGCTCGCAGGACAATCTGCAGCGCCAGAGGATTCGCGAAATGATGGGAGACTGGGATCGACGCTACCCCGGACGGACGCTCTCGGTGTTTTCTGCGCTCCAGAAAGTGATTCCCTCACATCTGGCCGATCATGCCCTGTTCGACTTCAAGGGCTTGCGCCCGGACGCGGATCTGACGGCGATGGCTGGCGGCGATACCGTGTTCGACCCGCAGCCGCATGACGATGTTGTTTCAGCACCGGCAGCATTCCCTTTGCCGGTGGTAAGCGCATGACACGATCGAGCGCGCCTGCTGAAGCGCAGCGCTGGCCGCTAACCGGCAGCCGGGAGAGTGGCATTCATGAGTAGCAAGGAAAGGACGCTGTCAGTCGTCGTCGCCGTCGTTGATGAGACTCCGCGTCTGTTCGAGAAGCTTGGCGGCGCCGAGGCGCTGCATGCCATCGATCGTTGCATGAAACGCATGTTGCGCGGCATTGACGGTTTCCACGGTCGTGTTGTGCGGAGCCGCCGCGATGACCTCACGGCAATCTTCGCGAACGCCAACGATGCCTGCCAGGCAACCATCGCCATGCAGCGGCGCATCGCCGACCTGCCGCCTGTTTCAGGCATGCAACTCGCCATCCGGATCGGTTTTCAGCACGGCACGGTGTTCGAGCAGGGGGGCGAGTTCCTTGGCGACTGCGTCAATACCGCCGAGTGCCTGGCCGAACTGGCGGTCGCCGGACAGGTGCTGACCAGCGGCGAAGCGCGGGCCTTGTTGTCGCCGCATCTGCAATCGTCGACCCGCCACCTGCAGCACCTGGACACCCATGAGCTGCCGACGAAAACACAGGTTTTCGAAGTGCCCTGGCTGGAACCGAGAGCTGCGGCAGCGCCGGTGGTGATACCGCCAAGGCCGGCCCCGGAGCGCGACCTGCGACTTTGCGTACGTTATGGCGGGGACGTGAAACTGCTCGACAGGCAACGGCCGACACTGGTCATGGGACGTGATGCGGCGTGCGATATCAACGTTCGTGATCGCCGCGCGTCGCGCCACCACGCACGCATCGAACGGCGTGGCGAGCACTTCGTGCTGCGCGATCTCAGTACCAACGGGACTTTCATCACCGTCAGCGGCGAGCGCGAACTGTTTCTGAGGCACGAGGAGTTCGTGCTGCGCGGCAGCGGCATCATCTCCTTCGCCTCTTCGGCAAACCACCCGAACGCGGACATCGCCGAGTTCGAACATCTTTGAGTCGTGGCGCCGCCGACCCGCTGCCGCATTGCCGGCGTTCGCCGATCGTTCCTGGAGATCACGGCGGCAAGGCGCGGGCCAGCACCAGCAGCGTGACCTCGGCTGCACCATGCAATTTGACGGTGCGTGCCAATTCGTTGAGGGACGCGCCGGTGGTCATCACGTCGTCGATCAGGATCAGCCGCCTGCCGGTGAAATCCGCCGCGCAAGCGAAGGCTCCGCGAACGTTCCCGGCCCTTTCGCGCCAGGGAAGGTCGGCCTGGGCGGCGGTATGGCGGATTCGGCAACAACTGCGTACGTCGACGGGCATGCGCCAGGCCTTGCCGACCGGGCGTGCCAGTTCGAGCGCCTGGTTGAAGCCACGCTCGCGCAGGCGCTGGGGATGCAGCGGCATGGGGATGAGCAGGTCCGCCGCGCAGCGCCCAGTCTGTGCGGCGAGCTGCCGACCGAAGTAGCTGCCGAGCGCCAGGCGATGTCCATACTTGAACGACTGAACCAGCTTGTCGATCGGAAAACCATAACGAAAAACGGCCAGGGTGGCGTCGTAATGCGGCAACCTCGCGAGACAACGGCCGCAGACTTCGCCACCGGGCGTCGGCAGCGCGCAGCGTGGACAGCGTGCCGTCGCGAGTCGCGGCAAGTCGTTCTCGCAGGCCGGGCAGAGCAGATTATTGCCGCTTTCAGCGCCGCACAGCAGGCAGTCCTGCGCCAGCAGTCGTGCGCACGATCTGCGGACCAATGCGGCGCTTTGAGTTAAGATTGACACCCGTGCAGTGCTCGTCAAGAATCCGTGATGACGGACCTTACATTATTCCAGCAGACACGACTTTGCCAGCCCCCTCGAGCATACAGGTCATACCCGTCCCGCTCAACCCGACCCTTCTCCCGCATCCGGAAGAAGGGAGATTCATCTTCGTGAGTCGCCGACGCGACGTTCACGGTAACTCTCAGGTCTACAACTCATGAACGCAATCCCTCAAGCCGCCGCGCTCACCCCCGATACCGCCGCAGCGGGCCAAGCCGCCCGCTGGACCGTCGCCGAAGTCGAAAAGCTCTATCAGTTGCCGCTGATGGATCTGATCTTTCGTGCGCAGCAGGTGCACCGCGAGCATTTCGACGCCAACGAGATTCAACGCTCGACGCTGCTCTCGGTCAAGACCGGCGGCTGTTCCGAAGACTGCGGCTACTGCTCGCAGTCTGCCCGTTACAGCACCGACACTGAACGCGAAGCCTTGCTGCCGCTCGACGAAGTGGTCGCCGCGGCGCAGGCCGCCAAGGACAAGGGCGCCTCGCGCTTCTGCATGGGCGCGGCCTGGCGTGGTCCCAAGGACAAGGACCTGGCGAAAGTGAGCGAAATGATTCGCGCCGTCAAGGGCCTGGGGCTGCAGACCTGCGTCACCCTGGGCATGCTCAAGGAAGGCCAGGCCAGCGAACTCAAGGAAGCGGGACTCGACTACTACAACCACAACCTCGATACCGATGCCTCCTTCTATGGGCAGGTGATCACCACCCACCAGCACGCCGACCGCGTCGATACGCTGGGGCAGGTGCGCGAGGCCGGAATCAAGGTCTGTTCCGGCGGCATCATCGGCATGGGCGAGGGACGCCGGAACCGCGCAGCGCTGATCGCGCAGCTCGCCAACCTCAACCCGCCGCCGGAATCGGTACCCATCAACAATCTGGTACCCATTCCCGGTACGCCGCTGGCCAACGTAGCGCCAATCGACAATTTCGAGTTCGTGCGCACCATTGCTGCCGCGCGCATCACCATGCCGACGAGTTTCGTACGGCTCTCCGCGGGGCGCCAGGCGATGCCCGAAGAAGTTCAGGCGCTGTGTTTTCTGGCTGGCGCCAACTCGATCTTCTACGGCGACAAACTGTTGACCACCGGTAACCCGGAAGCCGACCGTGACGAAGCGCTGTTCGAGAAACTCGGGCTGCGGCCGATCTAGTCGCTGGTTGCCGTGCAATGCCCGGAGCCAGGCTGTTCGGCCTGAGCGCGTCGCGAGCAGACAGGCCAGCCACCCCGGCGATCCATCGCTTTCACCGCGAGTGTTAAGGGTTTGGCTGGAACACTCTACTGATCGTCTATGAAGACTGCCGCGCAATTCCTCGACCAGCGCCAGGTGCGACGGAATTTTGCGCGCGCGGCCGCGACCTACGATCAGGTCGCGGTTCTGCAGCGCGAAGTCGGCCGGCGCATGCTGGAACGGCTGGATTACGTGCGCCTCGAACCGCAGCGTGTTCTCGATCTCGGCTGCGGCACTGGCGCCAGTCTCACCGCTCTGCACGAACGCTATCCGAAGGCTGCGGTGATCGGCGTCGACCTCAGCGAGGCCATGCTGCGCATCGGGCAGAAACAGCGCTCGCGCTTGCGCTGGCTGTTGCCGTTTCTGCCCGGCAGGCGGCCGGCGCTGCTGGCGGCGGACGCGGCAGCCTTGCCCTTCAAGCCGCAGTCGATCGGTCTGCTGTGGTCGAACCTGTTGCTGCACTGGCTCGACGATCCGCTGCAGGGTTTCCGCGAGGCGTATCGACTGCTCGAAATCGACGGGCTGCTGATGTTCTCGACCTTCGGCCCGGACACCCTGAAGGAACTGCGCGCCAGTTTTGGCGATGGCTACCTGCATACCCAGCGCTTTACCGACATGCACGACTACGGCGACATGCTCGTCGCCTGCGGCTTCGCCGATCCGGTGATGGACGCGGAGGTGCTGACCATGACTTATGCCAGTTTTGACGACCTGCTCACCGACCTGCGCCAGAGCGGTTCCGCATGCGCGATGCGGGCGCGTCGGCATGGCCTGATGGGACGTTCGGCATGGACCGAGGCGCGGACCGCGTATGAGCGATTGCTCAACGACGGCCGCCTGCCGGCAACCGTCGAAGTGGTGTACGGACACGCCTGGAAGACGCCACCGAAAAAAACCGCCGACGGGCGGGCGATCGTCCGTTTCGACCCCAAAGAACGACTGCGCTGATCCGGCAAGCTCGCTTAGCGGGATCGTAGCTTGGGCTACGCTTCATTGGCCCTGGCCCCTTTCTCGTGCTTTTTCGGTTCTGGATTCCCCTTGGTTGGAAAATCTGCCAGGGAATACGACGGCAACCGTGCATTCCGACTGTTCAGCAATACCGCGATCACGCAGGCAATCGCCAGCGGATAGACGGCGAATTGAACATTGGAAGGCATTCCTCCCGTGGCAACATTCAAAAACAACGAACTATCCCACAGCCCATGAAGAACCATCGGTAAAATCAAAGTTCCGGACATGCGGCGCATGGCATAGAGGCCGCTTCCCATGATGAAGGTCAATAGCACCTGGATGGGCATTGCCAACATCGGCAACCCGAAGATCACGTTGGGAACATGCAGCGCCGAGAACAGCAAGGTGCTGATGAGCCATACCCTGCCTTCGCCGAACCGGCTTCTCAATCCCACGATCATGCTTCCCCGTGTGATCATCTCTTCGCCGAATCCGACTCCCACGGCTCCTAACGACGACCATACAACCAGCTCGGCCGAAAGCTTGCCGGACGGCATCCCGAAGAAGTTGTTCAGAATGATGGCGACCATCACGACAGGCAGAATCCAGACCCATGGGGGGCCGGATTTCGACTTGTCGAACAGAACGATGCGCCACCAACCCAGGATGCTGATGGCAACCACCAGAAAGGCACATCCAAACAATGTGGGAAACGCATACCAGAGCTTCGTCGTTTCTGCATTCTCGCCGATCCGGTTGTAATCGACGCCATTGATAGTCCATGTGGAGAAGAAGACGGCGAGATAACCCAAATACAGCAGAATCCCCATCCATACAGATGGCTTGCGTCTCGATGTGCTCAGTTCGGTATTTCGAGATTCCTGATGAAGGCTCATGATTCGACGATCCTCACCAGATGCGCACACGATCCTTGGGATCAAGCCACATCGGATCACCCTTGCGGATGCCGAATGCCTTGTAGAACCCCGGCTCGTGCTGCGCGGCTGCATAGGCGCGATAACCGCCGGGTGCATGCGCGTCGGTCGCCGTCACCTGGCGCAGATAGCCCGCGCGCGCCTTGTCCGACCACATCTGCCCCCAGGCCAGGAAACAGCGCTGCTCCTGGGTCAGGCCATCGATCACCTGGTTCTCTTCCGGATGGGCCTGCAGGTATTTTTCGAGCGCACCATAAGCGAATGCGATGCCGCCGACATCGGCGAGATTTTCGGTGACGGCCAGCGCGCCGTTGGCGTGCAGGCCGGGCAGTACCTGGTAGGCATTCGCCTGCCTGACCAGTTTGCCGGTCTGGGCGACGAATTTGACTTCGTCGTCCTTCACCCACCAGTTGCGGGCACGTCCGATTTCATCATAAAGGCGACCGCCGGAATCGAAGCCGTGCGTCAGTTCATGGCCGATGACGGCACCGATGGCACAGAAATTGGTCGCCGGATCGCCCTTCGGGTCATAGGTCGGCGGTTGCAGGAAGGCAGCAGGAATTTCGATCGAATTGCGCAACGAATTGTAGCCCGCATTGATCACCGTCGGTAGAGTCGAACGGGGATCGACGAACTCGTCTTCCCTGATGGGGCCGCCAAATCGCGCGAGATCGCGCCGCGAGCTGAATTCGGTGATGCGCTCCAGACTGCCGAAGTAGTCGCCGGGACGCACGTCCACCGATGAATAGTCGATCCACTGGTCCGGATAGCCCACCGTGATCTTGACCTTGTCGAGCTTGTCCAGCGCCTGTTTCCGGGTCGCTGCCGTCAGCCAGTGGTTCTTTTCGAGGCGGACGCGGAATTCGGCGCGCACGCGACCGACCATGTCCTCCACCGCGCGCCGCGACTCGGGGCTGAGGGTCTTCTCGACATAAAGCTGCCCCAGCGGGTGACCGAGCTTGGCGGCGATAGTGTTGAAAACCTGCTTCGAGAGCGGTGGCAACTGAAAACCCTCGCCAAAATAGACGCGGGTCAATTCGAGACCCGGTTGAGCGAAGTCCTGTGACAGGCCACCGAGGCTTTTGCGCAGGTATTCCCACTTCAGGAGCATCCTGGTGTCTTCGAGCGACAGTTCCGCGAGGATGGCGGCGCGTTCGCGCATCGAATTCACCTCGATCGCCGTCACTTCCGTCGGCAGCGGGATGCCAATGGTCGCGTAGTAGCCATCCCAGTCGAATCCCGGGGTCAGTTCCTTGAGTTGAGCATAGGACATTTCGACGAAGCGCTTGTCCGGATCCTTGTGCTCGGCCAGGGGCTGGCGCGTTGCGGCAATCCGCTTCTCCATGGCCAGCGCCTTGACGGCAAAGGCCTGCGCATCGGCCTGCGGGATGCCGGCCAGCACCAGCAGTTCGGCCACGAAAGTGAGATAGGCTTCGCGGTACCTCGCTGCTTCCGGTTTCAGGTAATCCTCGAAGTTCGGCAAACCCAGGCCGCCGTCGCCGGCAGCGACAATGTATCGGGTCTTGTCGCGGATACCGACGGTGATCGTGCCGCCCATGACGAGCATCTCGTTGGTGACGAGCGACAGGCGGGCCAGTTCCTTCGCCACGTCATTCCTGTCGGTGATCGCGTCGATGCGCAGGAATTGTGGCTGCAGGGGGGTATTGCCGAGTGCCTTGAGGCGCGCCTCGTCGAGGCCCGCGGCATAGAGGGCGCCCACTTGCTGCGCCGGGCTGCCCTGCGCGGCGGTCGGGGCTTTTCTCGCGGCCTCCTCAACCGTCTGGCGCACAGCGACATCCGTGCGCTTGCTCATCAGATCGAGGCCGGAGATACGCACGCTGTCGTCGGGAATCACCAGGGCATCGAACCATTTGCCGGCGGCATAGCGTGTGAAGTCCTTGCGTGGATCGGCACTGGTATCCATCTTCCGCGGGGAAAATCCCGCCGGGAAACCGAAGGTCGGTACTTCCTGTGCAGTCGCTGTACTGGACGCAAGGGCAGCCGCCAGGGCGAGTGCAATCGTGGTTAAACGCGTCATGAATCCTCCTCTCGAACGACCATCGGCTTGCCCCGGCATCGGTGACCCAATGGTCCTTCCCGAACTCAGGCACGCCGGATAAGGCCAGTTACTCGGCGTAGATAGGTCCAGTCGAACCGGCGTCGGAATCGCGCCAGGTGTCCTCGCCCTTCAGGCGGCGATCACCCTGGATGGTGTAGGTGACAAAGCCCTGCCGAAAGACCAGTGCCCCATCGCTGCGTTTGGCATTGACACGTTTGCCATTGACCCAGACATGCTCCTGCGGATCGATCCGGATGGTGGCCACCGTGCCACCGGTTGGGCCGATGGCGACCCATTGACCCGCATACGGCGTCTGGCCGGTAGTGCCGGCGGCGCTGCCGCCGAATCCGGCCTTGGCATTCTGCGCCTTGGTCTTGTGGAGGTCACAACCCTGGTTCTCGGTAAGCTGCGTGCAACCCGAACGTTCGAGCTGTTGAGCGTAGGTCGAGTTGATTCCGCCGTGCGCATCGGCAGCGGCGCTGCCGAATCCGGTCTTGGCGTTTTCCGCCCTGGTCTTGGTGATATCGCAACCTTGTGCCTCGCTCACCTGGGTGCAACCGGATCGTTCGAGTTGCTTCCGATACTTCGCATCGATCGCATGCGCGGAGGTACTGGCCAGGGCCGCGATGACCAGGGCGGCGAGTCGTCTATGTTTCATGAGATTGACCTTGGTTCAAGGGGTTGGGGGAGGGTTCACATGCCGGGAAGCGTGGGTTAACACTCGGATACTATCCGAAGCAACAGGTGGAATTTCTCAATATTTTGGTGAAACTGATTCATCGGGTTGGCGGTTGGTACGTCGGCTGCTTTCGCCGATACTTCGGCGCGACGCCAACGCAGTCCGTTCCAGCAGGCGTCTACCTCTGATCAACCACTACGGGAACCCACACCATGTTTCGGTCATTCAGGCGAACGACAGTCCTCACCGTTGCCGTGTCGATGATCGTCGGCAGCAATGGCGCAGCGGCCCAGACCCCCGGCGATTTGTCCGATCTGGTCGACATGCGTGGCCGCGACGCGGAATCGCAAATGGAAGAGCGTGGTTATGTCAGTCACCACACCTCGAAAGGCGACGATGCCGCTTACACCTACTGGTGGAACAATCGCGACAAGCGTTGCGTGCGCGTACGCACCCGTGATGGCCGATATGAACAGATCAAGGCCGTAGGCAACAGCGATTGCGATCAACGTGACCATAGCGGCAGCAAGGTGGCTGCTGTCGCAATCGGTGCCGCAGCCCTGCTGGGCTTGGCTGCGCTGGCCTCAAAGTCCCACCATCGGGAAGACCGTGACCTCGACGAACGTCAGACGGCACAGTTTGAACGCGGCTATCGGGATGGCCTGCACAACCAGCCCTTCCACAACTACGAGGACTCGAAAGAGTACAGCGACGGCTATACCAAGGGGGTGGATCAACGCCGCCAGGAAACGAGTTATCGCTCGGATTACGGGTCGCGCGGCGGCAATCGGGCCTATGTGAATGTCAGCGATCTGTCCAACAGTGAGACCACCTACACCTGGGGGCAGTTGGAGCGTCGCGGGTTCAGCCTGGCCAACGAGCGGAAGTTGAACAATGGCGACAATCAGTGGCTGTACTGGAACGACAGCACTCGCCAGTGCGTGGAGGTTGTCTCGCGCGATACCTGGGTCAGCTATGTCGGTGAGGCCAGTGCGACTGCCTGTCGGAAGTAGACTGCAGGACGAAGCTCTGGATCAAGGCGTCGGCAATGACTGAACGGTGGAGAATGGCCAGGTGGTCTTGAAGCCATCGACCAGGCTCTCGCAGCACAGCCGCAAATGGTCGCGCAACAGTATGACCAGCGGCGACAGCTGGCGGCGATCGGCACAGACCAGCGACAATGGCGCCGCCTCGGTCGTCCATTCGGTACACAGCGGTACCAGAAGGCCGGCGGCAATGCTTCGGCCGACATCCAGCGCCGACTTGTAGGCAATGCCGTGGCCAGCAAGGGCCCAGCGATGCACGGCATCACCGTCATCAGCGATCCGGTTCCCATTGACGGTTACCGTAATCTTTTGCCCTGCCAGGCTGAAGCGCCAATGCTCGTGCAGGGCGTTCCCGAGACGGAATCGCAGGCAATTGTGTCGAGACAGTTCCTCCGGAACCGTCGGTACGCCGTGCCGCGCCAGGTAGTTCGGCGCTGCACAGAGCACACGCCGGTTGCCGGACCGGATGGGCAGCGCGACCAACCCTGAATCCGCCGTGTGCGTATAGCGAATGGCAATATCGAACGGTTGTCGGTAGAGGTCTGCCGGGCGATCGGAAACATGCGTGCGCAACGTGACGTCAGGGTGTTGAAGCAGGAAGCTGTCGAGCCAGGCCAGCAGATGATTCCGCCCAAGGTCCGAGGGCATCGAAATGCGCAACTCCTCGCGCAGGTTGCTGCGCACGTGGGCAATATCCTCAAGCGCAGCGCTCAATTCAGCCAGGGTGGAACGGGCTGCCGGCAACAGGCGTTCTCCCTCCGGACTCAGGCGCAGGCTCCTGGTGGAGCGTACGAGCAAAATCGCGCCCAGATCGGATTCCAGCCGTTTCAGGCTGGAACTGGCTACTGCAGGAGACAATTCGAGCATCTGGGCCGCTGTTGAGAGACTCCCGCTGTCAGCAGCCAGCACGAAGACGCGGAGATCCTGCAAATTCCTGATTTTCAAAGTTCGATTAAAGAAAGAATTCCTCCAGCCGCACGAAGACCTCATGCTGGGCACCATGACGGCGCACCGCCAGGACGTCCTCGAGCTTTTCCACCTGCTTCACCATCTGGTCCAGGCGCTCGTCCTCATTGACCAGCAGCCAGATACGACTGGTGTCGCCGCTCCCTACCGGCATGCACAGGATGCCTTCGACGTTGTACGCCCGTCGCGAAAAGAGGCCGACGACGTGCGACATGACTCCCGGGTGATTATTGACGTCCAGTTCGAGCACCGTGCGCGCCAGCGCCTGGTTTTCACTTCTTGCAATCGAATTCATCGTTCAGCCTCCGATCATTTCCTTGTTGGCGGCGCCCGGCGGCACCATCGGCAATACCTGCTCGTGCATGGCGATACTGGCGTGAATCAGCATCGGACCGGGCGTCGACAGGGCCCTGGCCAACGCGGCCAGCGGCTCGACCTCCTGGTCGAGGTCGATGGCGGCCACACCGAAACCCTCGGCGACGCGCACGAAGTCGGGCATGCCCTTGAATTTCGAGGCGTAGATGCGCTCGCCGTAAAACATCGTCTGCTGCTGGAAAACCAGGCCGAGCGACGAGTTGTTCATCAACACGATCTTGACGTTGACGTTCTCCTCGGCGGCGGTCACCAGTTCCTGGACATTCATCAGAATGCTGCCGTCGCCGGTAAAACAGACCACCGTCCGTTCCGGCTCGGCCAGGGCCGCGCCGATGGCCGCCGGCATGCCGAAGCCCATCGTCCCGAGACCCCCGGAGGTGAGCCACTGCCGGGGTCGGCGCAAGGGGTAGACTTGCGCCACCCACATCTGGTGCTGACCGACGTCGGTGGTAATCGTCGCCGCATCGTCGAGGCAATCGGCGACCGCGCGGATCAGGCCGTAAGGGGTGCGCGGGTCATCGATGCCCGGCGTGCGCAAAGGCTGGGCCGCTTTCAGACTGGCCACGCGTGCCAGCCAGTCGTCCCGCTCGACGACTGCCAGCGCCGGCAGGAGCATCTCCAGCACTGTGCGCACGTCGCCGGCAATGCCCACATGCGCGGTCTTGATCTTGTCGAGTTCGGAAGGATCGATGTCGATGTGGATGATCTGTGCCTGCGGGCAGAAGCCGGCCACCTTGCCCGTCGCCCGGTCGTCGAAGCGGGCCCCGACGGCGATCAGCAGGTCGCACTCGTCGAGCGCGAGATTGGTACAGCGCGCCCCGTGCATGCCCAGCATGCCGAGCGAGAGCGGATGATCGACCGGCATCGCTCCAAGGGCCATCAGGGTCATGACCGTCGGCAACCGACACTTTTCGGCGAACGCCACGGCCAGCCCGGAGGCCCCGGAATGCACCACCCCACCGCCGAGGTAGAGGATCGGCCTGGCGGCAGTGTTGATCATCGCCGCCGCACGTTCGACCGCTGCGGCGGCCGGTGGCGGAACCTGTTCGGCACCACCCGGCGCGGGCCATTCGGCGACCTCGACGAGTTGATTCTGCACATCCTTCGGAATATCGACCAGCACCGGCCCGGGACGACCCGAAGCCGCGATGCGGAAGGCGCGCGGAATGATCTCCAGCAGGTCGACGGCGGCATTGACGAGGAAGTTGTGTTTGGTAATCGGGATGCTCAGGCCGTAGGTATCGACTTCCTGGAAGGCATCGGTACCGATCATCGCCCGCGGCACCTGCCCGGTGATCGCCACCAGCGGAATCGAATCCAGTTTGGCATCGGCGATCGCCGTCAGCAGATTGGTGGCACCGGGACCCGAGGAAGCCATGCATACGGCCGGCAGACCGGTGGCGCGCGCCATCCCCTGTGCGATGAAGCCGCCCCCCTGCTCGTGCCGGGCCAGGACATGGTGGATCAGTTCCGACTTCGACAAGGCGTCGTAGATCGGCAGGATGGCGCCGCCGGGAATGCCGGCCAGCGTACGAACGCCCTGTCGTTCGAGCAGACGCACGACAATCTGTGCGCCGGTAAGGGTTTCGCGTGGTTGCTTGGGCAAATCAATCTCCTTCGATAGGACTGCCGCCTGCGGTGTCGCCAGGCTTGGGTCCGGAAAAGCGCAAGCGTCGCACGGCTTGCACCGGCGAGGCTTTCTGAAATCGGTGGTCGTTCATCTGGCGCCGAAAGCGCCATGCGCGCTGCGCACTACGACTTTGCGGGGAGTTGGAGGCGCACACGCGGCAAGAGTTCATCCTGCCAGCCTGAATGCGCTTGTTGTCTTGCAGATCACCTTGGAAGATGCGAGCGGGGAAAGTCAGCCTGCAGCCATACGTGAGACCCAAACATCAGGGCACGGACGGGGCCGCAAAGAGGGCAATGTTAGCATGTCGATGCCGGCGATTCCAGACCATGGTGGTCAGGAATCGCCGACCCGTGCGCCGCGCCTACGCCGGCCTGCGGTACTTTCTCCACGCGCTGTAGCTGAACACCAGGAGGCCCAGCCAGATCAACCCGAAGCTGAGCAGTTGCGCACGCCGCAGCGGTTCGCCGAAGACCCAGATCGCGGTCACGAACTGGAGCGTCGGGTTGATGTACATCAGCATGCCGACGCTGGCCAGATCGAGCCGCTGCGTGGCGGCGGCAAAAGCCAGCAGCGGCAGTGCGGTGAGCGCGCCCGACCCCACCAGCAAGACCGTGGTCGCCGGATCGTGACCGGTGAACACCGCATGGCCGCTCGGCGCCTGCCACAGCGCATACAGCGCGCAAACCGGCAGCATTGCCAGGGTTTCCAGCCATAACCCGGAGACCGCGTCGACCGGCAATTGCTTGCGCACCAGGCCGTAGGTGCCGAAGGTACCGGCGAGAACCAGCGACACCCAGGGCAGATGACCGATGGCGACGATCTCGTTGGCCATCGCCGCCAGAGCCAGGGCGACGGAAAGCCATTCCAGCCGGTTCAGCCGTTCCTTGAGGACCAGCAGTCCGAGCAGAACGTTGACCAGCGGTGTCAGGAAGTAGCCGAGGCTGGAGGCGACGACCTGCTGATTGGCGACGGCCCACAGGAAGACCAGCCAGTTGGTACCGATCAACAGGGCCGCGATCAGCAACAGCAGCACCTGCCGCGCACTCCTGAAGACAGCCGCCACCTTGTGCCACTGCCGACGCAGGCTCAGCAGCACGCCGACGAAGACACAGGCCCAGACGGCGCGGTTGCTCAACACATCCATCGGCGAAACGTGCGCGAGCTGGCGAAAAAACAGCGGAAAGAATCCCCACATCGCATAGGCAAGCAGGCCGAAAACGATCCCTGCCAGATGGCGGTTGCCGGTCACCGCTTCAGTGCGTCTCGCGCAACACGTCGAGTACCGCCGAGCGGTAGTCTCGCCGATAGAGCACCACGAGGATCAGCACCGAAAGCACGGCCAGGCTCAGCGGGCTGAGCAACCAGCCGGATGCGGCCAGGCCGAAATAGTAGGCGCGGATGCCGCGATTGAAGTCGTCGCCGGCCAGATTATTGGCCGCCGCCACCCGTCGGGCATAACTCTCGATGGCCGGCTCATCCCGCTGGCCGAGCGGTGCCGCGCCAACCAGGATCGAGAGCACATTGAACTGACGCAGCGACCAGGTGAACTTGAAATAGGCGTAGACGAAACTGGCCAGAACCAGCATCAGCTTGATCTCCAGCAGTTCGCGGTTGCCGGCACCGCCGAACGCCATGTCCACGGTGAAGGTCAGCAGCTTGTCCGCCGCGCCGAGCGCGGCGACCAGACCGGCGATGATGTAGATCGTGGTATTGGCGTAGAAAGTGACGCTGGTCACCAGATTGCCGATCAGCGTCGAGTCGGTCACCCGCACCTCGCGCTCGAGCATGCGATAGGCCCATTCGAGCCGGAAGCCGTGGCCGCTGCGGATCAGTCCCGCGGAAGCCCAGCGGCTATGCTCGGAGAACCAGGCATAGCCCGCCCAGCAGGCAATGAAGACGAACAGGGCCAGCCAGTCGGCGGTCGAGAGACGGTGGAGTGCGTGCATCCGCCCATGCTCCAGAGAACGCGCAGCCGTCCAGGTCAGCGCGGCGCCACCGGCACCGTGGCGCGCTGCGCGACGTGCCGGCGGCGCGGGGTCGGCTTACGGCAGCTTCGGAGGCTCGAAACGCTCCTCGCTGGTCAGCGTATTCAGGAAGGCGACGATCTGGCCGATCTCCTGGTCGGAAAGCTTGCGGTCGATCAACAGCGTGCTTTTGTTGGCGTCCGCCCGGCCACCGGAAGCCATGTAGCGCACGGCACCCTCCAGGCTGGTGACGCTGCCGTCGTGGAAGTACGGCCCGGAAATGCCGACCGACCGCAGCGTCGGTGTCTTGAACGCCGACAGGTCCGCGGGGTTCTTGGTCACCGCGTTCCGGCCCACATCGGGTTTGGGCTTGCCGGCTTCCAGCCCGATGTTGTAAAACTGGCTGTCGCTGAACAACGGTGGCTTGTGGCAGGCGACACAACCGCCCTTGCCGACGAACAACTCGTAACCGGCCGCTGCCGCGGCCGAAACGGCGGTCTTGTCGCCGGCGGCATGGCGGTCCCACGGCGCTTCGCCGCTGTTCAGGGTGCGCAGGAACGCGGCCAGCGCCTTGGCAATGTTGTCCGCGTCCGGCGGGGCGCCAAAGACCTTCTGGAATTCGACCTGGTAGCCAGGAACAGCGGCGATAACCGCAGCAGCCTTGACCGGGTCGGCACCGATCTGTGCTTTCCAGGCGGCGGTGACCTGGCCTTCGAGCGTCGTCGCGCGCCCGTCCCAGTACCAGGCCGTGTAGTAGCCGGTGTTGTAGACGCTGGGGGTGTGACGGGTGTTCATGCCACCGCCGACCTTGCGTGACAGCGCCAGCCCGTCAGTCCATCCGAGATGACGGAAGTGGCAACCCTGGCAGGCCATGCTGCCGTCGCCGGAAAGCCGCGCATCGAAAAACAGTTGCTTGCCGAGCGCCGCCTTGGCGGGCGTCGTCGGGTTATCGGCCGGATCCGGCGGCGCCGGCAAGGCCGACGAGCGGGCATAGCCGGCGCCATCCTGCGGTACCGTGATGCAGCCGATCAGTGCGGCGGCAATGCCGGCCGCCAGAAGCCAACGCCTGGATATCGCTTTCATCTTTTCTCCTTCTGGGTTGATCACCGGCAACAGCGTAACATCGAGTCAAGCTGCGGGGCACTGGCGGAACGAAGTTTCGGCCGCGTTCCTGCGGTCGCCGACCATTCCTGTAAAATGGTTTCCGGGTTGGGCACGTTTCAAACGTTGCGCGTCGAGAAAACACCTGTCACCTTCACCACTTCCCACTTGATCCCTTGCCAGGTGGCGCCATCCGCCTCCGGAACTCTTTGTTTTCGAGCGCAAACCTCATGTACAAACTGTCAATCAAACAAATCCTCATGCTCTCGGCGACGCTCGTCGGCGCGCTGCTGCTGTTGGGAAATCTGATCGTCTGGAACAGCAACGCTTCGCTCAACGCCGCCTCGGAGGAGGCCTTGCGCATCGAACAAGGCATCCTGGCGTTCAAGGATACGCGTTTCCATGTCGTGCAGATCCAGCAGTTCATGAGCGATGCCGCGGCCGTCGGCGAGGCCAGCTTTTCGGAGGCCGCGCGGGAGCGTGACCGGGCGCTGTCCCGACTCGAAAGCCTGGCCAGACTGCTGCCCGAGAAACAGGGCGCCATCAGGAATCTGGAACTGGCGCTCAAGCCGCTTTACGACACTGGCGAGCACATGGTCCGCGCCTATGTCGGTCAGGGGCGCGAGGCCGGCAACGCGATCATGAAGGGGGAAAATGGCTTCGACAGCGCTGTCGAAACAGTCACCAAACAACTCGACGCCCTGGCCGGTGAACTCGAAACACTGGGCGCCGGAAGTGAAGCGGCGCAACGGGAAACGCGCACCTGGATGCTGCGCTCAAGCATGGGTGTCGGCGCTCTGGCGCTGGTAACGGTGCTGCTTTCGTATCTGTTGCTGTCGAGGGTACTGATGAAGCTGCTGGGTGGCGAACCGGCGCTTGCGGGGAATATCGCCGGCAGGATGGCCGCGGGCGATTTGACGCAGGAGTTGCAGATCAATCCTGGCGACCAGCGCAGCGTGCTCGCCCACATCGGCATCATGCAGCAGAGCTTGCGGGAAACCGTTCGGGCGATCCGGCAAGGTTCCGACGCCGTGCTGGCGGCGGCCAAACGACTGGACGTCGATGCTGCCCATGTCGTCGAGATATCGCAGACCCAGAGCGATACGGCGGCCTCGATGTCGGCATCGGTCGAACAGGTGGCCAGCACAATCACCCATACCGCCGAGTTCGCGCACAAGGTCCGGAGCCACGCCCGTGAAGCGGGCGCACTTGCCGATCATGGCGGCGAGGAAGTCCGCGCGGTCACCGAGGAAATCGGCCGCGTGGCCGACTCGGTGAATCTCGCGAGCAAGGTCATCGGCGCGCTGGGGGATGAGTCGCGGCGGATCACCGCCATTGTCCACACGATTCGGGAAATCGCCGACCAGACCAATCTCCTGGCGCTCAACGCGGCCATCGAAGCGGCCCGCGCCGGCGAGCAGGGACGCGGATTCGCGGTGGTTGCGGACGAAGTCCGAAAACTGGCCGAACGTACCACTCGATCGACACAGGAAATCTCCGCCATGGTCGCGGCGATCGGTTCTCGGTCGGCTGCGGCGGTACAAGGCATGACCCAGAGCCTGGCCGCCGTCGACCAGACGGTCGCCCAGGCCGGAAAGGCCTGCGCGGCCATGTCCCTGGTCACGCAGGAACTGGGCAAGGTTGAGGGCGAAATCAGCGAGATCACCGGAGCCGCCGAAGAGCAGCGCGTCGCCAGCACGACGATTACCCACAATGTGGAGCAAGTGGCGCAGATGGCCGAGCAGAACCGCAACACCCTGGCCGAAATCGCCGGCGATGTGCGCCGGCTCGAACAACTGTCCAGAGAACTCGACCAGGCAGTCGGCAAGTTCCAGGTCTGAACACGCATTAGCTGCCTGGCACGGGCTGGAAATCAGCAGGCATCGAGAATCGACGCCACTGTGTCGGCCAGCATTGAATTCGCGTTTCTTCGTCCTGCGGCGCCGTTAGTTTGATTCGGCCAGCCATTCCCCACGGGCTCGTCCAACAAACGGATCAGATCGTGGCTTCGCACGATCTATCCTTATTCGTTATACGGCATCTTGGTTGATGCAGCCAATGGTTGTCCACTTTCGACCCGAAGAGACCAGAGGGTGACCGCCTTACGAGCAGTTCTCCGAGTGCTTGGCGACAATCGTTGAGACAGCCCACGACGCATCTTTCAGCCAGTTCCTTGCCAAAAGTGGGGAGCATCAAGCAGCCGGCGTAACGAAATCGTCCCGCATCCTGAACGCGGCGGAAGAACCGCTCTCGACAAGAACATCGAGCACATACAGGATCGCCTCGCGCAGGGCCGGATCGCGCTTGAGTTCCAGCGGCCGTGCGTAGACATGCCGTTGGAGAAGAACTTCGAGCATGAAGACCGTGTTGGACTCGCGCAGCATGTCGGCCGGACTTCCGCGCCTAAGCGCGTTCGCGATGCGCACAAAGGCAGCAGGCATGGAACGCTCGCCGATGTGGTAGAGGAAACGGATGTAGCTGTACAGCACGATCCAGACCGGCGGCAGCGCGTCGAAGAGCCCGTCGACGTTGTGGGCATAGCCTTCCAGGCTCCGCCAGTGCCGCACGTTGTCCTTCCACCACGCAGTCAGGAAGATCGTCGACAGCACTTCGCTGCCGTGCGGATGCTCCCTGTCGAGGTGCGCGAGCCACTTGGCGCGCTTGACCTGCTCGGCAAACAGGTTCCACAAGAACCAGTAGTGCGGTGTGTTGGGATTGCTGTCTTCGCTGGTCGTGAACCCCTGGATGACGTTGTGGACTTCGCGCGGATGCCGGTCGACGGCGTCGAGCATCGGCTGGAGGACTTGCTCGGCATCGGCGTCTGACGCCCGCATCGCAAATTGCTGTATGCGGTCGGATATTGCCTGCTCCCTGTGAAAGTTCCTATCGCGCTGGTCGGGAGAACGATCGTGCTCACGGTTCCAGCACTCAACCAGGACTTCGCCGGCGCGTCGGTGTGCGGCCACCGCCAAAGGCTCTTTGGGCACCTGGCCGAGGATCGCGAGAACCTTCGCGTTCGCCTCGGCTCCGAATCTCTCAGTGATGTCGAACCTGACGTGCGCATCTGCGGCGATTTCCCCCTCGGTCCAGAACCACTGGCGGACGTCTTCAGCTGCGGCGGCGGAGATCGAGTCCGGCGTGCGCCGCTTGTCGTAGCGCTTCTTCTCCTCGGCGTTCCAGTTGCGGTCGGCAAGCGCGGCCTCGGTCGCGATGGCGTTGGCGGCGCGCAGGGCAAGGGCGGGGTTCGTGACCCAGAACTTGTTGTCGATGCCCCAGGTGGCGTACGAGCGGACCTCGTCGATCGGATGGGTCACTGCGGCAATAAAGGCCTGGCGCACGCGTGGTGTCTGGGTTTCTGTCAGGGTCTTGGAGAGCAACAGCGGCACGACGAAAGCACACGGACGATCCGCAAGCATCGAGAACCGCTGCACGCGGTCGATGGTTCCCCACTGGTCCGCGTGCCTGGAGATTTCGGAGCAGATGACATCGATGCACCACTCATTCTCTTCCGGCAACATCTCGTCCCAGTGATCGCGGACGCAGACGGCGGCCACAAATCCCGGAGCGTTGCGGCTGTTATCCGGATGTTCCGCGGTGCGGTCCATGCCCTTGGCACTTGCCAGCTTCTCGCGCCACAGAGCAGGGTCGGCAGAGCCGGCCTCGCGCTGGAAGGTCTGGAGGCCCCACATGTAAACACCCAGTCGGGCATTCCTTTCGCCTAGGCTCTTTGTGCTTTCGTCAATGAGTTGCTGCACTTCCGGAGCGGGAGGCTTGGGTTCGAGGCGGATGTAGTTCTTCGGAGGGGCCTCGCCGTCCCTCGCCGACGTCTCGTCCACTGCTGGCTGGGTATCGGCCACGTCGTACTGCCGAAAGTCCATCCGATGAAGGGCAAGCTGCCATGTGAGGTCCCGCTTGTTGCGCTTATCCGGCGCGGGCAGTGCCGCGATGTAGCGATCGATGATGGCTTGAACCCGCGGGGCCAGAGAGCCCAGTTGCAGGTTTGCGATGGCCGCTTCAAGGTCGTGCTTGCGGTGCGGCAGCGCGTTCGACTTCTTCCGCTCCTCTTCGTAGATCTTGTTTTCGGCGCGGAGGGTCGGAAACAATCCCGTGAGGTTTGAAGTCTGGTGTTCGCCGGCCATGCGGCTGCGATCGATCTCGATGTAGTCCTGCACCGACAGCAGCACCAGAAGCGCCTCGCCTGACCGGTGAGGGTGAGCGGTCGCCACGCTTGCGACGACGGCTGCGAGCGCGGCGGAATCGCTGCGCTGGAGGATCTCGAGCAGCACCGCGTCGAGCCCCTCAGGATGGGATTTGGCGTAGTCGAGCAACCACTTCTCGAAGGCCATCAGCAGCGACTGGAGCGAATAAGGCCCGACGGTCATGCCGCGATACAGGCCCCAGAGGCGCGGGTTCACCCATTGCTTTCGCGTGGTCCCGATTGCAAACGTGAGCTCGACCCCCCAGGCGGGTTCGAGGCGGTCACGGAGACGAGGATGCGCGTACCACTCGGCGCTGTGATTGAAGACCCGGATCAGGAAGTCGAGGCCCTTTCTCGGATGGTGCGTGAGCAGGTTGATCCACGGCCCCCGGAAGGCGCTGGCAGGGAAGAAGTCATGGCGCAGGTGTTCCTTGATGCCGAAGCAGAGGTCAATGTCGATGGATGAGCGGCCATAGGGTTCCGCGCGAAGATATTCCTCAGTGGCGAGGAGGGTATCCAGTGCGACGGAGATCAATACGTCCGGCAGGTCGCGCGCGGCGGCCGCACCGTCGAGGCCCGCAAGGAGGATGTCGCGGAACTCCTCGGCGACAGGATCGCGGCGGCGTCCTTCCCTGATCTGCCCGCGCAGGACGGTTTCGAAGCGCGCGGGGTCAACCTTCGGGATCTTCGCAATCACCTTCAGAATGCGTTTGCGCGTGTCTCCTCCCATGTAGTGGTCAAAGCGCGGGAGGAGCCAATGGGCAATGCCGGAAACATGTTCGGCCCCGTCGATGTCAGGTGCCCACCAGCTGACGCCGCGCACGGCATCCTCGATCAATGCGAGAAGCAGCAGTGTGTCTTCCGGTCCGAAGCTGCCGATGCTGCGATGCACCAGTCTCACGACGGTTGCCCAGACCGCGCCTTCCGGCACGCTCAGGATCGAGCTGTGGCCGCGCACGTCGGCAAGCCACGCGGGCGACTCCACACAGGCGACGCGCAGGAGATGGATGACCCTCCTGAGGATGGCGCGGTCATTGGCGAGCAACTCGGCCTCGTTCCGAGTCAGGAATTCTGACGCCGACGGTGCCTTGAGCAGCGAGACCAACGTATCGTCACGGAACTGGGCGGGCACGTCGGCCTGTGCGATGGCCGCGCTGAACAGCCGGTCCGCTGCGTGTGCGTCGCGGTCGACCAGTTCGGCAACCCACTTCCGGTACGAGCGGCGCACCGCAGGATGCGGCCCTATCGCTGACGACAATGCCTTGAACGCTGTCTCATCCGTGAGATGCTGTTCCTCGATCCATTGCAGGATGGCCCAGTCCTCGAGGACGTCGTGCGCCGTGGCCACGAGCAAAGCACTGGTGTCGGGCGAAACAACGACGGAGTCCTGTTTGAGGACGGCGATGGCTGCGGCATTGAGTCCCATAGCTGGCACGTAATCCGACAGGGCACGCGCCCTGCGCACCGCCAGCTCTTGCAAAGCCACTTCACGCAGGCGCGGCATGCCGTCGGCCGGATTCTGGTCCGCGCGCACGATCTGCCGCCAGAAGACGGCGCGGAAATCGCGCTCGTTCTCCGGAAGCGGACGTCCCGCATCCCACGGGATCTGCAATGCCTTGTCGATGAAGTACGGGTTGCGCAGGATCTCGCACAGGGCGGGGTTAGCGAACGGCACTGCCAGCGACGGAAAGGCGGCCTGGATCTCCTGCAATTCGGTGTCGTCGAGCGGCGGAACTTCGATGACCGCGTGATCAATCCCCGCCGCCTGAAGAAAGCTGGCCTGCACCTGCTCCGCGGAATAATCGCGGCAGGTCATGAGGATACCGAGGCCATTGTCGCCCTGGGCGAGCGTCAAGAGGTCGCTGAACGCGTCGCGCGTCGGCTTTTCGAGCAAGCGTTCGACGCTCTCGATCATGAGGACCTTGCGGCCCTGCGTGCCGAGGATGGCCTGAAGCTCGGTGGCTCGCGCCGGGATCTGGCTGTTGTGGAGTGTTTCGTCGATGTGAGCGACGGCGAATTCCTCCACCCGGAACCCGAAGGCGAAGAATTCGCGGGAGAGAAAGGCCACCGCTTCCTTCCCGATGACGGATTTGCCGCTGCCGGCTGGCCCCGTTATCAGGACGACTTGCTTCGCCTCGATAGCCGCAAGCACCTTTTGGACGATGCCGGGGCGCCGCAGGTGGAAGGTCGGTCCGATCGTGGTGCGGATCTTCCGGAGAACGAAGTCAGTGTGGCTCTTCAGTGCCGTCAGTACGCGCTGCTCGGTCGCGCCCACCTCACCGTACGCCTGGACGAGAGCGGCTGGAAGGTCGGCGCGTTTCAGGCTCCGCGCGGCCGGTCCGGCCTCGCTTGCGAAGTTCAGAAGGGCGTCCCACGCGGCCTTCGCGCTCGCGACAGGATCCAGATCGGTTGACTTGAGGGCGAGCAGCGTCTTGATGTGCGCCTCGGTCTGGCGCGTGGAGGTGTGCAGATCGAGGCTCAGGACGTGCAGCACGCGCAGGAATGGCCACAGGTCTTTGGCGGTGACGGGCGTCCCTTCCAGTTTGCTGACGATCTCGCAAAGCTCGTTGCACTGATGGACGGACTTCTTCGAGATAAGACCGGCGAGGGACAGCCGTCTTACGAACTCCTCGCCGTCAGCCGCGCCTCTGGCGCAGTCGAGCAGCCCGACGAAATTCTCAAGGAGCGTGTTCGTGCCGCGCAGCGTCACTAGAACAAAGCGGTCGTGCTGGGGATTGAAAGGGTCGGCCTTCTTGAAATCTTTCCAGAAGTCGCCAATGGCCTTCTTGCATTCGTCGTCGACAGCACTGATGGTGAAGCTGCGCTTCACCTGCCCGACGAGGCGCGCAGTTGCCGCGCCTGCGCGCGCACAGACGACGAGGACGTCGTCCGTATTGAAGCCGAGATGCTCGGTCTGGAGATGGACCTCGGTAACGCTGGTATCGGTCAGGATCGGCGGGATGCTGCGGACGAGCAGCTGCGCTAGCCAGTACGCCGCGACGTGTTGCTCGAAGAACACGCCCTCGCCGCCGGTGGAGATCGGACTTGAAACTCGTTCCTGGCTTGGGCCATCCATGCAATCCACCAAATGTTCCACTGTTTCGCTAGTCGGGGAAAGCCGTTTAAAGCCTAGTTCGATGACGATCTCATGCGAGTGGTTTCACGGCCCGTCCGATGGTTCCACGGACCAAGAGTAGCAAGAACGCTTGATGTCTCATTGGCATGGTGGTGCTCCTACGGTGAATTCGGTCTTGTCCTATAGCGGGCCATCAAAGGGCGACTGCCATGTGCGTTCAATACCGCATAACGTAGAAGTGACCGGCACGCTGCGGCAAGGGGCCGCGCGGTGCACAATTTGCGAGGGCGCCGCGCGGCCCCTTGCCGCAGCGTGTCCGAGTCGACTGCCATGTTAAAACTCACTCCCGCACTCCCCATGACTCAGAGAACTCTCGAATGAGCGCATCGTACCGCTGCTGCACTTCCTCCAAAGATGCGGCGCGCGCTGACGTAGCAAACCTGTCCTCCCACTCCGCATGCCAGGGATGAGAGGTGTGGTTCGACCGATCCCCGTCTGGCCCGCGCACCAGCGATCTGATCTTGGCATCTTCGCCAGCACCCTGAAAAGTCTCGAAAAGGGTGTGCATAAACTCGCGATAGCTGCGAAGCAAGTCGCCATCGAAGAGGTGCCCATAGACGTACATCTTCTGATCAAGGTCTCGCTTGAGGCGTAGGACTTCCGCTGGCGTGGTTTCCTTCCAATTGCCTACCCAGGCGTAAAAGCAGTACAGCTGATTCAGTGCAGGCCCGACTTGGTCGTAGATAGCAATGCGCTTTTCGATCAACTTCTGATTCGACCACTGCAGTAGTTCAAAGCGCTTGAGCCGCCGGCTAATGAACCACCCGAACGCGGCCACAGACAGGGGCGTCATGATGCCCACAGCGAGTTTCACCAACTCAAGCCAGTTCCAGGGACCTACATTCATGACGCGTGTGAGTTTTAACGAATAGCGTATATCTGCCGCCCAGAAGGCGTGTGGTCCAAGCGCAGGCGGCGCGCGGCAGATAAACCTTGTTGGACTGAACCGCCACCAAGGTGGTGCTTATGGGGATTGTAAGGTAGATCGGCGCGGAGTCAATCGTTTGCTTCCTTGTGCAACTCTTCTGCGTTGTCGAAGATCGTCAAGCGGAGACTGTGCAGAGCGCTGGTATCGAGTGATTGCATGACGCCTAACGTCCAAGCTCAGGGGCGCAGCGCGGCCTAATCGCGCAGCGTCCTTTGAAGCGCAGCGTTAGCGCGCAGCACAACCAAACGGACATCATGTGGTAGCCATCGATCTTGCGCCACGCCCCCACAAGTGAAGTCGCTGATGTGTCTTTCCATCATAATTTAAGGCAGAAACGACCTTATTTTGGAGGGTTGTGTACCAAGGCCACGGAGGTTCTGGCCCGTGGTCACAAAACAGGTAATCAGGGATTCCGTGCGGATTCTGCATTACGCTGCGAGCCAGTATTCTCTTTGGATTGTAAAACTGCGTCCAGTTACCCGTGAATGCATCGCACTTGATGAGCACAATAGCAGACGGTGAACACTGATTTGAATAATAGAGAGATTGAAACGTAGCTGCACCCTCGCACCCAACAAAGAGCAAACTGAACCTTTCCGGGCCATGATCTTCATCAAACCCCGATTGACGCTCGTACACAGCCCAGATCGAATACGGCGAGAAGTCTGGCCGAACATGCAGGCTCCTTGGATTGCCGTCATTCGCTTCGAGCGGAACTGGTTGAAAAGATTTGAAACTAAGTTCCCCCCTTGCGACTGAACGTGAATAGTAAAGGCGGTAGCCTTTGAACGTATCCAAGTAAGTTCTCAACGAGACCTGTGTAACACTGCAATCTGCATAAACGAAGCTGTGCCTATATCCGCCAAGGTACTTAACAGGGCGACCGTCCATAGCGCTTGCTGGATAGAAGACGGATCCTCGAAGGAGGTCCACGATAGGAATTGGCTCATGCGCTAATTTGGGTCTCATAAGCCAGTTGGGCGTCGCCTGGCGATTTAGTTCAGGTAGCACGGCGGTCTCCGTAGTCCCACAGGGATGGGCGCTAACCAATAGCGTTTATCTGCCGCCCAGAAGGCGTGCGGACCAATCGCAGGCGGCGCGCAGCAGATAAACCTTGTTGGACTGAACCGCCACCAGGGCGGTGCTTATGGGGATTGTAAGGTAGATCGACGCGGAGTCAATCGTTTAGCATAGAGTCGAGCGTCAGGATCACACCCGCCGATGGGCAGCCAGGCTGGCAGACAGCCGACTGGCCGCGGCGGCACAAGTGACACGAAGTTTGCGCGAGCGATCGCTTACTGCGAAGCCGAACGACTCCGCGGATGGCGCCGCCGTCCGACTGCTGCGGAAGACCGGAATCGCGATCGATCATCCCGGAGGCCCCCGCAGCTTCGGAGGTTGACGTTGTGGCCGGAGGGTGGCACCGCTTCGGGACCGCCCAGCGGTTGTTTGGCATAGACCACCCCGTCATGGACGTAGAGTCGTTGCCTCAAGCGTTGCCAATCGGCCGGCGTGGCGATCAGCCCAGGCAAGCGGTCGGCGCTACGCAAGGCCTTGAGTCCGGTAACGAACTGGCCACGAAAGACGCACGACAGAGCGCTGACGGGGAACAGGAAGCCCTTTTTCGGCGAGATCCATTCGCCGTTTGCCGCCAGCGCCCCACCCGCCACCAACGCATGGAGATGGACGTGCCGGCCGAGATCCTGCTTCCACGCGTGCAAGACCAGCGAGAACGCCGACACGCCGCCCTGATGTCGCGGGCTGGCGGCGAACTCGGTGAGCGTTGCTGACACCGCGGCGAACAGCGTCTCGTAAAGCGGCCGTGGCGCGGCGGCAATCAGGCCATTGAGGTCATGCGGCAGCGTGAACACCAGGTGAAAGTAAGGCACGGGCAGCACTTCGCGACGCCGTGCGGCAAGCCACGCCTCCTTCGCCCGGGTCTGGCATTGCGGGCAATGCCGGTTGAGACACGAGTGGAAGACTCTCGAATCTTGGCGCTGTCGGTCAACACGGGCGATAATTCCCGACTCGCGGGGTCTGTCGTTGCCCCGAACCATGCACATCAGAACGGGGCACAGATCATGACCGACGCGACGGGCGAAAGCCTCTTTGCGGCTGGGGTAGCGGAAATACTGGCGAAGCACATCGTCGATGCCTTGCCCATCCCGATGTTCGCCGTCGACAACGAGCACCGCGTCATTTTATGGAATGTTCCCTGTGAGCGGCTGACCGGGATTCCCGCCCGCTTCATGATCGGCAGAACTGGCGCATGGTCGGCGTTTTATCCGAGCGAGCGGCCGGTGATGGCTGATCTGGTATTGACCGGCTGCCGTGCAGAGGATCTCGAACGCCACTACGCGGGCAAGTATCATCCCTCGGCGTTGATTGAGAATGGCTGGGAGTTCGAGGATTTCTTCCCGCAGCTACCGGCCGGCGGCAAGTGGTTGGCTTTCACCGCGTCGCCGCTGCGCGACGATAGTGGTCGCATTGTCGGAGCCGTCGAAACCTTTCGCGACATCACCGCGCAGCGGGAGGCGGAACGGACGGCGCGCGATGTGGCCGTGCTCTTGTCGGAAATCGTGCAAGGCTGCCCGGTGCCGATGTTCGTCATTGACGCCGAGCATCGGGTCACGCACTGGAATCGGGCCTGCGAGTCGATGGCTGGCGTGCCGTCGGAACAGATGATCGGCTCCCGGCAGCATTGGTGGCCATTTTATCCCGAACCACGGCCGGTGATGGCCGACCTGGTTCTGGATGCCGCGGCTGGGGAGGTGGCGAAGTTCTATGCCGGAAAGTACCAGCCTTCCCCCCTGATGGCGGGCGCCTGGGAAGCCAAGGATCACTTCCCCAATTTCCCGGGCGGTGGGCGGTGGTTGTATTTTACGGCCGCACCGCTGCACGGTGCCGATGGGCGGGTGATCGGCGCCGTCGAAACGCTGCAGGACATCAGCGAGCAAAAAAGATACGAAGCCCAGTTGGAAAGCCAGGCGCGGCAAGACTTGTTGACCGGGCTGGCCAATCGCAGGGTGCTTGAGGAGCGCCTGAAACAGGCACTCTCACAGGCTGCGCGCGACGAACGTGCGGTCGCCGTCGCGTTCATCGACCTTGACCGCTTCAAACCGATCAATGACGAACTCGGGCATGCGGCAGGAGACACCCTGCTGCGCGAAATCGCCAGCCGCCTTACGGCGACCGTGCGCGAGGTCGATACCGTTGCGCGGATCGGTGGCGACGAGTTTGTGGTCATGTTGTCAGCTCCCGAGTCTGTGGAAGCCGTCGAGGGTGTGGTTCGTCGCATCATCGCCGAGGTCAGCCGTCCGTTCGAAGTCGCCGGACAGATGGTGCAGGTGGGCTGCAGCGTCGGGATTGCGCTGTACCCGGAGCATGGCCCGGATCAGGCCAGTCTGCTGGGCCACGCCGATACCGCGATGTACGTTGCCAAGGCTTCCGGACGCAATACCTACCACATTCACGTGCCGTAGCCGCCGCGTCAGACCGCCATCGACAGCCGAATCAACAGGGTGCTGCCGGGCGGAACGCCGTTGCCTGTCCAGAACATTCCGACATGTCGGCCACGGCCGCTTCGATGGGCGCTGGTGTCACGTCGGTTGGCGCCTGGAAGGGGTTGCCCTGAATCAGGACGATCGCCGCGGTGGGCGCGGCAGCCAGCGCGAACAGGACGATCGACACCAGTGCCGCGCGTGCCCGGTCGACGTGCACCACGGCGATCGACAGCAGGGTCAGCAGGCCAAGAAAAGCCATCCCGAGCCACTTCAGGGGATTGACGTGAGTCTGGCTGAGCGCTACCCGCTGATCACGCTCGTCGCGAATTTCACTGACCTTGCGCAGCATCAGCGCCTGTACGTTCGCCCCGGCTGCCGTAGCGATCTCGCTGCTGGCCAGCAGCACCAGCAAGGCGTCGGCACGCTCGACGACCTCGCGGCTTTCGGCGCGTCGGGCCAATAGTTGCCATTCCGCGGCGCTGGCCGAGGCGTAACCGACCAGGGCGGCGCGCAATTGCGCCCTGAGCGGAGTCGGGAGTGACTGCGACAGTGTCGCCAGACTGTGCAGCGAATCGGCTTCCTTGTAGACGGCACGCAGTGCGCGGTCGTGTGCGCTCCAGGTGTCATTGGCCAGAAACGCGAGGGTGAGAGCGAAAAGCACGCCGATGATGTTGATGAACGGCGGCGCAACGCCATGCAGCGAACGCGCCCACGGCGCCCAGCGCGACCGCTGGATCAACCATTGCAGGGCTGCTGTCGCGGCAAACGTGCCGAGCACGGCGGCCATCGCGTAGCCGTAGTGATCGTAGGTTTGCCAACTGGTCTGAAGCATGGGCGTCGGGCGGGGGGAGGACGGCTCAGGCGTGCCGGATGACGCCGTCAGTTGCCTGGCGCCGTTCGATGCGCAGGTTGCTCTTGGCGTGTTTCACAGGGCTCACGCCAAGTGCCGTGAGGCGACATCGACCGCCTGCGCTCCGGTCAGGGCCAACAGTTCACGTGGCGTCAGCTTGAAAACAGCGTGCGGGTGGCCGGCAGCCGCCCAGACGCTGTCGAAACGAAGCAGGTCCTGGTCGACCAGAATGATCGTTTCCCTGAGGTGTCCGATCGGACAAACGCCACCGATCGAGTAGCCGGTGTGCTGGCGCACGAAGGCGGCGTCGGCCTTGCCGAGAGGCCCGACCAGCGCCGCGATTTTCTGCTCGTCGACACGGTTGGCGCCACTGGCGACGACCATCACCGCCGTGTCGTCGGCAAGACGGCGGAAGACGATGGACTTGGCGATTTCGGCGACAGTGCACCCAAGGCCGGCTGCCGCCTGGGCAGATGTTTTGCCGGTTGCCGGCAGCATGACTATCGGTCCGGCGTGGCCATTCCTGGCGAGCAGGTCGGCAACTCGCTGCGCCGCATCGGGGAGTTTGTTTTCAGGCGGCATGGGTACCTTCCATGGCTCGGGCGGCGGCGCGCGCCGCCGGGGGGCATTCGGGCTGCGTGTGGGTAACGGCAGGAGTATCGCACACCAAGCCGGCGACAGCACGTGGTACTGCCGCCGGGAAAGTGCCTTCAGGCGCGTCGAAGGTTCATTGTTGGCGACTGCGTCAGCGGTGCCCAGCAGCGATAATGACGGGTGCGCTAGCCGCCGACCGTAGCCAGCAATTGCCGGCGCAAGTCAACGCCAGATCAGGAGACAGCGATGCTCGACCGTCCCGACGAACACCAGGAAATCCGCGATGCCGTGCGTGCCCTTTGCCGTCAGTTCCCGGACGCGTATTTCCGGGCGATCGACGCGCAGCGCGCTTATCCCGAGGCTTTCGTCGATGCGCTGATCGGAGCGGGCTGGTTGTCGGCGATGATTCCCGAGGCTTACGGCGGTTCGGGCCTGGGACTGACCGCGGCGAGCGTGATCATGGAAGAGATCAACCGTTGCGGCGGCAATTCCGGCGCCGTGCATGGCCAGATGTACAATATGGGCACGCTCCTGCGCCACGGCAGCCGCGCCCAGAAGGAAAAATATCTGCCGGCGATCGCCGCCGGCAAACTGCGCCTGCAGTCGATGGCGGTCACCGAACCGAGTACCGGAACCGACACCACCCGCATCCGGACCACCGCGGTCAGGAAGGGCGCTAGTTACCTGGTCAATGGCCAGAAGGTCTGGATTTCGCGTGTACAGCACTCGGACCTGATGATCCTGCTGGCGCGCACGACGCCGCTTGCCGAGGCGCCCCGGAAATCCGAAGGCCTGTCGATCTTTGTCGTCGATCTGCATGACGCGGTCGGCAATGGCCTCTCGGTGCAACCGATCGCGAACATGGTCAATCACGAGACCAACGAATTGTTCTTCGACAACCTCGAAGTTCCCGCCGAGAACCTGATCGGCGAGGAAGGCCAGGGCTTCCGCTATCTCCTCGACGGCCTCAACGCCGAGCGCGCGCTGATTGCCGCCGAGTGCATCGGCGACGGCTACTGGTTCATCGAACGCGCCAGCCGCTACGCCAGCGAGCGCATCGTTTTCGACCGGCCGATCGGCATGAACCAGGGGGTCCAGTTCCCGATCGCCGAGGCATTCATCGAAATCGAGGCGGCGAACCTGATGCGTTTCAAGGCCTGCACCCTGTTCGATGCGCAGCAGCCCTGCGGCGCGCAGGCCAACATGGCCAAGTACCTTGCCGCCAAAGCCTCCTGGGAGGCGGCCAACGTCTGCCTGCAGACTCACGGTGGCTTCGGCTTCGCCAACGAATACGATATCGAGCGCAAGTTTCGCGAAACGCGCCTGTATCAAGTCGCGCCGATCTCGACCAACCTGATCTTCTCCTACGTCGCCGAGCATCTGCTCGGGTTACCGCGCTCTTTCTGAGGCTTGCCGCATGCGTCCACTGGATGGCATCACCGTAGTCACCCTCGAACACGCCATTGCGGCGCCATTTTGTACCCGTCAACTGGCCGACCTCGGGGCACGGGTCATCAAAGTCGAGCGCCCCGGCAGTGGCGATTTCGCGCGCGCTTACGACCAGCGCGTGCGCGGTCTGGCTTCGCATTTCGTCTGGACCAACCGCTCGAAAGAGAGTCTGACGCTTGACGTCAAGCACGCCGAGGCACCCGGCATCCTGGCTGGCCTGCTCGATCGGGCGGATGTCCTGGTGCAGAATCTGGCGCCGGGCGCCGCCGCGCGTCTTGGCTTGTCGTACGCGGCGCTGAACGCGAAACATCCGCGACTGATCGTCTGCGACATTTCCGGTTACGGTAGCGACGGGCCCTATCGCGACAGGAAGGCCTATGATTTGCTGATCCAGAGCGAGTCAGGTTTCCTCTCGGTCACCGGTGGGCCAGACGCGCCAGCCAAGGCCGGTTGCTCGATTGCCGACATCGCGGCCGGCATGTACGCCTACAGCCACATCCTGGCCGCGCTGCTGCAGCGCGGCAGGAGCGGCTGTGGTTGCCACATCGAGGTGTCGATGCTTGAAAGCATGGTCGAGTGGATGAGTTATCCGCTGTACTACGCATTCGAAGGAGCGGCGCCGCCACCGCGAGCCGGTGCCGCGCACGCGACGATCTATCCGTATGGTCCGTTCCCGGCCGGCGATGGCAGGATGGTGATGCTCGGCCTGCAGAACGAACGCGAGTGGCAGGTGTTCTGCATCCAGGTTCTCGAACGTCCCGATCTTGCGGGCGATCCACGCTACGCCTCGAACGCCTTGCGCACGGCCGCCCGCGAAGAACTGCAACCGCTGATCGTCGACTGCTTCGCGGGCCTGAGTTCGGAACAACTGATCGCCAGGCTGGACGCCGCGCAGATTGCCAACGCACGCATCAACGACATGCACGATGTCTGGCAACATCCGCAACTGGCGGCACGCCGGCGGTGGATCCATGTGCAGACTCCGGCCGGCCCGATTCCGGCCCTGCTGCCTCCCGGCGAGGTCGATGCCTTCACGCCGCGGATGGATGCGGTGCCTGCTCTGGGCGAACATAGCGACGCCATCCTAGGCGAACTGGGTTGGGAACCGCCGGAGATTGCCCGTTTGCGTGCCATCGGGGCCATATGAATGTAGCCGCAACCGCGGATTCCCTTTTTCCCGCGCAAAGGCTTCCGTTGGGTGCGGCAAATGCGCGCCCGACGATCGGGATGGCAGTTGTTTGTCGCAAGGAGTCAAACATTCGCCGTGGCGGTGCTGCCCTTTGATAAGATGGGATGGCTGGAGGAGACCTGCCGGGCGGTGTGAAGCTGTTCTGCGCTTTTCTTCCGGATTTTGGGTACAGTACACTTGCACCAGACTAATTGGGTTCCGGCAGTCTTTGGGAGGAAAAGCCGGGGGTTTTCGTGCATCGATGGGGAGAGCGTGCATTTCGGACCGTAATCGTTGCTGAGGGGATGGGATGGTGAGGATCAGAAGGCTAATCCTGCCGGTGCGGAAGATGCTGGGCGGGACGCTGAGAAAGCTGTTCAACTTTCTCCCACGCGAACGGCGTTTCGCGGTCTACCGCAACTTTGTCGACTGTGACCCGGCGCCGGACGAGCGGCTGGTACTGAAGATTGCCGAGACGAAAGAGGAACTGGAGGCGTGCTTCACCTTGTTGCACGACGCCTATGTCGGCAGCGGATTCATGAAGCCGCATCCTTCCGGGATGCGGGTCACCATTTACCATGCCCTGCCGACGACCACGACCTTGTGCGCGAAATACGATGGGCAAGTGGTCGGGACGCTGTCGCTGATCAGGGAAAGCGTTCTCGGCTTTCCGCTGCAGCGGATTTTCGATCTGACGGCAATCCGCGAGAAGAAGGGAAATGTTGCCGAGGTGTCGGCGTTGGCGGTCCACAAGCGTTTCCGCCGCACCGGCGGCAGCATCCTGTTTCCGCTGATGAAGTTCATGCGCGAGTACTGCACCAGTTTCTTCGATGTTCGGCATCTGGTGATCGCCGTCAACCCCAGCCATATCCAGATGTACGAGTCGCTGCTCTTCTTCCAGCGCCTGACGCAGAATGTGGTCGAAAATTACGACTTTGTGAATGGTGCGCCGGCGGTAGGTGCAACCCTGGACCTGCGGGCCGCTCCGGAAATCTTCCGCAAACACTATGCGT
This sequence comes from Candidatus Accumulibacter propinquus, assembly GCF_056856495.1. Classification (NCBI taxonomy): domain Bacteria; kingdom Pseudomonadati; phylum Pseudomonadota; class Betaproteobacteria; genus Candidatus Accumulibacter; species Candidatus Accumulibacter propinquus. The sequence continues at coordinate 557,665 of NZ_JBSEHC010000003.1, forward strand.
CGAAGCCGCCGCGGCGGAATCTGCATGCATTTTTCTGGCAGCTCGAGATGCCCAACATCAAGATGCCGGCGCGCCGCTTTTACACCACCAACGACCCGGTACTGACCCCCGATCTGCTCGATTACTTTTTCAATGTACGCACCAGCGTCTTCAGTGAGCTGAGCGATCGCAAGAAGTGCCTGCTGCATACGATCTACGATTTGCCGGCGTACCGAGCGGTGCTGCCGGTGATTGCGGAGGGCGAGCAGGATCGCAGCGTGCGCAGGCGACACCGGCGTTTTTCGGTACGCTGTCCGGCACGGTTTTCAGTGGTCGGTGCCGACGGCAAGGAGAGCAAGGTCGCCCTCGAGATCGTGCAGCTTTCGCGCTACGGTTTCCAGGCGCACGCACTGACTGCCGTTCCGATCGACGTCTGGGGGGAAGTCACGATCCAGCTGGGACCCGCCGAAGTCTCGCGTATCCAGGTTTCGGCGTCCCGGGAGTCGAACGGCGGCATGTACGGCTTCCGTCTTGGCGAACCCGACCTGATCTGGCGCAAGTTCGTCAATGCCCTGTACAGTGGCAGTACCCACGCCGACCTTGAAAACGCCACCCGCTTCATGACCGACCGTTGAGGTCCGCCGGTCGTCGCCGCTGTCCCTCCCGCGCGTTTCAGGGCGGCTTGGGAATCTGCTGTGCGGTGTTCATCGCCCCGCCGGTCGCTGCCTGCAGCCTGCGGCGGTAGTGCGCAGGGGCCATGCTGGTCCACCGCAGGAACGCGCGGTAGAAAGCCGCCGTGTCGGCAAAACCGAGTTCAGCGGCAATCTGGGCCACCGGCTGGCGGGTCTTGGCCAGGCGATTGGTGGCCAGGTCGCGGCGCAAGGCGTCCTTGATCGCCTGAAAGCTGGATCCTTCGTCTTCCAGGCGGCGATGCAGGGTGCGTGGCGACAAATACAAGGCGCGGGCGACGTCACCGAGCGTACAGGACGCCGGCAGCGCGTCGCGCAGGGCCTTGCGCACGCGCAGGACCATTTCACGGTCACGGCGATAGAGTGTGCTCAGTTTGCCCGGAGCGCCTTCGAGGAAACCCTGCAACGCCGCTTCGTCGCGCCGGACAGGCAAGTCGAGCAGGTTGGCGGCAAACAGCGCGCGCAGCGCGGCGGCGTCGAAAGTCGAGTTCGCCGTGTAGATCAGCGCATAATCGTCCGCATGCAGTGGCCGCGGGTAGGGGAAGGCGACCGAATCGAGAACGATGCTGCGCCCCACCAGCCAGGAGAAGAGACCGTGCAGCAGGCGCAGCAGCCATTCGAAGGCGAACACCCGCCCGATCTGCAACGGCCGGGTCTCGGTAATGCACAGGCAGGCCTGCTCCTGCCCCGGCCGGCTTTCGAAATGGACTGCGAGGTCGGGCAGCAGCAGTCGCAGAAAGCGGACACTGCGTTCGATGGCGTCGGCCAGCGTCGGCGCGGTAATGATGCTGCGGCACAGGAACTCGAAGCTGCCCATGCGTATCGGCAGCGAGAACAGGCCAAAGCCTTCATCGTCGAGTTCGCGGTTGATCAGGTTGTAGAGCTCGGCATAGCGATCGACGGGCACACGCGCCTGCGGGTCGCGCAGCACCTGCGTCGGAATGTGCGCATGTTCAAGGAGCGCGGTGGTGTCACGGCCGGCGTGTTCAAGCCCCGCCAGCATCCCTTGCACGAAGGCAATGGCCACCGTGGCGCGCGCCGGGGCCGGGCCTGCGGCGGTTGGCGGCGCACCGTCTTTGGCCGCGGGCTTGGCAGTCTTCTCAGGGTATGGCATTGGCCTCTCGCAAGGTGGTGTATTGACAGCATATTTCAAGTTGGCAATATTTACATTGACGGCGGCGTATTGGGTAATGGCTTTCTTGCCGTCAACTTCCTACCATGTATGTCCCCGTGCATTTCCCGGCAACCACGACCTTTCTGATTTTCATGGAGCGCGAACGACATGACCGACCTTTCCATCGCCAAGAAGCTTCTGCCCTACAAGCCCAAGCACAAGGTGCGTTTTGTCACCGCCGCTTCGTTGTTTGACGGGCACGACGCGTCGATCAACATCATGCGCCGCATTCTGCAGTCGACCGGTGCCGAGGTCATCCACCTCGGCCACAACCGCTCGGTGCAGGAGATTGTGAACGCGGCGCTGCAGGAGGATGTGCAGGGAATCGCCATCACTTCCTACCAGGGGGGGCATGTCGAGTTCTTCAAGTACATGATCGACCTGCTGCGTGCCGGTGGCGGCGAGAACATCCAGGTCTTCGGCGGTGGTGGCGGGGTGATCGTCCCGAGCGAGATCGACGAGTTGCACGCCTACGGTGTGACCCGCGTCTATTCGCCGCAGGACGGTCAGTCGATGGGCTTGCAGGGAATGATCAACGAGGTGGTGGCGAAGTCCGACTTCGACCTCTCGGCGCTGGCGCCGCAGGATCCTGAGGACGTGCTCAGCGCGTTGAAGGCGGGTGATCGCCGCAAGCTGGCGCAGGCCATCACCGCGCTCGAAAACGGCGCCTACCCCGAGGCCCTGCGCAAGAAAATCCTGCATGCCGCTGCCGGCCTCAAGGTACCTACGCTCGGGATTACCGGTACGGGTGGTGCCGGCAAGTCGTCGCTGACCGACGAACTGGTCCGCCGTTTCCGGCTCGATCAGGGTGATACCGTCAAGCTGGCGATCATCTCCATCGATCCTTCGCGCAAGCGCACCGGCGGTGCCTTGCTCGGCGACCGCATCCGCATGAACGCCATCGAGCACCCGAATATCTACATGCGTTCGCTGGCGACACGCGAAACGGGTTCCGAACTCTCCGCGGCACTGCCGGAAGTGATTGCCGCCTGCAAACTGGCGGGTTTTGATCTGGTCATCGTCGAAACTTCGGGAATCGGGCAGGGCAATGCAGCGATCGTGCCGCTGGTCGACGTTTCGCTCTACGTGATGACGCCGGAGTTCGGCGCCGCCTCGCAACTCGAAAAGATCGACATGCTCGACTTCGCCGACTTTGTGGCGATCAACAAATTCGACCGCAAGGGCGCCGAGGATGCCCTGCGGGATGTGCGCAAGCAATATCAGCGCAACCACGAGGCTTTCACCCAGAGCCCCGACGAAATGCCCGTTTTCGGCACCATGGCCGCGCGTTTCAACGACGACGGCGTGACCGGCCTGTATCAGGCCATCGTGCCCAAGTTGCAGGCGCTGGGGCTGAAGTTCAAGCGCGGCAAACTGCCGCTGGTGAATGTTCGGCAATCGTCGAACCAGCGGGCGATCGTGCCGGCGCAGCGGGTGCGTTACCTGGCCGAGATCGCCGAAGCGGTGCGCAGCTACCATGCCCATACCGCCAAACAGGCCGAGATCGCTCGCCAGCGGCAGGCACTGAGGACGGCCAAAACCCTCTTCCAGGCACAGGGCAAGGCCGCCGGCGATTTCGATGAAATGATCAGTTGGAAGAATGCGCAACTCGACGCCCGGGCGACGAAGCTGCTCGACATGTGGCCGAAGACCGTCGAACTCTATGCGCAGGACGAGTACGTGGTCAAGATTCGCGACAAGGAAATACGCACCCGCTTGACCAACACCTCACTCTCCGGATCGCGCATCCGCAAGGTCTCCTTGCCGACCTACGCGGACGACGGCGAAGTGCTGCGTTTCCTGATGAAGGAGAACATTCCGGGGGCTTTCCCGTTCACCGCCGGGGTCTTTGCCTTCAAACGCGAGAACGAGGATCCGACCCGCATGTTTGCCGGCGAAGGCGATGCCTTCCGTACCAACCGGCGGTTCAAGAAGGTTTCCGAAGGGATGCCTGCCAAGCGCCTGTCGACGGCCTTCGACTCGGTCACCCTCTACGGCTGCGATCCCGATGCCCGGCCAGACATCTATGGCAAGGTGGGCAACTCCGGTGTTTCGATCGCCACCGTGGACGACATGAAAGTGTTGTTCGACGGCTTCGAACTCTGTGCGCCGACCACCTCGGTTTCGCTGACCATCAACGGTCCGGCACCGATCATCCTGTCGATGTTCTTCAACACCGCGATGGATCAGCAGGTCGAGAAGTTTCGTAGCGACAACGGTCGCGACCCGACCGAAGACGAGATCCAGAAGATTCGCGTGTGGGTGCTGGCCAATGTTCGCGGCACGGTGCAGGCCGACATTCTCAAGGAAGATCAGGGGCAGAATACCTGTATCTTCTCGACCGAGTTTGCGCTCAAGATGATGGGCGATATCCAGGAATTCTTCGTACACAACCACATCGGCAACTTCTATTCGGTGTCCATTTCCGGTTACCACATTGCCGAAGCCGGTGCCAATCCGATTTCACAACTGGCATTCACCCTGGCCAATGGGTTCACCTATGTCGAAACCTATCTGGCGCGCGGCATGCACATCGACGATTTCGCGCCGAACCTGTCGTTTTTCTTCAGCAACGGCATGGACCCCGAGTATTCGGTGATCGGGCGTGTCGCCCGCCGCATCTGGGCCGTGGCGATGAAGAACAAGTATGGCGGCAACGAGCGCAGCCAGAAGCTGAAGTACCACATTCAGACTTCCGGGCGTTCGCTGCACGCGCAGGAAATGGCGTTCAACGACATCCGGACGACGCTGCAGGCGCTGATCGCCATCTACGACAACTGCAACTCGCTGCACACCAATGCCTACGACGAAGCGATCACCACCCCGACCGAGGAATCGGTTCGGCGCGCGATGGCTATCCAGTTGATCATCAACCGCGAGTGGGGGCTGGCGATGAACGAGAACCCGAACCAGGGCTCGTTCATCATCGAAGAACTGACCGATCTGGTCGAAGAGGCCGTGCTCAAGGAATTCGAAGCCATTGCCGCGCGCGGGGGCGTACTCGGGGCCATGGAAACCGGCTATCAGCGCGGCAAGATCCAGGAGGAATCACTCTATTACGAGCACAAGAAGCATGACGGTTCGTTCCCTATCGTCGGGGTGAATACCTTCCGCAATCCGCGGGGCGACGCCCAGATCGAGATTGAACTCGCGCGCTCGACGGAAGAGGAAAAGCAGTCGCAACTCACGCGCCTGCGCGACTTCCAGGGTCGCAACGCGGCAGCGTCCGGTCCGATGATCGAGCACCTCAAGCACACAGTCATCGAGAACGGCAATGTCTTCGCCGTTCTCATGGATGCTGTCCGGGTCTGTTCGCTCGGGCAAATCACCACCGCCCTGTATGAAGTGGGCGGTCAGTATCGGCGCAGCATGTAGTCCAACGGGCGATTCCCGGACGCCCGCTCGGCTGGCGCGTCCGGGAGAGTGGTGCCGCCTGGAGGACAACGCGGCGGGTTCCCTGGGCGGTTCCCACGGGGAGTGATTTGCATTCCAGCGTCTCCTCGAATCCACAGATGGTTGCATCTTTGGCTTGATTGGTACAGCATCACTGGTTACCAGTTGGGCTGGTGAAACAATGGGGGGGTCGAGATGGTTGCTGCGTTGCGTCGCCTGAGTCTGATGAACCGCCTGTCGCTGACGGCAGTACTGGCGCTTCTGGCCATGTTGCTGATTGTCTGGGAGAGCCTGTTGTCGCTGCACGGCCTGCTTTACTCCGACCGGCAGGTCAAGACACGGCACCTGGTCGAGACGGCGACCAGCGCCGTCGATCATTACTACAGCCTGCAAAAAGCGGGCACGTTGACCGAGGAAGAAGCCAAGCAGCAGGCCATCGCAGCGGTGAAACGCTTGCGCTACGAAAAAGCCGAGTACTTCTGGATCAACGACCTCGGCAAACCGGTGCCGAAGATGGTCATGCATCCGACGGTACCCGCTCTCGACGGCAAGGTGCTCGATGAAGCGCGATTCAACAAGGCGATCTTCCTGCAGGCCGGCCTGAACGGCGAAAAGCTTCCGGCTGACGGGAAGAACCTCTTCGTCAGTTTCAACGAAGTGGTCGAGAAGGCCGGCGAGGGTTACGTCGAGTACCTCTGGCCGAAGCCACTCGCCGGCGGTGGCGTGACCAGCGAGCTGTTTACCAAGTTGTCGTACGTCAAGAAGTTCGAACCCTGGGGTTGGGTCATCGGCTCGGGTATCTATATCGACGACGTCGACCGGATCTTCCGCGAGGAAGCCCTGCACAGCGTTCTGCTGGCGCTGGCCGCCACCGTCGTGCTGCTGCTCTCCGGCTGGGTGGTGAGGAAAAGCATCGTCAGCGAGTTCGGCGGTGATCCCCGCCTCGCCCTGGGGGTCACCAACCGAATCGCCGAAGGTGACCTGACGCACGAGATCCCGCTACGGGCAGGCGATCAAGGGAGCGTGCTGTCGGTTCTGGCGCACATGCAGGACAGCCTCAAGGCGATGTTGCGGGCCGTGTTCACCAACGCGAACAGACTGCAGGCGAGCGTCGAGCGGCTCTCCGCACAGTCCAACGAGATCAATCTGGCCACGCAGGTACAGGCCAGCGCGGTCAGTCATACCCGTTCGGCCATCGATGATGTTTCGACGAGTGTCGAGGTCGTGAACGGACTTGTGCATGCCACCGAGGACGGCGCGCACGAAGTGGCGCGACGTGCCCATGACGGTGCTGCGGTGGCGGCGAAAGTCGCCGGTGAAATGCAGGCCATCGCGGACACGGTTGCCGTTTCGTCTGACCAGGTTTCCCGGCTGGTGGCGAGTACCGGCGAGATCGGACAGATGGCCCAGGTGATCAAGGAGATTGCCGACCAGACCAATTTGCTGGCCCTTAACGCGGCCATCGAAGCCGCACGTGCCGGCGAGCAGGGACGCGGCTTCGCGGTGGTTGCCGACGAAGTGCGCAAGCTGGCCGAACGAACGAGCAAGGCCACCAGCGAAATCGGCGGCATCCTGCAGGGCATCCGCAGCGACACCGAGAGTGCGGTGGAAGGCATGCGCGCGGCCGCACCGGTGATTGCCAGCGGCGTGACCCAGGCCAACTACGCTGCCGAAACCTTGCATGCCATCGAGGAGGGGGCGCAGGACACGCTGCAGAAGATGCAGGCGCTGTCGCAGGCGACTCGCGACCAGACGCGGCGGATCGAAGAGATCGTCAGCAACGTGGACGAGGTCATGAGCGCTTCCGGACAGACCGAAAACGTCATCAAGCAGTCACTGCAATCGGCAGCCGACCTTGAAGCGGCGTCCAGAGAGATGTTCTCGATGGTGCAGCGCTTCAAGATCGGCGAACTGGGCGACAGACGGCCGACAACGGCGGGTGGTCAGGCCGCCAAAGTCAAGCCGCTGATGGAGTGGTCGAGTGCGCTGGCCGTTGGACATGCCGAAATCGACCGCCAGCACCAGGTGCTGATCGACATCGCCAACCGCCTGAACGCCGCCATGCAGTCGGGAGCCGGTCGTGCGGCCTGTGGCTCGATTCTCGAAGAACTCGTGAACTATACCGTCAATCATTTCGGCTTCGAACAGAAGCTGATGGAGAAGCACCGCTATCCGGACCGCGAGGCGCACCTGGGAGCGCATCGCAAACTGGTAGACGAGATCTCCAGGTTCAAACGTCAGTACGACGCCGGCGGAACCATTTCGGTCGAGTTGATGGGCTTCATCCGCGACTGGCTGGTGAACCATTTCCTCAAGGTCGACCGGGCTCTGGCGCGCGATCTGGCCAGCCGTGGGCTTGCATGAAGAACGCCGGCCGGGTGCTCGCGGCGCTGGCGGAACAGGGCCGCCGGCAAGCGACATGAGCAGCGATCGCGCCGACCAGCAACGCCGCCGTGCACTGGCACTGGCGGTGGTTGTCGCGGCTTACGTGCTGTCCTTCTTCCAGCGCTTTGCGCCGGCCGGGATCGCGCCGGACCTGATCGCGGCGTTCAACACCACCGCCTCGTCGCTCGGCGTGCTGGCAGCGACCTACTTCTACGTCTACACGGTGATGCAGGTGCCAACCGGCATTCTCGTCGATACGCTGGGGCCGCGCCTGATTCTCCTGCTTGGCGGGCTGGTCGGTGGTGCCGGAAGCCTGCTGTTCGGGATGGCGCCCAGTCTGGATCTGGCGCTGATCGGACGTACCCTGATCGGACTCGGTGTGTCGGTGACTTTCATCGCCATGCTCAAGATCATCGCCTTGTCGTTTGCCGAGCACCGCTTTGCCAGCCTCGTGGGTCTCAGCATGCTGGTTGGCAACCTCGGCTCGGTGCTGGCCGGTGCGCCGCTCTCCTGGCTGGCACAGATCACCGGTTGGCGAGGTGTCTTCGTGGGTCTCGCGGCAGTATCGGTTCTGCTCGGATTGGCTTGTTGGCACCTGCTGCGCGAGGAACTCGTGGAACCGGGTACGCCTGCGTCGGCGAGCACGCCCGCGCGGCCGCGCTTCGACCGCACGGTGGTGCTCGCCGGTCTGCTGTCGGTACTGAAGAATCGTGCTACGTGGCCGGTGGCCTGCGTCAATTTCGGCATCTGCGGCAGTTTCTTTGCCTTTGCCGGCTTGTGGGCAACACCCTTCCTCACCCAGGTACACGCCATGACGCGTGCCGTTGCAGCCGAGCATGTGAGCCTGTATTTCGCAGCCTTTGCCGTCGGATGCGTGTTTGTCGGCACGCTCTCGGACCGGATCGGCCGGCGCAAACCGGTGTTGATCGTCGGTAGCCATCTGTATGCCCTGATCTGGCTGGTCTGGCTTTCCGGCCGTCCGCTGCCCTTGAGTGTGAGTTATGCACTGTTCGCGCTGATGGGATTGGTCACCGCCAGTTTTACCCTGACCTGGGCCTGCGCCAAGGAAGTCAATCCACCCCTGCTCTCGGGAATGTCCACCAGCGTCACCAACATGGGCGGTTTCCTCGCCGCCGCCATTCTGCAACCGCTGGTGGGTCGGGTGATGGATTGGACCTGGCAGGGGGGAGTCACGGCAGCCGGGGCGCGTCTGTATACGCCGCAGGATTTCCAGGCTGGCCTGTTGCTACTGGCCGGGACGGCAAGCTTCGGTGCGCTGGCGTCGTGGAGCATCCGGGAAACCCGCTGCCGCAACATCTGGCAGCCGCCCGTCTGATCCCCTTCGTGACTCTGCGGTACCCAGCACCACGGCCTGTTCGTGTCGCTGGCTGCCCGTCAAGATTCAGCGCCGCTCGTAGACCAGTTCGACTCGCCGCATGCTCCAGCGGCAGGATTCACTGTCGCATTTCGACTTGCTGCTTTGTTCGCTGCCGACAGGTTGGCGTCGAATCTGGTTTCTCGGAACGCCGAGCGAGCGCAATCTCTCGCTCACCGCTTCGGTGCGCTTCTCGGCCACGGCAAGGTTGAGGGCCGCGCTGCCCAGATTGTCCGTATAGCCAACCAGAATCACGACCAGTTGCGGGTCCTCTTTCAGCCGCTGCGCGTTCAGGCGTAGAACCTCGACGCCGTCAGAGTCGATGAGCGTGTCGCCGAGGGCGAAGTAGACGGTCCTCCGGGCCTCGTCATCGGCGAAGGGCAGCGCCTTGCCTGTTCCCGGCCTGACGGCCTGCGCAGGACGTGTTGCCTCATGCGTCGCAGGCGCCTTCCCTGAATTACCGGACGCCGACGGTTTGTCGGCGGTAGCGCAGGCGGTGAGAATGAGGATGGCCAGGCAGCAAGGGGCAAGGCAACGACAGGCAGACAGCATGGCTAGTGGACCGGCAGGTGGCGACGCGAACGTGCGTTTCAGAGCCTGCTAGTCTAACAAGGATTCCCGCCCAGGAGTGGCTGGTCGCATCGCCCGGAATGGTCCGTCCGCCAACCCTCACGCCGGTGTGCTTGCAGCGCTCTCCCTCACCAGTCGACGCGCCTGCGCGACGATGCTCGGCACGTTGATGCCGAACAATTCGTACAGTTCGGGAGCCGGTGCCGATTCGCCGAAGCGGTCGATACCGATGACGGCGCCGTCCGGTCCGACATACTTCCACCACAAATCGGGATGTCCGGCCTCGACGGCGACCATCGGCAGCGATGGCGGCAGGACGGCCTGGCGGTAAGCCGGCGTTTGCAGATCAAAGCGTTGCGTGCAAGGCATGGACACGACGCGGGCGGCAATTCCTTCCTGGCCGAGTACGCTCTGGGCGGCGAGGGCCAGGCTGACTTCGGAGCCGGTAGCGATCAACACGACAACTGGCGTCCCTGCGTCGGCTTCGCACAGGACGTAGCCACCCCGCACGATGTTCGCCATCTGCGCCGCCGTACGCGGCAGTGCCGGCAGGTTCTGCCTGGAGAGCAGGAAGCATGACGGGCCATCGTGACGTCCCAGAGCGGCAGTCCAGGCCACCGCCGTTTCGACCGCATCGGCCGGACGCCACACATCGAGACCCGGAATCAGGCGCAATGATGCCGCGTGCTCTATCGGCTGGTGTGTCGGTCCATCTTCCCCGAGACCAATCGAATCGTGCGTATAGACCATCAACTGCCGCAGTTTCATCAGTGCCGCCATGCGGATGGCGTTGCGTGCGTAGTCCGAAAAGACCAGGAAAGTCGCCGTGTAGGGAATGAAGCCGCCGTGCAGTGCGAGGCCGTTGGCGATCGCAGTCATGCCGAATTCACGGACCCCGTAATTGACGTAGTTGCCGCCGGCTTCACGGTTGGCAGGGCGGGTGCCGCTCCAGTTGGTGAGATTCGATCCGGTCAGATCGGCCGAGCCACCGAGCAACTCGGGCAGGACCGGGGCGATGGCTTCGATCACGTTCTGCGACGCCTTGCGCGTTGCCACGGCACCGGTTTGCGCCGCCACACGGTCGAGCAGTGCGGCAACCCGGTCGTCCCAGTCGGCGGGCAACTCGCCGCGCATGCGCCGTGCGAACTCGGCCGCGAGTTCGGGATAGGCCGCACGGTAAGCGGAGAAACTCTCCTCCCAGGCGTACTCGGCGGCTTCTCCGCGCGCGCGCGCGTCCCAGCCGGCGTGTACATCGTCCGGGATTTCGAAAGGGGCAAACGGCCATTCGAGTTGGCGACGGGTGTTGACGATCTCGCCGGCGCCGAGCGGGGCACCGTGCACGTCGTGTGTGCCGCCCTTGTTCGGCGAACCGAAGCCGATCATCGTCTTGCAGCAGATCAGGGTCGGTCGTCCAGTCTGCGTCTTGGCGATCCTGATGGCCGCTTCGATCGAGTCCACATCGTGACCGTCGCAGTGCGCTACCACACGCCAGCCGTAGGCCTCGAAACGCTTCGGCGTGTCGTCGGCAAACCATGGCTGAACATGGCCGTCGATCGAGATGTCGTTGTCGTCATAGAAGACGATCAGTTTGGACAGCGACAGGCGCCCGGCCAGCGAGCACGCCTCATGCGAAATACCTTCCATCAGGCAGCCATCGCCGATGAAGGCGTAGGTGTAATGGTCGACGATGGTGTGCCCGTTGCGATTGAAGGTTTCGGCCAGGAGACGTTCAGCGAGAGCCATCCCCACGGCGTTGGCGAGGCCCTGTCCGAGCGGTCCGGTAGTCGTTTCAACGCCGGGGGTGATACCCAGTTCAGGATGTCCGGGGGTTCTGGAATGCAGTTGCCGAAAGCGCTTGAGTTCGTCGATGGGCAGGTCGTAGCCGCTCAGATGCAGCAAGGCATAGATGAGCATCGAACCATGTCCGTTGGACAGCACGAAACGGTCTCGGTCGACCCACTGCGGGTTGGCCGGATTGTGTTTCAGGTGGCGCCGCCACAGGACTTCGGCCAGGTCGGCCATACCCATCGGCATTCCGGGGTGGCCGGAATTCGCCGCCTGGACGGCGTCGATGGCGAGAAAACGCAGTGCGTTGGCGCAGCGGCGGCGGAACTTGCGGGATTCGGTGGGCACGGAAACCTCCTTCAAACAGGGCACGGGATCAAACAGCAAGATGATATGCGCTCAGCATCAGCGCGTGCGGCGCTTCTTGTCCATCAACTGCATGATCATCGGCGTGAAGATGATCTGCATGGCCAGGCCCATCTTGCCACCCGGACAGACGATGATGTTCGGTCGCGACATGAACGAATCATGTAGCATGCTCAGCAGGTAGGGGAAGTCGATGCCCTTCGGGTTGGCGAAGCGGATCACCAGCATGCTTTCGTCCGGAGACGGAATGTCCTGGGCAATGAAGGGGTTTGAAGTATCGACCGTGGGCACGCGCTGAAAGTTGACGTGTGTCCTGGAGAACTGTGGACAGATGTAATGGATGTAGTCGGGCATCCGCCGCAGGATGGTGTCCATCACCGCCTCGGTCGAATACCCCCGCTGGGCCTTGTCGCGATGCAACTTCTGGATCCACTCGAGATTCATGATCGGCACGACGCCGATACACAGGTCCACATAACGGCCGACATCGACGCTGTCGGTGGTTACGGCAGCATGCAAGCCTTCATAAAAGAGCAGATCGGTGCCGGCCGGCAAGTCGGTCCATTCAGTGAACGTGCCTGGTGGAGATCCGTAGAGCTTCGCTTCCGCGTCGTCGTGGACGTAGTGGCGACTACGGCCGCGGCCGTTCTCACCGTACTCCCGGAACAGTTCCTCGAGTTCGGCCAGCAGGTTGGCTTCGGGCCCGAAGTGGCTGAAATGGTGGTCGCCGGCAAGGCTTCTTTGGGCCATCGTCTCACGCATCGCCACGCGATCGTAGCGATGAAAGCTGTCGCCCTCGATGATCGCAGCGTTGAGCTTCTCGCGTCTGAAGATGTGCTGGAATGCGCGCGTCACCGACGTCGTACCGGCGCCTGAAGAACCGGTAATCGCGATGACCGGGTTTTTGATCGACATGGGAGTGCCTCCGTAGCTTTAGGGGAAATCGTCGCTGCGCGCCTCAATCGACCCGGAACAGGGTTCGCGTTGAGAACAGGGGTGATCGGAAAGGTTGATCCTCGCCGCTTTCATGTTCGCGGTGATAGCGTTCGATACGCTCGACCTCATCGCGCGAGCCGAGGATTACCGGCACACGCTGGTGCAGGCTGGTCGGCTGCACATCAAGGATGCGCTCGTTGCCGGTCGAAGCCAGGCCGCCGGCCTGCCCCACGATCATCGCCATCGGGTTGGCTTCGTACATCAGGCGCAGTCTTCCGGGCTTGGACAGGTCCTTGCTGTCGCGGGGGTACATGAAGACGCCACCGCGCATCAGGATGCGATGCACCTCAGCGACCATCGATGCCACCCAGCGCATGTTGAAGTCCTTGCCGCGAATGCCGGTCTTGCCTGCCAGGCATTCGCTCACGTAGCGCTGCACGGGCGGTTCCCAGAAGCGCTCGTTGGAAGCGTTGATCGCAAACTCGCGGGTATCCGGCGAGATCAGCAGGTTCGGGTGGGTCAGCAGGAACTCGCCGATATCACGGTCGAGCGTGAAACCGTGCGTACCGTTGCCGACAGTCAGCACAAGCATCGTCGAGGGTCCGTAAAGCGCGTAACCGGCGGCAACCTGACGGTTGCCAGGTTGAAGAAAATCGTCCGTGCCCGGCGCGGCACCACTACAATTCTCGGGGCAGCGCAGAACCGAGAAGATGCTGCCGACCGACAGGTTGACGTCGATGTTCGACGAACCGTCGAGGGGGTCGAAAACCAGCAGATACTTGCCACGAGGATTGTCGGCGGGGATGGGATAAATATCGTCCATTTCTTCCGAAGCCATCGCCGCCAGGTGACCACCCCACTCGCAATGGTGAATGAACGCCTGATTGGCCAGCACATCGAGTTTTTTCTGGGCTTCGCCCTGCACGTTGTCGCGCCCCTCATCACCGAGTACCCCAGCCAGCGAGCCGCGCGAAACGCCTTGCGCAATGGCTTTGCAGGAACGCACCACATCGCTGATCAGCATCGAAAAATCGCCGACCAACGCCGGATTCCGGCGCTGTTCCTCGATCAGGAATTTGTTAACGTTGGTGCGTCCGCATAGCATGGCGTTACTCCAGAAAATGAATGTCTTGTCGTTCTCGGGACTGTTAGGATTCTAGCGGCCTGATGCAAAAGCGCTAGTTAAACGTATTGTTCATTTGATTTAAGAAAAGCTAATCGATGAGAAACGCCACCATCCGTCAGCTCCAGATCTTTTCGGTAGCCGCAAGCCATCTCTCGTTTGCGCGGGCGGCCGAGAACCTGCATCTGACGCACGCTGCCATCTCGCTGCAAATCAAGCAGTTGGAGGAGGTCAGCGGCACCTTGCTGTTCGAACGGATCGGCAAGCGCGTTTTTCTTACCGAGGCAGGCGAAATTCTGCTTGACCATACGCGCCAGATTCTGCAGTCGCTGAAGGAGGCGGATGCCGCGCTGCTGGCCTTGAAGGGACTGAAGGGCGGGCGCATTGCCGTCGCGGTGGCCAGTACCGCCGAGTATTTCGCGCCGGGGTTGCTGGCCGAATTTCGCAGAACACAGGCCGATGTACGCATTCGCCTGCTGATTGACAACCGCGACACCGTCAGTCGCCTGCTCGCCGGCAACGAGGTCGACGTGGCGATCATGGGCCGGCCGCCGGCCGAACTCGATGCGGTGGCGGTATCCTTTGCGCCGCACCCGCTGGTGATCGTGGCCAGCGCCGATCACCCCTTGGCCAGGCACGCCAGCGTTGCCATCGAGGATCTTGCCGGTGAAACCCTGATCGTGCGCGAGTCGGGATCGGGCACGCGCTCAGCGATGGAAGAGTTCTTTCAGGAGCGTTCGATCAAGCCGCGGATCGGCATGGAAATGGGCAGCAACGAGGCGATCAAGCAGGCGGTCGTCGCCGGGCTTGGCATCAGCTTCATTTCGCTGCACACCCTGGGGCTGGAACTGAGTGTCGGACGTCTGTGCATCCTCAAAGTCGAAGGGACGCCGGTCATGCGCCGCTGGCACATCGTTCGCCACCGGAGCAAGCACCTCACCCCGGCTCTTGCCGCGTTCTGGGACTTCGTCGTCGAGTTCGCGCCGGCTTACCTGAGAAGGCTGGTGTGAGGCCGCTACGCAGCGGTTCCCGGTGCGCGAGCCCGCCGCTCCGGGAAAGTGGGCGAACGATCGGTCCTCAGGCAAATCCGCCGGTGCGGACGGGCTCGGCAATGGCTGCCGGTGGGGGCTGCAGGCGGTAAACCGGGAAGACGATCCTGGCGACACAACCCGGCGGTTCGTCCTCACGCACCTTGCGGGTATTGGGCCGCAGGCTGGCGGCGCCCTGATGGACTTCGGCAATTTCCCGAACGATGGCCAGTCCGAGACCACTGCCCTCGCTGTCCGTCCCCTCGACACGGTAAAAGCGGTCGAAAACCTTCTGTGACTCCTCGTCGGAAATCCCCGGTCCGCTGTCTTCGATTTCGAGCAGGGCGAAATCGCCTTGGGCAACCACCCGCGCGGTCACCCGGCCGCCAGCCGGCGTGTAGCGCAGGGCATTGTCGAGCAGGTTGTTGACCATCTCGCGCAGCAGAAAGGCGTTGCCCTGGATGAACACCGTGCCCGCAGGCTCGTAGCCCAGATCGATGCATTTTTCGAGGGCGTGAACCACCCAGCTTTCAACGACTTCACGCAGCAAGTGCTCGAGGTCGAGAGCCACCAGCGTCTGCTGCGAGTGCCCGCTGGCTTCGGCACGCGCGAGCGACAGCAACTGATCGACCAGATGCGACGCGCGATCGGCACCCATCAGGATTTGCCTGAGGGCATGCCGCAGTTCTGTCGGATCGGTCTCGCGCACGGCCAATTGCGCCTGCGTTTTCAGGCCGGTGAGCGGAGTTCGCATCTGATGTGCGGCATCGGCAATGAAACGCCGCTGGGCGGCGACATTGTGCTGCATTCTGGTCAGCATGGAATTGAACGCTTCGGTCAGCGGCCGTAATTCTTCCGGAACGCGGCGTAGGGCGATTGGTGACAGGTCGCCTTCGCGGCGGGCTTCGATGCGGTCACGCAGACGGGTCAGAGGACGCAAGCCCTGCGACAAACCGAACCAGACCAGCACCACCGCCAGCGGAATGATCACAAACTGCGGCAGAATGACGCTGGCGATGATCTTGTTCGCCAGTTGGGAGCGTTTCTCCGTCGTTTCCCCGACTTCAATCAGTACCCCGAGGTCGGCCGGCGCACTCGCGTCGAAAAGATACAGATAGGCAATGCGCAGGGCCTGCCCACGGTATTCGTCATCGCGGAAATGGACCTCGCTGTGCTCGCGGTTCAGAAATGCCTCGGGCTTTCGCGGTACCGGCAGTTCCGGGTCGCCCGCGATCAGCTGGCCGCCGTGGTCCAGGAGGTGAAAATAGACGTTGTCGATCTCATCCGATCGCAGAAAGCTCTGTGCCAGGCCGGGCAGCGCGAGTTGCGCGCGCCCATCGACAAAACTGATCTGGCGTGATATTGCCGCCACGTGTTCGCGCAAGGACTGGTCGTAGGGAAAGCTCGCCACACTGTTGGCGAAATAGTGCGTAAAGGCAATGCTGATCGGCCACACAAAGAGCAGCGGTGCCAGCATCCAGTCCAGAATCTCGCCGAACAGCGAGCGCTGGAGGTCAGGATTTTCTCTCTTCCGCAGGTTTCTCAAGATAGTAGCCGAGCCCGCGCACGGTGATGATGTTCACTCCTGTCGATTCGAGCTTCTTCCGCAGGCGGTGGACGTAAACCTCGATCGCGTTGTGGCTGACTTCCTCACCCCAGCCGCAGAGGTGATCAACCAACTGGTCCTTGCTGACCAGCCGTTTCGCCCGTGACAGGAAGATTTCGAGCAGCCCCAGCTCGCGTGCCGAGAGATCGAGCATTTCGCCATTTACCAGCGCACAACGGTCGGTCTGATCGAAAGCCAGCGAACCGCACTGAATCATTCGCGAGGTGCCGGAGGAGCGGCGGCTCAGTGCGCGTACGCGCGCTTCGAGTTCGGCCAGTTCAAAGGGTTTGGCCATGTAATCGTCGGCGCCGAGGTCGAGTCCCTTGACGCGATCGTCGATGCCGTCGAGCGCGGTCAGGATCAATACCGGCGTGCCTGACTGGCGCGCCCGCAGGCGCCGCAGCACGTCCAGTCCCGGTAGTCTCGGCAGGCCAAGATCGAGAATCAGCAGATCGTAGGTGTTGGTCAGCAGTGCCGTATCTGCGTCTATGCCGTTGTAGGTACAGTCGATCGCGTAGCCCCCCTGGCGCAACGAGCGGCAAAGGCCATCGGCGATGATGCGGTCGTCTTCAGCGAGGAGAATACGCATGACCCGCGATTCCCGATCTGGTGCGCGTAAGTTCTTTGTAAGTCCACGCCTTTAAGCTACACATGCTGTTCTCCTTTTTATGGTCTGGGGAGTTCCGGCTTCGGCCGAAACTCGGGGAGCGCCTGAATACTGCACCGGGCGCTCCCCGCCATTTTTTGGACCTGTGGCGTCGGGGCCTGGTCGTGGCCGAAGCACGGCACCCCATTGACCCCTCCCCGAGTGTAACAAAAAATGCCTTACAGCACGGCGCTCACCAGGCGGACCCAGTAATTCACTCCCAGCGGCAGGATTTCGTCGTTGAAGTCGTAATGTGGATTGTGCAGGGTGCAGCCTCCCGTGCCCGGACCATTGCCCAGCCAGACATAACAACCGGGTTTCTCGCGCAGCATGTAAGCGAAGTCTTCGGCGCCCATCGACGGCAGTTCGTTGGTGCGCACCTTGTCCGGACCGAGCAAGGCCGTCGCCACCTGCCGGCAGACCTCGCTTTGTGCGACGCTGTTGACCGTCGGCGGATAGCGGTGATCGAAGCGCACCGAGATTTGCGCTCCGAAAGCGCTGGCGATTCCAGTGCACAGCCGCTCGACGGCGCGCTCGACAAGTTCCTGTGTTTCGGCGTTGAAGCTGCGGATGGTACCGCGCAGAACGGCATCGTCGGGAATGATGTTCCACGCCTCGCCGGCGTGGATCTGGGTGACGCTGACGACCGCCGATTCGCAAGGGTGCAGGTTGCGGGCGACGACGGTCTGCAGGGCCAGTACCAGCTGGCTGCTGACCACCAGCGTGTCGACCCCCTGATGCGGCATCGCCGCGTGGCAACCGTGGCCGCGGACCGAAACCTCGAAGGTGCAGGTGCCGGCCATGACCGGCCCTGGCCGCACCGCCATTTCGCCCACCGGAATTCCGGGCCAGTTGTGCAGTCCGAACACCGCCTCCATTGGAAACCTGTCGAAGAGACCGTCGGCGATCATTACGGCGGCGCCTCCCTCGGACTCCTCGGCGGGTTGGAAGATGAAGTAAACCGTGCCGTCGAAATCCAGGTCATCGCGGTGTTCGGCGAGGTAGCGCGCGGCACCGAGCAGGATCGTGGTGTGCCCATCATGCCCGCAGGCGTGCATTCTGCCGGGGTCTCTCGAGCGGTGCGGGAAATCGTTCTTCTCCTGCAAAGGCAGCGCATCCATGTCCGCACGCAGGCCAATCGCACGTGTGCCGCTCCCCTTGCGCAGAACGCCGATGACACCGGTGCCGGCCAGGCCGCAATGGACTTCCAGTCCATAACGCGTCAACTCGCGAGCCACCAGTTCGGCGGTCCTCAGCTCATTGAATGCGAGTTCGGGGTGCGCGTGGATGTCGCGCCGGATTGCCGCGAGTTCATCGAGAAAAGGGATGTTCAGATGTGTCATAAGACCGGCCTGTCAACGGTAGGCTGCAAGTTTATTCCAGAGTGACTTGCCCGGGGAGCCGGGCTTCCGTTATCCTTGAGGTCATGCATCTCGTTCTCATCAGCGGCCTGTCCGGTTCCGGCAAATCGATCGCCCTCAAGGTGCTTGAGGATGCCAACTATTATTGCGTCGACAACTTGCCCTCGCAGTTGTTGCAGCAGCTTGTCGGCCAGCTTGACCTGCAGGGCTACGACAAGGTGGGCGTGGTGATCGACATCCGCGGTGGCGACAGCGTCGCCATGCTGCCGTTACAGCTCGACGCTCTGCGTGCCAACGAACTCGATCTGCAGTTCCTGTTTCTCGATGCGCAGGATGCCACCCTGATCAAGCGCTATTCCGAAACGCGACGCCGACATCCGTTGGCCAGCGACCGCTTGACATTGACCGAAGCGATTGCCGAAGAACGCATCCGGCTTGGCGAGTTGGGTGCCCTCGGTCACCACATCGATACCAGTGGTGTCAAGGCCAGCGCACTACGCGAGTGGGTCCGTCAGTTCGTGACCAGGGAGGTCACCGACGATCCTTCGCAGGGCCTGACCCTGTTGTTCGAGTCCTTCGGGTTCAAGAACGGCATTCCGCTCGACGCCGACCTGGTTTTTGACGTTCGTTGTCTGCCCAATCCACACTACGATCCAAATCTGCGGCCGCTCACCGGTCGCGATGCTCCGGTGATTGATTTCCTCGAGGCCGAACCCGAAGTCCTGCGCATGCGTAGTGACATCGCCGGCTTCATTCGCTCCTGGTTGCCTTGCTATGTCCAGGACAGCCGCAACTACCTGACGGTGGGTATTGGCTGCACCGGTGGTCAGCATCGCTCGGTCTACCTCGCCGAGTGGCTGGGCCGCGAGTTTCGTGGTTGCGCGCGCGTGCTGGTTCGTCACCGTGAGTCGCGCCCGCTCCTGATGGCCACCAACGGCACCCAGTGATACCCTGGATCGGGCTGCTCAAGCCCGGTGACTGGCTGGTGATGTTGCTGGGTCTCGCGGTTTGCGGCGTGTCGTTTCCATTGGCGTGGCAGGCCGGCGTCGCCGAGAAGGCAATCGTCCGCCGCGGCGGCGAAGTCTTTTCTGAACTCGATCTGGCGCGCAACCGAAGGCTGGACGTTCCCGGTCCGCTGGGCATTACCACGGTCGTCGTCGAGCGGGGTCGGGCTCGCGTCGCCTCGGACCCCGGTCCCCGCCAGTATTGCGTACGCCAGGGGTGGTTGGCGCGCCCCGGCGAGATTGCGATTTGTGCGCCCAACCAGGTCAGTGTCGAGATCCGGGGGCGCAAGCCGACTTACGATTCGCTGTCTTACTGAACGAATTCCGACTTCTGCGCCGGTGAGTGCATTTCGTCACAGTCTGGACGGCAGAAGCCGGGTTATAATCCGTCCTAATCCGAGGAGCGCTGCAGGGCTGTCGTCCGACAGTTTCAGGCTCGGATTTCTCGAACGGCGCTCATCCAACCAACCCGT
The DNA here is from genome assembly GCF_056856495.1 of Candidatus Accumulibacter propinquus. Lineage (NCBI taxonomy): Bacteria > Pseudomonadati > Pseudomonadota > Betaproteobacteria > Candidatus Accumulibacter > Candidatus Accumulibacter propinquus. The sequence goes on from NZ_JBSEHC010000003.1 coordinate 577,558, forward strand.
GCCGGGCATGGGAAGATGGGTGGGCGTAGGCGGAGGTTCTTCCGCCAGCAGGCACCCGCACTTCCTCTCCCGGTCACAGTTCTCAAGGAGCCTTACTGTGTCGGATGCTGTTACCCAAACTCAAGACTACGTGATTGCCGACCTCGGTCTCGCCGACTGGGGCCGCAAGGAAATTCGTATCGCCGAAACCGAAATGCCGGGCCTGATGGCGATTCGCGAGGAATTCGCTGCCGCCAAACCGCTGCAGGGCGCGCGCATCACCGGTTCGCTGCACATGACCATCCAGACCGCGGTGCTGATCGAGACCCTGACCGCTCTCGGTGCCGAGGTGCGCTGGGCCTCGTGCAACATCTTCTCGACGCAGGATCACGCCGCCGCCGCCATCGCCGCCGCCGGCGTGGCGGTCTTTGCCGTCAAGGGCGAGTCGCTGCAGGACTATTGGGACTACACCCACCGCATTTTCGAATGGCCGGATGGCGGTTACAGCAACATGATCCTCGACGATGGCGGCGACGCGACGCTGCTGCTGCATCTCGGTGCGCGTGCCGAGAGTGATGCTTCGGTGCTGGCCAGCCCGACTTCCGAGGAAGAGACGATCCTGTTCGCGGCGATCAAGGCCAAGCTGGCCAGCGACCCGGGCTGGTACTCGCTGCGCCTGGCGGCGGTCAAGGGGGTGACCGAGGAAACCACCACCGGTGTCCACCGCCTGTACCAGATGCACGCCAAGGGCGAACTCAAGTTTCCGGCGATCAACGTCAATGACTCGGTCACCAAGTCGAAATTCGACAACCTCTACGGCTGCCGCGAGTCCCTGGTGGATGGCGTCAAGCGCGCCACCGACGTGATGATTGCCGGCAAGGTCGCCTTGATCGCCGGCTATGGCGACGTCGGCAAGGGCTCTGCGCAGGCCATGCGCGCCTTGTCGGCGCAAGTGTGGGTCACCGAAATCGATCCGATCTGTGCGCTGCAGGCGGCCATGGAAGGTTACCGCGTGGTGACCATGGACTACGCCGCCGACAAGGCCGACATCTTCGTCACCTGCACCGGCAACTACCACGTCATTACGCATGCGCACATGCAGAAGATGAAGGACCAGGCGATCGTCTGCAACATCGGCCACTTCGACAACGAAATCGACGTTGCCTCGGTCGAGGTCTACCCCTGGGAAGAGATCAAGCCGCAGGTCGACCATGTCATCTTCCCGGATGGCAAGCGCATCATCCTGCTGGCCAAGGGTCGGCTGGTCAACCTCGGTTGCGGTACCGGCCATCCGTCCTACGTGATGAGTTCGTCGTTCGCAAACCAGACGATCGCCCAGATCGAGCTGTTCACGCGCAATGCCGACTACCCGATCGGCGTCTATACGCTGCCCAAACACCTCGACGAGAAGGTCGCCCGCCTGCAACTCAAGAAACTCAATGCGCAGCTTTCCGAACTGACCGATCAGCAGGCGGCGTACATCGGTGTCGCCAAGGAAGGCCCCTACAAGTCCGACCACTATCGCTACTGATACTCACCTCGACAGGGGACCGCCGTGCGACTGATCCTGCTCTGGTTGCTCAACGCCCTCGCGCTGCTTGCCGTCGCCTACCTGCTGCCATCGATACAGGTGGCGTCTTTCGGGTCGGCGATGGTCGCAGCCCTGGTGCTCGGGTTGGTGAACACCGTCTTGCGCCCCCTGTTGCTCCTGCTGACGCTTCCGGTCACGCTGTTGACGCTGGGGCTCTTTCTCTTCGTCCTGAATGGCCTGATGTTCTGGCTGGCGGGTTCGCTGCTGGAAGGCTTCGTCGTCGGCGGTTTCTGGCCGGGAGTGTTCGGCGCCATCCTCTACAGTATTTTCTCGTCGCTGCTTTCGTCGCTCCTGCCGACGGGAAAACGTACGTCATAGTCTCGTCATGACCCCTGACCTTCGTACCTTCAGTCTTGAACTCTTCCCGCCGCAAACGCCCGAGGGTGCGGAGAAGCTGCGCGCCGCGCGCGCGCGCATGGCGCTGCTCAAACCCAGCTTCTTCTCCGTCACTTTTGGTGCCGGTGGTTCGACGCGCGACCGCACCCTCGATACCGTGCTCGAAATCCAGAGCGAAGGCCACGCCGCGGCGCCCCACCTGTCGTGCATCGGTTCGACGCGCGAGAGCATTCGCAGCATCCTGGACCAGTACCGGGCGCACGGTATCCGGCAGCTCGTGGCGCTGCGCGGCGACCTGCCGTCGGGGATGGCCCGACCCGGTGCGTTTCGCTACGCCAACGAACTCGTTGAATTCATCCGTGCAGAAACCGGCGACTGGTTCCACATCGAAGTCGCCGCGTACCCGGAGTATCACCCGCAGGCCAAGAGTCCGCGCGAAGACCTCCTGGCCTTCAAGCGCAAGCTCGATGCAGGCGCCAATTCGGCGATCACCCAGTATTTCTACAACTTCGATGCCTACGCGAACTTCGTCGACGAATCCCGGGCGATCGGCATCGACGTCCCGATCGTTCCCGGCATCATGCCGATTTCCAGCTACAGCAGTCTGGCGCGCTTTTCCGACAACTGCGGCGCCGAGATTCCGCGCTGGATCCGGCGCCGGCTCGAAAGCTACGGTGACGATACGGCATCGATCCAGGCCTTCGGCCTGGATGTCGTCACGCACCTCTGCGAACAACTGCTGGCCAGTGGGGTGCCCGGCCTGCACTTCTACACCCTCAATCAGGTGCTGCTGACCAGCACCCTGTGGCAGCGCCTGGGGCTTGCCTGATCGGCAACGGTACACAAGCGCCGCGTGCGGCAGGCTGCCGTCGAGCGGCCCTGCCCGCATGCGGGCGCGCCGAGGCTGCTAGAATGGGCCATCGGGCGGCACGCCCACCGACTTGTTGAGGGTGCATGAAGGACCATTACGCCATTCTGGGTATCGCCAGCGACGCGTCAGGCGACGAGGTCAGGTCGGCCTATCGCAGGAAGGCCTTGCAGTTTCACCCGGACCGGAACACGGCACCGGAAGCGACGGACAAATTCCGCGATGTCCAGGAAGCCTACGAAACGCTTTCGGACGTCGCGCGACGCTACGCCTATGATGAGAATCGACGCCGCAATCTGCTCGAGAAGCCGCTCGAAACGGCGCGGGAGATCTGGAAGAACTATCTTGAAGGGGTATTGCCGTGAGACTCTCGTCATTTTTTGAAGAACTGAAATCCGCCTATGAGGCAGAACTCGACGACCTGACGACCGATTCGGCGGGACACGATGTCCTGGCGAAACGGCTGCAGGCAAAGCGGGGCCAGGTGTCCCAGTTGCTGCCGATGATCGAGTGCAACCCGGAGATGGTCGCCGTCGCCTTCCACGGCGGGATGCGCTTCGACAGTCCGGAAGTGATGCGCGACCTCGCCGCACAGGAGCCGGAAGACCTGCCCACCTGGTCGGAACTGCAGGCGTCGGTACACCTGGAACCGTGGGCCGAAACCCTGGCCAACATTGTCCTCAAGGACCCGAATGGCGAGCAGTTCCTGGTCGTGACCGCGTGCCTGGAGTACCTGCTCGGCCGTTCGGCGATCCCTTCGGAGTCCGGCGATGGACCCTCGCAGGGCAGCAAGGGTGACGGCTGCGGCGATGATGACGATGGGCGCGCGGAGTCCGACGACGATGTCGACCTCGAAGAGGCCGGTGCCGACTGGCTTTCCGAGCAGGGCTTCGATCGCAGGGATCGCTTCTCCGGAGACCACTGATGAGCCATCCGGTACTCGCCAAAGCAGCGAATCTGATTCGCGTCGGCGACATCGTCGGCGCCGAAGCCGCCCTGGTCGCTCTGGTCGAAAGCGAAGGCGACGAGGCCCTGGTGGTGGCGCTCGACGACTTCCCTGCCAAGGACCTGCTGGCGGTTCTTCGTGACTTCGATGCGTCGCGGGAGTCGGTGGTCAACCTCCTGGTGTCACCCGAGCAGTTTGCCCGCGCCATCGTCCTCGAAAGGCGCTACGGCGATGCCGGTCACGAGCGCCTGCACGGCATGATCAACTCGGTGCTTTTCCGGGTTGGCAGCGATCCCGCGGAGTTCATCGAAGCCATCGGCGAACTGGAAGGGGGTTGCGAGGTGCTGGCCGATTACTTCTGCGAGCGCGTCGAAAACATCGAGTATTTCTTCCGGAACGGGACCTTCGATTTCTTTGGCGAAACCGACGAATCGGCTGCCGAAATGAGCGATGACGAACGTCTCGATGCGCTCTCCGATGCCGATGCCGATCGTCCGTTCCTGAGCCATAGCGAGGTCGACGATCATGACTGGATGGAACTGGCGTGGATGCTGCGTTACCAGCACCCGGAGATCTTCCGGGACGTGCTGCTGATCCTGAGGGCGCGGGCCAGGGCGGCGGAATCCGCGGAGAACGGCACCGCGACCCCTGGCTTCGCAGCTGCGGCTTCGCTGGCTGAGCCGGATGAAGAGTCGGCGCTGTAGTTCGGCCGCCCACGCCTGGACCGATAGCAGCCCGGAAACGGATGTCCCAGCCCATGCCGCCCAGCAGCCAGCAGGTTGCGCTACTTGACGATCGACCGTTTTTCGAAAGAGCGCTCGTTTACGGCGTGCGCAACGGAATCGTCACCCAGCAGAAACTCGCCGACATCCTCAACGACGCGCCGAAGGGGATGGTGCAGATTGCCGAGTTCTTCGGCACCCAGTACCTGCGACCGAATATCGAGGAGGCACGTGCGCGCATCGTCAATCTGGTCAGTCTGTTCCTCGAAGAGAGCAGTGGCGGCGATCTCGCCAGAGCGGCGCGATCGCTGCGCGACCAGACCTTCCTCTCGCATTCACGGGGCGGCTCCGAAATGCTCAAGCGGCTGTGGGCGATGCCCGAGGACGGTTCCTACGGCGTCCTCGCCAGGCAATCCCAGAAGCAGTTTCTCGAAGACTGGTCCTTGCGGACCCTGGCCGAATACCGCCAGGCACTTGCCCAACGGCAGACCCACCAACTGGCGATTGCCGCCGGACTGTGGTTTGCCGAGAACCTCGGCATGGCCGCCGCGGACGTGTCGACCGTCGCCGTCGAATCGGTGATCCGAACCGCCATGCTCGTCTATCTGAGCGCGACCACGCCCGCCGCCGTGCCCAACGCCGCCGGCCTGATCGCCATTTTCGACGCGATCAGGAAGAAAGGGGTTCCCGCCAAAGGGCGAAAACGGTTGCAGGAGATCTTCAAGGTCGTGCCCGAGCCGTACCGGGCGGTTGCCAGACGCGAATTGCAACGGGTCGAGGCCGAGGACCTGCCGAAGGTGCTCGACGCTTCACAGCCGATGAACCAGTTGATCCGTGACCTGGAGCCACTGTACTTTCTGCGTGATTTCGGTCCGGAGGACGCCAGCCTGTTCGATGCGGCGGTGTCGGAGGACTGGCAAAGGATTACCGGCGGCAAGACGGACGACAATTCCCTGTTGACGATTTTTCTCTGTCTGGCAGCCGACATCGCACCCAAACCTGCATTGTCCAGAGCCGCAGCACGCGCTCTGGTCCGCAAGCTGCGCGCCGACGGTTTCAGGAAGCAGCCGGTGCTCGCCTTCATCCGGGCCGCCGCGCCCTACGAGATGCAGGATGACCTGGCCGCACTGTGGAGGGAGTTCGCTGCGGAGGCCGAGGCCGTTCTCCTCGATGCCGCCGACACGACCTGCCGCGACGCCCTTGATTTCCTCCGGGACAACTGCATCGTCGTCTAGGGGCATCGTGAGCCAGGTCGGGATGCGGCGGGCAGTCGATCCGCTTCAGGCCTCGGCCGGTCTCCTGGCCAGGCAGGTACGGTAACGCTCTTCGACGCGGCGGGCAAACCACTCGGTGGTCAGTTGGCGGGTGATCTTTGGACTTTTCAGGTCGATCTGCGGCAGGCGATCGCGTGGCCGCGGCGCGCCGCTGGTCGCCTCGGCCAGGGCGTAGAGGCGCTGGTAGAGCACGCTGTGCTCGAAGGCCGGAGACTTTTCGAGTTTGAGATCGCGCAGGATCTCGGCTTCATTGAGGCGCAGGCGTGCGCGCAGCAGGAAGATCGCCCGTTGGGTTTCGCTGCTGCCGTCTGTCGGAACGCCGTCCTGATAACGCAGCAGGTCGCCGTCGAGCGCCAACGTCTGACCGCTGAGGCGGCTGACGGCGTCCTGGAACGCCGCGTTGCGGCTGCTGTAGCGGCCGGCGTTGAAGTCGGCAAAGCGGTAGAGCATCTGGCTGTAGGAGCCTGGGTAGTCGAGCAGCATGGCCATTCCGAAATAGACGCCGCCGCGACGTGTGAACACCTCGTTGCGCACGCTGTCGCGGCGCACGTAGGGGTAAGGGCGCTGGCGAATCTGTTCCTCGGCAAAGGCGATGCTCACCTGCATCGGGCCGCCGGTACGGATCGGGTTATAGCCGCCGAAAAGGGTCTTGCCGCCCGGCAACTCCGAGAGCATGTCGTCGTAGAGCGCGTTCATCTGTCTTTCGGTCTGCAAGGCGTCGATGCGCGCCCGGTAAGTGCGTCCGTCCGGGGAGGACTTGCGCAGGGCAAGGTCCAGGACCAGCCTGGGGATGCTGTACTTTTCACGTCGCCGCTCGATTTCCTGCCAGGCGATGCGCGACAGCCCGGCAACCGGCGGGTCCGCGACGAAGCTCGACTCCTGTTCGATGACTGCGATCGCGGCACAGAGGTTTTCCGGCAGCGCCGGGATCTGCAGGGCGGTGAGCGCCGCCAGAATGTCCGTCGTCCAGCCGGCACGGTCGCCGATGTTTGCCGGCAGCAGACGGTTGAGCAAGGCACGGCCATCACGTTCGTGCGGGGAGGCTGGCGGGACGGGCGACGGACGCGGCAGCGCTGTCGGTGGCGCTGTCGGTGGCGCCGTGGGCGGTGGTGTTGCGCGCACCGGCGGCGGCGAGACTGCCGGCGATCGGGGTTCGTATTGGCCGTCGGTGGCACAGCCGCCGAGGCCGGCGGCGAGCAGACAGGCGAGCATCAGGTGCCGCGGGAAAGGGTGCCCGGTTGTGGCTGCGGTGGTCACTTTCACTCGCCCATCACCCGTCCCTCACGCCGCGGATCGGCGCCACCGGCGTAGCCGCCGGCATCTTTCAGTATGGCTTGCAGGCCGCTGTTCATCGGGATTTCCCTGACTGCATGGCCACGCGCCTGGAGTGCCGCGATGAACGACGCGGCGAAGCGCTTTTCCTCAAGCAGAATCGGGCCGTTCAACGAACCGAAATTGGGCAGGTCGATCGCCTGCTGCGTTCCCAGACCCCAGTACGCAGTCGCATAGAGCAGCTTGGCCGTATAGTGAATGATCAGCGCGCCGCCTGGCGAGCCGCCGCTCATCACCAACTCGCCGGTCTGGGCGTCGAAGACCAGCGTCGGACTCATCGACGAGCGCGGGCGTTTGCCGGGCTCGACGCGATTGGCGATCGGCGTGCCACGTCCATCGCGGGCGATGAAGGAAAAATCGCTGAGTTCGTTGTTGAGCAGAAAACCTCTGACCATCTGGCGGGCACCGAAGGCGTCCTCGATGGTCGTGGTCAGCGCCAGCGCGTTGCCGTAGCCGTCGACGACGCTGAGGTGCGAGGTGCCGTGCTCGGCCTGCTCCGGCATCGGTGCCTGGCTCCTGACCTGTGCCGATGGCGTTCCCGGACTGGCCAGACGCATGCTCCGAGGGCCAATCAGCCGCGCACGCTCGGCCAGGTAGGCGGGGCTGATCAGCGCCTGCCATTCGCCGCCCGGCGCGGCGACGAAATCCGGATCGGCGACATACTGGGCACGGTCGGCGAAAGCCAGGCGTGACGCTTCGCCGTAATAGTGCATCCACAGCGGGTCTGAAAACGCCAGTGCAGGCGCCTCGGTGTGGTCGAGGATACCGAGAATTTGCGCAATGGCGATGGCCCCGGAAGCCGGCGGTGGAAAACCGCAGATCACGTAACTTCGCGGCGGCGCGACTGCCCTGGGCGTGTGCCGGCTGCAGATCGGAGAACGCCGCCTCGGCTGGTAGGCGGCCATGTCGGCGAGGCTCAGTGTGCCGGGGTTGTCGGGATGCCCCTGCACCTTGTCGACCACCGCCTGCGCGATCTCGCCAGCATGCAGCGCCCGCGATCCGTCGCCGGCGATCCTGCGCAGGACGTCGGCAAGTTCGGGGTTGCGCAGCGTGCTGCCGATGGCTGGCGGTTGTCCGTCCTGACCGTAGAAATAGGCGGCGGCCTGCGGATCCTTGTGGAGGTGTGGATCGGCCTGGAGCAGGGTGTGCAGGCGCTGGCCGACCGCGAAGCCGTCCTCGGCCAGCCGGATAGCCGGCTCGAAGAGGCTCGCCCAGGGCAGCTTGCCGTACTCGGCGTGCGCCATTTCGAGCATGCGCACGGTACCCGGCACGCCGACTGCGCGCCCACCGACGACGGCTTCGTGAAAATGCATCGGCTGACCGTCGGGCTTGATGAACAGCGTTTCGCTGACCGCCGCCGGCGCCGTCTCGCGGCCGTCGAAGGCCACCGTCGCACGCCCGTCGTAGTGCAGCAGCAAGGCGCCGCCGCCGATGCCGCTGGACTGGGGTTCGACCAGGGTCAACACCATCTGCGCGGCGACCGCCGCGTCCACCGCCGCGCCGCCGGCCTGGAGCATCGCCAGTCCGGCGGCGCTGGCCAGTGGATGCGCGCTGGCGATGGCGAACTTCCGACCCTTCCAGCCGAGCTGCGTGCTGACGCCCGAGGGGCCTTCCGGCTGCCGCATGTCGGCAGTACCGGCGTCGATCACCGGCGTCGTCGGCGGCGCACTGATGCAGCCGCTGACCAGCACGGCGGTAATGACAGCGAAGCAGGGGAATCTCATGGCGACCCGGCGAAAGAAACACGTTGACTTTGTCTCATCCAGGCCGCGTTGTCGTCAACAGGAAAGGCTCCGGAGTAAACACTCCTGGGTTCATTGACCGATGCCAGTCGGTGCCTTGCCTTTCCAGGTATATCAGCGCACGCTTATGAACTTGCCCATAAGCCTGCCATCTCGATCCAGCTGGTGAAAGCCAATCCGGAAGACAGTACAGTACGCTGCCTGCGTTAAAATATAGTCTGTCTGGTCAGAACTCGGTGGGGTCAATATGCACGCATGGCAAATGCAGGAGGCCAAGGCTCGCCTTTCGGAGGTGGTCAAACTGGCCGAGAGCGAAGGACCACAAGACATTACGGTGCACGGGCGGTCGGTGGCTGTCGTTGTTTCACGGGCGACCTTCGAGCGTCTGTCGGGCAGCGGACAATCTCTGGTCGAATTCATCCGCAGATCGCCGCTGTATGGCCTCGAAGAACTCGACCTCGAACGTGACCGGAGCGTCACGCGGGAGTTGACGCTTTGAGTTACCTGCTCGATACCAACGTTATCTCGGAATTACGCCGCAAGACGGCCAATGCGGGCGTTGTCGAATGGTGCTCCGGTCGTCCGGCCGCGACCTTGTTCCTCAGTGTGTTGACCCTGGGCGAGCTACGCAAGGGCGTCCAAGGCGTGGCGGCCGGCGATCGGCGGACCACCCTGCTGGACTGGCTGGAGGTGGAACTGCCAATCTTCTTCAGCGGCCGCATTCTGCCGGTCGACAGCCATGTGGCAGACCGCTGGGGACGCTTGATGGCCGCCGCAGGCCGCCCGATTCCCGCCATCGACAGCCTGATCGGAGCAACGGCCGCGCAGCATGGCCTCCGTCTTGTCACTCGCAACGTGCGGGACTTTGCGGACCTTGGAGTGGAGGTCATCAATCCCTGGACCGAGTGATGTAGTCCAAGTCTCCGACGGCCAGTTCCTCGACGAGAGTCCGTCGCTTGCGGGCGTTGAAATGGACCCGCAAGTCGAGTTGCCGCGACAGTAATTGCCAGGGTCAGGCCATGATCAGCCCTTCGCCAGCACGCTGGCGTCGGTTTCCGCCTGCGAGTGGTTGCCGTACGTCGGCCAGTCCGGGAAATACGCGTCGGCCTGGTTGCCCCAGGTGGTCCAGCCATCGCGCGCGCCACGGGCGAACAATTCGAGGTAGGGACCCGGCGAGCAGGACTCGATCAGAGCGTAGGCTTCGTCGGGCTTGCGCGAATGCTCCCGCTTGCGGCTCTTGATGATATTCACCTGGCGGCGGCCGGGCGCCAGCGTGCGGGCGTGCTTGCCCCTGACGCCGAACAGGATCAGTTCGGTGGTGTTGCGGAAATAGAAGCCGACGCCGCGCCCGTCCGGGCCGCCGTCCTTGCGGATCTTGTGCCAGACGATGTTGCTCTTGTAGGCGAAGCCCCAGGCGGCGAGGACGCGCAGACCTTCCGGCAGGAGGGCGTTCGGCACCCACAGGTAGAGATGCGCCGTGTCCTCGGCTATGGCCGCCACCGGCAGGGCAAGAATGTCGCCGAGCGTCAAGGTGGCGTAGCGGTTCAGGCGCTTGTGCTCGGGCGCCATCTTGCCGGTGCGGTTCTGGAACTGCCACGGCGGGTCGGCGAGCACGGTGGCGAACTTCCGGTCGCCGATCCGTTGCAGCAGGTCGCTCGCCGCTTCTGGAAAAGGTTCAGTCATCTTGGTCAATCTTCAAAGTCAAGGGACTGGCTGGTGCCGAACCCGTGGTTCGGGTAGCTACCCCCCCCACCGCCTGCCAGGCGCGGCAACAGTTTGTCGTCCCATTCCAGGGGGAACATGGAAATCCTGGCAAGAATAGCGCAGGCGTGCTTCCATGCGTGGATTTCAGGGTTCCGGCTGGGCAAGGGGCCGTTCAAGGTTCGCCATGGCCTTGCCGTTCGGCATGAAGCGGGCGAGCACCGCGTCGTAGCCCTGAGGTGTCCAGAAGCGGTGGCCGGCGACGAGGAACTGGCGCACTTCGGCGGCGTCGGGGGTGGTGCGATAGCGGCGCCGGCTTTTGTCCTGGGCGACCGTCGGCACATCGGCAGCGCGCTCCAGGCGGTCGAGCAGATCCAGCAGTGGGTCGATCGCCAGCGGATACAGTGCCGTGATCTGGCTGAGCAGCCCGAGATCCTGGTCGTAGGGCAGGTGCTGCAGGTCAATGATGGGCCCGCTGTCGATGCCGGCATCGATGAAGTGCAGGCAGCACGCCAGTTGCCGATTGCCCTCGGCGACCGTGCGCATCGGTGCGAACAGGCCGGCATGGACGGGCAGTTCGCCCGGGTGGACGTTCACGGCGCCGAAGCGGGCTGCGGCGATCGCGGCCGGCCCGAAGAGGTGGCTGAAGCGTGCGGAAACGATCAGGTCCGGAGCGAAGCTCAGGAGTCCGGAGAGGACGACGGGGGTGTTGATGTCGGCGACCAGCTCGCAACGCACGCCGTGGCGCTCTTCAAGGCCGGCGAAGCTTGCCCATGCGCCGGTCGCTGTAGTCGGCAGTCGGTCGAGCAGCGGGAACAGCCGTTGCAGGGGCAGTCCGCGTTCGAGGTAGGCCAACTCCGCCAGCTCGGGGACGCCGAGTTCGGCCGGCCGGGCCTTGTCCGAAAGCAGGACCCGCACGCGGTGCTGCGCCAGCCGCGGCAACAGCCGGTTGAGAAAAACGCAGCCGTGCAGGTCGCGTTTGACGCAGACGATCAGTCGCATCGGTTTCCTTTCCTGTCGCGACATTCCGGGCGACCGACGATCTCCGCGATGTCGAGCAGCGGTAACGGCGGGTAGCGACCCAGACGATGGGCGACGCGCAGATTGATCAGGTAAGAGAACTGCCGCGGCAACTCGACCGGCAGCTCGCCGGGCCGTGCGCCGTCCTGCAGGATGCGCAGCGCGAGGCGGGCGGTGAATCGGCCGATCTGGTCGTAGCGATTGAGTACCCCGAACAGCGCATCGGCCTGGGTCACCGGCGCCTCGGCGGCGGCGAAGACCGGCATGCGATGTGCCAGAGCCTCGCCGGTCACGAGCCGGCGCTGACTGTTGAGAAAACTGTCAGGGGAAAAATAGAGCAGATCGACGCCGGCTGCCGCCAGCGCCGCGATGCGTCCAGGAATGTCGCTGGCCACCGGCTGGCCGTTGCCGCCGACGGGCAGCGTCTCGACGACCATGTCGAAGCCGAAACGCGAGGCCTGCGCGCGCAGGTCCTGCAGGCTGATCAGCGAATTGGCTTCGGCCGGGTTGTACAGGAAACCCAGCTTGCGGAACTCCATATACGCCCGCGCCGCCTGCAACTGCTCGGCGACCGGCAGCAGATACAGCGTCCCTGCCAGATTGCGTCCCGACCCAGCGAGAGTCGGTACCAGGCGACTGCGCAGCGGATCGGTGACGGCCATGAAGACCACCGGGATGTCGGTGACGTGGCGCGCGCGGTCGACTGCATCCCACTGACCGACGACTTCGAGGGCGACGGTCGTTCCCCAGGCGACGATCAGGTCGGGCCGCAGGCGCCTGGCTTCGGCAACGAAGCCGGCAATTCGCCGCGGTTCCTGCTCGGCGTCGCGCAGCGTGAAGCGGGCGCGCACCCCCTGCCGCCGGAAGTGGTCCTGGAATCCCCGGCACGATTCCTCACAGCCGCGGAAGAGCAACATCAACACCTCGTACGAGCGCGGTTCCGCCGCTGCGCCGCAGGCACCACAGGCGCCGCAGAGCAGCAGCATCCACAGGCCGCGGCTCACTGGACCCTCGCTCTGCGAATGAACACGCAGAGCATGGTCCCGGCGAGCACCGTCGCACCGATCGCCAGCATCGCCCCGCGGCAACCCGCGGCAGCCAACCAGACCCCAGCCCACAGCGGACCGACGACGCTGCCCAGCCGCTCGCTGCTGCGCAGCACGACGGCGACCGATGTGGCGCCGGCGTCGGCGCCGATTTCGCTGGCCAGCGCCTGCGTCGGTGCGGCAGCCAGGCCGGTACCGATGCCCAGGGCAGTGATACCGGCCCAGAGCGCTTCCTCGACGCCGAGTCCGCCGGGCATTGCCAGCAGTCCGCCGAGGCTGGTCACCAGGCCGCCGATCAGCGTCAGCGACAGGCGCAGGCTGTAGCGGTCCGACAGCCGGGATGCGATCGGATTGACCGCGGCGACGAGCACGAAATAGAGCATCACCGCCCGGCCGATCGCGGCCGGGTCATACGCGAGTTGATGCAGCGCGAGCGGCACCAGGTAGAACAGGAAGCCGGCCAGCGCGATCTTCGCCGGGATTGCACTCCCGAGCACCAGCAAGGCAAAGCGGCGGTTGCCGAAAAGCCTGCCGATCTCCGCCAGCCCGAGAAGCGGTCCGGCCGCGCGCGTGCCTGTCGTCCAGCCCGGCGTACCGTGGAAGACGCCGAGTGCCAGCACGGTCAGCAAGGCGGCAAGGGCAAACACCGGGCGAAATCCGAACTGATCGGCCAGCACGCCGCCGAGTGCCGAACCACAAATCGCCGCAATGCCGACCACGCCGACGAACAGCGCCAGGGCGCGCGCCCTTTCGGCCGGCCGAGTGAGCGAGATCAACTGCCGTTGACAGGCCATGGTCCCGGCAGCGTAGCCGCAGGCGCAGAGCGCGCGCGCCGGCAGCAACTGCCAGTAGGTGGTGGCCAGCGCCGTCCACGCGAAACCGACCAGCGCCAGGCCGACGCCGGCGGAGAACACGCGGGCGACACCCTGGCGGTCGGCCCAGCGGCCGGCGAATGGTGTCGCCAGGGCAAAGCAGAGCATGTAAAGGGTGATCGGCAGGCCGATGGCCGCTTCCTCGCCAAGCCAGCCGTTGCCGGTAGCGAACGATTGCACGTACAGAGGCAGGAAGGCACGCGAAACTTCCTCGCTGAGGATGAAGAGAAACAGCGGCAGGCGTGCCGACTGCAGCACGTTCAGTACCGACGTGCCGTCGGCGCGCGGCAGCGCGCCGAGCAGTGCGGCCAGCAGTTCCCGGAACAGCAGAGCCGCGACGACCAGCACGATGCCCACGTCGACGGCCAGTTCCCACAGCCGGTGGGCGACAAAGCGCTCGTCGGTCGCGGCGGCGACGCGCGCATCGCCGGCCGCGCGCTCGATCCAGCCGCTGCGCGCCGTGCCGTGTTCGGCCAGCACGCGGCCGCTTGCGTCGCGCAGGCGCAGCGCCGCCACTTCCGGATGGCGGGCGATGATCGCGGCGAAGTAGTCGCCGAGTGCAGGCAACTGGTCGAGCGGGATACCCAGGGCGGCCGCGTGTTCGAGCTTGCTCGCCAGCAACCGGGTGACACCCTGTACCTTGGCCGTCAGCGCTGGTCGCAGGCGCTCGGCAAACAGCGCATCGGCCTGCAGGGCGACGACGGCACTCGCGGCCAGTGTGCTGCTCAGCGCGAGCAACAGGATTCGCCACCGCAGGGCGGCGTCGCCGCCACGGCTCCGCAGCCAGGCCAGAACGACCAGGGTGACCACCGTCGTCGCGCCGATCGCCGCGCCGACCCGTGACCACAGGGCGGCGGTCACGGCCTCGCCGGCGGCGGCCAGCGGCACCGCGTCGGCGCTTACGCGCAGGCCGCCGACGGCAAATCCGCTCATGTCGCGCACGGCGACCGCGATCTGCGGCCCGGCGTCGGACTGGGCATGCGTGAATCCCTGTGCCGACGAAAGCCGCTGCCAGACGTCGGCGGGCAGCATCCTGCCGACCCGCGTGCGGTCGTCGGCGAAGACGATGCGGGCGGAGGGTGCCTCGGCGCACAGCACATCGATGGCCGCGATGGCCGGCTCGGCGTCCTTCAGTTGCTCGACCATCGCTTGCAGCCGCAATATCTCGTCGGGTCGCAGGCCGCTCGTCACCCCGGTGCGCAGGGCGGCTGCCAGTTCGCTCGCCTGGATCTCGATGCGCGACAGCGTCAACTCGTCGAGCAGACGGTGGTGCTTGTTGAGCAGCATGCACGCCAGCAGCAGTAGCGCCAGGCATTGCGCAGCGACGAGGTAGAACGCCAGCCGTCGCCAGGCAACGTGCGGCTGGCGGGCGACGGCGGAATCTGCTGGGGTAGGGACGGCGGCCACTGGGCGGATACGGCGTGATGTCGCGGGCTGTTTCATAATACCATCCGTTTCCATGGATACCCTGCCAGCCCTGCGTCTATTCGTTGTCGTGTTGGTCAGTCTGCTGCTTGCCGCGGCGATGCCGCTGCATGCCGAGGAGAAGCGCGTCGCCCTGGTGGTCGGCAATTCGGCGTACCGCGCATCGCCGCTGCGCAACCCCGGCAACGATGCGCGTGCGATTGCCGCCAAGCTCGAAAAGCTCGGCTTCGAGGTCATCGTCCGCGAAGACCTGCGCACCCGCCAGATCGCGCCGATGCTGCGCGAGTTTCGCAGCCACCTGCAGCCGGGGAGTGTGGCGCTATTCTTCTATGCCGGTCACGGCATGCAACTGAAAGGCGTGAATTACCTGCCGACCATCGACGCCGAGATCGCCGGCGAAGAAGACTTGCCGCTGCACAGCCTCAGCGTCGGTCAGGTCCTGGAAATCATGGAGGAGAGCAAGACACAGCTCAACCTGATCTTCCTCGACGCCTGCCGCAACAACCCGTTTACGCGCCGCTTCCGTTCTGGCGGTGGCGGTCTGGCACGCGTCGAAGCCCCTTCCGGCACCCTGATCTCCTTCGCCACCCGGCCGGGAAGCGTTGCCGCCGACGGCGACGACGAGCACGGGCTTTATACACAGCACCTGCTGAGCCAGATGGAAGTGCCGCACCAGCCGATAGAACAGACGCTCAAACGGGTGGTTGGCGGTGTCAAGAAGGATTCCGACGGCCAGCAGGAGCCCTGGATGGAAGGCAGCCTGGAGGGCGATTTCTACTTCGTCGGCGGGCCGTTGCCGCTCGCGGCTTCGCCGAATGCCGGCGCGCCGGCGCTCGGCGAAGCTGCGACCTTCGAGCTGAGCTTCTGGGACAGCATTCGCGCCAGCAAGAACCCTGACGACTTGCGTGCCTACCTGGAAAAATACCCCCTTGGCCAGTTCGCGTCTCTGGCCGAGGCGCGCCTGCGCCGCCTGTTGTTGCCGCCAGGGCACGAGAGCGGCGGGCTTGAACGCGACGGCGGCAACAGCAAGGTCTTCCGGGATTGCCCGCAGTGTCCCGAGATGGTGGTGATTCCGGCCGGCGCCTTCCAGATGGGCGCTCCGAGCCGGGAAGCAGGCAGTGGCGACGCCGAAAGGCCGCGCCACCTGGTGACCCTCCAGCACCCGCTGGCCGTCAGCCGCCATGAAGTGACGCGCGGCCAGTACGCGGCTTTTGTCAAGGACAGCGGCTACCGCGGCGAAGGTTCGTGTTACATCTGGATCGGGCCGGAGTGGGTCAATCAGCCGGGGCGCAGTTGGCGTGACCCCGACTTCAGCCAGACCGACGAGCATCCCGCAGTCTGCGTCAGCTGGCTGGACGCCAGGGCCTATCTCGCCTGGCTGGCACGGAAGACCGGCAAGCCCTACCGGCTGCTCTCGGAATCCGAATGGGAATATGCCGCGCGCGCAGGCACACGCACTTCGCGCTTCTGGGGTGACGATCCCGGCCTGGCCTGCGACCATGCCAACGTGCATGATGCCGACACCCAGCAGAGTCGCCAATTCGAATGGGAAGCCCACGACTGTCATGATGGTTACGTCGAAACGGCACCGGTCGGCCGCTTCAAGCCCAATGCCTTCGGCCTTCACGACCTGCTCGGGAACGTCTGGGAGTGGGTCGAGGACTGCCAGACCGTGAACTACATCGGCGCACCGAGCGATGGTCGCGCGCGCATCACCGACGATTGTCCCCGCCGCATCTATCGCGGCGGCGGCTGGAGCGGCCCGGCTTCGGTGCGCGCCGCGACGCGCAACGGCAATTCGCCCAGCTATCGCAGCCAGTTGCTCGGTTTCCGGGTGGCGCTGCCGATTGCCGATGCCGAGCAGGGGCGGCCGTAGTCTGTTACCAACTCATCTACTGGACCGATATGCCCGCTACCGACAAGGATCTCCCGCTGCGAGACGACATCCGCCTGCTCGGCCGCCTGCTCGGCGACACCGTTCGCGATCAGGAAGGCCACGACGTTTTTGCCGTCGTCGAGCACATCCGCCAGGCCTCGGTGCATTTGAGCCAAAGCCCGGACAGCGAACTCGATCCGGCAACGCGCGCCGAACTCGAAGCCATTCTCAACAATCTGCCGCGCGATTCGATGCTCTCGGTCATTCGGGCCTTCAGCTATTTCCTGCATCTGGCGAACATCGCCGAGGATCAGCACCATATCCGCCGCCGCCGCGCGCACGACCTCGCCGGTTCGGTACCGCGTGCAGGCAGCCTGACGTACGCGCTCGACCGCGTACAGGAAGCGGGGGTGTCGGTCGGGAAGATTCGCGATTTCTTCGATGTGGCGCTGGTCTCGCCGGTGCTCACCGCGCATCCGACCGAAGTTTCCCGCAAGTGCATCCTGAAGTGTCAGCACGAGATAGCGGGCCTGCTCGACCAGCGTGACCGCATGCGGCTCACGCCTGAAGAACAGGAGGAGAACGACGTCACGTTACGCCGCGCGGTACTCAGGCTTTGGCGCACGCGCATGTTGCGTCCGACCCGGCTGGCCGTGGTCGATGAAATCAAGAACGGCATCAGCTATTTTGACGACACCTTCTTCGCCGAACTGCCGCGCCTCTACGGCCAGTTGCAGGACCTCCTGTTGAAACGCTTCCCCGGCGAGGACTGGCAACTGCCGCCATTCTTCCGTGTCGGCAGCTGGATTGGCGGCGACCGCGACGGAAACCCCTTCGTCACCGCCGACATCCTGAAAACCACGCTACGCTTGCAATCGACGGCTGTGCTCGATTTCTATCTCGGGGAGATCCACGCGCTCGGCGCCGAATTGCCGCTCTCGCAGTTGCTGCTCCAGGTATCGCCGGCACTGGCGGCCCTTGCCGAGAGTTCTCCCGATCATTCGCCGCACCGTGCCGACGAGCCTTATCGTCGTGCGCTGACCGGCATCTATGCTCGCCTGTCGGCCACCGCAAGATCGCTCGATCAGCATGAGGCCCTGCGTCACGCGGTCGGCGAGGGGCAGCCTTACGCAAACTCTGCCGGGCTGCAGCGCGACCTCGAAGTGCTTGTCGACTCGCTGGTTGAGCACGGTTCGGCACTCATCGCCGCCGGCCGCCTGCGTCGTCTGGTGCGTGCCGTGCAGATATTCGGCTTCCATCTGGCACCGCTCGATCTGCGACAGAACTCCGAAGTGCATGAGCGGACGGTCGCCGAACTGCTCGCCCGCGCCGGGCGCATCGACAGCCTGCCGGCCTATGCGGCACTCGACGAAGATCGGCGTGTCGCCTTGCTCTGCGAGGAAATCGTCAGCCCGCGCCCACTCTACTCGCCGCATCTGGAGTACTCCGACGAAACGAACGGTGAACTGGCGATCTTCTTCGCTGCGCGCGAACTGCGCGCCCGCTACGGCAACGCCGCCCTGCCCAATGTCATCATCTCGAAGACCGATGGCGCCTCCGACCTGCTCGAAGTGGCATTGCTGCTCAAGGAAGCGGGCTTGCTGAAGCCCCCGGCAGACGCTAACGCGCCGGAGCTGACGATCAATATCATCCCGCTATTTGAAACGATCAGCGACCTGCGCAACAGCCCGGTAGTCATGCGGCGTCTCTTCGCCCTGCCCGCCTATCGCGCGCTGGTCGCCTCGCGTGCCAACGAGCATGAAGTCATGCTCGGCTACTCGGACAGCAACAAGGATGGCGGCTTCCTCACTTCCGGCTGGGAGTTGTACAAGGCGGAGGTTGAACTGGCGTGCGTTTTCGCGGCTGCCGGTGTGCGTCTGCGACTGTTTCACGGGCGCGGCGGGTCGGTTGGCCGCGGTGGCGGCCCGAGCTACCTGGCGATCCTGGCACAGCCGGCCGGCATCGTCTCCGGCCAGATCCGTATCACCGAGCAAGGCGAAGTCATTTCGTCGAAGTATGCAAATCCCGAAGTGGGTCGCCGTAACCTCGAAATTCTGGCTGCGGCAGCACTCGAAGCGACGCTCCTCGATCTCGAAAACGAAACCGAGCCGCAGGCTTACCGGGCCGTGCTCGAACAACTTTCCGAACGGGCTTTCCGGGCCTACCGCGAGCTGGTTTATGAGACTGAAGGCTTCAATCGCTATTTCCGCGAATCAACGCCGATCGCCGAAATAGCGGGCCTGAACATCGGTAGCCGCCCCACCGCGCGCAAGGCCTCCGGGCGCATCGAGGACCTGCGCGCCATTCCCTGGGTTTTCAGTTGGGCACAGTGCCGGTTGATGCTCCCCGGCTGGTACGGTTTTGGCTCGGCTGTTGAGGCCTGGCTCAAGGACAATCCGGATGGCCTGGAGATGCTGCGACGCATGCTCGGCAGTTGGCCATTCTTCCGGACCCTGCTTTCCAACATGGACATGGTGATGTCCAAGGCAGACCTGGCGATCGCTTCGCGTTACGCTGATCTGGTGAGCGACGCAAGCTTGCGTAACGAGATCTTCGGTCGCCTGCGTGCTGAATTCGAGCGCACGCGTCATTATCTGCTGGCGATCGAACAGCAGGACGAACTGCTTGCCGACAATCCCCTGTTACGCCGCTCGATCCGCAATCGTTTCCCCTATATGGATCCACTCAACCACCTGCAGGTTGAACTGCTGCGCCGCCATCGCGCCGGCGATGCAACGGAGACGGTCGACGAACGCGTGCGGCGCGGGATTCATCTATCGATCAATGGCATTGCTGCCGGCCTGCGCAACAGCGGCTGAACATGGACATGTGATCCGCAAGCTTTGAGATGGATCACTCCGGGTTTCCCCGTTTATTCTGCTGACCCCGCCGCGGCGGGGTTTTCTTTACACGGATTGATCCTGCATCGATCGGGTTGGCGCTTTCGGGAGCAGGGGGCGAATGCGTAGTCACGGGCGGACCATAGCGCTCCCGGTACAGGGCTTCGATCAGCTCGCCAGCCGCCGTCAGCCGCGGCGCGTCGAGAACCGGGCGGCCTTCGCGGCCAAGCCGCGCCAGCCACGCTCGCGGGGGTTCGCCCAGGTGCCGCCCAAACCCGCGGAGCGCAAACTCCTGTTCGAGCGCCCGGAACGATCGCATCTCCGCACCGGCCGGGTATTCCGGCGCGTCGCAGGTGCCAGCCCCGCCGGATTTCCGTCGCGGCCGCGCGCGTCGCAGCACCAGCCACGCCAGCAGTGCCGCCAGCGGCGCGACGAGTGCCAGGGTCGTTACCGGAAACTCCGATGCGGCGACATCTCGCCGCCATTCGGCGAAACGCCGCCAGGCAAAGGACAGCAGATCTGCCAGCGGCCGCCAGAACGGAGCCACATCCTCCTCGACCGTCAGCCAGGTCGAGGGTGTCGTATCGACCTCGACCCAGCGGCCATCGACAAAGCCCTCGGCCCAGGCGTGCGCGTGTCGCTGACGCACCACGAAGGCCGCTTCGAGTCGGCTGTACTCCTGCACCGAATAGCCGGTGACATAGCGCGCCGGGATGCCCAGGGCGCGCAGCAGCAGCACGGTCGCGCTGGCGAAATATTCGCAATGGCCGGCGCGATCGCTGAGCAGGAAGCGTTCGAGGTCGCGTCCGCCGCGCTGCTCGTCGCCCAGGAACAGGGTGTAGCGGAAGTGTCCGGCGAACCAGTCCTGCAGACCCGTCAGCCGTTCCTGCGAGCTGCCTGGCGCCAGCGCCGCCAGCGCCGGCAAGCGCTGCAGCAGTTCGGCAAAAGCGGGCGGCAGCGACAGGTCGGCGGCTTCGGGGTGGGTCGATACGGCGACCGGCGCCCGGGCCACCACGACATCGAGCAGCGGCGGCGCTGCTTCGGCACGGATGATCCCATAGGCATTGCGCCGCAGCATTCCCGGATCATTCCCGACGGGTTCGGCGCCGATCGGGACCGGCACGATGGCGATGCCCTTGCGGCTTTGCCCGTGCAGCGTCAGCCATGCCGGGCCGCTGGCCGGCGTCGGTGGCAGCGGCGTAAAGGAATCCCGCCGCGCCAGCCAGGCGCCATTCGCGTAGCGGCTGAACACGCCGTTGCGCAGCAGCAGCGGCGCCACCGCCGGCGGCGCCTGCTCGACTCGCCAAAGGATGCGCTCGGAGCGCTTGACGCGACCGAGGTCGCCGATCCGCGTCTGGCTGTGGTAAGGGTCGGGGTCGGTATCGGACAGGGCATCGATGCCCCATTCCTGCAACGCGAGTTGCGTGCGCTGCAGCCCGGCGCCGACCCCATAGGCCACGGCGATTGCCACCAGCGCGGCGAGCACGAAAGCCGCAAGCGCGGGCGTGCGCGGCGCGGGTCGCGCAGCGTACAACCACAGGACCAGCACGCTCGCCAGGGCCCAAAAGAACCAAGGCGACGGCCTGGCCAGGACGCTCGCGGCGAGCAGGGTCATCGCCAGGTAGGGCGCGCCCAGGTTCGCCAGGCGGTCGGCCTGAGGGTGCGTCGAGCGACGCAAGGTCAACGCCAGATGCCGCAGCCGCAGCGGCGTGGCGCTCAGCGCATCGACCAGCAGCAGCGGGAAGAGCGCCGCGGGCAGCCAGCCGGTGCCGGCCAGCAAGCCTTGCGGCAGGCCCTGAACCAGCAGGAATCCCGCGCCGGTCAGCAGCACGGCGAGTGCGGACAGATCGACCGCACGGTTCAGGTCGCGATCCGACAAAGTCAGCCGCACGCCGCTGGCCGCGGCCAGCAGGCGGGCGACGGCGAGCAGCGCGGCCAGCGCCTGCTGGCCGCTGGCGAATCCCCACAGCAGCAGCGCGGCCGCCTGCAGCCAGGCCGGCGTCGTCATGTCGCCGACGTCGCGGCGGCGGGTTCGGAAACGGCGATGCGCCTGACGATGCCGGCGAAGCCCGCATCGTCGCCCGCCGCTTGCGGGTCATGCGGCGCCACGACCAGCACCGTCGGTCGCACCCCGCGCGCCAGCAGGCGCCGCACCGCGTGCCGGCGGGGCTCGTCCCACGCCAGGAGGATCAGGATCACCGACGAAAGCTGCGCGGCGTTGCGCTCCAGCGTCGCCAGCAGGACGTCGATACTCGCCGGTGGCGTGGTCGCGACGGTCGCCAGCACCCGCAGCAGGGCATCGGCGCCGCCGAGACCGCGGCCAGCCGTCAGGCGATGCACCCGCTCGCCGACAAACAGCAGGTCGAGCAGGCTGTCGGCGTCGCGCGGCTGGGCGACCAGCCAGGCGGCCAGCGAAACCGCCGTCTCGAAGGCCGGCGCGAACGCATACGCTGCCGCGGTATCCAGCAGCAGCGCGTGCCGCGCGAAGAATTCCTCCTGGAATTCGCGCACCACCGGCTTGCCGGTGTGGGCGAAACTGCGCCAGTGGATGGCCCGCAGCGGATCGCCCGGCCGGTAGTCGCGCAGGGAGCGGAACTCCTCGGCATCGCCGACGTGCCGCGCCAGCGAAACGCCCCCGGGCTGGTGCAGACGACGGCTGATGGCGGCCGGCAGTTCTACCGGCAGGCGCGTCGGCAGCACCGCCAGCGTGGCTTCCACGGCGGCGACCGGTACGCGCGTTTCCACCAGTCCGAGCGGACCGGTGATGACCCGCGCCAGATGCTCGAAGACGGCGAGACCACGCGCGCTGGGCCGCAGCGGCACCTCAATGTCCTCCCGCTGGCCGGGGTGCAGCGCCGGCACCCGGATCCGCTGCACGTCGATCGCGCGCAGCCGCCGCAACAGGTCCAGGAACGCCGGGTAGCCGATCCGCTGGTCGAAGCGGTTGGTCGCCGCCGCGCTGCGGAAATGTGCGAGCGATGCCGGCGACGGCCACGGCTGGCGCAGTTGTTCGACGAGCTCGCCGGCCTGCACGGGATGCGCCTGCAGGTTCAGCACTTCGATGCGGTAGCGCGCCGGCTCACCGGCGGTCACGAACTCGGGCAAATGGCGGCGCACCGCCAGGCGTGGCGCACGCCGGCGCAACAGCCGGGCGCCGGCCGCGTCCACGGCGACGCCGCCGGCGCCCAGGGAGAACAGCAGGTGCGCCAGATTCGCCTGGGTGTCGAGCCCGAAAGCCCCGGCAAAGGCCGTGAGCGCGACAATCACCAGACCGGCTGGCGTCAGCCGCTCGCGCAGCCCGCGCGAGGTCACGAAAACCAGGCGGAAGAGCGTGAGCTTGTGCATCGCCGCCGGCGACCGCCAGTCAGAGCGGCACCGGGATCCGCGCGAGAATCTCGCGGACCACTTCGGCGGCGGTAGAGCCGGAATAGCGCGCCTGCGAATCGAGCGCCAGGCGGTGGGCGAGCACGTCCGGCGCGATGTCCTGGATGCTGTCCGGGGTGACGAACGCGGCGCCATCGAACAGGGCCAGCGCCCGCGCCAACTGGAAGATCGCCATCGACGCGCGCGGACTCGCTCCCATCTGTACCGCCGGGTGCGTGCGCGTGGCCTGGACCAGGCTGACGATGTAGCGGCGCAACACCGGCGCCACCGGGATCGCCGCCGCGGCATCGCGTGCCGCCAGCAGACCGGCCACCGTGGCGCAGGGCACGAGCTGATCGAGCGGATGGTGCGCGGCGCTGTAGTCGAGCAGGCGCTCTTCCTCGGCGGCATCGACGTAGCCCAGCGCGAGCCGGATGCCGAAGCGGTCGAGTTGTGCCTCGGGCAGCGGATAGGTGCCGGCCTGCTCGACCGGGTTCTGCGTGGCGATGACGAAGTAGGGTTGCGGCAGCATCCGCCGCTGGCCGTCGACCGTCACCTGCGCCTCGGCCATGGCTTCCAGCAGGGCCGACTGGGTGCGCGGCGAAGCGCGGTTGATTTCGTCGGCCAGCAGGACATGGGCGAACACAGGTCCGGCGTGGAAGCGAAAGGATTGCGTCTGCGCGTCGAAGATCGAGACGCCGACGATGTCGCTGGGCAGCAGATCCGGAGTGAACTGCACGCGCGAGAAAGTGGCCTCGATCGAACGCGCGAGCGCCTTGGCCAGCGTCGTCTTGCCGGTGCCGGGGTAGTCGTCGAGCAGCACGTGCAGGCCGGCCACCCAGGCGGCAACGATCTTGCGCACGTTGGCCTGCTGCCCATGCAACACCTTCGCCAGGTTGGCCGCGATGGCGCGCGGCGCGGTGATCTCGGTCATCGGGAAGTCACTCCGGCAGGGGGCGGTATTCCCGCGCAAACCACCTGGCCAGGGCGGAGCCGTGGGTCAAGTCGCTGGATCAATGGTTCTACCCTGTCCATCGGTCGGCGGATTGAGTCGAGTCCGAAATTTACAGCAAATTTCAGAACCCACAGCACGCAACAGGTCACATGTATACCTCCTTATCCATTTCGGACACCTGCGGAGCCTTGCGCAGGGCAGTGGCGGAAGGCTTCGTGGCGCCCTTCAGGCGGACCGGTACCTCGCTCAGGCTCACACCACGTTGGACAAGGCTTGCGGTTGACAGGGTTGACCAGGCCGCGGATACTCAGCTGGCTATATTGCTCAACTGGCGAATGTCCTGCACTTGCCGGTGTCAGGGAGAGATTCCTGGCCGCGCGGCCCGCGTCGCAGGGCCAGGCCTACGGAGACTGCAGCATGCCTTTGACGGCGAACACCCGCGAACAACTCAAGACGCTCTACAACGCGCTCGCCGACCGCGTGCTCGAACCGGGTGACCCGGTGTACGTGGCGCAGGTCAACTGCCAGGGATCCAGCGATGCCGTTGAGGAAATCGCCAACGAAGTCGAGTGGCAAGACGGCGGTGGCGTGTGCTTATTTACCGGCCAGCGCGGCACCGGCAAGAGCACCGAACTGAAGCGTCTGAAAAAGCGGCTCGAGGACGGCGGGGCGGTGGTCTTCTACGCCGATCTTTCGGAATTCCTGCTGCTCACCAAAGAGGTCGAGATCAGCGATTTCCTGGTATCTGTAGCCGGCGCGATGTCGGAGCAGGTGCTGGCCGCCTACGGCGCATCGCCGGGGAATCGCAGCTACTGGCAGCGCTTCACCCGATTCATGGAAAGCCGGGTAGAGGTAGGCGAATTCACGGCGAAATTGCCCGGCCTGGACATCAAGGCAGCGCTGAAGAGCGACCCCGATTTCAAGCGCCGCGTCCAGGAGGCGGCGCGCGGCCACGTGGCTCAACTGGCGCGCGAGGCACACGACTTCCTCAGCGAGGCGGTGGGCTTCGTTCGCCAGCGCGAGGCAGACCCGGCGCGCAAGGTGGTGCTGCTGATCGATTCGGTCGAACGCATCCGCGGCGTCGGCCGCGAAGCGATGGCGGTCTACGAGAGCGTTCGCAACCTGTTTTTCGGGCATGCTGAGCTCCTGCGCGTGCCATTGCTGCATCTCGTCTATACGATTCCGCCGTACCTGTCGGTGCTTGGCCCTGGGGCCGGAGCGTTGATGGGCGGTGCCGTTCCGCGTCGGCTGGTCAGCACGCACATCTTCAGGGACCGCAGCCGCAACACCGATCCGGATGGGCTGGGCGTTCTGCGCACGGTGGTCGAAAGGCGCTATCCGGGCTGGCGGGCCTTGTTCGAGCAGACAGCGCTCGACCAACTGGCGATCAGTTCGGGCGGCGACCTGCGCGAGTTCTTTCGCCTGATCCGTCTGTGCCTGCCGGCGGTGCGCGACGACGCGCAACTGCCGCTGGCGCGCACTGCCGTCGGGCAGGCCGAGAACGCCGCGCGCAGCGAGATGCTGCCGATTCCCGGTGAGCATCTGGCGTGGTTGCAGCGCATTGCCAGGACCCACGACACCTGCCTGGAAAAGGACGCCGACCTGCCGACGCTGGCGCACTTTCTCGACAACCGGCTGGTGCTCAATTACCGCAACGGCAGCGACTGGTACGATGTGCATCCGCTGCTGCGCGAACTGGTCGACGCGCATGACGTCCGCTCTGGCGCTTGACGCGCCCACCGAGCGTGTCGCCGTCAATCTGCTGCGCCACCTCGAGTGGCAGGACGCAGGCTTCTCGCTGATCTTTCTGTTCGCCGATGTCGGCCCATCACTGCAGATCGCCGACTGGCTCGACCAGCGGCTGGCGCTGCAGGGCAGGCCCTTGCAGCGCCGCGAAGCCAGCGACAGCTTCGTGCGCCACCCCGAGGCGGCGGTCGATGAACTCGTCGGCCGTTTTGCGGAACTGTCGACGCAGGCCGGCGGCGTCTGGTACGCGCTTCAGCGACACCCTGGCGATGAGCAGTGGAATCGTGCCCGCACGCTGTTTCTCGCGCGTCTCAACGAACGCCGCTTCTTGCTCGAACGCGACCTGAAGCGGCCGCTGCTGCTCGTCCTGCCGGCCCATTTTCGTCCCGAGACGCGTGCCATAGCGCCAGATATCTGGCACAAACGCGACCTAAGCGAAGAGCTGCGCCTGCCTCCAGACGGCGTATTGAAGCCGAACCATGTCGGGGTGGAAGCAGCGGCGCGGGTGGCGACGGGGAACGACTCGTTGCCGGCGTTCGCCGAATGGCAGCGGATGGCGTCGGGACCGCTCCCCGAGCAGGCGTTTCTGCCGACCGCGTGGCAAGCCTGCGAGGAACTGCTCGCTGCCGGCCGGCCCGCTGATGCCGAAGGGGTTGCCCGCAGCGCGCTGTTGCTGGCCAGGCGTCGCGCGGCCGCTGACGACGCGGGCGAGCGCGACCTGATGGTCTCACTCGGTATGCTAGGCGGTGTGGCGGAAACGCAGGGCGACTGGGCACAGGCCGAGAACGCCTACCGCGAAAGCCTGGCGCTCGGGCGCCAACTCGTCGAACGGCTGGGTGGCACGCCGCAGTCGCTGCGCGACCTGTCGGTTGCGCTCGACAAGGTCGGCGGTGTGGCGGAGCGGCAGGGCGACTGGGCACAAGCCGAGAACGCCTACCGCGAAAGCCTGGCGCTCAGGCATCAGCTCATCGAACGGCTGGGTGGCACGCCGGAGTCGCTGCGTGACCTGTCGGTTGCGCTCTACAATGTCGGCGGTGTGGCGGAGCGGCAGGGCGACTGGGCACAGGCCGAGAACGCCTACCGCGAAAGCCTGGCGCTCGGGCGCCAACTCGTCGAACGGCTGGGTGGCACGCCGCAGTCGCTGCGCGACCTGTCGGTAGCACTCAACAAGGTCGGCGGCGTGGCGGAGCGGCAGGGCGACTGGGCACAAGCCGAGAACGCCTACCGCGAAAGCCTGGCGCTCAGGCATCAGCTCATCGAACGGCTGGGTGGCACGCCGGAGTCGCTGCGTGACCTGTCGGTTGCGCTCGACAATGTCGGCGGTGTGGCGGAGCGGCAGGGCGACTGGGCACAGGCCGAGAACGCCTACCGCGAAAGCCTGGCGCTCGGCCGTCAGCTTGTCGAACGGCTGGGTGGCACGCCGCAGTCGCTGCGCGACCTGTCGGTTGCGCTCGAAAAGGTCGGCGGTGTGGCGGAGCGGCAGGGCGACTGGGCACAGGCCGAGAACGCCTACCGCGAAAGCCCGGCGCTCGGGCGCCAACTCGTCGAACGGCTGGGTGGCACGCCGGAGTCGCTGCGCGACCTGTCGGTTGCGCTCGAAAAGGTCGGCGGTGTGGCGGAGTGGCAGGGCGACTGGGCACAGGCCGAGAACGCCTACCGCGAAAGCCTGGCGCTCAGGCATCAGCTCATCGAACGGCTGGGTGGCACGCCGCAGTCGCTGCGTGACCTGTCGGTTGCGCTCGACAATGTCGGCGGTGTGGCGGAGCGGCAGGGCGAC
Source organism: Candidatus Accumulibacter propinquus (assembly GCF_056856495.1). NCBI lineage: Bacteria > Pseudomonadati > Pseudomonadota > Betaproteobacteria > Candidatus Accumulibacter > Candidatus Accumulibacter propinquus. The sequence goes on from NZ_JBSEHC010000003.1 coordinate 604,969, forward strand.
TGGGCACAGGCCGAGAGCGCCTACCGCGAAAGCCTGGCGCTCAGGCGACAACTCGTCGAACGGCTGGGTGGCACGCCGGAGTCGCTGCGCGACCTGTCGGTTGCGCTCTACAAGGTCGGCGGTGTGGCGGAAACGCAGGGTGACTGGGCACAGGCCGAGAACGCCTACCGCGAAAGCCTGGCGCTCGGGCGCCAACTCGTCGAACGGCTGGGTGGCACGCCGGAGTCGCTGCGTGACCTGTCGGTTGCGCTCTACAATGTCGGCGGTGTGGCGGAGCGGCAGGGTGACTGGGCACAGGCCGAGAACGCCTACCGCGAAAGCCTGGCGCTCAGCCGTCAGCTTGTCGAGCGGCTGGGTGGCACGCCGGAGTCGCTGCGCGACCTGTCGGTAGCACTCGACAAGGTCGGTGGTGTGGCGGAAACGCAGGGCGACTGGGCACAGGCCGAGAACGCCTACCGCGAAAGCCTGACGCTCAGCCGTCAGCTCATCGAGCGGCTGGGTGGCACGCCGCAGTCGCTCGACGATCTGGCCGTGTCCCTGTCCAATGTCGCCCTTTTGCCCGGCGAGCACGCGGCGGTGTGCGCCGAGGCGATTGAACTCTATCACCGACTGAGTCAGCAGTTTCCGGGGGTGGCGCGCTACGCACAACAATTGCAGGCGCTGGGAATGCGTGCTGCGTCCAACGTAGCCGGCGCACCCCAGGCGCCGCGCCCGCGCGATGCACGGGCCTTTCCGGGCCGCCGTCCAATATAATGTCGGGCATTCGCCCTTTCTGCCGGAACTTCTGTTGCCTACTGTACTCCGCTGGTTGCTTTACCCGCTGGTCGTGATCCTCGGTCTGGCGGCGATGGCGGTGGCCATGGCCGCCGTAGTCCTGAGCATGACCTACCCGAACCTGCCGTCGCTGGAGATCCTGACCGACTATCGGCCGAAGGTGCCGTTGCGCGTCTATACGGCCGATGGCTACCTGCTCGGCGAGTTCGGCGAGGAGCGGCGCGCGGTGGTCAGCATCCAGGACGTTCCGGCGGTGATGAAGCAGGCGATCCTGGCCGCCGAGGACGAGCGCTTCTATCAGCACGGCGGCGTCGATACGCAGGGCGTCCTGCGCGCCCTGTACGCCAACCTGGTGAGCGGCGGCAAGCGGCAGGGGGCATCGACGATTACCCAGCAGGTGGCGAAGAACTTCTTCCTTTCGTCGGAAAAGACCTATACTCGCAAGCTCTACGAAGCGCTGCTGTCGTTCAAGATCGAGCACAATCTGAGCAAGGACCAGATCCTCGAGCTGTACATCAACCAGATCTTTCTCGGACAGCGCGCCTACGGTTTCGCCGCGGCCGCGCAGATCTATTTCGGCAAGCCGCTCGGCGAACTGACGCTGGCCGAAGCGGCGATGCTGGCCGGTCTGCCCAAGGCTCCCTCGACCTTCAATCCGGTGATCAACCCGAAGCGCGCGCGGCTCCGTCAGCAGTACGTGCTGCGGCGGATGAACGAACTGGGATTCATCACCGATGCGCAGCAGGAAGTCGCCCTGCAGCAGCCGCTGGTGATCAAGCGCGAGGTCAACAGCACGCCGGTGCACGCCGGGTTCGTCACCGAAATGGCCCGCCAGATTGCCGCCGAGCGTTTTCCCGACGACGTCTATACGCGCGGCTTGCGGGTGTATACGACGATCGTCAGGGAAGATCAGGAGGCCGCCTACAACAGCGTGCGCCGCGGCGTCATGGATTACGACCGGCGGCACGGTTATCGCGGTGCCGAGGCCTACGTCGACATCAGCGAGATCAAGTCCGAACAGGACGAGGCCCTCGACGAGCTGCTGCTCGAATTCCAGGATGCCGAGGACCTGCATCCGGCGATCGTGCTCGATATCGACAGCAAGCGGATTCGCGCCTACCGCCGTGGTGGCGAGATCGTCACCCTCAGCGGCGAAGGCCTGAAGTTCGCGGCCCGGATGATCGATGACAAGGCGCCACCGAACAAGCGCCTGCGGCGCGGGGCGGTGATTCGCGTCCAGACCGACGACAAGGACACCTGGCGGATCGTGCAACTCCCCGAGGCCGAAGCCGCTTTCCTGGCCGCCGATCCGCACGACGGCGCAATCCGCGCACTGGTCGGCGGTTTCGACTTCAACCGCAACCAGTTCAATCACGTCACGCAGGCGTGGCGGCAACCGGGGTCGAGCTTCAAGCCCTTCATCTATTCCGGCGCACTCGAAAAGGGCTTCACCCCGGCCTCGGTGATCAACGACGAACCGATCAGCTTCCCGTCTTCGGTCACCGGCAGCCAGTCGTGGGAGCCGAAGAACTACGACGGCAAGTACGAGGGCCCGATGCGCATGCGCACCGCGCTCGCCAAGTCGAAGAACATGGTTTCGATCCGCCTGCTGCAGGCGAGCGGCGTGCGCTTTGTGCAGGACTATGTCACCCGTTTCGGCTTCGAGGCCAGCAAGCACCCGCCGTACCTGACCATGGCGCTGGGCGCCGGCTCGGTCACGCCCTGGGAGATGGTCACCGCCTACGCGGTGTTCGCCAACGGCGGTTACCGCATCCGGCCCTACGTCGTGCGCGAGATCCAGGACGACAAGAAACAGGTGCTGGCGCGCGCCGAACCGATCACCGCCGGCGACGAAACCCTGCGCGCGATCGATCCACGCAACGCCTACCTGATGGACAGCATGCTGCGTGATGTGACCATCTACGGTACCGCGGCGCGGGCATCGTCCACGCTCAAACGCCGGGATCTGGCGGGCAAGACCGGCACCACCAACGAGCACGTGGACGCCTGGTTCTGCGGCTACCAGCAAACCGTCGTCGCCTGTTCGTGGATCGGTTTCGACCAGCCGCGCAATCTGGGCAGCGGCGAAACCGGCGGTACCGCCGCGCTGCCGACCTGGATCAGCTACATGGCCAAGGTTCTCAAGGACATTCCCGAGTCGTTCCTGCCGGCTCCCGAGGGCGTCGTCGCCGTCGCCTCTCCGAGCAGCAGCGGCAAGGGTCCGGCCGAGGAGCTGTTCTACCAGGAAAACGCGCCTGCCGAACTCGAACCGGAGCCGCCGGTCGACCACAGCATCAAGCCCGAAGACTGACGACCAGCGCCGGCGGTACGGCTGCCAACGTACGCTGCCGCGATCGGCGTCTCGCCGGTGTGGCAGGGTCGGTCTGCGGCGCCGGCTGAGCGGTCGGGACGGCGGGTTACCGTGTTATACAGTGTTACACTCCGGCCTCGCAGTTCCCCGCAGGCCGCCGTCCCCAATGTCCTCCGCCAGCCAGCCCACGCCTTCCTCGTTGCGCATCTATTTTCGCTTGCTCGGCTACTTGCGGCCCTTTCTCGGGCTGTTCGGCGTCAGCCTGCTCGGCTACCTGATGTTCGCCTCGTCGCAACCGATGCTGGCCGGGATTCTCAAGTACTTCATCGATGGCCTGAACGCAGCCGGCGGCAAGATACCGTACGCACTGCCCCTGCTCGGCGAGATGGACCTGATCCACGCCCTGCCGGTGCTGCTGGTGGTCGTCGTGAGCTGGCAGGGCCTTGGCTCGTTCCTCGGCAACTACTACCTGGCGCGGGTCTCGCTCGGCCTGATCGACGACTTGCGGCGTGGTCTTTTCGACAGCCTGCTGCGGTTGCCGAACCACTACTTCGACCAGCAGAACTCCGGACACCTGATCTCGCGCATCACCTACGACGTGACGATGGTCACTGGCGCCGCCACCGAGGCAATCAAGGTGGTGATTCGCGAAGGCATGACCATCGTCTTCCTGTTCGGCTATCTGCTGTGGATGAACTGGCGACTGACGCTGGTGATGGTCGCCATCCTGCCGATCATCGCCCTGATGGTGGCCAGCGCCAGCCGGAAATTCCGCAAGCAGAGCCGGAAGATCCAGGTGGCCATGGGCGACCTGACGCATGTCGCGTCGGAAACCATCCAGGGTTACCGCGTGGTGCGCAGTTTCGGCGGCGAGGACTACGAGTCGGCGCGCTTTCGCGCGGCCAGCGCCGACAATACCGCCAAGCAGTTGCGCATGGTCAGGACCGCCGCCAGCTACACGCCGGCGCTGCAGTTCGTCACCTTCAGCACCATGGCCGCGCTGCTGGTGCTGGTGTTGTTGCTGCGCGGCGACGCCTCGGCCGGCGACCTTGTTGCCTACATCACCGCCGCCGGCATGTTGCCGAAGCCGATCCGGCAGATTTCCGAAGTCAGCGCCACCATCCAGAAGGGGCTGGCGGGCGCCGAGAGCATCTTCGCCCAACTCGACGAGGCGCCGGAACCCGATCAGGGGACCGTCGAAAGGGAGCGGGTCGAGGGCCGGCTGCAAGTCAGCGATCTCTCATTCGCCTATCCCGGCAGCGCGCAATGTGTGCTCGACAAGGTCAGCTTCTCGGTCGAACCGGGACAGATGGTGGCCCTCGTCGGACGCTCGGGCAGCGGCAAGTCCACACTGGCGAACCTGATCGCCCGCTTCTACAACCACGATTCCGGCCACATCCTGATCGACGGCGTCGATGTCGAGGACTACACGCTGCGCAACCTGCGTAGGCACATCGCGCTGGTGACCCAGCAGGTGGTGCTGTTCAACGACACGGTGGCCGGCAACATTGCCTACGGCGACCTGGCGTCGGCGCCGCGGGCGGCGATCGAGGCGGCCGCCGAGGCAGCCTTTGCCCGCGAGTTCATCGACCGGCTGGATGCCGGCTTCGACACGCTGATCGGCGAGAACGGCGTGATGTTGTCCGGCGGACAGCGGCAGCGCCTGGCGATTGCCCGCGCGCTGCTCAAGGATGCGCCGATCCTGATCCTCGACGAGGCGACTTCGGCGCTGGACACCGAGTCGGAACGCCACATCCAGAGCGCGCTCGACCGCGTGATGGCCGGGCGGACGACGCTGGTCATCGCCCACCGCCTGTCGACCATCGAAAGGGCCGACCTGATCCTGGTCATGGACCAGGGACGCATCGTCGAGCGCGGCACGCACGCCGAACTGCTCGCCGGCAATTGCCACTACGCCCGCCTGCACGCCCTGCAGTTCGGCGATGAAAATACACCAGTGTAATCAGTTATTGCTTCTGGCACACAACGGTATGAAGAATTGGGATATCACCCAAGCCGAAGTGCAACTTCGCGAGTCGAGAGCCCATCGGCGCACAGCGACTGCTCAGTCGCCCATCTCCCCCCGGAGTACATGACCACGGAACAGCGTCGGCACGAGATCGCGTCGTTGCTGGCCAAAGGGCTCATCCGCCTGCGCAGTTATGGGCAGTCTCCGCAGGCGGCAAACCTGGCCCGAGAGAACCGGTTTGAGCTTGCCTTCTCCGGCGACCAGAGCGTTCATTCACACCCCGTCCACAAGGAATAAACCGGAGTCATGATGAACACGACCCCTCGCATTCCCGCCACGCCGCCGTCGGTCCTGGCGCAGATCGCCCGCTTGCCTGAACTGCCGATGCCTGAAATCAAGGCGCTTTGGCAAAAACTGTTCGGCGCCGAACGCCCAACTACAACCGAGCGATTTTAGAACGCCGCATCGCCCACTACCTGCAGGAAGTCGAGTTCCGCAAGGTCGACGCCAATCTGCTGGAGCGCAACCAGCGTCGGATCGAAGCCCTCCTGGAAACGGGCAAGGTCCAGAAGCGCGACCGCGACACCCGGCCTACCGCGGGTACGGTGCTGACCCGGGAATACCGCGACGCCGGGCATGCCTACATTGCCAGTCAACGTGCCGAGGGGTGGATTCCGGTGGCGGACGATTACGACGATCCCGCGTTCTCAGGCGGCCACATGGAACGTCCGGCACTCCGGCGCATGATGGCCGACATCGAGGCCGGCCGGATCGACGTGGTCGTGATCTACAAGATCGATCGACTGACGCGCAGCCTGGCGGACTTCTCGAAGATGGTTGAAGTCTTCGAACGGTATGGCGTCTCCTTCGTCTCGGTGACGCAGCAGTTCAACACCACGACCTCGATGGGCCGGCTGATGCTCAACTTGCTGCTGTCCTTCGCGCAGTTCGAGCGCGAGGTCACCGGCGAACGGATCCGCGACAAGATCGCTGCCAGCAAGGCCAAGGGAATGTGGATGGGTGGAGTGCCACCCCTGGGCTACGATGTCGACAACCGGCGACTGGTGCCGAACGAGCGGGAAGCCCAACTCATCCGGCACATCTTTCAGCGCTTCGTCGAACTCGGTTCGAGCACCGCCCTGTTCAATGAGTTGAAGCTGGACGGCGTCACCTCGAAGGCCTGGACCACGCAGGACGGCAAGGTCCGCGAGGGCAGGGCGATCGACAAGGGGATGATCTACAAACTACTGAACAACCGCACCTACCTCGGCGAGTTACGACACAAGGAGCAGTGGTTCCCGGGGGCGCACCCGGCGATCATCGAACGTGAGTTGTGGGACCGCGTGCACACGATCCTCGCCACCAACTGCCGGGTGCGCGGCGGCGTCACCCAGGCGGTCGTCCCCTTCCTGCTCAAGGGGATCTTCTTCGGCAACGACGGGCGCGCCCTGTCGCCCTGGCACTCGACCAAGAAGAGTAGCGGGCGGCGCTACCGGTATTACATCCCGATGCGCGACACCAAGGAGCAGGCGGGGGCGTCCGGTCTGCCACGTCTGCCGGCGGCCGAACTGGAATCGGCGGGGCTCGAACAACTGCGCGGCATCCTGCGCGCCCCGGCGCTGCGCGGCGATCAGTCCGCCGGTGTTGTGGGAGGAGCAGCGGTTGCGGATTGGTAGGGTTGGTGGGGAGAAGCATTCGGAGTGATCGCGGCCGCATCCAGATCCAGGCGGGTGTGGTGGTCGCATACGAGACTGAACCGACTGATGACATTGGCAATCAGTCTGGCTGCTTTCTGATCGCTATGCCGCAATTCAGGCTTTTGGATTGACCATCGCTGACTCATCCGTTTCAACCCATGTCAGACCGCTATTTGTTCACCATGTACTGCCCGTGCCAACAACACGGTCAAGATCACGTGCAGGATTACCGCAGGCCAAAGGAATATGCCTGTCGAACCGCCGGTGAAACCGAGATAGGCGAGGTACACCGTGACGGCCACGCTGTAGGTCATCATGCCGGCCAGCGCCCCTCCTGGCCAGCAGGCGATTCCTAGTGCAATCAGCGCGATACCGGCCACGCGCGCGACTGGGATCGCGATGGCGCTCAGTTCCTCGCCCAGCAGTAAACGTGCGACCAGCGACGGGGCGATCAGCAATGCCAGCCCAGTCGCGGCTTCACTCAAGGCTGCAAGGACAAGGGCATTTTTCATTTCAACTCTGACAATTTTGAAGCCATCAGGGCTTTGAAGCTGACTTGGGTTCCGGTTCGAGATTGAAGGTCAGCTTGTCGATCGTGCCGGTGAACTTGAACGGGGAGTCGTAGCGATACTCGATCATCGCGACGCCGGTGCGCGTGTCGAGACCGACGTCGAAGGTCTCGTCCTCGGCAAAGGTGATCGGCGTGGAGTTGGGCATCGAGTTACGCGCCACTTCCTTGCCGTCCACGTAGAGCACACCGGTCCCGCCCTTGCCCAGACCCGGCTCGGCGGACTTGAAATCAAAGACGATGGTGTGCTTGCCCTGGCCCAGTTCAGGCCCTTCCCAGATCGTGCGCTTCAGGTCGAGCAGGTTGTAGAGGAACACCACCTTGCCCCGGCCGACCCCGAGTTCGCCCTTGCTCAGGAACAGGCCATAGCCTCCAAAACGGCCACCCTGGGTGACAATCATGCCTTCGGCACCCCCCGCAGGGATCGTGACTTCGGCGGTGATCGTGTAGGACTTGTTCAGGATATGCGGTGCCGTGCTGCCGGGCACGTTGGCCAGCGTGCCCGAGTAGGTGAACTCGGTGCGCCCGGCCGTCAGGCTCGGCTTCGGCGCGTTCCAGCGCGCCAGTGTCGTGTTGTCGAGCGGCAGCACGTTGTACTTGGCCGCCTCCAGATAGAAGATGTTCTGCATCTGCTTGAGCTTGTCAGGCATCTTCGCCGCGAGGTCGTTGTTCTGCGTGGGATCGTTCATGACGTTATAGAGCTCCCACCTGTAGCCGGTGATCACGTCCGGCGGCGGTTTTGTGGAGAGCTCCCAGGGCAGCGTTACCGGCGTTGTCGCCGCGACCCAGCCATCATGGTAGATGGCGCGATTGCCGAGCATCTCGAAGTACTGCGTCGTGTGCCGGGTCGGCGCGTTGGCGTTGGCCTTGTCCCAGGTGTAGGCCAGGCTCGTGCCTTCGATCGGGAGCTGCTTGATGCCGTTGATCGTCTGGGCCGCCGGGATGCCGGTGGCCTCGAGGATGGTCGGCACGATGTCGATGACGTGGTGGAACTGGCGGCGGATGCCGCCCGGGTCGCCGATGTGGCCGGGCCACGAGATCGCCATGCCCTGCGCCGTGCCGCCGAAGTGCGAGGGCACCTGCTTCATCCACTTGAACGGTGTGTCGAAGGCCCAGGCCCACGCCGCCGAATAGTGCGGGAAGGTACGGTCGGAGCCCCAGAACTCGTACCAAAGGAACTGGTCCTTGACCGGCACCGGGATGCCGTTGAAGGTCGTGAATTCGTTGGGCGTACCGTTGACCATGCCTTCGGCGCTTGCGCCGTTATCGCCGCTGATGTAGATGATCAGCGTGTTGTCGAGCTGACCCATGTCCTCGACGGCCTGAATGACACGGCCGATCTCGTTGTCGGCGTAAGCCTGATAGGCCGCATAGACATCCGCCTGCTTGATGAACAGCTTTTTCTCTTCCCAGCTCAGCGAGTCCCAGCGCGGCAGCTTGGCGCCGTTGTATATGTCCTGTCCGTCCGGCCACGGCGTCAGCTGAGCGTTGGGCGGCATGATGCCGAGACGCTTCTGGTTGGCAAAAATCGTCTCGCGCAGCTTCTCCCAGCCGTCGTCGAACAGGTGCATGGCGCTGATCTTGTCGATCCACTCTGGCGTCGGATGATGCGGCGCGTGCGTGGCGCCGGGCACGTAGTAGACGAAGAAGGGCTTCTCCGGTGCCAGCGCCTTCGACTGTCGCATGTACTGGATCGCCTCGTCGGCCATCGCCGTTTGCATGTTCCAGCCAGGGTTGCCCTGGAACGGGAAGATCGGCGTCGTGTTGCGGAAAAGGTTCGGCTGCCACTGGCTGGCGTCGCCGCCGACGAAGCCCCAGAAGTACTCGAAACCCATGCCGTTCGGCCATTGCTCGAAGGGGCCCGCCTGGCTGTTGGCAAAGAAGGGGGTGTTGTGGTCCTTGCCGAACCATGAGGTCGCGTAGCCGTTGTCCCTCAGGATCGTGCCGATGGTGCCCTTCTCGATCGGGATGATCGAGTCGTAACCGGGGAAGCCGGTGGCGATCTCGCCCACCACGCCGAAGCCCACAGAGTGGTGGTTGCGCCCGGTAATCAGCGCCGCCCGCGTCGGCGAGCAGAGCGATGTGGAATGGAAGTTCGTGTAGCGCAGGCCGCTCTTCGCGATGCGGTCGAGCGCCGGGGTCGGGATGACCCCGCCGAAGGTGCTGGGTGAGCCGAAGCCGTCGTCATCGGTCATGATGAGCAACACGTTGGGCGCCTTCTTCGGTGGCACGACGCGTGGCGGCCACCATGCTGTGGACTCCGAAGCCCTGTCCTTGATCACCCCGCCGAACTTCGGGTCGGGCGGCGGCAACTGCTTGCCGCTGATGGTCGTGGTAGCGCTGGGCGAGCCCAGCACGCCGGTGACCTGTTGCGCCGAAGCAAGGCTCATGAGGCCGAGAGAAGCAATACAGGATACTGCCAACCCGAATAACTGCTTTATCATCGCTTGCTCCAATAGCCGAATGTCGTGATACCGAAGGACCTGACGCAAGGCTCACAATAGACTGTAGTGTGGAATTTACCAAGTGGAATGCTGTTCCGGAATTGGTCTTCGGCATAGGACAATAGACGACATCGATTGGACATTTGACGACATTCCACTAATCATGCGTACATGAATACTTCTCCTCTCTTGGTGCGCGCTCGTGCGCTCACCGGTTTTACCGAACTCGTCAAGGAACTCGCTGGCGACGCAGAAGTTTTGCTTCGTGACGTTGGGCTGACTACACAAATGCTCGCGCAACCGGAAGCGACGATCAGCATGTCCGCCACAGTGCGCGTGCTCGAGAACGCGGCAGCACAGCTCGCTGTACCCGACTTTGGCCTGCTCCTCGCACAACGCCAGGATTATTCGGCTCTCGGCCCCATCGCAATGGTCGCCCGTCGCGCTGACACCGTGGGCAGTGCTTTGATTGCGATCGCGCGCAATTTGCCTTACCACGTAGCGCGCACCTCGCTTCGGATGGAAGCCGGGCCCGCCGAGGAACTCATATGGCTGCGTTACGAACTGCCCCCGGAAATTTGCGGAGCACATCGACAGTCTGTGGAAATGTGCTGTTTGTTACTGATCCAGACCCTGCGCATGCTTAAAGGGGATATTGGCGCTGACTGGCAGGTGGTGTTTCAGCACCCTCCCGGCGTATCCCTCTCACGCTACCAAGAATTCTTTGAATGTGAAGTGGCGTGCCAGCAGTCTGGTAACGGCGTTATTGTTCCCAAAGCACTCCTTGAACAGGTGCTGGACAGCGGAAATCCAAATGTTCGCGTTGCCGTCGAACGCTTTGTGGCTAACCTGATTCGACGCAATCCACTTGATCTTGTCCAACAAATCGAAGAACTGATCGCACGCCAACTGGCCAATGGCGACTGCAGCCTGGATAGCATCGCCCAGCAACTGGCAATGAACGAGCGTACGCTGCAAAGGCGTCTAGAGGTGCAACAAATCAGCTTCTCCGAAATCCTTGATCGCGTTCGACGGAGCCAGGCGCGCGAGTTCCTGGCTCAACCCGCCCTGCCCTTGTCGGAAGTGGCAATTCTGCTCGGTTACAGCGAACAGCGATCGCTAAGCAGGGCCTGTCGCCGCTGGTTCGGTACGACGCCGGGAGCGTTGCGTATGGAATTTTGAGCGGGGCGATGTTTCTACCCCTCTAATTGCAGTTTTCTGATGTCAGATAGGTCGTAATGCCCGGCGACCATCTGGAAACAGATGCCTTCTGCTTTAAGGACGCAAGCAAAAATAACTTGAACAATACGAGTTATTTGTCATTGTCCCGAGGTATCAGCCGGTAGTTCCATTCGCCATGAAACGCGTCGCGCTCGATGGTAAGCGAAGCCAGCTCTTCGTCGGACACCTTGATTCCCGACGTATAAGCGTTCTCATCGATCGCCGCCTGGATTCGCAAGCCGGTCTCGGTGGTCGTGTTGCCGATCAGGTTCACCACCACCTGACGACTGACGAGCGGTCGGCCGCGCCAATTCGCGGTGATGTGGCAGAACATGCGATGCTCGATTTTGTTCCACTTGCTGGTTCCAGGCGGGAGATGACACACCTGAACCGTCAGGCGCAGTTCATCCGCCAGTTTTTGCAACTCCCTTCGCCATAGCCGCACGCGATAACCATTGCTACCACCGCCGTCCGCGGTGATCAGCAGACGGCGAACACTCGGGTAGGTCACCTGCCCCATTTCACGCCACCAGCGCCGGATGCTCTCGACGGCGAATTCGGCGGTATCGTGGTCGATGCCGACACTGACCCAGCCCGTATTGGTGGTCAAGTCATAAACCCCGTAGGGTGCGACCTTGCCGAGTTCACGGTCAATGAAGTCATGAACCCGGACTTCTTCTGGCTTGCCCTTGGGTTGCCACTCTTTGCCGCCATTTTTGAAGTCGCCGATTAACTCTTTCTTCTTGGTGTCCACCGAAATGACCGGATCACCTGCCGCCTGATACTCCGCAACGGTGCGGGCAATGTGGCTGAACTGGGCATCGCGGTCTTCATGCTGCCCACCCTCTCGGGTCTTTCGCGTTGATTGCAGACTGAAGCCTGCCAGACTCAACAAATCACACAGGCTTCGCTGGCTGACCGTGTGCCCCTGCCGCCTCAGTTCTTCAGCCAACCGATAGGTGCTCTTGCAGGTCCAGCGCAGCGGCGACATCGGATCACCACGCGTTGTCGGCTCCACCAAGGCGTCAACATCGCTCAGCAAGCTGGCATCCTTGTCAATCAGCTTCTTTCGCCCACCTCCTACCGCTCGCGCTCGGAGTTGCACGCCTTGCTCTCCAGTCGAAACCGGTGCGTTCAGTTCACTCAAACCCGCATGAATCGTCGTGCGCGACAGGCCAGTCGCCTTGGCGACCAAGGTGACGCCACCACGCCCCAGGCTTCGTGCCTCCGTCGCCGCCCAAAGGCGAAGCGTGGCCTCATCCAGCCTTCCACACAGCGCTTGATACTTGGCTTCTATGGCTAGCTCTTGCTCCATGCAGAAACCATAAGACAATTACCACAAATGTTCAAGTTATTTTTGCTTACGTCCTAAGTGAGAAGTCGTCTTCTTGGGGGTGCGGGGATAACCTGTCACCGAGCTGCACGCCCTGATTCTGATGAGTTAATGTGAAAGAAGCCACCCGGAAGGCGAACGAAAGCCTGACCGGCAGCGGTCATGACGATGAGTTGGCGTGAATCAAGCGGCTGCGGGGATGAATCCGAAGCGAGTCAGAGCCTTGATCCAGCGAGAAGCGTTGCGCTGCACGGAGAGTTGCTCATAGTTGGTGGCGGAATCCCGGTAATATTCGCCCCGCTTGAGCATGAAGAAGAGGGTGCGCAACATTTTGTGAGCCAAAGCGACGATGGCTCGTTTGTAGCCACGGCGAACGATCAGCAACTGGAACTTGGACTGGAACGCCGACTCGGGTGTGACTGGCGGCGTGGGCGAACTCACAGAGGAGTCGGCGGACGTAGGGATTGCCCTTGCGGATGCGTCCCGACTGGCGCTTTCCCGCCGACTCATTGTTGCCGGGGCACATGCCGACCCAGGAAGCCAGGCGGTCTGGGGTGCCGAAGACGCTCATGTCGCTACCGATTTCGACCAGCAGCATGGCCGCGCCGATGACGTCGACACCCGGCAAGGTTTGTAGCAAGTGCCAGTGCATTGTGCTCGCTCGCCAACTCAGCGAGCAGTCGCGCGTCGAAACGGGCGATGCGCGCTTCCAGTTCCTCGATATGCCGCAACAGTTCGTTGAGAACGAACACATGGCTCGCGGTCAATTCGCCCTGGAGGGCATCGTACAATTCCTCGCGGCTAGCCTTGAGACGTCGACTGGCGAGATTGAGCACCTCGTGCGGAGCCCTGGCCGTCGAGGATGCCCTTGATCATGGCCCGTGCCGACTGACCATGGATGTCACTGACGACCACGCCCAGGCGGATACCTGCATCGGTGAGCACTTTGTGCATGCGGTTCTTCTCGGCGGTGAGCAGGCTGACCAGCTTCTGGCGCTGCCGGGAGATCACCCGGAGTTCGCGCAGCTTGGCCGGCGGCACGAAGGACCCGCGCAGCAGACCGGCACGCGCCAGGGTGGCGAGCCACTGGGCGTCGCCGACATCGGTCTTGCGCCCCGGTACCTGCTTGGCGTGGCGGGCATTGACCACCGTCGCCCGAATGCCCACCGACCTCCAGCGCCGCATACGGGCTCTTCCAGTAGATGCCCGTGCTTTCCATGACCACTTCGTCGGGATTCAGCGCCGCCGCCCAGACCGCCAGCGCCCGCCGGTCCTTTTTGAAGGCCCCAAATTGCCGCTGCTCGATGCGTGTCTCGCCATCCGCTTCCTCAAGGATCGCGCACGCCGTGATCTGGGCCTGATGAACGTCGAGCCCGATGACTCGTTTGTGGATGGGAACCAGTTCCATACCGTCTCCTTTCGCAATACACTCGAAGGCGGGAAGCGGTGGGTGCCAGAACCGAAATTGCCTGAAGGCGACAAGTCGCCAGCGGCCCTTTTAATGTGTGCGCTCGATGGCAGCAATCCGGGGTACGAGTCGGTTCAGCGGGTCACGTTAGCTTGCGGGGTCAAGCCGCCAAAATATTGCGCGACCTCTTCCCGCCGCTTCCCAACTCGGATTCTTCTTTCATCATCCGGGGTGGCCGCAACTGCAATGACCGTTAGCTGCCGTTCGCACCGCTCGTTTTTCTGGCCTGCTACGGCTGGTAGTGGCCGGGGGCGGCCTGCCAGCCTGCCAACCAGCCAGAGATCCAGCCAGCATCTTGCGCTCGCTGGAACAGCGCCGCTGTTCCCACCGCCTACCAATGCCACGAATCAACCGCTTGATTGGACCACGTGTAAGCTGTTGATTCGTAACGCGGCTATTCGAGGCGCTCGTGGACTTCGGCCTCCAGCGGGCAGCGAGGCCGGAGAGAAAAATGGCCAGGAGATAGTGAAAACGGCCGATTCCGGGCGCCCGAGCAAAACCACGAAGTCCACAGGAACCCCCACGAACCCGCGCCAACACGCGGCAGTACGCAAAAAAAGACCAACCCGATGAGGGATTGATCTTCTTGTCTGGTGGTGCAATCGCACCCTGGATCACCACTCGCTATCGGGGCATGTGAGTACTGGTGAGGACGTGTGAGGGTGTTTGTCCATGTGATGGGGTGTTGGCCGAAAGGCTACTGGGCCACACCGAACTTCAGCGCAGATCGTACCAAACTCCCCGCCCGCTGCCCTGCTGACTCAGGTGGCCTCGCTCCACGAGGTTGCGGAAATGCTGCTTCAAGGTGTTGCGGCTGACCCCTGTGAACTTGATGGCATCGCCAATCGTGACACGCCCGTGCTCGCGCGCGAACTCGACGATCTGCATTGACAGGTCTGGCAAAGTGGCCAATACGGTTTTTTCGCGCTCAACCTTCTTCTCCAGCCTGCGGACTTGCTCGGCCAGCGAGTGCAGGAAAAACACCAGCCACGGTTGCCAGTTGGGTGTATCGGTGCGGATCGTGCCTTGCGTCTGCCGCAGGGCCAGGTAGTAGGCTTCCTTGTTCGACTCGATGACGCTTTCCAGGGAACTGTACGGCACATAGGCATAGCCCGTCTGGTTCAGCAGCAGCGTGGTCAACACACGGCTGAGCCGCCCGTTGCCGTCTTGGAACGGGTGGATTTCGAGAAAAACTACCACGAGGATGGCAATGATCAGGAGCGGATGTAGTTGAGCCTTCTCACGTTCCTGATTGACCCAGCCCACCAGTTCAGTCATCAGGCGGGGTGTGTCAAATGGCGTGGCCGTATCGAACACGATAGCGATTTGTACGCCGTTTTCATCGAAGGCGGCGACGCTATTGGAGTTGGTGTTGTATTGGCCCCAATGCCGAGTGTCCTTCTCGCTGTGGCGAAGCAGTATCTGGTGCAACTGCTTGATGTGGCTTTCGTTGAACGGAATGTCTTGCCACGAGTTGAACACCAGATCCATGAGTTCGGCATAGCCGGCGACTTCCTGTTCGTCTCGAGTTTCGAAGAACTGAATGGCCAGGTTGGATAGCAGTTTGTCTACGTCGCGATCAGAGAGCTTGCTGCCCTCGATACGGGTGGACGAGCCGATGCTCTCGATGGTGGCAACCCGTCGCAAGGCTGACAGACGATCGGGCGCGAGCGTGCCCAAGGCACGCCAGGCTCCTTTGAACTCGTCGATCCCAGCGATCAAGCGGAGGATTTCCGGGGTGATCTGTAGCGTATCGGGTCGAAGCATGAACCAACGGTCATTGCAGTTGCCGCCGCCCCGGATGATGAAAGAAGATGCGGGTTGGGAAGCGGCGGGTAGAGGTCGCGCAACATTTTGGCGGCTCGACCCCGCAAGCTAACGTGACCCGCTGAACCGACTCGTACCCCGGATTGCTGCCATCGAGCGCACACATTAAAAGGGCCGTTGGCGACCTGTCGCCTTCAGGCAATTTCGGTTCTGGCACCCACCGCCTCCCGCGTTCAAGTTTATGGCGAAAGGAGACGGTATGGAACTGGTTCCGATCCACAAGCGGGTCATTGGGCTGGATATTCATCAGGCCCAGGTCACGGCGTGCGCGATCATCGAGGAATCGGGCGGCGAGACACGACTCGAGCAGCGGCAATTTGGCGCGTTCAAACGGGACCGGCGGGAGCTGGCGGTCTGGGCGGCGGCGCTTGATCCGGACGAAGTCGTCATGGAAAGCACGGGCATCTACTGGAAGAGTCCGTATGCGGCGCTGGAGGCGGTCGGTATCCGGGCGACGGTGGTCAATGCCCGTCACGTCAAGCAGGTGCCGGGACGCAAGACGGATGTTGGAGATGCCCAGTGGCTGGCCACCCTGGCGCGAGCCGGTCTGCTCCGAGGGTCTTTCGTGCCGCCGGCCCAACTGCGCGAACTGCGTCTGATCGCCCGGCAACGGCAGAAGCTCGTCGGGCTGCTCTCGTCCGAGAAGAACCGCATGCACAAAGTGCTGACCGATGCCGGCATCCGTCTGGGCGTGGTGGTCAGCGATATCCATGGTCAGTCGGCACGCGCGATGATCAAGGGGATTCTCCGGGGGCAGGCTCCGCATGAGGTTCTTCAACGCGCCAGTCGACGTCTCAAAGCCAGCCGCGAGGAATTGCACGATGCCCTGCAGGGCGAATTGACCGCGAGTCACGTGTTCGTTCTTGACGAACTATTGCGGCATATCGAGGAACTCGAAGCGCGCATCGCCCGTTTCGACGCCCGCCTGCTCGCCGAATTGGCGAGCGAGCACAATGCGCTCGCCCTGCTGCAAACCTTACCTGGCGTCGATCTCATCGGCGCCGCCATGCTGCTCGTCGAGATCGGCAGCGACATGAGCGTCTTCGGCACCTCGGACCGCCTAGCCTCCTGGGTTGGCCTCTGTCCGGGCAACAACGAGTCGGCCGGGAAGCGCCAGTCGGGACGCGTCCGCAAGGGCAATCCCTACGTCCGCCGACTCCTCTGTGAGTTCGCTCACGCCGCCAGCCGCACCAAATCGGCGTTCCAGGCCAAGTTCCAGTCGTTGATCGTTCGTCGTGGTCACAAACGCGCCATCGTCGCTTTGGCTCACAAAATGTTGCGCACCATTTTTTTCATGCTCAAGCGTGGCGAACATTACCGGGATTCCGCCACCAACTATGAGCAGCTCTCCGTGCAGCGCAACGCCTCTCGCTGGATCAAGGCGCTAACTCGCTTCGGCTTCATCCCCGCAGCCGCTTGATTCACGACAACCGATCTCCATGACCGCTCGCGGTCAGGTACTCGCGCGCTTGGAGACTGGGTTCTTTCACATTAACGGTCATTGCAGTTGCGGCCGCCCCGGATGATGAAAGAAGATGCGGGTTGGGAGGCGTCGGGTAGAGGTCGCGCAATATTTTGGCGGTCCGACCCCGCAAGCTAACGTGACCCGCTGAACCGACTCGTACCCCGGATTGCTGCCATCGAGCGCACACATTAAAAGGGCCGCTGGCGACCTGTCGCCCTCAGGCAACTTCGGTTCTGGCACCCGCCGCCTCCCGCGTTCAAGTTTATGGCGAAAGGAGACGAGATGGAACTGGTTCCGATCCACAAGCGAGTGATTGGCCTGGACGTTCACCAAGCGCAGATCACGGCGTGTGCGATCATCGAAGAAGCGAGCGGCGAGACACGAATCGAGCAGCGGCAGTTTGGTGGGTTCAAACGTGATCGGCGCGAGCTGGCGGCTTGGGTGGCGACGCTTCGCCCAGACGAGGTCGTCATGGAGAGCACGGGGATCTACTGGAAGAGCCCTTTATGCGGCACTCGAGGCGGCCGGCATTCGGGCGAAGGTGGTCAATGCCCGGCATGTGAAGCAGGTCCCGGGCCGCAAGACGGATATCGGCGATGCGCAGTGGCTGGCGACGCTCGCCCGTGCCGGTCTTTTGCGCGGGTCTTTCGTGCCACCGGCCAAACTGCGCGAACTGCGTCTGATCGCCCGGCAGCGGCAGAAGCTGGTGGGCTTGCTGTCGTCGGAGAAAAACCGCCTGCACAAGGTGCTGACCGATGCGGGTGTGCGGCTGGGCGTCGTGGTCAGTGATATTCATGGTCAGTCGGCGCGGGCGATGGTCAAGGGAATTGTCCAAGGGCAGGCGCCGCACGAGGTCTTGCCTCTCGCCAGCCGACGCCTCAAGGCTAGCCGTGAAGTGCTGCACGACGCCCTGCAGGGCGAATTGACCGCGAGTCACCGGTTCGTTCTGGACGAACTGTTGCGGCATATCGAGGAACTCGAAGCGCGCATCACGCGATTCGACGCCCGTCTACTCCACGAGTTGGCGAGCGAGCACAATGCGCTGGCCCTGCTACAAACCTTGCCAAGTGTCGACACCATCGGTGCCGCCATGCTGCTCGTCGAGATCGGCAGCGATATGTGCGTTTTCGGCAACCCCGATCGCCTGACTTCCTGGGTGGGTATCTGTCCAGGAAACAACGAATCCGCCGGAAAGCGCAAGTCCGGACGGGTCCGCAAGGGCAATCCCTACGTCCGACGACTCCTGTGCGAGTTTGCTCACGCCGCCAGCCGCACCAAATCGGCGTTTCACGCCAAGTTCCAATCGCTGATCGTTCGTCGTGGCCACAAGCGCGCCATCGTCGCCTTGGCTCACAAGATGTTGCGCACCATCTTCTTCATGCTCAAGCGTGGCGACTATTACCGGGACTCCGCCACCAACTATGAGCAGCTATCGGTGCAGCGCAACGCTTCTCGCTGGATCAAGGCGCTGACTCGCTTCGGCTTCATCCCCGCAGCCGCCTGATTCACGACCACCACTCTCCATGACCGCTCGCGGTCTGGTACCCGTGCGCTTGGAGACTGGGTTCTTTCACATTATAATACACCCATTAACACCCAATTTTGGTGTTTGCCATGAAATGCAGGTGTTGGCCGAAGACATCGTTCTGTCGGCTTCATCACTCAGCGACCGAATCCGCGTGGGCACAACGACTACGACTTGGGCCTACGCACTTTGCCTTTGATCGCTCCGGGTTCCGGTGCTTGTCTGCGGCGAAAGCAGCGACCGCCTTGACGAACGATCCGAGTTGGCCTTCACGGGTGTTCATGAACCGCTCTTCCATGTCAATCCCTGTCAGAGGGGTGGTCCGCTCTCCGGCCAAAGTGAGAGGTGCCAACCCCCCCAGGAGTTGGACATCAAGCGGTCAGCTTGAGCGGCGAGTGCTCGACTGACGCCTCGACACGCGCTCGCAAATCCCTGCCAACCGTGAAGTCCGGCGTAGACTTCCGAGGTTCGGCCTTCGGGGGCGGTTGCCGGGAATGGTGACAGTTCGCCTACGTCCGCATTGCGGAAGCAGCGCTCAACGAGTACTTTCCGCCACTTCTGGTCGTTCAACATACTCAGCAATTCGAATCTTGACTGGCAGCTTTATTGCGATGACCGGCCATTTCTTCGTCCCCGAATCAACTCAGACAAGCATTCTGGCGTAGCCGATAGGATTCAGGAACGACAGGCGCAACGGTCGTACGCTACGTAAGCCCTTTCAACTCTGGCATCCTGTATATTGACAGCACGACGAGTTGGAAGTCCAGGGTCACAGAGAAGTGACGTGAATATGCGAAACATCAGGGTCAAATGGACAAGGATAAATGCATGAAAATTGAGCTGCGACACATCTGTGCGGTATCCACGTTGGGGTTCGCGTGCTTCGCCGGCCTGGCCTCTGCGGCTGGCGGCGGTGCTATCGTGACCGCCGACCCGTCGAAGCACTTCGACCCGAAAGGGAAAGAGCCGTCAACGTTCACCATCGAACTACAGAACGGTCTGCGCAAGACCCTGCCGTTTCAGGACAAGCGAGATTTCGAAGAGGCCAGGAAAGGATTTATCGCTGCCCCGACCTACAAGCAGATCATGGCCGAGGCCGGCAATGTAGCCTGGGACATGGGGAGCTACCAGTTCCTGCTTGAGGGCAAGGACTTTAATAGTGTCAATCCTTCCCTGCAGCGCCAGGCGATCCTCAACATGGCCTACGGACTCTACGAAGTCCTGCCCGACAAGATCTACCAGGTGCGCGGCTTTGACTTGGCCAATATCACCTTTATCAAGGGCGATACCGGCTGGATCATCTTCGACCCGCTGACCGCCAAGGAGACTGCCAAAGCAGCGCTGGAGTTCATCAACGAGAAGCTCGGCAAACGTCCGGTGGTGGCTGTCGTCTACTCGCACTCCCACCTTGATCACTACGGTGGCGTACGCGGCGTCATTGACGAGGCTGACGTAAAGAGCGGCAAGGTGCAGGTGATCGCTCCGGTCGGTTTTATGCAGCATGCGGTTACCGAAAACGTCTATGCCGGCACCGCCATGATGCGGCGGGCATTCTTTCAGTACGGCATCCTGCTGCCACGCAGTCCCTATGGCCACGTAGACCAGTCCATCGGCAAGAATACCGCTGCCGGAAATACCGGTCTGATCGAACCGACCCGTTTTGTCGAAAAGGACTTTGAAGAACTCGTCGTTGACGGTGTGCGAATGGAGTTCCAGAACACCCCCGGCACCGAAGCTCCGGCGGAGATGAACACCTGGTTCCCCGATCTCAAGGCATTCTGGGCCGCGGAGAACATCACCGGCACGATACACAACATCTACACCTTGCGCGGCGCGCTGGTACGGGATGCTCTGGCCTGGTCAAAGAACATCAACGTGGCGGTGTACCGCTATGGTCAGACGGCAGAAGTCATGTTCGCTGCACACAGTTGGCCGCGTTTTGGCAACGAGCGTATTCTGGAGATCATGAGCACCCAGCGCGACGGCTATGCCAACCTCAACAACGAGGTGTTGCACCAGGCCAACAAGGGCGTAACGATCAACGAAATCCAGAATGTCTACAAACTGCCCAAGAGCCTGCAAAATCAGTGGGCTGCCCACAGCTACCACGGTTCAGAAGAGCACAACAGCCGGGCGGTGATCAACCGCTACCTGGGTTACTGGGACGCCAACCCGGCCACGTTGATCCCACTCTCACCGAAGGATTCCGCTCCTCTGTATGTTGAGATGATGGGTGGTGCCAGGAAGATCATGGCCAAGGGGGAGCAGCTGATTGCTCAAGGCAAGTATCGTGAAGCCGTGGAGATCCTCAACAAGCTTGTCTATGCCGAACCGAAGAACCAGTCCGCCAAGGACCTGCTGGCTGATGCCTACGAGCAGATCGGTTACCAGAAGGAAAGCCCAAGCGTGCGTAACAGCTTTCTCGCTGGCGCTTATGAACTCCGTCACGGGATTCCCGGTGGTGTTCCACCCAAGGGGACTGGACCAGATACGATCCGGGCGATGACGACCGACCTCTGGCTCGACTACATGGGGATTCGACTGGACAGCAAAAAGGCGGAGGGGATAAAGTTCGTCATCAACCTGGTAACGCCGGACAACGGCGAGAAATTCGTGGTTGAACTGCGCAACTCAACCCTTACCAACATCAAGGGGCAGCAGGCAAAGAACCCGGACCTGACAATCACCGTCAACCGAACCGATCTTGAGAGCGTAATGGGGGGTACCGCCACCTTTGACGATCTGCTCAAGTCTGGCAAGGCGAGGTTTGACGGTGATCGCAAGCCTTTTGACCAACTGAGGGGCATGCTTGTCCAGTTTGCCCCGATCTTCGAAATACTTCCGGGCACCATGGCTGAAAAGCCGGCGCCAAAGACGGCCAAGGATCCGTTCGAGCAGGAGCGGATGTCAATTCAATCTGCAACTGACTAGTCAGTCTTCTGCATCGAGGCCGTGCCCGTCACGAGCGGGTGCGGCCTACAGATAGCCGTTTGCATGGCTTCAACGATTGACGACGATTTGCCGGTGTCAAAGCCTGCTTGGTGTACTAACCGGCCGCCGGGTTTCCATTTGTCCTATGTCCGCAGCGGGTCGCGAGCAGTTCTACAGCGAATTCGGAAGCGGTCCTTCGTCGGCGCTAAACTTTGACAAGCCCGTCAATGGCAGCACCGGCCACCGGGCAGACGCTCGAACGGCGACACTCAAGGTCGGAAGTTGGCCGGCAACGGATCACCAGCCAGCCAGAGATTCAGCTTTTCGCGCTCGCTGACATGGCGCAGCTGTTTCCAACGCCTACCAATGCCACGAATCAACCGCTTGATTGGACCACGTATAAGCTGTGGATTCGTAATGGGTCAGGTCGACGCGCTAGAAGACTTTTGGCTCCGGCCGAGAGCGAAGAAAACCTGACCACGCTCGCGCCCGACATCGTTGCGGCCATCCTGGACGAGACCTTGCCTCCTCACGTGACCGTGCATGATCTGGCGATCAGTCCGCCGCTGCTGTGGGAGGAGCAACGGAAGCGGATTGGTGGTGGTGTCGGTGGGCGGCAGCCGGAGTGATCGCGCCTGGATCCAGTCGGGTGGTGGCCGCAGGAGACACATGCTGCCTGTTGGCCAGTCCGGTGTGTGCGTCCGAGGTTCGGCGTCTGGGACGGTTGCCGGGAATGGTGGCAGTTCGCCTACGTCCGCATTGCGTAAGTAGCGCTCAAAGAGTACTTATAGCCAGAAGGCATTCGAGCCTCGTGTTCCAAAGCGGCCATTCTTGCATAGGAGGCTGGTCGGTTCCCGGCCGTCGTGTAGAGCGGCCGCCTTGGGCTTACCAAAGCGCCCTGTTCGTTCCTGTCACTCCCCCGCGACCACCGGGAAAGCGCTCGTGATGCCCTTGCCAACCCGTCTGACCCATGCCCACGGCAGTGTGTTGACAATAGATACACGCCTCGCTACGCTACGTATATCTATTGTGTATGCCGCGAAGGACCATTTTATGCGTGACGCCGCCATCAACTTGCGGGCCCTCCCGGAGCAGCGGGATCTGATTGATCATGCCGCGACCTTATTGGGCAAGAACCGATCCGACTTCATGCTCGAGGCCGCCTGCGACAAAGCGCAGTCGGTAGTGCTCGATCAGGTTTTCTTCCGCCTGGATGCCGACAAGTTTCGTCAGTTCTCCGACCTGCTCGATGCACCACCGGTCCGCGATGCGGGGCTGGAGCGCCTGATGGCGGTCAAGACGCCTTGGGAAGTCGACGCCAGCCCGGCATGAGCTTCCAACTCAACGCTCCGCAGCCGCTGTTGGCGGTGCATCGGGTCGATGAATTCGCGTGTGGCGAGGTCCTTCTCGACGAGTGGCTGAAGCGGCGAGCCCTGGCTAACCAACTGAGCGGTGCCAGCCGCACTTTCGTGGTGACCGATCAAGACCAGCGTGTCCGCGGTTACTACGCGCTCGCCGCTGGCGCCGTTTCCCACCAGATGGCCACGAGTGCCGTGCGGCGCAATATGCCGGACCCCGTGCCGGACCCCGTGCCGGTGATCGTGCTGGGCCGGCTTGCCGTCGATCATCGTGCGCATGGGATCAAGCTGGGCGCTTCGCTGTTGCAGGATGCCGTCAAGCGGGCGGCTGCCGTCGCGCAAAACGCCGGCGTCCGGGCGCTTCTGGTACACGCCCTTCATGACCAGGCCAAGGGGTTTTACGAGCACTACGGATTTCAGGTGTCGCCCGTGCATCCGATGACGCTGATGCTGCGCTTGATCGACAAACAGCCCTGAAAGAATCAGCCGGCGATCTCGTTCCAGGGATCCAGTTTGTCCGCCGCCGCCACGGGCAACGTGATGCGCGAGCGCGATGCAGGAGTGAAGCCCGTCTCGGTCGCGGCCTTGGTCATAATCTGCGCCTGCTTGTTGGCAATCGCCAGATACGGAGACTGCATCGGCACGCCGGTGTTGGGCGAGTTCCGCAAGGTCGACGCCAAACTGCTGGAGCAAAACCAGCGTCGGATCGAATCCCTCCTGGAACCGGGCAAGGTCCAGAAGCGCGACCGCGACACCCGGCCTACCGCGGGTACGGTGCTGACCCGGGAATATCGCGACGTCGAATACTGCGTGATCGCCACCACCGACGGACAGTACGAGTTCAACGGCCGGATGTACCCGAGCCTGTCGATGATCGCGCGCGAGATCACCGGAACCCGGTGGTCGGGACCGCTGTTCTTCGAGCGGTACGGCGTCTCCTTCGTCTCGGTGACCCAGCAGTTCAACACGACGACCTCGATGGGCCGGCTGATGCTCAACTTGCTGCTGTCCTTCGCGCAGTTCGAGCGCGAGGTCACCGGTGAGCGCATCCGCGACAAGATCGCCGCCAGAAAGGCCAAGGGAATGTGGATGGGTGGAGTGCCACCCCTGGGCTACGATGTCGACAACCGGCGACTGGTGCCGAACGAGCGGGAAGCCCAACTCATCCGGCACATCTTTCAGCGCTTCGTCGAACTCGGTTCGAGCACCGCCCTGTTCAATGAGTTGAAGCTGGACGGCGTCACCTCGAAGGCCTGGACCACGCAGGACGGCAAGGTCCGCGAGGGCAGGGCGATCGACAAGGGGATGATCTACAAACTACTGAACAACCGCACCTACCTCGGCGAGTTACGACACTAGGAGCAGTGGTTCCCGGGGGCGCACCCGGCGATCATCGAACGTGAGTTGTGGGACCGCGTGCACACGATCCTCGCCACCAACTGCCGGGTGCGCGGCGGCGCCACCCAGGCGGTCGTCCCCTTCCTGCTCAAGGGGATCGTCTTCGGCAACGACGGGCGCGCCCTGTCGCCCTGGCACTCGACGAAGAAGAGTAGCGGGCGGCGCTACCGGTACTACATCCCGATGCGCGATACCAAGGAGCAGGCGGGCGCGTCCGGCCTGCCCCGCTTGCCGGCAGCCGAACTGGAATCGGCGGTGCTCGAACAACTGCGCGGAATCCTGCGCGCCCCGGCGCTTCTCGGCGACCTGCTGTCGCAAGCGAGCAAACAGGATCCGACCCTGGACGAGGCCAAGGTCACCGTCGCCATGACGCGCCTCGATGCGATATGGGACCAGTTGTTCCCGGCCGAGCAGACCCGCATCGTCCGACTCCTGGTCGAGAAGGTGATCGTTTCGCCCACCGATCTGGAAGTGCGCCTGCGCGCCAATGGCATCGAGCGAGTGGTGCTGGATCTGCGGCCGGAGCCGGCCGAACGGCGGCAGGAGGTTCTGGTATGAACGGGATTCGGATCCGCAAGACCGGTGCGCCAGATGTGATCGCGGCCAGCGACGGCAGGCTGACCCTGTCGGTGCCGATCTAGATCAAGCGCCGCAGCGGGCGGAAACTGGTTACCCTGCCGGGCGGTGAAGCTGCCGAACCGCGGCCTTGGGATGTCGCGGCAACGCCGATGCAGCTGGCGCTGGCCCGTGGTTATCGGTGGCTAGCGATGCTCGAATCGGGCGAAGCCAAATCCATCACCGAACTCGCCGCTCGCGAGAAGATCGACAACAGCTACATGTGCCGAATGCTCAACCTGACCACGCTCGCGCCGGACATCGTGGCGGCCATCCTGGACGAGACCCTGCCTCCTCACGTCACGGTGCATGAGCTGGCGATCAGTCCGCCGGTGGTGTGGGAGGAGCCGCGCGCGAGGATTGGTGTGGGTGGCGGGGAGAAGCGGCCAGAGTGATCGCGACCGGAACCAGACCCCGACGGGGTGGTGGGCGGCAAACCCTTTGATGACTAATGGCGAGTCCGGTGTGAACTTCTGAGGTTCGGCCGCGGGGGGTATTGCGGCGAAAGCTAGCAACGTGCGCCTGCGTCCGCTTCGTGGATGCAGGCACCAACGAATACTATCGGCTATTAAGAGACGCGCGCTTGAGGAAACTGTCGGTCCGATCAGACAGGTTGCCGACGCACAGGTTCTGCGGCAGGTAGTCGGAACCGAGTCAGACCCCTGTGCTGTCATTGACACCGTGCATGACGGCTTACACTTCCCTTGTAGTCACTCCGGTCGGATGCGAAAACTCCTCCTGAGGCATTGGCCGACCAAAAAGGAAGCCCTGGTAAGCAGTACAGCCATTGGCGGCAAGAAATTCACGCTGTGCCTCTGTTTCTACGCCCTCGGCGATCACGGCCAGACCCATGCTTTGCGCCAGGGCCACGATGGTTCGGGCGATGGCGGCGTCGTTGGGATCCGTCAGCACATCCCTGACGAAGGACTGGTCAATCTTGAGTTGGTCGAGCGGCAAGCGTTTCAGATAAGACAGCGAAGAATAGCCCGTGCCAAAGTCGTCCAGCGAAAAGCCGACGCCTCTGGCTTTCAGCACGGTCATCTTGCTGATGGTGTCTTCCACATCATCCAGCAGCAGGCTCTCGGTCAGTTCCAGTTTCAGTTTCTGAGGGTTAACTCCGGTGCTGTCGATCATCGCCAGTACCTGATCCACGAAATCCCCATGGCGGAACTGGCGGGCGCTGACATTGACCGCCACCGTGAGATGACACATCTTCGGCAGGGCTTCCCAGGCCACCAGTTGGGCGCATGCAGTTTCAAGTACCCAATGACCTAGGGGAATAATCAGTCCTGTTGCCTCGGCCTGAGGAATGAACTCGACTGGAGGCACTATGCCGCGCCGCGGATGCTGCCAGCGCACCAAGACCTCGGCACCCGTCCGGTTTCCGGCGCTGTCCACCTGCGGTTGGTAGCAAAGGCAGAACTGGCCCTCCCGCACCGCCTCGCGCAGATCGCTATCCAGGGTGGCTCGGGCAGCGACGACTGCCTGCATCTCCGGATCGAAGAAGCGCAGCGAGTTGCGGCCACCGGCCTTGGCCTGATACATGGCCGTATCGGCGCGTCTCATCAACTCATCGGCCGAGAGGGAGTGGCCTCGAAACAGGGTGATGCCGATACTCGATGTGCAGTGATAGCTGAGCGTGTTCTTCAAGTCCGCTCGAAGAGTCAGATCGAGCAGGTAAGGCTGGCTAACGACGTGCAGAATCTTCACGGCAACGCTTTCTGCCTGCGTGACGGCGAGCGCATCTTCGCTGAGATCTTCGAGTATCACCACAAATTCGTCTCCGCCGTGACGCGCGACAGTATCGCCTTCACGAACGGCGGCTTGAAGGCGGCTTGCCACCTCTACCAGAAACTGGTCGCCAACGTCATGCCCCAGCGTGTCATTGAGGGTCTTGAAATCATCCATGTCGAGCAGCATCAATGCACCATGGCGATTGTGGCGGGTGCTGCTGGCTAGTGCCTGTTCCAGCCGGTCGAGCAGGAGCCGCCGATTGGGCAGATCGGTGAGCGGGTCGTAGAAGGCCAAACGTTCGATCTTGTCGGCCGTCGCCTTGCGCTCGCTGATGTCGGCGTTGGTGCCAACGAGCCGCAAAGGCTTGCCGTTGGCATCGCGGCTTACCACCATGCCGCGGCCAAGCATCCATAGCCAAGTGCCATCCTTGCACAACATGCGAAACTCAATCGCGGCCGAGCGTGTCTTGCCGTCGATATGGGCCTGGATTGCCGCCATCACCTTGGGCATGTCCTCCGGGTGGACACGGCTCGACCATTCGGAGGAGTTATTCCCGATCTCATTTTCGGCAAAACCGAGCATTTCTTTCCATCGTCTCGAGTACAGTGCGTCACCAGTCTGGATATTCCAATCCCAAACGCCTTCACCTGCGCCTTCGAGTGCAAACTTCCAGCGCTCTTCGCTTTCCAGCAATGCCGCCTCAGCCTTCTTGCGCTCGGTAATGTCGGTCAGGATGCAGTGGGTTTGGCAGAAATTGCCTTCGCTGTCATAGCCAATTCGACCGTTGATCTCAACCAGCCGATTGCTACCGTCCTTGCGTCTGATGTCGAAGACCGGTCCATCCACCTTGCCTCTTGATAGAAACTGAGGAAACTCCCGACCCAGGGTCTTGAGCGAACTTTCGTCTAGGAAATCTCCGATGAAACGTCCAATTACCTCGTCATGCGTGAAGCCGAACAACTTCAGCCAGGCGTTGTTAACTTGCAGAATGTTGCCCGCCGCATCGAGAGACTGATAGGCCAGTGGTGCCTGTTCATATAGATTGCGAAAGCGTTCCTCGCTATCCCGCAGCGCTTTCTCCGCGCGATAATTCTTGGTGACATCACTGAACACCAGCACCACGCCGACGATTCCTCCTGCAGCATTGCGGATAGGGGCCGCGCTGTCGGCAATCCGGTACTCCTGACCGTCCTTGGCCAGCAATACCGTATGGTTGGCGAGGCCAACCACGTGACCATGCGCGAGGACCGATTGCACCGGATTGACTCCCGGTTCGCGAGTATCGGCATTGAAAAGGCGAAAGACCTCGGACAAGGGGCGACCCAGGGCGTCGGCCAGCATCCATCCGCAAAGACGCTCCGCCATGGCATTCATCCGGGTCACCCGGCCGACAGTATCCGTGGCGATCACCGCGTCGCCGATAGAGTGCAGGGTGACGGCGAGATTTTCTTCGCTTTCCTTCAGAGCGTCTTCACGCTGGCCCAGGGTTAGCAGCAGGCGATTGAAGCCGCCGATCAGGTCGCCGACTTCGTCCTGGCGCGTGATGGGCAAGGGTTGGAGCGGCAGGCCTGCAGTCGACTGGGCGGCCAATGTCTGGGCGGTCGCCACCACCGGTGCAAGTTGGCGTCTCAACATCCACCAGGTCAGGCTTCCGGCCAGCAGCGTAAGAAGAATGGTACTCAGCAGCATGCGCTCTTGCATCGCGCGAATCGGGGCAAAGGCTTCCGCGGTGGGCAGGAAAGCTGCAAGGTACCAGCCTGCTGCGGGAATGCCCTTGGCCGAGGATAGCACCTCCACACCCCGTGGATTGACGACGACACCCGGCCCCTCGTAGCCCTGAATAAACCTGTCAACCAACCAATTGACGCCGGCCGGAGGGAGTGTTTCCATGATGCGACTTTTGTCGGTGGCAGTGATAATCAACCGGTATTCCCGCGCAACTATCAAGTAGCCGCCGGTCGTGCCGTGGGTGCTTTCGGTGATCTTGTCCAGAAAGCCGGGCGTCCCAAGATTTACCACGCCACCCAGACCGCCAATTACCTTGCCCTGATGATCGCGAACGGGCACGGTAATACCGAAAACCGGCGCCCGCAATTTCTTGCCCATCACCTGCCGGCCGATGGTTGATCTGCCCTCTTGCAACGCAGCCGCCACGGTATCGATGTCCAGGTAATTGGCGCCAATCCGCCCGGCTGCGGGAAGACTGTCAGCAATCACGGTACCGTCTGTCCGGTAGGTGATGACGCCGCCGTTGAAGAGGGCCTGAAGAACCGGGCGGTCTTCGAGGAATCGCTGCATGGTCGCCGCGTCGCCCAGCATGGCCGGGGTAAGTCTTTCGACAACTTTTTCCAGCGCACTCAAGCGGTCACCCAACTCTTGATTGATCTCGGCGGCGAGTACGGAAACGATCGAATACTGCTGTTCGCCCAGCAGGCGCTCCATATCCGCGCGCAGCACCCGGCTCGCGTAAAACGCCAGCGCCCAGATGCTGATGACGAAAATGGAAAGTGTGAACAGGGTCACCCGGGTCTTGAGCGAGCGCTGCAGCAGAGCAATCATTTCACGTGTCTTTGTCGTCGATGCATCGGCAATGATAGGAAATCCAACCAGCCTGCAAGATGCATTGCTGACGCATTATGCGGCAGTCAATCGCCAATTTCGCACCCGCATGAGCCGCGAATGGCGGAAGACCCCCAGAATCGCCCGCCAAGCACTGCCCGTGATCCGGCGCGTGGCCGCTCCTGCAGCAGCGGCCTTGGCTCACAGCGATCGATGATCCATTGGCCGCAATGGGCACAGAGCAGTCCTGCAGTGAATTCGGAAACGGTCATTCGTCGGCTCGGAGCTTCGACAAGCCCGTCAATGGCAGCACCGGCCACCGAGCAGACGCTCGCGCCGGCGGCACTGAACGTCGGGATCTGATCGGACGCTGCTCGCCAGCCAGGGATCCAGCATTTCTCGCTTGCTGGCATGGCGCCGCTGTTCCCGCCGCCTACCAATGCCACGAATCAACCGCTTGAATGGACCACGTATAAGCTGTTGATTCGTAACGGTGCAATTTCATGAACTCGTGGACTTCGGCGTCCAGCGGTGAGCGAGGACGGAGAGAAAAATGGCCCGGAGAGAGTGAAAACGGCCGAATCCGGGCGCCCGCGGGAAACCACGAAGTCCACAGGAACCCGCACGAACCCGCGCCAACACGCGGCAGTACGCAAAAAAAGGCCAACCCGATAAGGGGTTGGCCTTCTTGTCTGGTGGGCCCGCAGGGGCTTGAACCCTGGACCAAAGGATTATGCTTACCACTACGGCTTTCGCCGCCTCTTTCGAGTTTGTGGTCTGGACTATACCTTCCCGTTACAGGCTGGCCGTCTAGTCTCTACACCTTTCCCCGTGTTGCCTAAGGGATTTGGCTCGGTATTGGCATATCCCAAGGGAGTGAGCTTCCACCGAATTTGACCAGTTCTACCCGCTACCAGAACTGCACTGGCAACGAGCAACCCATGAGGGCAACCACACTTCAGAAGATGTTCAGGTTGCCCTCGCTAAGTCCTCTGCTCTGACCAACTGAGCTACAGGCCCGTGCGCATTCTACAGGCTTCGGGGCTGACGATCATCGTCCGGATCGACAATTGCCTCACTTTACCGAGATCCGAAGTTTAGACACCCGCCATTCCCGGTGACCGGGATTTCAAATGAGCGACTCGGTGCCTATGGGTACAACGACAGACGCCTCAACTCTGCAATCGCAGGTCCTGCCCAGGAAAGCATAACGAATTGATCGGACTTCGGTGCGTAGGCGTCGCGCATGGGAAGTCCGATGGATCGATTTCACCCGCAACCACTTTGCAATTAGCCCCGCGGTGATCATGGCGCCATTTCACCAAGGCGCGATGGCAATCACTGAACGCACTTCCACAACTGCAGGGCGAGCAATTGCTTCAAGGCATTGTCCGTGGAGCGTACATCCACAGTTCCAGCGAAGCATTCTGGTGTGGTTGATCAGGGTCTGAATGTTCGCCGCATGCGCGAAGAGAAGATCGGAGCGTAATGGGCGGCGCGCAGATGGGGGAAGCGGCGTTGATGCCACGGATCCGAACCACGGCATTGATGGTGGATGACCCATACCACCGGGCAGTCCATCCTGGTCCGTCTGTTTGTCCATCCGTCTCGGTTTCATCAGCTGCCCGCCCCTCTGACCCCTGAGCACGGCAATTTCGTCTCACAACTCCCGAAGGGTTGCGGCTTGCTGAAACAACTGTTCCTTCAGTTTCGGATGTCAACCTGACTTGCCGGGACTGCGCACGACTCCGCCGCCTTCACGACCAGGATGTCTTCCATCACCAGGTACTGCAAATCTGACCCGAAAAACATGTTCAGTGCATCTGTCGGAGAGCAGATCATCGGTTCGCCGCGGCGATTGAGCGAAGTGTTGAGGACCACGCCGTTACCGGTCAGCTTCTCGAGTTCGCTCATCAAGTCGTGATAACGCGGGTTGTACTCGCGCTTCAACACCTGCGCACGCGAGGTACCGTCTTCGTGGACGACTTCGGGGACACGTTCCTTCCAGCCTTGGGCAACTTCGAAGGTAAAGGTCATGAACGGTGCGGGATGTCCGCTGTTCAACATCTGCGGCCCGACGCTGTCGAGCATGCTCGGGCAGAACGGTCGCCAGCGCTCGCGGAACTTGATCTGGGCGTTGATCCGGTCGGCGACCCCGGCAACGCTCGGGCAGCCCAGAATCGAGCGGCCGCCGAGGGCGCGCGGACCAAATTCCATCCGCCCCTGAAACCACGCCACGGGGTGTCCGTCGGCCAGCAGCCTGGCGACGCGCTGCGGCACCTGCCCGATCCGTTGCCATGCAGGCTGCGCCGGATGGCGAGCACAGGCGGCGATCACGTCTTCGTTGCTGTACGCAGGCCCGAGGTATACGTGCTCCATCTTTTCGACCGCCACGCCGCGCTGCACGGAGACATACGCGGCTGCTCCGACCGCCGTCCCGGCATCGCCGGAAGCGGGTTGGACAAAGAGTTCCCTGACATCGGGACGGGCGATGATTTTCTGGTTGAGCTTCACGTTCAACGCGCCGCCTCCTGAAAAGGCGAGGCGTCCGGTGTCGCGGAGAATGTCGGCAAGGTAATAGTCGATCATCTGCAACGACAGATCCTCGAAAAGCTTCTGCATGCTTGCCGCGTAGTGGATGTAGGGATCGTCGGCGACGTCTCCCGAACGCCGCGGACCCAGCCAGTCGACCAGTTTCGGCGAAAAATAATAGCCTTTCCCGTTTTCCTTGTAGCGACGCAGGCCGATAACGTTGGCATAGTCGGTGTTGATGGTCAATTCACCGTTCTCGAATTTGGCCAGGCGCGAGAAGTCGTATCTACCGGGGTCGCCATAGGGCGCCATGCCCATCACCTTGTACTCGCCGTCCAGCATCTCGAAACCCAGATACTCGGTCAAGGCGCCGTACAAACCGCCCAGCGAATCGGGATCGTAGAATTCCTTGAGCTTGTGAATCCGGCCATTCTCGCCGTAGCCAAAAAAAGTGGTGGCGTACTCGCCCTTGCCGTCGATGCCGAGAATCGCCGTCTTTTCCTGGAATCCCGAGCAATGGTAGGCGCTCGCCGCGTGCGCCAGATGATGCTCGACCGGCACGATTTCCGTTTTTTTCAAATCGAAACCGAGTTGCTGCAGGCACCATTCGATACGCTTCCGATAGCGGTAATAGCGCCTGTTTCCGCTCAGAATGGCGTCCAAGGCTCGCTCCGGCGCGTACCAGTAGCGTTTGGCGTAGTGCCAGCGCGCGGGCTCGGAAAGGCTGATCGGGGCAAAGGGGATGGCAACGGCGTCGACATCGGCGGGCTTGATGCCGGCAAAGTCGAGGCAGAACTTCGCGGCTTCGTAGGGCATGCGGTTCTTGGCGTGCTTGTCGCGGACGAATCGTTCCTCTTCTGCGGCTGCGACGAGCACGCCGTCGATGTAAAGCGCTGCCGAAGGGTCGTGGGTCAGCGCGCCGGACAGTCCTAGTAGGGTCAGTGCCAAGGTCGAGGTCTCAGAGGATCACACCTTCGGCCCAGGACGTGCATCAGCGGTCCCGGATCGACGAAATCGGCAAGTATACCTGCCTCGGACCATCTTCTGTTCGCTCGTCGGAACAAGCCGGTCCGACCAGCGAAACGCCGCAAGGATCAATAGGGACGAGGTTCGCCGGGCGGCCGGGTCTTGAAACGACGGTGCACCCAGTAATACTGCTCCGGCATCGTACGTACCGCCGTCTCGATCCAGGCATTCATGCGCCTGGTATCGGCTTCGACGTCCTCGGAGGGAAAGTCCTGCCATGGCTCTCCGACAGTAACGATGTAGCCCTCGGCGCCGGGCAGGATACGCGTCACGCAGGGGACGACGGCGGCGCCTGCAAGCCGCGCCAAACGCGACAAACCGGTGATGGTGGCCGCCTGCACGCCAAAAAACGGGACAAAGATGGAATCCCGGCTACGGAAGTCCATGTCCGGAAGGTAGTAGAGCGGACGCCCGGCCTTCATCGCCCTGACGCTGGTCCGCACACTCTCATTGCGGGAGAGCAGAAGCTGATCACCAAAGCGCCTGCGCCCGCGTAGCAGGAGGCGATCGAAAACGGCGTTGGACTGCACCGCGTAGATGCTGACACTGTCGAAACGCATGGCGATCCCGACGCCGCCGGCGTCAAGTCCGACAAAGTGCGGCGCCAGCAGCAAAACCGGACGACCGGCATCGAGGAGCGTCCGTATCCTTTCCTCGCCGACAACGTGGATCAATTTCGACAGCCTGTCCGGACTTGCCCACCAGAGCAGGCTGCGCTCCAGCATGCTGCGGCCGAGCACACAGAAATGCGCCTTTGCCAACAGTAGTCGCTGGCGTGAAACGAGATCGGGAAAGCACAGACCAAGATTCACCATCACGATGTGCCGTCGCCTGCGGCCAACACTGAAGAGGATGGTTCCGAGCGCTTTGCCGATGCGCGCCAGGATCGACAGCGGCAGAAAATGCAGCATCCATAATACCGCCACGAGTAGCCGGCTCAGCATCGTCTCAGCAGTTCTCCGGACAGGATGCCAGGGTTGAGAGTTCGCTGCGGCAAGGGTTCCTCGGGCGATGAAATGTTGGATCACTGTTGACTGCGCCGATGCGCGCACAGCACCGGCGCGACATTGTACTTGCATCGGGGTACGCCCAGTCACTTTTGCTCGGCGCAAACCCGTCACATGTCAACCGGGCGGCGCGCATGATGGTAAGATATTGCGCCGCACAAGCTGCGGTGGGCGATTGGCGGAGCAGCCGCGAGTATTCTCCGATGGCGACAGATGGAAGGTTGGACACCCAGGCGATGGCCGAACAACAGGCAGAGAAAGGTTCGATTCAGGTCATCGAGCGGATGATGTCGCTGCTCGACGTGCTGGCCGACATGCCGGACCCGGTGAGTCTCAAGATCCTGTCGCAGAACACCGGCTTGCACCCGTCCACGGCGCATCGAATCCTGGCGGTGATGACCAGCGCCGCGATCGTCGAACGGCACGATGTCGGAACCTACACGCTCGGTATCCGACTGCTCGAATTGGGTAACATCGTCAAATCGCGGATCAACATCCGCCAGGTCGCCTTGCCATTCATGCAGCAGTTGCACGAACTGATCGGCGAAGCGGTGAATCTCGGCATTCGCCACGACGATGAAATCATCTATGTCGAAAGAACATCGAGCGGCCGTTCGCTGGTGCGCGTGGTTTACCTGGTGGGTGGGCGTGCACCGCTGCATCTGACTTCGGTTGGCAAGCTGTTTCTGGCCGCCGACGGGCTGGCCGATGTGCGTGCCTACGCCAGGCGTACCGGCCTGCCCGGGAAGACCCCGCATTCCCTGACGCGCCTCGACGCGTTGGAAAAGGAACTCGACAAGATCCGCCGCCACGATTTTGCCTACGACAACGAAGAAGCCGAAATCGGCCTGCGCTGTCTTGCCGCACCAATCCGCAACGACGAAGACCAGTTGGTCGCCGGCCTCTCGATCTCTGCGCCCAGCGACCGCCACAACCCGGACTGGATCACACCGATCAAGGCGACGGCCAATGAGATATCAAAGGCCCTGGGTTATCGCAAACCCCTGCGCAAGTAGTTTCCCCCGGCGAACGCGGTCGCCTGCCATGGGATACGAGAGCCGTTTCGTCCGGTCCGAATGCGGTTTGCGCGCACCTTCCAACCGGTCGGCATGCCTCGCGGGATTCCCGGCGCATGCGCCCGAGGCGGGGAATTCCACGCTTGGGTCAACGCAAACGTCTGCTGCACCGTTAATCACAGATGCACGGCACCATGGCGAGAGACGCATGGTGACCTGCAAACCCCATCTCATCCGGAGGAATTCCATGCACAAGCTGATTACCCTGTTGGTCGCTCTGCTGATGATCGCAGCAAATGCCTTGGCCGCGGTCAACGTGAATACCGCCAATGAGGCAGAACTGCAAATGCTCACCGGCATCGGTCCGGCGAAGGCCAAGGCGATCATCGATTATCGTACCAAGAACGGCGCTTTCAAATCGGTGGATGACCTCACCAAGGTTCCGGGTATCGGCCCGGCGGTATTGGGAAAGATGAAGAACGATGTGACACTGAGCGGTTTGACGACAGCCAAGACGCCGGCCCAGGCTGCTGCACCGGCCAACGAGCCGGCCAAGCCGAGCCCGGCAGCCAGCCCCACTCCGGCACCAGCGCCGACAGCCACCGCGGCGACACCCGCGCCGACGAGCGTTACAAAAGCACCTGCCGCGCCAGCAACCCTGCCAGTTCCAGCGGCCAAGGCTGAACCAGGCAAAGCAACGCCAACAGCAAGCCCAACAGCGACGCCAACAGCGGCAGCACCTGCCAAGGCGGTGACGGCCAGTCAGGTCGAACCGGCAGCGGCGGCAGCCACCACAGCCAAAGGCGGGCCGACCAAGGCAGAGACCTCGGTGAGCAAGGACGATGCCAAGAAGGCTAACAAAAAAGAGAAGAAGGACGCTGCAAAAAATGCCGAGGCGGGCACACCGAAGAAATAATTCGGCACAGCCGGTATCGCCATCCACCATAGACGAACCCCGCTCCGGCGGGGTTCGTCACTCCGGGTAGCGACGACCGCGAGGCGTGCAATTCCAACACCAGGGCCTTTTGCTGCCACCGCTGCTACGATGCTTGCTACACTCCGGCCCTGCGTCAATAAGCCGACCCCATGCGCCCCCTGCCATCACTGCTGCCTTTTCTTTTTGTCTTCCTGTGGAGTACTGGTTTCGTCGGCGCCAAATTCGGCCTGCCGTACGCCGAACCCCTGACTTTCCTGCTCGCCCGCTACCTGCTGGTGCTCGCGCTGATGACCACCTTTGCGCTGGCCACCCGCGCGCCGTGGCCAGCCGATGTGCGCCAGGTTGTTCACATCGGCGTGTCCGGCCTGCTGGTGCATGCCATCTATCTCGGCGGGGTATTCATGGCCATCAAGCACGGTCTGCCGGCCGGCGTCACGGCACTGGTAGTCGGCATGCAACCGTTGCTCACGGCGTGTGGTGCAGGCTTCCTGCTCGGAGAACGGGTATCGCCGCGGCAATGGCTGGGCCTGGTGCTCGGCTTTGCCGGCGTGGCACTGGTCGTGGCCAACAAACTCGGCAACGTGATGCTGGCCGCGATGTTGCTCCCGGCGGCCGTAGCGCTGCTCGGAATCACCCTCGGCACGCTTTATCAGAAGCGCTTCTGCCCGCATTTCGACCTGCGCACCGGTTCGGTGATTCAGTTCCTGCCGACAGCGGCGGTGACCGCACTGGCCGCGTGGACCAGCGAAAGCATGCACATCGAATGGACGCCACAATTCGCCTTCGCCCTGCTGTGGTTGGTGCTGGTACTCTCGTTCGGCGCGATCAGCCTGCTCAACGTCCTGATTCGCAGCGGCAGTGCGGTCAATGTCGCCAGTCTCTTCTATCTGACGCCTCCGAGCACGGCGATCATCGCCTGGCTGGTCTTCGGCGAAACGCTAGGCGGCCTGGCCCTGGCCGGGATGGTGTTGGCAGTAGGTGGTGTCTATCTGGCGCGGGCACCCGTCCGATGATCGACGCGGCCAAACCGGTGCTGCGCATCCTCGGCATCGACCCCGGCTTGCGCATCACCGGCTTCGGTCTGATCGAGAAGACCGGAAACCGGCTGGCCTACCTGGCCAGCGGCTGTATCCGGACCAACGTCAGGGACTCGCTGCCCGGTCGCCTGGGGACGATCTACGCCGGCCTGTGCGACCTGGTGGCGCTACACCGACCCGACCAGGCAGCAGCCGAGATCGTCTTCGTCAATGTCAATCCGCAATCCACGCTGCTGCTCGGTCAGGCGCGAGGCGCGGCGATCACCGCGCTGGTCTCCAGCGGACTCGACGTTGCCGAGTACACAGCACTGCAGGTCAAACAGGCCGTAGTCGGCAACGGTCACGCCGACAAGGTACAGGTTCAGCACATGGTCCGCCGGCTGCTATGCTTGTCGGCGGACCCCAGCGCCGACGCCGCCGATGCGCTCGCCTGTGCCATTGCCCACGCGCATGGCGGACAGGGGCTAGGACGACTGGCCGACGTTGGTTTGCACGTACGCAACGGCCGCTTGATTGCCGGAAAAGGCCTGCGTCGATGAGCAAGAGCAAGCGATGATCTGCCGACTGACTGGAATCCTCCTCGAAAAAAACCCGCCACAGGTGGTGCTCGACGTACACGGCGTCGGCTATGAACTCGACGTGCCGATGAGCACGTTCTACAGCCTGCCGGCGAACGGCGAAAAGCTCAGCTTGCTGACCCATTTCCTGGTCCGCGAAGACGGGCACTTCCTCTACGGTTTTGCCAGCGAGGCGGAGCGCTTCGCCTTTCGCCAGTTGCTGAAGATTTCAGGTGTCGGCGCGCGCATGGCTCTGTCGGTGCTCTCGGGGCTCTCGGTCAGCGATCTGGCCCTGGTGGTCGCCCGTCAGGAGGTCGGACGCCTGACCAGGGTGCCAGGCATTGGCATCAAGACCGCCGAGCGCCTGCTGCTCGAACTCAAGGGAAAACTCGCCGACGCGCTGCCGACCACCAGCGTGTCTGCCGACGACGCGCACAATGACATCCTCAATGCGCTGCTGGCGCTAGGTTACAATGAGCGCGAAGCCGCTGCGGCGATGAAGCAATTGCCCGCCGACGTCACCATCTCCGATGGCATCCGCCAGGCGCTCAAGCTGCTGTCAAGAGTCTGAATCGACAATGAACCCCGGCCACAAACAACTCATCCAGATCGCTCTGGTCGCGCTGCTGCTGATCGGCTGCATTGCCGTATTGCTACCGTTCACCGGCACCCTGCTGTTCGCCGTCGTCATCTGTGTCACCACCTTGCCGATCCGCAATCGCCTGCTGACCCTCTGCGGCGGCCGCAGCAACCTGGCCGCGCTGCTGGTGTCGATCCTGCTGCTGATGCTGCTGGTGGCGCCGATGGCATTGCTCTCAGGGTCACTCGCCGACGGTGTCGAGATGGCAATACGCTATTTCAAGCCGCTGATGGAGGGTGGATTGCCCGCCGACCCGCCGGCCTGGCTGGTGAGGCTGCCGATCATCGGCCGTGATGCCGCCGCTTACTGGCACGAACTGATCGAGAGCCGGGAAGAGATGAACAATCTGCTGCACCAGTTTGTAGACCCGACCCGCAGATTGGCGCTGAGCGCCGCTTCGCTGCTGGCGCAGGGTCTGCTGCAACTGGTGCTGGTGATCTTCTTCGTCTTCTTCATCTTCCGTGACGCGCACATCTATGCCGAGGCACTGCACACCAGCAGCCGCGCGCTTGCCGGCGACCTGGGCGAGCGCATGCTGGCGCTGGCCGAAGGGACGGTCACCGGGGTGATGGTCGGAATCGTCGGAACCGCGGCGGCACAGGCGGTGGTGGCGATGATCGGGTTCATCATCGCCGGCGTCCCTGGAATCGTCATCCTGACCGTCGCGACGTTCTTCTTTTCGATGGTGCCGGTGGTCGGCGCGACGCTGATCTGGCTCGGTGCGGCCGTCTGGCTCTACCACGAAGGACAGACCGGCTGGGCCCTGTTCATGGTGCTGTGGGGCATGTTCGGCATCAGCAGTGTCGACAACTTCATCAAACCGATCCTGATTTCGCGTACCGCCAGCCTGCCGCTGCTGCTGATCGTGGTCGGCGTTTTCGGCGGCGTACTGGTTTTCGGCTTCATTGGCCTGTTCCTCGGACCGACCCTGCTGGCTCTCGGGCAGGTCCTGATCCGCGAGTGGCTGGCGCATGTTCACTCGGAACCGTCGGCATCACGAGACACGGCCGGAAAGCAAGCGTCACCATGATCGAGAACGACCACCTCGCCAGCGTTCCGGGGGAGCGGCTGATTTCGGCAGAAGCGAAATCCACCCAGGAAGAAGCGATTGAGCGCGCGCTGCGGCCCCGGCGCCTGGCCGACTACGTCGGGCAGGCGAAGATTCGCGAGCAACTGGCGATCTTCATCGAGGCCGCCAGGAAGCGCAACGACACGCTCGACCACGTGCTCCTGTTCGGTCCGCCCGGGCTGGGAAAAACCACGCTGGCGCACATCATCGCGACCGAAATGGGTGTCAACCTGCGTTCGACATCAGGCCCGGTACTCGAACGCGCAGGCGACCTCGCCGCCATCCTGACCAACCTCGAACCCCGCGACGTACTGTTCATCGACGAGATCCACCGTCTCTCGCCGGTTGTCGAAGAGATTCTTTATCCGGCGCTCGAGGACTTTCAGATCGACATCATGATCGGTGAGGGTCCCGCGGCGCGCTCGGTCAAACTCGATCTGCCGCCGTTCACGCTGGTCGGCGCGACGACCCGTGCCGGCATGTTGACCAATCCGCTGCGCGACCGCTTCGGGATTGTCTCGCGGCTCGAGTTCTACACGCCCGAGGAACTGACGCTGATCGTCACCCGCTCTTCGCAACTGCTCAAGGTGCCTACCGATGCCGGCGGCGCGCTGGAAATCGCCCACCGTTCGCGCGGCACACCGCGCATCGCCAACCGCCTGCTGCGGCGAGTTCGCGATTTTGCCGAGGTGCGGGCCGGCGGCTGCATCACGCCCGAAGTGGCGGATGCGGCGCTGTCGATGCTCGACGTCGATCACGGCGGGCTCGACGTCATGGACCGCAAACTGTTGTTCGCCATCATCGACAAGTTCGGCGGTGGCCCGGTAGGAGTCGATAACCTCGCCGCCGCCATCGGCGAGGCGCGCGATACGATCGAGGATGTGCTTGAACCCTATCTGATCCAGCAGGGCTTCCTGCAACGTACGCCGCGCGGGCGCGTGGCGACGGCAGCCGTCTACCGTCACCTCGGCCTCGAGAGATTGCCTGGCGAACCGCAGGGCGCGTTGTGGCAAACGCCCTGAACCCGTGGTGCATCGGCCACCAGTCACAAACCCTTACAGTGGCCTCCAGGGGGCTGCCTTAGAATCGGCGCCGGCCATGAAATACGAGCAAAAACCCAACGCGTTCACCATTCCGGTGCGTATTTACTACGAAGACACCGACGCCGGCGGCGTCGTTTATTACGCCAATTACCTGAAGTTTTTCGAGCGCTGCCGCACCGAATGGCTGCGCGCGATCGGCCATCAGCAGGCCGAGCTGCTGCGCGATCCGGGAATTGCCTTCGTCGTGCGTGGCGTCGCGATCGAGTTCCTGAAGCCGGCGCGGCTCGACGATCAGCTCGTCGTCGGCCTGGAAGTGGAGAAGATCAGCCGCGCGCAGTTGCATTTTCGCCAGCACATCCGGCGCGCCGATGCGCACGTCGACGGCGGCTGGCAAGAACTGGTCAGCGGCAGCATCCGCATCGTTTGCGTCAATTCGAAGCTGATGAAAGCCACCTCGATTCCCTCATTTCTGCGTACCAAACTGGAAGCCCTGCAATGAATGTCTCGCAAGACCTTTCGATTCTGCACCTGATCCTCAACGCCAGTGCCGTGGTGCAGGCGGTCATGCTGTTGCTGGCCGGCGTCTCGTTCATGTCCTGGTACTACATCTTTCGCAAATGGTTCACCGTCAAGGCGGCGCGCGCACAGACCGAGCAGTTCGAGCGCGACTTCTGGAGCGGTGGCGACTTGAACAGCCTCTACCAGAGCGCGATCAACGACCGCCACAGCACCGGCAGCATGGAACGCATCTTCGAGGCGGGCTTCCGCGAATTCACCAAGCTGCGCAGCCAGAAGAACCTCGACCCGAAAGATGTCATCGACGGCTCGCGACGCGCCATGCGCGCGACCTACCAGCGTGAGATGGACAGTATCGACTCGCATCTTGCCTTCCTCGCTTCGGTCGGCTCGGTGAGCCCCTACGTCGGTCTGTTCGGAACCGTCTGGGGAATCATGCATTCCTTCCGCGGCCTGTCGAACGTCGGGCAGGCGACGCTCGCCGCGGTTGCCCCCGGCATCGCCGAGGCGCTGGTTGCCACCGCCATCGGCCTGTTCGCGGCGATTCCGGCGGTGGTCGCCTACAACCGTTTTGCGCACGAAATCGACCGGCTCTCGTCGCGCTTCGAGTCGTTCATGGAGGAGTTCTCGAACATCCTGCAACGGCAGATGAGGTAAGGCCATGCGTCCGCGCCGTCTGAAAAACGAAATCAACGTCGTTCCCTATATCGATGTCATGCTTGTGCTGCTGGTCATCTTCATGGTGACGGCACCGATGATGACCACCGGCACGATCGATGTGCCTTCGGTGGGCAAGGCAGCGCAGACACCAGGGGAAGCCCTGCGAGTAGACGTCGCCGCCGACGGCAAGCTGAGTCTGGTTCTCCCCGGAAAGTCCGAGGGCCGGCGCGTGAGTCTCGGCGATCTGGGAGAAGTGGTCGTGGCGGCGCAGAAGACCCCCGAACAAGCGGTTCTCGTGGCCGGCGACAAGAAGGTCAACTATCAGGCGGTGATGGATGTGATGGCCGCGCTGCAAAAGGCGCAGGTCAAACGCATCGGCCTTCTCGTCGAGCAAAGCGGCCGGTGAGTTCCTGAGCCGTGGAAGCTGTCGAACCCATCCTCCGGCCACCGCAGGACGAACCGGCGAAGTGGCCTTCGCTGGCTCTCTCGGCGACCGTCCACTTGCTGCTCATCACTGCGCTGTTCCTCGGTGTGCAGTGGAAGAGCACGCCGCCGAGTGCCGTCGAAGTCGAAGTCTGGCGTGCCGTCCAGGCTCCCGCGAACCAACCCGAACCAAGACTGGAACCCCGGCCGGAGCCCAAAGCAGAACCAAAGCCCGCACCCAAAGCGGAGCCAAAACCCGAACCCAAACCGGAGCCGAAACCCGAACCCAAACCGGAACCAAAGCCCGAACCCAGACCGATTCCGAAACCGGCTCCCATTCCGGAGCCGAAACCTGAACCCCGGCCGGTTGCCAAAGCGATGCCGAAACCCGAGCCGAAAGCGGAACCCCGGCCACCCATCAAGCCCGATATTCCCCTGAAGGAAGAAAAAAAGCCCAAGGAACCGCCGAAGAAGGAAGAACAACCCAAGGTCAATGAGCCGCCGAAGAAGGAGGAGCCGAAGCCGAAGGAAGTATCGCCAAGGAAGGAAACGCCGAAAGAACCCAAACCGAAGGAAACTCCGCGCAAGGAAGAGCCCAAGGCAAAGGAACCCGTGCGCAAGGAAGAACCCAAACCCCGGGAACCTGAACGAAAAGACGAGCCAAAGGCGAAAGAAGCGCCCCGGAAGGACGAGCCGCGCAAACCGGAAACGGATCCGAGGTCAAACCTGCGCGATGCCCTGGACCGAGAGCAAAAGGAACTCAAACAGCAGAAGGCTGAGCAGAAAGCCGCCGAGGATAGGCGCGCACGCAATGAAGCTCAGGAGCGTCTAAGCAAGCAGTTGCAGACCGAGCAGGCGTCGGCCGAGAAAGCGCGTGCGCAGTCGCTCGACAATAAGGCGTACGTGCGAGCAATTGGCTTGAAGGTTCGCGGCCACGTGTCCCTACCGCCCGGCATCCAGGGCAACCCGGAGGCGAAGTTCGAAGTGACTCAACTTCCATCCGGCGAAGTGCTCAACGTCAGGCTGCTCCGGTCGAGTGGCAACCCGGCGCTCGATGCTGCGATCGAGCGGGCGATCCGCAAGTCGTCGCCGTTGCCCAAGCCGGCCCAACCCGAACTCTTCGAGCGTGTTCTGAATCTGTACTATAAACCCCAGGACGACTAGCAAAGCACCGCGGTTACGCAGCCATGGCCTTTGCTCACCACCGTGAACGCCCATCAAATCGACCGCTTTGCTGACTCCAGCGAACTCGTTCTCGGGATCTTCAAGTGCCAGGTCATGCCTGCAGCGTCCGGCATTCGGCAAGATCACGTTTCGTTACAAATCAAGCGCATTCAGAGACGATATAATCGCGCATTCTGTACTGGACTGCCCCATGCTTGGAATCGTGCTCAAACTTCGTCGTTTCGGCCTCGTGGCCATCAGCGCGCTAGCCCTGCTGCAGGCGTCGGCGCACGCCCAACTGACCATTGAAATCACCGGTGCCGGCGCCAACCGAATCCCGGTGGCGATCGCCGATTTTGGCGGCGAGGCCAGCGCCGCACGCGTCATCACCTCCGTCGTGCGTGGCGACCTGGAACGTAGCGGCCTGTTCAAGATGATCGACCCTGGCGCAGCGGTCATGACCGAGGCGTCCGCCCCGGTCTACGAGGAGTGGAAAAGTCGGGGTGCCGACGCGCTGGCCGCCGGCAGCATCGGCGAAAGC
This sequence comes from Candidatus Accumulibacter propinquus, assembly GCF_056856495.1. Taxonomy (NCBI): domain Bacteria; kingdom Pseudomonadati; phylum Pseudomonadota; class Betaproteobacteria; genus Candidatus Accumulibacter; species Candidatus Accumulibacter propinquus. Next base: position 648,334 of record NZ_JBSEHC010000003.1, read on the forward strand.
ACAGACGGGCGTCGTGAGGCTCGTTTCCGGCTCTACGACGTCACCAAGCAGAGCGTGCTGGGCGGCTCCGCTTTCGTGACCTCGAAGCCGATGTTGCGTGCCGCCGGCCATCGAATCGCCGACATGATCTACGAAAAGCTGACCGGTGAACCCGGCATCTTTTCCACACGGGTCGCTTATGTGATCAAGGCCGGCGCTGCACGTTACGAGTTGCACATCTCCGACGCCGACGGCCAGAATGCACAGGTGGCGCTGATCTCGAAGGAGCCCATCATCTCGCCCTCCTGGTCGCCAGAGGGCGGCCGCCTGGCCTATGTGTCCTTCGAAAACAAGAAGCCGGTGGTGTATGTGCATTCACTGGCCTCGGGAAAACGCATCGTCGTGGCCAACTTCAAGGGTTCCAATTCGGCGCCGGCGTGGTCGCCTGACGGGCGCAAGCTGGCGGTGGTGCTGAGCAAGGACGGCGGCTCGCAGATTTTCACGGTCAACGCCGATGGCTCAGGCGTGCAACGCCTGACGACAGCCAATGCGATCAATACCGAACCCAACTTTTCTCCCGACGGACAATTCGTCTATTTCACGTCGGACCGTGGCGGCAGCCCGCAGATCTATCGCATTGCCGCCGGTGGCGGCGACGCGCAGCGAGTCAGCTTCGAGGGCAGCTACAACGTGACGCCACGCCTCTCCCCCGACGGCAAGTCGATGGCTTTCATCAGTCGCCGCGACGGCAGTTTCCGGCTTTCGGTAATGGACCTTGCCAGCCGGCAGGTACAGATCCTGACCGACTCGCACAAGGACGAATCCCCCACTTTCTCACCGAACGGTCGAATGATCCTGATTGCCACCGAGGTCGGCGGCCGTGGCGTCCTGTCGGCAGTTTCGATCGATGGACGGATCAAGCAGCGCCTTTCGATTGCGGCGGGCGATGTTCGTGAGCCGGCGTGGGGTCCCCTCAACAAATGAAGAATCATTCCAATCACGAATCTTGCGCAGGAGAAACACCATGAAGCAACTCCTCATCCCGGCCGCCCTGGCTCTCGTCATGGCCGCGTGCAGTTCGACGCCCGAGAGCAGCGACGCAGCGGCAGGCGCACCCGTCGAGAGCCGCGGCGGCGGGTCGTCGGTGACGACGGTGACGACGGGTGGAGTCGAGACCGGCCGGCTGCCGGCGGTGCTCACCGATCCGAAGAGCATCCTGTCCAGACGCAGCGTCTATTTTGACTACGACAGCTATGAAGTCAAAGCCGAGTACAAGGATCTGGTGACCGCGCATGCCAAGTTCCTGACCGAGAATCGCCAGTTCAAGGTGTTGATCCAGGGTAATACCGACGAGCGCGGCAGTCGCGAGTACAACCTGGCTCTGGGTCAGAAGCGCGCGGATGCCATCCGCAAGATGTTGGCTTTGCTCGGTGCCCGTGAGGAGCAACTCGAGTCGGTCAGCCTGGGTGAAGAGAAGCCGAAGAACGAAGGCCATGGCGAAGCGGCCTGGGCCGAGAATCGTCGCGGCGACATGCTTTACAACGGCGAGTTCTAGGATGGCGGCAACGCCCATGGTGTGCCGGTCGGGCAGGATGCGTGTTCTGGCGATCGCCTTTTCGCTTGCTGCCCTGGCCGCTCAACAGGCCCAGGCCGGCCTCTTCGATGATGAAGAAGCACGCCGCCAGGTCAAGGACCTGGCGGTCAAGACCAACGAACGCCTCGACACTTTCGCCAAAGGACAAATCGAACTGGCGAACCAGATTCAGGCCCTGCGTGAAGAGAACTCGCGCCTGCGTGGTCAGGTCGAGACGCTGACCTACGAACTGGAATCGGCCAGAAAGCGGCAGCAGGATTTCTACGTCGATCTCGACGGTCGCCTGCGCAAACTCGAACCACAGGCCGCGGCGAACGTTGAGGCAAGACCGGCGGAAGAGAGCAAGCCGGTGGTCGAGGCACCCAGAAAGGTCGTCAGCGATCCGGCGGCCGAAACCCGCGAATACGAAGCCGCACTCAATCTGTTCAAGGCGAACAAGCTCAAGGAAGCGGCGGCGGCTTTCGAGTCCTTTGCCAAGGCCCATCCGGAGAGCACGCTGACCCCAAGCGCACAATACTGGCTCGGCAACGCCCACTACGCGCTGCACGACTGCAAGAAGGCGATCGATGCACAGCGGGTGGTGGCCAACAAGTGGCCGGCGCACGCCAAGGCCCCCGATGCGCTGCTCAACGTCGCCACCTGCCAGCAGGAACTCGCCGATGCGAAGGGCGCGAAGAGTACGCTCGAAGCCTTGCTGGCCAAGTACCCGGAAAGTGCTGCGGCTACTACCGCCAGGCAGAGACTGAAAAAGTAGGCGCTTGAAGGCCGCAGTCAGCACACCGTCGCTGAAGATCAGCGAGATATTCCTGTCCCTGCAGGGCGAGAGTTCAAGGGTCGGCTTGCCGACGGTGTTTGTACGACTGACCGGCTGCCCGTTGCGCTGTGTCTGGTGTGACACGAGCTACGCCTTCAGCGGTGGCCGGATGATAGCGCTGCCCGATATCCTCGCCGAAGTTGCGCAGCACGGCGTGCAGCATGTTTGCGTGACCGGCGGCGAGCCGCTCGCGCAGCCGGCGTGTCTGCAGTTGCTGTGCGAACTGAGTGATGCCGGCTATTCTGTATCCCTGGAAACCTCCGGTGCGCTCGATATCAGCGGCGTTGATGCCCGCGTTTCGCGGATCGTCGATCTCAAGGCGCCAGGCTCCGGAGAACTGAATCGCAATCGCTGGCAGAACCTGGCCCTGTTGAATGCCGCAGATGAGCTCAAGTTCGTCCTCAAGGACCGCACCGACTACGAGTGGGCACGCCGGTTGATCGTCGAGCAGCGTCTTGCTGATCTTTGCCGCGTGCTCATTTCGCCGGTTGCCGGTGAACTGTCGGCGACAACCCTGGCTGAGTGGATACTCGCCGATCGCCTGCCGGTGCGTTTTCAGTTGCAACTCCACAAAGTGCTTTGGGGTAACATGCGCAGCAAGTAGAACTCAAACTCACTGAGGCAACTCCCGTGAACGACGAACGACGCCACTATTCCCGCATCGCCTTTGCTTCGCCAGCGCAACTGGTTCTCGGTACCCAAGCGCTTGCGGTGCAGGTGTTGGACCTGTCCCTGAAGGGCGCGCTGCTGCGTCTCCCCGCTGACACAGAACTGCCGCTGGGAGTTGCGGCTGCCCTCTGCGTGCCGCTGGACGAAATCGCCAATGAGATTCGCATGCAGGCGACGGTCGCACATGTCGAAGGCGCACGGGCAGGCCTGCTCTGCCACAGCATCGACATCGACAGCGTGACGCATCTGCGTCGGCTGGTTGAGCTGAACCTCGGCAACGCCGATCTGTTGCAGCGCGAACTCTCGGCGCTGCTTTCCTCATAGAGGGCGGTCTGCCGGCTGTGGTGTCTGCTGGCAGCCGCACCAGTCTTGACTTGTGCGCATCCTGCGCTATGCTGGGTGCTGCGCCGCAGCATGTCATACGTTAAATGACTGACTTCCGGCCTGCGTGGAGGAATCGGTGCCGTGCATGCCCGTCATCAGGAGGGGGGAAGGATGCTCGCAAGGCAAATCATCAGGCGATGCCTGTCGCGGCTGCCGGCGCTCTGGATGCTCGCGTTTGCCGGCGCGGCAGGCGGTGCCCCGGCACTTGAGCAAGTTGTCGCCGGGGTCAACATAGACCCCGACCAGATCTCCGTTTCCGGCATCTCCTCGGGCGGATTCATGGCCCATCAGTTTCATGTCGCGCATTCCGAACACATCATGGGTGCCGGGATCATTGCCGGCGGTCCTTATTACTGTGCACACGGGACGATTCTGGATGCCGTCACCCGCTGCAGCCAGTTCGTCATGCTCGAATGCTCGGCGCTCGGACTGGATGCCCGGTGGTGCAGGAACTCCGACCTGGCTCCCGGGAACAAGACCGAAATCGAACACGTAGCCCGCGCCTCGTTTGCAGAAGCGAAGAAGCAGGAAACCGCAGGGACTATCAGCAAGCTTGACAACCTCAGGAACGGCAAGGTGTACCTGTTCAGCGGCGCGCACGACCAAATCGTTCCACTGGGCGTGATGGACGCGCTCTTCCATTTCTACGCCGACGCCAACAAAGGTGGCGTGGCCGCGGAAAACATGGCCTATCGCCGCACTTTTCCTGCCCGCCACACGATGGTCAGAGACGGATTCGACAAGCCTGCAGGTGATGTGGTGGGGTCGTGCCCATTGCCGCCTGCCGATCCCCCTGCCGCCGACAAGGACGCCTATATCGACGATTGCGAGGCGGTGGCCAAGGCGAGTGCGCTGAAAAATCACTGCCTCTGTCCGCCCGCTGCCGCAGACGCGGCCGGGACGCCCTGCCCACCGCGAGGCAAGGAAGCGGTCTGCCGGGATCTCGCCGACGTGGACCTGGCGGGTGCCATCTTCAAGCGTATCTACGGCGAGCAGGCGCTCAAAGCCGCGCGCGTGCCTGTAGCAGAGAGTGAGGTTCTGGCCTTCGACCAGCGACAGGTTTTCGGCAAGTTCTCCGATACGCCATATAATGCCTTGCAGAATGCCTCGATGGCCAGGGAGGGCTACGTCTTCATCCCGAAGGCATGCAAGGACGGGCGGCCGTGCAAGCTGCATGTTGCGTTCCACGGCTGCCGCCAGGGCGGGACGACCGATGGCAGAATCGGTCACTCCGGCAATCTGTTCGCGAAGTTTGCAGGTTACAACGAATGGGCTCAAGCCAATCAGATCATCGTGCTCTACCCCCAGATTCAGGCGCGCGGCGGCGCCTTCCCATTGACGCCACCGCTTAATCCTCGGGGATGCTGGGACTGGTGGGGGCAGAACTACACCCACACCGCTTACCACACGCAGCGCGGCACTCAGATCAAGGCGGTGGCCCAGATGATCAACATTCTCGCCGGAGGAAAGAATCTGCTTGAGATCCCGGCCGAGTGAAGTGCCCGAGCAGGCTGACGACAATTACCTGGTGGACATCGGCGTCACGCCGTCTGCCGGGACCTGAAAGCTAATGGAGGACTGGAAAATGGCGGATGTTTCCCAACTACTGAGCGACTGGGGCAAGGCGGTCGCCAGCATGGACGTGACCAAGGGTACGGAAGGGCTACTGAAAGTCCTGGCAGGGCTGAAGGTACCCGGCGTCAACATGGACGCCCTGGTGGCCATGCAACGGGACAACCTGGAAGCGTTGAGCGCCTCCAATCGCGCGGCGCTCGAAGGGATGAAAGCGATCGGCGAGTGGCAGGTGAAGATCCTGCACGCCACGCTGCAACAGCTCAATACAGCGATTGAAGGGCTGTCCCGCAGCGGTTCGCCGCAGGAACTCATCGCAGCGGAAACCGAACTCGCCAGAAAAGCCTTCGAGACGGCAGTCGGCGAAATGCGCGGGCTGGCCGAAATCGTGATCAGGGCAAATCAACAGGCCACCGACGCCATCGTCAAGCGCATCCCCGAGAGCCTGGAGGAAATCAAGGACGTGCTGAAGATTCCGTAGCCGCCGCCACACCAAGGCGGCGTTTTCGGCGCTCGGTCTGTCAGCTTGGGGCCACCTGCAACCAGTCGCGCCAGGGGTCGTCCGGCTTGAACAGCAGGACCCCCCCGACGCCCTTGTCGACGATCAGAACATCACCCGCCGCGAACAACGCACCGCTGGTCTTTGCTACTGCCACCGCGCACGGTCTATCGATCTCCTGGCGCTTGAGCACCGCCAGTTCCCTTCCACCCATCGACACGATGCGCAGAGAACCGGTGCTGACGCCCATGTAGTCGTTACTGAACTGGGTAATGACGAAACCCTCCTTGACCGTTTCGAAATCGTCGAAGAGGTGAAACGGGCCCGTATAGATCACCCGCGGTTCGCCGGCACTGCCGTCATCGTTGATCGGCACGCTACCGAGCACGGCGGCCGGTGTGGTGTTGCCCGTGTAATAGAGTGTCTGGTCCTTGACCTTCAATCCATTGGGCTTGCAGCCGGGAGGACGACACCACAGCCCCGCTTTGGACCCGTCGCCGGCAGCGTCGGTGGGTACCCTGTAGATGCCGGTCGAGATGCTCGGCCCGCTGTTGGCGACATAGAGTGACTCGCCGTCAGTACTGATGGCGATGCCGTTGGCCAGTATGTTTCCGGGAAGCCCGGCGACGAGTTCCGTAAAGGCCAGTGGCATCTGCCTGAGATCGCACCGGACGATCCAGGATTCGACTGGATAGGTCATTGCCGCGAGCGACAGGCGCAGCAACCCCGTCAGCGTTTGCTGCAGTTCATTGACATCGTCCATCAGTGCATTGAGCAGGGGATTGTTTCCCTGCATGACATGCGCGCATGCCAGGTACAGATAATCGCCATGAGCCGCGATCCCGTTCTTCATGCAGCGCTTCGGCACCCCCTTGACGCGCACCGGAATACGCTTTTTGTCGCAGTCATCGTCGGAAGGCCCGAGCAGTTCATACACCCCCTCACGGCCAGTCACGAACAGTCGTTGCGTGCCCGAAAAAACGATGCTTTCGGCATTCGAAACATCACGGCACAAGGTTACGACAGGGCCGCTCAACGGCGGGGCTTGGGATACCAGGGCAGCGTACAGGGATATCATCACGGGACCTCCGCATCGGTAACTGAACGCCATGGGCCAGGCCCGTGGCGGCGATTTGCCCAACTCCCGGCGGCCTTGCATCCGGTAGCCGGTCGCGCGTTTCGCAACCACCGCCACCCGCTCCTGTTGCCGTCAGGACGGAGTGTGTCCTGGAAGAGAGCTGCGCACTTGCAGCGTACGTTACACCGATTGCATTACTTGCCCACCTGCCAGCGGTGTCTGATCACCAGAGCACACGCTCTGCGCGTCACCACAGCGCTCCTGCAAACCAACAATTGCATGTGGTGCCAGCCAGCGATACAACTTTCACGCCAAAGACAACCCATCTGCGTCGTAAAGCAGTATATTCGCCACCCCATGAGCACGCAACTTTCATCTCCGACCAGGCCGGCCGTCGTCCTCCTCTCCGGTGGGCTCGACTCCGCAACCACGCTGGCGATCGCCCGCTCCCGCGGTTTCGCCTGTCATTGTCTGTCGATCGATTACGGCCAGCGTCATCGCGTCGAACTCCGGGCCGCGGCGGCTGTTGCCGCAGCGCTCGGTGCCTGCGAGCACCGGACACTGTCGCTGCGGCTCGACGTCTTCGGTGGTTCGGCGCTGACCGACAGCCGCATCGCCGTTCCCGTCGACGGTGTGCAGCCGGGCATTCCGGTCACCTATGTGCCGGCACGCAATACCATCATGCTGTCGCTGGCTCTGGCCTGGGCCGAGGTACTCGGCAGTGGGGACCTCTTTGTCGGAGTCAATGCTATCGACTACTCGGGTTATCCCGACTGCCGCCCCGAGTACATCACAGCCTTCGAGCAGATGGCCAACCTCGCCACCAAGGCTGCCGTCGAAGGCACAAGGCTGCGCATTCACGCACCATTGAGCGCGCTCGACAAGGCCGGGATCATTCGGCGCGGCAGCGAGCTCGGAGTGGACTACGGGCTGACGGTTTCGTGTTATCAGGCCGACGAAGACGGCCGCGCCTGCGGGGTCTGTGACTCGTGCCGACTGCGACGCGCCGGCTTCGTCGCCGCCGGCTTGACCGACCCGACACGCTACACCTTCTGAACCAACGGTGTGGCGATGACCGACCGGTGCGGTGCCCGTACCGACTAGGGGTAACAGTACGCCTCGCAGACTGCGCGAAGGGTGTACCGTTCGCGCTTCTCCTGATCCGCCGCCGACCGCCTCCCTTACAGCAATTCTTCCAGCCGCAAGCGAATGATCCTACCCCTGACCGCCGGCAGAGCTTCGATACCGGCAATGGCGGCGTCAATATTTCGTTCGCGCGTCTTGTGGGTGAGCATGATGATGTCGGTCTGCTCCTCACCTTCGCCAGGCTCGCGCTGGATCATGGCGACGATCGAGATGCCGTCATCGGCGAGGATTCGTGTCACGTCAGCGAGCACTCCCGGGCGGTCTTCGACGCGCAGGCGCAGGTAGTAGCTGCTGACCACGTCGGCAATCGGCAGAATTGCCAGATCGACCATCGCGTCGGGCTGGAAGGCAAGATGCGGGACGCGGTGCTCGGGGTCGGCGGTATGCATGCGCGTTACATCGACGAGATCGGCGATCACTGCCGATGCCGTTGGCTCGGCGCCGGCACCCTTGCCGTAGTAGAGCGTTGCGCCGACGGCGTCGCCCTTGACCAGCACCGCGTTCATCGCGCCCTCGACGTTGGCGATCAGGCGTTTGGCCGGGATCAGCGTCGGATGCACACGCAGTTCGACGCCTTCGGCGGTCCGCTTGGTGATGCCGAGCAACTTGATACGGTAGCCGAGTTGTTCGGCATACTTGATGTCGGCGGCGTCGAGCTTGCTGATGCCTTCGATATGTGCCTTGTCGAAGCTCATCGAGTTCCCGAAGGCGATCGCCGACATGATCGACAGTTTGTGCGCGGCGTCCACGCCTTCGACGTCGAAAGTCGGATCGGCTTCGGCGTAGCCCAAACGCTGTGCTTCCTTGAGCACGGAGTCAAAAGACAGGCCCTGGTCGCGCATCTCGGAGAGGATGAAGTTGGTCGTACCATTGATGATGCCGGCGATCCACTCGATGCGGTTGGCGGTAAGGCCTTCTCGCAGCGCCTTGATGATCGGGATGCCGCCGGCGACGGCGGCTTCGAAGGCGACCATGACCCCTTTCTTTTGCGCAGCGGCAAAAATCTCGTTGCCGTGCTTCGCCAACAAAGCCTTGTTGGCGGTCACCACATGCTTGCCGTTGTCGATCGCCTGCAGAACGAGATCCCTGGCGACACCGTAGCCACCGATCAGTTCGACGACGATGTCGACCTCCGGGTCGCTGACCACGGCAAAGGCGTCATCGCTCATCCTGCAGGCGCCACCCGTGAGCTGCCGAATCCGTTCGAGATCCTTGTCGGCAACGATACTGATCTGAATCGGACGACCCGCGCGGCGGGTGATTTCCTCAGCGTTGCGCTTGAGTACCGAGTAAGTACCGCCACCGACAGTGCCGATCCCGAGAAGTCCAACATTGATAGGTTTCATAGAGCAGTCACGAGTAAGGGTTGTGGAAAGGAAAACAGCGAGTGCGGATCAGCGCGGAGCCGATGCGTCGCGGCCTAGGTCTGCCGCGTTCCAGCGCGCTGGCGATAGCCGGCGAGGAAACGCGCGATGCGCGCAATCGCGTCGCGGAGGTCATCTTCATGCGGCAGGAAAACGAGGCGGAAGTGATCGGGAGCCGGCCAGTTGAAGCCGCTGCCCTGAACCAGCAGCACACGTTCTTCCTGCAACAGTTCGGCGATGAAATCCTGATCATTGTCGATCGGGTAAACCTGCGGGTCGAGGCGCGGAAACATGTACAGCGCCGCCTTGGGTTTGACGCAACTGACGCCGGGAATGGCAGTGATGAGTTCGTGCGCCAGGTCGCGCTGGCGGCACATTCGTCCCCCCGGGGCGACCAGGTCGTCAATGCTCTGGTAGCCACCCAGGGCGGTCTGGATCGCATGCTGCGCCGGCACGTTGGCACACAGACGCATCGAGGCCAGCATGTCCAGACCCTCGATATAGTCACGGGCCTCGCGCAGGTCGCCGGAGACGACCATCCAGCCGGCGCGGTAGCCGCAAGAGCGGTAGTTCTTCGACAGGCCATTGAAGGTGATGGTCAGCACGTCCTGCGACAGCGAGGCAATCGCCGTATGCGTGGTGCCGTCGTATAGCACCTTGTCGTACACCTCATCGGCGTAGATGATCAGGTTGTGCGCGCGCGCGATGGCCACCATTTCGCGCAGTGTGCTGTCCGGATACAGGCCACCGGTCGGGTTGTTCGGGTTGATCACCACCAGCGCACGCGTATTCGGCGTGATTCGGGCGCGCAGGTCGTCGAGGTCGGGCAGCCAGTCGTTGGCTTCATCGCAGAGGTAGTGGCGCGGCGTACCGCTCGACAGGCTCACTGCGGCCGTCCATAAAGGGTAGTCGGGCGCCGGCACCAGCACCTCGTCGCCGGCATTGAGCAGGGCGTTCATCGCCATCACGATCAGTTCCGAGACGCCATTGCCGATATAGATGTCTTCGAGTGTGACGCCCTTGATGTGCTTCTGTTGCGTGTAATGCATCACTGCCTTGCGCGCCGAGAAGATTCCCTTAGAATCCGAATAACCTGCAGCCGTCGGCAGATTGCGGATCATGTCGAGCTGGATTTCCTCCGGTGCCTCGAACCCGAAGGCAGCAAGGTTACCGATATTGAGTTTGACGATGTGGTGGCCTTCTTCCTCCATCTGTTTGGCCTTTTGCAGCACGGGGCCACGAATGTCATAGCAGACGTTGTCGAGCTTGTTCGATTTGAGTACCGGTTTCATTGTCTTGGCCTAGAGCAGGCCGTCCTTCCTGAACATGTCCTTGATGCCGCGAATCGCCTGGCGCGTGCGCTCCTCGTTTTCGATCAGCGCGAAACGGACGTGATCGTCACCATACTCGCCGAAACCGACGCCCGGCGACACCGCCACTCTGGCTTCGTTGAGCAGTTTCTTGGCAAACTCCAGCGAGCCCATCTGTTGATAGGCCGCGGGGATTTTCGCCCAGATATACATGGAGGCCTTCGGAATCTCGACCATCCAGCCGGCTTCGTGCAGCCCCTTGGCCAGCACGTTGCGACGACCCTGATAGAGTTGACGCACATCCTCGACGCACTGCTGCGGGCCGTCGAGCGCGATCACCGAGGCGACCTGAATCGGCGTGAAGGTGCCGTAGTCGTGATAGCTCTTGATCCGCACCAGGGCGTTGCACAGTTCCTGGTTGCCGACCATGTAACCGACCCGCCAGCCGGCCATGTTGTAGCTCTTGGACATGGTAAAAAACTCGACGGCCACTTCGCGCGCACCCGCGACCTGCATGATCGACGGCGCCTGATAGCCATCGAAGGTGATGTCGGCGTAGGCCAGGTCGTGTACCACCAGAATGTCGTGCTGCCTGGCCAGAGTCACGATGCGCTCGAAGAACTCGAGATCCACGCAGCGCGCCGTCGGATTGCTCGGAAACCCGAGAATCATCATCTTCGGTTTTGGTATCGACTCGCGGATGGCGCGTTGCACCTCATCGAAGAAATCGACGTCCGGCGTCATGCGTACCGAGCGGATGTCAGCGCCGGCGATGATCGCCCCATAGATGTGAATCGGGTAGGACGGATTGGGAACCAGCACGGTATCGCCGCGGTCAAGGGTCGCGAGCATCAGATGCGCGAGGCCCTCTTTCGAACCGATGGTCACCACGGCTTCGGTTTCCGGGTCGAAGCTGACATCGTAGCGCCGTTGATACCAGTCGCAGATGGACTTGCGCAGTCGCGGAATGCCCTTGGAGATCGAATAACCGTGCGTGTTCTCGCGCAGCGCCGCTTCGACCAGCTTGTCGGTAATGTGCTGCGGCGTTGGGCCGTCCGGGTTGCCCATGCTCATGTCGATAATGTCTTCACCGCGCCGGCGGGCAGCCATTTTCAATTCCGCGGTAATGCTGAAAACGTAGGGTGGCAAACGCTTGATGCGGGAAAACTCTCTCATGATCCAGGCTCGACTAGTGGTCAACGCAGTTGGCGAAACATCGATCGCCGTGCGGCGCAGCGCGGCCATCAGGCTCGGTCAGCGTCTGAACGCGGTCGACAAAAAAGCTATAATCCTACTTTAACGTCCTGTGCACCGCAATTTTCATGAAACTGCAGCTCGAAAAAACCGATGGACTGAACACCTTCACCGCCTACGGCGAAGGCTATGTCAGTGTCAATGGCGTCCGCCACAACTGTAACCTGGCGGTGCTGCCTGATCGTCTGCTGCCGAACTGGACGCAGGCCACCTTCGAAACGCTGTGCGCCGCAGACCTTGAACTGCTCGCCTCACTGGACGCTGAAATCATCCTGCTGGGCACCGGTAATCAGTTGCGCTTCCCGAACCCGGAGTTGCTGCGGCCGTTGGTCCAGGCACAGAAAGGGCTTGAAGTGATGGATCTGCCGGCAGCCTGTCGCACTTACAATATCCTGATGGGCGAAGGGCGTAAAGTCGCTGTCGGCCTGCTCCTTGTCTGAGCGCTGTCGAGGGGCGCTGACGCGTCACTTACGGTAAATGAAGCGTATCGCCCTCAAGATCGACGTCGACACCTGTCGTGGCACGCTGCTCGGTGTCCCGGCACTGATCGATTTGCTGCAGCGAAACGATGCGTCGGGCAGCTTCTTTTTCTCGCTCGGTCCCGACACCAGTGGTCGTGAGGCCCGTGCCTTCTCGCCGAGCCGTCACTACGATTTTGTTACCCGCCTCTATGGGCTGTTCTTGCCAGCCCCTGATATTGGCGCGCGCCACGCAGATAACATGCGCCAGGCACGAGATGCGGGTTTTGAAGTGGCAATTCACGCCTGGAATCGAGTCCGCTGGGAAAGCGCGGTGATGACCGCCGAGAACGCCTGGATTGAAGCCGAAATGGCGCAGGCCTATCGCCGCTACGAGGACATTTTCGCCACACCCCCGCACGCACACGCTGCTCCAGGGTGGCGGATGAATCGTCATGCGCTGCGTCTGACGCAACGGCTGGGCTTTTGTTACGCCAGCGATTGTCGCGGGAAGTTCCCCTTCATCCCGGTTATCGATGGGGAAATCGTGCTTTGCCCGCAACTTCCGACGACACTGCCGACGCTCGACGAACTGCTGGCTACCGGCACACCTTCCGTTGACCAGGCCATCGATCGCCTCGTCGAAGAATCCACCAGGGTTGGTGGCGACCACGTATTCACCCTGCGGGCCGAGCTTGAAGGGATGCAGTACAGCGCCACGCTTGAACGCCTGCTCTCCGAGTGGCGGTGCCGCGGCTATCAACTGGTCGCCTTGCGCGACTTGCTGGTGTCGCGCAACATCACGACCTTGCCGCGCCATACGCTTGGCTTCGCTGAAATCCCGGGCCGAACGGGTTCACGCCTGGTTCAGGGGCGCGCGTTCCTCCAGGACTGAACGAAAAAAGAGGGCGGGTTGCGCACCGCCCTCGCTTGAAGAGTGCGACCAGGAATCCCGATCAGTCGCGATCGCCGCTGAAGAACATCAACAGGTTGAGCAGGCTGACGAAGACATTGTAGATGTCGAGATAGACCGCCAGCGTTGCTGAAATGTAGTTGTCCTCGCCACCGTTGACGATCCGGCTGATGTCATAAAGGATGTAGGCCGAGAAGACCATCACGGCAATCGCCGAGATGGTCAGCGACAAGGCCGGAATCTGGAAGAAGGCGTTGGCCAGCGCTGCCAGCAGGACGACGATCATGCCGATGAACAGGAACTTGCCCAGGAAGCTGAAATCCCTCTTGGTCACCGTGGCTATGCCGGCGAGCGAGAAGAAGATCAACCCGGTACCACCTGCAGCCATGGCAATCAGCGAACCGCCGTTGCTGAAGCCGAGCGCCACCTGCAGAATGCGCGACAGCATCAGACCCATGAAGAAGGTAAAGCCAAGCAACAGGACCACGCCCATGCCACTGTTCTTGGTGCGCTCGATGCCCCACATGAAGCCGAATGCGATCGCAAGGAAGAGCAGGAAGGACATCAGCGGGCTGCCGGACAAGAAGGCAAACTGCATCTGTACACCGACAAGTGCGCCAAGCACGGTTGGCAGCATGGTCAAGGCAAGCAGCATGAAGGTGTTGCGCAGGACCTTGTTCTGCTGCAGTGCCAACTCGCCGCTGGCCTGGCCCGTCATCTGAAACTGGGGTTGCATACTGTTCTCCTGTATGTGAAATTACGATTACGGCGCTAAGACTAGCCAAATAAGGCGAAAGTTTCAATGCTCAAGGTGTCACGGGACGTAACGCTGTGCTCTCGGCGATGGGGCGGCGAAGGCGCCGTGCTATCATTCAGTTCCCTCAAGATCCTGAGCCGTAACTGGCGACAGTAAGAACGGGCCTTGGTGAAGTTGCAGGAAGCGTGGCAGAGTGGTCGATTGCACCGGTCTTGAAAACCGGCGACGGGCAACCGTCCGTGAGTTCGAATCTCACCGCTTCCGCCAATTGAAACAAGCCTTGCACTATTTTAGCGGCATCCGGAACGGGGCAGAGTGCTTGGTGAATGGTGGATGCACCGAATTCAACTGTGGCAACAAGCCAGCAAGAATAGCGGCGGTAAGCAGAAGGTAAGCACAACAGCGTAAGCAGCATATGGCGGATAAAGACTCAATTACCCGAATGAAGCAGGAGCGTGGCAAGCTGTTTGCAGCCGTTCTGAATGGCCTGTTAAGACGTATGGCATTCACCCCCCTCTCCATCATGGTCCATTCGTTTGCGTTCAAACCACTCCAGGTTCGTTCGCAGATGCTCGTCGCTGCCGACGGCAAGGGCCTGGCGTTCGAGCAGATCACTGGCGACAAGCTGCAGTTTGCCTGGCGGGATCTCCTCTAACGAGCGTGGTCCACGCGTGTGCAACCGGATCTGAGATTAGCCGTTAACACTCAGGTCGAGCGTGCCGGTTCGGTCATGGCCGCTTCGTTGTCGCAGAGCACTCGCCCCTGGCGAATGGCGTCGGTGAGCGCCAGGTCGAGGGCGCTCCTGATCTCGTGGTCCATGCGCCTGATGTCGCAACCGTGCAGATAGACATCCTAGAACAATAATATGGAACGGTGGCTGCTCGACGACCAGGTTGTGCGTCTCCGGTCGGACACCACTGCGGCTACCGCCGGAAGGAAGGCATTTGCTCCCGCGGCCTGCGCTACCTTCCCGGCAAGACGTCTGGCGGTCGGTGTCTACCAGCGCAGCGCTGCCCCGATGACGGCCTTGCCCTGGACCTCCCCGTGTAATTCCGATGGGCGTTTTCCGGGGTAAGATACGCGCATGGCGGACATTCCTGTGCAATCCCCGCGCCCCAGGCTGGTGCGCGTGCTCATGGCGCGGCCCCGGCTGCTCATCTGTGCATTGATCGGGGTGATGACGGCATTTCTTCTTCCGCGTTCGCTGGCGCTGCCCGGCAACACGCGCGCGATCATCGGCTGGAACGTCGGGGCGTGTCTCTACCTGCTGCTCGCGGTGTGGATGATGTTCCGATCGACCCACGAAAGAATCCGGGCACGGGCGTTGCAGCAGGACGAAGGGCGAATCGTGGTCCTCGCGTTGGTCGTCGCAGCGGCGATCGTGGGGCTCGTGGCGATCGTCGTCGAGCTCGGGGTAGCGCAGAACACGCACGAGACACTGCGTCTTGCCCATGTCGGCCTGGCGGCGTTGACCATCGTGTCCTGCTGGGCGTTCACGCAGGTGATGTTCGCGTTGCATTACGCGCATGATTTTTACGCTGCGCAGGCGCGGGGCAATCCCGGCGGCCTCGACTTTCCAGGCGGTCATGCGCCGGACTACGGAGACTTTCTCTATTTCTCCTGTGTGATCGGCACTTCCGGTCAAACCGCCGATGTCAGCCTGAGCAGCCGCTCAATGCGCCGAACCGGACTGGTACACTGCGTCCTGGCTTTCTTCTTCAACACCACGATCCTGGCGTTGACGATCAACATCGCTTCCGGCCTGCTCTGAACGTACGCACCCTTGCTTTCGCGATCAACGCGGCGGTCACAGAGCGATACATCGCCTTACACTTGTCCTGACATCCCTTGCGTAGACGACGGCGTTATTCGGCACAAGGCGCTGCAATAACGCAGTGTCCGAAACCAAATCAATCAAGACTGCCCAAGGAGATTCAAAATGACGAAGACTGTGATCGCTCTGGTTGTTGCCGCTGGCTTTGCTTCCGCTGCTTTTGCCCAGGGAAATACGCCCGCTGTTCCGACGACCTCCGTCGCCCCGGCGACCAAGGTGACGGCCCCGGCGGCTGCCGACAAGAAGGTGGAAGCACCGAAAGCCATCGAGACGGTGAAGGCCGACGCAGCCCACCCGACGACCGCAGCTGCCGCCAAGACCGACGTCAAGGCTGAAGCCAGGACCGAAGTCAAGGGAGAAAAGCAGGCGCACCAGGCACACCCGGTGAAGCATGTTGCCAAGCCCGCGAAGACCGACAGCAAGCCTGAAGCCAAAGCTGAAACCAAGCCGGAGGTCAAGGCCGAGGTCAAGACGGAAGCCAAGCCCATCGCTGCGGTTGCAGTGGTCAAATAAACCGCCCTTCCGGATGCCGGAAACCCTCAGGTTTTTCCCTGGGGGTTTTTTGTTTCAGGTTGGCGGCAGAGCACCATCGCCCGCTGCGCAGGCCCGGTCGGGCGACTGAAAGTCCTCGCGTCAGCGACCGCCACCGCTGCCACCCTTGTCCCAGCCATAGCGGGTGGTGCGCTGCCAGCGTGTTTGCGCCTGGCGCAGCGCATTGCCGACCGCCGCCGGGCGCTGCGGGGCGACGGATTTCGGGGCGGGGGTGGATGGCTTGCCGGGGCGTGTCGGATTGCGGGTCATCTGGCGAGCCTCGATCAACGAATGTTCTGCACCGCCAGCGCACTGCCTGGTGCGCCCGCTGGTGTCCGGTCTACTGCCCTGGACGCGCCGATGTCCTGACCCGTGCCGTGCGCCGGGGGGCGCGCAGGGCTGTGGTAGACTTTGCGGCCATCTTAACATTCCAGAGGCGACCATGTCCGGCAACACCATCGGCACCCTGTTTGCCGTGACTTCGTTTGGTGAATCACACGGACCGGCGATTGGCTGCGTGGTCGATGGCTGTCCGCCCGGCCTGGCGATCAGTGCTGCGGACATCCAGTGGGAACTCGACCGCCGCAAGCCGGGGACCTCGCGGCACGTAACGCAACGGCGCGAACCCGACGCGGTCGAGATCCTGTCCGGCGTTTTCGAGGGCC
This sequence comes from Candidatus Accumulibacter propinquus, assembly GCF_056856495.1. Classification (NCBI taxonomy): domain Bacteria; kingdom Pseudomonadati; phylum Pseudomonadota; class Betaproteobacteria; genus Candidatus Accumulibacter; species Candidatus Accumulibacter propinquus. The sequence goes on from NZ_JBSEHC010000003.1 coordinate 665,155, forward strand.
GCACGACGGGCGCGCCGATCGCCCTGTTGATCCGCAATCAGGATCAGCGCAGCAAGGACTACGGCAATCTTGCCGAGACTTTTCGGCCCGGACACGCCGATTACGTCTATACCCGCAAGTACGGCTTTCGTGACCATCGCGGCGGCGGCCGCTCCTCGGCGCGTGAAACGGCGGTGCGTGTGGCGGCCGGGGCGATCGCCCGCAAGTGGCTGGCCGAGCGCTTTGGGATCAGAATCCAAGGATGGATGAGCCAGCTCGGGCCGATCGAGATTCCCTTCGTAAACGCGGCCGAGATCGACGGCAATCCTTTTTTCGCCCCGAACGCGGCGATCGTGCCGCAACTGGAGGAGTACATGGACCGTCTGCGCAAGTCCGGCGATTCGGTGGGTGCGAAGATCACGGTGACGGCCGACGGCGTGCCGGCGGGCTGGGGCGAGCCGGTCTATGGTCGTCTCGATGCCGAGATCGCCTATGCAATGATGGGCATCAACGCCGTCAAGGGCGTCGAAATCGGGGCCGGCTTTGCCTGCGTTGCCCAGAAGGGCAGTGAGCATGGTGACGAGATGACGCCGCAGGGTTTCCTCAGCAACCATGCCGGGGGCGTGCTCGGCGGCATCTCCAGTGGCCAGGAAGTGATCGTGAACCTGGCCATCAAGCCGACTTCGAGCATCCGCCTGCCGCGCCGCACGGTGACGCTCGACGGACAGGCTGCAATGGTCGAAACGCACGGTCGACACGACCCCTGCGTGGGCATCCGTGCGACGCCGATCGCCGAGGCGATGCTGGCCCTGGTGTTGATCGACCAAGCCTTGCGACATCGTGCCCAGTGCGCCGATGTGTCGAGCAACACCCCACCCATTCCGGGTAGGGTGGCGGGATGACGGGTGGCCTTGCCAATGGTTATAATCGCGCGGTCCGGTCGCGCATAGGGCGGGCCGGGATTTGCCAGAGGCCACGATCATGCAAGTTGAGCATCACGATCTTCACCATGAGTTCCCTGAATACCTCGATTTCATTCACGCACTGCAAGCGTCGAGCGAGCAGTTCGGCCACTTGTATGATCAATACCAGAACCTGACCAGGGAAGTCGAACGTCTCGAGGAGGAAGACCTGCCGGTCGACGACTTCACGATCGAAAACATGAAGAAACATCGGGTGTGGCTGAAAGACCAGATGTACCGGATGCTGGTGGCGCAGAAGAGCGGCGGCTGAGCCGTTCGTCACCCGGCGGGGTCGGGTGCATCCGGTAGAATTGCCGGATGCACGCTCTGCCCTACTGGCGCCTCTCCGGGTACTACTTCTTCTATTTCGCCTTCATCGGCGCGTTTTCACCGTATTTCGGGCTTTATCTCCAGTCCTTGTCGTTTTCGGCCTGGGATATCGGTCTGTTGATGTCGCAGATGCAGTTGATGCGGCTGTTCGCCCCTTATCTGTGGGGCGCGCTCGCCGATCGACTGGCGCAGCGGGTGGCTGTCGTCCGTCTGGCGGGCCTGCTCAGCCTGCTGGGTTTCTCGACATTTTTCGTCGTCAGCGGCTTCGTACCGATGCTGATGGCCATGGCCCTCCTGGCTTTCTTCTGGAGCGCTGCGTTGCCGCTGGTCGAAACCCTGACCTTCGACCATCTGCGCGCGGAACCGGCGCGTTACAGCCGTATCCGGCTGTGGGGTTCGATCGGTTTCATCGCCGCGGTGATGGGTACCGGCGCGCTGCTCGACCGCGTGCCCCTGCCGGGTTTGTTGTGGGTGATCGTCGGCACGCTCGGCGGTATCCTGGTCTACGCTTGGGCGGTTCCCGAGGCGCTGCCGTCGGAGTCGGCCGAGGCGCATCTGCCGGTGGCCACGATCATCCGTCAAGCGCGCGTCAGGGCACTGTTCGCCGCGTGTTTTGCGATGTCGGCGGCGCACGGCGCCTTGTACGTCTTCTACTCGATCCACCTTTCCGATCATCACTACAGCAAGTTTCTGGTCGGTTGCCTGTGGTCGCTCGGCGTCGTCGCCGAGATCGTGGTGTTCTTCTTCATGGCCGGGTTGTTACGCCGGTTTGGTTTGCGTACCCTGCTGCTGGTCAGCTTTTCCGCTGCCGTGCTGCGCTTCCTGCTGATCGCCTGGGGCGCCGATTGGCTGTCGGTGATGATCTTCGCGCAGTTGTTGCACGGGCTGACCTTTGGCGCTTATCACGCCGCCGCCATCGCCGCCGTCAACCGCTGGTTCCCTGGTCATTGCCAGGCGCGCGGGCAGGCCTTGTATTCGAGCCTGTCGTTCGGCGCCGGCGGCCTGGTCGGTGGCCTGCTCAGCGGCTGGACATGGGATGCCTGGGGCGCGGCCCCGACCTATGCCATCAGTTCGGCCTTTGCGCTGGTGGGACTCGTTGTCGTCGCCACGTGGGTGAAGAAGGCTGACCTGGACGCATGCGCTGGCGCTGACAGTGTTGATCGCGGTGTGACATAATCCAGCCGTTCATGTTGCCCACCGGGGGCGAACCTCGCAGGATATTCATCGATGTCGCAGACCTTGTACGAGAAGCTTTGGCAGGACCATGTCGTCCATCAGCAAGCGGATGGGACCGCACTGATCTACATCGACCGCCATCTGGTGCACGAAGTGACCAGCCCGCAGGCCTTCGAAGGTCTCAAGCTGGCTGGCCGCAAGCCTTGGCGGGTGTCCTCGATCGTCGCCACGGCCGACCACAACACGCCCACCGACCACTGGGAGCGGGGCATCGAGGACCCGGTGTCGCGTCTGCAGGTCGAGACGCTCGATGCCAATATCCGTGAAGTCGGTGCGCTGGCCTACTTCCCGTTCCGGGACCCGCGCCAGGGCATCGTGCATGTCGTCGGCCCGGAAAGCGGTGCGACGCTGCCGGGCATGACGGTCGTCTGTGGGGACTCGCATACCAGTACGCACGGCGCTTTCGCCTGCATGGCGCACGGCATCGGCACGTCCGAGGTCGAACACGTGCTGGCCACGCAGTGCCTGCTGCAGAAGCGGTCGAAGACGATGCTTCTGCAGGTCGATGGGGTGCTCGGCAAAGGCGTGACGGCGAAGGACGTGGCGCTGGCCATCATCGGCCGCATCGGTACTGCCGGTGGCACGGGTTATGCCATCGAGTTTGCCGGCAGCGCGATTCGCGGCTTGTCGATGGAGGGGCGGATGACGCTCTGCAACATGGCCATCGAAGCGGGCGCCCGCCTTGGCCTGGTGGCCGTCGATGAGGTGACGATCGACTACCTGCGCGGTCGTCCATTCGCTCCGCAGGGCGAGCAGTGGGAGCGTGCCGTCGTGGCCTGGCGCCGGCTGCACAGCGATCCCGACGCCCACTTTGATTGCGTCGTCGAACTGTCGGCGGCGGACATCAGGCCACAGGTGACCTGGGGTACGTCGCCGGAGATGGTGGTGCCGGTCGATGCCTGTGTCCCTGACCCGGCCAGTGAGCCGGATCCGACGCGGCGCGAAGGTATGCAGCGTGCCCTGAGCTACATGGGGCTGCGCCCGAACCTGCCGATTCGGGAGATCTGGCTCGACAAGATCTTCATCGGTTCGTGCACCAACTCGCGGATCGAGGATCTGCGAGCTGCCGCCGGGATTGTCAGGGGCCGGAAGGTGGCCGGCAGCATCCGGCAGGCCCTGGTCGTTCCGGGCTCGGGGCTGGTCAAGCAGCAGGCCGAAAGCGAGGGACTGGACCAGGTTTTCATCGCTGCCGGCTTCGAGTGGCGCGAGCCGGGCTGTTCGATGTGTCTGGCGATGAATGCCGACCGCCTCGAACCCGGAGAGCGTTGTGCCGCGACCTCGAATCGTAATTTTGAAGGGCGACAGGGGGCCGGCGGACGGACTCACCTCGTCAGCCCTGAAATGGCTGCCGCCGCGGCGATCGCCGGGCACTTCTGCGATGTCGGCGAGTGGCTCTAGGGGGCAGGAGAGGACATGAAGCAAGCGACGTGGATGCTGATGCTGGTTCTGGCGGCGCTGTCGCTGCCGGCGTGCAATACCATGCACGGCCTGGGCAAGGATATCCAGAAGGGTGGCCAGGCCATCGAGAGGGCGGCCAGCTGAAGCGGCCCTGACAAGGAGGAGTATGGACAAGTTCGTTCGCCTTGAGGGACTCGTGGCGCCGCTCGACCGGGCCAACGTGGATACCGACGCGATCATTCCCAAGCAGTTTCTGAAGTCGATCAAGCGTTCGGGCTTTGGCCCCAACCTGTTCGACGAATGGCGCTATCTCGATGTCGGCGAACCCGGACAGGACAACTCGCGGCGGCCACTCAATCCGGACTTCGTGCTCAACCAGCCGCGCTATCAGGGCGCGCAGATTCTCCTGGCGCGCAAGAACTTCGGCTGCGGCAGTTCGCGCGAACACGCCCCCTGGGCCTTGCTCGACTTCGGTTTTCGCGCGGTGCTCGCCGAGAGTTTTGCCGACATCTTCTTCAACAACTGCTTCAAGAACGGTGTCCTGCCGATCGTCCTGCCGGCTGCCGAGATCGATGCGCTGTTTGCGCTGGTCGGGGCGACGCCGGGTTATCGGCTGCTGATCGATCTCGAGCGGCAGCAGGTCATTCGCCCCGATGGCCGGGCCTTGCCGTTTGCTGTCGATGCTTTCCGAAAGGAATGCCTGCTCAACGGTTGGGACGATATCGGTCTGACCCTGCGTCATGCTGAACTGATCAAGGCCTTTGAAGACCGGCGGCGCATCGAGCAGCCCTGGTTGTTTGCCTGAGGGAGCGAAAATGAAGATCTGCATTCTTCCCGGCGACGGTATCGGCCCGGAAATCATGGCCGAAGCGGTGCGCGTGCTGCAGGCGCTCGACCTGCGCTGTGAGCTGGAAGAAGCGCTGCTTGGCGGCTGCGCGGTCGATGCCACCGGTGAGCCTTACCCGGAGGCCACGCAGCGCCTCGCCAAGGCCGCCGACGCGGTCCTGCTCGGTGCTGTCGGGGGCCCGCAGTGGGACAACCTGCCACGCGCGCAGCGTCCCGAGCGTGGTCTGCTCGGCATTCGCCAGCAACTTGGCCTGTTTGCCAATCTGCGCCCGGCGATCCTTTATTCCGAACTGGCCAATGCTTCGACGCTCAAACCGGAAGTGGTGGCCGGGCTCGACATCCTGATCGTCCGCGAACTGACCGGGGATATCTATTTCGGCCAGCCGCGCGGTATTGAAATGCGCACGGTCGATGGTCACCAGGAGCGCTTCGGCTTCAACACCATGCACTACAGCGAAAGCGAGATTCGCCGTATTGTGCGCGTTGCTTTCGCAGCGGCCCGCAAGCGCAACCGGAAGCTGTGCTCGGTCGACAAGATGAATGTGCTCGAGACGACCCAGCTGTGGCGCGACGTGGCCAACGAAACGGCCGCCGAATATCCGGATGTCGAACTCAGCCACATGTTGGTCGACAATGCAGCGATGCAACTGGTGCGCAATCCGAAGCAGTTCGACGTGCTGGTCACCGGCAACCTGTTCGGAGACATCCTGTCTGACGAAGCGGCGATGCTCACCGGATCGATCGGCATGTTGCCGTCGGCCTCGCTGGATGCCGACAACAAGGGTCTGTACGAGCCTTGTCACGGTTCCGCTCCGGACATTGCTGGTCATGGGCTGGCCAATCCGCTGGCCACGATCCTTTCAGTGGCGATGATGTTGCGCTACACGTTTGCGCAGGAGGATGCCGCCTTGCGCATCGAGAGCGCCGTCAGGAAAGTGCTGGCACTGGGCTATCGGACGGCCGACATCTACGAGCATGGGACGCAGAAGCTGGGTACGCGGGCTATGGGTGACGCAGTGCTGGCGGCACTTTGAATCGGGTTAAGGAAAAAGGTAAGAACATGATGAAGCTTGGTCTGGTAGGTTGGCGGGGCATGGTGGGCTCGGTGCTGATGCAGCGGATGGTCGAAGAGGGTGATTTCGAGCACGTCGAGCCGCTCTATTTTTCGACCTCGGCAGTCGGCGGCAAGGCGCCGCTGCTGGCTGGCAAGGAGGCCGCGCCGCTGCAGGACGCGATGTCGATCGAGGCCCTGAGCCGGATGGATATCGTCATCACCTGTCAGGGCGGCGACTATACCAAGGAGGTCTTCCCCCGCCTGCGTGCCGCCGGCTGGCGAGGACACTGGATCGACGCCGCTTCGACCCTGCGCATGCACGACGACGCCGTGATCATCCTCGACCCGGTGAACCTTGAGGTCATCAGGGATGCGCTGGCCAGAGGCGGCCGCAACTGGATCGGCGGCAACTGCACGGTTTCGCTGATGCTGATGGGGCTTGGCGGCCTGTTCCGGCACGACCTGGTCGAATGGATCAGTGCCATGACCTATCAGGCCGCTTCGGGAGCCGGGGCGCAGAACATGCGTGAACTGCTGCAGCAGATGGGGGTGCTGCACGACGCGGTGAAGGCTGAACTGGCCGAACCGGCTTCGGCGATCCTCGAGATCGATCGCAAGGTTGCCGAAAGCATGCGTTCAGCGGCCTTTCCGACCACCAATTTCCGCAACACGGCGCTGGCCGGAAGCGTCATTCCCTGGATCGATGCCGAGGTCGAGGGCGGTCAGTCCAAGGAGGAGTGGAAGGGCGGTGCCGAGTGCAACAAGATTCTCGGTCTGCCCGCGTTTCGCACTCCCGGGAGCATCCCGGTCGATGGCCTGTGCGTTCGTGTCGGCGCGATGCGCTGCCATTCGCAGGGCCTGACCATCAAGCTCAGGCGGGACGTTCCTCTGGCCGACCTTGAGGACATTATCGCGCAGGCCAACCCCTGGGTGAAAGTAGTGCCGAATCGACGCGAGGCCAGCGAGCGCGAACTGACGCCGGCGGCCGTCACCGGCACTCTCTCGGTCCCGGTGGGCCGTTTGCACAAGCTGGCGATGGGGTCGGAGTACCTTGGTGCGTTCACTGTCGGTGACCAGCTCCTGTGGGGGGCGGCCGAACCGCTACGCCGGATGCTTCGGATTCTGATCGATAACTGATTGATGGAGAAAAACCGGGCTTGCGCGTCCGGTTTCCGGGGTGCAGCCGGCTGCCGCTACCGCCGCATGTTTAGCTTGCATGGCTAACTTCATGATGTTATTTTAATAATCCCGATTTCGACGCTCAAGGTGGCGCCGTGGCCAAGAAAACAAATCTCACAGCAAGCAATCTCAGACTGCGGACCTCGGTATTGGCGGTGGCGTCGGCACTGACGCTCACGGCTTTGCCTGTGGCTACCGAGGCTGCCGGGCTCGGCAAGGTGAACGTCTTTTCGGCGCTGGGACAGCCCTTGCGCGCGGAACTGGAAGTCTTTGCGACCCGCGAAGAGCTTGCCGGGATGAAAGCCCAGCTTGCTTCGCAGGACGCCTTCAAACAAGCGGGTGTGGACTTCGCGCCGTCCTTGTCGGGGATCACGCTGGCCGTCGATAAGCGCCCGAATGGTCAGGCGATCATCAGGTTGACCTCGACCAAGCCGATCAACGATCCGTTCGTCGATCTACTGCTTGAACTCAACTGGCCAACCGGCCGCTTGATTCGTGAATACACTTTCCTGCTTGATCCACCCGAGTTCACCAGCAAGGCGACAGCGGCTTCGGCGCCGGCCATCGCCCGGCCAGTGGCCGTAGCGCGACAGACCGTCGACACGCGCCCGCTGGAGGACAAGCCGGCCAGGCCCGCGCCCTACCGTGGCCGGACCAGCGAATCGGTGCAGAAACCCATGGATGGGGGGAGTACCTACGAGGTCAGGCGCGGCGAAACACTGGGCAAGATTGCCAGCGAACTGCGGCCTGATGGGGTGTCTCTCGACCAGATGCTGCTGGCCCTGTTTCGGGCGAATCAGGACGCTTTCGACCACGGCAACATCAATCGCCTGAAAGCGGGCAAGATTCTTTCGGTTCCGGACAAAGCGGCTCTCGAGTCGATTCCGCGGGAAGAAGCGAAGACGGTGATTGCCGCCCAGTCATCGGACTGGGGAGCCTACCGTCGGAAGCTCGCCGGTGTGGCTGGCGATTTGCCGAGCCGGGAGGAGGTGCCACGGCAGCAGGCTGCCGGCAGGATCACCACCAGGGTGGAAGACCGGGCAGGCCCGTCCAGCGAACCCAAGGATCAACTCAAGGTATCGAAAACCGACCTTGCCGGCGTCAAACCTTTGCCCGCATCGAGGCGAACCGACGAGGACCTGATCGCCAAGGAAAAGGCGCTCAAGGATGCCAATGAGCGTCTGGCGAGCCTTGAGCGGAACGTGGCCGAACTGCAGCGACTGGTTGAACTCAAGAGCCAGACGCTGGCCGACCTGGAGAGACAGGCCGCTGGCAAGACCACGCCTCCCGTCGAAGCCAGGAAAATGCCGGAAGAGCCACGACCGGCAAACCTTGCCGCCGCCCCTTTGCCGGCGCCGACGGCCAGTGCCGTGCCTGCCCCGGTCAAGGCAGAACCTCCTCCCGCTGCTGCCGCAGGGGTGACCGTCGCCAAGCCTGCCGACCAGCAGCTGACCGATGGCAAGCCGGCGGAAGCGCTGGTTAAGCCCGAGGAAGTCAAGCCTGAAGTCAAGGTCGAGGTGGCGCCGCCTGCGCCACCACCACCACCGCAGCCGGCCGAACTGCCAAAGCCCAAGCCGGTGGTGGTCACGCCGCCGGAAGAGCCGGGTTTCATCGAAGACGTGCTGGGAAGTACGGCCTTCCTGGCCGGTGGCGGAGCCATCGCGGCCCTGCTCGCTGCCTACTGGCTGGCCAAGCGTCGTCGTCCGAGCAACGCCGAGGTGCCGTTGGGTGCGACCAGTACCCTTTCGCCCCTCAGCGAGGCCATGGTCGCCAAGTCGGTCTTCAACAGCGCCGGCGGCCAGAGTGTGGATACCTCCGACTCGATGGTCCAGACCGACTTCAGCCAGGCGGGTCCGGGCAGCATTGACACCGATGAGGTCGATCCCGTTGCCGAAGCCGATGTCTATATGGCGTACGGCCGCGATGCGCAGGCAGAAGAGATCCTTCTTGAGGCCAAGCAGAAGGATCCACGGCGTTACGCCATTCATCTGAAGTTGCTAGAGATTTACCTCAATCGACAGGATCTCAAGCCGTTCTCCAAACTGGCCACGGAACTTCACGATGCCACCGGCGGAGTCGGCGCCGAATGGGAGAAGGCGGTGGCCATGGGCCTCCAGCTTGACCCGAGCAATCCACTCTACGGTGCCGCCGCACAGACCCAGCCAGCACCTCGCGATGCCGCGCTGGCGGGCACCGCCGCGGCAGCGTTCGCCTTGCAGGATACGCTCGTCAAGCCTCCCGCCAAGCCGCCGGAGGTCCCGGTACTGGTGGATGTACCGCCGGTGCAGACCGCGGTGGCCTGGAGCCCGGCTGAAGAAGCCAAGCTGCAACCCTCCGATCTTGCCGATCTGGACTTCGATCTCGGCAGCAGCGAACCGGCGCCGCGACCGCCAGCCCAGGTTGACGACGGCTACCTGGAAACGACGCTCTCGTTTCCGAACACCGTCGAAGGTGATGCCCTGGACTTTGATCTGGCTGATACCACGTCGATACCGGCGGTAGTGGAAGCGCCTGGCCCGCAACTGGTGGAAGACGCCACCTCACTCGCAGTCACCATGCTGGTTGGGGCCGACTCCTTGCCGAGTGCTCCGGAGCCCGGAGTAGGACTCGATTTCGAGTTCGACCTTGGACAGGAGGTGCCTGGCGAGTCGAACTGGGGGGTAACGACGCTTACGCGCGCCGAAACCGATGAGGAGGTACTCGACATCGGTTCGCCGAATGCGGAGGCTCTGGATGAGGCGCTGGAGTTTGATGTCCGGTTGACCGAGTCGACGGTCCTCGGCGAGGCGATGCAGCATCCAGCCTTTGACATGTCGTCGATCAGCCTGGATCTGGCTGAGCCTGATGTCGAGGATCGTGCGGAGGCGTCAACTCCGAATATTTCCCCGGAGTTTTCCTTCGAGGCCGACCAGGAGGACACCCTGGTCAACCCGAACTTTTCGGTGCAACAGTCGCAAACCGAGCCGAGCTCGGTGTTCGACTTCGCCACGGCTGCCGACGCCGGGACGGAGTCCCTGATCAGTGCCGGCGAAGAGGTGGCCACCAAGATGGACCTGGCGAGGGCGTATCAGGAAATGGGCGACATCGAAGGCGCTCGCGAACTCTTGCAGGAGGTCGCCAACGAGGGGGACACGGCGCAACGAGAAGCTGCGCGAGCCCTCCTTGCCGGATTGCGCGACTGATCCGCGCGCTTGGGATCGATCACCGAACCGGCCGCGTGCTTCCGTGCCTGCGGTCCGTTCCAGTGCAGATCCCGGGCGCTCACCGAAAACGCCACCTTGCACCCGACCACCTGCCTAGTCGCCTGGCTCCTGAGTTTGGTGGCCGTACAGGGCCTGCAGGGCAGCCTGTTGGCGGTGGCCTTTCTGGTACCGCCGCTGTTCGGTCGTCTGGCTTTGCAACGTGCCATCCGGCTTGCCTGGGGAGCGCGTTGGCTGTTCCTGTCCCTGTTCGTCATTCTTGCCTGGGGTCGAGCTGGCGAGCCCGTCTGGGGCGGTGCCATGGCGCCCAGTGCCGAGGGTTTGAGCGAGGCCTTGACGCAAGTCGGGCGCTTGTTGCTGGTATTGATGGCGGTAGCGGTGCTACGCCAGCGGCTGTCCGTGCCGGAGTTCCTGACTGCCGCGCATCGTCTGCTGTGGCCGCTGCGGCGCTGCGGCGTCGATACCGATCGCGGGATTGTTCGGGTACTGCTGGTCCTGCAGTACCTTGAGACGACACCGCGGCCGCGCGACTGGCGGCGGCTGCTCGACGTGCCCGAAGTCAGCAGCAGCGAGGTGTTCGAGTTGCGCGATCGCCACTTTCCTGGACGCGATTATTTGATCATCGGTTTGCTGCTGGTCAGCGTCGTGCTGCTCTACGGCCATGCACAGGCGTGAGCGATGAGACTTGCCCTGGCGGTAGAGTATGACGGCAGCAGCTTTCGTGGCTGGCAGCAACAACCGGGCGGTGGTACCGTCCAGGATGCGTTGCAGGACGCCTTGCGGCAGTTCGCCGGAGTGCCGGTAACGGTGGTCTGCGCCGGCCGAACCGATGCCGGCGTGCATGCGTTGGGGCAGGTAGTGCATCTCGATACCCAGTTGGAGCGCTCGATGTTTGCCTGGGTGCGCGGCGCCAACACTTTCCTGCCGGCAGCAGTGGCCGTGCGCTGGGCACAGATCGTGGCGGATGACTTCCACGCACGTGCGTCGGCGTACTCGCGGCACTATCGCTATCTGTTGATCAACCGTGCGCACCGGACAGGGGCCTGGCACGGCAAGGCCGGTTGGTACCATCATCCTCTGGATGTTGCGGCGATGCAGGCGGCGGCGGACCTGTTGCTCGGTGAGCGCGATTTTTCCGCCTTTCGCGCCGCCGAGTGTCAGGCCATATCGCCGGTGAAGATCATGCGCCGAGCCGAGGTCCGCCGTTTTGACGATCTCGTCGTCTTTGATTTCGAGGCCTCGGCCTTCCTTCACCACATGGTGCGTAATCTCGTCGGCAGCCTTGTTGCCGTCGGTCAAGGGAAGCATTCCCCGGAATGGATCGCCGAGTTGCTGGCCTGTGGTGATCGACGCCTGGCGGCACCGACCTTTGCGGCTGCCGGACTGTACCTCGCCGCGGTGCGCTATCAGCCGCACTGGGGGTTACCCCACACCGCTGCAACTTTGTTCTTACCCGGCGCTTTCGATTACTGCGGAACAGGCCGGGCTGGGTGATGGCGCCACGCATCAAGATCTGTGGATTGACTCGCGTCGAGGATGTGCAGCAAGCCGTGCACGCCGGGGCGGATGCCATTGGCCTGGTATTCTACCCACCGAGTCCGCGTTACGTCGATCTGCCGACGGCGGTTCGGTTGGCGCGTGCCGTGCCGCCCTTTGTCAGCATTGTCGGTCTCTTCGTCAATGCCGATCCGCTCACCGTGCGGGCGACTCTCGCTGCGGTGCCGATTCACCTGCTGCAACTGCATGGTGATGAAGACGAGGCCTATTGCCGGCAGTTCGACCGACCTTACATCAAGGCCGCGCGCGTCAGGCCGGGAATGGATTTGCTACAATACGCGGCTGCCTTTCCTGGTGCGCAGGCGATCCTTCTCGATGCCTTCGTTGACGGCTACGGTGGCGGCGGCAGGGTATTCGACTGGTCACTGGTGCCCCCTGCGCTGGGCAGGCCGTTGATTCTGTCCGGTGGACTGGATGCGGAGAACGTGGCTGCGGCGGTGTGCCGGTTGCGGCCCGAGGCAGTGGATGTCTCGTCAGGGGTTGAGGCGAGCAAAGGCATCAAGGATGTCGGGAAGATGCGTGCCTTTGTGGCGGCAGTGCGTGCGGCTGGGTCGATGAGCGGCGACGGCCGCGAGATGAAGTCTTGACGGAATGGCAGATGCGCAGGAAGACTGGTGGGCGGACACGGACGTGCTGGCGCCGCTACGTGGCTAAACATACCTGAAGCGACGACTGAGGGTTTTCCCCGGACGCTGTTCCAGCGTCCTGTCGCAACACGTCGCAAGGAGATTGTTTATGGCCATGCATGCCCATGACTTACCCGATGCCAGCGGCCATTTTGGCCCCTACGGTGGCATCTTCGTGGCGGAAACGCTGATTACTGCGCTCGCCGAGCTCAACGAAGCATACGCCGTCGCGCGGCACGACCCGCAGTTCGTCGCCGAATTCGAGTACGAACTCAAACACTATGTCGGTCGGCCCAGTCCGGTCTATCACGCCAGGCGCTGGTCTGAGCTCCTCGGCGGTGCGCAGATTTACCTGAAGCGTGAAGACCTGAACCATACCGGCGCGCACAAGATCAACAATTGCATCGGCCAGGCGCTGCTGGCGCGACGGATGGGCAAGCCGCGCGTCATCGCCGAAACCGGTGCCGGCCAGCACGGCGTCGCCACGGCCACCGTTGCCGCACGCTATGGCATGACTTGCGTGGTCTACATGGGCGCCGAAGACATCCGGCGGCAGGCGGCCAATGTTTACCGCATGAAGCTGCTCGGAGCCAGCGTGGTGCCGGTCAACAGCGGTTCCAGGACGCTCAAGGATGCCTTGAACGAAGCCATGCGCGACTGGGTGACGAACGTCTCCGACACCTTCTACATCATCGGCACCGTCGCTGGTCCACATCCTTACCCGATGATGGTGCGCGATTTTCAATCGGTCATCGGCCGCGAGTCGATTGCCCAGATGCACGAACACTGCGCTCGTCAGCCCGACGCGGTGATTGCCTGCGTGGGTGGCGGTTCCAATGCGATGGGGATTTTTCATCCCTACCTGCCGTTCGAGGGTGTGCGTCTGATCGGTGTCGAGGCGGCTGGTGAAGGCCTCACCACCGGACGTCACGCCGCTTCATTGACGGCTGGTCGTCCGGGTGTGCTGCACGGCAACAGGACCTACCTGTTGCAGGACGAAAATGGTCAGATTATCGAGACGCACTCGATCTCGGCCGGGCTCGATTATCCGGGTGTCGGCCCGGAGCATGCGTGGCTCAAGGACAGTGGTCGGGCCGAGTATGTCAGTGTCAGCGATGTCGAGGCGCTGCAGGCTTTTCACGACCTGTGCCGGCTCGAAGGCATCATCCCGGCACTGGAGTCTAGCCATGCCCTGGCCTACGCCGGTAAGCTGGCGCCGACCCTGGGCAAGGACAGGATTCTGCTGGTCAACCTCTCCGGTCGGGGTGACAAGGATATGCATACCGTGGCCGAAAAATCGGGCATCAAATTCTGACCATGAAAAGAATCCAGGCTGTATTCGCGCGTCTGCAGGCGCAGGGGCGCAAGGCGCTGATCCCGTTCATCACCGCCGGTGACCCCGATCCGGCGTTGACCGTGCCCTTGCTGCAGACCCTGGTCCGCGCCGGTGCCGACATCATCGAACTGGGCGTTCCGTTCTCCGATCCGATGGCCGACGGCCCCACCATTCAACGCGCCTCCGAGCGCGCGTTGGCGAAAGGTGTCAGTCTCCGTCAGGTGCTCGGGCTGGTGCGCGACTTCCGAGCTGCAGACCAGGAGACACCGATTGTACTCATGGGTTACGCCAACCCGATCGAAGCGATGGGCGTCGAGGCCTTTGCGGCTGCCGCCGGCGCTGCCGGTGCCGATGGCGTTCTGGTGGTCGATTATCCCCCCGAGGAAGGGATCGATTTTGCGCATACGCTGCGGCTCCATGGACTCGCTCCGATCTTCCTGTTGGCGCCGACGTCCAGCGCGGCGCGAATTGCGCAGGTCGGAGCGCTTGCCGGCGGCTACATCTATTATGTTTCGCTGAAAGGGGTTACCGGATCGGCAGCGCTCGACGTCGCCGCGGTTGCCGCCCGTATCCCGGATATCCGGGCACGTACCGGCGTGCCGGTCGGTGTCGGCTTCGGCATCCGCGATGCGGCGACTGCCGCAGCGGTGGCGAAAATAGCCGATGCGGTGGTCGTCGGCAGCCGGATCATCGAGGAAATTGAGCAATCGGTACCGGCGCAGGCGTGTGCGAACGTGCTCGCCCTGGTGGCGGAGATTCGTCGCGGAATGGACGCGGCAACGAGTACGTCAGGAGGAACGACATGGGCTGGCTGAACAAACTGCTGCCGCCGAAAATCAAGCGCAATGACAACGGTATTGCGCGCCGGTCATCACTGCCCGAAGGCCTGTGGAGCAAGTGCGTGGCGTGCGAGGCGGTGCTCTACGCGACCGACCTGGCGAGCAACTGCAACGTCTGCCCCAAGTGCGGTCACCACAAGCGTCTGGACGCGCGCGCCCGGATCGAACTGCTGCTCGATGCCGAGGGGCGCAGCGAGATTGCCTCCGAGGTGCTGCCGGTCGACTCCTTGTCGTTCAAGGACAGCCGCCGCTATCCTGAGCGCCTGCAGGACGCTACCGCGGCGACCGGCGAGACCGAAGCGCTGGTGGCGATGCGTGGCGCGATCAAGACCCTGCCGGTGGTTCTCGCCGTCTTCGAGTTCGACTTCATGGGTGGGTCGATGGGCTCGGTGCTGGGTGAGCGATTCGTGCGTGCCGTGCAGGCGGCGGTCGACGATGCCGTGCCTTTCATCTGCGTGACTGCCTCTGGCGGTGCGCGCATGCAGGAAGGACTGTTTTCGCTGATGCAGATGGCCAAGACGACGGCGATTCTGACTCGCCTTTCGCAAGCCCGGCTGCCTTTCATTTCGATCCTCAGCGATCCGACAATGGGGGGTGTATCGGCGTCGTTCGCCTTCATCGGCGACGTGGTGATTGCCGAACCGGGGGCGCTGATCGGTTTTGCGGGTCCGAGGGTCATCGAACAGACGGTTCGCGAGACTTTACCGGAGGGTTTCCAGCGCTCGGAATTCCTGCTGGAGAAGGGCGCCATCGACATGATCGTCGATCGGCGCGAAATGAAGGAACGGGTTGCAGCCGTGCTGGCCATGCTGCAGAAGCGGCCGGCACTGCAGTGAGGCGCGGGCGTTGAGCGGCACCGAGGGCGAGTCTGCGTCGCTCTCGCCGGCTGCGTCCCTGTCGGGCTGGCTGGCCCACCTCGAAAGCCTGCATCCGCGCGGGCAGGGAGGGATCGAACTGGGGCTGGAACGTGTCCTTCGCGTCAAGGACGAGTTGCGCCAGCACCCGGAATGTCCGGTGATCACCGTCGGCGGCACCAACGGCAAAGGGTCGACCTGTGCCTACCTAGAAGCCATCTACAGCCTTGCCGGTTTTCGGGTCGGCTGTTATACCTCGCCGCATCTGCTCGATTACAACGAGCGTGTGCGCATCGACCGGCGGCCGATAAGCGACGATGCGCTGTGCGAAGCTTTTGGCAAGGTCGAGGCAGCGAGGCAGGCGGCCGGACAGGTGCCGCTGACCTATTTCGAGTTCGGTACACTTGCAGCCATGGAGGCTTTCCGCAGCCAGGCCCTGGAGGTGCTGATTCTCGAAGTGGGGCTGGGGGGACGCCTGGATGCGGTCAATGCCTACGCGTCCGATTGCGCCGTGGTGACCGGCATTGCGCTCGACCACACGGACTGGCTGGGAGCGACCCGCATGTCGATCGGTTTCGAGAAGGCCGGGATTTTCCGCGCAGGCAAACCGGCCGTGTGTGCCGACCCCGACCCGCCCCAATCACTCCTTGCACAGGCCGCGGCCATCGGTGCCGACCTGCACTTGCTGGGCCGTGATTTCGGATATTTCGGCGATCGTCTGCAATGGACCTTCTGGGGGCGTGCAGGACTGCGACGCGGCGGCTTGGCAAACCCAGGACTGCGGGGTGCGTGCCAGTTGCGCAATGCCGCCGCTGCGCTTGCCGTCATCGATGTGCTTCGGCAGCGACTGCCGGTTTCGATGCAGGCGACCCGACTCGGGCTGATCGATCCGCACTTGCCGGGGCGATTTCAGGTCCTGCCGGGGCAACCGGCAATCGTCCTCGACGTGGCGCACAACCCGCAGGCGGTGACTGGGTTGGCCGAGAACCTGGCCGACATGGGTTTCTTCGCCAGGACCATCGCCGTCGTCGGCATGCTCGCCGACAAGGATATCGCCGGTTCGCTGGCGCCGCTGGCCGGCAAGGTTGCCCTGTGGCTGCTCGCCGACCTCGACGTGCCGCGTGGCGCTTCGTCTTCGCTGCTGGCAGCCGCCATCAAAGCCGCAGATCTTGGCGGTGAGGTCGAATGTCTTGCTTCACCGGTTCGAGCATTCGAGCGTTCTGCCGAACTGGCTGGGGAAAATGATAGAATTGTCGTCTTTGGATCGTTCTACACGGTCGCGGCCGTCATGCGCAGCATGCAAAGTGGTCGTTAGACACCAGCGAGACGAGTGGACTCCACGCTACCGATGACTGAAACATCAGATCCGCAACTGCAACTGAAAAAACGGGCTCGTCGCCGCCTCGTCGGCGCAGTCGCGTTTGCCGGACTGGCCGCCGTAGTTCTGCCGATGGTGATGGACGAGGAGCCCAAACAGCAGGTGCAGGATGTCCAGATTCGCATTCCCGGACAGGACCAGGTGCCGTTCAAGCCCAAGGAACTCGCTGCCAAGGCGACATCTGCGACGTCGGAGGCGGCGGTGAAAAGCGTGCCGGATGGCGAGCAGCAGAACGGTGCAGCCGGTGGCGACGCCCCGCCGAAGGTCGCCGCGCCGGCAGCCAAGGTGGCCGCTGTCGCTGTACCCAAGGCAGGTGACAAGCCTGCAGAAAAGAAGGTCGCCAAGCCGGCGGAGAATCCGCCTGAAAAGGCCGCCGAGAAGAAGGTTGTCAAGCCGGCGGAAAAAGTGCCCGAGAAAACGGCCGAAAAGAAGTCCACCAAGCTGCCTGAGGCACAGCCCGAGAAGGCTGTGGAAAAGAAGACGGCAAAACCGCCGGAAGCGCTGCCCGAGAAGGCTGCGGAAAAGAAGGCGACCAAGCTACCGGAGGCGTTGCCGGAGAAGGTGGTCAAGAAAGAGGTCGGCAAGCCCGTGGACAGGGTGCCGGAGAAACCGCTCGACAAGAAGGTTGAAAAACCGGCTGAAAAGGCCGTCGAGAAGGCTGCAGAGAAGGCTGCAGAGAAGGCACCGGTGAAGAAAGTCGACAAGCCCGCTGAGAAGTCGTCCGAGGCATCCTCTGAAGATGCGGGCAAGCCAGCCGCGGAGGAGGCGCCGCATTCCGCAGCACCTCCCACCAGCAAGTCGTCGGAAGCACCGCAGGCGAAATCCGGTGGACAGCAGGTGATCGTGATCGGAGCCTTCACTAATCCCGAAAACGTCAAACAATTGCAGGGCAAGATCAGCAGTGCGGGTGTCAATACCTATACCGAGGTTCTCGATTCACCGGATGGCAAGAAGACCCGCGTGCGTGCCGGACCCTTCCCGAATCGCGAGGCCGCCGACAAGGCGCTCGAAAAATTGAAGAGGATTGGCGTTAGCGGAGTCGTCGCCGGCAGGTAATGACAGTCTTTGATTACTTCGTGGTAATGATCGTCACGGCTTCGCTTCTGCTGGGCATGTGGCGAGGCGTGGTTGGCGAGATCATCGCACTGGTCGCCTGGGTGCTGGCCTTCTTTGCGGCGAGATGGTGGGGGGCACACGCCGCGCAGTGGTTCACGGCGATTGCCGACCCGACACTGCGCGTGGTCGCGGGCTGGGTGGCCGTGTTCGTGTCGGTGCTGATCGCCATGGCGCTGCTTCGCCTGGCGGTGCGTGGCCTGCTCAAGGTGCTGGGAATGACCCTCAGCGATCGCTTGCTGGGAACTGTTTTCGGCGTGGCCCGCGGCCTGGTGCTCGTGCTGGTTCTCGTGGCGCTGGGAGGCATGACGGCGCTGCCAAAGGAAAAGTGGTGGAGTGAGGCTTATTTCTCCGCCCCTCTTGAAACAGCCGTGCTCGCCAGCAAGCCCTGGCTGCCTTCCGACGTGGCTAAACGAATCAGGTTTGGGTGACAAAGACTATGTGCGGAATTCTCGGAGTTGTTGCCACCACGCCGGTTAACCAGTTGCTTTACGACGGGCTGATGGTCCTGCAACATCGTGGTCAGGACGCCGCCGGCATCGTCACCGTCGAGGACGATGCCTTTCACATGCACAAGGGCTCCGGTCTGGTGCGCGACGTGTTCCGTACGCGCAATATGCGAGCCTTGCCGGGCAACATGGGGATTGCCCATTGTCGCTACCCGACCGCCGGCTCGGCCTTTGATTCGGCACTATCGCAGCCCTTCTACGTCAACTCGCCGTTCGGGATCGTGCTCGGACACAACGGCAACCTGACCAACGCCGAGCAACTCAAGGAGGAGATGTTTCGTCAGGATCTGCGACACATCAACACCAACTCCGATTCGGAAGTGCTGCTGAACACTCTGGCGCATGAATTGCAGGCCACGGCCCGGGGCTGTCGGCTCGACCTCGATACCATCTTTGCTGCGGTGGCTGCGGTGCATCGCCGTTGCCGGGGAGCCTATGCGGTAGTGGCAATGATCGCCGGACACGGCCTGCTGGCCTTTCGCGATCCCTTTGGCATTCGACCGCTGGTTTTCGGTACCAACGAGACGGCGCAGGGCACGGAGTATCTTTTTGCCTCCGAGTCCGTGGCCCTCGATACCCTGGGTTTTCAGGTGCTTCGCGATGTCGATCCGGGTGAAGCGATCTTCATCGATCTCGAACATCGCATGCATCAACGGCAATGTGCGAGCAACGCCGTGCTGTCGCCCTGCATCTTCGAATTCGTATATCTGGCTCGTCCCGACTCGGTGATCGACGGGGTGTCGGTTTATGAAGCACGCCTGTCGATGGGAGAACGTCTGGCGGACAAGCTGGTGAAGCACATTGCCGTCGAGCAGATCGACGTGGTGATCCCGATTCCCGATTCGAGCCGCCCATCGGCGATGCAGCTTGCACAACGAATCGGGGTTCCGTATCGCGAAGGTTTCGTCAAGAACCGCTACATCGGCCGCACGTTCATCATGCCCGGTCAGGCCACGCGCGCGCGTTCGGTGCGTCAGAAGCTGAACACCGTGGCGCAGGAATTCAAGGGCAAGCGCGTCCTGCTGGTTGATGATTCGATCGTACGCGGCACGACAAGTCGCGAGATCGTCGAAATGGCACGCGCGGCCGGCGCGCTCAAGGTCTACTTTGCCTCGGCCTCACCGCCCGTGCGCTACCCCAATGTTTATGGCATAGACATGCCGACACGCAGCGAACTGATTGCCACCGGTCGCACCGGCGAGGAAATCGGTTGTGAAATTGGCGCCGATGCCCTCGTCTATCAGGATCTCGAAGCACTCAAGGCGTCGATTCGCGACCTCAAACCGTCTCTCTGCCATTTCGATACCTCATGCTTCGATGGTTCGTACGTCACCGGCGATGTCAGTGCCGAGTATCTGACGGCCATCGAACAGGCACGCGAAGGCCATCACGCAATCACCAAGGAAGAGCGCCGGGCGTCCAAGCAGTTGCAGTTGAACCTGATGTCGGAAGGCTGATGAGCATGCGGCATAGCCAGGATTATTCGCTCGAGACGCTGGCGGTGCGTGCCGGTCAGGAGCGCAGCCAGTTCAACGAACACAGCGAAGCGCTCTACCTGACCTCAAGTTTCGTCTTCACGAGCGCGGCGCAGGCCGCCGCACGTTTTTCCGGGGAGGACGAGGGCAATGTGTACTCGCGCTTCACCAATCCGACAGTTACCGCCTTTCAGGATCGTCTGGCCGCGCTTGAAGGTGCCGAGGCGTGTGTGGCCACCGCCTCCGGAATGTCGGCCATTCTGTCGCTGGTGATGGCACTGTGCAGCAGCGGTGACCATATCGTGGCTTCGACAGGTTTGTTCGGCGCCACCCAGCAGCTGTTGGGCACCCTGATGCCGCGCTTCGGGATCCAGACCAGCTTCGTTTCCCAGACCGATGCCGCGGCATGGGGAGCGGCGACGCGAACACAAACCAAGCTGTTCTTTCTGGAAACGCCCTCCAATCCGCTGACCGAAATCGCCGATATCGCCGCCCTGGTGGCGATCGCGCACGCGCAGGGTATTCTGGTCGTTGTCGATAACTGCTTCTGCACGCCGATTCTGCAGCGACCGCTCGATCTTGGCGCCGATCTGGTCGTGCACTCGGCGACCAAGTTCCTCGACGGGCAAGGGCGGGTCCTGGGAGGTGCCGTCGCCGGGCCGAAAAGACTGACCGATGAAGTGTTCAAGTTCCTGCGTACGGCCGGTCCAACGCTCTCCGCTTTCAACGCCTGGGTGTTGTTGAAAGGGCTGGAAACGTTGCAGATCCGTCTGCAGGCACAGTCGGCACGGGCACTGCAGTTGGCGCAGTGGCTGGAAAGCCACCCGCGCGTGGCGCGTGTGCATTACCCTGGGCTGCCTTCACACCCGCAGTTCGAACTCGCGCGGCGACAGCAAAGCAGTGGCGGGGCGATCGTATCATTCGTCGTCAAGGGAGCGCGTACCGAAGCCTGGAAGGTTGTCGATAGCTGTCGACTGCTATCGATCACGGCCAACCTCGGGGACACCAAGACGACCTTGACGCATCCGGCGTCGACCACGCACGGTCGCATCACGCCGGAGCAGCGCGCCGCCGCAGGCATCACCGAGAATCTGTTGCGTGTCGCGGTTGGCCTCGAAGCCGTGGTGGATCTGCAGAACGACCTCGAAACCGGTTTGTCGTCGATCTAGCGGTCGTTGACAGCCGGTTCCCGGCGCCTGGGTCGGGCGAGGTCCTCGCGCTCGTTCGCGGCCTTCCTGAGCGCCGCCTTGGCAATCTCCGGCATCATCGCGTAGGTCATCATGCTTGAGCCAATGCAGACCAGCCAGAAGAGAAAAAATCCCGTCGAGTAGGTGGCCGTCGCCGACCACTCCACCAGTTCTCCAAAGAGGTACAGCTGCGCCGGATCGATCATCGTGAAGAAAATTGTCTCCGCGATACCCGCCGCGATGAACGCAGGCCAGAGGACCCAAATAACGTGTTTCATATGTTCTCCATGGTTCTTTTGTAGGTAACTTCGCCCGCTGCGGGTACGCCATGTCGGCCTTTATGTTGGCAATGTGGCATAGAGAGCGCTGCGGTTCAAGCAAAAATTCAGGATCGTCACCATTGCCGGCTGGTGTTCTCCTTGCCGGGCGGGCACGGTGGATGGTCTTTGCCCGGCGCGGGCCGGGCACATCAGCGTGACTTGCCAGGGACCGCGACAAACAGTTCCGGATCAACCATGGCGCCGTTGAGCACCACGCTCCAGTGCAGGTGCGGACCGGTGGCGCGGCCGCTCATCCCCGAGAGGCCGATGCGTTGCCCCTTGCTGACCGATTCTCCGGGTTGCACGTCGATGCGCTCCAGATGGCAGTACAGGCTGATCAGGCCGTTGCCGTGATCGACAAAAACGCTGTTGCCGTTGAAGAAATAGTCATCGGCGGCGAGCACGATACCCTGCGCATTGGCCCTGACAGGCGTACCACGTTCGGCAGCGATATCGAACCCGGCGTGTGGTGCGCGCGCCTCTCCATTGAAGAAGCGGCGGACACCAAAGCGCCCGGTGAGCCGTCCGGTCGTCGGCAAAATGAACCCGGTGTCGGTGTCCTCGGCTTCGCGCCAATGCCGCTTCAAGCGCTGAATGTTTGCGATCTCGCCTTCGACGCGCTCCAGGTCGCTGGTCGAAAGCTGCACCTTGCTGTTGTCCTTGAGCGTGATCCGCTGTTCCGGATAGTCCTTGGGTTTGACGCTGAAACGGACGGTGCGTGTCACACCGGCTTCGTCCACCCGCAGTTCGTGGGCGCCGGGAAGCGTGTCCAGCGCCAGCCCAACCACAGCGACCCACTGCCCTCCCTCGGCAGCGACCAGGACCTGCTGTTCACCGAGCCAGACGCGCGGCGGCCTGGCCGATACCGGACCAAGGGACACCAGGGCCACGCCGCCGGGAACGCTGGCCGCTCTCGGCAAGCCGGCGCCAGCGAGCGAGGGCAGCGCCAGAGCGAGTACGAGTTGTGCGCAAAAGAGAACGAATATACGGGGGATCTGCACGGTGGTCTCCCGACTACAGCGACGCGCTGCTGAAAGTGTCGCATTGGCGGATGTCGCCGCTGTCCATGCCTCGATTGAACCAGCGCACGCGCTGTGCGGAAGTGCCGTGAGTGAACGACTCGGGAACGATCTGGCCCTGCGTCTGGCGCTGCAAGCGATCGTCCCCGATTGCCGACGCCGCGGTGAGTGCCTGTTCGGTTTCGCCGGGCTCGAGGATCTTCTGCATGCTGTCGGCGCGATGACCCCAGACGCCAGCGAAGCAGTCGGCCTGCAGTTCAAGCCGTACCGACAGCGCATTGGCTCCAGCACGGTTGCCGCTACGTTGTTGCGCCGCGTGCACCTTGTCGGAAATGCCGAGCAGGTTCTGCACGTGATGACCGACTTCGTGGGCGATGACGTAAGCCTGCGCGAATTCGCCGGGAGCGTGGAAGCGTTCCCGGAGGTCGCGGTAGAATGCCAGGTCGATATAGACCTTCTGATCCGATGGACAATAAAAGGGGCCCATCGCCGAGCGTCCCGTGCCGCATGCCGTTGGGGTGGCGCCGGTGAATATTACCAGCTTCGGTTCCTGGTAGCGGCGCCCCGCCGCGTCGAAAATGCTGCGCCAGGTGGCCTCGGTACTGCCGAGTACCTTGGCGACGAAACGCGCCATCTCGTCGTTGGCCGGTGGCTTTTGCGCGGGTTGCGGCGTGACAGGGGAGTGGTTGCCGCTCGACGCCAGGCCGAGGATCACCGCCGGGTCGACGCCGAAAAAATAACCGGCGGCAAGCGCAACCAGCAGTGTGCCGATGCCGATGCTACCGCGCCCGATGCCGCCATCTCCCCCCCTCCGGTCTTCAATATTCAGGCTTTCGCCCTGCTCCTCCAGACGCATGATTTGTCCTCCAGACCAGCTTTCGATGCTGACGATGTTAACAGAACGTGGACAACTTTAAAATTTTGTGCATAATCGGCACACTTTTTACAAGAAAGGGGCCTTCCGGGTCCTTTTACAGGAAGGGGGCGTATGGAAAATTTGTACTGGATGGCCGTGGCCACGGTGGTGATCGTGTTGTTTTTCGACTACACCAACGGCTTTCATGATGCGGCGAACATCGTCGCCACGATCATCGCTTCGCGGGCTATGACCCCGGCGCAGGCGGTGGTCGTCGTTGGCGTGTTCGAGTTTCTCGGACCCTTGTTGGGGGGGACGGCGGTGGCCAACACCATCGGCAAGTTCGTCGACCTGTCGACTGTGGATGCCAGCCTCGCGGTACTGATCCTGTTCTGCGGGTTGCTCGGCGCCATCGTCTGGAATTTGGCGACCTGGTGGTTTGGCATTCCCTCGTCTTCGTCACACGCGCTGGTCGGTGGCCTGGCGGGCGCGGTGGTCGCGGCCGTCGGATCCGAGTACGTGATCTGGGGTTGGACGCCGCTGATGCACGACGGCAAACTCCTCGGCGTGATGAAGGTGTTGGTTTCGCTGCTCCTCTCGCCTTTGCTCGGTTTCTGGTGCGGTTTCCTGGTTTTCCGCATCGCGCGAAAACTGATGGCCGGTTCGAAGCCGAGTGCCAATAACACCCTAAGGAAGCTGCAGTTCGTCAGTGCGGCCACCCTCGCCTTTTCGCACGGCGCCAACGACGCCCAGAAGAGCATGGGTATGCTGACGCTGGTGCTCTTGCTCGGTGGTTTCATTCCGAAATTCGAGGTGCCGTTCTGGGTCGTCCTGGCCTGTGCCACGGCGATCACGCTGGGAATCCTGTCCGGCGGTTGGCGGATCGTGCGCACACTTGGCTTTGCCATCTATCGCGTACGCCCGCTGCACGCCTTGTCTTCGCAGCTGACTTCCGGGCTGCTGATTCTCTCTGCCTCGGTCGTCGGCGCACCGGTATCGACCACGCACGTGGTCGCCACTTCGATCATGGGCATCGGTTATTCCGAACACCCACGTGCCGTACGCTGGAAGAAGGCCGTTGACATCGCCAAGACCTGGGTGATCACCATCCCCGCTTCGGCACTCACTGCCATTGTTTGCTACGCCCTGGCCAGAATCATTCTTGGCCAACACTAACTGAGGAGATGAACCATGGACGACAATCAAGCCGAAGACAAACCAATTTTTCGCCGTCTGTATGAGCGGGTCTTCCCGACCGTCGCGGACTTTTTCGGGATGCTCGCCGAGCAGAGCGCGAACGCCGCGGAGACCACCCGTCTGCTCGTGGAATTCATGGAAACCGGCGACGTGACGGTCAGCCAGAAGGTCCGCGACGACGAGCACGAAGCCGACCGGATCAAGGCCGCCAACCTCAGCGTGTTGAGCGACGCCTTCTCGACACCGGTCGACCGCGAAGACCTCTTCCGCGCGATCACCACGCTCGACGACATCGTGAACTACTGCAAGTCCACCGTCGTCGAGATGGACATGCTGGGTCTGCAGCCAGACAAGCACAGCCTGCAGATCGCGCTGCATATTCGCGAAGGCACGGACGCGCTGGCGAAGGGATTCGCGCGCCTGGCGACTGACCCGGCGGGCGCTGGTCTTGATGCCAATGCCGCACGGAAGGCCGAACGCACCGTCGAAAAGTCGTATCGACGGGCGATTACGGAACTTTTCCAGGGTGACGACTACCTGAACATGTTCAAGCGCCGTGAAACCTATCGCCACTTGTCCAACGCTGCTGACCGCGTTGCCGATGCGGCACGGGCGCTAGACAACATCGTTGTCAAGCTGTGCTGAAAGCCACTCGGTCTATCGGGGTTGTATTTCGCATCTGATTGGCCTAGAGTGAGCCTGCCAATATCGGCAGCCACAAGGAGAAGCGTATGGGGAAACTGATCGCCGGCCTGTTGGCTTTGGCGCTGGCGCTATCTAGTGTTCATGCTGTCGCCTGCTCGGCTGAAAAAGCCAAGGATGGCCAGACGGAAATGAGCACCCCGGCCAAACCAAAAAGCTGACTTGTCGGTGTTTGCAGCACGCGCGGCGCGATACCTCCGGTATCGCGCCGCGTCACGTTTCGGGCGTGTATTCGTGCCTGCGCTTTCGTTGATGAGCCTCAAAAAAATGGGGGGCCGGCAGCAAACTCCCAACCCCGGATTCGGCGAGACACCCGCAGTGGTGTAGACTGCGCCGCTCCAACTTCATTGTCGCCCGGCTGACATGCCAGGCGCGGGATTCTATGGCTCAGCTCGTTATTCTGCCCGGCAAGGATCGCTCGCTGGTCCGTCGTCACCCCTGGATTTTCGCCACTGCGGTTGAACGACTGAGCGGTCGTGCGCGGCCGGGCGATACTGTCGACGTCGTTGCCGCCAACGGCCGGCCCCTGGCGAAGGCGGCGTGGAGTCCCGAGTCGAAGATCAGGGCCAGGGTGTGGACCTTCGACCCCGAGGAAGTCATAGACGACGCTTTCTTCAAGCGCCGTGTCCAGGCGGCGGTCGAACGTCGTGGAATGTTGCCGGAGTTGCGTGGCCAGGACGGCTTGCGGCTGATCCATGGCGAGTCCGACGGTCTGCCGGGGGTGATTGCTGACCGCTATGGCGACACCGTGGTGTTGCAACTGACCGCCACCGGCCCCGAGAAGTGGCGACGGGCGATCATCTCCGCGCTGCACCGGGCAAGCGCTTGCGCACGCATCTACGAGCGATCGGATTCAGGCGTCCGCCGACTGGAGGGGCTCGATCCGGTCACCGGCTGGGCGTATGGCGAAGCTTCGCCAGAGCCGCTGGCCATCGTCGAGAACGGCGTGCGCCTGCGTGTCGACATCGTTGCTGGCCACAAGACGGGTTTCTACCTTGATCAACGCGACAACCGGGTGCTGACGCGGGTCCTCGCAGCAGGTCGTGCGACGCTCAACTGCTTCTGCTATAGCGGCGCATTTTCGCTGCAGGCGCTGGCTGGCGGTGCGAGCAGCGTGCTGTCGATCGACTCGTCCGGCCCTGCGCTGGCCATGGCGGCAGAAAATCTGGCGCTCAACCCGCATCTCGACGCGAACCGTGCCGAATGGCGAGAGGCGGACGTTTTCAATGAACTGCGGGCGTTGAATGATCAGGGTCGACGCTTCGACCTGATCATTCTCGATCCGCCAAAGTTCGCTCCTTCGGCGGTACATGCCGAACGCGCTGCGCGGGCCTATCGCGACATCAACGTCTTCGGGTTTCGCCTGCTGAATCCCGGTGGTCTGCTGATGAGTTATTCGTGCTCGGGCGGCATCAGCGGTGAACACTTCCAGCAGATCCTTGCCGAAGCCGCGCTTGGTGCCGGGCGCGAGGCGCGTATCCTGCGCCGTCTCGGGGCCTCTCCGGATCACCCGGTTGCCTTGAATTTCAGTGAAGGTGAATACCTCAAGGGTCTTCTCT
The DNA here is from genome assembly GCF_056856495.1 of Candidatus Accumulibacter propinquus. Lineage (NCBI taxonomy): Bacteria > Pseudomonadati > Pseudomonadota > Betaproteobacteria > Candidatus Accumulibacter > Candidatus Accumulibacter propinquus. The sequence continues at coordinate 691,866 of NZ_JBSEHC010000003.1, forward strand.
GCCAGGTGGAATGAGTGCGCGGCGAGCCAGGGCGACTAGCTGCTCCCCCAGATCTGCTTTACCCGGGCGTCGCGGCCGCAACCCTGGCGATAATAGGCATAACGGATCGGGTTCTTCTTGTAGTAGTCCTGGTGGTACTCCTCTGCCGGGTAGAAGGTGGCGGCGGCGACGATCTCGGTTTCGATATGCGGCAGCTTGCCGCTGGCCAGCAAGGCGTCACGGCTGCTTTCGGCTGCCTTGCGTTCGACCTCGTTCTGCCAGTAGATGCCGCTGCGGTATTGTGTGCCGACATCGCAGAATTGTCGGTTCCTGACCGTCGGATCGATATGGCGCCAGAAATAGTCGAGCAACTGCGGATAGCTCAGCCGCTGCGGATCATAGGACACGCGTATGGCCTCGGTATGTCCGGTGTTGCCGGCGCTGACCTGTTCGTAGCTTGGGTTTGCCGTACGGCCGCCGGTATAGCCGGACTCTGCGGCAAGAACCCCAGGCAACTTTTCGAAATCCGCTTCGATGCACCAGAAGCAGCCGCCGGCGAAAATTGCCGTTCGGACTTCGGTTGCTTTGGGCGCGGGTGGCTCGGCGCCGCCGGCATGGCCACCGATCAGGAGCAGCAGCGCCGCCAGTCGCAGGCGCGTGCTCATGTCCGCAACTCCGGCAGCTTCTCCGAGCGCGGCACGAATTGCAGGGCCAGCCCATTATTGCAATAGCGCTTGCCGGTGGGCTTGGGGCCATCGTTGAAGACATGGCCTTGGTGTCCGCCGCAGCGGGAGCAGTGGTACTCGGTACGCGGATAGAACAGCTTGAAGTCGGTCCTGGTGGCAATCGACTCCGGCAGGTGTTCCCAGAAGCTGGGCCAGCCGGTGCCGCTGTCGTACTTGGTCGCGCTGTCGAACAGTGGCAGGTGGCAGGCGGCGCAAATGAAGGTGCCGTCGCGCTTTTCCTGGTTCAATGGGCTGCTGCCGGCGCGTTCGGTGTCCTCTTCAAAGAGAACGCGATAGGCCGGCTGCGGCAGCAGGGCGGCCCATTCGGTCTTCGATTTCTGCAACTTGCTGCCGTTACCGGCCCAGGCTGGGCCCGGGGCAGTAACGGGCAGGACGAAGGCTGACAAGCCACTCAGCCATTTCAGTGATTGACGACGATCCATGAGATATCTCCAGTAACAACTAAGGGACGCCAGTCCGGCGCAGCAGGCTGCCGGTGGCTGGGGCGATCAACCCCAACAGATTGGCTGCCTGCAGTCCGAAACAAAATGCGGCCCTGCGAAACAGACGTACCATCTGCTGTGGTTCCGGGCATCGACGTGTACAGACAGCGCTTTCAGGTGTTCGGCCGAAAAGCACTGCTACAGTTCCCCAAGCCAGCAACCGGGAGGCGGACAACAGTTGCAGTTCTCGCCGACGCGGACACGAGTGATGACCGTTTGCGCTATGGTCGTTCAAGCAACCGTCAACCTTACGCCCCGTGTGCGCAGCCGCATTGTTTTATTGCCCCTGCAGCGGTGCCCATCCGGCGCAACTCTGTTGCATCTGGCATCGTACTGTGCTTAAATCGTTGCATGACTGTGGTCAAGAATGCTGTCGAATCCGCCGCGGAGGCTGAAACTGCTGCCTTGCTCATTCGCCGCACGGGTGCGCGCGCGACGCCGGCGCGGGTGCGCGTCCTGCGGCTGCTGCGCATGGTACCGGCGGCGCTGACACACCACGAGATCGAGCAGGCGATCGGCGATCTGCCCGTCGATCGGGTGACGCTCTATCGCGTACTCGACTGGCTGGTGGAGAGTGGGTTGGCGCACCGAAATGCCGATGCGCAGCGGGTCTTCCGCTTCTCGGCGGCCGCCATCGGCGAGCATTCGGCGCACACGCATTTTCGTTGCGAAAACTGCGGGCGTGTGTTCTGCCTTGATGCGGCGCCGCCAGCACCCCCCAGCTTGCCCGAGGGTTTTTCGCTGTCACATCTCGAACTCGACCTGCGCGGTCGATGCGCCGGCTGTACCGGCGAGCACCGATGATCGGCGATCACCGCCGGGCGCCTGCAATCAGCTCGACAAGTTCATGGCGGTCCGTTACGCGCAGGGGAAGCGAAGCGGCCGCAACGTACGCGCCAGCGGTAGGGTGCGGCGCGCGAAACCGCGAGCGCGAGGCCTGAGCCATGCGTGCACCAGACCCCGATCGGACCATCCCGGTGACCGTCCTTACGGGTTTTCTGGGGGCCGGCAAGACTACGCTGCTCAATCACCTGTTGCGACAGCCGGCACTCGCCAATGCCGTCGTCCTGATCAACGAATTGGGAGACGTCGCCATAGACCACCACTTGGTCGAACAGGTGGACGACCAGGTCGTCGTTCTCGGATCGGGTTGTCTGTGCTGCAGCGTACGCGGGGAGATGGCGCGCAGCCTGCGCGACCTGTTCATGCGTCGTTTGCGGCGCGAGATCCCGGCTTTCGCGCGTGTTCTCATCGAAACCACCGGCCTGGCCGATCCGGCGCCGGTGCTCTACACCCTGCTCGAAGATTTCTTCATTGCCGAATGCTTTCGCATGGACGGGGTGGTCACGGCGGTCGATGTCACCCATGCCGGTCGCCAGCTCAGTCGTCACTTCGAGGCCATACGCCAGGTGGCGATGGCGGACCGTCTGCTGCTCACCAAGTGTGACTTGGCGACCCCCGACGAGATTGCCGGCGTTGCCCGCCGTCTGGCACGCGCCAATCCTGGAGCGTCGCAGATCGAGGTCTATCGGGGTGTCGTCAGCGCAGAGCAGGTGATGGGGTGTGGGCTCTATGATCCGGGCAGCAAGACGGCCGATGTACGCCGCTGGCTGGCCGAGGAGAAAGTGGCCGCCGCCGCAGTGCACGATCAATTAGTGCAAGTGCCTGCCGGTAACCGCCACGATGCGCTGGTGCATGCCTTCGTGCTGCGTTTCGAGCAGCCATTTGCCTGGCCGGAGTTCGCCGAGGCGATTGATGTTCTGCTCGCCACCTGTGGCGATCGCATCCTGCGCGTCAAGGGCCTGATTGCGGTGCAGGGTGAGAACGGGCCACGCGTGCTGCAGTGCGTGCAGCACATGCGCTACCCGGAAGCGATGCTGCCTGCCTGGCCGGACGGCGACCATCAGAGCCGTTTGGTGTTCATCGTTCGTGCCCTGACACAGGACATCGTGAGGCAGGCCTTCGCCATGTTCTGCGGTGAGCCGGCGTTGCCGTGCAGCCGATGACTGTGTCGCGAACTGCCAACGCGACGCAGGGCTCGTTGGCGGTCGGCAGAATCGACAAAGCCCACCGCCAAGGTCGCGGAAGACGCTAGAATTCCCCACTGTTGCGGCCAGCCCTTTTTCTACCGATGTTTCCCTCCGAGTTTACGCTGAGTCTCGTTCGTCATCCGGCGACTCCCGCCCCGGTAGTGCGTTCACTCGAAGCGCACGCTGCGTACGCGGCCGATGGCAGTCTTGAAATCGCCTATTGTCTGCGCGGCGACATGGTCCGTCTGCTCATTCCGGAACCGCAACCGCCGGGGTGTGCTGACGGCCTCTGGGAACATACCTGTTTCGAAGTCTTCGTCGGCGTTGCTGGCGAGCCGGGCTACCATGAGTTCAACTTCTCACCCTCGGGCAAGTGGGCTGCCTACGCGTTTGGCAACTACCGGCAGCTTGAGGAAACCCGCTTCCTGCCTGTTCCACCGCAGATCAAGGCCAGGCTGTCCGCCGGGCGCCTCGAAGTCGAAGCGCGGATTGCTTCCGCCGTCCTGCCACGGAGTACAGATGCGGCGAGATTGCAGATCGGTCTTTGCGCCGTCATCGAAGCCATCGACGTGCTTGATGGCAGCCACAGTTACTGGGCGTTGCACCACCCCGCTGCCTTGCCCGATTTTCACCATCGTGACGGTTTCACACTGGAATTGGCGCCGCCGCACAGATCTGCCCGAAGGATTGGCTGATGCCCGTACTGCAGTTCGGACTCGACCGACTTCTAAGTGACGACGCGTTGCGGAGGCCTCTGAATGGCCGCCGCATCGCCCTGGTTGCCCACCCAGCATCGGTCAGCGCCAATCTGGAGCATGCCCTTGATGCGCTCGCCACGCTGCCCGATCTGCGGATCACCGCGGCCTTTGGGCCGCAACATGGCCTGCGCGGCGACAAGCAGGACAATATGGCCGAATCGCCGGAATTCCTCGACCCGGTGCACGGCATTCCGGTGTTCAGCCTCTACGGCTTGGTGCGACGTCCGACGCCGGTCATGATGGCCAGCTTCGACGTGCTGCTGATCGACCTGCAGGACCTCGGCTGCCGTATCTACACCTTCATTACCACGCTGCGCTATCTGCTCGAAGCGGCGGCTGAGCACGGCAAGGCGGTGTGGATACTCGATCGGCCCAATCCGGTGGGACGTCCGGTTGAAGGGCTGCTGCTGCGTCCCGGCTGGGAGAGCTTCGTCGGCGCTGGAGCGCTACCGATGCGCCATGGCCTGACGATGGGCGAACTGGCGTGCTGGTTCATCAGCACGCTCAAGCTCGACGTCGACTGCACGGTGATCAAGATGCACGGCTGGAACCCGGAGGCTGCGCCCGGCTACGGCTGGCCACTCGGCGAGCGGAGCTGGATCAACCCCAGCCCGAACGCTCCGAACGTGTCGATGGCGCGCTGCTACGCCGGCACGGTGATGCTCGAAGGTACGACGTTGTCTGAGGGACGGGGTACGACGAGGCCGCTGGAGCTTTTTGGTGCGCCGGACATCGACGCGCGTCATTTGATCAGCGGCATGCAGGCGCTGGCCCCTCAATGGCTAGATGGCTGCCGCCTGCGCGAGTGCTGGTTCGAGCCAACCTTTCACAAGCACACGGGTCACTTGTGCCATGGCGTGCAGATTCACGTCGAGGATGGCTGTTACCGGCATGCCCTGTTTCGTCCGTGGCGCCTGCAGGCCCTGGCTTTCAAGGCGCTGCGACAAATGCTGCCGGATTACGCCCTGTGGCGAGATTTCGCGTACGAGTACGAATTTGATCGCCTGGCCATCGACCTGATCAATGGCTCGCCGCTGCTGCGCGAGTGGGTGGACGACCCGGCGGCGACGCCGACCGACCTGGACGCCTTGAGCAGAGCCGACGAAGAAGGTTGGGGGATGGCGCGCCGCGAGTTTTTCTTGTACTGAATTGAGGGCGGCACCGCTTCAGGGCGAGTGGCAGTTAATGTGAAAGAACCCAGTCTCCAAGCGCGCGAGTACCTGACCGCGAGCGGTCATGGAGATCGGTTGTCGTGAATCAAGCGGCTGCGGGGATGAAGCCGAAGCGAGTTAGCGCCTTGATCCAGCGAGAGGCGTTGCGCTGCACGGAGAGCTGCTCATAGTTGGTGGCGGAATCCCGGTAATGTTCGCCACGCTTGAGCATGAAAAAAATGGTGCGCAACATTTTGTGAGCCAAAGCGACGATGGCGCGTTTGTGACCACGACGAACGATCAACGACTGGAACTTGGCCTGGAACGCCGATTTTGTGCGGCTGGCGGCGTGAGCGAACTCACAGAGGAGTCGGCGGACGTAGGGATTGCCCTTGCGGACGCGTCCCGATTTGCGCTTCCCGGCCGACTCGTTGTTGCCCGGACAGAGGCCAACCCAGGAGGCTAGGCGGTCCGAGGTGCCGAAGACGCTCATGTCGCTGCCGATCTCGACGAGCAGCATGGCGGCGCCGATGAGATCGACGCCAGGTAAGGTTTGCAGCAGGGCGAGCGCATTGTGCTCGCTCGCCAATTCGGCGAGCAGGCGGGCGTCGAAACGGGCGATGCGCGCTTCGAGTTCCTCGATATGCCGCAATAGTTCGTCAAGAACGAACACGTGACTCGCGGTCAATTCGCCCTGCAGGGCATCGTGCAATTCCTCGCGGCTGGCTTTGAGACGTCGACTGGCGAGTTGAAGAACCTCATGCGGAGCCTGCCCCCGGAGAATCCCCTTGATCATCGCGCGTGCCGACTGACCATGGATATCGCTGACCACCACGCCCAGACGGATGCCGGCATCGGTCAGCACTTTGTGCATGCGGTTCTTCTCGGACGAGAGCAGCCCGACGAGCTTCTGCCGTTGCCGGGCGATCAGACGCAGTTCGCGCAGTTGGGCCGGCGGCACGAAAGACCCTCGGAGCAGACCGGCTCGCGCCAGGGTGGCCAGCCACTGGGCATCTCCAACATCCGTCTTGCGTCCCGGCACCTGCTTGACGTGACGGGCATTGACCACCGTCGCCCGGATACCGACCGCCTCCAGCGCCGCATACGGACTCTTCCAGTAGATGCCCGTGCTTTCCATGACGACTTCGTCCGGATCAAGCGCCGCCGCCCAGACCGCCAGCTCCCGCCGGTCCCGTTTGAACGCGCCAAATTGCCGCTGCTCGAGTCGTGTCTCGCCGCCCGATTCCTCGATGATCGCGCACGCCGTGACCTGGGCCTGATGAATATCCAGCCCAATGACCCGCTTGTGGATCGGAACCAGTTCCATACCGTCTCCTTTCGCCATAAACTTGAACGCGGGAGGCGGTGGGTGCCAGAACCGAAATTGCCTGAAGGCGACAGGTCGCCAACGGCCCTTTTAATGTGTGCGCTCGATGGCAGCAATCCGGGGTACGAGTCGGTTCAGCGGGTCACGTTAGCTTGCGGGGTCGAGCCGCCAAAATGTTGCGCGACCTCTACCCGCCGCTTCCCAACCCGCATCTTCTTTCATCATCCGGGGCGGCGGCAACTGCAATGACCGTTAGCTGGTCAGCCTGTCGACCGCAGCGGTTGATCTGCAGTCCGTGTCCATCCCGCTCGGCGGCTGGCCGTCGAGCCCAGGATTGATCGATCAAGAGGAAACCGCTTCACGCACCGCAGCGGCAAGTTTCTCGGCGGCTCGGGAGACTATCAGCGAGTCCTGGCCCTCGACCATGACGCGCAGCAGCGGTTCCGTCCCCGAGGCACGCAACAGCACCCGGCCGCAGCCATTGAGTTCGCTCTCCACCTCGCGCAGGGTAGCGTCGATCAGCGGGTTCTGCTTCCATGGGAAGCCTTTGCTCAGCGCCACGTTGATCAGCCTTTGCGGATAGAGCTTCAGACCGCCGAGTAGTTGCAGCAGATCACCGCCTTCTTCACGCAGTGCCGAGAGCACTTGCAGGGCGGAAACGATGCCGTCGCCGGTGGTGTGCCTGTCGAGGCAGAGAATGTGGCCGGAGTTCTCGCCACCATACAGCCAACCCTTCTGTCGCAGCATGTCCATGACGTAGCGGTCGCCGACGGCGGCGCGGGCAAAAGGAACCTGCAACTCGCCGAGGGCGTGTTCCAGGGCGAGATTGCTCATCAAGGTGCCCACAACCCCCGCGACAGAGCCCTGGCGCAATCGGCTGCGGACGACCGCGAACAATAGTTGATCGCCATCGTAGAGGTTACCCATCGCGTCGACCATCATCACCCGGTCGCCATCCCCGTCCAGCGCGATTCCGATGTCGGCGCCCTGGGCGATGACCGCTGCCCGCAAGGCTGCAGGTGCGGTCGCACCGACATCCTGGTTGATGTTCAGCCCGTTGGGTTCGGTGCCGATACTGGTGACTTCGGCTCCCAATTCATGAAGGACATGTGGTGCAATATGGTAAGCCGCTCCGTTGGCACAATCCACGACGATCTTCAGCCCACGTAGATCCATTTCGAAAGGAAAAGTGCCCTTGCAGAATTCGATGTAACGACCATCCGCATCATCGATTCGCCGCGCACGCCCAAGTCCTGCCGATGGAACACAGGTCAGCGGTTCGTCGAGCGCGGCCTCGATCTCCGATTCGAGTTCATCCGGCAGCTTGGTACCGCGGGAGGAGAAGAACTTGATTCCGTTATCGTAATAGGGGTTGTGCGAGGCCGAAATGACGACGCCGGCCTGCAGGCGCAGGGCGCGCGTAAGGTAGGCGATAGCCGGAGTAGGCATTGGGCCGACCAGACAGACATCCACACCGGCTGCAGAAAAGCCGGCTTCGAGCGCAGCTTCCATCATGTAGCCGGAAATGCGGGTATCCTTGCCGATCAATACGGCCGGGCGTTCGCTTCCCTTGATATTGACGCGAGCCGTGTCGCGGGCGGCCAGAACTCTTCCTGTTGCGTGTCCCAGGCGCATGACGAAATCCGGTGTGATCGGGATTTCTCCGACACGCCCACGCACGCCATCCGTACCAAAATACTTCCTCGTCACGATCTTCTCTCCCGTCGAGCGCAGACAAATCGATGTCCGTCAAGACGACATTCTACGCAAACGGCGCGGGAGACGCTGTTTACTACCACACAATTCGTCGCTTGTGCGCTGCGTTGGCGGCGGAAGAGGCAGGAAAAATGCAGGTTGGCGCGCCAGTGTCTGCGCTGTCGAGGGCAAAAACGTCAATGCCTCTGGACCGCCCGATGTCAGGGCTGGTCAGGTCTTCCGTGGGAGGCCGGCGGGTGAGTCGCCGCTTCCAGGGGAGGACTCTACGGCTTGCCAGATGGCCAGGGCGTCGCGTGTTGGCGCGACGTCATGAACACGCAGAATGCACGCTCCACGCTGGGCAGCGATCAAGGCTGCCGCGATGCTGGCAGCCAAGCGGTCCCCGACCGGACGTCCGGTGATCGTACCCAGCATCGACTTGCGCGAAATGCCCGCCAGCACGGGCAGTCCGGCAAACGAGAAAATCTGCAGATGACGCAGTAGTTCGAGATTGTGTGCGAGTGTCTTGCCGAAGCCGAAACCCGGATCGAGGAGCAGGCGATCGCTGGCGATGCCTGCCTCTTGCGCTGCGGCTACCCGCTGTGCGAGAAAGGCCTGGACTTCGGCTACGACATTGCCGTAGCTGGGGTGCTCCTGCATGCTCAAGGGTTCGCCGCGCATGTGCATCAGGCAGAGCGCGCAATCGCTGTCAGCCACGGCCGCCAGCGCTCCCGGCATGCGCAGCGCGTAGATGTCGTTGATCATTGCCGCGCCGTGCGCGAGTGCCGCGCGCATCACTTCCGGCTTGTAGGTGTCGACAGAGAGGGGTACGCCGCAGCCGTCCAGTCCTTCAAGCACTGGAATCAGGCGTGTCAGTTCATCCTCGACTGAGGTCGGCAGTGCGCCCGGGCGTGACGACTCTGCGCCAATATCAAGCAGGTCGGCGCCGGCCTCGATTTGCCGGTACGCGTGCGCGATGGCCGTGGACGGGTCGCAGGCCAGACCGTCGCCGGAGAACGAGTCCGGCGTCAGGTTGACCACGCCCATCAGCAGTGGGCGGTCGGAAGGGAGTCTGTGCGGGCCGCAGTGAAACATCAGGCCAGCAATCGGGCTGGGCGCTGGGAGCGCACAGGGGAGGCGTTGCGCCGGTGTTTACTCAGGCTGGGGCAGTGGCGCTTGGCGCCGCGTCCGGTGTGTTGAGGTCCGGTTTGCTCGGTGACGGCGCCTGCGGCTGCTTTGGCGGGCGTGGAGGCTTGCCGGCCATGATGTCGTTGATCTGATCGGCGTCTATCGTTTCAAGTTCCAGCAGGGCTGCCGCCATCGCCTCGACCTTGTCGCGCTGCTCTTCGAGGAGTCGGCGCGCAAGCGCATATTGCTCGTCGATGATGCGTCGAATTTCCGCGTCAACTTTCTCCATCGTGGCTTCGGACATGTTCTTGTGTGTGGTCACCGAACGCCCGAGAAATACCTCGCCTTCGTTTTCACCGTAGACCATCGGCCCCAGCGCATCGGACATGCCGTAGCGCGTGACCATGTCGCGTGCCATCTGTGTCGCCCGCTCAAAGTCGTTCGAAGCGCCGGTGGTCATCTGGTTCATGAACAGTTCTTCGGCGATGCGGCCCCCGAACAGGACGGCGATCCGACTCAGCAGATAAATACGATCGTAGGCGTAGCGATCCTCTTCGGGCAACTGCATGGTCAGTCCAAGCGCCCGGCCGCGCGGGATGATCGTAACCTTGTGTACCGGATCGGATTTCGGCATCAGTTTGGCGACCACGGCGTGCCCCGACTCGTGGTACGCCGTGTTGCGCCTTTCGTCCTCGTTCATGACCATGCTGCGGCGCTCGGCACCCATCATGATCTTGTCCTTGGCTTTCTCGAAGTCCTCCATATCGACCAGCCGCTTGTTGCCGCGAGCGGCGAACAGTGCCGCTTCGTTGACCAGATTGGCCAGATCGGCACCCGAAAATCCGGGCGTTCCACGGGCGATGATGTCAGCCTTGACATCCGGAGATAGCGGCACCTTGCGCATATGTACCACCAGGATCTGTTCCCGACCACGAATGTCAGGTAGCGGTACGACCACCTGGCGGTCGAAACGTCCGGGGCGCATCAGCGCCGGATCGAGCACATCGGGCCGGTTGGTTGCCGCGATCACGATGACTCCGACACTGCCTTCGAAACCATCCATTTCAACCAGCATCTGGTTGAGCGTCTGTTCGCGTTCATCGTTGCCGCCGCCCAGGCCGGCGCCGCGTTGACGGCCCACAGCGTCCAGTTCGTCGATGAAGATGATGCACGGTGCGTGCTTCTTGGCGTTCTCGAACATGTCGCGAACACGCGCCGCGCCAACACCGACGAACATCTCGACGAAGTCCGAGCCGGAAATCGAAAAGAAGGGCACCTTGGCCTCGCCGGCAATCGCCTTGGCCAACAGCGTCTTGCCGGTACCCGGGTTGCCGACCAGCAGCACGCCCTTCGGGATGCGGCCACCCAGTTTCTGGAATTTCGAAGGGTCGCGCAGGAAATCGACGAGTTCGGAGACCTCTTCCTTGGCTTCATCGCAACCCGCGACATCGGCGAAGGTGATGGTGTTGGTCGACTCGTCGAGCAGCCGCGCCTTGCTCTTGCCGAACGAAAAAGCGCCGCCACGGCCGCCACCCTGCATCTGGCGCATGAAGAAAATCCATACGCCGATCAGCAGCAGCATCGGGAACCAACTGACAAAGATGCTCATCAGGAAGGATTGCTCCTCCTCGGGCTTGGCCTCGATCTTGACACCGTGTTTGAGGAGATCGGAAACCATCCACAGATCAGGAGGCGCGTAACTGGTGAGCTTGCGGCCGTCGGTGGTCGTTGCCTTGAGCACTCGCCCTTCGATGACCACCTTGGCAATCGTTCCCTTGCCCACTTCCTCGATGAACTGGGAATACTCCATCGACGACTGGGCTACCTGGCGATTGTTGAACTGATTGAATACGGTCATCAAGACGAGACCGATGACCAGCCAAACTGCCAGATTCTTGAACATGTTATTCAATGCTTCACCTCTTCCACGTTGCCCGGCCCGGGATGATTCCAGAAACCTTGCTGTTCCACGACATCATATTCTAAACTGATTCCCAGCCACTGAATCAAACACCAGATCAACGATCACTGCAAGTTTTCAAGGTTCTGCCGAGCAAATAGACCTCCGGGCTGCGATCGCGCGAAGCATCGGGCTTGCGCGAGGAAACCGCCTTGAATGTTTTGCGCATTTCCAGCACAAAATCGTTGAACCCGGATCCGTGGAATGCTTTGACCAGCAAAGCACCATCGGGTTTCAGCCAGTTGCGGGCAAATTCCAGAGCCAGTTCGGCGAGATGCGCTGCGCGCGCCTGGTCGCAGAGCGCGATACCCGATATGTTGGGCGACATATCGGAAAGAACAAGCCCGACTTTTTCGCCGGCGAGCAGATTTTCCAGATTATGGAGAACCGCCTGTTCGCGAAAATCCCCTTGCACGAAGATTACCCCTGGCAGAGGGTCCATCTCCAGGAGATCGACGGCGATGATGCGGCCCTTGCCCTGCATCTTCTTGGCCGCCACCTGTGACCATCCCCCCGGGGTCGCGCCCAGATCGACCACCACGTCGCCGGCGCGAATCAGGTGATCCCTCTCGTCCATCTCGACCAGTTTGTAGGAGGCACGCGAGCGATACCCCTGCGCCTTCGCCCGCTGCACATAGGTATCATTGACGTGCTCACGCAACCAGGCATTACTGGATCTGCTTCGATTCATTGGACGAAACCCGCTAGAATGCGCTCTTCAAATAGTCATTGCTCTTGCAGAAACCTCGCCCACTCAAGTGGTGAACGTTTCTCTGACTCACTGCCCCGCTCCTGCAATCCGGGAGGAGGGCGACTCGTACGTTGCTGACGCGACAGTCACAGCAAGAAGGTAACCCGCATGCTCAATCTCACCTCAGACGAACGACGCGCTTTGCGCGCCCGCGCCCACTCCCTGAATCCGGTGGTTTCGATAAGCCAGAGTGGCCTCTCAGAATCGGTGATCAAGGAGATCAATGCCAGTCTCGCCAGCCATGAACTGATCAAGGTCCGCGTTTACAACGATGACCGGGCTGTCCGCGAAGCCTTTTTCGGCACCCTTTGTGAACGACTCGATGCTGCGCCCGTGCAGCATATCGGCAAACTCCTGGTGATCTGGCGCCCGCAGCCCGAGAAGCCGATCCAGGCAGTCAAAGCGCGCGCCAGGAGCGTCGGACCCCGGCGCAACAAGCGCAGCTTCCAGGGTGGTTCAGCGAACTGAAATCGCTCAGCCACGGAAATCCGCGCGCGCATCGCAGGGATGTGGTTACCCAGCGATCCGTGGTGCTACCTTGTGGCTCGCCCGGAACTGGTCACCAGCAGTAACCCGAGCAGGGTCTGAACGAGGTAGAGGATGCTCGAAACGCCATGCCAAGCGGCGAAGCGGTTGCGGAGTACGCTTTCCATGACTTCTCGCGGCAAGGCATCGGCCTTGAGTTGCGCCAGCAACGGCTGCACGCCGAACAGGCTGACCGCGGTCAGCAGCAGCATCAGTACGAGCAACCAGAAGTTCCAGCGGCGCAAGGCGGTCGTGCCCACACGCAGCAATACGAACAGCAGCAGGTAGACGGCGCAGGCGAGACCTACCCAGCCCATCAACTCGAACAACCGGCCGGCCAGCAAGCCTGCCGTCTGACGATCGTTACTCAGCGTTGCGAACAGGGTTGGTGCGACGAGATAGCCGATGACCCACAAGCCACCCACCCAGAGCGTCAACGCCACGTCATGGAGAGCATCGGCAAGGCGTCGCATCGCCGATCCCCTATTCGTAGCGGACGTCGATGACTTCGTATTCGCGTATGCCACCTGGAGCCTGTACCTCTGCGATGTCGCCGGCGAACTTGCCGATCAGTGCCCGAGCGATTGGCGAGTTGATCGAAATCTTGCCCGCCTTGATGTCGGCTTCATCCTCGCCAACGATCTGATAACACACGCGGGCACCGGATTCCTGGTCCTCGAGATCGAGCGTTGCCCCGAAAACGCAGCGCCCGTCAGCGTCGAGCAGTTTGGGGTCGATGATTTGGGCGTTCGCCAGTTTGCCCTCGACTTCCTTGATGCGTCCCTCGACAAAGCCTTGCCGTTCCTTTGCGGCATCGTACTCGGCGTTCTCCGAAAGGTCACCGTGCGAGCGCGCCTCGGCGATCGCCGCGATGGCACGCGGTCGCTCGACGGTCTTCATGTGATGCAGTTCGGCACGGAGTTTTTCGGCTCCATGAACGGTAACAGGTACCTTGCTCATATCATTGGCTGCCAACGAAAACCGCCGGTGCGCCAGGTCGGCGGCGGCGACGGTTCTATGGGTTATCTAGTGGAGTTGTGCGTGCAAATCCTGTATTGGATAGACGACCAACTCGCCGCGGTTCCGGATTCCGGCCGCTGCTGCTTCCGCTCCCCAGATCGTGGTGTAGATCGTCACGCGTGCCGCCAGTCCGGAGGTGCGGATCGAGCGCGAGTCGCTGATCGCCTTGCGCTTCTCATCGACGGTGTTGATGATCAGGACAATCTCGTTGTTCTTGATCATGTCGACCACATGCGGACGCCCTTCGGTGACCTTGTTCACCGCCGTGACGGGAATTCCCGCTGCCGCAATGGCCGCTGCCGTCCCACGTGTGGCAAGTAGTGTGAAGCCTGCCGACTGCAGTTCGCGGGCGATAGTGACTGCCTTTGCCTTGTCCGATTCCTTGACGCTGATGAATACCTGGCCGGAACTGGGCAGCCGTACACTGGCCGCCAACTGGCTCTTGACGAAGGCCTCCGAAAAGCTGAGTCCAACACCCATGACTTCGCCGGTCGATTTCATTTCGGGCCCGAGGATGGTGTCGACGCCGCGGAACTTCACGAACGGGAAAACCGCCTCCTTGACCGAGAAGTAGTTCGGGATCACTTCGCCGGTGACTCCCTGGCTGGCCAGCGACTGCCCAACCATGCAACGCGCCGCGATTTTTGCCAGTTGCAGTCCGGTCGCCTTGGAAACGAAGGGTACCGTACGCGATGCGCGCGGGTTCACCTCCAGAACGAAAACAACGCCCTTCTGAATGGCGAACTGGACGTTCATCAGGCCGCAGACCTTTAGCCCATGCGCCATCAGGCGGGTCTGGCGACGCAGTTCGTCCTGCAATTCGCTCGACAGGGAATACGGCGGCAGCGAACAAGCGGAATCGCCGGAATGAACCCCGGCCTGTTCGATATGCTCCATGACCCCTCCGATGAGCACTTCCCGACCATCGCAGATGGCATCAACGTCGACTTCGCAGGCGTCGTTGAGGAAGCGGTCGAGCAGTACCGGTGAGTCGTTGGACACCTTGACGGCTTCACGCATGTAACGTTCGAGGTCGCGCTCTTCGTGCACGATCTCCATCGCCCGTCCGCCGAGTACGTACGACGGACGAACCACCAGTGGATAGCCGATCTCGGCTGCCAGCCGCAGGGCGTCGACTTCCGTGCGTGCGGTGCGATTTGAAGGCTGCTTGAGGCCCAGATCGTGCAACAGTTTCTGGAAACGTTCGCGATCCTCGGCGGCGTCGATCATGTCCGGGCTGGTGCCGATGATCGCCACGCCGTTGGCTTCGAGATCGCGGGCGAGCTTCAGTGGTGTCTGGCCGCCATACTGGACGATGACCCCCAGCGGCTTTTCGACGGCGACGATTTCCAGCACGTCTTCGAGCGTCAACGGTTCGAAGTAGAGGCGATCGGAGGTGTCGTAATCGGTCGACACCGTTTCCGGATTGCAGTTGACCATGATTGTTTCGTAGCCATCCTCGCGCATCGCCAGAGCCGCGTGCACGCAGCAGTAGTCGAACTCGATTCCCTGGCCGATGCGGTTGGGGCCGCCACCGAGGACCATGATCTTTTTGCGATCGCTGGGATTCGCCTCGCACTCGTCCTCGTAGGTCGAATACATGTAGGCCGTATCGGTCGCGAATTCGGCGGCACAAGTATCGACGCGTTTGTACACCGGGCGAATGCCCAGTTCATGGCGACGCCGGCGAACCGTCGTCTGGGTGGTTCGCAACAGGGTCGCCAACCGTTTGTCGGAGAAGCCGGCACGTTTCAAATACCACAATTCGTCTCGTGACAACGCCGCAAGGGGCCTGCCGCGGATGCGCTCGGCCTTCTTGTAGAGATCTTCGATCTGCGCCAGAAACCACGGATCGATCGCGGTCAGCCGATGAATTTCCTCCAGGCTCATGCCGATCCGGAAGGCGTCGGCAATGTACCAGATCCGTTCCGGCCGTGCCTCGCTCAGCGCCATCTCGATTTCCTCGCGGTCGACACTGCGCTCGTCGAAGCCATCGACACCGATTTCCAGACCCCGAAGTGCCTTTTGCAGCGATTCCTGGAAGGTGCGGCCGATGGCCATCACCTCGCCGACCGACTTCATCTGCGTGGTCAGCCGCGAATCGGCTACCGGAAACTTCTCGAAGGCAAAGCGCGGCACCTTGGTGACCACGTAGTCGATCGACGGTTCGAACGAGGCTGGGGTCTTGCCGCCGGTGATGTCGTTGGCCAGTTCGTCGAGGGTATGGCCTACCGCCAGCTTCGCTGCCACCTTGGCAATCGGAAAACCGGTGGCCTTCGACGCCAGAGCCGACGAACGCGACACGCGCGGGTTCATCTCGATGACGATCATCCGCCCGTTTGTCGGGCAGATCGCGAACTGCACGTTCGATCCACCGGTATCGACGCCGATCTCACGCAGCACCGCCACGGCGGCATCGCGCATGATCTGGTATTCCTTGTCGGTCAGTGTCTGCGCCGGTGCGACGGTGATCGAGTCACCGGTGTGGATGCCCATCGGGTCGAGGTTTTCGATCGCGCAGACGATGATGCAGTTGTCCTTGCGGTCACGCACGACCTCCATCTCGAACTCTTTCCAGCCGATCAGCGATTCCTCGATCAGGAGTTCGCTGGTCGGGCTGGCTTCCAGGCCGCGCTGGCAGATTTCGACAAACTCCTCCTGATTGTAGGCTATGCCGCCACCCGAACCCCCCATCGTGAAGGACGGGCGGATGATCGCCGGATAGCCGATCATCGCCTGCACCTGCAGCGCCTCTTCCATCGAGTGCGCGACGGCAGAGCGAGCCGATCCGAGACCGATTCTGGTCATCGCCGCCTTGAATTTTTCGCGGTCCTCGGCCTTGTCGATTGCTTCCTTGGTGGCGCCGATCATCTCGACGCCAAAGCGTTCGAGGACGCCGTGTCTGGCGAGGTCGAGGGCACAGTTCAGCGCCGTCTGCCCACCCATGGTCGGCAGCAGCGCGTCGGGCCGCTCCTTGGCGATGATCTTTTCGACCACCCGCCAGGTAATCGGCTCGATATACGTCACGTCCGCCATATCCGGATCGGTCATGATCGTCGCTGGGTTGGAGTTTACCAGGATTACCCGGTAACCCTCTTCGCGTAGCGCCTTGCACGCTTGTGCGCCGGAGTAGTCGAATTCGCAGGCCTGACCGATGACGATCGGACCGGCGCCGATAATCAGAATGCTCTTAATGTCTGTGCGCTTGGGCATGGTGCGCCTTTTCGTCTTGCATCATCTTGACAAAGCGGTCGAACAGACAGGCGATGTCATGTGGCCCCGGGCTGGCTTCCGGGTGGCCCTGAAAGGAAAAAGCCGCAACGTCGCTACGCGCGATACCCTGCAGTGATCCATCGAACAGCGAAGCGTGCGTGCGCCGCAGATTGGCGGGCAAGGTATCGGCATCCACCGCGAAACCATGATTCTGGCTGGTGATCAGGACCTGTCCAGTCTGGAGATCCTTGACCGGGTGGTTGGCGCCGTGGTGGCCAAATTTCATCTTCATCGTCCTGGCGCCCGAAGCCAGCGCCAGCAACTGATGGCCTAGGCAGATACCGAAGGTCGGTACACCGTGGGCAAGGATTTCGCGGATGGCCGTAATGGCGTAGTCGCACGGTTCCGGATCGCCCGGCCCGTTCGACAGGAACACCCCGTCCGGCTTGAGTTTGAGGACTTCGGACGCGCTGGTCTGCGCCGGAACGACCGTAATCTTGCAGCCGCGTGCGGCGAGCATGCGCAAGATGTTGTGTTTGACTCCGAAGTCGTAGGCGACAACGTGCCAATGCGGCGTCGGTACGGAGCGGTAACCGTCAAGGCTCCATTGTCCCGCCGTCCACTCGTACGGTTCTGCGACACTCACCACCCTGGCGAGGTCCATGCCGGCGAGGCCGGGAAAAGCGCGTGCCTCGGCAACTGCTTGTTCCTCGTCGATCTCTCCGGCCATGATGCAACCGGCCTGGGCGCCTTTTTCGCGCAGAATGCGCGTCAGCTTGCGCGTATCCACCCCGGCGATGGCCACCAGGCCGTGCTTTTGCAGATAGTCGGGCAGAGTCTCCTGCAGGCGCCAGCTTTCGGCGCGAACCGGCAGGTCACGAATTACCAGCCCGGCGGCATGGTTGCCGCACGATTCGAAGTCCTCGTCATTGCACCCGACGTTGCCGATATGCGGATAGGTGAGCGTGACAATCTGACGGCAGTAGGAGGGGTCGGTCAGTATCTCCTGGTAACCGGTCATCGCCGTATTGAACACCACCTCGCCGCTGGTACGGCCTCCGGCGCCGATAGCCAGGCCACGAAAAATCGTGCCATCGGCCAGTGCGAGGATCGCGGGCGGAAGCGTGGGTAACAAGGACACGAAAGACTCCTGTGGATGCTGCTGTTTGAATCCGCTGGCGGGCCGAGCTTTAGATACGCAAAAGCGGGACGGGCGCGCAGCCCTCCCGCTCGGTTCCATGCAAGCCGCAGGATTATACCGGAGCGCACCTCTATTTGGGCAATTCCGCATCCCGGCAGCTGTACGAAAGGCTCGGCGGTCGACGGTAAGTCATTGCTGCTGCGGGCATCAGGTCCGCGTCAGATGCTATCCTGATAGTTCAGAATTCGCTCGCAATAGCGCGCAATCAGGTCGATTTCGAGGTTGACCCGGCTACCGGCCTGAAGACTGCCGAGGGTCGTGGCTTCCAGGGTGTGCGGAATCAGGTTGATGGTGAACGTGGCGCCGTCCACCGAGTTGGTGGTCAGGCTGACGCCATCGACGGTTATCGAGCCCTTGCGTGCAATGTACCTGGCGAGCGACTCCGGTGCCTGGATCTCGAGCAGGCGATTGTCGCCGATGGCCTCGAAACGCAGTACCTTGCCGACACCATCAACGTGCCCGGAGACGAGATGCCCGCCGAGCCGGTCCGCGAGACGAAGGGCCTTCTCCAGATTGATCGGTCCCGGTGCCGCCAGGCCGACGGTGCAGGCCAGCGATTCCGGCGAGACGTCAACAAAGAAACAATTGTGCTGTTTATCGACAACGGTCAGGCAAACACCACCGCAGGCGATGGAATCGCCAAGTTCAACGTCTTCGATGCCGAGTTGCCCGGCATCGATCGTCAAGCGCACGGTGCCGGCGCCGTCGTCACGCGGAGTGATTCGGGTGACGCTGCCGCGGGCAGCAATGATTCCTGAGAACATGGCGGAAACCGATCAGGTGAGGGTTGCAAGGGTCGGCGGGATTCTAGCATGCAGTCGTCCGCGCCGCCGCCGCCGCGGCCCGGCATCACGCGCCTGGCGGCAGGCGGGCATCGCTGGGCGCCGGCTCGTCCTCGCCACCGGCCGGAAGGTCGTTGACCCACGCCTGCAGCAGGGTGTAGGCGACGGCCAGCACCACCGGGCCGACGAAAATGCCGACGAGTCCGAAGGCCAGCAGGCCACCGATGACCCCGGCCAGGATCAGCAATAATGGCAGGTCGGCGCCTTTTCTGATCAGGATCGGACGCAGGAAGTTGTCGAGGGAAGTGACGATGACCGTCCAGACCAACAGGAAAGTGCCCCAGGCCGTGCTGTCACTCCAGAACAGCCAGATCACGGCCGGCACCAGAACCAGTCCCGGTCCGAGTTGCGCGATGCAGAACATGAACATCAGCGCCGTCAGGACGGCAACCAACGGCAACCCGGCAATGGCCAGGCCGATCCCACCGAGGATCGACTGCACCAGCGCGGTGATCCCGACCCCGAGTGCCACGGCCCGGGCCGCCTGTGCGGCCAGCAGTACGGCCTTTTCGCCGCGGTCGCCAGCCAGCCGGTAGCCGAAGCGCCGCACGCCGGTGGCAGCGCTCTCCCCCGAAGAATAGAGGACCGCCGAGAGGGCGACGGTCAGCAGGAACTGAACGAAGACCAGGCCAAAGCTGCCGACCTCGCTGACGAACCAGCGGGTCATGCTGCCAGCGTAGGGAACGGCCTTGGCCGCGAGTTCTGCGGTACCGATGGTTGCGAGCTGGGTCCACGCGTGCTCGATCTTCACCCCGACCAGCGGTAAGTCGCCGACCCACGCGGGTGGCGACGGCACCCTGAACTCGGTGAGGTATTTGCTCCACTCCGCGATCTGATCGGCATTGTCGACGAGGGTGGCAATCGCCAGCGACAACGGCACGATCAGCACCAGCAGCACCAACAGAATCATGGCGATCACTGCCGGCGTCCGCCGGTTGCCGAGGCGCTGTTGCACCCGCAGCATTAAGGGCCAGGTGGCGATGACGACCATCGTGGCCCAGATCAGTGCCGGCAGGAATGGGCGCAGGATCCAGACCGAGGCGGCGATCAGCGCGCAGAGGAAGAGCACTGCCAGTGCAGGGCGGGCGATTTCGGGGGGAGGCTCGGTCGGCTTCATCTTCTCGTCAGGCATATCCGGGATTTTTCGAGGCCATGGGCCGCGCTTGGACCCATTTCCCGGTCATTGTTTCAGTGTGCTGCGCCGGCTGTTGGAGCGCGCATGACCACCGGCTTTCGCCGCAACGCCGCAGCCGTTGCCACGGCTGGCCTCTGGGCGGCATGGTAGCGCAATTCACCGACCGCGACGCGTCCACGTTTGGGAATAGAATGGCGCGCATGCAGAACCAGGCGCCGACCCGGCCGATGCCGGCAGACTCCGCATGAGACCCGCGCGGGCGGCGCGGCAGCACTGTGGTAGCCACGGTCGGCGATCGCCGAGCTTGGCTTGCCGAGCCGGTTCGCAACGATGAATCACGCCCTGCTGTTCTCGGTATTCGTTGTTGCCTCGTGTGGTCTGGCTTACGAGTTGATCGCCGGGGCACTGGCGAGTTATCTTCTTGGCGATTCGGTCACCCAGTTCTCGACGGTCATCGGTAGCTATCTGTTCGCCATGGGCGTCGGATCGTGGCTGTCGCGCTACGTCGAAAGGCGACTGGTGGCACGCTTCATCCAGGTCGAATTGATGGTCGGCGTCTTCGGCGGCTTTTCGGCGGCAGGGTTGTTCTTTGTCTTCGCCTGGTCGTCGGCGCCCTTCAAGCTGGCGCTGTATCTGGCGGTAGTCGGCATCGGCGTGCTCGTCGGCCTGGAAATTCCGCTGATCATGCGCATTCTCGAACGCGATCTGGCGTTCAAGGATCTGGTCTCGCAGGTATTGACCTTCGATTACCTCGGCGCGCTCGCTGTTTCGATTCTCTTTCCTGTCGTGCTGGTGCCCCATCTGGGCCTGATGCGCAGTGCCCTGCTGTTCGGCCTGCTCAACGTTGCGGTTGCTCTCTGGGCCTGCTGGCTGTTTCGCGAGCAGTTGCGCAACGTCGGCTGGCTAGGCGTGCAAGGGGGGGCGTCGATGCTCGTGCTGTTGGCCGCTTTCGCTGCAGCCGGCGAGTTGACTTCTCTGGCCGAGGCTCATCTCTACGCCGATGACATCGTACATGCCGAGAGCACGCCGTACCAGCGGATCGTCGTCACGCGCTGGAAGGACGACCTGCGCCTGCATCTGAACAACAACCTGCAGTTCAGTTCGCGCGACGAGTACCGCTATCACGAAGCACTGGTGCATCCGGGGCTGTCCACTTTGCCGGCGGCGCGGCGCGTGCTGGTTCTCGGCGGCGGCGACGGTTTGGCCGTGCGGGAGATTCTCAAGTATCCGCAGATCGAGTCGGTGACGCTGGTCGACCTCGATCCGGCAATGACACGACTGTTTGCCAGCGCACCGCCGTTACGCAAGCTCAACGAGGATGCGCTACGTTCGAGCAAGGTCAGCGTGGTCAATGCCGATGCGCTACAGTGGCTCGAGGACAACGACGATCTCTTCGATTTCGTCGTCGTCGATTTTCCCGATCCATCGAATTTTGCGATCGGCAAGCTCTACAGTGCTTCCTTCTATCGCCTGCTCGAGAAACACCTGACGGCCAATGCGCTGGCGGTCATCCAGTCCACCTCGCCGCTCTACGCCCGGCAGTCGTTCTGGTGTGTGGTCACCACGCTGGAGAGTGTCGGGCTGCTCGTCACACCCTACCATGCGCTGGTGCCGTCCTTTGGTGAATGGGGTTTCGTGCTGGCGGGGCGACACGCGTATCGGCCACCGCCGGCGTACGCGGTGGCCACGCGCTTCCTGACGGCCGATACCACTCCGGCCCTGTTCCTGTTTCCCAAGGACATGGCGCGTGTCGAGACCGAGGTGAACCGTCTGAATAGTCAGGTGCTGGTGCGCTACTTCGAACAGGAGTGGCGACAGGTGATTCGCTAGGGCATGGACCGCCGCGAATTCATGGTCTCTGCGGGGATCGCCGGTACGGCCTCGCTGCTGGGCTGCCGCGGCACGCCAACGCCCCTGCCGCCAGGCGAACTGCTCGGGGCTTCGCTCGCCCTCGGGCATCGCTTGCCTGCGCATGACCTGGCGCCACCCGACAGCACGCAGCACGTCCCGGTGCTCATCGTCGGTGCCGGCATCGGCGGCCTTTCCGCTGGCTGGAAACTGGCCAAGTCGGGCTTCGCCGATTTCTTGATCGTTGACCTGGAGAGCGAAGCCGGGGGCAATTCACGGGCCGGTCGCAACACGATCAGCGCCTATCCCTGGGGCGCGCATTATCTGCCGCTACCGACGCGCGAAGCGACGGCGGTACGCGAGTTGCTCGCCGAACTGGGCGTGCTGCAGGGCGATCCGCGTGCCGTCAGGCCGAGCTATGACGAGCGCTATCTGTGCGCCACTCCGCAGGAGCGGCTCTATCGAAACGGCCGCTGGCAGGAAGGCCTGCTCCCTCAGAGCGGCGTCGGTGCCTCGGAACGCGGACAGTATCAGCGCTTTGCCGACCTGATGGCGGCTTTCCGGCGTCAGCGCGACACTCTCGGGCGGCGTGCCTTCGCCTTGCCCATGGCGTTGTCGAGCCGTTCGGCCGAACTGCTGGCGCTCGACCAGTTGAGCATGCGCGACTGGCTGCTCGCGCAGCGACTGGATTCACCGCATCTGCACTGGTACGTCAACTATGCCTGCCGCGACGACTATGGGGCGGGTAGCTCCGCGGTTTCGGCCTGGGCCGGTATCCATTACTTTGCCTGCCGCGACGGCGAGGCGCAGAACGCAGCCAGCGACAGCGTACTCACTGCGCCGGAAGGCAACGCCTGGCTGAGCAACGGGCTACTGCGATCGATCCGCGAACGTGTCGGGGCGCGATTGCTCACCGGCGCGCTCGCCTTCCGCGTTGCCGCCGGAAGCGCACCAGCGGCCGGCCGTCGTATCGAGGTTCACCTGTGGTTGCCCGACGAGCGTCGTACGCTGCGCGTACTCACCGAGCAGCTGATCTGGGCCGCGCCACTGTTCCTGGTGCCGAAAGTCTTCGCCGGTTACCCGGATCTGAGGGTCGCCGCCGGCAGTTACAGCTACGCGCCCTGGCTGGTCGCCAACCTGACGCTGTCGCGCTTTCCGGACGACCGCGCCGGCGCGCCGCCGGCCTGGGACAATGTGCTTTACGACAGTCCCGGCCTCGGCTATGTGGTGGCTACACATCAACACCTGCGCGCCTGGCGCGGGCCGACCGTGCTCACCTACTACCGTGCCCTCGACGAGGTGAGCCCGCAGCAGGGCAGGGAGGCGCTGCGTGACGCAGCACGCGAAGTATGGGCGGAACAGATCCTGGCGGATCTGGAACGACCGCATCCCGATATCCGGCAGTTGACGACACGCCTCGACGTCTTTCGCAACGGGCATGCCATGGCACGGCCGGTTCCCGGCCTGATCTCTGGCGCAGCACGCCGGCGCTTTGCCGTCGACGGGACGAACCTGCGCTTTGCGCACGCCGATGTCAGTGGTTTTTCGCTGTTCGAAGAAGCGCAATACCGCGGTGTCCTGGCTGCCGAACGAACGCTGCGCCGTCTCGGTGCGCGCTTCACGTCTTCATTGGCGTAGATTGCCGGTGTTGTGCCAAAGCGACTCTCGCGCTGGCACAACACCGCCATTCCCAGGCTCGTCAGGTGCGCAGGAACTGCACCGCTTCGCGGAGCTGTCGTGCCGTGTTGGCGAGTTCGTTGGCAGTGGCGGAAACCTGCAGCGCGGCGGTACTGTTCTCCTCGGCGCCGCTGGCCATGCGTTCGACCGCCAGAGCAATGTCGCCGCTGCCCTGGCGTTGCACGTCGAGCCCCTGCGCGATTGCCTGCATGTCGCTGACGAGCAGGCGGGTTTCCGCAGCGATGTCGTCCATTGTCGTCCTGGCACTGCGGACGGTATCGATGCTGATGCGGGCTCTGTCCGATCCCTCGCTCATTCCTTTGGCGGCGCCTTCGACGCCGGACTGGATCTGCGTGATCATCGCCGCGATGCGGTCGGTCGATTGCGCCGTGCGTTCAGCGAGTTTTCTCACCTCGTCGGCAACGACCGCAAAGCCGCGTCCCTGCTCACCGGCACGGGCGGCTTCGATCGCCGCGTTCAGTGCCAGCAGGTTGGTCTGGTCGGCAATCTCGCGAATCACCCCGACGATGCCGGAAATCTCACGGGAATGTTCGCCCAGCCGCCGCATCGAATCGGCGGTTTCCTGCACGTCGGTCGCGAGTCGTTCCACGACCGTGGCGGTGGTGGAGATTTCCGTGCTTCCCTGATCGCAACGGGTTCCAGCCTGCTGCACCTTGCTCTTCGCCGCATCAGCCTGTGCCGCCATCACCGAGATGCCGCTCGACATCTGCTCCACCGTGGTGACCATGGCACTGACCGCGGAATTCTGGCGGTGCGTGCCGTCAGCGACCCCGGCAATGGTCTGCGAGAGTCGCATCGCCGAAGCACTCAGCGTTTCCGCCGCAGCGCGAATCTGCCGGACCGTCTGTGCCAGCTTTTCGCCGGTCGCGTCGATGGAACGGAGCAGTTCGCCAATTTCATCGGCGCGGCGGCTGACGCTCGTCTGGGGGGCGAGATCGCCGCTGGCCAGATCGCCGAGTCGTCGCTTCGCTTCACCAATGCCCGTCAGCAGCGAACGACTAAAGAGGTAGTTGCCTGCCGCAGCGACTCCGCCGCTAAACAGAAATACGGCCAGCAGTACCCATAGATCGTCGCGCAGGCCCGCGGCCGTCAATGCTTCGACCTCCTCCTGTTCTCGGGTACTCAGGGAGACCACGTCGTCGATGGCCTTCCGGTGCTCGGCATACTGTACTTCGAGCTGTTTCAGTGAGGCGCGCACAGCGGACTCGTCTCCGGCGTTCACCGCCGGAAGAAACTGCTGGTCCACGATCTCGAAAAACCGTATCGACGCTTTATGCGCGTCGTTCAGGAAGCGAGTCTTGATGCTCTCGGGCAACTGCTGCTCAAGCCAGAACTTGTGGCGTGTGTCGTAATCCGTACGCAGTTGTCCGAGCCTGGCAAGCAGGGTTTCGCGCTCGGTCCGCCGGTCCGGATCGGACAGTTGCAGGGTCGTCAGGTACGACTCGATGATGTAGTTTGGTGGCGGCAGGATGTCCGCGACCAGGTCCTTGTAGAGGACGATGCGCTGATAATTGGGGCCGCCGACCTTGGTTTCGCTGATGGTGTGCGATGTCCAGGCGCCAAACAGCAGAAAGCCGCCGGCGAGGGAAATGGCCACCAGCAGCACTTGGGTGCGCAGGCTGAAACGGGTCATATCAGGTCTCCAGGGTTGGCCCTACAGCTTGATGTGAAGGGTTCGATTGGTCACGGATGGCGTCCAGCGAGCCTCGGCGGCAGCCCGTTCCACGTGGTCGAGCGATGCCTGTTGCCACGCCGACGTCCAGAAACGCGTCCCTCAGACAAGGTGAAGCGCAAAAGGTGCCGGCTGCACCCCGGTCGACGCGCTGCGTTGGCGTGATTCGCGGACTCGATCGCGGCCGCCCGAGGCCGCCTCTCGGTTTGACTCTGCCGGTGATGGGGACTACATTAATGACCGTTCGGTCATTAGCGTTGCCTGATGAGTTCTGCCACCTTCCGATCTGCATTGAACCTTTCGCCAGCCGAGCGCACGACGCGTCGCCGCCGCAAGGACGCCCGCCCCTCCGAACTCACCGCGGCAGCACTCGAACTCTTTGTCGAACAGGGTTTTGCCGCCACCCGGCTCGACCATGTCGCTGCGCGCGCGGGCGTTTCAAAGGGCACCCTTTATCTCTATTTCAACAGCAAGGAAGCGCTGTTCAAGGCGGTCGTCGAAGACGGAATGGTGGCCGCGCTGGTCGCTGCCGAGCAGCATTTGTCGGATCACCACGGGTCGGCCACGGAACTGCTACAGCAGTTGCTGCGCGGCTGGTGGGAGCAGATCGGGAGTACGTCGATGGCCGGCGTGAGCAAGTTGATCATTGCCGAATCCAGGAATTTTCCGGAACTTGCCCAATACTATCGCGAGCGAGTGATCCGGCGTGGCAGGGCACTGCTGCGCAGTGCCCTGCAGCGCGGGATCGACGCCGGCGAGTTTCGCCCGGTCGACGTCGAGGCGACCGTCGACGTGATCATCGCACCGTTGCTGATGTTGGCGATCTCGCGTTTTTCGCTACGTCTGTGCGGTCAGGAGGTGGCCCCCGAAGCCTACCTCGATGCGCATTTTGCATTGCTGTTGCACGGTCTGGGTCGGGGCGAGGCGACGCGATGAACGCGTCTGTTGCGCGCAAGCTCGCTCGGCTGCTGTCGGCACTGCCGCTGTTGCTCCTGCTTGGCGCTTGCGGCAAGGCGCCGCTACCGCCTGAGCCAGCGCGGCCGGTACTGACGCACGTCGTTGGCGATAACGCGGGTGACGAATTGCTCAGTTTCTCGGGCGAGGTGCGCTCGCGTTACGAAACGCCACTTGCCTTCCGCATCGCTGGCAAGATCACTGCCCGACTGGTTGACTCGGGTGCCGTCGTCAAGGCTGGTCAGGTCCTCGCCCGGCTGGACCCGGCGGATGCGATGCTGTCTGCGGCGGCGGCGGCGGCACAGTTGGAACTTGCCGAGGCCGACCTGCGCCGTTTCCGGAACTTGCAGGCGAAGCACTTCGTCAGCCAGGCCGCTCTCGATACCCGGGAGACGGCTTTCAAGGCAGCACAGGCGCAGGCCGACCTGGCGCACAACCAGTCTTCTTATACGGTCCTGCGGGCCGAGCAGGCGGGTATCGTGGGACTGGTGGCGGTCGAAGTCGGACAGGTCGTGGCAGCGGGGCAGACCGTCATGCGGTTGGCGCGCGCGGACACCCTCGAAGTCGCGATCGCCATCCCCGAATCGCGGATGACCGAATTACGCGCACTTGGGGCGGCCACGGTCGAGCTATGGGCCGATCGTCAGGCCAGCTACGCCGGACTGCTCCGCGAAGTGTCGCCGGTTGCCGACCCGGTAACCCGTACCTACGCGGCAAGGGTGTCGATACGTCACCCCGACGCCAGAGTGCTGCTGGGGATGACGGCGACGGTGCGCTTTCTTCGCCACGACGGCAACACCCGCCTGACGGTTCCGCTGACGGCGATTTTTCAACACCAGGGCGGCCCGGCGCTATGGGTGGTCGGATCCGATCAGACGGTCGTCTTGCGACCGGTTTCTGTCGCCGCATACCGGGAAGACACGGCCGTGCTCGATGACGGCGTACAGGCTGGCGAGAGGATCGTCGTTGCCGGGGTCCACAAGCTGAGCAGCGGCGAGCAGGTGCGCGTCATCGACCCGGCGAAGCCGCTTGCCGAGCCGCAGTCGCAGAGTGATCCGTCCGACGCAGCCGCGCGATGACACTCCCGAATCTTTCCGAATGGGCGTTGCGCCACCGCTCGCTGGTCGCTTACCTGATCGTCGTGTTGATGCTCGGCGGGGTGCTGTCGTACTTCCGGCTGGGTCGTGCCGAGGACCCGGATTTCACCTTCAAGGCCATGGTGGTGCGTACGCTATGGCCGGGTGCCACCGCCCACGAGGTCGAACTGCAGGTCAGCGAACGCATCGAGAAGCGACTGCAGGAGGTACCCTGGGTCGACGTGCTGCGTTCGCAGACACGCTCCGGCGAGTCGCTGATCATCGTTCTCCTCCGGGACGACACGCCGAAAAAGGAGGTGGCGGAAACCTGGTACCAGGTTCGCAAAAAGATCGGCGACATGCGCCACACCCTGCCGCAAGGCGTGCAGGGCCCGTTTCTCAACGACGAATTCGGCGAAACCTTCATCACCATCTATGCCCTGACCGGCGACGGCTTCGACCTTGCAGCCCTGCGTCACGCGGCCGACGGCATCGCCCGTGAACTACGGCAGGTGCCGGACGTCAAGAAAATCGAACTGATCGGCGTGCAGGAGGAAAGGATCTACATCGAGGTCTCGCACGCCAAGCTGGCGACGCTGGGGCTGAACCCGCTGGCGATCTTCGAAGCGCTACAAAAGCAGAACGCGATGACTCCGGCCGGCTTTTACGAGACGCCGTCCGACCGCGTGCGCCTTCGCGTATCCGGCGATTTCAGGTCCGTCGCCAGCATTCGCGAAATCGGTATCCAGGCGGACGGCCGGCTGTTCCGGCTGGGCGACATCGCGACCGTCCACCGGGGCTTTGCGGAACCCCCGGCGCCGCGCATGCGCGTGCTGGGTCAGGACGCGATCGGCATTGCCATCGCCATGAACCGGGGCGGCGACGTGATCCGCCTGGGCGACCGCCTGCATGCGGAAGCCGAACGCCTGCAGAAGCAGTTGCCGCTGGGAATCGATCTGCACGTGGTTGCCGACCAACCGCAGATCGTGCGACAGTCGATGAACCTGTTCATGTCCTCGCTGGCCGAAGCGGTGCTGATCGTCCTGACGGTGTCCTTCCTGAGTCTCGGCATGCGCACCGGCGCCGTGGTGGCGTTGTCGATTCCGCTGGTGCTGGCGATCACCTTTCTGCTGATGGCCGTGTTCGGGATCGATCTGCAGCGGATTTCACTCGGCGCGCTGGTGATTGCGCTGGGCCTGCTGGTCGACGATGCGATCATTGCCGTCGAGATGATGGTCGTGAAGATGGAACAGGGGTGGGATCGCTTCCGGGCGGCGACTTTCGCCTACACCTCGACAGCCTTTCCGATGTTGACCGGTACCCTGATTTCGGCCATCGGCTTCATGCCGGTGGGTCTCGCCAAGTCGGGTGCCGGCGAATACACTTTTTCGATATTCGCGGTAGTCAGCATCGCCCTGCTGGTGTCATGGCTGGTGGCCGTGCTGTTCACCCCCTATCTGGGCGATCTGTTGCTGGATGCCGAAAAGCTGCGCAGGAAGGCTCTGCAGCACGGCGACGACACCTATGGCACGCCATTCTATCGCCGCGTGCGCGGTACCATCGAATGGTCGCTGCGGCATCGCTGGACGGTGATCGCGGCCACCGCCATCGTGTTCGTGGCGTCGCTGCTGGTACTGACCCTGGGCGTGCAGAAACAATTCTTTCCGGCGTCCAGCCGTCCCGAGTTGCTGGTCGATCTGTGGTTGCCGAACGGCGCGTCCCTGAAGGCGACCGAAGCGGTGGCCCGGGAAGTCGAGCGGACACTTGCCGAGCCGGAAATGAGCCAGTCGATCAAGTATTTCGCGAGTTACCTTGGCAACGGTAGCCCACGTTTCTACCTGCCTCTGGACCAGCAACTGTTCAACGACAGTTTTGCGCAATTCGTCGTCACGACCCATGGTATCGAGGCGCGCGAGGCGCTCAAGCGACGGCTGGAAGACCGCTTCGCCGATGCGGCAGGCCAATGGAGCGGCCTGCGCACGCGTGTGCTGCGCCTCGAGAACGGCCCGCCGGTCGGTTTTCCGGTGGTCTTCCGCGTCTCCGGAGACAATCTCGCCGAACTGCGCCGGGTTGCTGCGGAAGTCGCCATCATCATGCGCGCCAACCCGCACCTCAAGGAGGTCAACTTCGACTGGAACGAGATGGGCAAGGCGATCCACATCGACATCGACCAGGACCGCGCGCGCGCCCTGGGCATCAGTTCGCAGGAACTCGCGACCTTCCTCGATGCGATGCTCACCGGTGTCGCCGTGACGCAGATGCGCGAAGGCGACCAGTTGATCGACGTGGTGGCGCGCGCCGTCGGTGACGAGCGCGCAGCCATTGGTTCTCTGGCGGACGTCAATATCCATACCCGCAGCGGACGGTATGTGCCGCTCGCGCAACTCGCGACGATCAGCTACGGACTCGAAGATGGCCTGATTGCGCGGCGCAATCGGCTGCCGACGGTGAGCGTGCGCGCCGACATCCGTGATCACATGCAGGCCCCCGCAGTGACCGCGCAGATCGATCCGCAACTCGATCCGTTGCGGGCCGGCCTGCCCCCCGGTTTCCGTATCGAAGCCGGTGGGGCGACCGAAGAGTCGGCGAAAGGCGAGAATTCGATCAAGGCGGTGATGCCGCTGATGCTGGTTGGCGTGATTACCTTGCTGATGATCCAGTTGCAGAACATCGGCCGGATGCTGCTCGTTCTCGTCACCGCACCATTGGGGCTGATCGGCGTTGCGCTGGCGCTGCTGATCTTCGATGTGCCCTTCGGCTTCGTCGCCAATCTCGGGGTCATCGCGCTGTCCGGGATGATCATGCGCAACTCGGTGATTCTCGTCGATCAGATCGAACAGGACGAAAAGGCCGGCAAGCCCGCCTGGGAGGCGATCGTCGGATCGACCGTGCGGCGCTTCAGGCCGATCATGCTGACCGCCGCGGCGGCGATTCTGGCGATGATTCCGCTGACCCGCAGCGTCTTCTGGGGGCCGATGGCGGTGGCGATCATGGGCGGCCTGATCATCGCCACGTTGCTGACCTTGTTGTTCCTGCCGGCGTTGTATGCTGCGTGCTACCGGGTCAAATCGGTCGATGCCGGTACTGTGGTGCACCCCGGCTGATTCTTGCAGCACCTTCGGTGCGCACAGTACCCATTAATGGCTCCCGATGCGTCGCCGTCGTCGGGCAGCGCTCTACTGCACGCAGGCATTTTCCACAGTCGGGCGCTCCGCGACTCCCGACCGGCTGCGCCAGGTTTCCGAAGATTCGCCAAATGAATATTTAAAGAATCTGCATCTTACTGATTCTGAGCGCTTCTTCGACTGAATTGGCGAGATGTTCCGCATCGTGAAAGGACTCTCGCATAGACCAGAGATGTGCCATAATCATGGCATCGACGTATCGCCATGCGGCTGCGCGATGGTCTGTATTCTAAGTGGCCTGATGAATTGCCCGGCAATGAGGCAAAGCGCAAGCGATCGGGCCTGGGAGGAGCGAAATTTCCGTTGTTTTATGGAGGGATTCCCGTGAATGGATTACTCAAGCTCTCAAGCCTGATCGATGGGCTGACCGAGCGCGTCGGCAAGGCGATCATCTGGCTGGTTCTGGTCGTCACCCTGATCGGTGCCGGCAACGCCGTCATGCGCTATATCTGGAACTACAGTTCGAATGCCTTCCTCGAAATCCAGTGGTACCTCTTTTCGGCAATCTTCCTTTTTGGCGCCGGCTATACGCTGATGCGCAACGAGCATGTGCGCATCGACCTCATTTCGGGCCGATTATCTGCGCGTGGGCGGGCCTGGATCGATATCTTCGGAATCATCTTTTTCCTCCTGCCGATGGCCACTGCCATCATGTACCTGTCGTGGCCGATCTTCCTGCTGGCATTGGCCAACAACGAACAGTCGAGTAATGCCGGCGGCCTCACGGTGTGGCCGGTACGCCTGCTGGTGCCGATCGGTTTCTTCCTGCTGGTGATCCAGGGGATCTCGGAACTGATCAAGCGCATCGGTTTTCTGCAGGGTCTTTGTCCTGACTCGACCGCGAAAGGGCACAAGCCGACTCCCGAAGAAGAACTCGCACTGGCCATCAAGGCCCAGAAGGGAGAGCTGTGATGGCCGAGTTCATGATCGCCAACATGGCCCCGATCATCTTCGTGTCGATGGTCCTTTTCCTGCTCGTCGGTTTTCCGGTGTCCTTCGCGCTGGCGGCCAACGGCATCTTCTTTGCTCTCGTCGGTATCGAACTCGGTCTGCTCGGGCCGCAACTGTTCCAGGCGCTGCCGGACCGCATCTTCGGCATCATGAGCAACGACACCTTGCTGGCCATTCCCTTCTTTACCTTCATGGGGCTGATTCTCGAACGTTCGGGCATGGCCGAGGACCTGCTCGACACCATCGGACAGCTTTTCGGGCCGCTGCGCGGCGGTCTCGCTTTCGCGGTGATCTTTGTCGGGGCGCTGCTCGCGGCGACCACCGGTGTGGTCGCCGCTTCAGTGATCTCGATGGGCCTGATTTCGCTGCCGATCATGCTGCGCTACGGCTACGACACCAAGCTTGCGACGGGTGTCATCGCCGCGTCGGGAACGCTGGCCCAGATCATCCCGCCGTCGCTGGTGCTGATCATCATGGCCGACCAGCTCGGCAAATCGGTTGGCGACATGTACTCCGGCGCCTTCATCCCCGGCTTGACGCTGACCCTGTTCTACGTCGGCTATGTGGTCCTGGTGGCCATCTTCAAGCCCCGCTGGGCGCCCGCGTTGCCGCTCGAAGCGCGCACGCTGCGTGGCAGCCGGCTTCTCCTGCGCGTTCTGACGACGCTGGTGCCTCCGCTGCTGCTGATCTTTCTGGTGCTGGGGACGATCTTTCTCGGCATCGCCACGCCCACCGAAGGCGGCGCGATGGGGGCGACCGGTGCCCTGATCATGGCCCTGGCCCGCAGGCGCCTGTCCTGGAGCCTGCTCAAGCAGGCCATGGAAACGACCGCCAAGCTGACCACGTTCGTGGTCTTCATTCTGGTCGGCGCGCGGGTATTCTCGCTGACCTTCTACGGCGTCGATGGCCACAAATGGGTCGAGCACCTGCTGACGGGCCTGCCGGGTGGCGAGGTCGGTTTCCTGATCGTGGTCAACGTGCTCGTTTTCCTGCTGGCCTTCTTCCTCGACTTCTTCGAACTGTCGTTCATCGTCGTTCCCCTGCTCGGGCCGGTGGCGCAAGCGCTGGGAATCGACCTGATCTGGTTTGGCATCCTGCTGGCGGTGAACATGCAGACCTCGTTCATGCACCCGCCTTTCGGCTTTGCGCTCTTCTACCTGCGTTCGGTGGCGCCGGCCTCGGTCAAGACCACCGACATCTACTGGGGGGCGATTCCCTTCGTCTGCATTCAGATCATCATGGTCGGGCTGTTGATCTTTTTCCCGCAACTGGTGACCTTTGGGCTCGACAAGGATGTCAAGGTCGACCTCGATTCAGTGCAGATCGAAATGCCGACCTCCGACTACGGCGCGCCAGCGACTCCGGCGGGATCGGAAAGTCAGCAAGGATCGCCAGCCGATGCCGACGACGCGGCCACCAGGGCCATTCGCGAGGCGATGAAACAGGATCAGGCCAAGTAGCTGGAGAGAAAGGGAGAAATGAAAACGGAGGCCGAGGCCTCCGTTTTCTCCTGTCTGCCACAAATCTAAACGTTTGCGGGGTCCTTCTCCCGTGAGCCGCTTATCGCTTGCTGTACATGTAGTTCGTGTAAGCGCCTTCGGCAAGGCGCATCCAGAGGTTCTGATCGTCCATGAACTTCTTGTAGTCGTCGTAAATCTTCTTGAAGCCGGGATTCGCCGCCGACGTTTCCGCATAGAGTTCCATCGCCGCCTTGTAGCAAGCGTCCATGACTTCCTTGGGGAACTGTTTCAATTGCGTGCCGGAACCCACCAGTTGCTTGAGTGCGGTGGGGTTCTTCGAATCGTACTTGGCGACCATGTCGACGTGCGCGTCGGCACAGGCAATCTGCATGATGGTCTGGTATTCCTTGGGCAGTTCGGCCCATTTCTTGCTGTTGATATAGGCCGTAACCTGCGGCCCCCCTTCCCACCATCCCGGGTAGTAGTAGAACTTGGCCACCTTGTTGAACCCCAGTTTCTGGTCATCGTAGGGACCAATCCACTCGGCGGCATCGATCGTGCCCTTTTCCAGAGCCGGATAGATGTCGCCGCCAGGAATCTGTTGCGGTACCGCGCCCAGTTTGCTGATCACCGCGCCGGCAAAGCCGCCGATGCGGATCTTGAGTCCTTTGAGGTCGGCAACCGTCTTGATTTCCTTGCGATACCAGCCACCCATTTGAGTCGTGGTGTTGCCACAGGGTATGGTCACGATATTCGACTTGGCAAACAGTTCGCCGATCAGTTTGGTGCCGTTACCGTACCGCATCCAGGCGTCCATCTGGCGGTTGGTCATGCCGAAGGGAATTGCCGTTTCCAGCGCGTACGAGGGGTCCTTGCCGAAGAAGTAGTAGGAGACGGTATGCCCCATCTCGACCGTACCGTCCTTGACGGCATCGAATACCGCCGGTCCGGGGACGATTTCCCCACCGGCGAAGACCTGGATCTGGAACTTGCCGCCAGTGGCTTCAGCAACCCGCTTGGCCATGTGTTCGGCACCACCGTAAATGGTGTCGAGGCTCTTCGGAAAGCTGGATGCCAGGCGCCACTTGATGGTCGGGGCATTCTGGGCAATCGCGGGCATGGCCATGGTGCCGGCAGCGAGGCCGGCACCGGCATTCTTCAAGAACGAACGTCTTTCCATTATTTGTCTCCTCCAGTTTTTCGTCAAAAAAATTGCCAATGGATTATAGCGAAACAAATTCCACGTGCAAAAAGGAATTGGCCAGTCAGGACATACCGATGCCGAACTAATCGCCGGCCACTCTCATCTGCTCAATCAGGATCGAACCGACCTGTTTCGAGCCGCGGACCAGGACGTCGTTGCCGACCGCTGCGACGTTCCTGAACATGTCGCGCAGATTGCCGGCAATGGTGATGCCTTCGACGGGGTGCGCGATTTCTCCCTTTTCGACCCAGAAGCCGGCAGCCCCGCGCGAATAGTCTCCGGTCACGTAGTTGACGCCGTGCCCAAGCAACTCCGTGACCAGCAGGCCGCGCCGCATCTTCTTGAGCAGCCCCTGCAGATCGCGTTTGCCTGGATGAACGATGAGGTTGTGGCAGCCGCCGGCATTCCCGGTGGTCTGCATGCCGAGCTTGCGTGCGCTGTAGGCGCTCAGGAAGTAGCCCTGGAGCCTTCCGTCGACCAGGACTTCGCGGTCATGCGTCAGCACCCCATCACTGTCGAAGTAGCTGCTGGCAAGGCCGCGCTGCAGATGCGGCCGCTCACTGATCTGCACCCTTTTCGAGAAGACCCGCTTGCCGAGGCTGTCGACCAGGAAGGAAGTCTTTCGGTAAAGGCTGCCACCGCTTGCCGCGTGCACGAAATTGCCGATCAGCGAAGAGGCGAGCGGTGCCTCGAAGAGCACAGGCACCCGACAGGTCTTGATCTTGCGCGCACCCAGACGCGACAGCGCGCGCCGCGCCGCGTGCTCGCCAATCGACTCGGGTGAGCCGATGGCGAGTGGGTCGCGTGCCGTCGAGTACCAATCATCGCGCTGCATGTTCTGGTCCTTGCCGGCGATCACCGAACACGCCAGGTAGTGGCGCGAAGTCGGGTAGCCACCCATGAAGCCGAGGCTGTTCGCCGAGACAAACTGCCCTTCCTGAATCGATAACGTGGCTCCCTCCGAGTTGCTGATCTTCGGGCTCACCGCGAACGCTGCCTGTTCGCAGCGCCGGGCCAGGTCGACGGCCGCCTCCACCGAGAGCAGCCAGGGGTGATAGAGGTCGAGATCCGGGAGATGCCGGGTGTCGACGGCCAGCAGTTCGGCGTCGGGCAGACCCGCACACGGATCAGCGGCGGTAAAGCGGGCGATATTGAGCGCCGCGTCGACAGTCTCGCGCAAGGCGTTTGGAGAAAAGTCGGAGGTACTGGCGTGTCCCTTCCTCTGACCCAGGTAGACCGTCACCGCAAGGGACTTGTCACGGTTGTATTCGATGGTTTCGATCTCGGCACAACGGACCGTCACCGACTGCCCGAAGCCGTCGGAGACGTCGACTTCGCAGGCGCTCGCCCCCTGTTTGCCGGCATGAGCAAGGACATCCCGCGCCAGCTCCTGCAGCGTTTCGAGACGGTGACTGAAGCGTGACTCGGTAGTAGCGATGGTGGCTGAACGGGACATGAGGGCGGTGGCCAAAGGCAAAAGCCGCTATCATAGCAGTTCCCCGGAAGGCCCCTGTTGCTGCATTGCGCGCTGACCGTTGCACCTGTCACAGCGAAAGACGAACTGCAAGCCGATGAGTATCCCTGATGAAGAGCAAGCACCGCCGTCGAAGACGCAGCGCAAGCGGGCCATGGCGGAGTTGCAGGCGCTCGGCGAGGAGCTGGTTGAATTGAGCAGTGATCGTCTGCGCAAGATTGATCTCCCGGAAGACCTGCGCACGGCGGTACGTGAGGCCAAACGCATGCTCCGCCACGACGATGCGCGGCGTCGGCAGATGCAATACATTGGTCGCCTGATGCGCGATGTGGACCCGCAACCGATTCGGGCGGTGCTGGCGGTCGTTCGCGGCGAATCGGCAGACGAAACGGCGAAACTGCACCGTATCGAAAGGCGGCGAGCCGAATTCCTGGCGGACGAGAAGGTCCTGCACGAGATTGCCGCCGCCGCGCCGTCGGTTGACCTGCAACACCTGCGAGCACTGCGCCGGGCGGCGCTGCTCGAGCAGGCACAGGGCAAGCCGCCGCGCAGTTACCGGGCGATCTTCCAGCTTCTCAAGGAACTCGAACAGGGCGGCGCCACGGTGGTCAGCGGAGTTGAAGATGACCGCGAATGACGAACTGCTGATCGGTCTCGTATCGATCAGCGACCGCGCCTCGCAGGGGGTCTATGTCGACCAGGGCATTCCGGCGCTGCAGGAGTGGTTCGCCAAGGCACTGCGCAGCCCCTGGCGGATGGAAACCCGCCTGATTGCCGACGACCAGGCGGTGATCGAGAGCACACTGGTCGAACTGGTCGATCAGGCCGGCTGTCATCTGGTGCTGACCACCGGTGGCACCGGCCCGGCGGCGCGCGACGTCACCCCGGAAGCAACGCTGGCCATTGCCGACAAGGTGTTGCCGGGTTTTGGCGAAGAAATGCGGCGCATCAGCCTCAATTTCGTGGCCACCGCCATACTTTCGCGCCAGGTCGGCGTCGTGCGCGGCAGGGCGCTGATCCTCAATCTGCCTGGGCAGCCCAAGGCGATTTGCGAAACCCTCGCAGGCGTAAGGGCGGCCGATGGGACGGTGCAGGTCAACGGCATCTTTTCTGCCGTTCCCTACTGTATTGACCTGCTCGGGGGACCGTACGTCGAGACCGTCGACGCGGTCAGCAGGACCTTCCGGCCGAAATCCGCGCGGCCACCGGACGCTGCCGCTTAAAGCTGAGCGGCACAGCGATCGCCGAAGCATGAAACGTTGGCCACAGCCCAAGCCGGCGCGCGGCTTCGACACGGTTCGTTCTGGAGCGTTTTCAACAGTGCCGGGGGTTGGACCTCAAGAGGCTGATTGCTCGTGGAAGCGGGCAATCTCGTAATCGTTGCCGCTTTCCTCCAGTTCCAGCGCCGTCAGCACGTGCAGTTGGTCGGCATCGCAGAAGTCCAGCGTTTCCCGCACATCGAAGCTCCCCTGTGGCAGCACGATGCGCAATACGTCTGGTTCGCCACCGTCACGCAGCCAGATTCCCGGAATGGCGACCGCTGCCGCGAAGCCGCTGCGGCGTGGCCGCAACTCGATGCTTTGCGCGTGCCTGGCGAGTATCTGGACGCCGATCCTGGCGCGTGTGCCTTTAAGCCGGTTGATACGCCTTGCAGCACCGAGCAACCAGTTGTCGCCCCCCTCAGCCTGCATGCAGAGGAGCGCGCCGAGCTTGATCCGCTCGCCACCCGCGTCGTCGAAACAGGCGCGGAACCCCCCGAGGCTGACGTCTTCGAGGACCGCGCTCTGGACGCCGGCTTCCCGTGTCAGGCGTGGCACGGCGCCGGAGAACACCACGTAGCTGTGCTCGAACCCCTGCAGGACGGCGATGCTGGTGGTCAGGGGATGCCGCTGGTGTCGCCGCTGTGGTGGTCGCAGTGCCCAGTAGAGGCGCAGATGACGCAGTACCGGCAGCAGCACCTTCTGCGGGTACTCGCCGCCGAGGTTCAGTGTGGTCGGAATTTCGCCGCGTTCGACGACATGGATCAGTTCTTCGAGAGCAGTCAGCGCCGGGCCGGCGGAAAAGAAACGCAGTCCGGGGCTGCTCGCGCGAGGCTTTCGGGCCAGCCGCGCCGGTGCCCCGCCGCTGGCCGCATCGACCCAATACACACTGTCCGGACGGCAGTCGGCGGAAAAGACGAAGCTCGACAGGAAATGCGCGATCAAGCGGTCGGCCATTTCAACCTGCAGCGGCATCAGACCGTCAACGGAAGAAGTGAAGAACACCAGCGCGTGCAGGTATTGCTGTGCAACACTGCTGAGCCCCAACTGGGCGGGGTAAAGCTGCAGCGATTTCTGCGCGTGCCCGGCCGCTTCGGCCGCAAGATAGGTTTCTCCGAGACAACGCCAGAGTTCTTCGCCCGGGGGCTCGTAGCGATACGCCAGCCACTTCAGGCGCGTGCAGCATGCTGCCTGCAAGCGGGTGTTGAGCAGGGGCAGCGACACCTTGAAAGCGACGCTGCCCCGACCTTTGGGATCCAGACGGGCGCGCTCGATGCAGAGGGAGTAGACCGTGGCAACTTCGCTGAGGTAAGTGCAACTTCGCGCCCACAGCCGTTGGCGTTCGACTGTCGACAGGTGCGGCGAGTGCAGGTAGTCTCGCGCCAGACGACGCAGATGCGGCTGCGCCGCATCATCGA
Source organism: Candidatus Accumulibacter propinquus (assembly GCF_056856495.1). NCBI lineage: Bacteria > Pseudomonadati > Pseudomonadota > Betaproteobacteria > Candidatus Accumulibacter > Candidatus Accumulibacter propinquus. Next base: position 730,008 of record NZ_JBSEHC010000003.1, read on the forward strand.
GCTGCCTGAGCACGTCGAACAAGTGGTCCAGACGGAAATCTTCGGCATGCTTCAGCGACTCGAACCAGCCCACCACTTCGTCAACCGCGTTCTGTGCCCGGGCGACATGCAGTTCGGCGAGAATCCTCTTCAACTCCTGGCCGTCGGCCAGAGGATGATCAGGACGCTTCGGAAACAATCTGAAGATCATTGAGGGTCAACCTCGCGACGAATTGCATTCTTGCGCCAGGAAAAGACAGCCAATTGTAATCCAGGCGCGCAACGGCTGTGGATCAAATGACACGCGTACCCTGGATAATCGTACCCCCTGTCCGGGCGCTGGGTTCAGCAGGCGGCGCCACGCTCAGCCCGGGCGGCAGACTGCGGCAAGCCTGGTTGCATTAGCAGCGCGTGTCGAGGCCGTGTTCGGCAAGCTCGGCGGCCCGCAGTATGGCCTGCGCCTTGCTCTGGGTTTCCTGCCATTCGGAAGCCGGGTCGGAGTCGGCGACGATGCCGGCGCCGGCCTGCACGTGCAACTGGCCGTCCTTGACGATGGCCGTGCGGATCGCGATGGCCAGATCCATGTCGCCGTTGAAACCGAGATAGCCGACGGCACCGGCGTAGATTCCTCGCTTGACGGGTTCGAGTTCATCGATGATCTCCATGGCCCGGACCTTCGGTGCCCCGGAAACCGTCCCCGCCGGAAACGTGGCTTTCAGCACGTCGAGCGCACTGAGCTTTGGTCGCAGCTTGGCTTCGACGTTCGAGACGATATGCATCACGTGTGAGTAGCGTTCGACGATCATGTTTTCGGTGAGTCTGATCGTGCCGACGCGCGCGACGCGGCCGGCGTCGTTGCGGCCGAGATCGAGGAGCTGCACATGTTCCGCACGTTCCTTCTCGTCGGCCAGCAACTCGGCGGCGAGTGCCTGATCCTCCTCGAACGAAACGCCGCGCCGGCGTGTGCCGGCGATCGGGCGGACGGTGACCGTATCGCCTTCCAGGCGGACGAGAATCTCCGGTGAGGCGCCGACCACGTGGAAGTCCTCGAAGTCGAAATAGAACATGTAGGGCGAAGGATTGAGCGAGCGTAGCGAGCGGTACAGGGCCATCGGGCTGGCGGCGAGCGGTTTGCTCATGCGTTGTGACAGCACGACCTGCATCAGGTCGCCCTCGGTGATGTAATGTTTCGCCTTCACCACCGCTTGCCTGAACTGTGCTTCGCCAAACATCGACGCCGCCGGCTGTGAAGATCGCGGCGTTTCGGGCGGAATGCGGACGGGCTCGCGCAGGCTGGCGAGCAGTTCCCTGAGCCGGGCGTGTGCTTTGTGGTATGCGCCGGGAACGCCGGGCTCGGCATAGACCACCAGTGTCAGCTTGCCCGAAAGGTTGTCGACCACTGCGATTTCTTCGGAAAGCAGCAGCACGATGTCGGGAATTCCCAGGTCGTCGGCTTTCTGGGAGCGCGTCAGGCGGGTTTCGATGTAGCGGACGGTGTCGTAGCCGAAGCAACCGACCAGGCCGCCGCAGAAGCGCGGCAGCCCGGTTGTCGGAGCGGCACGAAAGCGCTTCATGTACTTGCCGATGAAGTCGAGCGGGTTGGTGTCGTCCTCACGCTCGGCGATGCGGTTGCCGTTCAGTACCAGTACCTGATGCGCATTGACGACAATGCGCGTCGGACTGGACAGGCCGATGATCGAGTAGCGGCCAAAGCGCTCGCCCCCCTGCACCGATTCGAGGAGATAGCTGTAAGGCGCGTTGGCCAGTTTCAGATAGATCGACAGCGGCGTATCGAGGTCGGCAAAGGTTTCGAGCGTGACCGGGATGCGGTTGTAGCCTTCGGCTGCCAGGCGATTGAAATAGGCTTCAGTCATCGGAATTCCACAAGGATGTGCTACAGGATGCAGCGCGCGAACCGATGCGCATCGGCCACATGGGCAGGGCCCCCACAGTCAGGCCGACCCGTGTTACGGCCGGGCCCGGGCGGCTGTCGGACGTCGGTATGGGGCACTCATGCGTGCACCACGCGTCGCGCGGCTTCGGAAAGGGTCGAAACTATACCATCACAAGCCAGTTCGCGAATGTCGCGTCCCTCGTTGTAGCCGTAAGGCACCAGAAACACATGACATCCTGCAGCCCGCCCGGCATGAAAGTCATGCACCGAATCGCCGATCATCAGAACCTCGACCGGCGACACGCCGAGCCGACCGCTGGCCCAGAGCAGGGGCATCGGGTCGGGCTTTGCCCGCGGCAGCACGTCGCCGCTGACGATCACGTCAAAAAAGGGGAACAGCCCGGTGTGCTGCAAGAGGGGCAGGGTAAATGCTTCGGCCTTGTTGGTGATCACCCCGAGCGGCAGGTCCAGCGCCTTGAATGCCTGCAGTCCCTCCAGCACGCCAGGGAAAAGCCGGGCATTGCGACCATTCACCGTGGCGTAGTGCCGCCTGAAGCCGCTCAGGGCGTCGGCTGGCGGTGGCGTGGCATCGTCGGCAGCGGCCAGGCTGCCCGCCAATACGCGCTTGACCAGGTTGGGGATCCCGCGCCCGACATAGCTGCGGATCGACTCGACCGAGACTTCGGGGCAAGCGAGGTCGCGCAGCATGGCATTGGCTGCGGCATGCAGGTCGAGCACGGTGTCCAGAAGTGTTCCGTCCAGGTCGAGGAGCACCGCGCGTACGGCCAGGGGTGGAGAAGACATCACGGGATCTCCAGTTGCGCACGCAGCGCGGCAAGCACGCTGTCGTAGCGATTGCGGTCGCTGTCCCTGGCAGCCCCGAAAACTGCCGACCCGGCAACGAAAGCGTCGGCCCCTGCGCGGGCGATTTCAGCGATGTTGTCGATCTTCACCCCTCCGTCGACTTCCAGGCGGATTTGCCGCCCGCTGGCGCGCGTGTACGCGTCGATTCTGGCACGTGCCGCCTTGAGTTTCCCGAGCGTCGCAGGAATGAACTTCTGGCCACCAAAGCCAGGGTTGACGCTCATCAGCAGTACCACGTCGAGCTTGTCCATGACGTAGTCCATGTAATCCAGCGGCGTTGCCGGATTGAACACCAGGCCCGCCTGACATCCCTGCTCATGGATCAGCGCCAGGGTGCGGTCTACGTGTTCGGAACTCTCCGGGTGGAAGGTGATGATGTTGGCGCCGGCCCTTGCGAAATCGGGAACGATGCGGTCCACCGGCTTGACCATCAGATGCACGTCGATCGGGGCCTGCGTCAGGGGGCGGATGGCCTCACAGACCAGCGGGCCGATAGTCAGGTTCGGCACGTAGTGGTTGTCCATCACGTCGAAATGAATCCAGTCCGCACCGGCAGCGACGACATTCACGATCTCCTCCCCGAGCTTGGCGAAATTGGCGGAAAGGATGCTTGGCGCAATGACGTACATGGCAGGAACCCCTAGTCGGACAGGGTTATATTCTAATGCCAAAATGCGTGCGCCCCAGAGCACAAGAGCGCCGCGAGTACCGCCAAAGTCACCGGGCGTTGCGGGCGGCAAGCGAATCTACGCCCGGCGGCGACAACAAGCTTGTCAGCCCACACGGTTTGGTGTGCAATGCGGGTTCTGAGTGTTCCGACATCGAGCAAACATGGCCGAAAGCAAGAAGTACGAGATCGCCGTCAGCGCGGTCCCGCAATATATCGCCGAGCAGTCGGATCCGACGAACGACAACTACGTCTTTGCGTATACCATCACCATAGACAACGTCGGGACAGTCGCTGCGCAGCTGATTTCACGCCACTGGATCATCACCGACGCCGAGGGCGAGGTGCAGGAAGTCCGCGGCCTGGGTGTTGTCGGCCGACAGCCGTTGCTGCAGCCGGGCGAGAAGTTCGCCTATACCAGCGGTTGCCAACTCGACACGCCGGTGGGCACGATGCGCGGCAGCTACCAGTTCACGGCCGTCGACGGGAGGCAGTTCGAAGCCGACATCGCCGAGTTCACCCTGGCGGTTCCGCATGTCCTGCACTGATTCCAGCCCTTGAGTTTCAAGCACGGCGGCACGCTGTTCTCGAACTTCTGCGACGCGTCTAGCTGCGATAGTCGGCGTTGATCCGCACGTATTCGTAGGAAAGATCACAGGTGTACACGACAGCCCTGGCCGGGCCGCGTCGCAACTCGATGCGTACGCCGATCTCGGCCTGCTGCATGATCGCTGCCCCGTCCTCTTCGCGGTATGACGCCGCGCGCCCCCCCTGTTCGGCGACCAGGATCTCGGTTCCCGCGCTGCTCAGCCAGACGCTGATGCGATCCACGTCGAGGTCTTCAACGTCGGCGTAGCCGATCGCGGCCAGGATGCGGCCAAGGTTGGGGTCGGAAGCGAAGAAGGCGGTCTTCACCAGCGGCGAATGGGCCACCGCGTAAGCCACGCGCTTGCACTCCGCACGGTCGCGGCCACCTTCGACGGTGATGCTGATGAACTTGCTGGCCCCTTCGCCGTCGCGAACGATCGCCTGCGCGAGTTCCCTGGCGACGGCGATCACCGTGTCCCGTAGCGCCGCGTAGCCGGGCGCGGCCGAGTCGGCGAATGCAACGCCGGCTTGCGCGGTGGCGATCAGGATCAGGGAGTCGTTGGTTGACGTATCGCCGTCTACGGTGATGCAGTTGAACGACGCATCGGCCGCTTCGCGCAGCAACTCCTGCAGCAGGGGCGTGCCGATGCCGGCGTCGGTGGCGATGAAACCGAGCATCGTCGCCATGTTCGGCCGAATCATCCCGGCGCCTTTGCTGATGCCGGTGACGGTGACGGTCCGGCCGGCGATGACCACACGCCGCGAGGCCGCCTTGGCAACCGTGTCGGTGGTCATGATCGCGTGCGCGGCGGCATGCCAGTTGTCGATCCGGAGGTCGGCGACACAGGCCGGGAGACCGGCGATCAGGCGCTCGGTCGGCAAAGGTTCGAGGATGACGCCGGTCGAGAAAGGCAACACCTGCCGGTCGTCGATACCCAGCAACTGCCCGAGTGCGGTACAACTGTCCACCGCGGCATGCCAGCCGGCATCACCCGTGCCGGCATTCGCCACACCGGTATTGATGACCAGGGCGCGAATGTCGCTGCCGAGTTCCAGGTGGCGGCGGCAAACCTGTACGGGCGCGGCGCAGAAACGGTTGGCGGTGAACACCCCGGCGACGCGCGCACCGGCGCTCAGCTCGAGAACCGTCAGGTCCAGGCGACCAGGCTTGCGGATTCCTGCTTCGGCCACCCCGAGACGAACACCAGCGACCGGGAACAAGGCTGCCGGGGAGGGGGTACTGTAGTTGACGGGCATGGCGACCTCACGTTCGGAGACAGGCGAGCGGTATGTTGGCGCCGGGCCGCTCGCCTGGTGATCAGCAGCCGGAAGCGCGCGTCACCACGCTGCCGGCTGGCGCCGGTGGCTACGACAACTTGCCGTGACAGAATTTGTACTTCTTGCCCGAGCCGCAGGGGCAGGGGTCGTTACGGCCGACTTTCGGGCCCGTCTGCAGGGGCTTCTGAGCGACAGCCGATGCCTCATTACCCTGTCCCAAGGCGTCGTCGTAGTCCGCATGCTGGTAGCGGACGTTCTGCACGGCGGCGTGCGGGGCGGTTTCCTCGACATCCTGCGCGCGGATCTGGACGGTCATCAGCAAACGCGTCACGTCGGCACGGACACTATCAAGCAGCCGCTGGAACAATTCGAACGCCTCGCGCTTGTATTCCTGCTTCGGGTTCTTCTGCGCGTAGCCGCGCAGGTGTATCCCCTGCCGCAAATGATCGAGGGCCGCCAGATGTTCGCGCCAGTGCGTGTCCAGGCTCTGCAGCATGACGTTGCGCTCGAACTGGTGAAAGACCTCGGCGCCGACGAGCTCGACCTTGGCCGTGTACGAGGTGGAAGCCGCGTCGACGATCCGCCTGAGGATGGCTTCGTCGCGCAGGCTCGGTTCGTTCGTCGACCACTCGACGATCGGCAGGTCCAGCTGCAGATCGGAAGCGAGCGCCTTTTCCAGGCCCGGCAGGTCCCATTGCTCCTCGACACTCTCCGCCGGGACATGCAACCGGAAGGCGTCGTGCAGCACGCCTTCGCGCATCGCGGTCACGGTTTCGGAGATGTCCTCGGTTTCCAGCAACTCGTTGCGTTGCGCATAGATGACCTTGCGCTGATCGTTGGCCACGTCATCGTATTCGAGAAGCTGCTTGCGCATGTCGAAGTTGCGGGCCTCGACCTTGCGCTGCGCCGACTCCAGCGAACGCGAAACCAGCGGATGCTCGATCGGCTCGCCTTCGGGCATCTTCAGCCGTTCCATGATCGATTTCAGGCGATCACCGGCAAAGATGCGCAGCAGCGAGTCGTCCAGCGCGAGGTAGAAGCGCGACGAACCCGGGTCCCCCTGGCGACCCGAGCGCCCGCGCAACTGGTTGTCGATACGCCGCGACTCATGTCGCTCGGAGCCGATGATGTGCAGGCCGCCAGCGGCAACCACCTGCTCGTGCAGCTTCTGCCATTGCGCGCGGATCTCGGCGATGCGCGCATCGCGCTCGGCCTGGGGCAGTGCTTCGTCGTCGCGGATCTGGGAGACCTGCTTCTCGATACTGCCGCCGAGAACAATGTCGGTACCGCGACCAGCCATGTTGGTGGCAATGGTGATCACTCCCGGCCGGCCGGCCTCGCGCACGATCTCGGCCTCGCGCGCATGTTGCTTGGCGTTGAGCACCTGATGCGGAAGTTTTTCGTGGTCGAGCAGCGCCGAGAGCAATTCGGAGTTTTCGATCGAGGTCGTGCCGACCAGCACCGGTTGCCCGCGTTCACGGCAGCCACGGATGTCGGCGACGATCGCGGTATGTTTTTCCTTCGCCGTGCGGAAGACCTGATCGTTGTTGTCGGTGCGCTGCATCGGCTGGTTGGTCGGGATGACCACCGTTTCGAGGCCGTAGATCTGCTGGAATTCGTAGGCTTCGGTATCCGCCGTGCCGGTCATGCCCGAAAGCTTGCCGTACATGCGGAAGTAGTTCTGGAAGGTGATCGAGGCCAGGGTCTGGTTCTCGTTCTGAATCCTGACCCCCTCCTTGGCCTCGACCGCCTGGTGCAGGCCATCGGACCAGCGACGCCCCGACATCAGGCGGCCGGTGAACTCGTCGACGATGATCACCTCCCCGTTCTGCACCACGTACTGCTGATCCCTGAGGAACAGATTGTGGGCCCGCAGGGCGGCGTAGAGGTGGTGGATCATCAGGATGTTGGACGCGTCGTACAGACTGCCGCCGTCGGGGAGCAGGCCGTTGGCGGCGAGGATCTCCTCGGCGTGCTCGTGCCCTTCCTCGGTCATCAGGATCTGGTGACCTTTTTCGTCTACCCAGTAATCCCCCGGGCCGTTTTCCTCCGTGCAGCGCTTGAGCAGCGGCGCCACCTTGTCCATGCGCACGTACAGGTCGGTGTGGTCCTCCGCCTGTCCGGAGATGATCAGCGGTGTGCGGGCTTCGTCGATCAGGATCGAGTCGACCTCGTCGACGATGGCGAAGCTGAGCTTGCGCTGCACGCGCTCGCCACCGGAATAGACCATGTTGTCGCGTAGGTAATCGAAGCCGAACTCGTTGTTGGTCCCGTAGGTGATGTCGGCGGCGTAAGCGGCCTGCTTGTCCTCGTGCGCCATCTGCGAGAGGTTCACGCCGACCGTCAGGCCAAGAAAGCGGTGCAGGCGTCCCATCCATTCCGCATCCCGGTTGGCCAGGTAGTCGTTGACCGTCACCACATGCACGCCATTGCCGGACAGCGCATTGAGGTAGGAGGCCAGCGTTGCGACCAGCGTCTTGCCTTCGCCAGTGCGCATTTCGGCGATCTTCCCGTCGTGCATGACCATGCCGCCGATCAACTGGACGTCGAAGTGGCGCATGCCCAGGCTACGTTTGCCGGCCTCGCGAACGACGGCGAAGGCTTCCGGCAGCAGCGCATCCAGCGTCTCACCATTGGCCGCACGGGTCTTGAATTCGGCCGTCTTGCCGCGCAGGCCCTCGTCGGACAGCGCGCTGATACCTGCTTCCAGCGCGTTGATCTTGCGGACAACCTGCGAGTACTGCTTGATCAGCCGATCATTGCGGCTGCCGAAAATCTTCTTGAGTAGGCCGGAAATCATTCTGGGAACAGTAGAGGAAGTTGCGAAGTTAATATAAGGACCCGAGCCAATGGCAGGGCCACTATTCTTCCGCAGTGGGGAATTGCGGAGCGGTTCGGATGGGGGCGCCGAACCGGCAGGTTGACAAGATCAGCCCAATCATGCGGCGCGCGGCATGGATACTACCTTCAAGCGTCGATTGACGCAATTCCGGCGTCACATTCCGGCTGCACCGACACCACCCCGACGCATGCCCCGGCCGGCCCGGCAGCGTTGGCCGGTAACCCCGGCCTGCGCCGTCGGGGTGGTCAGATCGCGGCGGGTTGGCGGTAAAACAGGTCGTGGAGGTCACGCGAATCCGCAGTCTGCACCGGTCGCGACTGCGAATGCCAGGGTTGACGGCCCGACAGCGGGCTTCATACACTTCTGAGGCTGCGTCGGATTTCCTGTCCGCTTGCAAACGAAGGGAGTATGAAGGCTATGTCCATGCACCCAGCAGGCGAGGCCTACACGCTGCAGGATTACCTGCAATGGGAAGGCGATTGGGAGCTGATTCGCGGCCAACCGGTTGCAATGGTCCCGTCGCCCAGCTTCGAACATCAGCAGGTCAGCGCCGCCATCTTTCGGCAACTCGACGAATCGCTCGACGATTGCCCGCATTGCCAGGCGGTGTTTGAAATAGACGTGGAATTTGCGCAAGACACCGTCGTCCGCCCCGACGTGCTGGTGATCTGCTACCAACCCGAAGGTGAACGGCTGACCCGCGCACCCGATCTGATTTTCGAAGTCATCTCGCCCAGGACCACCCGGCGGGATGAAGTGGTCAAATCTCGCTGTTCTGGGTCGCCCCGATCATCGGTGCCGTCATCGGCGCCATCCTCCTCGGTCTGATATCCGCCGGTCGCAAGGCCTGATCAGCTGCACGCCAAGGAACTCGCTAGTTATCTGCCAGCCTTCCTTGCCTCGGCCAGTCGGTCATAGACTTGGCTACCCAGCCATTTTGAAACGAGCTCCTGCGTCTCCGGCTTGCTAATGTAATGGGTAAACAACTCCTCGTTTAGCTCCATTCGCTCGATGAATAGCGACTCAAGCACCTGTCGGAACACCAGCTGGAACTTGTCGAGGGAATTGACCTTGGCTGCCTTTTGCAGGGACTCGTTCAGGCTGGCTGCCTCGGCGATCTGATCGAAAAACAGCTGGTCCGCCTCGTTCAGCTCGCCGCCGAAGCGCTGGTTGATGATGTCAATCAGGCGAGACAGCGAAACGAGCTCTTCGCGTACCATGCCCGACCCCACCTCGCGCGGGCCGTCCAGCGGTTTGGCATAGCCCTCGTTGAGGCTGATCGAGCCTTCACTGATCTTCTGCAAGCGATAGTAGTCGAGTTCGACCTCCTCGTCGAACCGGTAGCCCGGCCCGCTCTTGCGCTTGGGCAGTTTCAACGCGAGGTGCCGCAGGTACGTGAACAGCTTTTCCAGATCGCTGTCCTGGTAGGGGATCACCTGGCTCAGAAAGCTGTAAAGATTGCGGAAGGCCTGCAACTTGCCACGCCACAGCTCGGCTTCCTCGTCTTCCGTGTTCTGCAACTGCACGAAGCGCGCGACCGCCTGATCGAGAATCGCGTTCATCGTCTTGTGGTCACCTGGGCTCTGGCGGCGCTTCGGGGCGAAGAACACCCGTGCCAGCTCGGCCACTTCTGTCTGGAGGTAGATCCCCGAGGCATCGAGCTCGGCCTTGACCTCGTAAAGCTTGTCGGGATCGACCTGCTCGCCCATCACGGAGCCTTCGTAGTATTGACGGAAAGCCTCCTGGATTTCGCCGGGCTCATTGACAAAATCGAGCACGAAAGTGTCGTCCTTGAGCGGATGGGTACGGTTCAAGCGCGACAGCGTCTGCACGGCCTGAATACCTGCCAGGCGCTTGTCCACATACATCGTGTGCAGCAGTGGCTGATCGAAGCCGGTCTGGTACTTCTCGGCCACCAACAGCACGCGGAAGTCCGGCTTGGCGAAGGCGTCGGGCAGTGCCTTCTCCTTGAGGCCGCCATTCATTTCCACTTCGGTGTAACTCTTCTCCGGAATCCTGTCGTCGTCAACGCTACCCGAGAACGCCACCAGGCTCTTGATCGGGTAGCCCTTTTCCTGGATGTATTGGTCGAACTCCTGCTTGTAACGAACCGCCTCCAGCCGCGAGCCGGTCACCACCATCGCCTTGGCATGCCCGCCGATCTTGTGCCGGGTAAAGTGCTGAAAGTGCTCGACCATCACCTCGCTCTTCTGGCCGATGTTGTGTGGGTGCAGGCGCATGAAGCGGGCCAACGCCTTGGCCGCCTTCTTGCGCTCGACGTTGGGGTCGTCCTCGGCCTTCTTGATCAGCTTGTAGTAGGTCTTGTAGGTGACGTAATTCTTCAGCACGTCCTCGATGAAGCCTTCCTCAATCGCCTGGCGCATGGTGTAGCGGTGGAAGGGTTGGCCATTGCGGCCGAAGATCGCCAGCGTCTTGTGTTTGGGCGTCGCGGTGAAGGCGAAAAAGCTCATGTTCGGCTGCTGGCCTCGCCTGGCCATGGAGCGGAACAGGCGCTCAAGCTCGCCCTCGCCCTCCTCCTCGGCCATCTCCCACGCCTTGCGGCGCAGCTCCGCGCCGCCCAGCACACCCTTGAGCTCCGACGCCGTCTCGCCCGATTGCGAGCTGTGCGCCTCATCGATGATCACCGCGTACCTGCGCGCGGGCAGATGGCTGCTGCCGCCTTCGCCGCGCTCCTCGCTCAGCTTGGCCAGCTGCCCGGACACGAACGGAAATTTCTGCAGCGTGGTGATGATGATCGGCACACCGGCTTGCAGCGCCTCGGCGAGCTGGCGCGAATCCTCGTCGATCTTCTGCACCACGCCCTGGCGGTGGTCGAACTGGTAAATGGTGTTCTGCAACTGCCGGTCCAGCACCACCCGGTCGGTGATGACCACCACGCTGTCGAACACCCGCTCATCGCGTTCGTTGTGCAGGCTGGACAGGCGGTGCGCCAGCCAGGCAATCGTATTGCTCTTGCCGCTGCCTGCCGAGTGCTCAACCAGATAGTTATGTCCCGCACCTTCGCTGGCAGCGGCTGTCACCATCTGGCGCACCGCCTGCAACTGGTGATAGCGCGGGAAGATCAGGCTTTCCTTGCGTAGCTTCTTGCCATCGTCCGTCGTCTTCTCTTGCACATCGAGATGCAGAAAGCGGGCGAGCAGGTCGAGCAGGCTGTCGCGTTGCAGGGCCTCTTCCCACACGTACGCCGTCTTGTAGTTGCGCGCATCAAAGTCGGGTGGGTTGCCGGCTCCGCCGTCCATGCCCCGGTTGAAGGGCAGAAAGTGAGTGGATGAACCGGCCAGGCGCGTGGCCATGTGCGCCTCTTCGGTATCCACCGCGAAATGCACCAGCGTGCGTTTGGTGAACACGAAGATCGGTTCACGCGGGTCACGGTCGTGGCGGTACTGGTGAATGGCATTCGCCGCCGTCTGGCCACTCAGGGGGTTCTTGAGCTCCAGCGTCACCACCGGGATGCCGTTGACCGACAGCACCACATCCAGCGACTTCTCCGACTTCGGGCTGAAGTGCAGTTGTCGGGTGAGCCCCAGCCGATTGGCCTGATAGCGCGCCTCCAGCTCCGGGTTCAGGCCGTGCGCCGGGCGAAAGAAGGCCATCCGCAAGGTCTTGCCGAAACACTTGAAACCGTGACGCAGCGTGGCCAGCGTGCCGTGGGTGTCCAGCCACTTGCACAGCGATTCCAGCACCCGCGCACCGGTCTGACCGCCGTGCAATGCCGCCAGCTTCTCCCACACCCTGCCCTGGGTGGCCTGGATGAATTCCAGCGCCTCATCGGGGAAGATCGCCCGCTCGCGGTCAAAACCCGTGCCATCGAGCGGCGTATAGCCCTCGCCAAGCAGGACCGACTCGATGGCGGTCTCAAAAGCGGCTTCGCTGGTGCGCCGCTTCATGCTCACCTTCCTTTACTAGAGAGACTGGTTGGTTAAGGTTCGTGATATAACTTTAACTTGTAAACAGATCAAGGTAACGTTGAAAAGCATAGACCCGTCCCCGTTGCTGGCCTGTGATTTCGACCAGGATATTCTTGTTGATCAGTGCCTTGATCAAGGCGTTAGCCGTTGGCGTGGAAACACCGAGCGCTCGCCGCAGGTCGCTCGCGTCGACGATTGGGCGCCGATACAAAAGATTCAGCACCTCCCGCGCCGCGGTAGCACGTCTGCCCATGCCGAGGGTGGCATGCTCCACCTCGTTGCGCAACGCCAGAATCTGCCGGAAGGTGTCGCGCCCCTTGGCGGCGGTCTGCGTCACACCGTTCAAAAAGAAACGCACCCAGTGAATCAGGTCGTTGCTGATCCGCACTCGCATCAAGGCATCATAGTAGCTGGTTCGATTGCGCTCGAAAAAGTCCGAGAGGTACAGCGACGGCTTGGCCAGCAGGCCGTGATTGATGAAGTACAGCGGAATCAACAGGCGACCGATGCGCCCGTTGCCGTCGAGAAAAGGGTGGATGGTCTCGAACTGATAATGGCTGATGGCAGCACGCACCAGGTGCGGCACCACGACTTCCTCATTGTGCCAGAACTTTTCTAGGTCACTCATGAGGTCGGGCACTCCCTCATGGTGCGGCGGCACGAAAGCCGCGTCGGCCAGGCTAGAACCGCCGATCCAGTTCTGGCTGATACGGAACTCGCCCGGTAATTTGTGCTCGCCACGTACCCCGCGCATCAGAATGGCGTGGGTGTCTTTGAGCAGCCGGTTGGACAGCGGCAAGCGCTGGAGATCGGTAATGGCGGCATTGACCGCATCGATGTAGTTGCGCACCTCGCGCCAGTCGTCGCGCTTTTCGGGGCTGATCTGTTCCTCGGACATCAGCGCTTCGTCGATGGCGGTCTGCGTGCCCTCGATCTTGCTGGACGTTTGCGCCTCCTTGACCACGTGCATTTCAATGAACAGGTCGATGTCGGGCACGATGAGCGAAAACGCGTTCAACTCGCCCAGCGCACGGGTAGCCTGCTCCAGCAGCGCATTGATGGTGGGGTTCTCCCAAGTCCACTCACGGTTGACCGGCACCGGTTCAAAGCTCTTGTACTGGTAGCGTGGCGTCCAGCGGCCCGCCTTGAATGTTTCAAACTTCACGAAGCCATCTCCTCCAGCGGAATCTGTCCGGTGACGGCGGCGGTGATCAGTGCGGCGCGGCGTTCCTTGGCCAGCGTGATCGATAACTGCAAGTTATCGCGCAGAGCTCTTGCCTTGCGTTGATCCGTTTCGACAGCGCGGACAATTTCGAACTGCTCTTCGTGCGGCGGCACAGGTAGCCGGATTTCAAGGAAGTTTTCCGGATACAAGCGCAATCGCGAAGGCCAGACGCCTTTTGACCATCGACTCACTTCAGCCACAAAGGGCCGCGAGCGACACAACAGGTCGACGTAGTTGGTCAGCAACTCGCCTTTCGAAGTGTAGACGTGATAGTCGGGGCTGACGATGCCTGCCAAGGGGCTGACGCCCATCGCACCCATCCACGCCCAAAGGGTGTTGATGGCAAGGTCGTCGGACATACAGCGTTTGTAACCCGCCTTGTCATCGGCCTCGAACATGTATACGTCCTTCTCGGACCGCGAAGTGACGCCGGTGATGTGTGACACGGTCAGCAGTTCTTCCGAGCCATCTTCCGAACGCTCATCGCGAACCATGAAAAGGTTCTTGGCGCGCTCGACGCGCCAATGCGCCGGAATCTCGCCCAGCCATTCCTGGCCGGAAGGTTTGAGCAGGGCATTGGGGTCGAGGCCACGGGTGACGACGCGGCTGATGAGGGCGGCGCGCTTTTCTTCCAGCAGCGCCAGCATGCGTTGCTTTTCGGCAACCAGCCCGTCGATGCGGGCAGTTTCACGATCGAGGTAGGCGGCGATGATCGACTGAGTGTCGATCGGTGGTAGGCGAATCTCAAGTGAGCCAATGAAGTCCCAGTTGGCGCGAGGCATCTTCGCTCCGAAGGTTGACGCGTCAACGGATCCTACAAAGTCTGGAGTTAGCAGTGAATAGAGCAGGAACCTGGGATGGAGAGCTTCCGTTGGCCGCATGACCAGCAGCTCGGTGGAGCAGGTGCCGTCGCGAGGCGCATGGCAAGCCTTCGCCAAGTACGGGCGAAGCTTGCCGAATAGCACGTCGCCTTCCTTGAACACATTGGCAAGACCGGTGTCCCCGTCGGTCGCCTCATCCGACTTTGATTCAGCCTCGATTATCCGGCCCGTCCAGGACCCGATGTTCTCAAGGCCGAGGTAGTCGGCATGGTTGGAACTGACCGCTATGCGTTCATTTCGCAGGGGCGCAGCAAACTTCAGGCGCGCCGGTTTCCATGCGTCAAGATAGCCTTGCGCAGTTGAGAGCATTACTCAGTCACCTCCCGCAGCAACTCCAGAATCTGCTGCTTCACGCCGGTCAATTCCGCATCGATCTCGTGCCGATTGACCGGCGGCATTGCCACCGTGTCCGATTGCATCACGGCCGCTCCTCCACAGCGCGATACGCCTGTTCCGGGTCGTTGGGCACCTCGGGCCGGGTCATGCGGATGCGAGCCGCTTCCAGTAAGGGCTGCTCATATTTTTGCCGGACGTACTCCGGGTTGCGTTGCAGTAGCTGCCCCAACTCTTCCAGCCGCCAAGGGCGCTGGTGCAACAGGTCGAGAACGACATCGCGGACGGCATCAGGCGGGCTGCGACGCCCCAGAGCGCCAACGCGGGCCGCCAACTCACCGGGAAGACCGGCAAGCAGCGTCTGGCGGAGTTTGGTTTTCCGTTCGGCTTCGGCCTTGTCTAGGGAGTTGGGGTCCCTAGATAAGGCGCCCAAGTCCCTAGATAAGCTCAGGGGGTTACTAGATAAGCCCTCGGGGTTACTGGACAAGCTGTCATCGTCACCCAGCATCTTGCCGGTGGGCTGGCAGCTGCGGTGCATCAGCGCATTGACGACGGCTTCGCGGATCACGCGTTGCGGCACGATGGGGCTGTCCTTGCGCTGCAGGTCGCCTTCGGCGAGGCCGAAAGCCTTGGGCAGGTCGTCGAGGATGGCCGCCTGCACGCGGCGGATGAGCCGGAACAGCGGGTCGCGCAGCTCCAGGCTGTCGAAGCGCCGCTCGGGGTCGGGCACCCATTCACGGCCGGAAACGCGGATGTAGTCGACGCGCGTCATCGGGAACGTGCGGCGCAAGGCGACCGGCTTGCCGAACAGGATCAGCCCGGCAACGGTGGGCTGCCATTTCCCGTCCGCGTTGAGCCGCACGCAGCCGAGCGCCTGCAGCAGATCTTCATCACTCCAGCGCAGCTCTTCGGCATCGGGGTTGGTGTCGCGGCGCGACTGACGGTAGTCGGCGAGGGCTTCGGGGGAAAAATCGTCGAGCGTGCCGTCCGGCACCAGACCGGCATCGAAGCTCTCGTGTTGTCGACCCTGGTAGAGCGCGATCAGGTCGTCTTCGCTGCAGTGCTGGTCGGTGCTGCCGATGCGCCGAAAGGCACCGCGCGGCAAGCCCTGCGCCTTGAGATAGAGCGGCTTATCCTGTGGCGCAGCCTCGGGTACGAATACGGCGATCACCGCCTTGCCGTCGAGCACCTCGGCCTGGATGTTGAGCCGCAGCGGCCGGTTGAAGATGCTCGCAGCCTGGCTGGCGAGATCAGCGCTGATCTTGTCGGGGTGGTCGAGTCCCTGGATCTCATAGGCGGGGAACAGGGCCAGCTCTTCGCGCGTCACGCCGAGCAGCAGCCAGCCACCTCCGAGGCCCGGCTCGTTGGCAAAAGCGCAGACGGTTTCGAGGAGCGACTTGCCGACCTCATCGGCGCGCTTGGCCTCGATGCGCTCGTTTTCGTCCAGCAGGTTGAGACGTTCGAGCAGTTCCTGCGCGGTCACTGCGTCACCTCGCTGAGCAGGCAGAGGGTGCGCTTTTCCACTGCGGCCAGTTCGGCATCGATCACGTGCAACGGGCGCGGCGGCTGGTACTGGAAGAACACGCGGTTGAAGTTGATCTCGTAGCCCACCTTGCCGATGCCGCCGTCCTGCTCATCCAGTGTTTCGCGGTCGATCCAGGCATCGGCCACGTAGGGGCGCACCTCGCGCAGCACGTAGCTGGTGATGTCCTCTTTCAGCGGGATGTTTTCGGCATCCTTGAGCGCCGGGTCGGGTTCGTACTCGCGGTGCTTGCCCCTGTCTTCGGGATACAGGCCCAGCAGGGCGTAGAGCTCATCCTGGGTGATGCCGGCGGGCAGGGTCTGGCCGGGGAACAGTGCAGCGCGGTCCAGCGGCTCGATCTTGTGGTGCTTGGCGATGACGGGCGCGGCGTCGGGGTCCACAACGGTAAAGCAGCCGCGGAAGATCTTCTTCTGCGCTGTGCCCTTGGCGCCCTTGGCCCAGCCTTCGACGTCGTCGGGCAGGGTCCTGAACACCTGCTGCACGGCGTCCCACACGCGGTTCCAGTCCAGCAGCGTTTCGGTGCCGAGTTCGTCCTGCACGGCCTGCAGGGCGTCGAAGAGCTCGGGGCAGGTGTTGAGAAAGCGCTCACGTGCCTCGTCGGTGATCTGGAAGCGCAGTCGCAGCGGGCGCAGCACGTTGATGCGGCGATAGCCGAAGTCGGTGTTGTCGAACACGCGGCTGGTGGGGCTGTTCGCAATAGCGCCGTGTTCGCGGGTGACGGCGTCGAGCGCGGCCTGGTCGAGGTAGCGTCGCTTGTCGCCCAGGCTGCGCTTCATCGGCGTGTAGCGCTCGCGGGCGTCGATGAGCTGGATCCTGCCCTTGCGATGCTCTGCCTTGCGGTTGGTGACCACCCAGATGAAGGTTCCGATGCCGGTGTTGTAGAACATCTGCTCGGGCAGGGCGACGATGGCTTCAAGCTGGTCGCGCTCGATGATCCAGCGGCGGATCTCGCTCTCGCCGCTGCCGGCGCCGCCGGTAAACAGGGGAGAGCCGTTGAAGACGATGGCAGCACGCGAGCCCGGCTTGTCGCGCGCCTTTCCATCACTCCCCGGCTGGTAGTCCTGAAACTTGCTCATCATGTAGAGCAGGAACAGCAATGCACCGTCGTTGATGCGCGGCAGCTTGCCGCTGTAGCCGCGGAAGTTGGGCCAGCGGTCAATGACTTTCCTTTCCGCCTTCCAGTCCACGCCGAAGGGCGGGTTGGCCAGCAGATAGTCGAAGCGATGGTCCGGAAACGGGTCGTCGGTGAGGGTATTGCCCAGCACCACCTGGCCGTCCTTGTGGCCCTTGATCAGGAGGTCGGAGGCGGCCGCGGCATAGGAGCGCGGGTTGTAGTCCTGTCCGAAGACCTTGACCGTGGCCTGTTCGTTGTGGGCGCGAATCCAGTTCTGCGCCTCCGCCAGCATGCCGCCCGTGCCGCAAGCCGGGTCGCAGATGGTGACGATGACCCCGGCCTGGGTGAGCACGCTGGTATCGGGCTCCAGCAGCAGGTTGACCATGAGCTGGATCACTTCACGCGGAGTGAAGTGATCGCCGGCCGTTTCGTTGGCGGCTTCGTTGAAGCGCCGGATCAGGTCTTCGAACACCAGACCCATGGTGATGTTGTCGACCTTGCGTGGGTGCAGGTCGATCTCGGCGAACTGGGCGACCACTTGATAGAGGCGATTGGATTCTTCGAGCTTCTCGATCTCCTTGTCGAACTCGAAGCGCTCGAAGATCTTGCGGATGTTCTCGGAGAAGCAGTTGATGTAATCAGCCAGGTGACGGCCGATGTGGTCCGGGTCGCCCTTGAGTTTGTAGAAATCGAGCTGGCTGTGGTTGTGGAAGCCCAGCGGGGTGCCGTCTTCATCCCTCGCCAGGTAGTTGAGGATGGCGTCGATATTGGGGATGCCTTTGCTGCTCAGTTCGGCGTGGCGCTTGAGCACGGCTTCCTTGCTGAGTGCCAGCACGGCGTCGAAGCGGCGCAGCACGGTGAGCGGCAGCATGACGCGCTCGTACTGCGGGGGGCTGTAGGGGCCGCGCAGCAGATCGGCGACGGACCAGATGAAGTTGGCGAGTTGTTGAAAGTTTGAGGTGGCGCTCATGGCTTGATTCTGAGATGTGAGGAGTCAATTGGCATTGCAATTGCCCGATTTATTGTGCCCGTGATGATCATACCCGCTTGGACTTGGCACCGCTGCGCCGCTTCCTGAACTGGTGCAGCGATCGCCCCGAGTACCGCAACCAAGTACCGGCCGGAGCCTGCATCACGCGCATGGCCCGCGACGAACTACCGAAGAATACCGCGAAGGATGATTGCCTGCAGCGAGAGCAGTTGCCGGCGTGGTTCGTCGCCGTGCGCCAGATCGGAAACTTATCAGCGCCAATCTGCAGACTGCACTGCCGATTGGCGCGCGTCGTGAAGAGGTAGCCGGTATCCGGTGGGAAGACGTCGATTTTCAGTGGAAGGCGCTGACGATCAAGGACAAGGTCGAAGGCGAGCGCAGCATTCCGCTGCTGAAGAGGTACGGCCCGGCTTGCGTCGTGAGAGCCTTTCCCGCGCCCTCTCCACCAAGGGCAACCCGACACTCGGAACCTTGCTGGCCGTCCTGTCTGCCGCTGGCCTGCGCCTAGCCGTGGCCCGAGGGAGGAACACCCGGCCTGACTGAATCACAGCCGGCTGATACCCGGGTAATTCCGACCGATGCGAGAGAATCTATCGGAAAAACATATCACCATTGGCATATCTGCGTAGTCCTGTGTATCACCACCAGGAGCGAGCCGGTTTTTTGCCGTTGGGCACCGGTTACTGCATGTAAATCAACCCGCTAATATCTATCCGACCTGAGCTTCACGAAGCGTGACGACCTAAACGGGCTCGTCAATTGTTCTGTTCGGCACGACGTCATGACGACTGGTGAGATGCGTTCGCCGTCGGGCAACGGTACTTCGAGGAAGTAGCTCAAGGACCTGCTTGCCCGCATCTGGCTACATGGTGGCTGCACGAAGGCCAGAATGCAAAAAGCCCCGGTTTTTGACCGAGGCTAACTGCTTGTTTTTTGGTGGAGACAGGCGGGATCGAACCGCCGACCTTCTGATTGCGAACCAGACGCTCTCCCAGCTGAGCTATGCCCCCAAAACCCCACGCATTTTATGCGCCGCCACTGGCAGCGTCAATCACGAACATCCGCAATGCCCTGTCGCGTGGCGAAACCATGGTTAATCTATTTCTTGGCTTTGCCGGGTGCCGGCACGACTGAAACCGCTACAGCTTCAGCAAAAACGCCCTCAACCTGATCCCCCTTCTTGATCAGCTTGAGTTGTTCCGGATCCTTGATCTTCAAGCGAACGGTCTTTACCGCGCCCCGCAGGGTGACTGTCTGGTTCTTCAGGTCGACCTGTTGAACGTCGGCGACGAAGGTCACTTCCTTCACCTCGTAGCCGGCTGGCTTTTCGCCCGCTGCGGCGGATCCCTTCTCGGAACTGTCGATACGCTCGCGAAGCGCGCCACCGCCCTTCTTGAGGGTCATCACCAGTCCCTGGGTGTAGCTGGCCACGACATTGTCACCGACCTTGATCTGGTCGAAATTCTTGATTTCGTCGCCGGCGACGACCTTCATCGTTTCGCCCTTGGCATTTTTGAGGACCACACTGCGCGACGCCTTGTCGATCGAGTCGACGACCAGGGTCACTTTGGCTTCAACCACCCCGGCAAACTTGCCCGGAGCCACTGCGGTCATGCCTTCGGCGACCGCGGGTTGTTGTGCAGAAACGGCAAACGGGAAAAGGGCGAGCGCTGCGGTTGCAAGTGCGGCACGAATAAGCGCCTAGCAAAAAGTCATTCGATAATGAGAGCCGAAACCGTCCAGAATTTTGTCGACGTCAGCCTCAAGCCCGGCAGAGTTCCGTGCTTTGAAGGCCATCCACTCGTACTTCATTTTGTGCCAGAGCTTCTCGATGCGGTTCAGTTCCGGACTGTAGGGTGGCAGGAAGTAAAGCGTGAGGCCCTTCTCTTTCAGCAGGGCCAACAGGGGCTGGATTTCCTTCGCTTTGTGGATGGAAGCATTGTCCAGAATCACCGTCAGGGGTCTGCCGACGCTTTCCAGGAGGAGACCGAGGAAGCCGCCAAAAAGAGCTGCGGTCGTTGTCTCCCAGAACTTGGCCGTGAACAATTCACCCGTCGAGATCAACGCGGCCATCACATTCAGACGCTTTCCCCGCGCGGCCGTGATGAGGTGCACCTCTCCTGTCTCGGTCCAGGCGCTCCGATTGGGCTGGGTCTGCACAAAGCCGGCTTCATCCATATACGATAAAGTGAGTTCGCCAAGCTTTGTTTTTTCAAGCAATTCATCTATTTCTACCTGGGCTGCTCGAAATTTCGCCTCATCCCGTTTTTTTTAGACTGTGCCGGGTCCTTTTCCAGACATAGTTCTTCTCTTTCAAGGCCGCCTGAACCACTCCCACCGAAACCTGTACGCCATGTTCCTCTGACAGGCGGTCCCTCAACTGGGGGGCCGTACAGGCCTCAGCCGTCGCCCAGGCGCAGAGTACCTGCTGATACGTTTCCGATAGTTTGCGAGGGGCACCACTGCGCGGCAGGTCGCGCAGCCCGATGAACCCCCTGGCCAGCCAGGCATCCCTGTGGTTGGCTACGGTTTCCTTGTGGAGCTTCTGCTGTTTCGCCACTCCGTCAAGGGACCCTCCTTCAGCCAGGAGAAGTACGGTCCGGGCTCGCCGGCGTTCGCGCCAGTCACTGCCTCGCTCCTCTACCTGCGTCAGTTGCTGGCGCTCTTGTGCTGTGAGGGTGAACTTTTTGGCTCTGCGGGACATGGCGAGGCATTCCGGAGGTTGGAGCGGACAGTATGCAGGCATACTGGCTTAACTCGAAAAATTTATCTGGAAGCGCTTACGCATGAAAGACTCCAATCTCTGAAAATGGCGAAAGCGAGGGGAATGATTATACTGCAGCGGGAGGCGCCAAGGGCTGGCCGAGTCCGGTTGCCGAGCGCATGGCCAGGACTATTCGTCCTTGCCGGCAACCCTTGCCTTGAATGTTGCGCCGGCGGCGAACTTCGGAACAACGGTCTGCGGGATCAGGATCTTCGCGCCGGTCTTCGGATTCTTGCCTTCACGCGACGCGCGCGCGCTGGCCTTGAAGGAGCCGAAACCCACCAGTGTCACCGCTTCACCTTGGGTAACGGTATCGACAATCGTCTCGAGCACCGCGTCAAGGGCTTTCGCCGACGCAGCTTTCGAGAGTTCGGTACGGGCAGCGATGGCATCGATCATTTCAGACTTGTTCATGGTGTCTCCTGTAGTGGAGTGGATAAAGTTCTTATTCGAGTTTGATTCCTGCACTTCAGAGTGCGTTTGGAAAAGGGTATGGCAGAGACAGCGACAATGACTAAAAAACGGTGATTTTGGCATGGATTTCTTCGCTGCCAAACAAGTTTTTGGGTTCTCTCGCCGCCAGGGATTTGCTGAAAAGGGGTTCATTCAAGGAGTCGGCGAGGCGCCAGCGCCCGGTTGCCTGAGCAGCGGCGTCAGAAAGCGCCCGCTATGACTCGCCGGTACCGCGGCGATCTGCTCCGGCGTTCCGGTGGCAAGAATACAGCCGCCGCCGGCTCCGCCTTCGGGGCCGAGGTCGATCAGCCAGTCTGCCGTCTTGATGACGTCGAGATTGTGTTCGATGACCACCACCGTGTTGCCGTGCTCGGCCAGACGGTGCAGCACGGTCAGCAGCATCTCGATGTCCTGGAAATGCAGGCCGGTGGTCGGTTCGTCGAGGATGTAGAGCGTTCGCCCGGTGTCGCGCTTCGACAGTTCGAGCGCCAGTTTCACGCGCTGTGCTTCACCACCGGAGAGGGTGGTCGCCGATTGCCCGAGGGTGATATAGCATAGGCCGACGTCGACCAGCGTCTGGAGCTTGCGTGCCACCACGGGGACGGCGTCGAAGAATTCACGCGCGACCTCGACCGTCATCTGCAGGATTTCATGGATGTTCCTGCCCTTGTACACTACTTCGAGCGTCTCGCGGTTGTAACGCTTGCCGTGACAAACGTCACAGGCGACGTAGATATCGGGCAGGAAATGCATTTCGACCTTGATCACGCCATCACCCTGGCAAGCCTCGCAGCGCCCTCCCTTGACATTGAACGAAAAGCGGCCGGGGCCGTAGCCGCGCGCTCGCGCCTCCGGAACGCCCGAAAACAGTTCGCGGATCGGCGTCAGCAAGCCGGTATAGGTTGCCGGATTGGACCGAGGGGTACGCCCGATGGGGCTCTGATCGACATTGACCACCTTGTCGAAGTGATCGAGCCCGACGATCCGGTCGTGCTCGGCGGGTTCCGCGGAGGAGCCGTAGAGGTGTCGAGCCGCGGCCGAGTACAGGGTATCGTTGATCAACGTCGACTTGCCCGACCCGGAAACGCCGGTAACGCAGGTCAGCAGGCCGACCGGAATGTCGACCGTGACGTTCCTGAGATTGTTGCCGCGCGCGCCGACGATCCGCAGCAGACGTTCGGGATCGGGCTGGCGGCGTTTGCCGTGCATGCCGATCCGGCGGCGGCCAGAGAGGTAGTCGCCGGTCAGTGACGCGGGGTTGTCGGCAATCTCCGCCGGCGTTCCCTCGGCGACGACGAAGCCGCCATGGACGCCGGCGCCAGGGCCGATGTCGACCACGTAATCGGCGCTGCGGATGGCTTCTTCGTCGTGTTCGACGACGATCACGGTGTTGCCGATGTCGCGCAGTTGCTTGAGGGTCTTGAGCAGCCGCTCGTTGTCACGCTGATGCAGGCCGATCGATGGCTCGTCGAGCACGTACAGGACGCCGGTCAGCCCCGAGCCGATCTGAGATGCCAGGCGGATGCGTTGCGCCTCGCCGCCGGAGAGCGTTTCCGCCGAGCGGTCCAGCGACAGGTAGTCGAGACCGACATTGATCAGGAACTGCAGGCGGCTGACGATTTCCTTGAGCACCTTTTCTGCGACCTGGGCCTTGTTGCCCGGCAGTTGCAGCCCAAGGAAATAGTCGCGCGCTTCGGTCAATGGCTGGCGATTGACTTCGTGCAGGGTGCGCGCGCTGGTGTGGCTGCCGATGCGCACGTTGCGGGCCTCTTCGCGCAGGCGGCTACCCTGGCAGGCGGGGCAGGTCTGGTTGCTGATCAGCCGGGCCAGTTCCTCGCGGATGGCCTGCGAGTCGGTCTCCTTGTAGCGCCGTCCTAGATTGACGACGATGCCTTCGAAAGCATGCGTGCGCGCCGTCATTCGGCCGGTTTCACCGAGATAAGCGAACGGCAATTCCTCGCGTCCGGAACCGTAAAGCACGATCTGCCGGACGCTTTCCGGGAGTTCACGGAAGGGCGTATCGACTTCGAAGCCGTAATGCGCGGCCAGCGAACAGAGCATCTGGAAGTAGAAGGGGGTACGCCGGTCCCAGCCCCGGATCGCACCGGCGGCCAGGGAAAGCTCCGGGTGCGCGACGATCCGTTTCGGATCGAAGAACTGGATGACGCCAAGGCCGTCGCATGTGGGGCAGGCGCCCATCGGGCTGTTGAACGAGAAAATCCGCGGTTCGAGTTCCGGCAGTGAATAGGAGCAGACCGGGCAGGCAAATTTGGCGGAAAAAAAATGCTCCCGGCCGCTGTCCATTTCGTAGGCGATGGCGCGACCTTCGGCGTGCCGCAGCGCCGTTTCAAAGGACTCGGCCAGGCGCTGGCGAAGATCTTCGCGAACCTTCAGCCGATCGACTACGACGTCGACGGTGTGTTTCTGCGTTTTGGCGAGCTTGGGGATGGCGTCGATGTCGTGGATCTGTCCGTCTACCCGCAGCCTGGCAAATCCTTGCGCGCGCAACTCGGCAATCAGATCGAGCTGTTCGCCCTTGCGATTGGCGACCACCGGCGCGAGGATCATCAACCGACTTTCCTCGGGCAGGGCGAGGACGTGATCGACCATCTGCGAAACGGTCTGCGCCTCCAGCGGCTGCTGGTGTTCGATGCAGTACGGGGTGCCTGCGCGCGCGAAGAGCAGGCGCAGGTAGTCGTGGATTTCGGTGACCGTGCCGACGGTCGAGCGCGGGTTGTGACTGGTCGCCTTCTGCTCGATCGAAATCGCCGGCGACAGCCCCTCGATCAGATCGACGTCGGGTTTCTCGATGCGCTGCAGAAACTGCCGGGCATAGGCCGACAGGGATTCGACGTAGCGGCGTTGTCCCTCGGCGTATAGGGTGTCGAAGGCCAGCGACGATTTGCCCGAACCGGAAAGACCGGTGATCACGATCAGCCGGTTGCGGGGCAGGTCGAGATTGATGTTCTTCAGGTTGTGGGTGCGCGCACCGCGGATCCTTATCTCTCTCGTTTCGTCCATGGGTGGCTGGCCTGAGGGGCTGCGGCAAACCTGTTAATATACGCAATTCCGCCGTCCGGCAGCAAACTCCATGTCCGTCTCGAATTCCGACCGTATGAGCAGCGAAGAAAAACGCGCCGGCATCAGCCTGGCGGCGGTTTTTGCCCTGCGCATGCTCGGCCTGTTTCTGATCCTGCCGGTTTTCTCTGTCTATGCCAAGGACTTGCCTTCAGGCAACGATATGGCGCTGGTCGGCATTGCCCTCGGCGCTTACGGACTGACCCAGGCCTGTCTGCAGATTGCCTACGGCGCGGCTTCTGACCGTTTCGGACGCAAGCCGGTGATCGTCTTCGGGCTGCTTCTGTTCGTCGCCGGCAGTTTCGTCGCCGCCTGTGCCGACGACATCTACGTCGTCATTGCCGGTCGGGTGCTGCAGGGTGCGGGAGCCATTTCGGCCGCGGTCACGGCACTCGCCGCCGATCTCACCCGCGAGCAGCATCTCACCAAGGTCATGGCCATGATCGGCTCGTCGATCGGTCTGGTCTTTGCCGTTTCAATGGTCGGGGCGCCGCTGCTGTATGTCGGCATTGGCATGCCCGGAATCTTCGCATTGACCGGGGTGCTGGCCATGCTGGCCATTTTTGTCGTGCTCAGAGTGGTGCCAGCAGCACCCGCCGTGCCTCGGCAGCCGGCATGGCAAAGCTTTGTCGAGGTCCTGAGCCATCGTCAGTTGCTGCGCCTGAATTTCGGGGTGTTCGCCCTGCACCTGATGCTGACCGCGATGTGGGTGTTGTTGCCCAGCGAACTGATCAGCACCGGCGCCTTGCCGGTTGCCGAACACTGGAAGGTCTACCTGCCCGCCCTGTTGCTGTCCTTCGTCATCATGCTGCCGGCGATTGTTGTCGGCGAGCGGTTTGGCCACATGAAGCTGATCTTCAATGCCGCAATCGTTCTCCTGCTTGCCGTCCAGGCCGGTTTCGGCCTGTTTGCGCACGGCCTCTATGGCCTGGCGTTCTGGCTGATGCTGTTCTTCGTTGCCTTCAACATTCTCGAAGCGACGCAGCCTTCGCTGATTTCGCGTATGGCACCGCCACATGCCAAAGGCGCAGCCCTCGGGGTGTACAACACAACCCAGGCACTGGGACTGTTTCTCGGTGGCGTCATCGGTGGCGTTCTGACCAAATATGCCGGTGCCGGAGCGGTCTGGGCTGGCGGTGCAGCCCTGACGCTGCTCTGGCTGGTGCTCGGACTGACGATGGTCATGCCGCCTCTGCGCAGGCGGCAAGGGGCCGCATAGGCTCCCATGATTTCTCTTTTCTTTTCTCGTACACCTTGGAGGGGGGCAGCATGGCTTCGGTCAATAAAGTGATTCTCGTCGGCAATCTGGGCGCTGATCCGGAAACCCGCTATTTGCCGAGTGGTGACGCGGTCTGCAACATCCGGATTGCGACCACCGATCGTGTGCGCGACAAGGCGTCGGGCGACTACAAGGAGAACACCGAGTGGCACCGGATCGTCTTTTTCGGCAAGCTGGCAGAAACGGCCGGCCAGTACCTGAAAAAGGGCCGCCAAGTCTATGTGGAAGGACGTATCCGGACCAACAAGTGGCAGGACAAGGATGGTAACGAACGTTACACCACCGAAATCGTCGCCAACGACATGAAAATGCTCGGTAGCCGCGAAGGAATGGGTTCCCCGTCGTCGAACGAAGGCGAATACGGGGGCAGCATGCCTTCCACGGGAGGTTCCGGCAGCGGCTCCGCACGCCCAGCTCCGGCCAAGAAGGCTCCGAGTTTTGACGACATGGACGACGATATCCCGTTCTAGTAGATCTGCGCCCAAGGCGCAGCTTTCCGGCGTGGTGTGAACCTCCGCCGGGATCTCGCCAGCGCCGGGGGAAAGGCCATTACGAAGAAGTTGCCAGTCTGGGCATGCCGATCAGTAGGCGGATCGCTTGCTGGATGGACCCTCCCATCGTCGTGCAAGGCATGTCGGTTTCGCCGCCCATGATCGAGGTGGATACCGAACACACCAGCCAGGCATAAAGGACACGGTAAGGGTCGTCCCCGCAGGCGTAGCGCTGCGCATGCCAGTAGTCCCCGAGTTCAACACACAGGACATCCTGCAGCCCCCCGAAACGGGAGTTCCAGCCGACGACAGGGCGGTAGTCGGAGTTTTCGCCAGCGAAGATCGCCGAAAACTCAGGGCCGCGAAGGCGAATGGCGGCCCGCATTTCGTCGGCGGTCATCTTCCCCGACGACCTGGCAAGCACCCATCCGAAGATTTCCCGGACTTGCGCCTCGAGAATCTTCGACACGACAGTGGCACTCCCCAGGTAGTTGTCGTGCGTTGCCCTGGCGGAGGGCTGCTGCATCGGCGTGGACTGCAACTCTTTTCTGATGGCGGAACAGTTCTTCATTTTGCGGGCGCCTTTCGGTAACGCCGAAATGCTAGCGCTGCCGTATCCTGGCGGTGTGAATTTGTTCACACTTGGGCTTTCGGCATCGGATCAACGCCGTACTGGTGAACTATGCCGTTGATCGTTTTCATGCCGTGCCGGATTTCCAGAGGACCATCGGCTCGCAGGCAGGGGTGTAGACTTGTCGTGGTCGTGATCTGACCGATACCTTCAGTTGTCCCTTCTCCGCGAACGGCTTGCAACCTTGTCTGAACACCCGGCGCCACGCCGCGATACCTTGAACGTTCTCCGACGCTGTTACCCCTTGGCGGCATTTCTCAGTGGATTTGCCTGGGATGCCCTGACCATCGGTCAGAGGGTCAGGGTGGTCGACTTCTGGCGTCTCGGCGCCTTTCTGCTGGGGGCTGGGTTGCTGGCGCTCTGGCTGGCACACCGTGAGGTCCGGGAATTGTCCGCGCCGCCAGCAGGCCAAGGTGTGAAAGGACGCTTTGCCGAAATCAGATGGCAAGCTCCCTATCTCTTGCTCCAGTTCTTCTTTGGCGGCATTTTCTCGGCGCTCTTCATCTTTTATTTCAAGAGTTCGGGCCACATCGGCACCTGGTTGATGGCCGCGTTGCTCGGTGTTCTTCTCGTTGGCAACGAGTTTGCGGGAAAACACCTTGGTCGGCGCTTTACCCTGATTTGGGTCCTGTTCGCGCTGAACGCCATCCTGCTCTTCAATTTCGCGTTGCCGCACGCCATCGGCAGCCTGGATCCGCGTTGGTTCTATGTTTCCACCGCGGCAGGCGTCGTCTTGACACATGGTCAATGGCGCCTGGCCCCTGGTCAACCGGGCAGGATCTTTCCCGTGTGGGGGTTGGCCGGCGTCCTGCTCCTGGCCTGGAGTCTGGACATGATCGCCCCGGTACCGCTCGTCAAGCAGGATCTGGCGGTTGGCCACGAGTTCGTACAACAGGGCGGGCGTTATGTTCTTCAGGTGGAGCAGGCTCCGTCGTGGCAATTCTGGCGGGATCAGGCGGCCACGGTGCATCTGCGTGAGGGAGAGAAGCTGTATGGCGTATCCGCGGTCTTTGCCCCGTCAGGCGTGACGGCTGCCCTCGAACACCGCTGGGAAGTGCTTGAAGCGGGCGGCTGGCGGGAGGTATATCGCAACCGCTTTCAGAGTACCGGTGGCCGGGCACGTGGCTTTCGCGGATTTTCCTGGGTACTGAACCCTCAACCGGGGGACTGGCGCCTGATCGTCGCCACTCAGGACGGGCGAACCATTGGCATCCTCAGCGTGCGAGTGAAAAGGGGAGTACCGTCTCCGGATGGAGTTCGACTTCGAGAGTTTTAGTGGCGCGGAGGAGAGGCTGTCACGCGGCGCTCGATCTGATCGATGCGCGGCCAGTCAGGCCGAACGGCGATGGATCGCAGTCCTGGAAAGGTATGCGGCGTTTGCGGGAGCGATCACCCGCTGTGAAGCCGAACGCCACCCGCTTATAATTCGCCAATAGTGGTCCAGCTTGGACAGACGTTCCGTTCATTTTCCATTTACCAAGAATCAAGGAGAACTGCTTATGAGCAACCTGATCGTCGTGGCCTACGATGACCCGTTCCGGGCCGAAGAAGTGCGCACCAAGCTGCGCAAGCTGCAGCAGGATTACCTCATCGATCTCGAGGACGCGGTGGTCGCCGTCAAGGACGGCAATGGCAAGGTGAAGCTGCACCAGCTCTACAACCTCACCGCCAGCGGCGCGCTGAGCGGGGGGTTCTGGGGAACGCTGATCGGCCTGATCTTCATGAACCCGCTGCTCGGTCTGGCCGTGGGGGCAGGGGCCGGTGCCGTGAGCGGCGCGCTGGCCGACGTCGGCATCAACGACGACTTCATGAAAAATCTCGCGGCGACCTTCAGTAACGGTAGCTCGGTGCTGTTCGTGCTGGTTCGCAAGGCGACGCCCGACAAGGTGCTCGAAGAGTTGCAGGGTACCGGCGGCAAGGTGATCAAGACTTCTCTGACACACGAAGAGGAAGCCAAGCTCCAGGCCGTGCTCGACAATGCCAGGGCTCCAGCGGCCGGCGAAGCCTGAGCAGAGCCGTTCTTCCAGGCGCAGTGGCGGCGGTCGAGGTGGGCAATGCCGTAAGGCGGCAGCCGGGGGTGTTGCGGCAAAAGGCGCTGGCAGCACGCGTCGTCGCGATCGTCAGCGACCAGCACCCTTGCTGGGACCGCTGCAGCGTGCCGTGCCTGTGCTGCTTGCAGGGGCCAGTGGTGCTCAAACCGAGCCCGGTCGATGAGGCGGTACTTTCCATGCTTCACCGCAAGAAGGCTGGGGCAACGCAGCCAGGCGTCCTATGCTGTACGTGTTGTGCCTGCAGGGCCGGACCGGTGATCGATAGTGGCCGATGGCCGTGTCCCGCTGCGTGGCTTTTTCCCGCCAGGGACGCCTCGTGCTGCGGGGCAGCGGCCTGACGGCGAGACGCGCGTGCAATGCTGCGCGCGAGCGCACGCTGCGCTGCCGGAAAATCCGGTCGCCCCGAGAGCGCCGTCTGGAATGCGTCGATGGCTTGTTGGAAGCGCCGCAGGCGGAACAGTGCCAGTCCAAGGTCGTACCAGACGCCGGGCAGCGTCGGTCCGTTGCCGCGCGCTGCCCGCAGGCACTGGGTGGCAGCGTGCAGTCTGCGATCGACGTGGACGCTTCCTCCGCGTTCGTGGTGGCACGCCGCCGCGGCCTTGAAGGCCTTGATGGCTTCGTCGCGGCGCCCGGTGCGGTACCAGGTCAAGCCGAGAAACTGCAGTGAGACACAGTCATCAGGAATGGCCTGGCGGATGCTGCGGGCAATCGCCTCGGCTTGCGCAAGATCACCGCGTTGATGGAAGGTGCCGAAAAGGTCGAACAGCGCGTCGATCATCAGCGGGCACCTCCTGCCACTACCCATCGTTGCCGACCGTCGGCAATCTTCCCGGCGTTTAAAGGGGAAGGACTTTGCCGGTCAGCATCAAGGGTCGCGCGCGAACTCGCGTGGTTCCCTCCGCGTCGGATGCCGGGCCTGCAATCGGCTGACCGTGGGGTCGGAACAAGCTGGCATGGCGGCCTGTCAGCATTTCTTTCGGGCATGTCGGCAACTCCCCACTCGGATTCCAGATTCGCATTCTGTCGTTCCGACGCGACTGCGGCCAGCGGAAAAGCTCCTGTCAGGAGCGGGAAAGATTCCCGGTCGAATTCCCGGTCGAGTGTCAGCAAAGTCGGCAGCGCGGGTGGGTCGCCAGCATTTTGGACGGTCAATCCAGCTGATCAATTGCGCTCCCGGCGCCGAGCACCGGTTTTCTGGCTTTGACGGTGGCGCCATTGGCATCCCTCCCTTCCCCGTTTGGAGGGGACTGTGACGGGCGTGCGAACTTCACTGCCAGTGGGACGGAAGCTAGCTACGGCGAACCGAGAAGGTGCCGACGATTTGTCCGGGGTTTCAACTTTCGAGGCGATACTCGGCCGCGCGGGCATGCGCCGGCAGGCCCTCTCCATACGCCAGCGTTGCCGCGATGCGACCGAGTGTCTTCGCGCCGGCCTGGGAGACGCGGATCAGGCTGGTTCGCTTCTGAAAATCGTAGACCCCCAGCGGTGACGAGAAACGGGCGCTGCCGGAAGTCGGCAGGACGTGGTTGGGGCCGGCGCAGTAGTCGCCGAGCGATTCGGAAGTGTAACGACCAATGAAGATCGCACCGGCGTGATGAATTTTCTCTACCCAGGCTTCGGCATCGCTCACCGACAGCTCCAGGTGTTCGGGTGCGATGCGGTTGGCGATTCCGCAGGCTTCATCGAGATCGCGCACCTGGATCAGTGCGCCGCGATTTTCCAGTGCGGCACGAATGACCTGCTGGCGCGGCATCGTGGGCAGCAGCCTGTCGAGCGATGTGGCAACGCGCTCGATGTAGGCGGCATCCGGACAGATGAGCACCGACTGCGCCAGTTCGTCGTGTTCGGCTTGAGAGAACAGGTCCATGGCCACCCAGTCGGGATTGGTCTGTCCGTCGCAGATGACGAGAATTTCCGAAGGCCCGGCAACCATATCGATGCCAACGATGCCGAAGACGCGCCGCTTGGCAGCGGCAACATAGGCGTTCCCGGGTCCCACGATCTTGTCCACCCGCGGAATGGTCTGAGTGCCATACGCCAGGGCGGCTACCGCCTGGGCACCGCCAATGGTAAACACCCGGTCGACACGGGCCAGCGCGGCAGCGGCAAGAACCAGCGGATTGTGCTCGCCGAAGGGCGTCGGTACGACCATGACCAAGTCCCTGACTCCGGCGACTCGCGCCGGAATCGCGTTCATCAGCACCGACGACGGGTATGAAGCCTTGCCGCCGGGCACGTAGAGTCCGACTCGGTCCAGCGGCGTCACTTTCTGGCCGAGCATCGTGCCGCGCGTTCCTTCGTGCTCTTCCTCGTATTGCCAACTCCGTAGCGGCTGCCGCTGATGGTATTCGAGCACACGTTGGGCGGCGGCTTCGAGCGCCTCTCGCTGCACCGATGGCAGGCCGCTGAGGGCTTGCTGCAACTCGTTCTGCGAAAGTTCCAGTTCATTCATCGAGCTGACAACGAGACCATCGAAACGCCGTGTGTACTCGATCACTGCGGCATCGCCGCGCGCCTTGACATCGGCAAGGATGCTGGCGACGGTTCGGTCCACCGACTCGTCCTGTGCCGCCTCAAAGGCCAGCAAAGCGTCGAGGCGTACCTCGAAATCGGCGTCGGTTGTGGCCAGGCGCTTGATCCGGATCATTGCTCGACCACGCGGGCAATGGCGTCGAGAATCGGCGCCAGCGTTTCGCGTTTCAGCTTGAGCGCGGCCTGATTGACGATCAGGCGCGAGGAAATGTCCATGATATGCTCGCAGGCGAGCAGGTTGTTCGCCTTCAGGGTACTGCCGGTAGACACCAGGTCGACGATGGCGTCCGCGAGTCCGGCCAGCGGTGCCAGTTCCATCGAGCCATAGAGCTTGATCAGGTCGACATGCACGCCCTTGGCGGCAAAGTGCTCGCGGGCGATATTGACGTATTTTGTCGCTACCTTGAGGCGCGCGCCTTGGCGCACGGCGTGCGCATAGTCAAAACCGGCGGGGACGGCAACCATCATCCGGCATTTGGCGATTCTGAGGTCGATAGGCTGGTACAGCCCGTCGCTACCGTGTTCGAGAAGAACGTCCTTGCCGGCGACACCGAGGTCGGCCGCGCCGTATTGCACGTAGGTCGGCGTGTCGGTGGCGCGCACGATGACTACGCGGACTTCCTTGCGGGTCGTCGGGATGATTAGCCGGCGCGAGGTTTCGGGGTCCTCGAGCGGTTCGATTCCGGCCGCTGCCAGCAGGGGCAAGGTTTCCTCGTAAATCCGGCCCTTCGACAGAGCAATGGTGATGCCGTTCACGGCGCGTTTCCTGGGCGACAAAGTGCGCATTCTACCGCAATGCATCGCTGCCGGTCGTCGGGTTCCCTGGTGTGCGGGACGCCGGTTTTCGCGATTCCCGGCCGGTTCCTCGTCCGGCGTACTCGGCGAGTCTACGCGGAATCAGGCCGCGCGTCGGACCGATGGTGGCCTTGCCGTCGGGCAGATGGGATGCGAATAGCTGGAGTTTGGACATAAATGTCGTATTATTCGGGCGCCGCGGCGCGAATGGGGGAAAACCTTGCACAACTGCAAGAGTTATGCAGCCCGCGGTGACGATGGCGCTGGCTCGGGTTGTTCCTCGCGGTGGCGGCAAGAGGGACAATCGGTGTGGTCGGACGCCGCAGACACCGGAGGAGCATGTACATGGAACAAATGGGTCTTTATTTCAACCTGGTGCTGATTCTGGCTTTTGTCGCCGGCAATGCTTTTTTTGTCGGCTCGGAGATCGCCATTTCCTCGGCGCGCCGCAGCCGCATCAAGCAGTTGGCCGAAGAGGGCGACAGGCGGGCGGCCCGGGTCGAGATGCTGCACAACGAACCGGAGCGCTTCTACTCGGTAACCCAGGTCGGCATCACGCTGGTCTCGCTGGGTCTTGGTGCCGTCGGTATGGAGACGATCAGCAATCTGACCGATTCGACCTTTGTTGCGACGTTTTTGATGTTCGGCAATAGCGAGGCGCTGATCAAGGCGGCGCATACCATGTCCTATGTTTTTGCCTTCATCGTGATTTCCTTTCTGCACGTGGTTGCCGGGGAACTGGCGCCGAAAGTGCTCGCCTTCCACAAGGCCGAGCAGCTGAGCATGGCCGTTGGTGGCATCATCAACATCATGTACCTGACCTTCAGGCCTCTGATCTACATCATGAAGCTGTCTTCCGACGGGTTGCTGCGGATTTTCGGGCAGCGCAATCTGGAGGGCCATGGCGAGAGCCACTTCACGATGTCCGTCGAGGAAATCCGCATGATCCTTTCCGCGAGCGAGAAGGACGGGACACTGGCGCCGGAAGAAACCGAGATGATCCGTGGCGTGTTCAAGCTCGACGAGCACACGGTGCGTGAGGCGATGATCCCGCGTACGCGGATCCGCGCCCTGGCTAAGGAGGATACTCTGGCCGAGGCGCTGCGGGTCTTCCGCGACGTCCCGCACGCACGTTTTCCGGTGTTCGACAAGAGCCTGGACCGGATTGTCGGCGTGGTGGCGATCAAGGAACTGTTGACCGTGATGGCCGAAAGCAGTGGCCAGACCCTCGAAGAGGTGAGTCAACGCCCGGTCAGCGAGTTTGTGCAGGCGCCGTACGTGGTTCCGAACAGCAAGTTGTTGAGCGACCTGCTCAAGGACTTCAAGCGTACACGGCAACAGATGGCAGTCGTGATCGACGAGTATGGCGGCACCGAAGGCATTATCACGCTCGAAGACATCCTCGAGGAAATCGTCGGCGACTACGAGGACGAATTTACCCGCCAGGCGAGGCGTGTGAAGAAACTGCTGGGTAGCCAATACGAGATCGATGCGTCAATGCGGGTCTCCGACCTCGATGTACTGCTCGACTTCCCCTTCCCCACCGACGACGACTACGTCACGCTCGCGGGCCTGTTCTACAAGCGGCACGGCAGCGTGCCCAAGGTCGGCGATACCGTCAAACTTGAGGGTGGCCAACTGACGGTGCTGGAGATGGACAACCACCGGATCACCTTGTTGAAGTTCGAAGACACCGCGGTGGGTGACGACGGCGTCGTTCGCCTGGTTGAAAACTCTTCGGCGGCGGATACCAACCTGGCAACTCCTGAAGCGCCCCAGTAGTCGCTTGGCGTAACCGCTGAACTGTGAGGGGCATGGATGAGGCGTCTGCCTGCGGGCCGAGGCGACGCCTGTACCCTCATCAGCCCCTCATCAGCGTACGCAATCCACCGAGTAGACCGGTTTGCCGTCGACGATAGCCTTCACCAGGCCATGCACGTCGGTTTCGAAGCCCGGGAAGTGCTCGTTGAAATCGCGCGCGAATTGAAGATAGCGAACGATCGTCGCGTTGAAGCGCTCGCCAGGTATCAGGAGCGGAATTCCTGGCGGGTAGGGTGTTAGTAGCGTACTGGTAATCCGCCCTTCGAGATCGTCGATCGGAACTCGGTCGATCTCGCGGTGCGCCATCCTGGCGAAAGCGTCGGTCGGTTTCATCGCTGGTTCCATGTCCGAGAGATACATGCGCGTGGTCAGGTGGGCGACGTCATTGGCCGCGTAGACGCCGTGGATCTGCCCGCAGAGGTCCTTGAGGCCGCAGCCCTCGTAGCGCGGATTCTTTGCCAGGAACACCGGCATCACCTTCCACAACGGCAGGTTCTGGTCGTAACCATCCTTGAACTGTTGCAGTTCGGTGACCATCGTGTTCCATCGGCCCTTGGTAATGCCGATGGTGAACATGATGAAGAACGAATACAGGCCGCACTTCTCGACGATGATGCCGTGCTCGGCCAGGTACTTGGTGACGATTGCTGCGGGAATGCCCCACTCGGCGAAATCGCCGTCAACATCCAGACCTGGGGTAATGATTGTGGCCTTGATCGGGTCGAGCATGTTGAAGCCTTCGGCGAGCATGCCAAAGCCGTGCCAACGTTCCCCAGGCTTGAG
The DNA here is from genome assembly GCF_056856495.1 of Candidatus Accumulibacter propinquus. Classification (NCBI taxonomy): domain Bacteria; kingdom Pseudomonadati; phylum Pseudomonadota; class Betaproteobacteria; genus Candidatus Accumulibacter; species Candidatus Accumulibacter propinquus. The sequence goes on from NZ_JBSEHC010000003.1 coordinate 764,814, forward strand.
TATCCAGGCTGAACGGTCTTCGAGTCCTTCACCCGCGAGGTCGTCGGGTCCCCACACCTTGAACCACCAGTCGGCGCCCCATTCCTGCTCGACCTTGCGCATCGTGCTGCGGAAGTTGAGCGCCTCGGCAATCGACTCTTCGACCAGCGCCGTCCCGCCGGGAGCCTCCATCATCGCTGCGGCGACGTCGCAGGAAGCGATGATGGCGTATTGCGGCGACGTCGAGGTGTGCATCAGGTAAGCCTCGTTGAATACGTCACGGTCGAGTTTCCGTCCTTCGGAATTTTGTACCAGAATCTGCGAGGCCTGCGAGAGACCCGCCAGCAGCTTGTGGGTCGACTGCGTCGAGAAGATCATCGCGTCCTTGCAGCGCGGGCGATCGGCGCCGATGGCATGATAATCGCCATAGAAATCGTGGAAGGCCGCGTGTGGCAGCCAGGCCTCGTCGAAATGCAGCGTGTCGATCACGCCATCGAGCATTTCCTTGATTTCCTCGACGTTGTAGAGGATCCCGTCATACGTGCTCTGGGTGATGGTGAGGACCCGCGGTTTGGCGTCGACCGCGCGCGCGAAGGGATGCGCGGCGATTTTCTTCTCGATGTTCTCCCAGCGGAATTCCGCCTTCGGAATCGGTCCGATGATCCCATAGTGGTTGCGCGTCGGCATCAGGAACACGGGGATGGCGCCGGTCATGATGATCGAGTGGAGAATCGACTTGTGACAGTTGCGGTCGACGATGACGATGTCTCCCGGCGCAACGGTCGAGTGCCAGACGATCTTGTTCGATGTGGATGTCCCGTTGGTGACGAAAAAAAGGTGATCGGCGTTGAAGATGCGTGCGGCGTTGCGTTCCGAGGCTGCCACCGGGCCGGTGTGGTCGAGCAGTTGCCCGAGTTCCTCGACGGCATTGCAGACGTCGGCGCGCAACATGTTCTCGCCGAAGAACTGGTGGAACATGCGGCCGACCGGGCTCTTGAGAAAGGCCACTCCGCCCGAGTGACCCGGGCAGTGCCAGGAATACGAACCGTCCTCGGCATAGTGCGTCAGGGCGCGGAAGAACGGCGGGGACAGGCTTTCCAGGTAGGCCCTGGCCTCGCGAACCACATAGCGACCGATGAATTCGGCGGTGTCTTCGAACATGTGGATGAAGCCGTGCAACTCGCGCAGGACATCGTTCGGGATGTGGCGCGAGGTTCGCGTCTCGCCGTACAGGAAGATCGGGATATCCTCGTTGCGGCAGCGAATCGCCTTGACGAAGGCACGCAGGCTGGCGATGGTCTGCTCGGCCTTGCCGTTTCTGAAGTCTTCGTCGTCGATCGAGAGAATGAACGTCGAGGCACGGCTCTGCTGCTGCGCAAAGGAAGTCATGTCACCAAAGCTGGTGACGCCGAAGACCTCAAAACCCTTCTTTTCGATCGCCTTGGCGAGTGACCGAATACCGAGCCCACCGGTGTTCTCGGAACGGTAGTCCTTGTCGATGACGATGACCGGAAAATTGAAGTGCATGCGGGAATCCAGTACCAAATCAAGAGTGGAAGGACGACAGTGTCGCGGGGGATTCCAGGGGTAGATGATCGGCATGCCCGCCGCGCCTGCGGGGTGGTGGGCAGGGGCAAAGCCCTCAGATCTTCGGCAAGGTCACCCCGGTCTGACCCTGGTACTTGCCGCCGCGATCCTTGTACGATGTTTCACATTCCTCGTCGGATTCGAAGAACAGGACTTGCGCGATGCCTTCGTTGGCGTAGATCTTGGCGGGCAGTGGCGTGGTGTTCGAAAACTCGAGCGTTACATGGCCTTCCCATTCGGGTTCAAACGGCGTCACGTTGACGATGATGCCGCAACGAGCATAGGTGCTCTTGCCCAGACAGATGGTCAGCACACTGCGCGGGATGCGGAAATACTCGATGGTGCGTGCCAGGGCAAAAGAGTTCGGCGGAATGATGCAGAAATCGCTGGTGACCTCGACAAAGGAATTGGGATCGAAGTTTTTCGGATCCACGATTGTCGAGTTCAGATTGGTGAACAGCTTGAATTCCCTTGAACAGCGAATGTCGTAGCCGTAGCTCGAGGTCCCGTAAGAGACGATGCGGCGGCCGTCGATCTCTCGCACCTGTTGCGGCTCGAAGGGATCGATCATGCCGTGCTGTTCCGCCATGCGGCGGATCCACCTATCCGATTTGATTGACATCGCGCTTCACCCGGACACCCCGATATGGGAAAGGTCCCCATTCTACGGTGTCTGGGAGGCGGAAGAAACTGCTCGCTAAGCTGGCGCTCGCGAAGCTGGCGTTTGGGCCGTCGTCGCGCGCGCCAGCCCGCTCAGGTGTTCTGGACGACGATGTTCGGAAACCGGGTGCTCATGTCTCTGGTCCGTTCTGCGACCTTGACCGCCAGTCGGCGAGCGATCGCGCGGTAGATGTCGGCCGCGCGCGAGTCGGGGGCGCCCACGACCGTGGGTTTGCCCGAGTCGGTCAACTCGCGGATCGACAGTTCCAGTGGCAGGGAACCGAGCAACTCCGTATCGTAATCCTGGCACATCTGTTCGCCGCCGCCGTGACCGAAAATGTGTTCCGCATGTCCACATTGCGAGCAGATGTGGATACTCATGTTCTCCACCAGGCCGAGAATCGGGATGCCTACCTTCTCGAACATCTTCAGGCCCTTGCGCGCGTCGATCAGGGCGATGTCCTGTGGGGTGGTGACGATCACCGCGCCGGTCACAGGCACTTTCTGCGCCAGGGTCAGTTGCGTGTCGCCGGTCCCGGGGGGCATGTCGACCAGCAGGTAATCGAGGTTGTGCCAGTTGGTCTGCTTGAGCAACTGCTCGAGCGCCTGGGTGACCATCGGTCCCCGCCAGACCATTGGCGAATCGATGTCGATCATGAAGCCGATCGACATCGCCTGTAGACCATACGCCTGCAATGGGTCCATCGAGACGCCATCCTGCGACTCGGGTTTCTGTCCCACCAGGCCAAGCATCTGCGGTTGGGAAGGGCCATAGATGTCGGCGTCGAGCAGCCCGACGCGGGCGCCTTCCTGCGCCAGTGCCAGCGCCAGATTCACCGCCGTTGTACTCTTGCCGACACCACCTTTGCCGGAAGCGATGGCGATGATGTTCTTGACACCCGGCAGCGGTTTCAAGCCGCGCTGCACGGTGTGGGCGACGATGTTGACCGCTACATTGACGCTGATCTTGCCGATGCCCGGGATCGCCGCGAGTTTTCCGACGACTGCGCCGCGAATGTCATCGAGCTGTGTTTGCGCGGGATAACCCAACTCGATATCGAGCGAGACGTCTGCGCCTTGAACCCGGATGTTCCTGGCCGAACGTGTCGAGACATAATCTCTATGGGTATTGGGATCGATCAGATCCTTCAGTGCCGCTTGTACGATTTCAATGTCGATAGCCATTGGTCAAAGCTCCTGTGGTAGATACTGGACTAATTTACTCCAGTTTACACCAAAACCGGCTGTCGACTGCTCGCGGCAATCCTCCCGGCCACGGATCATGCATTGTTCCCGCGCGCTGCCAGGGCGGTGCCGATCTTCAGGAATGGGGTTGACGCACCCAGTTTCGCCAGGCTTCGAAGACTGCCGGGTGCAGCGCGGCGATCACCGGCCGACGCCATACCTCGTCGGCATCGTAGTCGTCGTGCTCGAGGGTGCACATCTGACCACCGGCCTCGCGCAGGATCAGACTGCCGGCGGCGTAGTCCCAGAGCATCTGGCCACCGTGCAGGTAGAGGTCGAGCCGGCCGGCGGCGAGATTGCACCAGTCGAGCGTCGAACTTCCAAAATTACGTTGCGAGTAGAAAGGGGGGCTAACGGCGATACGATCGGCCAGCAGCTTCGGGATGCGCTTGAAGTCTACTCCGCCGACGGCGCGTCCGATATCCGCGGTGACCTGGCGGAGCGGCAACCGGCGGCCGTTGAGGTAGGCGCCATGGCCTTCGCGAGCATAGAACATCTCGTCGGTGATCGGGTTGTAGGTTATCGCCAGACGTGTGCGCCGCGCGCGCATCCAGGCGATGGAAACCGCAAAGCACGGCAGCCCGTTGATGAAGTTGGTCGTGCCGTCAATCGGGTCGATGCACCAGAGTCCGCGGTCGTCGTCGCTGCTGTCGTGCCACCTGGCTTGCTGTACCGCAGCCGTCATCTCTTCGCCGATGATCGGGCAGTGGTGAATCTCAGTCAGCCGGTCAAGAAGAAAATGCTGCGCGGCCAGGTCGGCCTCCGAGCACAGCGAGCCGTCGTCCTTGCGCTGGCCATGACTGACGCGCAAGAAGCGCGGAATGATTTCTCGCTGCGCGACTTCCCGGACCAGCGCAACACTGGCATCGAGCATCTGTTTCAGGTCGCTGTCGGCGATCGCCACCGTGGTGGTGTTCTTTGCATTGCGCATGCCGAGTCAGGCGCGCCACTTGATCGAGCAGCCGATGCTGGCAATCTGCTCACGCGGACCCTGTCCGGTTTCGGCAATCAGGCGCATCGCCTCGAAGAGCTCGCGTCGGACATGGGGCCCTGCCGGCAGGCGTCCGCTGGCATCGAGACGTCCCCGGTACTGCAGTTGGAGTTGCTGGTTGAAGCCGAAGAAATCCGGTGTGCATACGGCGCCGTAGGCGCGCGCGACAGCCTGTGTGGTGTCATGCAGGTAGGGAAAGGAAAAGGCCAGTTGTTCGGCCACACGCTGCATGTTTTCCAGGGAATCCTCCGGGTATTCGACGGGGTCGTTGCTCATGATGGCTGCAACGCCAATGCCCAGTGCCTGCAAGTCACGCGCGTCACGGCAGATACGGTCGATGACGGCCTTGACGTAGGGGCAGTGGTTGCAAATGAACATCAGCAGCAAGCCATTCGGGCCGCGCAAAGAAGCAAGGGTGTGTCGCGAAGCATGCGTATCCTCGAGTTCGAAGTCGACGGCCTGCCAGCCAAAGTCACAAACCGGGGTATTGCTTGCCATCACCGACATCCTTCCAAACAACGACCACTGAGCCCTTAAGCTCTTATAATAGCACGGTGGATTGCCCCCGCTTTTATTGCCCGCTGCCGCTGGCGGTCGGAGAACGCGTCGATTTGCCGGCGCGGGTTGCGCAGCATGCGGTCAGGGTGTTGCGCCTACGTTGTGGCGACGCGTTGACGCTCTTCAACGGGGCCGGCGGGGAATACCGTGCCCGGATAATCGACGGCGTGCGTGAGCGGGTCAGCGTCGAAGTCTACGAATGGCTTGCCACGGAGCGTGAATCGCCGCTTTCGGTTTCTCTGGTGCAGGCGCTGCAAGCCGGTGAGAAGATGGACCTGACGGTACAGAAGGCCGTCGAACTGGGCGTTGGGCGCATTGTCCCGGTGCTCTCGAGGCGCAGTGTGCTGCGTCTCGAAGGCGAGCGCGCCCAGCGCCGCCTGGAGCATTGGCGCGGCATCGTGGCCGCAGCCTGCGAGCAGTGCGGGCGCAATCGGCTGCCTGAAGTGGCGGCTCCAGAGAGCCTCGAAAAATGGCTGATGCGGAAGCCCGTGAACGCGAGTGTGCGTCTGACCCTGGCGCCCACGGCGGGATGTTCTCTGACGACGCTGCCGCCGGCGGCCGGCGGCGCAATTGAACTGCTGGTCGGCCCCGAGGGGGGGCTGGCACCCGAGGAGGTGCGGTTGGCGGCGTTGACCGGTTTTGTCTCGGTCCGCCTTGGGCCGCGTGTCCTGCGTACCGAAACGGCTGGCCTCGCTGCCCTGGCAGCAATCCAGTTTTTGTGGGGTGACTTGAAGGAGGAGACTACTGATGTTTGAATCAGCAGAACTTGGGCACAAGGTCGACAAGGAAACGTTCCGGGTCGAGGAACCGAAGCTGCGCGCGGCGCTGCTCGAAACGCAGGAGCAATTGCGCGAAAACGGCAGCTTTCCGGTGATCATTCTGATCAGCGGTGTCGACGGGTCCGGCAAGGGTGAAACGATCAACATCCTCTATGAGTGGATGGACCCACGTTACCTCTCGACGCATGCCTTTTACGCGCCGACCACTGAAGAGCGCGCCCGCCCGTCGATGTGGCGGTACTGGCGTGCGCTGCCCCCGAAAGGGCGAATCGGGATCTTTTCGGGTTCGTGGTATTCGCACCCGATCGCCGAGCGAATCAGCAACAGCCTTTCACGATCCGATTTCGACCAGCGCATGGATCAGCTCAACCGTTTCGAGGCGATGCTGGTCAACGAAGGCGCGCTGGTGCTCAAGTTCTGGATCCACCTCTCCAAGGATGCGCAACGCGAGCGCCTGAAGTCGATTGAAGCGAACCCGCTGACCCGCTGGCGAGTGACCAAGGCGAGTTGGGATCGTCTGAAGACTTACGACAAATTGCAGGAAGTTGCCGGCCACCTGCTGCGCACGACGAACACCCCCTGGGCGCCGTGGATCATCGTCGAGGGCACCGACGACCGTTATCGTTCTCTGACCGTCGGCCGGACGATCCTCGACTCGCTGCAGAGGCGGTTGGCCGAAAAGCGCGAGCAGAATTCGCCGGTGGCCCCGCCGTTGTCGCCGCGAGTCGACAGTCTCGATGTGCTGAGTTCGCTGGACATGTCGCAGAGTCTGAACAAGAAGGCCTACGAAACGGAACTGGCCACCTGGCAGGGGCGGCTGGCGGAGTTGATGCGCCACCCGGAGTTCAAGAAACGGGCGTTGATTCTCGCTTTCGAGGGTTCGGACGCAGCCGGCAAGGGCGGTGCCATTCGGCGCGTCATGTCGGCCATGGACGCGCGCCAATATCAAATCATCCCGATCGCCGCGCCAACCGAAGAAGAGCGCGCACAGCCCTATCTGTGGCGATTCTGGCGGCACATGCCGCGCCTCGGGCGAGTGGCCATTTTCGACCGCACCTGGTTTGGTCGCGTGCTCGTCGAGCGGGTGGAGGGATTCTGTAGCGAAGCGGACTGGTTGCGTGCCTATTCCGAGATCAACGATTTCGAACATGACATCTGGCGTGCAGGCGGCATTGTCATCAAGTTCTGGCTGCAGATCAGCGACGAGGAACAACTCAAACGCTTCGAGGAGCGCGCCCAGATCGAGCACAAACGCTTCAAGATCACCGAGGAAGACTGGCGCAACCGCGAGAAGGCAGGCGCCTATCATACGGCGGTCTGTGACATGGTCGACCGTACCAGTTCCGGTACCGCGCCGTGGACCATCGTCGAGTCCAACGACAAATTGTTTGCCCGGATCAAGGTCTTGCGGACGATCTGCGAACGTCTGGAAAAGGAACTGAAAGTCGACCCGATGAAGGAGGCAAGGGTTCTGATGCCGAGAGCGGCGAAGGCAGAGGCGCTGAAGGAGGCGAGAACCGAGGGGCCACCGTCAGCCGAGCATGCCCAGGACGCCAAGGCCCAGAAGGCGAAAACCTTGCGCGTCGAGAAGGAGAAAGAGGCGAAGGATCTGAAAGCCGCCAAGGCCGGCGAGAAGGCCAGACCGGCGGTGTGAGATGGCGGATGCCGTGAGTGCTGCCCAGTTCGTGGCCTGGTTCAGGTCGGTTGCGCCGTACGTCAATCTGTTTCGCGGCAAGACCTTCCTGATCGCCTTCGGAGGCAAGGCCATCGCCGGACAACTGGCGCGTACGCTGGCCTATGACGTGAATCTGCTGGCGGCGCTCGGCGTGCGCCTGGTGCTGGTGCACGGTGCACGGCCGCAGATTGAAGCGTTGTTGCGCCAGAGAGGGCTGCAATCGGTCTATCACGGCAACTACCGGGTTACCGATGCGCAGGCGATTGATTGTGTCATCGACGCTGTGGGCAGCATCTACGTGGAAATCGAGGCCCTGCTGTCGCAGGGCCTCGCCGATACCCCAATGGCCAACAGCACCATCCGGGTGGTGGGTGGGAATTTCATTACCGCCAAACCGGTGGGTGTGGTCGATGGCGTCGATCTGCAGTACTCCGGCCAGGTGCGCAAGATCGATGCCGAGGGCATCCGCGCGCAGTTGGGGCTCGGCAACATCGTCCTCCTGTCGTGTATCGGCTCCAGTCCGACCGGCGAGATCTTCAATCTGGCGATGGAGGAGGTCGCAGAGGCTGTGGCCACCGCGCTGCTCGCCGACAAGCTGATCTTTCTGAGCGATAGTCGGGGTGCGACCGACATCGACGGAGCCTTGCTCGACGAGTTGACGGTCGAAGCTGCCGAGCGCCTGATCAGCCTGGGTGATTGGCTGTCGACGGACCTCAAGCGCTACCTTCCCTGCGCTGTCCGCGCCAGTCGCGCCGGTGTCGGCCGTGTGCACCTGATTGGTTACGATGAAGATGGCACCTTGCTGCGAGAACTTTTTACCCGCGACGGGGTGGGTACGGTAGTCACCCGCGAGTCGCTGGAACAGTTGCACGACGCCCGGCCCGATGACATTGGTGGGCTGGTCGCCCTGATCGAGCCGCTCGAAGAAGATGGTACGCTGGTGCGCCGCTCGCGCGAGTTGCTCGAGCGCGAAATCACGCGCTTCTCCGTGGTTGAGCACGATGGCGTGATCGTCGGCTGCGCGGCCCTTTACCCCTATGGCGAAGGGCAGGCCGAACTGGCCTGTCTCGCCGTGCATCCGCACTATCGTCGCTGGGGCTACGGCGCCCTGTTGATGAAGCATATCGAGGCACAAGCGCGTGCTTCTGGTGTCAAGCGCCTGTTCGTGCTGACTACCGTGACCTCGCAGTGGTTCAAGGAGCGTGGATTTACGGTTCGTCAGATTGACGAGTTACCGGCTGAGAAACGACTGGTCTACAACCTGCAACGTCGTTCCAGCGTATTGATGAAGGAACTCTAGGGACTGCTTGCCAGGTAGCCCGTGGGCTGGCCGGCGGAATCCCGAGGAGTCATTGAGGAGTTGATTGCATGACCCGAATGGTGAATTGTGTCAAGCTCGGCCGTGCGGCAGAGGGCCTGGATTTCCCGCCGTATCCCGGCGAGTTGGGCAAGCGTGTTTATGAGGCCGTTTCAAAGGAAGCATGGCAACAATGGGTTCGCATGCAGACCATGATCATCAACGAGAATCGTCTCAATCTGGCCGATGCGGCGCATCGCAAGTATCTGGCCGAACAGATGGAGAGGCATTTCTTCGGTGGCGGTGCCGATAAGGTGCAGGGGTACGTGCCGCCTGGCGCCTGAACCGGGGTCGCCCGTACCCGGCGGTTATTCCGGGTCATCCGGGCCGTTCGAGGCAGCGAACGGCGCCGTGGCAGTGTTCAGGTGGCGGTCAGCGTCTGCACGCCGGCGCCTGTCGCCAGCAGGCAAACATCTGCCGGACGACACGCAAAAAGGCCGTTGGTGACAACCCCGACAATCTGATTGAGGCGTGTTTCCAACGCCACCGCGTCGACAATCTCGAGTCCGTGGACGTCCACAATGAGATTGCCGTTGTCGGTGATGAAATTCGCGCGCAGGCGTGGGCTGCCACCGATCCTCGACAGTTCGCGTTGAACGTGGCCAAGTGCCATCGGGATCACTTCGACCGGCAGCGGGAAGCGGCCGAGCAGCGGTACCAGCTTGGAGGCATCGGCAATGCAGACGAACTTTCCGGCGACGGCGGCAACGATCTTCTCACGGGTCAAGGCGCCGCCGCCACCCTTGATCATCTGCATGGCCGCATTGATCTCGTCGGCGCCGTCCACGTAGACCGGGATCTGGTCTACGTCGTTGAGGTCAAATACCTCGATGCCATGGCCTTCGAGGCGTTTGCGCGTGGCCTCTGAACTGGCTACGGCGCCGCGGATACGGTGCCGGATTTCAGCCAGGGCATCAATGAAGAAATTGGCTGTCGAGCCGGTTCCTACACCGACGATTCCTCCTTCGACGACATGTGCGATCGCTGCGCGACCGACCGCTTTCTTCAGTTCGTCCTGGGTCATGATTGTTCTTTGCCTCGTCGTCGGTGGTGTGTCGAAGGGTGGCATTGTAGCGAACGCCGGCGATTGAAGACAGCCGCAGCGTCACGACGCCCGTGGAGGCGCGCTGCGGGACAAGCCGGGTTGGCCCGGGTGGCAGGCGCCAGGGGAAATCAGCGATAATCCGCTCGAACCATCAACAGGAGGCGCGCGTGGCTGACGAAAGTCCGTTCAAGGGGCAGACCGGGATCCGGCGCATATGGAACGCCTTGCATTTCTCAGGTGCCGGCCTGCGAGCGGCGTATGCAGCGGAAGACGCTTTTCGGCAGGAGGTGCTGCTCGCCGTGCTGCTCATCCCCTTGGCCTTCTTCCTGTCGCCGAATGGCCTGGGGCGCGCGCTGCTGGTTGGCAGCGTGTTGCTGGTGTTGATCGTCGAATTACTCAATTCGGCGATCGAAGCCACCGTCGATCGGATCTCGATGGAGCGGCATCCGCTGGCCAAGCGGGCCAAGGACATCGGTAGTGCTGCGGTGTTGCTGGCGCTGCTCAATGTGCTGGCGATCTGGGCCTGCGTGTTGATCGGCTGAGCGGGGTCTCTGCCGGCCTCCTGTCCGCCATGCCCGTTGGGTCTGCGCGTTGCTGTCGTGGGTCCGTCGCCTCGGTGCTCTTCAAACGATGTGGCGAAGATGGATCAGCACCGAAATCTTCGCTCCCAGCCAGCCCAGGGCGCCGCCAATGGCAGTCAGGACAAGGATGTCACTGGCCGACAGACCTTGCAGGGCGAAGTTGGCGCCGTAGAGGCGTGCGAGTTCGGCTACCGCTGGGGTGAGGAATTGAAAACCGGCGCTCACCAATCCCGCCGCACACAAGCCCCCCAGCGCACCTTGCAGCAGCCCGAAATAGTGGAGGGGCCGCTGAATGTAGGTATTGGTTGCCCCGATCAGTTTGGCAAGTTCGATTTCGGCAGCCTGCGCGAGGATTTGCAGACGAATGGTGTTGAACGTGATGGTCACCAGGGCGCCGGCAAAGAGGACAGCGAGCAGGATGACGACGAGTTTGCCGAGGCGGAGCAGGGCATCGAAGCGTTTGACCCAGGCCGAGTCGAGTTGGACGTGCGCAACCTTTGGCCAGGTGGAAAATATCTTGGCCAGACTTTCGAGCGCTTCAGGCTGCGCCTCAGTCGGGGTGATGATGTACGCGTCCGGCAGCGGGTTTCGCGGCAGACTGGCGATGATTTCGGTCATGCCTTCGGAGGCCTGCAGGCGCTTGAGCGCTTCCTCGCGCGGGACGAAACGCCAGGGGCCGGCCCTGACTTCCTTGAGCCGGGATTCGATTTCAGAATGATCGCGTTTGCCGGCATCGAGGGCCAGGAAAATGCTGATCTGTTGTACGCCGGGTGTATCGCCGGTCAGCTTGCGCAAGTTGTCGAGAGTCAGCCAGCCCGCCGTCGGCAGGGTCAGCGCGACGCCGATGACCAGCAGCGACAGCAGCGAATTGAGCGGTGCTGCCGTCAGGTGACGCAGCGCGTCCCGCAGCGCCGCCAGATGTTGCGCGAGCCAGGCACTCACGCGGCACCACCCTCGCTACTCTGGGTTTGCGCGTCGCTCATCTCGCCCTGGTCGAGGCGCAGAATTCGTGGCTGCAGATGCGGCAGATGCAGGGGGTCGTGGGTGGCGATCAGTACGGTCACTCCAACCTGTTGAAAAGCGTGGAAGATCTCGAGGATCTCGCCCGCCGATGCGGCATCGAGGTTGGCGGTGGGTTCGTCGGCGAGAATGATGGCCGGTCGATTGACGACCGCACGGGCAATCGCCAGGCGCTGCTGCTCGCCGCCCGAGAGGGCGATTGGAAAGGCCTTTTCGCGATTGGGCAGACCGACCTTGGCCAGCGCGGCCTGTGCTCGCCGCATTGCTTCGCGGGCAGGATGGCCGACGATTGCCAGCGGCAACAGCACGTTGTCGAGCACCGTGCGGTCGAACAGCAGCTTGCGATCCTGGAAGATCAGGCCGAGCTTGCGGCGCAGGTACGGAATGGCGTTCCTGCGCAGTGAAGCGAGGTTCTGGCCATTGATCACGATGCTGCCAGACGTCGGGCGCTCGATCGCGGCGAGCAGTTTGAAGAGGGTCGATTTCCCGGCGCCGGAGTGGCCCGTTAGAAACACCATCTCGCCTGCCGTGATTTCAAAGCACACTTTCCGGAGCGCTTCACGGCCTTCCGGGTAGCGTTTGGTGACGTCGCAGGCGGTGATCACTCGAACATGGCATCTACAAAATCGCGGGCCACGAACGGCCGCAGATCGTCAATGCTCTCGCCGACGCCGATGAAGCGAACGGGTTTCGGGCACTGGCGGGCGATCGCGGCGACCACCCCGCCTTTGGCCGAACCATCGAGCTTGGTCAGCACCAACCCGGTGACCTGGATGGCCTTGTCAAAGGCCATCACCTGTTGCAGCGTGTTCTGGCCAAAGGTGGCGTCGAGTACCAGCAGCGTCTCATGCGGGCCGGACGGATCGGCCTTCTGGATGACGCGGCGCACCTTTGCGATTTCGTCCATCAGGTGCAACTGCGTCGGCAGGCGACCGGCGGTGTCGGCGAGCACGATGTCGATACCGCGTGCGCGGGCAGCGGCGATGGCGTCGAAGATCACTGCCGCCGGGTCGCCGGACAACTGCGAGACGACGCTGACGTTGTTGCGCTCGCCCCAGGTCTGAAGTTGCTCACGTGCCGCCGCACGGAAGGTATCGCCAGCAGCCAGCAGTACGGACAAACCCTGGGCCTGAAAGTGTTTGGCCAGCTTGCCGATCGAGGTCGTCTTGCCGGCGCCATTCACGCCGGCGATCATGATGATGAACGGGCGGTGCGAGGCAAGATCGAGAGGTTCTTCGAGGGGCTGCAGGAGTTCCAGCAGGATTTCCGACAGCGCTCGCTGGATGGCCTCCGGGGTGTCGAGCTTGTCGCGTTTCGCCCGTACCTTCAGGTGGTAGAGAAGGTGCTGGGTAGCGTCAAGGCCGACGTCGCTGCCCAGCAGCAGGGCTTCGAGATCTTCGAGCAATTCGTCGTCGACCTTGCCGCGCGAGAAGAGCAACTTCAGCTTGCCGCCAAACTGCGCCCGGGTGCGTGCGAGTCCGGCCTTGAGTCGCTCGCGCCACGGTACGGCGGCGGCATTGACCGCGACTTCGGTGTCCGCCGGTGTGGTTGGTGCGGGCTTCTGGCCGGGTTGCTTCTTCAGGAAACCAAACATGGGACTTCCGTGTCTTAGGGGCGCTCGGTTACGTCGGCAGTGGTAAGATGCCGGCGCAATTACCCGACAACCTGAAATTCTATCAGAAGCGACTCATGCCCATGCGTCACGCGCGATTGATTCCCTTGTTGCTGGCGCTGGCTGCTCCAGCGCCGGTGCTTGCGGAAACCTATGAACACCAACTGGCAAACGGCTTGCGGATCATCGTCAAGGAAGATCGGCGCGCACCCACCGCAGCGCACATGGTCTGGTATCGGGCTGGCAGCATGGACGAGACCAACGGCACCACGGGTGTCGCGCATGTGCTCGAACACATGATGTTCAAGGGGACGCCGAGCGCGGGCCCCGGCGAGTTCAACCGCCGCGTGGCCGCCGCCGGCGGGCGGGACAATGCCTTCACCGGCCATGATTACACCGCCTACTTTCAGCAGGTTCCAAAGCAGAAGCTGTCCGAGATGATGCAGCTTGAGGCCGATCGCATGCGCCATCTGACACTTGATGCGCAGGAGTTCGCGCAGGAGATACGGGTGGTCATGGAAGAGCGGCGGTTGCGCACCGAGGATCAGCCGCAGGCGCTGCTCTTCGAGCAATTGTCGGCAGTGGCTTTTCAGGCGCATCCGTATCGTGTGCCGGTCATCGGCTGGATGAACGATCTGGAGAACATGACCGTGAATGACGCGCGCGCCTGGTACGAGCACTGGTATGCGCCAAACAACGCCTACGTGGTGGTGGTCGGTGACGTCGACCACCAGACCGTCTTCGCGGCGGCCGAGCAGTACTACGGACCTTTGCCGGCACGTCCGCTGCCGGGCAGGAAACCTCAGGACGAGCCCGTGCAGACCGGCATACGCCGCCTGACGGTGAAGGCACCGGCCGAGTTGCCGGTGGTGATGATGGCTTACAAGGTGCCGGTGCTCCGTGACGTCGATCACGACGTCGAGCCTTATGCTCTCGAAATGCTCTCGGCGGTTCTCGCCGGCCACGAAGCGGCGCGCTTTACCAATCACCTGATTCGTCAGCAACGCCTGGCGGTGGATGCGACGGCCAGTTACGATTCCACCCGGCGTGGTCCAGGCGTCTTCCATCTGTACGGATCGCCCAGCGAAGGGAAGACCCGTGCCGACCTGGAGTCCGGTCTGCGTGCCGAAATCGCCTTGGTGCAAGCGCAGGGGGTGACCCCCGACGAACTGGCGCGGGCCAAGGCACAGTTGATTGCGGGGCAGATCTACAAACTGGATTCGATATTTGCACAGGCGATGGAAATCGGGCAACTGGAATCGGTGGGCATTCCCAATGCCCAGAACCGGCGCATGATCGAAAAGTTGCAGGCGGTCACCGCCGAGCAGATCCAGGCGGTGGCCAGGAAGTATTTTCGCGACGAGCAGTTGACCGTGGCCGAACTCGATCCGCAGCCCTTGCCGACAACGCCGCGCGCGCGTTCGCCATTCGCTCCCCGTCACTGAGAGGGTCTTCATGAATCCGTGCATGCTGTTGATCGGCCTGTGTCTGGCGCTTGTCGCGCAATTGAGTCACGCCGGCCCGAAGATCGAGCGCTGGCAGACGACTTCGGGCGCGCGTGTCCTTTTCGTCGAGAACCATAGTCTTCCGATTGTGGATGTCCAGGTCGATTTCGCGGCGGGTACGGCACACGATGGCGAGGGAAAGGCTGGCGTGGCTTCCCTGACCCGCGGTATCCTCGATCTGGGTGTTCCCGGCATGGACGAGACGCAGATCGCCAGCAGAATGGCCGACATCGGGGCGTTGTTGTCGGGCGGCGTGGATATGGATCGGGCCTCGGTCACGCTGCGAACGCTGTCGATGGCTGACAAGCGCGGCCCGGCGCTGGAGATGCTGCGTGCCATCCTGAGTCAGCCGCAGTTTCCCGCAGCGGTCTTCGACCGCGAACAAGCACGTTCCATCTCTGCTCTGAAAGAGGCCTTGACGCGTCCGGACGCCATTGCCAGCAAAGCCTTCTGGGCGGCAATGTACGTCGCGCATCCCTATGGACGGTATGCGACGCCGGAATCGGTGAGTTCCCTCGCACGCGCCGATGTCGTCGCTTTTCACGCCGCCCATTACACGGCCCAACGCGCGACGGTGGCCATCGTCGGAGATCTGTCGCGTGCCCAGGCGGAGTCGGTCGCCGAGCAACTCACCGTCGGGCTCCCGTCGGGCCCTGCCATGGCCGGGGTCGTGCTGCCGAAATTGCCATCCGGCGGCGAACAGCGGATTGCGCATCCGGCGGTGCAGGCGCATCTCCTTCTCGGGATGCCGGCACTCCGGCGCGGCGATCCGGATTTCTTTCCCTTGCTTGTCGGGAACTATTCTCTCGGCGGCGGTGGATTTGTTTCGCGCCTGATGAAGGAGGTCCGCGACAAGCGTGGCCTGGCTTATAGCGTACATAGCTATTTTCTGCCGTTGCAGCAGTTGGGCCCCTTCCAGATCGGCCTGCAGACCAAGAAGGCGCAGGCCAACGACGCGTTGAAGGTTACCCGCGAAGTGCTGGCCACCTTCCTGGCCGAAGGACCGAGTGAAACGGAATTGCAGGCGGCCAAGCAGAACCTGATCGGCAGCTTTCCGTTACGCCTCGACAGCAACCGCAAGATTCTGGAGAATGTCGCTCTGATCGGGTTCTATGATTTGCCACTCGACTATCTCGATCGCTACCCGGAAAACATCGAAAAGGTGACTGTGGCCGATATCAAGGCAGCGTACTCCCGGCATGTGCGACCAGAGCATCTGGTGACCGTGGTGGTGGCCGGGGAATAACATCCTGAACACGGTGCGCATCATCGGTGGGGCATGGCGTCGGCGTGTCCTGCGTTTTCCCGATGTGCCAGATTTGCGGCCGACTCCGGACCGTGTCCGCGAGACGCTGTTCAACTGGCTTGGGCAGGATCTGTCGGGCCTGGCCTGCCTGGATCTGTTTGCCGGCAGTGGTGCTCTCGGCTTCGAGGCGGCGTCGCGTGGTGCGGCCAAGGTGGTCATGGTAGACCAATCGCCGCAGGTGCTGGCGGCGCTCGAAGCCAACGCGAGAAACCTCGGAGGAGACCCGCGTCTGCGGATGGTGCGTTCGGATGCAGTAAGATTTGTGGGTTATGAGGGGTCACGCTTTGACGTCCTGTTCCTTGATCCGCCGTTCCGCCAGGGCTGGATCGAGCGTCTGGCACCGATCGTGCACGGGGTTCTGGCTGCAGACGGCGTGATCTACGCCGAGGCAGAAGATTTTCTGGAAGGCTGCGGTAGTTGGCGCACGGTGCGCCACGGTCGAGCCGGACAGGTGTTTTATCACTTGATGCGGCGAGGCGAAACTGATGGCACTGAATAGGCGAGTGGCAATCTATGCAGGAACCTTTGACCCGATGACCCGTGGCCACGAGGATCTCGTGCGGCGCGCGGCCTGTCTTTTCGACCGGGTGATCGTGGCCATTGCTCAGAACCAGCCGAAAAGGCCATTTTTCTCGCTCGCCGAGCGGGTCGAGATGGCGCAGGAGGTCCTGGCGCCCTACCCGAATGCCGAAGTCTGCGGTTTCGACGGTCTGCTGATGGATTTTCTGCACGCCAAGGAGGCCAAGGTGATTATCCGGGGCTTGCGTGCGGTTTCCGATTTTGACTATGAGTTCCAGATGGCGGGGATGAACAGGAACCTCTACCCCGAGGTCGAAACGGTATTCCTGACCCCGGGTGAGCAGTACCTGTTCATCTCGGCGACGATGGTGCGTGAAATCGCCGTTCTCGGCGGCGATGTCAGCAAGTTCGTGCAGCCGGCAATCTGCGGCCGACTGGCCAAAAGAGTAAGAGAAATTTCAACGATCTGAAGGAAATCCAACAATGGCTTTGATTATTACCGACGAATGTATCAACTGCGACGTGTGCGAGCCGGAGTGCCCGAACGAAGCAATTTTTCAGGGCGCGGAGATCTACGAGATTGACCCGAATAAGTGCACCGAATGCGTTGGGCACTACGATACGCCGCAGTGTGTCGAGGTGTGTCCGGTCGATTGCATCCCGAAAGATCCTGCGCACCAGGAAAGCGAGGATCAGTTGTGGGTCAAGTACGAGCAACTGACCGGTAACAAGGGTGGCGCCTGAGCGACGAAGGGCAACTGCTGCTTTTGGCAGGGCCCGCTCGCCCCAATGCTGGTCCTGCTTGGTTCTGGCGGTGATTCGATCGTGGTGAGCGTGGACTCCAAGCCATGGAAGCCCAGGTAGCGGGTATGCTGCGGGGCCTCGAACTTGGAAAGCGCGGTGGGCTGTGCGCTAGATAGCGGATCTGCCGGCTAGTCGTGGCCCTGACCGGCCCTGTGCCTTGTCGGAACCCTGCCGTAGGCCATTCAGGTGACCGCAGGTGGCCGAATATCGCTGCCTGGGTGCCGGAGTACATGATCGACTTGTCGTAGCCAGTCAGCAGCAACACGCCGCCAACGAAGACCAGCGATGGCGTGGAAGGCGGTCGATCACTGAAAGGGATTGCGGTAGAATCCGCCGTTTCCCGTTATGCAGGGTGTCTGTCGTCAGCAAAACCCTGCAGTCCTGCAAGAATATTCCCTTACCAGAAGCACCCCGGACAGAAGAGGTTGGATGCGCGCCGTGGAAGAAGAACTCAAGCTGATCAAGCGCGGGTCGGAAGAACTCCTGATTGAAACCGAACTGCTGGAAAAACTCAAGGCGGGTCGGCCGCTGCGAATCAAGGCGGGCTTTGATCCGACCGCACCGGATCTGCATCTTGGACACACTGTCCTGATCAACAAGCTCAGGCATTTCCAGGATCTCGGCCATCATGTGATGTTCCTGATCGGTGATTTCACCGGCATGATCGGTGATCCGACCGGAAAGAATGTGACGCGACCACCGCTGTCGCGCGAGCAGATCGTCGACAACGCCAGGACTTACCAGGAGCAGGTGTTCAGGATTCTCGATCCGGAGAAAACCGAGATCTGCTTCAACTCGGTCTGGTTCGAGCCGTTTGGAGCTTCGGGAATGATTCGTCTTGCTGCCCTGCATACGGTGGCGCGGATGCTCGAGCGTGACGACTTCGCCAAGCGTTATCGAAGTGGGCAACCGATCGCCGTTCACGAACTACTGTATCCGCTTTGCCAAGGCTACGACTCCGTGGCGATGAAGGCGGATGTCGAACTCGGCGGCACCGATCAGAAGTTCAACCTCCTGGTTGGACGTGAGTTGCAAAAGCATTTCGGGCAGGCACCCCAATGCATACTCACGATGCCGCTGCTCGAAGGTCTTGACGGTGTGCACAAGATGTCGAAATCGCTTGGCAATTACGTAGGGATCAGCGAGCCGCCAGGCGACATGTTCGGCAAGCTGATGTCGGTTTCCGACGAACTGATGTGGCGCTACTTCGAATTGCTTTCGTTCCGCAGTACTCGGGACATCGAAGGTTTGCGGCAACAGTGCGCCAGCGGACGCAATCCACGCGACATCAAGGTGTTGCTGGCGCAGGAAATCGTCGAGCGTTTTCACGGCGCCATTGCTGCTACCCGGGCGCTGGCCGACTTCGACGCGCGCTTTCGACAGGGGGCCATCCCGGACGACATTCCAGAGGTCAGTCTGCCGGCCGAGAATCCACCCATGACCATCGCGCAGGTGCTCAAGCTGTCCGGCTTGACCGCCAGCACGTCCGAGGCCTTGCGCATGATTGACCAGGGTGGTGTCCGGATCGATGGCTCCCGGATCGACGACAAACACCTCGTGCTGGCAGTGAAGGGCTGCTTCGTCCTGCAGGTTGGCAAGCGCAAGTATGCGCGCGTGAGCATTGTCTGAGTCGGTGCCGCGCGTTTTCCCATGGCGCAGCACCGTGGGCGTGAAATAGTGCGACAAGAGGGTTGACGTCCGTCGCCGGCCCTGTATAATTCGCACCTTCGTTGCCGAGCAAACAATAAAACCTGATTAAAATCAGACATTTATTTGCATATGGCGGGAGTCGGCAAAGTCTTCAGGGCGGCGTCGTAAGCAGCAGAAGTAGTCGGCATGTCGTTGAAAAGAAGTATTGACGCCGCCGCAAACGACTGTATAATGCGCCCTCTCGCTGCTCAGGCAGCCCGGCAGTCTGGCCAACAGGCCTTTCTGCCAGCTCTTTAAAAACCAGACAACCGATAGGTGTGGGTTCTTGATTCGGGGCGATTTACGAGAGTGGATTGCTGAAGGATAGAGTAGGACTCGCACAGATGAAGAAGTAAGACCTGTTGGGCTGGAGGGATCTGGTCTGATGGGACGTCGAGCGAGAGTTTTAGGATTTGAACTGAAGAGTTTGATCCTGGCTCAGATTAAACGCTGGCGGCATGCCTTACACATGCAAGTCGAACGGCAGCACGGGGCAACCTGGTGGCGAGTGGCGAACGGGTGAGTAAAGCATCGGAACGTGCCCTGGAGTGGGGGATAACGTAGCGAAAGTTACGCTAATACCGCATATTCTGTGAGCAGGAAAGCAGGGGATCGCAAGACCTTGCGCTCTGGGAGCGGCCGATGTCGGATTAGCTAGTTGGTGGGGTAAAGGCCTACCAAGGCGACGATCCGTAGCGGGTCTGAGAGGATGATCCGCCACACTGGGACTGAGACACGGCCCAGACTCCTACGGGAGGCAGCAGTGGGGAATTTTGGACAATGGGCGCAAGCCTGATCCAGCCATGCCGCGTGAGTGAAGAAGGCCTTCGGGTTGTAAAGCTCTTTCGGCCGGGAAGAAATCGCATGGGTCAATACCCTGTGTGGATGACGGTACCGGAATAAGAAGCACCGGCTAACTACGTGCCAGCAGCCGCGGTAATACGTAGGGTGCGAGCGTTAATCGGAATTACTGGGCGTAAAGCGTGCGCAGGCGGTTTGGTAAGTCAGATGTGAAATCCCCGGGCTCAACCTGGGAACTGCATTTGAGACTGCCAAGCTGGAGTTTGGCAGAGGGGGGTGGAATTCCACGTGTAGCAGTGAAATGCGTAGAGATGTGGAGGAACACCGATGGCGAAGGCAGCCCCCTGGGCCAATACTGACGCTCATGCACGAAAGCGTGGGGAGCAAACAGGATTAGATACCCTGGTAGTCCACGCCCTAAACGATGTCAACTAGGTGTTGGGAGGGTTAAACCTTTTAGTGCCGTAGCTAACGCGTGAAGTTGACCGCCTGGGGAGTACGGCCGCAAGGCTAAAACTCAAAGGAATTGACGGGGACCCGCACAAGCGGTGGATGATGTGGATTAATTCGATGCAACGCGAAAAACCTTACCTACCCTTGACATGTCAGGAATCCTGGAGAGATCTGGGAGTGCTCGCAAGAGAACCTGAACACAGGTGCTGCATGGCTGTCGTCAGCTCGTGTCGTGAGATGTTGGGTTAAGTCCCGCAACGAGCGCAACCCTTGTCATTAATTGCCATCATTCAGTTGGGCACTTTAATGAGACTGCCGGTGACAAACCGGAGGAAGGTGGGGATGACGTCAAGTCCTCATGGCCCTTATGGGTAGGGCTTCACACGTCATACAATGGTCGGTTCAGAGGGTTGCCAACCCGCGAGGGGGAGCCAATCTCAGAAAGCCGATCGTAGTCCGGATCGCAGTCTGCAACTCGACTGCGTGAAGTCGGAATCGCTAGTAATCGCGGATCAGCATGTCGCGGTGAATACGTTCCCGGGTCTTGTACACACCGCCCGTCACACCATGGGAGCGGGTTCTGCCAGAAGTAGTTAGCCTAACCGCAAGGAGGGCGATTACCACGGCAGGGTTCGTGACTGGGGTGAAGTCGTAACAAGGTAGCCGTAGGGGAACCTGCGGCTGGATCACCTCCTTTCTAGAGAAAAACTGGATCGAGAACCCACAACCTATCGGTTGTCACAGGCTGCACATGCGGAGGGTCTGTAGCTCAGTCGGTTAGAGCATCGTCTTGATAAGGCGAGGGTCGTTGGTTCGATTCCAACCAGACCCACCAGCGTATCGACGGAGGCTGCTGTAAGCGAAGTCGAAACACGTGGCTGACTAGCGGGGGATTAGCTCAGCTGGGAGAGCACCTGCTTTGCAAGCAGGGGGTCGTCGGTTCGATCCCGTCATCCTCCACCAAACTTACCGCCGCGCGTGAGATGTCAGGCCTGCAGGGTCCGTACCCTGCAGGCCTGACCCCTTACGGGGCCTGTGCTCTTTAACAAAATGGAAGAAGGTTGTATTGCTGATTGCCCGGAAGACTGGGGATTGGCAATACGGTTGTGATTGCATCGAACCCCCGCAAGGGGGAGCACAAATGAGTTGCCTGTAGCTGGAGGTCTCGCAAGAGAGCTCAAGGTTATAGGATCAAGCGAATAAGTGCATGTGGTGGATGCCTTGGCGATTACAGGCGAAGAAGGACGTACAAGCCTGCGAAAAGCTCTGGGGAGCTGGCAATGAAGCTTTGATCCAGAGATATCCGAATGGGGAAACCCACTCCGCAAGGAGTATCCCACGCTGAATACATAGGCGTGAGGAAGCGAACCCGGCGAACTGAAACATCTAAGTAGCCGGAGGAAAAGAAATCAACCGAGATTCCCAAAGTAGTGGCGAGCGAAATGGGAACAGCCTGCAAGTGATAGCGATTGCGTTAGCGGAAGTCTCTGGAAAGTGGCGCCGTAGTGGGTGACAGCCCCGTACGCGAAAACCCGATCGTGGTACCAAGCTTGCGACAAGTAGGGCGGGGCACGAGAAATCCTGTCTGAATATGGGGGGCCCATCCTCCAAGGCTAAATACTCGTAATCGACCGATAGTGAACCAGTACCGTGAGGGAAAGGCGAAAAGAACCCCGGGAGGGGAGTGAAATAGATCCTGAAACCGCATGCATACAAACAGTGGGAGCCCCTTCGTGGGGTGACTGCGTACCTTTTGTATAATGGGTCAGCGACTTACGTTCAGTAGCGAGCTTAACCGAATAGGGGAGGCGTAGGGAAACCGAGTCTGATAAGGGCGCCTAGTTGCTGGACGTAGACCCGAAACCAAGTGATCTATCCATGGCCAGGATGAAGGTGCGGTAACACGCACTGGAGGTCCGAACCCACTAATGTTGAAAAATTAGGGGATGAGCTGTGGATAGGGGTGAAAGGCTAAACAAACTTGGAAATAGCTGGTTCTCTCCGAAAACTATTTAGGTAGTGCCTCAAGTATCACCGACGGGGGTAAAGCACTGTTATGGCTAGGGGGTCATCGCGACTTACCAAACCATTGCAAACTCAGAATACCGTTGAGTGCGAGCTTGGGAGACAGACATCGGGTGCTAACGTCCGGTGTCAAGAGGGAAACAACCCAGACCGCCGATTAAGGTCCCGAAGACATAGTTAAGTGGGAAACGAGGTGGGAAGGCTTAGACAGCCAGGAGGTTGGCTTAGAAGCAGCCATCCTTTAAAGAAAGCGTAATAGCTCACTGGTCGAGTCGTCCTGCGCGGAAGATGTAACGGGGCTCAAACTATGCACCGAAATCGCGGATATCCGCAAGGATATGGTAGGAGAGCGTTCTGTAAGCCGATGAAGGTGTCTTGAGAAGGATGCTGGAGGTATCAGAAGTGCGAATGCTGACATGAGTAGCGATAAAGGGAGTGAAAAGCTCCCTCGCCGAAAGCCCAAGGTTTCCTGCGCAACGTTCATCGGCGCAGGGTGAGTCGGCCCCTAAGGCGAGGCTGAAAAGCGTAGTCGATGGGAAACAGGTCAATATTCCTGTACCTCTTGGTAATGCGATGGGGGGACGGAGAAGGTTAGGTCAGCCGGGTGTTGGACGTCCCGGTTCAAGCGTGTAGGCAGACCTCTTAGGCAAATCCGGGGGGTTAATGCTGAGGCGTGATAACGAGTGGTCTTGTACCGCGAAGTGATTGATACCATGCTTCCAAGAAAAGCCTCTAAGCTTCAGTTACCAGGAGACCGTACCGCAAACCGACACAGGTGGGCAGGATGAAAATTCTAAGGCGCTTGAGAGAACTCAGGAGAAGGAACTCGGCAAATTTGCACCGTAACTTCGGGAAAAGGTGCGCCCTGATAGGTTGTAGCCCCTCGCGGGTGAAGGCTGAAAGGGTTGCAGTGAAATGGTGGCTGCGACTGTTTAATAAAAACACAGCACTCTGCAAACACGAAAGTGGACGTATAGGGTGTGACGCCTGCCCGGTGCCGGAAGGTTAAGTGATGGGGTGCAAGCTCTTGATCGAAGCCCCGGTAAACGGCGGCCGTAACTATAACGGTCCTAAGGTAGCGAAATTCCTTGTCGGGTAAGTTCCGACCTGCACGAATGGCGTAACGATGGCCACACTGTCTCCTCCTGAGACTCAGCGAAGTTGAAATGGTTGTGAAGATGCAATCTCCCCGCGGTTAGACGGAAAGACCCCATGAACCTTTACTGTAGCTTTGCATTGGACTTTGAACCGACTTGTGTAGGATAGGTGGGAGGCAGTGAAGCCGGGACGCTAGTTCTGGTGGAGCCAACCTTGAAATACCACCCTGGTTTGTTTGAGGTTCTAACCACGGCCCGTGAATCCGGGTCTGGGACCGTGCATGGTAGGCAGTTTGACTGGGGCGGTCTCCTCCTAAAGTGTAACGGAGGAGTACGAAGGTACGCTAGGTACGGTCGGACATCGTGCTAATAGTGCAATGGCAAAAGCGTGCTTGACTGCGAGACCCACACGTCGAGCAGGTACGAAAGTAGGTCATAGTGATCCGGTGGTTCTGTATGGAAGGGCCATCGCTCAACGGATAAAAGGTACTCTGGGGATAACAGGCTAATACCGCCCAAGAGTTCATATCGACGGCGGTGTTTGGCACCTCGATGTCGGCTCATCACATCCTGGGGCTGTAGTCGGTCCCAAGGGTATGGCTGTTCGCCATTTAAAGTGGTACGTGAGCTGGGTTTAAAACGTCGTGAGACAGTTTGGTCCCTATCTGCCGTGGGCGCTGGAAATTTGAAGGGGGCTGCTCCTAGTACGAGAGGACCGGAGTGGACGAACCTCTGGTGTACCGGTTATGACGCCAGTCGTATTGCCGGGTAGCTAAGTTCGGAAGAGATAAACGCTGAAAGCATCTAAGCGTGAAACTCGCCTTAAGATGAGATTTCCCTGGGGACTTGATCCCCCTGAAGGGTCGTGGTAGACCACCACGTTGATAGGCTGGGTGTGGAAGCGCAGCAATGCGTTAAGCTAACCAGTACTAATTGCCCGTGAGGCTTGATCCTATAACCTTGAGCAGCAACTCCTATGCATCACAACCCCTTCTTCCCTTTTGCGCACCCCGCTCACCCGGCGTGCATATCCGTTACGCTTGGCGGCCATAGCCCTTTGGACCCACCCCTTCCCATCCCGAACAGGACCGTGAAACGAAGGTACGCCGATGATAGTGCATACTTCATGTGTGAAAGTAGGTCACCGCCAGGCTCCCCCATCACAAAAGCCCTCCCCGGATTATCCCGGCGAGGGCTTTTGCCTTGGTAGCATCCTCAATTGCGTGGACGCATGATGTGGCGCACTCGCACTTCCCCGCTCATCCCCCGCTACCTGCGGCGAAGATTCTTGCCTGCGGCGCGATGACCAACTCCGACTTTTTCGACCGACGACTGGTGGCGACCGGCGACGGTTCGCATTCCCTGTATCTCCCCGCGTGCAACGAGCACTACCATTCAAGCCATGGCGCGCTACGCGAGTCACAGCATATTTTCCTTGGCTGTGGTTACGACGAGATGGCCGTCAATGTCGGTGGCCGCCTGCGTATTCTGGAAGTCGGCTTCGGTACCGGCCTCAACGCGCTGTTGACCTGGGAGCGCTGCGATCAGGGGAGTTCGGCAGTGGAATACGTCGCCATTGAGGCGTTTCCGGTCACGGTGGAACTCGCTTCGCAGTTGAACTACGCGAGTTGCCTGGCGAGTCCCGCAGCCCAGGAGATCTTCGCGGCGATGCATCAGTGTTCCTGGGGGATCTGGGGTCATCTCGGGGAGAACTTCTCCCTTCTCAAGCTGCAGACCAGGATCGAGGATTTCGAGCCGGTTGATCCGTACGATCTGGTGTACTTCGACGCTTTCTCGCCACCGGTCCAGCCGGAACTATGGACCCGAATCATTTTCGACAAACTGTATCGGTGCATGCGCCCCGGCGCTGTACTGGTGACCTACTGTGCCAAGGGCGAAGTCAAACGAAATCTCAAGGCCAGCGGCTTCTTGCTGGAAAGCTTGCCCGGGCCGCTGGGCAAGCGCGAAATCACGCGCGCCAGAAAGCCGTGAGAAGAGAATCCTAGTCGCAACCGCGCCTGTTTTTTCGCCACGCGGCGAGAGCGTCGACTGCCGCCTGCAGGCTTGCCAACATCGAGATGCCGCAGGGCGCGGCTGCGCGTTGGGCGCCCGCACCACCGACCCAGAGTTCGACAGGCGCGGGTAACAGTTGTCGCAGTTGACTGAGCAGTGGCAAGACCTGCCGGAGGGGGAAGGCTCCTGAAAAAGACACGGCAACGATGTCTGCCCTGTGCGCCAGCGCCGCCATTTGAATGTCGAACAGGGGGGTTTGCGTACCGAGTGAAATACAGGTCGCGCCGTCGAGGACCAGCAGCACCTCGGCCATCAGCAGGCCGAGAACATGTTGTTCCTCGGGAACGGTGGTGAGCAGGATACGCGGCTGGCCGCCACCCGGAGGCAGGCTGCCAATGGCCTGGCGCAACAGGGACTTCATCTGCTCGGTATAAAGGTGCTCCTCGAAGACCGCAAACTCGCCATTCATCCAGGCTTCCCCCACCGCCTGATTGAGCGGTACAACGACATCGATGACGAAGCTTTGCAATCCCATGCGCATCATCGCCTGACTGAGCGCCTGCCGAAGCGCCGGCACATCATGAGCTTTCACCAGCCGCATCGTTTGCCGAACAAGCTTTTCCGCGGGCTCAGGGTCGCACTCCTTGATCGCCACGCACGGACTGCACAGCGCGGCAAGCTCTGTCTCGCTGGCGGCAAACAGCTTGCCGGGACGGTGGCCCTGGTCGATCAAACGCTTGATCAATCGCAGTCGTTCCACTTGCTCGGCTGGATAAACGCGTTCGCCATTGTGATCCCGAGCAGGCTGCGGGAAGCCGTAGCGACGCTCCCAGACACGCAAGGTATCCTTGCCTAGACCCGTGTCGCGCTCGACAGTACTGATGCTCATCTCTGGGCGGGTAATCATGGTGTCCTGGTCAATCTGGCGTAATGCACCGTAGACGATCTATTGTAGCCCAATTGTAATCAATTTCACTATTTCTGTCCAGGACAAATTGGTCTGGCCTGTGCGGGGAAGCTGTCATCCGGGGAATTCGGCCTTGCCGAGGAGTAGGGCGCGGCACCCCATTTGCAACCTGATCGGCATACAATGCGGGCAAGGGTTTGCCGGCCGGAAGTTTGGACCTTCGGGACTGCTGCTGACAGCGAAGGCGTGCGGGCGGCGCGCCCAGCAGTCTGCCAACAATGCGAGAGGACTCGACATGAGCAGCGTTTTTTCGCCACCACCGCAGGACCGTTTGCGAGATCGGACGCCACACTGGCGTGTTTGGCGACCGGTTCGCCGGACCTGGCGCAGGCCAGCGGGTATGGCGTGCCGTGCTGGTGGCGGCAGATGCTGAAGCTGTCGCTTCCCATCGCGCTGCGCCAGCGCCGTACCGGGTTTTACCTGCTCCTCGGCCTGCTCGCCTCCCTCCTGGTTTTCGGGGCTTATCGGTACTGGCACAGGGCGCCGCATTACAAAGGGGTGTCGCGCCTGCAGGTCGACCTGCGGCAACCCGAAATGCTGCTCGTCACACGCAATCTGAGTGCATTACCGAAAGACATCGCAGCGGCGCCACTGCTCGCTGGTCTGGTGGATGAGCAACTGGTCTTTCATTACGAAGAGGACGAGGCGCGGCTTTCAATCGAGGGTAGCCTGCGTCGCCTGGCCTACGAGCACAAGTTGGGCATCGAAGATCGGTTTCTGTCGACGCTGCTGGCCGGGCCAGCGGAGATCGGGTTCTGGCGCTCGGGCAAGGGCCGCCCGGAGCACGTCGTCGTCAGGCTCGAACGTGGCGTGCTGGCCAGGTTGACCGAAGCACTGGCGCGGATCGCGCTGGACGATCGGCAGTTGAAGCAGGCCGGCAAGTTCTCCGTGGGCGGAGACGAGGTCACGTTGTATACGCTTGACTACGGTGGTGGTCGCACGCTGGCTTTTGCCGGTCGAGGCGACAACTGGGTCTTTCTTTCAGACCCCGCGCTGGCGCTCGATATCGAGGGCAAACTGACCGCCGACGCTGAAGTGGTTCTCGGCGACCTGCTGCACGGTAGCCAGCCCTGGCAAGCGAAGCTGCCTGCGTCGACGACCGCACAGCACTCTTTCGTCGTCGGTCAGCGGGCCCTGACCATGGGTTACGAACACTTCCTGCCGACTCTCGCCGGCTTGCGCTTCGACCACGAGGGCGGAAGGTGGCAGGCCCGCCTCCGTCTGCAGCCAACGAAGCCTCCAGTCACCCATGACATGGCTGAGATCTGGCGTGCAGTACCCCTCGGAGCCGCTTTCTGTACCGCACTGCCGGTCGACTGGCAGGCTGCGGCGGCGCCGCTGGCAACGCTGCTCGGCAGCAACCCGGCGATATCGCCGACTCTGGCCGCGCTGGACCCGATTGCTGCCGTCTGCTGGTATGCCAGTTCCCGCCTCGCGGCGCCGCTGTTCATCGCACGTGCGACGGGGGCGATGCCGCCCGATGCCGGCCAGTTGCTGGCCCAACTGGCCGAAAAATCCTGGTCCGCCAGCGCCGCCCCAGCCGCGGGCAACGACGGCGAGGGTCAGATGCATGTCGCCACCGTGGCGTCGCGCCACGGCATTCGCCCGCCAGACGGCGGCGCGCGTGCCTTCGAGCCGGCGCTGGCCCAGCACGCGGGGCTGATTCTCTTTTCTCCCGACCGTCGCCAGGTCGACGCGGCGCTAGCCGTCGCTGCCCGGCGGGCAGCGGCGCTGGGTGACGAGGCTGGCCTGCGCGGCCCTGGCTGGCTGGTTCTCGATCCGCCGTTGCTGGCACGGCTGATACGCTCCGAAGTCCAGGAGGTCCTGCCCGCAGATGAGGAGTCGTTCTTCAGGGACGTGGCGCGCAATCGCCTCTGGCCACGTCTCGAAGCCTGGGCAAGGGAGCAACCGGCGGTCGTCGCCATCCCTGGCGCGGTCGGCGCGGATGGTTTCGTCGCTCTGGATATCCGGCCGTTGCAGGAGAGTCCACGGTGATCGGACGCCGGCGGTTCCTTGGCGCCCTAGGAAGCCTGACCCTGGGCATCGCCGGAGGACCCGCGGCGGCGCTCAACAACGGGTCCCCGACGGCGCTGCTGCCCAGCATGCTCGATGGCCCACAAACCGACCGGTTCCGGGTCTGGATGTCGCTCATCGTCGCCGACCAGATTCGTCGCGGTCCATCGCCACGCTGGTTTCACCGTGACTGCGCCGGTCTTGCGCGTTTTGCGGTGGCCGAAGCCCTGCGTCCGCACGATCCGCGCTGGCGTCGGGTCAACGGCTTCACAGGACGTCTGCCGCCGGAAATCGAACTGCGCCCTGAACAGGCGTCGCTGCTCAACGGCTGGACGACGCTGGATGGCGACCAGCAGGCTTTCGTCACCGCGCTGACGCTGGTCCAGAAGAACAGCCGCTGGCTTGGCCGAGAAAGCGCCATGGCCAGGGCCGGGGACCTGCTGTTTTTTGATCAGGGCGACGATCAACATCTGATGATCTGGATGGCCGGCTGGATCGCTTATCACACCGGTCAGCCCGTTGCCGCTGGCAGCCGGCAAAGCGCCGGCAAACGTCGGCAATCCCCCGAAGAGATCGAAGACAATGGCCTGCGTGCGGTCACGCCGGCGCAACTGCTGCAATGGAAGGACACCAGGTGGCGACCACGCGACGACAATCCCAATTTCGCCGGCTTTTATCGACTGGCTTTCTTGTCGCGCTGATCCTGGCGCTGCTCGGTCTTGCCGGAGCCGGAACGGCCGGCGAGATGGCGGCTGCCCACTCGAACTATCGCCCGCTGAGCGGCGAGGAGTTCTTTCTGCTCGCCGAGAGCAGTTACGGTTCCGACGAACAAGCCTCGGTGCGCCTCGAGATCCAGCGCGATTCGTCGGAACTGGAGGAGTACGGAGGGGTAGATATCGCCATCTACCGGGTCCCCGAGCCGATCGCCTTCCTGCGCGCCCAGAGCAACCTGCATCGTGTCAAGGTGCCGGCCAGGCCCCAGCCCGAGGGCATGGCCAATATGCTGCAACTCTCCTGGGACAAGATCTGGGCCAACACCCGCTTCGCATGGAAGCGCCTGTTCTCGCCAGCGGCCCGGCGGGCGACCACTGCCGCCGCTCCGGAACTGAAGACGCCGAACGCGATGCTGACGCCGACGCGCCTGCGCCATCCGCCAGCCTATGCCCCATTGCCCGGCCTGACGCTGAGCGACCGCTTCCGTTACCCGGTGCACCGCGCCAAGCCGATCGTGCCGCCAGCCGACGTCAAACTCGCCGGCAGCAGCAGCGAATTCCTGCCCAACAACGAAGGCAACGTCCGCGTTCCCCTCGGCCGGCGCGTACCCGGCCTCTACCTGGTCGAAGCGTCGGTCGGCAAGCATCGGGCAGTAACGCTGGTCTTTGTCTCCGACAGCGTGGCGGTGACCAAGAATGCTGCCACCGAGATGCTGGTGTGGACCGCTCGGCGCAAGGATGGTGTTCCCGTCGCCGACGCCGACATTGTCTGGAGCGACGGCGTCGGCGTCCTGAAGAGCGGCAGGACTGCTGCCGACGGTGTTGCGCGCCTGGCCGCCGCCAGTCCCGAGACCAGTTACGTCTACGGCCAGGACCCCGCCGGTGGCGTCTTCATCTCGGAGAACTTCTACCACGACAGCGAAATCTACAACGCCAAGATCTACGCCGTCACCGATCGCCCGCTATATCGTCCTGGCGACCTCGTGCAGGTCAAGTTCCTGGGCCGTGAGTTTCGCAGTGCCCGTCGTTCGGAGCCGGTCGCTTCGAGCGACATCTCCGTCACCGTCGTCGATCCGGCGGGGACCGAAGTCCTCACGCGCAAGCTGCGCTACGACTCGGCCAAGGGCGGTGAAACGGAGTTCCAGTTGCCCGCGGCCGCCCAGGCCGGCGGCTGGGAACTCGTCTTTGCCAGGGGCGAAGACAGCTACGGCGCGGCTTTTCGAGTTGCCGACTACGTCAAGCCGCACTTCGAGATCGATGTGGTTGCCGACAAGAGCGAGTTCAAGACCAGGGAAGCCGTGACCGGGCGCATTCGTCTCAGCTATCCCGACGGCAAGCCGGTGGTCGGCGCGCTGGTGCGACTGACGGCACGGGCGCAGCCGCTGACCATGGTCGAAGGCGAATTGCGTTATGGTGGTCAGTTCCCGGTCGCCATCAAGGCCGACGAACTGAAAACCGGTAGCGATGGCGTGGCGGCATTCAGCCTGCCGCCGGCCGATGATCCGGCTCGCTACATCCTGAGTCTGCTGGCCCAGGATGGCGCCGCCTACCGCGTGCGGGTGACCAAGGAAATCCTCGTCGAACGCGGCGCCACGCTCTGGCAACTGGCCGCCCCGGCCTATTTCTCGCGTCCCGGCGAAAACGTCGACTTCCGTTACCTGCCACAGGGCAACGCCAGCCCGGCCAGCCGCCCGGCGCGCTGGGAGATTCTCCGCCTCGAGGACCGGCAGCGACGCGAAGGGTCGCTGACCGAAGGCAAAAGCACGCCCGCCGCCGGCGAGAACACGCCTGCTGGTGGCGACAGCATAAGCCTCGCTTTCCCCGATCCCGGTTCCTATACCGTCAGTCTGCGCGACGCCAGAGGCAATCTGCTGGCGGCGACCAGCCACTGGGTGTCCGGCGATGGCATGAAAGCGATCCCGGGGAGTGTCGAGATCGTCTTCGACAAGGAACAGTACCAGGCCGGTGAAACCGCGCACGCGTTGATTACCTTCCCACAAGCGGTCGGGGATGCCTTGCTGACGCTCGAGCGCGACCAGGTCGAGGCGCACGCGCTGCTCAGTGGCAAGGCCGGCTGGCTGAACGTCAGCCAGGTGGCGCCGGCACAGTGGCGCGCGGACATCCCGGTCAAGGAAGAATACGGTCCCAATGTCACCTTTTCCGTCCTGTACCTCGCCAATGGCGACTACGTTTTCCAGAACAAAGGCCTGCGCGTGGCCGTGCCGGTTGTCGATATCGCCATCCGCACGCCGCGCGAACGCTACGCGCCGGGAGAAACGGTCACTCTCGAACTGGAAACCCGGACTGGCGGGCGGCCGACACCGGCGCTGGTCAACCTCGGCGTCGTCGATGAAATGATCTACGTGCTGCAACCCGAAATCGCGCCCAGCATCGGCAACTTCTTCTATCACCCGCGCCGCAACAACGTACGTACGACCGTCAGCCTGTCGTTCATCGGTTACGACCTGGCCCGCCTGCCGGCCAAGAGCGGCGCACCGGTCCGTCGCTCGCCGTCGGAACGCGGCGTCAAGGTGCTCGAGCGCCCGCGACGCGACGATACCGATACCGCCGGCTGGTGGCCCAGCCTGATGACCGGCGAGAACGGCAAGGTCAGCGTCAGCTTCCGCATGCCCGACGCATTGACCCGCTGGCGCATCACCGCGCGCGCGATTACCGCGGCCGGCGTGGTCGGCCAACAGACGCGGCACGTCGAATCGCACAAGGATTTCTACGCCAAGTGGACCGGTCCGGCGAGCTTCCGCGTCGGCGACCGGCCGGCCGCCACCCTCGTCGCCTTCAACCAGACCGGCGCCGAGGCCAAGGTGCAACTCAGTGCCAATGGCGGTGGCCTGGCCGTACGTCGCGAGTTGACGCTGCGCCCGGGAGCGAACAACATCCCGCTGCCGATCGACAAGCCCGTTGCGGGTGACGTGGCGATCAGCCTGGCCCTGGGCGGCAAGGAAATCGACAGCCTGCGCCAGGCAATCGGCGTGCTGCCGGCGGGCTGGCTTTCGGAGCGCAGCCAGTCGCTCGAACTGCGTGACGCCGAAACGCGCCTCACCCTGCCGAGCGATGCGCGCGACCTCCGGGTCAGCCTGGCACAGGGCAGTGCCGGTCAGTTTGCCCGTATCGCCGACGACCTCCTCGAATTTCCGTGGGGCTGCGTGGAACAGACGGCCAGTCGCCTGCTGCCGCTGAGCTTCGCCTATCGCGGTCTGCCCGCCGATGCGCCGCGCCTGCGCGAAATCTCGCAGGCGATCGCCACCCAGCGCCTGCGCCTGGTCCAGATGGCCGGACCGGAAGCGACCTTCGGCTGGTGGGGACCGGGGACCACCGACAGCGCCTGGCTTACCGCCTACGCCTACTACGCCGATTGGCACGCCGCGCGCGCGCTCGGTCTCAAGCTGCCGGCGAGCCATTGGCGGCAGAGCCTGGAAGCCTACAGCAAGCACTCCGCCAAGGAGCCACTGCCGCTGCGCGTGCTGGCGGTCTGGTTCATGGCCGAGATGGAGGTACCGGTGCGCACCCTGCTCGAAGGCCTGCTCCAGGAGGCCAAGGCGCTGCCCCCCGCCAAGTTCGCCACGGGTGGGCGGGATAGTCTCTGGCTGGGCAACACCAGCGCCGCCGCCGACGCGCTGAGCCTGGTGTTGATCGGGCAGATGGCCCGCCAGCAACAGATCGGCCTCGCGCCGGAAATGGCCCAGGCGATCGATGCCGCCCGCGAGGCCCTGCGTGCCCAGCCAGAAGCGCTGGGCCAGGCGCTGCTGGCGATGGAAGGCAAGGGCGCGGTCAGGGACGACGCGGCGCGCTGGCTGGCGACGCTCGGTCCAGGCGCCGCCACCTTCGACCGTGCCCTGGCGCTGGCGTGGTGGAACAAGGCCCTCGGCGGCAGTACGCTGCCCGAGACCGGAGCGCTGGGACTCAAGGGCAACTGGCAGCGGCAAGGCGGTCCGCTCGGCGCACCGACCTGGCGCTGGACCGGCAAGGATATACCGATGGCGATCACCCTGGTCAGCCCGGCGCCTGCGGATCTCACGGCTTTCGTCCGTTACCGCTCGGCCGAACCGGAAAAGGGCAAGCTGCCGGTGAAAGTCGAACGACGTCTCTTCCGCCTGGTAGCGGTTCCGGCGGCCAAGCCGGAAGCGGCTGCCGGCCAGTCCGGCGAACGTCGTCCGCCAGGCAACTCACCGGCGGGTGCAGCGGTTGAATTCAGAGCGGAGGCCGCGAGCGATGGTGATCTCCGTGCCAACGACCTCTACCTCGAAGAGATCAGGCTCAGCGCCACTGCCGGCCAGCCACCGCGATACGGACTGATCGAGGTGCCGTTGCCACCGGGCGCCGATGTCGAGCGCGGCACCTGGGGTATTCGCGTGCGCGGCCTCGATGGCGATGCCGTCGTGCCGATGGAGCGGGCGCGCTACCAACCTGGCGAACTGTCCTACTCGGTGCCGGTCGACCAGCTCGCCGAAAGCCGTGTGTTTCGTCATTTGCTGCGTTTCGGCAGCCGCGGCAACTTCGTGTTGCCGCCGGCGCGTTTCCAGCGCATGTACCAGCCCGAAGAAAAGGCATTCGAAGCGCTGGCGGAAAGACGTCTGCAAGTGAAATGAGGCGCAGACCGCAGCCGGCGTCGGCCAGGCGAATGCTTGCACGGATCTTCCTCTGCTGTTGCCTGGTTGCGGGCTGGTCACTGACTGCCGCCGAGGCCACTGCCGGGTCCGCGGTGGAACTCGTTTTCGGTGATCCGGAAGCCCCCACCGCAGTACGCGTTTCTGCCAACGGCGGCGAGACGATGCCCGTGCCGGCCAGCACGCCGCTCGGCAGCTTGTGGAAAGTTTTCATGTACGCCTACCTGAGTGCCGGTGCGCGCAACGTCGCCGACTACCGCTGCAGCGGGCGCGATCCGGCCGAGGAATCCTATTGCTGCGCGCCTGGAGAACGCATCGGCCGCGACGAAGCGCTGGCCAAATCGTGTGGCCTCTATTTCATGCCCCGGCGCGTCGGCGTGTCGGCGGCGGAATGGCGTGCCTGGTGGACACGCCAGGCGCCTCGGGCACCCGCGTGGCTGTTCGACCTCGACCGACTGCAACCGGCGACCGAAGTCTCCGTCGCTTCGTTGCTCGCCGCGCTGGCGGCGATCGACGGCGATCATCGCCGGGCGACGATGGCGGCGTTGCAGCGTGTCAGTCTCGAACCGCGTGCCCGCCCGCTGCTCTCGCATCTGGGCAACGGCATGCGCGTCAAGACCTGGAGCTGGCACGACGGCAAGGGCCGGCGAATCGGCGGCTTCGCCGGCTGGCTGGTGGACGGCACGCCGGTGTGGCTGCGCGGCAGCGGCAGCAGCGCGCAGGTCATCGAGCAAGCGGCCCCCTGGCTGGCCGGTCGCCTGCCGCAGCCGACGCCACCCGACGAGGCCTGCGTGCGCGTTCGGTTTTTCAGCCGCTACCCGCTTGCGGAAGTCCTCGTCGATGGTCGTCCGGCGGCGACTGGCCCGCTGCGCGGCAGCGTTGAAGCGCGTTTCGCCAATACCCGGCGCCTGAGCTTCAGCAGCCGTGGCGAACTCAGCCTCGGCCGGCCCGGCGGCCGGCCGGTCGTCGCCGGACGTTTCGGACTCAACGACTACGTTGCCCGCGTGATCCAGCGCGAGGCCGGTGCCGAACCGGCGGCAGCCGCGCGGGCACTGGCGGTAGCCGCCCGTACCTATCTCGTCCGGCATGCCGGACATGCGGGCGGCTGCTATGAAATCGACGACGACAGCAGCGCCCAGCGGGTTTCGCCGGCGCCACCGGAGCATGCTGCCCTGCGTGTCGCGCAGTGGAGCGACGGCCTGGTCCTCAGCGGCGTTGCCGGTCGCTACCACCTGACCCGGAGTGCGCCGCAGCAACTCTCGTGGCAGGCCGCCGTCGCCGGCGCGGCCGCCGGTGAACGGTGGGACGAAATTCTCGAACACGCCTATGGCGGTGCCGGCTTCAGCGTCGTCGGCGAAGCGGATGCCGGCGAATGCCAGCCACTGGCGAGCGCCGAGAACTGGCTCGCTGGCCGCCAGGCGGTGTGGAAGCGGCGGCTGGCCGGCGTCGTCGGCTTCGAGGCACCGGCGCCGCTGCCGCGTGTGTGCCGCCTCGATCACGGCAACCCCTACGCCGACATCGAACGCCGCCGCATCTATGCGTCGGGGATCGGCAGCGCCAACGAACGCCTGACGGTCGCCCACGAATACCTGCATTTCGCCCTTGCCAACCATCCTCGCGGCCGTGACGAGGATTTCGTCGAACAGACGGCGCGTTCGCTGCTCGGCACCCCCTGACCGCAATCCCCATGCTCACCATTCCTCGCCATTGCGTTTCCCCGCTCTTCCTCGTCGCCGCCTTTTGCACGGCTGGCGCGGCTGCCGACAGCGGCATCGCGCTCGACGGCCCGCGCGGTGGCTGGCGCAACGGCGCGCTCGCCGAGGAGCGGGAATCGGTCATCGCCGCCGCCTACCCGAAGCCGCCGGTCGATCGCGGCGGCCAGAAGAATCGCACGCTGATCGAAGGGCAACTCCGGCAGGCCGGCAAAAATCGCCAGCCTGGCCGGCTGATCGTCAACGGCATCGACATGCCGCTGTACACCGACGAACAGGGACGCTTCGTCAAACCCTGGGCGTTCGGGCCGGGCAGCAACAGCGTTGAAATCGTCGCCCCCGGCGGCACTCGCCGCCGTCTGCAGTTCTACGAAAACCATGCCGAAAAGACGCGCAGCAGGCTGCGCATCGTTCTCGGCTGGGACGATGCGCATGCCGAAGTCGATCTGCACATCCTGACGCCCGACGGTGAGCACGCCTTCTGGGCGCAACCGCTGCTGCGGCGGGGCGGCGGTCTCGACGTCGATAGCGTCGATGGCGGTGGTCCGGAGATATTCTCCACCGCCGCGCCGGTCCCGGGGGCCTATCTCATCTACGTGAACTACTGGGGAAATTTCGACGCCGCCGGCTACAACTTCGACGCCGACGCGCACGACAAGCCGCTGATCACCACCCGCGTGACCATCGTCAGCAACGAGAACACCCCCGACGAGCGTCAGGAAACGCTGGTCGTCCCCCTGCGTCGCGTCGGCGATCTGACCTTTGTCCGCGCCCTGCGTTACGGAGAGAAAAAATGAGCCGCCTGGTCCGGTCCTTGTGCGCGCTGCTCGTCGCCGCTACGGCGCAGGCGCAGGTCACGCTCGACGCGCCACGCGGCGGCTGGAAGCACTCCGGCGGCGAGCCGGCGCAGCACCTGCAGGACGTCAATTACCCGGCCAGCCGGGTCAATGCCGGTGGCCCGCGCAGCCGCGAGGATGGTAGCGAACTCGGCGCGGCGATCCGCGGCCGGATCGCCGGCGCCACTGTGGAAAAGGCCAGGCAGCCGCACCTGCTGGTGGTCAATGGCGTCGCCATGCCGCTGAGCGTCAACGCGGACGGTTCCTTCGCGCGTCCCTACGCGTTTCCGCCCGGCGCCAACAGCGTCGAAGTACGCACCCCGGACCGCAAGCAGGGGCGGCGCGTCAACTTCTACGACGCCAACGCGGCGCGCCAGCGCGTCGGACTGCGCATTGTCCTCAGTTGGGACAGCGACATGACCGACATCGACCTGCACGTGCTCTCGCCGGACGGTCAGCACGTCTTTTTCGGGGATCGTCTCGGCCGCAACGGCGGCGCGCTCGACGTCGATGTCACCGGCGGTTACGGCCCGGAGATCTATGCCATCCCGTCGCCGCCACACGGCAACTGGCAGGTCTACGTCAATTACTTCGGCGGCGGCATGGGGACTGACGGGCAGGAAGAGAGCCAGGAAATTACCATCGCCCAGGTTGCCATCATCACCCGCGAAGGCACGCCCGATGAAAAACTGCAGGTTTTCCGGGTGCCGCTGCGCCGCCCCGGCGAACTGACGCTGGTCAAGTCCTTTGTTTACCCGTGAACTGGTGGCGCGTGCCAGTGGCCGTGTTGCTCGCCGCCTGCCGCGGATGCTGCCCGCCATCCCGACGACTGGACAATTCGTGCCCGAAATCATACGCTTGGCACGGGAGCACACGGTGTTCGGCTCGACTTGAGAGGATGAGAATGAAGAATGCATTGCTTGTGGCTTGGCTGTCCTGGGCCGTTACCGCTTCGGCGGCCGTGTTGAATGTCGAATTCCAATTCTCGCCCTACACCGGCGACCGCAAAGCGGACAAGGTGGAACAAGTCGCCGGCCAGGCGCGGGTGTTGGTCAATGGCGTTCCCGTTGCCAGACAGGAAGTGGTCGCCCAGCAGGTGCCAGTGTTGTTCGAGCAACGGGAAGTGGCCGCTGCCGTGTGGGCACCGACGGCTTCTCTCGGCAGTTCGGTGCGCAAGGGCAAGAACCGCATCCGTATCGAATTCACACCCGCAGACGGTACCAAGCCCTATCGTGCGCTTTTTCGCTACGCCACCGTCACGGATCAGGTGATCCGCACGGAAACTTCGCCGGGGCATTTTTCGGAAACCAACCAGACAGGTATGGGCGAAGAGGAGAAGAGCGTCACCGGCCCGGTGAGCTTCGAAAGGGAATTCGACGCCGATTTTGCCGAAGATCGTCCCTGGCATCATCAGCCACCGGTGACTTCGCTCAGCGATGCCGATCTCCAGTCCCTCAAACAGTTGGTGCGCGACCGCGCCGCCGCCTTCAAACCCGGCTTTCAGCCCATCTACCAGGAATTGTCCGGGATCAAGAACAGTTCCATGCAACTCAATATCGACGCCATCAGGAAGTCCAGATGTCTGGACAAGGCTTATGCTGCCGGCGTGCGCATCGTCCCAGCCGCCGACCTTGACATCGTGACGACCGGCAACCCGGAAATCGTCGTCGGCACCAAGTCCGGCCAATTGTTCGGTCCTGAAGACAGCAATGCCTTCTCGCGCATCAAGGGCAACGACATCCAGATGTGCATCGGCGTCGTTCTTGGCGTCTACTACCCACAGCAGATGTTGGTGGTGCGCGGCAGCGAGGACAAGTGGATGGTGGTCCGCTGAAGACCGCTCATTCGTGTCACACTCGCGACGGATCAAGCCACCCTTGACGCCGCTGCGGCGGCGCAGGTGTCGCTCGACACGCCAAGCGGGGGCTGGCGGCACTCCGGCGGCGAACTCGGAGCGGCGATCCGCAGCAGGATCGCCGGTGCCGCCGCGGCAAGGACGAAACAGCCGCACCTGCTGGTCGTCAATGCGCGTCGCTATGACGCTCAGCGGCAACCCGGACGGTTCCTACGCACGTCCCTACCTGTCAACGCGGGTCAAGTCCTTCGTTTACCCGTGAGCGCGCGCTGGCTACCAGTGGCCTGGCTGGCGGCAGTCTTGCTCGCTGCCTGCGGGGAGAAGCCGACGCCGCTCGCGCACGACGCCTACGTCTGGCAACGCCGCTGGCAGCCCGCGCTGAGTGCGGCACTGCGCGATTCCGCCGACCTCGTGGGCTCGTGGCGGATCCTCGCTGGCGAGATCGATCGCCAGGGTCGATTCGAGCCGATTGCCGTCGATCGGGCGGCGATCGTTGCCAGTGGCCGCCCGGCGATTCCCGTCGTGCGCATCGCCGCGCCGCTGGCAACGCTCGACAGCGCGATGCTGGTTGCCGACCTCGTCGCCGTGCGCGGCGACTGGCCGACATCGACGACGCTGGAAATCGACCACGATTGCGGTAGCCGTCAACTCGCCGACTACGCGCGTTTTCTCGTCGCCTTGCGCCGAGCCTTGCCGCCCGGCCAGCGACTGTTAATCACCGTACTGCCTGACTGGCTGGGCGCGCGAGAACTGGATGGCCTGTTGGCAACGGTCGACGAAGTCGTGTTGCAACTGCATTCGCTCGACAAGCAGGCGCGCAGTCTGTTCGATGCCGCTGGCGCGCGCGCGTGGACAGCGAGCCTCGCCCGTCGGACCGGCAAGCCCTTCCGGGTCGCATTACCGAATTACGGCTCGCGCGTCGTGCTCGACGGACAAGGCCGGATTGCCGCCATCGAGAGCGAGGTACCGATCGATGGCGGGCGGCTCGGCGCCGTGCCCGGCGAAGATCGCGAACTCTTCGCCGCGCCAGCCACCGTTTCGGCTTTCCTGCGCTGGCTAGAAAAGACGTCACCGCGGCACTTCGCTGGCGTCGTCTGGTTTCGCCTGCCGCTCGCCGGCGACCAACGCGCGTGGACGCCCGTCACCTGGCGCGCCGTCATTTCCCACCGCGAAACGCCGGTGCGCCTGGCCGGCGAACTGCAGTCCAGCGACCAGCCGGGCCGGCAAACGGTGGTGCTACGCAACGCCGGCGCGATGGACGGCACATTGCCGGCCGCCCTGGTCGTCAAGGCACCCTGCCGCGGCATCGCGGGAAGCAACGGCTACGTCCTCGAACGGGAAGGCGACGAGAGCGTTTTCCTGCGCAGACAAAACGCCCTGTTGCGCGTCGGTGGCCAGGTCATTGTTGGTCTTGTGGAGTGTCGCGCGGGGACTGGTCGGGTGCGCATTGATGAGTGAACCGCGGAACAGGGCCCCGGCCCGGCCCATTTTGATTGTAGAGCCTGCGTGTCAGTACATATCACATCAGCACCAGGTTGTAGTCCAGATTCTCGGTACGATCCCGTTTTGAGGAGCCTGTTCGGATGGAGGATCAAACATTTCGAACGCTCACGTTGTTGAAACGGATACACAGCCGTGTCAAACGGCGACGTCCAACCTTGACGAACCCGTAATCTTGCGTGAGGAAGAAAAAAAGGACCAGCCAGCCAAGGGGTTGGTCCAATTAACTGCTGGCCAGAACGTTCGCCATCACCAACGCCATGCAGATTTCAGTTATATGTCATGGGGTGCTTGCAGCTAATCCAGATGATGCACTTGCAACAATGTTGCATTTGAGCCTGGCATGTGCTTCAATTTTCGACCATGGTGCCTGCTATCACGTGCTCTGTCGAGACTCCTGTGGAAACCGAAAGCGTTGTGCTGCTTATTCGTCGCACAGGTGCGCGCGTTATTTTCTCGCTGTCGCGCATCGACCTCGACCAGTTTGGACGTTATGCCGAGTGTACCGGGACATGCAGATGATCATCAGCGTGCCGGTCGCTGATCGCGAGAACGGCAATAATACTTGCGCCATGTTCTGCGGCGCGGCTTCGTTAACCGACAGCGAATGAAGCTGCTTCGATCCGCTATTCTTGCGTTGCTACTGGTGCTGGCGCAGTCGGCAGCACTGCTCCATTACGTCGATCATCTCAAGCCGGATGCCGATGAGGGGGGCGGGCATGCCTGCGTCTTCTGCCTGGCTGTGCATGGTCTCGACTCCCCGGTGCCGACGCCTGCCAAGGCCGTGGCCGAACCTTTCCTCCCTGTCGTACCGCTTGCCCAGGTAGCCTGGTTCTCCTGCTCCCTCCGGCTCCTTCTGCCGTTTGCCCGCGCTCCTCCTCCCGCCTGATCGCTTCACCAGAATCGTTGATCCGCCAGAAATCCCTGCCAAGGGAGGCGTTCCGTTTTCTTGAGGAGTCATCATGCGTACCCCCGTTTCCGCCGCCCTGGTTGCGGCACTGAGCTTTACCCTGCCGGCGCACGCCGCCAACGAAGCCGATCTGGCCGAGATCCGCGCCCAGGTCAAACAGATGAAGGAGACTTACGAGCAACGTATAGCAGCGCTTGAAAGCCGCCTCGCCGAGGCCGAAAAGACCGCTGCGAAGGTCGAGGCCAGCGCAATACAGAGCGTCGCGGCACCAGCGCTGTTTGCCGCCGCACCGACTTCGGCCAGCGCCTTCAATCCTGCCATCTATGCGGTGTTGCAAGGTGTCTATGCCAACCTCTCGCAAGATCCAAACAAATATGCAATCAACGGCTTCGTACCGAGCGGTGACATCGCGCCAGCCAAGCGCGGATTCAGCATCGCCGAGTCCGAGTTGGGGTTCAGCGCCAATGTCGATGACAAGATCTACGCCAACATGATTCTGTCGCTCTCTCCTGACAACAGCGTCGAGGTCGAAGAAGCCTATGGTGTGTTGACCGCCCTTCCCGGTGGACTCAGGCCGAAGTTCGGACGCTTTTTGTCGAGCATCGGTTATCTCAATGACCAGCACCAGCATGGCTGGGATTTCTACGATGCGCCGCTACCGTACCAGGCGTTTCTTGGTGGCCAGTTCCGCAGTGATGGCTTGCAACTGAAATGGGTGGCGCCGACCGACACCTACCTCGAACTGGGTGCCGAGGTCG
Source organism: Candidatus Accumulibacter propinquus (assembly GCF_056856495.1). Classification (NCBI taxonomy): domain Bacteria; kingdom Pseudomonadati; phylum Pseudomonadota; class Betaproteobacteria; genus Candidatus Accumulibacter; species Candidatus Accumulibacter propinquus. The sequence continues at coordinate 806,004 of NZ_JBSEHC010000003.1, forward strand.
GCGATGGCGCAAGCTTTCCGGGCACAGAGCGCAATCGCAACGGCGTCGGCAACTATGCTCTCTACGCGCACGCCGGCGGTGATATCGGTACCAGCCACAGTTGGCGTGCCGGCCTGTCGTACCTCGGCCTGAAGCCTCAGGATCGTGAGTACGTGCAAGTAGACACGTCCGGCGTCGATTCGCAATTGTCTTTCAGCGGCAGGAGCAATTTGGCGATCGCCGATTTCGTATGGAAGTACGCACCCAACGGCAATGCGCAGAACACCAATTTCAAGCTGCAGGGCGAGTACTTCTGGCGCAAGGAGAATGGCAACCTCACCTACGATCGCGACGGCGCGCTCGGTCTGACCAACGCATCCAGCTACTCGTCGCGACAGAGCGGCGGGTATCTGCAGGGGGTCTACCAGTTCATGCCAGAGTGGCGTGTCGGCGCCCGCTATGACCGGCTCGAACCCGGCACCGTCGGCTACGGCACGAATGCCGCCTACCTGGACTCATCAGGGTTCAATCCGCAGCGTTACGCGCTGATGTTCGATTACACACCCTCAGAGTTTGGCCGTTTCCGCCTGCAGGTGCAGCAGAGCAAGCTCCAGCCTGACCTTACCGATAATCAGGTTTTTCTGCAGTACATCCTGACCCTGGGTGCGCACGGCGCGCACAAATACTGAGAAACTTGAAAGGCCACACATGAATCGTCTTCTACAAATCCTGGCGGTGCTGATCTCTGCCGCCTTGGCGACACCGGCGCTGGCAGTGCTGAACGTTTTCGCCAGCGTACCGGAATGGGGAGCATTGATCGAAGAACTGGGGGGTGACAAGGTCAGGGTTTACACGGCGACCAACGCTCTGCAGGATCCACATCACATCGAAGCCCGGCCAAGCCTGATCGCCCGTGCACGCACTGCCGACCTCGTTGTCGCGACTGGTGCCGAACTGGAAGTCGGCTGGTTGCCGCTGGTGCTGCAGCAGTCTGGAAATGCCAGGGTGCAGCCGGGAAAGCCGGGCTATTTCGAAGCAGCGCAACACGTGCGGATGCTCGACAAACCGGATCGCATCGATCGTGCCGACGGCGACGTGCATCCTGGCGGCAATCCACACATCCAGACCGATGCGCACAACATCGCACGCATAGCAACGCCGTTGGCGGCACGGCTCGCCGAACTCGATCCCGCCAATGCCTCTGCCTACCAGGCGCGCCACAAGGCATTCCTCAGCCGCTGGAGCACGGCAATCGCCAATTGGGAAAGGCAGGCCGCACCGCTGCGAGGCGTGCCGATCCTCGTGCAGCACAAGGCGTTTACCTACCTCGAGGATTGGCTCGGGCTGAAACAGGTCGCTGCCCTCGAGCCCAAACCGGGCGTCGAACCGACCACTGGCCACCTGTCGGAGGTGCTCGCAACGCTGCAACAGCAGCCTGTGAAGATGGTCCTGCGTGCCGCTTATCAGAGCGACCGTGCGTCGCAGTGGATTGCCGAGCGAGCCAGGATCAACGCCGTGGTCCTGCCATTCACCGTCGGCGGCGACGGGGCTGCGAAGGATCTCTTCAGCCTCTTCGAGGACACGATCCAGCGCTTGCTGAAGGGGGCGCAATGAGCTTCGACTTCGGTAGCGTCGAAGCCTCCATTTTGTTGCCGGCGTTCGCCGCCGGCCTGCTGGTGACGGCGACGCACGTGCCGCTCGGCATGCAGGTGCTGACCCGCGGTATCGTCTTCATCGATCTGGCGATTGCGCAGATTGCCGGTTGCGGCGTGCTGCTAGCCGATCAAGTCGGCTTCGAACCGGCGGGCGCTGCAGTACAGCTGGCAGCGCTGTCGGCGGCGCTCGCCGGCGCCCTGCTGCTCACCTGGACGGAAAGGATCTGGCCCGATGTGCAGGAAGCGGTGATCGGCGTGACCTTCGTGCTCGCTGCCACGGGCAGCGTGTTGCTGCTGGCAAGCAACCCCCATGGCAGCGAACACTTGCGCGATCTGCTCGTCGGGCAGATCCTGTGGGTACAACCTGCCCGCCTGCTCTGGGTGGCGGTGGCCTACGGAGCGATTCTGATTCTCTGGTTCGGTGCTCGCGGCCGGCTTGGCCAGCTTGGCTTCTACGCCATGTTCGCGGTCGCCGTGACCCTGTCGGTTCAACTCGTCGGACTCTATCTGGTGTTCGCAACCTTGATCGTGCCACCGCTGGCGACACGCCGGATGGCGCACAGGCGCCTGCCGGCAGCGTGGCTGCTGGGCGTCACCGCTTATGCGACAGGTCTGGTGCTATCGACTGCGCTCGACCTGCCGACCGGGCCGGTCATCGTCTGGGTCCTGGTCGCCCTGGCGTTACTCTGGTACGCGGCTACCGCCAGGCGGACCGTGATGGACGATGGGCAGGGCTAGGCGATCGCTGCTACGCTTGCGTCAACGGCGCCGATCATCACCAACCAGACGCTTTGGTCTTCTAGCAACCCTGATGTATCTGACCATTCATTGTCGACCATCTGATGTATTGCGCATAACTCCAACACAAGGATCTCCCATGCTCACTCGCACACTTCTTGCTCTTGCCGCCGCCTTGATCATCGTCAATCCCGTCGCGCACGCTGAAAAAGCCCATGTTCACGGGGCTGCCGAACTCAACGTCGGCGTCGAGAATGATACGTTGCGCATTACGCTCGAATCACCACTGGACAGTCTTCTGGGTTTCGAGCGGGCGCCCAAAGGCGACAAGGAACTGGACAAGGTACGCCGCATGGCGAATCAGTTACGTCAGGCTGACAAGCTGTTTCTACCCACTCCAGGCGCTGGCTGCCGGCTCGTGAATGTCAAGCTGGAGTCGGCGGTCATCGACCCCGCAGTACTCGGCGAAGCCCCTGTCGTCAGGACTGCAGCGAACGCCGCGCAGGGTGACGATCGAGCGAGGACGGGCCAAGAGCACGCCGACCTGGATGCCGAATTCACCTTCCATTGCGCCCAGCCTGCTGCACTGCGGGGCCTGGAGGTGAAACTGTTCGACGCTTTCCCCGGTTACCGGCAAATCCGCGCGCAAGTAGTGACCGCCAAGCGACAGTCTGCGGCCAGACTCTCGCCCAAGGCCAACACATTGAACTGGTAACCCGATCATGAAAAGCGAAACGGTCGTCGCCATCACGGATCTGGTCTTCAGCTGGCCTCGCCAGAGCGCTGTTTGCCTGGATCTGCCCGAGTTACGCCTGCGCCGCGGCGAGCACGCCTTCCTGCATGGACCGAGCGGCTGCGGCAAGAGCACCTTGCTGAGCCTGATCGGTGGCGTGCTGGTGCCCGGGAGCGGAAGCATCGAACTCCTGGGAGAGGTTCTGGGGCGCCTGCGGTCGACGCAGCGCGATCGGCTGCGGGCCGACCACATCGGTTTCGTCTTCCAGCAATTCAATCTTGTTCCCTATCTGCCGGTTATCGACAACGTTCTGCTACCCTGTCGTTTCTCCGCGCGGCGACGTGAGCGGGCACAAGCCGGTGGCGCCTCGCTACGCGGCGAAGCGGAACGTTTGCTGGGCCATCTCGATCTGGCCCGCGACTTGTGGCGACGCCCGGCTACCGATCTGTCGGTCGGACAGCAACAGCGTGTGGCGGCAGCACGCGCACTGATCGGACATCCCGAACTGCTGATTGCAGACGAACCCACTTCCGCTCTCGACGCCGAGCGACAGGAAGCCTTTCTCGATTTGCTCCTGCATGAGGCGAATGCTGCCGGTTCGACAGTACTGTTCGTCAGCCACGACCGCCGCCTGGCACACCATTTCCCTCGCGATCTGGCTTTGCCGCTGCTCAACCGTACCGTCGCCGGAGGTGTCGCATGCGCTATCTGATCGCGCTCGCGTTGCGCAGTGCCTGGAATCGGCGCTACACCCTGAGCTTCACGCTGCTCTCCATCGCCCTCGCCACGACCTTGCTGGTCGGCGTCGAGCGACTCCGCCACGATGTCCGCGAGAGTTTCTCGCAATCGGTTTCCGGCACGGACCTGGTGGTCGGTGCGCGCTCCAGCCCAGTCCAGTTGATGCTGTACGCAGTTTTTCGCATCGGCGAAGCCAGCCAGAACATGCGTTGGACGTCGGCGCAAAAGATCTCACGACATCCAGCCGTGGCCTGGAGCATTCCACTGTCGTTAGGCGACTCGCATCATGGCTTTCCGGTCCTCGGCACCTCCCTCGACTACTTCACGCACTTTCGCTATGGCGATCGGCAACACCTGCGCTTGCAGGCTGGGAAGCCTTTCGAAGGCGTCTTCGACGCGGTTCTAGGCGCCGAGGTGGCCAGGCGGCTGGGCTATCGCCTCGGACAAAAGATCGTCCTGACGCATGGCAGCGGCGCGCTGGAAGGTGCCGCCCATGGCGACAAGCCTTTCTTTATCGTCGGAATACTGGCGCCCACCGGCACGCCTGTGGATCGCACCGTACACATCAGCCTGGCCGGCATGGAGGCTGTTCACCTCGATTGGCAGGGTGGCGCTCCGGTGCCGGGCTTTTCGATTCCGTCCGAACTGGTCAGGAAGTTCGATCTCACGCCCAGGACCCTTACCGCCCAACTCGTCGGACTGAAACAGCGTGGCGATGTTTTTGCCATGCAGCGGGCCATCGCGGATGATGTCGATGAACCGCTGATGGGCGTGCTGCCCGGTGTGACGCTGGATCAGATCTGGGAAGTCGTCGGGCAGGGTGAGCAGGCTCTGCTGCTGGTTTCGTGGCTGGTCGCCCTGGTTGGGCTGGGAGGCCTGGTGGCCGTGATCCTCGCCAGCCTGGATGCCCGCCGGCGCGAGTTGGCGATCCTGCGTTCCGTTGGGGCACGTCCGCGAGAACTGCTGGTGCTGCTTGCCATCGAGGGTGTTTCGGTCACCGTCGGTGGAATTCTGACTGGCCTAGCTTTGCTGGCTGCACTGCTGTTCTTTGGCACTCCCTGGATCGAAATCCATTATGGTATCGCGCTCAATGGCCTGAGTCTGAGTCGCGACGATCTGGTTTCCCTGGCAAAGCTGCTGGGCTGGATCCTGCTCGCCGGTAGTGTGGCAAGCCTGCTGCCGGGTTTGCGCGCCTATCGCCTTTCACTGATCGATGGACTTACCCCAAGGACCTGAATCATGCGCGCTTTTCAACCTCTCGCATTCTTGCTGCTTCTTGCCGGCTCGACAGCACTGTTGGCCGAGCCTCCACGTGTGCCGTACCAGGTAGGCGAACGTCTCAGCAAGGCGCCTGCCTCGCCGACAGCGAATTTCCGCGAAGTCACATGGGAGCAGCTAATTCCACCCAACTGGAACCCTGCGGATGCCTTCAAGGGCTTTGATCTGGCGAAAATGCAGGATGCCGATCCGCGTGCCATGGACGCGCTCGCCCGCATGCGCGACGCCTGGGCCAACGCACCCGCCGAGCCGTCGCTCAACGGCGCAGCGATCCGCATCGCAGGTTTTGCCATTCCCCTCGAACGCATCAAGGGCGAAGTGCGTGAGTTTTTGCTCGTGCCCTACTTCGGAGCCTGCATTCACGTTCCGCCACCGCCTGCCAACCAGATCATCTACGTGCTCTCCGACAAGCCCCTCAAGGACATGCAAAGCATGGACGCGATATGGGTCAGCGGTCTTCTGAAAGTTTCCGCCGGTGACAGCTCGTGGGGTCGCTCAGCCTATCGCCTGCAGGCCAGCGTGATTGCACCGTATGCTTTGCCAGGCAGCAAGTAAAGCTTGCCAGAGGTCTGGTGATGAAACGATTTGTGTTTGTGGCCGTGCTTACGTCACTGCTCTCAGATTGTCCGGATCAGGGCTTTCGCGCTATAAGGCCAATCAGCGCCGAACGCCCCTTGTGTCCCATTCCCTCAGCAATGTGATCCTCGTATTCAACGAGTTCCTCGATTTTCCAGTCGCCGAAAGCTGCTCGTAACAGTTCTTCAGTGTACAGGTTTTCGACAGCTGACGGCCCCCCGGTCCCATAGTCGAGTTGCTTGGGTGTGTAGCCCTGTAGCAGGATGCGTCCACCCGCCTGCGCAAGCAGCTTCAACACCGCGAACTGTCGTTCCCTTTCCTTGGGGCCGGTGAACTGAATGAAGATGGCGATCACCCAGTCGAAAGCACCGTGCAGTTCCACCGGCGGCCAGTCCGGCGCAAGCATGTCGGCGAGGACGAAGCGGACCTCGGCGCGGCGTCCAGCCGCGAGCCGCCGGGCCTTTTCAATGGCGACCGCGGAGAATTCGATCGCGGTGACTTCCAGGCCCTGCTCGGCAAGCCAGACCGAGTTCCGACCTTCGCCATCGGCAACCGACACCGCAGTCCGGCCGTTCTGCAAGAGGGCAACTCGATGCGCGAGAAACTCGTTCGGTTCGGTGCCAAAGAGATAATGTTCGCCGGCCTCCCGGTAGCGATTACTCCATGCAATTTCTTGGCTCATTGAAAGCCTATCCTTTCCCAGCAGGTTCCACCAGCGATGAACGTGGGTGTGGGCTTGCAGCCAGACTGGCGCGAATTATTCGGTTTACGACAGACATCGCCAGAATGGCGAGTAACACACCGGCCCAATAGCCAGCACCCAAAGCATGTGTCGTTTGCTGGATTCAGTTCAGAAAGTGTGGTGCTGACGGTCGATCATCGTGTTCGATAGGAGAAATGGCAGCTTATACAGGCGCTTGTCAGGTTGGGCAGGAGTGCTATGGTCCGCTCCCGGTTTCCCGTTTGTGCCGCCTTGGCGAATTCGCTGGCGGCACGGTGGCCGTCTATGGCCAAAGCATGCATCGCCGTTGGCATGTGAGGCCCCGGGCGGGCATCGAAAGGCTTGTCCCGGTGTTTGCCTTGTGCGGAAAGTCCAAGTTTCTGCTCGGCCAGATTGCCAGCATCCTTGAGTTTGCCGCCCCCGACGAGCGTGAGAATCTCGTTGATCACCAGCAGATTGTCGAGCATCTCCTGACGCAATACTTCCTGGGCTGGCGGCGGCAGAGTGACCAGTTGGCGCTGATCTTGGGCCATGGCGGCGCCCGAGAGCAGCAAGCCGACGAGCCATGGATAACGCCAGCCACACCAATTCATCCACTGGCGTATCTGACTGTGCGAATGGAGACTAACGGCAAGAAATTTCATGGCATTCTCCTGCTAGAGAGGGTGTGTTCTTCGGTGTTCATGGTCTGCAGCACATGGACATTTTCGATCCGGCCGTCGTCGAACAACAGGCGGCGCACGCTCCCATCCGTTGCCCCGGGTGGGAGGAATAGTTGACATGGCCATTACCTCGCAATGTGAGAAAGATAGACCCGGTCAGATCCGTGCCTCCTCCAGACTGAACTCGTGGATCTCGTTGCGGAACGCTTCAGGGTCGCGTTAAAGCGAGGCCAGCAAACTCCCAGAAAGCTCCCAGAAAGCTCCAAAAATTACACCAGCGTTTATTTGGTAGCCTGGATGCCGACGAACTCATCGAATGCCGCCACCGCGTTCGCTGAATACATCAAGGATGGACCGCCTCCCATATAAACGGCCATTCCCAGTGCCTCTTCAACCTCGGCTTTTGTCGCACCAAGCTTCACCAAAGCCTGCGTGTGAAACCCGATGCAGGCATCGCAATGCGCGGCGACTCCCAGAGCAAGAGCGATCAGCTCTTTGGTTTTCTTGTCCAGGGCACCATTCTGGGTTGCGGCGCGAGCCAATTCATTGAAACCTTTCATCACCTCCGGAATGTCGGCGCGGAGGGTTGCAAGGTTTTTTGAAACTGCACGGGTCAGGTCTTGATAACTTGTCGTTGTGGCATTCATGATTTTCTCCGATCTAAAGACACTATGTTGGCTTGCATAACTCTTCTCCTTAAATGATTGCTTTGTCGGTGTGCGTGCCCAGGGTGGCACTGTGGATTGCGAAGCGTTTGATCCATGGCAATAGCGATGTCATCAATGGTTCATCACCATACTTCGCGATTTCAAATCGCATTGACAGGAATTTTTAAATAATTCATACCATTGCTTTCTGCGGGGGGCAATTCTCCGGCTCGAATGTTGACCTGGATCGAGGGCCAGATCAAAGTCGGCATGTCCAACCCGGAGTCCCTTTCTTTCCGGATGGCGACGAAGGCAGCCTCATCCTTGTTGTTGCCTACGTGAATGTTGTGTTGTCGTTGCTCGCCGACCGTAGTCGCCCAGCTTGCAGGCCGACCGTCCGGAGGGTAGTCGTGGCACACGAAGAGGCGAGTTTGTTCCGGAAGCGAGAGTAACTTCTGGATGGAGCGATAGAGCATGTGGGCATCCCCGCCAGGAAAGTCGCAGCGCGCCGTGCCGACATCAGGCATGAACAACGTGTCGCCGACAAAAATTGCGTCGCCGATTTCGTAGGCCATATCGGCCGGTGTATGTCCGGGAACAAGCAATGCCTTTCCCTGCAGGCGACCGATCACAAAAGCTTCGTCTTCGTGGAACAGATGATCGAACTGAGATCCGTCTTGGCAAAAATCGCTGCCCAGATTCAGCAGACCTTTGAACACAGCCTGAACCTGGCGAATCCGCTCACCAATCGCTACGGTGCCCCCGAGGTTCGACTTGATGTACTGGGCAGCCGACAAATGATCGGCATGGGCATGCGTTTCCAGGATCCAGTCGAGAGTGAGCTCTGCTTTCTGGACGAACCGGATCAGGCAATCGGCCGGTCCTGTCGCGGTTCGACCCGATTTCGGCTCGTAAGCAAGAACGGGATCAATGATTGCGGCATGGCCTTTAGGTTCGTCGTAGACAACGTAGCTGACGGTTCCCGTGACGTGATCGAAGAATGCTTCAACAAGGGGTCGCATGATTTCCTCAAGAACGGAAAAATTATATTGTAAAATATAATATCAGCTGATATATTGTTGTCAAGCAACTTCTGGAAGAATCATGGAAAGGTCCTCCCCCCCATTGAACATCGAAGTGATGCGTGTTGCCGCTGGCGAGGCGACATGCGTGTTGCGTGCCTTGGCCAACCCGGAACGTCTGTTGTTGCTTTGTCAGTTAAGCCAGAGCGAGAAGTCAGTGGGAGAACTGGAAGCTTTGGTGGGGATCAGTCAGCCGACGTTGTCACAACAACTAGGCGTCTTGCGCACCGAGGGTCTGGTCAACACGCGACGCGAGGGAAAGTACATTTACTACTCGGTGCATGACCCGAAGGTTCTGACGCTCCTGACCTGCTTGTATGACCTGTATTGCCCAAAGGACCAGAATCCATGACGATTGACTGGAATCATTTCACCCCGCTGTCTTCCTTGGCCGGCGGCGTGTTGATCGGCGTCGCCGCGGCGCTGCTTGCCCTGTGTAACGGCCGCATTGCGGGTATCAGCGGCATCGTCGGCGGCCTGCTACGACCACAACGTGGTGACCTGGGATGGCGTGCGGCCTTTGTCATCGGTTTGATCCTGGCCCCACTGCTATACCGAGTGTTGGCCCCATTGCCAGAAATACGGATCGAAGCAGGCTCAGGCCTGATCATTCTGGCGGGTCTGCTGGTCGGCGTGGGTACACGTTATGGCGCTGGCTGCACCAGTGGCCATGGGATCTGCGGGCTTTCGCGACGGTCGCCCCGCTCAATTGTGGCCACACTGTCGTTCATGGCGGCAGGGTTCGCCACGGTGTTTGTGATGCGTCATTTGCTGGCTTAGGGAGATCGCGATGAATCTGCTGTTTGCCCTGCTATCGGGTTTGATCTTTGGCTTGGGTTTGATTCTTGCCGGCATGGCCAATCCGGCGAAGGTTCTGGCATTTCTCGATCTCGCGGGCCTGTGGGATCCCTCCCTGGCCCTGGTGATGGGCGGCGGGATTGCAATGGGCAGTCTCGCCTTTGCGCTGGCCAGGAGACGAACCCAATCGCTGCTCGGTCTGCCGATGCAATTGCCCACGTCACGTCAGCTTGACCGTCGCCTGATCGGTGGAAGCGTTACGTTCGGCATAGGCTGGGGGCTGGCGGGGATATGCCCCGGCCCGGCGCTGGTTCTGCTCGGCAGTGGCTCGGACAAGGGGATGATTTTTGTGGTCGCCATGTTGGCAGGAATGGGCGCATTCGAAATTCTTGAACGTCGCTCGGTCACTGCCGCGAATGGCAAACACACCCATGGCAAGACTGCATAGGCGGGCATGGAAATTACACTGATTCTCGGCATCGTCGTCGGTGCGGTGCTTGGGCTGACGGGCGCTGGCGGCGGAATACTCGCTGTTCCTGCACTGGTCTCGGGCATGGGCTGGTCGATGCAGCAAGCCGCGCCGGTTGCTTTGATCGCAGTGGCTGGCGGCGCTGCGCTGGGGGCTGTGGAAGGCCTGAAAAAAGGGCTGGTCCGCTACAAGGCTGCGTTGGTGATGGTCATCTCAGGTCTGCCATTGACGTCTGCCGGCGTTAGCGTAGCGAACATCCTGCCGCAGCGATGGCTGCTGGGCGCATTTGCCCTCGTCATGCTGATCGTAGCGGGGCGCTTGTTGAGACAAGCGTGCCTGGCCGCTTCGGGAGTTGCGGCAGAGGATGCAGCCTGGGTGCGGCTCGATTCAACCACTGGCCGATTTCATTGGTCCTGGACGACGGCGTCACTATTCGTGAGCATCGGTGCACTCACCGGATTCATGACCGGATTGCTGGGTGTCGGCGGCGGCTTTGTCATCGTGCCCATGCTGCGTCGCTTCACCAACATGTCGATGCACGGGATCGTAGCTACATCCTTGTTGGTGATTGCCCTGGTTGGTTCTGGCGGCGTCGTGGCCGCCGTGGTACATGGCATTGCGCTGCCTCTGCAAACGACGGCTCTGTTTGCGCTTGCAACCGCCATCGGCATGCTGCTGGGGCGCAAGCTGGCGTCACGCATCGTCGAAAGACATGTCCAGCTTGGGTTCTCGCTAGTACTGATCCTCGTGGCTTTGGGTTTGATCTACAAAGCAACTTTCAATTCCTGATCAGGCTTCCTGCTTTGGGCAGAACATTTTTCCCTCAGGGACGCTGGCGGCCTTGCCGTACCCCGTGTCGAAGGAGGCGCCCACCGCACCGATCTGCGGCAGGGCATTTGGCCAGATCCTGCCGAACTCCGGGGAGGACGCGTCGGACATGGAGGACAGCGGTCAGGCTATCGCACTCAGCTTGGAAGGCGTTCCCGGTATCCCCGCCTCGGAACCGCCTCACCGCTTTTCGGATTGCGCCCGGTACGTGCCGGATGGTAGTTCAGACTGAAACTTCCGAAGCCACGAATTTCGACTCGAACGCCTTGTGCCAGGGAGCGCCCGATGGCGTCAAGGATTTCTTTCACCGCGATTTCCGCGTCCTTCGCCATCAAGTTTGGGAAGCGGGGTGCGATGGCGGTGATGAGTTTGCAGCGCGTCAAGCTCCGCATTCTACCGTCTGGCCCTGGGCTACCGGTGATCACCACATCTAGATCGGTGAATGCGGGTCCTCGGTGTGTCAAGCCAAGCTCGCCTGTACATGACGATCGTGAACAGCAAAGTTGGGGAAATAGTGACCATATGGCACGAAGGCGCGACCTGGAATGGCTTGGATTGCTTGACTCAGTGCCGGGCACTGACTCGCCAGACGACATTGCCCACGTCATCGGCAACCAGCAACGCTCCCGACTTGTCGAGTACCACGCCGACTGGCCGGCCAAAGGCGTTGCCGTCTCCGCTGAGGAAACCGGTCAGCACATCGACGGGCTCGCCGGACGGTTTGCCCTTGTCGAACGGCACGAAGATGACCTTGTAGCCACTGTGCGGTCGTCGGTTCCACGAGCCGTGCTGGCCGATGAACATGCCCTTCGTGAACACTTCCGGCAAGGTCGTGCCAGCGGAAGATGACAGGCCCAGCGGCGCGGTGTGCGGCCCCAGGGCGTAATCGGGTGCAATCGCTGCGGCCACCAGATCAGGGCGTGGCGGCGTCACACGTTCGTCGATATGCGGCCCGTAGTAACTGTATGGCCAGCCGTAAAAGCCACCATCACGTACCGACGTCAGGTAATCGGGCACCAGGTCGCTGCCGAGTTCGTCGCGCTCGTTAACCACCGTCCACAAGGCGCCGCTGTGCGGTTCCCAGGCCAGACCATTCGGGTTGCGCAGACCGGTGGCAAAAAGCCGATGCGCACCGCTGCCGATATCCACTTCCCAGATGGCGGCGCGCTCAACCTCCGCTTCCATGCCTCGTTCGGCGACGTTGCTGTTCGAGCCGACAGTCACATAGAGCTTGCTTCCGTCGGCACTGGCAATCAGATTTTTGGTCCAGTGGTGGTTGATCGGACCAGCAGGCAGATTCACGACTTTGCTGGCGCGCGCGCTGATGCGCGTGTCGCCAGCGGCGTAAGGGAAACGTACTATCGCGTCGGAATTGGCGATGTAGAGATCGTTGCCGACCAGCGCCATACCAATAGGCGAGTTCAGACCGTCCAGCAACACCGAGCGAACATCAGCCACGCCGTCGCCATCGCTGTCTCGCAACAGGGTGATGCGGTTGGCACTGGGTACGCCAGCCCCTGCCCACTTCATCACCAGCCCCATCAACCAGCCCTTGATGCCCTTGCCGTCCTCGGGTTTGGGCGGCGCATTGCTCTCCGCAACAAGCACATCACCGTTCGGCGGGACATAGAGCCAGCGCGGATGATCCAAGCCGCGGGCGAATGCGACCACCTGCGTACCCGGCGCGGACTGCGGAGTCATCCCCGGCGACCAGCCCTGGGCCGTGGCGATATTTACGGTGGGAAACAGTGCGTGTCGTGGCGCTGGCAGCGCAGGGTGTGGCCCGATGCCAGCCGAGATGGGCAAGGTCGCCATATCTCCACAAGCACTGAGGGTCAGCATGACCATGCTGGACGACACGCCCATAAAAACAGCGATCAAGTGTGGGCTTGACCAACGCATGTGCATTGCCTCAGGTGAAAACGCCGATTCAATTCTCGACCTTCAATTCATCGGTGATGAAACTGAAGATGCTTTTCGCAGGGATCACGTTTTCATGGCTCACTTGTGCTGTCCGTTCGATAGCGAACAGACGGTTGTTTCTTTGACCCGCAAAATTGCGTTCGGCAAGCCAGTTGCCAAACCCGGTAATAATGGAGACACATCATGATTGAAAAGACCGCCAGCGTTCATTGGGAAGGCCAGGGCAAGCAGGGTCTGGGTGCGATCAGCACCGCAACCGGTGCGCTGAAGCAATACCCGTATGGTTTTGCCAGCCGCTTCGAGGATGGCCGGCCCGGCACCAACCCCGAGGAAATTCTTGCCGCAGCTCACGCTGCCTGCTTCACGATGGCATTTTCGTTCGCCTGCGATAAAGCGGGATTGGCGACTACCGACGTGGATACCACGGCCAGTGTGCGCCTGTCCAAACAGGGTGAAGGTTTTGTCATCGACCGTATCGCGCTGACCATGCAGGCCACGGTTCCCGGCATTGACGACGCGAAGTTTCAGGAGATCGCTGCTGCGGCCAAGCGTGACTGCCCTCTGTCGAAGGCTCTGGCCAGCGTTCCGGAAATCACCCTGGTGGCCACACCGAGACGCGTAGGGTGACCACCTGATCGGTGAATCGCCCCGTATGGGCGATTCGCTTACTTACCTCAGGGGCCGTGAATTGATTGAAGGCACATGGCTGCTTTGCTCCGACAGAGTCGGGGACCCGAAAGAAGTCGCTACATGAGTCAAGGAAAATACGCGGCCGAGATGACCGATAGCGTTCTCCAATGGCAACCCTTTGAAGTCCGCCGCGACTGACCCCATGCCCCGGCGCGCTTCTACCCCGCTGGCACCGCTCCAGAAGCTTTTCGAAACGAAGCGCGGCAAGAGGTTGCCGCTGCCTCCCAAGCTGGCGCGGCTGTACGGCAGCCTGCGCATGCCCCAGCCACGTACGCATCCTTATGTCCTCAGCAATTTTGTGACCACAATGGATGGCGTCGTCTCACTCAATGTGAAGGGGCACGCCAGCGGCGGGGACATCAGCGGATTCAGTGCCCAGGATCGCATGGTGATGGGCCTGTTGCGCGCCATTGCCGACGTGGTGATCATCGGTGCGGGCACTCTGGGCGCCGATCGCCAGCATGTCTGGACGGCCAGAGCCATTTTTCCCGAACTCGCGGATGACTATCGACGGCTGAGCAAGGCGTTGGGTAAAAGCGAGGCACCCCTGAATGTGATCGTCAGCGGCAGCGGCGAGATTGATCTTCGGTTGCCGGTGTTCGCCTCCGGCAAGGTGCAGACGTTGATCGTTACGACGACAGCGGGTGCGCAGCGCATGCTCAAACAGGGTGTGCCTGATGCGGTGGAGGTCCGCGCGATGCGTAGCAGCGTGGGCACAATCGCGGCCAGCGCCATTCTCGAAGAGGTGTGTCGGCTGAGTCCCGGCAAGCTGATTCTGGTCGAGGGTGGGCCGCGATTGCTGGGTGATTTTTACGCGCAGCGGCTCATCGACGAGCAGTTCCTGACACTCGCACCGCAGATTGCCGGCCGCGATACGGCGGACGACCGGCGGCTCGGCCTGGTCATGGGGCAGGCATTCGCGCCGGGGGAGACCCCGTGGGGAACTTTGCGTGACGTGCGGCGCGGCAGCAGTCATCTGTTTCTGCGATACTCGTTTTCCGAGTCCCGGACGAGCCGGATATGACGCGACCATCCACGCCGATAGCGAGGTCGGCCCGGATGGAATGATCAGAGATGCCGGTATTGCGCCGACAGGACGATGTGCCGCGACTTTTGCCAGCCCTGGATCGCGCGATGGCAACGGCCTGCCTGGTCGCGGTGCGCCGATGGCGACAAAGAACTGGCATGGGGGGCCTTCGCGGACGCCAGGATGATCGGTAGAAATCCGCGGATCAGCGAATCGGGCCGGACGACACCAGACGAAAGCCGGCGTTGTCGACCCGCTCGCCGGGGCTGTTCCAGTTGCGTTCGGCGCAGCGCACGGCGTCAGGGTTGCCATACCAGGAGCCGCCGCGCAGCACGCGCGCGTCGCCACTGGCATCGGGCTGCGATTTCCTCCGGATGCGCATGTTTGTTCAGACACCATTCGCAGACGTTGCCGGCCAGGTCGAGCACGCCCTCAGTCGAGGCGCCTTGCGGATAGGCGCCGACGATCGTGGTCTGTTCGAGTTTGCACTCTCCAGCGTTGTCCCAAGTCTCATTGATGTTGGCGTAGCCCGTATGGTAATCGTCGCCCCAGGGAAAGGCGCGGCCATCGCGGCCGCGGGCTGCGCGTTCCCATTCTTCTTCGGACGGCAACCGCACGGTGTAGCCGAGTTGCTCGCTGAGCCAACGACAGAATGCCACGGCCTCGTACCAGTTGACGCTGATGCAGGGCCGTGTCGCTTGCGGCCAGCGCGACTCCTGCGGCTGCGGGCGCTCGATTCCTTGCCACCAGCGCTCGTCGTCATAGCCGCTGGCGTCGATGAAGGCCTGGTAGCGCACATTGGTGATCGGGTGGCGTGCCATATGGAAGGTCGGCAGCGTGCGACGCTTTCCGTCCTGGTAGATATAGTCGCCGCCGGGTATTTCGACCCAGTCGATGTCCGGCCAGAGGGGCGACCGGAGTGGGTCGGAAGAAGCAGTCATCGTGAGGCGCACTCGCAGGGATGGGTTGGCCCGATGATACCCGCAGTCCTCCTTCTTCTATGCGCGCTGCCGTACAGAGCGAGTCGGCTTCAATCCATACCCTTGTGGGCGCGATCGATGAATTCTCAAGCAAGACGTTCCCGTTCTGATGGGGCTGTCGCTTTCGCCCGCCTAGCACATGGCTTCTGTTCGCGCTGGCATGACGGGAGGCCGGGCCAGCAAGGCAGGTCACCGGCCAGTCCGACACGCCCAATCACCATCCCCAGCGGGAGCATTGACAACATGCCGAAGATTTCCCGATTCAAGAGCTTGGCCATATCCTTCATGGTCTGGAGCGTCGGCGGCAGCGCGATCGGGGTCACCCCCCTTGCTCGTGCCGCAGCGCAGGAAGCGGCGCCATCGCAGCATGCCGCCGCACTGGCCAAACATCACCCCGACCTGTCGGGACACAAGCGAGTCGGTAAGGCTTCGTTCTACTCGAAAAAATTTGCCGGCAAAAAGATGGCGGACGGCACCGCAATGAAACTGCAGGGTAACAACGCGGCAAGCAAGACGCTGCCGCTCGGCACCACCGCCAAGGTCACCAATATCGACACCGGGCAGACCGCGGTGGTCACCATCCAGGACCGTGGGCCGCATGTCAATGGGCGGATAGTGGATCTCTCGCCGTCCACGGCGCAGAAGATCGGGATCACGCAAGACGAAGGCGTGGCCAAGGTGGAAGTCGCCCCAGTGGCGGTCCCGATGCCTGACGGCAGTGTGAAAGCCGGCGTCGCGGCGCATGACGCCAAGACAGACAGACGCTCCTCCGACGTTCGAGCCAAGTGACGATCTGAACAAGGATCCGCTGGCACTGCTCCTCCTCCCACCACAACGGCGGACGGATCGCCAGTCGATGCATGGTGACGTGACGAAGTAAGCACTCAGGCAGAATCGATGGCACATAGCCGGCTCCTGATCGTCAATGCACACTGCAGTGGTATTACGGGTAGCAACGAGCTATATCCTCGAACGGGAAGGCGACGACATCGTCTCCCTGCGCAACTGACAGGCGCTGGTTCGCGCCGGTAGCCGGGTCATCGCCGGACTTATAGAGTGTCGCTAGGAGACTGGTCGGGTTCGGGTTGATAAGTGTGCTGCGGCGCATGATTGAACGAGTCGAGCCAGGGGCCTCATTCTTCAGCGTAGGATCATCACTGTGGACAAACCGCGCCACATGACCGGTAACTTGATCGGAGTGTCGATATGAGTGCAATTCCAGGTGACCAGCACATCCATTTCGTGAAATCGCTGTTCATCCTCTCCTATTACATTCCCTTGGCAGGCCGTAACTTCCGGATCCAGGCGTAGCGGTCAGGATCTTTCTTCAGCAGATACTCCTTCAACTCCGGGTCGTTGCGCTTGCGCAGGATGCGTTTGATCTCGGCGTCTTCGTCGTTCTCCGTCGCTCCCCGTTTTCTCGCCTCCTCGAACCAACGGGTTCCTTCTTCATAGCGCCTGGTGTCATAGCACAAGGCACCCATCAAGGTGTACGGGTTGTGGCTGTGGGGGTAGTACTGGATCGCCTGCAAGGCGCATTCCTCTGCCTCGCCCAAGCGTTCCAGATCGCGCAGCGCGCCCCCGCGGGTGGTCAACAAGGCTTGCTTGAGCTTGGCTTCTGCGATTCTGGAGAGATCCAGTTCAGTCAGGCTCAGCGATCGTTCCGGCTCCTCCGCCCGGCGCCAGTGAGCACTGCTGCTGGCCAGCAACCAGAAGTTTTTCGTGCGTTTGAACTCCGCTTCGCAGAACAGGGCTTTCAGCCTATAGCACGAAACGTAAATCTTGTTCCTTTCATTTCTTGTGGAAGGCTGAGACGGGGGCCTCATAGGGTGCCTCGGTTGACACCAATCCTCGGTGGTTAGCCAGACCACCTCCTGATCGTTGAGGCATTGCTCGGTCTTGAGTTTTTGTAGAATCCGGTAGAGTGGGCTTTCTACAGTGTCCTCGCGATGCTCCACGCCAAAGAACTTCTTCAGCGACAGCAAAAGAACCTTTTCCGATTGGTTGCCTTGGCACCAGACGACGTCTTCTGTCGTCAATTCCAGCCCCTGCTCGACCTTGGCAATCAGCCGTTTGGCGTGGTGCTCGACGGCAAGTACGATGGTATCGTTGAGCTTGCGTTTTCTCAGATAATTGAGGTCTGCCTCCGCCAAGGGCAGGTCAGCGTCGATTCTCTTGAGCACTAAGTACAAGTGCGTGCTTGGCGAATCTTCTGCCATTTGCGCTGCTTGATACTTTGCCTTCAGGGAGGAAAACTCAATCTTCCGGCAAGCGGCTGAAACCGTCAAAAAGCCATGCTGCTGAAGGTATCGCTGCTCATGTTCGTCAGGGAGGGTCTGTTCTTCCAGCTTCTGCAAGATGATTTGAAGCTGAAGCCGGTCTTCGGCGGGCAATTCGGAAGCATTGATTCCATGTGTTTGGCACAAGGTCCCGAAATGCATCGCCAAGCGCTTGACGACGGATACGATGTGTTTCTGGCGCAGCCATTCCAAGTCATTGCTGGCGAGAACTTGCCCTTCACTCAACTGGAGCAATATCCTCCTCGATGTCATTTCGCAGGGGATGTCCTCGGTCAGATCCAGTTGTGTCTTGAGTTGATTGAACTCGCGGACAGTGGCATAGCTGGAATCAACAAACCTTTCTTCTACTTGGTCTAGCAACTCGAGGTTGTGTACCTTGTAGAGGATCAAGGCGGTTTCAGAGTCGGCAGTGAGACTTGGCACGGCGTTGATCCTGGACGAGAGTAGTCGATTCCGTCGCAGGTCCAGTATTTCAAGTCGAATTTCTTCTGCCAGAGCGCTCCGGTACGCTTCCTGGGCACTGATCACGTCGATTGCAACGGACAATTGTTGTTTCTCCAACCATTGCCATTCTGCCGCCGTAAGGGCCATAGCCATCTCTGCCTTGCGCAATACAAAACTCAGCGTGCTAAAGCGGGTCGTGCTGTAAGTCGGTGGGACGCGATACTTTTCGTAGAGAGAGGCGTTCATCGGGAGTAGAGAAGGAAAAATGGCAATTCCGTGGGTATTGTCGGCATGTCGGTCGAGAGCCCGAATATAGCGCCTCCCGAGCCCGCGAGCCAGAAGTTCCAGGAGCAAACCGGGGCGCTGGCGAGTTTCGGCCGGCACTAACCCCCCGCGCTCATGTTCCCCTGCGCTGACCGTATGCAATTGCTGAGCAAGCCTTGCGCCCGGTTCCTGGTGACGCGCAACATGACTGTGCGTATCGTCACATTGTCCATGACAAAATATAGGCATCTCTTGACAGATGTGCTGTTTAAGCATATCTTCTGTATCATTGAATAAATTGTCCAGGACAAAATGAATGGCGAGCCTCGAAAAGAGTGTGTCAAGAGCCTTCCCGGTGAGTGTGCGAGAACGCTTAACGCGACCTGATGCACAGTCCATCAACCTGTTGAATCTGCCTTGGCCGGCAGCGATTCAGGATTGGCGTGGCTCGCTCCAATACTGGCGCAATGGTCGATGGGGGGGGATGTCCTCGACCATCGGAGCCCCGTGTTTCTTGCAAATCTTGCTCGTGGTACTGATCCTCCGACCGTGGCAAGAGCGATGACCGTACTACCGCGACCGATCTTGCTGGCTGTTTTCATGCTGGTGACCGGTTTATTCGCCGCGCTTCCGGTCGCCGCGTCCGCGTCCTGCCCACCCCTGCTCAACCACAGCTTTCCCGCGCTGCAGGATCAGAAGCCGCAATCGCTCTGCCAGTGGCAGGGCAAGGTGCTGCTGGTGGTGAACACCGCCAGCTACTGCGGCTTCACCTCGCAGTACGACGGACTCGAGAAACTCTATGCCCGGCTGAAGGCGCGAGGACTGGTCGTCGTCGGCTTCCCGTCGAACGACTTCGGTGAGCAGGAGCCGGGCAGCAACCAGGAGATCGCCGAGTTCTGCCGGCTGACCTACGGGGTGCAGTTCCCGATGTTCGCCAAGGCCACCGTCGTCGGCAAGAACGCCAGCCCGCTCTACGCGCAACTCGCCAGGGCGACCGGCGACGCGCCGCAATGGAATTTCCACAAATACCTGATCGACCGTAGCGGCACGCGGGTACTGAGCTTCGGCAGCCGCGTCAAGCCGGACGACAGGGAATTGCTGGCCAGGATCGATGCATTCCTCGGCAAGTAGGGATAGAAGGGGTCGCCCGCCCGCTGTCGCCAGGCACCGACTTATTGCTCCACCGGAGAACAAGACATGAACGCACCAGACCGATTCCTCCTCCCCGATGTCCAGGGCAGCGCCGACCAGCGGCAACTGGCGATCCACAAGGTGGGCGTCAAGGGCCTGCGCTATCCGCTCGCCCTGCTCGACGCCGACGGCAGCGTGCAGCACACGGTCGCACAAGTGACGATGTCGGTCGGGCTGCCGCCCGAGGTCAAGGGCACGCACATGTCGCGCTTTGTCGAGATTCTCGAACAACGGCGGGCGCCATTGAACGCCGACCGTCTGCTGCGCATGTTCGAGGACATGCTGCTGCGCCTCGACGCGAGCAGCGGCGAGATCGAACTGGCCTTCCCGTACTTCATCAGCAAGGCAGCGCCGGTATCGGCTGTCGAGAGCCTGCTCGACTACGACGTGCGGATGATCGTGGCCAGGCGTGCAGGGCAGGCGGCCGAGCTGACGCTCGAAGTCGTCGCGCCGGTGACCAGCCTCTGCCCGTGCTCCAAGGAGATCAGCGAGTACGGCGCGCACAACCAGCGTTCGCACATCACGATCATCGCCAGACTGCGTGCCGCGATGACGCCCGATGAACTGGTGCGACTGGCCGAGGAGGAAGCGTCGTGCGAGGTCTTCGGGCTACTCAAGCGGCCGGACGAGAAATGGGTGACCGAGCGCGCTTACGACAATCCGAAATTCGTCGAGGATCTGGTGCGCGACATTGCCTTGCGCCTGATGCGCGAACCGCGCATCGCGCAATGGACGGTCAAGTCGGAGAACTTCGAATCGATCCACAACCATTCGGCTTACGCCGAGATCAGCGGCGACAACGCTTGAGCACGCGGACATGAGCATGCACGGATCAGCAGAGGGACAGCGCATCGCCGTCGTCGGCGCGGGGATTTCCGGACTGGCGAGTGCCTGGCTGCTGGCGCAGCGGCACGCGGTGACGCTCTATGAAGCGGGTGCTTATCTCGGCGGGCACACCAATACCGTCGATGTGTCGCTCGAAGGGGTGTGCCACCCGGTTGACACCGGCTTCCTGGTCTACAACACGCACACCTACCCGCACCTGACGGCCTTGTTCACGCATCTGGGCGTTGCCAGCGTCGAGACCGAGATGTCCTTTGCGGTCAGTCTCGAAGAGCCCGGGATCGAGTGGGCGGGCAGCAGCCTGGCGACCGTCTTCGGGCAGAAGCGCAACCTGCTGCGCCGCGACTTCTGGCGCATGCTCGCCGACATCCTGCGCTTCAACCGCGAAAGCGTCGCCTGGATCGATCAGTATCCCGACTATGGCGGCAGCCTGCGCGAGTTTCTCGCCGCCGGGCGCTATTCGCGCCCTTTTGCCGAGTGGTACCTGCTGCCGATGGCGGCGGCGATCTGGTCGTGCCCGGCGGGGCAGATGCTCGACTACCCGCTGACCAGCTTCGTGCGCTTCTGCCGCAATCACGGCCTGCTGCAGGTCTTCGACCGGCCGCTCTGGCGAACGGTCAGGGGCGGTGGCCGCGAATACGTCAGGAAACTGGCCGCTGGCCTGGCCGACATCCGCATCGGCACGCCGGTGCGCAGCGTGCAGCGGACGGATGATGGCCTGCAACTCGTCACCGATGGCGCAGTCGAGACCTACGACCAGGTGGTGCTGGCCTGCCACAGCGACCAGGCCCTGGCGATCCTGGCCGCTGCGGCGACGCCCGACGAGCGTCGCCTGCTCGGGGCGATCCGCTACGAACCGAACCGTGCCGTGCTGCACAGCGATGCGGCGCTGCTGCCGCGCAATCGGGCCCTGTGGTCGGCGTGGAACTACCTGTCGAGCGTTCAGGAACTGGATCGCCGGCCGGTGAGCGTCTCCTACCTGATCAACCGCCTGCAGCCACTGCCCTTCAAGACCCCGCTGATGGTCTCGCTGAACCCGCAGCGCCAGCCGAAGGCGGACTCGGTGATCGCCGAATTCGACTACGAGCATCCGCTTTTCGATGGCCCGGCGATCGCCGCACAGCACGCGTTGCCGGCGATTTCCGGCAAGCGCGGGGTGTGGTTCTGCGGCGCCTGGAACGGCTACGGTTTTCATGAGGACGGGCTGAAATCGGCGCTGCAGGTGGCCAATGGCCTGGGATGTCACGCACCGTGGCAGGGCCGCGAAGCGGCGAGTTCGCCAGCGCCCGCCTTCCGGCGGATGGCGGAGCGCGCCGCATGAACGAGACGCCGGCTCGCCTGTTCTTCGGACAGGTGATGCACCGCCGTTTGCGGCCGGCTGAGCATCGCTTCGTCTATCCGGTCTATTTCTGCGTGTTGCCGCTCTCCGAGGTCGCCTGCTCGGCAAGTGCGCTGTTCTCGGTCAATCGCTGGAATCTGTTCAGCTTCCACTTCGCCGACCACGGTGCGCGTGACGGCTCGCATCCACTGCCCTGGATACGCGCTCTGCTGGAACAGGAAGGCGTACGCGCCGATGGCGAAGTCTGGCTGCAGTGCTTTCCGCGCGTTCTCGGTTTCGTTTTCAACCCGATCAGCCTGTGGTTCTGCCACGACCGTGCGGGGAACCTGCTCGCC
This sequence comes from Candidatus Accumulibacter propinquus, assembly GCF_056856495.1. Taxonomy (NCBI): domain Bacteria; kingdom Pseudomonadati; phylum Pseudomonadota; class Betaproteobacteria; genus Candidatus Accumulibacter; species Candidatus Accumulibacter propinquus. The sequence continues at coordinate 828,244 of NZ_JBSEHC010000003.1, forward strand.
GTCCTCGCCGAGGTGAACAATACCTTCGGTGAGCGCCACAACTATCTGCTGACGCATGCCGACGGCCGAGCGATCCGCGACGGCGAGACCATCGAGCGCAGCAAGGTCTTCCATGTCTCCCCGTTCATGGCCGTTGCCGGCCACTACCGCTTCCGCTTTCACGCGCGCGCCGGGCAAGACGGCAACGCCGCCTGGCGGCTGGCGCGCATCGACCACGGCGACGCCGCGGGCGACCTGCTGCATACCGCGATCTCCGGGAACGCCGAGCCATTGGCCAGTGGGCCCTTGCTCAAGGCCTTTGTCCGCTTCCCGCTGCTGACCCTCGGCGTCATCCTGCGCATTCACTGGCAGGCCCTGAAGCTGTGGCGCAAACGCGTCCCCTTCTTTCGCAAGCCTGCACCTCCACTTGAGGAGACGACCCGATGAACAGCATGGAATCCACGCTGACCCTTCCTTCGAGGCCGGCGTCCAAGCCGCAGCCGCGTAGTGCCGGGGCGGTACTGGCGCTGCTGGAACGAATCGAACACGGATCTCTGGAAATTTGCCTGCCCGACGGCTCGCTGCAGCGCTTCGGCCAGGTCGGGCACGCTGCGGCGACACTCGAGGTCGCTGACTGGTCGATGTTCGAACGCATTCTGGAACGTGGCGATGTCGGCTTCGCCGATGCCTGGATCGACGGCGACTGGCACAGCCCGGATCTGGCCGGCCTGCTGACCCTGCTGGCCAACAACCGCCAGTGCCTCGCGCGAGCGGTCTATGGTCAATGGTGGAGCCTGCTGACGGCACGCCTGCGCCACTGGCTCAATGCCAACACGCGCACTGGCTCGCGCCGCAACATCATGGCCCATTACGATCTCGGCAACGACTTTTACCGACAGTGGCTGGACCCGACGATGAGCTATTCGAGCGCGCTGTACGCGAGCGATGCGCCGTGTTCGATGGCCGCGGCGCAACTCGCCAAGTACCGGCGCATTCTGCAGCGCCTGAATTCCCGGCCAGGCCAGAGCGTCCTCGAAATCGGCTGTGGCTGGGGCGCTTTCGCGGAGATCGCTGCACGCGAGGCCGACCTCGAAGTCGTCGGTCTGACCCTGTCGCCGGCGCAACTCCAGTTTGCTCGCCGGCGCATCCAGCTCGCCGGCCTCGAACAACAGGTGACCCTGGAGTTGCGCGACTATCGCGACCTGGCCGGGGAGCAGTTCGACCATATCGTTTCGATCGAGATGCTGGAAGCCGTCGGCGAACGCTGGTGGCCGACTTACTTCGCGACCCTGCAACGGTTGTTGGCACCTGGCGGGCGGGCGATCGTGCAGGTGATCACGATTCGTGACGACCTGTTCGCGCGTTACCGTCAGGGGACGGATTTCGTCCAGCAACACATCTTTCCTGGCGGCATGCTGCCGAGTCCGTCGGTTGTCTTCCAGCAGGCGGCCCGGGCTGGGCTGGTGGTGCGCGACGTGTTTGCCTTCGGTCGCGACTATGCGCGCACGCTGGCCGAATGGTCCGGCAACTTCGAACGGCATTGGCCGGCAATCGAGGCGCAGGGTTTCGACGAGCGTTTTCGTCGTCTGTGGCGCTTCTATCTGGCGTATTGCCAGGCCGGCTTCAACAGCGGTTGTACCGACGTGGTGCAGTTCGAACTGGCACACGCCTGATGAAAACCTCTCTGATGGCGCTGCTGCTCTGGGCCTGCAGTGGCCTGGCGCAGGCCCTGCCGGACGCGGTGCGGCAGTCGGAAGCTACCTGGCGGCAGTGGGGAAGCGGCGAAATGAGCTGGCTCGGCTTTCCGATCTATCGCGCGACGCTGTGGGTCGCCGGTGCGCCGACGACGACCCCGGCCACCGGTGCCACCTCGGCGTTGCAGCTCGACTACCTGCGCGACATCCCGCGCGAACGCCTGGTGCAGACCAGCGTCGACGAAATGCGCCGTCTCGGCGCCAGTGAAGCGCAGTTGCAGCGCTGGGAGCCTGAGCTGCGGCGCGTCTTTCCCGAAGTGAAGGAGGGCGACAGCATCGTCGGTGTGCACTATCCGGGACGTGGCGCGGCGTTCTATCACCGTGGCCGGGCGACCGGCGAAGTGGTGGATGCCGAGTTCGCGCGGCTGTTCTTCGGCATCTGGCTCGACCCCCGCAGCCGTAGTCCGAGCCTGCGCGCGGCACTCCTCAAGCGCCCGGAGTCTTGATCATGACCGCCACGCGGGCGCTGCCGCATCGACAGTTGCTCGCCTACGGTGCGCTCGGCCTGCCGCTGGCCATGGCGGCACTGCCGGTTTATGTTCACGTGCCGCGGCTGTACGCCGAATCAGCGGGCATGAGCCTGAGCCTGCTCGGCGCACTGCTGCTCGCAGCGCGCCTGCTCGACGCCGGCCTCGATCCGCTGCTCGGCGGCTGGAGCGACCGGACGGCGAGCCGCCGGCGGCTGATCCTGCTGGCACTGCCGTGCCTGGCACTGGGCATGCTGGCGCTGCTGCAGCCGCCGGCCGTGGCGGTGCCGCTGTGGCTGCTCGCCTCCATGTTTTGCACCTACTTCGGATTCTCGCTGGCCAGCGTCGCCTACCAGGCCTGGGGCGCGGAACTGGGGCGCGATGCCGGCGAGCGTACCCGCCTGACCGCCAGTCGCGAAGGTTTCGGCCTGCTGGGTGTGGTCCTCGCAGCCGCGCTTCCGGGGCTGCTGTCGCAGGATTTGTCGCAGGGACTTTCCGGGCTGGCGCAGATCTTCCCCTGGCTGTTGCTGCTGCTGGCGAGCTGGACGATATTCGGCACCCCCTCCGCGGTCGAGCGCCTGCCGGCCAGCGGCGGGCTGTTCAGCGCCTTGCGCAGCGTCCTTGACGATAGCCGTTTTCGCCGGCTGCTGGCGGTCTTCGTGGTCAATGGCATCGCCGCGGCCTTGCCGGCGACGCTGGTTCTGTTCTATGTCGCCGACGTGCTGCGGGCCGAGGCCTGGAGCGGGGCCTTTCTCGCGCTCTACTTCGTCAGCGGCGTCGTGTTCCTGCCGCTGTGGGTTGTCCTGGCCAGGCGTTTCGGTCGCGTACGCACCTGGGTCATCTCGATGTTCGTCGCTGTCGCCGCGTTCGTCTGGGCCTGGGGATTGACGGCCGGCGACGTCTGGCCGTTCGCCGTCGTCTGCCTGCTTTCGGGGGCGGCGCTGGGCGCCGACCTGACGCTGCCGGCGGCCTTGCTCGCCGACCTTTGCGAACGTCCGGCGGGCGGCGGCGCAGCGCAGGCCGGCGCGTATTTCGGCTGGTGGAACCTGGTCGCCAAGCTCAATCTGGCGCTGGCCGCCGGTCTGTCGCTGCCCTTGCTCGATCTGGTCGGCTATCGGCCGGGTGAGGGCGGAGCGACGGCCGGCCTTGCCACCGTCTATTGCCTGCTGCCTCTGCTCTTCAAGTCCGCCGCCGCAGTGCTCGCGTGGCGCTGGCGCGGTACCCTGGAGGTCTCCTGATGAAAACCCTGTGGCTGACCTGTTTCGCTTGCGGAATCCTCGGTCTCGGTGGTTGCGCCGGCACGCCGGTCGAGCGTTACCGGGCTGAACAGCCTGTACTCGATCTGGCGCGCTATTTCAACGGTACGATCGATGGCTGGGGAATATTCCAGGATCGCTCGGGCGAAGTGATCAAGCGCTTTCATGTCGTCATCGACGCTACCTGGGAAAAACGTGACGGCGTCGATGTCGGGACGCTCGACGAGAACTTCTCGTGGTCGGACGGCACGACGTCGCGGCGGGTGTGGACGATCACCCGCGTTGATGCGTCACGCTACGTCGGCCGTGCCGACGACGTCGTCGGCGAGGCGCAGGGCGAGGCCGCCGGCAACGCGCTGCGTTGGCGATACGTGCTCGCCCTGCCGGTCGACGGCCGGGTCTGGAACGTCGACTTCGACGACTGGATGTATCTGATCGACGACAAGGTGATGCTCAACCGCTCGGCGATGCGCAAGTTCGGCTTCCATCTCGGCGACGTGACGCTGAGTTTCACCAGGCGCTGAAACGATGAATCCACGCATTGCCGACTGGTCGGATCAACGCGTCTGGCTGCTCGGGGCTTCGACGGGCATCGGTGCGGCGCTCGCCGGTTTGCTGCTGGCGCGCGGCGCACGCGTTGCGCTGTCGGCGCGCAGCGCGGTTCGCCTGGCGGAGGTTGCCGCGGCCGGAGGCGGGCGGGCGTTGGTGCTGCCCTGCGATGCCGCCGACGCAGCGAGCCTGCACGCCGCCTGGGACGCCTTGCTGGCAGAGTGGGGCGGTGTCGATGTCGCGCTGTACGTGGCAGGTGACTATGTGCCCATGCGCGCCTGGGAGCTCGATATGGCCAAAGCCCGCCGGATGATCGACGTCAACCTCGTCGGTGCCATTTCCTTCGCGGCCAGTGTGGTGCCGCAACTGTTGCGGCAGGGTAACGGCCAGATTGGTTTCGTGGCCAGTGTCGCCGGTTATCGCGGCTTGCCGAAGTCGCTGATCTATGGCCCGACGAAGGCGGCGCTGATCAATTTTGCCGAGGCGCTCTATCTCGATCTGCGGCCGAAAGGAATCGGCGTGCGGGTGATCAATCCAGGTTTTGTCGCCACGCCGCTGACCGCGCAGAACGATTTCGCGATGCCGGCGCTGCTCACCGCCGAACAGGCGGCACTGGCGACGATCGACGGTTTTGCCGGGAGTGCTTTCGAAATCCACTATCCGAAGCGTTTCACGCGGGTGATGAAACTGCTCGCGCATCTGCCGTACCGCCTCTACTTCCCGCTGGTTCGCTTTCTCAGCGGTGCATGAGCAGCCGCCCGCAATGAGCAATGCGCCTGCCGTTCGCGCCCTGGTGGCCTTCTTCGAGGGCTTGTGCCCGGAAGCGGTGGCCCGTTTTCCCGAGTACTACGCGAGTGATGCGTATTTCAAGGATCCGTTCAACGAGGTGCGCGGTCTGGAGCCGATCCAGCGCATTTTCGCGCACATGTTCAGTCAGGTTGCTGAACCGCGCTTCGTCGTTCTTGAGAGCGTGGTCGCCGAGAACGGCGCGCTGCTGGTATGGGAACTGCATTACCGCCGCAAGACCTCGTCGGCGCAGGGTCCGGCGCGGGTGATTCGGGGTGCGTCGCACCTCAGATTCGACGCGCATGGCAAGGTCGTCTGGCATCGCGACTACTGGGATGCCGCGGAAGAGCTCTACGCCGGGTTCCCGGGAATCGGCTGGCTGCTGCGGGTACTGAAAAGGAAACTCTCGGCCTGAGCCGGCGGGCCCTTCTCGATCTGGCCGTGCCCGCTACGTCGGGACGCGGCGGCAACTGCGCTTCTACAACGCACTTGTCAAAAACGCTCTAGGAATTCTGCCGAAACTGGGTTTATAATGCGCGGCTAATCTGCACTGTGATATTTTTTTGAACTTGGGAAGAGCCGATGCCTGCCATTCGCGTCAAGGAAAATGAGCCGTTCGAAGTTGCGATCCGCCGTTTCAAACGCACCGTTGAGAAAACCGGTCTGTTGACCGAACTGAGAGCTCGCGAGTTCTACGAGAAGCCCACCGCCGAGCGCAAGCGCAAGCTGGCCGCCGCGGTCAAGCGCCATCACAAGCGGATGCGCAGCCAGACCCTGCCTCCAAAACTGTATTAACACCGGTTTGCCGGTGCTTGGGCAGCCGCCTGTCTGAAGATGGGCGGCTGTTGGCGTTTCTGGAACGGCTATCGTGGTGACCTTCGCGGCACCGTCAATCAGGAAGGAGTCTCTCGATGACCCTCAAAGAACGCATCAACGAAGACGTCAAGGCAGCCATGCGCGCGCGCGCGGCACAAACGCTTGGCGCCTTGCGTCTGCTGACGGCGGCAATCAAGCAGCGGGAGGTCGACGAGCGCATCGCGCTCGATGACGCAGCGATCATCTCCGTCATCGACAGGATGCTCAAACAGCGTCGGGATTCGATCGCGCAATTTGCGCAGGCGGGGCGCAACGATCTGGTCGATGCCGAGACCTTCGAGCTGCGGTTGCTGAGCGCCTATCTCCCCGCCAGCCTGTCGACGGAGGAACTTGCCGCCGCGGTGGCCAAGGCCATCGCCGAGACTGCGGCCACCGGCCCTGGCGACATGGGCAAGGTGATGGCCTGTCTGCGCACGGGGCTGGCCGGCCGCGTCGACATGAGCGAAGCGTCGCGCCTGGTCAAAGCGCAACTGACTGGCGTCTGACCGTCTGCGCCATAGCGCTCGGCTGCTGGCACCAGGGGCTCGATGATCCCGGACTCCTTCATCCAGGAAATGCTCTATCGCATCGACCTGGTCGACCTGATCGACGGTTACGTTCCGCTCAAGAAGACGGGGGCCAACTTTGCCGCCTGTTGCCCGTTCCACAGCGAGAAGTCTCCCTCCTTTACGGTCAGTCCAGTCAAGCAGTTCTACCACTGCTTCGGCTGCGGCGCGCACGGCAATGCCATCGGCTTTCTCATGGAGTATTCGGGTCTCGGCTTTGTCGATGCGATCAAGGAACTGGCTGGCCGTGCCGGCATGCAGGTTCCCGACGATCACGGAGCTGCCGGGCAGCACGTCGAGAAATCGCAGGCACTCAGCGAGATCATGGCGCGCGCTGCCCGCTTCTACTACGAACAGCTCAAGGGCTCCGCAAGGGCGGTCAGCTACCTCAAGGAGCGCGGAGTGAGCGGCGAGATCGCGCGCCGCTTTGGCCTCGGTTATGCCCCCGAGGGATGGCAGAACCTGGCTGCCGCTTTTGACGACTACAGCAGTTCCGAGCTGCAGCTTGCGGGACTGGTGATCAACAATGAGCGCGGACGCCTCTACGACCGCTTTCGCGAGCGGGTGATGTTCCCGATCGTCAGCCAGAAGGGCGAGGTGATCGCCTTTGGCGGCCGCGTGCTTGGCCAGGGCGAGCCGAAGTATCTGAACTCGCCCGAGACCCCGTTGTTCGAAAAGGGGCGCGAAGTGTTTGGCCTGCCGCAGGCGCGCGCCGTCATCCGGGCACAGGATGTGGTGATCGTCGTCGAGGGTTACCTGGACGTCGTCGCCCTCGCGCAGCACGGCATCGGCAATGCGGTGGCGACTCTGGGCACGGCCACCACCACCATGCAGGTGCAAAAGTTGTTGCGCCAGGCCGGGCGCATTGTGTTTTGTTTCGATGGCGACGCCGCTGGCCGCAAGGCCGCGTGGCGGGCTCTGGAAAACAGTCTCGAAGTCCTGACCGAGCAGAAAAGCATCGCGTTTGTTTTCCTCCCCGAGGGTGAGGACCCCGACAGTCTGGTGCGCAAGCGCGGCGGCGAGGCCCTGCAGCGGCTGATCGCCCAGGCCACCCCGTTGTCGGACTTCCTGTTGCGCGAACTGGCCGGCCATTGCGACCTCAATAGTGCCGAAGGTCGGGCCCGGCTGGTGGCCGACGCCAAGCCGCTGCTGGGGCGCCTGCAGTCGTCGCTGCTGAGGTTGCAACTGGTCAAACGGCTGGCCGAGAACAGCGGTTTTTCGCAAGCCGAGGTGGAGCGCCTGTGCGATCTGCAATCGCTTGCCCGTCCGGCGCCGGCACGGGCGCCGCGGCAAGCGCCTTCGCTGCTGCGGCCTTTGCTGCGCCTCTTGCTGCAGAAGCCGCAATTGGCTGGCGGCTTGCCGCTCGACCTGCTTCCCGGCAACTCCACGGAAGCGCGAGCGGTGCGCCTGTTATGCGAAACGATTGGCGATGGCGGGGTCCGGATGCTGGCCTATCCGGCGCTGATCGAAAAGCTGCGGGGTAGCGAGTACGAGGGTATCCTGCGTGCCGCAGCCGCTGAACTAATGCAACAGCCATTTGCCGAAGAGGGAATCGACGCGGAGTTCGAGGGTGCGGTCAAACGGTTGCTGGAAGGCGAGCACAAGCGGGTTTTTGCCGTGCTGCAGGAGAAGGTACAGCAACTTGGGGTGAGCGGACTTTCGAGCGAAGAAAAACAGCAGTATCTGACAGCCCTGGGTGCGCGCGGGCGACCAGGGTCCGTCGGCTAAGGTGTGATATCATCGAGAGTTTTTCCAGTATAACGCTATCCGGGAAATGGTCATGGTCAGGGAAAAGGCGGTAACTACGAAGGCGGCGAAAGCCAAGGCAGCGGCGGATCTGTTGGCCCAGGTCGGGACGCAACCGGCACCGGTCGACGACGAGACGCGCAAGATGCGTCTGAAGACGCTGATCAAGCTCGGCAAGGAGCGGGGCTTTCTGACCTACGCCGAGATCAATGACCATTTGCCAGATGATGTCGTCGATGCCGAGCAGATCGAGAGCATCATCAGCACCTTCAACGACATGGGCATCCAGGTCTACGATGAGGCACCGGACGCCGAAACGCTGTTAATGTCGGACGCCGCGCCTGCCGCCGGGGCCGACGACGCCGACGTGGAAGAGCAGGCCGAGCAGGCTTTGTCCACGGTTGACTCCGAGTTTGGCCGCACGACCGACCCGGTGCGCATGTACATGCGCGAAATGGGTTCGGTCGAGTTGTTGACCCGCGAGGGCGAAATCGAGATCGCCAAGCGCATCGAGGACGGCCTCAAGCACATGATCCAGGCGATTTCGGCCTGCCCGACGACGATCGCCGAAATCCTCAGTTGCGCCGACAAGATCGCCCGCGACGAGATGCGCATCGACGAGTTGATCGATGGGCTGATCGACCCTGAAACCGACGGCTCACTGGACGATCTGACGGCTGAGGTGGCCGAGGAGGAAAGCGACGACGAGGACGACGAGGAGGAGGACAGCGCAGAAGCGGTGGAGGGCGCCGCGGTGGCGGCCTCGTTGCTGAAGCTCAAGACCGAAGGGCTTGAGCGTCTTGAACTGATCCGCTCGCACTATACCAAGGCGCATGGTGTCCTGCCGCGCAGGGGTTCGCAGGACAAGGCCTATCTGCAATTGCAGCAGCAGATCTCCGAAGAGATGATGGGGATTCGCTTTACCTCGAAGACCATCGAGCGCCTGTGCGATTCGGTACGCGCCATGGTCGAGGAGGCACGCGCCTGCGAGCGCAAGATCCAGCGCATCTGCGTCGATACGGTGCGCATGCCGCGTCCGCATTTCATCAAGGTTTTCCCCGGCAACGAACTCAACATCGACTGGGTGGATGCGGAGATCGCCGCTGCCGGCAAGACCTACGCCGCGATCCTCACCCGCAATGCGCCTAATATCAAGGAAGAGCAGCGGAAACTGCTTGCCCTGCAGGACCGCATCGGTATCCCGTTGCGCGAACTGAAGGACATCAACAAGCAGATGTCTACGGGTGAGGCCAAGGCTCGGCGTGCCAAGCGCGAGATGACCGAAGCCAACCTGCGGCTGGTGATCTCGATTGCCAAGAAATACACCAATCGTGGTCTGCAGTTCCTCGATCTGATCCAGGAAGGCAACATCGGTCTGATGAAGGCCGTAGACAAGTTCGAATACCGGCGCGGCTACAAGTTTTCGACCTATGCCACCTGGTGGATCCGCCAGGCGATCACCCGCTCGATTGCCGATCAGGCGCGCACGATCCGTATCCCGGTGCACATGATCGAGACGATCAACAAGATGAACCGCATCTCCCGGCAGATCCTGCAGGAAACCGGCCTCGAAGCCGATCCCGCGACGCTGGCCAAGAAGATGGAGATGCCGGAAGAGAAGATCCGCAAGATCCTGAAGATCAGCAAGGAGCCGATCTCGATGGAAACGCCGATCGGCGACGACGACGATTCCCATCTCGGGGACTTTATCGAAGATCAGGCCACCCTGGCACCAACCGAGGCGGCGCTTTACTCGAGCCTGCGTTTCATTACCAAGGATGTGCTGGACACCCTGACGCCGCGCGAAGCCAAGGTGTTGCGGATGCGCTTCGGCATAGAAATGAATACCGACCACACGCTTGAGGAAGTCGGCAAGCAGTTCGACGTGACCCGGGAACGCATCCGTCAGATCGAAGCCAAGGCGCTCCGCAAGCTTCGCCATCCCTCACGTTCGGACAAGCTGCGCAGTTTTCTCGACAACGGCAACAGCTAGCGTACACCAACCCCGAGATCCTGCCGTCGGCGCATTCATCGGCGGCGGGTGACGACGCAGGCCAGAGCCAGGCCCAGCAGTGCCAGCGTCCCGGGCTCGGGAACGTGGCTGGCGCTCAGCGCGATGCCGTCGTTGATGCATTCCTCGAAGAAATGTGCCGTGAACTTTCCTGCCGGCAACCTGGAAAGGTCGACTGAGAACCCGAAGACGCGGTTGCCAACCGGGTCGGCGCCAAAGTGGGCAAAGTCGAGGTCGAGATCGTCGAGTGCGTCACGGTCGAGCACCGAGATCCCCGACACCAGGCTACCCCTGGTGATATTGGGATACATGACGCCGTCGCCGAGATAGCTGATGACGTCGCTGGTGGTATTCAAGTCCCCCATCGCGCCGCCAACTGGCCGATGTGCGGGACTGGCGCCGTAGTAGTCCTGCAGCTTCGCGTAGCCGGAATTGGCCGTGGTGTAGCTCATCGGCGTCACGCTTCGAAAGAGACCTGTTTGGCTGCTGTCGCCGTTGACCCACGAATCATTGGCGCTGGCGAAGCGGATCGCAAATACTTGGGGATCGTTGAATTCACCGGGTGTGTCGAGATTGTGCGATGAGAAATTGAGGAACAGGTCGCCAAGGGACACATTGCCGTTACGTGCGCTGTATGGCACGCCTGCCTGCGGCACTCCGCCGCTGATGGCGAAGTATCCGGTCTGGCCGCGCTGAAGGAAAGCGAGGCCGCGTTCTTCGAAGGCACTCCCGCCGGAGCCATCGGTGGGCGCGTCGATGGCGTAGTTCCAGCCGTTCCAGATCTGACCCGCGTTCACCTCCGGGACAGCCAGCGCCAGCGTCGCGAGGCCGCACAGCAACAGTGGTATTAAACGTCTTCCCGGTGCGACAGCAGCGGGTGAGATCGCGGCAGGCCGCGACGCGATCACGTCTAGCCTCAATAGCTGATGAATAATGGTTTTCATAGTGGACGTCTCGACTTCGATGGGACTGCAACATGGCTACTCAAAGCGCCTCGGAGAGGCCGTGTTTCGTCCCGCGAGAGCGGGGTTTCCGGGTTTGCACCTGGCGGAGGTGCAGGGTGGCCTCGACTTCGGCGTCAAGTGTCTTCCGGAGTGATAGTCGACGGTTATGAACAAGTGCACATGGCGCCGATTTCTTCGTTTCGTGCCGGTGCGGCGGCTGTCGGTAGCCGAGGCGACAAGTGCTGGACGCCAGTGCCTGGCCGCTCGCTTGAACGTGCCGGGGCCCGGTATACTGCGCATTGCCGATAGCCCAAAGCCCTCGCGGCGCGTGGGATCGCGGCTGGGTTTGGCAAGGCCGCCGGCTGCCCCGCTGCGCCGTGCAGAGGTCACCGTCGGGTGCCGATTCTTGAAGTTGTCCTGCTTGTGAGATGTCCTGTGGTGAAGCGTATTTTCGACCTGTTGCTTGCCGGCCTCGCCGCGCTTCTGCTGTGTGTGCCGGCCTGTCTGCTTGCCTTGCTGGTCAGGTTGACCTCGCGTGGCCCGGCACTCTACTGGTCTGATCGCGTAGGCCGGCACAACCGGATTTTCAGAATGCCGAAGTTTCGCAGCATGCGTCTCGGGACGCCGGCCGTGGCCACGCATCTGCTGACGGACGCGCAGGCGTTCCTGACGCCGGTGGGTTCGTTTCTGCGGCGATCGAGTCTTGACGAGCTGCCGCAGTTGTGGAGCATTCTCGTTGGCGACATGAGCCTTGTCGGGCCGCGTCCGGCGCTGTACAACCAGCATGACCTGATCGCCCTGCGTACCGAGCGCGGTGTTCACCAGTTGCTGCCGGGGCTGACCGGCTGGGCGCAGGTCAACGGCCGCGACGAGTTGCCGATTCCCCGCAAGGTCGAACTCGATGTCGAGTACCTGCAACGGCAGTCGCTGTGGCTGGACATCCGGATCCTTTGGCTGACCCTGGTCAAGGTGGTGCGTCGCGAGGGAGTGACGCATTGACGCATTGCCGGCCGTGCTTGCAGGGTTGGGAGCAGGTTCGCGAAGTGCGGGCCCGCAACGGGAACCCTCTGTGTCGGCCGGAGGTCGGCTGATACCGATCTCCCCATCAATTTCAAGGACGAGCAATGCCAGTTGCCACGAAACATGCCGACGCCGCGCCGCCGCGCACCGGCTATAGCCATGCAGCGAAAACGGCGGTGCAGGAAACCACGCTCCGCGTCAAGGAGATGCACCGCGCGATTGCCGGCAAGTCATTCGGCATCCTGCGGCGAATCCCGTTGGTTGCGGGGCCGGCGCAAGTTGTGCAGAGCGCGCATGACGTCATTTCCGCAGCAGTTTATGCGGCAATTCACCATGGCAGCGGCGGCCTGCTCGCCGCTGCGGCGATCGTCGAAAAGCAACGCACCGGTTTTGCGGCCAGCAAACCGCCCGGTCGCCTGGTCAGCGGCCTGCGCAGTGCGCTCAACGCGGCTTTCGGTGACCACCTTGCCGCCAGCAACAACGTGCTGGCGATCGACATGGCGATCCATGCGAACGGCGCGGCGATTCCGCTTGACGGCGTTGCGCTGCGTAGTGACTTTCCCGAAGCGGGTGGTCGGCTTTGCATTTTCATCCATGGGCTAGGTTGTGACGAGCACTCCTGGCGGACTGGCGACGCGGCGGCAGAGGGCGAAACCGATTTTGGTAGCCAACTGCATGCCGAATTCGATTACACGCCACTCTATCTGCACTACAACAGCGGTTTGCCGATCGCCAGAAACTGCGCACAACTGGCTTTGCTCCTCGAGGAATTGCTCGACGCCTGGCCGTGGCCAGTTACCGACCTGCTGATCGTCGGGCACAGCATGGGCGGCCTGCTGGCGCTGGGTGCCTGCGAGCGGGCTGCCACGTCGGGGCTGCGCTGGCCACAAGCGACGCGGATGCTGGTCAGCCTGGGTTCACCACAACTCGGCTCGCCGCTCGAAAGGCTTGGCCACCTGACCACTGCAGCGCTGAACCTGTCCAACATCACCACCCCGCTGGCCAGGATTGCCGCTAGGCGCAGCCAGGGCATCAAGGACCTGCGGGGTGGCCCCGGTGCTGCCCAGACCGTCTCCGGGCAGCACCGCATCGCTTTCCGCTTTCTCGGTGCCAGCCTGGCTGAAGACCCCGATCATCCGCTCGGCGAATTCCTCGGCGATGGTCTGGTGACGCTGAGCAGCGCGACGGCACACGCCATCGAAGGTGACGTCCAGAGCGCCAGGCTCGGCAAACTGGGCCACATGCGACTGTTGGGCGACGCACGTGTCTATCAGCAGATCCGGGCGTGGCTGGTCGAACTCGGCGACGCCGCGCTGCCGGATCGGCGCTGATCCAGTTTACATGGCGGTCACGAAGACGTCCATCTTCCGGTCATTGCGACAGCAGGTCGTAAAGCGCCGCGAATTCAGTGCTCAGCTTGTGGCGAGGATCGAGGTGGATCATCGGCAGCGCCTGATGGTGCGATTCCCGAATCTTGATCGACGCGGACAGAAAGGCGTCGAGAACCGGCAGCCCATCGGCACGCAATTCATCGACCAGGCGCAGCGGCAGGTTGGCCCGTGCCTGGTACTGGTTGACCACGATTCCCTCGACGCGCAGATGGCGATTGTGGTCGTTCTGAATCTCGCGCACGCTGTCCATCAGGGTATATAGGGCGCGCCGCGAGAAGTCGTCACAATCGAAAGGGATCAGGCAGGTGTCCGCGGCAATCAGCGCCGAACGGGTGAAAAAGTTCAGGGCCGGCGGGGTGTCGATGAAGATCTCGTCATAGGCACGCAGGCTGTCCAGCGATTCCCGCAGCTTGTACATCTTGTAGCGCGATTCGAGCTTGAACTGCAGTTCTTCCAAGCGCTGGTCGGAGGGCAGTACGGCGAGGTTCGGGAATGGCGACTGGACGATGTAGGCTGCCAGCGTTTCGGGAAACAGCTTGTAACCCAGGATGTCGTCAAAGAAGTGCGCGAGGGTCTTCTTCTGTTCGTCGAGTGCCTTGCCCAGCAGGTAGCGCGAGGCGTTGCCCTGTGGATCGAGGTCGATCAGCAGCGTGCGGCGGCCGCGTGTGGCGGCGATGGCGGCCAGATTGCAGGCGATGGTGGACTTGCCCACACCTCCCTTCTGGTTGAAGACGACTCGGCGCATGGCATTCCCCCCAAAGCTGCTGCGGATTTTCCAGCAGTTTAGTCAACTCCGGCAAGCGCGTCGAGGAGCAGGCTATGGCGAGCGTGTTCGTGTTCCCTGGGCGCGACGATGCCCGGGTCGAATACGCGCGCGGTTTCAGGCCGTCGACACGCTCGACAGTTCGCGCTGGGTCAGATAGAGGCGCAGGTCGAACTCGAACTGGTGGTAGGCCGGTTCCATGTGCTCGCACAGTTGGTAGAAAGCCCGGTCATGCTCCCTCTCCCTGAGATGGGCGAGTTCATGAACGACGACCATGCGCAGGAATTCCGGCGGCACCTCCTTGAACACGCTGGCCACGCGGATCTCGCGTTTCGACTTGATGCGCTTGCCCTGGATGCGCGGCACGTGACCATTGCTTCCCAGGGCATTCGCCGTCACCTGCAGATGGTTGTCAAAAACGACCTTGGCCGGTGATTCGGCACTGCGCAGGAAACGCGCTTTCAACGCCAGAGTGTAGGCGTACAGCGCCTCGTCACTGCGTACCGCGTGCGTTGCCGGATAGCGGGCATGCAACATCTCCGCCAGACGGCCGTGCCTGATGGCCTCGCGGACCTGGTTCCGAAGCTCTTCGGGATAGCCCGCCAGGTATTTCAGCGGCAGCATGTTCAGCAGGCGTTTGCCAGCACCTGTTGCAACCAGGTTTCGATGTCCTGCAGTTCCTCCGCGCAGACGGTGTGTTCCGCGGCGTAGCCGTGCCATTCAACGGGGTATCCGTGGGTCTTCAGCAGTTTCGCCGAGCGCTTCCCGAAATCGTAGGGAATCACCGTGTCGCCACGCCCATGCGCCATGAAGATCGGCACTTCACGGTTGGCGGGATGTGCTTCGGCGGTCAGTGTCTCGGTCAGTGGCAGGTAGCACGAGAGTGCCAGGATGCCGGCCAGTCGCTGTCGGTGTCGCAAGCCGGTGTGCAAGGCGATGACTCCCCCCTGCGAGAATCCGGCGAGCACGATGCGTGCATCGGGGATGCCGCGTTCATTCTCGCGGACAAGCAGCGCTTCGATCTGTTCGGCCGACTCGCGTACTCCCTGCGCCTCCTCCCGTCCGGGTGCAAAGTCGATCGAGACGATGTCGTACCAGGCGCGCATCACGTAGCCGGCGTTGATGGTTACCGCCCGCATGGGTGCATGCGGGAAGACAAAGCGGATTGCCGGCAACTGGTCGAAATCGAACTCGTCCACGATGGGCTCGAAGTCGTGTCCGTCGGCACCGAGGCCATGCAGCCAGATGATTGCGCACTTCGGGGACTCTCCGGTTTGCCGTTCGACGGCAGTAAGCAACGGCCCTTCAGCGGGAGTGCCGGTCTGGTTGGCAGTCATGGGACGGATCCTTGTTCTTGTCGAGGGCAGTCATTCTAGCAGGCTGCATGGTGCTGAGTATCACGGGCAACCGCGCTGGCGCGAAGGGATGGTGGTTCCCGACGTTCCAGGCGAAAGGGGGTCTGGAGATCCTGCGAGGTGGGAGACGGTCAAGGAAATTGGCACGGAACACGGGGGCATCCGGTCCCGATGGAGCAATGGAGGAGGCGATCCCGGAACAGGCCAGGAGCTTGTTTGCAGTCAAGCGCCACGCAAGCCTGGTGCATTCCACTGGACGTAACCGGCCGGACCGTGCCCAACACTCGTCCGACTGAAGAAAGAAGAGGCTGGCCACCACCCGGTGGCCAACCTTATCGCCGCAGCCGAGCCTTTAACGCAAAGATTCCTGTACCGACTGGAACTGGCGCACCCACGGTCGGTTCGCGCGCAATTCAGCCGGCAGCTCGGCAATGGCGGCGCGCGCCTGGCTTATGTTATTGAACACACCGACGAACAGGTTGTACTGCTGGCGCTGGTCGCGCTCGGTCACGGAAAAGGCCAGGGAACCCAGAGCGAGTTGTTCCACGTTGCGGTCGATGAATCGTGCCATATCGGCCTGTCTCGGGGACACCACCAACTGCACGGTATAAGCCTTGGGGTTTTGCTGGAGTATCCAGCGGCTGTCATGCACCACCGCGGCCCCCGCGCCCTGCACCTGCATCCTCCGCATCGCAGCGCGCAATTCGCCGAGACTTGTCTCCAGAACGGAAACCTTGCCCGATACTTGGTCAATGCGCGCTTGTTGCATTGCCGCGGTTTCCTGTCTGGCCGCCTCACCCGCCGAGAGTGCCGCAATCTGAGTGCTGATTTCGGTGATCCGGGCATCGCTTTTCGCGATCGCCGATTCAGAGCTTGCGGGGGCGAAGGCCGGCATCCACTTGACCAGGGCAAAGCCCAATATGGTCAGCAGCAGCAGGCCGGCGATGGCGAGATGGGTGCGCTTGAACTTGTCCTGGGTTGACCCCTGATGGTCCGCCAGTGCCGCAGCAACATTGCTGATCGCAGCGTCCAGCCGCTGCGTTTCAGACTGCAAGACACCGACCAGACCCTGCAAGCTCTGCAACTCGGCATGGTGCTCGCGCTGCAATGCGCCCAAACCCTCGATCCGCGCTTCGACGATCGCGTGTTGTTTTTCTGCTTGTTCGCGCACCGCTTCAATGCGACTCTTGTTGCCGCGCGTCGCCGTATCCAGCAGTTCGTAGGTGACGTCGAACTGATCGAGGCGTGCGCGCTGCTCGGCGAGGATTCGCTCCTGAGCCTTGAACAGACCTTCCAGCGAACCGATACCGGCATCGAGCCGCGCTACATCCGCACTGATGCGCGCGTTGCTGCTCGCGAGTCGAGTGTCCCAGCGCTGCTCTGTGTCGGTCAGCCAGGCGCGTGCTTCGCTGCGAACTGCATCAATCCGTTGCTCGGCAGTGGCGGCATGTGTTGCCAATGAGCGGCTCTGCTGCTGCAATTCGGCGCCGAGCCGATGCACCTGGCTCGATACGGCGCCACCGGACAGCCTGATTTCAGTCAACTCACCGTAGATACGACGATTGTTTTCGGCGAATAGCGCCGTCAGATCGTCGTAGTCGCGCAACACACGGTCGAGTTGCGCGTTGATCTCTTTGGGTGTGACGCTGCAATCGTTTGCGCGAGTGAATTCCAGCAGCCGAGCCATTTCCGGTTCGATGACCGGGATTTCGGTCGCCGGCGTGTCCAGGTGCTCGGTGGGCAACGCGGTCGGCAAGGTGTCAATTTGCTCATCCTGCGGAATTACCAGTTCTGCGGTATTGGTCATAATCGGCCTCCTCGGTAGTGGTTTCACAAGTGTGCGTCTGGATTGTAGCAGCGCATTCAAACACATCGTACCGGAAGTCGACCAGTTTTCTCGCCTTCTCCGGGCATATTTGGGGTCCAGGGGGCACTAGAGTGCCGCCGCTCCACTACTTGAGACAATCGGAGAGCCGAAAATGTCGAAATTCCTACCGGCAGGTCGAATGTCTGATTCGACGGCATCGTGGCATACCCCATTAGCATTCAGAAACTGAACGATCAAACGGGAACGTTAGCTCACACACGGTCGTGCCACACTCAGAACGGATGACAGCGTCCCCTCCGTGGGCCCGCAGTATTGAGCGGGTGATTGCCAGGCCAAGTCCAGCCCCAGCCCCTTCGCTCGCCCGTTGCCGCGACGAGTCCACGCGATAGAAGCGGTCGAACAGTCGAGGCAAGTGTTCGTGCGGAATGGTTTCACCGGGATTTTCCACTGACAACTTCACAACCGAATTGCCCGTGTCATCCACATGGACGACTATGCGATCTCCCACAGGAGTATGACGCAGGGCATTCGAAAGCAGATTGCTGATCGCCCGGCGTAACATCAGCTTGTCTCCCGAAACGACGCCGCTGCCGGAACAGGTGAGCACGATAGATTTCTCTTCTGCAAGAGCCTCGTAAAACTCGAACAAGCCTTTTACTTCGTCAATCAAGTTGAGAGTCTCCTTGTTGGGGATGACAAGATCGTTATCCGACTTCGCAAGAAACAGCATGTCGGCAATCATTCTTGCCAGACGCTCAAATTCCTCAGCATTTGAAGCAAGTACATCGCAGTACTCATTGGACGTTCTGGCTTTAGACAGCGTGACCTGGGTCTGCGTCAGCAGATTGGTGACCGGAGTGCGCAATTCATGGGCAATGTCCGAGGAGAAGGCCGCTAGTCGTCTGAAAGAATCCTCCAGCCGTGCCAACATCTCGTTCAAGGCCTCGACCAACCCCACCAATTCGACGGGAACCGCGTCGGCAGAAAGCCTGGAGTCAAGTCGCTGCGCCGTAATGCCCGCTGCTTCACGCCTGATCGCTTGCAACGGTGCAAGTCCGCGACGAACTGCAAGCCAGCCAAGGAACCCCGTCAGGAGAGCGGCCAGGACCACAAACGACCATAGCGTCAACCTGAACGAGTTCATGAAATGCGCGTGGTGTGAAATGTCGGTGGCTACGGCTACGATGACTGGTTGAGCATCCTTGATCCCTGTTCGGGCCAAAGCGGAGATGCCACGCAAAGGCTGATGGTCCTCTGTCGCCCAGACTGTGGAGCTTGCCGAATCCATCCGAACACGGCTGTCAAGCAGCGACTGGGGGAATCGAGCACTACTCGTGGCAAACAGGATCTGTCCTTCCGGCGTCACAACGACCAATTCCAGGCCATGGTGGCCGATGAGGGAATCATCCAGATGCCGTGGAAGGACATCCAGATCGACAGTCGAATGAACCTTTTCGAGGGCGTGCTGGGCCAGTGTCAATTTGCCTGTGAGCACTTCCATATCCTGCTCTTCGAAGTGCCGCTCGATCGAGCCGGCAATCAAATGGCCCAATAACAACAATACTACCGTCGAGGACAACGCAAAGAGCATCGTCAGCCGGACGGTCATTGACTTGCGCCCACTCAGTCGCACTCCGTCGCCTCCAGCACATAACCCATGCCACGTACCGTACGGATGAGCTTCGGCTCGAAACCATCGTCCATTTTTGCTCGCAGACGCCGGACTGCGACCTCGATCACGTTGGTGTCGCTATCGAAATTCATGTCCCAGACCTGCGAGGCGATCAGTGACCGGGGCAGTACCTCGCCCTGCCGGCGCAGCAGCAGTTCCAGCAGGGCGAACTCCTTGGCCGTGAGGTCGATGCGTTTGCCGGAGCGGCTGACCCGTCGCCGCATCAGGTCGAGTTCAAGATTGGCTGCCCGCAAGAACTCCGATTCCGTGGTTTTGCCGCCCCGTCGCAGTAGCGTGCGGACCCGGGCCAGCAGTTCCGAAAAGGCGAACGGTTTCACCAGATAGTCATCGGCGCCCGATTCCAGGCCGCGCACCCGGTCGTCGACCTGATCGCGGGCGGTCAGGAACAGCACCGGCATGTCCTTCCCGGATTTGCGGATGCCCTGAAGCACGGCCCAACCGTCGATACCGGGCAGCATTACGTCCAGAACCACCAGGTCGTAGGCATCAGTCAGCGCGTAGTGAAGGCCATCGTCGCCATCCCGGGCCAGATCAACGCCAAAACCGGCTTCCAGCAAACCCTGTTTCAGATAATTCCCGGTTTTCGGTTCATCCTCAACGACCAGGATTTTCATCAGTGTTTTCCTTCATCGGGTTTATGGATTTGCGCAATTTTGCGCCGGCCTGATGGCCTCTCCTTGAAGATTACGAGAATGTAATGCGCGGCTCAGCTTCCTGGTGGTTTGGCGAGAGCATATGAGCAGCGAAGGAGAAGGAACCGGCAACACGAAAGCCAGAGTTGTGCGCAGGTGGGCCGCAAGATTACAGAAATGTAATTTATCGGTCAGCGTTCTGTTGGGCTGCTCCATTCAAACTGTGTCCATCCAATTCGCCAAGAACTGCCGCCATGACACTCCACCTTTGTTCTCTCCTGCTCGTCGTGGCAGCACTGGGTTTCGGTTCAGCGCTGGCTCAATCCGCGGCAACCGTCGAGGTCTTCAAGAGTCCTTCCTGTGTTTGCTGCGGGAAATGGGTCGAGCATCTGCGCCAGAACGGCTTCCAGGTCCACAGTCACGACGTAAACGACGTCCCGGCGACCAGAAATAAGCTGGGGATGCCCGATCAACTGGGCTCCTGCCATACCGCCACGATCGGTGGCTACGTCGTCGAAGGGCATGTTCCCGCATCCGACATCAGGCGCCTGCTCAAGGACAAACCCAAGGCGTTGGGTCTGGCCGTGCCCTCGATGCGTCCCGGCTCGCCCGGTATGGAAAGTGCCACGCCAGTGCCCTACCAAACTTTGTTGGTGCAAGCCAACGGTATGAGCAAAGTATTCGCCCAACACTAGCCTGCCCGGAGAAGAGATCGGTGATACGGACAGGGGACTGAACGGTATATGCGCTTGCGCGACATCAGCAATGCCATCTGCGATCCTCTGCTGGATGATCTCCGTCGCCGGTATCGCGCGGCGCCAAGCGTAGTAGGCTTCGCTGCCAGAATACGTGATTTCCATTGTTCAAGGAGGTTGCATGCGAGGAGTCACGCCCACGAGGACATTGGTCTTGTGGTTTATGCTCGGTCTGGCGGCACCTGCGCTGTCGCAGGAGGCAGCTATCGGCCGTACGGTCGAAAGTCTGCTCGAATTCGCCAGGGACCGGAATCCGGAATACGCCGCGATGCAGGCGGAAGCGGCCGCGGCCGCCGAACGTGCGACGCCAGCGGGCGCCCTGCCCGACCCCAAGTTCAGGATGGAACTGCGGGACATCACCAAATTCGGCGACCAGAACCCGACGCTATCGCCGAGCCGCGTCGGTAGTACGCGTTACCTGTTGTCGCAGGACATTCCGTGGTTCGGCAAGCGCGATCTCAAACGCGAAGTAGCGGAACTCGAAGGCGAGAGCGCCCAAGGGCGCGCCCTGGGCACCTGGTCGGACATCGCGGCCAGGATCAAGACGAGCTACGCGCAGTGGTATTACGTCCATCGGAACGAGCGCCTGACGCGCGAGATACTCGACTTGATGCGGCGCCTCGAAAAGATCGCACAGGCACGCTACAGCGGTGGTCTCGCGGTTCTGCAGGACGTTATTCGTGCCCAGGTCGAGCAGACCCGGCTGCGCAGCGAACTGGTGACCCTGGAAACAGAGCAACATCACCTGCGCACGCGCCTGAATGCCCTGCTGGCACGGCCCGCCGCGGCACCGCTGGCCGAACCGGAAAGACTTCGTCCGCTGCCGGCGCCCGCCCGGCTCGATTACGCCATACTGGAGGAACGAGTCCGCACCCGTAACCCGCTGCTGGCATCTGACTTAAGCAAAATCAAAGCGGCAGAAAAAAGCCGGGAACTCGCCTACCGGAACCGCTACCCCGACTTCACTATCGGCGCCGGGCCGATCCAGTACCAGAGTGCGATCAAGGAATGGGAAGTGATGGTCGAAATGAACATCCCGCTGCAGCTATCGTCGCGCCGCTCACAGGAGCGCGAATCGGAGGCCATGCTGGCCGCCGCCCGCTCGCGTCGGGAGGCAAGTACCCACCAGGTGCTCGCCGAACTGGCAGAGAACCTTGCCGGCATCGATGGCGCGCGTCGGATCGAAGCCCTGGCGACCGACGATCTGCTGCCCGAGGCCGAACTGACGTTCAAGGCCGCCCTCGCTGGCTATGAAAACGGCAAGCTGGATTTTGCGACGCTACTCGATGCCCAGCGGCAAATTCGCCAGGCCAGGCAGGAGCAGATCAAGGCGCAGGCCGAAGGGCAGGTGCGCCTCGCAGAAATTGAACGTCTCTTGGGAGAAGATCTATGAAGCTGGGTGCGCGAATCGCGGCCGGTGCCCTGGTTGTTGCTGCTCTGGCGGCCGGCGGTGGCTATTGGGCCGGCAAACGGAATGCCTCCGGCCATGACGAAGCGACGCTGCAGGCTGCCACCGAGTCGGCTGGGCCGGCAAAGAATGAGCGCAAGATCCTCTATTACCGCAACCCCATGGGCTTGCCCGACAGTTCGCCGACGCCGAAGAAGGACCCCATGGGAATGGATTACATCCCGGTCTACGCGGGCGAAGCCAATGAGGGGGACGAGGCGGCGGCCACCACGAACCAGATCAGGATCAGCACCGACAAGGTTCAGAAGCTCGGCGTCAGAACCGAGGCCGCCAGCCGGCGCTCGTTGGAGCGGATCGTTCGCGCCGTCGGGCGTATCGAGCCGGATGAACGCCGCCAGTATGCGATCGCGCCGAAGTTCGAGGGCTACGTCGAGCGACTGCTGGTGAACGTGACCGGTCAGTGGGTCGGCAAGGGGCAACCGCTGTTCGAAGTCTACAGCCCGGAGCTGGTTTCTGCGCAACGCGAATACGCGATTGCCGTTCAGGGCGTCGAGTTGCTGAACAAGTCCGGCAGTGAAACCCGCAGCGGCATGCAGCAGTTGGCCGATGCGAGCCTCACTCGACTGAAGAACTGGGACATCTCTGACGAGCAAATCCGGGACCTGGCGAGTTCCGGGAATACCCGGCGCACGCTGACCTTTCGCTCGCCCGTCAGCGGCATCGTGACCGAGAAGAAGGCCGTGCAGGGAATGCGCTTCATGCCCGGTGACGCGCTCTACCAAGTGGCCGACCTGTCCACCGTGTGGGTGATCGCCGACGTCTTCGAGCAGGACATCGGACTGGTGAAGTCCGGAACCAGGGCCAAAGTCATGATCAACGCCTATCCGGACAAGAAGTTCGAAGGCACAATCACCTATGTCTATCCGACGCTGAACACCCAGACGCGAACGGTTCCGGTGCGAGTCGAACTTGCCAATCCCGGTCTGTTGCTCAAGCCCTCGATGTTCGCCAAGGTGGAATTGGCGGTATCGGGCATGGCGGCGGCGGTCACCGTGCCGGTTTCCGCCGTCATCGACAGCGGCACGCGCCAGATTGTCCTGATCCAGCAGGGCGAAGGCCGCTTCGAACCGCGCGAGGTCAAGCTCGGCGCCCGCAGCGACACCTATCTTGAAGTCATCGAGGGAGTAAAGGACGGCGAACGGGTGGTGGTTGCCGCCAACTTCCTGATCGATGCCGAAAGCAATCTCAGGGCGGCGGTCGGCGGCTTTGGCCACGCCGACCACGGCGCGGCACCCACGACGGGAGCCAAGGCTGTCGCCGGTGCCAACCCGCACGCCGGTCACTGACCGACCACTACGGACATTGACGGAGATTCGGCGCCATGCTGGCGAAAATCATCGAATGGTCGGGCAGGAACCGTTTCCTGGTCCTGCTGGCTACCCTGTTCGTTACCATCGGCGGCATCTACGCCGTCCTGCGCACGCCGATCGACGCCTTGCCCGACCTCTCGGACGTGCAGGTCATCGTCTACACCGAGTACCCCGGTCAGGCGCCGCAGGTAGTTGAGGATCAGGTGACCTATCCCTTGACCACCGCCATGCTGTCAGTGCCCAAATCGAAGGTGGTGCGCGGCTTTTCCTTCTTCGGCGCGTCGTTCGTCTACATCATCTTCGAGGACGGCACCGACATCTACTGGGCACGGTCGCGTGTGCTCGAATACCTCAATTTTGCCTCCAGCCGCATGCCCAAAGGCGTCACGCCGTCACTCGGGCCGGACGCCACCGGCGTCGGCTGGGTCTACCAGTACGTACTGCTCGCCAAAGACAAGACTCTGGCCGAACTGCGTACCATCCAGGACTGGTATGTGCGCTATCAACTGAGCAAGGCGCACGGCGTTGCTGAAGTGGCGTCGATCGGCGGCTTCGTGCAGACCTATCAGGTCACCGTCGACCCGGTGAAGCTGCGCGCCTATGGCATCCCGCTGATGAAGGTCGCGCAGGTGATCCGCGATTCCAACCGCGACGTCGGTGGCCGGGTCGTGGAAATGGCCGAAACCGAGTACATGGTCCGCGGCAAGGGCTATCTGCGGGGACAAAGCGACCTCGAGATGCTGGTTGTCAAGAGCGAGAAGGGGACCCCCGTCCTGATCCGCGACATCGCCCGCGTCGAACTGGCACCAGATGAACGGCGCGGCCTCACCGAACTCAACGGCGAAGGTGAAGTGGTGTCGGGGATCGCCATGGCGCGCTATGGCCAGAACGCTCTCGAGGTGATCCATAACCTGAAAGCCAAAATCGCCGAAATCGGCCCTGGCTTGCCCGCGGGGGTGACGGTGGAAACCGTCTACGACCGTTCCGAGCTGATTCACCGCGCCATCGACACCCTGAAGCGAACCTTGTTCGAGGAATCGATCATCGTCGCTGTGGTGTGCATCGTTTTCCTGCTGCACGTGCGTAGCGCGCTGGTCGCCATCCTGATGCTGCCGGTCGGCATCCTCATCGCCTTCATCGCCATGCGTCTGCTCGGCATGAACTCCAATCTGATGAGCCTGGGCGGCATTGCCATCGCCATCGGCGCGATGATCGATGCCGCCATCGTGATGATCGAAAATGCCCACAAACACCTGGAACGTCTGCCCGATAGCCACTCGAACAGCGATCGCGCCGAGGCCATGCTCGCCGCGTGCAAGGAGGTTGGGCCAGCGCTGTTCTTCTCGCTCTTGATCATCACCGTTTCCTTCCTGCCGGTCTTCAGCCTGGAAGGTCAGGAGGGCCGCCTGTTCTCGCCACTTGCCTACACCAAGACCTTCGCGATGGCCGGTGCAGCGCTGCTGTCGATCACCCTGGTACCGGTGCTGATGCTGCTGTTCATCCGCGGCAAGATCCTGCCGGAAGCGAAGAATCCGGTGAACCGCTTTCTGATCTGGGTCTATCGACCGATCATCGCCGGCGTAATGCGCTGGAAGAAGCTGACGATCCTGCTCGCCATTCTCGCCATGGCTCTCTCGCTCTATCCGGCCTCCCGGCTCGGCTCCGAGTTCATGCCAACGCTCAACGAGGGAACCTTGCTTTACATGCCGGCTTCGCTGCCCGGCATGTCGATCACCAAGGCGGCCGAATTGATGCAAACCCAGAACAAGATCATCAAGAACTTTCCCGAGGTGACTTCGGTCTATGGCAAGGCCGGGCGTGCCAACACGGCGACTGATCCGGCACCGTCCGAGATGTTCGAGACGGTGATCAACCTCAAGCCCGAATCCGAATGGCGCGCCGGCATGACCACCGACAAGCTGATTGCCGAACTCGACCAGGCGCTGCAGTTCCCCGGTGTGGCCAACGCCTGGACGATGCCGATCAAGGCGCGCATCGACATGCTGTCGACCGGTATCCGCACACCGATCGGCATCAAGGTTTTTGGCAAGGATCTCGGCGAGATGGAAAAGCTGGCCAAGGAGATCGAGGCCGTCGTGAAAGCCGTTCCCGGAACGACCAGCGCCTTCGCCGAACGGATTACCGGCGGTTTTTACCTCAACATCGAACCCGACCGTGAGCAACTGGCCCGTTACGGGCTGGCCGTCGGTGAGCTGCAGGACGTCATCGGCACCGCGCTGGGCGGTGAAATGGTGACCACCACGGTCGAGGGTCGCGAGCGTTTCGGCGTCACCATTCGCTATCCGCGCGAACTGCGCAGCGACCCGCAACAGATCGCCCGCGAGATACTGATCCCGACCATGGACGGGGCGATGATCCCGCTCGGGCAATTGGCCAGGGTGGTCGTCGCCAAGGGAGCACCGAGCATCCGCACCGAGAACGCGCTGCTCTCGGCCTATATCTACGTCGACATCCGCGACCGCGACATCGGCGGCTACGTCGCCGACGCGAAAAAGGCCGTCGCCGAACAGGTCAAATTCCCGCCCGGCTACTACGTCACCTGGAGCGGCCAGTTCGAGTACATGGAACGGGCCATCGAGAAAATGAAGATCGTCATTCCGGTAACGCTGTTATCGATCTTCCTCCTGCTCTATCTCAACTTCAAGCGCCTCACCGAAACGCTGATCGTCATGCTCTCGGTGCCTTTCGCCCTGGTCGGCGGTGTCTGGCTGATGTGGCTGCTCGACTACAACCTGTCGGTAGCCGTGGTCGTCGGCTTCATCGCGCTCGCCGGGGTGGCGGCCGAGACGGGTGTGATCATGCTGATCTACCTCGACCACGCCTGGGAAGCGGTCAAGGCGAAGTGCCGCGCGGCGGAGCGCGCGCCAAACGTCGACGACCTCTACGCGGCAGTCATGGAAGGCGCCGTCGAGCGCGTGCGGCCGAAGATGATGACCGTGGTAGCGATCATGGCCGGCCTGTTGCCGATCCTGTGGGGGACCGGTACTGGTTCGGAAGTGATGAGCCGCATCGCAGCGCCGATGGTGGGCGGGATGATTTCGTCGACGGTGCTCACGCTGGCGGTGATTCCGGCGATCTACTCGCTGGTCAAGCAATGGTCGCTGAAGCGGGGAAGCGAGCAATAAGCGGGTGTGTCTCAGCGCAAGGAGAGAATGATGTGAAAGACGAGTTTGCCCCTGACCGCGGCAGTGGTCGCCACCCGGTGAACGGCCGTCCTATCACGGTCGGGAGAATCACATGGCGATAATGATCGACACGGATATCGCGGCATTGAGCTACCTGGTAGCACTGGGCGAAACGCTCTTTCCGAGTCTACGCGTACTCGACCTCCCTGTAGTGGTGTGGTGCGTGAGTTTGCCAAGAGTCTTGACCGGGAGACCGATTTCAATCGCGAAGCACGTTCCATCGTGCTCTTTCGCACCACGATGGCAGACTTTCCTGACCTCTGGATTCCGGATGTCGTCGCCGAGTACTCGCGGGGAAGGGTGCTCACGCTGGAGTTCTCGGCCGGCGAACGGGTGGATTTCTACGCCAGACGGCACCCCGAAGCGATGCCGTGGTCGATGAACACGCCGGTCACGTTAACCGGTTTTTAACACCCCATACGCATATTTCCTGCATATCAGGCGGGGCTCGGTAGCTTCTCAAGAACTGGTGGTGCGGCTCATGCGGCGCGTTGGCGCATGAGGTCGGCGAGGGGCGGCACTTTGCCGGCGTTGGTGAGGCGGTCAGTGAGATAGGCACAGAAGGAGACACCGAGCTTTCGGCAGGTTTTCTTCAGACTGGCGAAGGTGTCGCGGCACTGGCGGCCGAGATCGCTGCGGGTACCGCCGCTGATTTTGCGCACCTTGACGTAGTCCCGGATGTCTGTCTCGCTGGCGTTGGTGTGCCGCGGCATGTCCGGTCCGTCAGCACCCGGAGCAGGTCGCCTTTATGTTGTCGGATACGCCGGAGCAGACGGTCGAGCGTTACCCAGCCGGTGCGCTGGCCGAACAGGGATTCGAATCGCGCGGTCAGCGCCTCTGTGTCCGCCGGCGCTGGCGCGGCCCGGTAGACCTTGAGATCGGCGTAGTAGGCCCAGATTTCCCCGCGCACGCGTTCTTGCTCGCCGCGCTGGACCGCGTTGGACGGAATCAGCTTGTGTACCAATCGCTCGGTATGCACCCAGCAGAGGCCGTGCTCCAGGAGGTCGAACTGCCCGGCGCCATCGCTGACGATGGCCAGCATCGGATGGATGCCTTTGGCCACGAGGCCGCCCAACAAGCCGGCCTCGGTGGCGATGCGACGGCGACGCTCATCGCAGATACCGAGGCTGTTGAGATACGCCGCCCAGTCGTCACCGGCAAACGGATTCGTCTGCAGCAACTCGACAAGCGCCGCCTTCAATCCCTGTTTCTGCAGGTGGCCCAGGGCGATGCCGTTCAGCGCATAGGACGGCTGGCCGTCATGCAGGTGGGTCAGGAAGCCGATACGGCTCTTGTTGTCGGCGCTGCCGAACCAGGCGAAGGTCGGGCCGCTGACGACGGTGACGTAGCCATTCTGGCCTTGGTGGCGCGCACCGGAGTCGTCGACCGTGACGGCCGAACTGACGGCCAGGCCCGTTTTGAGCAGGCTGGACTTCTCGGCCGAGAAGGCCTCCTGACCAGACGCCAGCAAGGCGTCGATCTGGCCGACGGAGAGGTCGAGGCCTCATTCGCGCAGTTGCTCGTGCAGCTTCGGCTGCGTGACGTGGCAGTGGTGGTGCTGGTACAGAATGAAGGCACGCAGGCCCGGACCGAAATGCCGTCCGCCCAGCTCCGGAGGGCAATCGGCCGTCAGTACTCGGCCGTCCGGGGTCGCCCAACGTTCGAGCAGGAAGCGGGTGTTGTGCGGGCCGATCTTCAGGTCCTGCACCGTGAAGGCGCGGTGGCCCAGAAAGTGTGACCCTTCCGGCACATCGCCCACCACTATCGTGCGTTCTTCATGAATCTCCAGGCGAGCGGTCTTCGCCGTCTGACCAGAAGGGCGGCGTTGGCCACGCCCTCTGCCGCCGCGCTGGTTATCCTTGTCCGTCTCCTGGTCCATCCGGCTTGGCTTCAGCTTCGGCCGACCCTTCTGACCCTTTAGCACGGCAATCTCGTCTCGCAACTCCCGAATGGTTTCAGCCTGCTGCAACGCCTGTACCTTCAGTTCGGCATTCTCGCCAGCAAGATGGTCCAGACGCGCGACCAGCGACCGCAACCACGGCAACTCGCCTTCCGGCAGCGGCGAGAGCAACTCAAATGGGAAATCGGGTGGCGACGAAAGCATGCGGTAGATTTAATCACAGTTAACGCACCCCTACACCGGGAAGCTCCACCACTTTCTGAGAAGTTACCAGGGGAGGATATAACTTACTGATCGACAACGAAATACTTGGCAATCAAAAGCCGATCATTCATAACCTCTGTGTGGTGACCCACAGACCACGGTGGGCAAGACACGGTAAGGTGAAAAATCGGCAAGCTGTTGGGCGGCGTCAACGGCGGCGAAAGCGGTGTGCGTATCGCAGCCATTCCCCGAGTGTCATCGTGCTCAATTCACCCTCTGAAAGGAGCCCCTATCATGGACGCTACAGTCAAGATGGTTCTTGTCATCGCGTTAGTCGCCGCAGTCGTGCTATTGCTGTTTTTTGGTGGCGGAATGACCACCGGGACGATGAGTGGCGGGATGATGGGGAGATGAAGCGCGGACGGGATCCGCGCGCTATGGCACGGGCAGGCCTGTGGTCGGCACTCGCCTTCGTTTTGAATCTGGTGTGGGAAATCGCGCAGGTCAGGCTCTATACGATCTGGGCAGCCGCGGACGGCATGAGTGTCGCATGGGCGCTGCTTCATTGCACCTTGGGCGATGTCATGATTGCACTTGTGATGTTCGCACTGGCCGGCGTGGTGCTCTGGCGCGCGAACTGGCCAGTGTCGCGCCCATGGGCGGGCGGCGCAATTGTGATGATTGGCGCGATGGCTTTTACCGCATGGAGTGAATGGTACAACGTCTATCGCGTCGGCAACTGGGGTTATACGGCGAGCATGCCGACGATTTTTGGCATTGGTCTTTCCCCGCTATTGCAGTGGCTGATCTTGCCGCCCGTAATGGTGGCTGTCTATCGAACGGCAAGTTCTGTGCTGTTCGGCCGGCACAGCGCGCAAAGCGCGATCCTAACCCACGACGTCACGAGGATCCGGCCATGAAGGCAGAGGTGAATCATTCGCATCAGGGGCACGCTCACGATCATCCACACACGGGATCCACGCCTCCAGGCGCTGTAGCGGGAACGCGCAGCCCCCGTTACACCTGCCCGATGCACCCGGAGATCGTGCGTGACTCACCGGGCAGTTGTCCGAAGTGCGGCATGGTCCTGATACCGATCCTCGCGGCCATCCCGCGTGTCGCCGAATATACCTGTCCCATGCATCCGGAGATTCGCAGCCCGCAGCCCGGCAGTTGCCCCAAATGCGGGATGGCGCTGGTACCGGTCGCGGGGACTGTAAACACTGACGATTCCGAATTGCGTGACCTCACGCGCCGGCTATGGTTCGGTATCGCGTTGTCAATTCCACTCGTCGTCCTTGCGATGTCGCCGATGATCGGCCTTCACGACTTGTTCGGTCTGCAGCCGCGGCCACGTGGCTGTGTCGAGTTTCTGCTGGGGACACCGGTGGTGCTGTGGGTCGGCTGGCCGATCCTGCGCAAGTTTTACTTATCGCTTGTCCATCGTGAGCTCAACATGTACACGCTGATCGGGCTCGGGGTCGGGCTTGCCTATGGGTTCAGCCTCGCCGCCGTGTTTTTCCCCGGCGTGTTTCCAGCGGAATTCCGCGAGCATGACGGTGCAATAGGGACTTATTTCGAGGCGGCGGCAGTGATCGTGACCCTGGTGATGCTGGGCGATTTCCTGCAGTTGCGAGCGATGGGCCAGACCAGCCAGGCGATTCAACAATTGCTGAAACTCGCGCCCAACCTGGCCTGGCGTCTACGCGACGACGGTAGCGAGGAACAGGTGGCGCTGGCGACGGTTGTCGTCGGCAACAGGCTGCGTGTCAAGCCGGGTGAGAAGGTGCCCGTGGATGGCACGGTACTCGAGGGCACGAGTCGCATCGACGAATCCATGATCACCGGCGAGCCCGTGCCAGTGGCCAAAGCGGCCGGCGACAAGGTCACCGGGGCCACGGTGAACGGCAATGGGGCCTTGCTGATCCTCGCCGAACGCGTCGGTGCGGACACGCTGCTGGCACGTATCGTTCACATGGTCGGTGAAGCGCAGCGCACGCGTGCGCCGATCCAGCGGCTGGCTGACGTTATCGCCGCCTGGTTCGTCCAGGTTGTCGTGGCGATTGCCGTCGTGACGGCGCTCACGTGGTGGTTTTTTGGTCCGGAGCCGAGACTTGCATACGCCTTTGTAAACGCCGTTGCCGTGTTGATCATCGCCTGTCCGTGTGCTGTCGGCCTCGCCACACCGATCTCGATGACCGTCGCCATGGGGCAAGGCGCGCGCGCCGGCATCCTGTTCCGCAACGCAGAGGCGATCGAGCGGATGCGCGACATCGACACCCTGGTGGTGGACAAGACGGGTACGCTGACGCTCGGCCATCCCGCGCTGACTGACTTCGTTGCCGAGGGCCTTGCAGAAAATGAAGCGCTGGCGCTCGTCGCAGGCGTCGAACAGCTTTCCGAGCATCCGATCGGGTTGGCGATCGTCGAGGGCGCCAAGACGCGTGGCCTGACGCCGGGAACGGCTGGCGCATTCGATGCCGTCAACGGCCTGGGCGTGCAAGCGGAGATCGATGGCAAGGCTGTGCTGGTCGGTAGCCGCAGCTTTCTCACCCAGCGCGGTGTCGACACGCAGCAGTGGGAAGGCAGGGCGGAAGCCTGGCGTGCCGAAGCCAAGACGGTGGTGTTCTTTGCCATTGACGGTGCGGCAGCAGGAATGGCGGCCGTCGCCGATCCGATCAAGGAAAGCACCCAGGAAGCGATTGCGGCGCTCCAGAGTGCGGGCGTGCGCATCGTGATGCTCACTGGCGATTCGCGCAGCACCGCCGAAGCGGTTGCCCGGAAACTCGGCATCGACGAAGCGCTCGCCGAGGTGCTGCCCGAAGACAAGGCAGGTCATGTGAAGCGCCTGCAGGCCGAAGGACGCAAGGTCGCGATGGCGGGCGACGGCATCAACGACGCGCCGGCGCTGGCGCAGGCCGACGTCGGCATCGCCATGGGCACCGGCACCGACGTGGCCATGGAAAGCGCCGGCGTGACGCTGGTGAAAGGCGACCTGCGCGGCATTGCGCGCGCCGCTGTTCTGTCACGCGCCACGATGCGCAACATCCGCCAGAACCTCGCTTTCGCCTTCGGCTATAACGCGCTCGGCATCCCGATTGCCGCCGGCGTGCTTTACCCGGCTTTCGGCCTACTCCTGTCGCCGGTCTTCGCCGGGGCTGCCATGGCGCTCAGTTCGGTGTCCGTGGTGACCAACGCCCTGCGTCTGAATCGCGTCAAGCTATGAATGAGGCGAAGGCATAAGGGAGAATTTGGCAAAGCCACGCTGTGCAACCACGGTTGCCATGATGGATCTGGGGAGTCGCCGCGCAGCGCCAACTTGCTTACAAATATGTAATTTTTCAGTCAGCTTTCTGTTGGTCAGCATCCGGCAACATCGCGCCCATCAGTGATTCACGATGGGCGCTTCCGATGCATTGTTATCCGCTTGAGGTGAAGGCACGGCTGGCGGTCACCCTTCTGACCGTGATGCTTGCCGCAGCAGGCTCCGCGCAGGCGGAAACCTTGCGCGAGGTGTTCGAGAAAGCGTGGGCCAATTCCCCACAGGGGCGAACGGCAGAGGCGAAACGGGACGAAGTCGCTGCCAGCCGAGCGGTGGCCGAATCCTGGTTTCCTGCCGCCCCGAAAATTGACGCTTTGCACCGGACCGACCGCTGGAACAGCGATCTGGGTAACCAGGAGAGCGAAATCGGCATTTCCATTCCGCTCTGGCTGCCCGGACAAAAGGCTGCGCGCAGGAGCCTGGCCGAGGCCGAAGGCGAAGAGAACGAAGGCGACATCCAGGCGACAAGGCTCGCTGTGGCCGGTGAACTACGCCGGGCGCTATGGACGCTGGTCATGGCCAGGAGTGAAGCAGAGATTGCCGCTGAACGCCTGAAAACCGCGCTAGGACTCGAATCGGATGTCGGCAGGCGGTTCAAAGTGGAGGAAATTGCCCGCTCCGACCTGTTGCTCGCCCGGCAGGAAACCGCCAGTGCGCGCGCAGCCGCTGCCGACGCCCAAGTCGGGGTGGTGCGCAGCCTGCAACGCTACCGGGTGCTGACTGGTACTGACCGCTTGCCGGATAACCCGCAGGAACCGGTCGCGGTGACCACCCATCGGGAGGTCGATCCCCGCGTCGTCGCCGGCCAGGCCGTCATCGAGCGCGCCCGCGCGGCACTCAAACTCGCTCAGGAGTCGCGCCGCGAGGCACCGAGTATCGGTGTGCTCTATCGCCGCGATCGTGAACTATCTGGTGCCACCCCGCGCGACAGCATTGGTTTTGCCATCAGCATCCCGCTGGCCGTCGCAGCGCGCAATGCGCCGCCGCTGGCCAGCGCCAACACGGTCTTGATCGAGGCCGAGACCCGCTATCGGCGGCTCCTTGCCGAAGTCGAGGCGGATGTACACGAAGCCGAGGCGCAGCTCGAATCGGCCGCTCTCGGTGCGGCGCTGGCGGTCGAGCGCGAGCAAGCCGCGGCGGAGCGCCTGACGCTGATGCGCCGCTCATTCGAGCTTGGCGAGACCTCGCTCGTCGAACTGCTGCGCGCCCAGTCCCAGGCCACCGAGGCGCGTATCGAAGGGGTCCGCAGCCGTTCCCGACTTTCCGCCGCGCAGGCCAATCTGAATCAGGCTCGAGGAATCACGCCGTGACCCGACCATCATTCATCCCGACATCGGCCGCTTTTTGTATGGCGGTTATTCTGCCGGCGCTGTATTCCCTGTCTGCGCCGGTCATCGCCCATGAAGGCCATGACCACGGGGCCACTGCGAAGCCGGCCGATGTCCGGCTGGCGCCACGCTTCGAGGTGCGCAGCGAGGATGTGGAAATCGTCGGGGTGCTTGCCGACAAGGATCTCCTCATCTATGTCGACCGCGCCAGCGACAACGGGCCGATTCAAGGCGCACAGATCGAAGTCGAGGGGCCAGGGACCAAGGGTATCGCCACCGCGATGGCCGACGGGGTCTATCAATTACCCGCCGCCGCCCTCGCCCAGGCCGGCAAACACCCCCTAACGCTGACGATTCAGGTAGGGGAAATCGTCGATCTGCTCTCCGCCACTCTGGAGGTGGGAGAAGTCCCGGCGGCAGCGTCCGCTAAGGAAACTACCGAACGTCCGTGGTGGCTCTTCGCAGGAATCTCGCTGGTCTTGCTCTGCGGTGGCCTGGTCGCGCGTCGCCTGCGTCGCCAAGCGTAAGAAAGGGCCATTCACCATGTCTGACTACCACAATTCAGGCCGTCACGCTCTTGTCCTGCTGTTGGCTGGTGTTCTCACGGTTCAGGTCTGGGCGCACGGCGGTGAGGACCATGGCGATGAGAAGAAACCCGCTCCAGCCCCGCTGGCGGTCGCCACAGTCAACACAGTCAACGCCCAGGGACAGGCGACCTTCATCGAGCCTGCCTTGCGCTTGCCGGATGGCAGCGTCTTCGTGCCGAAATCGGCACAACGGCAACTCGCCCTGCGCACCCAGGCGGCACTCAAAGGCGAGTTTCCCCGCACCGTCGAACTCAATGGCCGCGTCGTCGGCGACCCGAATGCTGGCGGACGCGTGCAGACTTTCCAGAGCGGGCGCATCGAGGCCGGCCCGAAGGGGCTCGCGGTACTCGGCCAGCGGGTCGGCAAGGGACAGGTGCTCGCCTGGCTGCAGCCGGCGGCCAGCGCCATCGAGCGCGGTTCGCAGCAGTCAGCGCTGGCCGAACTCGCGGCGCAGGAGACTGTCCTCGAACGCCGTGTCGCACGCTTCAGGCAACTGCAAGGCAGTGTTCCGCAAAAGGATATCGAGCAGGCACAGATCGAACTCGCCGCCGTCAAACAGCGAAAAGCTGCGGTCGGCGGCAGCCTCGGCCGTGAAGCGTTGGTGGCGCCGGTCAGCGGTGTCGTCAGTGCGGCCAACGCCGTCGTGGGTCAGGTAGTCGATGCGCGGGACGTGGTTTTCGAGGTGATCGATCCGCAGCGCCTGGCGGTCGAGGCGCTGGCCTACGACCCGCTGTTGCTCGACGGATTGGCCAGGGCCAGCGCGCCGGTGGCCGGCGGCGTTCTCGATCTGGCCTTCGTCGGCATCGGGCGCAGCCTCAAGGAGCAGGCGATGCCGGTCCTGTTCCGTGTCGAATTGCCGAAAACCGGCGTGCTGCCTCTGGTTGCGGTTGGCCAGACACTCAAAGTGCTGGCCCAGACCAGCGAGCGCCAGTCCGGCGTCGCCGTTCCCCTCGTCGCCGTAGTGCGCAATGCGGCCAATGAATCGGTGGTCTGGGTGCACGAAAGCGCCGAGCGCTTTGTCTCGCGCAAGGTCAGGATCGCGCCGCTGGACGGCCATTCGGTGGCCGTGACCGACGGGCTGAGCGGCGGCGAGCGGGTCGTCGTGCACGGCGCCGCATCACTCTCCCAGATTCGTTGAGGGAGCGCCGTGTTCGATTTCATCATCAACGCCAGCCTCAAACAGCGCCTGATCGTGCTTGGCGTCTCGTTGCTGCTGATCATTTATGGCGCCCTGACCGTGCGCAGGATGCCGGTAGACGTCTTCCCCGACCTCAACAAGCCGATGGTCACGCTGATGACCGAAGCCGGCGGCATGGCGCCGGAAGAGGTCGAGCAGTTGATCACATTCCCCGTTGAAGCAGCGATGAACGGGATGCCCGGCGTGACGCGCGTGCGCTCCGTGTCGGGCATCGGCCTGTCGGTGGTGTATGTCGAGTTCGAGTGGGGAAGCGAGATTTACCGCAACCGCCAGCAGATCGCGGAACGTCTCAACCTGGTGCGCGAGCAGTTGCCGCAGGGCATCGTTCCGCAGATGGGGCCGATCTCGTCGATCATGGGTGAGATCCTGCTCATCGCCTTGCCAGCCGACCCCGACAAGGTCAGCCCGATGCAGGTCCGGGAATACGCGGACTGGGTGATGCGCCCGCGCCTGCTGACCATCCCGGGCGTGGCGCAGGTCATTGCCATCGGTGGCCAGGTCAAGCAGTACCGCATCGAACCCGATCCGGCCCGCATGCAGGCGGTGGCAGTGACGCTGAGCGAACTGGAAGCGGCGCTGAAAAACTTCGGCGGCAACACGGCCGGGGGCTTCGTCGATGCGGGCGGACGCGAATATCTGATCCGCAACATCGGCCGCAGCAGCCGGCTCGAAGACCTGCAGAACCAGCCGGTGGCGACGCGTAAAGGGCAGGCGATCCTGCTCCGGCAGGTCGCCTCGGTCACCTTTGCGCCGGCCATCAAGCGCGGCGATGGCAGTTTCAAGGGCAAGCCGGCGGTCATTCTCTCGGTGCAAAAGCAAGCGACGGCGGACTCGGTGGCCTTGACGCGCGCCGTCGAAAGAGCTCTGGCCGAGATGGGCAAGAGTCTGCCGCCGGGGGTCGAAACACCGCAGTTCCTCTTCAGGCAGGCCAATTTCATCGAAGCCTCGGTGGGCAACGTGGAAGAGGCGCTGCGGGACGGCGCGATCATGGTGGCCGTCATCCTGTTCCTGTTTCTCGCCAATCTGCGCACGACTTTCATTTCGCTGACCGCCATTCCGGTGTCACTTCTGCTCACCGCGCTGGTCTTCCACTACTTCGGCTTGTCGATCAACACCATGACGCTCGGCGGGCTGGCGATTGCCATCGGCGAACTGGTGGACGATGCGGTGATCGGGGTGGAAAACGTCCTGCGCCGCCTGCGCAAGAACCGCCGTTTGCCCGATCCGAAGCCGGCACTGGAAGTCATTGCCGCGGCCTCGAAGGAGGTGCGCTCGGGTGTCGTCTATGCCACGCTGATCGTCGTCCTGGTGTTCATTCCGCTGTTTGCTCTGCCGGGGATCGAGGGCCGGCTGTTTACGCCGCTCGGGGTGGCCTATATCGTTTCCATTCTGGCCAGCATGGCGGTGGCAATGACGCTCACCCCGGTGCTGTGCTACTACCTCTTGCCGAAGATGAAGCACATCGCTGACGGCGACAGTGCCCTGGTATCCAGGCTCAAAAAATGGGACGAACGCCTGCTCAACTGGTCGTTTGATCGTGGCCGACTCCTGCTGGCCGGTGCGGCAATCACCGTGGCGACGGCGCTGGCATCGGTCCCCTGGTTCCCGAAATCCTTTCTGCCGCCGTTCAACGAAGGCACCCTGACGGTGAGCGTGCTACTCAACCCGGGAACCTCGCTCGTCGAGGCGAATCGCATCGGCACGCAAGCGGAGAACCTGCTTCTGACGGTGCCGGAAGTCACCGAAGTTGGCCGCCGGACAGGCCGGGCCGAACTGGACGAACACGCCGAAGGCGTCCATTCCTCCGAGATCGAGGTCGACCTGAAAGCCTCGGAACGTGGCCGCGAGGCGATCATCGCCGACATTCGTCAGCGCCTCTCCGGCTTGCCGGCGGTGGTCAGTGTCGGGCAGCCGATTTCGCACCGCCTCGACCATCTGCTTTCCGGTGTGCGGGCACAGATCGCGCTGAAGATCTTCGGTGACGATCTGGATACCCTGCGCGGGCTGGCCGGCGACCTCAAGGAGCGTCTGGCCAGAATACCCGGGATTACCGATCTGCAGATCGAAAAGCAGGTGCTGATCCCGCAGTACAAGATCCGCGTCGATTATGACGCCGCAGCGCGCCACGGCGTCACCTCCGGCGAGCTGTTGCAGCGGCTCGAACAGTTGCTGGCCGGCGAACGGGTCGGTCAGGTCCTTGAAGGCAATCGCCGTTTCGACCTCACCCTGCGCCTTCCGGAAGAAGCCCGTGGCGAGCGCGGCCTGGAGAACCTGCTGATCGAGACGCCGACCGGTCGGGTGCCGCTCGCCAGCCTCGCCACGATCGAGGATGGCGAAGGCCCGAACCAGATCGGTCGCGAAAACACGCGCCGGCGCATCGTCATCTCGGCCAACAGCGATGGATCCGACATGAGCCGGATCATTGCCGACATCCGCGCCGAGATCGACCGAACATCGATGCCGGAGGGCTACTTCCCTCTCCTGGAGGGGCAGTTCCAAGCCCAGGAGGAGGCCGCCAGGCTGATTGCAGTACTGGCCCTGGTATCGTTGGCCATGATCTACCTGGTCCTTTACAGCCGCTACCGTTCGGCGGTGCTGACGGCCATCGTCATGGGCAACGTGCCACTCGCGCTGGTCGGCTCGGTGGTGGCCTTGTGGATCTCCGGCCAACCGCTGTCGGTGGCGGCGCTGGTCGGCTTTATCACGCTGACCGGCATCGCCACCCGCAACGGCATTCTCAAGATCAGCCACTACATCAACCTCTGCGCTTTTGAGGGCGAGGTATTCGGGCGAAAGATGATTGTGCGCGGCTCGCTGGAGCGGCTGACGCCGGTGCTGATGACCGCACTGGTCGCCGCCTTCGCCCTGACGCCGTTGCTGCTCTCCGCCGACGCGGCGGGCAAGGAAATCCTGCATCCGGTGGCGGTGGTCATTTTTGGCGGACTGATCAGCTCCACCCTGCTCGACACCTTGTTGACGCCGGTCATGTTCTGGCTGTTCGGTGAGAAACCCCTGCAACGCTTGCTGGCCGAAAAAGCAAAAGAGTCCTTTTAACCCTACCCTATGAGGAAGAACCCATGCAACGCACCCTGATTCCGAGCCTGGCCATGGTGGCTGCTTTGATGTCCGTCGGTAACGGCGCGTTCGCCCATGACGATGGTGCTCTCGACAAAATCAGTGGGCCCAATGGCGGACAGCTACGCATGGCCGGCAGCTACCATTTCGAGTTGGTAGTCGCCAAGGACAGCACGGAAGCCAAAAACAACCCGGTCACTGTCTATCTCACCGACCATGGCGAAAAGAAAGTCCCCGCAGCGGGCGCTACCGGTACGGCCACGATCCTGGCTGCGAAATCGAAAATCACGGTACCGCTGGCTCCGTCCGGCGACAACAAGCTGACAGGGATCGGGAAATACGCATCAGATCCCCAGATGAAGGTCGTCGTGTCAGTCGCTTTCGCAAGCGCGAGATCTGAGCAAGCGCGGTTTACGCCCCTGCTCACGGCGGCCGCCGATGGACACGGAGATCACAAGCATTGAGAACTGTGGTCGGCACGCGGTGTTCATTGCCGTAGCTCGCCTTCCACTGCAATGATCCTCCTGCACGACGATGCGAAGCGCAAGTCCCCATATGGATCAGCCGACGACCAAGGTCGGTACTTGACGTAGGTGGATCTACGACGCGCCCGGAAACAGGGGTAGGAGGGTGATCGCCAAGCGGCGTGCCGATCCCTGGGCGAGGGCACCGCACAGCTCCACCATGCCCAGGCGCTGGCGTGCCGACGGTATTCTGGAGGCGTGTGCCTGGAGTCGTGGCAGTTCAGGGAGAGCGCCCGCTCATGGCGGAGGCTGTGGGTGAACTGTCTTGGCGATCAGGACCTTGTCCACCCGGTTGCAGTCCATGTCGACTACTTCGAAACGCCAGTCCGCGAATTCGAAGTGATCCGAGGCCACAGGAACGCGACCTAGCATGTACATCATGAAACCGCCCAGGGTGTTGAAGGCGTGCTCTTCTTCACCAGGCAGGTCGGCGCTCATCTTGAGGAAGGTCTTCAGGCGTTCGACGGTGATACTGCCGTCAGCCAGCCAGGAGCCATCTTCGCGAACGACGATATCCTGCTCTTCGGGGGTGTCCGAGTTCGGGAGGTCGCCGACGATCGACGTCAGCACGTCGGTGAGCGTGACCAGGCCCTGCAGTTCGCCGTATTCGTCCACCATCAGCGCGCACTGTTGGCGGGCGCGGCGGAACGTCTCCAGGAGTTGTGTTGTCGTGACGCTGGCCGGTACGTAGAGCGCAGGAGTGACAAAGGGCTCGATTGCGAGCGGTTCGCCCCGCAGGGCTCCCTTGAGGAGGTCGCTGGTACGCAGGACGCCGACCACATGCTCCAGGCCGTCACGGCAGACGACCATGCGCTTGTGGGGGCTCTCGGCGAGGCGGTTGCGAATCTCCGCTTCGGTTTCGCTCAGATCGAGCAGGCAGATGTCCTTGCGATGGGTCATGATCGCGCTGATGTGTTGCTCGTCAAGGCGCAGCACGTTGGAGACGATCGCCTGCTCACTTGCGTGAAAGACGCCTGCTTTGGCGCCCTGGTCCATCAGGACCTTGATCTCGTCGTCGCTGACCGCGGCTTCCTGCGGATGGTTCGCACCGAGCAGTCGCAGCAGCAGGCTGGATGACGATGAAAGCAGCCAAACCAGTGGCCGTGCCGCGAGTGAGAGCAGGTTCATCGGCGGGGCAATCAGCGCGGCGACGCGTTCTGGCGCCAGTAGTCCGAGGTGTTTGGGTACCAGTTCGCCGACCACCACCGAGAAATAGGTCAGCGCGACGACTACCAGCGTCAGTGCCAAACCGCTGGCGTGCTCTTCCAGAGACGGAAACGCGCTCAGCCATTGCGCCAGCGGAATGGCCAGAGTGGCTTCGCCGATGGCACCGCTGAGGATCCCGACGGAGGTGATGCCGACCTGGATCGTGGACAGGAAGATTGACGGTTCATGTTGCAGCGCCAGTGCCGAGCGTGCGCCGGCACTGCCGTCGTCAGCCAGCTTTTGCAGGCGTGACTGGCGCGACGATACGACGGCGATTTCCGACATGGCAAGAACGCCGTTGAGCAGGATCAGGAAGAGCAGGAGAACGATGTCCATAGATGGTTGCGACGCTAGAGAAGTTCGTCTGGCTTGTCGCCACGGTGAGCTATGTGGTAACACTACCACAGTGCGGCGTTCTCCCGGCAAGCGCCTCCGGGCGCTAAACCTTCGGTCCGCACTTCCTGGCCGCTGCCAGACCAACTTGACAAGGTGATTCCAGGTCCGAATTGCGAGGCCACGGTACGGCCATCATCTGCGCCGCCGGCTCGGCCGGAGGCTGCGGCAAAGGGTCTCGGCAGTCGATGCGGAAGGCATTTCCGGGGCCACAGGTGCAGGCGCTGTGCTCCCGGATTTTCGATGCGGGTTGACCAAATCGAGATTAATCAATAGACTGCAATTTCTCCGGCAGCAAACCGATGTACCGAAGCTGCCCTTCTGCATTTTCGCCGCTCTGTTTTCTGGCCCTTCGGGCCGTACAGAGTTCCGGCCTCAGGGGAACTATCCCCCAGGTTTTCGAGGCCTTGCACCCGCCTGTAACCGTCCATCTTCGAGCCGTTTGATTGGCGCGACGACCAAAGTGAAGGAGAGAGCATGTCCGCAACATTATCACTGAGAAATACAACCGGGCGTCGCACTGACGCCACCTTGAGTTTCATACAACATAGCCTGATCACCATCGGACTGATGGTTGCGCTGGGGACATTCAAGCCGTTTTTCGGCGAAAGTGCGGTGGCTGAGCCGCCGCAAGCGGCGGCCACCGAGCCTGTGGCCGAAGCCGACGCCGAAGCTGCTGAAGTGGTCGTCAGCAAACCTGCTTCCGAAATCCTTTCGCCGCGATTGCAGCGTGTCCTGGACTATGTCTCGCGTCGTTACCGGGTTGCCCCGGAAGCGCTGGTGCCGGTCTTCGAGGCAGCACAGGCCGTGGGCAGGGAACGGCGTCTCGATCCGCTGTTGATCGTCGCCATCATCGGCATCGAGTCCCGTTTCAACCCCTTTGCCGAAAGTGCGAGTGGTGCCAAAGGGCTGATGCAGGTGATCCCCGGCTACCACCTCGACAAGGTGCCGCGCGGAGCTGGCGAGCAGCCGTTTCTCGATCCGGTAACCAACATTCAGGTGGGCGTACACGTCCTTGAGGAGGCGATTCGCTGGCGTGGCAGCCTGATTGCCGGGCTGCAGCATTATGGGGGCTCGCCAGAGGATGCCGAAACCGAGTATGCGAACAGGGTTCTGGCTGAGAAGGAGCGCCTCGAGCAGGCGGCCCGGCGCGGTCCGGGCGGCCGGGCCTGAGCATTTCGGGATTTCTGCGTGCGCGGCTACTTGGCCACGCCGGCACCCGCGATGCGCCGAATGGCGCGTCGCGCTTCGACGGAGAGTACGAGTTCCGAGTGCGTCAGCGGGGTCATCAGACGCTCGTCGAAGTGCAGCAGTCCCTGGTCGTCCTCGTGCAGAAAGTCGGCCTCGATCAGGTTGGCGATGAAGGCGGAGAAGGTGGCCTTCTCGGGGAATTCCGGCGTATTGAATTCGTAGAGCAGTGATAGCCGCTGTGCCAGCAGGTGGCAGTTGTCTTCGAGCGCCTGGCGGGTGAGTTTGCCGCTGCCCTGCCGATCGAGGAGCGCCAGGGCGAGGAAGTGACGTTCCAGCAGGGGGCGGATGGTT
Source organism: Candidatus Accumulibacter propinquus (assembly GCF_056856495.1). Classification (NCBI taxonomy): domain Bacteria; kingdom Pseudomonadati; phylum Pseudomonadota; class Betaproteobacteria; genus Candidatus Accumulibacter; species Candidatus Accumulibacter propinquus. Next base: position 869,857 of record NZ_JBSEHC010000003.1, read on the forward strand.
TCCCCGAGCAGATGCAGTTCGGCAAATTCCTGGCTGATCGGTTCCGGTGCGGCGAGCCTTCCCGATGTTGGCGATCGACACAGCAGTCCGCGCGCGAGCAGGACGCGAATGACTGCTTCAGTGGCGGCTTCCAGCTCGCCGGGTGGCCAGCGGAGAAACAGTTCCGCGCGCATCAGGGCGCAAATGCCGCTCACCGCGCGTGTCACGCGCGCGGCATCGAGGCGGCGGTTGTGACTCAGCAGGCAGGCGACCAGCGCCGGCAGGGCGAAAACATGCAGTACGTTGTTGCGAAAATAGGCGAGCAAGGGCGCCTGCTCGTCACGCACGCGGATCAGATCGCCCAGTGGATCGGCGAAACGCTCGACGACTGCGAGTCGCTCGGCGTAGGTCACCACCTGCTGCGCGTCGAGCGGGCAGGGAATCGTCGTCAGCGCATACGGTGCTTCGCGAAGCAGTGCCTGGTAGTGCACGATCATCCGCTGCAGTGCGTGTTCATCGGCGGTGTGCTTGGGGGTGGCGAGCAGCGCGAGTGCGATCAGGTTCACCGGATTGACTACGGCCGCCTCGTTGATGCGCTTGGCGAGCTCCGCTGCCGCATTGCGCGTCGCACTGCGCGACCATAGCGATTGGCTGGCCGTGGTTTCTTCGCTCCAGCCGGGCTGTTGCTGGTCGAGAAAGCCGGCGAGTTCCAGCGGTTCGCCAAAATTCACGTGTACCTTGCCGAAAACGCGTTTGATGTTGCGTACACTGGTGACAAGGCCCCACAACGATTCGCGTTGCTTGGGCTTGCCGGCCAGTTCACCGAGGTAGCTGCGGCCCTCGATCAATTTCTCGTAACCGATGTACACCGGAACGAAAACCAGCGGCCGCGCGTGCTCGCGAATGAAGCTTTGAACCGTCATTCCGAGGATGCCGGCTTTTGGGGTCAGCATCCGTCCACTGCGGCTGCGCCCACCTTCGATGAAATACTCGATCGGGAAGCCTCGCGCGAGCATCAGATGCAGGTATTCGTGGAACACCGCCGCATACAGCGGCTCGCCCTTGAAACTGCGGCGCAGAAAAAAGGCGCCCCCGCGGCGCAGCAGTGATCCGACCAGTGGCAGGTTGAGGTTGGCGCCGGCAGCGATATGCGGTGGCGTCAGCCCCTTGCGGATGATGATGTATGACAACAGCAGATAGTCGATATGGCTGCGGTGGCAGGGCACATAAACGATCTCGTGTCCCGCAGCGATGCGAGTGACGGTATCGAAGTTATGCAACTCGGTGCCGTCGTAAAGCCTGGTCCATAACCAGGACAGGAAGAGTTCGAGCGCGCGCACGACACCATAGGAATAGTCGGACGCGATCTCGATCGCGAAGTTGGCGGCGCGGGCTTTGGCTTCTCCTGGCGAGATGCCGGCGATTGCCGCCTCGCTGGCGATCGCCGCGCGCACCTGTTCGCCGGCAAGCACCGCGTCCACCTGGGTATTGCGGTGCGAGAGGTCGGGCCCGATTGCCATCTGCCGCTGGCGACGGAAATGGACTCGCAACACGCGCGACAGTTTTCGTAGCGCGGGTTCTTCAGCGAGCCCTCCCTGCAGGAGATCGCGTAGTGAAATTGCGGCGTTGTAACGAACCAGAACATTGCGACCGTGCAGCAGGATGGCCAGCATTTGCCGCCAGGCGCCTGGCGGACGCCAGGTTTCCGAGAACAAGGCCTTGAGAACCGAATCCTGCTTGTCCGGACTGCGGCCCCAGAGGATGACGACCGGTACCAGCTGTACATCGATCAGGGGGTCGGCAATCGCCTGGCTGATCAGGCGGGCGAGCAATAGCGAGTAGCTGCTGCCATCGCGAGCCCTGCCGGCAAGGCTGCGGTCACGATTCAGGAAGAAGAACGAGCGGGGCAGGACTTGCCTGCCCAAGGTGATGGTTGCCTCGGCACGCGGCAACCCGGTTCTCCGCGATTCCTCGAAGAGTACCAGGAGGTTCGAGAGATGCCTGTCCTGCAGAACGTAGCAAACCGGTTTCGCTGGATCCAGGCCCAGTTCGGAAGGATTCTCGGGAAATACCGAGGTGCGTACCCATAGATACAGCAGGCGGCGGGCCAGCCGGATGAACCAGTCGGATAACTTGAAAAAGTCGACCACGGTCACGCGCCCGGCGCCTGCCCGGTCTCCTACTCCTCCTCGACGACCTTGTGTTGCGAAGCCAGTTGCTGCTGCGTGGCCGGCGGAACCTGCGCGTAGTGCGAGAATTCGATGCTGTAGGAACCCTCGCCGCCGGTCAGCGACTTGAGGCGTGACTGGTAGCCCTCGAGTTCGGCCAGCGGTACCTGACCGGTGATGGCCATCACGCCGGGGCCGCGCGGCTGTGTGCCGGTCAGGTGGCCGCGCTTGCTGGACAGGTCGCCGGTGACATCGCCGGTCATCGCGTCCGGTGCGAGGATTTCAATGTTGACCAGCGGTTCGAGGATGATCGGCCTGGCGGCCCGAATCGCGTCGACGGTGGCCTTGCGGGCTGCGGTGAAAAATGCGATGTCCTTGCCGTCGACCGGATGCGATTTGCCGTCGTGTACGGTGACCCGCAAATCCTCGACCGGAAAGCCGGCGACGACGCCGTCGGCAAGTGCCTGGCGAACGCCCTTTTCCACGGCTGCCATGAATACGCCCGGGATGACGCCACCCTTGACGATATCGACGAAGTCGAAACCGGCGCCACGTTCGAGTGGCTCCACACGCAGCATGACTTCACCGAACTGGCCAGCGCCACCGCTCTGCTTCTTGTGCCGGCAGTGCCCTTCAGCGGTACCCGTGATGGCTTCGCGGTAGGCAATCTGGGGCGGCTTGGTGTCGAGTTCGAGCTTGTACTGCTGCGACAGACGTGTCAACTTGGCGCGCAGGTGCATTTCGCCAATGCCGCGAATCACCGTTTCGTTGGTCGTCGGGTGACGCTCGATGCGGAAGCAGGGGTCCTCGACCTCAAGCTTGTGCAGGATCTCGAACAGACGCTGTTCGTCGGCCTTGCGCCGCGCATGTACCGCCAGGCCGTGCATCGGCTGCGGAAACTCGAGAGGCTTCAGGTGGATATGGTCTTCATCATGCGAATCGTGCAGCACGCAGTCAAACTCGATTTCCTCGACCTTGGCGATGGCCCCCAGATCGCCGGGTACCAGCGTCTCGACCTCGACATACTCCTTGCCCTGCAGGCGATACATGTGGCCGACCTTGAACGGACGCTTGCTGTCGCCGACGAAGAGTTGCGAGTCCCGGCGGATCGTTCCCTGATGGACGCGGAAGACACCGACCTTGCCGATGAAGGGATCGCTGACGACCTTGAAGACGTGCGCCAGCACGTGCTTCTGAGGGTCTGGCTCGGCATGGAAGGCTTCCACCGGACCGCCGGGTTCGCCGCGGTAGAACGGCGGCGGGTTACCCTCTGCCGGATTCGGGGCCAGTCTGGCGAGCACATCGAGCAACTGCAGGATGCCGGCACCGGTTTTTGCAGAAACGAAGAGAATTGGAATCAGATGGCCGGCACGCAGCGCCTTTTCAAAGGGCAGATGCAGTTCGTCGGGGCTGGGATCGACGCCTTCGTCAAGGTATTTCGCGAGCAGATCCTCGTCTTCTTCGACGATCTGATCGATCAGCGCGCGGTGCGCCGCTGCCACCGACTCGAAATCGCTTTCGCCGTCATCGTGCCCGAGCAATTCCACCACGTCGCTGCCCTGTTTGGCCGGCAAATCGAGCAACATGCACTCCCGACCGAAGCGCTCGCGAATTTCGCCGACCAGTGCCGGCAGATTGACGTTCTCGGCATCGATCTTGTTGATCACGATCATCCGGCACACTCCCCGTGCCGCGGCCAGTTTCATCATCCGTTCGCTCGAAAGCTCAATGCCATTCTGCGCGCTGATCACCACCAGGGCCGTGTCCACGGCCGCGAGCGCGCCGATCGCCGGGCCGGCGAAATCGGGGAAGCCGGGTGTGTCGATCAGGTGCACCTGCGCCCCTTGCCAGGAAAAACTTGCCAGCGCGGCATTCAGCGAGTGGCCGAATTCCTTCTCTTGCGGGTCGAAATCGCAAACGGTGCTGCCTTTCTCGACAGCGCCGCGGCTGCTGATGGCTCCGGCTGCGGCGAGCAGGCTTTCGGCAAGTGTGGTCTTGCCGGCGGCCCCGTGGCCAACGAGAGCGACAGTGCGAAGGTTACTGGTGGCGGTCTGGCCCATTCATCATCTCCCATTCAAGTCGAATGCCCGTCGCCACCGCAGGAATAGCCCCATGGCATGGCGGTTGCGCGTGCGCCGATCATTCTACCTCTGCCACGCCCGCAGCGGTGGAGGCCGCACCCCGGTCGATACCGATGGCACGGTCTACGGCGGTCGCCGTGCAACTGTATTTCTGCTTCGCAACGGCACCCGCAGCGTGCGTTGGCGAATATCGCGATAACATGAGTTTTGTGTTAACCGCGGCAGTCGGCTAAAGTGTCGCGCTTTTGCTTTGATGAACAGCACGTCAGGAGGCAGAATGGAAAACGATCCACGCCAGAACGAACTTCGCGAGGCAGCCCTTGAGTATCACCGTTACCCGACTGCAGGCAAGATAGCCGTCCAGCCCACCAAGGGTCTCAGCAACCAGATCGACCTGGCACTGGCTTATTCGCCAGGCGTGGCCTACGCTTGCCATGCCATCGTCGATGATCCCGGCACGGCCAGCCTGTACACCTCGCGGGCGAATCTGGTCGGTGTCATCACCAATGGTACGGCGGTGCTCGGCCTCGGGAATATCGGTCCTCTGGCCGCCAAACCGGTGATGGAAGGCAAGGGTTGTCTGTTCAAGAAGTTCGCCGGGATCGATGTGTTCGACATCGAACTCGCCGAAAATGACCCAGACCGACTGATCGACATGATCGCCGCCATGGAACCGACACTTGGCGGCATCAACCTGGAAGACATCAAGGCCCCGCAGTGTTTCTACATCGAGGCCAAGCTCAAGGAGAGGATGTCAATTCCGGTCTTTCATGACGATCAGCATGGCACGGCGATCATCTCGTCGGCGGCGATCCTGAACGCGCTCAAGGTGACCGGCAAGAAAATCGGTGAAGTGAAGGTGGTTTGCTCCGGCGCAGGCGCGGCGGCCATTTCCTGTCTCAACCTGTGGTGCGACCTGGGTGTCCAGCGCGAGAACATCATCGTCTGCGACTCGAAAGGCGTGGTCTACGTCGGTCGCGACGAGAACATGGAACCGACCAAAGCGCGTTACGCCCGGACCACCGACGCCAGAACCCTGTCGGAAGCACTGGACGGAGCCGACGTGTTCCTCGGGCTCTCGGCCGCCGGCGCCCTCGAACCGGATATGCTCCGGCGCATGGCAAGGCAGCCGATCGTCTTCGCTCTGGCCAACCCGACCCCCGAGATCATGCCCGAGCTTGCCCGAGAAGTGCGTCCGGACGTGCTCATGGCCACCGGGCGCTCCGACTACCCCAACCAGGTCAACAATGTCCTGTGTTTTCCGTTCATTTTCCGCGGCGCCCTTGACGTCGGTGCAACGGGCATCAATGAACAGATGAAGATGGCCTGCGTCAAGGCGCTGGCGGCGATGGCGCAGGAAGAGGTGAGTGACGAGGTCGCCATGGCCTATCCCGGTGAGCACCTTTCCTTTGGCCCGGAGTACCTGATTCCCAAGCCGTTCGATCCCCGTTTGATAACCACCATCGCGCCAGCCGTGGCCCAGGCGGCGATGAGTTCCGGCATCGCGACGAGGCCGATTGCCGACCTGCCTGCCTATCGCGAAAAGCTCAGGGAGTTCGTTTACCGTACGGGCGTCGGTATGCGTGCCGTGTTTTCGGCGGCCAGGCGTGGGCGGAAGACACGCATCGTCTATCCGGACGGGGAGGATGAGCGGATCCTGCGCGCGACGCAGACGATTCTCAATGAAGGCCTGACCAGCCCGATCCTGATTGGTCGCCCCGATGTGATTGCCGCACGGCTCGAGAGGATTGGCTCGAAGCTGCGTGTCGGTACGCATTTCGAGGTGGTCGATCCCAACAGTGACCAGCGCTACAAGGAATGCTGGACGACCTATCATCAACTGCGGAAGCGCCAAGGGGTGACGATCGACATCGCCAAGACCCGCCTGCGCAGCGACAACACCATCATCGGCGCCATCCTGCTCAAGCTCGGTTACGCCGACGGCATGATCTGTGGTCTGTCCGGTCGTTTCGCTCATCATCTGCGCCAGGTCGATGAGATCATCGGCAAGGCTCCAGGCTGCAGCACGATGGCGGCGATGACCCACTTGTTGTTGCCCGGACGCGCGCTGTTCCTCTGCGATACGCATGTCAACGAAGAGCCCGACGCCGCGCAACTGGCGGAAATTGCGCTGATGGCGGTAGACGCGGTTCGTCGCTTCAAGATCAGGCCGAAGGTGGCGATGCTGTCGCATTCGAACTTCGGATCCTCACAGAGTGCCTCCGCGAGCAAAGTGGCCGAAGCCGCGCGAATCGTGCGTGCCAGAGCGCCCGACCTGGAGGTCGACGGCGAAATGCACGGCGAAAGTGCGCTCTCCGAAGCCATCCGCAGGCAATCGGACCCGGAGTCGCCACTGAGCGGTGAGGCCAACGTGCTGGTAATGCCCAATCTCGATGCCGCCAATATTTCCTATAACCTGCTCAAGGTGACCGGCGGCGAGGGGATGTCGGTGGGGCCGATCCTCCTTGGCGCCGCGCGTCCGGTGCATGTTCTGGCTCCGACTTCGTCGGTCCGCAGGGTGGTTGACATGACCGCACTGGTGGTGGTGGACGCGGCGAGCAAGTAGCGGCGTGGCTTTGCAGCGATGCCCCATGCTGGCAGGGTGCCGATTGCGGTGATCGCTGTGTTTGGGAGAGGCATATGCCAGTCATCGCTGCCTGCGGTAGTCGGCGGGCCTGCTGGTGCTGGCGCTCGCCTGCGCGGTGACCTTTACAAACGCTCTCAGGCAATGCATCATCGAGTAGGCCAACTCGGTATAGCCGGGACCTGATGGTTCATAACGCGTTGCAGGGTCCTATCGCGAAATATGGCAGCCAATCCGCAACAATCACCGCTTAGCGGTTTCGCCCGTGCGCTGGTACAAGCTGGCCGACTCAAGGAAGCCGAGGCCGAGTCTCTGCTCGCCCAAGCAGCGGCCAAGAAGACTTCGCTGATAGAGCAACTGGTGGGAGCCAAGAAAGGCACCTTCCTGGAATTTGCACGTTTCGCTGCAGACAAGTTCGGTTATCCGCTGCTCGATCTGACTGCGTTCGACGATTCCTATATTCAGAAGAACGCCATTGACCGGAAGTTGATTGCGACTCATCGCGTGGTGCCATTGCACAAGCGCGGCAATCGCCTGGCCATCGCCATCGCCGACCCGACCAATCTGCGAGCGCTTGACGAGATTCGCTTTCAGACCGGCCTGGCAGTTGACCCGGTAATCGTCGAGGAAAACAAACTCGGTCCGCTGGTCACCAAGCTGTCCGAGTCGGTCGAGGAGACCCTGAAGAGTTTTACCAGCGAGGACATCAACCTTGAGTTTACCGACGAGCAGAGTCCGGAGAAGGTGGATGATGCGAGCAGCCTCGAAGTTGATGACGCCCCCGTGGTCAGGTTCATTCAGAAGATGATGCTCGATGCGATCAACGAGGGTTCGTCAGACATCCACTTCGAACCCTATGAAAAAAGCTATCGTATCCGATTTCGCACCGACGGCATTTTGCGGGAAGTGGCAGCGCCGCCCCTGGTCATCAAGGACAAGATCGCCTCGCGCATCAAGGTGATTTCACGACTCAACATTGCCGAAAAACGCGTGCCGCAGGACGGGCGCATGCGTCTGGTGCTTTCGAAGAATCGGTCGATCGACTTCCGCGTCAGCACCTTGCCGACGATGTACGGCGAAAAGATCGTCTTGCGGATTCTTGATCCAGCCAGCGCCAGTCTCGGTATCGACGCTCTGGGCTATGAGCCTGAACAAAAGTCGGTTCTGCTTGACGCGATCCATCGTCCCTACGGAATGATCCTGGTTACCGGCCCGACAGGTTCGGGAAAAACCGTTTCGCTCTACACCTGCCTCAACATCCTGAACAAGCCCGGGGTCAATATTGCCACGGCGGAAGATCCAGCCGAAATTCCCTTACCGGGAATCAATCAGGTCAATGTCGATGACCGTGCCGGACTGACCTTTCCGATAGCCCTCAAGGCATTTCTGCGTCAGGACCCGGATATCATCATGGTCGGTGAGATTCGCGACATCGAAACCGCAGAGATTGCGATCAAGGCTGCGCAAACCGGGCACATGGTGCTGTCCACCCTGCACACCAATGATGCGCCAGCGACGCTGACCCGCCTGATGAACATGGGCATCCCGACATTCAATCTGGCCTCTAGCATCCTGCTGATTACCGCGCAACGGCTGGTTCGCCGATTGTGCACCTGCAAGAAGCCGCTGGACACGCCGATTGAAACCCTGCTCAATGCCGGCTTCCGGGAAAGCGATCTCGATGGTACCTGGACCCTCTATGGTCCAGGGGAATGCGAGCGTTGCAAAGGAAGCGGCTACAAGGGAAGGGTGGGTCTGTATGAGGTCATGCCGGTGACTGAAGCGATTCAGCGCATCATCATGGCCAGCGGTACGGAGCTTGATATTGCGATCCAGGCCCGAAAGGAAGGCGTCAATGACCTGCGTCGTTCCGGCCTGCTGAAGGTCAAGCAGGGTCTGACCTCTCTTGATGAGGTTCTCGGCAGCACCAACGCTTGAAGAAGAGGTAAGAATGGCGACTGCAGCAAGACCTCCCAAGAAAACCGAGTCGGACGTCAAGGAATTTGTTTTTCTTTGGGAAGGCAAGAACAAGGCCGGGAAGGTCGTTCGTGGTGAGCAGCGTGCCAGCAGCCAGACGGTTGTGCAGGCCACGCTGCGTCGGCAAGGGATCCTGGTCAGCAAGATTTCCAAGCAGCGCTTCAAGGGTGGTCGGCAGATCACCGACAAGGATATCACGCTGTTTACGCGCCAGTTGGCGACGATGATGAAGGCTGGTGTGCCACTGCTGCAGACCTTTGAAATCGTCGGTCGCGGGCACGACAACCCGGCCGTTGGCAAGTTGCTGCTGGATATCAAGGCCGATGTCGAGACGGGTAGCTCGCTTTCGCAAGCGTTCCGGAAATATCCGATTCAATTTGACCCCTTGTACTGTAACCTGGTTGCGGCTGGCGAGCAGGCCGGCATTCTCGAAACACTCCTTGATCGCCTGGCCAACTACAAGGAGAAAATGATTGCCATAAAGGCCAAGATCAAGGCGGCGCTGTTTTATCCGGTGGCAATCATCATTGTCGCCTTCATTATCACCGCAGTGATCATGATCTTCGTGATTCCGGCGTTCAAGGAAGTGTTCAAGAGTTTTGGTGCCGACCTCCCGACGCCAACGCTGGTGGTGATCGCGATGTCGGATTTCTTCGTCCAGTACTGGTGGGCGCTGTTTGGCGGCATCGGTGGCGCGATCTACGCTTTCTTCTATACCTGGAAACGATCGGAAACCATGCAGATCGCTTTCGACCGGGCATTCCTGCGCATGCCCGTCTTTGGCGACATCATTCGCAAGTCGGTCATCGCTCGCTGGACCCGTACGCTGGCCACCATGTTCGCAGCAGGTGTTCCTCTGGTGGAGTCCCTGGAATCGGTCGGTGGTGCCGCCGGCAACTATGTGTATAAGGCGGCGACGCGGCAGATTCAGAGTGAGGTGAGCACCGGTACCAGCCTCACCACGGCAATGCAGAATACCGCACTGTTCCCGAACATGGTGAATCAGATGGTCGCCATTGGGGAGGAATCCGGCGCACTCGATGCCATGCTCGGCAAGGTCGCCGATTTCTTCGAAGCGGAGGTGGACGACGCCGTCGAGGCCCTTTCCAGCCTGATGGAGCCGATGATCATGGTGGTTCTCGGGGTGCTGATCGGCGGCATGGTGATTGCCATGTATCTGCCGATCTTCAAACTGGGCGCTGTCGTCGGATAATGCCTGGCGCCTTGACTGTCGATCTGGATCCGACCACGTTTACGGTTATCGCAGGCGTCCTCGGGCTGCTGGTGGGCAGCTTTCTCAACGTCGTCATTCATCGCCTGCCCAGAATAATGGAGCGCGAATGGCGTGCCCACTGCGCAGAACTCCGCGGTGAAGCGCCGGCCGAGCACGAACGGTTCTCGCTGGCCAGGCCGCGCTCGCAGTGCCCAGACTGCGGTCATGCGATCACGGCCATCGAGAATGTGCCGGTGCTGAGCTGGATATTTCTGCGTGGGCGCTGTTCGGCCTGCGCCAAACCGATCTCCCCGCGCTATCCGCTGGTCGAAGCCACCAGCGGCCTGTTGTGCGCCTTCGCCGCTCTGCATTTCGGCTATGGCTGGGCAGCGGCAGGCGCCATGCTGCTGATATGGTGTCTGATTGCCCTGACCTGTATCGACCTCGACACGCAGTTGTTGCCGGATTCGATCACGCTGCCCTTGCTCTGGGCTGGGCTGTTGTTCAACGTATCGGGGAGTTTCGTTGATCTGCAATCGGCCGTGATCGGTGCGGCGGGCGGCTACCTCTCCCTGTGGTTGGTCTACTGGGCTTTCAAGTTGACCACCGGCAAGGAGGGCATGGGTTACGGTGACTTCAAGCTGCTCGCGGCACTTGGCGCCTGGCTCGGATGGCAGATGCTGCCGCTGACCATTCTGCTCTCGTCGATGCTGGGCGCGGTTGTCGGCATCACTCTGATCGTGGTCATCAAACGCGGGCGAAGTGTACCGATTCCCTTCGGCCCCTATCTGGCTGCGGCAGGGATACTGGCCCTGTTCTGGGGGAAACCCCTGACGCGCGCTTACATCGGTTTGCTGTAGTGCCATCCGGCTGCGCCCGCCCGGCGAGCAAGCCGGAATTGCCGCCGGTTCGCGTATAATCTCGATTCCTTAAGTTTCATCAAGTGCTTTTCGAGGGTTTGACATGCCGATTTACGCTTATCGCTGCGATTCCTGCGGGTTTGAGAAAGATCATCTGCAAAAGCTAAGCGACGCGGTGTTGCGTATCTGCCCTCAGTGTGGTCAAGCGACTTATAGCAAGCAGTTGACGGCCGCGGGCTTTCAGTTGAAGGGCACCGGCTGGTACGCTACAGATTTCAAGGGCGGCAATAGCAAGGCTCCGTCCACAACCGGCAAGCCGGAAAGCACGGACAAACCAGCAAGCACGGACGCAAATACCGATGGTAAGGCAGGCACCGAAAGCAAGGCGAGTGCAGACGCGACTCCAGCCAGTGCCTCGGGAGCCAGAGCGTGCGCCGGCAGTTGATCAAACGCTACTTCATCACCGGCCTGCTGATCTGGGTCCCACTGGGGATCACTGCCTGGGTGTTGGTGCTGATCGTCGGCACCATGGACCAGTCTTTGCGCCTCCTGCCTGAAGCGATTCACCCGCGCAATATGCTGGGTTTCGACATTCCCGGCGCTGGCGCGATTCTCACCTTGTTGGTCATCGTGCTCACGGGAGTGCTCGCCGCCAATTTCATCGGACAGCGGCTGGTTACCTGGTGGGAGCGGCTCTTGACCAGTATTCCGGTGGTCAATTCCATTTATAACAGCGTCAAGCAGGTTTCCGATACGCTATTCTCGTCGTCCGGCAACGCTTTTCGCAAGGCACTGCTGATCGAGTATCCCAGACGAGGCGCATGGACGATCGCTTTCCTTACCGGTAAGCCCGGTGGCGATGTCCTGCAGCATCTGGACGGCGACTATGTCAGCGTGTATGTTCCGACGACACCGAATCCCACTTCCGGGTTCTTTTTGATGCTGCCCAAGGCGGAGGTCATTGAACTGGATATGAGTGTGGATACGGCCCTGAAGTACGTGATCTCGATGGGCGTCGTGGCGCCACCACCCAGACCTCGGGTGGCGACCGATCGCCGCCACTGATACCAGCACAACCCGCGGAAGGCAGCATGCGAACTCATTATTGTGGACAAGTCAATACACAGCTCATCGGCCAGGAAGTGACGCTCTGTGGCTGGGCGCATCGGCGCCGCGACCACGGCGGGGTGATCTTTCTTGATCTGCGTGACCGTGAGGGTCTGGCTCAGATCGTTTGCGACCCGGATCGCCCGACGATGTTCAAAGTGGCCGAGTTGGTACGCAACGAGTTCTGCCTGCGGATTACCGGCAGGGTTCGAGCACGTCCTGAAGGAACGGTAAACGTCAACATCGCCAGCGGCCAGGTCGAAATTCTTTGCTACGAGATTGAAGTCCTGAATCCTTCGGTGACGCCGCCGTTCCAACTCGACGAAGAAAATCTGTCGGAGAACATTCGCCTGTTGCATCGGGTGATCGACCTGCGCCGCCCGCAGATGCAGAAGAACATGCAGCTTCGTTACCAGACGGCGCGTGCTTTTCGCCGCTTCCTGGACGACGCAGGTTTCATCGACATCGAAACGCCAATGCTGACCAAGAGCACCCCCGAGGGAGCTCGCGATTACCTGGTTCCGTCGCGCGTTCATCCCGGGCAATTCTTCGCGCTGCCGCAGTCGCCGCAACTGTTCAAGCAATTGCTGATGGTCGCCGGCTTTGACCGCTACTACCAGATCACCAAGTGCTTCCGCGACGAGGACCTGCGTGCCGACCGCCAGCCGGAGTTTACCCAGGTCGACATCGAGACCTCGTTCATGAGCGAGGGCGAGATCATCCAGCTCATGGAGGAACTGATCCGGGCGGTGTTCAAGGAGGCGATCGGGGCTGAACTGCCGAATCCATTTCCCCGCCTGCCGTACGCCGAGGCCATGCGGCGCTATGGTTCCGACAAACCTGATCTGCGGGTGACGCTGGAACTCGTCGAAGTTGCCGACGTCTTGAAGGACGTTTCCTTCAAGGTCTTCGCTGCGGTCGCCAACAGCGAGGGCGGTCGCATCGCGGCCTTGCGCATTCCCGGCGGGGCCAGCCTGACGCGTGGGGAGATTGACGCCTATACCCAGTTTGTCGCCATTTACGGCGCCAGAGGCCTGGCCTATATCAAGGTCAACGACGTGACGCAGCTCAACGAGACTGGGTTACAGTCGCCGATCGTCAAAAACCTGCACGCATCCGCACTGAAGTCCATCATTGAGCGGACAGGCGCAGCTTCCGGCGACCTGATATTTTTCGGTGCCGACAAATGCAAGGTGGTCAACGACGCGCTCGGTGCCCTGCGCGTCAAGATCGGCCACGAGAAGGGCTGGGTCAATGGACACGCCTGGGAGCCGGTGTGGGTGGTGGATTTTCCGATGTTCGACTATGACGAGGAGGAGAGGCGCTGGACTGCCTGTCACCACCCGTTTACCAGCCCGAAAGACGAACACCTCGCACTGCTGGGTACTGATCCCGGCGGTTGTCTGGCCAAGGCCTACGATCTGGCGCTGAACGGATCCGAACTCGGAGGCGGCTCGGTGCGGATTCACCGGGCGGCCGTTCAGGAACAGGTGTTCAAGGCGCTGGGCATTTCTGAGGAAGAAGCTCAGCTCAAGTTTGGTTTTCTGCTCGAAGCGCTCAAGTATGGGGCTCCGCCGCACGGTGGGCTGGCTTTTGGCCTGGATCGCATCGTGACCATGATGAGCGGTGCCGAGTCGATCCGTGACGTGATCGCCTTTCCGAAGACACAGCGCGCACAGTGCCTGCTCACCGATGCGCCGAGTCGCGTGGACGAGAAACAGCTGCGCGAGCTGCATATTCGAGTACGCCAGAGGGTCGACACGCAGGTCGAGGTTGGCAAGAGTTGATACGGATGCCGCACTTCACCGCGCTTTTCCGCACGCTGCAGCTGGCGGTACTGGCTGTGTTGCTTGGCCTGGCCGGTCCACTCCAGGCTCGCGAGGCACAGTATCTGCGCGACGTCGTGCTGGCCGAACTGCCTGCCGAGGCCAGGGTGACCCTCAGTCGGATCCAGCAGGGTGGGCCATTTCCGTTTCCGCAGAAGGACGGCACGACGTTCGGGAATTTCGAGCGGCGCTTGCCGCCGCAGCCACGCGGCTACTATCGAGAGTACACGGTTCCGACACCAGGCCGGCGCGACCGCGGCGCACGCCGCATCATCGCTGGTGAAGGGCGCGTTGGTGATGTCGCCCGTTCCGGCGAGTATTACTACACGGACGATCACTATCGCAGTTTTCGCCGCATACGCGAGCAGCCATGAAGCGCGACGAGTTGCTGAACGTGTTGGTAGATTGTCGACGCGCCGGTATCTACCGCCTGCCTCCGTGCGGGCGTACGGAGCTGCTGGAAGCTGCGGAAGCCGCCGGTCTTGTCTGTTTTCAGGTCAGCTTCGCCGACGCAGACCGGATCGACCGTGCGCTTGGAGAGCTCGGGCAGGTGCTCGGTTTCCCTGAATGGTACGGACAGAACCTCGATGCCCTGAAGGATTGCCTGACCGATTTGTCGTGGTGTCAGGCGGCAGGCTATGTCCTGATCATCGCCCGGGCCGAGATCCTGCATGCCGAGGACCAGGTCGGTTTCCAGGCGCTGAATGAGGTTTTTGCCGCGGCGGTCGCGGAATGGCGGTCGCAGGCCTGCCCAATGTGGGTGTTTTACGATCTGCCTGCCGATGAACTGGCGATTCTCGCGACTCACGGATGATCGTCTACAAACGGCCGGTATCGGTTCTGGTCGTGATCCACACGACCGACCTGCTGGTGCTGCTGCTTGAACGCGCCGCGCACGCTGGCTACTGGCAGTCGGTTACCGGCAGCCAGGAAGCGGGTGAGCCGTTGATGGATACGGCAGTCCGTGAAGTGGCCGAGGAAACAGGAATCGAGATCGCGCATGAGAATCTTCTGGATTGGCAACTCACCCACAGCTACCAGATTTTTGCCGAGTGGCGCCATCGATATGCCCCCGGCGTGCTCTACAACACCGAGCACGTGTTCTCCCTGGAGCTTCCAGAAGCAAGGCCGGTCAGCATCGCACCAGGTGAGCATATCAACTCCTGCTGGTTGCCGTGGCGTGCAGCGGCCGCGAAATGTTTTTCGTGGAGCAACCGCGACGTGATCCTCATGTTGCCGGAGCGGTTGCGCATTGCCGATCGCTAAACCGTTGTTCCAGGCAGGCCGGGCAGTAGCAGCCGGTACCTGCGACGGGCGCGCAGGCAAGCTGCGGTTGCTGCATACACCAGCAGGATGCGAGGCCGGCGTTGGCGCCGCAGACGAAAGGTGCTGCGCATTTCGCGCATGAAGTGCTTGGTGGATCGGCAGGTGAATTCGCCATGGTGATCGTCAATCGCGAGCCAACAGGCCTTCCGAGATCCAGCGCTGCAGAAATCCCGCCGCCGTCCTCGCCGCTTCCGTTGTCGCAAACTCGGCAATGCGCGTGCAACATTCGGCAAACGTCGCACCAGCGCGCAAGGCGCGCAAGGCGACCGCTTCGCAGGGATCGGCCGATCGCCAGCAGCATTCGAGAGTCGGACGCCAGACCAGGAGCGCATGCGGGAGGGCCTGTGGCGCGTCGGTTGCCGCCTGCTCATCATCATTGAGCGTTTTCCAGATTGGCTCGACAGCCCACTCCAGATCAAGGATCTGGAGCGATGGCACGGCTTTGAAAACCTGCTCCGGCCATTCGTCCGGCCGCAACGCGGCCACATCCTCGAAGCCGAGGAGGGTGGCATCCGCAGCGTCGAAAGCCGTACGCGTTGCCCAGTCCATGCGCGCCAGGTCGACCAGAGCCGGGTGCGGCAAGCGCTCGGGCACTGCGGCGAGAAATTCCACCAGCGAGTCGCCGAACCAACGAATCGAACGAAAATGCGATGGTCTCTCAGCAATGTAGGCGCGTGCCAAGGCAGCAAAAGCGTCATCACCGAGCCCGCGGTGCAATGTTGGGAAATTGTCGCGTAAAGCGGCGGTCAGGCGCGCAGAGTAGGCTTGCAGATAGACGCTGAAGCCACCGCTGCCGGTACTCTCGGCAGTGAACAATCCGAGGGGGGCATCTGCGAGCAGGATGGCGTCCTGGAAGCGTTGTTGCAGTTCGAAGAGGGTGCTCATGCGGCCTGTCTCGTATCGGCCAGGCTGCGTTGCTCAACCGATCGCGCCATATCGAGTTCGGCGAGCAGCACTTCGAGCGGCGGCATGTTGTCGTCGCGCTCGATCATCGTCGGGATGTGACCAAATCGCCGCACAGCATAGGCATAGAGCTCCCAGACCGCAGCGCAGATCGGTTGATCGTGGGTGTCGATGATATGGCCGCCGTGATCCTCGTGCCCTGCGAGATGAATCTGGCGGATGGCTGTGATCGGCATGGCGTCGATGAAGGCGCGTGGATCGAAACGGTGGTTGACGCTGCTGACGTAGACGTTGTTCACGTCGAGCAACAACTCGCATCCGGTACGCACTAGCAATTCGCGGATGAACTCCCACTCGCTCATCTCGTTAGCGCGGTAGTTCACATAACTGGACACGTTTTCCAGCAACAGCACCCGCCCAAGAATATCCTGCACCTGCATCACGCGTGGCGCCAGATGGTGCAAGCTTGATTCGGTGTACGGCAGGGGCAGCAGATCGTGGAGATTCAGCGACGAGGTGCCGGTCCAGCAAAGATGGTCCGAGATCCAGGCCGGCTCGACTCTCTCGGCCAGTGCATGCAGGTCCCGCAGATACGCTTGGTCAAGGGGCTCGCTGCCGCCGATGGAGAGGGCTACCCCGTGCATCACCATCGGGTAGTCGCGGCGAATCTGGTCGAGATAGTGCAGAGGTTTCCCGCCGGGGACGAGGTAGTTCTCCGTGATGACCTCAAGCCAGTCCACTGGTTGCGGTGCAGCGACGAAATCCCGATAGTGTTCGGTCCGTAGACCGAGGCCGAAGCCCTTGATGGTTTTACTCATGCGGTCTCTCTGGACTCAGACTGCTGCTGGACCTGGCCGCTCGCCTGTCGGCAGCGCGGCCAAGTCCAGCCACAAGGGACTTACTTGGTCACCACCTTGCCTCCGGCATCGGTGCATTCCTTGGCGCTGGCCTTGGTTACCCAGCCCTGACCCTTGCAGGCGTTGGTTCCCTTGCACTCGCTCTTGGCCGTCTTGCATTCGGAATGCCCCTTGCACGAATTTACGCCAGCGCAGTGAACCGCAGCCCCTTCTGCCGCCTGCACGCTTGGCGAAACGATGCTGCCCGTCGCAAAAAGGGCGGCGGCAGCGGCGGCGATAGCGACTCCAGATATTTGATTTGACATGAGTTTTCTCCTCTAGGTGGATGGGTGATGGGTCAAAGCTGGCCAGTCTGCAACCACAGCTTCGACACAGCTTAGACGCGTACGAGCGCGAATTACTTACAAATGCACAGAATTTTTTTTCCATTCGGGCGCGGGCTTTCCATGGCTCAGTGCGGGTGAACTTATTCTGCCATTAGCACTCTCATGTCGCGAGTGCTAAAATGAATCCTGTCAAGAGTATTGCATACGGAGAAACGATCACCATGTCACAAGCCCTGACTCTACCTACGCTTTCCACGGTCGGCAGTATTGATGCGTACATCCAGGCAGCCAGGCAATTTCCTCTGCTCAGCGAAGAAGAAGAGTTTCGCCTGGCAACGCGCTTCCGCGATGAAGCCGACCTTGCTGCAGCACGGCAACTGGTGCTTTCGCACCTGCGTCTGGTGATTGCCATTGCGCGTGGTTACCTGGGGTATGGCTTGCCGCACGCTGATCTCATTCAGGAGGGCAACATCGGATTGATGAAGGCGGTGAAACGCTTCGATCCAGGTCGCGGCGTTCGGCTGGTTTCTTTCGCCATCCACTGGATCAAGGCCGAGATTCATGAGTATGTACTGAGGAACTGGCGGATGGTCAAGGTGGCAACGACCAAGGCGCAGCGCAAGCTGTTCTTCAATCTGCGCAGCATGAAAGCCAATAGCGAGGGACTCAGTACCTTGCAGGTTGCAGATATCGCTGGCCGTCTGGGCGTCAAGTCAGAAGACGTCATCGAAATGGACACTCGTCTGGGAGGGCATGATCTCGCGCTTGAAGGCGATTCTGACGATGACGAGGCTTTTGCACCAATCGCCTATCTTTCCGATCATTCGAACGAACCGGTACATGTTCTGGAAGCCCGCGCGCGCGACTACCTGCACAACGATGGTCTGCAGGGTGCTTTGGCGAGGCTGGACGCACGAAGCCGCCGCATCATCGAAGCCCGCTGGCTGAACGACGACGCCCCGGCAACCCTGCACGAGCTCGCCTCAGAGTTTGGTGTCTCCGCCGAGCGGATTCGCCAGATCGAAGTCAAAGCGATGCAGAAAATGCGTGCGTGCCTGGCGCCGCTCGCGAGTTGAGCACAAGCTGCTTTCACTTGCCCGAAGGCCGGCCCGTCCGGCCTTTTTTTCGCGCTATGGCGGATTGTTTTCCGGAATATCCTGACTTACGGCCATGGCCAGGCAAGACAACACCGCAAGAAGAAGGCCATGGGGGTGTCGCTTACGCCGATCCATTTCCCACAAAATGGCAAGGGAGCACTGCGGAGACATTCGGATTGAGTAGCGAATGACCAGTGACAGGGATTCTGTCGAAAAATCTTACACCGCCAATGCATGATAAGTGGGAAACACAACTGATACAGTGGGTTGAAAGCTTTGGCAGGGAGTTTGCTTTCAGATCAAATCCAGTCGTATTCGCCGGTAAATTTCTGTCACAACTGCGGAAGGAGCTCTCATGAAGGTCAATGGCCAGTTGCGCACCGCCTCTTCGACCGGGTTCGTGATCACGACAAGTGACAGATATACGGCTTGGGAGGGGCTTCCTGTTGCCGACACGATCGCACTGAGTTTCGTTGTCACCAACCGCAACCCGATTGCCGTTGCCGATACCTACACGATCCGACCGAACCAGACGCTCGACGTCGCGGCACCGGGATTGCTGGGCAACGACAGCGATCCTGACGGCGACGCCCTGAGCGTCTCGGTGCTCAACGTGACGGGCCTGAAAGGATTGATCACGCCGTACGCCGACGGTCACTTCAACTTCACGCCGACGACCAACTTCGCCGGCACGACCAGTTTCACCTACACCATCAGCGACGGGGTCGGCGGGAGGTCGACGGCGACGGCGACCATCAACGTAGTGAACAGCGTGCCGGTGGCCGGCAACGACCACTACGCGGTGCACGCCGGCCGGACACTCGACATCAGCGCGCCGGGGTTGCTGGCCAACGACCGCGATGCCGACAGTGACGCCCTGAGCGTCTCCGTGGTCAACGTCAG
The DNA here is from genome assembly GCF_056856495.1 of Candidatus Accumulibacter propinquus. NCBI lineage: Bacteria > Pseudomonadati > Pseudomonadota > Betaproteobacteria > Candidatus Accumulibacter > Candidatus Accumulibacter propinquus. Next base: position 889,064 of record NZ_JBSEHC010000003.1, read on the forward strand.
CGGACTGCGGGGGACACTCACGCCGTACGCCGACGGTCACTTCAGCTTTACCCCGACGGCCGGCTTCGTCGGCACGACCAGTTTCAGCTACACCATCAGCGACGGTTTCGGCGGCAACAGCACGGCGACGGTCGCCATCGACGTGACCAACCGCAACCCGATCGCCAAAGCCGATACCTACACGACCCGTCCGAACCAGACGCTCAACGTCGCGGCACCGGGACTGCTGGGCAACGACAGCGACCCTGACGGCGACGCCCTGAACGTGTCCGTGCTCAACGTGACAGGCCTGAAAGGATTGATCACGCCGTACGCCGACGGTCACTTCAACTTCACGCCGACGACCAACTTCGCCGGCACGACCAGTTTCACCTACACCATCAGCGACGGGGTTGGCGGAAGGTCGACGGCGACGGCGACCATCAACGTAGTGAACAGCGTGCCGGTGGCCGGCAACGACCACTACGCGGTGCACGCCGGCCGGACGCTCGACATCAGCGCGCCGGGGCTGCTGGCCAACGACCGCGATGCCGACGGCGACGCCCTGAGCGTCGCCGTGGTCAACGTCAGCGGGCTGCGGGGGACGCTCACGCCGTACGCCGACGGTCACTTCAGCTTTACCCCGACGGCCGGCTTCGTCGGCACGACCAGTTTCAGCTACACCATCAGCGACGGTTTCGGCGGCAACAGCACGGCGACGGTCGCCATCGACGTGACCAACCGCAACCCGATCGCCAAAGCCGATACCTACACGACCCGTCCGAACCAGACGCTCAACGTCGCGGCACCGGGACTGCTGGGCAACGACAGCGACCCTGACGGCGACGCCCTGAACGTGTCCGTGCTCAACGTGACGGGCCTGAAAGGGACGATCACGCCGTACGCCGACGGTCACTTCAACTTCACGCCGACGACCAACTTCGCCGGCACGACCAGTTTCACCTACACCATCAGCGACGGGGTCGGCGGGAGGTCGACGGCGACGGCGACCATCAACGTAGTGAACAGCGTGCCGGTGGCCGGCAACGACCACTACGCGGTGCACGCCGGCCGGACACTCGACATCAGCGCGCCGGGGTTGCTGGCCAACGACCGCGATGCCGACGGCGACGCCCTGAGCGTCGCCGTGGTCAACGTCAGCGGGCTGCGGGGGACGCTCACGCCGTACGCCGACGGTCACTTCAGCTTTACCCCGACGGCCGGTTTCGTCGGCACGACCAGTTTCAGCTACACCGTCAGCGACGGTTTCGGCGGCAACAGCACGGCGACGGTCGCCATCGACGTGACCAACCGCAACCCGATCGCCGTTGCCGACACCTACACGATCCGGTCGAACCAGACGCTCGACGTCGCGGCACCGGGATTGCTGGGTAACGACAGCGATCCTGACGGCGACGCCCTGAATGTCTCCGTGCTCAACGTGACGGGCCTGAAAGGATTGATCACGCCGTACGCCGACGGCCACTTCAGCTTCAAGCCGACGACCAACTTTGCCGGCAAGACCGAATTCAGCTACACCATCAGCGACGGGGTTGGCGGAAGGTCGACGGCGACGGCGACCATCAACGTGGTGAACAGCGCGCCGGTGGCCGGCAACGACCACTACGCGGTGCACGCCGGTCGGACGCTCGACATCAGCGCGCCGGGGTTGCTGGCCAACGACCGCGATGCCGACAGTGACGCCCTGAGCGTCTCCGTGGTCAACGTCAGCGGACTGCGGGGGACACTCATGCCGTACGCCGACGGTCACTTCAGCTTCACCCCGACCGCCGGTTTCGTCGGCACGACCAGTTTCAGCTACACCGTCAGCGACGGTTTCGGCGGCAACAGCACGGCGACGGTCGCCATCGACGTGACCAACAGTGCTCCAGTAGCGGATGACGACAGGTATGCGGTGGAAACTGGCAAGACCTTGGAAATTGCCGCGCCGGGGTTGCTGGCCAACGACCACGACGGTGACGGCGACGCCCTGAGCGTCTCCCTGCTCAACGTGAAGGGCCTGAAAGGGACGCTCACGCCGTACGCCGACGGTCACTTCAGCTTCACCCCGACTGCCGATTTCACAGGTACGACCAGTTTCAGCTACAAGGTTAGCGATGGCTTGGGTGGTAGCGATTCGGCAACCGTCAAGATCGATGTCATTGCGCCAACAGCAGCCCTTCCTCCTGAGTTGCCTTCGGGATCTGCCGCGCAATGGGCCGCGGTATTGGCCAACCCGGCGATAGTGATCGTCCATAAGGCAGATTACCTGGACACCGAAGAAATATGGAGCACGGTCAGTGCCACCGAGGCCAGTCCGCAGACGCTGGCTGGCGGCGATCTGTACGCAGGAGGCTTGGGAGTCAGCGGACAATCCGCTGCGACCAGTTCCATAAAGCAGGAGATCGACGGCAGAGAGGCATTGCGTTTCAATCTTGCCGAGAAAGCGAACACCCTGACGCTGTATCTTTCACAGTTTTTTTCGTACGACGATGGGACGGCTTTCGTCGAGAGTGGGCGTCTGCGTCTACTTGATGACGGTGGCCGAGTGGTCAAGGAGTTGGGTTTCCATGCCAACAGCGGTGCCGGCTTGCAGACGGTCAGCCTGGCCTCTGATGTTGCTTTTAGTGCTATTGAACTGAATGCCGGCGTCGCCCATGGAAGCGAGTTCATGTTTGGTGGCTATGCGAATCCGGACGGCAGCTTTGGATCGAATGTCTTCGCGGACGAGTCGGGAGCAAGGCACGGCAGCGAGTTTCTGGTGGACAAGATTGTCCTCGGCCTGCCACTCGGTGACGCTTTCAGTAGCTGAGGTTCAGTTGGGCGGGCCGGGCGGCCTGCCCGCTGCAACTTGTCCGACGAAGCCTGATTACTCGACGTTCCGCCGCAGGCGCCACTGTTTCACCAGCGCATAGATGGCCGGGATTACAGCCAGGGTCAGAACGGTGGACGAAATCATGCCACCGACCATCGGAGCGGCGATACGGCTCATGACCTCGGAACCGGTGCCGGTGCCCCACATGATCGGCAGCAGGCCGGCCATGATCGCGACGACGGTCATCATCTTCGGCCGCACGCGCTCGACGGCACCTTCCATAACGGCGTCGTAAAGATCGCTCACCTCGGGTTCCCGCTCGGCGGCTCGAGACTTGGCCTTGGCCGCTTCCCAGGAATGGTCGAGGTAGATCAGCATCACCACACCGGTTTCCGCCGCCACGCCGGCCAAGGCGATGAAGCCGATGGCCACAGCTACCGAGAGGTTGTAGTCGAGCAGCCACATCAGCCAGATCCCGCCGACCAGGGCGAAAGGAACCGAAAGCATGACGATCATGGTTTCAGTCAAACGCTTGAAGTTGAGATAGAGCAGCAGGAAAATCAGGAGCAGCGTAACGGGAATGACGATCTTCATCTTCGCGATGGCACGTTCCATGTATTCGAACTGGCCGCTCCAGGTGACGTAGTAGCCGGGCGGGAAGCTGACCTGTTCGGCCACCGCCTTCTTGGCGTCGGCGACATAGCCGCCGATGTCACGGTCGCGGATATCGATGAAAATGTAGGCCGAGAGGAGGGCGTTTTCGGTGCGGATGCCGGGTGCGCCTTTCGTGATTTCGACGCGAGCCATCTGGCCGAGGGGGACCATGGTGCCGTCCATGGTTGGTACCAGCACTTCCCGGCCGATCTGCTGCGGATTGGCACGTAGTTCTCGCGGGTAGCGGACGCTCACCCCGAAGCGTTCGCGGCCCTCGACCGTGGTCGTCACCATTTCGCCGCCGAGGGCTGCGCCGATGACATTCTGCAGGTCACCGACCGCCAGTCCGTAGCGCGCCAGTTGCTCGCGGTCCGGTTCGATGTTGATGTAGAAGCCGCCGGTAATGCGCTCGGCAAAGGCGCTGGTGGTACCGGGTACGGTCTTCACGACGACCTCGATGATCTTGGCGAGCTTTTCCATCTCGTCGAGATCCTTGCCGAAGACCTTGATGCCGATCGGCGTGCGGATGCCGGTGGAGAGCATGTCGATGCGTGCCTTGATCGGCATGGTCCACGCGTTGGCGATACCGGGGAACTGCAGCGCCTGGTCGAGTTCGGCGATCAGTTTGTCGGTGTTCATGCCGGCACGCCATTCGGACTCCGGCTTGAGATTGATCACCGTCTCGAACATCTCGGTCGGTGCCGGGTCGGTTGCCGTGTTGGCCCGTCCCGCCTTGCCATAGACCGACTCGACCTCGGGGAAGCTTTTGATGATCTTGTCCTGGGTTTGCAGCAGTTCCGCCGCTTTGGTGATCGACATTCCAGGCAGCGATGCCGGCATGTAGAGCAGCGTACCTTCGTTGAGTATCGGCATGAACTCGGAACCGATCCGGGACGCCGGGTAGATCGAGATCCCGAGAACTGCCAGGGCGGCCAGGATGGTCAGCTTCTTCCAGCGCAGCACGCCGGCGATGATCGGCCGGTAAAGCCAGATCAGCACCCGGTTAACCGGATTCCTGGCCTCCGGCATGATCCTGCCACGGATGAACAGCATCATCAGTACTGGTACCAGAGTCACGGAAAGGACCGCCGCACCGGCCATCGAGAAAGTCTTGGTGAAGGCCAGCGGCGAGAACAGTCGCCCTTCCTGACCCTCCAGGCTGAAAACGGGCAGAAAAGAGACGGTGATGATGAGCAGCGAGAAGAACAAGGCCGGCCCTACCTCCTTGCACGCCAGAAGCATGCTGGCGGCGCGATCCTGATCCGAATGTCCTGCTGGCAGGCGCTCAAGGTGCTTGTGGGCATTCTCGATCATGACGATGGCGGCATCGATCATCGCGCCGATGGCGATGGCGATGCCGCCCAGGCTCATCAGATTGGAATTCATGCCCAGCAGACGCATGGCGATGAAGGCAAGCAGCACGCCGATGGGTAGCATCAGGATTGCCACCAGAGCACTGCGCACGTGCAGCAGGAACACGACGCAAACCAGCGCGACGATGACCGATTCCTCAATCAGGGTTCTGGTCAGCGTTTCGATGGCCCGGTGAATGAGGTCGGAGCGGTCATAGACGGTCTGTACCGTTACACCTTCCGGCAGGCCCGGGCCGAGTTCCGCTATCTTGTTCTTCAGGTTGTGGATCACCTCGAGGGCATTCTGGCCGTAGCGGGCCATGGCGATGCCGGAAACCACCTCGCCCTCGCCATTCAATTCGGTCAGGCCACGGCGTTCATCGGGAGCCAACTCGACGCGAGCGATGTCACGAATCAACACCGGCGTGCCCTTGTCGCTCTTCACTACCAGCGACTCGATGTCGCTCAGTCCCCGCAGGTAACCCTTGCCGCGCACCATGTACTCGGTTTCGGCCATTTCGACGATGCGGCCGCCGACGTCCCGGTTGGAGTCGCGGATGACCTGGACGACCGTCATCAGAGGGATGCCGTAAGCGCGCAACCTGCCCGGATCGACCGTGACCTGGTAGGTCTGGACGAATCCACCGATCGAGGCGACTTCGGCGACGCCATGTGCCTTGGTCAGTTGGTAGCGCAGATACCAGTCCTGGATGGTGCGCAGCTCGGCCAGGCTTTTGTTCTTGGCCAGGAGCGCGTATTGATAGACCCAGCCGACGCCGGTGGCGTCCGGGCCGATCTGCGGCGTCACCCCCCGCGGCATGCGTCCGGAAGCAAAATTGAGATATTCGAGTACCCGCGAACGAGCCCAGTAGATGTCGGTACCGTCCTCGAAGATGACATAGACGAAGGACGCGCCGAAAAACGAGAATCCGCGTACCACTTTCGACTTCGGCACCGACAACATGGCCGTGGTGAGGGGATAGGTCACCTGGTCTTCGACGACCTGCGGCGCCTGACCAGGGTATTCGGTGTAGACGATGACCTGTACGTCCGAGAGATCGGGCAGGGCGTCGAGAGGCGTCCTGAGGACCGCGACGACGCCCCCGACGATGACGAACAGGGTGGCCAGCAGGACCAGGAAGCGGTTCCTGCTTGACCAGTCGATGATCTTGGTCAACATGGCTAAGCTCTTTCCGGAGTGTCGTCAGTGCCCGGCGTGCGGATGGGCAGGAGTCGCCCCGGTGTCCGCCGGCCTGAGAGCCGGCTTGACCGAAGTGATCACCCATTCCCCCGCACCGCGCTCGACGAACTCGAAGGCAATCGCTGCGCCGGGCTTGAGATCCTTCAACAGTGAGGGGTTGGCGACCTTGAACGCCATGCTCATCGGTGGCCAGTTGAGGCTTTCGACCGGGCCATGACTGATGCTCACCGTAGCGCTGGCGGCATTGATCGCCTCGATCCTGCCCTCCGCCTGATGGCCCGCGCTCGCTGGCCTGGCGCGGGGGCTGGCGTCACGCGCAGGGAGCTGGCCATCCGTGGGCGCTGGGTGGGCAAATCCGTCGACGGCAGCTTTGAGGTTGCTTTCGGCGTCGATCAGGAAATTGGCGGTGACCACCAGTTGCTCGCCTTCCCGGACGCCCTCGCGCAACTCGACACGGTCGTCGCTGCGAGCCCCCAGCTTTACTGCCCGTGGCTCGAAGCGACCCTCCCCGACCTGCACCAGAACCATCTGGCGGGTGCCGCTGTCGATGACTGCCGAGGATGGCGCGGTGACCACCTGACCCTGGGCCGCCACCGCCAGTTCGACCTGCGCAAACATGCCGGGCTTGAGCTGCATTGCTGGGTTGGCCAGCTCGATCCGGACCGGCACACTGCGGGTTTCCGCCTTGAGCGTCGGATAGACGTAGGTGATTTTCCCCTCGAAAGCCTTGTCCGGATAGGCATTGATCTTGATTCTGGCGTGGGCGCCGGCCTTCACCACACCGATGTCCTGCTCGAAAATGTCGGCGATCACCCAGACAGTCGACAAGTCGGCCACCTGGTAGAGCACCTCACCGGGCATGAAGCGCACGCCCTGCACGGCTTTCTTCTCGGTCACGACGCCGGCAACAGGCGAACGGAAGGTCAGCGTGCGCCTGGTGTCGGCGGCACCGGCCAGGGCCCTGAGCTGCTCGTCCGAGATGTCCCAGTTCCTGAGGCGCATCAGGCTCGCATCAGCCAGTTGCTGCATGCCGTTGCGGGCTTCGCCGCTGGCGTTGGTCAGCGACTGCACGCCCTGTATTGCAAGTGCGTATTCGTGCTGGGCAGAGATCAGCTCCGGGCTGTACACTTCGAACAGCGGCTGACCCTTGGCGACCATCTGGCCGGTCATATTCACCTGCAGTCGCTCCACATAGCCTTCGAACTTGGGGGCGATGGCATATTGGCGGCGTTCGTCCGGCTCGATGCGCCCGACGGCACGTACGATCCTGTCGAGCGAGCGCAGGCTGGCTGCCTCGGTTTTGACTCCGAGCTTCTGAATTTTATCGGTGCTGATGCTGATCTGCTTGCTGCCGGCTTCGCCCGCTTCGCCCTCATAGACAGGGATATAGTCCATGCCCATGGGGTCCTTCTTCGGCGTCGGCGAGTTGTCGGGCAAACCCATGGGATTCCGGTAGTAGAGGATCTTGCGCGTTCCTCTTGCGGGCTCGCCGGCGGCGACGGCAGCATGCGGCTTCGCTTCGTCATGATCTCCCGGGACCTGACGCTGACCGGACCAGTAACCACCCCCGGCGGCCAGGGCAGCGATAGCCAGGGTGCCGACCGCAACGCGCGTGCTCTGCTTCATAGATCTTCCCCGAGGATCCGTTCCACTTCTGCAAGTCGTGCCTGTCCCTCGGACTGCGCCCGGATTTGCTCCTGTCTGGCCTGACGAATCTGTCGTTGCGCGTCGAGCAGCGTGGCGAAATCCAGTTTCCCGTTTTCATAGCCGGCGAGTGCAGCCTTGTAAGTCAACTCGGCCTCGGGCAGCAGATCACCGCTGGCCAGGGCCTCGGTCCGGCGCGCTCCGTCGATGCCGGCAAGGTTCTCCGCCAGATCGGCGATCAGTTGGTTGGTACTTGCCTCCCGGCGTGCCCGGGCAGCTGAGAGCAGGGCTTCTGATTCTCGTTCCAGCGCACGGCGCGAGGATTGCTGGAACGGTATGTTCATTTCGACCATCAGTTCCCATTCCTTGATCGCGCTCTGATACTGGATTGGACCGGCGCCTATCGTGAAATCCGGGTAACGGTTCTTGTACGCGAGTTCCCGGCCCTTTTCGGCTGCCTTGAGCTTGCTGAGTTCGGATGCCAGCAACGGGTTACGGGCGCGTACGCGCTCCGCGAGTACGGTAAATTCGAGCCTGGCCGGCGCCGGCAGCGGGCGAAGTTTTTCCGGCGCTGCCAGTGCTGCTTCGGCAGGCCGTCCCAGCAAGGCATTCAGGCGGGTGTGCAGGTGATGCTGCTCGGTTTGCAGCGCCACCAGTTCGCTACGGAGCTTCGTCTGTTCAACCTGCGCACGAATGACATCCTGCAATGCTGCCAGACCGCTGCTATAGCGCACCTGGGCGATTCTTTCAAGGCGCTGCATCAGTTGAAGTATTTCCCGCGTCAGGCGCTCGTTGCTGCGGACGTAATACCATTGCGCATAGCTGGTCTTGATTCTGGCGGCAATTTCCGACCACGTTCCCCAGGCACGCCCTCTGGCACTGTCAACTTCGAGTTCGGCCATCTCGCGTTTCAGATCACGCTTGCCGAACCACGGAATGTCCTGAGACAGCAGGTAACGCGTGCTGCCGACGCGACTCGGCGAGAGTGTCGGGTTCTGATCTCCGTATCGGGTGATGTCTCGAAGTTCCATCCGGAACCTCGGGTCGGGCAGGGCGCCTGCCGGCGTGACCCGCTCCACCGCCGCATCAACTTCGGCAAGCATGGCGGCGTACTCGGGATTTCGGCTCTTGGCGAATTCGAGCAGGTTTTCGATGCTGTGGCCGATGGCCATCTCCTGCGACACGGCGGGAGTGGCCATACCCAGCATCAACCCGAAGACGAAAACCCTTGTGGCCTCGAATTCTCGCATACGGACTCCCAATGGCAACGCGTTTGCCACGAATTATGCCGTGTTCAGTCTGTATTCATCGGACTATCTCGATCACTGTCAGCGTTTGTCAGTGGTCTGCCACGCCATTGTTCGGCGCAGCAATACGCCTCACCATGGAGAAGGGTGACTACATGGCATGCTGCGTCAAATAGCCGCACCCGTGGCCTGTTGCGTTGCGTAAAGTGATGCTCCGGAACACGAGCACAATCATGATCTTGCAAGCATCCGTTGCGATGAAAAACCGATTTCATGCTAAAATTCACAGATCAATGCCTTGATTTGTGTCAAGTCGAGCGAGACCGCTCAGGGAGGGTGGTCTATTGGGAGGGGATTGATGAGCCTGGTTGCCGCACGGACGCTTTCGGGCCGCATTTGGGTGGCCCGCCCGAACCACTCGCTGTCAGTGGCCGGACGCAGGCGGCTATTTGTTGCCACCGCTACTGCTTCCGGGCTGATCGCGTTCGCTTTTTCGTGTTTTGGTGCTTGGCCAGTGATTCCCTTTGCTGGCCTTGAACTCGCTCTGTTGTGGTGGGCTTTGCTGCGCACCGAATTGGCTGCTGACGACTTTGAGACGATCACGTTGGAATCGGGGCACCTGACGATAGAAAAGCGCCATGGTGCGCGGGTGGAGCGCCACGAGTTCCAGCCATACTGGGCGCGGTTGCAGTACGTCAAGCCTCCGGGCCAGAACGGCCATCGCTTGCTGATCAGTTCGCATGGCAAGCAAGTCGAGGTGGGCAGTCTGTTGACGGAAGAGCAGAAGATGGCGCTTGCCAAAGAACTGAAACAAAACCTGGGTGCAGTTTAGCCCCGACCAAGTACTTTAAGGAGACAAATTGAAGATCCTTCGTCGTTTCTGTCTGCGGGCGGGTATTTCGTTCCTGGGTCTGCTCCTGGCGGTGGTTCCCTCGCTGGCGAGGGCCGATTACAGCTGGAATTTCCCCCGGCCTGTCACCCCGATCGCCCGCGATACACTCGAGATTCACAATCATTTCATGATCGTGATCACCGTGCTGTTCCTGGTTGTGTTTGGCATCATGGTCTATTCGATGCTCAAGCATCGAAAGAGTGTCGGCCATCAGCCGGCCAGGTTTACCGGACCCACCGGCACCGTCCAGTGGCTGTGGGCGCTGGTGCCGTTTGCGATTCTGCTGTTTATCGACTACGTCCTGATGGGTATCCCTGCCTACCACGCGGTGCTCGACATGGAGGATACCCGGACCAAGGCGGACATGGTCCTCAAGGTTACCGGCATGCAGTGGAAATGGCAGTACGAATATCCGGAAAGTGGAATCAAGTACCTGAGTACCACGAGTACACCGCGCGATCAGATTACCAACAAGGAAGCCAAGGGAGAGCACTACCTGCTGGAGGTGGACAACCCGGTAGTCCTGCCGGTTGGCAAGAAAGTGCGCGTGCTGCTGACATCAACCGACGTGATCCATACTTGGTGGGTGCCCCAGTTCGGTGTCAAGCGTGATGCGATTCCAGGTTTTCTTCGTGAAACCTGGCTGAAGATTGAGGAGCCCGGGATCTACCGCGGGCAGTGTGCGGAATTGTGTGGTAAGGATCACGGTTTCATGCCGGTCGTCGTGCACGCTGTTCCGGAGAATGAGTATCTCGCCTGGGTCGATCAGAAGAAGACGCAGATCGCTGCCGCCGCGGCCGGTTCGGACAAGACCTGGAGCAAGGATGAGCTGCTGGCCGCCGGCAAGGACATCTATGAGAAGCAATGTGCAGCGTGTCACCAACCCGAAGGGCAAGGTTTGGCGCCGGTGTTCCCGGCACTTGCGGGTAGCAAGATCGTCACCGGTCCACTGCTTTCGGCAGAGGGTAAACTTCTCAAGGATAGTCATGTGGATCGCGTGCTGAATGGCAAGGAGGGCACTGCCATGCAGGCATTCAAGAACACCCTCTCCGACGCCGAAATCGCAGCCGTCATTACCTTCGAGCGCAACAGCTTTGGCAACAAGAAGGGCGATCTGATCCAGCCGGCGCAGATCAAGTCCCTACGTTAACGCCCAGGAATCAGGAGATTACCATGAGCACAGCACCCTCTATAGACCACGGTACCAGCCATGGTCACCATGCAGAACCCTACCAAGGCAGCGTCATGCGCTGGCTGACGACGACCAATCACAAGGACATCGGTACGATGTACATGACATTCGCGCTGATCATGTTCTTCGTCGGTGGCGCGATGATTCTCGCCGTGCGGGCTGAACTGTTTCAGCCGGGTTTGCAGTTGATGCAACCGGAGTTCTTCAACCAGTTGATCGGTGTGCACGCGCTGATCATGATTTTTGCTGCACTGATGCCGGCTGCGACCGGGTTTGCGAACTGGCAGATTCCCCTGATGATCGGAGCGCCGGACATGGCACTACCGCGTATCAACAACTGGGGCTTCTGGCTGTTGCCGCCAGCGGCGCTGTTGTTGACCCTGCCCTTCATCCTGGCCATTTTCGGGATTGGCGATGGTGCCGTAAACACCGGCTGGACCCTTTACGCCCCACTTTCGGTGCAGGGCGGAATGGGGGTGGACTTCGCCATTTTCTCGATTCACATCCTTGGCGTCTCTTCTATCCTGGGCTCGATCAACATCATTGTCACCATCTTCAACCTGCGCGCTCCCGGCATGACGATGATGAAGCTGCCGCTTTTTGCCTGGGGTTGGTTGATTACTGCCTTTCTGTTGATTGCCACCATTCCGGTGCTGGCCGGCGCAGTAACGATGCTGCTCACTGATCGCCACTTCGGGACCCAGTTCTTCAATGCTGCCGGTGGCGGTGATCCGATCCTCTTCCAGCATCTGTTCTGGTTTTTTGGGCATCCCGAGGTGTACATCCTGCTGCTGCCAATCTGGGGCCTTATTCCGCACGTTGTTTCGACCTTCTCGCGGAAGCCGATTTATGGCTACAAGGCGCAGGTGTACTCCTTCATCGCCATTGGCGTACTCTCGGTCATCGTCTGGGCGCATCACTTCTTCACCGCTGGCCTGCCGGTGCCGGCCTTGCTCTATTTCATGTACAGCACCATGTTCATTTCACTGCCGCTGGCCGTGCTCTTCTTTTGCTGGGTGGCCACCATGTGGCGCGGCGCGATGAGCTTCGAGACACCGATGCTCTTTGCCCAGGGCTTCATCGTCCTCTTCGGGATGGCGGGACTGACCGGCCTGGTGCTTGCGGATGTTGCAGCCGACGCTCAGTACCACCACAGCTACTTCGTGGTCGCGCATTTCCACTATGCATTGTTCGCCGGTGGCATCATGGGTGTCATGACAGGCGTCTATTACTGGCTGCCGAAGTGGACCGGTCACATGTTCAGTGAAACGCTGGGCAAATGGCACTTCTGGTTGACCGTGGTTTCGTTCAATCTGACCTTCATGCCGCAGTTCTTCCTTGGTCTGGCCGGCATGCCGCGCCGGATTCCAGACTATGCCCTGCAGTTTGTCGAATTCAATGCCATCTCGACGGTGGGCGCCTTCATTCTGGGTTTCTCGCAACTAATCTTCGCCTACAACGTATGGAAGTGCGTCAAGGGCGGCACCAAGGCGACCGACAAGGTGTGGGAAGGGACCGAGGGTCTCGAGTGGAATCTTTCCTCGCCCCCGCCGCACCATTCCTGGGAAGTGCAGCCGGTAATCAAATGATAGCGGCCGAGCAGAAATCCCCGGAAAAAGTCGATTCACCGGATTATTCTCCGGCAGAGATTGAGCGGCGTCGCGCGACCAGCCGGCGATTGGCGTGGGTGCTCGGCCTCACGGCGCTGGGCATCTACCTGGCCGGATTCTTGTATTACAGGCCCTGACGCGATGGAATCAGGTCTTGCCGGGAACCAGCCGGCCGTAGCCAAACGCAGCAACCGCAGGCTGGTCATGAAGCTGCTCGTCGTGGTCGCCGGCGCCTTTGCTTTCGGTTTTGCTCTGGTGCCGCTTTACGACGTGCTCTGCGCTGCCACTGGCTTCAATGGCAAGACGAGTAATAGCAAACTGGGTGTCGGCGGCATTGCTAACCCGGCGGCCGTGCCATCGAGAATCGACCGGAGTCGCATCGTGACCGTCGAATTTACCGGCACGGTGATGCCTGGCCTGCCTTGGGAAATGCGACCGCTGACGCCCAGTCTCGACCTGCATCCGGGCGAACTGCATCAGGCCAGGTTTCTGGTCCACAACAGTTCGGATCGCCCGATCGTCGGTCAGGCCGTACCCAGCGTTTCCCCGGGACAGGCGGCGCAGCACTTCGAGAAACTGGATTGCTTCTGTTTTTCGCAGCAAACGCTCGGGCCCGGTGAAACGAAGGAGTTGCCGTTGACCTTTATCGTCAAGCCAGAAATCGATGAACAGATCCGTACCGTGACCCTGTCCTACGCATTCTTCAATGTCGACGGCCAGAAAACTGCTCCTAAAGGAAGAGAGTGACCATGACTAGCCATACCTCGCCGCATTTGCAACACTATTTCGTACCACAGCCTAGCCCCTATCCGTTCATCCTTTCGGGCGGCATGTTCCTGCTCGCCTTGGGCTTCATCCTGAAGATGAATTCCTTTGCTCCCGGTCCCTGGATAATGCTCGCAGGGACAGCGGTCATCCTGTTCGTGGTTTACAACTGGTTCGGCAAAATCATCGGCGAGAACCAGAGTGGCTCTTACAAGCAATGGGAGGACCAGTCGTTTCGCTACGGCATGATCTGGTTCATCGCCTCAGAAGTGGCTTTTTTTGCAGCCTTTTTCGGTGCATTGTTCTATGTGCGCAATATCTCGGTCCCGGCTTTGGCCGGAATGGACCCGGCGTTTTCACTGTGGAAGGACTTTACGGCAGTCTGGCCGTCGGCCGGACCCAAAGGGGCAGCTTTCACGCCGATGGGGGCCTGGGGTGTGCCGGCACTGAATACCGCCCTGCTGCTCAGTTCCGGTGCTACCCTGACCTGGGCGCATTGGGGAATGCTGAAGAACAATCGCAGTCAGCTCAACCTGGGACTGCTCCTGACCATCGTGTTGGGCGTCATCTTCCTTGGTTTCCAGGCATGGGAATACCATCACGCTTACACCGAATTGGGCTTAACCCTCGGCGCCGGCGTCTATGGTGCGACTTTCTTCATGCTCACCGGTTTCCACGGTTTCCACGTCACACTCGGCGCGCTGATGCTGATGGTCGTCTATGGGCGCTGCCTGAAGGGCCACTTTACCGCCGAAAGGCACTTCGCTTTTGAGGGTGTTGCATGGTACTGGCACTTCGTTGACGTCGTCTGGCTTGGGCTATTCATCCTCGTCTATTGGTTGTAACCGGGTATCCAACCAAGGCGGAAACCAACCAGCAACAAGACGAAGATCAGGATCGACAGACCGATACGCAGCGTCAGCGCCTGTGCGGTACGGACGCCTGCGCCTCGGTCGCGGTACAAAAAGAAGAGCCCTGAAAAGAGGCTCCCGACCACACCGAACAGCAAGAGAATCACGATGAGCTTGAACATGGCTGACTCCAGCGAAGGGAGTGCCGATTATGCTCGCAGCGATGGTGCTCAGGCAACCGTGCCGAGAGAAGTCAGGCTACCTTTGTCACCCCTGCGCTTCCGGCCACGGCTGTTGCCCACGCTGGTTGCGCTTGTGCTCATCCCGCTGTTCGTTGCTTTCGGTCAATGGCAATGGAACAAGGCCAGCGCCAAAGAGGGTCTGCAGACATTGTTCGATGCGCGCGGTGCCGAGCCGGCAGTGCAATTGCCAAGTGCGCCAGCCGACCCGCAAATGCTCCGCTACCGCCAGGTACTGGTGCGCGGCAGCTATGAACCCGAGTATCAGATTTTGATTGATAACCGGGTGCATCACGAGCTGGCCGGTTACCATGTGCTCACCCCCTTGCGCCTTGAGGGTAGCGAAATGCGCGTCCTGGTGAATCGCGGCTGGGTACCCGCGCTTGCCGACCACAGCCGCTGGCCACAGGTGGCGACTCCGGTCGGAGTGCTCGAAGTCGCCGGTATGGCGATTGTTCCAGGTACGCGGTATCTCACCTTGGCACCTGAGGCGCCGGCAGGAGCCAGCACCTCCTGGCAAGTGGTATGGCAGAACCTGGATCTGGCACGTTACGCCAGGGAGGTCCCTTTCCCTCTACAACTGGTGGTCATTCAACTGTCTCCGGACAGTTCTGCCGGGGGATTTGCCCGCGAGTGGCCGCGCCCAGACGAACGGATTGAGCGCCATCTCGGTTACGCTTTTCAATGGTGGGGATTTGCAATAGCTACCATGATCATCTGGCTGGTCGTCAATTTTCGCCGTTGTTCCCCCAACTCTCGATGAAAGCCGGGATGCTTTCCCTTACCCCGGGTCGCCGCAGCATGTTGCTGGTTACCGTACTGTTGGCATTGCCCTTCGTCGTCGCCTTCGCACTTTACTGGTTTGAATGGCGTCCGGCCAAACTGGGCAACCATGGCGAGCTCATTGAGCCACCGATAGCATTGCCGGAAACCGGACTTACCTTTGTCGACGGGCGACTGCTGCCGACCGCGGATCTCCGCCGGAAGTGGACATTGGTCATGGTTAATTCCGGGCCCTGCGCTGCGGTTTGTCAGCAGGACCTGCGGCAAATCCGGCAGGTGCAGGTGGCCCTCAACAAGGAAATGGTGCGCCTTCGTCGCGTCCTGCTAGGGGACAGTGTGGCGGTTCTGCAAGCCGATCCGGCGCTGCTGGAGTTGCGGCGTGCCTATCCGGATCTGTTGATCGCTGCACCCGATGACGATCAGAGCGGCCAACTTTACCGGATGATGCTTGACGCGCGCTACCGCTTCTACGTCATCGATCCGCTCGGCAATGTGATGATGCGCTATCCTGAAAATGCAGAGGGGCAGGGTATGCTCAGGGACCTTGAGCGCCTGCTGAAATATTCATGGGTTGGATAGAACAGGACCGTCTATGGCCGTTATGAGCAGCAGTTCCCATCGTTCGGCTGGCCAACGCCTGGGGGCGTTCTTCGCGCTGTGCAAGCCGAGGGTCAACAGCCTGATCGTGTTTACGGCGATGATCGGAATGTTTCTCGCCGCTCCATCATTCCCGCCATTCGCGCTGTTTATCGCGGCGTCGGTCGGTATTGCCCTGGTCGCCGGCGCCGCAGCGGCGATCAATTGCCTGATCGAACAAAACATCGACGCGCTGATGGCGCGAACACGCGCGCGCCCGACGGCGCGTGGCGAAGTTTCGGCTATCGAAACACTGACTCTCGCGACATTTGTCGGAGGCCTGGGGTTATGGGTACTGCACACCTTCGTCAATCCACTGACGATGTGGTTGACGTTGGCCACTTTCCTCGGCTACGCACTGATCTACACAGTACTGTTGAAGCCGGCGACGCCGATGAATATCGTCATCGGAGGGGCTTCCGGGGCCATGCCACCCCTGCTCGGCTGGACCGCGATCACCGGTCATGTTGGCCCCGAGGCGTTGGTGCTGTTCCTGATCATCTTCATCTGGACGCCGCCGCATTTCTGGGCGCTGGCCTGTTATCGCTGTGCCGACTACGCCAAATCGGGCCTGCCGATGTTGCCGGTGACGCACGGGATAAGCTTCACCTGCCTGCATAGCCTGCTCTACGTGGTCATGCTCAGTGCCGCGACCGTCCTGCCTTATACGCTGGGTATGAGCGGGGCCTGGTATCTGGCCACAGCGCTGATCCTGGACGCCGTTTTCCTCGTCTATAGCTTTGTGCTATGGCGAGATTACAGCGACAAACTGGCCAGGCTCACTTTTCGCTATTCGATCATCTACCTGACACTGTTATTCGCCGCATTGTTGGTGGATCACTTCCTGCGCTGATTCCTTGGTCGCAAGTGCCGTCAGGAGTTTCTCATGGATGCCGCCAAAGCCGCCATTGCTCATCACCAGCACCTGATCGCCGGGACGTGCGACGTCGGCGATTCGAGCCACCAGGCGCTCTAGATCGTCTTCGACGATTGCCTGGTCGGCCAGTGGTGCGAGCGCGGCAGCGGCGCTCCAGTCGAGATTCGCCGCGTAGCAGAACACCAGGTCAGCTTCGGCGAGGCTGGCGGGCAACAATGCCTTCATCACACCCAGCTTCATGGTATTCGAGCGCGGCTCGACGACAGCCAGGATACGCGCGCTGCCGACCTTGCGGCGCAAGCCGCCAACGGTCGTTGCAATCGCAGTCGGATGGTGAGCGAAGTCGTCATACACGTCGACCCCAGCGGCCGTTCCACGAAGCTCCAGACGCCGCTTGACATTCCTGAAACGCGACAGCGCCGCTAAGCCACGCTGCAAAGGGACGCCAGCGTGTCTGGCTGCCAGCAGCGCGGCGACCGCGTTGCTGCGGTTGTGGGCACCGGTCAAGCCCCAGTTTGTACTGGCGACCAGGTCGTCGCCTTCGAGGAGATGCAGTGAACCGTCGCTGTCGCTTCCCTCAGCCTGCCAACCGCCGGCCGCATTGAATCGCTCGACCGGCGTCCAGCAGCCGCGTTCCAATACTCGTTCGAGGTTATCTTCCGTGGCGTTCGAAACGATCAGTCCATTGCGCGGCAGCGTACGCACCAGGTGGTGAAATTGCGTTTCGATCGATGCGAGATCGGGGAATATGTCCGCATGGTCGAACTCGAGATTATTGAGAATTGCGGTGCGCGGACGGTAGTGCAGGAACTTCGAACGTTTGTCGCAGAAAGCCGTATCGTATTCGTCGGCTTCGATCACGAAGAAGGGTGACTCCGTGCTGCTTCCAGACAGGCGAGCTGAAACGCCAAAGTTCAGGGGCACGCCACCGACCAGGAAGCCCGGACTAAGTCCTGCATCCTCAAGGATCCACGCGAGCATCGCGGAAACCGTCGTCTTGCCGTGTGTTCCCGCGACCGCCAGCACCCAGCGTCCCTTCAGGATATGCTCAGCCAGCCATTGCGGACCGGAGACGTAAGGCAGGCCACCGTCAAGGATCTCTTCGAGCAAGGGGTTGCCTCGCGAAATCGCGTTGCCAATGACGTAGCAATCCGCTTCGAAGGCCGTTTGTGCGGCGTCGTAGCCTTCGATGACCTCGATCTCGGCAGCTTCGAGTTGGCTGCTCATTGGCGGGTATACGCCACTGTCGCAGCCGGTTACGCGATGCCCTGCAGCCCGAGCGAGTTGGGCGACGCCACCCATGAAGGTACCACCAATACCGAGGATATGAATGTGCATGTCCCAAATCCAGGTTAAAATCGGGCCGAAGAAGGCCGATTGTACCCCCGTAGGCGTCGCGCCGTGACGCAACTACAATTTCGCGTTTCCAATCCATTCCGGGTGCACCGATGAGCAACCGCCAGGAACGCCCGAGCAATTCACAACAGCGCTGGCGGATTGCCGCTCTGGCCGCCCGCCTGCTGGCCGAGGACGGCATCAGCGAACTGGCACTGGCCAAACGCAAGGCGGCACGCAGGCTCGGCTTGCCCGAGAGCACCCTCATGCCCGATGACAATGAAGTCGAGGCAGAGCTACGGAGCTATCAGCGGCTTTTCCAGAACGAAGAACAGCCGGCGAGGAGTGCTCGTCTGTTGCGGACGGCGGCCCGGCTGATGGCCATCATGCAACCGTTCAATCCCTACCTGACGGGTGCGGTCCTAGAGGGCATCGCCGGCCGTCATGCCGAGATAGACATCCAGTTGTTTCCCGACAGTGCCAAGGACGTGGAAATCTTCCTGCTCAACGAACGCTTCGACTATCATCACAGACCGCCTCGCACCGAGCGTGCCGAGGCGGTTCTGACGATGATCGCCGATGACGCCATTGCCAACCTGGTGGTCTACCCACGGCGTGAGGAGCGCGTCAGCTTCAGGACGCGTGATGGCCGGATTCGCAAGCGAGCACGCCTCGATGCCGTCAACAAGCTCCTGGCGGCGATCCCACTTCCGTCCCGGTGAGCAAGGCCAGGCTTTTCCTGATCGGCTTGGTTGCGGCACTGATTGCGCTGCTGGCAGGGCTCTACATGGGGTCACAGCACACAGGTACGAAGCCACAGACGGCACAGGTCCTTAACCCAGAGGCCTTGTCGAATCTGTACGCCAGCCGCCTTGAAGATGTGGACGGGAAACCCTATTCATTTTCTGCCTGGCAAGGGAAAACGCTGGTCGTCAATTTCTGGGCCACTTGGTGCCCACCGTGCCGGGAGGAAATGCCGGCCTTTTCGCGCTTGCAGAACCGGTACGCGCTGCGAGGCGTCCAGTTTGTCGGTATCGCTCTCGATGCCACGGAAAGCGTGCGGGCTTTCGCCGGACAATATCCTGTCAGCTATCCGCTGCTGGTTTCTGGCTCGGCAGGCGTCGAGTTGGCCCGCCAATTGGGGAACGCAAGCCTCAGTCTTCCCTATACCCTGGTCGTCAGTCCGGGTGGCGATGTACCCCTGGTCCACCTGGGGCCACTTGCTGAGCGCGACCTGGACCTCGTGTTGCGTACAACGCTTGTCCACTGAAGACATGCTGCTGGACAAAATGCTGCGATTTGCGGCAAACTTGCGCCCATGAAGAAGCAAAAAGACACTTCGCCGGGAGCCGGGAAGTTGCCGGACACGGCTGCCGTGCTGGTCCTGCATGGACCCAATCTCAACCTCCTCGGTACTCGTGAACCCAAACATTATGGTTCGAGCACGCTTGCCGAGATCAATCTGGCCCTTGCCCACAGAGCTGCCGCAGCCGGCGTGCTTCTGGAAGCCTTCCAGAGCAATCACGAGGGAGCACTGATCGAGCGGGTGCACGCCGCGAGTACCCAAGGGGTACGCTACCTGATCATCAACCCTGCGGCCTACACACACACCAGCATCGCGCTGCGCGATGCCATCGCTGCGAGCGCCATTCCGTTCGTCGAAGTCCATCTCTCCAACATCTACGCCCGCGAATCGTTTCGCCATCACTCGTGTTTTTCCGACCTGGCGATTGGCGTCGTCACCGGCCTCGGCAGCGAGGGTTACCTGCTTGCGCTCGAATACCTGTTGCGCCGAATCTCTGTCGAGTGAGGCCTTCGATTTCATCTACGGCTTGTGTCTGCTGCCTTTTTCCAGGTTTGAACGCAAGCAAGAACAACCCTCCGGAGCCCGTCCATGGATCTGCGTAAGCTGAAGAAACTGATTGACCTTGTCGAAGAATCGAGCATTACCGAGCTCGAGATCAACGACGCAGAAGAAAGGGTCCGTATCGTCAAATACGGTGGGGCTCTCGCGCAACAAGCCTACGCCCTGCCTCCACAGGCTCCGCTGCACGCCGCGCCGGCGGGGGCTGCACCGCCCGCCAACGCCGCAGAGGAGCCGCCGCTCCCGGAAGGCGATGCCGTCAAGGCCCCGATGGTCGGCACCTTCTACCGCGCCTCGAGTCCGGGAGCAGAGCCGTTTGTCGAGATCGGCAGTGTCGTCAAGGTCGGGGACACGCTGTGCATCATCGAAGCCATGAAGTTGTTGAACGAGATCGAAGCCGAGCGCGCAGGCACGGTCAAGGCCATTCTCATCGAGAATGGCCAGCCGGTCGAATACGGTGAACCCTTGTTCATCGTCGGCTAAGGAGAACTGTCCGCCATGTTCGGGAAAGTCCTCATCGCCAATCGCGGAGAAATCGCACTTCGCATCCAGCGTGCCTGCCGCGAACTGGGTATCAAGACCGTGGTCGTGCATTCCGAGGCGGACCGCGAGGCCAAGTACGTTCGATTGGCGGACGAGTCGGTCTGTATCGGTCCGGCGCCATCCGCCCAGAGCTATCTCAACGTACCGGCGATCATTTCTGCGGCCGAAGTCACGGACGCGCAGGCCATCCACCCGGGGTACGGTTTTCTCTCCGAGAACGCCGACTTTGCGGAACGGGTGGAGTCATCAGGGTTCGTTTTCATCGGCCCACGCCCAGAAACCATCCGCCTGATGGGTGACAAGGTTTCTGCCAAGGAGGCCATGCGGATTACCGGCGTACCCTGTGTTCCGGGTTCCGAGGGCGCACTTCCCGAGGACCCGAAGGAAATCGTGCTGATTGCCAAGGCCGTCGGCTATCCGGTGATCATCAAGGCGGCCGGTGGTGGCGGCGGACGCGGCATGCGCGTCGTGCATACCGAAGCGGCACTGATCAATGCCGTGAACATGACCCGCTCCGAGGCCCAGAGTTTTTTCGGCAACCCCAATGTTTATATGGAGAAGTACCTGGAAAATCCCCGGCATGTCGAGATTCAGGTGCTTGCCGACAGTTTCAGGAATGCCGTGTACCTCGGCGAACGCGACTGCTCGATGCAGCGCCGCCATCAGAAAATCATCGAGGAGGCGCCAGCCCCCGGTATCGCTACCCGGCACATCGTGCGTATCGGCGAGCGTTGTGCCGAAGCGTGCCGGCGCATCAACTATCGCGGTGCCGGTACCTTCGAGTTCCTTTACGAGAATAACGAGTTCTATTTCATCGAGATGAACACGCGCATCCAGGTCGAGCACCCGGTCACGGAATTGATCTCCGGCGTAGATCTCGTAGCCGAGCAGATCCGGATTGCCGCAGGTGAAAAGCTTCGCTTCCGGCAGCGTGACCTCAGTTTCCGAGGCCACGCCATCGAATGCCGTATCAATGCGGAAGATCCCTACACCTTCGTGCCTTCCCCCGGCAAGATCAGCTTCTATCATCCGCCGGGCGGGCCCGGCATCCGCGTTGACTCGCATATTTATCAGGGCTACACGATTCCGTCACATTATGACTCGATGGTGGCCAAGGTGATTGCCTACGGTGACAGCCGCGATCAGGCCATCCGCCGCATGCGGATTGCACTCTCGGAAATGAGCATCGAAGGCATCAAGACGAACATCGCGCTGCATCAGGAACTCATGCACGACGCCCGTTTCATGGAAGGTGGTACGAGTATCCACTACCTCGAGCATCGGCTCGCGGCCAAGGACGAGGTCAAAAAGGGCGGCTGACAGCCACCGAAAACGATGCCCTGGCTCTCTATCAGCATCCAGACCGACTGCCTGCACGCCGAGGCGCTCGCCGACGCGCTGCTCGACGCCGGAGCCTTGGCGGTGAGTATCGAGGATGCCGATGCCGGGACCTCCGCCGAGCAGCCACAGTTCGGTGAGCCCGGCTCGATCAGCAGGCCCGGTTGGGAGCATTCACGCGTGGTCGCGCTGCTGGCGCCGGATACCGATGCCGGGCTGTTGCTGTCCGCCTGCGCAGTGCAGGTCGGCCTCGACGAGTTGCCGGCGTTTGCGCAGGAAACCGTCGCCGAACAGGATTGGGTGCGATTGACCCAGTCGCAGTTCGAGCCGATTCGCGTCTCGGAACGCCTGTGGATCGTTCCCTCATGGCATCAAGCCCCCGATCCCGAGGCGATTGTCCTGGTACTCGATCCGGGCATGGCTTTCGGCACGGGTTCGCATCCGACGACTCGCCTGTGTCTGGAGTGGCTTGAGCGGTGTGTGTGCCCAGGAGTGTCGGTCC
This sequence comes from Candidatus Accumulibacter propinquus, assembly GCF_056856495.1. Taxonomy (NCBI): domain Bacteria; kingdom Pseudomonadati; phylum Pseudomonadota; class Betaproteobacteria; genus Candidatus Accumulibacter; species Candidatus Accumulibacter propinquus. Next base: position 911,383 of record NZ_JBSEHC010000003.1, read on the forward strand.
TCGATTACGGCTGTGGCTCAGGAATTTTGGCAATCGCCGCCGCCAGACTCGGAGCCACTGAGGTTGTAGGTGTGGACATCGACCCGCAGGCGGTGATCTCGGCCCGTGACAATGCCGGGAATAATGCCGTCAAGGCCCGTTTCCAGGAATCGGCGCAGGCGGTGCATGGCCAGTTCGATATTGTGGTGGCCAACATCCTCGCCAATCCGCTGCGCGTGCTCGCGCCGGCGATCAGCGCATACCTCCGCCCGGGTGGCAGCCTGGCGCTGTCAGGGATTCTGGTCGAGCAGGTGGACCAAATGATCGCGGCTTACGCGCCTTACCTGCCGCTCGTCGTTGTAGCCTCCCGCGACGGTTGGGTTTGCCTGGCTGGCGTAAAGAGCTAGCGGATGAAGACCCGCTGCTCAAGCTGCCAGACGATCTTTCGCGTCACCTCCGAGCAGCTCCGGGCACGTGCCGGCAGGGTTCGCTGCGGACAGTGCCGAACGGTGTTCAATGCCTTAGATGGCCTGCTTGACGACGAGGCGTCGTTCGAAACTGCTGGCCGGATCGCGCCGGTTGAACGGTGCGAATCGGCGGTAGCTCCTCCATCACCCGCAACCCGCTCCCGGCCGCAAGAACCGCAGGAGCCGCTGCGAGCGTCGGTACCTGCCGACATGATTGCTTCCGAACCGAATGTTTCAGCGCCCGCTGACAGCGCTCAGGAGTTGCCGTTGGGCAGCCCCTCGGAAACTACCCCTGATGCCCTGGACATTGTCGCAGATGTGGACAAGCGCAATCCCGGTCATGACCTCCAGGAAAGCACTGACGGCGATCGTTGGCTGGGGGGCTCGACCAGCAGGGGTGCCCTGGCGCTCGACAGTCCCGCCGCCAGGCCGTTTGCAATTGCCGCCGTGTTCCTGGCACTGCTGCTTGTCGGACAACTGGTCTTTCATTTTCGTACCGACATTGCCATTTCCGCTCCCCTCCTGCAACCTCCGCTAGCCATGCTGAGCGACGTTCTGGGTACCGACGTGCCATTGCCGCGGCGCGTAGAGATGCTCAGCATCGAGGCCTCTGATCTGCAGGTAGACCAGGAGCGCAAGCAGTTGCTGGCCTTGCAAGTGACGCTGCGCAACCGCGCGACGTACGCTCAGGCTTACCCGGTTCTCGAACTGACGTTGACCGATACCAATGACCGGATAGTTGCCCGCCGTCTTCTGTTGCCCGACGAATATCTATCCGCCGCCGCGCTCGCAGAGCAAGCGTTCCCGGCGAGTGCGGACGTCGATGTTCGCCTGTGGATTGAAACCAGGGAGATCGCTGCTGCCGGTTACCGGCTATACCTGTTTTACCCATGATTCAGCAGCCGGCAACGGCCGGCGACCGGTGCATGTCGCCATCAATGCTATACTTTTCCTCAAAGTAGTCCTCTAAACCGTCGGGATGTCCATGTCCACTCTTATTTGCGGCTCAATCGCCTTCGACAACATCATGGTTTTCCATGATCGTTTCAAGAATCACATCCTGCCCGAGCAGATTCACATTCTCAACGTGGCTTTCCTGGTGCCCGAGATGCGGCGTGAATTTGGCGGTTGCGCGGGCAACATTGCCTATAACCTGAAACTTCTCGATGGCGACCCGCTGATCATGGCAACGGTTGGTGATGATGCCGATCCCTATCTCGTACGCCTGGACGACCTCGGACTGTCACGCGCGCATGTGCGCCGGATTGCCGGCAGCTTTACAGCGCAGGCGTTCATCACCACCGATCTCGACGACAATCAGATCACCGCATTCCATCCGGGAGCCATGACCTACTCCCACCTCAATCGCGTTACCGATGCGCAGGACGCCACGCTTGGGATTGTTGCTCCTGACGGGCGTGACGGCATGCTCCAGCACGCGCAGGACCTCGCGGCGGCGGGGGTGCCCTTCGTCTTCGACCCCGGACAAGGCCTGCCGATGTTCTCGGGCGAGGAACTGCTGGGTTTCATGCGTCTGGCCAATTATGCCTGTTTCAATGACTACGAGGCGAAGCTGCTGTGTGATCGAACAGGCCGATCACTTGAGCAACTTGCGACCGAGGTGCAAGCACTGATCGTCACCCTTGGGGGCGCAGGCTCGCGCATTCTTGCCGACGGTCGTTGTCATGAGATTCCCTGTGTTCAGGCCGAGGCCGTCGTCGACCCCACGGGTTGTGGTGACGCCTACCGTTCGGGCCTGCTCTACGGTATTGCCGCCGGCTGGGACTGGGAGAAGGTCGGTCGCCTGGCGGCGGTGATGGGGGCGATCAAGATCGCTCATCGTGGTGGTCAGAACCATCGTCCAGGTCGTGCTGACATTTCTGACCTGTTTGCCAAGGCTTTTGGTACTAACCTTTGGTAAAGGATACTGCAATGAACCTCCTCAGAGTGCTTTTCCTGATGCTGGTCAGCGCCACTCTTGTCGCCTGCGTGAGCAGCCAGTCGGCCAGTGTCTACTCGCCCCAACAGGCGCGGCAGGAGATGACGGTCCGCCAGGGGACCGTCGAGAGCGTTCGGGAGGTCATCATGCAAGGCAGCAAGTCAGGAGTCGGCACGCTGGCAGGTGCCGCAGTGGGTGGGGTGGCGGGGAGCAACATTGGCGGTGGCAAAGGGCAGATCGTAGGCGCGATTCTCGGTGCGGTGGCCGGCGGCTTGGCCGGTTCGGCAATCGAGGAAGGTGCGACCAGGAAAGTTGCGTTCGAAATCACGGTCAGGTTGAATGGTGGCCAACTGGTGGCCGTCGTTCAGGAAACTGACGAACGCTTCTTTCCCGGCGAAAGAGTGCGTCTTCTTTCCCGCGGTGGCGATACCCGCGTCACGCATTAGCCGGCAGTCAGCTACCGGTGGTCGTCCTCTGCGCCACTTTACACTCATTGGCGAGCGGACGCCCGCTGCTGGCGTCCATCAGGACGCTTTTCCAGGGCAGGTCAATCCACAACAATCCGTTCTGTGGGTCCTCGTAGCGAGGGAGACCGGAGGCAGACCTTTGGCGCTCCAGTGTGTGACGTTGGCCCTGCCAACGCAGTTCGATCAGATTGAGGTTACCGGTAACCCGCTGAATCTCGATGCTCTGGCCGAACTCACAACGATAAACGCCACTGGCGAGCTGCATTTTCAGTTGCTTCTGCTCCTTGCTGCCCTTGCCCCGCTCCTGGCGAGCGTCGGCAGTTGACCGTGCAGGCAGCGACTCACTGGTTGCGCAGGCCGTCAGCACTCCGGCCAGGACACTCATGGCGATCAAGCGATTCAGGATCACCGCATGTTCCCAAGGTTTACGAAAACTAAAAAATAACATGGCCGGCAGCACCAAGGGCAGAAAACTTGCGTTGAAACTTCACCTGCTGCCAGCCTCGATGCTATCCTTGATCGGTAGCGGCAGTCGGATCGATGGCCTGCTCATTCGTTAACAGAGGCCGCAGACGTGCAGTTTGACCCACTCCCCAGCTTCCGAACCCTGACCGGCGCCTATGAACCGTCTGGAATTCGGCAGCTGCCTGACGGGCGTTTCCTTATCGTCGAGGACGAAGAGCGGCACCCGCTGAGCCTGTTGAGCGTGCATGAGGACGGCAGCGTTCGTTGCACCGCCTTGCAGCCACCTCTCCTGCATCCCGCCGCCGTCGATTTCTGGAGGCTGGATGATCTGGAGGGGGTCGCCATCGACCGGGCGGGATACCTTTACGCCATCACCTCGCATTCCCGTAACAGTGTCGGGGACGAGGAGGCTGCCAGGGAGAAGCTGGTTCGCTTCCGTATTCAGGGTAATCGGGTCGTCGAGCCAAAGGTGGTGACTGGGCTGAAGCGCGCCTTGCGGGCGGTACACCCGTTGCTGGCGGCATCGGCCGAGATCCGCGAGGTAAAGACCCGGGGTGGTCTGAATATCGAAGCGCTGGAGATGGCTCCTGACCAGAGCCGCTTGATGCTGGGATTCCGCAGCCCGCTGCTCGATCGGCTGGCGATCGTGGCTTGTGTCGAAAACCTTGTCTCCATGTTCGAAGCCGGCGATGCGCCGCGCGTCGGCGCCACTCTGGCGACGCTGGATCTGGACGGAAACGGGATCCGAGGGATGGCCTATGTGCCTCTCTTCGGCGGCTATCTGGTGATCGGCGGACCAGTGACGCGCGAGCGGACGCAATTCGGCCTCTGGTTCTGGAGTGGTACCCGGGGCGATCCCGCACGCCGGGTCAGTGTTCCCGGTTTGCCGGGATTCGAACACGCCGAGGGAATCAGCACGGCGCTCATTGATGGCCAGCAGAGGATCATCATCGTCAGCGATGACGGCAGTCGGCATCTCGGACGCTTTGCCCGTTTCATGATTCTCGACCCACAACGACTCATGATAGAACCGTCACCAAAGCATACTTGAAGGAGCACCATATGGATGCCGATTGGGTCCTTGCCACCCTCAACGATGTCATGGACGCGCTGGAAGAGGCCATCGCCGAACTCGAATCGGACCCCGACGCGGTCGAAGAACTGCTGCCCGACCGGATGCCGGTCATCTACGCCAAACTCAACTACGTGTGGAATAGCCGGAAGCTTGGCCCGGAAGCGATCGAAAAACTCGCTCACGATGACCTGATTGCCTTCCCGAAGGACATGCCCTTTTAAGTGCTGGCTCTGGTAGTCGTTGCGGGATCGATCTGCCGCGGATCATCTGAGGTCCCGCGGCGGGAACGAGCCAGAGGCACGCTGCCTGGTGCGTGCGCAACTCACCGCTGGGCGTGCAGACGCTTGTCAATGCCAACCACGAGAAAAGCGAGGACACCGAAGGCGAAGATCTCCAGCCATTCCCGGCCGCCGATCGGTGCCGTGGCGAAGAGGCGATTCATCAATGGCAGATAGGTTAGCAAGGCCTGCAGCAAAGCCATGGTCAACACTCCATACCAGATTGCGGGATTGGAGAACAGGCCGACGCGTCGCGCCGAGTGCGTCAGTGACCGGCAATTGAAGAGGTACATTGCCTCGACAACGACAAAGACGTTCACCGCCACCGTGCGTGCTTCGGCAAGCGAATTCCCTTGCGCCATTTCCAGCAGGAAGAGTCCGAAGGAACCGGCGAGCAACAGCAGGCTGACCAGGACGATTCGCCAGACCAGCGCCGCGTCGAGAATCGGCGTCGCCGGTGGGCGCGGTGGTCGATGCATGATGGCGCGTTCGATCGGCTCGAAGGCCAGCATCAGGCCGAGGAAGACGGCAGTCGTCATGTTGATCCAGAGAATCTGCAGAGGGGTAATCGGCAAGGTGGTGCCGGCGAGAACAGCAGCCAGGATTACCAGGCCTTCACCGAAGTTGGTGGGCAAGGTCCAGGTAATGAACTTCACCAGATTGTCGTAGACGCCGCGCCCCTCCTCGACCGCCGCCTCAATGGCAGCAAAATCGTCGTCCGTGAGCACCATATCGGCGGCATCCTTGGCGACCTCGGTGCCAGACAGGCCCATGGCGATGCCGATGTCAGCCTGTTTCAGGGCCGGTGCGTCGTTAACGCCGTCACCGGTCATTGCCACCACTTCTCCGTTGGCCTGCAGGGCACGCACCAGGCGCAGCTTCTGAGTCGGATCGACACGCGCGAAGACGTTGACTGTCCTGACAACGGCGCGTAACCCTTCGTCGTCGAGCGCGGCGAGGTCACTACCCGTCAGTGCCGTCTCGCCGTTGTTGGTCATCCCCAGTTGGCGGGCAATCGACAGTGCCGTGAATGCATGATCGCCGGTGATCATCTTCACCTCGATCCCGGCTGCACGGCAGGTCCTGACTGCGGCGATCGCCTTCGGGCGTGGTGGATCGACCATCCCCACCAGACCGATGAACTCCAGGCCCTCGGGCGCGCTCGGGTCCAGCACCTGTGCCGAGCCGACGCCGAGACGTGCCACCCCCAGAACACGCAGGCCCGCTTCCGCCATGCTGCGGGCGGCGAGCTCGATCTCCTTCTGGCGTACAGCGACTGCCAGCCCACCGGCATCGAGCATGCTCCGCGAGTGCGGCAGCAACTGTTCGAGCGCCCCTTTGTAATAGGCCAGGCGGACGCCTTCGATGTCATGCAGTGTCGCCATGTACTGGCGGGTTGAATCGAACGGGATTTCATCGAGGCGGGGAAACAGTTTCTGCAGAGTCCCTTCGTCGAACCCGGCCTTGCGTGCGACGACCAGCAGTGCGCCCTCGGTCGGGTCTCCGACGACCTCCCAGTGCCGGTTGGCCTTGTGCAGCGCAGCGTCGTTGCACAGTACGCCGGCCAGCATGCATTCCCGCAACGCGCCGCCGATCTTCGCGCCCTCGCCGATCTTGCCGCCGGGCGCATAGCCGTTGCCGCTGACTGTCGTGCGGAGGCCGCCTGCGTAAAGCTCGCGCACTGTCATCTGGTTTTCGGTCAGCGTACCGGTCTTGTCCGAACAGATGACGGTTGTGCTGCCCAGTGTCTCGACGGCCGGCAGCTTGCGGATGATGGCCCGCCGTTTGGCCATGCGCGAGACGCCGATAGCCAGGGTGATGGTCATCGCTGCCGGCAGCCCCTCGGGGATCGCGCCAACCGCGAGTGCCACCGCGGCCATGAACATGGAAAATGCCGACTCGCCGCGCCCCAGGCCGACGGCAAAAGTGAGCACTGCCAGCAAGCCGATGGCAATCAGCAGCCAGTTGCTGAATACCGCCATTCTGCGCGTGAGCGGCGTCGCAAGATCCGGGGTATCGGCGATCAGTCGCGAAATGCGGCCGGTTTCGGTACGGTCGCCGGTGGCCACCACCACGCCGGCCCCCTGGCCGCTGATCATCACCGTGCCCGCGTAAGCCATGTTGCAGCGATCGGCGAGCGAGGTGTCCTCCGGCAGCACATCGTCGTGCTTGGCAACCGCAGTCGACTCACCGGTCAGCATGGCTTCAATGGCCCGCAGGTCTTTGGCCAGGAAGAGTCGCAGGTCTGCTGGAACCTTGTCGCCTGCCGTCAGCAGAACGACGTCGCCGGGCACCAGTGCAGTCGAGGAAAGGCGCTGTTTGCAGCCACCACGCAGGACGGTAACTTCGCTTTTTATTGAGCGGGCCAGCGCAGCCAAAGCATTCTCAGCGCGACCTTCCTGAATGAAGCCGATCACCGCGTTGATCAGAGTGACGCCAAAGATCACCCCGGCATCGACCCATTCGCCGAGCAGCGCGGTTACCGTACCGGCCAGCAGCAGGACCAGAACCAGCGGCTGACCGAACTGCAGAGCAAGGCGGAGTATTGGCCCCTTGCCTGCTTTCGGTGTCATGCGGTTCTCGCCGTGCACCGCCCGGCGCTCAAGTACCTCGTTTTCGCGCAATCCGTCGTCGAAGCGGGCTTCCAGGCGCGCCGCCGCTGTTTCAAGGTCGAGGCAATGCCAAGCCGTCGATTGTTGAGCCGTTTTGTCCATCTGGTGATCGCCCGAGGTTGCCCGGCAAACGCCCCTAGCCCTGTGTTTGCCGGGAGAAAGTAGCGCTCAACGGGTGTGTTTTCGATTATTCTATAACTTGTACAGTGGCCGTAAGGCTTGGCGCATGGCAGCAGATCGATGAATGCAAGTCTTCCGCGTCGTGGTCACCACGTCCTTGGGACTTCCGCAATGATCTCACGCTGGACGCGATGCTGCCTGGTAGTGGGGTTGCTGGTGACGGTACAGTTGGTCGGCAATGCTCGTGCGCATCCCATTACCCAGCCCGAGGGGACGCCGAACGTCGGAATTGCTCGGCAGCAAACGGAGGCCGCTGCTGTGGCGCGAGTTCCTGAAGGCACGCGTCCGTCAGCCGTCGAGGATACACTCGGGCATTTCCGTTCAGCGGTGGAAAATGATGGCCGCCCCGTTTCTCCCGCCAACCGCATGCCGGGCAGCGACCGGGTGTCGTCAGAGTCCTGGCCTGGACACCTGGGAGTGGTCGAAGACGGCAATTCGGGAGTGGCCGGGATCGATCCGTCGGACGCTCTGTCAACTTTGCGCCCGATGGTGGACGGGAAGACACAACCGAACCGGGGCCCGTCGTTGTCTCGACAGGCGACATCCGACCCCAACGCTGCTTCCGACGCCGGTGAGAGAATCGCCGCGCTGGTCCTCGAATTCGAGGGCTCGGTTGTTGAGGTACTCACCGCAGCCACGGACGCACGCATCGATCCGGATGGGAAGGTCACCTTCTCATTGGCCGGCATCGAAGGTTTCCACTACGCTGCGCGAGGCGGGGAATTGTCGTTTGGGCACGGCGATGCTTCGCTGGCCATCGTCCAGCCGGCTGCCGGCTCGCTTGAGCAGCGCATGGAACAACGCGGTGCCCGTGGCCCACAACCCTTGACCCCGCCAGCAGGCTCGAACCCTACTGGGGAAGTCTGGCAACTGCTCAAGGAAATTCTGCAGTATCCCCTGGTCTGGCTGTTGCTCCTGCTGCTGTTGGTCGGCAAGATCGCCCTGCTGGTCGCGCGCTACCGGGCCCGGCGGCGAACGCGCAGAAGCGGATCCGGGAACCGGCACGCCAAGCTCAAGGTCAGGCGTACGCGCTTGCGGCACCGGATCAAGCGGGTAGCCTCATCAGCCAGCCTCCAGGAGCAGTAATCGCCGTAGTTGGCCCAGCTTACCGCGGCTGCCAGAAGAGGCTTGCGGTATACTGGCACAGACGCTGCTGCTTGCCGATGCGCAGTGGCCTTTGCTCCCAACTCTCCACCTCCCCAGGAATCCATCATGTTGCAGAAGTCTGCCTCTTTCCCTGGAATTCAGGGCCCCATCGTCACGATCGTCATGGATGGCTATGGCATTGCCAAATCCGATGTCGGCAGTGCCATCGCTGCTGCCAGGAAACCCACCCTCGACAATCTCTTTGCCAAGTACCCGAATATCACCTTGCGCGCCCATGGTACCGCCGTGGGCATGCCTTCCGACGAAGACATGGGCAACTCCGAAGTCGGTCACAATGCCATTGGCGCCGGGCAGGTTTACAGCCAGGGCGCAGCCCTGGTCGCTGGAGCGATAGCCTCCGGGTCGATCTGGGAGGGCACGGCCTGGCGGCAAATCGTCGCCGGCGCCCAGGCCGGCCGCGGGGTGATGCACTTCATCGGCCTCTTTTCCGATGGCAATGTGCACAGCCACATCGATCATCTGCAAGCCTTGGTCCTGCGCGCCAAGCAAGAAGGCGTGCCGGTGGCGCGGATTCACATCCTGATCGACGGGCGTGACGTCCCGGAAACCAGTGCCCTCGACTATCTGCTGCCTTTCGAGGCCTTCCTGGCCGACGTGAGCAGTGGCGGATTCGACGCCCGCATCGCCTCGGGTGGTGGCCGGATGAACATCACCATGGATCGCTATGAGGCGAACTGGAGCATGGTCGAAAAGGGCTGGCGCACGCATGTCCTCGGCGAGGGCGAACAGTACGACCGTGCTTCGGCTGCCGTAGAGGCATTGCGTCTCAAGTTTCCAGGAACGATTGACCAGGATCTGCCTCCATTTGTGATCGCCAGCGGCGGCCGGCCCGTTGGTACCATCGAGGACGGTGACTCGGTAGTCTTTTTCAACTTTCGCGGCGACCGCTCGATCGAGATCACGCGCGCCTTTGAAGAGGCCACTTTCGACAAGTTCGACCGCGTGCGCGTGCCCAACGTGACCTACGCCGGGATGTTGCAGTATGACGGCGACCTCAAGCTCCCGAAACGCTTTCTGGTCGATCCACCAGCCATTCTCGACACCATGGGCGAGTGGTTTGCCAAATCAGGCATTACCCAGTTTGCCTGCTCGGAGACGCAGAAATTCGGGCATGTGACCTATTTCTGGAATGGCAACCGCTCAAACAAGTTTGCCGGCGAGACCTATCAGGAAGTATTGAGCGACGTGGTGCCCTTCGAGCAACGTCCGTGGATGAAGGCAGCGGAAATCGCCGATGCCATGATCGAAGCCCTGAAGAGTGGCCAGTACCGGACCTTGCGCTGCAATTTCGCCAATGGCGACATGGTCGGTCACACCGGCAGCTTCCGCGCGGCGACGATGGCCATCGAGGCGGTCGATCTGCAACTGGCACGCATCCTGCCGGTGATCAACGCACTCGGCGGCGTGGCGCTGATCACCGCTGATCACGGCAATGCCGACGAGATGTACGAAATCGACAAGAAGACCAGGCAACCCGCGCAGAACCCGGATGGATCGTTCAAGGCCAAGACTTCGCATACGCTGAACCCGGTGCCTCTGATCCTCTACGACAACGTGACCGGCGGCAAACTGGCTCTCAGACAGGATCCCGGCGCCGGGCTTTCCAATATCGCGGCGACGATCGCCAATCTTCTCGGCCTGGAGAAACACGCCAAGTGGGATGAGAGTTTGCTGCTGGTCACGTAGCACCAACCGCCGTTCGGTGGGGGGGCGCGGCGGATTATCGTGCTATCGCATGACGCACCGCGTCCTCCACGTTTTCCAGGAATACGAATTCGAGCCGCTTTTTCGCCTCTTCTGGAACCTCCTCAAGGTCCCGGCGATTCCTGGCCGGCAACATCACCCGCTCGATGCCGGCGCGCATCGCAGCCAATACCTTGTCCTTGATGCCGCCGACCGGCAGGACGAGTCCGCGCAGGCTGATCTCGCCGGTCATCGCGGTGTCGTTGCGTACCGGGCGATCGGTGAACAGCGAAGCCAGCGCGACGAACATCGCCACGCCCGCACTTGGGCCATCCTTCGGAATGGCGCCTGCCGGGACGTGCACATGGACACTGCACTTCTCGAAGCAGTCGCCATCGATGCCGAGGCTGCCGGCATGCGTCTTGACCAGGGTTAGCGCCGCCTGAGCGGATTCCTTCATCACTTCGCCAAGTTGCCCGGTGAGGATCAGCTTGCCGTCGCCGCTGGTACGGCTGGCTTCGACGAACAGTATGTCGCCACCGACCGGTGTCCATGCCAGGCCGGTGGCTACCCCGGCCAGGCCGGTGCGCAGCGCGACTTCGTTGTCGAATTTGCTGGGCCCAAGTATCCCGGTCAGGTCGCTTTCCTCGACGCGCATCGCCGATTGCGTGCCATCGGCGATATTCACCGCGGCGCGCCGGCAGACCGCAGCGATCTGCCGTTCGAGCGAGCGCACGCCGGCCTCGCGCGTGTAATCGCGGATCAGCGCCACGAGCGCTGGATCAGACAACTCGATCTGACCTTGCTTGAGGCCATTCTGGTCGATCTGGCGCCCGACGAGGTAACGTCGCGCGATCTGCAGCTTTTCTTCCTGCGTGTAGCCGGGCAGATGAATGATCTCCATGCGGTCCCGAAGCGGTCCCGGAATGCCGTCCAGCACGTTGGCCGTGGTGATGAACAGCATTCGTGACAGGTCGAAGGGCAAAGCGAGGTAGTTGTCGCGGAAGGTGTTGTTCTGTTCCGGGTCGAGGACCTCCAGCAGTGCGGCCGACGGGTCGCCCTGAATGCCGCTGCCGAGCTTGTCGATTTCGTCGAGCATCATCACGCACCCCCGCGTTCCAGCCTTGCGGATGGCCTGAATGATGTTCCCGGGTAGGGCGCCAATATAGGTGCGTCGATGGCCGCGAATTTCGGCCTCGTCGTGAACGCCGCCGAGAGAGGCGCGCACAAACTTGCGCCCGAGCGCTTTGGCGATTGACTGTCCCAACGAGGTCTTGCCGACGCCAGGTGGGCCGACAAAGCACAAAATTGGCCCGTGGCCGCTCGGGTTGAGCTTGCGTACCGCAAGAAACTCGATGATGCGCTTCTTGATCTGGTCAAGACCGAAGTGATCGGCGTCCAGGATGCGGCGGGCGTCGGCAATTTCGATACGATCGGGCTCAGGCTCCTGCCAAGGCAACTCGACCAGCCAATCGAGGTAGGTGCGCAGCATCGAGTACTCGGCCGAACCGTCAGACATGCGCTCTAGACGCTTCAACTCCTTGTTGGCCTGGTTCGCGACCTCTTCGGGCATCTGTGCGTCGGCGATCGCTTTATGCAGCGCCTGGATTTCAAGCGCATTGCCCGTATCACCCTCACCGAGTTCCTTCTGGATCGACTTCAATTGCTCACGCAAGAGGTATTCGCGTTGCCGCTGATCGATGCTCGCCTTGGTTCGCTCGTCGAGTTCGCGTGACAGTTGCAGCACCTCGAGACGCCCAAGCAGACAGTCGAGAACGATGTCTAGTCGTTGTGTCAGGTCGATGGATTCGAGGACTCGCTGGCGATCGGCGATCTTGAGTTCCGTAACACTGGCCACCAGGTCGGCAAGAGCGCCCGGCTGGGCAATCCCCTTGACCGCGTTGCCCAGTTCCTGTGAGACTTGCGGCAGATATTGCAGGACTTTGAGCGCGCGCTCCCGAAGCTGGATCAGGCGCGCTTCAATCTCGCTGTCGGTCGCCTCCGGTTCGTCGATGCGTCCGATCCGCGCCACCGGGAAGGGATAGCCATGCAGGTATTCGGCGACCCGAAAGCGCTGCAGCCCCTGGCAGACGATGACATGCGTGTTGTCCGGGAGAGTCACGTAACGCAGAATGTTGGCTACTGTACCGACCAGGCACAGATCGTCGGGGCCCGGCGTTTCGATCTCGGCGTCCCGCTGCAGGAGTATGCCAACCGGTCGCTCCGTCTTCACGGCCTGCTGCGCAGCCAGTATCGACTGTTCACGGCCGATGGTCAGCGGCAGGATCATGCCTGGAAACAGTACCACATTGCGCACCGGGACGATGACCATCGCATCATCGGGTATCACCAGGACACCGGTGCCGGTCGCCCGTGTGTCGCGATTGGCATCTGTCCTGTCAGTTCGCATGCTCTTGGCTCATGCCATGGGGTGCAGGACGAGTACCAGGCAACCGTCCTCGAGGAATTGCTCGTGCAGTTGGAAGTCACCGGGTGGCAGCGAAATGCGGCGCTCGAACCGCCCGTAGGGGATCTCCAGGCGGTGGATCGCGGCGCGATGGAAAGCTGGCGGCAGCGGGCGCTGACCTCGCACCAGCAGGCCAGCTTCGTCCAGGACGACTTCCACCTGTCGCGAATTGACGCCGGGCAGAGCGACCAGAAGTCTGAGTTCATCACCGTTCTCGAACAGATCGACCGATGGCTCCCAGGAGGGTACGGAGTGCAGGGATTCCAGCGTAAAAAAACGCCGTTGCAGTTGCTCCGCACCTTGGAGAAGGTCGAACGCCTCAGCCCACATCCAGAAGCTCCGGTTACGCGATCGCATTGAGCCCACCCCCTGATCTGCAGCTTGCCGGATAGTTCAGGCGTTTTCTGCTTCGCATGCCGAGCAGTCAACCTGGAACAACATGCGGTCTTCGAGGCGGATCGCGGTCAGGTGGCGGCCCCAGAAGCAGCCGGAATCGAGCGCCAGCAGGTTGGGCTCGACCCGTAGTCCGAGCGCCGACCAGTGGCCGATGACGAGCACGTCGTTGGCGCTGCGTCGGCCGGGAACCTCGAACCATGGAAGGTGATTTTCGGGAGCCGCCGACAACTCGCCCTTGGTCTTGAATTCCATCACGCCTGCGGGTGAGCAGAAGCGCATCCTGGTCATCGCGTTGACGATCACTCGCAAGCGAGGCCAGCCCTCCAGTTCCTCGCACCACGCCGCTGGTTCACTACCCCACATGTTGGCCAGAAAATCCAGGTAAGTGGGGCCGCTGAGTGCCGCCTCAACCTCCGCCGCCAGCGCGCGTGCCTGGGCTACCGTCCACTGCGGCAACAATCCGGCATGAACCATGCAATACTCGCCTTCGTGGTGGCAAAGTGGGCGATGACGCAGCCAGTCGAGCAAATCTTCACGGTCCGTTGCATTGAGGATCTCGTCCAGCGTATCACCCCGACTTCGCCTGCCAAGTCCTGCTGCCGTCATCAGCAGGTAGAGGTCGTGATTTCCCAGGACAGTAATTGCGGCGCTGCCGAGATCCCGCACGAAGCGCAAGGTGTCCAGGGAGCGTGGGCCACGGTTGACCAGATCGCCGACCAGCCACAGGCGATCGCTTGTGGCGTCGAAACGGCATTTTTCGAGCAGAAGCTGCAGCGAGTCGAAGCAGCCCTGAATGTCGCCGATGGCGTAGGTCGCCATGCCGGCTAGATTTCTGCGCGCTGTTGTTGCCAGCGCCAGGCGTCGCGGCACATCTGGTCGATATCTCGTCGTGCTTGCCATCCCAGTAAATCTGCGGCTCGTTGCGGGTCTGCGTAGCATGTCGCGACGTCGCCTGCCCGACGTGGTACCAGGGCGTAGGGTATTGGCCGACCACTGGTAGTCTTGAAGGCACGAATCATGTCGAGTACCGAGTAACCACAACCGGTGCCAAGGTTAACCGTCAGTAGCCCACCATTGGCAAGCAGATAATTCAGTGCGGCAAGGTGGCCTTCGACGAGATCCATTACATGGATGTAATCGCGCACTCCCGTGCCGTCGGGCGTCGGATAATCGCTGCCGAATACGCTTAACTGCTGGCGCGTTCCGTCGGCCACCTGTGCCACGTAAGGCAGGAGATTGTTCGGTACGCCATTCGGTTCCTCGCCAATCAGGCCGCTTTCGTGTGCGCCGACCGGATTGAAATAACGCAGGCGCGCAATCCGCCATTCCTTGTCAGCGTGCGCCAGATCGGCAAGGATGTCTTCAATCATCAACTTGCTGGCACCGTAGGGATTGGTCGCCGAGCGCGGGAAATCCTCCCGAATCGGTACCGTGGCCGGGTCGCCGTAGACCGTGGCCGAGGAACTGAAAATCAGCGTCTTCACCGCCACTTCCGCCATGACTTCGCACAAGGCAATCGCCCCGCCGACGTTGCAATCATAATAGCGCAGAGGCTGCGCTACCGATTCGCCAACCGCTTTAAGCCCGGCAAAATGGATGACGGCATCGACTTGCGACGTGGAGAAGACCTGCCTCAGAAGCGCTCGGTCCCGGACATCGCCAAGAAAGAATACCGGCCGCTGCCCAGCGATCCGTGCAACACGATCGAGCACCTCGACGCGGCTGTTCGACAGGTCGTCGATGACCGTGACAGCGTGGCCCGCCGCCAGCAGTGCAACACAGGCGTGCGAGCCGATATAGCCTGTACCCCCGGTAACCACGACGTTCATTTTCCGGCTTCCCTTACTGCCTTGTGTATTCCGAACCGACCCGGTCGGTGGGCAAAATAATCTCCGGCGAACGCATGGCCAGCATACCGCAATGCCAGTAGCAAGCAGCAGCGATTATTCTGCCGGCCTTGATGTCGGTCGTGCAATTATCAACCCGTGCAGCAAGTTGCCGCACATCTTTATACCTGGCAGGCCAGTCGCACAATCGTTCGAAGTTATGAAAACTAGCGAAATCGCGCTATCCGCTGCTATGGGGAAACGAGAAATTCGTCCTTGTGTCGGCCCTGTGCTTCAAGGCTGGTCAGCCAGTTCGGTGCTTTTCCTCGACCTGACCAGGTTTCGCCGTTCGGACCGCGGTACTTGATGGCTACTGGCGTCCTGATTTTTGCAGCAATGATTCCTGCGCCCGCGCCGGTCATTTTGAAGCCGAGATCGGTGGCCGTCAAACCATGCTCGGCAATCAACTGCCTGGTCCGGGCGATGGCATCCGCCAACTCCGCTTGCCGTGCTTCTTCGATCGCTTTTTCCAACAGCGCACGTTGCGCGAGTAGTTCCTTGTAGGTTGCCATATACTTCTCCTTGAAGAAAATCGCTTTATACACCAAAATCCAATAATTGCAACAGCCCCAGAATCAACCTGCAAACACAATGGCCAGTTGTTTGTCCGATCCGGATAAAACCACGCCGACAACGCCGAAAACATGCGCTACAGCTGAGGCCATGCGCGCCATTTTTCGTCAATACATTCCAGCGATGCTTCTGGTTTTTTCCTGGACGAGGGCGAGCCTTAGGCGCTTATGACTCAGATCCTTACTTTGCTTGAGCAGATTCAGTCACGGGGTAACGCGGGCGAGTACCGGGATGATGGTTTGTTCATTGATTCGACAAGCAGCGGCGATGGTCGAGCGGCCCAGACGGGTCAGGTAAGCGCTCAGCAAAAAGTCATCCGATAATCAGAGGCGGAGCCGGTCAACATTTTGTCTACGTCAGCCTCCAGCGTCGTGGCACTGCGGGCTTTGAAGGCTATCCATTCGTACTTCATCTTGTGCCTGAGCTTCTCGATGCGGTTCAGTTCCAGGCTGTAGTCACTGATGACTCAGATCCTTACATTTCCTGAGCAGATTCAGTTTCGGGGTAGCGTGGGCGGGAGCCGGGACGATGGTTTGTTCAGTGATTCGACAAGCATCGTGGCCTGTTCGAGACCATCAAGACGCTGATGAAGACCGCCCAGGGCAAACTCATCGGGGTACTCGGCATTGCCCGCGACATCAGCCGTCAGCACGAGGCATTCAAGGCATTGCGCGAACGCGAGGATATCTATTCTTCGATCGTCGGCCAGGCGAGCGACGGTATCGTCCTGATCGACCCCGAGACCTACGGCTTCGTCGAGTTCAATGACACTGCCTGCCAGATGCTGGGCCATGATCGCGACGCGTTCGCCAGACTCACGCTGTTCGACCTGCCGGCCGACCATACCGCGGATCAAATCCGGGCGCTCATGGCCGTTACCCTGGCGCGCGGTGGAGGACATTTCGAGATCCGTCAGCGTTATCGGGACGGTTCGACCGGCGACTGCTGGAGCAGTTACCGCGTCCTCCAGTTTCGCGGGCGTACCCTGGTCAACGCCATCTGGCACGACAACACCGAACGCAAGCCGTGCTGGTCGGAGTCGGAATTGATGTGTCGGCGCTCAAGGCGGCGCAGGACGCGCTCAGGCAGTTCAACAGCGAGCTGGAGCAGCACGTGCGGGAGCGCACCCGTGAACTGCAAGCGACGAATGCCCAGTTGATGGACACTCAGTTCGCACTGGACAGTATCGGGATCGGCATCACCTGGGCCGATTTTGTGGCCGGCTGCTTCATTTACGCCAGCCGTTTCGCAGCCGAGTTCCTGGGTTACAGTGTCGATGAACTGCTGCAACGGCGAGTGTGGGACATCGACCCGAACTTTCCCCCGGAGGCCTTCGCCCAGGTCGCACGGGAAATCCGGCAACGCGGGCATCTCCAGTTCGAGACCGAGCAACGCACCAAGGACGACCGCCGACTCCCGGTCGAGATGACCGTTTACCAACACGCCGGCAACGGCATCACGCCCCCCAAGCTCGTCGCCTTCATGTCCGACATCAAGCACCGCAAGGAAGCGGAAGCAGCCCTGCGCCGGGCCAAGGAGGCCTCCGAGGCGGCGAACGCCGCCAAGGGCGAATTCCTGGCCAACATGTCGCACGAGATTCGCACCCCGCTGAACGCCATCCTCGGACTCAACTTCCTGCTGAGGAAGGAAGATCCCTCGCCGGCCCAGCTCGAACGGTTGTCCAAGATGGAGGTCGCCGGACGGCACCTGCTGTTGCTCGTGAACGACATCCTCGACCTGTCCAAGATCGAGGCCGGTTGGATGGACCTGGAGCACTCCAACTTCCACCTCTCGGCGGTGCTCGACTACGTCGCCTCCATCGTCCGCGACGCGGCCGTCAACAAGGGGTTGACTCTCGAGGTCGACACCAACGGGGTGCCGCTCTGGCTGTGGGGCGAGGTCGGTTTGCACAGCACCCCAGGGCTGGGCAGTACCTTCTGGTTCAGGGTGCCGACGCAGCACGGACATGGTCCGATCCTGACCCCGACCGCCATGGCGGACGACGCCGAGTCGCACCCGGCATCGTGGCGCACACGTCCTGCTTGCCGAGGACCATGCCATCAATGTCGAGGTGGTCCTCGAGATCCTGCACGCCGTCGGTATCGACGTAGCGGTCGCCGTGAACGGACGCGAGGCCGTCCAGCGCGACGCGATTCAGATGGCACTCGCGGAGGTACTGGCCGCCTTGCGGGATATCGAGGCCGTCGTGACGCCCGCGTGTCACCCCCAGTGATGGGCTGGACGTAAAATGCCATCAGGCCCCCCGTCAGAAAGTCCTCCACACCCCGATAGGACGCGCAAGAACGCAATGAAATTCAAGGATCTGGTGGACATTGGCGTGTTGCGGGAGCTGTGCGAGAGCTTCACGGCCCTGACCGGCGCAGTAACGGCGATCCTTGATCTGGAGGGAAATATCCTCGTCGCCACGGGATGGCAACGAATTTGCACCGAGTTCCACCGGGTGAATCCCCAAACAGCGTCGCGCTGCCGCCAGAGCGATACCATTCTCGCCGGGCGCCTGCGCGACGGGGAGACCTATAACGTCTATCGCTGTCAGAATGGCCTGGTCGACGTCGCGGTGCCCATCCATGTCGGTGGCGAGCACGTCGCCAACTTCTTCACCGGTCAGTTCTTCTTCGAACCGCCGGACACCTCCTGCTTCCGGCGCCAGTCCGAGGAATTCGGCTTCGACGAGTCGGCTTATCTGGCGGCTCTGGCCGAAGCGCCCATCTTCACCGAACGGCAAGTGCGCTCGATGATGGACTTCCTGAGCCGGCTTGCCCAGATGATCGGCGAGATGGGGCTGGCCCGGGCACGGCTGCAGGAGGCCAACGAGGAATTGCAGCAATACCGCGAACATCTCGAGGATCTGGTGCGGGTCCGCACGGCGGAGCTGTCATTGGCCAAGGAGCAGGCCGAGGCCGCCAACCGGGCCAAGAGCGCCTTCCTGGCCAACATGAGTCACGAGATCCGCACCCCGCTCAATGCCATCTCGGGGATGGCCTACCTGGTCCGCACCGGTGGAGTCTCCGCGCGGCAGGCTGGCTGGCTCGACACCCTGGATGGCGCCAGCCGGCACCTGCTGGAGATCATCAGCGCGATCCTCGACCTCTCCAGGATCGAAGCGGGCCGGATGGCGTTGGAAATCACGCCCCTCCACCTCGACGCCGTGGTGGCCAGTGTCGTGGACATGATCGCCCCCCAGGCTCAGGCGAAACATCTGCACGTCGGTCTTGATCTGGAGCCCCTGTCCGTCCCGCTCATGGGCGATCCGACCCGCTTGCGACAGGCCCTGCTCAATTACGCCACCAATGCGGTGAAATTCACCGCGACCGGTGCGATGACACTCCGCACACGGGTCATCGAACACACCCCGGAGGCCGTCGTCGTCCGCTTCGAGGTCGAGGATACCGGGATTGGCATCCCGGCCGAGGCTATCGACCGCCTGTTCAAGGATTTCGAGCAAGCCGACAATTCCACCACGCGCCAGTTCGGTGGCACGGGTCTTGGCCTGGCCATGACGCGTCGCCTGGCCCAACTCATGGGAGGGTCGGCGGGCGTGTCCAGCACGCCTGGAGAGGGCAGCATCTTCTGGTTCACCGCGTGCCTCGGTGTGCAATCCGCTGCACTTCAGACCGCTCTCGACGAACACCCCGATGAGGACGCGTTCGCCAGGCTGGCGCGGGATTTCAGGGGTTATCGCCTGTTGCTGGTCGAGGACGAACCAATCAACCAGGAAGTGGCGCGATTTCTCCTGGAGGATGCCGGATTGTGCGTCGATGTCGCTGCCGACGGCATCCAGGCGACGGACCAGGCCGCACGCCATGACTACAGTCTCATCCTGATGGACATGCAAATGCCCTTGATGGACGGGCTCGATGCCACCCGCAAGATACGCTGCCTGCCGCGGCACGGGCGTACGCCGATCGTCGCCATGACCGCCAACGTCTTCGCCGCGGATCGTGAGCATTGCCTGCAGGCAGGCATGAGCGATTTCCTGACGAAACCGGTCAATCCCGACGCCTTGTACGAGGCCGTGCTGAAGTGGCTTGCCTGATCTGGTTATCCAGAACAGGACCATGACGACCAGCCCGCGCGCGCCGGGCCCCCCAATACCGCGTCCGCGGTGTCTTTGCGTTTCCCGCAGTAGCCGGTATCCCGCAAGCCAATAAGTGTTCTTCGTGCGGCGATACACCGCTGGGCAGGTTGATCGAAAAGATGCTCGGAGATAAAGTAATGAGAATCATTATCATATAAAATGCGCGGCACTGATGGCGTTTCGATCTGCGCCGCGTCGGGGAAGGTCGGCTTCAAGTCTTCGCCCGCCAGGAATGTCTGGTCGCAAGTGGCCGCGCGCAGGCAGAAAACGATGCACTTCAAGAAAGGAACTGGTTCGAATGAACTTCATGACGTTGATTTCCCTGTTTGAACTTCCAGTCGGTCAACAAGCGACGGTCAGTTGCGGATCGATCGCCGCGGGTAGCGAGACGACCGGCTGCGAATTGGCCCTGCGGCTATTCGAGATCGGGTTTATCGACGGCGAGCAGGTGCGCGTCGTCGCCCGCGGTCATCCGGGCGGCGAACCCGTAGCGGTGCGGGTCGGCAATACCATGTTTGCCTTGCGCCGCTTCGAAGCCGAGCAGGTGCTGGTCGCTCCATCGCGCGGGGTGGCGGCATGAGCACGGTCAATGGCGCGCTGCGGCTGGCCCTGCTCGGCAACCCGAACTGCGGCAAGACGGCGCTGTTCAACCTGCTGACCGGCAGCCGGCAGAAGGTCGCCAACTATCCCGGCGTCACGGTGGACCGCAAGGAAGGGCAATTGTCGACGCCGTCGGGCAAACAGTTTCGTATACTCGATCTGCCGGGCGCCTACAGCCTCAACGCGGTCAGCGTCGACGAGGAGATTACTCGCGACGTGGTACTGGGCATGCTCGGCGGCGAACCGCGCCCCGACATGCTCGTCTGCGTGAGTGATGCGACCAACCTCAAGCTCAACCTGCGGCTCGTTCTGGAGGTCATGCGCCTGGGCCTGCCGATGGTGCTGGCTGAACATGACCGATCTGGCGAGCAAACGTGGCATCGAAATCGACGTGCCTGCCCTGGCTCGGGAGTTGGGCATGCCGGTGGTCAGCACCGTTGCCGTCAACCGCGGCGGCGCCAGCGAGTTGATTGCCCAACTCGAAGCTTTCGTGCCGGATGACCGGCCGCACCCGCCGGCGTGGCTGCCGCCCGATGTGGCCGACGTCACCGCCACCCAGCGCGAAGTGCGGCGCATTCTGGCGGCAACGCTGCGCGAACCGGCGCTCGACACGCGCCTGGACGAGAGGATCGACCGCGTCGTGCTGCACCCGCTGTCGGGGATGCTGATCCTCGCGACCACACTGTTCCTGATGTTCCAGGCGGTGTTCAGTTGGGCCAGCCTGCCGATGGATCTGATCAAGAGCGCTGTCGAAGCGCTCGGCGAGGTGCTCACCGAGCACCTGCCGGACACCATACTGCGCAGCCTGCTGGTCGACGGGATCGTTGTCGGCGTTGGCAGCGTGCTGGTCTTCCTGCCGCAGATCCTGATCCTGTTTCTCTTCATTCTTGCCCTCGAAGATTCGGGCTACCTGCCGCGGGCGGCCTTCCTGCTCGACCGCCTGATGGGCTCGGTCGTGTTGTGGTTCCTGTCGTCTTTCCCGCTGCCGCCGGAAGGCGCCGCTGGACCGGCGATTCAGTACAGCTATGCCGGCATGCTCGGTCACGCGCTCGAAGTCGTGATCGCTCCGATCGGCTTCAACTGGCAGATATCGATCGCGCTGGTCCCAGGCATGGCGGCGATAGAAGTCGCCGTCGGGGCGCTCGGCACGGTCTATGCGCTGTCTGCGACCGGTGACGACGTGGCCGGGCAACTGGCCCCGATGCTGGCCGCCGGCTGGTCGCTGCCGACGGCTTTCTCACTCCTCGCGTGGTACGTTTTCTCGCCGCAATGCTTGTCCACTCTGGTGGTAGTCAAGCACGAAACCAACTCCTGGCGCTACCCGCTGCTGATGGCCGGCTATCTGTTTGCGCTGGCCTATGGCGCGGCCTTCGTCACCTATCGCGTGGCCCTGCTGCTCACCGGAGGCTGAGATGTTCGATAAACTGTTAACATCCGGCGCGGTGATCGGGGCTGCGACCTACGCCGCGTGGCGACTTCTCCCGGGCGCTCTGCGGCTGGCCCTGATCAAACGCGCGGCGACGCTCGCCCAGCGCTTCGGACTGAGCGAACCCGCTGCCGAAGCGATAGGCCGAAAGGCCGCCAGCAGCACCCGCAACACTTGCGGGGGGTGTTCCGGATGTACCGGCAAGCAGACCACGGCAAACCACGTCATGACCATCAGGCAAAACGCGAAAGGCAACTAGCATGTCAGTTCAAGGCAAAAGGTTGAGGGCGCTGTACGGCGCGACACTGCTCTCTTTTCTGCTCGGGTCGTCACTGGCCGTTCCAGTGGCGGCGGCCGAGGCGGTGACCACGGAGGAGGAAGTCAACACAGATGCGGGTGGTTCCGCAGCCGATGCCACCGACGCAACCCCCAACTGGCAGGAGACGACCCTGAGCGGCGACTGGGGCGGCTCCCGCAAGCGGCTCTACGACGCGGGTGTCCAGGCCGACCTGGTCTACAGCGCCGACTACCTGCGTGACACCACCGGGGGGCTCAAGCGTGGTGGCGCCTATATGGGGCACTTCGACCTGATCCTGCAGTTCGACGGCGAAAAGCTCGTCGGCTGGCAAGGCGGCTCCGCCTATCTGCAGTTGATCAGCAACAGTGGCGGCAGAGTCAACCTCAACCATGTCGGCAGCCTGATGGGCGTCGACAACCTCGAAGCGCCGGTCAATCGCACCGGCATCTTCAAGGCCTGGCTGCAACAATCCTTCCTGGACGACAAGGCCTCGCTGCGGGTCGGCCTCTACCCGATCGACAGCGAGTTCTACATCACCGATTCATCGGGCGTCTTCCTGCATCCGTCATTCGGGATGGCTGCCGAAGTCGCCAGCTTCGGCAGCCTGGCCGGGCCGTCGATCTATCCGACGAGTTCCTATGCGGCGCGCCTGCGTATCGACCCCGATCCTGCGTGGTACGCGATGGTCGCGGTCGCGCGTGGAATTCCGAGCGAGCGGATCGCGACCGCCGGCCCCAATGTCAGTTGGCAGAAGGGCACAGGCAGCATGCTGATCGGTGAAGTCGGTTTCAGTCCGGTCAAGGCCGGGTTGCTCAACGATCGCCCCAAATCGGGGGAAAAAGACGAGTTCGAGCCGATCAGCAAGCTGGCACTGGGGCTGTGGCGCTACTCCCCACGTTTTCCTGAACTGGTTGCCGTCGATGCCGGCGGCGAGCCGCTGCTGGCGACGCACTGGGGTGCCTATGTTCTCACCGAACAAACCCTGTGGCGTGTGCCGGAGTCGAACCGTGATCTGGCGGTATTCTTGCGCTATGGATTCACTGACGGCAAGACCAATACCCTCGACTATTCATTCAGCGCCGGCCTGAGCTTCAGGGGACCGTTCGCCGGTCGCGAGAAGGACACCTTCGGCATCGCTGCAACACGTGCCCATGTCGGTCCGCAGGGACGGGCGCAGTTGTCGGACGAACTGGGCGAGCCGCTGTCCTCGACCGCGGAAATGGCAGTGGAAATGACTTACCGGGCACAACTCACCCCCGGTGTGGTCCTGCAGCCGGTCGTCCAGCGCATCTTCAATCCCGCTCTCGCTCTGCCAAACGCGACCGTTGCCGGGGTTCGCCTGCAACTGGCGTTGTGAATGCCGGCGACCTGACTGAAGAAGAACGACGAGGAGAGCCTGATGCGTGCCGCGCTCTCAGAAGATGAACCGTTCGAAACCGCCGTTCGTGCGCAGCCGGAACGGGCCGTCAGGCAAGTGAAACCGGCTCCCCCGCCTGTTCCGATACGAGCCTGGACAGTGCTGCCATCAATTCCTCGTCATGGCGGGTATCCTGCCAGTTGCTGCCGTCCCAGCGGTAATGGAAGCCCCCCGATCGGGCGGCAACCCAGATCTCCTGCGCGGCGTCGTGGCGATTGACGATGATCCGGCTGCGGTCGGAGAACTCGATTTCGAGGACGCTGTCGCTGACCATCTCGAAGTCGAGATCGGCGCCGCTACGTTCCAGCCCGGTTTCGATCCGCTTCAGCGCCACATCGGCGAGCGCGTTGAATTCTCTATCATTCATCCTGTGCTACCATCCCCGGCTCTCAACCATTGACCAATTGACCCATGCGCCAACATCTTGTGCTGGCTTTGCTGGCGAGTGTCACGCTGGGCGCCTGCGGCACCAAAGGTTCGCTGACCTTGCCGCCGGCCCCGCGCACATCTCCGGCCCCGGTCGCGGCGATCGCGCCGCCATCGCCGGCCACGGCCACGGCGCCCGATGCCGGCAGCGCTAAGAATTCTAACACGCCCGGAGAACCCGCCAGATGAGCGCTTTTGCACGCAGAGACGGCGTCCTGAACGCTGAATCGGTTTCACTGACCGATATCGCCGCCGAGTTCGGCACGCCGTGCTGGGTTTATTCCCGGCACGCCATCGAGGCGGCGCTGGACGAATTCCAGCGCGAACTGATCGGCTTCGATGGGCTCGTCTGCTATGCCGTCAAAGCCAATTCCAACCTCGCCGTCCTGAACCTCCTCGCGCGCCGTGGCGCCGGCTTCGACATCGTCTCCGAGGGCGAACTCCGGCGCGTTTTGAAGGCCGGGGCCGACCCGCGACAGATCGTTTTCTCGGGCGTCGGCAAGACCGCGCGGGAGATGGAACTGGCGCTGGACATCGGCATTCTCTGCTTCAACGTCGAATCGGCTGCCGAACTCGAACGTCTCGACAGCGTCGCCGCAGCCATCGGCAAGACCGCACCGATCAGCCTGCGCGTCAATCCGGATGTCGATGCGAAGACGCATCCGTATATCTCCACCGGCCTGAAGGAAAACAAGTTCGGCGTCGCCTACGAGGACGCGCGCGCGCTCTACCGGCAGGCGGCGAACCTGGCGAATATCGAGATCAGCGGCATCGACTGCCATATCGGCTCGCAGTTGCTTGACGCGGCGCCTTTTGCCGAAGCGCTGGACAAGGTGCTGGCGCTGGTTGATCAACTGGCGGCTGACGGCATCGTGCTGGATCACATTGACCTCGGTGGCGGCCTCGGCATCCGCTACCGTGATGAGGATGCGCCGAACGTCAAGTCCTATCTGCAGCCCTTGCTGCAAAAGCTTGCCGGGCGGCAATTGCGCATCCTGCTGGAGCCGGGGCGCCGGCTGGTCGGCAACGCGGGCCTCCTGCTGACCCGCGTCGAGTATCTGAAGCCGGGTGAAATCAAGAACTTCGCAATCGTCGACGCGGCGATGAACGACCTTGCGCGTCCGGCGCTGTATGGTTCCTGGCACGACATCGTGCCGGTCGTGCCGCGCGCGGGTTTACCGATGCCATGGGAAATCGTCGGTCCGGTCTGCGAGTCCGGCGATTTCCTGGGACACGGCCGGGAACTGGCGCTGGCCGCCGGCGATCTGCTGGCGATCATGTCCGCCGGTGCCTACGGCATGGTCATGAGTTCGAACTACAACAGCCGGGTGCGCGCCGCCGAAGTGATGGTCGATGGCGCGCAGACCCATCTGGTGCGCCGCCGCGAGACCGTCGAGGATCTGTACGCCCTGGAGTGCCGCCTGCCTTGAGCAGGTGCTGACCCACCCGCCGCGGTGGGCTTCGGCGGATGACGGTTCAGGCCGGGCGGCCTGAGCAGCGGGTCTCGGTCCTCACTTCAGAATTCCCAGCAGATTCGAGAAGCCGTCGGTCCACGCCGTGAAGCCAGGCCGGGGCTTGAGCGTCTCGGCCTGGTGGATTTCCTTCAGCAGGCCGGCCTGGCGATCGTTCTGAACGATCAGCGCCCACACGGAATGGCGGCAGAAGCGCTCGCCGTGTTCAGGCTCGAAGTCGACAACCAGAGCGGTCATGCCGAGTTGCTGCGCGGCGGCGGCGACCACCGGCCGCAGGTCGAGATAGCGGTTGGTGATGTGCACGGCCAGGATGCCGTTCCGCTGCATGTGGCGCAGATAGGCACGCATGGCTTCGATCGTCAGCAGGTGCGTGGGGATCGAGTCCCCCGAAAAAGCGTCGATCGCCAGCAGGTCGAAGTTCTGGATCGGTTCGCGTTCGAGCATCAGGCGCCCATCGCCGAGGACCGGGACGATGCGCGCGGCGCTGTCGCCAAGGTAGCTGAAGTCATTGCGCGCCAGGTCGAGGACCTGCTCATTGATCTCGTACATCCGCATTTCATCGCCCTGCCGGCCATAGGTGGCCAGCGTCCCGGCACCGAGACCCAGCACCCCGATCTTGCGTGGCTTTTCGCCGGAGAGGCTCTGCAGCGCCTGGCCCACTCCTGATTTCTCGCAGTAATAGGCCGTGGCTTGCCGGCGGTGTTCGGGAGAGATGAACTGTTCGCCGTGATTGATGCGCCCGTGCAGGATCTTGCGCTTGATTCCCAGGTCTTCTTCGTCCACGTCGGAGACACGCAGTTGTCCGTAGAAATTGCGCAGCACCCGCCGGTAATCTTCGACGTAGCTGGCCGAGATACCTGCCAGACGGTAGCCGTAGGCGAACAGGGCGACCAGTAGCAGCCAGCGCCAGACGGGCTGAATTTCGCGCCAGAGGACGATGATCACCAGCAGCGCGCAGAGGAACAGGCCGATCGGCAGTTCGAAGTAGGCGTTGAACACCGCTGGGGCCAGCAGGCCGACGAAGCTTCCACCGAGCGCACCGCCGATCGAGAGCATCAGATAGAACAGCGTCAGATGGCGAACGGCTGGCCGACGTCTGACCAGTTCACCATGGCAGACCATGCAGAAGACGAACAGGGACAGCGACAGCAGCGCGACCAGCAACGGCACGGGCATGCTGCCACCGTCGACGACCTGGTCGAGAGCGAGGAAGGCCATCGGCAGGGCCACCAGGAAGCCGGGGCGGTAGTAGTAGCGGGGCGCATCGAAACAGAGGATGAAACTCAGCAGGTAGATGCTCAGTGGCAACACCCACAGGAAGGGTACCGGCGCGACATCCTGCGTCAGGTGGCGGGTGATGGCCAGCAGGAGGATCGAGGCGGTCATCGCCAGGCCCACCCACAGCAGGCACTCGCGCCATGACGGGCGCGCCGTGGCGGCGGTGCTGGTCGTTTCCGCCGCCACTTCTCGTTCGCTCGACACCCCTTTCCAGGATTGCCAGGCACTCGTCAGACAAGCCAGCACGAAAAGAACGTAGGCTGCCGACCACGCCCAGGCTTGTTCGAAGACCGGGAAATAAGGCTCGACCAGCAGCGGATAAGTCAGGAGGGCCAGCATCGATGCCAGGTTCGAGAGGGCATACAGACGGTAGGGCATCATGCTGGCGAACGAGCGCGCATACCAGGCCTGCATCAGCGGCCCGGTGGTCGACAGCAGCAGGTAGGGCATGCCGACCGCCGAGGCCAGGACGACCAGCACGCTCCAGGTTGGGCTCTCGAATGCGGCGTCCTTCCATGCCGGGTCGGCGATCACCGGCAGGGTTGCCAGGCTGAGCAGCAGCAGCACGCCGTGCACCAGGTTCTGACGGCGCGGCGACAGCAACTCGTGCAGCAGGTGCACGTACAGGTAACCGAGCAGGAGCTCGGCCTGGAAGAAGACGAGACAGGTACTCCACACCGAGGACGAGCCACCGAACCACGGCAGGATCATCTTGGCGACGATCGGCTGGATCTGGAAAAGCAGGAAGGCCGACAGGAAGACGGTGGTGGCGAAGCTGATCATCGGGACTTTCAGAAGCGCGAAACGTAGTCGGGGTGCGGTCAGGCCCGTCTTGAGGCAGGCCAGGTCAAAGTCCGGCGTGTCGGCAAGCCGGATTCGCAGCGGCCAGGGCTAGGGGCGTTCAGGTTGAGCTGGAGGACCCTCCGGGTCAGCCGGTGCCGCGTGCCAGTGTTCGGGCGGGACGATCACGTTGCTGCTGGGCTGGATGACGAAATGCGGCGACATGATCTGTACTCCGTAGGTGTTGAACTGGTCCTGGATGTGGGCATGCAGTGCCGA
The DNA here is from genome assembly GCF_056856495.1 of Candidatus Accumulibacter propinquus. NCBI lineage: Bacteria > Pseudomonadati > Pseudomonadota > Betaproteobacteria > Candidatus Accumulibacter > Candidatus Accumulibacter propinquus. The sequence continues at coordinate 939,092 of NZ_JBSEHC010000003.1, forward strand.
CAGCACCGGTACGCGTTCGAGCGGTTTGTCCATGTGCGCGAACAACTCGTACTCGACGTACCAGTCGGCCAGGCTGCGTTGGTAGACGAAAGGCCTGGGCGAAGCCCGCAAACCCGGCGTCTGTTCGGCAGCGGCGATCAGCATGGCATGCACCTGTCGCCACGGCGTATCGTAGCCGATGGTCACCTTGGTCGACACCAGCGTGCCGCGCGCACCGGCCAGCCGGGAGTAGTTCCTGATCGGACTGCCGACCAGAACCGCATTCGGAATCGTCACTTCCTCGTTGCGCATGTTGATCATCTTGGTCGACAGCGCGCCGACCTCGCTGACGACGCCGACATTTTCGCCGATATCGACGAAGTCACCCACCGAGAGCGCGCGCGAATAGACCAGCACCAGGCCGCTCATCAACTGGTTGACGATCCCGGCCGAGCCGAGCGTGAGCATGAAGCCGAACATGACCGACAGACCCTTGAAAGCGTCGCTGTCGGACATCGGAATGAACGGATAGGCGACGGCGATTCCCAGACCCCAGACCAGGATGCTGACGATCCGGTGGGTGGCGGTGACCGTTTCCGGGTGCAGGCCCGGCACCTGTACCCGGCCTTCCCGCGCGGCCTTGAAAAAATTGCCGATCGCATCGTTGAAGGACTTGGTCAGGAACAGGATGATCAGCGCCGTCGTCAGCGCCGGCATGGCATTGACCAAACCGACGCCGAGGGTGTACAACAGCCCGAAAAGGAAATCGCTGAGCCGGTCGCCGAGGGGTTCGGTGAGCGGAAAGCGTGCCAGGACGTAGGTCAACCAGAGGTAAGCGACGCTCAACCACAGGAAACCCATCAGCAGTTGGGCGACTCGCTGTACCAGCAACCAGCCGTGCCGCGCCCAGCGCAGCCTGTTGGAGGCGTCTTCGGCTTCGATCACGTGCTGCAGGTGGCCGACCACCAGGGTGGTCGCGCGCCGGATCAGCCACAGCAGGATCAGCGCGATCAGCGTGGCCGCCGCCGCCAGCCCGACACCCTTCAGGAGCACCATCGGATGGCGCTGCGTTGCTGCCGCCTGCAGGGCCGCTGCCATTTCACCGGCAGTACGCCTGGCTGCCGCTTCGAGCGAAATCTTCTCCTCCGGGTCGAGGTCGCCTTCAAGGACGTTGAACAGGACGAACTCCCCGATACGCAGGTTGAAGCCGCGCGTGCCATCGGCAGTGAATGGCGTCAGCTCGATCTGCTGCTCCATCTGGTTTGGCGGCAGGGCATCGATCCGGGTCAGCGCCCGCCGTACACGAATCACCGGCGTTGCGCCGACGAAGGTCGCCCGGAAGGTGACAATCGGCCGGAAGTGGTAGCTGAGAGTGGCCTCCTTTTCCCGGACCTGTTCCACCGCGGGGGCCGGAATGGCCGCACTGGCCAGGAAGAAACCACAGGCAAGCAACAACAGCGACAGTGCTGCGGGTACTTTCCGGAAGATGCAGGAGAAGGTCATGAGGAAATTCGGTTGGCTGTGGAGTCAGTGCCGGATTATAGCTGCCGAAATCGCTCGTCGACGTGCCCCGAAGCGGCCGGCCAGGTGTGGCACAGGGTCTCGGTCGGCAGCGCAGCATCACCTCCCGGGCATCGGCAGGCCTGGAGAGGCCCGTCGACGTACGGATTGCTCACTACGCGGTGGTTGACAAGCCCAGTGCCGAGAGGTCGAGCCGTCCCTTGCGCATCGGCGGGCACCAGAAATAGGCACCGGACAGTGGGCGGCTGAACTTGAACAGCGCATCAACGATGCCGTCTTCGATGCCCAACATCCGGCGCAACTGCGCCTCGAAAGGATCGAAGGAGGTAGCAAAAGCCACGAACAGCAGACCACCGCGGTTGCCATCGGCCCATGGCATCGACCGGCGCAGTACGAAAGCCGCCGGGGCAAAGCTTTCCTGCGCCGTCCGTTTGACGTGTGCCGACGCCGGGGCATCGTCGATTTCCTGGTTGTCGGCGCGTCGGCGACCGATGCTGAGGTCCTGCTGCGCGCCGGGCATGGCTTCGAAACGTGCAAAATCGTGCGTCCAGCGTTGCACGGCGACGAAACTCGAACCCGTGACCCCCGGACGTTCGGGGCCAATGATCGCGGTGCTTGCCGCAGCGTCGCCGGTCGGGTTCTCGGTGCCGTCCTCGTAGCCGGACAGGTCTCGGCCGCCGGCGTACTGGAAGGCATCGAGCGAGTCTTCGAGTCGGAAAGCCGGCATCATGGCCTGTGCGATGCGTCTGGCGCGATGCAGGATTTCGCCACGGTCGTCGCCGCGCAACCAGACCCACACGGCTGCCGGCGTGGCCGGCAGTTCCAGCCCCGGTCCGGCGAGTGCCGGGAAGCTGCGCAGGCCAGGGACCTCGGCCGCGAGGGCAGAGACCAGAGCCCTGCCCAAACCGACCACCGTCTGTTGTCCGTCCACCAGATCGGCCAGCCGGTGCAGGCATTCGCCAGGGAGCGCGGCGGGTTCGAGCGAGAAACTCAGATAGCGCGCCAGTACCGGCAGAGGGAGCAGGATTCCTGCTTGTGGGGTATTCATCGGGAAATCAACCTCGGATCGGAAATCGGTGCCACGGACCTCTGCGGCTGCTTCGTTCAGCGCGTGGACAGTTGTTGGAAACCGGTCTGCGCGCCGATTTCGGCGGCGTTGCCTTCGCCGCAGACGACACTGTCGACCCTGGCCATCGAGGGGCCACGCTGCGCCCAGAGGGTCAGCGCGTCAACGGCCTCGATGGGGCCGCTGAGCAACGCTTCGACGCTGCCGTCGTGGCGGTTGCGTACCCAGCCCGACAGGCCGAGCCGTTCGGCCTCGGCGCACAGCGACCAGCGGTAGCCCACCCCCTGGACGCGGCCGCTGATGCGCAGGTGACGGCAGATTGTGTGGCTCATCTTCAACTCCGGACTCTGGACAAGGGATGCGGGCGTCGCCATTACTGGCATAATCGTCGTCCATGAGAACAAGAATATCAAGGGGGGGGCGGCTCGAACCGCTCGCTGCCGCCGTCTGGCGATGCTGAAAGCCCTGCTGCTGTTGCCGCTGTTTGGCGCCGCCGTCCTGTCGCTGCTGCCGAGTCGCAGTGTCGATCTACTGCGCCACCTGGCGAGTCTCGTCGCTGCGGCGACCATGGTCTGTGCATTTCTGCTGCTGGTCGATTTTGATTCGGGCAGCGCCGAAATCCAGTTTTTCGACACGCGGCCCTGGAATCCGCGAGTCGGGTCGCACCTGGCGCTCGGCGTCGATGGCGTGTCCTTGCCGATGGTCCTGCTGGCGACGGTCCTGTGTTTCGTCGCGATCTTCTCGTCGACCGGCATCCGCAGCGGCGCCAGGCTCTATTTCTCTCTTCTGCTGGTGCTCGAAACCTCGCTGCTGATCGTGTTCACGGCGCGCGACTGGTCGCTGTTCTACGTCTGCTGGGAATTGACGCTGATCCCCCTGTTCTTCCTGATCGACCGTCTGGGGGGCGGCAATCGTCATCGCGCAGCGCTCAATTTCGTCCTCTATACGCTCGGCGGCTCGGTGTTCATGCTGATTGCCTTGCTGCTGCTCTACGATGTCGCCCCCGGGCACTCCTTTGCGATGGCCGACATGGCCGCTGGCGGCGCGCAGTTGCCGGTACGCACGCAGATCCTGGTCTTTCTCGGCCTGTTGCTGGGCTTTGGCGTCAAGATGCCGATCGTGCCGCTGCATGGCTGGTTGCCGCTCGCCCACGTCGAGGCGCCGAGTGCGGTGTCCATCCTGCTTTCGGGGATTCTGCTGAAGATGGGCGCCTACGGACTGATTCGCGCCGCCGCGACCTTGCCGGCGGCGGTGCAGGTCCTGCAGAACGGGCTGGCGCTGCTGGCCCTGATCAGCCTGCTTTACGGTGCCGTTCTGGCCTGGCGGCAGACCGACCTGAAAGCGATGATCGCCTACTCCTCGATTTCGCACATGGGTGTCGTGTTGCTCGGCATCGCCGCGCTGAACCCCGCCGGCCTCAGCGGCGCACTGACGCAGATGGTCGCGCATGGCCTGGTCGCCGGCCTGCTGTTTCTGCTGATCGGCCTGCTCTACGAACGCACGCATACCCGTGACCTCGCCGGATATGGGTCGCTCAATCGCATCGCCCCGCGTTTCGCAGTGTTCCTGGTGTTTACCCTGCTGGCGTCGGTCGGTCTGCCGGGTAGCGCCGGTTTCATCGCCGAACTGCAGGTGCTGGTCGGCGCTTATGGCCGCTGGGGCGGCTGGCTGATGGTGCTGTCGATGGCTTTGCTGGTCTCGGCGGCCTATGCGTTACGCGCCATCCGCTGCCTGTCGACCGGCCCCGAGCGTCCGTTCGGTTCGACGCCGGGCGTGGCGCACTTCGCCGACCTGAAGCGTTCGGAGTGCGCCGCGGCCTGGCTGCTGATCGCCGGCATTGTCGGCATCGGTTTTTATCCAGCCCCCCTGCTGCGCCTGATGGCGTCGTCGGTGGGCCGGCTGGCACAGCATTTTGGAGTCTGAGTGAGTTCGCCGGGGCCTCCGCAAACTCCCGCCGCGACCGCCGCGTCGGTGGCCGCAGTGCGGCACGTGCAGGCCTGCCTGCAACACCTTGCGCATCTGTTGCCGGCGCAGGCGCCGCTGCGCGACTTTGTTCATCACAACACCCTGCATGCCTTCCAGCATCTGCCTTTTGCCGACGCCCTGAAGGAGGCTGCGCGTCTGAGCGGCGCGCGTCCATGGCTCGACGAAAATCGCTGTCGCGAGCTGTTCCGGCAGGGGCGCATGGATGCCGGCGATCTCGATGCCGCCTTGCGGCAAACAGCGCAGACACAGGTCGACGAACTGCTCGGTGTCGGCACGCCAACCGCGCTGCGGCGCGGCGATGTCCTGCGGGCAGCGCTGCTGACTCCGCCGGCGGCCATTTCCGCCACGCGCTTGCGCTGGCAAAGGGAGGAGAAGGGCGCTTTCGAACGACTGCAAGCCGACCTGGAGCAGGGCGCGCGGCAGCGCCTGCTGAGCACGGCGGCCGCTGACGGTAACGATGAGCGTGCGGCCGTCGCGGACCTGTGGGCGGCGGCATGCGCACTGGGCGCGCGGCCGCCGGTGTCCGGCTGGGTCGCCGGCGGCGTCGACGCGACGCCGGAATCTGCCGTCGCCCTCTGGCGCGAGTTGCTCGACCGTGTGGGCGGAGAATGGACGGTGGCGAGCTTGCTCTGCCACCTGACTGGTGAGGATTTTCGCCAGTCGCTGCAGCCGGCGCTGATCCGTCATCTCGCCGCGCATCTCGATCAGGGCCTCGCCGCCTGGAAAAACCCGGCGCAGTCGCAGGGTTTCTACGCGGCCTGGCGAGCGTGTGCCGGTAGCGACTGGGCCTGGGAACTCGACGAGTTTGCCGGCGCGCGGCGTGAAATCGAGGCACTGCCGGACGACCCGTTGCAAGTGATGGCGAGCGAACTGACGCGCCTCGGCATCGACGAAGCGCGCACCGGCGCCTATCTGCAGCGGCTGGCGCTGGAATTGCCAGGCTGGGCCGGCATGTTCCACTGGCGGGAATCACATGCCGCCGGCGACGACGCGCCGGTTCGGCTGGCCGATCTGCTGGCGGTACGATTGATCCTCGAACGTCTGCATGCCGAACATCTGGTGCACCGCGTCTGGGGTTTGCCGCTGCCACTCGCCGAACTCGGCGAGTACTTTGCTCGTCACCCGGCCGAACTGGCCGTGCGACACGCCTGCGGCAACCGACAGTTGCCGGAAGAACTGCTCGCCGCGGTGCGCCCGCAACTCGCCTGGCCGTCCGCGGACGTTCACGATGGCTGGCGGCATGTCGCCGTCGCGCTTGCCGAGGCCCGCAACGCCGGCATGGAGGACAGCGAGCGTGCGGAGCTGGCGGCGTGGCCGCTGTTCGTTCTGGCGCAGGGTCTCGGGCTATGTGGCCGCGAACTGCGTGCGCTCGGGGCGGAGGGCGCGGCAGACTTGCTGCGCTGTGCCGGCTCGCTTGATGACGAGCAGCGTGGCGAGATCTGGCTGCTGGCCTACGAGCACCATTATCGGCGGCAGATTCTGGCGGCGCTGCAGGCCAACCACGGCCGCGCGCCGGTGCCGGCCGGCACGGCGCAGTTCGTGTTCTGCATGGACGATCGCGAGGAGGGGACGCGTCGCCACCTCGAAGAGGTCAATCCGGCGGTCGAGACTTTCGGTGCGGCCGGATTCTTCGGCTTGCCGATACTCTGGCAAGGACTTGACGACGAGGCACCGACGGCCCTGTGTCCGGTCGTGGTGCGTCCCGAGCATGCCGTGCGTGAAGCAGTGCTGCCCGGCTGCGAGGCGGCGCAGCGCGTGCATCAACGACGTCGCCGGTGGCGTCTGGCATGGCGGGAGAGGCTGCATCAGGGGAGTCGGCGCGGCGCCCTGGCGGCCGCGCTGCTGATCGCCGCCGCCGCGCCATGGGCGCTGCTGGGGCTGCTGTCGCGAACACTGGCGCCGGGGCGCCTGGGGGCCTGGCTAGTGCGCACCCGGGACGCTTTCGACCTGCCGGTGCCGGGCGGCCTCCAGCTGACTGCCGAAGCCGACGAAGCGACGCGTGTCGCCAGTCCCGAGGCGCCGCGGCTCGGCTTCGGAGAAGCGGAGCAGGTCGCGCGCATCGGTGGCTTCCTGCGCAGTATCGGGCTGACGACGCACTTCGCACCGCTGGTGGTGATCGTCGGTCACGGCTCGGACAGCCGCAACAACCCGCATCTTGCCGCTTACGATTGCGGTGCCTGTTCCGGTCGCCATGGCGGGCCGAATGCACGCGTGTTCGCGGCGATGGCCAACCGGCCGACGCTGCGCGCAAGCCTCGCGCAACAGGGCATCGTGATTCCGGAGACGACGCATTTCGTCAGTGCCGAACACAATACCTGCGACGAGACCTTCGTCTGGTACGACCTTGCGCAGCTTCCGTCCAGTCACCGCGCAGCCTTTGCCGCGCTGCGCAAGGATTGTGATGAGGCGCTGCGCCTGCACGCCGTCGAGCGCTGTCGCCGCTTCGCTTCGGCACCGCTTGCTCCCTTGCCGTCACAAGCGCAGCAGCATCTCGCTGACCGGCGGCACGACATCGGGCAGGCCCGCCCCGAACTCGGGCATGCGACCGTCGCCGCGGCGTTCGTGGGACGCCGTGCGATGAGCCGCGGAGCGTTTTTCGATCGACGCGTTTTCCTGATCTCCTACGATCCGCTTGCCGATGCCGACGGCCGTGTGCTGGAGGCGACGCTGCTGGCGGCGGGTCCGGTCGGGGCGGGAATCAATCTCGAATACTACTTTTCGACGGTGAACAACGAGGGATACGGCTGTGGCAGCAAGGTCACACACAACCTTGCCGGCCTGTTCGGGGTGATGCAGGGTGCCAGTTCAGACCTGCGCACCGGCCTGCCCTTGCAGATGGTCGAGGTGCATGAGGCGATGCGGCTGCTGGTCGTCGTCGAGCAGCACCTGGAAATCGTCAGCGCGATTTACCAGCGGCAACCCCCCCTGCAGGAATTGATCGGCAATCGGTGGGTCGTCCTGGCGGCCAAGCACCCGCAGAGCGGCGCGATCCACCTCTTCGATCCGGCCAGCGGCTGGCAGCACTGGAACGACAGCGCCGGGCAGCCCGTGGCCCTGCCCGCGGTGGAGCGTTCGGCCGACTGGTTCGCCGGTCGCCGTGATCTCCTGTCACCGGCCTTGCTGCGCCGCCCGGTGAGTGCCTGATGGACTGGCTGGAAGCCCTGTTGCCGGCGCTCGCGGCGACGACGCAACTGGTCTGGCTGGTGCCGCTGTTGCCCTTGCTGGCCGCTGCGGCAATCGTCGCCGGCCTGCTCCTGCGGCGATTCAATGGCGACGCCGGCGAGCCGCTGATCGCTGCGATGGCCAGCGCCGGTGCTCTCGGTGCGCTGTTGCTGTTGCTGGTTTTTGACCTCGCGGCGCTCGGCGGTGCCGCTTTCGAGCCCCTGGTCTTTGGCGAATGGTTGCGGATTGGCGCGATACCGGTGCGCCTGTCATTCGTGCTCGACGCCTACAGCCTGCCGGCGGCGACGATAGTCGCCCTGGTCGCCTGGATGGCGCTGCGCTTTTCGGCGACCTACCTGCACCGTGAGAGCGGTTTCCCGCGCTTTTTCCTCGGCATGTGCCTGTTTCTGGCCGGCATGTTGCTGATCGTCCTTTCCGCCAACGCCGTGCTTGCCTTCGTCGGCTGGGAACTGGCCGGCATCAGCTCGTGGCTGCTCATTGCCTACAACTGGGAAAGGCCGCTGGCCACCGGCAACGCCTTGTTCGTCTTCCTTGCCAGCCGTGTCGGCGACGCCGGTTTCGTGCTCGGGATCGGGCTTGCCGTGTGGTCGGCGGGGACCGTCGAGTGGGTCTGGCTGGCCGGCGACGGCAGCATGTCCACGGTCACGGCCCGCTTGCTGGCGGCCGGTTTCGTGCTGGCGGCGCTGGTCAAGTCGGCGCAACTGCCATTCACGCCCTGGATTGCCCGTGCCCTCGAAGGCCCGACACCGTCGTCGGCGGTGTTCTACGGCTCGCTGATGGTGCACGCTGGCGTCTACCTGCTCTGTCGTCTGCAGGGACTGTTGCTGCAGGTGCCCGACCTGCTGGCCCTGCTGGCCGTCGTCGGTCTGACGACCGCCCTGTACGGCGGCCTCTGCGCGCTGGTGCAGAGCGACGTCAAGTCGGCGCTCATTTTCTCGGTCGTGGCGCAGGTCGGATTGATGTTCTTTTGTTGTGGTCTCGGTCTGTTCTGGCTCGCTGCTGTGTATTCCGGCCTGCATGCGGCCTGGCGTGCCTACCAGTTCCTGCTCGCACCGGCGTACATGCACCTGGTGCGTCGCCCGGCGCGACCGTTGCCGCGTTGGCTGGCCGCGCAGCGCTGGTGCTACACCGCGGTGCTGCAACGCTTCTGGATCGAAGCCCTGGCCAACAGCCTGCTGACTCGCCCGACCCTGGCTCTGGGTCGCGACGTGCGGGCGCTCGACGAACGTTTCATCGACCCGCTGGTCGGCGCGCCGCGCGACGATGAACCGGTGCTCGGCACGGACGCGAGCGACCAACTGATCCGCGGTCATGGTCTGGCCGGGCGCGCGCTGTTCGCCTTCGCGAACCGCTTGCAGCGCCTGGAGAGCCGCCTGCTGCTCAGTGGCGACGGTGCGCTGAGCCGGGTCCTGCGGCGTGGCGTCGGCTACGCGGATGCCATCGAGTCGCTGCTCGAACAACCGCGTTATCTGATGTTGATGGTCATGGCGACGCTGGTGGTCATTCTGTGAACGAAGTTCTCTGGGCCGCGCAAGCCGGCTACCCGCCGCTGGCGACGCTGCAATGGTTGCCGCTGGCTGCCGCCGTGCTGCTGATGATCATGCGCGAGGATGACCTGGCGCTGGTTCTCGGGCGCCTGTTTGCGGTCGCCGAACTGGTGGTGGCGATCGATCTCTACGCCCGCATCGACGTGACCCGCAATGTCCTGCAGTTTGCCGAGCGCCTCGATGTGTTCGCCTACCATGCCGCGGCCGACGGCGTCAGCGTGCTGTTCATCCTGCTGACGGCGCTGCTCGGTGTTCTGCTGTCGTTCTACGGCATGGCGCGCCAGCAGCTCACGCCGGTGCAACTGCTCAGCGTCCTGCTGCTCATCGAATCGTCGCAGATGGTCATGCTGACGACCATGAACCTGCTGTGGTTTGCCGCCGCCTCGGCGGTGCAACTGGCGCTCGTCGCTTACCTGCTCTGGCGCTGGGCCTCGGCCAGGGAGGAGAACCTCGCCCTGTCGCGTTTTCTGCAGTATCAGCTCTTCGGCTGGTGCCTGTTCGTCGCCGGTGCCGTGGTGCTGGTCTGGAGCCACGCCGATGTCCTCGGCGGACACTGGAGTTTCGATCTCTTCGATCTGCTGCAGACGCCGCAGATCGGCAAGTACCAGTCGGTGGCGTTTTACCTGCTGTTCTACGGCCTGGCGATCCGCACACCCTTGTTTCCGCTGCACGGCTGGCTGCCGAATTCCGCCGGCTATGGGCTGATCGCCGTCGGCCCGGTGCTCCTGCTCGGCGTCAAGGTCGGCATTTACGGCATGGCGCGCTTCCTGCTGCCGCTGACCGCCGAAGCGGTCATGATCTGGCAGTCCTACGTCGTCGCTTTCGCCATGGTCGGCGTATTCTTCGCGGCGATCATGGCCTTCCGGCAGGCCAACCTGCGCCGCCTGATGGCCTTCGCCGTCGTCAGCCACACCAGTCTGATCGTCATCGGTCTGTTTACGCTGCACCCGGCCGGCCTGCAGGGGGCGCTGCTGCTGGCGGTGAACTTCGGGCTGGCGATCACGCTGATGCTGCTGATGGTCGGCTACGTCTACCGCCGCACCGGTACCACCAGCCTCGACCGCCTCGGCGGCCTGTTCGATCGCGTGCCCTTCATTGCCGTCGCCTTCCTGATCGGCGGCCTGTCATTGCTGGGGATGCCGGGCACACCCGGTTTCGACGCCGTGCACCTGGTGCTCGAAGCCGCCATCGAGACCTTCGGCGCCTTGCCGACGATCGCCACAGCGCTGGGCAATGTGGCCGCTGCCGGTTTCCTGCTGTGGGCTTTCCAGCGCGCCTTTCTTGCGCCGCGGCCCAGGGACCTGCCGGCCGCGCGCATCGCACGTACCGCCCGCATGGAGTATTTCGTCGGTGGCGCAACCCTGCTGGTGTTGCTGGCCGCCGGTTTCTACCCCGAGCCCTGGCTGCAACTGACCGACACCGCCACGCAGGCCCTGGCCGCCTATTTTCAACATGGCTGAACTCGCCGCCTGGCCACTGCTGAGTATCCTGCTGGCGCTGCCGGTGGCCGGTGCGCTGCTGACGGGGCTGCTGCGGCGCGCCCCCTGGGCGCAGTGGATCGCGCTCGGTACGGCGGCGTCGACGCTGTGCTGTGCGCTGCTGATCGTCGCGGCGTTTGATCGCGCCGACCCGGACTTCCAGTTGCTCGATTCGGCGGACTGGGTGAGCGGGCTCAACGTCCGCTATCTGGTCGGTGTCGATGGCCTCTCGCTGCTTTTCCTGCCGGCAACGGCGCTGCTCTTCTGCGGCGCGATCGTCGCCGGGTGGCGGGTCAGGGCCGCCGCCTCGCCGCTGGCGCCGGGCCTGTACTTTGCCCTGCTATTGTTGCTCGAAGCGGCCACGCTGGGCGTCTTCTGCGCACTCGACAGCATCCTGTTCTTTTTCTGCTGGGAGTTCACCCTGCTGCCGCTGTACTTCCTGGTCAGCCTGTGGGGCCTCGGGGCGGGCCGCCAGGCAGCGGCGGTACGTTATTTCCTGGTCATGCTCGCCGGTGGCGTGCCGCTGTTGTTCGGTCTGCTGGCTCTGGTTTTCGGGCAGGCCGCGGGAGGGGCTTTGGTTTTCGACCTGCCGACGCTGCTGGCGACACCGCTGCCCGAATCACGACAGTATCTGGTGTTCCTGTTGCTGCTCGTCGGCCTGGGCGTCAAGGTGCCGCTGGTGCCGCTGCATACCTGGTTGCCGTCGCTGGCCATGGGCGCGCCGGCGGCGGTCACCGCGCTGCTGGTCGGGCTGAAGCTCGGCGCCTATGGCCTGATTCGCTTGGCCATTCCGCTGGCGCCGATCGCCGCGCGCGACCTGCACTGGCTGCTCGCCGGTTTCGGCACCGTGGCCATCCTCTACGGCGGCGTCGCCGCGCTGGCACAGAGCAACCTGCGCAGCGTCCTGGCGTACGCGAGCCTGGCGCATGTCGGGCTGGTGCTGCTCGGCCTGGCCGCGTTCTCGGTTTCAGCGCTGCAGGGCGTGCTGCTGCAACTGCTCAACTTCAGCCTTGCCGCCGGCGGCAGCTTCCTGGCGCTGGCCTTTCTGCAGCGCCGCACCGCTTCCACCGACATCAGCCAACTCGGCGGCCTGCTGCGCAGCATGCCGGTGCTATCCGGTTTCTTCCTGCTGTTCGGCCTGGCCGGCATCGGCCTGCCGGGGACCAGCGGCTTCCCCGGCGAACTGCTGATCATCGTCGCTGCGCTGCACACCCATACCGGCGCCGGCCTCGCCGCTCTGTTCGGCATGGTGCTCGCCGCCGCCGGCTTCCTGTCGCCGTTCCGGCAGGCCTTTCTCGGGCCGACGCGCAATCCCGACGTGGCCGACGCCGACGACCTGTTGCCACGCGAAGTGGCGGTGCTGCTGGTACCCAGCCTCCTGATTCTGGCGATTGGCGTCTATCCGCTGCCGATCCTCGAACTGATCCGGCCCGCCGCCGAGGCCTGGGTGGCGGCGCTGGCGGGGTTGTAGTGGACTTGTTCCGTTGATCGTGCGTTTGGCCGGATTCAAGATAGAACTTCACATACCCGTCCTTGTCACTGGTTTCTCGGCAGTGGTGTCGTCAGGTGATCGAGCGTGCCCAGGATGTTTCCACAAGGGGCGTCCGCCGCGTTGGAAAAAATTGCTGGAAAGCGGTGAGCGTGACTAGTTCACCAATGCAAGCACCAGTTTGGCCTAGTGCCCAGTCGTAACCAAGTCCCGTAACCAATGGGGCCATCTCTCAAGAAACAAAATCGCAAGTATATGTTTCTTATAGAGAACCGTGCGCGCGACCCGCGGGCTTGGGATGCTCAGACCCAACGCGCAGATGATGCTGATGCGCTCGAAGTGCTGGTGGCGATTCTGCACCAGCGATCCGCAGCCGGGAATAGCGGTCAACTGAGGGCCTCCAGCCCGTGGAATAGGTAGCGCCGACTGGACTCGGCGCTACCTATTCCCCTTCGGGAAAGCAATTCCCCACAAAAATCGCACGGCATCGGCATTAACCAGTAACGACACCTCGGTCTTCGTTCCACTGGAAAGGAAGGCCATGCCACGCCGCATCCGTGCTCCCCCAAGCGGGCCGCTGATCGGAAAGATTTGGCGCAAGCATCCTCGCCGAGCCCCTGACTGACATAAGTTCCATGGGCCCTTGGCTAGGTCTGTCCGCGCCGCCACATTTTCCACCTTCAGCTATAACGGACGGTGCGCCAGCTCACCCATGTTCGTAACGTTCTCGGACCCTTCACCCACCAGGAGTCACAACATGAATCAGCAAAGTAATCCCCATCCCTCTTCTCCCGCTGGTTTCCAGCGCATCTTTGGCACCGAACCCGGAGCCACATCACCTTCTCCGCAAGGGCCGCGGCTGAATGCACAAGGCGTCCATGACTCAGCCTTGCGGGGCTCTCGGAACCCGGGGCCTACCAAAGGCACGTCGCCGATTTTGGCAGCGGCACCTTCGGGCGTGGCGGCTCCGTCATCAAGCGGTGCCATTCCGCTTCCTGGACCTTGTCCGAAGAACGTCTTTTCTGAGTTGATTGCTGCGCACCTCAATTTCGGAGTCGCCAAATCCTGGCTTGGCCAAGCCGCCCTGTTTGTGCCCGGGCTATTCTTGGTGCTTTTCAACTGCGTCGTGATTTTGATCGCGGCAATTCTCTGGCCCTATGGCTTGATGCTTCAGGGAGCCGAACGACTGTGGCTCGAAATTCAACGTTTGTGCCAACAGTACCGTGTGGCACCGAGTGCGTCGCAGAAGATCGTGCTCTCCTTGGTCATTCTGGTGTACGGGTTCGTGGATATTGTCCTTGGCGCGGCGGCCTTGCCCCTGTTCCTGCTCAGGCTCTACTTTCATTGGCTGCTTCAAGCCCCGGTAAGTAACTGCGGGTGGTCGATCCTGACGGTTGCCGGCGTTATTGCCGGACTCGCTCTCGTCATTGGCGTGGTCTATTTCGTCATCTATGTGGTGATCCCGGTCGCCATAGGACTGGCTGTTCTTGCCCTAATCTTCACGATACTTCAGTAATTCATCGTGCCGAGCGATGCCGCGAATGCTGGGAAAGGCCGGCCGATCATCTTCCCAAGACCAAGGTTATTGCCTCTTGACGGCGTTGCTGCACTATTAGCAATTACTAATATACCATTTGGCTTGGTCGCGAAATTTCGGCATGACTCCCCCTTTTTCCCGCGCTGCTTCATGCAGCGGACGCAATTTTCCCTACCCGGTCAGAACGCGGCATGCCCAGGTAGGTGAACGTGTTGAGGATGGCGGCGCGAACGTGAGCTTCTGTCACTTGCCGCTCGAAGGTTCGGGAGTACAGGCTGTCGCCCAGTTGCTTCAGCCGGAACATCATGTTCTCGGCGATGCTGCGCCGGTGGTAACCGCTGTCGTTCTTCCAGTTGACGAGTCCCTTGGCTTCGATTTCCTGGAGGATGACGTCGCGGGGGTGGTCGTCTCCCCACGCAACCGCTCCATCGCGGGGCGGGATGGTGGCACGCGCGTCCCGCTCGGCGATCGCCGCATGGCAGCCGTGGCTGTCGTAGGCGCCATCGGCCGAGACTTGGGCGATCTCGCCTTCGACCTGATCGAGCAGGCCGGGCAAGATTTCGCTGTCGCCCCAGGCGGTGGTCGTCACTTCGATGCCGATGATGTCCTTACTGGTCTCGTCAACCGCCAGATGGATCTTCCGCCACGTGCGACGCTTACCCACCCCGTGCTGACGCACCGTTCCACGGTCGGCTTTGCACAGCCGACCGGCTCCGGCGGCGCGAAGCGATGCTTCACGCAACCCCGCCTCCGCCCATTCGCCTTCGCCGAAGATCTTCAGTCCCGTCGAATCGACCACCACATGCGTTGGACCCTTGCGCGGCCGACGAGGAATCTTCACCGAAAGCTGCGCAGCCCGTCGCGACATATGGGTGTGATCCGGCACCGGCAAGTCCAGTTGGCACAGGCGCATGAGCGACTTGATCAGTCCCTCCGTGGCGCGGTACGGCAACTGGAACAGCCCCTTGATCGTCAGGCACGTCTGGATGGCGGTGTCCGAGTACAGCCCGGGCTTGCCACGGCCCACCGGTGGTGCAGGAGTCCACTGGTCCCGAATACTCGCCTCGTCAAACCATATCGTCAGGTTCCCCCGGTTGACCAAGGCCCGATCGTATTCCGACCAGTTCGTCACCCGGTACCGTTGCTTCAGCCCCACCTCGCCAGTGTCCGGCTTCACGCGCATCGCCATGATCGATCTCCTCCGACAGCCCACCCCGGACCCTCCGGGGGCGATGCCAATATACTACACCAACGCCCATCTAATCGCCCTCAATAGCCAGATTCCGATGAGCGCGAACTCTGCGCAGGACGGATGGCTCAAGGCGGATATCGCCCAAACGACAGCACGCTGTCGGCTGGCCTTCCTACACCTGCCACGATTCAGCTCCGGGGAAGGCAGCGACAATGAATCGACAGACGCCCTGTGGAGAACACTGGCGGCTGGCGGGGTCAGCATTGTGATTGCCGGGCACGATCATCTATACGAGCGCTTCGCGTTGTTGAATGCTGAAGGATCGGTGGATGAAAGCGACGGCATGCGCGCCTTTACCGTCGGTACGGGGGGCGCCATGCTGGACAGGAAGCCACTATGGGCTCGCCGCCATTCCGATAAACTCATTACGGGTCGTTGGGGCGTGCTGAAACTTGAACTTGGCAAAGACGGCTACCGCTGGGCCTTCCTCGACACAAAGGGCCAGGTGGCTGACAGCGGAGAAGGCAAATGCAGGACCCGGTGAGAGTTCTGCCGATTGCCTGGATGAGTACGCCCATCGCTCACTGCTACCTGCCCGATCAGATCCTCCCCTATCACAGCACCTCCTTCACCTCCCTCGCGACCTCATCAATCACCGCATCCCGGTTCTTCTCGATGAAGTTGAAGACCCAGCGCACGATTGCCCATCCCGGCAGACCGCAGCCGAAGATCAATCCGCCCAGCGCCACGAGCCCGATCCCCCACTCCTGCAGACGGAAGTACTGCACGGTGATGGCCCCGCCAGATGCCGGTGACCACTGTGCTCATCACCCCGACAGCCCACCCGCGTTCGTTGTGGCGTCATCAAGAAGATCACTATGGGCATATCCTTACACACAAGTCATGTTGCATAAATTGAACGCATATGTTCCACTCCTCGGACGAAGTCTCGGAGCCTCGCGAAGCCCAGCCAGAGGGTCTTGACGCCGGGTTCGCCATCGCACTTCCGGCCGAGGAAGCCGCCGAGCATGGCGATGTGCCGGATCATCTCGCGGAGGTTGGGGGGTGTGGCGGGCGGCGTTTTCTCAGCCAGGATGTATGCGCCCTTCCATTCCGCCTCACTGAACAACTCGCAGGCGGACAAGTCCGGATGGGTGCGCCCAAGTCGAACGAGGTGCGCCAAGCGCCACGCCACGACCAGGTAAACCGCCAAGGCCAGCTCGATCTTGTCGATATGTCCCAGTTGCAGGGCTTCCACCCGACAACCATTCTTCAGGACATGGAAGAAAATCTCGATTTCCCACCGCGCGCGATACCAGTCGATCAACGTCACAACAGCTTCGAAGCCGTCGGCCTCGCGATTGGTAGCCAAGCGCCATTCGATGGGCTTGACGCCTTTGGGTGCCCCGATTTCCTGAGCAATCACGCAGGTCACGGTGAGCAGTCCGCCTTGGCCGTTGGGCAACTCGGCGCGACAGGCAAAGAGCCTCTGGCGCACGAGACGGGCGGCTTGCCCGCCACGCGCGGGCAGGAGGAATTCGATCTCGCCCAGCGCTTCGCCCGCGCGGACTTTTGCCCACAGTTTGCCGCCCGCAGGAAGACAGCGATTGTGTTGGGAACGGACCAGCCAATCGGCCGGCGTTTCCAGAGCCTGCGCCCGTTGCATCAGCCCAAGAATATCGGCTTCCCGGTCGGCCACGTAGACAAGACGGGTGCCGGGCATCGTGACGGCGGCTTCGGTCACCCGTTCGTAGCCTTCTATCCAGCGGGTGCTCTCGAGAATTCCCGGACGGTTTCCGTCGGCATCCTTGAATTCCCGTGCCCAGAGCCAGGCGTCAATGACCCCCAGCGGTTCCCGGTCCGGGGTCACGACATAGGTGGGATGCAGATACAAGCCGCGCTGAGCCTCGTAACTGAGTGGCCCCAGTCCCTCGATGGACTGGCCATTGAAGTCAAGTTCGGTGGTGTCCTGCAGACACAGGACCACAGGATGCTGGCGCATTCGGACGATGGTGCGGTCCATGTGCGGTGTCAGGATGTCTTCCCATCCGAGATCCTGCTTTTTCTCGCTGGCCTGATCGAAAAAGCGGTAGACCGCCTGCGTTTCGGCCCAGCCCGAACAGGCGCCCGGGATACTCGCCGTGGGTTTGTCGGCAAAATCGCTCGCGATCTTGATCAGTCGATTGGTCAGACGACCGTCTCCAAGTTCTGCTCCGCCAAATTCTTCTGCAGCCCACTTGTCCATGCACATCGCCCCACTCAAAGGGCGCACACCATACAGCATCCCGCACAGATGGCTGCGCGCGAGATCGAAAACGCTTGCGCAATCATCGCTCCACTACAGTCACGAAATCGGCGAAACATGCTCAATGAGTTGTGTGTAAAGGTATGCACTATGGGTGGCGAGCACCACCGCCGCTAAGCAGCCAGCCACTACACGTTAGTCCCTGCTGCGTTGAAAAGCGCATATTTGCGCAACGTTAGCGACATTACAATTGCGGTGCACACGATGTCTTTCTGACAAACTCTTTCCATGAACCGAAATGCGTCAATGCCCTGTCAAATTCATCAGCATCCCATACATTTAAATCAAATGGATTTGGTGTCCTGCCTACTCTCGTCTTTGCCTCAGAAAAGGCGTTAAACAATCGATTTATGCATATTTTGAGTTCAGTTTTTGGTTGAGCATCTTGAGTCTGCTGTTCGACAGCACATACTTTTCCCGCCTTCGCCTGATGCCCCCGATTTAAATCCGGAGAACCCTGAATAATTTTTAAGAAGTTACGATAACCGCCAAACCTCTTATGGTAGAGGCGAGGGGCATACTTTCCTTGCTGGCCAAGTTCAGCAAATGTAGGCTCTCTGCCCAGAAATGCCATAACCCGAGAAAACTCATTTATTAACTCTGAGTCTGAGATTACATAGCGCTCTGGAGGAAGTCGTAATTTAAGCGCTATCAGAAGGTCTTCATCGATCTGGCGAAATTTCTGGGGCGAAACAATTTCTCGGAGCAGTGGTCCATCAGCAAAATAGTAGTTTTTAGTGAGCTTTGTGAATTCCGGCATTAACCAACACAGAATCTTGTCTTCTATGTGCCAATGCTCTGGAAACTCGCCAAGAGCAGTTCCAATCCGGTCTTCCTTCCCTTTGACAAACCTATTAATAGCTGTTAATCCCCACGTCAATCCACGGCGTTGCCTGTCTAAGAAAATTTGTTTTGATATTTTAAGCCCATGAGATAAATCCATACTTATCTTTCTTTTTAGCCACGTGCACCGTACAACTCATCGCGTATAAAATCACTAGTTCAGATTAAATGTTCGGATCTATGAGGGTTTCTGCGATCTACCGGGCCAACTGGTCGCTCAACGCTAACAGGTGCCGTCGTTTCCATCGGTAGGCTGCGTTTGGACCTGCCCAGCCAGTCCGGAGCGACAGTACCTCCTTGACCTTCCGTGAGCCATTGCTGATGCTCATAGTAGGTCGACAAGCGCTCAGCAGAGCAATACGTATCCCGCGATCTGTCGCGGGCGAGGGCGAGGGAGATGCCTTGTCCCTTGCCATGTGCGATGCTCCCTTTGATGGTTCAGAAGTAGTTTACTCCTGCCACCTGCTCGTGACCATCCAGACATTTCGCGTTGGCATACCTCACAAAACCAAAGCATACGCCATCGCAAAATCCGCCAAGACCACTCAATAATTCATGCAAAAACAACAGCTTGAAAAAACCGTACTAGATTTCCGAAGTCAGGAGGTTTGGAGAGAAACGGCCCCTAAGAGCCAGAATATGACATTTATGGGGTAAGCGAAGTCAGGAAGTTTAAGCGAAAAACCCCGCAAAACAAGGCGTTGTGCGGGGTGTTCGTTTTTGGCTCAGACAGTTTGCGTCTGGTGTCCTGGCGGGCCAGAACGTACGCCATCGCAAACGCTCTGGAGTTTGAGGGTGATGCTATCGAGATATTTGTTCGGTCGCGGATGATGTGCGGTACACGGCCACCCGCGACATCTGCGGTCCTTACCGATCACCTTCATTACCTTGCGAAATAGCAGTACGGCTACTGCATGCGACACAATCTGACGCATGAACCTTTATTCTACCTCTCATCAACAGATTGAGGAGGCAGAAATGGACGTGTCGCTGGATTTGGAAAGTACGCCCTCGAACGAGGTAGCAAATCGCTACGGTCGCCGTGGCGCTATTTTTGCCCTGCATATTCTGTTGAATCATCCGGAAGTCTGTGCCGCTTACATGGAAGATTGCGAATCCCTGCTGCGGCTGCTTGGCAAGCAGGTGGTCTGGCCCCAACCGGTCATCCAGAACCTTGGCGCTGTCCTGAAAGAAGCCGATGATGAGGCGCTTGCCCCGATCGCCGACACGGGTGGCGGCGAAGCCAGCATCTGGACGTGGATCAAGGGCCGTCACGCCTGGAATACCTACGAGAATGTCATTTCTCATCTGTATTCGAAAAACACCAGGTTGTTCATCAGAACCATGGAAGACAACCTCGTTCGGCTCAAACCCGACGCCACTCTTAAAACCCCCGCTAACCGGAATGTTCTGTTGCTTGGCAAACTGCTCGATCTGGACCCGGTCGAGCGGCGGCTTCTCGACTTTGTAGAAATGGGCACCTATGAACCCTTCCGCAACTTTCTGCGGGCGATTAACGGATTTTCGCCCCAGGACACCTACCCTCTGCTGGCAGCAGCCATTGACGCGCCTGTCTCCGCCGTTCGGACCGCGCTGCGCACGAGCGGCCCCCTGCGAAGCTACGGTCTGCTCAAGCTGGATAGTACTCCCGGCGATCTCGAAGACTTCCTGCGCCTGGATGAAGCGGGACAGATCTTCCTGACCGAGGACTTCACGACCTCGGAAGACATGTTGCGGGCCGTTCTCAAACCCGCACAGGCCTCTGGCCTCGCGGTACAGGACTATCCCCATCTCGAACGTGAATTCACCTGGCTTGTGAATTATCTGAAAAACGTGGCCAGCGGTCGGGTGAAAAGCGCCAATGTACTGTTCTATGGAGCGCCTGGCACCGGGAAATCCGAGTTTGCGCGTTTGCTTGCCGAACACGCCGGGCTCACGGCCTTCGATGTCCAGTCTGCCGATAGGGAGGGCGATTCGGTCGCTGGAAAGGCTCGCCTGAACCTCTTTGCCCTCTCTCAACGCCTCCTGTCCGAGCGGGAAGGGTCGCTGGTCATCTTTGATGAAATCGAAGATGTCTTTCCCGATATGGGTTCGGCCTTCGCCTCGCTGTTTGGGAAGGGACGTTCCAGTTCGCGTCCTGATCAGTCGAAAGCCTGGCTTAACCAGCAGCTTGAGAATTCGCCCGTTCCCGCGATCTGGATCAGCAATTCCATCGACGCCATCGATGAGGCATTTTTGCGTCGCTTCACCTTTCACATTGAATTCCGGACGCCGCCGAAAGCTGTCCGCGAGCGGGTGATCAGGCGCTGCCTGGAAAACACGCCGGTCAGTGACAAGTTGGTGACTTCGCTGGCCGCCGACGACAGCCTGTCCCCCGCGCAGGTGAATCAGGCAAGCCGCTTCGCCTCGCTTTGTCATGCCAAACCTGGCGAGATCGACGAGACGGCCTTGCTGAACGCGATCCAGTCCAGCCAGGCGGCGATGGGTCGCAGCCACCAGGCCAACAGTCAGCTTGCCGAGACTGCGCGCTGCAATTTCTCCTATCTCAATCTCGATAGCGAAATGCCGGTTGCGAAGATCGAGCAGGCGCTGCGCCGGCACACGGCGGCCACCTTGTGCTTCTACGGCGTTCCTGGGGCCGGCAAGACCTGTCTCGCACGTCACCTGGCTGATGCCATCGGTCGGCCGCTGATGATCCGTCGCGCTTCCGACCTGCTTGGCAAGTACGTCGGCGAATCGGAGAAGCGAATTGCACGGATGTTCCGTGATGCCAGCCAGGAAGGCGCGGTCCTCCTGCTCGATGAGGCCGACAGCTTTCTGCGCAGCCGGCAGCAGGCGCACAACTCGTGGGAAGTCACGCAGGTCAATGAACTGCTGCAGCAAATGGAGGCCTTCGACGGTATCTTCATTTGCACCACCAACCTGATGGACGATGTAGACGAAGCGGCGCTGCGGCGCTTCGCCTTCAAGCTACGCTTTGATGCGCTCACCCTGCCCCAACGGGAAGCACTTTTTGCCGAGGCCGTCTTCGGCGACCCCGACGTGCTCCTGGATCTTCCCGTTCGTCAAACACTGCAGAAACTGGCTGGCGCTACACCCGGCGACTTCGCCACCGTGAAACGCCAGGAACGCCTGCTCGGTGAGCGTTATACGCCCGAGAACTTCCTGCTTTGCCTTGAACGTGAGTGCGCCCTGAAAAAGGATGGGAAGTCCACTGCCATCGGCTTTCTGGGATAGGCGAGATGAACAGCGCCTTGGTCCGCAACAGCGATACGCATCCGATCCGAATCGATTCCGTCCAGCCCGGTGGCGGCTGGGGGCTCATTGGCATGTCGTTTTGCCCTGGCAAGAAGCAGCGCAATGCGAGAACAGGCCACTGGCAGCGTGACCTCGCCACCGATCTGGCTCGCGTGCGCCAATGGGGCACCCGAATCGTCGTCTCGCTGGTGGAGGAGCACGAACTTGGGGAACTCCAGGTCGAGACGCTGCCTGGCGACGTCGAGCGTCTGGGAATGAAGTGGCTCTACCTGCCGATCCGTGACATGTACCCCCCCGGCGGGTGCTTCAGGAGGCTCTGGCCACAACTGGGCCGCGAGATCATGGCGACACTACAAGCCGGCCAGCGCGTTTTCCTTCACTGCAAGGGCGGTCTGGGCCGAACGGGAACCGTCGCCGCTTGCTTGCTGATTGAATCGGGCATGTCGGCCGAGGAGGCTATTGCTCAGGTCAGGTTGGCACGCCCGGAGACGATCGAAACGGCTGTTCAGGAATGGTTCGTAATGACCTACAGTCCGACTTTCTTGAACGAGGCCATTCTGTGAAGTTCCGGTATCTGGAGAGCAAGAAATGCGAGACGTGTAATTCGAGCGCCCGTTTACTGTGCTCAAGGGACGATCTCAGCGCCCCACCAGGTTCCAGCCAGACCGACTCGGCATGCATGTGCCGTTGAAGTCGCATGACGCAGGGTTTCGAACAATCTCCAGCAACAGATCGTTGACACTCGCAATTGACGGAGAACGTAATGGCAGCAGTTCTCATTTCAAATTTCATGGTAGCGAGTGGTGAGGGTAAGGACTGTTGGATGGGGTAAGTCAGCCGGTGTCTGGGGCGTTGGGAGCGAGGCGCTGCTGCATGAAGCGCATGAGGTGATCCCAGTCATCGAACGGCAGGTACTGTAGCAAGGCGCGCAGGTGTTCGAAGAAGGTGCGGCGGGAGGGCAGCAGGCCGCGTACCTTGGCGTAACGGGTGTCCATCCAGTCCAGGGCGGTATGGACCAAGAAGGCCAACAAGATCAGTGTGGCGAACAGGTTGGCCAAGAAGTGTTTGCCGTGTCCGAAGTTGTGGTCGAAATGGTAGCCCTTGGTCTTGAGGGTGTTGTTGTTCTCGTTCTCGATTTTCCACCGCGCCCGCCCGGCGGAAGCCAGAGCGGCGACGTTGTGGTCGGTGATGGCATGCGAGGTGGCCCAGGCGTTCTTGAAGACGATGGCACCGCGGGCATCGGTGGTGACCAGTTCCAGCCAGTTGGCCATCACGGCATCGTCCGTGTTGCGCAAGGGCACTTGATGGACATAGCGATAGGTGTCGGTAAAGTGCTTCTTGCCGACACGTCGCGCCTGTACGACGCGGCCGAGTTGCCCGTTGCGCTGGAAATCGTCGACCCACTCGTAGAGCGTGGCATGGGATTCGGGCTTGCAGGTGAACAGGAAGTCGGCCTGTTGCGCCCGCACCCGCAGGCAATGCGACTGATGGCAGTACAGGTCGTCGCCCAGGTAGGTGATGCGCCACGGGCGGTAGCGCTCGCCCCAGCGCGCCAGCCAGCGGGCCGAGGCGGCCAATTCGCAGTCCTGCTTGTCCTGGCCGTCCTGGGGCTGCACGAATTCCGGCGGCAACGGGATGGCGTTCGCCTGGCCCGGCGCCACCAGCACCGGCGTCACGGCAATGTGGCGATAGAGAACCCTGCCGTTCTTCAGGCGCGTCTCGCCGCAACCGGCACAGGAAATGTTTTCCGAGGAGAAGAAATCAGTGCCGTCCAGGGCAATCAGCAAGGTGTCGTTGATCGAGCGAAATCCC
The DNA here is from genome assembly GCF_056856495.1 of Candidatus Accumulibacter propinquus. Lineage (NCBI taxonomy): Bacteria > Pseudomonadati > Pseudomonadota > Betaproteobacteria > Candidatus Accumulibacter > Candidatus Accumulibacter propinquus. The sequence goes on from NZ_JBSEHC010000003.1 coordinate 962,288, forward strand.
GTCAGATAGCCTTGCTGGTACAGGGCATCGCCAATTTCGGCCATGACCGGGTATAACGATCCCGGCGGCACCGGATCCAGCAGATTGCGAATCTGGTTATCACAGGGAATTTCATGCACCCCGAACAGCGAAGAGGCATTGTTCCGCCCCAACTGCTTCTGCATCCTGACTTGGCTATCGAGGAAGGACGGACTTTGCGAGAAAAAGACGGCGAAGGCCGACAGGGCCGCATCCTCCATCTCATAGAGCCGGGCGTTGCTTTGCTTACGCCCGTCCGGCAAAGCCCGGAATGCATCCCGAACCTTCTCGATCAAGGTGACGGCGGGGCTCGGCAGGGGAATGGGGGCAACGGTCGAAATGGGCTGGGCGCCTGAAAAATCATCGATACTTCGATCAATTTCGAGGTTAACACCATATCACACTGTTTAACATAATTATTTTTATGATATCCGGTGATTCCCTCAATCTTCATAGCCCAAGCCTGCCAATCTTCGTGCGCCAACCTACACCAACAACCGCCTTGCATGGGTTTGAAATGAGAACTGCTGACGTAATGGATGAGTTAAGACACTCAGCAAGAATTGTGTTATGGACCGCGGCAATCAGTTTTGCCTTTGTGTTCAAAATATGTGAAACCCCATGGGAAATCATCGCAGTTATTGAGACGCCGCTGATTTTGGGGTTGTTTTCGCTTCATGGGAAGACCGGGTGAGCGTCTGGCACGCAAGACCGCACCAAGTGCGGAACCAAGTTCAGGGAGAAACATGATGAGCATTGCCGCAATCTTGATATTTGGCGCCTTGTGCATCGCTTTTGGCGGATGGTTCGTGATCCTGGCCGTTGCCATGCTGTGGGCGGTTGGCTGCACCATCTGGGCCAACCTGTTATTCCAGACAAGCTTCTGGATGCCGGCGGATGGAAACACCTACCTGTTGTGGGGTCCGGCATCAATTCCGCTGATGATCGCGTTCACCCTGATCGGTTGCCTGCTCTTCGGCGGGTTCTTCAAGCAGCAGGGTTTCATCAAGTAAGAAGGAAGCGCTCGTGCAACCCGTGCAAGCACCATTCTGCCGCGTGTGAGCGGCCTGCCCGCGACGACCGGGCAGAGCACGTGGCCGATTGGCTGGCATTGCCTGCAGCACTGGGCTGGTCAAGACAATGGTTTCTCTAAAGTATTCTTGGGGAATGCCGTTCAGAATAAATAGAGCAGGTGGGAGATCACTTGGCAAGAAACGGGCCAATGAAAACTGAACCTTCGTTGAACCAGGTCAAGCGCCAATGGATCATCCTGACGGTCGTGCCTCAGGCCCGCGAACCCGCGAAGTCGACTGAAGACATCCACCGCCTTCTCGTCGAACAAACTCGCGAAAACATCAGCAAGCGAACCGTCGAGCGCGATCTCGATTCGCTCAGCAAAGAGTTTGATATCAGCTATCGGGCAGAGGGAAAGACCCATTACTGGGCATGGGAGAACGTACCCAGGATGTGGCTGCCTGGCTTGACTGCAGAGCAGGCGCTGGCGTTCTACATGGTCGAGCAGAACCTCAAGTCCCTCTTGCCCGAAGCCACACTGCAAAGCCTGACACCGTTTTTCCGTGCGGCCGAAGCCAAACTGGACGCGATGCCCCGTAGCGTGAGGTCCTGGAAGAAGAAGTTTCGGCTGATCGACTCGACCCAGAGGCTCAACCCGGCAACCTTGTCGCCGGATGTTGCGCGGGCTGTTCGCGAAGCGCTGCTGGACGACAAGGCCTTGCGGGTGACCTACCATGATCGAACCGGGCAGCAGACGTTTCAGGCCAGGTTTCTGCCGCTGGCACTCACGCAACGGGGTGTCGCCCTCTACTTGATCTATTCAAATCTCGACCTTGAAGACCGCTGTCCACGCTTCATCCCGATGCACCGAATCGAAACCGCCACCCCATCGCTCGAACGCGCCCCACCCGTGACATTCGATGTCGATGCTTTCCTTTGGGCGGGGCAGCTTGGCTTCGGTCACACGTACCCGATCCGGGTTGGGAGCAACCTGGACCTGGTCGCGGCTTTCAGCAGAAAGGCCGCGGAGCGTCTGGCAGAAACGCCGCTAGGCGAGGGACAGGTTTCCGTCGCGTGTGACGATGAACGTACGATCGTGAAAGTCAGTGTCAAATTCTCGGGTCAGCTTCTCTGGTGGCTACTCAGTTATGGTGCGAACGTGGAGGTTCTGGAGCCGCCGGTCTTGCGAGAGTTGATGGCTCGCACGACAAGGGCTGCGGCTAGCCAATACGAAGTCAGCGGTAGCTCAGCAGGCCTGTTTGGTTCAGGGAGTAGTTGATCCTATTTTCCTCAGTTGAAAGAACAAGAATTGCTGCACGACAGGCGCCAGAGCTCGTTCTCATCAGTGACAAAGACAGGAGCGCCCAACACGGCTTTGACAAGGGCCTTCCTCGCTTTATTGAGTTTACTGACCTTGAATGTGTCGGCCGGCGACTTGGTTGCTGTCCCGATCGCAAGGCAGGGTAGTTGCCCAAGCGGCTATTCATCAAGCGGCAGCTATTGCCGGCCGAGCGAAAATGCGAAGTTTGCCATCGAGAAAGTCGGCGGCTGTCCCAGTAGCTATTCGACCAGTGGCAATTATTGTCTCGCCAGCTCCAATGCAAAGCTGGCAATTCCGAAAGTTGGGACTTGCCCAAGTGGCTATCATTCAAGCGGCGACTATTGCTTGGCCAACAAATGAACGAGGTGCCTTCATGCGCAAGAAGACCGCCACATCCTCGCTGCCGCTGGCTCCCGCAAAGACTGCCAGCGCTGACGCGGACGGCCGCAATGCCTATCGCGAACCGCCGAGCGAAAACATCCGTATCGTCGACGCACTCCCGGTTCCCCTGGCCTTTCCATGTCCCGACAAGAGCAAAATTCTTTTTGTCCAAAGCGCCCCGCTGCCGCAAATTGAACTATTGGCAGAACCTACCGCACAACTCGCCGGAACGCGGATTTCCACCCGCACCCACAGCATCCAGCGACGTTCACAGAACATTCGTATGTGGGTATACGATCTGAGCAGCAGAAAGAACACCGAGGTATCCGCTCCACTGCGTACCTTTTACCGCCCCCTCTGGTCGCCCGACAGCAGGAAGATTGCCTTTCAGGTCAAAGTCCGGACGTGCGTCGAACTCTGGGTCGCCGATGTTGCCGCTGGCACATCCAAGCGTCTGGGAGACGTCAGGCTCAACAATATCCTCACCGATGGTGAAGGCTACAGCTGGCTGGCGGACAGTCGCACGCTTCTTGCCATGCTGGTTCCCGACACCTACAAGAAACCGCCGAATCTGCCCGAGCACCCCGAGGGACCGATCATCAAGGAGGCTGCGGGAAAGAAGTCGCAACTGCGCACCTTTCAGGATTTGATTTCATCCTCGACCGACGAGGCCACTTTCGCGTACTTCGCCACTTCACAACTGTCCTTCATCAATACCGACACCGGGGAGGTGACGAAGGCCGCCAAGCCCGACTTCTATGAAAGGGCTTGCGTTTCACCTGATGGTTGCCACATTCTCGTCAAGCGTCTGCGTCGCCCATTCTCCTACCGGGTCCCTTATGACTGGTTCGCCGCATCATTCGAAGTTCTTTCCCGCAACGGTGTTCTGGAAGAAACAATCGCAGTGCGCGACACGCAAGACGAGGTTCCTCGGCAAGGCGTCGTCACCGGGCCGCGCCTTCTCCAATGGCAACCCTATCACGCTGCCACGCTGGTGTGGGCCGAAGCGCAGGACGGTGGCGACCCAACGCGCAAGAGTGATTTCCGCGAAACTGTCTACCGGTGGGACGCGAACGCTTCAACCCCGCCTCAAACGGTCGCACGCCTCGCCGAGCGCCTCATCAAGATCGAGTGGCTTTCTGCCAGGGACGAAGCCATTTTCCGCGAATACGACCGCGAGAAGCGTTGGCGGACTGTCAGCCATACGACGCTCACCACCGACGGCGAGACCCACCGAACAACCCTGTTCTCGCTGAATCGCAACGATGACTATGCCAACCCTGGCGATTTCATCACTTTAATTCTTCCGTCAGGACAAACCGTTATCCCCATGGAAGACGATGTCGTATTCCTCGCCGGAGAGGGGGCTAGCCCCGAGGGGACTCGACCGTTTCTCGATCGATTCAACATCAGGACGAAGGAGAAGGCGCGTGTCTTTCTCGCTGCGGCAGGGCACCACGAATCGTTCTGTGCTTTCACGGATCCTGGGAAAAGAAGGATCCTGATCTGGAGCGAATCCCCGCAGTCGCCACGGAACCTTCTTGCACTTGATCTTGATGATGGAAAGCGAACAAGGATCACTGATGTTCAGCCTCCCTCCCAAGAACTCTCGCGTATTCGCAAAGAGATTCTCAAGTACAAGCGTGCGGACGGCGTCGAACTGTCCGGCACGCTGTACCTTCCGTCCGACTACGATGGTCGACGGAAGCTTCCCGTCATCATGTGGGCCTATCCGCGCGAATATTCGACATCTGCCGAGGCAGGCCAAATCCGGGGCTCTTCGGTGACATACACGTGGCCATCGCCACTATCTCCGCTTCATTTCGCCCTGCACGGATACGCCGTCCTCGATGAGGTCGCCATGCCCGTCATCGGTCCGCCGGAAACCGCCAACGACACTTTCGTTGCACAAATATCGTCTTCGGCCCGGGCTGCCATCGATGCGATGGACGCACGCGGCATCATCGACCGCCAGCGCGTGGTGGTCGGCGGGCACAGCTATGGCGCCTTCATGACCGCGAACCTGCTGGCACAAACAGATTTTTTTGCCGCTGGCATTGCGCGAAGCGGCGCCTACAACCGCACGCTCACTCCCTTTGGCTTTCAGGGAGAACGGCGCTCCTATTGGGAGGCGCCCACCATCTACAGCAATCTCTCGCCCTTTGCGGCGGCAGACAAAATCAAGTCCCCTCTGCTGCTGATTCATGGACAAGTCGACAGCAATTCCGGGACATTCCCCGAGCAGTCCGAGCGCCTCTTCCAGGCGATTTCCGGCCAAGGGGGAACCGTACGCCTGGTGATTTTGCCTCTCGAGGATCACTCCTACCGCGCCCGCGAGTCGGTACTGCACACCCTGGCAGAAATGATCGCGTGGGCCGATCGCTTTGCCGGACGCGGACGCGTCGAGAGTTGAAGATCTCGCCCATCAAGGAACGGGCTTTGCGAAGTTCACAGCCCCTCGGGTGATTCCTCACCGTGGTTTCCGAGCGACCTTGATTCTCATCAGCCAGATGTGTGTTCATCAGGCTTCCGGATCAAAGCCAGATCGTCGATTAACTTCAGCGTCAATTTGTGCTGATCGCCAAGCTGATTCCGTGCTGCTACCAGTGCTTGCTCGAGCAAGCAGCGAGCCTCAACAGGATTTCCCTGGGCGAAAACGGTCATAGCCAGTTCTTGCATGGTTTTCAGCGAAACGGGATGCCCAATGACTTGCGCAGATTCTTTCGCCGCCATCGCCTGCTCGAGAAGACTGCGTGCCCCAGATAGATCACCTTGGGCGCGCAATGTCGAGGCCAGGAGGATCATGCTCCCTATCGTAAGTGGGTGTTCCGGGCCAAGCCTCGCTTGTCTGTATTCAAGGAGTTGCTGCGCCAGTGCCTGAGCGCGCGCATGCTCACCCTCTTCATAAAGGGTCCGCGCGAGAGTAGCTCTTGAAAAGTTCGTGCTTGCGTGCAGGTCGCCAAAAACCCTTTGCCTGATTGAAAGTGCTTGTTCGGCGAGTTCTCGCGCCTGCCTAAGGTGACCAGCCATCCGTAGGTATGCCGCCAGATTGTTGATGGCTATGAGCGTTTTTCGGTGTTCGCCGCCCCACGTTCGTCGCCGTTCCGCCAGTACCCGATGCTGGAGTTCCAGTCCGTGATCGGTCTCCCCCAGTTTCATGAGCGTTCTTGCGAGGTCGCTCATCGAAACAACTGTGTCCGCGTGTGTAAACCCCAACTGGCGTTGCCGTCCCTCGACTACCAATTGATGGAGCGTTTTCGCCTCCTGAAACAATCCCGCAGAATGCCGTAAGTTCGCAAGCTTTGCCACGAGACTCAGCGTTTTCGGGTGGTCTGGTTCAAGTTTCGTCTTCGCGAATTCGTATAGCCAGTCATAGATCGGCAAGCGCATCCGGACATACATTCGTGAATCAAAGCTCCTGCCAAGCTTCTTCGCATAATCGAGCACTTCCTCTGGCGGCAACAATTGGTTCAACTCGCTTTGCAGCGTTTGGCTACCCAACAAGTAAGCCGTCCAGTTTGCTTCGCTGCATTGTGCCTGCGATTCAAACTGCGCTGCGCTGACGCGGTAGTCGAGAATCCTCCTGAGCACCTCTGCGGATCCGGATTTCCTCTCAGCAACCCGGATCTGGCTATTCACCAGGCTGATCTGCATCTGACCGTGAAACAGATGGTTGCCAGGAATCGTCGGGTGTGGGCGGATATACGAATGGTCCTCGCCGACGATGGTCAGGAACTCTTGTGCAGCGTACCCGACGATGCATTGTTCCCGGATCAGGTGCTCAAACAACGGGCGGTCGAAGGAAATGGCGAGTGCCAGTGCCTGAAGCGCCTTCAGCAGATTACTGTCCCGCCCTTTCAGATAGCCCAGAAAGCGATCCTCCAACCGACTGCGATGCTTGGGATCATTGGCTAGCTGCGAAGGCGAGAAGCCTTCCGGGTCCATACAGGCAGACTCGATGACGAGATCAAGGTGGAACGGCAGGTGGCCGTTCCATTCGCCGGTCGTGCTGCTGAGAGTGAGTTCGAGTATGCCTTTTTCCTGGGTCCGCAGGGCCTCGGCGATGGGTGCCTGTCCATTTTTCACGAACCAGGGGACGACTTTATCCAACAGGAATTTCCGGGCGTCCTCGGTCGTCAAGCCTCCGAGAATGTGCGATTCGATCAGTGGCCGCCATTCCGCTCCGTGGAGTTCTTCCCAACGCAGGATCTCCCGACCCATGACGACCACACAGCAGCGTTTGCGAACATCGTCCGGCGCGTTGACCAGCAGGTTGCCCAGGAGATCGGCAATTGCGCTCTGAGCATCCCCTTCGTTAGGCGCGCTTGACTGAATGCGTTCGTATTCGTCGATCAGGATCCCCAGGCGCAACAGGGGCTTTTCCTCGAGAATGTTCACCAGGTCCATCCACAGGAGTTCACCCATACGCTCCTGACGTTCTCGCCGGGACCACTGGCTGGGATGGATGCCGTTCCAGCGTTCAGCCACCCGCCTGCGCTGTTTCGCCTGGACGCCGTTGTCCCAGAGCCGAAGGAAGCCTTTGAGCATGCCCCCGCTTTCTATCAGATCATCGACCTGTTCAACCGCTGCTCCGAACAGGTCACGTGCTCTTGGTCCGGGGATTTTCAGAGACTGCCCAGGGTGATCGTCTTCCCAGTACAGAAGATAAACACAGTCGAACAGCGGCGTTGTGATTTGATGGTGCTGCAACGCATTGCGCAGCAACCACAACAGGGCCGGGCCCGGCAACTGCGGACCCATTTCCTGACCATTCAGGTCGAGCAGCGCGAGATGCACGAAATCGCGATCGGTTTCGTCTTTCAGCGACTGATGAAACTCAGATAGGGCCCGGTTGAGCAAGGTGGTCTTCCCGACGCCGCCGACGCCGTAGAAACTCACGAGCGACGGTTCGAGACCGCCTTTCCCGCGAACCTGCCTCTCGTAGAGTCGTCCGAACAGCGAACGCAGTATCGCTCGCGGTTCGTCGCGATCCGTGAAGGTATCGCTGGCCTGGGGACGTTTGGGTGTGCCGAACTGCTTCAATGCCTGTTCCTCCATTGCGACCTGAATGCCGCTAGTGCGTGCGGGCTGCTTTGCTGGCTTGTCGTGAGCGCCAGATTGATTTCAAAAGACTTGGTTCAGTTGCCCCTTACCCGGCCACACAGGGCAACTCAGAAGCTGCGATCAATTGGATCATGATGCATCGAACCTGACGGATGAGTCTGCGGCCAGCAGAGCCAGCCGCAACTGTTCCACGCCAACCCATTCGTAAACAAGCTTGCCAGCAGCGGTCAAGCCGACCACATACAGGCCCAAAGCCTGCCCACGCGGACATACCAGGCGCTGAACATTGAGAAACTTCTGCAATGGCACGGAAAAGAATGGATTGCCGATCGCCACTCCCGAATCAAGAGATTTGGCTTGTCGGTGAAACGCCGCGTCCGACACATACACCCCCATGGTGCCCGCCGCCAGCAGCAAATGCTCGCCACAAAACGCCATGTCCTGGATGGCCTGTAACAGCGCAGCCATAGGTGAAATCGGTTCCCGAGCTGGCCCCCGACTAGTAGGCATTGATCTGGATGAAATGTAAGCACTCCACAGAACTCGCTCCTGGAGGCTCATCGAGCAAAGAAGTGACAAAAACAGGCCTACGGTACCGTGATTGATCCCAGATGAGTAGACGGCATAAACCCCGTTTCCCTCAGCCACCGTCGTGACGTGCTCGTAGCTCGTGTGGTCTGGCAACGCTACCTTCTCTGCCCCCAGGGCGCTGAGCTTGGGCGACAGTTCGTAGAGCAAGATCCACTTGGTAAGAGCAATGTTGTCAAACGCAACGAGGGTATGGTCGCGCACAAAGAGCGCGTCAATGGATTTTCCCCTCAGCCCAAGACCTGCTGGCAACGGGATCGAGGTCCAGGGCTGCTCAGCCCCGGGGGGATGCACCCACAGCGACTCGGCGATCTTGCTACGCCCGCCTGCTATGAACATCCCGTCGTGAATGACGAAATCATCCACTACGTTTCCTGGTGAAACCACTGTTGGCGGGGTCAGGCATTCGAACCAGGGTGCTTCAGCCAGCAAACGGTAGTGTCCGATCTTCTTGCCGGCCTGCTCCCGAAAGCCGAACTCGCCGCCATCCGTTGAAAACTTCCTGTCCGCCCGGGGGCTGCCAGGAACGCGAGCAAGCGGGTTGACCTGCGGCCCGTCTGTCTCGCACAACCATGTTGAACCGAGATGGGGTAGAAAAGCGTAAACCATGAGTCCCCTTCTCATCATTGAAACGGTCTGACCCATTGTTCCGACCGAGATCTGCAACTGATGTTGGCGAATACCGGCAAGAACAGAGCCAATTCCCTAAAGATTTCCCAGCAGCTTGCGAGCGCTGGAATCACCCTGTGCGGCTGCCATTTCATACCAGCAGCGCGCAACTCTGGGGTACGCGAGGGCTGCGCGTGCTCTCGCCACATCGCCAGAGCAGTTCCGCGAGTGCAGCGCGGCCCGAATGATCATTGAGGCCTCGGGGTCATAGGCCACAAACTACGATCGCCGAAGAAGGGGCACGAAGTTTCAGGTATTCGATCTCCACGCCGCACTTATAAACAACGGTGTCCTTCCATGTTCCAAAGCACTCGGCAGCCGCCATCTCGCCGTGCCAATATGCGACTATTGGCTCGCCGGCGCGCTTATCACCCGCTGGCGCCGATAGCAATACTACCGGCCGGGAGTTGCGCGGATGATCCAACCACCTTGCTTCGCTCCAGAGGATGTTTCCATCATCGATACTGACAAGGCGACGGAAATAATCCCCATACACGACAATGTGGTGCTCGCCGCATACGCGTATCTTTTCTACATAGCCCCAGTCAAATGAGGGAATCAGTTGGTGTGAGATCAAGGAGAAAACATCGATCATGTGGACCACGCACCTGTTCCCGCGACCTGAACATGCTATGACGATATTCCCGCCAAATCCTGCTGTTAGCCACGCAAACCCATCTTCTGCTAGAAAAACTGTTTTTATCATGACTCCAACGCCAAGATCCCAAAGCGATATGTAGCCATCTTCTGTCGTGGTGAGGAGACGATTGTCGGGCACCGCGATGACACTAATAACTCTCTTCATGTCACGTATATCATTGACCCACTCATCCACCGTTTGGTCATCGATCTCTTTTCTCCGGTAATCTCGCTTTAACCGCTCCAAATCATCTGCAGACCAGTGATCCAACGTTCCCAACGCAGCACCGCTCGCCATGTCAAGGATATGAACTTTTCCGTCCTGCGCCCAACAGGCGATAGCACTGGCATCTATGCGCGTGACACCTCTAATCATGTCCAGCGTGTCAGCAGGAACAATCTCTGTGCTCCAAAGCGGCTGTTCCCAGGGCGACATGAAACAGAAAAGCGTCCCTTTCTTAGAGTAGAATGTCCGAGATCCAATGACTCCAAGATGGTCGCCAGGGAAACGGTGAAGACGCTTTCCGCTCTTCATATCGATAAGGCCACTTTGCGTCAGGACTTCTCCGGAATCGCCGATGAGTCGGGCCCCGTTTATCTTACCAATTCCCGACCGCTCCGTCTGCGCCGAGGAAATGATCTGTTGGTCCGCAAGAGAGATATTTTCCAGCTTTCCATCATGATACAAAGAAAGGCAGGTTCCATTCTCAAGCAGCGCTGCGCTAGTGACCTGAGGAGGATGGATAGTAGCGCCATACCTGGTACGGTGGAGATCGACGTCCTCGTCATTCGATAGGTGATTCAGTTCCAACAGGATAATCGCTCCGCCCCCATCCCAGAGCGCGCAACGATTTTTGTCTAGCGCGAGGACTCCTTTGTTTCCTGAGGTTCCATTGGAATCACCAGAGCTGAGAATAATCGCGTCCATCGGCACACTCGCACCAGCTCTCCAGAGAATCGTTTCCGTTGGAGCGCAGGTGATGACGAGGTCAGATCTAACGACAACGAGGTCCTTAATAGTTACACATTTGTGTTCTCCCACGCCGGCGGAAAATCTACTGAAGCTCCAAAAAGGCAAGTAATCGCTATCATCATCCTCGTTGGCCGACTCCGGAGATTGCGGCAGAAGAAAAAGAAACGCATGGTATCTACCGCGCACCCAAAGGCATTCTCTATCGGCAAACCCAGCAAGTTCGGAGCGTGACCGTTTAGCCTCGTTTTCCAATTTCAATTCTCGCTGTCTTTCCTGTCCTTCTTTCCCCCTCGTTGCTGTTTCGTTCCTGTGGACGGCGGGGTCTAAGCGCATACGTTCAGAGCTGCCGCCTGTCAATGGAAGAGGCACTTCATGGACACCGAGTGCCCTGTCTCCGTCCATAAGGAGGCCTATGCCAGAAAGCTCCAACGACTGGGCACTCCAGAGTTTCAGAGACTGCACGGGCGACTCGGTCCATGTCACGATCCAATCACTCGAGGCCACCATCATCGCACCGACAACAGCGTATTTGCTTTCGTCTTCGCTATAGTATCCTTCGGCAGTATCGAAGGTTCTTGGGTTAGCCACTGTCGGTGACCAAAGCGTTACATCCGAACCCGACCATGTAAGGATGCTGCCATCCGGACACAACGTTCCGCCAGCAATACGTGAACCCGAAGCCACAACACGAAGACAATCGCCTCCAGTGAATTTCCAGACCCGTAGCGTGCCGTCCTTGGACCCTGAAATGATGCGGCCGTCGCCCCTGTACAGCAGCATGGTTACTTCATCCTCGTGGCCCTCGAGTACGCTCAGCAATTTTCCATCGGCAACGTTCCAAAGGTAGATCAGAGCCTCATTAGCCCAGGTCGCAAACATCTGCTCGTCGAGGGTGATAATCCCCTCGATTGGCTGCCGATGAATCCGCTCGCACGCAAGGAGATGCGGTCTGTCAACGTCCCATACCATGAGCTCGCTTGACGACCATGAGGCGACCCTTCCTGGGCCAACTTCAACTGCTCCCTGAACTTTCCAGAAGTGCTGATTGGGCAAGAAGGCTCCGATGTCATCGTTCCACAATGCAATAAACCCACCGCTGTCCCATGACAGCAAGCGGCCATCGCGAAGCTGCAATAGACCAACGACTCCATGTTCGTGCAATTCGAGCACGACCCGACCATTTGCCGCCTCTGGTTTTTGCGGCCGCGCGGCCCTTGTCAGCACCGGCCAATCACATCTGCCTTCTCTAATCCAGGCCTCCGCGGCCACCGTGAGAGGGCTTTCATCCGCGTGCTCCAAGGCCAACTGGAGCAAAATCCGATTTGATGGCCATAGCTTGCTTCCTCGGCGCAAGAGATTCGCATGGCTCAAGACAAAAGAACGCCAAAGATTCATGGCACCAAAAGCGCTTGGTGAAATACCCCGGTAATCCCCTACAAGATCTTCAATCTGATTCGCGAGACATTTTGCCATCACGAAGTCGAAGTCCTGCAGAACGGCAGAAACATGCTCATTCATGCCTGCCCGCGCCAGATGCCATACCAGATTTGCCGTCTTGCGAGCGTTAGGCTGATGACGCGGAACATCCAAGTAATTCGATTGAGGTTTGAAATAGGCAACCAAGCGTCCGTGGACTTTTTTTCCCTTATCGTCGGCGAGCCATCGGCCCTCGATCGCCACCTGAAACTGGCGGTGAAAAAAGGTCATCACGTGCTTGCCCTGCGCCTCCCTCGTGACAAGGAAGGGTTGCAAATCGTGCTTCAGGCGGGACCAGAGGATCGGCGGCAGACCGTCGATGGGCGGAGACTTGGGGTGGTCGCGACTATATTCGGCAATGACGTCGGCTTCCCGCCCCAGAACATCAATCAGCTCTTCCTCGGCCAAGCCATTTCGCATTGCCGCGATGAATGACAGCGAACTCTCCACGAATAATTTACCGTGCCCACGCTCAGAATGAAGCCGGTCAAAAAAACTATTGATCAGTCCCTGCAGAGTGTCCGGCAAATGGTGAATCTTTGACCACGACTCCCATTGCTTAGCCAGGGAAGCCGCAAGACGCAGGTAAAGCGGCAAATGTCCGGCAGCGACAAAGCCCTCCAGAATGGCCCTTCGTTGTTCGAATGAGAGGGTCCGCCGGTTGTCTTCGTCTTCATCCAGCCAGGCATCCAGCAGTCGACCAGCGTGTTTAGCCGACAGAGCAGAAATTGGCAGCAGTTGGCATTTACCGAGCTCACCCTTGACCTGAGAAAGCTTCTCGTCGGTGCAGGTAATGACCATCTTGCTCCCAGAGGGCACATCCGATGGCAGACTCTGCAGAAAACGCACCAAGTCGCCCTCTCCCAACTGATCGACGGCATCCACTACGATCAGGCACGGCTTTTTTGCGAGCAGTTCTGCAATGCGTTCACCAATATCCCGGCTCGATTCCGGAGGTTCGTCAGTCGCGCCCAGTTCGCGATACATGCCATCCAGCAGATCGGTCGCATCGGACGAGCTGGGCGTAATGCCGACATACCTCACGCAGGCTGCGCCCTCGTGCCGAGAAGCGGCTTCGGCCACAAATGCGCTCTTGCCACAACCGGAGGGACCATGTATCAGAAGGATGGAGGCAGACTCCGCGGAGTCGCTGCTGACAAACCGAGAGAACGCCATGATCTCCTCTTTCCGGCCGAGAAAATTATTTCTTCGCCCGGCAGCGAACTCCGCGTGCGCGCTATTCTCGCGCTCTGCATCAGAGCGTCCTTGGAATTGAGCGATCTGACCATCGATAGTGAGACGGAGACGTCGCAAGACTTCGGTACACAACGCATCAAGCTTCCCATGAGTGATCTCAGGGTTTTCCCGTTCTGGGTCCTGGACTCCGGTCCAGGACTCCTCGTACTGCCAATGATTGTTACTACCCAAACGTTTCTTTAGCCTGTCAACAAGTTCTTCAAGCTGCGTGGCGGCATTCACATCCGCGGACCCTTGCGTGAGGTCACGATACACGCCAGAACTGGCAGGCAAGTTCCGAATCGTTCTGGAAAAGACATGGACATGCTGTTCAGCATCTGGCGCGGAGCTTTCATCCAATGCTCCACAAAGAATCTCCAGGCCGGTAGCCGAAAGCGAGTAATAGTCCAGACGCTCCTGCGGCAGACTAATCCTGACGGCTGCCCATAGCAGAATTTCTCGCACTTCGGCTTCGGGAAAGATCTCGTTCTCAGATGGGGTACGCAGGACTCGTTGAGGTGGAACGGCGTTATTGTCCAGGCGGTACCAATCATCAATCAGGTTCTTCTCCGGGGCGAGCGCAGCTTGCATCAGTCTTTGATATTCATCCTGGGGAATACGCGACAACACCGGATGCCATCCACAACGCTGCCCCAGCAGGACCATGAAATTGGGTCTTGGAGAAATTTTCTGGCAGATCCTTATTTCCTCAAGGCAAATGTCAACTACCCGGTGCTCCCTGCTCGCTGCCTCGCTTACGCCCCAGCGGAGATCAACCGCCTGAAATTGAAATCCCGCTGATTCACAGTGCGCGCGCAACGCCGGAAAGACATACGACTGCAGGGCTGTTCGCTCGGCACGAAAATCTTCAAAAGTTGAGGAAACAAAAAGCCTTACGATTTTATCGGAACTCATTCAGTTTCCCTTTAATAGATCGACGATATTCCTTGTCCTGTCAACCGCAAGACATCGGCCATCTGATAAATATTCTTGTAGTCCCACTTGAGCACCTCGGGCCGGGTTGCCGATAGTTCTGCCCAGAACAACATACAGTCGTGACTCCGCTTGCACTCATCCTTATTGCCATAATGGTAGTTATTGAGCACATGAAACGCATTCCACCGGCTGTGTTCTGCCCTAGCCAATTGATGGATGCGATCGATCAGCTCTTTGGTGTTCAAATGGGTCGAAGACAGGCTGCTGGCCAATAGCAACGGAGCATATTGGAAGTTGAAATCGAGCAGCCAAGGGAAGTCGCCGGAGTATATCGGCGAAGAGTCTGGGGCTTCATTTTGCTCGCTGGATATTCGCAAGCCAAGGGCGTGCAGTTTGATCCCATAATGCCGCTTTTCGGTTCGATTGGAATCCTGCTTAAGCAGGGACAAGCTATTCCACGATAATTCTTCCGATGGCGGTCCCGAGCGATCATGCTCCGCCAGGGCAGCTTCCGACTGGCTGTCGCTTCCAACTGAGGCGTGACAGTCCTTGAGCCTTTTCCAGGCGTACATCTCATGACTGGCCTTCGCCATCCTTTCACTAGTACTGTGGAAAACATTTTCCGATCTGCATACTTGGCGGAAGTCACCGAAGGGGTGGATAACCGAGATGGAACTAGCTTGGCCACAGGAGGAGTAGAGGAAAAACCGCGTGGATAGCCGGTCCTCCTCGCACTGCCAGCGCTCCCGCAGATTGTTAATGCAAGTGAGCGCGACGTCTTCGTCATCATGGCAGGCGAGGATATCCGAGTAATGACCCAAACGGCCTGCTGCATCAGGGCCAAGGGTATCAACAAAACGCAGGTTCCAAAGTTTGAGCCCCTTGTCGCCCAAGTGTTCAGGAACCTCGCGGTAGCGCTTAAAGAAGTGTCGTTCCGCGCTCTGGGCATCGTCATCGAAAACCGTGAGTGATAGGGGCACGTGATTGCAGAAATGACCTAGCTGCATGGCCTCCAGCAAGACCGCTTCGCCCATGCGCCCGAAGCCAGCGATCAGCACATTGACCGGCGCAGCCCCTGGCGTCACGGTATCCGTATTCGCACCCAAGATGTGTTCCTGGAACAGCGCGACTGCAGCGTTCTCGTAAACATTGAACACATGCATTTCGATGCTATCCCGGATGGGCGGGAATAACTCGCCACCCGCATCGAAAAGTGCCCTGTTTTCTCGGGAGGTAAGGTGTGTATGACACTTCAGGACGCAGGAAGATGCCCTGCTTTCTGTTCGCTTACCCTTTGTGAGCTTGACGACCTGACGAAGCACGCAGAGGTTGGTGGCATCGGTGCCCGTCAGCAAAATCAGATGCGCAGCTCGCTGAATGTGGGCCTGTTTCAGGATGGATGGCTCGCGTGCATCACCCTCGAGAAAAACGCCGCCCATCTCGATGAACAACATGGCATGGAGATTGCTTGGATCGATGTCGATCGCGGCAACCGTCCTGCTCCGTTCGTGTTTGTCGCCTTTTAGGAGATCTCGCGCCAAAGCCATGCCTCGATCACCGAGGCCGCAGATGACGTAGTGGTCTTTGGTATGGAACTCCAGCTTCAGGACAGACAAGTGGCGCCCTGCGAGCAGAAAAATACCCTCCAGAACCACGTAGGCCCCGATTCCGGGCAGAAGAAAGCGGGCGATCTCGAGTTGCCATGGTTTTTCTCCGTCTTCCAGCCCGGCATTAAGGGTGATCAACTGCATGGTCAGATAGCAGGCATCGAGAAAGCGCTTTCCTGACTCAACCAAACCCCACACGCCGAGGACCATGCCGATCAACAATAGTCCTGCCAGGATCATCCCGCCCCGCATTTTCGCTCCCTTCATTGCTTCTCCTCAGCTTCCTCTACTGGCACATAGGTCTTCAGAAAGATCTCCTGGGCGACAACCCATTGCTCCCCATCTGGCGCAGTAACGATCCAGTCGCCCGGGCGGGCAAGGAGTTCCGTGTTATGGAGATCCAGCGCGATTACCATGTCCGACTCCGTCTGAACTGCGGCAACCACGATCGGGTGCTTACGGTAGAGGCCATCTTCGCCCATGCGTAACTCCGACACGGGCTCGTAGGTTTTCTCGAATCGGGATCTGGCGATGGGCCAGCACTCTCCCTCGACACCGGTCATTAACGCATCTCCGGCTTCATATCGAACGGTACCTTCCAAGGTTTCAACAGTGCCGCACGCTTGAGAAAACTCGACAGCGGCGAGTATCGGCATTTTGAGGTATTTTCGGGAAGGCGGCATGGTTCAATGTCCTCTGGCAAATGGCAAGAGTGGGATTTCGGAAATCAATGTGGAAAATACAGCCGATCATTTCCCGTGCGACCAGAGGTAAGGTTCCCCGGTCCCTACTCGACACGATACTTCATAAGTGATCTAAACTCGTCTTTAACAGGGGTATTAGCCAATACCAGCAAGTAGCCTCGCTTTACCGTAATATCCCCCGAGAACGACTGCTCCGCTTTGTTCAGTGCGACGAACGCCCCCCCTGTCTGAATGAAAACCTTTTCCGCGTGGGGCACTGACAATCTAAAGTGTACACGTTGTCCCGGTTTAAGCTGGCCATCAAGCGGGCTTTGCAAGGTTGCTTGGGAATCCTGGAAGCTTTGGTAAGTCTTTGGAAATGGCGGCGATGCAGGTGCTGCATTCGCCAGACTAAACGGGTAAGAGAGTACATGACGATATTCGTGGGGCCGCCCAGGATTATCCATAAATATCTCGACTGTATAGTCGCCTGGATTGGTCAGACGAGCGAGGACCTGCGTACTTCCCCCTTGCAGCGGTTGCGCTATCGCCCGATCCTCTGCGAAGTGACCTTCAAATGCAAGCGTTGCGGCAAATTTACGCCCTGGTTCGGTTGCCAGTCTAAGGTCGAGAAGTCCCCGGCTTTCACGCTCCGAAACGACAGTTGCGGCCTTTCCAGTAAGAACCCGAGCGCTTTTGGCTGACCCTGAAGCCACTGGGTTGGCTGTCGAAGAGCTTCCAGCGTGGGGCAGGGCTTGCTCGATCTTCTGAATGTTGTAGCGCATCGCCGTCTCTCCAATTGCGCTGCGCCGAGGGCCCGTTGGCTCTGCGAGGAGGTAGGTCTTGCCGCGATGGCGAACTATCTGCTGATAAGGGCGAGGGATTCCTTCAATAGCGACCAGCATGTGTCCGGGGACCGAGATGAGCAGCAGGCCGATGGATGTGTCATGGGCAAGAATTGTCGCCAGAAGAAGAGATTTCGTATCGCAGTCGCCCCATCCTTCCACAAATACCTGAGGTGGGGTCAGAATCCCCAGGATCATCTTCTTGCCGACGGTATCGGGAGGAATTCCATAGGGTATGTCCTGTACGAATGCCAGCAGGAACCGAACCAGTTCTTCCCGGCTATCGTTTCGCGTGGCGTCTCGCGCCATGTCATACAGATGGCGTGTATAGGGTTTGTAGTAAGGTATCAAGGCGGCGAAGTCGGGATCTACAGTGCCGTTCGTCAGCCGAACCATTCCTGCCCGAAGGTTATGCTCCAGGTCCGCTTGCCGGTATCGCACGGGTAGGCCAAATCGATCGATGTCCTGCCGCGTCAGCGCTTGCTCGAACGCCCAGTCCCACCTCCAGTCGCGCTGCTTATGGTCTCGGAATACGTAGCTGAAGACATAACGGCCGCGGTCCACCCGAATCGTCTGGTTGGTATGATCGTTCTTTACGTAGCTCTCCGCTTTCATACCGCCAAGTGCCGATGCCTGAATGGGAGACAATCGCTCGCTTATCAGTTCGGCAATCCAGGAGGTGAAGCCTCGGGGTGCTGAGGCGAGCATTGGCGAGAGGCGCTCGTTCAGTTGTTTGACAGTCCATACCGCGCAGCAGAGCAGGATGGCGGCGATTGCAATCAGAGGCATTGCGCTGGGCCAGGCCATGCGTTTGTACGCAGTCACGGCGCTATTCTCTGGGCATGTAGTATAACTTTGCTCCTGACGGGTCGGGAGTGGATGGAGCCAGTTCAACACGACCTATCGCTTCGTAATTCACCAGACTTCCAATGAGACGCTCGACTGGGGATTGAATGAACAGCGCCATTCCGATGACAACGGCAGACATCAACACTGCCACCGATAGGTTGTTGCGACGCAACTCCTCCAGTTCATCCATTTTTGGAGTTGCTTTGATGTAAATCATTATCGAAAGGTACAGGCAGGTCAGGCTGACCACGAGACTGATCACGTAGAACGTGAGAAAATAGCCCAAAGATGTGGCGACCATAAGCGCGGTAAGTTGATGATTGGCCGCCACCATGGCGCGAAGCGCATCCACTGCGGGGAGAATGCTCTGCCGGACGATGAGCAGTTCCGCCAGAATCATCATCGCGGCAAAAAGGGATGCCGCGGTATTTGCCTCTTGTAGCAGGCTGCCGTTTGCCGTTCGCAACAAGGTGCGACCAATAATCCGCAGGCTGACATAGAGTGTGAGCATGCCGCATGCCATGGAGATGATTACCTCGTAGGTCGCGATGGCTAGTATCTGGTAGTCCATGAGCGAGAACTCCATGGTGAAACGCAAGAACAAGGGACAACCAGGCAGTCGCAGATGACCCCGGAACGAATCCTGGTTGAGACTCTCACGGCTCCTGTTTTTCCAAAAGAGCAGGGATCGTGCGTGCTGGCGTTCGCACGAGAGCAGTCAGGAGTTGGGCCAGTAGTACCAACTGCAGACCAATCGTGAGGGTGTCCATGGCACGCTGTCGGAATGGCCTGGTCCGGTCCGTGGCTACCTGGAGCAGAACAATGGTGAGCAACATTGCAATCAATGCCAGAGTCGCTTTCACGACAACGGCAAGAACGGCCAGTGAACCGCAGTCGTTGTAAGCGACCGAACGAGCGAGCATGACCATCATGCTGCAACAGAACGAAAGAAAAGCCATTGCGCCAATCAGATCCGGCTGCAGCCCGATGATGCCCGAGGCGACCGAATCAAGGCCAAGCGCTTCCAGGACTTCGACTGAAACGCGGGTCGCAAAGGCGGTCAGAAACGCGACAGAAAACGGCACGACGAATACCAGTGCCATGGTCGCGAAGATGTCGGTCACGCCGGGTGTTGTTTCGTCGTCAAGGAACACGTACAAATCGCCTCGGAAAGACAGGATGATTCCGTAAATCAATGCCAGCGACCAGACCATTGCGAGTATTTCGAGATAACTTAGCCCCGCACTCGCCAGAACCGAGTGTAGATTTGAGTCGATGGACAAACCGAGGACAAGCACGACAATCACGGCAAGCGCTGCCATGAGATCCGGTTTGTGAGGGAAGTTCGAGAGCAGTTCGATGAACTGGCGGGTCAGCAAAGGCATTGTCAGCTCCTGGCGTCCGATGCTTGTATAACCTCGACTGCCAGGTCTTCGGCAGCGGGCGTGGCTGCAAGCGAAACGACAGGGTCGGGCCGTCTTCTGGCCCGAAAGGCTTGCCGCTTAGCCGCCAGGGTGTCACGTCGCCTGTCGTAGCCGAGCGTTGCAAAGAAGGCCTTGAGACCGTCGAGATCCAGCAGGGCGCTGAGTTCGGGATTCCCGTACTTCAGGAAGTCGAGTCGCGCGTCAGGGTTGATGCCCCCCCGCCACTGCGCATCTGGCACCTTGCAGGTTTCTTCGCAACGGACCGCCGCTTCCGCATCGGTCACCCATATCAGATAGTCATGAAGAATACCGAAGACGTAGTCGATGGAATCGCGGAAGGCTTCCAGCATGCCGATGTCCGTGACAGAGTCTTCAAAGATCTGTAGCGAAGACTCGTATCCCGGAAGCCCCTCCTTCAGGCGGTAGCGAGTCAAGTATTGGTTTACAGTGCCGCACATGTCGGCACGGTTCTCCTGATCTCCAAATCCCGCAGGGGCAACGGCAAAGATCAGGTGATGGCTTTCGGGGAACATCGAGGGCATCAACTCGTTGATCAGTGTCGCCAGTGTGAACATCGTTCGAGCGCCAAGGGATCCCGTCCCGGTTGGCTCGAAGCGAATCGCCAGTACCCGCCCGCTATCGCCGCTGTAGTTCCGTGTCAGCCCCTTTGGCGGGGGATCAAAGCGAACGAACCTGGTATGGACGGATTCGGGCGCAAGCGATTTGGCGAATGCAAAGTAGGCGCAGGTAGTGGCCTTCAGGGAACACGCGTGAATATCTGCCCACAGCCACCATTGCCCGACGCGTTTTCGGGCCGAGAGGCATTGGTTTGCTGTCTCGGCTGAGGAGATCCTCACTCCCTCGAGTTCGATCACCGATCGATACACCGGTTCGCTTTCAATCAGGGTGTGCGTGACCACGACGCGACGATTCCCGGTGTCAACATGAGCACAGGTGTAATACTCTCTCCAGAAGCTCCGAATCTGTCCGGGCAGAAGCGTTTGCGCAAGGTGTTCGCCGGCGATCTCCCCGAGCTTGGCCTTCGCTTCCTTGGCGATTGAGCCATCGACGATGGTGTAATTTGGTGTCCAGTCCGGGAGGCACTTCTTAACTGAAGCCGGGATCGTGAAACGCTGCTCTCTTTGGAATTCCGTGCCGGTGAAGATGTCACTGCTCTCTATAGAGAGCAGATCGTTTTCGGCCAGGTGGACTCCGAAAACGCGTGAAAACAGGTCGTCGAGCCGCCCTGCCGTGCTTTCCGTGGAACGAGCCGGCGCAGGGATCAGATTCAGCAGCGCCGACACGTCTTTCTCCCTTGCGCCCTCTTTGTCTCTCGTCAGGATCTCAAGCAATTCCATCGCGACCGAGGGCTCCGAAGCCGAGACCCGCGGTGCGAGGGGATGCAGTGGTGTGAGCAGGAAGAAGTCGACATTGTCGGCCAGATAGTCGCGCAACAGATAAGCCGGCGAGACGACATGAACCAGGGCCGCGTCTTCTGCCGCGGGTAGCCAACGATCCAGCGCAAGCGCCAGATTGAAGTAGGAGTCGCGAACCAGAACGTAGGCCTTGGGCACACGAAGGGTTTGCCACGGAGCCCCCCAGCGGCGGCTGCTCTGGCTCAGTGGCCGGGCGCCTTCAAGATCGCGGTTGCTGATCGGGCCGCCTTCGAAGTGATTCCGGTGATTGTCAATCTCTTCCGTGTACTCGTCGATCGGCAGGGCGCCGGAATCGGCAAACCGGATATTCTCGATGCGATCACGCCACGCTGGGACGGCGAGGATGGGTTCGGCACCCAGGAAAGTGTGGGTGAAACCCGGGAACAAGGCGTCCTGGAACCCTGCAGCGGATTCCTGGCGCCAGAGGATGAAGAACGACGTCTCTGGGTACCGGCGCGCCGGCGCCAGTTCGCGTGCAAACCGGGGAAGATTGGTTCTCAATGCGGACTCGAGGCCGTGGCGGGCTTCGGAAACGATGACATACTGGATGCCACACTTCTCGTTGGCGGCATAGAGTTGGTCGATGAACTGGGCGGCAGTTCCTTCGACGAGCAGTCGAGCCTCGCCCAGGAAAATGACCAGGGCCGTTCCCTCAGTCGCAACCGGCACCCGGCCATAGCTGGCGATGAACGCACCGGTCTCGGCCAGATTGACCCCCTCGCGCAGATCCGCGCCGGTGGCATTGCTTTCGTAGCGGTGAACTTGCCACAGGCTGGGAATGACCGCGCTCAGCCATGCCTGCGCCTCGTCGCGCGCGTCGTAGCCATCCGCGAGGACCAGTACCTTCTTCCGCTCGGTGAGAAGACCATTGATGCGATGTTCAAGTGCCTTGCTGATGAGCGAGAAATCGGGACGCTCAAGAATCACGCATTTGCCACGTTTCAGCAAATCGTCCACCCTGCTCATCAACACGCGTTCGCGCGTATCTTTTGGAGTCCGGAAGCGGCCGGCGACCAGGCATTGTTCGGACCACCGTCTCTGGCACTCTTCCCAAAGCTTTTCGAGGTCTTCTTCACTCTCTCCCGATGCGGCAGCCCCGCTGGCATCTGCCCGGGCCGCGACCGGGCGGGGTCCACCAAGGAAGAAGGCAAGCTCGAGAAAGACGATCAGTGGCAGGGAAGGAAACGCCTCCAGACCCAGGGTCGTCGGGTACAGTGCGGCGAGGCCAAGTGCCACCAACAGCAAGCCAGCGACTGCCGAGAAAAGGAGCAATACCTTGGCCGGGAAAACCCACTCACCCCGGAGTACCACGCCAGAGTTTGGGGCTTGCCTGTAGAAGATGTCGGCAAGGACGCCAGGAGGATCGCCCATCAGCGAGGACTCGTTCCGTCGCCTGGCCAAGAGCAGGCGGATGAACCGGCCGATCAACCAGGTGCCGATGAAGCTGGCCTTGACGACCAGGAAGAGGAAGAGAAAAACGAGGTTGAGGTCGTAGGCGTCGAGCGCGCTGCCGAGTACCGGCCCCTGTGGCCAGAACCAGCCCGCGGAACTGGCCATTGACGCACGCGTGAGGGCGTACCCACAAGCCGCGACGAAAATGCCCGCGGTGATCGGCAGGAACCACAGTTGGTAGCGGTACCTGCGCCCCAGCGCGAGAAGCCACAGCAGGCCAATGGCGATCAGCAGGGGCCACAACTGGGCGGCGACGAGCGGCAGGTCTTGCAGGCTGATCACGGCTCTCTCCTGCCCCTCAGCTCGAAACGCTTGACGCCCTGGATTCCGTCGAGCCTCACCCTCCGTTGTCCGGCATCCCCAAACACGACACTCACCTCGGCGTTGACCTGGCCCAAATGCAGTCGATAGAGGGGATTGCTTTGGGGCGGCTTGGTCAGATTGAAATTCGCGACATCTGCCCACTCCGCCGTCACGGGATCGGCAGCTCCTGAATCGATCAAGGAAAGAGCACTGTTGGCAAGCTCCGCATGCGCAGCAAGCTGCTGCACGTGCCATTCAAGAAGCTTGTCCTCCTGACGACGTCTGCCCAGAGCACGATCGATCTCCTCGATGTTCCTGGCTGCCTCCTGTCTTTTTGTCGCAGCAATGGCGCTCTCTTTCCAGCGCTTGAAATAGGCATTTTCCTTTTCTTGGAAGTCATGGAATGAACGCGTCGCCTGGCAACGAAGCGCCGAGACATAGTGGTGGCGTTGCCACCAGAGCAGCGCAAAAACCAGACTGGGCGCCAGGAGAAATCCGCTCGCCGGAACGGCTGCCAGATGGACCCATCCTGCACCCGCGTCTCCAATCAGTCCGGGTACAAGACCAAGAGCCAGGACGACCACTCCAGAAACGACGGTAAACATGACCTGCGGGAGTCGGGGGCGGCACCGGCGAAGCTCGGAAACTCTGGCTTGCATCTCCTCCTTGACGATCGGCCAATTGCCCCGACTCGCCTTGGCAGACTCTTCCGGCTGCGCTCTCCAGTCCTCTTCGTACTTTTCCCTGCGCTCCTGAAGAACGGTTGGCTCCAGTTGCTCTTCGCCGCTCCGGGTGATCTTGCTGAGGCGCTGCTCAAAGTCTGACTGGAGTTCCCGGCAGGTCTGGTCGACTTTCTTCGCAAGATCTGCCGCTTTCTCCGACAGTTCCTGAAGAATGGGATCACACTGCTCGGCATCCCTGTTGACCTTGGCAAGCAGCGGAAACCGCCCATCGCGGAACCCCTCCCGGAGATTGCCGTCGACCTCCGAAGCATCGAACGGGAGGTTCCTGTCTGCTATTGCTGCTGACCAGAATCCAACATCAAGCCGTGACCTATCGAGAGCGCCGCGACGAGCGGCGAGTCGTTCGCTCATCCCGCTCACCCTGTGCTGGTAAGCGCCCAACTCGGCCCACAGTTGATGGAGGTCGAGTTCCACGTCCGCCACGTGGCGGCGATGGCTGTTTTTATCCAGAAATTCCTTCCAGAAAGCATCTGAAGCGAGAAGCTCGATGAGCTTGACCAGGCACAGCGCCTCCTCTTTTCGGGAAGGCTCCTCGCTGGCTGCCAGATCGATGAGATGGAGCGCCCGGTCTCCGGTAGCGAAGCCGAAATGAAAATTGACGGACTTGTCAAAGACCTCTTGGGCAATATGCGGAATCCTCCGGGTGTCGTCGCATTGCTTGAGGCGTCCCAGGAACCGCGACTCGCCTGCGGTGGCAGGTTGCGCTTCGTCGCCGCACGCAAAATCATCCCGAACCCCTTTCCAAGCCGCCTTGACCCTCTCGTGATAGCGATTCGCCCGGCGAAGATCGGTCACGTTGCTGGCCTGGTCGATGGTCTCCGTTCTCCCGCCGGCAGCGTCTTCCGCCTGGACCCGGGTGTTGACGAATTCGCAAACCTGTCGCCGAGTATCGTCCTTCCATTTGTTGAAGATCTGTGACGTTTCCACGTCCGCAACTCGCAACCAGTCGCTCCAGCTCTTGCCCGAGTCGTTCGCCTTTGTCATGAATGGCTCGGGAAGCTCGTTGAACTTTATCGTCGCGTCGGGGATTCCTGCGGTCTTCCTGGCGCTTCCATTGAGACGAATGACGCCTACCGGCACCCTGGTTGCCCCTCCAGGCAGGCTTTCAAGAATCACCTCGAGACGAATCCGGAGTGGCCACGCCGTGTTGCTCGTGTCATCAATCAGCAGGATGATGCGCGTCCACCGTGGCAGAGAAGGCCTCGATAGCCGCCGTTCGCTGAGTCTCTGCCCCAGAGCCTTCAGATCCTCATCGGTTTCCGGGGCGCTTTCTCGCAAGAGACACCCGTCGGCTTCCTTGCCGTAGAAAAAGAGGTTCGTCCATGGCCGTTGGCCAAGATAACCTGCCGTCGCCGGGCTATCATTGATCTTGGGCTTTGGCGTCAGGTCGATGAAGAGCGTGAGGTTCGGCATGGTTCGACCCGATGCTCAGGCGAACGAAGGCTCGTCGCCAAACACTTCCTTGAATGTACCCGTCCAGTTGGCCAGCTCCCTGCTGTCCTTGTCGGCGCCAGACCAGGTCGGAGATTCCTTGATCAGGGCCTGCGCGAACTTGATCGCGTTTGTCCTGGCGGAATGTTCCTTCCCTGCGCCAAATGCTGCAGCATAGTGCTTGAGAACGTCCTGGAACAACTCCTTCAACAACTCCGTGGTGGCGTCACTTACCTTGTTCGCGTCGACGGCGCTGCGATTTATCTGGGCCATCGACAAGATGCCGTCGATCAAGTTGAACCGGCGTGCCCCCGTGCAGAATGTGTGCTTATCGATGCTGCTGCCATCGCTCCCGATTACCGCCGGTGACTCCATCTCCTTCTTTTGGAGCCGCAAGGCCTGTTCGCAAGCCTGGTCGCAAACGCCGGGGTCAAAGGCCAGCGCCTCGAAAAGCCTGTAAGCGCTACGTCCATCCACTTGTTCGTTGCCAATCTTGATCGATTCGGTCTTTCCATCGGCCCGGGTGAAACACCACAGGTCCACGCCATCTTCCCTTAGCTTGCGGATTAAGCCGTAGATCTGCCCGAGGACAAAAGCCTTGCGAATCTTTCCGCGATCGCGCTCAGCCTCTTCCCTGTTAGGGTCAGGCATATAGGCCGACGCGTGCCAGCGAGCGTCCAGATGCGGGGTAACTGTCGTCCCGTCTGCGCGCGTTAGCGCCTTGATCCGATCACGATAGGCCATGAAATAGGGGCCGCTTGGTGCCTTGAACTTGAGGAAGTCGGAGGAGGTCAGGCCGTAATTGGCACGATAGCGCGTGATGACATAGGGCGAAAAGCCGCCATTTGCCACGACCCCTTTGCTCTCTTTAAACCACTTGCTTTGATCGGCAGCAGGAATGGTCCTCGCAACCTCGTCGTTCAGCCCCCATTTCACAAGCCAATGATCTGTTGTCATGGGAATCAGCGGTTGTGCCAGCCGATCGACTTGCGCGATACGCAACGTTATGGAGTCGCCTTCGTTCTCCTGTAAAAGAGCTGCTTCCTTGCGCATGGCCTTGATCACGTCGAAATTCAACAACCCGTCCTCGTGCAGTTTGTTGCGGCACCACTCCACCGATCCTCTGTCGAGTTCGTCTTCCGCCAGGCGGCTGCCATCGGTGTTCGCCTTGATCACGCCGACACCGAGCTCCTTGGCAGCGAACTGCAGATAGATCGCTTCGGCGAGACGTCGGTTCACTCCGGGAGGCATGCCCTTGAGGCCGAGCGCCGGGCGAACGTCGTCCCAGAGCGCTTCTTTCAGGCGGCGACTGGCCAACACATACTGCGTCGTCGGGTCCGTCGATTGTTCGTGCTCAACGGCCATCGCTTTGACGCGCGCTTTCATCTCCCGAGAAACGTCTTCCAGTTGCGCAAACAGCGCTTCCCAAAGCTTGATCAACTTCCCGACGTGTGCGGAAAGCGCCTTATAAACCAGAGCGACCAGTTTCGCTTTCCGATACAAAACCAGTAGTTCGAGACGGCGCGTTGCATTGACAATATAAAGGTCGCCGAACTCCTTGAATTTGTCGCCGAAGATTCGTTTGTAGAATGGCTGGGCGAGATCGTCAGAAAGCCTTGCGGATGCATCCTCCACGATATCGGTTTCGGGAAGATCAAATTCCTTGCAGACGTGCCCAATGGCCGACAAAGCCTTCGTGGCCTCGACGTCCGCTGCCTTCTGATCTTTGTCGATGATCTGCTTCGCCCAATACAGGAAAGCGCGTGCAGCCAGGGGGTGAAGCGCGCTTTGGTCGTCGTTGAGCATCCAGGTGTTGATGCGTTGTCGGCGGTCAGACCTCAGTTTCGGCGCGTCCATCGCGTCGCGAAGGATGATCTCGCGCTCATAAGAACGCCATTGCTCATCGATGAACGATTCCGTCTGGTTCTGCAGAGTAGCGAGGGCCTTCTCAACTCGAGCAACTTCGCCTCTGGCGTCCTGACAATCATCCTGCCCACGCTTCGTGAACATGGCACCATCGTCTCTGAGTGCGCAGGCGCTGTGCGCCGCATTCAAGTGTTTGTCTCCCTCACCGTCGAGGTATTGGCGCAACGCTTTGACGAACCCTTCTGCCTTGGGGGCGCCCCGCCTACCCTCCGGGAGCGCCTCGAAGAGAGTCGCATGAATCTCGGAGAAGAATCGGTTCTCGTCGTTTCCGCCGAGGTCTCTAAACATGTCAAGGTAGCGCTCCCCCTTGTCCGGAACGGCACCTCGCTTGATCCCCGCCGCCTCGTCGCGCTCGTGTTGCAGGACCTCCATTTTGTATTCGCGATCGATCTGCAACCACCTGTCAGAAAGCTGGTCGGCAACCCAGCGCGTGGCGCAGTATTCGAGAAGGTCAGAGTACGGATACTCCAGCGACGAGACACCAGCGCCGCAGTAACGGTTGTCGCCCGCGGATTCGATCAGATTCAGAATCTGATTGTCTTCTTCAGAATAGGTATTGGCGGCAATCGGGCTGAATAACTGCGTGTGTACCGAACGGGCGACCTGACGCTCGTAAATTGCGGAATCGCTGTATACTCCACCCTCGCAGGTCGATGACTCGAAAAGGAAACTGAAATCGTAAGGATAGAGATTCAGCGGCAAAACGCTGCTGACCTCGCCCTGGTTGTTGATTTGTCCCGGGCAATATTCCAGCTCGATGTTCCGGTAGCCTCGAAACTTATCGCCCCGGGACATTTTCGTAATCGCGTCCAGCTCCTTCAGCGCCGCATAGGCGTTGGCCCGAATATTCTGGTGTTGGCGGCTATCCGAAATCACGTGGGTATCTATCAGAACGTCTGGCAGCACGAAAGCGCCCTTGATGAGAACCCCCACCCCCTTGTCCTGCAGCAACTCCCGAAAATAGCTCCTTAGGAGCAGCGCCACTTGAACGAAGATCCCGGAACCGGTTCCGCCGGCAATCGTTGAAACGATGAAGACGCGCGGCTTGGTTTGGTAAGAAGCGCCGCTGGCCTCGTAAAGCGAACGAACCTTGGCGCGCAGGGCTTCCATTTTTCCCGCTTCAATGGCCGCTCGAAAGGCAAGTCGGGAGAGGAAGCGGACTTGGCCAGCACCTTCGGTCAGGGTTCTGTTCAGAATTTCGGGAGGCGGATTCTGGGGAAACCAGGGGAAGTGCGGCTGCCAGGGCTCATTTGCTCGCGGTTTTCTACTTAGATAGTTGCTGACAATGTCGGTTGTCGAGGTCTGGGTCTGGTCATCCCTTGACAATCCGAGTTCTCTCAGATCATTGACATTGGTGTCGAAGGCATGGATCTTGACGAACCGCCGCTGTTCCGGCGGGATCATCTTGTAGATCATGTCGACGATGGCTGATCCTCTGCCACCCACGCCGACCAACAAGGTTGGGTTGAATGTGTTTGGCTCACTCATGTGCTTGCTCCTCAAGAATATTTATAACGACTGGAGACTCAGAAAGCGTTCTCATCAGCCCTGGGTACCCCGGCTGCATAGAAAACAACCAGCATTGTCTTGCTTCCCTGCAACGGATACTCAATCCTTGCGCCGTTGTGGATAAGGACCCTCCTCTTTGTCGGCTGGGGACTCCCCGGATCTGCGTCGATCGTCATCCCCTCGAGCCGCTTGCCCAGCTCAATGGCGACTCTGCTTCTTGCGCGGAATGAGAGCTCCCCAATGGATACCTGCTCGGGCTTGTACGGAATCAGCCACTCGAGCTTTGCAACCTTGTCCCGCAGGAGGGTCTTCCCATAGTCGTGGATCGCCTCCCTGGTGTTCGAGTCGTGCGTTTTCCGCGTGACCGTCGCGCGCTTCGGGAAACGGGGTTTTCTGATCAAGCCAAGCACATAGGCCGCGGTCAGCAGACTGGCCAGCACCTTCAGAATCAGGGGGCCGAATCGCCTCAGAAGGCCGGGGTCAGCGACCTGCAGGCTGATGGTGTCGGGAATCCTGTTGGTATCCAGTTCCCGCTTGCTGTCGATCTTGACATGAATGCGCCATTCGCCAACTGGGGTAAAGGCGGGCGATCCCAGGCGCAGCTTGGGTCGGATACGCCAGCCGTTGCCGATCCGCTCGACGTCGATCGGGCCGGCGTCGGAGACGAACGCCCCCTCCCAGGACTTGAACTCTTCGGCGCTGACTGGCTTGCCGTCCACCAGCGGGATGACGTCGAGCGGGGTGGCCTTGTCGAGCTCGGTGACGGGTGTCGTCCACGGCTCGGATATGTCGCGAGGCTTGCTGTCTGCCGGCCCGGTGGCCAGCGTGATCATGCGGGGAACGCACTCGACCCCGCGGATCTCGCCATTGCGCTGCAGGCGAAAGTAGCCTTTGACCTCGGTCCGGAACCGGAAGGCGATCGGTACATTCGGGGCTTGAAAGCGGTGGCTATATTCCGAGTTTGCCAGCTTTGGCGTCAGCTTGTCTTTGCCGAACTGCAGGCTGGCGTCGGCCTTGTCGATCTGCCCGAGCACTCCACTCACCGTGTTGGGAAGAACGTATTTGGCGACCAGGCGTCCGGACTCTCCCTTGCAGATTTTGAATACTCCCTTTTCGGGCTTGACCGGTTCACCACGCTGGTTGAATACCGAAAGGTCCAGGTCCACATCGACTTCCGGGAAGATCTGGACGCCCACGTTCCTGGAAAACTCGCGGTCGAACACCAGTCGGATGGGCGTTCCGGCAGGAATCAGCGATCCGTCTTTCGCACTGACGTGGGAGACACTGCCGAAGACGTTCGCTGCCGGTGCTTGCCCCATCGGAGTGTCGGTCTGGATCGGCGCGTCGATCGTTGCGACAGTGCCGCTGTTGGTGGTAGCCTGGACCAGAGTTCTCACCTGTTTCTGGTCGGGCGCTTGCTGAAAGACGACCAGTCGGCGAATGGGAAAGTCAGGCGTGAATGACAATTCCTTTTTCCCAGCATGATCGCTGGCCTTGCCGATGTCACCGGCCAGGGAGGTAATTGAAAAAGCGATCTCGGACATCGCTGGGATGATCTGGTCGGCTCCCTTGACCTCGATGATTTCGGCGCCGGCCAAGGATTTCCAGGGTTCGCTGACCAGGGCAAATTCTGCCACCTCCTTGTTGACATCGTCGTCCTTCCCGCCGATCCGGAGGAAAACCACTTTCAAGTCGGGCATGTCCGCCTTGACGGCGCGGACATGCTCATTCATATTCGGCGGCACGCTCTGGCGAGCAAACGCTCCGTCCGTGACGACGACCAACCAACGATCGGGATCACTGCTCTGCTTCAGGAATTCGACCGCCCGCGGCACGGCAGAGTAAGGTGTGCCTTGTCCGTTCTTCACCTGGCTCCGAGCGCGAATGGTCTTCACCTCGGATGCAGGTGAGTCCTTGCCCAGGTTGAGAGTTGTCGACTGGTTCAGATAGAAGACATTCAAGGTGTCTGCCTTGGGGAGCAGGGCGCGAATGGTTTGCAGCGAGTAGCTGGCGTAGCCCAAGCGCCCGTCGCGATTCAACATCGACCCGGAGTCGTCGAACACCAGCGCGATCACTTTGCCCAACGCGACGCTGGGCAAAGTGAGCGAAATCAGAAAAATCACCAGCCGGTAGAGGTGGCTCGGGAAGCGAGCATCATGGGACGGGTCAGCGACTTTCGGGTGTCTCATCGTTCGGCTCCGGTGGCGATCATTGACTTTCGTTTGTGCCGAAGAAGCGCCGGCGCGTGCTTGGGGCGCGGCATCGCACCGCGTCTCGGCTGGGCGAAAAGGCAGGCGAAGCCCCGCCAAGCCTGGCGGTGTTGTGGTTTGTCTGTGACAGGCCAGTGCGGCGGCCTGGAGCAGTCCGGAACCTGTCCGACGCGATGTGCGACGACTGAGGTCGCCCGGTGACACACCGCGTCATGCCAGCGGCCAAGGCCGAAGCGCGGCTGCCAAGGAGCCAGAAACTGCGTCGCCATGATCCCCCTCTCATTCTACGAAGCGACCCTCACATCGCAGCCCGTTCGAGCGCTTGCGCACCTGTGTTCTTGGTAGCGGCATCAAGCTGGGGAACATTAGACAAAGTCGCTTGCCCAAAGCCAGGCTGCGTCTGGGGCACTTGACACTGACCGTCGTCGACCGGCTTGTGCATCAAGCGCAGCTCACTCATCTCGTTGGCCGATCGCCACGCAAAAAAGGGCAGCCTTGAAGAACCCCTGGCCGCAACTGCAGTTTCCAGGATCAAGATCCCACCCCAGACGCCACTAATACGAGGTGCCAACTCTGCGCTTCGAAGAAGATCTCCCCTTGCGGGAACGGCCAGGGGCTGCTTAAGGAAACCAGTCGCACGTCTTTCCAGAAACCGATCTGGTCCATGAGACGGGTCTTGATGGCCGCGAGCGCTGGTTCGGTCGCAAACAAGGCTTCGACTTCGTCACGCGTGAGGCAGGGCATCCAGAGTGGTGCGAGGGCCTGTCGCGCTGCCCAGGTTCCGGTGAGAAAGCTGCTGCCGCCGAGCAGCTGTAGCAGCGTCTTGTGCAGGCTCCGGGCATCGGCATGGAGCTTGGCGTCCGGAAGCTCCAACTGAGCGACGCGCGCGCCGACCAACTGCCGAACTTCGTAAACACGGCCGGCCGCCGTACCGCCATATTGTTGAGCCAACGCTGGAGTGGGGCTCGCGCAAACGCACTGCCGTCGGCTTGGGAACCCTTCCGGCCGCGCCCACTCCCAGAGGTTATCGACCACGTAGGGAACGTTGCCCGGCGGCCGTGGCGTCGGCGGAATGCGTGTCCGGTACGGGTTGTTCAGACTCGCGTCGGGATTGTCCAGCCTGAACATCGGTTGCATGGGGTTCTGTGGATTCCCTGGAGTCATGGTTCCTGTATTCCTTGTGCTTTCATGGTGATCGCTGTATTGGCCGGGCAAGTGGCCGTCACGTGAGCTACCATCTTTCTTTCTGCGTCCCTCATGGCACCAAACAGGATGGATCGAGCACCCTCCTTGAAGACTCTTGTTCGGGATCGCTCAGTAAATCCTCGACCGACTTGCGGTTGTCAGGCAAACGCGCCTGCCTCCAAAGCCGGCGAGATCCCCCGGCGCGATCAAGAAGCCACCCTGTGCGGCACCAACGGAAGCGCAGCAGGCACCGCCCAATCTCCATTCCCTTAGATCATATCGGCAGCGATGGCTTGCACTTGAGGCGGGCGGGCGTCAAGACATCGCCGGCCACTTAAACGGCGCAACGCCGTCTCGTCAACCAGATTGATTCTGCGCGCTTCGACCCTGCGGCCGCGGCATGACGAGAGCGCTGTCGCGCTTGCGTGCGGCAAGCGCGGATATAACCGCCAAAAGCCTATTCTTCTTCGTATACTCATTCGCTGGAGGTCTCGTGCATTCATCGGTTACTTCCCTGCGTCGCCCCTGCCTCCCCTATAGATAGCGGCATGATCCGAAGAGACCTCAAGGTGCGGAGGTGTCCGTGCCAGATTTGCGCTCTCGAATGGCACGCGCCTTGTTCCGAAACTCCTTGGCTTCGGCGTCTAGCCCGGCCTCACCGAGTGTTGCTGCTACCGTCTCCATCCTCTCGGCATTCTTCTCAAGGCCCTTCAAGAGGCCATCACGAGCGGTTGTGACAAGTTCCGCCCTCAGCTTGTCACTAGTCGCTTGCGAGACGGTTCTCTTCACGTGCTGCCTGGCGGCTGCCAACTGTTTGATAAGCTGAGAATAACCAACGTAATTGGATGCCTGCTCTCGCGTCTTGCGAACGGTCTCGACCACCGATGCTGCATACTCCTCAGCGCCTTTGTTTTCGCCACGGCTGCACGCACTGGTGAGTGGCAACCAACAGCATCTGCCACTGCTCCGCCGTGGCCCTCTGCCAAAGCTGTTCGAGGAAGAACAGCGCCCCTTCGTCGCCCCCGTCGCGGGCGAACTGCGCGTCGGCGCAGAAGACCACCGCCGGTAGTCGGACGAGCTGGTCGGTCGGTCGCAGCAGCCCGGACAGTTCGTCCAGAGTGCGCTGGTAGATATCGTGCCTGCGTTGCTCGACCAGATCCGCGATGTTTTTCTGCCTGAACTGTTCATTCTGCTCAATCGCTGCAAGATGATCACGACCCGTCTTGAACACACCGATGCCGACCTCGATGAGGTTCTTTCCAAGCCCGACGCCGGGGACACTCTCCAGCAATGCCTCGCCAATCTTCAGCGCTGCGTCCTTGGCTGTGCCCTTGGCGCGGTGTTTGAGTGCCGTGACCCTTGCGGCGTGTTTGCGAGCAAAACGCGCACGTTCCAGGTGCGGGCCCAGGGTACGCCGGTGTCCCGCCATGTCGGAACGGATCGCGTTGCGGTCCTCCGGATCATTGAGTCGGAATCCCCACAGAGAAACGGCATCGGCCGTTCGTTGGTGGTGGAGGCAGCGAAGTGTGCCGTCGTCTGCGGGTCGTTGAAGTCCGGCGCAACACGCAGATTGTTGCCCTTGAAGAGTGACGCGTCGGGCCAGTAGTCATCCGGATCGCGTCCGCTCGACAGTTTGTGCGATACAGCTCCTGCACCAGGCGCGTCTTGCCCATGCCGCGCTCGGCACAGACCACAGCCAGGCGAGGGCCGGCACCGTTCGTGACAGCGTCGTAGGCGCCGATCAGTTGCTTCAGCTCGTCATCGCGGCCGCAAAAGACATCGCGCCAGTCTGGTGATGAACTCATGAGGAACCTCCTCTCGTTCTTGTTGCTTGATCGACCTGCCGACAGGTTTCTGCGGAATTGCCGAATTCCGAACAGTGCGCTCACCGACCTATCACACGCCAGGCGCAGGCGCCTGCGAGTCTGGCAGAGAGAGCATACGGGCGACCCCGCGGCTCAATTTTACGGCATCCCTCGGGAAAACTTGCGTGCTATTTGCCCGCCAGCCGAGCTACCCGAACATGCGCCAGTAACCATCCCCCGGCAGAGCCGGGGGCTTTCATTGTGTAAGCCGCTCAAAGCGGCTAAACAGGGTCGCTAACGCGACCCTGACTTTCTTGCGCCACCTAAAGGTGGCAAATCAACGCCATAGGCTCAGCTGATCCAGGCGCTTATCCTCGTGCTCTTGGTCCTGTATGTACCGCTGGATCACTGCTTCGTCTCGCCCTACGGTTGAGACGAAGTACCCGCGCGCCCAGAAGCTTTGGCCAACAAAGTTCCTTTTGTGCTCACCATACACACGGGCCAAGTGAATCGCACTCTTGCCCTTGATGTACCCAACCACCTGCGATACCGCGTACTTCGGAGGGATCGAGATCAGCATGTGAACGTGATCGGGCATCAGATGCCCTTCTTCGATCCGGCTCTCTTTCTGCTCAGCCAGCTTGCGGAACAACTCCCCAAGGTATCTTCGCAACTGCTCATAGAGTGTCTTGCGTCGACACTTCGGGATAAACACCACGTGATATTTGCACTCCCACTTCGAGTGACTTAGGCTATCAAACTCGTCCATCGGGATTCTCCACAGTCATGTGCTTGGCGGCTCACGACCTCAAGTTTCCCTGATGGACTCCCTGAAATGTCAAACTTCTACGGCCACCCCGGCAGAGCCGGGGGATTTCCCGGCTTGGTTAAAAAACTGTAGTAGCCAGCCACGGGGCAGGAGACTCGCTTCCCACCATAGACTGCGCGACAATGGCCGCCGCCGAGCCGCCTCAAGCGTGGCGTCGTTGCCGGGCGCACATGGCCAACAGGCCCCACCGAGGAGAAAACAATGGAATTGATCGAGCCAGCTAGCCACGTCCAGCTGAAACCCGGCGGTTTGCTGTTTTATTCGGACCCCTACCTCGTCGAGACTGACGTGTCCGAACTAGCGGTCGAATACCTCTGCGAGTTGGCGGTCCTGGATGAGGGAGTCACCTTGCGTGATGTCCTGCTGCTTCTGAAGAACAACACGCCTTTGTTGCAGGTCCTTCGCCGCTTTTGGGCAGTGGAGTTGGTCGAGGAAGCGTTTGCCGGGGAGTCAGGTTCCGACACGGGCGCCGACGAACCGGACGAGGTGGAATATCTGCTTCTGACCCGCCCTTGCGCAGTTGACCTGCGCACCGAGTCCTATGAAGTGATGACGCGCCTGGGGCTGGTGGGAATCGGGTTCCCGCAGCGCGACCCTGGTTCGAATGGCAGCAACGTCGGTGACCGGCAAGAGTGGAGCATGTGCGGCGCCAGTGTCCGGACATGTCTGCACTATCCACTCCGACTGGAGCGGACTTCGAAGGTATTTGTTCATGGCCGGGATCTGAAGGCGAAGGCTGGCCGGGCAATCGCCATGGAAGAGATCAATTTTGGGCCACCAACCCTGCTGCAGATTCTTCACAGCATTTGCTACGATCTGTCATTTTTTGGGCTTGGCGATCGCAAAAGCGAGGTAGTCGACTCTCTGAAAAACGCTGAGTTTTTTGAAATGTCGGCGGCGGAATTTGACAGCTTTGAGGACTCGAAAGTGCTCAAGAGCAGTGCCGCACCGGTAGTGGGTTCCGCAAGAAAGGCCAAGAAAGGGAAGCGCAAGTCCCGATGAACAAACGGCGAAAGTTCACCTGTTCGCCATCGTTGTATCGAGTCGCCAAAGTGTCGGCAACCCCGGTTGTGCATCTGCGCGACGGAGGTCGCCGTCAGGTGCTGCCATTTCTCTGGTGCCCGTCCATTGGCCGAAGTGGTCTGCTTGCGGATCA
Source organism: Candidatus Accumulibacter propinquus (assembly GCF_056856495.1). Classification (NCBI taxonomy): domain Bacteria; kingdom Pseudomonadati; phylum Pseudomonadota; class Betaproteobacteria; genus Candidatus Accumulibacter; species Candidatus Accumulibacter propinquus. The sequence goes on from NZ_JBSEHC010000003.1 coordinate 997,996, forward strand.
GATGCGTAGTGGGAGCGCTACGCCATCACGCTCACCCACTTCACTGTCAAGCGTGACTACACTTGCCCAGGTGGCGCTCAATGTTGGCGTGCTTTCAATGTACAAGTGGGTGGCGGAACGGAGCGCCTGGTCAATCCAGTTCGCGAACGGCAGGAAGAGATGGTCTTCCCAAAGACGGTCCAGGGTGGTAAACAGCGCGGTTTCGGCGTGATCCTCACAGCACAGTTGACAGCGATAGCCGCCGTCGACCGCTTCGCCTACGGCATCCAGGCTGAGCAGCATGTCCCAGCACTGGCCTTGCCACTCGACTACCACGCTGAGGCTGTCATTGCCGACGAACACGGAGAGGTGATCAGTGATGCCGACCAGTCGATAGGTCGCGTGGTCGCCGGTACGTTCAAGCTGCCGAAGGGGAAACGGCAGTCGATCCGAATGGGCTGCCACCCAGGCATCGAACTGGCACACCAGCGAGTGCGCTGCGCCTCCCGCGTTCGCGGATCGCTCCACCAGACCAAACGTCGCTCGGTCAGACAATGAGTCACCTCTCCTTCAGCTCGCGCAGATGCCGACGACTGACCAGCACCCGCCTGCCGCTGCGGGTGGCGATCTCCGCGGTGCTATTTTCGAGCAATTAGATCTCGGCGATCTGTTCGAGGTTGACCAGGAACTGAAGGTGGCAGCGGATTATCGACGTGCACTCAGTCTCAATTTGGTGGTGCCCTGCCGCTGGTTGCCGACGATCTGCACGCCGCCGATGTCGGAGTGGACGAATTCCACTTCGTCGAGCGCCAGCAGGAAGATGCGGTTGCGGCCGAAACAGGGAATCTGGCGCAGCCTTCTGTCAATCCCGGCAATGCCCTTAGGGGACTGGCGTACTCCCGAGTGCAACCAGTCGAGCGTCTGGGTCGCGGCGAATGACACTCCGCCAACTCGTTCAATGTATGTTACAGGAAGTCAAGCGCTATGAGCAGTCATCCTTGGTACCTATCAGTTTCAGTGTTGTCTCCTGCCACATTGATTACACGCATGCTGAGGATGTGACTTCCCACGGAAATTTACATCGCCTATAATTTCCATAGAAAGGAGAGCGAGATGCCAAGCACTACCGTTCAAGCAGCGAACATCCCCCAGCCCGCCGCGGTCCTCACCAAGGCAGTGACCCGTGCGGCTGATCACCTGGATATCCAGCGGTCCGTACTCGCCAAGGTCCTGGGTGTCAGTGCCGCAACGGTCACCCGACTGTACTCCGGCGCTTATCACCTGGACCAGAAGCGCAAGGAATGGGAGTTGGCCTTGTTGTTCGTCCGCGCGTTCCGTTCGCTGGACTCCATCGTCGGTGAGCAAGGAACCGCACGCAAATGGCTCGCCAGTAACAACCAAGGGCTCAACGGTCGCCCGGTCGATCTCATCAGCACCACCGAAGGACTCGTTCGTGTCGTCCACTACCTGGACGCCTCTCGCGGTCTCGTCTGAGGCCCGGGACTGGCGCGGCCTGATCTGGCGCGTCGTCGAAGCCCAACATGTGGCATCGACGATGAAGATCGTCGATGACGCCGCAGAACAGGAAGTCCTGGAGTCGCTCCTCGAAGCCAGTAAACCGGCATTGCCCGACGCTACGGACGGGCTCGACTACCTATTAGCCACGCCGTTTCGATACCCTCCCACCGCTCACGGCTCTCGCTTCCGATCCGTTTCTGACCCGGGCGTGTTCTACGGCGCGGCAACGGTTCGTACGGCTTGCGCCGAGCTGGGCTACTGGCGCTGGCGGTTCCTGAAAGATGCAGAAGGCCTCGACCGGATCGGCCCGGTTGCACACACCGCCTTCCGTTCCGAGGTGCGTACGACTGCGGTTGACCTCCGCAAGGCGCCCTTCAGCACCGATACCGTGTCCTGGACGCACCCCACTGACTATACCGCGACGCAGTCCTTCGCTCGCACCGCCAGGGATGCCGGTGTGGGTGCCATCGTCTATGGGTCCGTGCGCGACCCTCAGACGAGCTGGTGTCTGGCGGTGCTCACCCCCAACGCTTTCTCGAGCAGGAGGCCTCTGCCCACCCAACAGAACTGGTGGCTCGCCGTTCATCCGCGCGGAGTGATCTGGCGGCGCGATCACGAAGTGATCGCATTGGCGATGCCTTGCCCTGCGGCGAAGAAGTAGCTCGTAGCGAACGCCCCGAGATTTTTCGCAGCACCCAAATAAAGGCACCCGCGAGCGTAGCCGGCGGGAGTATTGTTTGGATCATGCCGCCAAGGAGAGATGTGTCTTCGCTACCGCGACTCTCCCAACCATCGCCGTGACTGTAGCGAAAAACGGTCCGAGGTGCGACACCCTCTCGGCGCCCCGGATTTGGCGACGCTCCGCAGATTTTCGCCGCAGCACACAGACATCCCCAACATCTGGCAATATTTTTTCAGGGTACGGTGGCCATCGCCTGGTTGAGCCGATCGGTGACGGTCTCACTGGTCCGCTGCCAGCGTCGTTGCGCCGTCCTGGTACCGCTGGGGCTGTCCCGGCCACTTCCCTTCGCACGATTCGCATGGGCCAATCGGAAAGTCATTGATGACCAGCGCCCGGCAGTCCTTACGGTTCCAAGGTGTGCCAAGTAAAATTGGCCCCCATGAATCTGCCGCCCACCATATCTCCGGAGCACTGTGACCGCTACTGGGACGACGCTGACTGGATTCCGCCTTGGTACATCCTTGACCTGTGGTGTCAGAACAATGAGCGGTGCCGGCAGGCCAAACAGCAAGCGCTGCTCTCGGCCTGTGAGCGTGGCGTGGTGGACTATCGCCGCAGTGATTGCAAGACCTTCGATGATCCGGTGCATGAGCTCGCGGCGCGCGGCCTCTTGATGATCGGCCGAGGACGGCTGACGCTGAACATCCTCTTGTCGTTTGCGCAGTTTGAACGGGAGCTGGGCGGGGAGCGTGTGCGGGACAAGATCGCCGCCAGTCGGGCGAAGGGGATCTGGATGGGCGGCATGCCGCCGCTGGGCTACGATGTGGTCGAGCGCAAACTGGTGCCGAACGTCACCGAGGCGGCGCTGGTCAGGCGAATCTTCGCGCGGTACCTCGCGCTCGGGTCGGTAACCACCCTGTGTCGCGAACTGCGCGCCGAAGGCGTCACGACGAAGTCCTGGACGACGCTCAAGGACAAGTCCCGCGCCGGGAAGCTGATCGACAAGGGCTATCTGTACAAGCTCTTCCAGAATCCGGTCTTCATCGGGATCGCCGCGTACAAGGGCCAGCACTTCACCGGCGAGCATGAGGCGATTCTGGATCGGGCGGTGTGGGAGCAGGTGCAGGCGATGTTGGGGCGTGGGGAGCCGGAAGAACGGGCTCGGCAGAATCGGCCATCCCGAGCACCTGCACTATTGAAGGGACTGATCTTCGCCGATGATGGTTGGGCGATGACGCCGGGCGCGACGCACAAGGGTGACAAGGTGTATCGCTACTACGTGAATACGGCGTCGATGAAGATCGGCAGGGAGGCGTGCTCGGTGGCGCGCGTGCCGGCCGGCGAGATCGAGGCGGCGGTGATCGCGCAGGTGAGGAAAGTGCTGCTGGCGCCCGAAGTGATGTCGCAGGCCATTCGCGAGGTGGTGGCGCTCGATCCGGTGGCGGATGCGCAGGAGGTCATCACGACGATGCAGTCGATCGAGCCGGTGTGGGATGAACTCTTCCCCGCCGAGCAGGCGCGGATCATTCAGTTGCTGGTGGAACGGGTGACGGTCAGCCCCACGGGCCTTCGCATCGACATGAAGACGGCGGGCATGAAGGAACTGATCCAGTCGGTGATGCCCCCGAGAAAGGCCGCGTGATGGACAGCAATGTGATTTCTGTTGATCTGCCAATGACCTTCAAGCTGCGGGGTGGGCGCAAGGTGATCCTATTGCCGGATGGCACGCAGGGCAACCCGGCGCCGATGGCCACGATCGACAACACGATGATCAAGGCGATCGCCAGGGCGTTTCGGTGGCAGAAGCTGCTGGAGAATGGGACTTATGGATGCCTGGAGGATATCGCGAGGGCGGAGAAGATCGGTGGGTCGTTTGTCAGTCGTGTGGTGCGGTTGGCGTTGCTGGCGCCGGATATCGTGGAGGCGATCCTTGCCGGAAAGCAGCCTGCGAGCCTGACGTTGAAGGATCTGATGCTGCCGTTTCCGGTGGAGTGGGAACTCCAGAGAACACACCTGTACCGCCTGCCCCCCTCAACCCAGAGCACATTGAAACCTCGCACGGCTGGAGCCTGACCAGCGCCGAAGCTTACCTGAGCGTTAGCCGAAAACCATCGTGCGGGCAGATCTCTTCTGACGTGTCTTCAAGGATCATGGTACCCAACATCAGGCGAACTTTCACGAGCATGAATGCCGACAGCGCGGCACTGTTCTCCAGGACCAACTCTTCGTCCCCATCGCCCCAGCGCACGCGCCGGAACAGGGTAAAGGCATCATCGTCGCTCATGCCCAGGACTTCCACCAGGGACCGCGTCCGGGCTTCGGCTTTCAGCAGGAAATGCAGACTCATCGCAGGGGCTCACGGGGGGTATGTCGTGTGCACCAGTGTATCCGTGGCCGGGCTCACAGGATGCGCTTGACGGAAAAAAGCGTCGGCGCCGGGACGGCCCCCAGGAGGTTGGGGTGGCTGCTCCATAATGCCGCATTAATAACTCATTCTTCATCATACTCTCCGTCATCTCCTGATGCACTCGGAGGAAGCAAGGCGGCCGCCTCTCCTACTGGAAGCTCTTGCACTTCCCTAAGTTTCCTGCCAATAGCTCTTGATCTCACCTTTGCTCTCTCGATTGTGTCGGATGCTTGATTCAGCTTCTTCTGGACAGCATCGAGAACTTCACTATATTTTGTCCACTCAGTTTTAACTGCAGCCAAGAGATTCCAGACTTCACTGGAGCGCTTCTGGATAGCAAGTGTCCGAAAGCCCATTTGTAGGCTGCTCAAAATTGACCACAGAGTAGTTGGGCCTGCAATAATTACACGACATTCCCTTTGTATAAATTCAGTCAGCCCTGTCCTGCGTATCACCTCTGCGAAGAGACCTTCGATAGGCAAGAAAAGGATAGCAAAGTCTGTAGTCTTGGGTGGGTTCAGGTACTTCGAGCAGATGTCCTTTGCACAAGCCTTAACACGAGCCTCTAACTGTTTCCCTGCAGCGTCCACTCCGTCGACGTCGCCTCTCTCTTGCGCATCCATCAGACGTTGGTAGTCTTCGACAGGGAACTTGGCATCTATTGGAAGCCAGATGATTTCATCTTTGTCCGTTCCTTGTCCTGGCAACTTTATTGCAAACTCGACACGCTCGCCACCGTCTTTTGTTGCCACATTTGTAGCGAACTGATCGGGATTGAGTACCTGCTCCAACAACGCACCAAGTTGTATCTCACCCCACGTTCCGCGAGTCTTGACGTTGGTAAGTACCTTTTTAAGATCGCCCACCCCTGTAGCTAACGACTGCATTTCACCAAGCCCCTTGTGTACGAGCTCCAAACGTTCGCTGACTTGCTTGAAGGACTCTCCTAAACGCTTCTCTAACGTTCCTTGCAATTTTTCGTCTACGGTTTGCCGCATTTGGTCAAGCTGTTTGGCATTATCGGTCTGTATGCTCTGGAGCTTAGTTTCTACAGTGACCCTAACCGCCTCAAGTTTTTTCTCGTTCGAACCTGAAAGCTTCTCAATTTCGTGTGACATTGCTTGAAGTTGTATCTTCTGGAGATTGGCCAACTCGCTCATTGTTTTGGTTGTGGCTTCCGTAATACCTTTCAGAGCTGCTATAACCTCCTCCCTTAACTGCTTGGCTCCTGTAGCGGACTCCACCCTGATACCATCGAGTTTATCGCTGCTGGTCTTAGTTAATGAGGCGATTTGCCCGGAAAATGACTCAAGTTGAGCTTTCTCGGCAATACTTAAGTCTACCATCGTCTTTGCCATCGTCTCAGAGATACTCTTGAGTGTCTTCACGACTTCCTCACGAAGGAGCTTCGCTCCTGATGCAGATTCGGCACGTACACCGTCGAGTCTTTCTCCGCTGGCTTTAGCAAAGGATCCAAGCTGGCCTGAGAAAGAATCGAGTTGCCCCTTCTGAACATTGGCCACTTCACCCATGTTTTTTGTAATGGACTCGGAAAGTGCTTTCAGTGTACCTACTACTTCTTCTCTAAGTTGCTTCGCTCCAGAAGCTAACTCGGCCCGGACTCCATCGAGTCTTTCTCCGCTGGCTTTGGCAAACGAGCCAAGTTGACCTGAGAAAGAATCGAGTTGTTTTCTCTGGACATTTGCCAATTCGCTCATAGTTCCGGTGATAGTCTCCGACAAAGCTTTTTGCGTACCCACCACTTCTTCGCGTAGCTGTTTAGCTCCCGTAGCAGATTCGGCTCGAACAGCCTCAAATCTTTCACCACTTGCTTTGGCAAAAGAATCAAGTTGGCCAGTGAAGGCCACAAGTTGTCCCTTCTGCACATTGGCAATGTCCATCATCCTATGCACCACGGAATCACCGAATGTTTTGAAAGCTTCGGTAAGTTCCTGGCGTTGCTCTCGATCCGATTTATTCAATTCGTCCCGGCTTTGAGCCACCTCCTCTCTAACCGCACGCTCGGTACGCTCCTGTGCCTTTTCAAATGCATCAAGACGGGGTGCAAGCACTGAGGCATCGGCCTGCGATGCTCTTTTCAATAGAACAGTTAAGAGGGCCAGAGTAGAAAGAAGCAGGATAATAGTAACGATTAGCAGAATATCGGTCACTGAAAACCTTTCTTATACTTGTTATAGAAAATTTGTAACCTTACGATGCTGAAAAGAGGTAGCAATTCGATCAGGCAGCAGATTCAGTCGAGATAATTAATATTTAAAAGCCATGGTGAAACATTTAGTAACCATCCCCCGGCAAAGCCGGGGGCTTTCATTATGTGAGCCGCTCAAAGCGGCGTTGGTGCACTATTAGAAACTACTAATATGCCATTTGGCTTGGTTGCGAAATTTCGGCATGACTCTCCCTTTTTTCGGCATGACTCTCCCTTTTTCCCGCGCTGCTTCATGCAGCGGACGCAATTTTCCCTACCCGGTCAGAACGCGGCATGCCCAGGTAGGTGAACGTGTTGAGGATGGCGGCGCGAACGTGAGCTTCTGTCACTTGCCGCTCGAAGGTTCGGGAGTACAGGCTGTCGCCCAGTTGCTTCAGCCGGAACATCATGTTCTCGGCGATGCTGCGCCGGTGGTAACCGCTGTCGTTCTTCCAGCTGGCGAGTCCCTTGGCTTCGATTTCCTGGAGGATGGCGTCGCGGGGGTGGTCGTCTCCCCACGCAACCGCTCCATCGCGGGGCGGGATGGTGGCACGCGCGTCCCGCTCGGCGATCGCCGCATGGCAGCCGTGGCTGTCGTAGGCGCCATCGGCCGAGACTTGGGCGATCTCGCCTTCGACCTGATCGAGCAGGCCGGGCAAGATTTCGCTGTCGCCCCAAGCGGTGGTCGTCACTTCGATGCCGATGATGTCCTTACTGGTCTCGTCAACCGCCAGATGGATCTTCCGCCACGTGCGACGCTTACCCACCCCGTGCTGACGCACCGTTCCACGGTCGGCTTTGCACAGCCGACCGGCTCCGGCGGCGCGAAGCGATGCTTCACGCAACCCCGCCTCCGCCCATTCGCCTTCGCCGAAGATCTTCAGTCCCGTCGAATCGACCACCACATGCGTTGGACCCTTGCGCGGCCGACGAGGAATCTTCACCGAAAGCTGCGCAGCCCGTCGCGACATATGGGTGTGATCCGGCACCGGCAAGTCCAGTTGGCACAGGCGCATGAGCGACTTGATCAGTCCCTCCGTGGCGCGGTACGGCAACTGGAACAGCCCCTTGATCGTCAGGCACGTCTGGATGGCGGTGTCCGAGTACAGCCCGGGCTTGCCACGGCCCACCGGTGGTGCAGGAGTCCACTGGTCCCGAATACTCGCCTCGTCAAACCAGATCGTCAGGTTCCCCCGGTTGACCAAGGCCCGATCGTATTCCGACCAGTTCGTCACCCGGTACTGTTGCTTCAGCCCCACCTCGCCAGTGTCCGGCTTCACGCGCATCGCCATGATCGATCTCCTCCGACAGCCCACCCCGGACCCTCCGGGGGCGATGCCAATATACTACACCAACGCCCCTCTTGACTGCACTGGAAAGTCTTCTCCGGAGGCCCCAAAAAATAATTTCCCCAAAAAACCCCCTAGTGGTCGGCATTTTTACTTCAGGTAACCCACGAACCGGAGGTGAGCACGATGAGCGGAAAAACGAGCGGGAAATACAGTTCCCATTTTCAGCGAGTTTCGCTGAGCCCAGACGAGTTCAAGCGTCTGGTCCGGATAAGCAGACCCGGTAACCCTACACGAGTTGAGCGTTGCGGCGAGTTCTTTCGACGGGCTGGCGATGGTCTCCGCTCGTACTGGAACAACGTGCAGAGAGGCATTTCAGCGCAGACGCAACCCGGGGCGGGATGCCACAAAGTCGGCATCGCCATCGCTTTGCGACTTCGCCGCCTGGGCAGATCTCTTATCAACTTTCGCATCCCGAGGAACAAACCATGAAATTGAGCATGATCTGTAGCGCTGTTCTGGCGCTATCCCAAGCGGCTCCCGGTATGGGCGCCGAAAGTGAAATCAGCTACCGGTTGTTTGAAGGAGATCTTATTGGCGGCGCTTGCGGCACGATGAAGCGCGATGAGCCGCTCTTCAGAACGGCCGAATGTCATTCGGAACTGAGCATTACAGACATATATAACGGGCCGCTGGCAGAACCCCCTGTCATGCGAAACAGTTTTTGGCAGGCCCCCTATTGGAACGGAAATTCGATGACAGTGAACACAGAAGTGACGAAGTGGACCGAGCCGAGTTTTGATATCCCCCCGAATAGCGCCAACGGGGCCAGTGCTTTGGCATCAGGTGCCACAGAGCCGACCGTAGCCACTGACCCGTCTCTGATGATGGCCGCCGGCGCTCTTGCTGGCGCTGTCACCGGCGGGGCGCTGGTCGCCGGCATAAGGGGCGCAAGCTCTCCATTCATAAGTCGCCGGCGCGGCGAAGATAAAGACGGTGCCGCGCCGCAGGATAAAGCCGTCCAGGACGTAACGGAGGCCCCAACCGAGGAGCCCGGCGAGCCGGTGAGCGGCCTCTCGCCGGATGCCGAGTTCGCTCTCACCTTTGCAAATCAGTGCATTGCACTCGACGTTACGCCGCTCGACGCATGGCGGTTTATGCCCAGCAAAGGCGATCAGAGACAACTGCATGCTTTGGCCCCATCACAACTTGGCATCATCAGCGCCAAGGGGCCGGTTCGGAGCAAAAATGACGATTTCGCGAGCGGGGTTCATCTGCAGGACAAGACAACCTTCCTGATTTCCGCCGACGGTCTCGGAGGGTACACCGACGGCAATCGTGCCAGTCGCATCGTTACCGCGGTGGCATGGCAAGTCCTGGCCCGTTTGAGCGGCGAAGGGACGTTGCGTACCGCCATCGAGGCGGTGTTCGCCAGAAGCAGTGAGGTCATGGCCGAGATCGCGCGGCATCTCGGTTATGAGCCAGAGGAAGAAGCACTCGCGACAACGCTGATTGTCGTTGGGGCCGATGCGGAGCAATACATCTGCGGATGGATGGGCGATGGCGGAGCCTACGTATGCCGGTCGGATGGGAGTGTCGAGCCGTTGATGGAAGCCCATAAGGGAGCCCACCAGAACGAGGTGACCCGTCTCATCGGACCCACCACCTACGGCGCTCCGCAGTTCAAGGAAGCTCGGCGGGGGAAAGAGGAGCTTCTCGCCCTAGGCAGTGACGGAGTGTTTGACCGGGTCGATGGCGAGCACTTCATGACATATCTCACCGATCGCTATCGCAACAGCACCTCCTTGCAGAACGTCATCGATAACGTCGTTGCTTACTACGGCACGTTACGAAGCAACGACGGCAGTTTTCTCGCTGACGACAACATGACCATCGTGGCGCTGGCCACCCCTTAACGGAGAACATCATGATCAGGAACGGCGAAACTGTCCGAAGCACTCGCGGCAAAAACAAGTACCGCGTAATTGACCATATCGGTGTCGGGGGGCAGGCAGACGTATACAAGGGCAAGGACCTCAAAACCAATAGGACGATGGCGATCAAAATTTTCCGCGGGGCAAGCGGGGTCGATATTCAGCGCGCGGAGTACCTGTCCAGGATCCCGTTCAAAGGCAATCCGCCGATTGTTCTGCCCATCGAAATGGTCGCTGCCGCCAGCGGGGAACAGGGATACGTCACCGAATATATCGACGCCCCTACGTTCGGTGCCTACCTGGACGGCACTGTCGCCAGCCCCGGCTATGACTCAGATATCAAATTCGCTGCAGTGGTCACGGCCGGGCTGGCGATCCTGCATGGACAGAACGTCGCTCTTGGAGATTTTCGGCCGGAAAACATCTTCCGGCTTCCCGACGATTCGGTTTTGTACATCGATTTAGACAACTACGTCGCGCCCGGCATGCCGCACGGCCCCGTGATGCTGGGTGACGAAACGTGGTTCGCCCCCGAGATTCGAAAAACCGGCGATCCGCGCTACGTCTCTGCCGCCGCGGACGTCTATGCGATGGCTCATTTGCTGCATATCCTGATCCTGCGCCAGGACGATGCGAGTCATGCAAAGTCGGTAGATGAGTTCAAGGCCGCACGGGCGCAAGGTCGCTGGATTGTCGATCTTTACAACCCCCAGCGGCCGGAAGAGGCCGCGTCGGCGATCTACAAGGCCGAAATGCTCGATACGCGGTTGGCGCACCTGTTCCGGCACAGCTTTAGTGCCCATCCGGACCAGCGCCCGAGTGCATCAGAATGGGCCGAGTATTTCCGCACCTTGCTCGAAGAGGGGCGGGTTTTCGCGTGCCCGAAGTGCAGTCAGCCGGTGTTCGTCGATTCCCGAAAACGCGCCTGCCCTCACTGCCACGCCGATTTCGGCACCCCCGCCCTGGTCTTGCCGAACGGCAACCGGATCCCCATTCCGTCGGCCGCAGGGAAGAAGATCGGTCGTTCCGACCTCCTTTCGTCCAAGGTCTCCGGTCAGCACATCGATGTTCAGCGTGTCGGCCCGTTTCTGCGTGTCACCGACAACAACTCGATGAACGGAACCTGGTATCGCGATGCCAATGGTTCCTGGCGTCCGATCGGCAAGCGCGAGTCGGTCTTGGTAGCCCCCTCGAAGGACGCGGTGCTGCGAGTGGCCGATGTCGAACTGTATGTGATCAGTGTGTAAAGGAAAAACCATGCGTTTCAATCTGTTGAATCTGCTGCCCCTCCCCCGCTTCGGGCGCCCGCCGGCAGTGCCGGTTAGCCTCAAGGATCGCGTTCTGCAAAACCGGATGAATGCCGATGCTCGATATACGTTCCTCGGTCACGTGCTCACAAATATGTCCGATGAGTGGTTCAGGGTCTTTAACGGAAATCGCCGTACTGACCCGATCTATCGGGACCGGAACAACAGGTTCATTGGCTCGGGTCGCGATGGCTAGTCTTCGCGGTTTTTCTCTCAATTACCCGGGGGTGGCGCCAGGCGCCACCCCTTTTCTTTGGAGTTCGTCATGAACCTCGATTGTCAGGTTTGCCATCAACCGATTCAAGGAAGATATTTCATCGATTCGTGGGGGCAAGGCTATTGTGCTCACCATGCCTCTGCGATGTCCATTTGTTGGGCCTGTTCCCGTCCGTATCACCCAAACACTCTTCAGAAAATACCGACCGGTGCGTCCGGGCTTTGCCCTGGATGCATGGCGACCGCCATCTGCAAACAAGACCAGGTGGGTCAATTGTGGACTGACGTGACGGGCTTTCTCAAGGAGAAGCTCGCCATCGACTTGCAATCGGTCCTGCCCAGCAAGGTCGTCACCTTGGCGAGCCGGGCAGACATCGTTGCCACGGGGGGATGTGCGAACACCCTCGGTCTGACAGTGACGAATTCGCGCAGTTGGTGCGGCATCATCATTGACCAAAATTTCCGCGTCCTGCTGCGCGAAGGCATGCCCCGCCTGCTATGCTGCAGCACCCTGGCACATGAGTGTTTTCATGTATATTCCTCCGTCAATAAGATGAACCTCGACGCCGCTCTGGAAGAGGGTACCGCCAACCTCCTGGGGTATTTCTGGCTCAAACAATTCGATGCCCCGGCGGCGCGGATTTTTGAGGAGCAGTTGCGTCAGGATCCCAGCCCGTTATATGGCGATGGGTTTCGGGAGGTGCGTCAGCAGTACAAGCAGATCCGGAGCTTCTCCGGGTTGATGGAACATTTTCGTCAAGGGGGGCGTTATGCAAGAACAAACAAAACCAAAAGGTACAGCGAATCGTGAGTATTTGAACAAGCACAAAGAACGACAAGAGAAAAGAGTAAGTGAAATATACGAGATTTTTGAGGCGTTAGCCGCTCTATATAACCAAGACGATGCTTTCAATAACAAGCATGGTATAACGCTGCAGGTGGATCACCTGACCTCAGTTATGGAATTCTTCCGTTCCTATGCAGGCTGGATATACAAAGGGGAGTTGCGTAAAGCATACGGCTTCGCGCACAACCCCAATGATGCAGGATCGTCTTTCAATGAATTCCTTATTTTGACTGTGATCGAGCTTATAGATGACGCCTTGGCTTATAGTCTTGCGGATGAACGCATCCGCATCAAATATGGCAAGAATTCTGCTTATGGGTATGGCGGAAAATTCGCAGGTGACCCGACGTCCATACGCGAAGTAGCCATTTGGATCGGCGGTAACTTGGTGCGGACGATGTTCAGGGAATGGTGCAAGAAGGAAATCGGCAAGGATGCATTGTTTGCAGCGGGTACTGACGATGAAAATGACGATTTCGACATTTTGGAGACACTGTATTACGAAGCGATTCAACGAGGTGACGTTGCCTCCTCCTCGGTAGCCAAATTCCGAGTATGCGTGCGCAATGTAATAATAGAGCTTCATTTTGCCGAGCATGATCCTGAAAAGCCCATATGGGAGTGCTTTAGAAGGCACTACCTGAATTGGCTTGATCATGGCCAATTCCAAGAAATCACAGATCTACAGGTGATGAGACAAATTCGAGATTCGGTCGCAGACGAAATAAAATTGACTGACTATCAGGCGAGGGACAAGCAACACCAATTTAATATGTTTGTCGGCCATCAGCTTGCCGACCGTCTCAGCGATCAACGCGAACTCACAAAACTCGGCCTGTAATGCCGATGAGCGAAATTCAAATACACGCGGAAAGCGAAAATTATGGAGTTTAAAATGACTGATAAATGGGATGAGCAATTTGAAAATGATGTAAGTGCCTTCATGAAATTTCACTTCATGAAGCCGAAGGAGCAGCGCGACGCGGAATTTGCCGAGCGTTATGAACCGCATAAGGCTGTCTTTGCCAAGGCCCTGACCAGGCTTCAACAAAGAGCGCCGGCAGGCGAAAAGAGGGCGTTTCTGGTTTCCGGCATGCTCGAAGGCTTGGCCAAGCTGCCCGAGGCCGGGCGGGCGCTGATCGACAATCTCCAGAAGCTGCTGGAGGACACTTATCACACGGCGTTCGAGGCAATCCAGCCCACCTACATGCCCGCGCTGGCTCGCCGGACGGAAGTTCGTGGTGAAGGTGCGCCGGACACGGCCCATGGCAAGGATATCTGGATTCTCGGCGAAAAAAAGCCTGCCTGGGGAAAAGACGGTGTGAGCTTCGCTCTTCGCCCGGTGGTCGCTTTTGAAGACAAAAAATGGATCTGCAGCATACGCAAAGTCGTAGAGATGCCAGCGCTTCGTGTATTCGTCACCGATAACCACAGCCATCGGCAGCACGTGGAGAGCCAATGGCAGTGCACCCCCTTGCAGAAGGTGGTGCACGTTCCTTCACCCGACTTGGAAGCACTTGGCCTGTCCTCGGACAGCACAGATTTTTTGTGGGTCGGGGCATGGGACGGCGAAAACGGTGAACTCAACGTCGAGTTACTGTACGCACGACGTTGAGGCAAATATTGGGGCCGAAGCGGTAAAAATAAGCGCTGCCATCGGCCTGGGTGGGCTCGGAAGGAGAACTGAGTGCAAGAAAGAATCGATGAGGTCAAGAGGCATCTCCGGCAAGCAATGGATTTTGGGAGCACTGATCGTCCGCAGGATGCATTGCTGGAACTGACGATCACGGAAGATTTATTGGAGGAATTCGATGCTCCTCTTTCCGAAGAGCTACTTGTACTTCAAGCGCGGGTGTTTCACGAAAAAAGTCTAACGCTGTCCTCGCTGGGAGAACAACAGGCGGCGCTGGCGTCCGCCCGGCGGGCCGTGGATCTCTACGAAGCCCTCGCCCAGGACAATCCGGCCGCCTATACCCCGGACCTCGCCGGAAGCCTCAACAACTTGGCGAACTGGCTGGCCGTGGCCGGGGAGCGCCCGGCAGCGCTGGTGCCCGCCCGGCAGGCCGTGGATCTCTACGAAGCCCTCGCCCGGGACAATCCGGCCGCTTATACCCCGGGCCTCGCCACGAGCCTCAACACCCTGGCGAACCGGCTGTCCGAGGCCGTGGAGCATCCGGCGGCGCTGGCGTCCGCCCGGCGGGCCGTGGATCTCTACGAAGCCCTCGCCCAGGACAATCCGGCCGCTTATACCCCGGACCTCGCCACGAGCCTCAACAGCCTGGCGAACCTGCTGTTCGAGGCCGGGGAGCGCCCGGCGGCGTTGGCGCCCGCCCGGCGGGCCGTGGATCTCTACGAAGCCCTCGCCCGGGACAATCCGACCGCCTATACCCCGAACCTCGCCGGGAGCCTCAACACCCTGGCGATTCGGCTGGCCAAGGTCGGCGAGCACCAGGCGGCGCTGGCGCCCGCCCGGCGGGCCGTGGATCTCTACGAAGCCCTCGCCCGGGACAATCCGGCCGCCTATACCCCGTACCTCGCCGGGAAACTCAACCACCTGGCGAACCTGTTGTCCGAGGTCGGGGAGCACCAAGCGGCGCTGGCGCCCGCCCGGCGGGCCGTGGATCTCTACGAAGCCCTCGCCTGGGACAATCCGGCCGCCTATACCCCGGACCTCGCCGGGAGCCTCGGCAATCTGGCGGTCCGGCTGTCCGAGGCCGGGGAGCGCTCGGCGGCGCTGGTGCCCGCCCGGCGGGCCGTAGATCTCTACGAAGCCCTCGCCCGGGACAATCCGGCCGCCTATACCCCGTACCTCGCCGGGAACCTCAACCGCTTGGCGAACCTGTTGTCCGAGGCCGGGGAGCGCCAAGCGGCGCTGGCGCCCGCCCGGCGGGCCGTGGATCTCTACGAAGCCCTCGCCCGGGACAATCCGGCCGCCTATACCCCGTACCTCGCCAGGAGCCTCGACAACCTGGCGGTCCGGCTGTCCGAGGCCGGGGAGCACCAAGCGGCGCTGGCGCCCGCCCGGCGGGCCGTGGATCTCTACGAAGCCCTCGCCCGGGACAATCCGGCCGCCTATACCCCGTACCTCGCCAGGAGCCTCGACAACCTGGCGGTCCGGCTGTCCGAGGCCGGGGAGCACCAAGCGGCGCTGGTGCCCGCCTGGCGGGCCGTAGATCTCTACGAAGCCCTCGCCCGGGACAATCCGGCCGCCTATACCCCGTACCTCGCCAGGAGCCTCGACAACCTGGCGGTCCGGCTGTCCGAGGCCGGGGAGCACCAAGCGGCGCTGGCGCCCGCCCGGCGGGCCGTGGATCTCTACGAAGCCCTCGCCCGGGACAATCCGGCCGCCTATACCCCGTACCTCGCCAGGAGCCTCGACAACCTGGCGGTCCGGCTGTCCGAGGCCGGGGAGCACCAAGCGGCGCTGGTGCCCGCCTGGCGGGCCGTAGATCTCTACGAAGCCCTCGCCCGGGACAATCCGGCCGCCTATACCCCGTACCTCGCCGGGAACCTCAACCACTTGGCGTACATGTTGTCCGAGGCCGGGGAGCGCCAAGCGGCGCTGGCGCCCGCCCGGCGGGCCGTGAATCTCTACGAAGCCCTCGCCCGGGACAATCCGGCCGCCTATACCCCGTACCTCGTCGGGAGCCTCGGCAATCTGGCGAACTGGCTGTCCGAGGCCGGGGAGCACCCGGCGGCGCTGGCGCCCGCCCGGCGGGCCGTGGATCTCTACGAAGCCCTCATCCGGGACAATCCGGCCGCCTATACCCCGGACCTCGCCGGAAGCCTCCACCACCTTTCGATCCGGCTGTCCGAGGCCGGGGAGTGCCCGGCGGCGCTGGCGCCCGCCCGGCGGGCCGTGGATCTCTACGAAGCCCTCGCCCGGGACAATCCGGCCGCCTATACCCCGAACCTCGCCGGGAGCCTCAACAACTTGGCGAACTGGCTGGCCGTGGCCGGGGAGCGCCCGGCAGCGCTGGTGCCCGCCCGGCGGGCCGTAGATCTCTACGAAGCCCTCGCCCGGGACAATCCGGCCGCCTATACCCCGTACCTCGCCGGGAACCTCTATCGCTTGGCGAAACTGTTGTCCGAGGCCGGGGAGCGCCAAGCGGCGCTGGCGCCCGCCCGGCGGGCCGTGGATCTCTACGAAGCCCTCGCCCGGGACAATCCGGCCGCCTATACCCCGTACCTCGCCGGGAACCTCTATCGCTTGGCGAAACTGTTGTCCGAGGCCGGGGAGCGCCAAGCGGCGCTGGCGCCCGCCCGGCGGGCCGTGGATCTCTACGAAGCCCTCGCCCGGGACAATCCGGCCGCCTATACCCCGGACCTCGCCAGGAGCCTCGGCACCCTGGCGATGTGGCTGTCCAAGGCAGGGGAGCATCCGGCGGCGCTGGCGTCCGCCCGGCGGGCCGTGAATCTCTGCGAAGCCCTCGCCCGGGACAATCCGGCCGCTTATACCCCGGACCTCGCCACGAGCCTCAACACTCTGGCGGACCCGCTGTCCAAGGCCGGGGAGCATCCGGCGGCGCTGGCGTCCGCCCGGCGGGCCGTGGATCTCTACGAAGCCCTCGCCCAGGACAATCCGGCCGCCTATACCCCGAACCTCGCCGGGGGCCTCGGCAATCTGGCGAACTGGCTGTCCGAGGCCGGGGAGCACCCGGCGGCGCTGGCGTCCACCCGGCGGGCCGTGGATCTCTACGAAGCCCTCGCCCAGGACAATCCGGCCGCCTATACCCCGAACCTCGCCATGTGCCTCAACAACTTGGCGAACTGGCTGTCCAAGGCCGGGGAGCATCCGGCGGCGCTGGCGTCCGCCCGGCGGGCCGTGGATCTCTACGAAGCCCTCGCACGGGACAATCCGGCCGCCTATACCTCGGACCTCGCCATGAGCCTCGACACCCTGGCGAACCGGCTGTCCGAGGCCGGGGAGCACCAAGCGGCGCTGGCGCTCGCCCGGCGGGCCGTGGATCTCTGCGAAGCCCTCGCCCGGGACAATCCGGCCGCCTATACCCTGGACCTCGCCAGGAGCCTCAATAACCTGGCGATTCACTTGTCCGAGGCCGGGGAACGCTCGGCGGCGCTGGCGTCCGCCCGGCGGGCCGTGGATCTCTGCGAAGCCCTCGCCCGGGACAATCCGGCCGCCTATACCCCGGACCTCGCCATGAGCCTCGGCACCCTGGCGAACTGGCTGTCCGTGGTAGGAGATGCACGAAGCTGCAAGGAGCAGATGAGACGGCTGCGCATGCTACTCCTTCATCACGAGGATACTATGTACAACGGTTGGCCAAGTTTGGTTGAGGAGGCGTCGGAATACGGGGGCAAAACCGCCGAAACACGTTCCTATTCCTTGGTGGAAGAAGAGCTGATGACCTTCTTTTCTCAAGCCATGGCGCTCTTTCTCGCCCGACTGGATAAACGGGTGGGAAGCCTTTCCTCCGTCGACGATCTGAAGCATTTCTTCAGCTTCGTCGGGAAGTACGTCATTCATGTTCTCGCGTTCGGACAAAATTCTGTCCTGCCGGAAATTGCGCAGGCGGTGCAGTCGCGCAACGTCATGCACTGGATACAGGCCGATCTGGAAGCGGACAGCGTGACCGATGAGACCAAGCGCCAACTCGCCGAGGTTAGCCGCGAGTTCCAGGCGCTGCTGCTGGAATTCGAGGCCCTACGCAGCAATGGCAGCGGCAACGCCATGGGAGGCGAGAACGGCCACCGAGCGGCGATGGCGGCACCAGCGCGGGAGGCAGTAGTCGAGCATCTGGCCATCCTTCAGCAAAAGATCCAGGCCAAGCGCACCGAGCGGGAAGCACTGGTCCAAGCGGTCGCTGAATATGACCCGGGCTACCGTTTTGCCGGTGCCTTCAAACCGGTGACCCAGGCCGAGATCGTCGCCCGTCTCGCGCCTGGCGAAGGTATCCTGATTCTCCTTGTGCTCCACGCTGACGGCAATCTGGCGCTGGGGTATGTGCTGCGCGCCGACGGATCGGGAACCGTCCTCGATCTTGGCCGCCTGCTGCCGCTCGCCCGGCGTTTTGTCGGCTACACGCCCCGGACCGATACAGGCGTGTGGCGAGACGGATCTGCCGGAGGGAAGGCTGCGTCAAAAACGGCCGGCGCCGAGGACGAGAACGCCGCCGCGCTGTCCGATGAGACGCCGGGCACGCTGCTGCGGGACTTCGATCGAGCCTTCGAGGAGGCGATTGCACCACACCTCGACGGCATCGGGCACCTGGTCGTCTGCACCGACGACCTGCTGCATGCACTGCCCTGGCAACGGCTGTTGCCCGACGGGCAGGAAGACAATCGCCTGACCGTGGTCTATCCCGGTCTGCCGTATTTCCTGCTCGAGCGCCACTTCCGACCGGTGGACGAGCGCGCCACCCAGCATGCGCTGGTCGTCGCCTGCGACCCGGCGCTGCCGGCCGGCTGGCAGAAGACCGCGTGGCTGCAGGGCATGACGTCGGACCGTCCGACCCCGATCCCCATGGCATGGCAGGAAGCGGTTCTGGTGCAGCATCTGCAGGGCCAACCGGAGGCGCCAGTGCTGCGCACGGCCGAGGACCTTGCCCGCCTCTCCGGACAGCGCCTGGGCTACCTGCACATTGCCTGTCACGGGCATCACAGCCATGGCGCCGACGCCCACCTGTTACTGGGCGGGGGCGAAGCCGGCAAGCTCAACGTCGGGCGGATCATGGCGGCCCGGCTGCAGGCCGACCTGGTCTTCCTGAGTGCCTGTCTGGTCGGGCGCACGAGCGAGGATGACCTGGGCAACGCCCTGGGTGTGGCCAGTGCCTTCCTGCTGCGCGGTTCGAAGGTCGTCGTCGGCAGCTGGATTCCGGTGCTCGATGCCTACATGCCGTTCTTCTCCGCCCTGGTCAATTACCACCTGCAGCACACCTTTGCCGATCGGGAGGACGCCGCGTACCGGGCGACGCTGCGCGCTCGCAGCGAGTTCGCCGAAGCCCGCTGGCCGGGGGGCGGAAAGGATCGGCAGGCTGACGGGCGCATCGATACGGTGAAGTGCTTCGGTGAATACTGTAAAACCGCCTATGTCGAAGGCTTGCTGGCGGTCCTGCCGCAGACCGAGGACGGCAAGCTGGCCGGATTCGACCATGCGGCATGGCAGGACTGGTTCCATGTCATCTTGCAGAGCATTCCCGGCACTAAAGGCAAGCTAGACAAACTGGACGAAAAGCCTTTGTCTATCGAGCATTTGAGGGAGACGATTGGCACGTGGGTGGAGGGGTTCATCAACGATACAAAGGAAGACGCTGATCTGCGTTTCAACCTCAGGGAGCTGGCGTCCTTCATCCAGATCTACGGCTATCCGCAGCGGGGAATAGCGACCCACTGAGGGCAACAAGCCCGGAGAATAGGCGGTGCCGACTGGACTCGGCCCTGCCTATTCCCCTTCGGGAAAGCAATTCCCCACAAAAATCGCGCAGCATCGGCATTTACCAGTAACGACAACTTCGTCGTCCCACTGGAAAGGAAATGCCATGCCATTGCCTATGATTCGCTCAGCCCCCTCGCTCGCCAACGGGGCCTCAAACTCAGCCAGCTGAGGCTCGGTTGTCGGCCATTACCGTGCCCGACGGCACGGCCGTATTGTTGGCGCACGGTGTCCAAGCACGAGGCGTCCATTGACCGCAGCATCGACGCCTACCTGTTGTGGCTGGATCAGCTCATCGATCAGATGCGCGAAGCGATCAATACGCGTATTGCGGACTACGACGTTCCTGTCCTGCGCTTCTGACCCAACGCGTATCAAGCCGGTACCAGAAAAAGCCTTCGGTGCCGGCATTTACGCTTAAGAGATCGCGACCACCGAAGTCTCGCAGTTCATTTTCGAGGCGAAGTTCAAACCGACACCAGAAATATCGTGCGGCGTCGGCATTCACTCTTAGGCGGTCTGTGCCGCCGATCCCCAACCCGGTTTTGATGTCGCGCATTGCGCGCCGGTACCCGAAAACTTCGTCGGTGCCGGCATTCACTTGTAGGCGCTGTCCGCCCCTAAATTAACAACCTCCAGGAGGTCACCATGATCACGTCTGTTTTGAAGAAATTCGGGAAGCTGTTTGACAAAAAAGTGCTGGTTCAGGCGATGGACGCCCCTGCATTCAATAGTCCGCCGCCGATGCGGCAGACGATGGGCGGCAAGAAACCTATCGCCGCTTCCATCCTCGTCTTCGATGACCTCAGCGGTTCATCCCAGACCTGGGGTGTTGCGATCGAGCAAGTGACCGAAAACATGGTTTCGGCGCTTGAGGCGAGCCTGGCCAAGGTCACCTGGGGCTACCTCGGAATGCGCGACCAGGATGTGGGCGAGGAGGATGAACCCCGCCTCGAAGAAGGCACAGGCACCGAACTTTTGCGCGAACAGAAAGCAGCCACTCGCGAAGGTGGTGGCGACCCGGACGAAACATTCGCCTGGAGCGTCGAAAGAGCCGAGCAGTACTATCCTTTCGGCGGGGGCAGCGAGGTGAGCAAGGCGATGATCGTTTTCGAGACATCCAGTACCAAGCTGCTTAAGTCGGGACGGTCTTTGCGCGATCTCGGCGCCGCTCTGGCGAAACGGAGAATTTATCTCTTCGTCGTCGGGACACCGGGATCAAACATGAAAGAGATGTCTCAGGGGGCCGGCCAGTACGGCTTTTTTTTCGAGCTCGATGCCAATCCCGGCACCCGTGAAGCCAACAAGCTGGCTGAGCGTCTGACGGCCACGATCAAGAGCTCGATCGGGCCGGGCGCCACCACCGTACGTGGCGACACCGTCCCTTCCATCTAAGCCAGGCGGAGTGGGGCCTGAACCCCACCCCGTTTCTGCCAGTTCAATTTGCATCCGCAACACCCCTGCGGCGGGGGCAGTGCCGCAATCACTCATAAGGAGTCTCAAAATGAACCAGAAAAATCCGTCCACGCGTGGGGGCTCTCAGGGCATTTTCGGCCATACGTTGCTGGCCGCTCCGCCCCCGTTCAAGAGCTTCAAAATCCGCGCCATCCAAAGCGTTGTTTCGGTCGTCGACGTATCGCCGTCGATGGGTGCCGAACACAAAACTGAAGAGGCTAATCGGGCATTCGCCGAGTTCAATCAGTTGCTGTGCGATCCTCAAAACCGGGATGGATTTCTGCACGGGGTCGTCGCATTCAACGAAGGAGCCTGGGTGGTTAGCAACTTTGCTTCCCCGACAACGTTGGCAGCGCTTAACCCGATCCAGCCGAGTGGCTATGGCACCAATATCGGCCAAGGGCTGGCCAAGGTCCGAGAGCTTCTCGACGGATTTGTCGCACCTCCCGATAGCGAACTCCTCGCGTCCGTCCTATTTCTGCTGAGCGACGGCTGTACCGAAGATATAGCCCAAGCCGAGCGCGAAGCCGAGGCACTGAAACAACGCGGGTGCATCATCGTGACCTGCGCCTTTGGAGGCGATGCGGACGACATATTACTCCGCAGGCTCGCAACCAGTCACCAGCACCATGGCAAGTGCATGACCGGCCCTCAGCTCCTGGCTTTCCTGGCCAAGGTCGGACACACCCTACGCGTCACTCAACGTGCTGGCACCAATGCCTGCGCAGCACTGGCGTCGGTCGCAAGCGCCGTGTAACCCCCCGTTCCGCCCTCATTCCGAAGGCGGTGCTTCTGTCACCGGCCCGCTTCCTGCGGGCCGGTGTCCTTTTATGATGACCTTGAACCAGGAGATTTCCATGTCCAACGACGACAAAAAGCTCGAAGGCCAGCGCGCAGCAATCCGCGAGCATATCAACAAGCACAGGAGCTATCCGGAGCCGGAAGACAAAGCCTTTGCGCTGAAAACGATCGGCAACGCGCAAGACCAGATCACGGCCATTCTCAAGAAACATCCTCACTGGGATGAAAGTTGGGAAGACCGTTGGCGTCCTCCGCGCTGACCAAAAAAGCCGTCATCCGGGCGAACGAACCAAGAAAATCAGCGGCCGAGGGCATTGACTCTTGAGCAGGACAAATCAAGCTGCGCCACGGGCCATGTCTGAGGTCAGGCATGGCCCGTGGCGCTTGCCTTTTCTACAGGGGCCGAAGTAAGTAATTTTGCAGAAATTCATACCGCATTGGGATCACATGCTGCGCCTGACCGGTTCCCTAAAGCTCGGCCGCGTACCGGCCACCACCATAATGCGCACCCTCCAGGAGGGTAACCGGCCAACCCGGCTGGCGCAGCCCATAGCGGCTGTGGTGATGCCAATGCGCGATGCTCCGGTCTCACCACGCAAGCGCATAAGCCAAGTTTCCTCAAGTCGAATAGACGGCAGTGTGTCGCTTATTCGGTGCCCATTGACCGGATCGGCATTTTAGCCATCAAAGGCGGCAACGCGTACCGGCGCCGCAAGGAGGCGTCGAGAAACTGGTAGGCGTTGGCCACGCCGGACAGGCCGCGTGTGCCGTGCTCGAACGCAATCAGCGCTTGCGACCCGCTGCTGCCAAACGGAGTGTCGAGACGAAAGATGGCTTCAATCTGGTCGGGCGGGTCAGAGAGCCGCATCTCAAGCTGCTTCAAGACGTTCCTGATGTCCTTGGTGCAGGTGTGGCGGAGAAGAGATCCGGGCGCTTATACTCATCGGGAACTCGCCACGCAACACCGGCGAGAGGTCTGCGGCAAAGTCGTCCTCACGTAATGCCACTTGCTGACATCAAGTCGCGGCTCGTAGATGGAGAACAACTTGCCAGTCAAGACGCACCCGCTAGTCTCCATCTGCTCGAAGGTATCAAGAAAATGTATCTGATGAATTTCGCGCCGGAGCAACACCGTTCATTGCGCGCCTCGTCGCCTATGTCGGAACGGAGCTGGTGATCAGCGGGTTCCGTTGGATGTCCCGGAATCTGGCGCGGATATCCTAGAGGAACATGACGGCGCGGTGTGGTGTGTCCTGGGCGATACCTGATCACATCGGTCGTCGACTGACGGTGGTCCGGTGCGACTCGTTCTACAATGCGTCCTCCTGCATTGTTGACCAAGGTCGCCGCCATGTTTCGAACGCTCAATCAACCGTCGCTGTGGGCGATCACCCTGGCGGCGGCCGGTATCCTGATGGTCACCATGGGGGCGCGGCAATCGCTCGGGCTCTTTCTTTCGCCGCTGAATACGGCCACCGGTCTTGGCGTGGCGTCGATCAGCCTGGCGATGGCCATCGGGCAATTCACCTGGGGCGCCATTCAGCCTCTCGCCGGGGCTGCCGCTGATCGCTTCGGACCGGCGCGGGTGCTGCTGGGCGGGCTCTTGATGCTGGCCCTCGGTAGTGCGCTGACGCCGTTCATGAGCAGCACCTGGGGACTGATCGTCTCGCTCGGCCTGCTTTCGGCGATCGGTTCGGGGGCAGGGAGCTTTTCGGTTCTGATCGGGGCTTCCAGCCAACGCCTGCCGATCACCGCCCGCGGCGCCGCCTCGGGGGTGATCAACGCCGGTGGCTCGTTCGGCCAGTTCGTCTTCGCGCCGATCCTGCAGGCGCTGATTCAGGTGCTCGGCTGGATGGGGGCGATGTGGTCGCTGGCGTTGATGACCCTGGCGGCCTTGCCCCTGGTGCGGGTGGTCTCGAAGCCGGTCGAAAATCCACCTGCGCCTTCTGCTGGTGAAACGGGCCTGTGGCAGAGCGTGCAGGACGCGATGGCGGACGGGAGCTATCTGCTCCTGAATCTCGGCTTCTTCACCTGTGGTTTTCACATCGCCTTTCTGGTGACGCATCTGCCGGGCGAGGTGGACCTTTGTGGTCTGCCGACGACAGTGGCCAGTTGGGCGTTGGCGATAATCGGGCTGTTCAACATCGCCGGCAGCCTCTATGCGGGTTCCTGCGTCTCGCGCTATCGCAGCAAGTATGTCCTGTTCTGGATGTACGGGTCACGCGCGCTGATGGTCGGTCTGTATCTGCTCGCACCGAAGACCGAACTGACCTTCTACGTTTTCGCGGCCGGCCTCGGATTCACCTGGCTGGCGACCGTGCCGCCGACCGCGGCGATCGTCGGCAAACTCTTCGGCGTGCGCTATCTCGGCACCTTGTTCGGCATGTCACTGCTCTCGCACCAGATCGGCGGCTTCCTCGGAGCCTACCTGGGCGGCATCGCGCTGACGCAGTTCGGCGACTACGCCTGGATGTGGTACGCCGACATCGCGCTGGCGGCGGCAGCGGCGCTGCTGAATCTGCCGATCAGGGAGGCGGCGCTGCCGGCAGCGGCATGAGCCTGCGCTCCGGCAGCGCTGACGAGCAACCCGTCGGGGAGCCGCTGCCCGGTTGGCGGGTGCCGCCACTGCCAGCGGGGCTGCTGCTGGAGGGGCGCTTTTCTCGACTCGAACCGCTCGTTGCCGAGTGCCATGCCGCGAGTCTCTACGCGGCGTACGCGGTCGACACCGCAGGGCACAACTGGACCTACCTGCCGTATGGTCCATTCGCCGACATCGACACTTTCCAGTCATGGATGGCAACGCGCTGCGGCGATCGCGATCCGCTCTTTTATGCGGTCATCGAGCGGGCGTCCGGGCGTGCCCTCGGGATGGCCAGCTACTTGCGGATTGCTCCGGAAAGTGGCTCGATCGAGCTGGGGCATATCCATTTCTCGCCGCTTCTGCAGCGCACGCCGACAGCCACCGAAGCCCTGTATCTATTGTTCAAACACGCTTTTGAACTGGGTTACCGACGCTGCGAGTGGAAATGCGATGCCCTCAATGCGCCTTCGCGGGCGGCGGCGCAGCGCCTTGGCCTAGCGTTTGAAGGCATCTTCCGACAAGCGACGGTGGTCAAGGGCCGCAATCGGGATACCGCCTGGTACGCTACGATCGACCGCGAATGGCCGGCCCTTGACGCCGCTTTCTCGCGCTGGCTTGACCCGGCCAATTTCGACGCCGGCGGAGAGCAGCGCGTCGCGCTCTCGTCGCTGACGCGGGCGGCGCTCGCCGCTGAAGCTGGCCTCTGCCCGCGTGCGAGAACGATCTGAGGAGGAGAGTGGTGACCGCTCCTCACCCCGGATGCCGCCCGGACGTGCCTGTCGGGCAGGCGGTCTCCTGCGACAGCCGCGACAGGGTCAAGCCCTGCTGTTCCAGCCAGTTGGGGAAGCGGCCATCGGATAGCACCGAGAATTCCCTTTCGCGTTGCGGTCCGATGCAGTCTTCGGGTTCGGCGAAAACCGCCGGGTGGCACATCAGCAGGTCGCCCTCAGCGGCGATGGCCAGCCAGGTCCTGAGCAGGTCCGCGTATTTCTCGCGGCTTGCGGAAAAGTCATAGACGCCCAACAGGCGACTGTTCATCGGCAACCCTTGTGCGCTGGCCAGACGGCGCATTCTCCGTGCTCCGAGCATCGAGATGATGGCGGCCTTCAGCGGATACGGGTTCCCACGCCATGGCGGCTTTGTCGAGCGTAGCCAGAGGCCTTGCCCGGGGTAGCGCAGGGCCATGATCTGCAGCAGGCTTTCGCGCAGCATCGGCAATTGGTGAACGTGTTGGTGGCCATCAATGTAATCCGGCGGGCGTCCAAAGCCGGCCTCGAAGGCATCAAGCTGGGCGTTGATCTCCGCGGCGATCGCTGCGGCAGGCAGGCGTCGCCCGTAGCAGGCGGCAATCAGGCGCGGTAGCGGCAGGAAAAACTGCCCGCTCGCGAAGGACTCCGTAAAATTGAGGTGCAATCCGATGTCCACCGGCAGCGCCGCCAACGACCGTGTCTGGTGTTTCCATGTCGCTCCCTGGGTCAGGCAACTGACGGCGCTGAGGCGGCCGGCACTGGCCAACTGGAGGATGCCCGCGTCGATGCCGGCGCTCATCCCGAAATCATCGGCGCAGATGACGATCCCTTTCCGGGCTTGATTCGGGGATCGCGTAGACGCCTTATTACAGGTCTTTTGCATGGCAGGAATGATCCGGCAGCTCGGTTGGTTTGTCTTCGTCGGTTGTGCCGCAGCCGCGACACACTGGCTGATTGCCGTCGCGTGCGTCGCGGTCTGGCATTTGCCGCCGCTGGCGGCAAATGTCTGCGGGTGGCTGGTCGCCTTCCTGGTGTCTTTCAGCGGTCACTATCTTCTGACTTTTCGTCAGCAGCGCCAATCCCTGGCCGTGGCCTGCCGGCGTTTCTTTCTGGTTTCAGCGGCCGGCTTCATGATCAACGAAGTGTCCTACGCCTGCCTGTTGACTCTCACCGACATCCCCTACGATTTGCTGTTGGGCGGCATTCTGGTGGCCATTGCCGTATTGACCTTCGTGTTCAGCCGTTTCTGGGCTTTCCGGAGCAGAGCGGAAGCCTGCTGAGCGTTTCCGGCGTCAGGCGCCACAACACGTGTTTTCCGCTGGTCCCGAAAGGCGGCTGCTCGTTCAGCCACGGCAGGAATGCGGTGGCCTGTGCGCGGCCCCATATCCACAGCACGCGCGCGTCCGGACGGCAGAGTTGCTCGCCGAGCTGTGCGCTGCTCAGTAGTACCGCCTGCCGGCTGGCGTTCTCGAATTTTCCGGCGTCGGCGAGTTCCTTGCGCCAATTGTCGCGCCGGGGGATTTCCGGATTGTTCCAGTCGCTGACCACCCAGGCGGGCTGGCGTGACTGCAGGTAAAACGGCAGGTCGTACTGGTATTCGTCGACCATCAGCAGTTGGTCCTGTGGCTGGAAGATAATGGCAGCGGTGGCGGCGAGAGGCTTTGCCGAGACCTTGTCGGCCAGGGCGACGCCGACCACCAGCGCAGGACAGGCCACAACGGCCACAGCCAACGTACCGGCATACCAGCGTTGGGCTTGTACCCGGTTCCGATCGAGCCAGATCGACAACGATTCGGCAATCAGGTAGGCAAACGGCGGAATCGCCGGCAGGATATAGCCCACCAGTTTTGAACTGGGCAGAGAGAAGAAGACGACGATCACCCCTAGCCAGATGGCCATCAGGCTGCGCAGGCCGCTGGCGTCCATGTCGGTCCAGCAGGGCTTGATGAACACCCGCGCGAACCAGGGTGACCAGGGCAGGGCGCAGAGAAGAATGACTGGAATATAGAACCAGAAAGCCACCTGGTTGTTGAATCCCGTTTCCGAGAAGCGCTGGAAATGATGATAGACGACGAAATAATCGAAGAATCCGGGATACAGATGTTGCATCCAGAAAAACCAGGGTAGCGCGATCAGTAGCAGGAGCAGGCACCCGTAAGGCCAGAGCATTGCCGGCAGGAAGCGCCATGACCGGCGCCAGAGCAGCCAGAGCAACAGCACGCCGGCAGGCAGTACGATGCCGATCAGCCCCTTGGCGAGGATGCCGAGCGCGGTGAAACCATAGGTCCGGGCCAGGGCGGCGTGGTAGGGGTTGCCTTTTTCCAGACGCAGCAAGGCGTCGGCACCCGACAGGATGGCCAGCGAAATCAGGCCGGCAACCAGCATGTCGAGATTGGCAAACTGCGCTGCAGCGTAGAAAATGGGTTGCGTCAGCAGGACCACGACGGCGATCGTGGCGACCTGGCTGCCACGGTAGCGGCGGGCGAACAGGTACATGCCGCCGGCGGCAAGTGTGGCGGCGAGCAGCGATGCCACTCTCGCCGCCAGTTGATGACTGCCGAAAAGACCCAGGCTCAGGCTGGTCAACCAATAGAACAGCGGTGGTTTGTGGAAAAACGGCAGGCCGTCGAGTCGGGGAACCAGCCAGTCGCCGGAAGTCAGCATTTCCCACGCGATCCCGACATAACGCCCCTCGTCGGGGAGCATCAGCGGGCGGACTCCGGCCGTCGCCGCCAGCCACACGGCGGTCGCGACGATGACCAGCAGCGCCGACCGGGTGTCGACCAACCGCGCAAACAGGCGTGCTCCGGGCGTGCTCACAAACGCTTTCTCAAGACTTGCCGTCAGGCAACTTCAGCCGCGTGTTCTGCTTGACCACGTATAACGGACGTTGTTTGACCTCGTCGAAAATGCGCGCGATGTAGGCACCAATCGTACCCAGTGCCATCAGGTTGATTCCGGAAAAGAAGAACATTCCGGTGACGATGGTCGTCCAGCCGGAAACATCATGCCCGTTCAGGAAATAATCGATGACCAGGTAGATGCCATAGCCAAAGGCGAGCAACGCCACCAGGCTGCCGACAAGATTGAAAGCGCGCAGCGGCCAGGTCGAGAACGAAGTGATGCCATCGACCGCGAAGTGGATCAGTTGAAAGAGGTTGAAATGGGTCCGCCCATGCAGGCGTTCGGCGGGAATGTAGAGGATCGGTTCGGCCTTGAAGCCTACCCAGGCGTACAGGCCCTTCATGAAGCGGGTGCGTTCAGGCAATTGCAGCAGAGCGTCGACGACTTGCCTGTCCATCAGGCGAAAGTCACCGGCATCCGGGGGAATGCGGACTCTCTGACCCTGTCCGAGAATCCCGTAGAAAATCGCGGCCCCGACACGCTTGAGCCAGGATTCATCGCCGCGATTCTTCCTGACCGCATAGACGGTATCGACGCCCGCCTTCCAGCGCTCGAGCATCTCCGGAATCAGGGCGAGGGGATGTTGCAGGTCGGCATCAAGGCAGACCACGACATCGCCGCTTGCCGTCGCCAGCCCGGCACTGAGTGCCGCCTCCTTGCCGAAGTTGCGCGACAACTGCAGATAGTGGAAGCCGCTGATCCCGGCGAAGACGTTCATCAACTCCGGAGTGCGGTCGCTGCTGCCATCATCGACAACAATAACCTCCCACACCGAACTGATTTGCGTCAGCATTTCGGCCAGTGCTGGCAGGAGCAGGGCCAGGTTGTCATGTTCGTTCAGTGCCGGCACGACGCAACTCAGACACGGCAACCCGGTGCGCGGTCCCGGCATCGTCGAATCCGGCAGATCAGGATCCATGAACGACGGGCTTCGTGCGGATGGCGCCCTGGCGTGCGAAGGCGGCGCTCTGCGCTTGATCCAGGCGCCCGACCGGGAGGGGCATTGCGTGTGGGGTCCGTACCAAAGAAAAAGCCATCCGCAGATGGTTCGTGTGCTCAGCTTGATGGCACGCCCGAGACGATTCGAACGTCCGACCCCTGCCTTCGGAGGGCAGTACTCTATCCAACTGAGCTACGGGCGCGTGCAGGGAGAGAGCTTAACCGGTTTGCTCCAGTGAGTCCACCCTGGCTCCGCCCGGGGCTTTTTGGCGGCGCGAAACGGCGGTACAATCGCGCATCTTAACCGCAGACTACCAAGGATTTGGCATGGCTCAGTCACAACACTCTTCGAGGTCGATCCTGATGATCACCATCGTCATCGCAGTCATCCTGATCGTGGTCATCTGGCCGTTGTCGATGATTGGCAAAGGGGGCGCCAAGACGGCCGGTAATGACGATGCGGAAGCACGCATTCAGCCGGTGGCGAAAGTGGAGTTGGCCAAGGCAGCGGCGGCCAAGACTGACGGCAAGCCGCGCGACGGCGCCACTGTGTACAACGCGGTGTGCATGGCCTGCCATGCCAGCGGTGCCGCCGGTGCACCGAAGGCGGGCGACAAGGCGGCCTGGGCGCCGCGTATTGCGACAGGCAGCGCTGCGCTGATCAAGAGTGCAATCAACGGCAAGAACGCGATGCCGCCCAAGGGGGGGAACCCCGACTTGAGCGATGCCGAGGTCAAGGCGGCGGTGGAGCATCTGGTGGGTCTGTCGAAGTAGCGCCGTACGCGAAGCCAGGACAGGACAAGGAGGCCTTTTCGGCCTCTTTTGTCTTTCGCCGGCGGATTGCCCGAAGCGGCCGCATGCAGCGCCGCCTTCATTGCACCTTGCCAAGGATGGCTTTCAGCGCTGAAAAGCGTTGCGCGTTGGCGGCTTTGTCCGGCGCGGCCGCCGCCTTGCCTCCGATGAAGCGCAGGTCTTCGCTACCCATCTCGGCGATGAAGCGTGAGGCCTGACAGGGGATCAGTTCTCGACCCTGCTGGTGCTTTTCGGAATAACTCAGGTGCAGCGAGCGTTGTGCGCGTGTGATGCCGACGTACATCAGGCGCCGTTCTTCCTCGATGCGCTCTGCCGACTGTGCTTCGCGGTGAGGCAGAATGCCTTCCTCGACGCCGATCAGGAAGACGTGCTTGAACTCCAGACCCTTCGCGGCGTGCAGTGTCGACAGCTGGACCGCGTCGACCTCGGCATCCTGTCTGTCGAGCATGCTGATCAGCGCGATACTCTGGGTGAGGTCAATCAGCGTTTTCTGCTCCTCCTCGCCCTTCCTGCTCAGCCAGTCGCAGAACTCCTTGACGTTGCCCCACTTGACCCCGGCGGCGCGCGCCTCATCCTGGTCGTATAGCCACGCCTCGTAAGCAATCGCGGTCAGCAGGTCGGGAAGCACCTGGGCGGCAGGTTCCTGCTGGGCACGCAGTTGCAGGCGGTTGATGAAGTTGCAGAACTCGAGCAGTGGTGTCAGTTGGCGCGCTTGCAGACGCTGTGCAAGACCGTGTTCGAAGGCCGCAGCGAAGAGCGAAGTCCGGCGCTCGCCGGCGTAGCTGCCGAGTGCCTGCAGCGTGCCGGTACCGATACCCCGCTTGGGGGTGCTGGCGGCGCGCAGGAAGGCTGGGTCGTCGTCGCTGTTGGCCAGCAGACGCAGGTAGGCCGTGAGGTCCCTGATTTCCGCCTTTTCGAAGAAGGACTGCCCGCCGGACAAGAGATAGGGGATACGCTGGTTGCGCAGGAACTGTTCGACGGCCCGCGCCTGGAAGTTGCCGCGATAGAGAATCGCGTAATCCCGGAACGCTCCCTGATGTTCGAAGCGATGTGCCTGCAGTTTCATGACGACCGATTCCGCTTCCTTTTCCTTGTCCGGGCAGGCATTTACGGTGATCTGGTCGCCGTGTCCCAGGTCCGACCACAGCTTCTTGTCGAACAGTTTTTCGTTGTGCGAGATCAAGGCGTTGGCCGCCTTGAGGATGCGTACGGTCGAGCGATAGTTCTGTTCGAGCTTGATCAACCTGAGGTTCGGATAGTCGCGCGGCAGTCCCCGCAGGTTGGCGATGTCGGCGCCCCGCCAGCCATAGATCGCCTGATCGTCGTCGCCAACGGCGGTGAATGCGGCGCGCGGTCCGGCCAGGAGCTTGAGCAGTTTGTACTGGCTGGCGTTGGTGTCCTGGTACTCATCGACCAGCAGATAACGCAGGCGATTTTGCCATTTGTCGCGCACGCCCGGCTGGCTTTCGAAAAGCGCCACGGGCAAGCGCGATCAGATCATCGAAGTCGACCGCCTGATAAGCCTGCAGGGTGGCCGAATAACTCGCGAACGCGTTTGCCGCGAGTGTTTCGGTTTCGTCCCGGGCGTTTTTCCGTGCTTCGTCCGGCGAGATCAGGGTGCTTTTCCAGTTTGAGATCAGTGCCTGCAGTTTTCTTATGGTGGCCTTGTCGGTGCTGCCGGCAAGTTCCGAGACGATGCCAAGGCAGTCGCTGGAATCAAGAATCGAGAAGGTCGGTTTGTAGCCCAGCGTGCCGGCGTCCTCGCGGAGGATGCGCACACCGAGCGCGTGAAAGGTCGATATCGTGAGGTTGCGCGAGGGCTTGCCGGTGAGCAGCCGGTGCACACGCGTCTGCATCTCGCGCGCCGCCTTGTTGGTAAACGTGATGGCGGCAATGTTGCTCGGGCTGAAGCCGCAGGACTCGATCAGGTACACGATTTTCTCGGTAATGACGCGCGTCTTGCCCGAGCCGGCGCCGGCCAATACCAGCAGCGGGCCGTCGAGGTAGCGGATCGCTTCGCGTTGCGGAGGGTTCAGAACAGACATCGTGGACAAGGGCTGGAACGGGGCGCGATTCTAGCACGCCACCAAGCCGGTGCCAGACAGCCGGAATCTGCCGGGGAGAGAGCACCGACACTTGCGGTCGCGGTGTGCTCGGGTTGATCGCCTGGATTGACCGGACTAGCGACTTGTGATGTAATCGCAGCTCCTGTGGCTTACGGTGGAGATACGGTGCAGCGCTTTCAGTTTGACGGTGGCACTGGACCTAAGCAGCATGGATTGTGCAGGAGTGCCCGTTGCTGCGTCTGGCCGGTTGCCGGTCGTGTCTTGGCTGTCAGGGGCATCCACAATACAGGAACTTGGGCGATTAACTCAGTGGTAGAGTGCCACCTTCACACGGTGGAAGTCAGTGGTTCGAACCCACTATCGCCCACCATCACACCTGTTGAAACAGGGCTGTCGACCGTCCTGGCAGGCGTTCAACGACAATCCAAGAGAGTAATTCGCGGTTCAGCTCGCTACCCTACCACCGAGATATGACCACTACGCCGCACTCCTCTTTCATCATCGTCGGTCTAACCATCGCGGGCAAGAAGTTTCGGCCAAGCGACTGGGCGGAGAGACTCTGTGGTGTTCTGTCGGCTTTTGGGGCCGAGAAGAAAATGCGCTATTCCCCTTATGTCGGCCCGCGGAACTACAAAGGTGAGAAGGCGGTTTACGTGGACGGTCGGTTGTACGAAGTTGAGCCGATGGCTTATCGTTTTGTCCTTCACTTTGCACAGGACAACGATCTGCAACTGATTCAGGACGTCGCTGCGACCCGCTCGTAGGCGTCTGTGGCGAGTGGCGCGCTCGTGAGCGCCGGTTGTATCCGACGATGACGGCCAGGTCTCCCAGATCGTTTCCCCCGCACGCCTCCAGCAACCTCTTCGCCGATTGTCTGGCCGTCGACCAGCGTCGACTGCGCTCCCTGGCGCGCGATCTCAGGCACCTTTTTGGCGGCAAACGTGAGGCGCTGTCGGCCGAGCACGACCGCCTGCTGGGACAGTCGCGTGCCGCCGTCGCCGCGCGCCGCGTGCGCTTGCCGACACCGGAGTTTGCCGACGACCTGCCGGTCAACTTGCGCCGCGAGGAAATTGCGGCGCTGATCGACAGCTACCAGGTGGTGATCGTCTGCGGTGAAACGGGTTCGGGAAAAACCACGCAGATCCCGAAGATTTGTCTCGAAATCGGGCGCGGCACGACGGGTCTGATCGGCCACACGCAGCCTCGACGCATCGCCGCACGTGCCACTGCTGCACGCATCGCGCAGGAGTTGCGGAGCGAGTTTGGACGTCTGGTCGGATACAAGATTCGCTTCAGCGACCGGACTTCGCCAGACGCCTTCATCAAGCTGATGACCGACGGCATTCTGCTCGCCGAAACGCAGGGCGACCCCTGGCTGGAGCAGTACGACACGCTGATCATCGACGAGGCGCACGAGCGTAGCCTGAACATCGACTTCCTGCTCGGCTTCCTCAAACAGTTGCTGCCAAAGCGGCGTGACCTGAAACTGATCATCACCTCGGCGACGATCGACGCCGAACGCTTTTCGCAGCACTTTGACGGCGCGCCGGTGATCGAGGTGTCGGGCCGGCTGTATCCGGTTGAAGTGCGTTATCGTCCGCTGCAGACCGAGAAGGAGGAAACCGCCCCGGACGACGAACGCGACCTTTATGACGCGATCGCCGAAGCCTGCGACGAGTTGCATCGTGTCGGGCCGGGCGATGTCCTGGTCTTTCTGCCGGGTGAACGCGAGATTCGCGAGGCGGCCGAGGCGCTGCGCAAGCACCACCCACCGCACACCGAGATCCTGCCCCTGTTTGCCCGGCTCTCGGCCGAGGAACAGGGGCGGATTTTCAAACCGCATGTCGGCAGCCGGATCGTTCTGGCGACCAACGTCGCCGAAACCTCGCTGACCGTGCCCGGCATCCGCTACGTCGTCGATTCGGGCCTGGCACGCGTCAAGCGTTATTCGTACCGCAACAAGGTCGAGCAACTACAGATCGAGAGGATCGCCCAGGCTTCGGCCAACCAGCGGGCAGGGCGCTGCGGCCGGGTGGCCGCGGGCGTCTGCATCCGCCTCTACGGCGAGCAGGATTTCGCGCTGCGACCGGCCTACGCCGATCCGGAAATCATGCGCGCCTCGCTGGCCGGGGTGATCCTGCGCATGAAGGCCCTGCGCCTCGGCGACATCGAGGACTTTCCGTTTCTCGACGCGCCACCGCGCAAGGCGGTCAGCGACGGTTACCAGTTGCTGCTCGAACTCGGCGCGGTCAGCGCCGAGCATGCGTTGACCGCGATCGGCCAGGAACTGGCGAAAATGCCGCTCGATCCGCGCTTGGGCAGGATGATCGTCGCCGCGCGCGACGAAGGGTGTCTGCGCGAGGTGCTGGTGATCGCCGCCGCGCTTTCGGTACAGGACCCACGCGAGCGGCCGCAGGAGCGGCAAGGTACGGCCGACGCGGCACACCGGAAGTTTGCCGACGAGAAGTCGGAATTTCTCTCCTGGCTGCGGCTCTGGGACTGGTATCAGGCCGAATTCGAGCACCGCAAGTCGCAACGCAAACTCGTCGAGGCCTGTCATGAGAACTACCTCTCCGCGCTGCGCATGCGCGAGTGGCGGGACATCCACAGCCAGTTGCACGCGCTGGTCGTCGAGCAGCAGTGGCACGAGAACCAGTTGCCGGCGACTTACGACGCGGTTCATCGCGCACTGCTCGCCGGCTTGCTCGGCAACATCGGCTGCAAGTCGGAAGAGTCGGCGCATTACCTGGGTGCGCGCGGCATCAAGTTTCTGATCCATCCGGGATCGGCACTGCAGAAAAAGGCCGGCAAGTGGCTCGTCGCCGCTGAAATCAGTGAAACGACACGCCTGTTCGCCCGCTGCGTCGCGCGCATCGAGCCTGAATGGCTGGAGCGGGTGGGCGCGCACCTGCTCAAGCGGAGCTGGTTCGACCCGCACTGGGAGAAGAAGGCGATGCAGGCGATCGCTTTCGAGCGGATGACCTTGTACGGTATCGTCGTCGATCCTCGCCGGCGGGTAAACTTCGGGCCGCTGGACCCGCAGGCGGCACGCGAACTGTTTATCCGCCAGGCGCTGGTCGACGGCGAAGTCAGCGACGAGTTCGAACGGCGCTGGGGTTTCTATACCCACAACCAGCAGTTGATGCTGGAAATCGAAACGCTGGAGCACAAGTCGCGCCGGCCGGACGTGCTGGTTGACGACGAGTTGATCTTTGCGTTCTACGACGGGATTGTTCCCGAGGGCATCTACAGCGGTGCGAGCTTCGACAAGTGGCGGCGTGAGAGCGAACGCGAAACTCCGCGCCTGCTCTACCTGCAGCGCGAAGACCTGATGCGGCACGAAGCCGCCGGCGTCACCAGCGAGGCCTTTCCGCATCAGTTGCGGCTCGCTG
Source organism: Candidatus Accumulibacter propinquus (assembly GCF_056856495.1). Taxonomy (NCBI): domain Bacteria; kingdom Pseudomonadati; phylum Pseudomonadota; class Betaproteobacteria; genus Candidatus Accumulibacter; species Candidatus Accumulibacter propinquus. The sequence continues at coordinate 1,033,477 of NZ_JBSEHC010000003.1, forward strand.
GTGTCGATTACGAACTGGGTTACCACTTCGAACCCGGCAGCGCGCGCGACGGCGTGACCCTGACCGTGCCGCTGGCACAACTGAACCAGATCCCCGCCGCACGTTGCGAGTGGCTGGTGCCGGGGCTGCTCAAGGAAAAAGTGCTGCAACTGGTGAAAACGCTGCCGCAGCGCTTGCGTGCCAAACTGGTACCGGTACCCGATTTCGCCGCGGAATTTGTCGCGCAGGTGCAACCGGCGGACAAACCGCTGGTGATGGCGCTGATCGCCTTCATTCTGCAATCGCGCGGGCTGAACGCGCGTGGCTGGGAGATCACGCCGGATGCGTTTCGCCCGGACGCTCTGCCAGCGCACCTCGCGTTCAATTTTCGCCTGCTGGACGAGAATGGGCGCCAGCTGGCGATGAGCCGCAGCCTGAGTGAACTGCGCGCCGAGTGGGGGCGCGAGGCGAAACAGGAATTCTCCGAGTTGCACGAAACCCCTGGCGAGTATGTCGGGATGCAGGACTGGACTTTTGGTGCCTTGCCGGAACTGATGGAGGTCGGACTGAGCGGCGGTCAGCGCGTGCTCGGTCACCCAGGGCTGGTTGACGACGGCGACAGCGTCTCTTTGACCGTCTTCGACTCCCCTGAGGAGGCGCGCCAGGCACACCGGGCGGGGCTCTTGCGGCTGTTCATGCTGCAGTTTCGCGAACCGCTGAAATACCTCGAAAAGAACTTGCCGGGGCTCACCCAGATGGCGATGCAGTTCATGACGCTCGGAACGCTCGACGAACTGCGTCGGCAGTTGCTTGATCTGACCGTTGCGCGGGCCTGTCTGCTCGATTCCTGGCCGACCGACGCGGCGGGTTTCAAGGCGCGTTGCGCCGAGGCAAGACCACGGCTTGGCCTGCTGGCGCAGGAAATCTGTCGACTGGTCGGGCAGATCCTCAGCGATTGGCTGGCCCTGCAGAAGAAGCTCCCGGCCTTCAAGGCCTTCGGTACCACCGTACAGGATGTCGAAGGACAATTGGGGCGGTTGATCGGCAAGCGTTTCATCATCGAAACACCGTTCGAGCGTCTGCAGCATTATCCGCGTTATCTCAAGGCGATCATCCTGCGCCTGGACAAGCTCAAGGCGGGAGGTAGCGCGGGTGCCTTGCGCGATGCCCGCCTGCTGGCCGAACTGGCGCCGCTGTGGGGCAATTACCAGCGACGCGCCAGTGTGCTTGCCCGACAGGGAGTGCGCGACGCACAACTCGAACAATTTCGTTGGCTGCTCGAAGAGTTGCGCGTGCAGTTGTTCGCTCAGGAATTACGCACGCCGGTGCCGGTATCGAGCAAGCGTTTGCAGAAGATGTGGGAAGGCATGTGAACCTGTACCCACGCGGGCCAGAGGAGACGGACCATGACTGAGGTTGGACTGGCATTGCTGCGCAGTATCAAGACCCTCGGACAGGGGCGGGTGTGGCTGCTGGTGTTTGGACCGGCGGTGTTGGGGTTGCTGGTCTGGGTCGGGTTGGCGGTTTTTTCTCTCGAATGGCTGATTGCCAGCCTGGTCGAGCAGCCCCCGCTGAGCTGGCTGGCCGGTTGGGGGGTACTCTGGCTGGCCAAGCTCGCGGCCGCGCTCGGCGGCTGGCTGCTGATCCTCGCCGCGGCCTTCGTTACCGCAATGCTGCTGGCGGCGATCTTCGTGATGCCCTTGCTGCTGGAGGTCGTGTCATCGACCGACTATCCGGAGTTGGCACGCCTCGGCAAGGACAGTCTGGCTGGAGCGGTTGTGAACAGCCTGGTGGCGGTGCTGGTGTTTACTGTCGGCTGGCTGCTGACCCTGCCGTTGTGGCTGATCCCCGGGCTGGCGCTGCTGCTGCCGGTGCTGTGGATGGCCTGGCTGACCCGTCGCACCTTTGCTTACGACGCGCTGTCCGTGCACGCGACGGTTGACGAGTGGTGCCTGCTGCGCCGCCAGCACGGCTTCCCGATGTTGCTGCTCGGCGTCATCCTGGCGCTGCTCGCGCACATTCCGGTCATTGGCCTGCTGACGCCGACGCTGGCGGCTCTGGCTTATACTCACTACTGCCTGGAGGCGCTGCGTCGGCTGCGACAGGGAGCCGTGGTCACGGTGATCGGCCAGCAACCCATATTGAAGGAGCTGCGATGAGTTTCGGGGCGATCATCATCGGCGACGAGATCCTGTCGGGGAAACGTATCGACCGGCACTTCACGAAAATCGCCGAGCTGTTGCGAGTGCGCGGCTTGCGCCTAGCGTGGGCAGAATACCTCGGCGACGAGCGCTCGCGCATCACCGCGGCGCTGCAGCGCAGCCTGGCCGCCGGTGAGGTGGTGTTCTGCTTTGGCGGTATCGGCAATACACCCGACGACCATACCCGCCAGGCGGTGGCGGCGGCGCTGGGCGTCGACCTGGTCCTGCATCCCGATGCCGAACGCGAGATCCGTGCGCGTTTCGGCGCTGAGATCAATGATGTTCGCCTGCTGCTCGGCACCTTCCCGCGCGGCGTGGACATCATTCCGAACCCGTTCAACCGCATTCCCGGTTTCCGCGTACGCGATCACCATTTTCTCCCGGGTTTTCCGCAGATGGCTCACCCGATGGCAGAGTGGGTGCTCGACACCTTCTATGGGCATCTCTTCAACCAGCGGCCAACGGTCGAAGAGGCATTCCTGCTGACCGGTACGAATGCTTACGAGAGCGCGCTGCTCGGCCTGATGGAACGTATCGTTGCCGAGTTTCCAACGCTACGGCTGTTCAGCCTGCCGTCGATCTCCGACGACGGGCAGCGGCGGCACCTGGAACTGGGCGTCGAAGGCGATCCGACCCTCGTTGAGCGGGCAATGGCGACGATCCGCCAGGAGGTCGAGCGGCGCGGGATCACCTGGCGGTCGCGACCACAGTAAGCCCCCCGGAAAACAAAAAACCCCGACCAGAGCCGGGGTTTCGCGCCGATCAGGTGCGGCAGAATCTGATCATTTCTTCGTGAGTGCGGCGGCGGCCTGGGCGGTGGCGTTGCTGGCTGCCTTGACGTTGGTGTCGACGATGTCGGTCACTTGCTTGGCCATCTGCGACATGTTCTCGAAGGCCGTATTCGAAGCGTTCAGTAGCTGCTTCACCGCGGCGCCGAAAACGTCGCCGGCGATCGGGGTGGCGCCGGTTTTTTCAATCAGGCCCGCTGCATTGTGGCGGATGTTGCTGTACTGCTCTTCCAGCACGGATGTGACTTCGCGCTGCAGATTGGCCGACAGATCGTAGAGGCTCCGCGAGTACTCCATGAGCTTGTCTACGTTCGGACGCGCCAGCGAGGCGGCAACGTCCTTCAACTGCTGTGGGTCCCTGACGCCGAGAAGCTGTTGCGTGCCGGTGGTGCCGGTGTTGAACAGTTCGCGGCTGGCGGCGAGGTTAAGAGCGGACAACTGCTCCAGTCCGTGGAAAGCAGTGCGAGCGAGAGTCAGCAACACTTGGGCACTGGCTTTTTGGCTTTGGGCGAGTTGTTCGAGATCGATGGTGCTCATGAATATCTCCGAGAATGGCAATGGTGAAACTGGTGAAACTCGTGGCGGATACTTGCTGAAGCATGCAGCCAAACCTTCGTGAGGCGCAGCCCTCGAACCAGGTCGGGGGCTTGCCGCAGGCTGTGTGCTCAGCTGTCGTTCAGGCCTTGGAACAGAACAGGTCGCGACCTATTTCTTGACGTTTGCTGCAGTGGCGCCGACAGCCTTGACAGTGGCGTTTGTCGCTGCGGCGACGTTCGCTTCGGCGATATCGGCAACCTGCTTGGCAGCCTTGTTCAAGCTGTCGAAAGCGGAGCTGGCGGATGCGATTGCCGACTTGACGGCGGAGACGGCGATATCGGAACCGGCTGGCGCATTCTTGGTGGCCTTCTCGAGCAGGGAGAGAGACTGCTTCTGGAAGTCGGCGAACTGTGCTTCGAGCAGCTTGGCGAACTCTTCCTTCGACTGAGCCGAAATTTCATAAACGCTGCGCGAGTAGGCCACGGCTTTTTCGAGGCTGGGTTGAGCCAGCGAAGCCTGCACGGAGAAGAACTCTTGCGGGTCTTTGGCGCCCAGCAGGGCTTTGGCGTTGGCAACACCGTCTTCCAGAACCGAGCGAGCGGTATTCAGGTTCAACGCGGCGATGCGTTCAGCGCTGGCCAAGGCGGTGTTGGCAAGAGTCAGCAGGGCATCAACGGAAGCCTTGTTGGCGGCGGCGAATTGCTCGGGCGTATTAAACATGGTCAATCTCCTCAGGAAAAAATGGGGGCACAACACAACATACATGTGCAATGTCTACCTCACCGATTGCCGCACTCTGCGTGCGCCCAGATGTTTTGTTGCACTGCACCATGGGCTGCATTATAGTCGTCCGAAAAGACTTGTCAAGCATTTTTTGTTGCGCCGCACCAAATTGCATGTGCACCTAGGGTAATGTTTTATAAGCATTGTTGATATGCCATAGCGGGTATGTCCTAACTATTGCTGCGAATTGCCCTGCTGCGCGGCAACTTGGGGCGGCAACGGCGAGTCGGCAAAATTCCCGGCGAATGCCCGTGAACGTCATGTGGCCAGGTCGGTGGAGCATATTCCCGGGTTTCGCTCACGGTCTCTGGCGTGGTAAGAGAAGCTGCCAGGGCGCCGCTCCTAGCTCTCGTGATGCCGACACCTTTCCTTCAGATACGACTCCAGCGATGCGCACAACGCCCTGGTTTCTTCATCAACCGCAGACAGGTTGATTTCCTTTGCGTCCGTTGCCCCTTGCTGCTGCTCAAGGGCAGCAAGCTGCTTTTCGAGGCGGACGGCACCAAAGTTGGCGACCAGCCCTCGCAACTGGTGGGCCAACTGGGCCAATTGTGTCCAGTCGGATCTGTCGGCTGCGTCGTGCAACGCAGCCAGGTCGCCTGGTACTTGCGCCAGGAATGCTTCGCCAATGATGTCAATGATCTCGGCGTCGGCCTCCGCAAGAGCGGCACGGTAGTCGGACGCTGGCAACGCGTCCGGAACTGGATCGCGGTTCAGGCGGGACAGAATATCCTGCAACTCTTCGCGGTGTAACGGCTTCGTCAAGCAACCATCGACGCCGGCAGCGACGCCTCGCTGCCGGTCTTCCGGCAAGACGGCGGCGCTGAGCGCATAGATGGGGGTGTGACTCACACCCCTGCTCTTTTCGAGAGAACGTATTTGCTGAGTCGCTGCAAATCCATCCACTCCGGGCATTTGAATGTCCATCAGGATGATGTCGAAGCGATCAGCTTCCCACCGGGCTATGGCTTCACGGCCGTCACCGGCGATGGTGACACGGTGTCCCCACTTGCCCAGCAACTCGATCATCAACTTCTGATTGACCGGATTGTCTTCAGCAACCAGGATGTGTAGCGATGTGGCACTCTCTCTCAGCCAATGCCTCGTTATGAGTTGCCCAGAAACACCGGCATCCTGCGATAGACCGAGCAGGGCAATTATCGATGCCCTCAGTTCATCCCGATCGACGGGTTTTGTCAGGTAGGCTCCGATGCCGACCTCGTTGCAGCGGGTGCCGTCTCCCCGCACGCCAACGGAAGAAAGCATCATCAGTACTGGGCTAGGTTTCTGTTCGAGTTCATGGAGTCTCTCGGCAACTTCAAAGCCATCCATTCCCGGCGTGTTGCAGTCCAGAACAATCAGTTCAAAAGCCTTGCCCTCGGCAAGACTTGCGGCACGCATCATGAGCGCAGTCGGACCGTCGGCAGCTTCGACGACCTCCATTCCCCAATTGCTCAGATTGCGGGTGAGGATCCGTCGGTTTGCCGCATTGTCATCGACGATCAGAACCCGTTTGCCAAGCAGGTTTTCAGTTACCGGGGTACTCTGCCTGTCTGGTGCGATGCCAAAGCCGATGACAGCGTGGAAGGTGCTACCACGATCAAGCTCGCTATCGACCCAAATACGTCCGCCCATCAAACCAAGCAGGCGTCTTGAGATGGTCAGGCCAAGCCCGGTTCCGCCATAACGACGGGTCGTCGAAGTGTCCTGCTGGGTGAACGCTTCAAAGATTTCTGCCTGCTTGTCTGGCGGGATCCCGATGCCGGTATCCCGCACGGCAAAATGCACCTCGGCTTGGCTGCCGCAGCTACGTTCCAGCCCGACACTGAGCAGGATCTCACCCTGTTCGGTGAACTTTATCGCGTTGTTGAGCAGGTTGATCAGTACCTGCCGCAGCCGGCCCGGGTCGCCAAGCAACTGCCGCGGCACATTCGGGGCCACGTCGCTCAACAGTTCAAGATTTTTCTCGTTGGCGCGGATCGCAATGGGTTTCAGGACGCTGCCAATCAATCCGATCAGGTCAAACGAAATCGTTTCGACGCTGAGCTTGCCGGCCTCGATCTTGGAGAAGTCCAGGATATCATTGATGATGGTCAGCAATCCGGCGGCCGAGGATTTCACGATGTTCAGGAACTCGCGCTGCTCGTCATCGAGTTCCGTTTCAAGCACCAGGTCGGTCATTCCGATGACCCCATTCATCGGCGTCCGGATTTCGTGGCTCATGCTCGCCAGGAACTCCGATTTCGCTCTACTGGCATCCTCCGCACGCATCACGCTGACCCTGAGGTTGCCGGCCATCTCCTCGAGCTGCCTGCTTTTCTCACGCAACTCACTCTCCACCCTTTCGCGTCGCTGAATTTCGCCGGTCAGTGAAGCATTGAGTTCCTGCAGCGCAGAACTTCGCAGGCTGGACTCAAGCATATCCTCCTGCAGCTTGGCGGTACGTTGCCGCATGCGGTCGTACATGACCGCACCGAACAGGACCAGTAGCGGGACAGCACTCGCCAGATACAGGAGCAGGCGGGGGGTGATGTGACCATAAATATCTTCTGCGGACAGGATAGTGACCAGGGACAAGGGCATTCCCGCGATCTTGGTCCTCAGGGCCAGCAGTTCCGAATCATGTGATCTCGGGTCACCCTGAAGCGCCGAAAACGGGTTTTCGTTGATCGCCGTCAGTTTGTCCTCGGGTAAGTTCACCAATGACTGAGCATTCCCTGCAATGGCCGAATCTTGCCCGACAAGCTGGAGTGGCTGTCCCTGATCAGTAAGCAACAGTTCCTCATACCCGGTTCCGGGTGAAGGGGAAATCAGGTATCTCGAAAGCTGTCCCAGGTCGCCAATGGTCACGACAGTACCGGCCTGGCTCTCTTTGTAGTGCACCGGCGCGGTGGCGACGATCTGCCGGTTCGCCGGGGTAATGTCCAGCGCCGATGCGTCTTGGGATGACCTTGGCAGGCCAGGAGGGTCGCCGCCGGGGGGGATGTCTACCAGGATTTCACCGTCATCGCCATAGAGAAGGATGCGGCTGTAAATGGGCTCCCCGCGAATCTTCTTGTCCATTTGCCGCCGGAAGCGGACATCGATGGCATCAAGGTTGGCGTTGAGCCCGTACTTGAGCGACATCCCCAGGGCTTTATTGACCAGAAAGTTCTGGATTTCAGGTACTTCCGCGAGTTCCGCGGTACCGTTCAGTCGATCGACAGCGAAGTCGGCAAGTGCCGCCGCGCGCCGATTGCTGTCAGCGACAATGCGGACTTCGGCCGCCGCCCGTAGTTGCTCCTGAGAACTGAATGCGTGCCAGAGTAGCAACCACGCATAGATGCAGAAAGCAGCCGCAACGAACAGGGGCCATCGGGAGCGGATCGATGAAAGCACGACCGGCTTCGACTTTGATCTCAGCCTTTCCTGGCGAAGAAGCTCGGGAAATAGCGCCGGACGCCCGGATAATATTTGTTGACCAGCTTGTCGTAAGTTCCGTCAGCCTTGATCTTGCGGAGGTAGTCGTTGAACGCGGCTCGCAGTTCCGGAGAAGACTTGGGGAATGCTGCCGCCAATTGTTGCTCTTCCGAGATCGGACCCAGAACCTTGATCTTGCCAGCCCATTTTTGCAGGTCGAGGATGGCATCCGGCACGTCCAGCAGGGTGAGTTCCGCATCCTTGTTCAAGAGTGCCGGAATCATCTCGTTGAGATTGGTACTCCTGGTATAGGCGCGAAGATCGATACCCGTTCCCTTCAGGCCATAGTTTGCCGGGTCGAGACAGGTTCGTTCCATGACCAGAAGGCTTTTCTTGCCGATCATCGCCTTGGTTTCGTGGATGTCCTTTTCGAGACTGCCGCTGTCCTTGATCGGCGTATAAGGCGATTCGGCTCGGGCGACCAGGAGCACTTGTGAAGGGAACGTCGGTTCCGAATACAACAGAACCTTTTCGCGCCAGGGCAGAACGGTGAATCCCGTTGCAATCATGTCACCGCGCACCGGGAAGTCGCCATCCAGCAAGACGTTACCGTCCTTGCGCACGACATTCTTGCCCAGCAAATCGCGAATGACGTTGTAGAAGTCGGTATAAACCAGCTGATACTTGACACCAATATGCTTGGCGAAGCCCTTCACCAGGTCAACGTCAAATCCGTCCCCGTCGCCGGTAACGAAATTGGCATACCGGATGCCGAGGTGCCGAATTTCGCCGCGTGCCTGAATTTCCTTGAGATCGGCGGCCCAGGCTTGACTTGCGACTACCAGGGTCAGGAAGCCACAGATGAGAAACCTGAAAAGTATTTTGCACCGTTTCATGGACATTCCTCCGATCGGTCAGATTTGCAGAACATTTTCTAGCCAGTGACAGGATTGCCGGATCGGTTACTCTTACTCGTCGCCGTAGTTCTCTCGTATCGCGAGAACCTGGTCCCATGCTTCGAAAAAAGCCTTGACGCATGCTGGGTCGAAATGCGATCCGGACTGTTCCCGGATGTACGCGGCTGCGCGCGATACATCCCAGGCTTTCTTGTAGGGGCGACACGAGGTCAAGGCGTCGAAAACGTCGGCTAGCGCAACGATGCGTCCATACAGCGGAATTTCATTGCCGGCGAGTCCCTTGGGATAACCGCTGCCGTCGAACTTCTCATGATGGCTACAGGCAATGACCGCCGCAGCTTGCAGTTTGGGCGAACTGCTGCCGAGAAGGATTTGATAGCCGATGGTGGCATGTGTTTTCATGATTTCGAACTCGTCTTCGGTCAGTCGTCCTGGTTTCAGGAGAATCTCGTCACGAGTTCCGACTTTCCCCAGGTCGTGCATCGGAGCGGCCTCAAAGATCAGTTCTTGCTCCTGGACCGGCAGCTTGAGTCCGGCGGCAATCAAGCGTGAATAATGTGCCATGCGCATGATATGGGCCCCCGTTTCGGGATCGCGATACTCGGCTGCTTTGGCAAGGCAGAAGATGGTCTCGCGCTCTCTTGCCGCGATCACTTTTGTCGCAGCGGCCACTTCACTGGCGAGCAGGGCCGCCCGATCAGCCAGCAGTTTCTGGCTGCGGCGCAGGGCAGCCATGTTGCGGATTCGGGCAATGAATTCGTTCTTGTCAACAGGCTTCGTCAGGAAATCGGTAGCACCCGCCTGCAGTGCCTTGTAGCGAACTTCCACGAGATTGTTGGCAGTAACCATGACGACAGGGATGTCGCCCATTTCCGGTAACTGGCGAAATCGCTGGATGAACTCAATGCCATCCGGCGCCGGCATCATGTAGTCCACCACAACGATGTCCGCGCCATGCGCTTTGCACCATTCGAGCCCGGCGATGGAGTGTTTGAAGGTCAAGGGCTCAATATCGCCGCAGCGTGCTACCAGATTCTTGAACAGCATCAAGTTGATGTCTGAATCGTCGACGATTACCACCGAAAGTCTCACGGCTGACATCTTTCATGCAGAGGGCTACGGTTCCTGATGGCCAGTGCCAAGGAGCGATGGCGGGTCAACCGGGGTAAAGCCTGGAGAACGCCGAAGACATAACCCATGTTGCATCAATTCCAAGACGTATGATTGCAGCGTGCAAGTCTAACTCGAATTAGCCATTCGCTGTAAAGGGGAAATAGGGACAATCCACCTCGGCCAATAGGTCACGATCCGGTTCACCTGGAGCAGGGCGGGCCTGGTTTCAGACCCGGCAAGACAAAGGGGGGGGCGGCGGATGGCGTGTGGATGCACGTGTGCTTTACCGCACAGGGGATGGGGGCGTATGCACCGCCGCACTGAGTTCGAGATTTGGGCGTTTCAGTTGGCGTCCGCTGTCGCCCGCGTCTTGTCGAGAACCCGCGTGGGAGCCGCACTCCTGCCGTCCGCTTCCACTAGAATGGGCGTTTTGCCAGACTGCGACCAGCGATGATGATCCGCACCCGTTTTGCGCCCTCTCCCACCGGTTTCCTGCATATCGGCGGTGCGCGCACTGCGCTTTTTTCCTGGGCCTACGCCCGCCGCCACGCGGGCAGCTTCATCATGCGCATCGAGGATACCGACCTCGCCCGATCCACACCCGAGGCGGTGCAGGCGATCCTGGACGGGATGCAGTGGTTGGGTCTGAACTACGATGAGGGGCCGTTCTACCAGACGCAGCGGATGCCCCGTTACCGCGCCGTGATCGAGGAGATGCTCGCCGCTGGCAGCGCCTATCGCTGCTACATGACGCCGGATGAACTCGATCGTCTGCGCGAAGAGCAACGTGCACAGGGCCTCAAGCCACGCTATGACGGCCGCTGGCGGCCCGAGCCGGGCAAGACGCTGCCAACGCCGCCAGTTGGGATGCCGGCCGTGGTGCGTTTCAGAAATCCCGCTGCGGGGGTGGTGGCCTGGGACGATCTGGTCAAGGGACGTATCGAAATCGCCAACGCCGAACTGGATGACCTGATCATTGCGCGCGCCGATGGTACACCGACGTACAACTTCTGCGTCGTCGTCGATGACTGGGAAATGGGCATCACACACGTCATCAGGGGCGACGACCACGTCAACAACACGCCGCGCCAGATCAACATCCTGCAGGCGCTTGGCGCGCAGGTGCCGCTTTATGCGCACCTGTCGATGATTCTTGGCGGCGATGGCCAGAAACTGTCGAAGCGGCACGGCGCGGTCAGTGTCATGCAATACGACGATGCAGGCTACCTGCCCGAAGCGGTACTCAATTACCTGGCGCGCCTGGGTTGGTCGCACGGCGACGACGAGATTTTTTCGATGTCGCAGTTCTGCGAATGGTTCGAACTCGACCATATCACGCCATCGGCGGCGCAGTTCAATACCGAAAAGCTGAACTGGCTCAATGCCCACTACCTCAGGACCGTCGACCCGGAGCGGCTGGAGTCACTGCTCCGGGTACGCCTGGAGGCGCGCGGCGTTACCGTCGCGGCGAGTCCGTCGCTGGCCGCCATCATCGCGCTGCACAAGGGAAGGGTTGGCAACCTCAACGAACTGGCCAACGTGGCTGAAGTTTTTTATATTGACCTGCAGCCCAAAGCCGAACTCCTGGCGAAACACCTGACGCCGGAAACCTTCGCGGTGCTGAGCGATTTCGTTGCCCACCTCACCGATGTCGCCTGGGAGAGCGGTGCCATCGGCGCATTGATCAAGGACTGCGTCGCCAGGCACGGGTTGAAGATGCCCAAACTCGCGATGCCGCTGCGCATCCTGCTGACGGGCCTTGAGCAAACACCGTCGGTTGATGCACTGGTCGCGATTTTCCCGCGCGAGATGGTGCTCAAACGACTGACTGCAATCAGTGAGGCCAGGCATTCACCGACCGGGTGTTCCTAGCGCGCTGCGGCGGCACCGGGACGGACATCCGCCGAGCAAGGCAGTCAGTCTTTACAGCAGCGGGCCCACTCCCTATAATGCCGGCTTCTTTCGCGCGGGGGTATAGCTCAGCTGGGAGAGCGCTTGCATGGCATGCAAGAGGTCCGCGGTTCGATCCCGCGTACCTCCACCAGGCGCCGAAAGAAGACAGTTCCGGGTCCCCATCGTCTAGAGGCCCAGGACACTACCCTTTCACGGTAGGTACCGGGGTTCGAATCCCCGTGGGGACGCCAGCAGTTCCCCGCTTTTGAAGAGCGGGCTGATGCGGTCGCACAGTACAGCATCGAAGGTTTCTGGTGACAAAAAAGCGGTGGGACGCCGGCTAGACCATCACTGGTTATCCGAGAAAGTGGGACCGTTTTTTTTGGTCGTGTCTGAGATGTCCCGTCACACTACTCCGGTCGGCGCGAATCGATGCTGATCGTCACCGGCCCGTCGTTGACCAGGTGGACCAGCATGTCGGCACCGAAAACCCCGCTTTGCACTTCTTGCCCGAGCACGTCCTGGAGCTGGTCGACAAAGCGCTGGAACAGCGGCTGTGCGATTTCCGGTCGTGCGGCGCGGTTCCAGGATGGCCGATTGCCTTTTCGTGTCGACGCGAAAAGGGTGAACTGACTGATCGCCAGGATTTCCCCGTGGGTTTCGCCGACGCTGCGGTTCATCACCCCGGCGGCGTCGGGGAAGATGCGCAGCCGGGCGACTTTGCTCGACATCCAGCCGAGATCGGAATCGCTGTCGCTGTCCTCGAAACCGGCGAGGATCAGCAGGCCCTGTCCGATTGCGCCGACGACTTCTCCCGCAACCTCGACTCGCGCCGAGGTCACGCGCTGCACGACCACCCTCATGGCAATACCTGGTCGTCAAGCTGTTGGTGCATGCAAGTCGCCGATGCCGGGCACAACTGGCGGAATTCGGCGGTATCGGCAATCCCCGGCGGTACAAGCTGACGGGCACTCCGCACAAAACCGCGGGCGGCAAAAAACTCCTGCGCGGTGGTGGTCAGTAGAAAGATTTGCCTTTGCCGCCTGGCGCGCGTGCGTTGTTGTAGCGCTTCGAGCAACCGACTGGCCAGTCCGCGTTGTCGGTAGCCGGGGAGAATCGCCAGCGAGCGCAGCAATACGGTATCGCCGCAGACCTCCAGTCCAGCCGTAGCGATCAGTCGTCCCTCGGCACGGCAGACCAGAAATTCTGCGAGTTTGTCGGCGGTGACGTCGCCATGCGGCAGTCCGCATTCTTGCAGGAGCGCGAGCAGTTCAGGCAGATCGTCTACCGCAGGCTCGGTCAGCAGCCATTGACTCATTCCTGTACCACTTGCCGGAGGCGCTGTGCGGGCGCGGGCAGCCAGTGCACCTTGTTGCGCAGGGGTTCCGGCTGCAGTGTCACGTGGGTGATGCCCTGATCAGCGAGTGTGTGCCGACTGGCGGCGAGTATGGTCGGCCACTGTTCGAGCGATTCGACGATCAGATGCGCCGACAAGGCAATCCGCCGAGAAGACAGGGTCCAGACATGCAGGCCGGGCACCGAGGCGACGCCAGCGATCCCGACCAGAAGCCGGTCAACTCTTCGACGGCGGCAATGGCGAGCGTCAGCAGCAAGGCCCAGATCAGTCGTGTACCGGCATCAGCGTGGTGATGATGCGCCTGCGCGCCATGCTCGTGGCCGGCGTGCTGGTGCTCGTCGTGATCATGATGATGGTTGCTCATGACGGATATTCTAACCGACATCAATGCCTCATCGTCCGTCCCATCAGTTAGGACGGCTCCGCTGGCCACGCCGCGCCAACGCCGGTCGACCGTGCGTGCACGGCTTAAGGCCAGGCTAATCTTTTTCCGCTAAAATATCGGCTTACCCCCAAGGATGCCGATGAGCCCATTGCCTTCTCGCGACAGTATTAACCGTTTCTTCGTTCTTTCCGGACTGTGGGTGACCCTGCACGTCAGCGTGTTTACCACCCAGCAGGCCTACAGCACCCTTGCGGTGGCGCTGTGGACGCTGGCAACCACGGTCAGCTACGCGTTCCTCTACCTGCTGCCGGCACTGCTCCCCGGCTATCTGCTGTACGGATTCCTGGCCCGGCGTGCTGCGAGCCGTGGCGGGGTGGTCGCGTTGGCGATCTTGCTGATCGGCCTGACCGGGATGGTTCAGGTGCTGCTGTTCGCCGACCGGGTGATCTACAGCATGTACGGATTTCACATCAACGGCTTTGTCCTCGATCTGGTGTTCACCCCGGGCGGGATCGCTTCGCTGGGGGCAAGTCGCAGCACTGAACTGACCGCCACCCTGGTGGTCATCGCCCTCCTGGCACTGCAGGCGGCCACCTACTACTGGGCAACGCGACGTACTGCGGGTCGGCGTCCCAGGCGGTGGATGCCGCGTGCGCGCTGGTTGCTGCTGGCGGTCCTGAGTTTTGCGGTTGGCGAGCGGGTGGCCTATGGTTTCAGTGCAGCCGCCAACTACCAGCCCATCCTTTTTGCCAGCGAGCGCTACCCGCTGTACCTGCCCACCACCTTCCGCAAACTGGCCTCGCGCCTGGGCGTGAGCGTTGCTTCCGAAGCCGCGGACGGCTTGCATGTCAAGCACAGCGTGCTCAACTATCCACTGGTGCCGCTACGTGTCGAGCCGCCTGCACGTCCGCTCAATATCGTCTGGCTAGCTGTCGAGTCGCTGCGCTACGATTTGCTTGATCGCACGATCATGCCGCAGCTTTGGGATTTTTCCGAACATGCCCTGCGCCTCGAGCAGCACTACAGTGGTGGCAACACCACCCAGATGGGCATTTTCTCGATGTTCTACGGCTTGTACGGCAACTACTGGTTTCCGATGCAGGCCGCGCGCCGGTCCCCCCTGCTGATGGACGTATTGCAGCAACAGAACTACCAGTTCAGTCTGCATACCAGCCAGAGTTTCACCTATCCTCCGTTCCAGGAAACCGTTTTTGCCCGGATGAACCCGGCCGACATGCACGCCCTGTCCGAGGGGCCTCCCGCCTGGCAGCGCGACCGGCAGAACATCGATGACATCCTTAAATTCATCGACAGTCGTGATCAATCCAGGCCGTTCATGACCTACATGTTCTTCGAGGGCACCCATGCCAAATACACTTTCCCGCCGGAAAGTGTCATCGCCCGACCGTATCTTGAGGACTTCAACTATCTCTCGGCTGATTTCTCCAAGCAGATGGTGCCGATCAAGAACCGCTACATCAACGCTGCCCACCACGTCGACCAGCAGATCGGACGCATCATCGCCCATCTGCGGACAAGGAAGCTGCTCGACGATACGATCGTCATCGTGCTTGGCGATCACGGCGAGGAATTCATGGAGCGTGGTCGCTGGGGACACGCGGCGGACTTCAATCGTTTTCAGACCAGCACGGTGGCGGTCCTTTGGGTCCCGGGTCAGAACGCGCGCCGGATCAGCGGCATCAGCAGCCATCTTGACCTTCCGGCGACGCTGATGCCGCTGCTCGGGGTGCAGAACCCGCCGGCGGATTTCTCGCTCGGGCAGAATCTGCTCGCGGCAGACTTTCATCGTGACTACGCGGTTGCCGCAGGCTGGAACAGCATTGCCTACCTCGGCGAGAAATTCAAGATCTCGTTCCCGGTCAACGCTTCCGGGGTCGTCCGAGTTCAGGTACTGGATGACGACGATCGCCCGGTCAGCGATCGCGACCAAGCCAAGAGCGAGATCCGTCCGGCCATGGTCGAGATGATGAACAACCTGACGCGCTTCAGTCGTCCGAAGGGTTGAGCCGCAAGCGGCATGGCAACCCATCGTGAGAACCGTGCCATTGCGCTATCTTCGGAGTGGCTGTTCGATATCGTTGCGGATGTCGAACGCTATCCGGAATTCCTGCCGCTGGTCCGCGAAGCGCGGATCCTCAACCGTTACGCGGAGGCGTACGAAACCGAGCAGAGCCTGGTTCTCGGTCTGCTGACACATCGCTTCCGGACGCGCACCGAACTCAAGCGTCCACGTGCCATCGTCGTCACCTCGGCGGATCGTTCTTTTTGCCGGTTCGACATCCGCTGGACTTTCTCGGAGCGCCACGACGAGCACTGTCAGGTCGACTTTGCGCTTGACTGCACGACGCGCTCGCTCTTTCTCATGCCGGTCATCGAGCTCCTGGTCATGCCCATGGCAACCAGCATGGTGGCTGCCTTCGAGGCGAGAGCGTACGCGCTGGCTGCCGACGCCGGCGCTGCGGCAGGGTGGCGGGTGCCGAACCGGGCCGAGGAGGATCCGAGAGATCCTTGAAGACAGGCGCCAGAACGCGCGTGCACAGCGCTCAGTGGGCTGCCGGGCAGGATTTCTCGCAGTCCTGCAGGCATCGCCGGTTAAAATGCGAGGCTTCTCGAATCAAGGACTGCACCGTGAGCCAGGAGCCCAAAAGCAACGAGGCAAGTTCATCCGCACTTGCCAGTACCAACTTCATCCGCAACATCATCGAAGCCGATCTGGCCGCCGCCAGGCATGCGACGCGCAGATGGTCGGGTCGCCCCGGCCCGGCTGCACAACAGCTCGCGGGTCCGCCCGATCCGGCGCAGATCCGCACACGTTTTCCACCTGAGCCCAACGGCTACCTGCATTTCGGACATGCCAAGTCGATCTGCCTCAACTTTGGACTGGCCCAGGATTACGGCGGCCGCTGTCACCTTCGCTTCGACGACACCAATCCGGAAAAGGAAGAGCAGGAATACGTCGATTCGATCGTCGATTCGGTGCGCTGGCTCGGTTTTTCCTGGACCGAGCCGGCATCGGCGGAGTCATCGGATGGCGAGTGCAACCTCTACTTCGCGTCCAACTACTTCGACTGGATGGTCGAGTTCGCCGAATACCTGATCGCCAGTGGCCATGCCTATGTCGATAGTCACAGCGCCGAGGAAATGCGTGCCAGCCGCGGCACACTCACCGAAGCCGGCACCGACTCTCCGTTTCGCGAGCGCAGCGTGGAGGAGAGCATGGATCTCTTCAAGCGCATGCAAAAGGGTGAGTTTCCGGACGGCGCGCACGTTCTGCGCGCGCGCATCGACATGGCCGCCGCAAACATCAATCTTCGTGATCCGGCGATCTATCGAATCCGTCATGCCAGTCACCACAATACCGGCGACAGGTGGTGCGTTTATCCGATGTACACCTACGCCCACCCGATTGAGGACGCGCTGGAGAACATCACGCACTCGATTTGTACCCTCGAATTCGCCGACCAGCGGCCTTTCTACGACTGGTTGCTCGAGCGCCTGGCCGAGGGCGGTCTGTTGCAGCGCCCGCTGCCGCAGCAAATCGAGTTCTCGCGTCTCAACCTGACCTACATCGTGCTCTCGAAGCGCAAGCTGATCCAGCTCGTCGAGGAGAAGCACGTCGACGGTTGGGATGACCCGCGTTTGCCGACACTCGTCGGTGCTCGCCGACGCGGCTACCCTGCCGAAGGTTTTCGCCTTTTTTCCGAGCGCATCGGTGCTTCCCGTTCAGAATCCCTGATCGAATATACGCAACTCGAAGACACCATGCGCGAGGTGCTCAATGAATCGGCCGAGCGCCGTGTTGCCGTGCTCGACCCACTCCGGCTGATTATCGACAACTACCCGCCGGACCAGCGCGAAGCGGCCTTCGCTCCGAACCATCCGCTGAAGCCCGAACTAGGCAAGCGAGCGATGCCTTTTGGTCGGGAACTGTGGATCGAGCGCGAGGATTTCATGGTGCAGCCCAGCAAGGGCTACCACCGCCTCTATCCCGGCAACATGGCTCGCCTGCGCTATGGCTACGTCGTCAGATGCACGGGCTACGACTGCGATGCCAGCGGCGCCGTCATGGCCGTGCACTGCGACTACCTGCCGGACTCGAAGAGTGGCACCAGCGGCGCCGACACGTACAAGGTGAAGGGCAATCTACACTGGGTTGCGGTGGCGGAGGCCTATCTGGCCGAGGTTCGTCTCTACGACCGACTGTTCGCCGTTCCTTCGCCCGGCGCGCGGCGTGAAGGCGATGCCGAGGATCTCGAACGCGATTTCCGCGACGACATCAACCCGAACAGCATTCGGGTCATCAAGGCCTGGCTCGAGCCCGCGCTGAAGCATGCCAGGGCCGAGGAGCGTTTTCAGTTCGAAAGGCACGGCTACTTCGTTGCCGACCGCGTCGATTCGCAGCCAGGTGCGCCGGTGTTCAACCGGACGGTAACGCTCAAGGATTCGTGGTCGGCCAAGCCCGGCCGACAGCGCTGAGTCTACTGACCTACGGCTGTCACTACCGGTCGACTCCGGCAGAGATGCTTCCCTGCAGCAACTCCAGTACCTTCTCCGGCGGCCGTCCGAGAACGGCCCGGTCGCCGCGCACGACGATCGGGCGCTCGATCAGGATCGGATGCGCAAGCAGTGCATCCAGCCATTGCTCGTCGTCCAGGGTACGCGCCGCGAAGTGTTCCTTGAATACCAGCTCGCCTCGGCGCACAAGTTCGCCTGGCCGCATGCCGAGCAGGCGTAGCAAGCGGCGCAGTTCTTCCCGGTCCGGAGGCGTCTTCAGGTAGTCGATGACCTCGGCCACGATGCCGTTGTCGGCGATCAACTGGCAGGCCGCGCGGCTCTTCGAACAACGCGGGTGGTGATAGATGCGTACAGGCGGTTCGTTCATCGCTGATCCTCGTCGAAATCACGCTCGGAAAAACAGTGGTCGCCTGGCCGGCGACAGATCTAGCGCCACAAGCTCAGCGGCGGATCGGCCACGATGGCGCGCACGATGTCGCTGCGCGAAACGAAGCCGACCAGGGCCTCGGTTTCGTTGATGATCGGTACGCCATCGACCTGGTGTTCGAGCAGGACATGTGCGATGCGCCGGATGTCGGTAATCGGGTGCGCACAGACCACCGGCGTGCTCATGACATCAGCGACCTTGCGGGCCAGGACATCGCGGACGCGGCCTGCGTCGACGTTGAGCACGGTCAGCAAGTCCCGCTCGCTGACGATGCCAACCAGACGGTAGCCGGGGTCGAGGACCGGCGCCTGGTGAACACGCTGTTCGAGCAGGACTTGCCACGCGTGTTCAACGGCGTCTTCGCTCGACACCGAAACGACCTGCCGCTGCATGATCTGGTAGGCATGGTAGAGGGGGCCGCGATCATGGTCCGCTCGCAGCATCTCCCGGTAGGCGCTCACCGCCTGCGCGGCGGGCGCGTTCAGCGTGGTGCGCTGGTCTTCTCCGGCGACCGGACGCACGGCCGTGCTGCGGAAGATTCCGGCGACACCCTTCAGGCCTTCGAAAGTGCCACGGTAAATCGGTCCACCCATACCATAAACCGAAAACACGCTGTTCTCCTCGTCGGGTACTGCACCCTCGTCATCCGCTTACAAGCTGCGGCCCGCCGGAGCGGGCCGCAGCAATGACGATTGTAGCCGCCTTTAACGAGATTTGCGTGACGCGGCAATTCCCAGTAGGCCGATGGCGATGAGTAGCACGGCGGCCGGCTCAGGCACGAAGGTAATCATCGCATTGGCCAGCAGTCGGTGGCCTGCGGCCGTGGGATGGATGCCATCCCAGAAGAAATATTTGCCGCAGTCTACGGTGGGATCGAGCACCACAACCGAGCAGGCGTCGCTGGCATTACTCAGCCCATAGGCGCCGGGATGGGCCGCGACGTCGCTGATGAAGCCGTAGGCATCGAAGATGCGCACGCCCTCAGCGATGTCGTCATCGAGGGCCTGCAGCAGTGCCTGGTTCATCAGTTGCGACACCGTAGTTCCCAGCAGCCCCGCTCCCTGCGCCAGGATGGCCGGTGCGACACCCGCGTTCGGCGTGTTCCAGACGACGATATTCTTCGCACCAGCCCACTCGAGCTGTTCGATGAGGGTATCGAGATAACCGGCGTAGATTGCGGCACGCGACTGGATGCCGTCGAGCATCTGCAACACGGTCTTGCCGCTGGCAAGGTCCTTGGCCGCCTCGGTAATGCTGTCACGCGCATCGTTTCCCCCACCGGCAACGACGTAGAGCGCATCTCCGGGTACCGGTAGCGAATGTGTCACGTAGGGGTTCAGAAATGCCGCCACCTGGGTCGACAGGCTCGGTGGAAAGACGCTGCCGCTAGGGTCAACCGGTCCCATGCGTGCACCGCCATAGGCATAGTTGGTGCCGAGCAGATTGGAAGCGACGGCGCTGAGGCCGAAGGCTGGGGCAAAGGTTTCCGCCCACACCGGACCGTTCGAGTAGCGGCCGCCAACCGGCGTGGCATAGGGGAGCGAGGGCACGAACGAATTGTCGGGCGTGGGCACGGGGGTGCGCAGCGTGCCTGGCGGCAGACCCAGTGGCGGACCGATGACGTAGTCGAAAACCACCGCGTTGTTGCCGGCATCGGAGAGGCTGTCGCCGAACAGGAACAGCTTGGAGTAGCCAGCCTGTGCCCCGGTGCCGCCGACAAGGCAGGTCAAGGCCAGCAGCCCCTGCAACAGCGGACGATGCCAGCGCAGGTGCGTGGCGCGGGTACGCGCGCCATCAGCCCGGCCGATGTTTTCTGCGGTGACCCCGGCAGCCGTGCCGGGGTGACTCATCGTTTCATCCATTCCGTATTCCTCCTGTGGTCAGTAAGCGTTGGAAATCTGCAACAAAAAATGGCCGGCTGCGTGACGCATCCGGCCCGTATGCCTGCTTTTTCTGTGCAGCAGTGCAGCCAACGTTTTTCGTTCTTCACGATCAAGCACAAATCACGCCAAATTACCTAGGCTTCTGATTTGCAAGCCGTGTGACGTTCGCCAGGAGACGAACTGGGATGTGTGTGTAAAATTTTTCGACAGTTATTTTTTGACAGTTGACGCAGCGCGACCGGTATCGTCAAGCGGAGCGCCCGGCGGGATTCTTGTGCCGCAGCGATGGTTCCCAGGCCTTCTCATTCGGCTCGCAGCGCGTCTACAGCGTCCAGTCGTGCCGCGCGTCGTGCCGGTAGCACCCCGGCCAGCAAGCCAATGCCGACCGCGATGCACTCGGCAAGGACGACGAAACTGAGTGGCGTATGTACCGGCAGGGCGGGCAGCACCAGGTGGATCAGTTGCGCCAGGCCGATCCCGAGCAGCAGCCCGAGCAGGCCACCGACTGCCGAGAGTGCGATGGCTTCGCCGAGAAACAGCCCGAGGATGCTGCGGCGTGGCGCGCCAAGGGCGACCAGCAGACCGATCTCGCCGGTACGTTCCGAGACGGCGATGGTCATGATGGTGACAATGCCGACGCCACCGACGAGCAGTGAAATGCTGCCGAGCGCGCCGACCGCCATGGTCAGCACATCGAGAATGTTCGACAGCGTCCGCAACATGTCTTCCTGTGTGGTGATGGTGAAATCTTCCCGCCCGTGCCGGGCTTTCAACATTGCCGTGACCAGCGCGCCGACCCTGGCGGCCGGTACGCCTTCCTCATACGAGAGGTCAATCTTCATGATCCCGTCGCGATTGTAGAGTTCGAGCGCGCGCGCGGTCGGGATGTAAGCCGCGTCGTCGAGATCGACGCCGAGAAACTGCCCTTTGGCTTCCAGCACGCCGATGACGCGAAACTGCAGACCGCCGACGCGTACCCTCGCGCCCAGCGGATTGCTGGTGCCGAACAGTTCATCCTTGAGTTTCGCGCCGAGGACGATGAAGGCGCGGGCGCTATCGGAGTCTTCCTCGGGCAGGAACTGGCCGCTGCGGACCTTGATGCTGAAAACCTTGAGCATCTCGGCGCTGACCCCATTGACGGTGGTGCGTCGCAGGCGGCCGTTGGCATTGACCTCGGTGTTGCCCCAGACGGTAGCGGTCATGCCGGTGATGTGCGGCAGGTGGGCGAGCGCGCGCGCGTCATCAAGGGTCAGCGGGCGCACCGAAGTCGGGATGCCGGTGGGCAGGTGTCCGGATGTCCGGGTCTTGCCTGGGGCGATGCTGAGCACGTTGGTGCCGAACTGGGTGAATTCGGCGAGCACGAAACGGTGGATGCCTTCACCGATCGAGGTCAGCAGGATTACTGCGGCGATGCCGATGGCGATACCGAGCAGCGTCAGGAAGCTGCGCAACCGGTGCGCGGTGATCGCACGCAGCGCGAGTTGCAGGGAGTCGGTCGGGCGGATCATCGACGGCGTGCCGGCTCAGCGCCGGGCCAGCGCCTGCACCGGGTCGAGCCGTGCTGCCTGGCGTGCCGGCAGCACCCCGAACAGAATGCCGGTGACCAGCGCCGTGCCGAGCCCCGCGAGCACCGCCCAGTCGGGTGGAAACGCCGGATAGGCGGGGTAGAGTTGCCGGATCAGCGCCGCGCCAGACTGACCGAGCACAAACCCGAGCAGGGCGCCGGCCACGGACAGCATCGCCGCTTCCGTCAGAAAGGCGTTGCGGATCGTCGCGCCAGTGGCGCCGAGTGCCTTGAGCAGGCCGATTTCGGCGGTCCGCTGGGTCACCGAGACCAGCATCACGTTCATCACCAGGATGCCGGCGACGGCCAGACTGATCGCTGCGATGCCCGCAACGGCGACGGTCATGGTGCCGAGGAGTCGGTCGAAGGTCGCGAGGACAGCGTCCTGGGTGATGATCGTCACGTCCTGCTCACCTTCATGACGCAGCTTGATGATCTCGCCGGCCTGGGTCTTGGCCAGCTCGATGGTGTCGCGGTTCGTGGCCTCGACGAGAATGCGGAACAGCGTGTTGCTGTTGAACATCGCTTGCGCCAGTGCCACCGGCACGATGACCAGTTCGTCGGTGTTCATGCCCAGGCCCTGGCCGCTCGCTGCGAGGACGCCGACAATCCGGAAGCGTCGGTCACCGATGCGCACCAGTTGCCCCAGCGCTTCCTCGCGACCGAACATTTCATCGCGTATCCTGGCTCCAATGACCGCTTCGGATGCACCGCGCCGCCAGTCGCCGGGTGGCAGGAAACGCCCTTGCGCCAGGGCCAGGCGGCGCACGTCGATGAACTCGGCAGTGGTGCCGGCGACCATGACTTCGCGCAGCTTGCCACCGACGCTGATTTCGGAAGTGCCGACGGCCAGCGGTGCGACGCGGTGCACGGCGCTGGCGCGCAGCAGGGCCTGCGCATCATCGACGGTCAGATCGCGCGGGGTGCTGGTGATGGCGTTGCCGGGGTTGAAGCCACCGGTTTGCGAGCGGCCTGGCAGGACGATCACCAGGTTGCTGCCGATCGACGAGAACTCCCGGAGCACGTAGCGGCGCGCGCCGTCGCCAAGCGCCGTCAGCACCACCACGGCAGCGACGCCGATGGCCATCGCCAGTACCAGCAGCACGGTGCGCAAGGGACTGCCGCTGGCCGCATCGCGAGCGAAGCGAATCAGGTCGGAAGTGCGCACGGGTCTGAAATCGCCTCGCTGCCGCGCCAGCGGTCGCTCTCGAGCGCTCCGTCGGCCATCAGCAACTGGCGGCGGGCGCGGGCGCCAAGGCTGGTGTCGTGGGTGACGACGATCAAGGTGACCCCGCGCTGGTTGAGTTCTTCGAGCAGACGCATCACCTCTTCGCCGGTGGCGCGATCAAGGTTGCCGGTGGGCTCGTCGGCAAGGATCAGTGCGGGTTGCATGATCGTCGCGCGGGCGATCGCGACGCGCTGCCGCTGCCCACCGGAGAGTTGGTCCGGGCGATGGTCGGCGCGGTTCTCCAGTCCATAGTCCCGCAGGGCGCGGGTGACGCGTGCGCTGCGCTGTGCCGGCGCGATACCGGCGAGGATCATTGGCAGGGCAATGTTCTCGGCGGCGGTCAGGCGCGGCACCAGATGAAAGCTCTGGAAGACGAAGCCGATGCGCTCGCTGCGCACGCTCGCCTGTTCGTCTGCCGACAGGGTGGTGACGTCGCGGCCTGCGAGACGGTAGATGCCGGCATTGGGGCGGTCGAGCAGGCCGAGCAGGTTGAGCAGCGTGGATTTTCCCGAGCCCGACGGACCCATGACGGCCACGTATTCCCCGGCGGCGATGCACACGTCCAGGCGGCGCAAGGCGTGCACCTCGCTGTCGCCGAGCTGGAAGATCCGCTCAATACCGGCGAGTTCGATCAGCGCAGCGCCCATCGACTATCTGCCGCCAGTTGCCGGCTTGCTGTCGATCGAGTAGGCGGCACCGGCCTTGACGCCTGCGCGTTCGAGCGAGGTGACCACCTGTTCGCCGGTCGACAAGCCTTCGAGCACTTCGGTGAATTCCCAATTGGCCAATCCGGTCTTCACCTGGCGTTCTTCGAGCGTGCCGTCGGAGGCAGCCACCAGTACGCGTCCGCCTTCGAGCAGCGCCGAGCTGGGAATCCGGATGACTTTCTCGCGGATGTCGAGGAGCACTTCGACATCTGCGCTGTAGCCGACCAGCAGCTTGCCCGGTGCTGCCGGATCGTCGAAGGCGACCTCGATATCGACGGTGCGGGCCTGCTTTTCGACCGCCGAGACGTACGCTGCCACACGCCTGACCTTGCCGGGGAAGGACCGTCGCGGCAGCGCGTCGAGGCTGATGCGAACCGCCTGCCCGGCAGCGATCCGGGGCGCATCGACTTCATCCATCGGGGCCTTGACGTAGAGGCAGGAGTCGTCGATCAGGTCGATCGCCGGCGGCGTCGGTACGCCCGGCGGCGACGGTGTCGAGTACTCGCCAACTTCACCGACGATCTTGGCGATGGTGCCGGCAAATGGCGCATAGAGCACCGTCCGCCCCTGCTCGACGCGGGTCAGGCTGACTCTCGCTTCGGCTTGTGCGAGGTCGGCCTTGGCTGCGTCGCAACCCGCTCGCCTGGCCAGCGCATCGCTGCGCGCGCTATCCTCCCTGGCGCCGGAGACAAAACCCTGGATGCGCAGTGCCGATTGGCGATCAGCCTCGCGTTCGGCATTGGCCGCCACGACACAGGCTTCACTGACGCGCTGGTGAGCCGTGGTCACCTGCGACGCCACCCATGCGGTCTGTGCCTGCTGGTCGTCGTTCCACAGCTTCATCAGCAATTGGCCCTTGCCGACGCGATCGCCCTCCTTGACCGCCAGGACCTCGATCCGGCCACCGCTGATCGTCGATAGTCGGGTGCGCTGACAGGCCTCCACTGTACCGGCGCGGGTGTTGGCGATGGTGGACTCGACGAGGCCGCGTTCGATTTCCTTCAATACGACGGCAACCGGCTTCGGTCGCGTCGCCCACCAGGTACCCGCCCCGAACAGCAGCAGGACAAGGAGCGCGAAGAACAGACGGCGGAGCAGGGTTGACGGCATGGCAGGGCTAGGTGCTGGGGGAGGATGAGCGGGGCATCAATGACTCTCGTGGGCCGCCCAGACCACCGCACTGGCGGTGCTCAGGGCCAGTCCTTCGGCAATGGCGCCACAATGGTGAACATCAGGGCCGACGTGCCGAGCAGATCGAGCTGGCCATAGATCCGCTTGCTGAAGCGGTAGCCGAGGCTGGGTACGAATCCCGGCGAGAAGCCCTTGTAATTCAGCGGGACCTTGTCTTCGTATTCCCCGACGTAGCCGTAGAGAAGGCCGGCGGTCCATTGAAGGTACCAGTTTTCGAAGCCAAACGGGTCCAGATAACGCTGGCCAGCGAAAGCGTAGGCGCTCGGTTGGCCAAACGAGTTCGAGAACACCGCGCCGCCGGCTAGCCATCGCCCTTCGAGTCCTTTCAGGAGCCCGAGCGCGACCACTGGCTTGTGGTCCTCGTCGGGATTGAAATGGACCGTGTAGGGGCTGAATATCAGATCCCAGCCCTGAACGGTGGCCTCGTTTGGTGGCGAGGTGGCGACCGGACCCTGACTGGTGGTCATGGCAGGGGTGCTCTTGGGCGCATCGTTTCCGGCTGCGGCAGTCTGGACTCTCGCCTGTGCGGCAGGCGTAGCCGCAGCCGATACCTTGTCGACCGGCTTTGCCGCGGCCGCGCCAGCGGGCGTCGCGGCAGTTCCGCGAGCCTGCGCGGCGAAGCCGGTCTTGCCGGTTCCGCTGCTCGGCCGCGCGGCATCGGCCTGCTTGCCCGGGTTGACAGACACGCTGCTGCCGGGTTCGCGCAGCCTCGACAGTTTGGACTGGGTGACCTTGTTCGAAGGATCGAGTTGCAGCGCCTGGTCATAAGCCTGACTGGCCAGGCGGGCATAGACGTCCCCGAGATTCTCGCGCGCCAGGGCATAGCCCGGGTCGGTTCTGATGGCCATTTCGAGCGCCGTCCGCGCCTTTTCGTACTGTTTTTGCTGGGCGTAAACGACCGCAAGATTGTTGTAGGGCTCGGGCAGTTCGGGATAATCTTCGCTCAGTGCGCTGAACACCGCTATCGCCTCGGTCGGCTGGCCCATCTCGATCAGGATCAAGCCTTTGAGAAATCGGCCACGGGCTTCTTTCGGCCTGCCGGCAATGTAGCTGTCGACTTTTTCAAGTGCCTCCGACGATTGCCCCTGTTTGAGCAAGCGCTCCGCGTCCGAAAACTCGTCTGCAGTGGCAAAGGCGATCATGCCGTTCAGAGCCAGGCCGACGAGCAAGGCGGTCAAGGGGGTCGGCAAAGATTTCTGAGGGTTTGCGCGCATCGTTATCGGGTAGTTGGCCTGGCAGCGGTTGAGTGTCGCTAAACCGGTCGATTCTAACAAGAAGCGCTCCCAAACCAAAGTATTGACCCTCGGTGAATTGAAATTGCAGTGCACCGGACGATGTGTTACAAGGTGAGTTTATCGCGAATTCATCCGCTGTCCTGGTTGCCCTATGGTTTTTTCGTTTTTCAAGAAGCCGCCGCCGGAAAAGAAAATGGTGGCTCGCCCAGCGGCCGTACCTCGCCCAAACGAGGAGCGGGGCGTTTCCCCGGGCGCGCCGCGGGATGACAAGCAGAAGCCATCGAACGCGACACCCGTAGGCCTGGCTCGGGCGGATATCCCGTTCGCCACGCCGGTTACCGCGACCGATGCGCCGCCACTGGACCTCAGCGAGTTCGTGTTCAGCGAGACGGCAACCAATTTTCAGATCGAAACCGAAGTCGACCCGATTGATGCCGAAGCCGAAGAGGCAGCCATGCTGTATGCGAATGGCCAGGATGTCGTGGTTCGGTCGCTGTTGGAGAATGCGACCCGTACCCACCGGTCTGGCCCCGGTGAGCGCTTGTGGCTGATGCTTTTCGACCTCTTCCGGCTGACGGGCCAGAAAGCCGCCTTCGAATCGCTGGGAATCGAGTACGCGCAGTGTTTCGAGAAGTCGCCGCCCGGCTGGCGCGGGGATACCGCCGCTCCACCAGTGCAGGCCAGAGCGATGGGGACCGTGCTGTTCAAGGGCGAGCTCAGCGGTGACAACGACGCGGGTTTCGAAGCGGTGCGTCAGGCACTCGCGAAGAACGCGTACCTGCGTCTCGACCTGTCCAAGGTGCGCAGGCTGGATGCCGCCGGTTGCGAGCGACTTATGGAACTGCTCCAGCAAGCGCAGCGAGGCAAGCGCGAAATCGAATTGCAGGGGCGCGATTACATTGCCGCCCTGCTGGACAGTCGGGTCGTCCCGGGGTGCCCGGAAGACCGACCCTGCTGGCTGTTGAAGCTCGAGTTTTGCCAGTTGCGAGGGCAACTGGAAGCCTTCGAGGAAGTGGCGATCAACTATGCCGTGACGTTCGAGATTTCGCCACCGTCCTGGGACTCCAAGCGGGTGCAGGTGACCGAGCACGCCCCGTTGATGCTGGCCATCGACGATCAATTGGTGACCGAGGCGTATGTCATCAAAGGCGATATCAAGGGTTCCCGTTTCGGCGATCTGCTGGCGTACGCTGCGGCCAACGATCCGGTGCTGATCGACTGCTCGGCTGCGACGCGCATGGACTTCCTCAGCGCCGGTGCCTTGCTCAACGTGTTGACCACGGTCAGGCGAACGGGCCGACAGATCATCTTTCGTCACCCCAACTACCTGCTTGCCGAGTTGTTCCGCGTTGTCGGGCTGAAAGCCGTCGCCGATGTCGTGCTCGCCAGGAGTTAGGGACTCCAGACAGGCACACCAAAAGGAGTTCGCATGGATCAGTACCATGGCACGACGATTCTGTCAGTCCGCCGCGGCAAGCGTGTTGCCATGGGCGGCGACGGGCAGGTGACGCTTGGCAACATCGTGATCAAGGCCAGCGCGCGCAAGGTTCGGCGCATTCATCAGGGGCAGATCCTCGCCGGCTTTGCCGGTGGGACGGCAGACGCGTTTACCCTCTTCGAACGCTTCGAGGCGAAGCTCGACAAGCATCAGGGCAATCTGTTGCGCTCGGCGGTTGAACTCGCCAAGGACTGGCGGAGCGACCGCGCCCTGCGCCGCCTGGATGCCATGCTGTCGGTGGCCGACCGGGAGAATTCGCTGATCATCACCGGCAACGGGGATGTGGTGGAACCGGAGCACGGCATTGTGGCCATTGGTTCCGGGGGGGCTTTTGCGCACTCGGCGGCACGTGCTCTGGTCGAGAACAGCGAACTCGATCCTGCCGAGGTAGTGCGCAAGTCCTTGCAGATCGCCAGCGATCTGTGCATCTATACCAATCAGAACTTCACCATCGAGGTACTGGAATAATCATGTCGTCGATGACCCCGCTGGAAATCGTTTGCGAACTTGACAAACATATCGTCGGTCAGGGCAAGGCCAAGAAGGCCGTGGCCATCGCGCTGCGCAGTCGTTGGCGGCGTGCGCAGGTGGCGGAGCCCTTGCGGCAGGAGATTACCCCGAAGAACATCCTGCTGATCGGACCCACCGGTGTGGGCAAGACCGAAATCGCTCGCCGTTTGGCACGTCTGGCCAATGCCCCGTTCATCAAGGTCGAAGCGACCAAGTTCACCGAGGTCGGATACGTGGGCCGCGATGTCGAGACGATCATCCGTGACCTGGTCGAGATCGCCGTCAAGAGCGGACGTGAACAAGCCATGCGCGGTGTGCGTGTGCGCGCCGACGACGCTGCCGAAGATCGCATTCTCGACGCGCTGCTGCCGCCGGCGCGCGGCAATTTCTTCAATGACGCACAATCGACCGAGGACAACGCCACGCGCCAGAAATTCCGCAAGAAATTGCGCGAAGGCGAACTTGACGACAAGGAAATCGAGGTGGAGGTCGTGGCGCCGTCGATGCAGGCCGAGATCTTTGCGCCACCCGGAATGGAGGAATTGACCGCGCAGATCCAGGGGATGTTTCAGAACATGGGTGGTGGTCGCAAGAAATCGCGAAAACTGAAGATCTTCGAGGCGCGCAGGTTGCTGATCGAGGAGGAAGCGGCGAAACTGGTCAATGACGAGGAGGTCAAGCTCGATGCGGTCAGGAATGTCGAGCAGAACGGCATCGTCTTCCTCGACGAAATCGACAAGATCGCCTCGCGCAGCGACACGCACGGCGTCGATGTCTCGCGGCAGGGCGTGCAGCGCGACCTGTTGCCGCTGGTTGAAGGCACGACCGTATCAACCAAGTACGGCATGATCCGTACTGATCACATCCTGTTCATCGCCAGCGGCGCTTTCCACCTGGCCAAACCTTCGGATCTCATTCCCGAGTTGCAGGGCCGCTTGCCGATCCGAGTCGAACTGGACTCGCTGTCGGTGGCCGACTTCGAATGCATCCTGACCCAGACCGACGCCTGCCTGACCAAGCAGTACCAGGCGCTGCTGGCCACCGAAGGCGTAACGCTCGACTTCGCTGCGGATGGCATCAGGCGGCTGGCCGAGATTGCCTGGTCGGTCAACGAGCGGACCGAAAACATCGGTGCGCGACGCCTGTATACGGTAATGGAGCGGCTGCTTGAGGAGGTGTCGTTCTCGGCCAGCCAGGGAGGCCTGGCGATGGTTGCCATAGATGCCGGCTATGTGGACAGCCGCCTCGCCGAACTGGCACAGAACGAGGATCTCTCCCGCTACGTTCTGTAGCGCTGCGCGCTGCCTGCCGTGGCGGCTTCGTTCTGGCGGCCTGCGCCGGTTTCGTGATCCCCTGGACGAGGCGGGCTCGGTGACTTCGCGGGTCCGCGACGTCTTTCCGCCCTACTTCACTACCAGGACCGGCAGGTCAGTCAAATGGATGACCCGGTTGGTGACCGAACCGAGCAGGATGCCGGCCACTGAACCGAGCCCGCGAGCCCCGATGACGATCAAGGTGCAGTGTTGCTCACTGGCAAAATCGACAATCGTCTGTGCGGGGTCTCCGATGAGAATGTGCGCCGAGTAGATTAGCCCGGCGGTGTCCAGATTGGCGCGGGCGGCTGCCAGCGCGGCACTTCCGGCCTCGCGGTGGTAGTCCTGAAGCACGCTGCCATTCACAAAACGGGCCACGTCCGATGGCAGGGGAGGTTGCACGTTGACCAGAAGGATCGCCGGAGCAGTGGCGTCCCTGGCGGCTTCGCGAACGACATGGTCTACCGCGCGCAAGGCCAGCGGCGAGCCATCGACCGGTAGCAACCAAAGTGGCTTCATCCCTGTTTTCCCTTCTCTATGCTCTCGGCGTCCGCAGAAATCAGTTCGACCGTCGTGTGTGCCTGGTGCTGCCGACTCGCCAGCCATTTGCCGACGACGATGACCAGCAGCGCACCGAGCGCTGACGCCAGGTAAGCGCTGTGTGGAACAACCTCACGCCAGCGCTCTGGCAGTGCCGGGTCAGTGACCAGCATGCCGCCACCGATCCAGCCCAGCAGCCCACCGCCGGCGGTGATCACTACCGGAAACCGATCCATCAAGGTGAGTACCAGCTTGCTTCCCCAGACGACGATCGGGATCGAGACCACAATGCCGAAGATGACCAGAACGATCGATCCGTGCGCCGCAGCAGCGACAGCAATGACGTTGTCCAGGCTCATGACGGCGTCGGCGACGATGATCGTCTTGATTGCTCCGGTCAGCGTGGTGTTCCCCTGCACATTGCCGTGTGCGTCCTCGTCTTCCGGCAGCACGAGCTTGATCCCGATCCAGAACAACAGCAGGCCGCCAATGATCTTGAGGTAAGGGACCGCCAGCAGTTGCAGGGCAAAGTAGATCAGTACAATGCGTAGCCCGATCGCGCCGAAGACGCCCCAGAAGATGCCCTTGTTGCGCTGTGCCTCCGGCAGCTTTCGGCAGGCCAGGGCGATGACCACGGCGTTGTCGCCACCGAGCAGGATGTCGATGGCGATGATCTGGAGTACGGCGAGCCAGAAGGTCGGGGAAGCGAGATCAGGCATATGGCGTGTCCATACGTGCAGGAAGGCGTCGCCAACGCGTGGCTAGATCTGCGGCAAGTGCGACCACCCGTCGGGCGGCGCGGAGCACGCTTGGCATCATCAGCCGGCGATTGTCGCACATTTTGACGGCGTTTCTCGAACCCACGAACCGAAGTCTCCGGGCTTTCCGGCGACATGCGCAGGCACTTGATCCCCATGAACCGGAATCACAGCAACTCCAGGGGCGGCGTCAATCCGGGAGATGAACTCGAAAAGCTGCCCTGAACCGCAGTCTGACCCAGTTTTGCCAAGACCTTGTTGGCTTCACGCAAGCGGCCCAGCACTTTGACCAGCAAGACCTTGTTGAAGCGCTCCCGTACCTCGTCAGAGCTCAACTCGAGGGCCGCGCTATTGATTTCAAGGAACAAGGTGGGTTCGAGAGTGACCACTGTGGCGTGGCGCTGGCTGTCGGTCGGATGCAGGAACGCCATTTCTCCGACCACCTCGCTGGGGCCGAGTCGGCAAATCACCCGCCCATTGGAAGATATCTCGACAAAGCCGTCAACAATCACGCCAAACTTGCGGTGATTATCTCCTTCGCGGACCACGGTCACTTTCTCCGACAATTCCCGCCAGACGCTGATGCGCAGCACCTCCCACAACTCGATGTCCTCGAACTCGGCGAAGAACGTCAGGTGCCGCAAGCGCTCGAAGTGTGTCAGATCCTGCTGCGTCTGATCCTCTTCCTGCATCTGGTAGCGCACGGGTGTCAGATCCTTGGCGAACTCGGCGCCATTGCGGTAGCGGCTGTAGAGATCTTTCTCCAGTGCTTTCCGGATGATTGGGTCGAGGCCGGGCGGCAAATTCGGCCGTAACGCGCAGACCGAAGGCGCGTCCATGTTGACGATCTTGTAGACCAGAGCGGCGGCGTTGTTGGCACGAAACGGCAGCCGTCCGGTCAGCAACTGGAACAGGAGGACGCCCAGCGAGTAGAGGTCGGTCTTGTGATTGAGCGGATAGTTCTTGACCTGCTCGGGTGACATGTAGGCGGGCGAGCCCACACCCATCACGAACGTGGAGTCCTTGCCCATATCCTTTTGCAGATTGAGGCCGAGGCCGAAATCGGTGATTTTCGGATTGTCGTTGGCATCGATCAGAATATTGGCCGGCTTGATGTCGCGATGCACGACCCCACGCCGGAAGGCATGATCAAGGGCCAGGCAACACTTGAAAATGATGCCGATGACGCGGTGCATCGGCAATAGTCGATTGATTGCGCAAAACTTGTCGAGCGCCGGTCCGTCGACAAACTCCATCACCAGATAGGCCTGTTCCGCTTCGACCACGGCGTCGTAGATCCTGACGATGTTCGGGTGATCGAGCCTCCGACCGATCGCATCCTCGGTCTGGAAGAGCTTCCTTAGGCGCCGTGACATGGCGGCATTGTTCTCGCCGAAGTGGATCAGCTTGATGGCGACCTGGCGCTGAAGGTCAGGATCCCACGCGAGATAGACGATCGCGGTAGCTCCCCGGCCGAGGGAGCGAATGATTTCATATTTGCCGATCTTCTCCATCATGCCGGTACCGCGTTCTATAGATGATCAGGGGAATTGAAATGCTAGCAGCAGAAGTGCCCGCGGATGAAAAATTATGCACGACGTGCGGCACTGTTCAAGCCCATCGAGACGACAAAAAAGCTTGAAATCGGGCAAGTTGCCCCAACCTCCTTTGCGTTTTCCGGGAGATCACCATCTATGCAAGCAAACGACAAAGAATCCGAACCGGCAGCTGCCGAAACAGCCACGCCCGAAAGCTTCGAAGCAGCCGCAGAATCCGCGCTGCCAGCTGACGCCGGGCCAGCCCTCGAAGAAGCGCTGCGGCAAGCGCAAACGAAGGCTGACGAGTACCATGATGCATGGCTGCGTGCCAAGGCCGAAACCGAGAATGTGCGCCGCCGCGCCCAGGAAGACATCGCCAAGGCCGCCAAATTCTCCATTGATCGTTTCGCTCGCGAGTTGCTGGCCGTCAAGGACAGCCTTGAAGCGGCCCTGGCCAGCGAGACGTCGAGTGTCGAGAATCTTCGGTCGGGTACTGAACTGACCCTCAAGCAACTGGTCGCCGCTTTCGAAAAATCCACACTAGCCGAAATCAATCCGCTTGGCGAGAAGTTCGACCCGCATCGCCATCAGGCAATCAGCGTTGTCGCATCGGAGCAGGAACCCAATACTGTGGTCACCGTACTGCAAAAGGGCTATCTGCTGGCCGATCGCGTGCTGCGTCCGGCGCTCGTCGTAGTGGCCAAGGGGACAACTTGAAATCTTCGGCATGATCCCCAGTTGCGGTTCATAACCAGACCTTCCGGTTTTGGCGAATGTGTTTACAAAATAATGAGATATTGAAAGGATTCTGAAATGGGCAAGATCATCGGTATTGATCTCGGTACAACCAACTCCTGCGTCGCGGTAATGGAGAACGGCAAACCGAAAGTGATCGAGAACTCTGAGGGAGCGCGTACCACGCCATCGATCGTGGCCTACGCTGAAGACGGCGAGATCCTCTGTGGCGCGCCAGCCAAGCGCCAGGCGGTGACCAATCCGAGGAACACGCTGTACGCGGTCAAGCGGCTGATCGGTCGTCGCTTCGAGGAAAAGGAAGTACAAAAGGACATCTCGCTGATGCCCTTCAAGATTCTCAAGGCAGACAACGGCGACGCCTGGGTCGAGGTGCGAGGCAAGAAGATTGCCCCCCCGCAGGTGTCCGCTGAGGTCCTGCGCAAGATGAAGAAGACCGCCGAGGACTATCTTGGCGAGGAAGTCACCGAGGCGGTCATCACCGTGCCGGCCTACTTCAAC
Source organism: Candidatus Accumulibacter propinquus (assembly GCF_056856495.1). Taxonomy (NCBI): domain Bacteria; kingdom Pseudomonadati; phylum Pseudomonadota; class Betaproteobacteria; genus Candidatus Accumulibacter; species Candidatus Accumulibacter propinquus. The sequence continues at coordinate 1,067,011 of NZ_JBSEHC010000003.1, forward strand.
GACAGCCAGCGGCAGGCGACCAAGGATGCCGGCCGGATCGCCGGCCTTGAAGTGAAGCGCATCATCAATGAACCGACGGCGGCGGCACTGGCCTTCGGTATGGACAAGAAGCAGGGCGACAAGAAGATCGCCGTTTATGACCTTGGTGGCGGGACCTTCGACATTTCCATCATCGAAATTGCAGAGGTCGAAGGCGAGCATCAGTTCGAGGTGCTGTCAACCAACGGCGATACCTTCCTCGGTGGCGAAGACTTCGACCAGCGCTTGATTGACTACATCATCGAAGAATTCAAGAAGGAATCCGGGGTTAACCTGAAGGCCGACGTGCTGGCCCTGCAGCGCCTCAAGGATGCTGCCGAAAAGGCCAAGATCGAACTGTCGTCGGGGCAGCAGAATGAGATCAACCTGCCGTACATCACTGCCGACAGTTCCGGACCCAAGCACCTGACACTGAAGATCACGCGCGCCAAGTTCGAGTCGCTGGTCGACGAACTCATCGAGCGTACCATCGAGCCGTGCCGCATCGCGCTGAAGGATGCCGGATGCAAGATCGGTGACATCAACGACGTGATTCTGGTCGGTGGCCAGTCACGGATGCCCAAGGTGCAGGAGCGCGTCAAAGAGTTCTTCGGCCGCGAACCTCGCCGCGATGTCAATCCCGACGAAGCGGTCGCCGTCGGCGCGGCGATTCAGGGAGGCGTACTGCAAGGCGAAGTCAAGGACGTTCTGTTGCTCGACGTGACCCCGCTGTCCCTGGGTATCGAGACTCTCGGCGGGGTGATGACCAAGCTGATCAAGAAGAACACGACCATTCCGACCAAGGCGACGCAGGTTTTCTCGACGGCGGACGACAACCAGTCTGCGGTAACCATTCATGTATTGCAGGGTGAGCGAGAAATGGCCTCGGGGAACAAGAGCCTCGGGCAGTTCAACCTCTCCGATATTCCGCCGGCGCCGCGCGGTATGCCGCAGATCGAAGTCACTTTCGATATCGACGCCAATGGGATTCTGCATGTCTCGGCGAAGGACAAGGCCACCGGCAGGGAAAACAAGATCAAGATCCAGGCTTCTTCGGGTCTCAGCGAGGCGGAAGTGCAGCGCATGGTCCAGGATGCCGAGGTGCACGCGGAAGAGGATCGGAAAGCGCACGAACTGGCGGAAACGCGTAACCAGTGCGACGGCATGATTCATACGGTCAAGAAGTCACTCGCCGAATACGGCAAGGAGCTTTCCGACAGCGAGAAAAGCGTCATCGAGAAAGCGATGCAGGAAGCCGAGGAGGCGATTCGTGGCAGTGACCTTGAAACCATCAAGGCCAAGAGTGAGGCGCTCGGGACGGCAGCACAGAAGCTTGGCGAGAAGATGTACGCCAAGCAGCAAGCGCATGCCGAGGGTGCCGAGAGTGCCGCCGGCGGTGCCGGTACCGCCGGTGAGGGGAAGAAGGATGACAGTGATGTCGTCGACGCCGAATTTACCGAAGTAAAAGGCAAAAAGTAGGCATCCGCCTGAAACGCGAGGCGTATAATCGCGCCTCGCTTCGCCCCTCAAAGTGCTCAAGAACCTATGGCAAAACGCGACTTTTACGACATTCTGGGCGTCAACCGTGATGCATCCGACGATGACATCAAGAAGGCCTACCGCAAACTGGCGATGAAATACCATCCGGACCGCAATCCGGACAATCCCAGGGCCGAAGAGCACTTCAAGGAAGTCAAGGAAGCCTACGAGATTCTTACCGATACGCAGAAACGAGCTGCCTATGACCAGTACGGACATGCTGGGATTGACCCGCAGGCGGGCATGGGTGCTGCCGGGGCAGGAGGCTTCTCCGACGCCTTTGGCGGCATCTTTGACGAGATTTTCGGCGGTGGTCGTGGTGGACGTTCGAATATCTATCGCGGCGCTGATCTACGTTACAACCTCGAAGTTACCCTTGAGCAAGCGGCGTTCGGAACGGAAACGAAGATTCGCATTCCGACGATGGAAGCTTGCGACGCTTGCCATGGCAGCGGTGCCAAGGCGGGCACACAACCGAAGACCTGTCCGACGTGTCAGGGCAGTGGCCAGGTTCGACTGCAACAGGGATTCTTTTCAATCCAGCAGACTTGCCCCAAGTGCCACGGCACCGGCCGTTTTATTGCCGAGCCTTGCGGTGCCTGTCACGGAGCGGGCCGCGTCAAGCAGCACAAGACGCTGGCGGTCAAGATTCCGGCTGGGGTCGATGAGGGAGACCGGATTCGCCTCTCAGGCGAAGGTGAGCACGGCATCAACGGTGGCCCGTCCGGAGATCTCTACGTTCAGATTCACCTCAAGTCGCACCCTGTGTTTCAGCGCGAGCAGAACGATCTGCACTGCGAGATGCCGATCAGTTTCACCACCGCTGCCCTTGGTGGAGAAATTGATATTCCGACGCTCGATGGTGTGGCGAAGATCCGTGTTCCCCCAGAGACTCAGTCGGGAAAAACGTTTCGCTTGCGCGGCAAGGGCATCAAGGGGGTTCGCAGCCATAACCACGGCGACCTGCTTTGCCACGTGGTGGTGGAAACCCCGGTTCACCTCACCGATCGTCAGAAGGAATTGTTGCGCGAGCTTGAGGAATCGAGTCGCGAAAACTCTGCGCACCATAACCCGCGCGCCAAGTCCTGGATGGATCGCGTACGGGACTTCTTTGCGGCTCCGTGATCGCGGTGACAGTCGCCCCTACCGCGTGAAGGCGCGCAACAACCCGGTTCTTCTCTTCCTGTAAGGGAGGTGTCAGTTTCCTTGGCCATTCTTCGTCAGTCTTGGACGTGGCCGAGGGCCGACCACGGCTGTTGAGCTAGGGGAGGGTCATGGCATGGGTATTGCAAAAGCGCTGCTGTTATGCTTTTTGGGTTGGTTGGGCGGTGTCGCTGCAGCCGAGGTGGGGGTCACCGACAACAGCATTCTGATCGGCATGACGGCGCCGTTTTCTGGTCCGAGCGGGGCGTACGGACTGGACATGAAGATGGTGATCAACGCCTTCTTCCGGCAGGTCAACGACGCCGGCGGCATCCATGGCCGACGACTTGAACTGCGTGCACTCGACGACGGCTACGAGACCGATCGGACGGTGGCCAATACCCGTGCCTTGATCAACCAGGAAAAGGTCTTCGCCCTGCTGGCCTCATACGGGTCCAGCCCAACGACAGCGGCCATGAATGAGGTTTTCGGTGTGGCCAAGGTGCCGCTGGTGGGCACCATCTCCGGCACCGACTCGATCCGGCAGTCGCCCAGGGACCATCCGAACAATCGCTATATGTTCAACGTCCGGGCGAGCTACGCGAACGAGACTGAAGCCATCGTCAACCAGTTGGTCTCGCTGGGCTTCAAGAACATCGCGGTCCTGTACCAGAATGATGGTTTCGGCAAGTCTGGCCTCGATGGCGTGGTGGCAGCGCTCAGGAAGCACAATCAGGTGCCGTCAGCGATTGCCACGGTGGAGCGAAACTCCGTTGAAGTCAGCCAGGCGGTACAGGACATCGCCAAGGTCAGCCCGCAAGCGGTGATCATGGTCACCCTCTACAAGCCGACGGCCGCCTTCGTGCGCGCCATGCGCAAAGCCAACCAGAAACCGCAGTTCATGACCTTGTCACCGGTTGGGGCTGACCTGCTGGTCCAGGAACTTGGTGATGAGGCGCGTGGTATCGGTATCTCGCAGGTCATGCCCTATCCGTGGAACGACACCACACCGATGATCCGCGAATACCAGAAACTGCTCGATAGGCAGGGCAAATCGTCCTACTACGGCGTCGAGGCCTATGCCATGGCGAAGGTGCTGGTCGAAGCGCTACGCAAAGCAGGCAAGGATCCCACCAGGGAAAAACTGATCAGCAGTCTGGAAGGCATGCACAACTACGACCTCGGCGGTTATCGCGTCAGCTACTCGGCGAACGACAGGCTCGGCTCGCGATTTGTCGACCTGACGGTCATCGGAAGCGGCGGCCGCGTTCTTCGCTAGGCGCTTCCCAGCAAGGTTACGCGCGTCGCCAGCCGGTGCCCTTGGCGCCATCCTCGAGGATCACTCCCGCTGTCGCCAGTTCACTACGGATCCGGTCCGCTGCCGCGTAGTCCTTGCGCTGCTTGGCGGCCACGCGCTGCCCAATCAGCGCTTCGATGTCTGCGGCGGAAATTTCGCCTTCGTTCCGCGGCGTGGCTTGCAGGAAGACCTGCGGGTCTCGCGTCAGGAGACCCAGCAGACCCGCCAGCGCCCGCAATTGCCCCGCGAGGACCGGAGATTGGCTGCGGTTGACCTCACCAGCCAGTTCGAACAGCACGGCGCAGGCTTCGGGTGTATTGAAGTCGTCGTCCATGGCCTGCCGGAAGCGAAGCGCTGGTGACTGATTCCATTCGATCGGCGCGATTTCCGCGGGCACTGCCTTGAGCGCAGTGTAGAGACGGCTCAGCGCCTGCCGGGCATCGTCGAGATGGCCTTCGGAATAGTTCAGAGGGCTGCGGTAGTGGGCACGAAGGATGAAGAAGCGCAGCACCTCGGGATCGTATTTCTTGAGAATCTCCCTGATCGTGAAAAAGTTGCCGAGTGATTTCGACATCTTTTCGTCATCGACGCGGACAAAACCGTTGTGCATCCAGTAGTTGACGAAGCGGCAGCGATGTGCGCCCTCGGACTGGGCGATTTCATTTTCGTGGTGGGGAAACTGTAGGTCCTGGCCGCCGCCGTGGATGTCGAAGTGCTTGCCGAGCAGGTCCGAACCCATCGCCGAGCATTCGATGTGCCAGCCCGGTCGGCCATTGCCCCAAGGCGAAGCCCAGAAAGGCTCGCCAGGTTTCGCGTGTTTCCACAGGACGAAGTCGAGTGGGTCGTCCTTGGTCCCGTCGACGTCGACGCGTTCGCCGGCCCGCAGATCATCAACCGACTTGCCCGAGAGCTTTCCGTAGCCCGGAAACTTGCGTACCGAAAAGTTCATGTCGCCGGCCGCCGTCTGGTAAGCCAGTCCGTTCGCCTCCAGCCGCCGGATCAATTCGAGCATCTGCGGGATGTATGCCGTCGCCCGCGGTTCATGATCCGGTTTTTCCACTCCCAGGGCGGCGGCGTCCTCGTCCATGCAGCGGATGAAGCGCTCCGTCAGTTCGCCGATGCTTTCCTTGTTGTCGAAGGCGCGCTTGATGATCTTGTCGTCAATATCGGTAATGTTCCGGACGTAGTTGACCTCTAGTCCACTCGCACGCAGCCAGCGCTGCACCATGTCGAACACCACCAGAACACGGGCATGACCGAGATGGCAGTAATCGTAAACTGTCATCCCACAGACATACATGCGGACGCTGCCCGGGGTGATGGGTACGAAGTTCTGCTTTTCTCTGGCCAGCGAGTTGTAAATTTTCAGCATTTTCGGGTCCACGGCAATGAGCCGCGGAAAGCGTGGCGCTGGCGGCGTACAGTGCTTTGGTTTGGTCGCGGCTTTTGTTAGAATCGATCGGTCGAGTCGCCAACCACTACCAACCGTTGCCAGACCAAGTATACCATAACGATGCGCTCGAACCTCCCGAGGCCCTTGCCGACGCTCTTGCATGCTTTGCTCCTTGCCCTGATATTGATTTGCGCAGACTCCCCGGCCATTGCAGACAGCCTGGCCGATGCGCAGCGCCTGTTGAAACAGGGGCTGTCGTCGCAGGCCCTCGAGAAAGTCGACACTTATCTGGCCGGCAAGCCGAAGGAGGCGCAGGGGCAATTTCTCAAGGGCCTGATCCTCGCCGAGATGGGGCGTCCCGCTGAAGCGATAGCCGTGTTCAGCAAGCTGACCGAAGACTATCCCGAACTTCCCGAACCGTATAACAACCTCGCTGTGCTCTATGCCCGGCAGAAACAGTACGACAAGGCGCGTACGGCACTTGAGATGGCGATCAGAACCTATCCGGGTTACGCCACTGCCTACGAGAACCTTGGCGATGTGCATGCCAATCTCGCCAGCCAGGCTTATGACAAGGCTTTGCAACTTAATCCGGCAAAGAAAATCGCACAGACCAAGTTGTTCCGGCTGCGTGAACTGATCAGCACTGCGGGTGTGGCGGCAGGCAAGCAAGTCGCCACGATCGGCGAGGCGGGCAAGATCGAGGCCACGCGTGGGACGGATACCACGCTGACTGTCGGCGCTACGACAACGCCTGCGGCCAGAACGACGGACAAGCCCGCACCGCTCCGTGCGGCGGAGACGCTGGCCGAGCGGTCGGTGCCGAAAGCGGTGGACGCCGTAGCAGCGCTGCCCAGGACCCCTGCACCTGCTTCCGGCGCTGAAGAAGCGGCGGTGAACAGGGCGTTGCAAGCCTGGGCGCACGCCTGGTCACGCAAGGACGCGAAGGCTTACCTTGCTTATTACGCCGCCGATTTCCTGCCACCACGAGGGATGTCACGCAAGGCATGGGAAATCGAGCGTATGCGACCGATGCAGAAACCGGGCAAATTGCTGGTCGAAATCGAGGACATCAAGGTGTCCTTTGCCGACGACAAGGCGACTGCCCGGTTCAAGCAGCACTATGCTTCCCCCTATCTGAAATCTTCTGTCGGCAAGACCATGGTCCTCGTCAGGGTCAGGGGGCGATGGTTGATCCAGCAGGAACGTGTGGGTGGATGAGCAGCACAGAGGCGTGAGGACGCTCAGAGAGCGGGACACCGCCCTGCGGTAGCTGCCAGGCGCCGGGAAACGAGTGCGCGCCCGGCAGGTGTCGGCGGCACCCGAAAAATCACTTGGGAAGGAATGGTGTGATGCACAGGAAACTCGCCTTGATTATCGGTGGATTGCTGTCCTTCGCCGCTTTGGCTGCGCCAAGCGTCGAAATGCAGACCAGCATGGGCAGAATCGTGATCGAACTCGATTCCGAGAAAGCCCCAAAGACTGTCCAGAATTTTGTACAGTACGTCAATGAAGGGTTCTACAACGGCACGGTCTTTCACCGCGTCATTCCGGGTTTCATGATCCAGGGAGGTGGTTTTACGGTTGATCTGGAACAGAAGGCGGCGCCCCGGAAAGTGGATAACGAAGGAAAGAATGGCCTGAAGAACGACCGCGGCACGATTGCCATGGCCCGTACGGCGGACCCGAATTCGGCGAGTTCGCAGTTTTTCATCAACCACCGTGACAACGCATCGCTCAACTACCCGGGATCCGACGGCTGGGGCTACGCCGTTTTTGGCAAGGTCACGCAGGGACTCGATGTGGTGGACAGGATTGCCAAGGTGGCTACCGGCAACCGCTCCATGCACCAGAACGTGCCGCTCGAACCGGTGACCATCCAGTCGGTCAGGGTCATTCCCGAAAAAAAATAGCGGTTACGGGTTGTTAAGACCTCAGCACAAGCCGGTGCTGACCGATTCCCTCACTCCATCCCCGCTTCCACATTTTCGTGCGAGGCGATTACGCGGGTTGCCGAAGCAACTCCCACATCTAGGAAAGCCATGATCAAGCTACACACCAATTTCGGCATCATCGGTATCGAAGTCGACGCCGAGAAGGCACCCCTGTCGTCCGAGAATTTCCTGGCCTACGTCGCCGCCGGCCACTACGACAATACCATTTTCCACCGTGTGATTCCCGGCTTCATGATTCAGGGTGGCGGCTTCATGCCGGGCATGAAGCAGAAGGCATGTCAGGCACCGATCAGGAATGAGGCCGACAACGGACTGAAGAACGTGGCTTACACGGTCGCCATGGCACGCACCGCTGAACCGCACTCGGCCACCGCGCAGTTTTTCATCAACGTGGTGAATAATGACTTCCTGAACCACCGAGCGCCTAATGCGCAAGGTTGGGGCTACTGTGTTTTCGGCAAGGTCGTGGAGGGTTCAGAGGTCGTCGACCGCATCAAGGTCGTCAAGACAGCCACTGCCGGTGGCCACAGCGACGTGCCCGTCGAGGACGTGCTGATCGAGCGCGCCGAAGTTTGCTGAGGCGTGTGCCGGTGACCGATCGCTAGCCTCCTTGATCCTGTTCATTTCCGACCTGCATCTGGCGCCGCAAGCGCCGGGGGTCGCGCGACTCTTTCTTGATTTTCTCGGCGGACGGGCGCGTGCGGCCGAGCACCTGTTCATTCTTGGCGATCTTTTCGAAGCCTGGCCGGGCGACGATTGTCTTGACGATGCGCGGGATTCGTTTGCGGCGGAGATTGTCGCCGCACTGCGTTTGCTGGTCACGGCTGGCATTGGCGTTTCGGTGATGCATGGCAATCGCGACTTTCTGCTCGGTGAGGTTTTTGCGGCCCGGAGCGGCGCGCGGCTGCTGCCGGATCCGCATGTCCTGTCGTTGCCCACCTGGCAGTTCGTGCTGTCGCATGGTGACGCGTTGTGTACGGACGATCACGAATATCAGTCGTTTCGTTCGCTCGTTCGCCGCGCGGAGTGGCAAGCCGCCTTTCTCGCCAGGCCACTGGCAGAACGTCGGGCAGTGGCGGTGGCGCTGCGCCAGAAAAGCGAGTCGGCCAAGCGTGACAAGGCGGAGTACCTGATGGATGTCAATCCCGGTACCACCGACGATTTTCTGCGCGCGCACGGCTATGCAAGCTTGATCCACGGTCACACGCATCGTCCGGCGACCCACGACCATCTCGTCGACGGCATCCACGTCGAGCGCTGGGTGCTCGCCGACTGGACCGAGACACAGGGTGAGTGCCTGTGCTGGAGCGGCTCGAATCTCACCCGGGAGCGCTTGCGCTGACTGATTTCAAACCTTGTCACCTGTCAGCGCCGACAATACGGTGCTGCGCTGGCGGAAGTCCCCTCTGTCCTTTGCCTGAGGACTTACCATCGTCGTTACTACTCCGGCAATGACTTCTCCAGCCGTCGACATCCTCCGCCGCGTCTTTGGCTATGCGTCTTTTCGCGGTCAGCAGGCGGAGATCGTCGACCAGGTCGTCAGAGGCGGGGACGCCCTGGTGCTGATGCCGACCGGCGGCGGCAAGTCGCTCTGTTACCAGATCCCCGCACTCGTCCGGCCGGGCGTTGGGGTGGTCGTCTCGCCGCTGATTGCGCTGATGCAGGACCAGGTCGACGCCTTGCGGCTGGCGGGTGTGCGCGCAGCGTTCCTGAATTCGACGCTGGATTTCCAGTCGCTGGTCGACACCGAACGTCGTTTGCTGCGTGGCGAACTGGATCTGATCTACGTCGCTCCCGAACGTTTGCTCACCGACCGTTTCATCGGCTTGCTCGAACAGCTTGTGGGACGCCAGCAGCTCGCACTGTTCGCGATTGACGAGGCCCACTGTGTTTCGCAATGGGGGCACGACTTTCGCCCGGAGTACATCCAGCTCTCGCAATTGCACGAGCGCTTTCCTTCCGTGCCGCGAATTGCGTTGACGGCGACTGCCGACCAGCTGACACGCCAGGAAATCATCACCCGCCTGAGTCTTGCCGAGGCGAGGCTGTTCGTGGCGAGTTTCGACCGGCCAAACATCCGCTATACGGTCGTTGAGCGTGACAATCCTCGCAAGCAACTGCTCTCCTTCCTGGGTGCCCATCGGGGGGAAGCCGGAATCGTTTATTGCCTGTCACGCCGCAAGGTCGATGAAACAGCGGTGTGGCTGAATGCACAGGGTGTGGCCGCCTTGCCCTACCATGCCGGGCTGACGGCCGCCGACCGCCAGCACCATCAGCAGCGCTTTCTCCGCGAGGACGGCCTGGTGATGGTAGCAACGATTGCCTTCGGTATGGGGATCGACAAGCCGGACGTACGCTTCGTTGTGCACCTCGATCTACCCAAGAGCCTCGAAGCGTATTACCAGGAAACCGGGCGGGCGGGGCGTGACGGCGACCCGTCCGAAGCCTGGATGACTTACGGGCTCAACGATGTGGTGATCCACCGACAGATGATTGACGAGTCGTCGGCGCCACCCGAGCAGAAACGCATCGAGCGGCAGAAGCTCGACAGCATGCTGGCCTATTGCGAATCGGCGCAGTGCCGGCGTGTACTCTTGCTGAACTATTTTGGCGAGGAAGCGGCACCTTGCGGCAATTGCGATGTCTGTCTCGATCCGCCGTTGCTGTGGGATGGCACCATCGCGGCGCAGAAGGCGTTGTCGGCAGCCTTGCGCACCGGTCAGCGCTTTGGCGCCGGGCATCTGATAGACATCCTGCGCGGCAAGTCTACGGACAAGGTGAAGCAGTTTGGCCACGAACATCTGCCCACCTTCGGCGTTGGTGCGGAAATGGATGACATGGGCTGGCGTTCGGTTTTTCGCCAGTTGCTTGCGGGCGGTGTCCTCGAAGCCGACGCCACAGCCTACGGGGCCTTGAAGCTGACCGACGAAGCGCGGCCGATTCTCAAGGGAGAAGCCAGCATCAAGTTGCGGCGGCGGCTGGAAACGCCAAAGGGCAGACAAGCCAGGAACAAGGTCAGTCCCGACCGCCCCCGGCGAGCCGATGATTCACCGCTGCTGGCCAGATTGCGTGCCTGGCGCAGCGAGAAGGCCCGTGAGCAGGGTGTGCCAGCTTACGTGATCCTCCATGATCGGGCACTGCACGAGATCGCCACACTGCTCCCGGATTCCGTGCCAGCGCTGCTTGCCGTTCCGGGGATCGGCGTGGCCAAAGCCGAGCGCTATGGCCGGGAATTGCTGACCCTCGTTGCTGCCAGCGACTGAGTTCAGGTGGCTCGGACCGGGTAGGGGTGGAGAGCGTCGAGCGCGACACTCTGACCTGAGGGCTGGACGATGCGCACGTGTTCTCGGCGGAGTTCGCGGGCATGGCGCAGACCACAGGAGTGAGCGATCATCGCGACCTCCTTGTTCATGTTGCGGCAGTATGACGCTACTCGCGCGGCCTTGTCCGCAACGACCAGGCCGCGTTGCAGGCGCGGGTCGTGTGTGGTGACGCCGGTTGGACAGGTATTGGTATGGCAGCGCAAGGCCTGGATGCAGCCCAGCGAGAACATGAAGCCGCGGGCGGTGTTCACGAAATCGGCTCCCGCCGACAATGCCCAGGCGACACGCGCCGGGGTCACCAACTGACCGGCGGCAATGATCCGAATGCGCTCCTTGAGTCCGCTGGCAAGCAGCGCGTCGACGATCAGCGGCAGCGCTTCGTCGATCGCCAGCGCCATATGATCGGCCAGGGCCTGCGGTGCCGCACCACTGCCCCCCTCGCCGCCATCGATGGTCAGAAAGTCGGGCGCCGCCTGCAGACCACGCCGCGCGACCGCCGCAGTGAGTTCAAGCATGAAGCGATCACCACCGATGGCGGTCTTGATGCCTACCGGCTTGCCGGTCACTTTCCGAACTTGCTCGATCTTGTCGAGCAGTTCGTCGATGTTGGCGATATCCTGGTGACGGTTCGGGCTCATCGAATCGCGACCCTCGGCAATGCCGCGAATGCCGGCGATCTCGGGCGTGACCTTGTTGCCGAGCAGAACGCCACCCTTGCCCGGCTTGGCTCCCTGCGAAAGTTTGATCTCGAAGGCGCGCACCGTTGCGTTCGCCGCCAGTTCGCGCAGGCGGACCTCCGACAGTTCGCCGTGCTCGTCCCGAACACCGTATTTGGCGGTTCCGATCTGAAAAATGATGTCGCAACCACCCTCCAGATGATAAGGAGACAGTCCGCCCTCGCCGGTATCAAGCCAGCAGCCAGCCGCGGCCGCACCGCGGGATAATGCGCGTACGGCTGGTCGGGAAATCGCTCCGAAGCTCATCGCGCTGATGTTCACCAGCGATCTGCCGGCGAAGGGTGTCCGGCAATAACCTTCACCGACTACCACCACAGGTGTCGGCAGTTGTTCCTCCTCAAGCACAGGAAACGGAGCGTTGACGAAAACCAGGGCACCGGCTTCGTGAATCCGATAGGTTGATCCGAAGCCGATAATCCCGCCCTCGTTTTTCGCCATGCGATAGACCCAACTACGCGTCGCCCGGTCGAAGGGCATTTCCTCACGGTCGCCAAGGAAGAAGTATTGGCGGAAGTATTCGCCGAGGCGCTCGAAAAAATAACGCAGGTGCCCGACCAGCGGAAAGTTCCGCAGTACGGCATGTTTTTCCTGCGTGACGTCCTGCACGTAGAGGTAGACCAGGGCGCCGGTGAAGGCCAGGGCAAGCAGTGCGCCCAGTCCGGAAAGCAGTAGGTCAAGCAATTGCCGCTCCCATCAGTGTTAGAATTGAGCAAGTCACCCCTTAGTGTACGGGATTTGTCATGACCCTTGCAGACCTGCTTGATGCCGAAATCGAGCGCAATGTCACCGCCGCACTCACAGAGGATGTCGGTAGCGGTGACCTGACCGCGCAACTCGTCCCGGCTGGCGAGTTCAGTTGCGCCACGGTCATTGCCCGTGAGGACGCGGTACTCTGTGGGCGTGCCTGGTTCGAGCGTTGCTTCCGGAAGCTGGATGCGGCGGTCGCCATCACCTGGAAGGCAGAAGATGGCCAGCGCTTGCAGCCCAATCAGTTGCTTTGCGAGATCGAGGGTCCTGCGCGCTCCCTGCTCACCGGCGAGCGAACTGCGCTCAATTTCCTGCAACTGCTGTCCGGCGTTGCCACCATGGCCCGCCAGTATGCGGATCGGGTGGCCGGTACCGGGGCCCAGGTGGTCGATACGCGCAAGACGATCCCTGGCTTGCGCCTGGCGCAAAAATACGCAGTCAGGTGCGGTGGCGGCGGCAATCACCGCCTCGGTCTTTATGACGGAATCCTGATCAAGGAAAACCACATTCTCGCCGCCCGCAGCATTCCGGCAGCGCTCGCCGCCGCCATGCAGCTTGCCGAGCGTGCGGCCGGGGTCTGCCAGTTCGTGCAGATCGAGGTCGAGTCCCTCGCCGAGTTGAAGCAGGCCCTCGATGCCGGCGCGGTAATGATCCTGCTTGACAATATGAGCCTGGAGCAACTGCGTGAAGCCGTGGCCATCGCCGGTGGTCGGGCCGTGTTGGAGGCTTCGGGCAACGTCAGCCTGGAGCGCGTGCGGGCCATTGCCGAGACGGGCGTACACCGCATCTCGGTCGGTGCCTTGACCAAGGATGTCCGCGCTCTAGACCTGTCAATGCGTTTTCAGGGCTAGCAAGCGCCCATCGGGTCCATGAGCCGGCAGTTGGATCACCCGGGTCGGGGGTGCGCGCCGCCAGCCGGAGCAGAAGAACGAGCCGGGCGGAAACATTTTCGAGCAAGACAGCTGCAGTCTGGCAGCACTACCCTGGACGGGGACAGCGGGCGAAGCGGTTATATAATTCGGCCCGAGCGACGGGAAGCAGACGGATTGTTGGGGTCTGCGCAAAAAGAGAAAGGGTGGTCTGATGCTATTTGCGCTGTTTTATGTCTTGGCGATTACGATTCTGATCATGCACTTCACCGGCTTCCTGGCGCGGCATAACCTGGAATGGCTGGTGCTGGTGCTCGCTGCTGCCGTTTTTCCTGCCGTGATCTACCTCTGAAAAGGAAGCGTTCGCCACGATTTGAGGCCAGTTATTGAGGCCAGTTGCAGGCCCGCTGTTCGCTGATGGCGCGGTTGCTCGCCATCAGCGAACATGCTGTTCTATGAAACGCTTCACGGCATCAACACTGACGTCCATCACTTGCACCCTTTGCGGCAGGTCTTCAATGCCCTGCAAGCCGGCAGGTCGCTGCGGTTGCCGGCCGAGAGCCTCGACGATCGTTTGCTCGAACTTGGCCGGCAGGGCCGTTTCGAGAACCACCATCGGCATGTCGGGCGTGCGCAACTCGCTGCCGACCTTGAGCCCGTCGGCGGTGTGCGTATCGATCATCAGGCCGTACTTGGCGAAGGTCTGACGGATCGTTGCCAGCCGATCGGCATGTGTGCTGCTCCCGGAAATGAAGCCGAATTGAGGCAGGCGGGCTAGGAAGGGCGTGCCCGAGAGGTCAAAACTGCGACCGGCATCCACCTCTGCCCATAGCTTGCGCACCACGCTCGCATCCCGTCCTACCAAATCGAAGACAAATCGTTCGAAGTTGGATGCTTTCGAGATGTCCATCGAAGGGCTCGACGTGGCGCAGGTTTCGGCAGTCGAGCGAGGCCGGTAGACGCCGGTGCGGAAAAATTCGTCGAGTACGTCGTTCTCGTTGGTCGCCAGCACCAGTCGCCCGATAGGCAAACCCATCATGCGCGCGATGTGGCCGGCGCAGATGTTGCCGAAGTTGCCCGAAGGTACGGCAAAGGCCACCTGGTGATTGCTGCCTCTGGGTGCTGCGGCCGTGGCGGCGAAGTAACCCTTGAAGTAGTACACAACCTGCGCAGCGACGCGTGCCCAGTTGATCGAGTTGACCGCTCCGATCTTGTACTTTGCCTTGAAGGCATGATCATTGGACACCGCCTTGACGATGTCCTGGGCATCGTCAAAGGTGCCGCGTACGGCGATGTTGTGGATATTGGCATCGTGCAGCGAATACATCTGCGCACGCTGGAAAGCGCTCATCCGATCGTGCGGCGAAAGCATGAACACCCGCACGCCCTGCTTGCCGCGCATCGCATATTCGGCAGACGAGCCGGTATCTCCCGAGGTGGCGCCGAGAATGTTGATCTCTGCGCCTTGTCTTGCCAGGACGTATTCGAAAAGGTGGCCAAGCAACTGCATGGCCATGTCCTTGAAGGCGAGCGTCGGGCCGTTCGAGAGTTCGAGGATGGCCAGGCCACCTTCGGCGCGCGCCGGGTCCGGTCGCTCCAGCCAGAGCAAGGGAGTGATCTCGCCTGCAGTTTCCTTGCGGCGGCCGTTGCCATACACCTCTGCGGTGTAGGTCCGGGTCACCAGGGCTCTCAGATCTGCCGGCGGGATGTCGTCGACGAATCTGGAAAGCACCGCCCAGGCCAGGTCGGCATACGATAGTTGCCGCCATTGCTCGAGTTCGCTGCTGCTGACTTGCGGATAGGATTCAGGAAGATAGAGTCCACCGTCCGGCGCCAGGCCGCCAAGCAGGATCTCGCTGAAGGTCGGACCTGAGGAAGTGGGCATACCGGAAAGATGACCGCGAGTCGAGATATAGCGCATGGCGATGACCGTGAGGGCGAAAGCAGAGGGAAGACGGCAAGCGAGCAGTCTACCACGCTCTCGCCCTGGTACTGGAGGGCCGGCGGACCCCCGGCCGAAAGCTCAGCCAGTGATCACGCAATTCTTGCCCGCGCGTTTGGCAGCATAGGTCGCCGCATCCGCACGCAGAATCGTGTGGTCCAGGGCTTCGCCGACTTCCTGCATGACGACGCCTGCGCTGAAGGTCAGGACGGCATCAGTGCCCGGGATGGCGTGCGCCGCAAGTTGTCGCTGGAAACGCGAAATTGCCGCCGCCGCCGCGTTCAGCTCGGTTTCCGGCAGCAGCAGGACAAACTCTTCGCCCCCGAAGCGGCAAAGAATGTCGGACGGGCGCAGAGCAGCGCACAGGACCTTGACCAGGTGGACCAGTGCCTGGTCGCCCACGTGGTGTCCAAAGGTGTCGTTCAATCGCTTGAAATCATCGATATCGATCAGTGCCAGGGCCATCGAGCTGCCACTTCTGCGTGCGCGTGCCAGTTCGCGCCGGTGAGCATCATCAAAGCCACGGCGGTTGAGGGCGCCCGTCAGGGTATCGGTGAAAGCGGCCGCACGCGCTTCGCACAAAGCTGTTTCGAGTTCTCCGATACGCAGTTCCGCTGCCATCAGATCCAGCACCGTTGCTTGCGGTCGAGGGGAATCAATGCGGCGAACGTGGGTGTGCTGCGTACGGCCGTTGGCTATGGGCAGCAGCATCTGCGGCTGTGCTGAGAGGGTCATGGCTGGCGGGCGCGGGTGCAGGTGACGAGACGCACAGCGCGAGGAATGAACAGGGGCAGAGTGGTCATGCTTGAACATTTTCTTGCTTCTCCGTCAGGGGTGCAACTCAGGGTTGGACATACTCCCAGCAACGGACGCCCGCCGGAGATCTTGAGACATTATTCACGAAAATCATTCAACATACTGTTTGTAGTAGGGAATCCACCTTCCTATTGATCACTTTCCGAGCGTATGGCGAGCAGAGAGTTCGTCAGCGCACCGGAAAAGGAGAGCATCCCTGCCGCCGCCAGCCACATGCCTTCGTCTATTCCAAGCGCCAGCAGGATACCGCCCAGGATGAACACCGGCGAGCGCAGCGACCCTCCGCAACGCAGGGCGGCGTGCATCCGGGTGCGCGCCGGAGTACGTTTTCCTGGGTGGAACCACACCGGCAGCAGTTGCGCCAGCGCTCCCGTGACCAGCGGCAAGAGGAAGGCCACGACAAACGCCGGCACCGCATCGCGGCCGTCCAGGGCCTTGAAGGCATGGGCGATTCCCAGGACAAGCACCAGCAGAAATCCGGCCAGCGCAGCGGCCAGGGATGCCGCTGCGCCGTCACCGGCAATGGTTCGCCAGCCATAGCGCCGCAGCCATGCGAGACCGATCCTGAACACAACGGCCAGGTACATGACTGCCCCAGAAAGTGCGAGAGGTGGCCAGCAAGCGGCGCCAATGGCTACCAGCAGCGCTCCACCCGCCGCCCATGGCAGGTCGTGTCGGAGGCGTTGCGCGGCGTCGGCATCGGGGTCGCTCAGGGCGGTTGGCAGCAGGACCTGCAGGGTGCCCAGCGCCGTCAGCCCGACGAAGCCGAGGGTGTTGAGATGAAGATGCAGCAGGCGCAATTCGTTTCGCACCTGCGGCCACCAGTTCATGGCCGGGACCAGCATCAGGGCGAGGTCCAGGTTAACGATGGCTGCGAAATACCAAAGCCAGCCGGGATGCGGTCGGCCGACCGTATGCCTGGCCCGTCGCAACAGCCATCCGGAGAAAAGGATCGACACCAGCAGCGCGGCGACGGCGGCGGGCGTGCTCCCCGCCGGCACGGCGCCGGTGAAGTCGAGGAAGGCGAGCACGCCGGTCAGTTGCAGAAGCAGCGGCGCCAGCAGGAGGTGGCGGTGCGGATGGCCACTGCGCGTCAGGACCGGAACGAAGTGGCTGATCGCGGCAAAGATCAGAGGCATGATCCCGACCGCAAAGACCAGATGGGCTGCCGCGGGCAAGGACGGATGGCCGAAACGCAGCAGGAGCAGCGTTGCCATGAACGCAACGACTGCCGAAAAACCGAGATAGATCAGCATGCGCCTGTACCGAAGGCTGCTGGTGCCGACAACGCCGTCGGTCGTCGGTCACCAATTGCGGTTATCAGGCCCGCTTCGTGAAATCGATGACGATGGCGCCGATTTCACGTTGCACATAGCTGATTTCCAGTGCTTCAACATAACGGGTCTGCAATTGGGCCAGCAGGGGTAGCGGATCGTGGTCGTTGCAGAAACGCATCGTTTCGCCCGCCGCAAGTACATCGAGCGCACCGAAAATCGCCGCATGGCGAAAACGCTTGGCAACGCCGCGGGCGTCGAAAGGATAGATGGCCTGGATAGTTGGTTGGTCACAAGCATGCATGGAGTTCTCCGCGAAAAAAGATGGGTCGGGAAGACGCATTCTCCAGGAACCCTGCGCGGTTGTCTTTGATCTGGGCAGGCAATACTCGCCGTTGTCGCGGAATTCGGGCCAGGTCCCCACAGATGCTGCCCGAAGATTGACTTTGTCTGCCAAGCGCGTGGATACTCTTGCTCTGGCCGCTGAGCGTGCCGTTGATGGCTATCGGGTTGGGGAAGGCCGATCAACGGACGATGTCAAATGTCACGGCCGTTTCTTTCCGCATACGATAAGCTGTCTTGATCGGTGTTTTCCGGTGTCGTCTGTCGGGTCTCCGCTCTCTTGCAGTCGCGGGCAACGTGAGCAGTGGTCGCGACAACGGCATCACTTCAAATGGGGGACTCGCGGTGGTCGTCGCCTGTCCGGTACGCTGCTGATGGATGGTCTTGTGATGTTCAGGCGCATTTTATGTATCGCGCTGGCGGTCTTCTCGCTGGCTCAGTGGTCGTCGGTTCTGGCGGTAGAGCGTCGGGTTGCGCTGGTGATCGGTAATGCAAAATACAAAGAGGCTCCGCTGATCAATCCGGTCAACGATGCGCGCGATATCGCTGCGGCCTTGCAGCGCACGGGTTTCGAAGTGATCATCGCGCTAGACGCCACGCAAAAGGAAATGAACCGCTCCATAGCGAAGTTCGGCGATCGCCTCACGCTGGATAGCGTCGCGTTGTTCTACTACGCCGGGCACGGCATGCAGGTGCGCGGCAAGAATTACCTGATTCCGATCGACGCAGAGATCAAGAGCGAATCCTCGGTGCGTGTCGAGTCGGTGGATGTCGATGGCGTTCTCGACCAGTTGAGTACCAGTGATCTGAACGTGGTGATCCTGGACGCCTGCCGCAACAATCCGTTCGAGCGGCGAGCCAACCGCAGCATGGGCGCTGCTGGTCTGGCGCAGATGGAGGCTCCCAAGGGCAGTCTGATCGCCTATGCGACGGCGCCGGGCCGGACAGCGGCCGACGGCGAAGGTCGCAACGGCTTGTACACCCAGGAACTTCTGAAGCAGATTCAGGTGCAGGGTCTGACCATCGAGCAGGTGTTCAAGAACGTGCGCAGGGAAGTGGCCAAGGCGACTCGCGATGGGCAGATTCCCTGGGAATCGTCGTCGATGACCGGTGACTTCTATTTCGTCCCAGGCTCTCGCCAGTCTGCGGTAAGCACCCCGCAGGCGGCCGGGCGCCCGCCCGAGAAAACCGCCGTGGCCAGTACCCCGGCGCAGGTGCAGGAGATGGCGCAGCCCGCCACGCGGTCAAGCCAGAATGGGGCGGAGGTCGCAAACCTGGCCCTGGTGACGACCAGCGCGTCGCCGCAGGTGCCACCGCCGCAAGCGCCTGTTCCGCAAGTCACCCCCCGCCCCGCCGTTCCGGCAGCGCCACCGGAGCCCGCAGCCACTCAAGTCAGGCCGGAAACGCTGGCTGCAGTTGCGTCGGCGCCAGTGCCGCCGCCGCCGCCCGAACCCGCTGCGGTCCTTGCCAAACCGGACCCGCTTGCCGAAGCTACGGAACGGGTAATCAAGACAGAAGCGTTCACCGCGACCGGCAAGCTGTCGCTTGATCGCTCGACGGGTGCGATGACCGGTGAAGGGGTCATCGAGTGGGCGAATGGCGACCGCTACGAGGGCAAGATGATTGCCGGCAGGAAGAACGGCAAAGGCATCTTCACTTGGGGTAACGGACAGCGTTACGATGGAGAGTGGGCCGATGACCTGATCAACGGCAAGGGCGTACTGCATTACACCAACGGCGACCGTTACGAAGGAACATTCAAGGATGGCGAGCCACACGGCACTGGAACCTATACGCTGCGTAACGGCGATTTCTATACCGGTGCCTGGGTCAACGGAAACCGACATGGCTTCGGTCGCCTGACCTGGACCACGGGCGACTACTGGGAAGGCGAGTTCCGTGACGGCAAGCAGACCGACAACGGGCGGATGAATTCCAGCACGGCGATGGCCGAGAAGATGGCCGACAAGTCCGCGGCAGCCGACAAGGGCGCCAAGAAGAAAGGGAAGTAAAGCGGAATAACATTGCGCCAGCCGGCGGCCGGAGGCGGTGTCGGGCGCATCAAGGCGCAATTGTCAGGATAATGCACCGATGCGCCGTCTCCTGAAAAACCACCTCCCCGATCGCGAAAGCATTCTCCGGAATCGCTGGCTGCGTCCTTTTCAGGTCGTATTGCTGCATCCCCGGCTATGGCACCTCAACCGCCACTCGGTCTCCGGCGCCGTGGCGGTCGGATTGTTTTGTGGGCTGATTCCGGGGCCGTTGCAAATGTTGGGGGCGGCGCTCGGTGCGCTGCTCTTGCGAGTCAACCTGCCGCTAGCCTTGCTCGTCACGCTCTACAGCAATCCATTCACGATCGTGCCGCTCTACCTGCTGGCGTACCAGATTGGCCGGCAGCTCACCGGCGATGACAGCGGCTTCATGTTGCCGCCAGAGTTCAGCGCCACAGCCGTTGCCGCCTGGGCTCAGGCCATGCAGGAGTGGATGCTCGAGGTTGCCGAACCGTTGGCGGTGGGTCTGGTCGCGCTCGCCTCCAGCCTTGCAGTCCTCGGCTACATGTTGACCAGGACAGCGTGGCGCCTCTACCTGATCAACGCCTGGCGACACCGCAAACCAGGATCTGAAAACTCGCGCTAACCGTGGCAGTGTCACCAGGTTGCCGCTACGCGCGGGCAAAAAGACGGGGTACGTGGTCGCCCTGCGCATCGCGGGGAGCGGCAGGGCGACCACTTACCCCACGCTCAATTGCCGATGTGCATCTGGTACCTGGCGCCGTTGGCGAACGAACACGTACCGGCACCCTGATAGGGGGTGTTCATCTGATACTCGCAAGACATGTACATGCCGCCCGGACTGAATGCGCTCGCGACGCCGCGTCTTTCATCGTTCGATACGCGCGTCGCTTCACCGCCGAGGACCTCACCCAGGTAGTTGACCACGAAACGCCCCTTGCCGGTCATCATGTTGGTGACGCTGCCGCTGACAATGCCGGTGTGGCTTGCCTGGTCGTTGGACGGGTACAGTTTGACCGGCAGCGTCGCCGGCGCGGTACTCGTGGCTGGCGGCGGCACCGCTATCGGCGTTCCCACCGGTGGCAAGGGGTAATGACTGTAATAAACCGTGCCGTCCGGCGCCGTCGCTGGTACCACATAGCACCCCGCGCTGCTGGCCACGGCCACAGCCAGCACGGCGATGTTCCGCCAGGTCATGGCATGTGTGCTGTTCGACATGGTGTTCTCCTTTCCTTGAGCGTTCGGATCTCATGGCGATCCCATCACCCAAGTATAGTTGAGTGCAATGGCCTGACGCGTCTAAATCGACTCAGGGGTGCGTGAGTTGCATGACGAAGGTCTTGATGCCGCGCAGCATCATCTCAATCGACATGGCGACCAGTACCAGGCCCATCAGCCGTTCGAGTGCGACCACGAAGCGATCGCCGGCGATTCTCTGGATGCGTTCGGCAAGCACCAGTATGATCGCGCTCACCGCCATGGTGATCGACAGTGCGCCAATCCATTCCGTGCGCCGGTCAGGTGCCTGCGAGACCAGCAGGAGCACGGTGGCCAGGGCCGAAGGCCCGGCAATGGCCGGAATGGCCAGTGGCACGATCAGCGGTTCCCCAGCGGCTTCGGGGGCATCGGCGCTTGGCGGGGGAAAGATCATGCGCAATGCGATCAGGAAGAGGATCACGCCACCACCGATCTGCAGCGACAACTCGCTCAGGTTCATCATCCGCAGGAAACCCTCGCCGACGAACATGAAGGTCAGCAGCAGCACGAAGGCAATCAGCACCTCGCGCAGGATCACCCACGGTCGGCGTTCCGGGGCCACGTGCCGGAGCGCGTTGGCGAAGATCGGTATATTGCCGATCGGGTCGGTGATCAGAATCAGCAGGATCGTCGCCGAAGCAAAGGTGTAGTTCATGGCCGCATGACTCCGCAAATGTCCCCGCTCCAGGCGGCCATGCATGGGCATGCGTTGCTCGAGTTGGGCGGGCCGGGTTTGCCAGTGACGCAAGAAGGGTTGCGTATCTGCGAAGAATAACAGGCCGGCCTGGGTTTGCCCAATCCGGCACCTCCTGCTGCCGTCGGCAGGAAGGGCTGGCGTTGGCACGACAAGCTCGTAGAATCGAGGCCGCTGACTTAGGGATCTCCAGACCATGTTCGAGGAAATCAATCACCTGGCGCTGATCGGCGGGCTGATGCAACAGATGTGCGTGTATCTGGTGATTGCCTATCTCCTGAGCAAGACACCGCTGTTCGCGCCGCTGATGCAGGTTACCGTCCGGTTGCCGGACAAACTGGTCTGCTATCTGGTTTTTTCCGGCTTCTGCATCATGGGCACCTATCTCGGTTTCCAGATCGAAGGCGCCATCGCCAATACCCGGGCCATCGGCGCGGTGCTCGGAGGCCTTCTCGGCGGACCCTTTGTCGGGCTCGCGGTCGGTCTGACCGGCGGCCTGCACCGCTACTCGCTCGGCGGCTTCACGGCATCTGCCTGTGCTGTGTCGACGACGATCGAGGGGCTGATCGGTGGCTGCCTGCATCTCTATTTATTGCGGCGTCACCGCGCGGACCGCTTGCTCAATCCGATGATCGCTCTCGGTACGACGCTCTGCGCCGAACTGATGCAGATGCTGATCATTCTGCTGATGGCTCGCCCCTTCGATCACGCGGCGCGCCTGGTTGCGCATATCATCCTGCCGATGACGCTGACCAACGCTTTTGGCGCGGCGCTGTTCATGCGCCTGATTCTCGACCGCCGCGCGACGCTGGAGAAGTACTCGATTGCCTTCTCGGCCAAAGCGCTGCGCATTGCCGAACGTTCCATCGGGGTGCTGGTGCAGGGTTTCAACGAAAGCAACTGCAGCCGCCTGGCGAAGATCATTCAGGAAGAAACGGGCGTCGGCGCGGTGGCAATCACCGATTGCGAGAAGCTGTTGGGTTTTGTCGGGGTGGGCGCGGATCACCACCTGCCGGGCACGGCGATTGCCTCGCCGCACAGCTTGCGCGCGATCCAGCACAATGAAGTCGTTTATGCCGATGGCGCCAGCGTGCCCTACTGTTGCTCTCTGGCCCGGGACTGCAAACTTGGCTCGTGCCTGGTCATCCCGTTGCGCGGTGAGGAGAATCAGGTGTTCGGAACGATCAAGCTGTATGAACCACGCACAAAATTCTTCTCCTCCCTGAATCGTACGCTTGGCGAGGGGATCGCCCGACTGCTCTCGAACCAGGTTCTGGCCGGGAAGGTCGAGGCGCAGAAGCGCCTGCTGGCGCAATCCGAAATCAAGCTGCTGCAGGCACAGATCAACCCGCACTTCCTGTTCAACGCGCTGAACACGCTGGCGGCGGTGATCCGGCGCGATCCGGAAGCCGCTCGACAACTCGTGCAATACCTGTCCACATTTTTCCGCAAGAGTCTCAAGCGGGTCGGCAATGACGCCACGCTCAAGGACGAGATCGAGCACGTCGATGCCTATCTGCACATTGAACTGGCGCGTTTCGCCGACCGTCTGAAGGTCGAATACGCCGTTCCCGACGATCTGCTGCAGTTGCGCCTGCCGGCTTTCTCGCTGCAGCCGATTGTCGAGAACGCCATCAAGTACGGGATTTCGCAGATGCTCGAACCAGGCAGGGTCATCATCAGCGCTCGTCGTGAAGAAGCCCTGCTGTGCATTCTGATCGAAGACAGTGCCGGGCTCTACCAACCCCTGCCCGGGGGTGACGGCTTGGGAATGAACCTTGTTGACCGACGGATCAAGCTTCGCTACGGCGACGCCTACGGCATCGAGGTGAGCTGCGAACCCGATTGCTGGACGCGGGTGCGCATTCGCCTGCCCGTAGAAGAGGAGCTTGCCGCATGCTGACCGCCCTGCTGATTGACGACGAGGTGCCCTCGCGTGAGGAACTGAAAGCCCTGCTGGCCACTGCCCGCGACATCGAGGTCGTCGGGGAATGCGCCAATGCCATCGAAGGCCTTGCCGCCATCCATCGTCTGCGTCCGGACGTGGTGTTCCTGGATATCCAGATGCCGCGCGTCAGCGGCCTGGAGATGGTCGGCATGATCGAGGCTTCGGCGCTGCCGCAGATCGTTTTCGTCACCGCTTTCGAAGCGCATGCCCTGCAGGCTTTCGAAGAGCATGCGGCCGACTATCTGCTCAAGCCGATCGACCCGCAACGCCTGGCCAGGACGCTCGACTGGCTGCGTTCGGGGGCGCGCCCCGCGTTGCGGGCTTTTCCGTTGGCGACGGGGATGCTGCGTCAGATCCCCTGCATGGGCCGCAATCGCATCCTGCTGCTCGCAGTCGATGAAGTGGAGTTCGTGCACACCGACCTTGCCGGGGTGCAGGTGGTTGGCGTGCAGCGACAGGGGGTGACCGAACTGAGCCTGAAGATCCTCCAGGAGCGCACGCCGCTGATCCGTTGCCACCGCCAGTACCTGATCAATCCCGAGCGCATCGCCGAGATCGAGTTGCTTGAGAACGGCGGTGCGGAAATCGTCACCGGCAGTGGCCGAAGGGTGCCGGTCAGTCGCCGGCATCTGCGCGAGATGAAGGATCGACTGCTGATTACCTGAGCAATTGCCGCCAGTCTTGGGGCGCGGAGAAGAGGGAAGTGAACCTTGACTGGCCTGTTCGGTCTGATTTCAATCAGTGCCGCTGACCGCGCACGGAACACCGCTCAGTCCCCGTGGCAACCGCTCGCCAGATAGCACGCACCGAGACGAAAAAGCCGACTAGATTTCGGGGCGCACCACTACCGGAGCGGTGATGTCATCACGCATCTCCTGCAAGTGCCTGGTCGTTCGGCGGGTTCTCCGACCTGGACGGCCGGTTTTTCGAGACGGCCGCAACGACTTCGCGAGCAGCCGCGGCAGGCCGACAAAACACAACTCACTTGAGGAGTGGCCGTGAATATCATTTCCAAACATGCCATCTGGTGGCTCTTGACGGTGGTCGGGGCATTTTCGCTCGGCACCGTGGCCCTATCGCGGGGCGAGACGATCAATGCCTTGTGGATCGTCACTGCGGCAATCTCGATCTATCTGGTGGCCTACCGCTACTACAGCCTGTACATCGCCGACACGGTCATGCAGCTCGACCCGACGCGCGCGACCCCGGCCGTCCGCCACAACGACGGCCTCGACTACGTTCCGACCAACAAGTACATCCTGTTCGGCCACCACTTTGCCGCGATTGCCGGCGCCGGACCGCTGGTCGGGCCGGTACTCGCGGCGCAGATGGGTTACCTGCCGGGAACGCTGTGGATCATCGTCGGCGTCGTGCTGGCCGGTGCGGTACAGGATTTCATGGTGCTGTTTGTCTCGACGCGCCGTGACGGACGTTCGCTCGGCGACCTGATCAAGACCGAATTGGGCCTGGTGCCGGGGATCATTGCCCTCTTCGGGGCGTTCATGATCATGGTCATCATTCTTGCGGTCCTGGCATTGATCGTGGTCAAGGCGCTGGCCGACAGTCCGTGGGGAACCTTCACCGTCGCGGCGACGATCCCCATCGCGATGTTCATGGGCGTCTATAACCGCTTCATCCGCCCCGGACGGGTCGGCGAAATATCGCTCGTCGGCTTCGTGCTGTTGATCGCGGCGATTGTCGTTGGTGGGCAGGTCGCCGAGAGCGCGACCTGGGCACCGCTGTTCACCTTCAACCCCAAACAGCTGACCTGGATGCTGATCGGTTACGGTTTCGTCGCCTCGGTGTTGCCGGTGTGGCTGCTGCTGGCACCGCGCGATTACCTGTCGACCTTTCTCAAGATCGGCACCATCGTCGGTCTGGCCCTGGCGATGGTCTTTGTCGCCCCGAACCTGCGCATGCCGGCGGTCACGCAGTTCATCGACGGTACCGGTCCGGCCTGGTCGGGCAGCCTGTTCCCGTTCATCTTCATCACCATTGCCTGCGGTGCGGTCTCGGGTTTTCATGCGCTGATCTCTTCGGGAACGACGCCCAAGCTGCTCGACAACGAGAAGAACGCGCGCATGATCGGCTATGGCGGCATGCTGATGGAGTCGTTCGTGGCAATCATGGCCATCGTCGCCGCTTCGGTCATCGATCCGGGTGTCTACTTCGCAATGAACAGCCCGCCGGCGATCATCGGCAAGACCGTCGAAGGCGCCGCCCAGGTCATCTCGCAGTGGGGTTTCGTGATTACCCCGGAGGTGCTGGTGCAGACCGCCAGGGATGTCGGCGAGAACAGCATCCTCTCGCGCGCCGGTGGGGCGCCAACGCTGGCCGTGGGCATGGCCCAGATCTTCTCGCAGGTCATCGGCGGGCAGACGATGATGGCTTTCTGGTATCACTTTGCGATCCTCTTCGAGGCACTGTTCATCCTCACCGCCTGCGATGCCGGAACGCGTGCCGGACGCTTCATGCTGCAGGATCTGCTGGGAACCTTCGTGCCGTCGTTCAGGCAGACCAACTCCTGGCCGGCCAACCTGACGGCGACCGGTCTCTGCGTCGCTGCCTGGGGCTACATCCTCTATCAGGGCGTGGTCGATCCGCTCGGCGGCATCAACAGTCTGTGGCCGCTGTTCGGCATTTCCAACCAGATGCTTGCCGGTGTGGCGCTGATGCTGTGCACGGTCGTGCTGTTCAAGATGAAACGCCAGCAATACGCCTGGGTGACGATCGTACCGGCGTGCTGGCTGTTGATCTGCACGCTGACCGCGGGCTGGGAAAAGGTCTTCAACGCCAACCCCAAGATCGGTTTCCTGGCGCTGGCCAACAGGTTCCAGGCAGCCATCGACAAGGGAGAGGTCCTGGCTCCGGCCAAGAGCGTCGAACAGATGCAGCAGATCGTTTTCAACAACTATCTGGATGCCGTCCTGGCGATGTTCTTCATCTTCGTGGTGGTCAGCATCCTGTTCTACACCATCGTCGCCTGTGTGAAGGCCTGGCACGAGGGCAAGCCGACCAGTTGTGAACTGCCGTACGAAGCCATGCCGACGGCCAGGGCGTGATCCCTTGTTCAAGGATCTGACCCAGTTCGGCAAGTATCTCGGGCAGGCCGCCAGGCTGATGGTCGGCCTGCCCGACTACGACACCTACGTCGCCCACATGCGCGCTACGCATCCCGAGTTGCCGGTGATGAACGAAGTCGAGTTTTTCCGCAACCGTCAGGAAGCACGTTACGGATCGGGACGTTCGGGCGGCTGCTGTTGACCGGCCACCGGACCGGCCGGCGCGCAGCGAGGAAGGGCGCGTCGGTCAGGATGGCCCTTCTTCGCCCTGTGGAACGTTCATGACCCCGACAGCCGGCGCACCGCTCCCCGTTACCCTGCTTTCCGGCTTCCTTGGTGCCGGCAAGACCACCGTGCTCAACCAACTGCTCAATCACGCCGACGGTCTGCGTTTCGCCGTCGTCGAAAACGAATTCGGTGCGGTCAACATCGATAGTCAGCTCATTTCGCGCAACAGTGGCGGCATCATCGAGTTGAGCAACGGCTGCGTCTGCTGCACGGTCAATGCCGATCTGGTGCGTGCGTTGCAGGATCTCGCCGCTCGACGCGCGGCCGGCGAACTGACGTTCGACTGGATCATCATCGAAACCACCGGCCTGGCCGATCCCGGTGCCGTGGCCCAGACCTTCTTTGCCGCGCCTGAGCTGCGAACCGGTTTCATGCTCGACGGCATCGTCGTTGTCGTCGACGCCCTGCACGCGCAACAGCAACTCGATGAACACCGCGTCGTGCAGCGTCAGGTGGGTTTCGCGGACCGCTTGCTGCTGGCCAAATGCGATCTCGTCGATGCCGAAGCGATCGTCGATCTGTCCGCACGCCTCGGCCGCATCAATCCGCGCGCGTCGCAGCAGTCGCTGGTGCGCGGGCGCGCCGCTCCCGGATCTTTACTGGGCATCGGCGGCTTCAACCTCGATGCCACGCTGCTGGCGCCCGACGCGCCACCCATTGCCCGCTTCCTGCCACTGCCGGGCGCGACCGGCGCTACGCGCTGGTCGCGCCGGCCGGCGGCCCACCACGACGAAATCACTGCGTTCGTGCTTGACGCCGGGGAGGTGGATCTCGATCGCATCGGTGCCTTCGTGCAATCGCTGATCGACGAGTCGACGGAATTCAAGAAACTCGGCATGGAACTGCTGCGCTACAAAGGCATCCTGGCGATCGCCGACGACGACCGGAAACTGATCTTCCAGGGTGTCCAGCGCGTCGTCGGCTTCGATTACGGCGACCTTTGGGAGCCGCAGGAGGAACGCCGTTCAAGAATTGTCCTGATTGGCAAAAATCTCCCCGAAATGCCGCTGCGCGAAGCCTTTCAGAACTGCCTGCAAGCTTCTTTGTGATGGTTTCGTGACGGTTGGCACGAGATGATGGTAAATTAGTTCATGCTTATACATTGTCGGAGGTCCACATGAAGGTTTTCGCAGCAGTCATGGTTTCCCTGTCGCTTGCTTCCGCCGTTCAGCTGACGTGGGCGCAGGAGGAAGCGGCCTTGCTTGCCGACACGCGCAAGACCGCGCTGCCGGTGCTGCCCAAGGTTGTCCAGGCGATGCAGACTGCAGTCAGCGAACAAGGTCCGGTCGGTGCCATTTCCGTCTGCAAGGAGAAGGCGCCACAACTGCTGCAGGACATGCGTCGGCAGACGGGCTGGAATATTCGCCGCGTCAGCCTGAAGACACGCAATCCAGCGACCGGCACGCCCGATGCTTGGGAAACGCGCCAACTCGCTGGCTTCAACATTCAGGTCGCCAATGGCGCCAAGCCCGAGCAGCTCGAGGTTGGCGAGGTGGTCACCGCCCCTGATGGCAAGCGTAGCTATCGCTACATGAAAGCCTTGCCGGTAGTCGAGGTCTGCCTGAGCTGCCACGGTGCCGTAGATTCGCTGTCGGCTGATCTCAAGACTGCCCTGGCCAGAGACTACCCGCATGATCGTGCAACGGGTTATGCCACCGGGCAGGTACGCGGCGCGTTGTCGGTCATTCGGCCACTTTGAGCTGGTTTGCGCCGGATTGAGACGCAAGCGCTTCGCGCATACACCCCTTCGACGAGCGCAGACTGGCACAATGGCAACTGCATCCGAAAGAGCAGTTGCAACGGCGACATCTGGCGCGGGGATGCTCGAACAGGGGCAGGGAATATGGGCAAGTGGAGTGCGCGCGTGGCGCGTGCGGTGGCGGGCCTCAGGCTTGGCAAATCTGGCCGCGAACACGCCGGAGGGAGGTCGGTGAATCCCGCGGCGGCAAGTCATGTCGTCGAGTGCGGTTCGGCGACCGATATCGGCCTGGTGCGAAACAGCAATCAGGACGCGGTGGTTTTCATGGTCCCGAGCGATCCTGCGCAAAGGCTGCGTCGCGGGGTGCTGGCGGTGGTGGCGGATGGCATGGGCGGGCACAACGCCGGTGAAGTGGCGAGTGGGCTGGCGATCGAGACGATTTGCCGCAGCTATTATGCAACGCCGGGTGACGACCCCCGGCGCGCGCTGGAAGTGGCGTTGCGCGAGGCGAATGACGCGGTTTTTCGTGCCGCGCAGGCCGATGCCGCGCTGGACGGCATGGGCACGACGGCGACGGCCTTGGTCCTGGTCGGCGGCAGCGGGTGGTTTGCGCATGTCGGTGACAGCCGCCTCTACCGTTGCTCGGCCGGGCAGTGCGTGCAATTGACGCAGGATCAGACGCTGGTGGCGGAGTTGGTGAAGAACAAGTTGCTCAGTGCTGAACAGGCGCGTCATCATCCTGCACGCAATGTGCTGGTGTCGTCCCTGGGCACGCAGCCCGACCTGCGGGTGGTGGCCGAGCGCTGCGCGCCGCTCTTGTCCGGCGACTGCTTCGTGTTGTGCTCCGACGGGCTGTGGGAGAGTGTCGAGCCGGGTGACATCGCCGAAATTGTGACTTCCCGGGGGGTCGAAGAGGCCTGTCGGGAGTTGGTGGCGCTGGCCCTTGAACGCGACGGCCACGACAATGTTTCCGTGGTGGTTCTTGCCCTGCGGCCAGCGGAGCCCACGCCACAGGCCGCGGCGCCGCACCCCGCCGCCGAGCACGGCGAATGACCCTCGCTCAGCGTCCGGGGGTCGGCGGCGCGAACGGCGAGAGGCATTCGCCTTGCGCGTCGATGGGATAACGGGGGTCGTCCTCGCCGGCGGGCTCGGCCGGCGCATGGGTGGGCTCGACAAAGGTCTGCAGGAGCTCGGCGGGCGACCGATGATTGCCTGGGTGATCGAACGGCTCGGTCCGCAGGTCGACGAACTGCTGATCAACGCCAACCAGAATGGCGAGCGCTACAGCGCTTTTGGCCATCGAGTCGTGCCCGATCAGGTCGCTGACTTCGCCGGGCCGCTGGCCGGTCTGCACGCCGCGATGTCGGTGGCCCGGCACCCTTTGGTCGTCACGGCTCCCTGCGATTCACCCTTTCTTCCAGCCGACCTGGTGGCGCGCCTGCAACAGGCCTTGACCGCGAGAGGTGCTTCCCTCGCGGTGGTACGCACCGGTGCGCAGCCGCAACCGGTGTTTTCCCTGTGCCGACGCGAACTCCTGCCGTCGCTGGGCGACTATCTCGGCAAGGGCGGGCGCAAGGTCGCGCGCTGGCACGATACGCTGACGGTGGTCGAGGTCGCATTTGATGACCAGGCGGCAGCTTTCGAGAACATCAACACCTGTGCGGATCTGCAGCGTCTGGCGACGGACCCGGTGCGCACGCCGTAGGGGCGGGCGCGTACCCGGCAAGGCTGCCCATCCGGCAACCTGGTCAACGGGTTCAGATCACTTTCTGCGTGCGCAACCGGGCAATTTCTTCCGTGCTGAACCCGGCCTCGAGAAGGATTTCCTCGCTGTGCTCGCCGGCGGCCGGTGGCGGCAGGCGGGTTTCGAAAGGCAGTTCGCTGATCTTGAACGGTGGCGCGAATTGTTTGACTCCGGCCACCTCGACGATCATCGCGCGCGCGCGCAGTTGCTCGTTCTCCAGACTTTCCTCGAAACGCAGCACCGGTGAGACGCAGCAGTCGACGCGCTCGAAGACCGCCGTCCAGTCGGCGAAACTGCGTTCGGCGAAGGCCGCTGCGAGTTCGCCACGGATGCGCAGACCCTCCGCGCCGGTGGCGAAGGCGAAGGGCTTGAGGTCGGGACGATCGATGGCCGAACACAGCATCTGCCAGAACTTCGGCTCCATCGCGCTGACGGCCAAATGGCGCCCGTCGCTGGTGGCATAGACGCCGTAGCTGGGCATGCCGCCGGAGAGGACATCTTCGCCGCGCGGCAGTGCCTGCCCCAGGCCCATTACGGCGAGCAACGGAAAGATCGTATGCGCGAAAACGGCATCGGTCATCGCCACGTCGACATAGCGCCCACGACCTGTGGCGCGCGCATCGACCACCGCGGCGAGCAGGCCGACCAGCGCACTCAGTGAGCCGCCGAGCAGGTCGCCGATCTGAAAGTTCGGGATCGCCGGCGCGCTGCCGGCGACGCCAATCTGGTCGAGCAGGCCACAGTAGCCGAGATAGTTCAGGTCGTGTCCGGCGCGGTCCCGATAGGGTCCATCCTGACCGTAGCCGGTGATCGCACAGTACACGATGCGTTCATTGAGCGCGGCCACGCTCGCGTAGCCGATGCCGAGCTTGTCCACCACGCCGGGTCGAAACCCCTCAAGAATCACGTCAGCGGTGGCGGCAAGGCGCATGAAGGCCTCGACGCCGGCCGCCTGCTTGAGGTCGAGACTGAGGCTGCGCTTGTTGCGGTTGACGAGCTGGAAATAACTGATGTCGCCGTGCACGGCGCCGGCGCTGCGCGCGTAGTCGCCGGCGCCGGTATCTTCGATCTTGATCACGTCAGCACCAAGGTCGGCGAGGTGCATGCTGGCCAGGGGCCCCGGCAACAGCCGCGTCAGATCGAGGACGCGGAGGCCGGCGAGAGGGGGAGAACGCATGGTGATTGCTTTCGGGATGGTGGATGGCGGGCCGGGCGGCCGGCGCAGAACGCCGGCCCAGCCGGCATGGCGTTTGTCGCTGTGGGTGCGGCCGCTATATTGTCTATAATCTGGCCACTGGTCTACTCGGCGAGACGATGCCGGGATACAGCAACGCGGGCCAAGCCCACGCCTTGACCCAGCGATCCCCCGGACCGCCTCCGAGGGCCCTACAGTGGAGTGCCTGCATGCTTGACGAATTGGTCCCGTTTGGGGATGACATCCAGGAACACGAGTCACCCCCGTCAGGTGGTACGCCATGGAAGGTGCTGGTGGTCGATGACGATGACGAGGTGCATGACGTCACGCGCTTCGTGCTCCACGATCTGCGGATTTTCGGGCGGCCCCTGAACCTCTTGTACGCGCACAGTGCCCGCCAGGCGCGTGCGGTGCTGCGCCAGCATCCCGATACCGCGGTAGCCCTGCTGGATGTGGTGATGGAAACCGAGCGCGCCGGGCTCGACCTGGTGGGATACCTGCGCGACGAACTGGGCCTGGCCGAATGTCGCATCATCCTGCGCACCGGCGAGCCGGGCTATGCGCCGGAACTGTCGGTGATGAACGAATACGACATCAACGACTACCGGACCAAGAGCGAACTCACCCACACCCGTCTGATCACCACGGTCAGCGCCGCGCTGCGCGCCTACGAGCAACTGCGCGCCATCGCCGAGCACCGACGTGGGCTGGAACTGATTGTGCATGCAGCCGCCGGCCTGCTTGAGCAGCATGCCGTCGCCGACCTCGCCGAAGGCGTGCTCACCCAACTCGCCGCGCTGCTCAAGCTACCGGCGGACGGCATCGTCTGTACGCAGAAGGGATCGCCGTTCGGTGGCGACGGCGAGCACTGCTACGTGGTCGGTGCTGCCGGTCGGCACGCGCCTTACATCGCGCAGCCGCTGGAGGCGCTGCCGGAAGCGGGCATTGTCGCGGCAATTCAGAACAGCGTGGCGCGTGCGCAGCACGTCTTCGCCGCGGATCACACCGTGCTCTACCTGAAAGCCGCCGGGAACCAGGAAGCCGCCGTGTATCTCGAGTCCGGGCACGTCGCGGCGGCTCTCGACCGGCCTCTGCTCGACGTCTTCGTGGCCAACATCGCCGCCTGTTTCGGCAATGTCAAACTGGTCGAGCGCCTCAACCACATCGCTTTTCACGATCCGCTGACGAGGCTGCCGAACCGCGTGCAGTTCATTGCCGACCTCGATGGCGTGGCTGGCCGGCCTGCCGACACCGTCGTGGCCCTGCTCGATATCGACCATTTCGCCGATCTCAACGACGGCCTCGGCCAGGACATCGGCAACGCCCTGCTGCTGGCTGTCGGCGAGCGGCTGCAAGCCCGGCTGGCGCCCGGCTGCCGTCTGGCGCGGGTGGGTGCGGATGTCTTCGGCGTGCTCGGACCCGAAGCGCAGGTGAATGCCACACGGTTGCTGGCGCTGTTCCACGAGCCCTTCGAGGTCGGCGATTACCAGCTGCCGGTCACCGTCACGCTCGGCCTGTGCGGCAGCCCCGACCAGGCCGATTCCGGCATCACCCTGCTCAAGCGGGTCAATATCGCACTCAACCGCGCCAAGCGCAGTGTCTCGGCACACTACGAATGCTATCTGGCGGAAATGGAAGACAACACCCGCTGGCGGGTGGAAGTGACCCGCCGCCTGCGCCTGGATTTTCAGTTGGGCAAGCTGCAGGTGTGGTACCAGCCGCAAGTGGCTCTGGCGACCGGCGAGGTCGTTGGCGTCGAAGCCCTGGTACGCTGGCCGGGCGAATCCGGTTTCGTCCAACCCCCGGATGTCTTCATTCCACTCGCCGAATACTCCGGCCTGATCGTCCATATCGGCGCGTGGGTGCTCGAGCAGGCGTGCGTGCAGCGCGCACAGTTGGCGGCGGCGGGGTTCGCTTCGCTGCGCATGGCGGTCAACGTCAGCATGCCGCAATTCCGCAAGGCCGATTTCGTCGAACAGGTCGCCGGTACGCTCGCGCGCTACCAGATGCCGGCCTCGCTGCTCGAACTGGAAATCACCGAAAGCATTGCCATGGATGAGCCGAAGGTGGTGTTGCAGGGACTGCAAGCGCTCAAACGACTGGGCGTCCAGATTGCCATCGACGACTTCGGCACCGGCTATTCCTCGTTGGGGCACCTGCAGTCACTGCCTATCGATTGCCTCAAGGTCGACCGTTCCTTCGTCAAGGAAATCCGCGATGGGCAGGGCGGCGTCTTTGCCGAAACCATCGTCGGCTTGAGCGACAAACTGGGGGTGAAGTCGGTTGCCGAGGGCGTCGAAACCCTGGAGCAGGCGGGCTTTCTGCGCGACCTGGGGTGCGCCGTGGCGCAGGGTTACCTGTACGCTCCGCCGATGCCCGCCGAGCCCTTGCATGCCTGGCTGCACCAGCAGGCCAGTTCACGACGCGCTCCTCGCCCGGCTTGAAGGCCGCACCCCGGCCGCTGCCGGGAAAATCGTCGCCGACGCCGGCGCAGGGCATATTTTCCGGGATAATTGCAGGTTGCTCGAAAGTCGCACCCCAGAACCGGGGCGACTGCCACTACAGCGGGCGACCCGAGACCTTTTTCACCTCCCATCAATCAAGGTAAACACGCATGAAGAAAAGCATTTCATTGTTGCTCACCACGCTGGCGACCGGCGTCCTGCTTCTTGGCTGTGGCAAGCAGGAAGCGCCGCAAGCCGCGGCGGCCAAGCCGGCTGCGGTCACCCGGATCGTCGTCGGCCTCGACGACAACTTCCCGCCGATGGGTTTCCGCGACAAAGAGAACAAGCTGATCGGTTTCGACATCGACCTGGCGCGTGAAGCGGCCAAGCGGCTGGGCGCCGAGGTCGAGTTCAAGCCCATCGACTGGAACGCCAAGGAAGCCGAACTCAATGGCAAACGGGTAGACGCCTTGTGGAACGGTCTGACGATCACCGAAAAGCGCAAGGAGAACATCGCCTTCACCACGCCGTACCTGGAAAACCGCCAGATTGTCGTGGTCGTCGCCAAGTCGCCGCTCAAGAGCAAGGCCGACCTGGCCGGCAAGGTGGTCGGTCTGCAGGAAGGCAGCAGCGCGGTCGAGGCGGTCGAGAAGGATGCTGTCGCAAAATCGATCAAGGAACTGAAGAAGTACGGCGACAACGTCACGGCCCTGATGGATCTCTCCACCGGCCGCCTCGACGCGCTGGTGGTGGACGAAGTGGTGGGCCGTTACTACGTTGCCAAGAAGCCCGGCGAATACGTCGTGCTCGAAGAACATTTCGGCACCGAGGAGTACGGCGTCGGAGTCCGCAAGGGCGATACCGAGTTGCTCGCCAAGCTCCAGAAGACCATGGACGAGATGAAGAAGGACGGTTCCGCCGCCCGTATCTCGACGACCTGGTTCGGCAAGGACATCATCAAGTAAGCCTGGCCTGCCCGCCGACCGGCAGTTGCGCTCGGCGGGCGACAGGGCGTGCGTCGCCCTGTCGATTCCTCCCTCTTCCCCACCGTCCTGGTGCGCGGCTCAGCGCCAGTGGCGCTCGCCGGCTGCGCACCCTGGTGACAAGGATGGCATGGACTACATAATCGAAATCCTCGGCCCGCTGCTGCAGGGCACGGCGGTGACGCTGCAGGTCTTCCTGCTGACCTTGCTGCTGTCCGTTCCGCTGGGGCTGGGCCTTGCGCTGGTGCGCGTTTCGCGCTTTCACCTGGCCAGCACGATGGTCAATGGCTACATCTGGTTGATGCGCGGCACGCCGCTGATGCTGCAGATGCTGTTCATCTACTTCGCCTTGCCGTTCGTGCCGGTGATCGGCGTGCGGCTGCCCGATTTCCCGGCTGCCATCGTCGCCTTCGTGCTCAATTACGCAGCCTATTATGCCGAGATCTTCCGCGCCGGCATCCAGTCGATAGAGCGCGGGCAGTACGAGGCCGCCCGCGTCCTCGGCCTGAGCTACGGCCAGACCATGCGCCGCATTGTCCTGCCGCAGGTGGTCAAGCGCATTCTGCCGCCGATGAGCAACGAGACCATCACCTTGGTCAAGGACACCTCGCTGATCTACGTCCTGGCGATGAACGACCTGCTGCGCGCCGCGCGGGGAATCGTGCAGCGCGATTTCACGACCATGCCATTCGTCGTCGCCGCGGCCTTTTATCTGCTGATGACACTGGTGCTCACCTGGGGCTTCCATTACCTGGAGAAGCGACATGCCGTCTACGACGAATGAGCTGGCGAACGTCACCCCGATGATCGTGGCCCGCGACATTCGGAAGCGTTTTGGCGTTGTCGAGGTGTTGAAGGGCGTCTCTCTGGAAATCGCCAAGGGCGACGTGGTCGCCGTGATCGGTCCGTCAGGTTCCGGGAAAAGCACCTTCCTGCGCTGCCTCAACCACCTCGAAACCGTCGACGCCGGCGAAGTACTGATTGCCGGTGAAACCCTGGTGAGCAGCGACGCCGCCGGCGTCTGCCGCTACGCGCCGGATGCCGAACTGCGTCGCATTTGCCGCCGGATGGGCATGGTGTTCCAGCATTTCAACCTGTTTCCGCATCTCACGGTGTTACAGAACATCATCGAGGCGCCGCTGACGGTCAAGGGCTTGGCGCGCGACGCGGTCGTCCCCAAGGCCGAAGAATTGCTGCGCAAGGTGGGTCTTTTCGACAAGTGCGACAGTTATCCGGCGCGTCTTTCGGGCGGGCAGAAGCAGCGCGTCGCGATTGCCCGCGCGCTGGCCATGGAACCGGACATCATGCTCTTCGACGAGCCGACCTCGGCGCTCGACCCCGAATTGACCGGCGAAGTGTTGCGCAGCATGCGCCAGCTGGCCGACGAGCACATGACCATGCTCGTGGTCACTCACGAAATGGCTTTTGCCCGCGAGGTCTCCAGCAGCGTGGTGTTCATGGACGCGGGCGAAATTGTCGAAGCGCGCGCGCCAGCCGAAATGTTTTCCAGCCCCGCGCATCCGCGTACGCAGGCCTTTCTTGAGCACATGCTGTAGCGCCCGGCGGCGCAGTCGATGGTGTATGCTGGCTATCCACTCTCAACCGAAAGAGGCATCCCATGACCTTGTGCCCGATCGCCATTGTTGCCGGCTGCAGGAAATGCCCGGCGTTTTCCCTCTGTCCCCTGAAAACCGTGATCGGCGATGCGCCGAAGCAGGAGGAGGCGCCGACCTCTCCGCCAGCGGACAAGAAGTAGGGCCGCCGCGCGCCGGCCTCAGAACGCCGCGATGCCGGTCTGCGCCCGGCCAAGGATCAGCGCATGCACGTCGTGCGTCCCTTCGTAGGTGTTGACCACCTCGAGGTTGACCAGATGGCGAATCACGCCATAGGCATCGGAGATGCCGTTGCCGCCGAGCATGTCGCGGGCGGTGCGGGCGATGTCGAGGGCCTTGCCGCACGAATTGCGTTTCATCATCGAGGTGATCTCGGGCGTGGCGCTCCCCTCGTCCTTCATCCGTCCGAGGCGCAGGCAGCCTTGCAGGCCGAGGGTGATTTCGGTCTGCATGTCGGCGAGCTTTTTCTGGACCAGTTGGTTGGCCCCCAGCGGACGACCGAACTGCCGGCGATCGAGCGTGTACTGCCGCGCCGTGTGCCAGCAGAATTCGGCGGCGCCGAGTGCTCCCCAGGCGATGCCGTAGCGCGCCGAATCGAGGCAGGTGAATGGTCCCTTGAGGCCGCGGACTTCCGGGAAAACGTTGGACTCCGGCACGAAAACCTCGTCCATCACGATCTCGCCGGTGATCGAAGTGCGTAGCCCGACCTTGCCCTCGATGACCGGCGTCGACAGGCCCGGCATTCCCCGTTCGAGCACGAAGCCGCGAATCGAACCGCCGTCGTCCTTGGCCCAGACGACGAACACCTCGGCGATCGGTGAGTTGGTGATCCACATCTTGCTGCCGGAAAGCAGATAGCCGCCGTCTACCGCGCGCGCACGGCTTTCCATGCCGCCAGGATCGGATCCGTGGTTGGGTTCGGTCAGGCCGAAACAGCCGATCGCTTCGCCGGTTGCCAGCCGCGGCAGATAGCGGCGCTTTTGTGCCTCGCTGCCGAACTGGTAGATCGGCAGCATCACCAGCGACGACTGCACGCTCATCATCGAGCGATAACCGGAATCGACGCGTTCGACTTCGCGCGCGACCAGGCCGTAGCTCACGTAGCTGAGTCCCGCGCCCCCGTATTCGGTGGGGATGGTCACGCCGAGCAGGCCCATCTCGCCCATTTCGAGGTAGATCGCCGGATCGGTGCGTTCATGCCGGAACGACTCCAGGACGCGCGGCAACAGCCGGCCCTGGCAATAGTCGCGCGCCGCGTCGCGCAGCAGGCGCTCGTCCTCGCGCAACTGCGCGTCGAGCAGCAATGGGTCTTCCCAGCAGAATCGCGCCTTCGATGTTCGAGTCATGCCCGTCTCCTGGCGTGTGTTCGCCACCTGGCCGACGGCGTCGGGCAGGTGGCGGTTGAGTGTCAGGTCGGATTGTATGCAAAGCGCGCCCTGGCGGGCGGAAAGCTTGTCGGGCCCGCGCGCCGCAGGCCGTCCGGCGGACTGCGCGGCCAGGCCGGATGCGTCGCCTGATTGACTGCCGGGAGCAAGGTCCGGGATACTCGCAGGGTCGCGTGCCAGAAGTGTCGGCGAGGCAAGGCAAGGATCAACCCGTAAACGCTGCCGGTGCGCTGCCGGCTACTGGAGGAGGCATCTCGATGGGTCTGCGACTGAAGTTCAACCTGGTGCTGCTGGTAGTCTTTCTGGCGGGATTCGCCGTCACCGGTTACGTCTCGCGCAGCCTGCTCGACCGGCACGCGCGCGCGCAGGTGCTGGGCGAAGCGCGGCTGGTGCTGGAGGCTGCGCTGGCGATCCGCAGCTATACCGTCGAGCGGGTACGGCCGCATCTGATCGGCCAGCTGGACCGGCAGTTCCTGCCGCAGACGGTGCCGGCCTTTGCAGCCACCGAGACGCTCAACGAGCTGCGCAAGAAATATCCCAACTACGCGTACAAGGAAGCCACCCTCAACCCCACCAATCTTCGCGACCGGCCGGCCGACTGGGAGGCGGACCTGATTCACAACTTCCGCAATCACGCCACCGACACGGAGGTCAGCGGCCAGCGAGACACCCCCGTCGGTCCGCTGCTGTACATTGCGCACCCGATCCGCATCGAGTCGCCGGCCTGTCTGCAGTGTCACAGCACGCCCGATGCCGCACCACCGTCGATGCTCAGGATCTACGGTTCGGCCAACGGCTTCGGCTGGAACCTCAACGAGGTGGTCGGCGCGCAGGTGGTCTCGGTGCCGATGTCGGTCCCGCTGGAGAACGCCGCGCAGGCTTTCCGGACATTCATGATCTCGCTGGCGGCGGTGTTCGTGATGGTCTTCGTGGTCCTCAACCTGCTACTCTCCTGGCTGATCATCCAGCCGGTGTCGCGGATGTCCGCCGCCGCCGACAAGATCAGTACCGGCGACTTCGACCAGCCCGAGTTTGCCGAGACCGGCAGTGACGAGGTGGCGGTGCTTGCCAGTTCCTTCAACCGCATGCGTCGAAGCCTCGAAAAGGCGATGCAGATGATCGATGGCTGATCTGGGGAAGAGCGCCGGGCCCGCTGCCACGACGGCGCGGCCGGGAACATGCGTGGAGGGGGGCATGAACGGAACTACAGTCAGCTCGCGGGGACGCTGCATTGACCGGCCCTGAGCAAGTGATGCGCGAATTGCCATTGCCATCGCCGGACGAACTGCCGGGCGGCTCGCCGAGCGCTTCAGCGCCGCCGGCGGGCGACCTGCTGGCGCTGCCGGCGGGGTACACGCTCAACGAGTATCGCATCGAGCGGGTGCTGGGCTGGGGTGGCTTTGGCGTTACCTATCTGGCCCGTGACAGCCACCTCGACTGCCCGGTGGCGATCAAGGAATATCTGCCGCGGGCGGTTGCCGGGCGCGGCCCCGAACAATCCGTGTGCCCGCATTCCGAGGCCACGGCGCAGCCCTTCGAATGGGGGCTGCAGCGCTTTCTGCTGGAATCGCGGGCGCTGGCCAGCTTCCACCATGCGGGCATCGTGCGGGTGCTGCGCTATTTCCGCGCCAACGACACCGCCTACATGGTCATGGAGTACGAAACCGGCGAGCCTCTCAACGCCTGGCTGGCGGGCCGACTGCCGGTCGACAACGCGACGCTGCTGCGTCTGCTGCGACCGCTGCTGGACGGACTGGAGGCGATCCATGCGGCGGGCTTCCTGCATCGCGACATCAACCCGCGCAACATCTACATCCGTGCCGACGGCTCGCCGGTGTTGCTCGATTTCGGTTCCGCCCGCCGTCTCGGCGTCGAGGGTCAGGAACAGATGATGACCGCGGTGGTGACGCCCGGCTTTGCGCCCGCCGAACAATACTATCCCGACGGCAAGCAGGGGCCGTGGACCGACCTCTACGCCCTGGCCGGCGTGCTCTACTGGCTGGTCACCGGGCAGCGGCCGAGCGACGCCCTGGCCCGTCTGCGCGAG
Organism: Candidatus Accumulibacter propinquus; assembly: GCF_056856495.1. NCBI lineage: Bacteria > Pseudomonadati > Pseudomonadota > Betaproteobacteria > Candidatus Accumulibacter > Candidatus Accumulibacter propinquus. The sequence goes on from NZ_JBSEHC010000003.1 coordinate 1,106,777, forward strand.
GATACGATGCCCGGCGCGTCGGCGATCGGCAACGTCGAAGTCTTCGGGGGCGCCATGCTCAGATCCATCGATTGGGCGCTGAATCCCGACGAAAGCCAGCGCCCGCGGCGGGTGGCCGATTTCCGTCGGGCCTGCCTGCCGATGCTCGGCGGCGAGGCCGACGGCGCGTCGGCAGCGAGCCTCCCGACCACCGCTGCCGCGCTGGCCGCGGGCTGCAGCGTCATCGGTGCGGTGCTGTTCGCCGACGTCACGGCCGAGGATCCTGCTGCCGAGGCGGCGCACAAGGAGCGGCGCACCCTGCTGGCGGCGCTGGTCAGCCAGGCGGTTGCGGCGCTGCCGGCCAGCAGCCGTCTGGCGGTGAATACCAGCGAGGGTTGCGCCGTGGCCTGCCTGGGCGATCCCGAGGATGCGCTACGTACGGCCCGGCACCTGGGCGCGGCTGCGGCGAGCCGGGACCTTGCGCTGCAGATGGGCATCAACCTCGGGCCGGTGCGCGTGCTGCCGTCGCCGAGCGGGCGTTCGCGCATTCTCGGCGACGGCATCACCACCGCCTACCGCGTGATGCGCTTCGCCGCGCCGGGGCAGGTGCTGGCGAGCAGCGCTTATGTCGATCTCCTGCGGCAACTCCGGCACAGCGCCGCAGCGTGTTTCCGGCATCTCGGCCAACGCCGGGACCCGCAGGAGCGGCAACACGAGATCCATCTCTACCGCGGCGAAAGCGAGGTCGAGGCGAGCGCGCTGCCCGACTCGGCGAGTGCCCCGTCGGTGACCGGCGCGGAGCTCGGCGCGGAGACGGTCGACGCGGCCGAGCGGCTGCTCAGCCGGCACATCGGTCCGATGGCCGGGATCCTCGTCCGCAAGACCCTGCCGCGTGCCGGCAGTCGTGAAGAACTACATCGCCTGCTGGCCGGGATGATTCCCGATCCCGCTGCGCAGGCGGCGTTCCTCGCCGCCGTGCCGGCCGCTGCGCAGCCGACTTCGCAGCCGTCTGCGCAGCCGGCGTCGGCTGGTACGCCGCCGAGCAGCCTGCGCGTTGCGTCCGCGGCGGTGTCGGCCGCGCCGACGACGGCCACGGCTGCGCCCGCGGGTGTGCCGGCCGGCAGCCCCTTCGCCGACGCCGACCTGGAGCGGATCGGGAAGATCTTCGCGCGCCACATCGGGCCGCTGGCCAAGGTGCTGTTGCGCCGCGAGTCCGCGCAGGCCGGCGACCTCGATTCCCTGTGCCGCGCGTTGGCCCGGCACATCGACCACGAAGACGAACAACGGCGCTTCCTCAGGGAAGCCGGCCACGGCTGAAAACCTGGGCAGGCACCGCGCCAACCGATAACGAAAGCGACATTGGACCAGAGCACTCACCACAAGATCGTCTCCTTCATCTGGGGCATCGCCGACGATGTGCTGCGCGATCTCTTCAAGCGCGGCAAGTACCCCGACGTGATCCTGCCGATGTGCGTCATCCGGCGCATGGACGCGGTGCTGGAGCCGACCAAGCAGAAGGTGCTCGACACCCGCAGGATGCTCGACGCGGCGGGCATTACCGAACAGCACGCCGCGCTCTGCGATGCCGCCGGCCAGGCCTTCTACAACACCTCGCGGTTCACCCTGCGCGACCTCAGGTCGCGCGGCAGCCAGCAGCGCCCGCTGGCCGACTTCGAGGATTACCTCAACGGCTTCTCGGCCAACGTCCAGGACATCCTCGACAACTTCAAATTCCGCAACCAGTTGCCGACGCTGTCCAGGGCCGACGCCATCGGCTCGCTGATCAACAAGGCAACCCCGAGACCTACGCCGTCTGCAAGGCCGACATGCTGCTCAAGGGCGAAGGCGAGAGCGCCGAGCACATCGTCGGCGCCGCCGAGTGGTCCACGCTGGCGCACGACGCCTTCCCCGCCCGCGAGTTCGACTTCATGCTCGCCAACCCGCCCTACGGCAAGAGCTGGAAGAAGGATCTGGAAGCCTTGGGCGGCAAGGACGGCATGCGCGACCCGCGCTTCAGGGTCATGCACCAGGGCGAGGAACTGTCGCTGGTCACGCGTTCGGGCGACGGGCAAATGCTCTTTCTCGCCAACATGGCGTCGAAGATGAACGGCCAGTCGGCCCTCGGCAGCCGCATCGCCGAGGTGCATAACGGCAGTTCGCTGTTCACCGGCGACGCCGGCCAGGGCGAGAGCAACATCCGCCGCTGGCTGATCGAGAGTGTGCCGCAGGCACACAGAAAGGAAGTTCGTAATGGACTGACGAACTGTGTAGAAGCTACACGGAAGATGAGGGTAGGTCCCTCGGGGTCGGCTTTCAGGAGCGGGCCTCAAACCACCCCAAGCTGCTGCGGTCAAGAGCCGTGGTGGTGAGCGTTGGGGTCAAAGCGTCGAGGACGTACCTCGAGCAGGTAAGGATCAGAGATACGAACGAAAGTGAACCTTCGCTGACGCGTCGTAATCCAGGGACTTGTCGTCAAAACCAGGGGCGTTTCTATCTTCTGGGACAAGCTTGCCGGGCACCTGATTACTGGGCAAGCGGCGGCCGGCGTATAGGAGGCGTGAAGCTGATCCAGGCTTCTGTGTGGAACTGCGGGAACCAGTCGTTCCGATGTCAAGGGAGAAGCCCAAGTGGCAGAAACCACGAGGCGAGAGTACCGATGCGGAGCACTGGGACGGACCGACCCGTACGAGCGATGAAGGCTGGTAATGCGGCTGGAGCAAAGGGGTCGGATCAAGCGGTTGCATTTGGCGTTCAACTGGCAACAGGAGGAAACGGATGAGTGCAACAAAACCATTTGCCATTGACAAATGGCTGGTGTACGAAGCGTATCAAGCGGTCAAAGCCAATGCGGGATCGGCAGGGGTGGATAAGGAATCGATCGGCGACTTCGAGAAGGATCTGAAGGGGAACCTTTACAAGATCTGGAACCGGATGTCGTCGGGAAGCTACTTTCCGCCGCCGGTCAAAGCGGTTGCCATTCCCAAGAAGAATGGCGGGGAGCGCATATTGGGTGTTCCAACGGTGGCAGATCGTGTGGCGCAGACGGTGGTCAAGCGGGTGATAGAGCCCGGGATGGAAGCCAAGTTTCTACCGGATTCCTACGGTTATCGGCCCGGAAGATCGGCGCTGGACGCCGTGGGGGTAACGCGGGAACGGTGCTGGAAGTATTCCTGGGTTCTGGAGTTTGATATCAAAGGCCTGTTTGACAACATCGACCATGCATTGCTGGAGAAGGCGCTCGAGAAGCACGTGGAGTGTGAATGGGCCATGCTTTATATCAGGCGCTGGCTAACTGCGCCGCTGCAACAGGCGGACGGAACCCGGGTAGAACGTACCCGGGGGACACCGCAAGGCGGCGTCGTCACGCCACGTACACAAAAGATAACTTCGAGTTCGATCGGCAAATTCCCCTTCATCGTTCTGAAACGACACTTGATTTGCGTCGCAGGAGGTCATATGCTTAAGGCACATGTCGCGCGCCACCGATTCCGAAAGGGCACAACGGGTGAACAGCGCCTTCGCTCTGCTTGTTCGTGGTCACAGCCTCAGCGAGGCCGCGCAAGTATTGACCGAATCATTCGCGTTGTCGCGTCGCCAAGCCTATCGATACCTGCAGGAGGCACAGGAACTCGCGCAGCCGCTGCCGGTTGCCCAACCGACCATTCCCGTCACGATCAAAATCCCCGGCGAGGTCGTGGGGGAGTTGCGCGCGTATGCTCAAGAAAGCGGCCGGACGATGGGCGAGATTGTTGGGTGCGCGGTATCGGCGTATCTGGCCAAGGCACGCCAACATGGTTGATCGGCGCCGGCAGGGTCATGACGTGTATCTGGACTATGTCTTTGACCGCCTGCTCGCCGCCAAGCTTGAGCAAGTCTACGAGATCCTGGTACCGGATCGGGCACGCCGCACGGGGCGGCCGTCCGGGCTGAGTGGAAAGAGCGATGAAGACAGCAGCCATTTACGCCCGCGTGTCGTCGGCGCAACAGCGCGAGGAGCACACGATTGCCAGCCAGACAGCGGCACTGGTGGCCTTCGCTGCAAGCGAGGACTATTGCGTGCCGGCTGAATGGATCTTCGAGGACGAGGGCTACAGCGGGGCGAGCCTGCTGCGGCCAGGGCTGGAGCGGGTACGCGATCTGGCGGCGGGAGGACAGATTGAAGCGGTGCTCGTGCTCTCGCCTGACCGGCTGAGCCGCAAGTACGCCTATCAGGTCCTGCTCACCGAGGAGTTGGCTCGCCACGGGGTGGCCGCCGTTTTCCTGCGGGCCCCGCGCAGCGAGACCCCGGAAGATCAGTTGCTGCTGCAGTTCCAGGGCATGATCGCCGAATACGAGCGAGCGCAAATCCTGGAGCGCTCGCGCCGCGGCAAGCGCCACCGCGCCCAACTGGGAGAAGTCAGTGTGTTGAGTGGCGCTCCCTATGGCTACCGCTACGTGTGCAAGAGCGATGAGGCGAACGCTCGCTATGAGGTGATCGAGGCACAAGCCGAGGTGGTGCGCCAAGTCTATGATCTTTATACCGCTGGCGGCTTGTCGATCGGTGCGATCACGCGTTGGCTGAACGAGCAGGAGGTGCCGACCCGAAAGGAAGGCACCCGATGGGAACGCTCCACCGTCTGGGCGATGCTTCGCAACCCGGCGTACAAGGGACAGGCTTGCTTTGGCAAGACCCAGGTCGCAGTACGACAGCGCCTCAATCGTCTGGCCCGGCAACGCGGGGGATTGCCGGTACGCAACAGCGCCAGCCTGGAGCGCCCACGCGAGGAATGGCTCGAGATCGCGGTTCCCGCCTTGATCCATGAGGAGACGTTTGCCCTCGCCGAGGAACGTCTGGTGGTGAACAAGAAGTACGCGGCTCGGCGCACCGTCGAGCCCAGCCTGCTGCAGGGACTCGTACACTGCCGCCAGTGTGGCTATGCTCTCTATCGAACCTCGACCCGCAGCACGGCACGCAAGCTCTTCTACTACCGCTGCCTCGGCTCGGATGCCTATCGCTACGACGGCCAGGCCCGCTGTGATCAGCGCCCGATCCGGCTGGACTTGCTGGAAAGCATCGTATGGGCCGAAGTCCTGCGCCTGTTGGAGGATCAGGCGCTCATCCAGACCGAGTTGGATCGGCGGCTTGAAGTGGCGCGCCAGACACATCCTGCGCAGCGTCGGCAAGAAACGCTCCACCGGGATCTGGCGCGAGTACAAAAGAGCATGGAGCGGCTTCTCACCGCCTATCAGGAGGACTTGCTGTCGTTGGCGGAACTGCGTCGGCGCATGCCTGCGCTGCGCCAGCGTGAGCTGGCCCTGCACGCCGAAGTCGAGTCGCTCAGCGCCCAGTTCTCCGACCAAGCCGCCTACCTCCGATTGGCGGAAACGCTATCGGCATTCCTTGGGCGGATGCGGGAAAATGTTCACACCCTCGATATCGCCGAACGTCAGCGTATCGTGCGGCTGCTGGTCAAGGAAGTCGTCGTCAGTTCTGACAGCATCACCATTCGCCATTCGATCCCAACCCCCGTTCCATCTTCCGGGAACCCGGATGACTCATCCACTCTGCATCAATCTTCAGAAGGCCAACGTTCCGCCGCAAGTTATCCTTTGTGTACGAGGAGTGAACAGTCCGGTGTTGGCCAACTTGTTCCTCCACTACACGTTTGACGTCTGGATGACGAAACACTATCCGGATAACCCCTGGTGCCGGTATGCGGATGATGGGTTGGTCCATTGTCGGACCGAGCAGGAGGCGCAGGCCCTGATGGCGGCGCTCGATGCGAGGTTTGCGCAATGCGCCCTGCAGATGCATCCGGACAAGACCAAGATCGTGTACTGCAAAGACGGTAGTCGCAAGGGGAGGTATCCGGTCACGCAGTTTGATTTCCTCGGATATACCTTTCGGCCAAGGGTGGTGAAGAACAGCAAGCGCAACAGCCTGTTTGTGAGCTTCACCCCGGCGGTCAGCAACAAAGCGCTGACGGCGATGCGGGCAACGACACGCAAACTGAGCTACCGAAATCGGACGGAACTGAGCCTGGCTGACATTTCCCGACTACACAATCCGATCCTGAGGGGTTGGCTCGCGTATTACGGAAGATTCTATCGGTCGGCGATGTACCCCGTCTTCAGGCACTTCAACAAAACGTTGGTGGCTTGGGCGATGAGGAAGTACAGACGGCTGAAGGGCCACAAGATACGGGCGAGCAGGTTTCTCGAACAGCTTTCCGAGAAGAAGCCGTATCTCTTCGTGCATTGGCAGAAAGGCATGGCCGGTGCGTTTGCTTGATGGGAGCGGTGTGAATCGAGAGGTTCACGCACCGTTCTGTGAGAGGCCGGGGGTGCAACTCCTCCGGCCTACTTGCCACGACTGGCTCGAAGCCATCGTCGCCCTGCCGCTGAACCTCTTCTACAACACCGGCATCGCCACCTACATCTGGGTGCTGTCCAGCCGCAAGCCGGCGCACCGCCAGGGTCGGGTGCAGCTCATCGACGCCAGCCAGTGGTTCAAGCCGCTCAGGAAGAACCTCGGCAAGAAGAACTGCGAACTCTCGCCCGAAGACGTCGAGCGCATCAGCCGCTGCTTCCTCGACTTCGCGGAAACGCCCGAATCGAAGATCTTCGCGAATGCCGCTTTCGGCTACTGGAAGGTCACCGTCGAGCGGCCGCTGCGCCTGCACAGCCAGCTTTCGCTCAAGGCCATCGAAACGCTGCGCTTCAACTCCGGCGACGAGGATCTGCGCGCCACGCTCGTTGATGTGTTCGGCGACGACCTGTGCATCCGTTTCGCCGCGGTTTCCGCCGCGCTCGAGAAGCGCCTCGCCGACTGGGGCAGTAGCGACGACCCCGAAGGCGAAGACGACGAAGGCGCCACGAAGAGGGGTCTGCCCGAGCGGCAGAAGAAGAAGCTGCTCGACGCCAGGACCTGGGAACGCGACGGCCGCCTGCTCGACGTGGCTACCCGGCTGCGCGCATTGCTCGGCGATGCACTCTTCGACGACCACAACGTCTTCCGCGACCGTGTGGACGCCGCGCTGAAGGCGGCCGGGATCAAGCTCGCCGCCGCCGACCTCAAGCAGCTCCTCAGGGCCGTGAGCTGGCGCGTCGACACCGCAGCCCCGGTCATCGCCAGGGTGCACAAGCCCGGCAAGGTCAGGGCCGAGCCGCTGCGCGGCCGCTACGCGGTGAGCGTGGACGGCCAGCCCGCCATCGTCGAGTACGAGCCCGACGCCGACCTGCGCGATACCGAGCAGGTGCCGCTGCTCGAAGACGGCGGCATCGAGGCCTTCATCCGCCGCGAGGTGCTGCCGTACACCCCCGACGCGTGGATCAGGGACGACGCCACCCGGATCGGCTACGAGATCAGCTTCACGCGCCACTTCTACCAGCCGCAGCCGCTGCGCACGCTCGAAGAGATCAGCGCCGACATCCTGGCCATCGAGAAGGAGGCCGAGGGTTTGCTGGATGGTCTGCTCAAGGTCGGTCAGCGATGAAGAAGAAAGTCATCACTTCGCCCCCTGCACTACAGACCGGGAGGCAAGAGCACGCCGGCCATGTCGCAGAGGCGCAGATACCTGTCACTGTGGATGAGGCGGCGCTCCTCACTGACTTGCGAGAACTGATCCAGTCCGCCCGCCAGCGGATTGCCACGGTTGCGAACTCGACTACGACGCTGCTGTACTGGCATCTCGGGCGTCGACTCCTCGCCGAGAGTCTTCAGGATGAGCGGGCGCCATACGGAAAACGCATTCTCGCGACCGTGTCACGCGAATTGACCGTCGAGTTCGGGCAGGCCTTCAGCCTCCGCTCGCTCTACCGCGCCATTCAGTTCTGTCAGGGTTTCACGAACCAGGAGATTGTGTCGACGCTGTCGACACAATTGAGCTGGAGCCACTTCATCGAGCTGCTGCCGCTCAAGGACCCGCTGGCCCGCGACTTCTACGCCGAGATGTGCCGCATCGAGCGTTGGGACGTGCGCACGCTGCGCCAGAAGATCGGCGGCCTGCTGTTCGAACGCACCGCGCTGTCGAAGAAGCCGCAAGACGTCATCGCGGCCGAGATCGGCAGACTTCGCGACGGGCAGGTGAGCCCCGACATCGTCTTCCGCGATCCCTACCTGCTCGACCTGCTGGGGCTCAAGGGTGCCTACAGCGAACGCGACCTCGAGAGCGCCATCCTGCGCGAGATCGAGGGCGTGCTGCTCGAACTGGGCAGCGGCTTCGCCTTCGTCGCCCGGCAAAAGCGCATCAGTGTCGGCAAGGACGATTTTCATCTCGACCTGCTGTTCTTCCACCGCCACCTGCGCCGGCTGATCGCCGTCGAACTGAAGCTGGAATCCTTCCAGCCGGGCCATGTCGGGCAGATGGAGTTCTATCTGCGCTGGCTGGACAAGCACGAACGCGCTCCCGGCGAGGAACCCCCGATCGGACTCATCCTCTGCGCCTCCGCCGACGCCGAGCAGGTGGAACTGCTGCAGCTCGACGCCAAATCGATCCGCGTCGGCGAGTACCTCGCGGAGTTGCCGCCGCTGCCGTTGCTGCGTGCGCGGCTGCACCAGGCGATCGAACACGCCCGCGAGAGCGCCGCCCGGCGAGTGAAGGATGAGGACCAGCCATGATCGCCGACCTCAAGCCGTATGCGGAGTACAAGGAGTCGGGGCTACCGTGGCTCGGGCAGGTGCCGGGGCATTGGGAGGTGCGGCCCGCGTTTGGTGCCTTCGTGCCCAATCACGAGCGCAACCACGGCATGAAGGAGAAGACCGTGCTTTCGCTCAGCTATGGTCGCATCGTCATCAAGCCTGCGGAGAAACTCCACGGCCTAGTACCTGAATCGTTCGAAACCTATCAAATCGTCAAACCGGGCGACATCGTCCTTCGCACCACCGATCTTCAGAATGACCACACCAGCCTCCGTGTAGGAATTGTCCGCGATCGTGGCATCATCACATCAGCCTACCTGGCTCTGCGAGTGAACACAGGTGTCAGTCCCGACTTTGGTTTTCAGTTCCTCAACGTCTGGGATATGAGCAAGGCCATCTACGGCTACGGCTCGGGACTTCGCCAGGGCTTGGACTTCTCGCACTTCAAGCGGATTCCCGTCGCGCTCCCACCACCCGCAGAGCAAGCGGCGATTGTGCGGTTTCTGGACTGGGCGAACGGGCGGCTGGAGCGGGCGATCCGGGCGAAGCGGAAGGTCATCGCGCTGCTCAACGAGCAGAAGCAGGTCATCATCCATCGCGCCGTCACCCGCGGCCTCGACCCCTCCGTCCCCCTCAAACTCTCCGGCATCCCCTGGCTCGGCGACATTCCGCAGCATTGGAAGGTGTTGCGATCGAAGTACGTCTACCGCGAGGTCGACAACCGATCTGCCACTGGTGAAGAGACGCACCTCTCGATGAGCCAGAAGTTCGGCTTGATTTCAAGCACTCAGATTGAAGCCAGTCGCTTGGTTTCTGAGTCCTACGCTGGCGCGAAGCTGTGTGAGAAAGGCGACCTCGTGCTGAATCGGCTCAAGGCACATCTCGGTGTGTTTGCCCTAGCCCCGGAGCGTGGGCTCGTAAGCCCCGACTACACGGTCCTCCGCCCTGTTCGGGAACTTGATGAACGGTTCTTCGAGGCGGTTTATCGTAGCCCCGCATGCCGCGTCGAACTTCGCCAGCGAACTAAGGGAATCGTTCAGGGCTTTTGGCGGCTTTACACCGACGATTTCTACAATATTCGGGTACCCGTCCCGCCCGTTAATGAACAGAAGCGCATCATGATTCAACTCGACATCGATCTCTCCGGCGTGAACACCGCCACCGGCCGCCTCGAACGCGAGATCGAACTCCTTCGCGAATACCGCACCCGCCTCGTCGCCGACGTCGTGACCGGCAAGCTCGACGTGCGCGAGGCGGCGGCGCGGCTGCCCGAGGACGCCGCGCTTGACAACGGCGACAGCGAAGCGGACCTCGACCCGGAACTCGCCGACGAGGCGGCTGAGGCATGATCCTGCCGGCAGGGCCCAAGCTCTACCACATCGCCCATGTGGACCGCCTGCCGTCCATCGTGGCGGACGCCTGCCTGTGGTGTGACGCCGAGGTGTCGCGGCGCGCGCCGGCGGGAACGATGATCGGCATCAGCAGCATCAAGCAGCGGCGCTTGAGCGAGCTCACGCTGAGCAGCCATCCGGGATTGCACGTCGGCGATTGTGTGCCGTTCTATTTCTGCGCGCGTTCGGTGATGCTGTACCTGATCCATCAGGGCAATCATCCGGAACTCGCCTATCGTGGGGGTCAAGGTCCGATCATCCACTTTGAGGCCGATCTTGGCGCGGTGGTCGACTGGGCCGATCGGCAGGGCCGCCGCTGGGCGTTCACCTTGTCGAACGCGGGATCACGCTTCTTCGAGGATCGCTGCGAACTTGCCCAACTCGGCGAGATCGACTGGAATGCCGTGCAGGCGCGCGACTGGCGGCAGTGCAAGGAGGGCAAGCAGGCGGAGTTTCTACTGGAGCATAGTTTGCCGTGGCATTTGGTTGAGCGCATCGGCGTGCCGTCGCGACCGATCTTCCAGCAGGTGTCCAACGTGCTGCCAACCAGTGGATACCGGCCAGCGGTCGAAATAGTCAGCGATTGGTATTATTGACAGAGGAGGCGTCAGCCATGATCGAATACGCCAGCGGCGACATCCTGAAGTCCGGGACGGATGCGCTCGTCAATACGGTCAACTGTGTGGGCGTGATGGGGCGTGGCATCGCGTTGCAGTTCAGGCATGCCTACCCGGAGAACTTCAGGGCCTATGCTGCGGCTTGCCGGCGCGGCGAGGTGCAGCCGGGCCGGATGTTTGTGTTCGAGACGGGGCAGCTCGCCGCGCCGCGCTACATCATCAACTTTCCAACCAAGCGCCACTGGCGTGGCAAGAGCCGCATCGAAGACATCGAGGCCGGCCTGGCCGCGCTGGTGGAGTTGATCCGTGCCCGGCGTATCCGCTCGATCGCCATTCCGCCGCTGGGCAGTGGCCTGGGTGGACTGGACTGGATCGAGGTCAGGCCGCGCATCGAAGCCGCACTTGCGGGGCTTGCCGATGTGCGGGTGCTGATCCTGGAGCCCAGCGGTGCGCCCACTTCCGACGCCATGGCGCACAGCCGCGAAGTGCCCAGGATGACTGCCGGGCGAGCGGCGCTGGTGGAGTTGATGCACCGTTATCTCGGTGGTCTGCTCGACCCCTTTGTCACCCTGCTGGAGGTGCATAAGCTGATGTACTTCATGCAGGAAGCGGGTGAACCGCTGAAACTGAAGTACGTCAAGGCGCCTTACGGTCCCTACGCCGAGAACCTGCGGCATGTGCTGCACGCGATCGAGGGTCACCTGATCGCTGGCTACGCCGACGGCGGTGACGCGCCGGACAAGCCCCTGACGCTGGTTCCGGGCGCGGTCGAGGACGCCTCAAGCTTTCTCGCGCAACATCCCGAGACACGCGAGCGTTTCAACAGCGTGGCGGCGCTGGTCGATGGCTTCGAGTCGTCTTTCGGTCTGGAGCTGCTGTCCACGGTGCATTGGGTGATGAAGCACGAGAGCGTTACGACCCTCGATGACCTGGTCGAAGCCGTCTATGCCTGGAACCCGCGCAAACGGCGGTTCACGCGTCGGCAGATCGGCATTGCCGCAGGTGTGCTGGCGAAGACGGGGTGGACGCCTCCCGTCGATGCACAGGTCTGTGCATGACGACTACCGACACCAGCGAGAAGGGCCTGGAAAGCCTGATCATGCGCCACATGACCGGCGTGGATGGCCTTGTCGTCGCCCCGAACACCGCCGCAGAGGTGCGCGCGCCGTACGGCGGCACCGGCTACATCGCCGGCAGCGCGCGGGACTACGACCGCGCGCACGCGCTCGACGTGCCGCAGCGCTTCGCCTTCCTGCGCGCCACGCAGCCCGAGGCCTTCAGGAAGCTGGCGCTGGCCGAAGCGAACGACGCCAGCGACATCAACCGCCGCAAGTTCCTCGCCCGCCTTTCTGCCGAGATCGGCAAGCGCGGCGTCATCGACGTGCTGCGCAAGGGCGTGGCGCACGGGCCGCAGCACTTCGACCTGTTCTACGGCACGGCCTCGCCGGGCAACGCCAGGGCCGCGGCGCGGCACGCGCAGAACCGCTTCTCGATCACGCGCCAGCTCACCTACAGCAGCGACGCGCCGCGCCGCGCGCTCGACCTGTGCCTGTTCATCAACGGCCTGCCGATCGCCACTTTCGAGCTGAAGAACAGCCTCACCAAACAGACGGTCGACGATGCCGTCGAGCAGTACCGGCGCGACCGCAACCCGCGCGAACGGCTGTTCGAGTTCGGCCGCTGCGTGGTGCACTTCGCGGTCGACGAGAGCGAGGTGCGGATGTGCACCGAGTTGCGCGGCCGGGGTTCGTGGTTCCTGCCGTTCAACAAGGGTCACCACGACGGCGCCGGCAACCCGCCCAACCCGCACGGCCTGAAGACCGCCTACCTCTGGCAGGAGGTGCTCACCCCCGCGGGTCTGACCAACATCCTCGAGAATTACGCGCAGATCGTCGAGGAGAAGGATCCGCGCACGGGCAGGAAGAAGCGCCGGCAGGTCTGGCCGCGCTATCACCAGCTTAGGCTTGTGCGCCAGGCGCTGGCCGATGTGCGTGCCCATGGAGCGGGCAGGCGTTACCTGATCCAGCACTCGGCGGGCAGCGGCAAGTCGAATTCGATCGCCTGGCTGGCGCACCAGCTGATCGGTCTGCAGCGCGACGGCGATCCGGCGGATCGGGCCAACAGGGAGATTTTCGACTCGGTGATCGTGGTCACCGACCGGCGCCTGCTCGACGACCAGATCCAGACCACGATCCGGCAGTTCATGCAGGTCGGCGCGACCGTCGGGCACGCCGAGCGCGCGGGCGACCTGCGCCGGTTCATCGAACAGGGCCGGAAGATCATCGTGTCGACGGTGCAGAAATTCCCCTTCATCCTCGACGAGATCGCCATCGAGAGCGGCAGGACCTTCGCCATCATCATCGACGAGGCGCATTCGAGCCAGGGCGGCAAGACCTCGGCGGCGATGAGCCAGGCACTCGGCGCGCCGGCGGAAGACGACGACGCGGGACCGGACCCCGAGGACACGGTGAACGCGGCGCTCGAAAAGCGCATGGCGGCGCGCAAGATGCTGGCCAATGCCAGCTACTTCGCCTTCACCGCGACGCCGAAGAACAAGACACTGGAGATGTTCGGCGAGCCGCTGCCGCTCGACGCGGCCGGGCGCGTCAGGCATCGGCCCTTCCACAGCTACACCATGAAGCAGGCGGTCGAGGAAGGCTTCATCCTCGACGTGCTCAAGGCCTACACGCCGGTGGACAGCTACTACAGGCTGGTCAGGAAGAGCGAGGACGACCCGGAGTTCGATACCCGCAAGGCGAACACGAAGCTGCGCCACTACGTCGAGAGCCACGTGCACGCGATCCGCCTGAAGACCGAGATCATGGTCGACCACTTCCACGCGCAGGTGCTGGCGGCCGGGAAGATCGGTGGGCAGGCGCGGGCGATGGTGGTCACCAGCGGCATCGAGCGCGCGATCCAGTACTTCCACGCCTTCCAGGCGTATCTGCGCGAGCGCAAGAGCCCGTACCAGGCGATTGTCGCCTTCTCGGGCGAGCACGAGGTCGGCGGAGCGAAGGTGAGCGAGGCGTCGCTCAACGGCTTCGCGAGCGGCGACATCGCGCGGCAGATCCGGACCGACCCCTACCGCTTCCTGATCTGCGCCGACAAGTTCCAGACCGGCTACGACGAGCCGCTGCTGCACACGATGTACGTGGACAAGCTGCTGGCCGGCATCAAGGCGGTGCAGACGCTGTCGCGGCTGAACCGCGGACACCCGCAGAAGCACGACTGCTGCGTGCTCGATTTCCAGAACAACAGCGAGGCGATCACTTACGCCTTCCAGGACTACTACCGCACGACGCTGCTGGCCGACGAGACCGATCCGAACAGGCTGCACGACCTGAAGGCGGCGCTGGACGCGGCGCAGGTCTACTCGCCGGAGCAGGTCCGGCAGGTGGTGGCGATGTTTCTCGATGGTGCCGACCGCGACCAGCTCGACCCGATCCTCGATGCGTGCGTCGCCGTCTATGTGGACGCGCTCGACGAGGATGGCCAGGTGGACTTCAAGGGCAAGGCGCGGGTGTTCTGCCGCAGCTACGCCTTCCTCTCGTCGGTGATCGCTTACCGCAACGCCGGGTGGGAGAAGCTGTCGATCTTCCTCGACCTGTTGACGCCCAGGCTGCCGGCGCCACAGGAGGAAGACCTCGCCAGGGGCATCCTCGAAGCGATCGACATGGACAGCTACCGCGTCGAGAAGAAGGCGGCGATGAACATCGCGCTCGCCGACCAGGATGCCGAGATCGAGCCGCTGCCCACCGATACGCGCGGCCACCAGCCGGAACCCGAGATGGATCGGCTGAGCAACATCCTCAAGACCTTCAATGAACAGTTCGGAACCTTGTTTACCGACGGCGACCGGGTCGCGAAGCGGATCCGCGAAGACATCGCGCCCAAGGTCGCCGCCGACGCGGCCTACCGCAACGCCCGCGAGAACACCCCGCACACGGCGCGCATGGCACACGACCAGGCGCTCGGCAAGGTGATGCAGATCCTCCTCAAGGACGACACGCAGGTCTACAAGCAGTTCGTCGAGAACGAGTCGTTTCGCCGTTTCGTCGGCGACATGGTGTACGCGTTCACCGCCCATCCGCTCTGACACTCCTCCGGAGGCACGAAGCCAACGCCGCAGACTCCTTCGCCGCGCCGTGTCAGGTCGGCAGCCGCGCCGGCGCGGGCGCAACGAGCGGTTCGCGGAGTGCCGGCGCCGCCTCGGCGGTCACGCGCCGAGCCAGCACGGCGTCGAGCGCGGTCGCTTCGGCGAGGTCCGGCGGCGTCGCACGCCGTGCCTGCGCCAGCACCAGGCGGCTGAGCACCGCATCCAGGGCGGTCGGGCTGCCGAGCGCGTGCGGCACCAGCGAGCGCAACAATTGCAGCCGTTCCGGCGGCAACGGCCACGAGCCGGCCGCGGCCAGCGTCGCCGCCGCCAGTCGCGCCGCCAGATGCGGCGCCAAGCCCGGGTCGGGCACGGCCACCGCGTCGCCGGGGTGGAGCGGGCGGTCGTTGCCGTTGAGTCGGAGAAAATCCGCCCTGGGGCGCTGATAGAGCTTTTGCAGACCGTCGAAGCTGCCGTCGTCGCGGGCCCATGCCGGCAGTTGCAGCGCGTCCGGACGGCGGCCGGCGTAGCTGTGGCCCACCCGGTGCAGGCCGGCGAACTCTGGAAGGTAGGCGCCTTCGGACAGATGCCGGGCGCGCGCCTCGATGTCGAAGCCCGGCCACCAGTGCGTTCGCAGCGCATTGACACGCGCCGTCATGCGGGCGCAGAAGGTCGGATCCTGGACGTTGTGCGCGGCCCGTTGCGCCCACTCCAGGGCTTGCTCGATCGCCGGCGAGGCTTGGGGCTGTCCACGCTGGCAGATCTCGATGGCTTCGGCCAGCGCCATGCACGCCGGCGCCTGGTAGCCGGCGAAGCCGGAATCGGCCAAGGCCATGGCTTCCTGCAGCACCTGGTCGGCGAGGGCCTCTTCTCCGAGCAGCCAGCCCAGTGCCTGGGCGCTGGCCAGCATCCGTCGCTTGTGCTGCGCCCAGATGTCGCTGCCCTGCACTTCGCGTCCCGGCTTGAGGCACATCGCCTCGTCGATCAGCCCGGCCGCCTGTTCGTGCAGCGCGGTCCGCGCCGCCGCATCCTGCGCCTGGGCACGCAGCGCTGTGGCCGCCGTCGGCAGGCCCTCTTCGAACTCGACACTATCGCCGCTGAGGGCCGCGGTGAGAATGCCGACCACCGCCTCGCGCAGCCACTCGCTGCCGTCTGGGCGCGGCAGTTCGACGATGAAGCCGAATAGCAGCCAGAGGGTGCTGAAGCGATATTCGGAGTAGTTGTAGTTGGTATAGACGCTGAGGTAGCGCCGCAGGGCATCCATGCCGCGGTCCGGGTCCTGCGCGGCGTAGGCCGCCAGGTAAGGGCCGTCGAGTTCGGCGAGATATCGCGTCGTGCCGCGCTCGGCGTCGTCAGCGCTGCCGTCGGCCGCTGCGCCGTGGTAGATGCCGCGCGTCGGCGGCGGCCGGTCGGGGTTGTGCAGGTCGGGATCCAGCCCACGGCTGATGATCAACTCGCGCTGGTACTCGCCGCCGCCGACACGCTTGAGCAACTCTTCGATCAGTGCCGTGTCGGCTTCCTGCGGCGGTACCTGGAAGGCGAAGACTGGCGCCGGCTGTTCCCAGATCTGCGCTCGCAGCCAGAGCAGCAGGGTGCGCACCGCCGGCTGCGCAATCGACTCGGTTTCGACTTCGGCAAACAGGGCGCGTGCCTGTGCGCGCTTGTGCGCCGGCGCCAGCCAGGCGACGGTCAGCAGGAGGACCTGGCGCCAGTGTTCGTCAAGGGCAAAGAGGGCGCAGCGGCGGCGGGCACCGTCGAGGTCTCCTTGCTGCGCCAGTTCGAAGATCGGTTCCGGCCGCAGGTGCCGGCGGCGGAAGCGCGTCAGGGTGTCGGCAGCGTCGACGATCAGCGGCACGCCGAGGGGCAGGTCGTCGGATACCGCCGCGTCGAGCGCGCACGACAGGGCCTCGCGCAGTGCCGGCAGGTCGGCGAGTGCCTGCTCATGCGCCTGTTGCCAGTCGGTGTTGCCGACCAGTACCAGCAGACGTTCGACGAGGCCGTGCCGCTGCGGCTGCGCGCTGGCCAGGGCCGCCTGGGCGAGGTGGAAGGCCAGCCAGCGCCAGGCGTAGGCATGCTCCCTGGCCGGCCGTTCCCCCCAATGCTCGGTCAGACGCAGGTGCAGCGCGGCCTTGTCGGTCAGCTGCAGCGACAGGTAGCTGCGCAGCACGTCGTGCACGCGCAGAGTCCCTGAGCCGGCGTCGTAGTCGAGCAGCGACAGCGGTTCCAGCCGCGAAGAGACCAGTTCCTCGGCCTGGGTCGCGTCGAGCCCGGCCGTGATCTGCCAGAGTTCGGCGGCGCTTGCCAGGGGGATCGGTACATCCTGCGGGAAAATCGCCAGCTCGGCGTAACGTTGGCGCTCGGCGGCATCCAGCAGTTCCAGACTGGCCTCGACTGTGGCGGCCACCGCCTGGTCGCGCTCCAGGGCGTCGTGGGCGGGGTCGAAAGCCAGCACGCCCTTGCGTGCCAGGTCGCGCTCGACGGCGTCGAGCGCTTTGGCGATGGGCATTTTCTGGCGCCCGATACGTTGCCGCAGGGTCCGGTTGGCCAGCCGCAGCAAGACTGGCCAGTAACCCAACCGGCTGATCAGACTCAGGAGACGGGCGTCCTGTCCTGTCGGCAGATCGGCGCCGAGCAGTTCCCTGGCATCCGCTGCCTGCATGTTGCCGACGTCCAGCAGTTCGGCTTCGAAGGGGAGGGTGAGCGCGTTGCGGGTGGTGATCAGGCGGGCACAGCCACCGCTGGCGGCGACGATGTCCCGGATCTGGGACTCGTCCCAAACGTCGTCGAGCACCAGCAGCAACGTGCGTTGCGCCAGCGCCGCCAGCAATTGGGCGCGGGCGCCTGGCAGCGTCGTACAGCCGTCGCAGTCGCCGCGGAGGGCGCTGACCAGATCGGCAATCTGCGCGCGCGGGTCGGGCGGATTCTTGCCCAGCGGCACCCACAGGATGCCGTCGCGGCAGGCCTGCAGAACGGCCGGGTCGGCGCAGAACAGGCGTGCGAGGGTGGTCTTGCCGGCACCGCCGAAGCCGCACAGGCCGACGCTGTTGGCCAGCAGTTGCCCGTTGCCGTCGAGCAGGTGCGCCTTGATCAGGGCCAGCTCCTGCGATCGCTGGACGTGGTCGGGGGCCGGTGGCGGTGCCTGGAAGGGCGTCTGCCTGGGTCGGCCCGGGGCCCCGACGTGGATGCTGATATTGCCGGAGTTGTCGCCGCCGACATAGACCCCCGCAGAGCCGACAGAGACGGCATGCTCGCCTTGCGCAATGGCCCCGCCGCCAGCGAGTTGGGCGTGCTGGCCGAAGCTGTCGGTTGCGGGCGCGACGGCGCTCGGCGTCGCTTGCCAGCTGCCGGATTCGCTGCCTGCGCCATCGGCGGTCGGTCGTTGCAATGGCTCGTCGAATGGCTCTTGGTCGTCCCGCAGTTCGGGGCCGGAGGCGAGAAATCTCTTCCTGTCGGACATGATGATCACTCCTTGTTGGCCATGGGCTCGACGCAGGTGCGTCGGCAAAACTGCGCAACGATTCTAGCAGGGCGGCCGAGTCACCGTACATGGGGGGGCTCCCGGTTGGAGGCCCATTCTGGTGGCAAGGTTGCGCAAAGCGGGCAGTTGGGCGCAGACTGCGGGTGCCCTCCGGATGCCCGGAATGCAAGGGGAACCCGTCATGCCACTCAACAGTCATCCCATGGCGTCGTCGCTGCGCGCTTCCGATAGCGGCAAGATTGTCTCCGCGCGCGATGCAGTACGCTTGATTCGTGACGGCGATACCGTCGCCACCGGTGGTTTCGTCGGTATCGGCTTCGCCGAGAATATTGCCGTGGCCCTCGAAGCCCTTTTCCTGGAAAGCGAGAGTGACGATACCCATGGTCTCGGGCACCCGCGCCGGCTGACGCTGGTCTACGCGGCCGGACAGGGTGACGGCAAGGAGCGCGGACTCAACCACCTCGGCCACGCCGGCCTGGTCAGCCGGGTCATCGGGGGTCACTGGGGGCTGGTGCCCAAGTTGCAGCAACTGGCAGTTGCCAATCGTATCGAGGCCTACAACCTTCCGCAGGGGGTGATCACCCATCTGTTTCGTGACATTGCCGCCGGCAAACCGGGAACGATCACGCGCGTCGGCCTGGGCACTTTCGTCGACCCGCGTTTCGGCGGCGGCAAACTGAACGCGATGACCACCGACGACATCGTGCGGGTGATGGCAATCGACGGCGAGGAGTACCTGTTCTACAAGGCGTTTCCGATCAATGTCGGCATCATCCGCGGCACCACCGCCGATCCGGATGGCAACGTGACCATGGAGAAGGAGGCGCTGACCCTGGAGGCGCAGGCCATCGCCATGGCCGCCCGGAACTCCGGCGGCATCGTCATCGTCCAGGTTGAGCGCATTGCCGAGCGCGGTACCTTGAATTCGCGTCAGGTGAAGGTGCCGGGGGTTCTCGTCGATTGTGTGGTGGTGGCGGAAAAGCCGGAGTACCACATGCAGACCTTCGGTGAGCAGTACAGCGCTGCCTTTGCGGGCGAGATCAGGGTGCCGTTGTCGGCGATAGCGGCCATGCCGATGAGTGAGCGCAAGATCATCGTGCGTCGCGCGGCGCTGGAGTTGAAGCCGAATGCGGTGGTCAATCTCGGCATCGGCATGCCGGAAGGTGTCGCCAGCGTCGCCGCCGAAGAGAAGATTGCCGATCTGCTTACCATGACCGCCGAGCCCGGGGTGATTGGTGGCATCCCGGCCGGCGGCTTGAGCTTCGGGGCGGCGACCAATGCGCAGGCGGTGATCGATCAGCCCAGTCAGTTTGATTTCTACGATGGGGGTGGCCTCGATATCGCCTTTCTGGGTCTGGCGCAGGCGGACAGGCACGGCAACCTCAATGTGTCCAAGTTCGGCCCGCGCCTGGCGGGCGCCGGTGGTTTCATCAATATTTCGCAGAATGCCAAGAAGGTGGTCTTTGTCGGCACGTTTACCGCCGGCAGACTGGAGGTTGCCCTGGAGGACGGCAAACTGCGCATCGTCGAGGATGGCCAGGCGAGAAAGTTTGTCGACGAGGTCGAACATCGGACCTTCAGCGGTGCTGAAGCGCAGCGGCGAGGGATGAGTGTGCTCTATGTGACCGAACGCTGTGTCTTCCGGTTGTGTCCCGAAGGGCTGGAACTGGTGGAAATCGCACCCGGTGTCGATCTGCAGAAGGACATCCTGGAGCGGATGGATTTCGTACCGCTGATGCGTGCCGAGCCGGTCCTCATGGACAGCCGGATTTTCCGGGAAGAGCCGATGCGGCTGCGAGCCGAGATGCTCGAGATGCCGCTGGCTGAACGCCTGGCGTACAACGCCGACAAGAACATTCTCTTTCTCAACTTCGAGGGCTTGAGCATCCGCAGCGCGGCCGACATCGAACGGGTTCGGCTGGCGGTGCACGAGAAGCTGGCACCGATCGGCCACAAGGTGTATGCGATTGTCAACTACGACCGCTTCTCGATCCTGCCCGAACTGGTCGATGACTATATCGACATGGTCAAGGTCCTGATGGACAACTGTTACCACAAGGTGACCCGCTTTACCTCCAACACCTTCCTGCGCGCCAAACTCGGCGAGGCCCTGGAGAAGCGGCAGATTGCCGCACAGAGTTACGAAACGGCGGCCGAGGCCGAAGCGAACCTCAGCCGCTCGTAGTCCGCGTTGCCTGCGGACACGGTGTTGCCCCCGGACGGTGCCGGTTCGTCGTAATATCCGCCCCAGCGCCGTTTCTTCCCCTCGCCTGGTCATCCTGCATGCAGAGACTACTTGCCCTCGTCGGGCCGTTGCCGTTCATCGCACTGGCCATCATCGCGGCCGGTCTTTCCCTCGGCGTTGCCGTTTGGCTATACGCCGGGATTTTCGCGCCGGCACTGTCGACGCTTGCCGCCGGCTGGCGCTACCCGCTGACCGGACTGGCGCTGGCCGCCAGTTACTTTGCCTACGGCCTGACGCTGCTGCTGGTGGCGCCGCTCCTGAACTTTCTTCTCGGTGGGCGGTTGCAACCGTATCGCGGCTCGGCCGTGTCCCTGACCGCACTGCGCTGGTATGTCCATTGCACGCTGACGCTGGTGGTTCGCTACTCGTTCCTGGAGTTCGTGACGCCGTCGCCCTTCGCGCAACTGTACTACCGCCTGATGGGCATGAAGATCGGCAGCAACGTGACCATCAATTCGACGGCCATCGCCGATCCGTCGATGATCGAAATGGCTGCGGGGGTGACCATCGGCGGTTCGGCCAGCGTCATGGCGCACTACGCGCAGGGCGGCTACCTGGTGATTGCGCCGGTACGACTCGGCGCCGGCGCCACCATCGGCTTGCGCGCGATCGTGATGGGCGGTGTCGAGGTCGGCGAGAAGGCCAAGGTCCTGGCCGGCTCCTTCGTCCTGCCCAATACCCGGATACCGGCCGGCGAGACCTGGGCCGGAATTCCCGCGCAGCGGGTGGAACTCGAGCGGGTCGCGGCGAGCAGCACCGACGGCACGCAGCCGCACTGAATGATGATCGAACTGCCGGCCTGGGACACCATTGGCCTGCGCCTGCTGGGCATCGCCTGCGGGCTGGTGGCCTGGTTCGTGACGCAGCGCATGATCGGCCAGCGCCATCTCGAAGGCGGCGGCATCTACGATCATCTGCACCGCCTGACCGCCGCCGGCAACGCCTGGCTGCACGTCCATCCGGGTGCCGCCAGGGCGGCGCTGATCGCCAGTTCGCTGGGCGTCGATGCGGTCAGCCTGTTCGTTCTCGGCTACGCCGTGGTCGGTCCGAGCTTCAGTCCGTTCTGGGGGCTGCTGTGCCTGTTCGGTCTGCGGCAGGCGAGCCAGGCGGTGGTGGCGCTACCGGCACCGTCGGGAATCATCTGGCGCGATCCGGGCTTCCCTTCCTTGTTCGTCACCTATGCCGTCGGCAACGACTTCTTTTTTTCGGGTCACACCGCGCTGGCCGTTTATGGCGCCATCCAGATCGCCACTCTCGGCATTCCCGTCCTTACTGTTGTCGCGACCCTGCTGGCGGTGTTGCAGATGCTGGTGGTGATCGTGTTGCGGGCACACTGGACGCTGGACGTGCTGACCGGACTGTTCGCCGCGCTGCTGGTCGGTTTTGCGTTCTGGCCGGGGTAGGAAACCCTCCGTATCCCTCACACGGGCTGTGCCGCCTTCGCCGACCATGCGCGGATCTGATCGATGCTGGCCGTTGCGCCGCCGCAGACGACGAACAGGACCCTGGCAAAACCCGCGAGCGCCGCTGAGCCCTCGTAAGCCAGCGCGAGGGTGGCCCCGCAGGCGGGTTCGACCAGCAGGCGGTGGTCGGAGAGGAAGCGCTCGCAGGCATCGAGAGCGCTTCCGTCGGAAACGACGACGCTATCGATCGCATGCTCAGTCGACCACTGAAATGCCCGGTCGCAAACGCGTTTGGCACCGAGCGAGGTGGCGACGCTGCTGATCGTCTCGAGTTCCAGTGGGTGACCGGCGCGCAGCGCATGATTGAAGGATGCGCTGCCTGTGGTCTCGACGGCGATCACGGGGACATGGCCGAGGGCGTTGCGTCGCAAGCCCTCGATCACGCCGCAGAGCAGGCCGCCGCCGCCGACCGACAGGACGACGGCGTCCGGGCGCAGGGCGGCGCGGGCGACTTCGTCAACCAGGGTGGCATGGCCGGACCAGAGCAGCGGGTCATCGAAGGGATGGATGAAAGCGTCTGACTGACCAACAATCGACAGCGCCAGCAAGTTGGCTTCGTCCCAGGAGGCGCCGTGCACGATGACCTGTGCCGCTTCCAGTTGCAGCAGTTCCCTGGCTCGGGCGGATGCGGTTTCGGGCACCACGACGGTGACCGGGACCGACAGGCGGCGGCCGGCGTAGGCGACGGCCAGTCCGGCATTGCCGCCGGATGATGAAACGAAGCGGCGCGCGCCGCGCCGCAGGTATTCCTCGCAGGCCGCGCCGACCCCGCGAATCTTGAACGATCCCGGTGGCTGCAGCGCTTCGAGCTTCAGCCACGCCGCGCAATGACCGGCATGGCTCAGAAACGGGGACTCGATGAGTGGGGTTTCAATGTGCAGCGGCATCTTGCTGTTCCGGTGTCGCGCGCGAGTGCTGCGCCGGCGACGTGCAGGACGATTAACGACGCAGGCCGGCGACGGAATTCCGCGCCGGCCTGTGTCTTTGGTGCGACGGCAGCCTGTCGTTCAGTACACTTCTGGAATGAAGGTCTGGTCGGTGATCGGCGGGCGCACGTAACCGCCCTCGTCTTGGCGGGGCGGCAGCACGATCGGCTGTGGCGTCAGGTCTTCATAGTCGATCATGTTCAGCAGATGCGTGATCACGTTCAGTCTGGCGCGCTTCTTGTCGTCGCCGTCGACCACGTACCACGGGGCCTGCTTGATATCGGTGTGGGCGAACATCGCGTCCTTGGCTTTCGAGTACTCGACCCAGCGCGCACGCGATTCCAGATCCATGGGGCTCAGTTTCCAGTGCTTTTCCGGATGGAAAATGCGCTTCTGGAAACGGCGCTCCTGCTCTTCGTTGCTGACCGAGAACCAGTACTTGATCAGGATGACACCGCTGCGGACAAGCATCCGTTCGAATTCGGGGCAGGTGCGCAGGAACTCGCGGTATTCCTCTTCGGTGCAAAATCCCATCACGCGCTCGACGCCGGCCCGGTTGTACCAGCTGCGGTCGAAAAGAACCATTTCGCCGCCGGCCGGAAGGTGCTGGACGTAGCGCTGGAAATACCACTGTGTCTGTTCCCGGTCGGTCGGCGCCGGCAGCGCAGCAACGCGGGTGACGCGCGGGCTCAGGCTCTCGGTGATGCGCTTGATCGTGCCGCCTTTGCCAGCCGCATCGCGCCCTTCGAACAGCACGACCACTTTCAGTTTCTTGAACTTGATCCACTCCTGAAGTTTCACGAGTTCGATCTGCAGCTTGGCGAGCGTCCGTTCGTAATCCTTGGTTTTGAGCGGAGGCTTCGGAGCGGGATGCGGAGCCTCGTTCAGGTTCACCTTGGCCGGGGTTGCTACCGCCTTCGGTGTTGCTGCCGGCTTGCCTTTGACCGGTTTCGTCGCCTTGGCGGCCTTCACGGGCTCCTTTTTGGCCGTCGCGCGCGCTGCCTTGCCGGCGGCGGCAGCCGGTGGCGATACCGGCTGCTCTACGGTCACTGCTGCGGGAGCGGCTTGATCACTTTCTGGTACGACATCTTCTTGCACGGTCTTGACTTCACTCATTGATGCCTCCTTGGTGTGGCTAGAAACTGCTGGGAAATGAAAACGTATGCTGTCCCGGAAGACTTCGCTCCGCTTTTGTCGACGACCCCCCGGACAATACGCGGCAAGCTTCCGGGGCGCCAACGGCTGCTGCCGTCAGGCCCTGGGTAGCTGTTTAAGCCGCGGACTCAGGGTTCGGTGAACGACCGTGACGACGAGTTGACTGGCTCGGTTGTGTCGGCTGCCGATGCCATGCAGCAGATGATGCCAGCAATGATGGCGAAGCGAACAAGCCCTCGCTGCCCGCTGGGCGTGGCTAACGCCGGTTGCTTCAGTGCAGCACAAGAGGAATGTGAATGGACGGGCACAGGGCGAACTTATGCCTTGGTTTCGCTGCTGTTAAGACTCGACAATTCGATACTGCCTTGAATTGTTGGCATGGTTCGTTTCCTCTTTGCGCCGGAAAGGCCGTGGGCGGCAATTATCGTCCTTTTTTTCGCAAAAATGAACACTGCCGTGCACGAAACGTGCAATATGCCAAAGGCGTTGCTGGTGTGGTGCCGGCGTGTCGCATGCGGGCTCGGGACGTGCGCGGACAGTAGCAGTTTTCCATGCCGGCGTTGTGACCGATGTCACGTTGCCTGTCAGACGCCGCACACGACCGGAAATGCCGGCCGGCGATGCTTTATTGTGACGCCGCGCAGGCACTGATCGTTGAGCGGCAATGCCTGTCCGTCGCATTGCCGATTGCTGTGTGGTTCAGGACGGCAGGAGCAGATCCTGCCGGGTGCGCGAGGGAACGGCCATGACAAACTGGCTGCCCCATCCGGGGCGGCCAGTCCATGACCTTCGGGTTTCTGGAGGCGCTGCGTCCTCAGCCGAGTTTGGCGAAGGCTTCGATCACTTCGGGTGGGGCCTGGACCATTTCGATCAGCACTCCTTCTCCGGCGATCGGGAATTCCGCACTCGCTTTCGGATGCAGGAAGGTTATGTCGAAGCCTGCTGCTCCTTTGCGGATACCACCGGGGGCGAAGCGAACGCCGTTGGCGGTCAGCCATTCGACGGCCTTCGGGAGGTCGTCGATCCACAGGCCGACGTGATTGAGCGGGGTTGCATGTACTGCGGGTTTCTTCTCGGGGTCGACCGGTTGCATCAGATCGACTTCAACCTTGAAAGGGCCCGTGCCCATCGCGACGATGTCTTCATCGACATTTTCGCGCTCACTGACGAAGTTGCCGGTAATTTCGAGGCCCAGCATGTCAACCCAGAGTTGACGCAGTTTCATCTTGTCGGGCCCGCCGATGGCGATTTGCTGGATTCCGAGGACTTTGAAGGGACGTTGTTGCTTCATGTGTTGTTCTTTCTCGTAGGAGGATCGAAAAAAGTTCTGGCTGCGCAATCTCAATCGCGTGCAGAACGACGTATCGCCGTCGCGACAGCAATCTCGCCGCCACGCGAAAAAGCTTCGACGTTCGCTTCGATGGTATCAGGGTCGTACAGATAATTCACCATCAGGCCATAGGACTGCTGCCGTCCGCGTGCCGATGTGTCGGCCAGATAATTCAGACGTTCGACACGTGCGCCGTTGCCCAGGTGGAAGCGGGCAACCGGGTCGAAAGGCCGGCCGCCCTTGCTGGCGGTTACCAGGTAACGCGCGGCCAGGCGCATCAGGCCGTGTTGCAGGGCACGCGCGAGGCGCGCTTCATTCACCCAGCGATCATCCGCAAGCAGTTTGGCAAGTTCGCTGGCGTCCGCTGGCGGTGCCATGTCCGACTTGAGGTGGCGTGTGATCCGCTCCAGATCGGCGGCGCTGAAAGACTGCTGCCAGGCTTCCGGATTCTTTTCGGCCCAGCGCCGGAATGTGGGCAGCGGCGACAGGGTGGCGAAACTGACCAGACGCGGGTAGTCGCGTTTCAGGTCGTCAACGACGCGCTTGAGCAGGAAATTGCCGAAGGACACGCCGCGCAGGCCGGGTTGCGTGTTGGAAATCGAATAGAAGATCGCCGTGCTGGCGCGCTGCGCGTCGAAAACCGGCGCCTGCTCGTCGAGCAGCATCTGCACATTGTCCGCCAGGTGGTCGGTCAGAGCGACCTCGACGAAGATCAGCGGTTCCATGGGCATGCGCGGGTGGAAAAAGGCATAGCAGCGACGGTCGGAATCGAGACGGTTCTTCAGGTCGCTCCAGGAGCGGATCTCATGCACCGCCTCGTATTCGATCAGTTTTTCGAGCAGCGCTGCCGGCGAACTCCAGGTGATTCTTTGCAGTTCAAGGAAACCGACGTCGAACCAGGCGCCTAGCCGGGACTCGAGTTCGCGATCGAGCGAGCGCAGCGCAGCGTCGGTGTCGGCAAAGCGCAGCAGGTCGGCGCGCAGGTCGACCAGGAATTTGACGCCTTGCGGCAGGGTATTGAATTGCGCCAGGATACGCAGGCGCGACGAGCGCATGGCCTTGCGCAGTTCCGATTCGGCCATCCATTGCGCGTCACTGCCAATGGCCGCCTGATAGCTGGCATGCGCCGTGGCGACCAACTGCGGGTCGGGGCCAAATTCGGTGGCCAGCATGCGCAGGAAGGTCGCGCGACCCTCGTCTTCGAGACGCAGGTAGGTTTCCGCCAAACGCCCTGCACGCTGCCTGGCCGAGATTTCCCCGCCGACTCCGGCTGCGCATTCGTGAAGGAGTTCGCGGGTCCGGACCAGTTCCTTGCCCGCAAGGCCACGTGCACCGCCACTGTCGGCAAGCAGCGTGCGCACCTTGCGCAAGCCCCGGACTACAATTCCTGCAGGCATTTCTTTCTCCTCGGTCTCACGGCCGGCCGCGACGCGTGTTCTGCTCAGACGCGTCGGTGATGCGCCGCGACGACAAAAATGATACCGAACAGGACCATCGGCAGCGACAGCCACTGTCCCATGCTGACAGAATACGAAAGTCCAAAGATTCCTTCGTCCGGCGTCCTGAAATACTCGGCAACCCAGCGCAGGACGCCGTAACCGATCAGAAAGACTCCCGAAACGGCACCGCTGGGTCGCTTGCGGCTCGAATAGAGCCACAGGCAAACAAACAGAACGAGGCCCTCGAGACCGGCCTGGTAGAGTTGCGAAGGGTGGCGCGGCACATCGTCTACCCAGGGGAAAAGCATTGCCCACGGCAGCGCCGGATCAGCCGCGCGCCCCCAGAGTTCGCCATTGATGAAGTTGCCGATGCGCCCGGCAGCGAGGCCCAGCGGCACCAGCGGGGCAATGAAATCGGTGAGTTCGAGCCAGCGCCGCTTGCTCTTGCGGGCGTATAGCCACATCGCGATCAGCACGCCAAGGAAGCCGCCGTGAAACGACATGCCGCCTCGCCATACGGCGAGGACTTGCAGCGGATGCTCCAGGTAGTACGCCGGCTCGTAGAACAGGACCTGGCCTAGGCGGCCGCCGACGATGACTCCCAGGACGCCGTAGAACAGCAGGTCATCGAGTTGTCGCAGCGTCCAGCCGGTGGTGGCCAGCTCCGGATGGGTCAGGATCCGCTGCCGGCCGAGCCACCAGAACTGGAGAAAGGCCACCAGGTACATCAACCCGTACCAGTGCACGCTGAGCGGGCCAAGCGAGACTGCGACAGGGTTGAACTGCGGATGGATCAACACGTTGCGAACACCCGTGGGCCTTTCGGATAGAATTCGCATTATATCGCGCCACCCTCGGGCGTGTTCTGGATTGGAGATCGGCAATGCCCCACTATCGTTCCCGCACTTCGACACATGGCCGCAACATGGCGGGCGCGCGCGCTCTCTGGCGCGCCACCGGCATGCAGGACGGAGATTTCGGCAAGCCGATCATTGCCGTCGTCAATTCGTTCACCCAGTTCGTTCCGGGGCACGTGCATCTCAAGGATATAGGACAGTTGGTCGCTCGCGAAATCGAGGCCGCCGGCGGTGTCGCCAAGGAATTCAATACCATCGCCATTGATGACGGCATTGCCATGGGGCACGACGGCATGCTTTATTCGTTGCCTTCGCGTGACCTGATTGCCGACTCCGTCGAATACATGGTCAACGCACACTGCGCCGACGCGATGGTGTGCATTTCGAACTGCGACAAGATCACTCCTGGGATGTTGATGGCGGCAATGCGCGTGAATATCCCGACCATATTTGTCTCCGGCGGCCCGATGGAGGCCGGCAAGGTGAAGTGGGGCGGCAAGGTGATTGCCGTCGACCTGGTCGACGCGATGGTCAAGGGCGGCGACAGCAATTGTTCCGACGATGAGGTCGACTCTTTCGAGCGCTCGGCGTGTCCCACCTGCGGTTCGTGTTCGGGAATGTTTACCGCCAACTCGATGAATTGCCTGACCGAAGCGCTCGGGTTCTCGCTGCCCGGCAACGGCACCGTCCTGGCCACACATGCCGATCGCCGCGAACTTTTCCTCAAGGCCGGACGCCTGATCGTCGACCTCTGTCGTCGCTATTACGAGCTGGACGACACCTCGGTGCTGCCGCGCTCTATCGGCAGTTTCGCTGCCTTCGAGAACGCGATGACGCTGGATGTGTCAATGGGGGGGTCAACGAATACGGTCCTGCACATCCTGGCGGCGGCACAGGAGGGTGGCGTCAGCTTCACGATGGACGACATCGACCGCATCTCGCGCCAGGTGCCCTGTCTCGCCAAGGTGGCGCCCGCCACACCCGACTACCATATCGAGGACGTGCACCGCGCGGGTGGCATCTTCGGCATTCTCGGCGAACTGGATCGCGCCGGTCTGCTCCATCGCGAGGTGCCGACAGTGCATGCGAGGACGCTAGGCGAGGCGATCGACAACTGGGATGTGATGCGTACGCAGGCGCCACAACTCTGCGAGTTCTTCAAGGCGGCGCCGGGTGGCATTCCGACCCAGAAGGCCTTCTCGCAGAACCGGCGTTACCCGGAGCTCGACCTTGATCGCGCCAAGGGTTGCATTCGCGACAAGGCGCATGCGTACTCACAGGAAGGTGGCCTGGCCGTGCTCTACGGGAACATCGCCAGTGACGGCTGCATCGTGAAAACTGCCGGTGTGGACGAGAGCATCTGGGTCTTTGCCGGCAAAGCACGGGTGTTCGAGAGCCAGGACGATGCCGTCCAGGCGATCCTCGGTGACCAGGTACTGCCTGGCGAGGTGGTGGTCATTCGCTACGAGGGTCCGAAAGGTGGGCCGGGCATGCAGGAAATGCTCTATCCCACGTCCTACCTGAAGTCGAAGGGCCTGGGCAAGGTCTGTGCTTTGCTCACCGATGGCCGCTTTTCCGGTGGTACCTCCGGGTTGTCGATCGGGCATGTTTCCCCCGAGGCCGCCGAAGGTGGCGCGATCGGCCTGGTGCAAGAGGGCGACCTGATCGAGATCGACATCCCGGGGCGTCGTATCCAACTGGCGATCGACGAGTCCGAACTGGCCCGGCGGCGGCTGGCGATGGAGTCGAGAGCCGCGGCGGCCTGGCGGCCGGCGGTTGCGCGCCAGCGTGTCGTGTCGCAGGCGCTGCAGGCCTATGCGCTGATGACCACCTCGGCGGCTACCGGCGCGGTGCGCGATCTGAAGCAGTTGCAGCGGCGCTGAGCCAAGGCTCGACTGGCATGACGGACCCGGTTCGAGGTGTCCGAGGCGTTTCGCGCGTCGTTCGGGATGCGGCCGGCGACGCGGTCGCAGGTCAACGGGCGGCATGGTCAACGCGTTAGTGACGGGGCGGAGTGCGTGTACCGGCGCTGCGGATCAAGAGGCTTTCCAAGCTGACCAAACTGAAATAATATCGAGGCGTTTCAAACCCCTTATCTGAACGGAGTAATAGCATGAAAGCGATCTACGTGTGCCTGCTGGCTGCTGCCGGCGTAATGTCTGCCGGCGCCGTCCAGGCTGATGAAGCCCTGGCCAAGGCCAAGAACTGCCTGTCTTGTCACGCCGTCGACAAGAAGGTCGTTGGGCCGTCCTACAAGGACGTGGCCAAGAAGTACACGGCCAAGGATGAAGCCATGCTCGCTGCGAAGGTCATCAAGGGCGGCAAGGGTTCCTGGGGTGAAGTGCCGATGCCGCCAAATCCTTCGGTAACGCCCGACGAGGCGAACAAGCTGGTCAAGTGGATCCTCAGTCTGAAGTGATCGTTGCATGAACAAAAAAACCGGCCAATTGCCGGTTTTCCGTTTCAGGGATGTGGTGCCGAAAGCTGATATGCAGGTCGAGAGATCATATGCATGTTGACAAGGTTCTGATGTGCTTGGACAATCGCCCGTTTCCCACCCTCTACACAGACAATATCGGAGATGAAACCTATGAAGAGTGTTCGTACACCCGGTGTATTGCTCGTTCTGGCAGCCTCGCTGGCCGTGATCGGCTGCGGCAAGAAAGAGGAACCCAAGGCTGCGGCCCCTGCTCCTGCCCCGGTGGCAGCGCCCGCGCCGGCGCCGAAACCCGAAATGGTGGTCAAGATCGGCCATGTCGCGCCACTGACCGGCCCGATCGCGCACCTGGGCAAGGACAACGAGAACGGTGCCCGCTTGGCCGTCGACGATGCCAACGCGAAGAAGATCGAGATCGATGGCAAAGTCATCAAGTTTGAGTTGCTTGGCGAAGATGATCAGGCCGACCCGAAAACCGGTACCGTCGTCGCCCAGAAGCTGGTTGATGCCAAAGTGGCCGGCGTCGTCGGGCACCTCAACTCGGGTACGACCATCCCTGCCTCGGCGATTTACAACGCCGCCGGTCTGCCGCAGATTTCGCCCTCGGCAACCAATCCGAAGTACACCCAACAGGGCTTCAATACCGCCTTCCGCGTGATGGCCAATGACATCCAGCAGGGCTCGGTAGTCGGTGCCTACGCGGTGAAGGACCTGGGCGCCAAGAAGATTGCGATCATCGACGATCGCACGGCCTATGGTCAGGGTTTGGCGGATGAGGTCGAGAAGGCTGCCAAGGCTGCCGGCGCGACCATCGTCGCGCGCGAGTTTACCAACGACAAGGCGACCGACTTCAAAGCCATTCTGACCAAGATCAAGGCCAAGAAGCCTGACGTGATCTTCCTTGGCGGGATGGATGCGGTGGGTGGTCCGATGCTCAAGCAGATGAAGGAACTCGGCATCACCGCCAAGTTCACCACTGGCGACGGTGGCTGCTCACCCGAACTGATCAAGCTCGCGGGTCCGGCATCCGAGGGCGTGGTTTGTACGCAGGCCGGCCTGCCGGTCGACAAGCTCCCGAACGGCCAGAAATTCGTCGAAGACTTCACCAAGAAGTACGGTCAGATTCAGATCTATTCTCCCTACAGCTATGACGCAGTGATGGTCCTGGTCGACGCCATGAAGCGTGCCAACTCTGCCGACCCGGTCAAGTATTTGCCGGAGGTTGGCAAGACCTCCTACGATGGCGTTACCGGCAGGATCGAGTTCGACGAGAAGGGTGACATCAAGAACGGTGCGATTACCGTTTTCGAAATCAAGGATGGCAAGCTGGTTACCCTGAAATCCGAAGGCGGTACGGCCCCGGCCGCGCCCGCTGCTGCGGCTGCTCCGGCCCCGGCGCCTGCACCTGCGGCGGCTCCAGCACCTGCTGCTGCACCCGCCCCGGCTCCGGAAGCCAAGAAGTAAGGGCCCCTCAGCAACTTGATCCCGAGGGAATGGCTCCGGCCATTCCCTCGTTTTTCCTGCATCCGCATCCGCTCAGCACCAACCGGGCCCAGCTTTTGTGCGGCCGCCTCCTTGGCGGCATGCCTCGGAACATACGGTACGCCAGCAGCACCTTGTTGCGGAAAGCTTGATTATGGACACTCTCCTCCAGCAACTGATCAACGGCCTCACCCTGGGCGCTGTCTACGCGCTCGTTGCTCTGGGTTACACGATGGTTTACGGCATTATCGGCCTGATCAACTTCGCCCACGGTGAGGTGGTGATGATCGGTACGATGGTTGCCTTTACGGTGATTGTCTCCCTTGCCGGCTCCGGCATGCCGCCTCTCCTGGTTCTCGGCATCGGCCTGCTGGTTTCGGTGGTGGTCTGCATGGTGCTCGGCTGGGCACTCGAACGTGTGGCCTATCGCCCCCTTCGGCATGCGCCAAGACTGACGCCGTTGATCACGGCGATCGGCATGTCGATCGTCCTGCAGAATGTGGCGATGATCATCTGGGGCCGGAACTACATCACTTTTCCTCCGATGATTCACAAACAGATTTACGACATCGGCGGCGCCAGTTTCACCAACGTTCAGGTCGCCATCGTGTCACTGGCAGCGGTGGTGATGTTGGGTCTGATTTACCTGGTTCATCGTACGCGCATCGGCATGGCCATGCGGGCTACGGCACAGAACCCGCACGTGGCGTCGCTGATGGGTGTCGACATCAACCGCGTCATCGCCATGGCCTTCATCATCGGCTCCGCGCTGGGCGCCGTTGCTGGCTGCATGGTCGGTTCGTATTACGAAATTGCGCATTACCAGATGGGTTTCATGCTTGGCCTGAAGGCTTTCACGGCGGCTGTCCTGGGAGGCATCGGCAATCTCGCCGGAGCCATGGCGGGTGGCCTGTTGCTCGGTGTGATCGAGGCGCTGGGTGCTGGTTACATCGGTGATCTGACCGGTGACATCCTCGGCAGTCACTATCAGGATATTTTTGCCTTCATCGTGTTGATCATCGTTCTGATTTTTCGTCCTTCGGGTCTTTTTGGCGAGCGTACAGGAGATCGCGCATGAACGGCCGAGCCAGACCGTCTTCCTCTCGGCAGAGACATTGGCTGGGCTTCCTGCTGCTCGGCGTCGTGCTGCTGGCCGTTCCTTTTGTTGCCGCGCTGGGGGGGCAGGCGTGGGTGCGGATTGCGAATTTCGCGATTCTCTACGTCTTCCTCGCACTTGGTCTGAATATCGTCGTTGGCTATGCGGGTCTGCTGGATCTCGGTTACGTCGCTTTTTACGCCGTCGGCGCCTATGCCTACGCACTCCTGGCGTCGCCGCATTTCGGCATTCACCTGCCGTTCTGGGTGATCCTGCCCCTCGGCGCCGGTTTGGCGTGCATCTTCGGCGTCTTGCTGGGTGCGCCGACACTCAAGTTGCGCGGCGACTATCTGGCCATCGTGACGCTGGGTTTCGGTGAGATAGTCCGCATTTTCATGAACAATCTGAATGCGCCGGTGAACATTACCAACGGTGCGCAGGGAATCACCCTGATCGACCCGATTCGGATTGGCGATTTTTCCTTTGCCCAGACCAGCAGTTTCCTCGGGGTGACCCTTTCCGGACCGCAGAAGTACTATTTCCTGCTGGTTGCCCTCGCCCTGCTGGTGATAATGGTCAATATCCGCTTGCAGGATTCGCGAATCGGTCGTGCCTGGCAGGCCATACGCGAGGACGAGATTGCTGCCAAGGCCTGCGGGATCAACACCCGAAACATCAAGTTGCTGGCTTTTGCCATGGGGGCTTCTTTCGGCGGTATCGCCGGGGGCGTTTTTTCCGCGATGCAGGGCTTCGTCAGTCCAGAGAGTTTCTCATTGATGGAATCGATTACCATCCTGGCGATGGTCGTACTTGGCGGCATGGGGCATATACCCGGCGTGATCCTCGGCGCCATCCTGTTGACCGGCCTCCCCGAGGCCCTGCGTTACGGCATCGAGCCGCTACAGCGAGCGCTCTTCGGGCGCATGATCGTTGATCCCGAGAGCTTGCGGATGCTGGTCTTTGGGCTTGCGCTGGTGCTCGTCATGCGCTTCCGTCCGGCGGGCCTGTGGCCCTCGTCGCAACGACGCCGCGAACTTGCCGAGAGTGCGGGTTGACGATGAGCGAACAACAGTTGTTGCTTGAGGCTCACGCGGTGGCCAAGCACTTCGGCGGGGTCAAGGCTTTGCATGATGTTTCCCTGACCATACGGCGGGGCGAGATCTATGGGCTGATCGGTCCGAACGGGGCGGGCAAGACCACTTTTTTCAATTGTCTTACCGGACTTTACCGAAACGAGGGTGGTCACTTCATCTTTGACGGGGTCAGACTTCAGGCGGATGCGCCGCACAAGGCCGCGGCCGTCGGGATCGCCCGCACATTTCAGAACATCCGCCTGTTCGGGAACATGACGGCCCTCGAAAATGTCATGGTCGGCCGCCACTTGCGCACGCGCGCCGGCGTTGTCGGGGCGATCATTCGCAATCCGGCGACGCGTGCCGAAGAGGCGGGGATTGCTCGTCGCGCGGAAGAACTCCTGCACTATGTCGGCATTCACGCGCGCGCGCACGACTATGCAAAACATCTTTCGTACGGAGACCAGAGACGCCTGGAGATTGCTCGCGCACTGGCGACCGAACCGAAGCTGCTGGCGCTCGACGAGCCGGCAGCCGGGATGAACGGCACCGAAACCGAAGCCTTGCGCGTGCTGGTCGAGGGTATCTGTCGCGACGGGGTTACGGTGTTGCTGATCGAGCATGACGTCAAACTGGTCATGGGTTTGTGCGGAAGGGTTGCGGTGCTCGACTATGGCGAGAAGATCTGCGAGGACGTGCCGGCTGTGGTGCAAAAGGATGCGCGTGTCGTCGAGGCCTACCTCGGTGGCTCGGTAGCCTGAAGGAGCGATGAATCATGCTCGAAGTTAACGGACTGCGCGTTTCCTACGGTGGTATCCAGGCCGTTCGCGGCATTACCTTTCATGTCAATGAAGGCGAGATGGTGGCTCTGATCGGTGCGAATGGTGCCGGCAAGAGCAGCACCTTGCGCGCCCTGGCAAGATTGCTCGATCCGGCAGGCGGTAGCGTCCGCTATCGCGGCAAGGAACTTTTGTCCTTGCCGCCACACGCGCTGGTCAGCGCAGGAATCGCACTCGTTCCCGAGGGCAGGGGTGTCTTCCCGCGCATGAGCAGTATCGAGAACCTGCGCATGGGTGCCTACGCTCGCAACGACAGGAGTGGCGTCGAACGCGACCTCGAGCATGTTCTTGGACATTTCCCACGGCTGAAGGAACGGGCTCAGCAATTGGCAGGAACGCTCTCGGGTGGCGAGCAGCAGATGCTGGCGATCGGACGCGCGCTGATGAGCAAACCACGGCTGATGCTGCTCGACGAGCCGTCGATGGGCCTCGCTCCGATTATGGTGCAAAAGATTTTCGAAGTGATTCGCACGGTCGCCAGCGAAGGGATGACCATTCTGCTCGTCGAGCAGAATGCCAAACTTGCGCTGGAAGTCAGTCAGCGCGGCTACGTCATGGAAAGTGGCGAGATCACTGTGACCGATGAGTCAAGGCGGCTGCTTGCCGATCCCAAGGTCCGCGCCGCCTATCTGGGGGAATAGACGTCCGGATCCCGGAAGCCCTAGAACTCCATCGCGTCGGCGAAAGATAGGGCCTGCAACTGCGCCCGGTTGAACTGGCTGGCCGTCAGGCCAAGCATGCCTGCCTGCGTGGCGATGTTCTGACCATCATCGCCTTCACTGGCCAGGGCCAGATCAAGGAAGGGTTTGTAGCGTCCGCCGTTGCCCAGCAGAGCATCGCAGATGGGCTCGGGCAGGCGCATGGTTTCCAGTGCCTGCTCCATGCCGATGCCGAGCAAGGTTTCGAGCAAGGAAAACGCACCGGTGATGAACAGGTTGTCGTATTCCGATGGTTCGACCAGGCCGTTGGCCAGCAATTCCATCAGGCGTGCCCGTAGCAGCGCCGTGTACAGCAAGGCGGGTGCCATCGGGTCCTTGCTTGCAGTTGCCAGCAGCAATGACAACCAGCGGTTCAGCTTGTCGTATCCGAGCATGCTGACTGCATGGCGGAAGGACTGGATCTCGCAGGACAAGCCAAAACCGGCTGAATTGATGTAGCGCAGCAGCTTGTAGGAAATCGCGACATCCTGCTTGAGTGCGGCTTCGATTTCCCGGATGTCGGCGTTGTGGCGGACCAGGTTGAGTACCCGCACGATATTCGCCTGCCCCGGATTGAGGGCTTTCGCAGGCGTGCTGCTGGGTGCCGTAAAAAACCATCCGGCGGCGGCAGTCATTCCGGCATCCACACAGGCGCGAAAATCCGCAGTATTTTCGACATTGAAAGCGATGCCCATGCCGTAAGTTCGCGTTCGCGCAGCGAGCAGCTTGAGTTGGGCCAGAGCGAAATGCTGCGCGTCGAAGCCGATGAAGCGGCAGGCGACGCCGGCCGACAAGGCCTGCGTCGCCTGCGGATCGAAATGCAGGCAGACCGTCGGTTGCCAGGTCTGCAGTGCGGCGATCAGATCGGGGCCGTTCTGATCAAGTAGCGCCGCAGCCGGCAATTCGATGGTCGCATTTTCGGGGGCCGACCAGTCGAGCAGGCTGGCGTCACATGGGGTCCGGCCGCAGCTGACGAATACCGGTTTTTCCCCCTGTGGCCAGACGCTTGCCAGCGCGCTGAGGGCGTTTACCGCATCCGGCATGCCCCCGCTTTCCAGATGCAGTGTCAGGCGCGTGGCGATGATCCGGCGCTGGCGATTGACCAGCGGTTGACGGGACATGAAGACTTCAGTCATGCGTTTCGAATCCACTTGACAGCGATTCTCGAAGCCCGCACTTCGCGAATGCGGGGGGCGAGGTGAGGGGGAAGGTCATGGTATTCATGATCCGGAAGGTAAGGACAAGGCATCAGCGCGACTTGCCGGATGCGGACTGGTGACCATGGCATTCAGCGTATCGGCAGCAAACTCGAAGGAGTCGGCGAAGAACTCTTCCGCAGGCAATCGGCATCGAGCCACGAAATCCCGTCTTGCAGCAGCGACCATTGCCGGGGAACCACAGACGTAGGCCTGGTGTTCGGAAAGGTCGGGGTGATCGGCCATCGCCACCTCGTGAACCAGGCCGCGGCGACCATTCCAGCGGTCTGCCGTGGTGGCGTCGGAGAGCACCGGGGTGAAGCGGATGTGCGCATGTTCCACTGGCCACTGCTCGGCAAGTTGCAGCAGGTAGAGATCGGCACGTTGGCGCCCACCCCAATAGATGTGCATCGGTCTGGCGTTGGTTTCAGCGACGGCATGTTCGACGATCGCCTTGATCGGCGCAAATCCGGTGCCGCCGGCAATCAGCAGCATGGGTTTCGGCGATTCCTCGCGCAGAATGAAAGTTCCCAGTGGTCCACGCAGGCGGAGGATGTCGCGTTCCTTCATGGTTTCGAAAACCTGGGTGGTGAACTGTCCGCCCGGTGCGTGCCGGATGTGCAACTGCAGGCAGGTGTCCGCATGCGGGGCGTTGGCCAGCGAAAAAGCACGGCGGCGCCCATCCTTGAGGAGGATGTCCACATACTGTCCCGCGAGAAACTGCAGCCGCTCGTTGGCCGCCAGTTTGAGTTCGACGATCATCACGTCGGGAGCTGCGCGCGTCAGCCGCTGCACTCGCGCCGGCAAGGTGCGGATCGGGATGTCTTCAAACGAGCGAACTTCCCGGCTTTCGATGCGCAGATCGCTTCTGGCCATGGCGCAGCAGAAGAGGGCGAAGCCGGCCGCGCGATCGGCGTTACTGAGTACCTCGACGGGTGCCGCGCCGTGCTCCACTCCTCCCGTCAGCACCTTGCCTCGGCAACTGCCACAGAAACCATTGCGGCAGCCGTAAGGAAGGCTCAGCCCCTGGCGTAGTGCTGCTTCGAGAATCGTTTCGTCGGACTCGGCTTGAAAACTGTGCCGGCCAGGTTCGACACTGACCTGAAAACCCATTGCCTCTCCGCTGATGTCCCAATCCGGTAAAATTGCGCAGTGCAAAAACTTTTGATCGTCGGCTGCGGTGACATTGCCCGCCGCATCCTGCCCCGCCTGCGCGGCCAT
This sequence comes from Candidatus Accumulibacter propinquus, assembly GCF_056856495.1. Taxonomy (NCBI): domain Bacteria; kingdom Pseudomonadati; phylum Pseudomonadota; class Betaproteobacteria; genus Candidatus Accumulibacter; species Candidatus Accumulibacter propinquus. Next base: position 1,144,412 of record NZ_JBSEHC010000003.1, read on the forward strand.
TACCGTGTTTTCGCGCTGTTGCGCGACCCGTCCCAGCGCGCCTTCTGGCGCGAACACGGGGCCAGTCCCGTGCTTGCCGACCTCGATCAGCCAGACAGCCTGCAGCGCATCGCCGGTCTGGCCGACATCATCCTGTATCTGGCACCGCCGGCGGCCGCGGACAAGTGCCGCCGTGTCACCGGTGACGGGCGCGATACCCGGACCAGCGCCCTGCTCGCCGCCCTGGCCCGCGGCTGGAGTCTACCACAGCGAATCGTGTACATCAGCACCACCGGTGTGTACGGCGATTGCGACGGCGATCTGATTGACGAGACGCATGCCTTGCGGCCAGCCACGGCCCGAGCCTGTCGCCGGGTTGACGCCGAACGCCAGTTGCGCGCCTTCGGGCGCCGTGGGGTGGTGGTCAGCATTCTGCGTGCCCCCGGCATTTATGCCGCCGATCGCCTGCCGATCGAGCGGTTGCGCAAGGGTATTCCCGCCCTGTACGCGCCGGACGACGTGTATACCAACCATATTCATGCCGACGATCTGGCGATGTTGACTTGCGCTGCAGTTCGTTATGGACGCAACAACCGCACGTACAATGCGACAGACGATTCGCAGATCAAGATGGGGGACTATTTTGATCTGGTGGCCGATGGTTTCGGTTTGCCGAGGGCACCGCGCCTGTCGCGTCGCGAGGCCGAGGAGCGGCTCTCGCCCCTGCAGTTCTCGTTCATGAGTGAATCACGGCGTTTGCTCAACCAGCGGATCAAACAGGAACTGCGGGTGAAATTGCGTTATGCGCGTGTCGAGGATGGCGTGGCAGCGGCGCGGATCGAAAGGAAAAACTGGTGCTCATAGTCAAGGTTCTGCATCTGTGGATGGTGGTCAGCTGGTTTGCGGGCCTGTTCTACCTGCCGCGCATTTTCGTCAACCTGGCGATGGTTGCACCGGACAGCGTCGCCGAACGCGATCGCTTGCTGCTGATGGCTGGCAAGCTCTATCGTTTCATGACCCCGATCGCTGTTCTGGCAGTCGCTCTCGGGTGCTGGCTGTGGTTTGGCTTCGGCTTTTCAGGTGGCTGGCTGCACCTCAAGACGACTCTGGTGGTGGGGCTGCTGGCCTACCACGCCTATTGTGGTCGGCTGTTGCGCGACTTTCGCGCCAGCCGCAACGTGCGTAGCCACGTCTGGTTCCGCTGGTTCAACGAAATGCCGGTGCTGGTCCTGCTGGCGGTGACTTACCTTGCCGTTCTCAAGCCGTTTTAGTTCACCTGGCCAGGAGACAATTGTGGAAACATTCTTTGCCAGTTGCCCGCGCGGCCTGGAACAACTGCTGGTTGACGATCTTTCGGCGGCCGGAGCGCGGGACCTCAAACAGATCTCCGGAGGCGTGCATTTTCGTGCCGAGTGGACGGTTTGCTACCGGGCCAATCTGCACTCGCGAATTGCCACGCGCATCCTGTGGCGGGTGGCACATGCGCCTTACCGCACCGAGGACGACATCTACCGCCTGGCACTGGAGACGTCGTGGCCACGCAGTTTTGATTCCGAGCAGACCATTCGGGTCGATGTGACTGCCGTAAAAAGCGCTCTGAAGAGCATTGATTTCGTGACCCTGCGCATCAAGGATGCGATCTGCGACCGTTTCCGCCGCGATACGGGGAAGCGCCCGAGCGTCGATACGCGTCAACCGGACGTGCGGGTACACGGTTTCCTTGGCAGCGAGGACTGTACGCTTTATCTCGATACCTCGGGTGCCCCCCTGTACCAGCGTGGTTGTCGCCAGAAGACCGTGGATGCGCCGCTGAAGGAAAACCTGGCCGCGGGTATTCTCCGCCTCAGCGGTTGGCATCCGGGGGTCACGCTGCTCGACCCGATGTGCGGCAGCGGCACCTTCCTGATCGAAGCGGCGCAGATCGCACTCGGCATTGCGCCAGGGGCCGGACGGAGCTTCGCTTTCCAACGGCTGCGCCAGTTTGATGCGGCAGCCTGGAAACGGCTGCTCGATGCCGCACAGGCCGGGGAGAAAAGTGCTGACCACGTCGGAATCTTCGGCAGCGACCTGTCACCAGTCGCCGTGCGTGCGGCGCTGGCCAACCTCGATCGCGCCGGCCTTCTGCCCGCGGTCACGCTCAGTACTGGCGATCTGCTCGAAATCAGCGCCCCTGCCAGTCATGGCATCCTGGTCAGCAATCCCCCTTATGGCGAGCGCGTGTCCGATCATGACGAACTGGCCGAGTTCTACCCCTTGCTCGGCAGTGCCCTGAAGCGCCGGTTCGCGGGCTGGAACTGCTACCTGTTGAGCGCCGACACGCGTTTGCCGAAGTTGATGCGCCTGACACCAAGCAGGAAGACGCCCCTGTTCAATGGCGCGCTCGAATGCCGCCTCTATGAATTCCGGATGGTGGCCGGCAGCAACCGAGGTACGGCCGCGACGCCGCCGGTGTAGCCGTCAGTCGGTGTACTGGCTGCTGACGGCAGAACCGGTTGCGGCCGGGACACGGCGGTCACCGGGTTTCCTGCCACCACTGGCAAGTCAAATGATGTCCAGATGTCCGATGCCGGCGGTCAGGTCCCGATCCTTCGATTCCTTGCCATGCAGCTTGATCTGCAGGCGCAGGTCGTTGAGCGAGTCGGCGTTGCGCATGGCATCGGTGTAGCTGATCTGGCCGGCTTCGTACAGATCGAACAGCGCCTGGTCGAAGGTCTGCATGCCCAGTTCGCGCGACCTTTTCATGACCTCCTTGATTTCCTGCACCTGGCCCTTGAAGATGAGGTCTGAAATCAGTGGCGAGTTGAGCATGATCTCGATTGCCGGGGCACGTCCCTTGCCGTCCTTCTTCGGTAGCAGCCGCTGCGAAACCATGGCCCGCAGGTTCAGCGACAGGTCCATCAGCAACTGGTGGCGGCGTTCCTCGGGGAAGAAGTTGATGATCCGGTCAATGGCCTGGTTGGTACTGTTGGCATGCAGCGTCGCGAGGCAGAGATGCCCGGTTTCGGCGAAGGCGATGGCGTAGTCCATGGTCGCGCGATCGCGGATTTCGCCCATCATGATCACGTTCGGTGCCTGCCGCAGCGTGTTCTTCAACGCGATTTCCCAACTCTCGGTATCAACACCGATCTCGCGTTGGGTGACGATGCATTTCTTGTGCTCGTGGACGAACTCGATCGGGTCTTCGATGGTGATGATGTGACCCTGACTATTGCGGTTGCGGTGATCAACGAGTGCCGCCAGGGAGGTGGTCTTGCCGGTGCCGGTGCCCCCGACAAAAACGACCAGGCCGCGCAAGGTCATCGCGATGTCTTTGAGTACCGGCGGCAGGCCGAGCTCGTCGAGGGACGGTACGACCAGGTTGATGGTGCGGCAGACGATGGCGACCTTGCCCTGTTGTACCAAAGCGCTGACACGGAAGCGGCCGATGCCCGTCGGCGAGATGGCGAAGTTGCATTCCTTTGTGGCTTCGAAATCGGAGGCTTGCCGATCGTTCATGATCGAACGCGCGAGTTCAGCGGAGTGCTGCGGCAGCAGGGGCTGGTTGGAAACCGGTACCACCTTGCCGTCGATCTTGATCGCCGGCGGGAAGTTTGCCGTGATGAAGAGGTCCGAACCGTTTTTCTGCGTCATCAGTCGCAGCAGTTCGTGCATGAATTTTAACGCCTGGTCAGTTTCCACGCATTACCTCCTGCTCGCAAGACTGGCTTAAAGGCCGGGGAAAGTGTCTTTATTGGCCGCCTTGTTGCGAGCTTCGGCTGCCGAAACGACATTGCGTCGGACCATGTCGACCAGGCATTGGTCGAGCGTCTGCATGCCGTGCTGTTGCCCGGTCTGCAGGGACGAATACATTTGTGCCACCTTGTTTTCCCGAATCAGGTTGCGGATCGCCGGTGTGCCGATCAGGATCGCATGCGCCGCGACGCGGCCCTGGCCGTCCTTGGTCTTGAGCAGGGTCTGCGAGATCACCGCCCGCAGGGATTCGGAAAGCATCGAGCGAACCATTTCCTTTTCGGCGGCGGGGAAGACGTCGATTACGCGGTCAATCGTCTTGGCGGCGCTCGAGGTATGCAGGGTGGCGAAGACCAGGTGCCCGGTTTCCGCACCGGTCAACGCCAGACGGATGGTCTCGAGGTCGCGCAACTCACCGACCAGGATCACGTCCGGATCTTCGCGCAAGGCCGAGCGCAGAGCGTTCTGGAATGACAGTGTATGCGGGCCGACCTCACGCTGGTTGATCAGGCATTTCTTCGACTGGTGCACAAACTCGATGGGATCCTCGACGGTGAGGATGTGGCTATACGAATTTTCATTGACATGATTGATCATCGCCGCCAGGGTGGTCGACTTGCCCGAGCCGGTAGGCCCGGTGACCAGCACGATGCCTCGCGGATAATCGGAGATGTCCTTGAAGATCTTCGGGCAGTTCAGTTCTTCGAGCGTCAGCACCTTCGACGGAATCGTCCGGAATACCGCCCCGGCACCGCGATTCTGGACGAAAGCGTTGACCCGGAAACGCGCCAGATTGGGAATCTCGAACGAGAAATCGCATTCCCGCGTGTCCTCGTACTGCTTGCGCTGAACGTCGCTCATGATGTCGTAGACCATGGCGTGCACGTCCTTGTGCTCCATCGCCGGCAGGTTGATCCGCCGCACGTCACCGTTGACCCGGATGATCGGTGGCAGGCCCGCAGACAGATGGAGGTCGGAGGCCTTGTTCTTGACACTGAACGCAAGTAGTTCGGTGATGTCCATCCGTTTTCGTCCTCGGGCGGTGGGCAGGGCGCGGTGCTATACTCTCGTAAATTTCCGCAACATCCGATTATGACCACACTTGGTGCCAGGCTGCAAGACGTTCTCGCGCGAATCGCGCGCGCTGCGCAGCAGCACAGCCGTGATCCCGCCAAGGTACTGCTGCTCGCTGTAAGCAAGACGTGGCCCGCCGCGTCGGTGGCTGAACTGGCCGCCGCCGGCCAGCGGGCATTTGGCGAGAGTTATGTTCAGGAAGGGGTTGACAAGATTACCGCGTTACGTCCGCTGCGGCTGGACTGGCATTTCATTGGTTCGCTGCAGAGCAACAAGACGCGCATCGTCGCCGAGTCTTTTGACTGGGTGCATTCGGTGGACCGGCTGCGGATTGCGCAGCGCCTCTCCGAACAACGTCCAGACTCGCTGCCCCCGTTGTCGGTCTGCCTGCAGGTCAACATCAGCGGCGAGGCAACGAAAGGTGGTGTTTCCCTCGCAGCAGCACCGACCCTGGCGCAGGCAGTCGCGGCGCTGCCGCGACTACGCCTGCGTGGCCTGATGGCCGTGCCGGCGCCGAGCGGGGATTTCATGACGCAGCGCCAACCTTTCCGCTGTTTGCGGGAACTTTCCGAGCGATTGCAGGCCGATGGTCTGCAGCTTGATACACTTTCGATGGGTATGTCACACGACCTGGAAGCAGCCATTGCCGAAGGGGCGACGCTGGTGCGTGTTGGCACCGCAATTTTTGGTGAGAGAAACACAGCATGAAGATCACTTTCCTTGGCGGTGGCAATATGGCCAACGCGATGATCGGTGGCCTGGTGAAGACCGGTTTTTCGGCAGCCGACATCGCCGTCATTGAACTCGGTGCGCAGGGGCGAGCCAAGTTGCGGTTGGTGTACGGTGTGCGCTGTTACGAAGCGCCGACGGCGGCGGCTCTCGACTGCGATGCGGTGCTGCTTTCCGTCAAGCCGCAGCAGTTGCGGGACGCTTGTGAGCCGCTGCTTCGCCATCTCAAGCAGCAATTGATCATCAGCATCGCTGCCGGTCTGCGCCTGGCAGACGTTTCACGCTGGCTGGGTGGTTACGGCAAGATCGTGCGCGCGATGCCCAACACCCCTGCCTTGATTGGCGCCGGCGTGACCGGCCTGTATGCCTTGCCGGGGGTGTCGATGGCTGAGCGACTCGGTGCCGAGCGCATTCTGCAGGCGGTCGGCAGCACGCTGTGGATTGCCGACGAAGCGCAGATGGACGCAGTGACCGCCATCTCGGGGAGTGGGCCGGCCTATGTCTTCCTGTTCATCGAGGCCCTGCAGCAGGCAGCAAAGGAACTGGGACTGACGCCGGCACAGGCGCGTCAACTTTCGATCGATACCGTACTCGGGGCCGCCAAGCTGGCCTCGCAGTCCGACGAAGCGGCCAGCGTGCTGCGGGAGCGAGTGACCTCCAAAGGCGGCACCACCGAGGCGGCATTGCGGACGATGGCCGAGCGCGGTGTCAAGGAGGGTTTCATCGCCGGGGTCTTTGCCGCCAATGCGCGTGGTCGCGAGTTGGGCGAGCTGCTTGGCGGGGACGCCTGATGATCATCCAGGCCAGCCTGTTTCTGATTGAAGCGCTGACTGGTTTTCTGACTTTTGCCCTGCTCCTGCGTTTCTACATGCAGGCCTGTCGCGTCTCGTTCAACAACCAGATCGGCACTTTCGTCGTCGAATTGACCAACTGGCTGGTCAGACCGCTGCGCAAGGTGCTACCGGGATTATTCGGGCTCGATCTGGCAAGCCTGCTGCCGGCTTATGTGCTGCAGGTTCTGTTTGCCTGCGCGGTGTTCGTGCTGAGTGGCGGCATCGCCATGGAAACCTGGTCGCCGCAGGGTCTGATTCCCCTGCTGTTGTGGCGCGGCGTCGTGGCGACCTTGCGTCTCAGCCTCTACCTGCTGATTGGCGCACTGTTGGCGCAGGCGGTGCTGTCGTGGGTCAATCCCTATTCCCCATTCAGCCACCCGGTGTCGCAGTTGACGAGACCCGTCCTGCAACCGATTCAGCGCGTGGTGCCCCCGATTGGCGCCATCGATCTGTCGCCGCTGATTGCCATCGTCCTCGCCCAACTGCTGCTCATCTTTCTGTAGCGCGGTGCCCGACTGGCTGCGCGAGGTCGACGGCGCGATCATCCTGACCATTCATGTTCAGCCTGGAGCGAAGCGCAGCGAGGTGGCCGGTGAGTATGGTGATGCCCTCAAAATCCGCCTCGCCGCGCCGGCGGTAGACGGCCGGGCCAACGCCGCATTGCTGGCGTTCATCGCCCAGCGGCTGGGCCTCGCACGCTCGGCGGTGGAACTGAAAAGCGGCCTAACCTCACGACGCAAGTCGCTGCGGGTTACGGGTGCGCGCCCCGACGCCGGGCACTGCCTGCTGGGGCAGTGAGCGAGCAGGCGTCTGCTGCCACGCCAGGTTCTGCGGTAGGGCTCAGGCCTCGAAAACGATGCGTCCTCCGACCAGTGTCATGCGCACTCGACCGCTGACTTCGTAACCCATGAACGGGGTGTTCTTGCCCTGGCTGCGCAAGGCATCCGGGGTGACGCGCCAGGTTTCATCGGGATCGAAGACGCAGACGTCGGCGGGACTGCCGACACTCAGCGAACCTGCCTCGATGCCGAGAATGGCGGCCGGATCGCAGGTGATGCGGGAGAGCGCCAGAGCCAGCGGCAGTTTTTCCTGCGCCGCCCACTGCAGCGTCAGCGGCAGCAGGAGTTCGAGTCCGGACGCGCCGGGCAGGGCTTCGGCAAACGGGAGTTGCTTGCCGTCTGCATCGACCGGGGTATGGTCCGAACATATCGCTGCCAGACCTTCCGCAACCGCGGTGCGAAGCGCGTCACGGTCGCTCGCCGAACGCAGTGGCGGGTCGAAGCGGGCATTGCTGTCGAAGTAGCCGATGTCCATTTCCGATAGGTGCAGGTGATGGACCGCGACGTCACAAGTGACCTGCACATTGGACCGTCGGGCCTGGCGAATCAGGGCGATGCCTGCGGCTGACGACAGGCGTGAAAGATGCAGGCGAACCCCGGTCTGGGATGCCAGCAGCAGTGCCGTGGCGATGGCGACGGTTTCGGCCGATACCGGAATGCTGGCCAGTCCGAGCCGTGAAGCCACCTCTCCATCGTGGGCTACGCCGTCGCCGGTGAGAAACTGATCCTGCGGCCGCAAGCGCACGGCATAGCCGAAAGTGGCGGCGTATTGCATCGCCCGCAGCAACAACTGGGTGTCGACGATCGCCCGTTTGGCTTGTGAAAAAGCGATGCAACCGGCGCGCGCCAGACTGTTCATTTCGGCGAGTTTCTCGCCGGCCAGTTGCTGTGTCAGGGCGCCGATGGGATAAACGCGCGCCAGGCCGAGCGTCTCGCTGCGTCGAACCAGCCGTTCGACGAGGCCCGGTTCGTCTAGCGGTGGTTTGCTGTCTGGCGGACAGGCGAGCGAGGTGACGCCGCCGGCGACCGCTGCGTTGAGTTCGGGTTCGATGCCACCGAGCCGGCTGGAGAGGTCAACCAGACCAGGGCAGGCGATCAGGCCGCTGGCGTCGATGCTGCGTGCCGCCGCGAAGCCGGTCGGTGGCTGGCCGATGCCCGCCACCAGGCCATCGGCAATGAACAGGTCGAGGCGGGCATCAAGACTGTTTTTCGGGTCGATCAGGCGAGCGTTGCGCAGGTGCAGGTGTTGTCTGTTCATCGCTCAGTTCCCCGCCAGGATTCCCATGACCGCCATCCGGACGGCAATCCCGAAGGTGACCTGCGGCAGGATCACTGCCTGTGGTCCGTCGGCGACATCGCTGTCGATTTCCACGCCGCGGTTCATCGGCCCGGGGTGCATCACGATGGCGTCCGGTTTGGCCAGCGCCAGCATTGCGGGCGTCAGGCCGTAACAGCGAAAGTACTCGCGGGCCGAAGGCAGCAGGGCGCCATTCATGCGCTCGTTCTGCAGGCGCAGCATGATCACCACATCGCAATCGCGCAGTCCGGTGCCCAGATCGTGGCAGACACGCACGCCCATCCTCTCGATGGCGGTCGGGAGCAGCGTTTGTGGGCCGACAGCCCGCACTTCGGCGGCGCCAAGGGTGGTCAATGCGTGGATATCCGAACGGGCGACCCGCGAATGCAGAATATCGCCGACAATCGCCACCGCCAGGTTGGTGAAATCCTTCTTGTAGTGGCGAATCGTATACATGTCGAGCAGCCCCTGCGTCGGATGCGCGTGGCTGCCATCGCCGGCGTTGACCACATGCACATCGTTGCGTCCGAGGCGGCGCAGGTGGTCGGCGATCAGGTGCGGCGCGCCACTGGCCGCGTGCCTGACGACGAACATGTCGGCATGCATGGCCACCAGGTTGTCTACCGTGTCCAGCAGGGTTTCGCCCTTGGCGGTCGAAGAACGCGTGACATCAAGGTTGATCACGTCCGCAGACAGCCGTTTGGCGGCGATTTCGAAAGTCGTCCGCGTGCGCGTGGAATTTTCGAAGAAGACGTTGAAGACGCTTTTTCCCCGCAACAAGGGCACCTTCTTGACATTCCGGTCGGAGACCTTGAGGAAACTCGATGCGGTGTCGAGAATGTGATTGATCACTGCCCGCGGCAGGCCCTCGATCGACAGCAGGTGTGTCAACTCACCGTTGGCGTTGAGTTGTGGATTATGCATGCTCGGCGAGGCTCCACTGCAGTCGATCACCGGTTTCCGCCGAAAGGATCAGTTCCTGCGATGCATCGAGATCGACTCGCCAGGCGCAGTAATCGGCGCAGATCGGAAGCTGGCGGCGTCCGCGATCAGCCAGAACCGCGAGCTGTATGCTGGACGGGCGGCCGTAGTCGAAAAGTTCGTTGATTGCCGCGCGCGTCGTACGTCCGGTGTAGAGCACATCGTCCACCAGGATCAATGGCCGGCCCTCGACATCAAAGGGAATCGAGCTTGGTTTGACACGGGCATGCAAGCCCCGGGCACGGTAATCGTCGCGGTAGAACGAGACGTCGATCAGGCCGATTTCGTTGCGCAATCCAAGCAGCTCGCGCAGGCGTCGGGCAACCCAGGCGCCGCCGCTGTGGATGCCGACCAGCACCGTGTCCGGCTGCAATCGTGGACGGATCAGTTCAGCCAGTTCGGCACATTGCGCTTCGGCGTCGGGGAGATCAAATGCAGGCATCGGTTTCGCGGTCAATGGAAGATTGGGGTGGGGGGAGGGCGAGGTCAGGCGTCTGCCCGGCCATGGCGTCAAAATAGCCCTGCAGGATCAGTTGCGCGGCGACGGCGTCGATATGCCTTCTGGCGCTGCGGCTGTCGTGACCCGCGCTGCGTAACCGCTCCTCGGCGGCACATGAAGAAAGCCGTTCCTCGGCGTAAGCCACGCCTAGTCCGAAGCGGCCGCGCAACTGGTTGGCGAAGCGCGTGCAGCGCGCGGTCATGGCGTGTGGCGTGCCGTCGAGCGCGACCGGTCGCCCGACGACCAGGTTGGTCGGCTGCCATTCACGGATCAGGGTGGCAATTGCGGAAAAACGTTCACCGTCGCCGGTGCCCTGGATGGTGGTCAGCGGATGTGCCTGCAGCAGCTGCCACTCACCGACGGCGACGCCGATTCGCTTTTCTCCGAAATCGAAAGCGAGGACCGTGCCGGTGGACTTGCGGGCTGGCTCAAGCATGGCCGGCGGCATCGGCGAGATTGGCGAGATTGACGCCAAGCAGTTCCAGTGCCGAGGCCAGCCGTTCCTCGTAAGGGAGCTCGAAAAGAATGTGCGGTTCGGCAAGCACGGTCAACCAGGCGTTCTGCGTCAGCTCGTGTTCGAGCTGCCCGGCAGCCCAGCCGGCATAGCCCAGGGTCACCATCACATCGCGTGGCTGGCCGCTGCGGGCGACGGCCTGCAGGATGTCGCGCGAACTGGTCAGTCCGACCTGGTCGTTGATCGCCAGCGTAGACTGCCATTGCCCGACCGGTCGATGGAGGACGAAACCGCGATCAGTCTGCACCGGGCCGCCGAAGAGAACGGGTAGATTGGCGAAACCATCGACCTCCAGGGGCACGTCGATTTTTTCGAGAAGCGTACCCAGGCTCATGTCGATCGGCCGGTTGACGATTACCCCGAGGGCACCTCGCTCGTTGTGTTCGGCGACGTAGACCAGAGACTTGGAGAAGTAGGAGTCCACCATTGCCGGCATGGCAATGAGAAAATGGTCCGTCAGATTGATTCTTTGCATGGGCTCATTCTAAACGGCGCTGGCGGCTGACACAAACGTTCATCGCCTTGTCCGATGCAGGCAAACACGAACATCATGCCTGATTTTGCGGCCCCTGGTGCTTGTCCAGAGGGTGGCCGGGGCGCGACGGGCACGTCCGCGCGGGCCGGTTCTACCATTGGGGGAAGGATGTTGGAAGCGATTCTTGTCTGGTTTCGGCGCGATCTGCGTGATTATGATCACGTCGCGCTTTCCGAAGCGCTGCGCCGTGGACGACAGGCCTATTGCGCTTTCGTTTTCGACCGGGAGATTCTCGACACCCTGGAGCGACGCAGCGACCGTCGCGTCGAGTTCATCCGCGAGTCGCTGGTCGAACTCGACGCAGCGCTGCGCGCACGCGGCGGCGCACTGATCGTTCGCCACGGCTGGGCCACTCGAGAGATTCCCGAGTTGGCGAGGTCGCTTGGTGTGGCCGCGGTGTTTGCCAATCGTGACTATGAACCGCTGGCCAAGCGACGTGACAGTGCGGTCGCCACGGTTTTGCAGGCGGACGGCATTGCCTTCGAGTCGTTCAAGGATCAGGTGCTGTTCGACGCTGATGAGGTGCTGACGCAGGCCGGGCGTCCTTATACCGTGTTCACACCCTACCGCAACGCCTGGCTCAAGCGCCTCGGGGAGGACGACTGGCAGCCGCATGCCGGCCGAGTCCAGGGGCTCGCCGTGGCGCCGGTGGGCGGTGGCGTGCCGACGCTGGCGGAACTCGGTTTCGCCGCCAGCGATCTGCGCGCAATCGGCATCGTGCCGGGAATGTCCGGTGGCCGGCAGCGTCTGAGCGACTTTCTGGGGCGCATGGCGCGGTACCGGGAGCAGCGTGATTTCCCGGCGGTCAAGGGGGTGTCGTATCTCTCGGTGCATCTGCGCTTCGGGACCCTCTCGGTCCGCGAGCTGGTGGCGCAGGCGATTGCCGCCGGCGCCCTGCATGCGCCGACCGGGGGTGCAGCGACCTGGCTTTCCGAACTCGTCTGGCGCGACTTCTACTTCATGATTCTCGACCGCTTTCCATACGTCAGCGAGCGCTCGTTCAAGCCGCAGTACGACGCCATTGTCTGGGAGCAGGGGCCGCTTGCGGACGCGGCCTTCGCCGCCTGGTGCGCTGGCCGCACCGGCTATCCGCTGGTCGATGCTGCCATGCGGCAACTTAACAGCACCGGCTACATGCATAACCGCCTGCGCATGCTCGTGGCTTCCTTTCTGACCAAGGATCTGGGCATTGACTGGCGGCGCGGCGAAAGCTACTTTGCCAGTCAGCTCAACGATTTCGATCTGTCGGCCAACAATGGCGGGTGGCAATGGGCGGCGTCAAGTGGTTGCGACGCGCAACCCTATTTCCGCATCTTCAACCCGGTGACGCAATCGGAGCGCTTTGATCCCGCCGGCAGGTTCATCCGTCGTTATCTTCCCGAGCTGGCCAGTGTCCCGGACCAGTGGGTGCATGCGCCATGGCGCATGAGTGAGCCGCAGCAGGCCGCCTGCGGCGTGCACATCGGTCGCGACACGCCGGCACCGCTGGTCGACCATGCGCAGGCCAGGCATCGGACACTGCAGCGCTACGCGGTGGTCAAGACTGGCGCTGGGCCCTGACGTGCCCCGCTACCAGGCGCAGCAATTCGTCTTCCTGGTACGGTTTGCCGAGATAGTGGTTCACGCCGAGCTCAAGGGCGTATTGACGGTGCTTGTCAGCGGTTCGCGAGGTGATGATGATGATCGGCACCTGTTGCAGGCGCGCATCGGCACGCACGTTTCGGGTCAGTTCAAATCCGTCCATGCGTGGCATCTCGATGTCGACCAGCATGACGTCCGGGACCACGGCGACGAGTTGTTCGAGCGCGTCGACGCCATCCTTGGCGGTCATCACCTGGTAGCCCTCGCGTGCCAGCAGCCGACTGCTGATCTTGCGCACGGTCAGCGAGTCGTCCACGATCATTACCGTCGGCAGTGTGGCCGTGACCAGATCGGCAGCCGTGGGTTGACGTACCGTCGGCACCGGCGAAACCGCGGCCCCCGCGCGGTCGCGACTGGCCAGGGCGATCGGGTTGAGAATCAGCACCACCTGGCCGTTGCCGAGAACGGTGGCGCCATCGACACCGATGACCCGGGCCAGTTGTGGTCCGATGTTCTTGACCACGATTTCCTGGTTGCCCAGCAGTTCATCGACTTGCAGCGCGACCCGCTGGGTGCCGCTGCGTAGCAGCAGGACCCAATACTGCTGATGTTTCTCCGGCAGCGCACGCGTTTCGCCGAGGAGATGCGGCAGGTAGCTGAAGGGATACTGATTCCCCGTCCAGGATGCGGCACGCGCTTCGCGAATGCGGGTCAGCCCCTTTTCCTTGAGGTCGAGCACCTGCTCGATCATCGCCGCAGGAATCGCGTACTCGCGGTTGCCGGAGCGCACCAGCAAGGCTTTGGTCACCGCCAGCGTGAGCGGCAGATAAAGCCGGAACGTCGTTCCCTGATCGGGGGCGGACAGCACTTCAATGCGGCCACCCAGGCTGGTCACCTCACTCTTGAGGACATCCATCCCGATGCCGCGACCGGACAGGCGCGACACCTCACTGGCCGTCGAGATTCCCGGGGCAAAAATCAGATCCACCACGCGTGTCGTGTCGGCGGCTTCACTTTCGCTCAGCAGGCCGGCGCGCAGACCGCGCTCGCGCAAGCGGTCAAGGTCCAGGCCGGTGCCGTCATCAGAGAAGGTGAGGATGATCTCGTTGCCTTCCTGCGCCAGTTTCAGCGAGATCTCGCCGATTTCCGGCTTGCCCTTGGCCAGGCGCAGCGGCGCGTCTTCAAGTCCGTGTGCGACGGCGTTGCGCAGCATGTGTTCGAGCGGCGCCAGCATCTTGTCGAGCACCGTCCTGTCGAGTTCCAGTTGCGCACCACTGATTTCCAGATTGGCGCGTTTGCCGACTTCCTTGCCCGCCTGCCGAACGATACGGTAAAGGCGGTCGGCAATGCTGGCAAACGGCACCATGCGTACCGACATCAGTTCCTGCTGAACCTCTCGGTTCAGGCGTGCCTGCGCGACGATCGCCGCGTTGGCGTCGTCCAGGTTTTTCAGCAGATTCTGCTGGACGGTAGCCACATCGTTGACCGATTCGGCCATCATCCGCGTCAGTTCCTGGAAACGCGTGAAGCGATCGAACTCGAGCGGATCGAAATCTGCGTGGTGCTCGCCGGTCTGCGCCGCACGTGACTGCATCTGCAGTTCGGCCTGCAGTTCGATGTCGCGCAATTGCCGACGCAGGCGGATGACGTTCTCGGTGAGGTCGAGCAGCGACGCCTTGATCGCTCGCATCTCGCCTTCGATACGCGAGCGGGCGATCGACAGTTCGCCTGCCTCGTTGACCAACCGGTCGATCAGGTCGGCACGCACGCGCAGCATCGCGCGCTGGACGGCGGCATCGCTTTCGCTGTCTGGCGTCTCGGCCGTGACCGCCACGCTGCCCTGATCGCCAGCCGCGACCAGATCGGGGGTGGGCTGGGCCGCTGTCGGCAGTTGCGACGCCGCTTCGTCCGGTATGTCCACGGGTGCCTCGGACGATTCCCCGCGCTGCAGGTGCTCGACAATCTGCACAATCACGTCGAAGGCATTGTCGATATCGTCAATCAGGTCCAGTGGCGCGGTACCGGCATCCTGCGCTTCGCTCATGCGCGTTTCGATGGCGTGCGTCATTTCACCGAGATTCATCGCCCCGGCCATCCTGGCGCTGCCCTTGAGCGTATGGAACAAGCGCGCCAAGCGGCGGACGGGTTCGCTATCGGCGGGATTGTTTCGCCAGGCATGCAACTGCGCCGCGATGTTCTGGTTGAGGTCGAGCGCTTCCTCGATAAAGAGGGGCAGCAGTTGCTCGTCCAGTTCGTCGTGCAGTTCCGGAAGCTCAAACGCAACTGCCTCCGTCGCCGCAACTGCCGGCGGCGCAGACGTCGGCACCGCCACCTGCGCGGCGGCGGTTGCCGCCTCTGCTTGCGCGTCGGTTTCAGCAAGCGCGGACGTCGGCGCGACCACCGGCTCGGGGTATAGCGTATCGAGGGCTTCGACCAGGCTCGGCGCCGCTTCCGGCTCGTGGTCGCGGGCGACATCCGCAAGCATCAGAGACAGGACGGCGATCGTCTGGCGAACGGTTTCCAGGGCTTCGAGGCTCTCGGGATGGGGTGTAAGCTTGCGCCGTACCAGAGCCAGCTCAAGGGCGTGGCCGAGCCGGTTGATCGCCGCGATACCGACCGTGCCGGCGATGCCGGCAAGGGTGTGGGCGGCCCGGTACATTTCGTGCGTTGTCGTAGCTGCGAGGTTGTTCTCAAGCTGTGCAAACTCGCGCTGCAGCGTGGACAGGTGCGTACCGGCCTCGTCGTTGAAGATCTCGGCCAGGGCGGGGGCGATCGACAGGCGCGGCAGCGTTCCCTGCGCAGCGGCTTCTTCCTCGCTCGCCGGCAATGCGACAACCCTTTCCGCCGAAGGTGGCAGCGTGGCCTGCGCCTCGTCACCTTCACCAGCAGTAGACAAGGCCATGCCCGGCGGCACGCCGATCGGCAATTCGCTGCCGTCGCGCAATGACGTTGCGGTCGCGATCATGCTGCTGGGGTCGGGGGCGTGCCCCTGCCCGGTCTTGAGGTGCGTCATCCAGGCGAGAAAGACGGCATACGCCTGATCGAGCAGGTCGAGGAGCGGCGGGGTAACCGCTTGTTCCTGGCGCAACCAGAGGTTGAGAACCTGCTCGACTGCCCATGCGGCGTCACCGAGATCCCTGAGCCCGACCATTCGACCGCTGCCCTTGAGGGTGTGCGCCGAACGACGGATTGCGGTCAGCAGTTCGACATCATGCGGTTTGTCCTTCAGTGCCCGCAGGTTGGCATCGACGCTGGCCAGAACTTCATCGGCTTCCTCAAGAAAGATTCCGAGAAGTTCGGCATCGACTTCTTCGGTGGAGGCCTGCGAGAGCTGCAAGGTCTGTGCCGAGGGCGGCGGTGCCTCGGGTGCTTGCGGTTTGAGCGTTGCCATCGCCGCGTCGATCTGCCGGGCGGCGTCGCCGCCGGCAGCGAGCGCGGTGAGTACATGCTTGGTTTGTTGTCCGAGTGCCTTGTCGGCGACCAGGTCGGCGTCCTTTTGCAGCGCCGTCAGATTCTGCTGGACCTCCTGACGCAGACCGGCATCGCCGGGCTGTTCCTTGAGCGCCACCAGCAGAGCGTGTGTTTCGCGCTTCTGCTGCTCGAGTTCCTGCTCGACCGTTGCCGCCGGTTCTTCGTCGACGGATATTCTGGCCGCATCCGACTGCATCTGGCTGACAAAAGTCTCGAAGTCGGCGGCTCCGTGTTGCATCGCATCGACAAAGAATCCGATCAGCGACAATTGCTCGGCAACGCCTACGAAGTCGGCCTCGTGCGGGACATAGTCCGGTTGCGCAAAGCTTTCGATGGCTGTTGCGCACTGGCGGAGAACCGTCACCGCGCCGTCATGGCGCATCATGGCGAGCGCGCCGATGACCTGTCGCAGCGGTGTTTCCAGGCTGCCCAGATCGGCACTCTTTTCGGCGTCGCGGAAGAAGCCGTCAAGGACCTGCTCGATCTGCGCAAGGTTGTTCTGGATTTCTCTGGCGACCTGGCCGACGAGCATCTTTTCCTGCGCCTGGCGCGACATCTCGTCGAGTGAGGGAAGCTCGGATTCCGGCTTCGGCGGAGTGCCCGCGATGCAGTCGTGCAGGCGGGCGACCATCACGTCCACCTGGTGAGAGAAACTGCTGCCCAGGTACTGCATGTTCTCCTGCGCGTGCTGCGCGAGCAGGATCGCCGTCGCCGTTTCCATGGCCAGAGCTTCGCTGTGGCGCGATGGAGAATGCGTCAGCAGGCCCGCCACCTCGCTGATCGCATGCACGAGGCGACGGAAATCTGCGTGACCCAGTTCGTCGACCAGCGTGGTCAACGTCGTGGTGTTGGCCCGAAATACCGGCAGAACCTGCATTGTTCCGGCGCAGAACTTGTTCCAGGTTTCTTCTGTAGCGGCGATCGCTTCACGCACCTGGCGGCGGACCGACTCCATGGCGATCGGAGTAGCGCTTGCCGGTCCGGGCAGCAGGTCTGCCAGGTGGTAGGCGTCCTTGACCTGGCACACCGCGCGACTGCTGCTCTGGGCGTTGCTGACCAGATACAGGGCATCGCGCACCAGGCGCTCGGCGACATTGCTCGAACCTTCGAGGAGGCGGCGGATCTGCAGGTCGATACGGCTGCAGAGTTGCCTGGCATCGGCGTCCGCCGGTAGCGCGCGCTCACCCAGCGCGGTCAGGAAAGCGGTGGCGATCCACCAGAAGGCGCGTGCGGACGGGGCGTCCTGGAGGGACTCGATGCGCTTGACGGCGTCGAGCATCTCGGGAACTCCGGCACCGGACTGGGGCGCACGCAACCAACCGAGCAGACCGCGCTGGAAATGGGCTCTTTGCTGACGCAGGCGGGCCTGCAGTTCGCTGCGACCGATTTTCGCCGTCCGCTCGGCTCGTTGCGGTGGTCGTACGCGCAGGTCGGGGAAGAAGAGATCCGTTGCCAATACCCTCTCCTGCCCGCGTGCGGCCTGCACTTCACGGTACAACGGCAAAAGCCGCAGAGGCTGGTTCGGCTGGCCGCCGATCAGATCGGCGAGATAATGCCCAAGCGCCGCCATGGCACGTTGCGCCAGTTCGATGACCGCTGGAGTGGCTGGGCGTTCGTCCCTCTCGATGGCCTCGAGCATCGACTCCAGCGCTTCGGCAAACTGGGTAACCCCGTCCAGGCCAACGATCGTCAGGGCGCCTTGCACCTGGTGCAGATGAGTGCGACAGAAGCGGATTTGCGTGTGGTCGCCGTGCGTATCCTCGGCACTCGCAGTCATGCTCTGCAACGCCTTTTCGCCACGCTCCAGGGCGAGGTCGATCTCGCTCTTGACCCAAGTCAGCGGGCCGATATCGAAGTCCGTCGGGGCACTCATCCGGGGCAGTCTCTCCAGTCCAGTCTCTTGGCACGAGGGCTCAGCGGCCGTGCATCAATCTGCTGCGGGGTCGGGCAGTACGCGTGCATCGCGCTGCCCGGCCTGATGGTTAGCGTGGTTCGGTCGTTCTCAGACGACCTTGAAGCCGGCCACCGAGCCCTTCAGTTCGGTGGCCAGACTGGCCAACTCGCCAATTGCCGTCGCCGTCTTCTGGGTACCGGCCGTGGTCTGCCCGGTGACCAGCAGGATGTCCTGCATTTTGCGGGCTACATTGGTCGCCGAGTCGGCAACCTGGCGTGTCGCGCCAGAAATGTTCTGAATCAGTTCGGTGAGCGCCTTCGAGACCTCGCCGATCTCTGCCAGGGCCTGACCCGCGGCATCGGAGAGCCTGGCGCCTTCCACCACACCGCGGGTGGACTCTTCCATCGCCGAAACCGTGTCCTGAGTGTCGGTCTGAATCGTTCTGACGATCGCCCCGATCTGCTTTGTCGCTTCCCCGGAACGTTCGGCGAGGCGCTGCACTTCCTCGGCGACGACGGTGAACCCGCGCCCGGCTTCCCCCGCAGACGCGGCCTGGATGGCGGCATTGAGCGCCAGTACGTTGGTTTGCTCGGTGATGTCGGAGATCAGTTCGACGATTTCACCGATCTCCTGTGACGACTCGCCTAGCCGCTTGATGCGCTTCGAGGTTTCCTGGATCTGCTCGCGGATCTTGTTCATCCCCTTGATCGAGTCCTGGACCGCCTGCGCACCCTTGCTCGCGGCCGCCAGCGACTGCCGCGCAACGGTCGCCGACTGCTTCGCGTCGCCGGACACGCCGGTCATCGAACTGGCCATGGCCAGAACCGACTGGCCGGCAAACTTGATCTCGGATGCCTGGCGTTCGGCCGCAGCGAGCAACTCGGTAGACGTCTGCTGGGCGAGCTCCGTCGCCAGCGTCACCCGCCCGGCGGCATCGTTGATGCGGCCGACAAGGACCCGCAATTCTTCGATCGTGTAGTTGATCGAGTCGGCGATGGCGCCAGTGATGTCTTCGGACACGGTAGCGGTTACCGTCAGGTCACCGTCGGCGAGGTCGCCCAGTTCATTCATCAGTCGCAGGATGGCGTCCTGATTCTGGCGGTTGATCAACTCCGTCTCGTGGCGGGCCTGTTCTGCCTGTTCGGTCTGGCGCCGGGTTTCTGCCAGGTAGGTCGCGGCCAGCAGGACGACCAGACCGGTGGCCAGCAGAATCAGCACCAGCAGGACGACGCCATAGGCCGTCCTTTTCAGGACGCTGCTCTGGTAGGAATGCGCCAACTCGTCGGTGGCGGAAAGCAACTCTTCGCTGTCCCGGAAGATTTGCGAGCCCGCCTGTTTGGCGATGATCAGCTTCTGCATGTTACCCAGAATGCCGCCAACGGCGGTGCGATACTCCGCAAAGCTGGCTTCGAGTTCGCCGAGCTTGAGCTTGGTGTCGGGGTCATTGGTGCCTGCGATACGCAGTGTGTCGCTGCCTTTGGCCAGGGCGTGTATCGTGTCGCGAAAGGTATTCGTGTCCTTGCCCAGGAGAAAGGTGATCTCCGGGTCGATGGCATCGCCAACCAGCAGTGCGCTGGCGTTCTTGGCGATCCGTTGCGTCAGCATGACCAGTAGATTGGCGGCAGCAATCTCACGGACTCCGGAACTGCTTTGCAGCTTGAGAGCGGCGATCTGTTCGGCCAGGTCGAGCAGTTGCGGATTCTTGTCGTTGATGATCGCGACTTCCTTGCCGAGAGAGATCAGGTTCTTCTCCATTTCGAGCAGTCGAGCCGCGTTCTTGTCGGTCTTGTCCCATAACTGCGTCAGCGCCACCAACTGTGGCTGCACGCCATCCGGAGAAGGCGGTACCTGGGTGCCGGCCAATTCACCGCCGCTGGTCAGGCGGTCGAGGTTGCTGGCGAAACTTTCACGCGATTCTGCCAGTTGCTTGAAGGCCAGGGGCTCGCCCAGCAGGGCCAGGCTCGAAGCCTTGGCCAGTCGTTGCGAAAGCATCCGCATCTCGCCGGCGGTGGCGATATAGGCGGTGTTGTAGGTCGCCTGCCGGCTGTCGCGGTAAACCGTGACGGCAATGAACAGCATGACCAGCACCAGGCAGCCGCCAAGGATCTGCAGTTGTTGAGTTATCGGGTAACGCTGCAGGAAAGCAAGCGACAACGGCACTGTCCCTTTACTCGCCGGCTCGTCGGGTTCCATCGGCGTGCTGCGCACCAAAATGGTTTCACCGGCCGGGTCTGGCGTCCGCGACAAGAAAGCCGGCAGCTTGGGTTTGAAGGTCATCTTGCTTCTCCGGTTACACAGCCCTGACCGCGACGTTCGTCGCCGTCAGGGGCTCCGTGATACGACAGCGGCTCAAGCGCCAATGTCCATGAACGCCTCGTCTGCCAGCAACTCGCGCACCTTGAGCTTGTTCCAGCGGCGGCCTTCGTTGTCCGTATAGGCTTCGTGTGCCCAGGCTGGTGCGGCGCCATTTTGCGGTTCCGGATTCAAGGCCTCGACGTTGCGCAGGCCGATCATGCGCGTGACCAGCAGGGCCGCGTTGCTGCCATGGCGGGTGCCAATCAGCAGCAGTCGCGAACTGGTATTCTGGGGGGTGACGTCCTTGCCCAGAAAAGCGGACAGGTCGACGACCGAGTACAGATTGCCGCGAATGTTGGCGATCCCCGCGAACCAGGGTTTGGTCAGCGGCACCTTGGTCAGCGGACTCAGCGGTACGATTTCACCCGAGTCCGCGAGATCGAGCAGCCAGAAGTCCGATCCCGCCTGAATGCCGAGGAGTCCGGCAGAGCTCTGATTGCTGGTCCCGGCCAACCGGGCCGCGAGGTAGGACTGGAATTCATGCAGGCTGATCTTCTTGGTCATGCCCTGGCCGCCGTCTAGAGCGCTGCAATCTTGGCCAGCAACTCTTGACCATTGACCGGCTTGACCAGGTAGTCCTGGGCACCCTGGCGCAAGCCCCAGATCTTGTCGGTCTCCTGTCCCTTGGTCGTACATACGATGACCGGGATGTTCCGTGTCGTCGGATCGCGGGTCAGGGTACGGGTTGCCTGGTAGCCGTTCAGGCCGGGCATGACGACGTCCATCAGGATCAGGTCAGGCAACTCGCTCTTGGCCTTGGCGATACCCTCTTCGCCGCTCTCGGCGGTCAGCACCTCGTAACCATTGCTGGCCAGCAGGACTTTCAAGACATGACGTTCGGTCGGTGAATCGTCAACCACGAGAATTTTCTTGATGGTCATGGCTTTCTGCTTTCGCAGTTCCCTCTCGGCAAGTTCGGGTTTTCTCAGGCTGTCGGCGGCGCGAAGGTGGCGACCGTTTGCAGCAGGCTGTCCTTGGTGAATGGCTTCGTCAGATAGTGGTCGGAGCCGACCATGCGCCCGCGTGCGCGGTCAAACAGGCCATCCTTTGACGACAGCATGATCACCGGCGTGGCGCGGAAACGTTGATTCTTCTTGATCAGGGCACAGGTCTGATAGCCGTCGAGGCGCGGCATCACGATGTCGCAAAAGATCACGTCGGGCTGGTGATCGGCCACTTTGGCGAGTGCATCGAAGCCGTCCTCGGCAAGCAACACCTGACAGCCGGCCTGCACCAGGAAAATCTCCGCGCTACGCCGTATGGTATTGCTGTCATCGATGACCATGACCTTGACGCCGCGCGGGCTTGCAGCTTCAGCCAATTCACTCCTCCAGGGTGTCCCCAGTCATTATTCTAATGAAGTCCCGGATCCGACATCATCTCCTGCCGGCATTACTATACCGCATTGTCTTCAGATCTCGATCATTTCGAAATCTTCCTTGCGTGCGCCGCATTCCGGACACGTCCAGTTGATCGGCACATCCGGCCAGCGCGTCCCCGCCGCGATGCCTTCGTCCGGCAGTCCCGCAGCCTCCTCGTAGAGGAAACCACAGGTCAGGCACATCCATGTGCGGTAGGTTTCGGCGCTTGCTGGGTTCATGGTCGCTGTCTGTTTTCGGTTAGAATCGAAAAATCATCGAGATTCTAGCCAAACCCTTGGGTTGCTGCCAAGACTTTGTGCACCAGACCACTCCGCTGCCCAGACTTTTCCTCATGCTTCCACGATCTCCCCAGCAGTTGCCGCCCATCGTGCTGACCTTTGCCGCCAGCGACCCCTCCGGCGGCGCCGGCATGCAGGCGGACTTGATGACCCTGTCTTCGCTTGGCTGCCACCCGTTGTCGGTGACGACGGCGCTGACCGTGCAGGACACTGTCGGCGTCGGTTGCGTCCTGGCCATCGATTCCGATTGTGTCGAGGATCAGGCGCGAACGTTGCTGGAGGACATGCCGGTTGCCGCTTTCAAGATCGGTCTGCTGGGCAGCATCGAGAATATCGTGGTAATCGCCGAAATTCTCGCCGATTACCCCGGCTTGCCAGTGGTGCTCGACCCCGTGCTGGCTTCCGGGCGGGGCGACGAACTCGCGGACGAGGAAATGATTTCGGGTTTGCGCGAACTGTTGCTGCCGCTGACCACGATATTGACGCCGAATTCCCTCGAAGCTCGCCGACTGGCTGTCGGCGAAGAACGTGCTGGTGAAGGCGAACATGACGAGGCCAGCCCGGCGCCTCTGGCCGAATGTGCGCAGACCTTGCTGGACCTGGGTTGCGAGTATGTGCTGCTGACCGGCACGCATGAAAATACTGCGCGCGTGGTCAATGATCTCTATGCCCAGAGGCTCGGGTTGGTGCGCAGCGACGCCTGGGATCGTCTGCACGGCAGCTATCACGGTTCCGGTTGCACGCTGGCCTCGGCCATTGCCGCGCATCTCGCCCGCGGCCTGTCGATCGATGCCGCGGTGTGGGCCGCCCAGGAATACACCTGGCAGACGCTGGCGGCCGGCTTCCGGCCGGGAATGGGCCAATACATTCCGGACCGCTTCTACCAGACCCGTTTACGTAGCGGAGCCCTCGATGCCTGAAGCGGTCGCCAATAGCCTGCGCGGTCTCTACGCGATCACCCCCGAAGGGTTGCCGCCGGCTGGCCTGCTGGCGCATGTGGAGGCTGCCCTGCGTGGTGGTGCGGCGCTCGTCCAGTATCGGGACAAGAGCCGGGATTCGACACGGCGTGCGGAGGCGGCACGCGCCTTGCAGCGCTTATGTCGGCAGTTCGGCGCGCGTCTGCTGATCAATGATGACCTGGCATTGGCATTGGCGGTCGACGCCGACGGCGTACACCTCGGAGCAACGGATGGTGACCTGCTGACGGCCCGGCAGGCACTTGCCCGCGGTCGTCTGCTCGGCGCCTCGTGTTACGCCGATTTCGAGTGCGCGCGTGCCGCTGCAGCGGCGGGTGCCGATTACCTTGCCTTTGGGGCAGTGTACCCCTCGCCGACCAAGCCCCTGGCGGTGCGCGCGCCGATTACGCTGTTCAGCCGCTGCCGCGCCGAATTGCGGTTGCCGGCCTGCGCCATCGGTGGTATCCGGCTGGATAACGCGGCGCCGTTGCTGGCAGTCGGCGTCGATCTGCTGGCGGTGATCAGCGATCTTTTCGACGCGCCGGATGTGGCGGCGCGCGCCGCGGCCTATCAACAACTGTTCAAGGACGAAACTCGTGAGTTCCCGCAATCAGCAACTTTTTGAGCGCGCACAGCGGCATATCCCGGGTGGCGTCAACTCGCCGGTCCGGGCCTTTCGTTCGGTTGGCGGTACGCCGCGCTTTTTCGCCTCCGGTTCCGGTGCGCGCGTCGTCGACGTAGACGGCAAGAGTTACGTCGATTACGTTGGCTCGTGGGGGCCGCTGATTCTTGGGCACGCGCATCCCGAAGTGGTCGCCGCGGTCCGCGCGGCGGCGTTGCAGGGACTCTCCTTCGGTGCCCCGACCGCCGGCGAGGTCGAGATGGCCGAACTGTTGTGCGAAATGTTGCCTACGCTCGAAATGGTTCGCCTGGTCAGTTCCGGCACTGAAGCGACGATGAGCGCGATCCGGCTGGCACGCGGTTTTAGCGGGCGCGACCTGCTGATCAAGTTCGAGGGTTGTTACCATGGCCACTCCGACAGCCTGCTGGTGAAGGCCGGCTCGGGGATGCTTACCTTCGGCAATCCGAGTTCAGGCGGTGTCCCCGCCGATCTCGCCCGGCATACGCTGGTGCTCGACTATAACGATTGCGTCGGACTTGCGGCGGCGTTTGCCGAGCACGGCCCGCAGATCGCCGCGGTGATCGTCGAGCCGGTCGCCGGCAACATGAACCTGATCGCGCCGCAGCCTGCTTTCCTGCAGGCGATGCGCGACCTGTGCACGGCTCACGGGGCAGTGCTGATCTTCGACGAAGTGATGACCGGATTTCGTGTCGGTGCCAGGGGTGCGCAAGGTCTTTATGGCATCACTCCCGATCTCACGACGCTCGGCAAGGTGATTGGTGGCGGCATGCCGGTCGGTGCTTTCGGTGGCCGGCGCGAGATCATGGCCATGATCGCCCCGCTCGGCCCGGTGTACCAGGCCGGTACCCTGTCCGGCAATCCGGTGGCCGTCGCCGCCGGTCTGGCGACGCTGCAACTGCTGCGCGGCGCGGGTTTCTACGAATCGCTGGCGCAGCGCAGCAGGCAACTCACTGACGGCCTGGTTGCGGCCGCCGACAAACATCGCGTGCCGTTCTGCGCGCAAGCGATCGGCGGCATGTTCGGGATGTATTTCCGTTCGCAGTGTCCGCAGAGCTACGCCGAAGTGATGGACTGCGACAAGGACGCCTTCAATTGCTTCTTCCACGCCATGCTCGATGCCGGTCACTACTTCGCTCCGTCGGCCTTCGAAGCCGGCTTCGTCTCGGCCGCGCACAGCGAGGACGTCATCGCCAGCACCATCGCTGCTGCGGAAGCGGTGTTCAGCGCCTGGTGAGGGGCATCCGGCCGCTGCGGACGAAGAATCAGTCGGTCCGCCGGTTTGCCGCTTGGCTGTTGCTTGCCCGGCCCTGCTCGAAATGCCGTAGCCCGAAATAGGTCAAGGCGCCGACACCCACCATGGCGCAGGCAAAAGTGCCGTAGGCGATCGGCCAGGGAATCCCTTCGGTCATCATCGAGAATTCCGACATGCCGCCCATGCCGGCCAATACATTGATCGGCATGAATATGACGCTAAGGATCGTCAGCCGCTTGATGTCCTTGTTCTGATTGATGTTGATCGCACTGTCGGTGGCATCCATCAGGAAGTTGATCTTGTTGAACAGGAAAGCCGTGTGACCATCGAGCGATTCGATGTCGCGCAGGATCTCGCGCACGTCGGCATGCTGCGTGTCGGAGAGGAACTTGCCGCGCAGCAGGAAGGACAGGGCGCGTCGGGTGTCGAGTACGCTGCGGCGCGTGCGCCCGTTGAGATCCTCGGCCTCGGAAATCGCCGTCAGTATCTTTGAGGCTTCCTGGTCGGTGGTATGCGAGCGCAACACCTGCCTGCCGACTTTCTCCAGCTCGCCGTAGACATCCTCCAGGGCATTCGCAGAGTACTCCACATCGGCTGCGTAGAGGTCGAGCAGCACATCGGTGCCATTGCTGACGTAGCCCGGGCGGGTGCGCGCGCGCGCGCGCTGCAGGCGAAACACCGGCAATTCCTCGCTGCGCACCGTGAATAACACATCGTTCTGAAGGATCAGAGCGACCGGAACGTTGCGCGATTCCTCGCGGGTGTCGAGCAGGAAGTCGGAGTGCAGATGGGTGTGCCCCTCCTCGTCCACATAGAAGCGGGCGCTGGCTTCCAGGTCGGTCAGGTTGCCGGGGTCCGGCAGATCGACGTCGAACAAGCCGCCGATCCAGGCGCGGATTTTTTTCGTCGGCGCGACCAGGTCGACCCAGATCGGCTTGACGTTGCTCAGATCCTCGGGGCTGGTGACCGTGATCTGGCGCAGTCGCCCGTCACGAATCTCGAAAGCAGTAACCGCCGTCTTCTCGTTGCGGTAGTGACTGTCGTCGATCAACTCCTCGAGGACGTCGTCGGGGAGCAGTGCCAGGATCGGGTCGGCTCCTTCCTTGACTTCATCCCAGACGACCAGGCGCTCGTTGGGTTCGAGTGATTCAAGGATATAAGCGACTTCCCTCGGTGGCATCAGCTTGAGCTTCTGGCGAAGCTCCTTGCGATATTGCTGCTGGAGTTCGACGTCGACCTCGTCCTGATTCGGCGTTTCCTGCTCGCGTACCAGATCTTCGACCAGCTTCTGCAGCGAAAGCAGTGAGCGCACCTCGGTGAGGTGCACTTCGGCAAGGCGTTTTTGCAGCATTTCAGGGACATGCGGTCTGTTTTCTTCGCTCACGCTCTTGACTCCCTGATGATCGGATGCTGAAAAGGGGTGCCGATTGTAGCACCGCCGGTGTTGCCGGATCCGCCGTGAAGACCTTTTATTTGGCTCCCGAAACAACTTGAAATCCCTTTCCGCACAAGCCCCTGCGTTGTTTGCGGACACCCCCGTGCGGCGGTTGCCGTCCTTGTGGCGGGTGCATAATCGTCCTACAATCCTGCCCTTGTTGCTGCACCGCAGCGGGCGGGCTGGGCCGCAGCGGCGATGTCTGCCCGGGCGGATACATTGGCAGGGTGAATTGGGGCGCCCTATCAATGAACCGGGCAGGTGGATGGCATTCCGTAACTGATGTTCCGGGAGGGGACATGACCGCAACACACGCGCCGCACGGCGAGAAGACCGGCCTCGCGGCTACCGCGCTGGCGGCAATGGGCGTCGTTTTCGGCGACATCGGCACGAGTCCCTTGTACACCATGAAGGAGGTCTTTGGCGGTCACCATCCACTGCCAGTTACTCCGGAAAACGTGCTCGGCATTCTCTCGCTGGTCTTCTGGGCGCTGACCATCACCGTGTCGCTGAAATACGTCGTGTTCATCACCCGTGCCGACAACAAGGGCGAGGGCGGCATCATGGCCCTGACCGCGTTGGCGCTGCGCACCGCGAATGCTTCGCCGCGAATACTCTGGCTGATGTCGGCGCTGGGTATTTTTGGTGCCGCGCTGTTTTATGGCGATGCGGTGATCACCCCGGCGATGTCGGTGCTTTCGGCGGTCGAAGGACTCGAAGTCGTCACCCCCTTGCTGAAACCCTATGTCCTGCCGGTCACGATCAGCATCGTGGTCCTGCTGTTCTTCTTCCAGCGGCACGGTACCGCCGCCGTCGGCGCGCTGTTCGGACCGCTGATGATGTTCTGGTTCGCTACCCTTGGCCTGCTCGGCCTGTGGAACGTGATCCAGTATCCATCGGTCCTGGCGGCGATCAATCCCTGGTATGCAGTGAAGTTTTTCATCGACAACCAAGGCCTGGCCTACCTGGCTCTGGGGTCGGTAGTGCTGGCGATTACCGGCGGCGAAGCGTTGTACGCCGACATGGGTCACTTCGGTCGCCGTTCGATCAAGTGGGCCTGGTTCGCTTTCGTTTTTCCGCTGCTGTATCTCAACTACCTCGGTCAGGGGGCGCTGATCCTCAACGACCCGAAGGCGATCGAGAGTCCTTTCTTCCTGATGGCGCCGAGTGAGATTCTGCTGATCCCGTTGGTCATCCTGGCCACCGTGGCGACGGTGATCGCTTCGCAAGCGGTGATTTCCGGTGCCTTTTCGCTGACCAGCCAGGCCATGCAACTCGGCTATTGTCCGCGCATCCAGGTCAGATTTACCTCGGAGCGCGAAAAGGGCCAGATCTACGTGCCGAACATCAACTGGCTGCTGCTGTTGACGGTGATCATCGTCGTGCTCGGCTTCCGCTCGTCGTCGAATCTCGCTTCGGCCTACGGCATCGCCGTCACACTGACGATGATGATCGACACGATTCTCGCTTTTGTCGTCGTGCACGCCTTGTGGAAGTGGAGTTGGCGGCGCGCGGCGCTTTTTCTGGTGTTCTTCGTGGTCGTCGACTTCGCTTTCTTTTCGGCCAACGTCATCAAGATCCTCGACGGCGGCTGGTTCCCGCTGACGCTGGGCTTTTCGGTGTTCGCCCTGCTTTCCACCTGGAAACTCGGTCGCAAACTGCTCTATGAAAAACTGAAGCAGGATTCGGTACCCATCCATGCCTTCATCAGCGGTCTCGCCATGGGCGGGCCGCATCGGGTCGACGGTACCGGCGTGTTCCTGACTGCCGACCCCGAGAGCGTGCCGCGGGCGCTGCTGCACAACCTGTATCACAACAAGGTCCTGCACCAGCGCGTGGTGCTACTGAATGTGCTTACCGAAGACGTGCCGCATGTTCCCGAAAGCGAGCGGGTGCGCGTCGACCCGCTGCCGGCGGGATTTCATCGGGTGTTCGTCCGCTACGGCTTCAAGGACGACCCCGATCTGCCGCACGCCATGGCGTTGTGCGCCGCGCACGGCATGGACTTCGAGATGATGGAGACCTCGTTTTTCCTCGGTCGCGAGACCGTCGTCAGCATGCCGATCTCCAGGCGCTCGCGAATGGCCCGCTGGCGCCAGATTCTGTTTACCTGGATGTTCCGTAACGCCGATACCGCGACCGCGTTCTTCAAGCTGCCACCCAACCGCGTCGTAGAACTGGGCGCGCAGGTCGAACTATCGTAGGCCGCGCCCTTTCTACCGGCTACCCGGACGTCGTCAGGCCAGCGCCAACGCAACGGAGGAAGCCATGATCCACGCCGGACGCCTTGCCGCCACGCTGCTCGTGGTTTTGGCCGCCACGCCGGTACTGGCCGACAATCTGCCCGCGGCAGCCATTGAGCTGGGCCCGATTCGTCGCAACGAACAGGGTCGGATCGAGGTCGTCAAACCGCCTGCCGATGGCCCGGCGGTCGGCAGGGACGGCAGTCAGGTGCAGGATCTGGACAAGAAGGTGCCGAGTGCTGCGGCAAACGGCAGGACCATCGTCGTCGGCCCGCAGGAAGAGGTCAGGAGCATCAGCGAAGCCGCGCGCCTGGCGCGTGACGGCGACACCATCGAGATCCTGCCCGGCGAGTATCGGCAACAAGCGGTGGTCTGGACGCAAGGCCGGCTGACCATTCGCGGCGTCGGCAAGCGCCCGCTGTTGCTTGCCGATGGGGCCAGCGCCGAAGGCAAGGCGCTGTGGGTGGTGCGCAACGCCGAGATGCTGATCGAGAACATCGAATTCAGGGGCGCGCGCGTCCCGAACGGCAACGGCGCCGGCATTCGTTTCGAGCGTGGGCATCTGAAGGTCTTGCGCTGCGCGTTCTTCGACAACGAGATGGGCATTCTGACGGGCAACTTTGCCGACACGGTGCTCGAAGTCGAGGATAGCGAGTTCGGTGAGGCACCCCAGCACGCCAGTGGCGCGCTGCATCACCTGCTCTATGCCGGAGGGATTGGCCGCCTGAGTGTCCGCGGCAGCCGCTTCCAGCAAGGCTTTCGCGGACATCTGATCAAGTCGCGGGCGCGCGAAAGTGCGATCCTCTACAACCTGATCGTTGACGGTGTCGGCGGCAGCGCCTCGTACGAGCTCGAGTTCCCGAACGGTGGGCTGGCCTGGGTGATCGGCAATGTCATCGGGCAGAGTCCGACGAGCGACAATCCGGATCTGATTTCCTACGCCGCCGAGGGGCAACGCTGGCCCGACAATGCGCTGTACCTGGCGCACAACACGCTGATCGATGACCGGCCCGATGGCCGCTTTCTGCGCGTCTGGACGGAGCGGATGCCGGCGGGAACCGAAGTCTGGGCGATCAACAACCTGCTCGTCGGCCGCGGCGCTTTCACGCCGCAAGCCCCAGGGCGCCATGCAGGCAACCAGTTTGCCGACAAGGCCATGCTGATCGACAACGGGGGGCAGGCGCTGGCCCTGCCGAGCAACTCGCCGTTGCGCGGCCAGGCCAGCCCCGCCGGGTTCGTCCGTGAGCAGAGTCTGGTCCCGACGGCGGAATTCCGCTTTCCTGTCGGCACACGTCAACTTGCCGTCGGCAAGCCGCTGTCGCCAGGCGCACTACAGTAGCCAGGCAAACTATTACACGCGCGACAGCAGGGCCAGAAACGCCTCGGCGTTCTGGAATCCGATCACGCGCAGGCCCTCGATCTCCTTGCCGCTGCGGTCGAAGAAGATGATTCCCGGCGGCCCGTAGAGCCTGAAGCGCTGCAGCAAAGCCCGGTCGTCATCCGAACTGGCAGTGACGTCGACCTGCAGCAAGGTCCAGCCGGCCAGCCTGTCTTGCACGCGCGCATCGGCGAAGGTGAAACGTTCCATTTCCTTGCACGACACACACCAGTCGGCATAAAAATCAAGCAATACCGGCTGCCCCGCAGCAGCCGCGATGCGGCTGTCGAGTTCGGCCAGCGAGCGCACGCGGGTAAACGCCAGGGGCCGGGTGTCGGCGCTCGCCGTGCCGCCGCGCAGGACCGACAGCGGCTGCAGCGGATCGCGCGAGCCGGCAAGCGTTCCCAGCAGCATCGCCGCGCCGAGCAGCAGCAGGACGATGCCGATGCCTTTCCAGAAGCGTTGCCAGCCCCTGGCGTGCGGCGGCAAGGGATCGAGCGCATGCAGATAGATCGCCGGAACGATCAGCAGCAGCGACCATGCCAGCATCTGGGCGACCACCGGAATCACCGGTGAGACGATCCAGACGGCGGTCGCCAGCAGGACCACGCCGAACGCCTTCTTGATGGCCTCCATCCACGGTCCGGATCGGGGCAACAAGCTGCCGGTCGAGACGCCAACGGCGAGCAGCGGTACGCCCATGCCCAGGCCCATCGCGAACAGCGCCGCGCCGCCGAGTACCGCATCGCCGGTCTGGCCGATGTAGAGCAAGGCTCCGGCGAGCGGCGCGGCGACACAAGGTCCGACGATGACCGCCGACAATGCGCCCATGGCAGCGACGCCGGGCAGCGAGCCACCGCGGATATGGCGTGCCTCCTCGGACACCTTGCTTTGCAGGAAGGTCGGCAGTTGCACTTCGTAGAAGCCGAACATCGACAGCGCGAGGACCACGAACACCGCGGCGAAGCCTCCCAGCACCCAGGGGTTCTGCAGCGCCGCCGCCAGCAGGGTGCCGGTCAGCCCGGCCGCGACGCCGGCCGCGGCATAGGTGACGGCCATGCCGAGAACGTACGCCAGCGACAGCGAGAAGCCGCGGGCGTGCGACACCGAGCGACCATGGCGCCCGGCACCGATGATGATGCTCGACAGAATCGGAATCATCGGGAAGACGCAGGGGGTCAGCGCCAGCAGCAGCCCGAAACCAAAGAAGCTGCCGATCAGCAGCCAGAAATCGGCGTGTCGGAACAGCTGTGCGATGTGTCCCGACTCGTCGCCTGCGGGGCCCGCGCGCGCGGCTGTCGCGACGAGCGGTGCCGTCGCCGGGTCCGGCAACTGCACCGCGAGCTTCTGCTGCTGTGGCGGATAGCAGATGCCAGCGTCAGCACAGCCCTGTGAGGTCAGGATGAGCGTCAGCGGCAGCGGTCCCGAGGTGTTGCGCACGACCGGCAGACGGATGATCGCTTCGTGGTAGTACACCTCGACGTCGCCGAAAGTGTCGTCGCGCTTCTCCTTGCCCGGCGGCAGGAGCGGTGCGCCGAGTTCCACAGTCGCCGGCTCGACCGTGAAACGAAACCTGTCACGGTAGAGATAGTAGCCCTTGGCGATCTCGAAGCGGATTTCCAGGGTTTGTCCGTCGAGGGCGTGCGCCGTCGGCTTGAAGGCGAGTGCCGGGTCGAGAAATTCATCGGCGCACACCAGGGTGCCTAGCAGCATGGTGAAAGCGAGCAACCAGCGGATCATGGCGGGAATCATGGAGAAGTCAGTCGGGGGGGCGCGTTTCGTGGGCGACCCAGGCGAGATAGTCGGGCAGCCCCTGGATCACGGGTAGCGCGATCACCTCCGGAAGCTCGTAGGGGTGACGATTGCGAATCGCTGCCTGCAGCGCCGGGTAACGCTCACTGGTCGTCTTGATCAACAGCGGTACCTCGTCGGCCGTTTCGAGAACACCCTGCCAGCGGTAGATCGAGTGGCACGCCGGCAGGATATTCACGCACGCCGCCAGCCGCGCCTCGACGAGTTCCCGCGCCAGATCTTCGGCGGCAGGGCGGTCGGGCAGGTTGGTCAGGACGAGCAGGGTGGTCACGGCGTGTGATTCTACTCCATCGTTCCCGCTGGTCGAGGGCCTGGCGCAGGTGTCAGTGAGTCTCGCGCTGGCTTTTCACGGCTGCGAGCTGATCGGCATCGAACAGATGGTAGCGGTTCCTGCCCGCCTGCTTCGCGAGATACATGGCCTGGTCGGCGTGGCGCAACAGCAGGTCGGCATCTGCCTCGTCCTGCGGGTACAGGGTTACGCCAATACTTGCGGAAACATTGAGCAGCGTCTCGGCGGCGGTCACCGATCTGGCAGCCGCCTGCAAAAGGCGGAGGAGCACCGGTTCGCAGTCACATGGATCCGCCAGATCGACCAGTACCGCGACGAACTCGTCGCCGCCGATGCGTGCCAGGGTATCTCCCTGACGCAGGGCGTCGTGCATGTGGCGCGCGACGCAGATCAGCAATTCGTCGCCGGCTTCATGGCCGTGCTGGTCATTGACCGCCTTGAAACCGTCGAGGTCGAGGTAGACCACCGCCAGCGACTGGCCGCGGCGCTGGCTCTGCGCCATGGCCTGGTGCAGGCGGTCGGCGAGCAACACGCGATTGGGCAGGCGGGTCAAGGCATCGTAATGGACGATGTGCTCGAGTTCGCGTTGATGGTCCTTGATCAGGGTGATATCGGTGAACAGGCCGACATAGTTCTGCGTCGTCCCGGCCGCGTCGCGTACCGCGCTGATGGTCAGCAGTTCCGCGTACACCTCGCCGTTGCGGCGCCGGTTCCAGACTTCGCCGGACCAGTGTCCCTGCTCGGTGAGCGCTTGCCACATCGCGGTGTAGAACTCCGGCGCCTGGCGACCGGACTTGAGAATGCGCGGGTTCTGGCCCAGGGCTTCGGCCCGGCTGCAGCCGGTGATGCGGGTGAATGCGTCGTTGACCTCGACGATGCGCGCGTCGGCGTCGGTGATGATGATCCCCTCGCGGGCGTGCGTGAACACGCTGGCAGCCAGTTGCAGGCGGCCCTCGTTGCGTTTCTGCTCGGTGATGTCGCGGCTGGTGCCGATCAGTCCGACCACCTGGCCGTGGTCGTCGAAGAGGGGCCACTTGCAGGTCTGTACGAAACCGGGTCGGCCATCGGCGTCATAATAGGGGTCGACCTTGTCGAGAAGCGACCGGCCCTCGCTGAAGATCGGCCGCTCTTCCTCAAAGTAGATCCGGGCAGTATCGGCGGGAAAGACCTCGAGGTCGTGCTTGCCGATCATTTCCCGCCAACTGGCGTGACCGGTGATGCGGGCCAGCGTCTGACTGCAGAAACGAAAACGGCTGTCACGGTCCTTGAAATAGACGAACTCGGGGGTCTGGTCCAGAAACGTCTCGAATTCCCGGCTGAACTCGGCGAGCGACTGTTCGGCCTGCTGGCGTTCGGCGACCTCCCTGCGCAGTTGGCTGACCAGATCGACGGCCATGGCATCGAAGGTCCGCGCCAGTACCCCGAATTCATCCGCGGCGGTACTGGCGCAGCGCACCGAAAGATCACCGCGCGCCACCGCCAGGACCGCCGCATGAAGCCTGGAGAGCGGATCCAGCACGTGCCGGGCGAGCAGGGCCGCGAGGGCGACGAGAATGACCAGCATCCCCCCCGGAACAGCAATCAGCAGCCATTGCAAGCCCCGCTCGACGGCTTGCCGGCTGGCGCCGGCCGTGTCGCCCCAGCGATTGGCGGTGTCGAAAAGGGCCTGCGTATGGGTCAGCAGTTGATCGAGCAGCAGGGTCCGGCGCTGTTGAACCTGGTCCTTGCTGGTGCCGGTGGTGGCCGCCAATTGATCGAAGCGTGTGGACAGGGCGTTGGCCTGGGCGGCCGCTTCCTGCGGCGTCGAGCGAACGTCACCGGAGGGCGCCGCCAGTGTATCGAGAAGGTGTGCGTGGTGTGCCCGCCATTGTTGCCGTATGCGTTCCTCGGCGTGCAGCGCATATTCATGCGTCAGTACCAGCAGGGCCGAGGCGTCACGGGCAACCGCCTGGGCGCGTGCCTGCTCCGCAGAGACTTGCGCAAGCTGCTCGGCAACCAACCACAGGACCGCTCCGAGCCCGACCGTGACCAGCATGGCCAGGGAAACCGCGACCGTCAACAGGGATCTGATGCGCATGTATGATTCGGCAATGCCGACCGCAGTGACACGCATTCGGCGCAAAGGCGCCGAATGCGTGAAGGTGAGGGAGTTCGGGAATTCCCCTGCCACGCCCTGCGGGCTTTGCCTGCCAGAGGGGGGAATCGCGACTGGTCGCGCGTCAGGCGAAAGCGATAGCGGAGCCACAGCCGGGCGACATACCAGGGATCGCGTTGCCGGCGCGCCGAGAACAGATCCTTCGCCCGCTGCAGCTCGTTGGCGATCAAGTCAGCAAGCCTGAGCCGGGATGGCGGAGTTTGCCTGCCACGCGGCGACGAAGGCTTCCGGCGGCACGGGGTGGCCAAACCAGTAGCCCTGCGCCAGGTCGCAGCCCTGGTCGAGCAGGATGCGCTGCTGTTCGGCGGTCTCCACGCCTTCCGCGATCACCTTCAAACCCAGGCCGTGACCAAGGGCGACAATGGCCGCGGCGATGGTGCGGTCATCGGGATCGCTGACCAGATCGCGGACGAAGCTCTGGTCGATTTTCAAGGCGCTGAGGGGGAGACGTTTGAGATAGCTGAGGCTGGAGTAGCCGGTGCCGAAGTCGTCGATGGCCAGGCCGACGCCGAGTTCTTCCAGGGCCTGCAGGGTTTCCGCCGTCTGCGGTCCGGCTTCCAGCAGGCTCGACTCGGTGAGTTCCAGCTCCAGTGCCTGCGCAGGCAGGGCGCTGGCTTCGAGCAGCCCGCGGATGCAGTCGGCGAGACCCGGCTGGCGGAAGTGGCGGGCGGCGAGGTTGACTGCCACCGGCAGGATCGGCAGACCGGCGGCGCGCCAGCGCGCCAGTTGCCGGCAGACTTCGCCGAGCATCCAGACCCCCAGTTCGACGATCAGGTCGCTGGTTTCAGCGACCGGAATGAAGCGCCCCGGTGGAATCATGCCGTGCTCGGGGTGTGGCCAGCGCAGCAGCGCTTCGGCGCCGACCGTCTGGCCGTCGCTCAGCCGTATCTTGGGCTGGTAGTAAGCGCGCAACTGGCCGCTGGCGAGCGCCTGGCGCAACTCGCTTTCGAGCACCAGGCGCTGCAGGATGGCGGCGTTCATCTGCCGGTCGTAGAACATGCGCGTGTTGCGACCCTCCTGCTTGGCCTGGTAGAGCGCGGTGTCGGCGTTTTTCAGCAGTTCGGCGAAGCTGGTGCCGTCGTTCGGGAAAAGGGCGATGCCGATCGATACCGTGGTCCGCAGGGGATGGCCGGCAACCATGAACGGTTCGCGGAACGCCGTCAGCAACTTGTCGGCCACCCGCAACGCACCGTCCTGAGCAGTACCCGGCAGCAACAGCACGAACTCGTCGCCGCCCAGTCGACAGACCGTATCCTCGCCGCGGGTAATCTCCTGCAGGCGAGCCGCCGCCTGCACCAGCAGGGCATCGCCCTCGGCGTGTCCGAGCGAGTCGTTGACTTCCTTGAACTGGTCCAGGTCGAGAAACAGCAGCGCCAGCGCGCTGCGCTGGCGTGTTGCCCGGGCCAGCGCCAGTTCCGCGTGCTGTGCCAGCAGTGAGCGGTTCGGCAGGTCGGTCAATGCGTCGTAGTAGGCCTGGTGCTCGATGCGCTGTTCGGCAATCTTGAGGGCGGTGATGTCGGTGGCCACGCCGACGTGATGGCTGATCGTGCCGTTGGCATTGCGCACCGTCCCCAGGCTGGCGAGCGCGGCGCGACGCTCGCCGTCCTTGCGCCGGGCCCAGAACTCACCCTGCCATACGCCCGCGACGGCCAGGGTCCGCGCCATGCTCTCGAAATACGCTGGCGGTTGCCGCTCGGCCCACAACAGGTGTGGCTTGCGTCCGTGTACCTCGCTTTCGGCATAGCCGGTGAGGGTGCTGAAGGCGGGGTTGACGGCGACGATGTTCCACTTCGAGTCGGTGACCATGATCGCGTCGCGCGCCGCTTCGAACACTGCCGCCGCCAGCCGCAGGTGAGCTTCGGCCTGCTGACGTTCGGTCACGTCGCGGAAATTGAAGACCAGCGCGTTCACTGCCGGTTTGTCGAGCAGGTTACTGATCGTGCTCTCCAGCCAGCGCCAGGAGGCGTCCTTGTGGCGAAAGCGATAGCGTGCCGAGACCACATCTCCCGGCCTCTGCGTCAGCTCGTTCAGCAGCGGCAGCATGAACGGCAGGTCGTCGGGATGCGTCGCTTGCTCGGGATCCAGAGCCAGGGCTTCTTCCGGGGTGTAGCCGAGGAGGTGGGATACTGCCGGGCTGGCATAGCGGATGCTGCCGTTGAACAGGGCAATGCCGTCGGGGGCGTGCTCGATCATCGCCCGAAAACGTTGCTCGCTGTCGTGCAGCGCCGCTTCCGCACGCCGTCGTTCGGTGATGTCGGCGAAGGCCACGGCGACCAGACCCGGCGCGGTCTGGAAGGCCACCATCTCGAAGCTGTCATCCTTTCCCGACTGGCCATACGCTACCCTTTCCCAGCGTCGCGCTCCGCCGGTGCGTGCCAGTTGGCGGCAAGCGGCGGGAATTTCGCTGGCCAGCAGGCCCGGGAGAATCTCCTCGACCGGTCTGTCCATGCAAGCCGCCTGGCTGATGCCGAGCATCGCTTCGGC
The DNA here is from genome assembly GCF_056856495.1 of Candidatus Accumulibacter propinquus. Classification (NCBI taxonomy): domain Bacteria; kingdom Pseudomonadati; phylum Pseudomonadota; class Betaproteobacteria; genus Candidatus Accumulibacter; species Candidatus Accumulibacter propinquus. The sequence goes on from NZ_JBSEHC010000003.1 coordinate 1,181,029, forward strand.
CGCCGGATTGGCGCCGCAGAGCAGCAGCCGGCCATCCGCAGTCAGGCGGTAGAGATGGAAGCCGAACGGGGCATGCTCGATGATCTGGCGGAACTGCGCCTCGCTGGCGCGCAACGCGATGGTGCGTTCGGCGACCAGTTGTTCCGCACGCTGGCGTTGCGCCACCAGAGCGAACAGATACATCGCCGCGAGCAGGGTGAGCAGGCCGCCGCCGGCCGGAATCCAGCGATAGCTCTGATCGTGGTGACGGGCAACGAAGGCAGCGCTCGGTGCCACTTCGATGCGCCAGAAGCGGTCGGCGAGAGGAAAGTCACGGGAGAACCGCAGGTCGCTGGTCGTCGCTGCCGGGAAAGCGCCGCCTGGCGGATGATCGTACAACCAGCCTTGCTCGCTGCCGGCCGTCAGATCGAGCAGGCGGAACGACAACTGCCCGGGTTCGGCGCCCTGCAGTGCGTCGCTGACCATGTCGCCGACACGCAGGACGCCGAGCACGAAGCCGTGCAGGTGACGACGGCGCTGATCGACCTCGGCCGGCATCGGCAGACCGTGGTAGACCGGTGCAAACACCAGAATCGAATAACGTTCGCTGCTGGCCCGGTCCTGCACCAGGACGTAGCGCGCGGTGGCCGTCAGTTGCCCCTGGTCGCGCGCCTTGGCGAGCGGCGCGCCACGCGCCGGATGCTCCGGGCCGGGGGCGAAACCCAGTGCCGCCGCGTTGCCGGCGTGCGGCTCCAGGTAATACACGGGGAAATACTCGGCGCGGTCGCCGGCGCGTACCAGCCGGCCCTCGGCATTGCTTTCGGTAAACTGGAAATCCTCAAGGTGGTCCCGGCGGGCTGCGGCCTCGTAGGCGGCGCGCTGCGCGTGCGGCACGCGCGGGAGCCACTCCAGCGCCTGAAACCTGTGCCGCTCCAGCGTTGGCGTCACAAACGTGCTGAACTGCTGACGACTGACGCTGGCGACGCCGGCGAAGAAGCGTCGAACGGTTTCGATCTCGTCGAGGTTGTTTTCGATCGACGCGCGCACGCGTTCGGCCCTTTCCGCGGCTGCGGCCTGGAAATCACGGGTCAGCGCCTGCCGGCTGCGCTCGCGCCATTCGGTAAACAGGCCGTAGGTCAGGGTCAGCCCGATCAGCAGCACCAGCGCGGCCACACCCGCGGCGGCGGCGTGGCGATCCTTGTCGGTACGCTCGGCGCGCGATCGCAACCAGGTATGTATCAGCAACAGCGCCAGCATCACCAACCCGAGGGATCCGATCAGGGTCTGGCTGGTGCGCGCGGCAGTCGCGGAGATCTCCTGTCGGATCGGTGTGCGCAGCAGCGCCAACGCCTGGCCATCGAGCCCGGCCAGCGCTTCGTATACGAACAGCGTCCCGTCCGTGGCGGGTCGCAACACGGCTTCTCCAGTCCGCAGCGTATCCAGATAATCACGTTCCAGGGGCGACAGGCGTGGGTCGCTTGCCGACAGCAGTTCGAAGGTGACCTGGGTCTGCGTGCCCAGCGCGCGCAGCAATTTGTCGTCGAGAAAGCGGCCGAAGACCAGCATGCCGCGGGCCACACCGGTTCCGCGTGTGGTCACGATCGGACGTGCGGCGAGCAGCAGCAGGCCATTCTCGGTGGACAGAACACCGCCGTAGGGTTCCTCCCTCGCCAGCCGCGGCGCCAGTATCGACCAGATCGGCGGCGTCTCGCCGGCAAATGCTGCCGGCGTCAGAAAGCCACCCAGTTGAGCGTCATAGCCGCCACCGTAGAGAACCTGGCCGTCGCGCGCGAAGATGAAACAGAGATTCAGCCGCGAGTTTTTTTCCAGCAGGCGCCAGTCGCCGAGATTGGAGGCGACGAAAGCGGGGTCGCGGCTGGCCGCGAACGCGTAGGCGTCGTCCCATTGCGCCCAGTCACTCAACTCTTCGCCGAGTTCGCGCAACTCGCCATCGATTGCCGCGCGCGCGCGCGCCGCGTCCTCGAAAGCCTGCGCCTGTTCGATCTCGACGAAGGCCGGCCGCACGATCCAGCGGTCGAGCGCCCAGATGGCGAACAGGGCCACCAGAAAAGCCAGGGTGGCGGTCAGGATCGGGCGGATGCGCGGGTTCATGCGCTCAAGCTCCGGCCGCCCGGGCGCGTGCCGTTGCGGCGCGTCGCTCAGCAGGGAGAATCGTCAACGAACGGACATCGACCGTCAGGGCGCATGCGTCGGGAGCAGGGTCAGTCTCCCCGGGCCAGGACCGATTCGGCGTTGCACTAGGAAGCGTTTCCACGAGGCCGTCCGTAAGTCCGCATGCGCTCCGGTCAGCGCCCCGCCGACCGGGGATTCCAGGCCGGCGATTGCCGGTCGAATGCCCTGCCGGCATGCAACAGCAAAGCCGGCAAAACCGTTCGCGGTATTCTACCCTGCAGGAAGCGTGGGTGTGGCGGCTTCTGCTGCCCGCACCATATTGCGTCCATCCCGCTTTGCCCGGTACATGGCCACATCGGCGCTGCGTTGCAGTGTCAGTTCATCGCCGCCGTGGTCCGGGTAAAGCGCCACGCCGATGCTGCAGGAAATGCTGATCCGATGGTTCTCGATAACGAACGGCTGCTGTATCGCCTGGCGAACCTTCTCGGCGATCGCCTGCGCGCTCCCGTCGCCATTCATCGTGCGCAGGAGCAGCACATATTCGTCGCCACCAATCCGGCCGACGGTGTCGGAGTGGCGAACGCACGCCGTCAGTCGTTGCGCCACCTCGCGCAACAGCAGATCACCGACGGCGTGCCCGTAATCGTCGTTCACCGGCTTGAAGTTGTCGAGATCGAGATACAGCAGCGCCAGCGGTGAGTGATCGCGCTGCGCGACGGAGATCGCCTGTTGCAGGCGGTCGGAGAACAGGAGACGGTTGGCAAGGCCGGTCAGCGGGTCGCGTTGCGCCATCTCGCGAATACGGCTTTCGGCCTGCTTGAGGTCGCTGATGTCGGCGACGACGCCAACCAGTCGGTACGCCTTGGCGCCGGGGTCGTACATGCGGGCGCCGGTCAACAACCCCCAGAAGGACGTTCCATCCAGACGGACGTACTGCCGCTCCAGTTTCAGGAACGCGTTGCTGTTGTCGAGGAGGGCGAGCATCCGCTGCTGGGCGATGGCCCGCTCCAGGGGATCGATATAGTCGACATAAAGGCTGCCGATCAGGGTATCGAGCGGGCGATCGAACATCTCGGCCATGCGCTGGTTGGCCAGAGTGATCCGCCCGTCGCTGTCGACCACGAAGATGGCGACGCTGGAGGTGTTGAAAACGTTTGTCAGCAGCGCCTCGCGTGCCTGCAGTTCCCGGTGCGCTTCGGACAGCAGCTGGTCGGTCCGTTCCTTCATCAGCAACAGGAAGCCGGTACTGCCGAGCAGCATGAACAGAAACATGGTCATGAAGGCCGCCGTTTGCGCCGGGTTGCCGGACATCAGGCCTGTTTCTGCAGGTCCGGACAAGGCGCTGCCGGTTCGGAACACCAGCACCAGGCAAAGCAGGGCATACGAACTCGCGATCACCCGCCGCACCTGCGAGGTCCCATGGTTGCGCAGTATGGCCACACCGGCGGTGCCGAACAGGGCGATGGTGGTCAGCGAGGCGATCGCCACACGCTGGCTGGGCGTATTGCCGAACACCCAGAAGGCGACGCTGCCGACCCCGGCCAAGGTGGCGAAGAGCGTCTCCAGGCGCTGATCCTGCTTGTACGGGCTCACGAAGGCTACCGCTTCGAGAGAAAAACCGATGAACAGCAGGGTATTGCCGATCGGCGCCGACAGCAGGTCGGAAATTTCGCCACGCAGGCCGAGCAAGGCCCAGGCCGCGGCCTGGATGAGCTTGCTGATCAGGAACAGGCGGTACGGTCGTGCCGCGCCTTGATCACGGGTGTACGCCGAAAGGATGCCAACGGTGACCAGATTGCCGAAGAACAGCAGCAGGATGACCGTGCGCACATCGAGCGACCAGTGCATCATCGGGCGGCAGCGCCGTGTCGCCACAGGGCTGTTGACCGGCGGCATCGCCACCGCCTGGCGGGATCTCCGGGAGTTTCCATCAGCATTGCCGTCGTGGCCGAGGGCATGGGTTTCCTATCTCAGTCGTCGGTCGCCTGAAGCTCAGCCCGCTCGGCGTCGTTGAATACCCGCGAGCGGGTGTGGAAGGCCTTGCCTTCCGGACCTTCGAGCGAGAAGGTCCCGCCGTGGCCGTCGATGACGTCGATGATCAGTTGCGTGTGCTTCCAGTATTCAAATTGCGATTTGCTGATGTAGAAAGGCACGCCGCCGATGTCGCCGAGGTGTTTATCGCCGGCACCGATGGTCAGGTCGGTCGGCAGATAGCAGTTGGCCGCGCTGTTGTCGCAGCAGCCACCCGACTGATGGAACATCAGTTCCCCGTGTTTTGTCTTCAGACGTTCGATCAGTTCCAGCGCTGCGGGTGTGGCGATGACGCGTGCGACCATGCTGCTCTCCTCGTGTCGGGAACCTCCGGAAAAGCGCGGGGCGGTTGCCCGCCCCTGCCGGGCTGCCCGCCGTGCGGGTCAGCCACGGCGCGCCGCGCTCAGAAAAAGCCCAGTTTCTGTTCGCTGTAGCTGACCAGCAGATTCTTGGTTTGCTGGTAGTGGTCGAGCATCACCTTGTGGGTTTCACGGCCGATGCCGGATTCCTTGTAGCCGCCGAAGGTGGCGTGCGCCGGATAAGCGTGGTAGCAGTTGGTCCACACGCGTCCGGCCTTGATCGCGCGGCCCATGCGATAGGCGACATTGCCGTTGCGGCTCCAGACGCCGGCACCCAGACCGTAGAGGGTATCGTTGGCGATCGCCAGAGCCTCGGCTTCGTCCTTGAAGGTGGTGACCGCGAGTACCGGGCCGAAGATCTCTTCCTGGAAGATGCGCATCTTGTTGTGGCCCTTGAGCAGCGTCGGCTGGATATAGTAGCCGCCGGCGAGGTCGCCGCCGAGGTTGGCGCGCGCGCCGCCGATCAGGCAGGTGGCGCCTTCCTGCTTGCCGAGGTCGAGGTAGGAGAGGATCTTGTTCAACTGCTCCTGCGACGCCTGGGCGCCGATCATGACCTCGGTGTCGAGCGGGTTGCCCTGCTTGATGGCCTCGACGCGGGCCAGGCAGCGCGCCATGAAGCGGTCGTAGATCGATTCCTGAATCAGTGCGCGCGACGGGCAGGTGCACACCTCGCCCTGGTTGAAGGCGAACAGCACCAGGCCTTCGATGGCCTTGTCGAGGAAGCCGTCGTCGGCAGCCATGACGTCCTCGAAAAAGATGTTGGGCGACTTGCCGCCGAGTTCCAGCGTCGCCGGGATCAGGTTGTTGGCGGCGGCCTGGGCGATCACACGGCCGGTCGAGGTGGAGCCGGTGAAGGCGATCTTGGCGATGCGCTTGCTGGTGGCCAGCGGCATGCCGGCTTCGCGGCCGTAGCCATTGACGATGTTCAGTACCCCCGGCGGCAGCAGGTCGGCGATCAGTTCGGCCACCACCAGAATGCTGATCGGCGTCGATTCGGCGGGTTTGAGGACGACGCAGTTGCCGGCGCCGATGGCCGGGGCGAGTTTCCAGGCGGCCATCAGGATCGGGAAGTTCCAGGGGATGATCTGGCCGACGACACCCAGCGGTTCGTGGAAATGGTAGGCGACGGTGTTTTCGTCGATTTCGCTGATCCCGCCTTCCTGCGCGCGCAGGCAACCGGCGAAGTAGCGGAAATGGTCGACGGTGAGCGGGATGTCGGCGTTGAGCGTCTCGCGAATCGGCTTGCCGTTGTCCACCGTTTCCGCGTAGGCAATCACTTCGAGATTGGCCTCGATGCGATCGGCGATTTTCAACAGGATGTTGGCGCGGTCGGCGGCGGCCGTCCTGCCCCACTTCTCGGCGGCGGCGTGCGCCGCATCGAGCGCCAGTTCAATGTCCTCGGCGGTGGAACGGGCCACCGAGGTGTACGGGCGGCCGCTGATCGGCGTGATGACTTCGAAGTATTCTCCCCTGACCGGGGCGACCCACTCGCCACCGATGAAGTTGTCGTATCTGGCCCTGAATTGCAGCTTGGCGCCAGCGGCGCCGGGTGGGGCGTAAAGCATCGGACTCTCCTCTTGGTTATGGATGGCCGTACGGGGAACCCCACGGCCCGGCAGCCCTGTCGCCCGCTGCGCGCCGGTCACGCTGACGAAAGCAAGCGATTGATAAATGTCGATTTCTCTTCCATCCTGGCGGATGGATAGGAAACCCGATGTGCGCAGGGATGCCGCGATCAGTGTCTCGGATCTGCGCCGCGGCTGTCAATCGGAAATTTCCCACTGTCCGGCGTCAGGGGTCGGTCTTGCCCGCCGCTTGCCCGGCCGTCAGTTGCGGCTGGCTTGCCGCCAGTCGCGGGGCGTCATCCCGTAGGCGGCCTTGAAATGGCGGTTGAAGTGCGAGAGATCGTTGAAGCCGTTGGCGAAGGCGATGTCGGCAACCGTCTGGCGGTCACGGAAGGGGTCGGCCAGCGCCGCATGGCAGGCGTGCAGGCGCCGTTCCACCAGTGTCCGGGAAAAACTGCGACCGCTGCTTTCGAAGAGCTTGTGCACATAACGGAGCGACACCCCGAGGTGGCTGGCCAGCGCCGCCGGGTTGAGCGAAGGGTCGGCATGGTGCTGGCTCAGCCAGTTCTGCGCCGCCGTCAGCAGGGCCTGGGCCGTGCCGCCGCGCCCGGCGTCGCGGCCGCCATCGCTGGCCCCGAGCACCAGCGCCAGCAGGCCGCAGAAGTTTGCCGCCACGGCCGCCTGGCAGTCGCTGTCGATCGGCCCGGCGTGCATCAGGCTGCGGGCATAGGAGACCAGCAGCGCGTTCAGCCCGGTGGGCAACAGCGGCTCGCGTGGTGGTCGCATCGCCGGTTGCGCCAGCAGCGGCGCCAGCAGCGGGCGCGGCGCCTTGATCGTCAGATGCGCGAGGCCGGCTTCGGCATCGGCCCGCGCGACCCGCAGTGGATCGAGAAAGCACGGTGTTCCCGGCGCCGCCACCAGTTGCTGGCCGTCGGCGTACTCCAGACGCAGCGAGCCGGCCAGCGGCAGATACAGGAAAAAGGGATCGTCGGTCTCGCGGGCGATGTCTTCGCGGCTGCGCCGACGCTGATGCGCATCGGCGCGGGCGGTGACGATGTGCAGGCCGCCCAGGCTGCTGGCCCGCATTTCGGCAAGGAAGGGGCCGGAGCCACGCCGCTCGACGCTCAGGCGGGTGATCGATGCGCACACCACCTCGCGCCAGTACGAGAACTGCTCGGCGGGCCGCAGATCGGCGGTGGAAAAGACGATGTTTTCAGCCACAGCCAGCTCCCCTTTCTGAAGCCCGCGCGCGCCGCCGGCCGGTGGATGGACGCTCGCCTCGAACAGGCGAAATATACCTTGCCTGGGTGGATGCGGTCGATGTTGCGGTTGGCACGAGGGCTCGACTGGTCAGGCGCCCACCGGCGATGACAGACGTGCCTCGCTGCGATAAAGTGCCGCCGACGCCAAACGGCGACCGCAGCTTGCCGTTTGGTCTACGCTGTCCGCTCAACCCATTCCAGAAAGCGATTCAAATGAAGATCAGACAACTTGTTCCGGCATTGCTCTACGGCCTGCTGCTCGCCGGCCCGGTTTTCGCCGACGCCAGGTTCGAGGCCGAGACCACCAGGGAAGCGGAGGCCGTCAAGCTGGCGCGCGACACCCAGGCCGGTGGCTACGAACTGCTGACGGCGGCCGAACTGAAGAAGATGATCGAGGAAGGGAAGCCGATGCTGCTGGTCGACACCATGCCCTACGACGCCAGCTACCGGAAGGAACACATTCCGGGTGCGCAGCAGTTCCTTTTCCCGGTGCCGAGAATGAGCACCTGGGACACCCGTGAAACCGACGGCAGGACGGAAGCCGATTTCGCGGCCTTGCTCGGTGCCGACAAGGCCAGGACGCTGGTGTTCTACTGTGGCTTCGTCAAATGCACGCGCAGCGACAACGCCGCGGCATGGGCACGCAAACTCGGCTATACGCAGGTCTATCGCTTTCCCGGCGGGCTCTTCTCCTGGAAGGGCGCGGGTTTTCCGCTCGAAGCCGTGCAGTAGCGCAGCATCGGGTCGCCGGCGATGTCGCCCTCCCGGTTGGCCTGCGCCGCCTTGGCCGCGTCAGCGGGCTATTTTCGGCCGGCGCGGACAGGTCCGCAGTGGCCTCTACATGGCCGCGCCGGCCGCCCTCCGCTGCAAGGTCGCACCGCCTCGTCGTCGGCAGGCCCAAGAAGGTCGCCCTCGTCGCTTGCAGGCCTTCCTCAACGCCAGGGTCAGAACCGGAAAATCCTGGGACGATTCCTTTCGCACCGCTTGACTTGAATGTCGGTTGCTTGTTCGGTAGGGTGTGCACCCGTGTGGCCGGCTCCGGCAGCCGTCGCCGCGCGCGTGCCTTGCGACACGCGCCGGCTGTGTATAATCTCGTCACGAGAATGGTCATCGCCCGCGTCGGCGCTGAGAACGTTCACCATTGCTGCCCCTGGAGGACGGTCAAGCCGCGCATGTCCTGTTGCATTCCCGATTACATGGACCTTGCTGCCCTCCGTTCGGTGGTTCCCGACCGCATGCCTGCCTGGCATCGCCACGCGGGGGCGCGCACCCGGTGACCGGACATCCGCCTTTCATTGAGGAAACGCGCTTCGGAAACTGGTTCCTCAAGACCGCTACCTGGAAGGCTTATGTCCTGTGTGCGGCGCTCGACGATCTGCAGCGCCTGTTGCCGCCGGGCGAGCGACGCTTTGACCGGGTGCTCGACGTCGGCTGTGGTTTTGGTCATTCCTTCGCAGAGCTGGCGCGGCGTTTTTCGCCTGCACTGATCGTCGGTCTCGACGCCGATCCCAGGCTTGGCAGCCGGAGCGCGGGTGCCGCTGTGGCCTGTTCTTGTCCGGTGCAACTGCATGCCGCCAATGCCGCACGCATGGATTTCCCGGACGCTTCGTTCGACCTCGTCTTCTGCCATCAGACCTTCCACCACATCGTCGAGCAGGAACAGGCGATGGCGGAGTTTTTTCGGGTTCTCAAGCCGAACGGGCTACTGCTGCTGGCCGAGTCGACGCGGCGCTACATCCACTCGCTTCCGATTCGGCTGTTGTTTCGGCACCCGATGAACGTGCAGAAGCGTGCCGCGGAATACGTGGCGATGATTCGCGCCGCAGGCTTTGATCTTCCCGAGCGGCGTATCTCGACGCCGTATCTGTGGTGGAGCCGGCCCGACATCGGTTTCCTCGAGTGGATCGGCCTGCGCCTGCCGCGGAATCCCGAGCCGACGCTGCTCAATGTGGTGGCCACCAGGCCGCGCTGAACTCCAGCGAAAACGCTGCTGCGTTCAGTCGCTGAAACGCCGGAAAATCAGGCTGGCGTTGGTACCGCCGAATCCGAAGCTGTTCGACATCGCGCTGTCGATCCGGCGTTCAATGCTGTGGCGAAGAATCGGCATCCCTTCCGTGGCCGGGTCGGGTTGCTGCAGGTGCGCACAGCCGGCGACAAAACCACGCTCCATCATCAGCAGCGAAAAGATCGCCTCATGCGCGCCGGCGGCGGCGATCGGGTGGCCGGTCAGCCCCTTCGTCGATGACAGCAGCGGCACGCGCGTCGCGAACACTTCGCGCACCGCGGCCAGTTCGCTGAGGTCACCGACGCGCGTCGAAGTCGCGTGCGTGTTGAGGTAATCCACCTCGCCGCCCGCTTCGGCGAGTGCCAGGCGCATGGCACGCACGGCACCGCTGGTCGCCGGGTTCAGCATGTCCTGGCCGTCCGAACAGGCGCCGTAGCCGGCAAGCTCGGCGAGAATCCGGGCGCCGCGCCGGCGTGCCTGCTGCAGTTCCTCCAAGACCAGGATGCCGGCACCGCCGGCGATGACGAAGCCGTCGCGGCTCAGGTCGTAGGGGCGGGAAGCGGTTGAGTCCTGAACGGCCGTCGACAGCACGCCCATCGCATCGAACAGCACGGTGGACGTCCAGCGCAGTTCTTCCGCGCCACCGGCGATGACCATTTCCTGCTTGCCGAAGCGGATCAGGTCGGCGGCGTGGCCGATGCAGTGTGCCGAACTGGCGCATGCCGAGGTCAGGGAATAGCTGATCCCGCGTATGCCGAAGGCGGTGGCCAGACACGCCGAGGTGGTGCTGCCCATGACGCGTGGCACGATGTAGGGAGCGACCTTGTCGATGCCGTTACGGCGCAGCGTATCGACGGCGGCCACATGTTCGAAGGGCGAACCCACGCCGGAGCCCACCACCAGCCCGGTCCGCGGCGAACCGAGCAGTTCCGGCGTCAGCTCGGCACCGGCCAGCGCACGCCGCATGGCGTGATAGGCAAATAGCGAGGCGTCGCCCATGAAGCGGCGAGTCTTGCGGTCGATCGGGGGTTCGTGCTCGATGTACGGGACACCGGCGACAAGACTGCGCAGGCCCAGGGCCGCATGCTCCGGCATGTATCGCACGCCGGAAACGCCGCTGCGCAGCGCCTCGGCGACCCGGTCGAGATCGTTGCCCAGGCAGGAAACGATGCCCATCCCGGTGATCACCACCCGCCTCAAGGAGCGCTTCCGGTCGGGGTCCCAGGCAAGCCGCCGCGGCACAGGAATGGCGAAAGGCGGCGCACGGCACGCACTACAGGTTGAGCATTTCGGTGTGGATCGCGTCGATCAGGCCCTGAGTCCATTTGTTGTAGTTGGGGTGGATCAACTGCTCGCCGTCACGTTCGGCGTAATTCATGTTGATGCTCTCCTTGTAGGTCAGCGAATACTGGTCGGCGGCGTAGCTGATCTCGACGACGATCGCATGTTTATTGCGCACCTTGAGGGTTGCCAGCAGCTTGCCGTCCGGCTGTGGGGCGATCACCCAGCCCTTGTCCTCCGCGGCAGCGAGGATCGCCTGCCTGACCTCGGCGGCGGTCGGCACCTTGTCTTCGCTCGACGGGACCGAGACATTCTCGTGATTGACGATGGGCACCGACGACCGGGCCATGGCCGGCGTGGCGAGCAGTGCCCAGGCGATGAAGAAAGCGGCGAGCAGTTTCGATGGCATGCGGATGACTCCTGGAAAGCGAGAGAGGTAGGGATGGCCTGTATTACCTGTCGAGCAGTCTGTCCTGCAGACGGGCGGAAAAGTCGTCGAGCGCCTTGGCGATGATCGCCGACCAGTCGTCTTCGGTCGCGATCTGCATGGTGTTGCGCACCTGGCCAGTCAGCTTCGGGCTGCGTTGCAGCGCTGCGATGGTCGTACTGAGCGTCACCTCGTAGTTTGCTTCCAGCGCCAGCGCCCAGAAGCCCGGGCGGAACCAGGCCCAGAGCTTTTCCACGCGGCCGCTCACCGGGATGGCCTGAGCGTAATCCGGATCGTCAACGCCGAGCACCCGGTAGCCGGCCGCGCGGAAGGTCCTGGTGATCGCGGACTCGGTGAGCTTTGCCACCGATTGTCCCTCGGGCAGCAGCACGTCGCCCAGCGCCTTGCCAAAGGTATTTCGCTTGCGCGCGATGGCGCGGCTGCGCAGGGCGTCGTCGGCGATCTGGTTGTCCATCAGCGAGGGGGCCGACGGTTCCGGCGGATCAATTGCGAAAAGGCGCGCATCGTCGATTTTCTCGATGCGTACGGCGATGCCTTGCGCCGGGTTGGCGACGGCATCGATCTGTGGTGCAACGACGCTGCGCGAAGTGGCGCAGCCGCTGAGCAGGGCGGCGGCAAGGAGCAGGCCGCATTGCCACTTCCGCGAGGCAAAGGCTGTCATGTTTTCGGATCCTTGGGTTTGGGGTGGTGAGGGGGTTTACTTCCAGCGTTGCAGCACGATCGAGGTGTTGATGCCTCCGAAAGCGAAATTATTACTCATCACATATTCCGGATCCATCCGGCGTCCGTCGCCGCGCAAATAGTCGAGTTCGGCACAGGCCGGGTCGACATGTTCGAGGTTGAGTGTCGGCGCAAACCATCCGGCGCGCATCATCTCGATCGCCCACCAGGCTTCGATGGCGCCGCAGGCGCCGAGGCTGTGGCCGAGGTAGCTTTTCATCGAGCTGATCGGCATGCGGTTGCCGAAAACCTCGGCGGTCGCACGGCTCTCGGCAATGTCGCCGGAGTCGGTGGCGGTGCCGTGCGCGCTGACGTAGCCGATGGCTGCCGGTGCCAGCCCGGCGTCGGCCAGCGCCTGGCGCATGACCTGAGCCATGGTCGGGGCTGCCGGCTGGGTCACGTGGCTGCCGTCGGAGTTGCTTCCGAAACCGACGATCTCGGCGTAAATCTTCGCGCCCCGCGCTTGCGCGTGCCGATAGTCCTCGAGCACCAGCGTCGCGGCGCCTTCACCGACCACCAGTCCGTCGCGGTCGCGGTCAAAGGGGCGTGGCGTGGTCTGTGGTGCATCGTTGCGGCAACTGGTGGCGAAAAGCGTGTCGAAGACCGCCGCGCCGGGCGCGGAGATCTCTTCGGCACCACCGGCCAGCATCAGCGTCTGGCGGCCGAAGCGGATCGCCTCGTAGGCGTAGCCGATGCCCTGGCTGCCCGAGGTGCAGGCGCTCGAAGTCGGGATGACGCGGCCCTTGAGGCGGAAGAAGAGGCCGATGTTGACCGCCGTGGTGTGCGGCATCATCTGGATGTAGCTCGTCGAGGTGACGCCCTGCAGCGAGCCGCTGTCGAGCATCTGGCCGAAAACCCGTACCGGCTCGACGCTGCCCGATGACGAGCCGTAGGCAATGCCCATCCGCCCGTCGCAGATCGCCGGGTCGTCGAGCAGACCGGCGTCGAGCAGCGCCATTTCACTGGCGCGCACCGCCAGCAGCGAGACGCGGCCCATCGATCGGACCATCTTTCGGGAGTAATGGGCGGGAGTAAGGAAGTCGTCGACCGGTGCGCCAAGGCGGGTGTGCAATTGCTCGAAATAGTCCCATTCCGGCATCCGGCGGACACCGTTGCGACGCGCACGCAGCCGATTCTCGATCGCCTCCCAGTTGTCGCCGAGGGCGCTGATGCCGGCCATGCCGGTGACCACGACACGCGCCATCAGACGATCCCGCCATTGACACCGATCACCTGGCGGGTGATGTAGGAGGCTTCGTCGGACATCAGGAAGGCGACCGCCGCGGCGACTTCAGCGACCTGACCGAGGCGCTTCATCGGCACGCTCCGGAGTGCTTCGGCCAGAGGCAGGTCGGCGGTCATGTCGGTTTCGATCAGTCCAGGGGCGACGCAGTTGACGGTGATCGCGCGGCTCGCGAGTTCGACGGCGAGCGCCTTGCTGGCGCCGATCAGGCCGGCTTTGGCCGCGCTGTAGTTGACCTGGCCACGGTTGCCGGTCACGCCGGAGACCGAAGCCAGGGTGACGATGCGGCCGCCCTGTCTGGCGCGCACCATGGGCATGGTCAGCGGTTGTACGACGTTGAAGAAGCCGTTGAGGCTGGTGTCCAGTACGCCGTCCCAGTCCTCGTCGGAGAGCGCCGGAAAGGCGTTGTCGCGGCTGATGCCGGCGTTGCAGACGATGCCGTAGTAGGCGCCGTGGGTTGCGACGTCGGCGTCGAGCACGGCGCGCGCGGCGGCGCGGTCGCAGACGTCGAACTGCAGTATCTGACCGACGGCGCCGGTGCCGGCGATTGCGGCGGCCACGGCCTCGGCTTGCGCCCGCTCGCCACGGCAATGCACGGTCACCGAAAAACCGTCGCGGGCAAGACGGACGGCGATGGCGCGGCCGATGCCACGGCTCGACCCGGTGACCAGGACACGTCGCTGTTTCATGGAAGACTCGCTTGCAGAAAGGTCGGGAAGTCGTCGGGTTCGAACACCGTGAGCGTGGCACTGGCCACTTCCTCGGTGCCGAGCACGATCCGGCAGGCGTAGGCAGCGAGGCCGCCGGCGTCGCGGTAGAGCAGTGCGGCATGTACGCGCAGCGCCTCGCCGCCGGCAAAGACCGGACGTCTCGCGGCGTAGCGCCGCGTGCCGAGCACTACGCCCGGTTTGGGTAACGCACCGGCACCGAGCTTGCGCAGGCCGACTTCCGCGGCGATGGCCTGCGCCATCATCTCGATGCCGATCCACGCCGGCATGTCGCCGTCGGAATTGGCATACCAGGCGTCGCTGCGTGGCGTGTATTCGGCGCAGACGCCTTCGGCATCGAAAGTCAGCAGGCGGTCGAGCAGCAGCATCGTGCCGCGATGCGGCAGGATCTCCTCGATCGCTGGCAGCGATGTCGTCGCGTTCATCGCGCGTCGCCAATCAGCAGGCTGGCGTTGCTGCCGCCGAACGCGAAGGAATTGCTCATGCACACCCGCCCGCGTGAACGCGCAAAGTGGCGTTCGCCGCCGATCAGGTCGAGGCGGGGCAGTTCGGGGTCGACCACGCCGTCCCAGAGGTGTGGCGGGAGTCGACCGTCGCGCAGCGCCAGCCAGCAGAAAGCCAGTTCGGTGGCGCCGGCGGCACCCAGTGTGTGACCGGTCAGCGGCTTGGTCCCACTGGCCGCGACGCCCTGAGGAAAGACGCGCGCGACCGCGCGGCTCTCCATCTCGTCATTCCTGGGTGTCGCCGTGGCGTGCAGGTTCAGGTAATCCACCGCGCTGTCCGTCAGGCCGGCGTCGGCCAGCGCCGCGCGCATCGCCGCTTCTGCGCCGCTGCCTGCGGGGTGTGGTGCCGAGATGTGGTGCGCATCGCTGCTTTCGCCGATGCCGAGCAATTCGACGGCGGCCTCGTCGCGGGTCAACAGGAACAGCGCCGCGCCTTCGCCGATGTTGATCCCGCGCCGGTTGCGACTCATCGGGTTGCTCAGCGAGGTGGTGGTCGATTCGAGCGCGGTGAAGCCGTTGATCGTCAGGCGGCACAGCGAATCGACACCGCCGACCAGCACCGCGTCGCAGAAGTCGTGGCGCAGCAGCTCGCGCGCCGAAGCGAAGGCCTTGGCGCTCGAGGTGCAGGCCGTCGAGACGGTATAGGCCGGACCGCGCAGGCCGAGATAGCGAGCGAGGAAGACGGCGGGCATGCCGATTCCCTGCTGGGTATACCGGTAGCCGTCGGGCAGCGTGCCGGTTGCGCGGTACGCGGCGAGCGCCGCCTCGCCCTCGGCAATTCCGGAGGTGCTGGTGCCGAGCACGCTGCCGACGCGCGCTCGTCCATAACGCCCCAGCATGGCGTCGACGGTGGCTTCGATCTGCGCCAGGGCAGCCAGCAGCAGGCGGTTGTTGCGGCAGTCATAAGCGGCGAATCGCGCCGGCAGCGCGGGCAGGGCGCCGCGTGCTCGACCGACGCGGGCTGGGCCGGACGGGAGCCAGTGCTCTTCGAGGAGCATGCCCGAGGTGTCGCCGGCGAACAGCGCGGCGGCGACCGTGTCGGCGTCGCCGCCGAGGGCGTTGACGATGCCCAACACCGGCAGATAGGCGCGTTGGCTCATCGTTGCGGTTCCAGTCCTTCGTTCAGCTCTTCAGGCAGGGTTTCGATTTCCAGTTCCAGCGCCAGGGCGTGTTCGCTGAGGTGCATGCGGCGCCAGGGTGCCTCGTCGGTGCTGAAGCGGATGCTCAGGATCACCTGGCCGGCGTTCAGGACGCGCCGCTGAGCGCCATCATCTTCCAGGGTGAGCGGCGAGGTCAAGCCGGCGCGCACGGCGTCGGCCGGCCACAGCGTGATCTGCAGCAGCGCGACGAGCAGCGTCGGATCGAGACGGCTATCGGGCAGTGTCGCCGCGCTGACCTGGCGGTTGTCGTAGCTGATCTGCAGCAGTTTCTGGCCGAAGGGGGTCAGGCCGACGACCCGCAGCCCGTCGGCGTCGTTCTCGATGGCCGCGATCAGCGTCACCTGCCGGCCGCGCAAGCTGGCCTCGACCTTCTGCCGCACGGCAAAGGGTCCGGGCGCGCTGGTCGCCTGCAGGCAATAGCCGCCACCGCCGCCGAGAGCCGGACAAGTCGATTCACGGCTGCCCTCGCCGCAGGCCGTCAGCAACAGCAGCGCACAGAGGCGGATCAGCAGGCGTCGCCGGGGCATGCGGTCTGGGCAGCAGAGAAGGTCAGGACCATCGGCGCGAGCAACACCGCCATGCCGACGCCGACGAGCAGCGTCAGCCCGAAGCCGGCAAGCGCCGGCATCGAGCTGAAGGCGAGCAGGCCGAACGACAGCAAGGTCGTGCCGGCCGACAGCAGCACTCCGGCAAGCGTCGCGGCCGCGCGCACCCCGCCCTCGCGCAGGAAGATCGCGTAATTGACGCCGACACCGAGCACCAGCATCAGGCCCATCAGGTTGAACAGCGTCAGCGGCGCGTCGGCGTAGCCAAAAGCGCCCAGCGCCAGGCCCATGGCGAGTAGCGTCGGGGCCAGCGTTACCGCCGCCTGGACGGGGCCGTAACGGACGCACAGCACACTGTAGACCAGAGCGCAGGCGCCGAGCAGCCAGAGCACGCCCCATTGGCGGTAATCGCGGAACAACCGGCTGACGCTGCCGGCCTTGTCCACCAGCGTGACGCCCGCGAGTCCGGCGGCCGATTCGGCGAGGTGTGCGACTTCGCGCGTCCCCTGCGGCAGCACGATCGCCGCGTAGCCCGACCCGGAACGGCCCAGCCAGAGATGGCGGAAGGGCGTCGACAGCGGTGACTGCAGCCACTCGTCGAGACTGAGGGCCTGCCCGGCCGAGGCCTTGAAGCTGGCGAGGAGGTGCTCGGCGAGTTCGTCGCGCAGGGCGCTGCGGGCGAACAGCGCCCGTAGCGCGCCTTCGTCGGCAAAGACCCTGGCCTGCCACAGGTGGTAGTTCTCGGCTTGCCGGGCCAGCGAGGGGACGAAGGTGGACAGTGCCTGATAACCGGAGATTCGGTCTTGCGCGACGAGCGCGTCGAGGCGGGCGGCAAGCTTCTCTTCTCCGGCCAGTACGGCGTCCGGCGTCGCACCCTCGACGAGGAAAAACTGGCTGCTGTTGCCGAAACCGGTCAGTGCGCGAATGTGCTCTTCCTGCGCGACCAGCCATGGCGGGCGGGCGACCAGCAGCCGGACATCGTCGTTGCCGGCAAGCCGCAGCCAGCCCGGCACGGCGGCGATCAGCAGCAGGCCGCCGAGCAGCAGGCAGCGGCGGCGAGGCATGCGTCGACGCCACCAGTTCAGGAAGGTCTGCGCGCCGGACACGGCGGCTGCCGGGTCGCGGCGGTTGGGGCGAACCAGGAGAGCCGGCAGCAGCAGGAAGACCGAGAGCCAGGCGGCGGCGAGGCCGGCGATGGCGAACAGCGCGATCTGCGAGAGCGCCGGGAAGGGGGCCAGCAGCAGTGCGCCGTAGCCGAGCAGGCTGGTCGCCAGCGCCAGCGTCAGGCCGGGAGCGATGCGCCGCAGGTCCGCCATCGGTTCCCAACCGGCGCCGGCGCCGAGGTGGGCGGCGAAATACTGGACCGCGTAGTCGATCGCCTCGCCAATCAGGCTGGCGCCGAAGACCAGGGTGATCAGATGCAGTTCGCCGTAGACGGCGAGGGTCACGGCGATCGCCGTGCCGTTGCCGAAGGCGACCGCGAGCAGGCCCAGCGCCAATGGGCGCAGCGACCGGAAGACGAGGTACAGCAGCGAGAACATGCCGAGCAGCGAGCCAGCGGCGATCAGGTCGAACTCGCGTTCGGCGCTCCGGCGCGCGGCGTCGGCGTAGAAAACGGTTCCGGCGCGGAGCAGCACGGCGTCTGGATGGGCGTGCCGGAGAGCGCTTTCGGCTTGCGCGACGGCGGCAGCAACACCCTGCTGCAGAGTCGAATCGTAGGCTGACGCGGACAGCGCGGCGGTGATGACCACCCAGGTCCGGCGCTGGTCGTGGCTGACCAGCAGGCCGTTCTCGGTTTCGAGCCTGAGACTCCTGAGAGGCAGTTCGGCGAGCCAGGCATCGCTGAAGCCGAACGGGTCATCGGACGGCGGCAGGGTCAGGCCGAAGCGGAAGGGCGTGTAGAGCTTGCGCTGCAGGCGTGCTTCGAGATCGGCAGGACCGACCGCGCCGCTCGCCAGTGCCGCGCGGTCGGCCGCCGCGAGCAGCGAGAAGCGGTGTTGCACGTACAGTGCGGTGAGCTGCCCGGGATCGAACGCCGGGATATCGGCGATCACCTGCCGGAAGGCGTCGGAGCCGCGCAACGTGGCGGCGAAGGCGCGCGCCGCGGCGGCTGCTGCTGCGGGTTCTGCCGCCCCGACCAGGAACACGGCACGGTCGCCGGCGGCATCGGCGAGCCTGCGCACGGCTTCCTCGGCGAGCGGATTGCGCTCGGTTGGTGGCAGTAGTGCGAGCAGGTTGGTCTGCAACGGCACGCGGCCAGCGGTAGCGAACTGTGCCGTGCAGACCAGCGTGACGGCGAGCGCGAGCAGCAGCCACAACCCGGCGCGCAACTGCATGGCCGTGCTTGCCCCCGGCTGTGTGGGCGAGGCGGTCATGGTCTGGCCGCATCGACGCCGAACAGTTGCAACTCGGCTTCGGCAGGCGCGCTCGCGCCTTGGGTGTTACGCAGGCGGAGTTGCGTCCTGTCGCCGCCAGCTTCCTCGATACCGATGCTGTCGACGAAGCGCCCGCCCGACAACTTCAGGCCAATCAGAAACTGCGCGATCTGCGCCTGGCGTGGCTTGAGTTCGATTTCCCACTTAGCGGCATCGCCGTGTACGCTGACCTCGAAGACTTCGCGCAGGGCCGTCGTGTTGGCGCCGAGCATGGCCCGGAAAACCCGGCTCACCTGTGCCAGTCCCGGCACGTCGCGCAGGCCACGCTCGCGACGCGTGCCGTCGGCGGCGATCTCGACGATGCGCTCGTCGCCGAAGACGTAGCCTATCCGGTAAGGCTGCTCGATCAACCACAGCACGCCGTGCCGCCGCGAATAGACGAGGCGGCCGGAGGTCACCAGTGGGCGCTTGAGCGCGGCCATCTGCTTGGTCTGCACGAAGTCGGCACGCAGCACGCCGTACTGCTCGATCTGCGCGCCGATGCGGGCGAGGGTATCCGCTTCGGCGGCCAGCAGCGGGGCCGCCGCCAGCAACAGCAGCCACTGGATCAGTCGGCGCATGCCTGCTCCAGTCTGGCCAGCACGATCGCCGGAGCAACGAATTGCAGCTCGCCGGTCGTGGCGTCGACGGCGACCTGGATGGTGCTCCCCTTGGTCAGTCGTTCGCCACTTTCCCGGTCATGGATCTCGTAGCCGATCCTGAGGCGGTTGTGGTATTCGAGCAGCCTGGCCGTTACCCGCAGTCGCTGGCCGTAGCGCGCCGGGCGAACGTACTTGAGATGGCAGTCGACGATCGGCCACAGATAGCCCGAGGCGTGCATCTGCGGATAGTCGTAGTCGAAGCGCCGCAGCAGCGCGCAGCGGGCGATCTCGAAGTACTTGAGATAGTGGCCGTGCCAGGCGACGTTCATCGCGTCCACATCGTGGAAGGGCACTTCCAGTTCGACGCTGGCGACGAGTTCAAGCATCGGGATACAGGGACCAGCGGCCGGCGCGGATCAGGCCGCTGAGCGCGCGCAGTTCGCCTTCGAGCGCACGGTCCTCGTCGAGGAACGGCGAATGTCGGCTGACCAGGTGGATGAATTCCGTGACCGCCGGGGTCAGTTCGGCCGCGGCGAGGTCCGGCAGACGCTGGCGCAGCTTCACCCCCTGCACGCTGGCCAGCGTCAGGGCGGCGGCCACCTGCTCGCTGAGCTCGAGCACGCGCAGGCAGTCGCGCGCGGCGATGGTGCCCATGCTCACCTTGTCCTGGTTGTGGCATTCGGTCGAGCGCGAGAAAACGCTGGCCGGCATGGTCAGCTTCAGGGCTTCGGCGGTCCACGCCGAAGCACCGATCTGTACGGCCTTGAAGCCGTGGTTGATCGACGCGCGCTCGCCACGGCTTCCGGAGAGGTTCTGCGGCAGTCCATGGTTGTACTTGTTATCGACCAGCAGTGCCAACTGGCGGTCCATCAGGTCGGCGAGATTGGCCACCGCGGTCTTCAGCGCGTCCATGGCGAAGGCGATGTGACCGCCGTAGAAATGCCCGCCGTGCAGCACCAGTTCGGCATCGCCGTCGATCAGCGGGTTGTCGTTGGCACTGTTGAGCTCGTTCTCGATGTCCCGGCGCATCCAGCCGAGCGCGTCGCGCGTGACGCCGATGACATGCGGGGCGCAGCGGATCGAGTAGCGGTCCTGCAGGCGGATGGGTTCCGCGCGTGCTCCCGGCTCGCCGGCGTGCAGGTCGCTCCAGATCCAGGCCGCGGCCTGGTTCTGGCCGGCATGCGGTTTGGCGGCGAAGAGGCGCGGGTCGAAGTGGCCGCGGTTGCCGCGCATGGCGATCGCGGCCAGCGCGGTGAGGCGGCAGCACAGGCGCGACAGCGCATCGGCGCGGTGCCACGCGAGACAGGCCAGCGCGGTCATCACGGCAGTACCGTTCATGATCGCCAGGCCTTCCTTCGGTGCCAGTCGCAGCGGTGCCCGCCGCAGCAGGGCGAGCGCTTCCGCCGCCGTCCGGCGGGTACCCGCGTGCCGCACATCGCGCTCGCCGACCAGCGCGGCGGCGACGTACGAGAGCGGAGTCAGGTCGCCGCTGGCGCCGACCGACCCCTCGCCAGGGATGAAGGGCAACACGCGGTGTTCGATCAGCGCGGCGAGTTGCTCGAGCAGCTCCCAGCGCACGCCGGAATAGCCCTGCGCCAGCGAGTTGAGCCGGCAGACGAGGACCGCCAGCGTCGCTTCGTCGTCGAGATATTCGCCCATGCCGCAGCCGTGGAAACGCGTCAGGTGCAGCGGCAGTTCGGCAACCAGTTCGGGCGGGACGCGAATCGTGCAGGAATCGCCGTAACCGGTGTTGACCCCGTAGACGACGCCGTCGTCGGCCAGCAGGCGTTCGAGGAAGGCCGCGCCGCTTCTGATGCGCCGGGCGAATTCGGGTGCGCTGGAGAGCACCACCACGGCGTTGTCGCGCGCCACCTGCAGGACGTCCTCGATGCGCAGGCGGCGGCCGCCGATTTCGATGCTCGCCGGGCACGCGGCTACCCTGTTATCCATGTTCACGCCTCAAGTTGTTCGGCGAGTGCCGGGGTGGCGGCGTCCTGCCGCCAGAAGTCATAGAAATTGAACCACTGCTCGGGTGCCCGCAGGCAGTAGGCCTCGAGCCGTCGCGCGTATTGCTGCAGGTACGCCTGCAGGCGTTGCTGGCGTTCGCGGCGCGGTAGCTCGATGCGCTCGGCGAACGGTTCGAAATGGATGCGGTAGCCGTCGCTCTCGCGCAGGCAGAAGAACAGATAGACCGGGCAGGCGAGCAGGCTGGCGAGGATCATCGGTCCCTGTGCGAAAGGCGCCGGCGCACCGAGAAACTCGACCGTCTTGACCCGTCCGTTCTGCGCCGGCGGCGTGCGGTCGCCGACGATGACCAGCAACTCGCCGGCGTCGATCTTGTCCTTGAGCAGGATCGCGGTTTGCGGGCCCAGGTTCGACACGGGCAGCAGATTCACCGCGAAGTTCGCACTGGCCGCGGCCAGCATGGCGTTGAACCGGCGGGCGTGCGCGCTGTAAACGACCGCGTTGATGGTCGCCAGGCGCTGGTTGCTGGCCAGCGCACGCGTCATTTCGAGGTTGCCCAGATGCGAGCCGATGAGAACGGCGCCGCGTCCCGAAGCGAGCAGTTCCTCAAAGGCCGGGCGATTGGGAAAATCGACACGATCGTCGATTTTTCCCATCCAGGCGGCGACCTTGTCGAGGCCCGCCTGCGCGAAGGCCAGCATGTGGCGGAAACTGTCGCGCCAGCGGGGTGGCGGCCGGCCGCTGACCTGCGCAACCCGTTGCAGGTAATCGCGCGAGGCGGCACGCGCCCGGCTGCCGGTCAGGAAAAAGTAGCTCACGATCGGATAGAGCAGCAGTCGTGCCGTCCGCGCGCCGAGCAGGCGGTAGCAGATGAACACGATACGCAAGCCGAGTCCGCTGCCGCGCTCGGCAAGGCGCGACCAATGCGCGGCTCGCCGGTCGTGCGCCGGCAGCTTGCGCCACAGCAGCCGTGGCAGGCGCGGCAGCATGGTGAAGAAGAGCCGGGCATGCATCTTCGAGATGCGCACGTTGTCGTGCCACAGGTCGAAGTGCGAGATCCCGTCGCTGGGGTAAGTGACCCTGGTCGCGACATTTTCGACGGGCAGTCCGGCCCAGGCCAGGCGTACGATGATCTCGATGTCGAAGTCCATGCGCGTCGGGATGCGCACCCCGTCGATCAACGCGCAACTGGCCGCCAGCGGATAGAGTCGGAAGCCGCACATCGAATCGCCGATGGCCAGCGACAGGGTTTCCACCCAGACCCAGAAATGCGTGAGGTAGCGTCCGTAGCGCCGGCTCCTGGGGACCGTGTGATCATACAGCGCCTTGCCGCAGACGACGGCTTCCGGGTTGGCGAAGCCCCGTTCCAGGAAGCGCGGCACGTCGGCGAGGTCATGCTGCCCGTCGGCATCGACCTGCAGGGCGTGACTGAAGCCGGCCCGCCGCGCCGCGCGCATGCCGGCCATCACCGCCGCTCCCTTGCCGGCGTTCTCCGGGAGACGCAACAGGCGAAGCAGCGGCTGTTCGGAAGCGAGCACGGCGAGCACGGCCCGTGTCGCGTCGTCGCTGCCGTCGTCGACGACGAAGATGGGCAGGGCATGCGGCAGCAGGCGCTCGACGGTGTCGCGGATGCGCTCTTTGTGGTTGTAGATGGGGATCAGGACGCAGGGTTTGAAACTCATGTCTCGACATCCAGGACAATCCGCCCACTCGCATGCTTGCGCTGCGGCGTCAGGTAAACGAAGTCGAGTCGACCGCTGGCGGCGTCCCAGTGCAGTTGCAGGCGCAGGCGCGCGTCGGGCAGAACCGGCGCGTGAAATTTGAGTTTCTCCAGCGCCGAGAAGCGCGTCCAGCGGGTATCCAGGGCGAAATGACTGCGCGCAAGGCGCAGCGCCCAGTCGACTTGCACCACCCCGGGCAGGATCGGCAGGCCGGGGAAGTGTCCGGCAAAATGGAGCAGTTGCGGTGGCACGTGCAAATCGACCGTGACCGCCGCCGCGCTGTCGCGGCGCACCGCCATCACCGCCGGCAGCAATCCACGTTCGCCGGCGTTGCCGGTGCCGGTGGAGAACAGGGCGCGCAGGGAATCGTCGGTCAGTTTGCCGCGTTCGTTCACCGGCAGGTCGTCCGGAAACCGCCAGTGTCGCGGCAGGAGGACCGCCTCGAAGCAGCCCGCCAGGTGGCGCGTCAGTTCGCGCCGCACGGCGAGCTTCCCCAGCGCCAGCAGCCGTTCGGCGCCGTCGGCGTTGAGCACGACGACGGCGCCGACCGTTTGCCGGGCGCCGGCAAACGGTACTGCCGCCGCCGCCGCGACCCACGCGTGTTCGCTGAGCCGCGCTTCCATCTCCGGCAGCGACAGGCGCTTCTCTTCTACCTTGATGGTACGGTCGAGGCGGCCACGCAGGCGGAAGCAGCCGCCCGGCAACAATTCGACCGCATCGTCCATGCGCCACGGCGAGTGGCCATCGACAAATGGCGAATGCAGGATCAGCGCGCCGTCAGCCGCGGCATCAACCCTGACTCCCGGCAACGGTGTCCAGGCGTCGCCGTTTTCCAGTCTGCGCCAGGCGACTCCCCCGGTTTCGGTGCTGCCGAAGACTTCGGTCGGCGCCTGACCAAACTGACGTGTGAATTCGCCGGCCGCAGCGACCGGCAGCGGGCCACCCGAGGAGAAGAACATGCACGGCGGCGGTTGCAGCGAGGCGAGGGTGATCAGGGCCGGCAGGCGCGCAAGCTGCGCCGGACTCGACACCAGGACGGTGTCCGCGAAGAGCGACAGCCGTTGCTGTAGCGTGTCCGGGGTAGCGCAGGTCACGGCATCGAAGCAGCGGCCGGCGGCGAGCGGCCAAAGCAGACGGAAGAGCAGGCCGTAAATGTGCTGATGCGGTACCGTCGCGACCACTGTCGCGGTGCCGAGGGTTTCCCCCCACAGCTTTTCCAGCGTCTCGATTTCGGCCTCGAAGCAGGCCAGGGTCTTGCGTACGCGTTTCGGTTTGCCGGTGCTGCCCGAAGTGTAAAGGTCGATCAGCGCGGCCCGTGGCTGCAGCGCGGTCAGCGGCGCGTCGGGCGACGTGTCGCTGACCGCCTCCTGCTCGGCGACGGTATCGAAAAAGCGCTCCAGGCGGGCGATGGTCGACGGCTGCGTGTTGGGGGGGACGACGACCGTCTTGCCGGCGTGCAGCACGGCCAGCAGCCAGATGACGAATTCCAGCGGTGACTCGCTGACCAGCAGCCAGCGCTCGCCGCCGCTGCCGGCGACCCCCCGCGCGCGCTGTCGCACGCGGGCGCGGAACTCTTCCCAGTCGATGTAGCGCCCCCCGTCGTGGCAAACCGGCTGTGCCAGCGCTCGCCGGGTGTCGAGCAAGGCGTGCAGGGGGGCCGGGTGGTTGATCGCCGGGACGGACATGTCAGCCATTCGCGGCGAGCAGCCGCCGGCGCAACAGCCATTCACCGGAGAACAGGGTGCCCATCAGCAGATAGGCGATCAGCCCGTTGTACAGGGCCCACAGGTCACGGCTGGTCCATACCGCGGTGTAGGTCGCGAGCAGGCCATTGCACACAAAGAAAGCGCACCAGACCTGCGTGACGCGGCGGGTGTAGCGCACCGCGGCCGGCGGCAGGTCGGCCTGGCCGAGTCTGGCGAAGCGCTCGATCATCGATGGCGGATGCCGGAGCGACAGGCCGAACAGCAGCAGCATGCCGATGTTGACCGCCACCGGGTAAAGGCGGAGCAACTGCTCGCTGTTGGTCGCCGCGGTCAGCCCCGAAAGCATCAGCAGCGCCACCAGAATCATGAAATCGGTACGCGACAGATCCGCCAGCAGACGGCTCGCGAGTCGACGGCGGCGCAACAGCAGCAGCATGGCCAGCAGAAGGGCCAGATAGCGTGGCTCAAGAATCTGCAGCCCACAGAAAATGAGCGCCGGATAGGCGAGCCACAACAGCACCTGGAAAATGCGCGCGGCGATCATCGGTGGAGTACCGGTTTCTTCAGGTGGCGAGCAGCGTGCGCACAGTGCTCACCACGTCGCTGACCGTGCGCACCGACTTGAAATTCTCCGGCCGGATGCGCTTGCCGGTCATTTCCTGGAGTTTGATCGCCAGATCGACGGCGTCGATGCTGTCCAGGTCGAGTTCATCGAACAGATGCGTTTCCAGGCCGACCCGCCCCGGGTCGATTTCAAAGGCCTCGAAGAGAATGGCCTGCAGTTTTTCGAGAATCTGTTCGTCGGTCATGACTTTCTCCCTGAGAGTCTCCTGGTGTTGGACGCGCTGTCAGAGCGTCGACCCGGAACTGCCGACCAGTTCGGCAAGCGTGCTGACCGAGCGGAAATGCTGGCGGTTGGCCGCGTCGTTGGCTGCGAGCTGGATATGGTACTTCTTGCGCAGGGCAACGCCGAGTTCCAGTGCGTCGATCGAGTCGAGCCCGAGTCCGTCTTCGCCAAAGAGCGGCGCATCATCATCGATGTCGTCGACGGTGAGGTCTTCGAGATCGAGTGCTTCGATGATCAGGCGTTTGATTTCAAGCTTCAAGGCGTCCATGTTTGTTCAGTTCCAGGGTGAAATAGGCCTCGAGGGCGCGTGTCAGTCGGCGCGCGGCGATGGGCAGGGAGACGTTCGGTGAGACCCACTCCTTGACCGAAATCGGCTTCAGTACTTCGAGGCGCAGGTGGAATCGTCGTTGCGGAATCCGGTACCAGCGGTCGTTTTTGCCGAGGGTCGTCGGCTGGCAGTCGATCAACACCGGCAGCACCGGCATGCCGCTCTTCAGGGCGATGTACGCAGCGCCGCGCAGGAAACGCAGCGCTTGCCCCGGCACGCTGCGCGTACCCTCCGGGAAGATGATCAGCGGATGCCCGGCGGCGAGGTCCTTGCTGCAGTCGTCGATCAGGGTCTCGGGAAGCGAGTTGTTGATGTAGTCGGCCGCGCGCACCACGCCGCCGAGAAACGGATTGCGCCACAGCCGTTGCTTGACGACGCAACTGGCGGCAGGCATCAGCGAGATCAGGGCGACGACATCGATCAGGGTGGGGTGGTTGGCCAGCACCAGGGTGTTTTGGCAATGCCGCAGGCTCTCTCCTCCGATCAGTTCGAAGCGCATGATTCCGACGCTCTCCATCAGCCAGATGAACGCGCCGAACGCCTTGTGGATGATCCATCGCACACGCGTCGAACGGGTCGGCGGCCGGCTGCAAAGCGCGACCGGTGGAAAGACCAGCAGCGTGAGCAGCAAGCCACCGATGCCGAATACCGCAAAACAGCCCGCGGTGGCCAGCAGTCGCCAGCAGTAGTTGAGGCCGTCGCTCATCTCCTGCTCCAGTGCCACGCCGTACCGTCAGCGTACCAACTGCTGCTGCCCGTTGCCAGGCTGCGCAGGAAGGCCCGCGACTGGCTCCCGGAACTGCGCGGCATGTCGGCGCCGGTGCGGCAGCAGTCGATGTTGAGTGCCGCGCCGCTTTCAAGCAGGATCGCCACCGCGTGTCGGCTGCGCTCGCCGTCCTCGACCAGGCCATAGATCTCCGGAGCCGGTTCGTCGGCATAAACCAGCAGCACCGGAACGTCTGGCGCGCTGGCAAGCTGCAGGCAGGCTTCGAGCAGCCCGTAACCGAAGCTCTCGGCGGCGGCCGAAACCGCCGTCGTGGGCGCGGTGCTGCCCTGCAGAATCGAAAATATCCCGGCCGTCGCGTTGAGCACCGACAGGCTGAAGGCGGTGGGGGAGAGCGCTTCGCCGGCGGCAAGATCCTGGAGCATCGATGTCGTGCGTACCAGCTCACCGTGCTCCGATGCATAAACCAAGCGTACGTCGTTCTTGTCGTGGGCGCAGTCCTGCGCGACGCGCAACGACATCCTGGCCAGCGAACTCAGCCGTCGGCGCAGCATCGGCTCGATGAATCCAACGTCGGGAGTCGCGCCCGGCCCCTCCGACCGCACGGGTTCCCAGATGGCCCAGCGGGCCACCGGCGCCGTCCAGTGTGGGCTCTCGCTTCGGACGTACAATGGTCTCACTGGAGCCTCTTGCAAAACACCCTGCGCGGCAGAATGTCTCGTGGTGCCGGGCAACAACGGCAACCGTCACCCGCCATGCCTGCCACGCTGCCGTCCGCAACCCCGATACCACGCCCTTGAACAACGGATGCTACCGGACGCGCATCGATCATGCAACGGTGTGGCCGCCGGCGCGGGCGATTCCAGCGCGGCTGGTCGGGGGCGCCGACCGTCGCCAGGGCGGTGCTTCGCGGCGACCACCGGCAGTCCACCGCGCAGCCCGGATCCAGCGCAGCGACAAGGGCGCTTACCTGGCCACCACGATACCCGGCGGACTCCAGGTACCGGCCCCGGCGGGCAGAATTGACGGCGCTTCGGTCTTCGGCCAGTAGAGGCGCATGACCAGGTAGATGGTGCCGGCGGGTGCCGGCAGCCAGTTCGCTTCCCTGGCCTTGCCCGGTGAATCCTTCTGGATGTAAAGGGTGAGCGATCCGTCCGCGTTCTTTTTCATGGCCGGCAGCATCGGCGAGTTGATCAGGTAGCGGTTGATCGGGTTCTCGATCAGGAGCTGGCTCTTGCCGTCGTACATCGTCACCGACCAGAAGGCATTGACCGGCGGCAACTGCCCGGCCGGAAAAGTCAGCGTGTAGTTGTGTTTGCTACCATCGAGCGTCTCGCCCGCGGCGTCGACGCGCGTCATCGGATACATCGCCTCGACCGCGTCATTGCCGTAGATGCCGCCCTTGGCGGCGGCGGCACGCTTCAGCCAGTCGCCCTGGTAAAAGGCGGCATCGCCGAAGACCGAAGCGACCTTCCAGCCATTGATGTCCTTGGCGCCGCTTGAAAGATAGGCGTCCACCTTGTCGTCGCCCGCCTTCATCGCCAGCAGGACGGCGGCCTTGTGTTCCAGAGACAGATCCTTGAAGGCGAAGGTCTTGCCGGGTCCGATGCCGATGCTGGCGAGCCGGGCACGAAGTTCCCTGGTTTCCGGCGTCACCGGCACGAATTCGAGCGCGGCGTCGAGATACTCGTAAAAGTTTTCCTTGATCCCCGCCGTCGTCGCCGGCCGGAAATCGATTTTCGGCGCGGCGGGCGGCGAGGCCTGCTTGAGGTACGCGGACAGCGGCCGCGCCTGGTAGCCGGCCTGCACCTTCTGCACCTTCGGCATGTCTTTGGCGTTGAAGAGCTGGGTGCGGAAGATGGTCAGCGCGAAGGGCGTCGACGAGCGGAACACCTTTTTGATTCCGGCGGGCGCCTCGCCCTGCCACTCCGGGCCGACAACGAGATAGTCGCCGGCGGCATGGCCCGTCGCCCGGCTGCCGATATAGCCATAGTTGTAGGTATTGCCGTCGGTCAACTGCACCGAGTAGTAGCGCCCCCTGGGCACGGCCGGCACCGAGATCACCATCGGTTCCCTGCGCAGATCCAGCCAGAGCATCGAATAGGGCGTATCGCTGTTGGGCGTGACGACGGCCGTATCCTGGTAGGTGAAGACACGGGCTTCGTTGTAGATGGTATTGAACGGTGCCTTGTATTGCCCCGAGTTCTTGTCCACCACGAACTCGTGCATCACCGCGTAGTTCATGACCAGCGGCAGCCCGTAGATGAACGCTTCCTCGGCGATGGCCCGGGTTTCGCCAATGCCCGGCACCGTGCTGCCCGCCTTCCGGTCCGCGACCTGTGCGATGGCCACCGGATCGGTCGTCGTCGCGCATCCGGCCAGCCCGGCCGCGGCGATCATGGCGCACACTGCGCCGACGCGAAGTTGAGTGAATGGTTGGTTCATGGGCGTTCTCCTGGCTGATCTGCAGAGTGGATGGTCATGGCCTGGCCGGAAGCCGGCGCCGGTGTCGAGGCGCGTCGCTTCGGGTTGCGTCGGAGTATAACCAGAGACCGGCAGGGCTGCATTCCGGACATCCTGCCCCGGTGTGGACAGCCATCCGGCATCCGGCAAGCCCGCTTCATCGCGACGCATCGGCGAGCACCTGCGCGCAAACCTCCCGCACGCAGCCGCGCAGCCAGCGATGCGCCGGGTCGGCATCCATCCGCGGGTGCCAGTGCAATGAAACGGTGATCTCCGGCATGGCGATCGGCAGCGGAAAACTGTGCATCCCGGTGCGCAGGCTACCGGTGTGCCGCTCGGGGACGCTGGCGATCAAGTCGCAAGCGCGGGCCAGCGCCAGCGCGGTCGCAAAGCCGCTGACGATGGTGACCACCGCGCGTTCCAGCCCGAGCGTCTGCAGGGCATCATCGATCGGCCCCCGGTCCAGCCCGCGGCGCGAGACGCAGAGGTGTCTGCCCGCCGCGTAGCGTTCGGGCGTGATCTCGCCCTGGCTCAGCGCATGCCCGATGCGCACGACACCGATCAAACGGTCGCGGAACAGGGCCTGCACCCGCAGTTCCGGCGCCGTCGTCGGGCTGACGACACCCGTCTCCAGATCGACGCTTGCGTCGCGCAGCGGCGCGCTGTCCTTGCCGGATTTCGGCACGAAGCACAGTCGCACGCCGGGCGCTTCCGCGGCGACGCGCGCAATCAGCTCCGGCCCGAAGTTTTCCGCAAAGCCTTCGCTGGTCCGGAGCGTGAATGTTCGCTGCAGCCGTTCGAGGTCGAGCTTTTCCGCCGGCCGTAGAACCGCTCCGGCCTCCTGCACCAGCCGGCTGACCTGCGCGCGCAGTTCGAGCGCACGCGGGGTCGGAACGAGGCCGCGTCCCGCCCTGACCAACAGGGGGTCGCCGGTCGTCTCGCGCAATCGCGTCAGCGCCCGGCTCATCGCCGACGGGCTAAGCCGTAAGCGCTGCGCGGCGCGCGCCACGCTGCCTTCAGCGAGCAGGGCATCGAGGGTGACCAGCAGGTTGAGATCGGGCATCGACATGCCGCGACCATAGCACGGCCTGATCGTGATGCGGCGTCAAACGCACGCACAAAGTGCAAACGCTGCGCCTTCCGCTAGGCCAGGCAAAGGCATAGAGTAGCTCTCAGACAACTCCACTTCGGGAGTCCGCGGAACAGGAGGGCACATGCCACCGATCCATGTCATACGCAACGCGCTGGTCGCCGGCAGCGCGGAACGCTGTCCGGCGGTGCTCTGGGCGCTGGCCAGCCTGGCCCTGTCGATGTTGCTGTCCTCGCTCGGCACCAGTATCGCCAATGTCGGCTTGCCGACCCTGGCCCAGGTGTTCTCCGCCTCTTTCCAGGAGGTCCAGTGGGTCGTCCTCGCCTATCTCCTGGCGATCACCACCCTGATCGTCGGCGTCGGACGGGTCGGGGACATCATTGGCCGCCGCCGGTTGCTGCTGGCCGGCATCGTCCTGTTCAGCGTGGCCTCGCTACTCTGCGGCGTCGCCTCGACGCTGGGGCAACTGCTTGCCGCGCGCGCGGCGCAGGGCTGCGGCGCGGCGATCATGATCGCGCTCAGCATGGCCATGGTCGGTGAGGCGGTTCCGCAGGCCAGGACCGGCAGCGCCATGGGGCTGCTCGGCACGATGTCGGCAATCGGCACGGCACTCGGTCCGTCGCTCGGCGGCGTGCTGATCGCCGGATTCGGTTGGCGGGCGATCTTCCTGGTCAACGTACCGCTGGGCCTCCTGACCTTTCTGCTCGCGCGTCGCCATCTACCGGTGGATCGCCGGGGGCCGCAGACCGAGCGGGCCGGCTTCGACACTCTGGGCATGCTGCTGTTGGCCCTGACGCTCGCCGCCTATGCCCTGGCGATGACGATGGCGCTTAGCCATTTCGGTCCGCTCAATATCGCTCTGCTCCTGGCGGCAGCCATCGGAGCCGGTTTCTTCGTGCGCGTCGAGGCGCGAGCAACCGCGCCATTGATCGACCTGGCGATATTCCGCGATCCCGGCTTGCGTGCCGGTCTCGCGATGAGCGCGCTGGTGGCGACGGTGATCATGACGACACTGGTGGTCGGGCCGTTCTATCTTGCGCGGGCGCTCGGGCTCGATGCAGCATTTGTCGGACTCGCCATGTCGGCGGGCCCACTCGCCGCCGCGCTGAGCGGCGTGCCGGCCGGGCGCAGCGTGGACCGTTTTGGCGCTCCTCGCATGACCATCGTCGGGCTCATCGGCGTCGCGGCCGGTTCGTGCATGCTCTCGGTGCTGCCGACGCGGTTCGGCATCTCCGGCTACCTCGCCCCGATGATCGTCATCACCGCCAGCTATGCCCTGTTCCAGACCGCCAACAACAGCGCCGTGATGTCCGTCACCCGCCCGGCGCAGCGCGGCGTCATTTCCGGGATGCTCGGCCTGGCGCGCAATCTCGGGCTGATCACCGGCGCCTCCGTGCTGGGCGCGGTGTTTGCGCTCGCGGCAGCCACCCCCGACATCGCCACGGCGCCTCCCGAGGCCATTGCCCGCGGCATGCGGATCACCTTCGCCGTCGCGGCGCTGCTGGCCGCCATAGCGCTCACCATCGCGGTGGCCAGTCGTGCTGTCGCAACACGCCCTGCGCGCGATGAATTCAGCGTCGGGAAATGACGGCAAACCGGCACAAGGGCACTCGCAAGCCGCTCGCGCCGGCCGCAAGCGTACATCCTTTGCGCGCTTCACCCGTCTCCCCGATAATAGGCCGGTACTTCGCCGGCCAGCGATCAGCAGTGTGCCGGAATGATCTGGAGTGGGCGCATGAACCTTGCAGCGATGGGCCGGAGTCCGGCCACCAGGCTCGGCCTCTGGCTGGCCGGACTGGCCCTGGGCGGCGTGCTGTGGGTCGCCGCCTACAGTCACCTCGGCGAGTTCGCCGACGCGGTGATCGGTGTCTTCGGCCTGTCGCGGCGGACGCCGCTCGGCGAGGCCGTGCATTTCTTCTTCTACGACACCCCGAAGGTGTTGCTGCTGCTGACCGGCATCGTTTTCGTCATCGGCGTCGTGCAGACCTTCTTCTCGCCGGAGCGGACGCGGGCGCTGCTTTCCGGCCGGCGCGAAGGCCTCGGCAACGTGCTGGCGGCCAGCCTGGGCATCGTCACGCCGTTCTGCTCGTGCTCGGCGGTGCCGCTGTTCATCGGCTTCCTCTCGGCCGGCGTACCGCTCGGCGTGACCTTCTCGTTCCTGATCTCCGCGCCGATGGTCAATGAAGTCGCGCTGGTACTGCTGTTCGGGATGTTCGGCTGGCAGGTGGCCGGGCTCTACCTCGGCATGGGGCTGCTGGTGGCCATCGTCGCCGGCCTGGTGATCGGCCGGCTGAAGATGGAACGATACCTCGAGGACTGGGTGCAGCAGATCCTCTCCGGACAAATGGCGCAGGCGGTCGGCGAGCAGCTGTCCTGGCTCGAACGGCTGCAGGTCGGCGCGGCGCATGTGCGCGAGATTGTCGGCAAGGTCTGGCCCTACGTGCTCGCCGGGATCGGCCTGGGCGCCGGCATCCACGGCTATGTGCCCGAGGATTTCATGGCCGCGTTCATGGGCCGCGACGTCTGGTGGGCGGTGCCGGCCGCGGTGCTGCTCGGCGTACCGATGTATACCAACGCCGCGGGCATCATTCCGATCGTCGAAGCGCTGATCGGCAAGGGCGCGGCGCTGGGCACCGTGCTCGCGTTCATGATGGCGGTGATCGCGCTGTCGGCGCCGGAGATGATCATTCTGCGCAAGGCGCTGAAGCCGACCCTGATCGCCACCTTCGCCGCAGTGGTGGCCACCGGCATCCTGCTGGTCGGCTACGTCTTCAACTGGCTGTTGTGACCCCCCGGCCGCGCCGGCCGCGGCGAACGACTATTGACCCAAGGAAGGGAAATTCCATGCACAACATCAAGGTCCTCGGCACCGGCTGCGCCAACTGCCGCGCGACGGTCGCCCTCATCGAGGCGGTGGCCAGGGAAAAGGGCGTGGCGATCACCCTCGAAAAGGTCGAGAGCCTGCCGGAGATCATGCGCCATGGTGTGATGAGCACGCCCGGCGTGGTCATCGACGGCCGCGTGGTGCATGCCGGCGGCGTGCCGGCGCGCAGCAAGGTCGAAGGCTGGCTGTGATGCCGGCGCGTGGTGACCGCGGCGCCTTATCGGCGGGCGCGGTCGCCGAGCGCGGTCGCCGAGCGCAGAGATGGGCGAGAGGTCCGAATCGCTGTGCCGCCAGACGCTGATGTTGCCCGGCCAGAATGCGCAGCTCATCCCGCCCGGTTACGACCTGGCCGAAGCGCAACACGATCTCGCCACCTGCGATCTGCTGCACTCGCGTTTCAGCCGCCTGCGGCAGTTGAACAGGAAGGCCGAAGACACCGAAATGGCCCTCGGAGCGACATCCTGATCGCCACCCTCGAAGGCTATGCGCTCGCCAAGGCCATCGGCAAGGGTGTCGGACTCGATGCACTCAAGGAAACCATGGCAACCCGTTTCAGTGGCCGCCGCCGGACAAGCAGGCCAGCCACCGAATGAACTGTCGGCGCGCCCGCCTGCTGCCACCCCGGTATCGGGGCGCATCACCGGACCCGGCAGGTTCGCGGACTCGCCTGCATTCCGCCACGGCGCGCGCCCGTTCCTCCGAACGACGCCGCCGTGCCGCCGAGGCACGCTGTCGTCGTTCGGAACTGCGCCAGCGTCGTCCGCAGATACGGCATTCCCTCGCTTGAACCACGAACGCGTCCCTTGGCGCAGCGATGTCGTTGTTCCGAAGAACAAACACCATCCCCCCGCGCAACGGCGTCGTTGCTCGCAGCAACGACTTTGCAGCACGAAGCTGCGTCACCATTTCTCCGAGCGACGACGGAGCAGCTTCGATCGACGAATCTGTTTTTCCTCACTGCTCAATCACCTCGCAGCGGGCGAGTGGTATCGGGATAAGAGATCAACGACAACCATCGGGCATCGGACGGAGAAGAAACTTGCCCAAGGCAGTCATCAAAGCGCTCCTGCTGCGTGCTACTGAGCTGTACTGCGTAGTGCCGATTTTCATGGAAATTTAGTACCATGCGGAAGCCGCAGACGGATCAATGAAAACCCGCAACCAGACGGCTTGCAGCGCGGTACGCGACGCCAAGCCAGAGAGTAGGCGGCAGCGGTATGTAGCAAAACTGCTCTCGATCACAAAGATTTCTTAAAATCTTTCCCAGACGCACGATATCTATATGAACACAGATCAGGCTTGCGCACTAAGTGTCGAACACCTTGCCGGCCATGGATGCAGCGACATCACTCGCGAATGCCTAGAGAATCAGTTAATCAGTCAATTCAAACAGGATTTTATTGCAGAAACGAAAGCCAAGATAAATAGGGGTGGCGTTTATGAAATGGGTTTTAAACCAATACAGTATATTCTTACTCCGAAGAACCGGTATGTCTTTGACTATCGTAAGGCGGCGATAATTGACCCACACTGCGTCGCGAAATATACGTCACTAGTACTGCTCGCGGCCGAGGATATTGAAAAGGCACGAATTCCAATATCTGAGAAGGTCGTTTTCTCAGCAAGGTTCCAGCCTAGCGGATCTGAATTGTTCAGTAAGGATGTGACCTATGCCACTTGGCGCGAAAGAGTTAAGGAACTTGCCAACGATTCGCAATGTACTTACGTTGTTCAATGTGATATAGCGTCCTTCTACGATCGGGTCAATCTGCATAGAATCGAGTCCACACTACTTGACATTGGCGTAAGTCAGGGGCTGGTCAAAAAAATAAATGACCTCTTGCTACTCTGGTCAAAGAAGGATAGCTACGGTATTCCGGTAGGAAATGCAGCAAGCAGAATACTCGCGGAAGCCGCGCTCATCGATATAGATCACTTCCTTCTGTCGGAAGGTATACGGTTCGTCAGGTATGTTGACGACTACCGTATATTTGCGCCGGACCTGATAACGGCACAGCGTTGGATGAACTCTCTGACAACGCGACTCTTTCGAGATGGCTTAATGCTGAATACGGGCAAGACAAAGCTATATCTTGCAAGAAAGGAAGACGAAGAAGCACAACACAAGCCTGAAGAAAGTCCGGAAACAATCATCAAGAAGGTGACGATGCTCACCGGTGGATACAACCGAATAGTTCGGACATTCTTCATGCCGTCTAGCGAGAGATATGAGGTCTTTCGCAGCGTAGATGTTACCAAGGAGATAGTTGTACTACGGTTGCAAGGAATACCTGAGTTTGAGGGTATCCAAAAGCTAATTATTTCATGCCTCGTGCAACAGAAATTTGATCAGCTTGAAGAGGTAGCAAAGTTATGCGGCGACTACCTTTATTCCCTTGACTACTTCGTTGATATGCTAAAGAAAAATGCAGATGTGATACCTGAAAAAAATCGAGCAGCGATCGCTGATTACTATACCAAAATGGTCACGTCTTCAGCCTTTGGTGCATTGGAGTGGCACCAGGCAACGCTTGCATCTCTTTTAAGCCATACCAAGTACTTTCGAAAACCCGCGTTGCTACAAATTATCAAGACACCGAACAAAGAGAGCGTTACCTATCCATCAATGATCGCGCTTGAGGGTCTAAAAGGTCGGCTTTCACGGGGTGAATTTAGAACCGTGCGAGAGTGGTTCGACCGTTGCGACGATTGGGAAAAGAGAAGAATAATCAGTGCGTCGGTAGCGTTACCAGTCGAAGAACGCAAAGCATGGGGAAAGGCAATGAAGCCAATGATTCAAAGCGACTTCTTTGGTGCAAAATTGGTTGATGAAATTGCGAAAGGCAATGAAATCTAACACTACCCTCCGACCTTCGAGCTCCGGACGCCCCTCACCTACGACGTTAGCCCTTATTCCATTCTCGGGAGACAACATGCCATTCGATGTTGCGGTATTGCCTTTTTTTCTTGTTGCGAGCCTGGTGCTTTTGGTTACCCCAGGCCCGGATGTGGCTTTCATTGTTGCGACCGGGGTTAGCGAAGGTCGCCGGCCGGCTCTCTGGGCGTCGCTGGGCATCGCGTTGGCCATGTTCGCGCATGCCGTGTTTGCTGCGGTCGGAGTAGCGGCCCTGGTTGCAACGTCATCCCTGGCGTTTGATACCATCCGCTACGGTGGCGCAGCGTATTTGGTTTATCTCGCCTTTCGATCTTTTCGGTCCAGTGCGTTTAAAGCCGGTGCGCAAGTTACGTCGCGTACGGCAGTAGCGAATTTTCGGCGCGGATTTCTGACGAATCTACTCAATCCAAAAGCGATTTTGTTCTCGGGCGTATTCCTTCCGCAGTTTGCGAATCCAGGCTACGGGCCAATATTTCTTCAAATCATTGCTCTGGGCGCGGTATTGGCATTGCTCGGGCTGATCTTTCAGTCGCTTCTATCAGTCGCCAGTGGTAGTTTGGGGCAATGGTTACTTGCGAGCTCAGGTCGTCAACAATTTCTGGAGCGGCTGATGGGGCTGGTTTTTCTGGGGCTGGCGGCGAGGTTACTCATGATGGAAAGAAGGGGGTAAGTGTCTCACTTCGGGAAAGCGGCCATAACAGCCACGCGGCGAATGCCTGACAAGCACCCGTCCGGAACTGAGCGTGCAGGAACGCAAGGCATGTGAAACAATCGCCCGCACCTGCCCACCACGACACCCATGACGATCACCGCCAAGCTTTCCGCCAGCACGCTGCTCGACAGCCGCCCGGAGGCGCGGACCTTCAGCGTCCAGGATCTGCTCGACGGGGTGGCGCGCGGCAGGGTGCGCATTCCCAGCTTCCCGCGCGGCCTCAAGTGGGACCGCATGCATGCCAAGCTCCTGCTGGAAAGCCTTTATCGCGGTTATCCGGTGGGGACGCTGCTGCTCTGGGAAACCGCAGCGCCGGCGGGCGAAGGGCGTATCGGATCGCTGACCCTGCCCGCTCCCCAGATGGAGAATGCGCTGTGGGTGGTCGATGGTCAGCAGCGAATCGTCTCGCTTGCCCGCATCCTGCTCGCTGCCGACCCGGACGCAGACGGCTTTGCCCTGTACTTCGACCTCGACACCGCCGACTTTGTCATTCCTCCGGTTACCGGCAAACGTCGCGATGACCCCTCGCGCTGGCTACCGATGACCGTCGTGCTGGATTCGGAAAAGCTGATGCAATGGCTGTTCGACCACGCCGCCGACCCCGGCAGTCGGCAAAGGCGTGACACGGCAATCCAGCTGGGGCGACGCATCCGCGAATACGAGATCCCCACTTACATTGTCCGCAGCGACGACCAGGCCATCCTGCGTGACATCTTCAACCGGATCAATTCGGCCGGCAAGTCGCTGGACGATGCGGACGTATTCGATGCACTCAATGGCGCGCGCTTTCAGAGCCGGCCATCGACGATCTCCGAGATTTCGTCCGAATTGGAAAAGCTGGAGTTCGGGCGAATCGAGGAAAGCATCCTGCACCGGCTGCTGCGCGTTCTGCTCGGGCTGTCGGTCGTGGAAGGCGCGCGCAGCGAACCACCACGCCTGGCTGACACGGAAGCCGAGGAGGCGTACCGGAGGACTGCGGCCACGGCCAGCCAGATCATCCTGTTCCTCAAGAGCGATGCGGGGATTCCGCATTACGACCTGCTGCCTTGCAAGCAGGCGTTCGTCGCCCTGGGCCGGTTCTTCCAGTTCCATCCCCACCCGACGCCGCGATCACGCGAACTGCTGGCACGCTGGATCTGGCGCGGCGCGCTGAAAGGCGCTCATCAGGGAAACACGGTATCGACACGCAAGGTCTTGGCGCGCATTCTCCCGGAGAGCGAGGAACGATCGGTAGACTGCATGCTGGAAATGGTCAAGGAAAGGCCATCGGTCCTACCCGACGCCGCCGATCGCTTCAATTTCCGCTTCGCGGCGAGCAAGCTGCTGGCCCTTGCCCTGCTCAGCCTCGAACCACGCAACCTGTTGACGGGTGACAGGCTGGCAGCAGGGCAACTCATGCGCCGGGTACCGTCAGTTCATGACTCGTCACCGCTGCTGCAGATTTTTTCTTCGGCACGCCCCGGCGAAAAAGAAGAATACCTGCAATCGGCGGCAAACCGGCTCTTCCATCCGCCGCACCAGGGAGGGATACGCCGCTTGCTGACCGGCATCACTGATCCCGGTCTCCTGCTGTCGCATGGCATCAGCACAGCCGCGCAACAGCGCCTGGTCGAGGGCGACAGCGCCGCTTTCCTGAAGCTGCGTGCGGAGTGGATTCGGCCGCGCGTGCAGTCGTTTTTCGATCGGCATGTCCGCTGGGACGAGTCCGATCGGCCGAGCATTGCGTCGCTGATTATCGACGACGAGGCGGGCTGAATGGCGCACCCTCTTGGCGTATGGCTCAACGAAATCCCCGTCGGTCAACTGAACCTGACGCGCAACGACGGTTGCGAGTTCAGGTTGTTCGAGTCGTACAGGAACGCTTATCCACGGCCGATCCTCGGACAACAGTTTCTCGACAATCCGGACCAGGTGCATTCCTCGCGACAGCGCACGCCGCCCTGGTTTTCCAACCTGCTGCCGGAAGGCCCCCTGCGTGAATTGATCGCCCGCCAGGCCGGGGTTTCGGTCTATCGCGAGTTCTTCCTTCTTCAGCACCTGGGAGAGGACTTGCCCGGTGCCGTGCGCATCGTGGCCGCCGAGGCGTTTCCGGAAACCTCAGGAGCAACTCTGCCGGCGACCGATAAACAACCGCGCGCGGACGACTGGCACTTCTCACTGGCAGGAGTGCAACTCAAGTTTTCGGCCCTGCGCGCAGGACGTGGAATGACCATCCCGGTCAGCGGTATCGGCGGCGACTGGGTCGTCAAGTTGCCGGACGCCCGCTTTCCGGATGTACCTGAGAACGAACAGGCAACGATGCGCTGGGCAGAGGCCAGCGGCATCACTATCCCGGAAATCCAGTTGGTTCCGGTGGCGGAGATTTCTGGCCTGCCACCGGAGGCCGCTACAGTCGCAGGGCAAACGGCTCTGGGCGTCCGCCGCTTTGACCGCCCGTTGGCAGGCAGGCGCGTGCACATCGAGGACTTCGCGCAGATTCTTGGCCTCTATCCCGAGCAGAAGTACGCCAGCTACAACTACGAAACGCTGGCCAACCTGGTCTACAAGCTCGCCGGAGAATCCGAACTGGACGAATTCATCCGGCGACTGGTTTTCGTCGTGGCTTCCGGCAACGGCGATGCGCACCTCAAGAACTGGAGCCTGATCTACACTGATGGTGTCAACGCCAGGCTTTCGCCCGCTTATGATTTCGTCTCGACGATTCAGTACCAGACCGACGACCAATTGGCGCTCAACCTCGCGCGCTCGAAACGTTGGCAGGACGTCACGCGCGAATCCTTCCTGCGCCTCGCGCGCAAGATTGGCGATGACGAGACACGGATGGCGGATCGTCTCGAACGCGCCCGGGAAGACATCATGACGGCATGGCACGCCTCGCGCGGCGACCTGGGTTACACCACACAGGCACGCGAGCGGATTTCGCATCACCTGGCACGCGTGCCGCTGTTCTCCGCCGGCGCCTGACACCGGCCCAGAGCAAAATAGGGGACGTACCACGGTTTTCTGAGCCAGGACTGCATTCATGAAGCGCAAAATCTACGTTGAAACATCCGTCATCAGCTAGCTGACTATCTGCACCCCGGAAGAACTTCCTGGAGAAGAAAATGTTGAATGACGAAATCGTCGATGAAGTACGAGCCATTCGAGATACCCACGCCGCCAGGTTTGGCTACGACGCGCGTGCAATATATGAAGACCTGAAGAAATCAGAGGCTGAGCATATTGCGGCTGGGCACCCATTTGTTTCTCCACCGTCTGCACCCCCAGTGCCCAACTCTTCATTGCAGCGGACTCGCTTCGGTCGCCGCTGAATCTGGCGTTGGGCATCGCAAATCCCACCATCGGAGCGCTTATGCTGTCGCCTGAAGTCCTGGAATACGCAACTCGCAGCGTACTTTGTTGGCTGGCAACTTCCGATGAAGCCGGTCAGCCCAACGTCTCTCCGAAGGAGATCTTTGCGGTCTTTGACTCTACCCATATCGTCATCGCAAATATCGCGTCGCCAAAAAGTGTGCGTAATGTTCTGGTCAACCCGCGCGTCTGTGTCAGCTTCGTTGATGTCTTCGTTCAGAAGGGTTTCAAAGTCATTGGCACGGCGCGGAACGTCTCCAGAAGTGCCAATGACTTCCCCCTATGGTCTGCACCGCTTGAGGCCAAGGCAGGGCCTCGGTTTCCGATCCACAGCGTACTTGTCGTCCAGGCCGCTGCAGTCGAACCAATCCTCGCACCCAGCTATCGGCTGTACCCTGGCGAAGTCACAGAACAGTCGCAGGTCGCGGCAGCCATGCAAAACTATGGTGTCATGCCGCGCAGCGATGCCTCGGAGAAAACGGCCATGAACCCGATGCACTCGACAGGCCCACGCCCATGAGGCGGTGCGCAAGGATGGTCGGCCTGGTGCTCGCCCTTGGCCTGATCGTGTTGATCGGCATCAGGTCGTATCCGTACTGGTCCCTCCCCTTTGCGAGCACGCCGGAGGAATTTTCCGAGGAGGCCTGGCGGGAGTCGAATCGGTTCTGTCGTCAGCTCATGGCACAGGACTTTCTGAATCGGCATGCCCCTGTCGCCATGCACCGCGATCAGGTCATGAAACTATTGGGGGAACCCGACATTCGGGATCCGAATGGCTTCCATTATTTCGTTGCGCTCACCGCCGGCGACTATATCCTGCTGAGCTTCGTCCCCGACGGGCAGGGCCGCATTCTGGAGGCGTATCTGCATCAAAGCTGACTCACCATGATCGATGGTGCCAGCAGTTTCAAGGAGAAAGTACATGCAACGAACTCACGGTGTCATCCTCGGCGGTCTCGTCGCCGCCTTCTTCGCGTTCCCGGCGCAGGCCCAGCCCGGCCCTGCCGGCATGGGTGGGGGAATGGGCGGCATGGGACCCGGCCCGCAGGCGACAGCGGTCGATTGCAGCAAGGCCGGCAACCCGCAACACTGTCTCGACCGGCAGCAGGCGCAGACCGCCTGCAAGGATCTGCGCGGACCAGCCCGGCAGGACTGCATGACCGACCACATGCCGCCGCCCGATTGCGGCAAATCTGCCGATCCCGCACGCTGCGCCGCCATGCAGTCGGCAAGAACCGCGTGCAAGGGCAAGTATGGCCCCGAACGGCAGGCCTGCCTGCAGGAAAACCCTGTGCCACCCCCATCGTCAGGGACCCGCGGCGGCGGGATGGGCCCCGGCAAGCAAGGGATGGGTCCAGGAATGGGTGGCATGGGTAGCATGGGAGGCATGGGAGGCATGGGCCCCTGCGGCGCCGCCGGGACGCCGCCCTGTCCACTTGCCCCGACGCCGGCCAAGCCCTGATCCGGGCCGCCGCCACGGCTTCCAGGCGGCCGACTCAGTAGGCCAACGGAGAAGGCGGCGGCTTGTCCACGGGCTCGGTGGCCATGGCGCGCGCCGGCGCGGGGCTCTCGCCGGCAACATGCTCGGTGAGTTCAACGCGCTCCGCGCTGACCACCGTGCCGCTCTTGCGGACGACGCTTTCCATCGCCAGCAGGCCGCGCATTCGCTCGGGGGCGACCCAGGCGCTGCGCTCGAGTTGCGCGCCGCTGGCGAGGTCGCTGCCACGGGCTTCGATGCGATAGCTGTCGAATGTGCCGGCGGGCAGGGTGATGCGCTCGCGCGCGGCGACGCGCAGGTCGAAACGCACGCCGACGGTCGCGCCGTCGGGCTGGGTGATGATGAACTGTGCGTGCCAGCGTTTGCCGAGCGCGTAGTCGTTGATGAAGAACTGGTAGGGCGTCCAGCGTTTGCCGTCGGGCGCCCGCACGTTGTTGCCGAAGAGATCGCTCACCTTGTTGCCGTCATTGAAGCGTACCTCGTCGCCGACGATGTCGAGGACACGGTCGGTCGTGCGTGCTTTCTCGGCCTGTGACAGGAGATCGACGGTGCGATAGGTGTAGCGCTCGCCGGGCAGGAAGGGGACCGCCGGACCACCGTAGGGCGCGACCTTGCCGGGGACGCACATTTCCGGGCCGAGCGGCGGCGGTGGCGCGGCATCGACGGGCTTTTCGCCGCGCTCGCGCAGCAGCAGGTCGAGCCGATGCTGCGC
The DNA here is from genome assembly GCF_056856495.1 of Candidatus Accumulibacter propinquus. NCBI lineage: Bacteria > Pseudomonadati > Pseudomonadota > Betaproteobacteria > Candidatus Accumulibacter > Candidatus Accumulibacter propinquus. The sequence goes on from NZ_JBSEHC010000003.1 coordinate 1,222,904, forward strand.
CAGTTCGGCGAACTTGCCGCTCGGCCGCTGACGAATGAACGCTTCCAGCGGCTCGGGCGTGTTCGTCGCACGCAGGACGTTCCAGGCCGCGAGATCGGCTTCGAACTCCCGCTGCTCGCGGGCGAGGTCGCGGCTGGCGTCGCCGACGAAGGCAAAATCGCCTTCCAGCGAAGTGCTTTCCCACGGGATCTGCGCTCCTTCGGAGGCCCGCCGAACGGCCAGGCGAACGCGCTTGAAGACATCCTCGACCGCCGCTCCGGGCACCTGCATTTCCTGCAGCAGGTGCCCGGTATATAGCCCATGCGCGCCGCTGCCGTCGCCGGCGGTATTGCCCGGCGCCGTGGCGTAGGCGAGCAGGGTGCCGGGCGGCGCGTCGAGCTGCGAAAGGCCGCGCTCGACGCTGCGGAAATTGCTGCCGAAGGGGTTGTCGCGGCAGGCGTCGAGGATCACCAGGTTGAGCGGATTGCGCGCGCGACCGAGACTCTCCAGCAACAGGCCGACGTCGACACCCTGTGCCGCGATGTCCGCCGGCCGATGGATGCGTGCGTCCACCGGCAACATGAAGTTGCGCCAGTTGAGCTGGACGCCGTGGCCGGCGTAATAGAAGACGCCGACGGCGCGGCTGTCTTCGGCCAGCGCATCGCCGAAGCCGCGGATCGCCTCCTGCAGTTCGCGCCGCGGCGCGTCGAGTTTGAGCGTCACGCGGAATCCCGCCGCGCGCAGACGCTCGGCGATCGCCCGGGCATCCCCGACGGGATTGTCGAGCGGCGCCTCACGGTAGGCCGCGTTGCCGATGACCAGGGCGATGCGCGTCGATGCCGGCGCGGGTGCCACGGCCAGTGCGGCGGCGGGGGCGAGCGCCAGCAGGCAGGCGCAGAGTGTGCTGGCGGCTTGGACCGGGCGGCGTGCTTGCATGGCTCCGTTCTCCTCCGTGAGGTTGTGCAAACGAGGCAGCGTCGGCACCGCCAGACGGCGATGGCCTGAAAACCCTGCTTCGGCGATGCCGGGGGCAAGCGTGCAATCCGTGCCGGCAGACCCGAGAGTATCTCCGGCGCTGCCGACGGCGGTCAATATGTGGGTTGCGACAAGCCGCCCGACGGTTGCACGGGCGAACCTGGCCTGTTTGCCAGGACGACGCTGCCGTAATCGGGAACAACCGGCGACCAGGTCGGTGACCGCGAGGGTTTACCGGCGTTCGTCGACGCCCGGCAGCCACTCGGCGAGGAGGCGCAGGTTCAGGTGTTGCTCGACGGCGTCGGCCAGGCGGTCGATGTCGTTTTCCCGGCGCTGGCGCGGATCGAAGTCCTCGGTCGGGCGGTGGCCGGCCCAGGCGAGCAGTGCGGTCAGCGCCGGCGGTGAATCGAACAAGCCGTGGCAGTAGGTGGCCAGAATCTGCCCGTCGTTGGACAGGGCGCCATCGGGCTGGCCGGCGAGGACTGCCGCCGGACTGGCCAGCGCCGCGCCGCGCGTGACGCCCATGTGGATGGTGTAGCCGTCGACCGCCGGCGATCCGGGCAGCAGCAACTCGCCGCTGACATTCTCCAGCGTCTTTTCCGCGGCCAGCTGCGTTTCGTAGTCGAGCCAGCCGAGGCCGGGCATGCTGCCCGCGACCCCTTCGAGTCCGAGCGGATCGTGCAGCGCGCGGCCGAGCATCTGCAGGCCGCCGCAGATGCCGATCAGCTTGCCGCCGTAGCGCAGGTGGCGACGGATGGCTTCCTCCCAGCCCTGCGCACGTAACCACGCGAGGTCGGCCTGTACCGCTTTCGAGCCCGGCAGCACGATCAGATCGCAGGCGGGTGGCGGGTCGTTTGGGCCGACGAAACGAAAATCGACTTCGGGGTGGAAGCGCAAGGGGTCGAGATCGCTGTGATTGGCGATCCGCGGATAGACCGGCGACACGACGCGCAGAACGGCCGCCGCCTTGTTTTCGGTCTGCCGTGGCAGGGCATCCTCGGCATCGAGGTAGAGGCCATGCAGATACGGCAGCACACCGAGAACCAGTTTGCCGGTGCGTTCTTCGAGCCAGGAGAGGCCACTCTCGAGCAGCCCGATGTCGCCACGAAAGCGGTTGATCACGAAACCCTTGACGCGCGCCTGCTCGGAGGCCGACAACAGATCGAGCGTGCCGCAGAAATGCGCGAAGACGCCGCCGCGATCGATGTCGGCGATCAGGATCACCGGGCAATCGACGGCCTCGGCAAAACCCATGTTGGCGATGTCGCGGTCGCGCAGGTTGATCTCTGCCGGGCTGCCGGCCCCTTCGACGAGCAGACACTCGTACTGCGCGCAGAGGCGTTGCCACGATTCGAGCACGGCGGCCATCGCCAGCGGCTTGTAGGCGTGATAGTCGAGCGCGTCGAGGTCGCGCAGCGCCTGGCCGTGGATGATCACCTGCGCGCGCTTGTCGGTGGCCGGCTTCAGCAGCACCGGATTGAAGTCGGAGTGCGCCGGCAGACCGGCGGCCAGCGCCTGCAGCGCCTGCGCACGGCCGATCTCGCCGCCATCGACGGTGACCGCCGAATTGAGCGCCATGTTCTGCGGCTTGAACGGCGCGACGCGTACGCCGCGGCGGTGCAGGATGCGGCACAAGGCGGTGACCAGCACGCTTTTGCCGGCGTCGGAAGTGCAGCCCTGAATCATCAGGCTGGGGGTGCGGTGCGCGTTCATCGTAGAATCCGGGTTTCGTGGCCCGGATTGTCGCATGCCCAACGTGTTTTCCTTCCCATTCCTTGCTGCCGGCATGCCGACGGCGCTGTCCCTGCCGCTGGCGGCGATTGCCGGAGCCGGGCTCGATCGTCTGCTCGGTGAGCCGCGGCGCTGGCACCCACTGGTGGGTTTCGGTGCGCTGGCGGCTGCCGTGGAAGGTGCTTTGAACGGTGGGGCGTCGCCTCGCCGGTGTTGCCTGCGTGGGTTGCTGGCCTGGGCTTTGCTGGTTCTGCCCCTGCCGCTGCTGGCGGTGTGGACAATTCCGTCCGGGTTGTCGGGCGCTCTGATCGACGCCGCCCTGCTGTATCTGGCGCTCGGCGCGCGCAGCCTCGGCGAACATGCCTGCCGGGTGGCCGACGATCTGGCGAGCGGCGATCTCGACGCGGCGCGCCGGCACGTCGGCTGGATGGTTTCGCGGCAGACCACTGATCTCGATGCTGCCGGTGTCGCCGGCGCCTGCATCGAATCGACCCTAGAGAACGGCAACGATGCGGTATTCGGCACGCTGTTCTGGTTTGCGCTATTCGGCGGAGCGGGGGCGCTGCTGTTCCGACTGGCGAATACGCTCGACGCGATGTGGGGGTATCGCGACCAGCGCTTTGCCGACTTCGGCTGGGCTGCCGCGCGTCTCGACGACCTGCTGAACGTTGTTCCCGCGCGTCTGACGGCCTTGTCGTACGCCCTTTGCGGCCGCGCGCGCGTTGCCCTGCGTTGCTGGCGGCGGCAGGCACCGCGCTGGAAGAGCCCGAACGCCGGCCCGGTGATGGCCGCGGGTGCCGGCAGTCTGGGCCTCCTGCTCGGCGGTGCGGCGGTATACCACGGCCGACTGGAGCCGCGGCCCGTGCTCGGCGAAGGCCGGCCGGCCGGCGGCCAGGACATTGCCCGCGCGCTGACCCTCGTTCGCCGCAGCCTTCTGCTGTGGCTGGCGGTGCCGCTGTGCTGGGGACTGCTGCGTGCTTGAACACGGCGGGCGCCTGCGCGCTGCCGCGCGGCGATATGCGGCTTCCGGCGCAGGCGATCCGGCGGCCTGGCTGGACCTCTCGACCGGCATCAATCCCTGCGCGTATCCCGTAGCGGCCATCGATCCGGCGTGCTGGCGGCGCCTTCCCGAAGACGATGACGGACTCGACGAGGTGGCTGCCGGCTACTACGGCAGCGCTCGCCTGCTCGCGCTCCCTGGCTCGCAAGCGGCGATCCAGTTGCTGCCGGCGCTGTTCAGGCCGGTGGTCGTCGCCTGCCTGACACCGACCTACGAAGAGCACACCCAGGCCTGGGAACGTGCGGGCCACAAGTTGCGCCGCTTGCCGCATGCGCCATTGGCGCGCGCACTGGCAGCAGCGACACCGATCATCGTGCTCTGCAATCCGAACAACCCGAACGGCCGGATCCTGCCGGCCAGCGACCTGCTCGACGCGGCTGAACGACTGCAGCGGCGGGGTGGCTGGCTGATTGTCGATGAAGCGTTTGCCGACCCCGAACCCGAGCATGCTCTGGCCGCGCTGGCCGGCGGCCCGCAGGCGCCGAATCTGATCGTCCTGCGCTCGCTGGGAAAGTTTTTCGGCCTGGCCGGTGCGCGCGTCGGTTTCGTCTTTGGTGCGCGGGACAAGCTCGAAGCCCTGCGCGAAGCGCTTGGTCCCTGGCCGCTCTCCGGCCCGGCCCGTGCCGCTGCCCGGCAGGCGCTGGCCGACCACGCCTGGCAGGCGCAGACACGTCGCGATCTGCGTGCCGCGGCGCAGCGGTTGGCGGCCCTGCTGGCGCCGTTCGGCGAAGTGACCGGCAGCGCGCTTTTTGCCAGTCTGGCCACGCCGCTGAGCCTTGCGCTCTTTGAACATCTGGCGCGGCAGGCCATCCTGACCCGGCATTTTGCGGCGCATGACCTGCTGCGCGTCGGCTTGCCGGGCGGCGAGAGCGAATGGCAGCGTCTGGGTGCGGCGCTGGCGAGCTGGAGTGCCTGAGATGCGCAAGGTGTGGTTCAGACTGCTCTGCGCCACCTGGCTGCTGGCTGCCGGCACGCCGGTCCGGGCCGAGGTGCGCGTGGTCGACGACAGCGGCGCGACGATCAGCCTTGCGCAGCCGGCCAAACGCATCATCAGCCTGGCGCCGCATCTGACCGAGACCCTGTTTGCGGCCGGTGCCGGCGAGCGCATCGTCGGCACCGTCGAATACAGCGAGTACCCGCCGGCGGCGAGCAGGATCGCGCGCGTCGGCGGCTATTCACGGGTCGACCTCGAACGCGTGGCGGCGTTGCGGCCGGAACTGATCATCGCCTGGCAGAGCGGCAACGCCGCCGCGCATCTCGACCGCCTGCGCGCCTTGCGAATCCCGATCTATCTCTCGCAGCTCAACCGCATCGAGGACGTGGCCAGCGAGATCGAGCGTCTGGGGGTGCTGGCCGGCAGCCCGGCGGTCGCCAATCACGCTGCCGATAGCTTTCGCCAACGGCTCGCTGCCCTGCAGAAGCGCTATGGCAGCCGTCCGCCGGTGCCGACCTTCTACCAGATCTGGAAACAGCCGCTGATGACCGTTGGCCGCCGGCAGATCATCTCCGACGTCATTCGCCTGTGTGGTGGCGACAATGTATTCGGCAAGCTGGAGACGATGGCGCCGACGGTGACCGTCGAAGCGGTGATCGCCGCCAACCCGGAAGCGATCGTCGCCAGCGGCATGGACGAAGCGCGGCCCGAGTGGCTCGATGACTGGCGACGCTGGTCCACGATCACCGCGGTCGCGCGCGGCAACCTGTTCTTCGTGCCGCCCGACCTGATCCAGCGCCACACGCCACGCCTGCTTGAAGGCGCCGAGCGTTTGTGCCAGCACCTCGAAACGGCACGCAGCCGCCGGCCGGCACCGTAACCAGGACCTCACCGGCGCTCGCTGGATTCTGGACGTCGCGGAAGCGGTGCTCCGCTTGCGCTCACTTCGTGCCAGCGGCGACTTCGAGGAGTAGATGGGCTTTCACCATCGCCAAGAGCGCCAGCGCAACTATCTGTCGGCACCCCAGAACAATGACATCAAGTCGGCCGCGTGATAGCCGAGAAACCGCGGCGCAATAGAGTCGCACCCAAACTACTTTACGCCGCGCGATCCGGCCAGGGCGGTGAACACCCCGAGGCCGATGAACGCGCTGCCGCCAAGCCGGCGCCCGACGCGGCGAACGCCGCCCGCACGCGCCAGCACGGGCGCCACCGCGCCGGCCGCCAGGGCATAAGCGCTGTCGGTCAGCGCGGCGATGGCCACGAAGAGCGCACCGAGCGCCATGCTCTGCAACACGGGCGACACCGCCGGGCTCAGGAACTGCGGCAGGAACGCGGCAAAGAAGAGCGTGGTCTTGGGGTTGAGCAGGGCGACGACAAAGCCGTCGCGGAAGATGCGCCCGAGCGTTGCAACTGCCGGCGCGGGTGCCGATGGCTCGGCGTGTGGCGTGCGCAACATCTGCACACCCAGATAGACCAGGTAAAGGGCGCCGGCGTATTTGACGATCGTGAACGCCAGCGAGGAAACCGCAAACAGGGCCGCGAGACCAACCGAAGCGGCCAGTGCGTTGCCGAGGTTGCCGAGCGCGACGCCGGCCACCGACACCAGCCCCGAACGGCGCCCCTGGACGATGCTGCGGGTAACGATGTAGAACACGCCCGGCCCAGGCGTCACCGCCAGCACCAGGCTGGCCATCACGAAGGCGGAGAACAGCGGCCACGGTGGGAAGAGACTGGTCATGGCGGCAACCCTTGGCAGGTACGGCGAATGGCGTTTGCTCGACGCGCCGAAAACGTTTGGTCCCGGCGCTGGCGAATCGCGGCGGTTAAACGTTGTTCGAATCGCCGTGTGCCGCCAGCACACTGAGATGGGCGTGCGATCGAGAGTTACCTTGCCTTGAACTCATAGGAACAGCGAGGGCTCTGCGCTTTAAACGGAGTTTCTATATTGCTTGGGTCATAGGACACAATGATTCCAGTATCTCTACAGCCGTCAAACGTGAAACTGGACTCAGTAATCTTGGCCTCTGATTTACATGCTCCACGGGCGTAGTTGTTGATGTCAACGACGATCTTCTCTCCCTCATCCCGAAAGGTAAGGTAAGAACGGCCCGAGGAACCCCCGCAATTCCAGTCGACATTGAAGCCGTTAGGATTAAGAGCGGCTTGTCTTGCGGATAGTGGAGCGCCTGCATTAGGCTGCCCTGGTTGCTGAGCATGAACTGATGTCACAGTCAGCGCAATCGCAAACGATATGGCAAAAGATACATTCAATTTTGTCTTCTCCTTGAAAACTTGTCTGAGGAATCAGGGCACTCCAGCTTCGCCAAAAATGAGTGGCGATCATCTGCCTACGAGAGTACCTCCGGTTTGACCGTTGGCTAATCACGGCAGACAAGCTTTATTTTACTGCATGGCCGCGACGATTTTGACGTGCCCCGAATTGACGGCGGCGACCAGCCTGGCGTACGCTGGTCATCCATCTAGTCAGGAGCCTTGATGAGGGAATTGTGGCTTGCGGACTACGCGTGGGCTGAACCGGAACTGCCACCCCGCTGACGCGTTCGGCGTGCCCTTGCGCAACCCGTTCAAGCTCGGCTATAACTGACGCCAAGCTCTGCGGGCACGGCACACACGGCATGGCATGCGACAAAGCGGTCGGACGCTCCGTCTTTCCAGCCGTATCAGGGAGGATCATCAACAGCATGACGCAAGCACCACTCGAAGCGGTTTTCTGCGGCCTGGAGCCGACGGCCGTCTGGGCACACTTCGCGACGCTGTGTCGCATTCCGCGCCAGTCGAAGGCGGAAGGGCGATTGCGCGATGAACTTCGGCAGTGGGCGCTCGCCAGGGGGCTGGTGACCCGCATTGATGCCGCCGGCAATCTGGTGATCCGCAAGCCGGCCAGTGCCGGCCGGGAGCAGGCACCGGCGGTCGTACTGCAGGCGCACCTGGACATGGTGTGCCAGAAGACCCCGGAGACGTCGCACGATTTTTCCCGCGACCCGATCCGGCCCGTGCGTCGGGACGGCTGGCTACTCGCCGAGGGCACGACGCTCGGCGCCGACAACGGCATCGGGGTGGCCCTGATCCTGGCGGTTCTGGAGGATGCGTCGCTGCCGCATGGGCCGCTTGAGGCGCTGCTGACGGTCGATGAGGAAGCCGGGATGGGCGGTGCCCGCGGGCTGCAGGGTGGTCTGTTGCAGGGGCGCCTGTTGCTCAACCTCGATACCGAGGAATGGGGCGAACTGTTCCTGGGCTGCGCCGGCGGGCTGGATGTCGACGTGCAGCGGGAAGGTCGACCGGCACCGTTGCCGGAGGGTTTCGAAGTCTGGCGGATCGAGCTGCATGGTTTGCGCGGTGGGCATTCGGGAGTCGACATCCACGCCGAGCGGGGCAACGCCATCAAGCTCCTGGTGCGTGTCCTGCAGGGACTGGAGCGTCGCTGGCCGCTGCGGCTGGCGGAACTCGGCGGTGGCTCGGCGCGCAATGCGCTGCCCCGCGAAGCCTCGGCAATCGTCGCGCTGCCGGCCGGGCAGGGCGATGCGCTGGCGGCAGGCCTGGCCGCGTGGCAGTCGTTGTTGCGCCAGGAATTGTGCGGCGTCGATGAAGGGCTGAGCATCCGCTGCACTCCCGCCGCAGCGCGACATCTGATGTCCGGCGCCGAGCAGGCGATCTGGCTGGCGTCGCTGCATGCCGCGCCACACGGTGTCCGGCGCCGCAGCCAGAAAGTTCCCGGCGTGGTCGAGACTTCCAACAACCTCGGCATCGTCGCGCTCACGCCGGCGCACGGGGCATGCCATTTCATGGTCCGTTCGCTGCTCGACAGCGGCAGCAGCGCGCTGGCCGACGAGATCGTCAGCCTCTTTGCCCTGTCGGGAACGCTGGCGGAGAAGGGCGGCCACTACCCGGGCTGGGAGCCGAATCCGGCGTCGCCGCTGCTGGCGCTGTGCCAGTCGGTCTACCGGCGCGAATACGGCGCCGAAGCCAGGGTGCAGGTGATCCACGCCGGCCTGGAGTGTGGCCTGATCGCCGCCAACTATCCGGATCTGGACATGCTCTCCTTCGGGCCGACCATACGCGGCGCGCACGCCCCCGGTGAAGGCGTCGAGATCGCGACGGTGGGGCACGCCTGGAAGTTGCTGAAGGCGATCCTCGCCGCGGTCGGTGCGCCCGCCAGCGGCGAGCGCTGAAGGTTCAGGCCGGCAGCGGGTCGGCGTTGCCGAGAGCGGTGGTGTTCAGTCCGCCATCGACGTACATGATCTCGCCGGTGATACCGCTGGCGAGGTCGGAGAGCATGAAGGCGGCGGCGTTGCCGACCTCGTCGATGGTGATGTTGCGGCGGAGCGGCGCGTTGTGCGCGTTATAGGCCAGCAGGCGGGAGAAGTTGCCGATGCCTGAAGCGGCCAGCGTCTTGATCGGGCCGGCGGAGATGGCGTTGGCGCGGATGCCCTGCGGACCCAGGCAGAACGCGAGGTAGCGCGTGGCCGCCTCCAGGCTGGCTTTGGCCAGGCCCATGGTGTTGTAGTTGGGCATGGTGCGCTCGGCGCCGAGGTACGAGAGTGCGAGCAGCGCCGGATTGCGGCCCTTCAGCAGCAGCGGGCGGGCGGCCTTGGCCAGCGCCGGGTAGCTGTAGGAAGAGACGTCATGCGCGATGCGGAAGGCGTCGCGCGAGATACCGTCGAGAAAGTCGCCTTCGATGGCTTCGCTGGGCGCGTAGGCGATGGAATGTACCAGGCCTTCAAGACCGTCCCAGTGTTCGCCGAGTTCTGCGAACAGCCGCTCGATTTCGGCGTCCTCGGCGACGTCACACGGGTAGATCAGCGTGCTGTCGAATTCCTTGGCAAACTTGGCGAGGCGATCCTTGAAACGCTCGTTCTGATAGGTAAAAGCCAGTTGCGCACCTTCCCGGTGGCAGGCCCTGGCGATGCCGTAGGCGATCGAGTGCTTCGACAGCACGCCGGTGATCAGGATGCGCTTGTCTGCGAGGAATCCCATGGGTTCTCCGTAACGAAAATGGGCTGGTGTTGAAGTATCTGGTGTGGACCAGCTTAACCCCAGCATTATAAAGGATTCGATCGGCGCCTCGACGATCGTTGTCACGCCCGCGCGTACCTGCCGAAAGCCAGGGCATCGCCACCGGACCAAAACCGCCGAACTTCGCGCTACACTGCCGCCCATGCTCGTTTTTCGTCTCGTCTTCCTGTCGCTGCTGCTCCTGCTGACTGCCTGCGGGAGCGAGCAGAACGATCCGTACCCGAGCGCCGAGCGCGGCAGGAACATCCTCTACGCCGCCTTTTCCGAGCGTCCCAAGCATCTCGACCCGGTGCAGTCGTACACCGAGGACGAAATCACCTTCACCGCGCAGGTGTACGAGCCACCGCTGCAATACCATTACCTGCAGCGGCCCTATACGCTGATCCCCCTGACCAGCGAGGCGGTGCCGGTGCCGCGCTACTACGACGTGCAAGGCCGCGAACTGTCTGCCGACGCGCCGGTTGCCGAAATCGCGCACAGTGTCTACGAGATTCGCATTCGTCCGGGCATCCGCTACCAGCCGCATCCGGCTTTTGCCGGTGACGCCGGTGCGCCGCCCGGCGAGGGGTCCGGCCAGCGCGAGGCGCTGCGCGGCATCGAGACGATCGCCGATTTTGCGCGCACCGGCAGCCGCGAGCTGATCGCCGACGACTACATCTACGAGATCAAGCGCCTCGCACATCCCCGCCTGCACTCGCCGATCTTCAGCATGATGGCCGAGCGCATCGTCGGCCTGCGCGAACTCGGCACGGCGCTGCAGGCGGCTGCCAGGGACCTGCCGCCCGGCGACTGGCTGGATCTCGACCGCTTCCCGCTCAGCGGCGTGACGCGCGTCGACCGCTACACGTATCGCATCACGCTGCGCGGCAAGTATCCACAGTTCGTGTACTGGCTGGCGATGCCCTTCTTCGCCCCGGTGCCGCGCGAGGTCGACCGCTTCTACCACCAGCCCGGGATGGCCGCGAAGAACCTGACGCTTGACTGGTATCCGGTGGGTACCGGTCCGTTCATGCTCACCCAGAACAATCCCAACAGCCGCATGGTTCTCGAACGTAATCCGAACTTCCACGGCGAGACTTATCCCTGCCACGGCGAGCCCGAAGACCAGGCGGACGGGCTGCTGGCCGACTGCGGCCAGTCGCTGCCGTTCATCGACAAGGCGGTCTTCTCGCGCGAGAAGGAGAGCATTCCGTACTGGAACAAGTTCCTGCAGGGCTACTACGATGCCTCGGGAATTTCCTCCGACAGTTTCGATCAGGCGGTACGGCTCGGCGTCGGCGGTGACGTGCAGTTGACCGACGAGATGCGCGCGAAGGGGATTCGCCTGTTGACCAGTGTGCGCGCGTCGATCTTCTACATGGGCTTCAACATGCTCGATCCGGTCGTCGGCGGCCTGGCGGAACAACCGACCAGGCTGCGGCAAGCGCTGTCGATCGCCATCGACCAGGAGGAGTTCATCTCGATCTTCATGAATGGGCGCGGCATCGCCGCTTCGAGCCCGCTGCCGCCGGGCATCTTCGGCTATCTCGAAGGGGCCGCGGGCAGCAATCCGGTGGTCTATGACTGGGTCGATGGACAGGCGCGGCGCAAGCCGCTGGCGGTCGCCAAGCAACTGCTGGCCGAAGCCGGCTGGCCGAATGGGCGGCATGCCACGACCGGTGAGCCGCTGGTCCTGAACCTCGACACCACCAGCGGCGGCATGGGCGACAAGTCGCGGCTGGACTGGCTGACGCGCCAGTTCGCCAAGCTCGACATCCAGCTGGTGGTCCGCTCGACCGACTTCAACCGCTTCCAGGACAAGGTCCGCAAGGGCGCGGTGCAGCTCTACTATCTCGGCTGGAACGCCGACTATCCCGATCCGGAGAACTTCCTGTTCCTGCTCGCCGGTCCTGAAGGCAAGGTGGCCAAGGGTGGGGAAAACGCCTCCAACTACGCCAATCCGGAATTCGACCGGCTCTTCGAGCAGATGAAGAACATGGAGAGCGAAGGTCCGCGCGGCGTCGATCGCCTGGCGATCATCCGTCAGGCGATCACGCTGCTGCAGCATGATGCGCCGTGGATCTACGGTTTTCATCCGACGAGCTATACGCTGAGCCATGTCTGGCTGCGCAACCGCAAGCCGACCGAGGTGGGGCACAACATTCTCAAGTACCAGCGCATCAACGTCGCCGAGCGGCAGCGCTTGCGGCAGGAATGGAATCGGCCGGTGCTCTGGCCGCTGGCGGCGGCGGCGGCGCTGCTCGTGGCGGTGATCCTGCCGGCGGCGATTGCCTATCGTCGCCGCGAGCGCAGCACGGCCCGCTGATGCGCTCGCCGATCCTCGATCGTGTGGCGTCGCCTCGGGATGCGCTGCGGCACGATCTGTTGCATGCGGCAGCCGCCCCCGGGCAAGCGTTGAGGTATATTCGCCAACCATGCTAGCCTACCTCGTCCGTCGCCTGCTCTACGCGCTACCGATCCTGATCGGCGTGAACCTGATCACCTTCGCGCTGTTTTTCGTGGTCAACACGCCGGACGACATGGCGCGCATGCAGCTCGGCGTCAAGCGTGTGACGCCGGAAGCGATCGCCCGCTGGAAAAGCGAACGCGGTTACGACAAGCCATTGTTCATCAACCAGTCGGCTGCCGGCAGCGCCATGCTCACCGATACCATTTTCTTTGCCAAATCGGCGCGCATGTTCGCCGGCGATTTCGGGCGCGCCGAAGACGGGCGCGACATCGCCAGGGAGATTGCGTCGCGGATGGGGCCTTCGCTGGCCATTGCGCTGCCGACCTTCCTCCTCGGCCTGCTGGTGACCATCTCGTTGGCCCTGCTGCTGACCTTCTTTCGCGCCAGTTATCTCGACTTCTGGGGCGTCGTGCTGTGCGTGGCGATGATGTCGATCTCCGGCCTGTTCTACATCATCGGTGGCCAGTATCTGGTCAGCAAGATCTGGAAGCTGGTGCCGATCTCGGGCTATGGCGGCGGCCTCGATGCCTGGAAGTTCCTGATCCTGCCGGTGGCCATCGGCGTCGTCTCGGGCATCGGTTCTTCGACGCGCTGGTATCGCACGATCTTCCTTGAGGAAGTTTCGCGCGACTATGTCCGCACCGCGCGCGCCAAGGGGCTTTCCGAGGTGACCGTACTGTTTCGGCACGTCCTGCGCAATGCGCTGATTCCGATCCTGACCGGCGTCGTGGTCGTCATTCCACTGCTGTTCATGGGCTCGCTGCTCACCGAGTCGTTCTTCGGCATCCCCGGACTGGGCAGTTACACCATCGACGCGATCAATGCCCAGGACTTCGCCGTCGTGCGTGCGATGGTCTTCATCGGCTCGGTGCTGTACATCGTCGGACTGATCCTCACCGATCTTTCCTACACTTTTGTCGACCCGCGGATTCGCTTCAACTGATGGATTTCCTTCCGGTCATTCTCTGGTCCGATGTCCTGATCTGGATGCTGGTGGTCGGCGTGCTCGGGAGCGGCTGGCTGTCGGCGAGCAATCCGCTGCTGCGCGCCGCCTGGCGGCGAGTCGGCCGCAGTCGCGCCGGGATGGCGTCGGCGACGATCCTGCTGGCCTTCGTCTGCGTCGGGCTACTTGATTCGATCCACTATCGGCCGCGCCTCGAAGCCGCGGCAGTGCCGGGCGTCGCCCCCGACGGGCAGCCGCCGGTGGCCTATGCCGTCGAGGTGTTGTCGGTGCTCGACGGCCTGCTGAGCTCGCTGCGCACGCGTACCGAGAAGACCTATTCCGAACCGCTGGCGACGCGTGCCTACGCCAAGGAATCGATCGAGACGCGTACTGCCGACGGCGAGCTTCGTCAAGTGCGCGAGTACCCGCGCCTGAAGCATGCCGGCACCCATCTGGGTGCCGACGAGGCACGGCGTGATGCCGATGTCGGCATGCGCCTGCTGTGCGCGCTCGGACTGGCGCTCCTCGTCTGGTGGGCGCTGGCGGCGGCAACAGCGGCCGCCCTGGCACGCGCCGAAGCCTGTTCGCATCTCGCGGCGTGGCGGCGCATCTGGCGCAACGAAAGCGATTTTGCGTGCAATGCGGTGCTCGCCGCGCTCGGCCTGCTGTTGCTGTTCGCCTTGCCGTTGCTGATCCTCGCGGCCGATTACCACGTTCTCGGCACCGACAAGGTCGGCCAGGACGTGCTCTATCAGGTGCTCAAGAGCGTGCGCACGGCGCTGGTCATCGGCCTGGTGACGACGCTGGTGATGTTGCCGCTGTCGATCTTCCTGGGGGTGCTGGCCGGCTACTTCCGGGGCTGGGTCGATGACCTGATCCAGTATCTGTATACGACGCTGAGTTCGATCCCGGGCGTGCTGCTGATCGCCGCCGCCGTGCTGATGATGCAGGTGCTGATCGACACACATCCGGAATGGTTCGCCACCGCCGCCGAGCGTGCCGACATGCGCCTGCTGGCGCTGTGCTGCATCCTCGGGGTGACCAGCTGGACCGGTCTGTGTCGCTTGTTGCGCGGCGAGACGCTGAAGCTCCGTGAACTCGAGTACATCCAGGCGGCGCAGGCTTTCGGTGTCTCCGACCTGCGGATCATCGCCCGCCACATCCTGCCCAACCTGATGCATATCGTGATCATCGCCCTGGTGATGGATTTTTCGAGCCTGGTGCTGGCCGAAGCGGTGTTGTCCTATGTCGGCATCGGGGTCGATCCGACGATGATCAGCTTCGGCACGATGATCAACAATGCACGCATGGAACTGGCCCGCGAACCGATGGTGTGGTGGTCGCTGGCCGCCGCTTTCGTCTTCATGTTCATCCTGGTCCTGGCCGCGAACCTGTTGGCCGACGCCGTACGCGACGCTTTCGATCCACGCCTGGTGGGGTCGGCATGAACCGGGAGGGAGAAGCCGTGCTGCTCGACGTCCGCGATCTGCGGATCGCTTTTGCCAGCGGGCGTTCGCTGCTCGCGGCGGTCGACGGGATCAGTTTCGAGGTCGCCGCCGGCGAGACGCTGGCGCTGCTCGGCGAGTCCGGTTGCGGCAAGTCGGCGACGGCGCTGGGCCTGCTCCGCCTGTTGCCGGCGGCCGGGCGGATGCTCGGCGGCGAAGTGCGTTTCGCCGGCCGCGATCTTCTGCACCTGCCTGAAGCCGAGATGCGCGCCGTGCGCGGTGGCGGCATGGCGATGATCTTTCAGGAGCCGGCGACCAGCCTCAATCCGGTGCTCACCGTCGGTCGGCAGCTTGCCGAAGTGCTCGAAAGGCACCTCGGCCTGGCCGGGCCGGCGGTGCGCGCGCGTTCGCTCGAACTGCTGACGGCAGTGGGGCTGGCCGATCCGGAACGGCGGCTCGGCGAATATCCCTTCCAGCTTTCCGGCGGCATGAAACAGCGGGTGATGATCGCCATCGCGCTGGCCGGCAATCCGCGTCTGCTGATTGCCGACGAACCGACGACCGCCCTCGACGTCACCATCCAGGCGCAGATTCTGGAACTTCTGCGGCGCCTGCAGGGCGAGCGCGCGACGGGCATGCTGCTGATCACCCACGACCTGGGCGTCGTCGCGCAGATGGCCACCCGGGTGGGCGTGATGTATGCGGGGCAGATCGTCGAAGAGGCGCCACGCGCGGCCTTTTTCTCGTCGCCGCGCCATCCCTATACGCAGATGCTGTTCGCCGCACTGCCCGATCTGGCACGGCGTGGCGGCCGGCTGGAGACGATTCCCGGACAGGTGCCGCCATTGTCGCAGATGCCGCGCGCCTGCCGCTTTGCGGCGCGCTGTCCGCATGCCTGGGAACTCTGTCGCCAGGAAGCACCGCCGTGGCAGCAGGTGGCCGTCGCTCACCGCGTCCGCTGTCACCTCAATGGCGGCTCGGGCGCGGGCCATGCGCCCGACGTCCCCGATGCCACGCTTGTGGTCATCGCGGCGGCTGTGGCGGCGCCGGCAACGCCGGTGCTCGCGGTGGAAAACCTGTGCGTGCATTTTCCGATTCGCCGCGGCATCCTGCAGCGTACCGTCGGCAGCGTGCGCGCCGTCGATGGCGTGTCGCTCGAACTCGCGCGTGGCCGCACGCTGGCGCTGGTCGGCGAATCGGGTTGCGGCAAGACCACGGTCGGCAAGGCGATCCTGCAACTGCTGCCCGCCACTGCGGGGCGGGTGGAAGTGTTGGGGCAGGTGCTCGGTGGTCAGTCGCGGCGCGCGCTGCAGCCGCTTCGCCAGCGCATGCAGATGATTTTCCAGGATCCTTTCGCCTCGCTGAACCCGCGCATGGCGGTGGGCGAGATCATTGGCGAGGGCCTGCGCGCCTTGCGGGTGCATTCGCCAGAGGGCAGTGGCGCGGCGATCGCCGCCGTGCTGCTACAGGTGGGCCTTGACGCGGAGGCTGCCGGGCGCTATCCGCATGAGTTCTCGGGTGGTCAGCGGCAGCGCATCGCGATTGCGCG
Source organism: Candidatus Accumulibacter propinquus (assembly GCF_056856495.1). Lineage (NCBI taxonomy): Bacteria > Pseudomonadati > Pseudomonadota > Betaproteobacteria > Candidatus Accumulibacter > Candidatus Accumulibacter propinquus. The sequence continues at coordinate 1,239,006 of NZ_JBSEHC010000003.1, forward strand.
GGCGCTGGCGGTGCAGCCGGATCTGGTGATCTGTGACGAGCCGACCTCGGCCCTCGACGTTTCGGTGCAGGCCCAGATTCTGAATCTGCTGGCCAGCCTGCAGGCCGATCTCGGGCTGGCCTACCTGTTCATCACCCACAACTTTGCCGTGGTCGACCACCTGGCGCATGCGGTGGCGGTGATGTATCTGGGCCGGATCGTCGAGCAGGGGACGGTCGACGAAGTCCTGCGTTCGCCGCAGCACCCCTATACGCGCGCCCTGTTGTCGGCGGTCCCCAGCCCGCACCTCGATGCGCAGCCGGAGTTCATCCGTCTGCCGGGTGAAACTCCCTCGCCGGCCAGACCGCCCACCGGTTGCCATTTTCATCCGCGTTGCCGGCAGGCCATCGCCGCCTGCAGCGCACGTTATCCCGAGACGACCAGCGTGTCGACGACGCACAGCGTGCGTTGCCACCTGTACGGCTAGCTTCGCGCGCAGCAAAACGCCGCCCGCAGGCGGCGTTTTTCTGGTTGAAGCGCTGTGTGCCCTAGAGCGTGTTCTGCACGAGTTGAATGGTCAGCGTCTGCCCCGGCTTGATGTCGTTGCTCTGGATGCGGTTCCAGCGCAGCAGGTCATCTTTCTCGACCTTGAACTGCCTGGCGATCGACACCAGTGTGTCGCCACGGCGAATCGTGTATTGCGCCAGCTTGGCCGGTTTTCTGGCGCCCTGGTGCGCGCGTTCGTTTGCCGATTCGTCGGCTTTCCTGGCGGCCGGCCTGGTTTCCGTCTTGGCCAGGAGCTGGCGGCTGTCGGACCCCTTGCCCTGCCGGCTCTCGACCTCGGCCACGTCGATGCGCGCCCGCGCCGGCGGCAGCTTGCTGGCCGTTTCGGGTGCCGCGACGGCGAGTTTGGTTCCGGCGTTGACCTGGTCGGCACGCAGTTTGTTGGCCTGCTTCAGCTCGGCCACCGTCATGCCGTAGCGGCTGGCGACCTGGGCCAGCGTCTCGCCCTTGCGTACGCTGTGCGTCGTGCTGCTGTTCGCGGTCTCGCCGCGCGGCTCGGCGTGCTTGCCGGCATCGCTACTACGGCGTACTGGCGCCCAACGAACCGCTACGCGCACAGGTCACCGCGCTTGCCGGCGTGCCAGACAGTCCGACCACGCCGCTTGTTACAGCGACGGAGACTGAGCCAATCGCGGCGCGAATCACCGCCCCAGGCGCGTCGTCCCACAGCGAGGAGCAGGCAGAGGAAGCGCTCCTGCGTCGCGCGGCCCGCTACGCCTGGGCGTTGCTGCTCGCGCGGATCTATGAGGTCTTTCCGCTCGTCTGCCCACGCTGTGGCGGCGAGATGCGAATCATCGCCTTCATTACCGTCGCCTGCGCCGTGCGCGAGATCCTCTCGCACTTGGGCGAGCAGACGTCACCGCCGCCTATCGCGCCGGCCCGCGGCCCGCCACTGTGGGAGATGGCCGATGCCGACCAGGGCGAGTTCGACCCGCCAGCTCAACCAGCACCGGACTACCAATTCGATCGGCGCATCGCCCATCGCCTGGTAAAGGCCGCACAAAGACGATCCGATCGGGCTCGTCAGGGATCGCTTGCACCATGGGTCGCCGAGGCAGCCTCGTTGGCCACCGCGGCGACCCATGGCCATCCTCGTGCTGCGGTTCTGGCGAGGTTTTCAGGCTCCGTCGGCACGCTTTCCCGACTCACGACTGCTGTCAGGGCTTATCAGAGCCTGGAACACACACTTGCGGAAGTGGCGTTGGATCTACTATCCTAGGGCTCGGACCAGCAGACCATGGCACGGGGTCATTGATGCTTCCCACCATGCTGCTGACCGCCGCCGGATTCAGAAGGACTTCAGGTGTGGGCGGGTCTTGCGGAGGTATTCCACTCTCTCCCTGCGCTGGACTTTGTTCACTGCCTTCCTGGAGTCGGCATGGCGCCACCGCACAAGCAAGCCAATCAGGTTAGCCAGTGCACCGCATTGACGGATACTTGATGGAACCCCGCGGGCTGATTGGTGGGCAGCGATCGCAGTAGCTGGCTGGTAGGGAGTCCGGGTGTGCCAGTACTCACTTCGAGCGGTGGCGATGTCGCCGCGAAGGGTCAGATCGTTCGCAGTGTGCCCAGGAACTGCCTTGTCGCCGTGCTGCTTTACACGGTTTTTTGTGGCTACGTACACACACGACGCCAAGCATGCTGCGGTGTGGTCTTCAGCGCAATCCATGACGCCGCATCAGGGAGCCGGCGCCGAAGTTGTGGCGCGAACCTGTCTCTCGATAACAAAGTTGGGCTTTTTTGCACGAATTGCACCATCAAGAAGTAGGCCGACGTGTCGAATAGATTGCTCTAGAAAACCTTTAAGCTCAACCCTCCAGGACATAAACATGGCTGAAGATATAACTTTTGCTCAATCTGTGGCTATCCGAGAAGCGGGACATGACGAATACTGGCTTCAGGATCAAATTTGGGGCAACCCTGCAGCGCTTGGCTTGGGCGATCTAGATGCGTTGAGCAAAGAACGACGTCAGAACTCAGGCGGTCGGGTCGATATTTTGCTCAAAGACCCGCAAGACGACTCAATGTACGAGGTCGAAGTAATGTTGGGCGAATCAGATGAAACCCACATCATTCGCACCATTGAGTACTGGGACAACGAGAAGCGCCGATGGCCACAGCGGCAACACTATGCTGTACTTGTCGCAGAAAGCATCACTCGACGCTTTTTCAACGTCATCCACATTCTCAGTCACTCTATACCGATCATCGCCATTCAAGTAGCCTTAGTGGAAGTCGGCGGCAAAAAAGCACTGCACTTCACGAAAGTTCTCGACACATATGAAGAAATCGATGACGGCGCAGCGGATCAAGACGTCGAAGTCAATCGCGATTACTGGAACAAGAAAGCAAAGTGGACTGCTGATACAGCCGACACACTTCTTGGTGTTGTCGGCAATGAACTCCAATCGCCTCAGGTTGGCTTCGTGAAGAACTACGTGTCTATTAGCGTTGGTCGAAACAACTACTTCTGGCTTCACAAGCGCAGCAGCAGTAAGTCTCTTTTGGGCTTCCGCATTGCCCCGCATCTCGCCGATGAAGCACAACAGCTATTGGACGGGGCGAAAATTTCCTTTACCCGCAAACCAAAAGCATTCCTCATCACAACAGATGCAGCAACCATAAACACGAACCCTGAGGTCTTCTCTAAGCTCGCCAATTTGGTCCGCCGCACATGGGAAAAGGTTGCATAAGTCGGCGTTCAACACGGCCAAACTATCCTACGCAATGGCTTCGTACTCGTTACGCCCGCTCCTGCGTTCACCAGCCTAACGAATAAGGATAGATCGTGCGAAGCCACGATCTGATCCGATTGTTGGACGAGCCCGTGGGGAGCCGACTGGGCCGCCTAGAAAATATGTTTTTGGGAAGTCTCCTGGCTGAACATTCAGCTCAGCTGGCGGGAACTTGAACCTGGTTCGAATGCCTGCCGTTGGGACAGACGATGCCCCATCTGGGCGGTGGTGGGCGAAGAACCCCGGATGGGCGCCGACTGGAGGCGAACCCGCATCTCAGCTTGCGGGCGCTGAAGTCCCGTGCCACTCCAGGGAAGGTTCTCCTACACGATCAGGGGTTCCCTTCGGCCGCGATGAAGGTGGGCAGCTGCCCCGTGAACGGCGAAGGAATGCGCGTTCGCACGATCGCCATCACGGCCCCACAGCAGGTGCACAGAATCAGCGCCCGTTGCTTGACCCAGGCCAAGGTCTGACCAGGAACGAACTTCAGCAGCACGTGCAGCAAGGCGATCACGTGCTTGCAGTTGGGGTGCAAAAAGCCGAAGTTGCGCGCCCGCCGGAAGCCCTTCGGCAAGACATGCTGCAGGACCAGCCACAGGAACTGAGCGCCGGACACGGTCCGCCGCTCCCTCCTCGTCGTCTTGGCGTTGCGATAGCGGAAGCTCACCTGCCCGTTGGCGCAGGCGACGATATCGTTCTCCTGAATGACACCCCGATAAAGATAGCGCCCCAGATAGATGAGGGCCGACTCGCCGCTGCCCACCGACTTGCAATCCACCACCCACTCCTGGGGATAGCGAGCAGGAAGCGTCAGCCCGGCCGTTTCGATCGCCGCCAGGATCTTCGCCCGAAAGACCTTGGCCAGAGCCTTGTGGTTGAACAGATAGCCCCCTTTGGCCTTGCCTCGCGGCTTGGTTCGCCATTGCTTTTGCTTACCGTCGACCACTGCCGCAGGCATGACGAGATGGACATGCGGGTGATAATCCAGCCGGCGCGTGTTCGTGTGCAGCACCGCAGTGGCACCCGGCGTCCCCTGAAGCGGTTTGTCGTTCTGGCTGAAGGTACGCACCGTCTCCCAGCTACAACTCATGAGCAGATCATAGACGACGTTCTGGTGCGCCCAGGCCAGCGTCCGGAATTCGGCGGGCAGGGTGAAGGTCAGCAGAAAGTACTCGGCGGGCACCTGCTTCTTCAACTGACGTTCCAGCCATTGCTGACTCTCATGATGCTGGCAGTGCGGGCAGTGGCGGTGGCCGCAGGAATGTGGCACCAGTTTCTGATGCTCACATGCCGTGCATTTGACCTGCATCATGGGGCTGGCCTGCGAGCGGCAATGTTTCATGGCCGCGAGTGCGCGGTAGTGATCAGGCGTGAGTTGATCCCGGTATTGCGCCAGGAAGTCCGCCTCGAAGGTGTCAATGACGGAAGCCAGGCGGATCATTTGACCTGCCCCCAGGTGATGGAGAAGCCATCCATCAGGCCGTTGATCCGTGCGATGGCGTGATGCTTGGTCTGGTCGGTCAGATGGGTGTAGCGAGCGGTGGTCAGAATCGAGTGATGGCCGAGGAATTTCTGCACCTCGATCAGATCGACGCCAGCCTCGATCAGGTGGGTCGCGTACGAATGGCGAAGGCTGTGGGGGGTGATCTTTTGTTTAGCCCGCAGGCCTCGACTACCCGGTGCAAGGTGGTCTGTACGCCACCGGGGTCCATCGGCGTCGTGGCGGTCGCCGCGCCTTTCAGGCCGTCGTGGCGACTGGGAAAGAGCAGGACCGGGTTACGATGCACCTGCCAGAAGCGGCGCAGGAGTTGATGGGTCGCTTGCGGCAGCGGCACCAGACGGTCCTGGTTGCCCTTGGCGTCACGGATATGCACGCGCCCGCGTGCGCCATCGATGTCGCCGACCTGCAGCCGCAGCCCTTCCCCCAGGCGCAGTCCGAGGCTATAGAGCGTGAAAAAGAACACGCGGTAACTGAGCACCCGCGTGCGGGTGATGATCCGCTGGGTTTCATCGACCGTGGCGATGTCGGGTAAGCGCTGACTTCTGGGCGGCTTGATCAGGCCGGGCATCGCCCAGGGCCGGCGCAAGACGTGCTCGTAGTAAAACTTCAAGCCATACAGATCGAGCTTGACGGAACTCCACGAGTGCGACGCCACCAGTTCGGTGAAGTAGTCCAGCAATTGCTGCTCGGACAGTGCGTCAATCTGATGATCAAACCGCTCGCCGATCCGCCGGATGGCGCGCGAGTACGCCTCGATGGTCTTCGGTTGCAGCCCCTTGAGGGTCAGGTGTTGCAGATGCCGTGCGTAGTTGCGATCAAACGTTGCTTCCGGTGATGTGCTCATCGTAACATGACCTCCAGTTTCGTCAGGGGAGAGTCCCTCGTTCGAGGGGTGAGGTCATATTCTGATGCGAGCGCATCGCCACCGGAACCTCCGCGCAGCGGCTTCGTCCAACCAACGGTTCAAGTGGGACAATAATGCTTCGCATCATTCCCCTTAAGGAGCCGCTGATTAACCAAGCCGGGAAATCCCCCGGCTCTGCCGGGGTGGCCGTAGAAGTTTGACATTTCAGGGAGTCCATCAGGGAAACTTCAGGTCGTGAGCCGCCAAGCACATGACTGGTAATCATTCACTCCCCTACACGTTTGCCGGGATGGCGGGGATCGTGGGGAGCGGCAAGCCTTTGCGAGCGGCGGCGATGACGGTACCGAGATACTGCCAGGCGGATGCGCCGCGACGGCGGCAGGTTTCGATGAGGCTGGCGAGGAAAGCGAAGGCACGGGACCCCTCTTCAGAGCGTGTGCCGTGGCTGATGGTGCGCGAAATCACCCAGTGCCGCAGCGCTTGTTCCGCGGCATTGTTGGAAAGCGGCAGGTGGGGCTCGGCGACGGGACGCAGGATCACGTTCCAGTCGTACAGGAACTCGCGCACGACGCTACGCAGCACCGAGTGGTCATCCATCCGATGCGCTTCGCACAGGTGCCGTAGTCGCTCAATGGCCTTCGCGTAGCGGGCCGGTAGTCCCTCCGGCGGCGGATCGATCCGCGCCGCGTAGATGGCGGCCATCAGCGTCTTCAGGAGGCCTTCCATCTCTTGTCCCACCCCGGAGACTCGCGCATCGCTCGATTCAGCCAGCCCCCTCAGTTTGCGCAGCAGGTGCGGCCAGCAGCGCAAGCGGTTTGCCCAGGCGCGATAGACGCCGTAGCCATCGCTGATGAGCAGGCCGGGAAAGCCGTCCTGCAGGGCGTTCTCCAGCATTTCCCGGCTGCGCAGGCCGATCAGGAACAGCACCGTGTGGGTCGTCACCAACGCCCACAGCCACAGCAGGGCGCCGGACTCCGGCCACGAGGTTTCATCGACATGCCGTTGCGCGGCCTGCACGATGTCGGCCACCAGGGCGTCCTCCAGCGGCAGACTGGCGCGGCCCGCTTCCCGGATCGTTTCGTCGATGACGCCGGTACTCAGCGTCAACTCGAACATTTCCATCAGCAGTTCGCGAATGCTCGCCCGTGACAGGCGCATGCGCAGCGCGAGCAGGACGATCACCCCGGCCAGGCGGGGACCCACGAGACGACATTCCCCCAGTTCAACTTTCTGCCATTGCCCGTCGGCCGGCGCCCGCCAAGGTTGCGCACGGCTGACATGGCCGCAGCAGCAGCTCACTTCCAGCAGCGTGTGACGGGTGACACGGAAGGTCAGTCCGATCAGGCCCTCGACCGGTGGCGCAATGTCGACTTCGTCCCAAGCCGTGTAGGCCTGCGACGCAGCGTCCGCCGCCAGCACTGCCGCACAAGCTGCGCAGGTCTCGGGGCGGTGCTCGCAGCGGGCGGTGATCGTCAGTTTCTGACTGCGGCCATGGCCTGGACTGCCCGGCTGTTTGCCGGGCCGCTTCCCCGACCCCTTCTGGGTCGATGGCCGCTGGCCATCGACCGGCTGAGCCGGTTCTGTCTCTTTCGTCGAGCTTCCTGTCGCTGTCTCCGTGGCAGCGTCTGCTGTGTCGCTCTCGTCCGCCGCGCTACTCTGTTCCTGCGAGCCGCCTGCCTTCGCCCAGGGCGCCTGGCTGGTCGGCGGACGCGAGCTGTTGTCCGGGGTCTGATTCAGCCGATCCTGCAACTCTTTCACGTCGTGCAACAGGCGCTTCGACACTTCCAGCAATAGCTCCGCCGGCAGCTTCTTCAGCCAATCGTCGTTCATCTGGAACAGGTCATGTTTGCTCAGGTGCATCGCGCCGCGTCTGTCAGGTCGTCTGCAAGTTCCGCTACTATGCCATACAAATTATCAGGCTGGCGGCTTTTCTTAAGGGGGGTGAACGGTTACGAAGCGACACGAGTTCGAGTTTTCCTATGCTGTAACTATTCCCATTGACCCGTGATCGCAACTGATTGCCCTCGACCTCGAGTTGCCGACGGGTTGCTTCGTAGCCCGTTTCTTTAAACCCTGTAATACGTTCAAACCAGTCCATGAATCCTCTCCATTTTCAAGTTTCCGAACCCAACCGATAGGGTGCAAACAAATTCCGCTAAGGCCTGGTGTTCGCTATTCCGCTGATGACATGCCCCGTTGGTCCGGCACTCACCGCAGAATCACAGTGACGCCTCTGGTCATCGAAGAAGAAGTCGGGTTCAAATTCCCGGAGAAACGGGCCTTTCTCCAGCCCCCCCAGGAACATCGCCTCATCGACGACGACATTCCAGCCCATCAATGTCCGGATGGCGCGTTCCTGAGCCCGTGAACTTCGTGCAGTGACCAGCGCCGTGCGTACTTTCACCGGAAGACCTTCGCCTGCCGCCTGCAAGCGCTGCAATGCCAGAAGAAAGGGCTTGAACGGACCGGGCGGCAGTGAACGATCGGCATTTTGTCTTTCGTGCGTCTCGAAGGCCGATAGTCCATCGGCCTGATAGATCTTTTCTGCTTCGTCAGAAAACAGTACTGAATCGCCGTCAAAGGCGATGCGTACCTCCTCGGGGTGGCGATTGGCATCCACCACGGATTCCGCAAAAACGCGTGCCGCCGGGCAACCCGCCTCCAGGGCGCTACGCACATCACTTTCATGCGCGGACAAAAACAGATGCGCGCCAAGTGGCCGAAGATAGGCGTAGGGCGCGCGTCCGCGTGTGAACACGCTACGCTTCAGCGAGAGCCCGTTACCCTCGGCGGAGCGGAGAACCCGTAATCCCGACACCGGATCGTTGCGGGAAAGAACGACCACCTCGACGCGGTGCTGTCCGTCGCTATTGAAGGACAGCCGTTTCTTGACGAGGGGAAAGGCCACGCCCGGCGGGGCGGTCTGTTCGAGGCGCTCAAGTTGAACGGCCATGTAGGCTCGGTGGTTCTGCTCTTCAAACACACGATTTTCGTCCTCGAAGTCGAACAAGGCGCGTGATGACAGGGCCACCACCAGTGGGTTGTCGAGGGTTACCGGCATGAGTGTTTTCCGGGTTCGAGATCGCAATGACTGGTTGGGCCGTTTTCCAAGACGGTAGCCGCCACACGATCATTCAGCACCATAGGCAACGGCTCGTCCAATCGATGTCCGCAACGGTGTCCCACCCCGGAGGAAAAACTCACTGCGGCTCCCCGGTTTCCCCTGCCCGCTTCGACTGATCGCTGGCCATCAACCCGCTCATGCGCAGCACCCGCCGCGCAATGGCTTGTCCCAGCACCTTTACGCTGCCGGCATGGGCCAGCGTGAGCCAGGCCTTGGCGCGAGTGATCCCGGTGTAGATCAGCTCACGCGTCAGGATCGGATTGAGGGTGTCGGGCAGAACCAGGACGGCATGGGTGAATTCCGAGCCCTGTGACTTATGTACCGTAAGCGCATAAACCGTTTCCACCGCCTGCAGGCGACTCGGCAAGACCCACTTGATCCCCTGTGCGTCGTCCACGGCCGGAAATGCGACGCGCAAACTCCAACTCGTGCGGTCAGCCCCTGGTCGCCTCAGGGTGATACCGATATCGCCGTTCATCAGCCCCAGACCATAGTCGTTGCGCGTAACCAGTACCGGGCGCCCAAGATACCAGCCCTCGCTCGCCGGAATCAAGTCGGCCTCGTAGAGCATGCGGGCAATGCGCTCGTTGAGGCCCTCCACTCCCCACGGACCGCGTCGCAACGCACTCAAAACCTGGAACTGGCCATGGGCCTGCAAGGTCTTTCGGGCCCAATCGTCGAATAGGGCCGGCATCGCATCGAGCGCGGGCTGCGCCTGACGCAAGGTTTCAAGGTAGTAACGATAACCGTGGCGTGCGGGCGCAGCCTCTGAAGACGGCGCGCTTGTCGTGGTTTGCTCGTTGTCGGCGCGACCCTCGATGACCAGCGCCTTGAAGGACGCCTCGTTGTTACGGTCAACGGGCAGAAGGGCCAGATCGGGATAGCCCGCCGTCCAGAGTTGGTCCACCGCAGCGCCATCGCCGGCATTGACCGCTTCGGCCAGTCGTCCGATGCCGCTAGCAGCAGAAAAGCGAAAGCTGTGGCGCAGCATCACCACCGACTGATCGAGCGCGGTGCCAGCCTCATCGATGAGTGCCGGGTTGATGGTCTCGTCGGTGACGGCCTGCAGCCAAGCTGCGGTGGCCGGCGTGTAGTGACCCTCCCCCGCGCGCTGACAGAGTTCGCCGAGCACAGCGCCCGCCTCCACCGAAGCGAGCTGGTCCTTGTCACCCAGCAGGATGAGCCGCGCCGAGGTCGGCAAAGCGGCCAGCACGGAGGCAATCATTTCCAGATCGACCATTGAGCCCTCGTCGACCACCAGGACGTCGACGGCCAGCGGATTGCCGGCGTGGTGGCGAAAGTGCCGGGTATCGGGTCGGCTGCCGAGCAATCGATGCAAGGTGGTGACGGTCACCGGAATGGCGGCGCGGACTTTTTCCCCTTGAGTGAGGCCGGCCAGCGGCAGACGGGCCACCGCACCGGTAATCGATTCGTTCAGGCGGGCGGCGGCCTTGCCGGTCGGCGCCGCCAGGCGGATGCGCAGGGGTCGCGCCCCCGGCGTCGCCAGGGCCAGAGCCTGCAGCAGCGCGAGCAGTTTGACCACCGTCGTGGTTTTTCCGGTACCGGGTCCGCCGGTAATGATGCTGAAGGCGCTGCGTGCGGCGAGCGCACAGGCGAGCTTCTGCCAGTTCGTCGTTGACTCCGCCGTCGAGGCTGGCGGGAAAAGCACGTCAAGGGTCTGGCGCACTTCCGGGATCGGCAGGGCTCCCTGCAAAGTGGTCGAAGCCTGGAGACGCTGATCGATTCCTGCACGCACGTCCAGTTCGTACTGCCAGTAGCGACGCAGATACAGGCGCGAGCCGACCCGAACCAGCGGGGTGTCGCCCGGCCCGCAAGCCACCAGAACGGGATGGTCAAGCGCCGTCTGCCATTGCGCCAGGGTCAGCCCAGCCAATACTTCGCCGGGCAGTTGTGCCGGAGTCCCGGATTCTTGTGAGGTCGCGCCTTCGGGGGGGAGCGACAAGGCGAACGCCGTATCATCCAGAGTCGCCGCGAGATCAAGCAAGGCGTGTCCGCGTCCGAGCTGGTGACTGGTCAGAGCGGCCGCAAGAATCAGCAAGGCGGGGGCATCACTGACTTCGCGCCGGAGAAACCTGGCAAAGGCCACATCGAGTTCACGTAACCAGCCTCGCCCTGCCCAGTCTGTCAGCAGGTCATGCATGGGGATCGTGGTGTCCTGAGTCTCAAGGAGGGCAACGCTGGACTCGGGCAAGACACAGGGGATCATAACAATTCCTTGGTGGTTTTATGCATGAAGAGTTCATTGAGTCCTTCGATCAGGGCGCGGGGCGGACAATCGGTGTGCACACCCTGTCCCGGCGCGCGCAGACCGCGAAGAAAGATATACACCGCCCCGCCGACGTGGCGCTCGTAGTCGTAATCGGGCAGTCGGGCCTTGAGCAAACGATGCAGGGCGAGGAGATAGAGGACGTATTGCAACTCGTAGCGCGCGTCGAGAATCGCATCGCATAGCGCTTCCGGTGTATAGGCGGCATCGTCCGGACCCAGCCAGTTCGACTTGTAGTCAGCCACGTAGTAACGACCGTCATGCTCGAAGACCAGATCGATAAACCCCTTGAGCATGCCGTTGAGTTGTCCCGGTTGCAGTGACGGACGCGACGCACTATTGAACGTATGGGTACGGATCAGCCGGTCGATCTCCTCGATAGTGACGTGGTGCGTTGCCAGCCAGAATTCCATTTCAGCCAGGGAGGATTCCAGTCCCGCGAACGAAAACGAGGCCGCAGGAACCCCAGGCCTCGCCGGAAGGTGCAGCGGGGTAACCAGGAAGTCCTGGAGCCAGGCAGTCAATGTTCCGATCCAGCGTTCCCAGCCACGCAAGTTGCAGCGTCGGGCAACCATGTCGCCCAGCCACGCGGGATTGGCCGCGACTTTGGCGAACCCCAGGGCCGCCACCGCCTCGAGCAGACTATGGAGGAAGCTGCCAACCTCTGCGCCGCGTGGAAGGGCGTGCAGCGCGCCGAGGAAAGGCGGTGGGGCCGTCGGTTCGCTCGCCCCAATGGTTATGGGGATGGGCAAGGCCGCCTGCGTCGCGCGCGTTTCGCGGAATACATCCTCGGCCGGCGTGTCGGGAACCAAGATTTTGTCTGCTTCAATCGTTTTGAGGGTCGAGTAGCTGGCGATCCACCAGTGCTCACGCACCGCGCGTTGTGTTACGCGAGCTGGTCCGCTGACCGTTTTTGGGCCTCGGGCCGTGAAGCGATCGTGGGTGGCCTCAGGCGCCGGTTCCACCACGATGTGTTCGCATGATCCACACACGTCGTTCAGTGTGGTTTCGAGCGCACCGGCCGCCAGCGCCTGCCCGCCACCGATCAGGTAACCCAAGGCGCTCCGTTCGAGCGACGCCAGCGGGGCGATGCCGATCCAGGTCGCGTAACGGGCGCGGGTCAGCGCCACATAGAGCTTGCGCAGGTCTTCCCCAAGGCGCTCCTGGTCGGCCTGTTCAAGCACACGGCCCTCGTCGGAGAGTGCAAGCTGCAAGCGGCCCTCATCATCATGATATTTCAGCGGCAGGTCGTCGGGTTTGGTCAGTCGGAAGTTGCAGGCAAACGGCAGGAAGACCAGCGGGTATTCAAGGCCCTTGGCCTTATGCACCGTCACCACTTGCACCAGGTCGGCATCGCTTTCCAGGCGAATCTGACGCGCATCGCCCCCGTTGCCGCGTCCGCCCTTCCTTTGTTGTTCCGCCTCCTGTCGTTGCTCGGCGAGGAAACGGATGAGTGCATGTTCGCCGTCGAGCAGAAGGCTGGCCTGCTGCAAAAGTTCAGCCAGGTGCAGTACATTGGTGAGTATGCGTTCCCCATTTTGCGAACGGTCCCCCGCTTCGCCAAGCAAGCGGGCCGGGACCCGGAAATCGTTGAGCAGGCGGCGAAGCATGGGCAGTACGCCCTGGCGACGCCAGCACTCGCGGTAGCCGCGAAACTGCACGACGCGGGCTTCCCAGGCGAGTTCATCGTGGTTGAGGGTGTCGAGTTCCGGATAGCTCAGGTTGAGCGTGGCCGTGGCGAGTGCCGCGTGCAACAGGCGAACGTCGTCTGGTTCCGCGCAAGCGGCCAGCCAGTGCTGCAATTCGGCGGCCTGGGTGCTTTCAAACACGGAGTCCTTGTCGGACAGATAGACGCTGCGCACACCCCGTGCGGCCAGTGACTTGCGGATGGCAAGGGCTTCCGTGCCGCTATTGACCAGGACGGCCATGTCCGCCGGACGCAATGACTTGAACACGACCCCGGAACCGAACCCGGCCTGTCCCTCCTGCCCCAGATTGAGCAGGCGCACCATTTCACTGGCGCACGCTTCCCCCATTTGGTCACGGTAGTCTTCCTTGCTGATCGGCTTCGCCACATCCTTGGGCAGTAGCCACCAGGCCGTCAGCGCCGGCAGATCTTTGCCATCGGCCAGTAGTGCCTCTTTGCGTCCCTGGGCCTCGACCGTGACAAAGGGAACCGGGTTGCCGTTTTCGCTGCGGAACAGAAAGGCCCCGGACCCCAGCGTGCGGGTTTCTGCCGCCTCAAAACAGCGATTGGTTGCAGCGACCAGGGCGTGGGTCGAACGAAAGTTCTTTTTCAGGGTATAGAGCCGGCCGGCGCACGCACGCCGGGCTGCCAGGTAGGTATGGATATCGGCGCCCCGAAACGCGTAAATCGCCTGCTTGGGATCGCCGATGAGGATCAGTGCAGTGTCCGGATGGTTTTTCTCGACGTGATACACCGCATCGAAAATTCGGTACTGCACCGGGTCGGTGTCCTGGAATTCATCGATCAGCGCCACCGGAAACTGTCGCCGGATGATCTCGGCCAGACGCATCCCATTTGGGCCGTGCAAGGCGTCATCGAGTCCGGTCAGCAGATCGTTGAAACCCATCTGGGCGTGGCGGGCTTGCTCGGCCGCAAAACGTTCCGCCACCCAGCACGCGGCATGGCGCAGGAGATCGTTGCGGGCGTTCGGCAAGGCATTCAATGCCGCCTGGAGAACCACGATGGCGTCCAGGGCCGGGTGCGCAGGCGGCTCGCCTTTGGTCCAGGCCTCGGCCAATCCCGCTGGGGTCAGGCGTGTCCAACCGGTCTTGAGGTCGAGTTCAACCGCTTCGGCGTCGCTCGCCCAGTTGCCTAGCGTTTCAAGCCAGGGCCGGTAGTAGCCTGGCCGCAGTTTGTGTCCGTTGACGCACTTGCGCGCGACGGCGTCGTCGAGCAAGGTTCGCAATTCGTCCACCCAGGCCGCCCACGGCGCTTTGAGTTCAGCCAGACCCTGCTGCTTTTCCTCGCGCGCAGCCCGCAAGGCCTCTGCCGGCTCTATCTTGGCGTCAAGCAGGCCGGCGTGCTCGACGAGATTGCGCAGATCGCCTTGCAGGGCGGCCGGCCCTGTCCACCAGGGCAGGACATCGGCAACCGAACTCGCCTCAAGGGAGACCATGAAGGTACGCCAGTAATCGCGCACGACTTCAGCGAGTAACTCACTTTGGTCCGTTTCCAGTGTCTGGATAAACAGGCTGTCGCTGTCAAATGCGTGTTCGCGCAGCATGCGGTTGCACCAGCCGTGAATGGTGGACACTGCCGCTTTGTCCATCCATTCGGCGGCGAGTTGCAGCTTGCGCGCACAGCCGACCCATTGTTCGGGCGGGTACTCGGCGCGCAGCGCACGCAGGAAATCGTCTGCTACGGGCTGTGTCGGGTCGGCGAAGAAATAGCTCGCCGCTTCGGCCAGGCGGCTACGGATGCGATCGCGCAGTTCCTGGGTGGCGGCATCGGTGAAGGTGACGACGAGAATCTCAGGCGGGGTCAGCGCACGGGAATACGCATCCGCCTTCCCGTTACCGAGGACCAGGCGCACATAGAGGGCAGCGATGGTGTAGGTTTTTCCAGTACCGGCGCTGGCTTCGATCAGCCGGCTGCCGTGCAGCGGAAAACGAAGGGCATCGAGCACCTCGGGAAGGGCGTCAGGAACTGCGGAAGCAGCCGGGAAAGCGGGGGGACTCATGCGGCGACTCCTGCATCTGTTTGCGCGGTAGATTTATCAGTTTTCTTGGGGGCGGCAGGGATCGCGCGCTGCAGCGGTTGCAACAGGGATTCGGCGAGTTTGGCAAATTCCCCGTCCGCAAAAAGTGCGTCAAAATCCGGATAGGCGCGCTGAAGATAAGCGCAGGTATCGACCTCGCCCTGTTGCATGAAGGCGCCCTCGTAAGCCTTGCGTGCGGCTTCCATTGCCTTGTCAAGGGTCGACTCTGGCACCGGCGGCGCCACATCCGGCCCGCCGTCAGGGCTTTCAGTCTCGTTGGTGATGCCTTTCGCACCAGCGGTGTCCTGAACTGGGGCTGGCATGGCTTTGAGCCAGGCAAACGCGGTTTTGGCCGCCAGGGGCAGCGGCTTGCGCATGCCCAGTTGCCAGGCGACCAACAATACTTTGAAGTGCGCCTCGGCTTCGCCGATCTCGATCGGCTTGAGTTCGACCTCGCCTTTCAGGCTGACGATCATCGTCGTCAGCGGCCCGCCGGCCAGGTGACTTGCCAGATGCGTGACCCAATGGCGAATCATCTTGTCGCCGCGATAGTGCTTGTACTTGTCGACGAGATTGCTCGTCTCGAGCACGACACGGCCGCGTTGACCCGTATTCGTCGTCCGGATGCCGCCCAGCCAGTCCGCCACGTCCAGCGTCTGTCCGTCGATGTCGGTTGAAAAGCGGATTTCCTCCTCGCCCTCGCTGATCAATGGCCAGCGCAGAAGCGCCTCCTGATAGCGTGCGAAGAGATCCGGCATGGGTTCGACGAGGGTGTTCGCCATGATCTCGCCAAACCCGCCAGCGGCCAGTTCGCCGCGGCGGACGATGCGTGCGAGTTGAGAAGCACATACCGGTTCAATCGCTTGGTCATGCAAGAGGGCATCTTCCTGGACACGAATGAGTTCCTCTTGCAGTGTCCAGTTTTCTAGCCCATCAAGCTCAAAGGGCTCCTGATCCTCGCTCGCCGGGTCTTCACGGTCAAAATAGACACTCAGTCGCTGCTGGAAAAACGTCTTGACCGGATCCTTCAGAAAGCTCGCCAAACTGCGCACCGAAAGCGGCTCATCACGGCGCAGGGGCGGCAGCAGCCCATCTGCCGTAGCCACCTCGTCTCGGAGAGGGGACGCACCGTCACGCCATTCGCGAGCATAGGTAAAAAGTGGCGAGGGCTCCGGTGCCACCGGGAAATAGTCGGGACTGAAGGGTTGCAGCCGGTGTTCCACGGTGAGTGCGGCGAGCAGAGCTTCGCCGTCGCCCGTGTATCCCGCCAGTTTCCAGCCGGCCGCAAAGTGGTCGCGTAACTGGCCGATCAGCACCGAGGGCGGGCGTGCCGTGTTGTCGGTGATGCTGCGCCCCACCCAGGAAATGTACAGACTGTCACGAGCGGACAGGAGCGCTTCGAGAAACAGGTAGCGATCATCTTCGCGTCGCGAACGGTCGCCCGGCCGGTAATCCTTGCCCATGAGGTCGAAATCCATGGGCACCCGGGTGCGCGGATAGTCGCCGTCGTTCATGCCGAGCAGGCAGACGTGGCGGAAAGGAATGGCACGCATCGGCATGAGTGTGGCGAAGGTTACCGCACCGGCAAAAAAACGCTGTGACAGGCCCCCTTCGTCGAGTTGGGAGAGCCAGAATTCACCGACCACCGACAAGGGCAGCGGCTCATTGAGTGCGGCTTCGTCACAAGCTTCGAGCCAGCGCTGCAGGGCCGTGTCCAGTTGCTGCAGGGTGTAGGCATCGCCGCTCTCGTCCGCCAGGAAGAAATCAGCCATCAGGGCACGCAGGCGCACGCACCACCCGCCGACTGTCGCCGGTTCGCGCAGCGTTCGCCAGGTGGCATCCAGTTGATCGACGAGGCGTACCAGCGGGCCGAGCAAGGCGGCATCGAGCCCGCCGATCTCGTCGTAGGGTTCAATCGTCTGCCAATCCCCCGCCTTGGCACCGACGGCGTAGCCGAGCAGCATCCGCCGCAGCCCGAACAGCCAGGTGTTCCGGGCGTCCGACTCGGGTTGTACCGGCAGATCGAGACTCGCTCGCTGCTCGTTGTGCAAACCCCAACGGATGTTGGACCCGCGGATCCAGCGATGGAGCAACGGCAGATCATCCTCCGTGATGCCAAAACGCTGGCGCAGCGCCGGGACTTCGAGCAGATCAAGAAGATCGCTGGCCGCAAAGCGGGACTGTGGCAGCCCGATCAGCTTTTCCAGGGCCTGGGCCAGCGGATCAAAATGCCGACGGCCCTGATCGGCCAGACTGAAGGGGATGAAACGCCGATCCTTCTCATCGAGCAGACCAAATACAGCCTGAATGTGGGGCGCATAGGCATCGATATCCGGCACCATGACCACGATGTCGCGTGGCCGCAGGCTCGTATCGGCATTGAAGGCGGCCAGTAACTGATCATGCAGGATTTCCACTTCGCGTTGCGCGCTGTGGGCCACATGGAAGCGGATCGAGGCATCCTGCCGCGGGTCTACGGGAGGCCAAACCGCACGGGTCTCGTTCAGGGGGCGCAGGTCGTGGATATCGTCCTGTAATTGGTGCAGCAGGGTTGATCCCCCGTGCGGGTCGAACAGGTCAATGCGCTCCTGTATTGCGGTGAACTGCGGTAAATAGTTCGCGCGAGCCTCATCGCTGTCGTGCTCGTCAAGCAGACCGATGAAATCACGGCCCTGTTTGCCCCAGGCGGCGAGTAACGGGTGGGCATGCAGGTGCAGGAGCTCGTCGGACAGAATCTCGGGTACGCCAAGGCGACGCGATTGACGGGGCTTGGCGCTCAGCAGATCCCGGTCGGCCACGATGTCCGCCCAGTAATGACTGCACGGGTTATGGACACACATCAGAACCTGCGTCCAGCGTGCGAGCTGCGCCAGCACCTCCAGCGATTGCCTTGGCAGGGCCGAGATACCAAAGACCATGACCCGGCGCGGCAGGCCGGCAGGGCGGCTGGCCTCGGGCCAAGCCTCCGCCGCCTGCATGAAGGCCGCATGCACCGCCGCACGTCCGCCATTGGGTCCGGTCCGACGCTCGCTGGACGCTGCAGTGTTCGTCCCGACATCGACAAGTAGCGCCTGCCAGAGCGCGGCTTGCCAGCGTTGCTCGTCCGGTAACGGGCGGCGACCCCCGCGGGCCTCGATCAGCACCACCTCCCCGGCGGCCCAGGCGGCCAACCAATCCGCACGGTACACCTGATACTGATCAAAAAGATCGGCGAGGCGTTCGGCGAGTTGGAAGCGCTTGCGGCAGTCGCCATCGTTGTCCAGAAAACGCCGAAGGGGTGCATACACCGGCTGGCCCATGACATCAGGCAACAGGCGCATCAGACGCCATTGCAGGCGCGATTTGTCGAAGGGGGACGTTTCCGGCACCGCCTCGCGTCCGAGCAGCGCGCGATAGGCTTGCCAGAGGAAACTGGACGGGAGCAAGATATCCAGCGCCGCAGCAATCCCGCATCCCCCGTCTGTTTTACCGACCCCCTCCCCCGCATCGGCGGCCAGGGCGAGCTTGAGCCACTGCGCAATGCCGTTGCTCTGTACCAGGATGACCTCTTTTTCCAGGGGAGCGAGCGGGTAGCGCTTCATCCAGGTCAGCAGCAGGTCGCGCAGCATCTCGGGGCGATTGCTGTGGATCAGCATCAGGCCGGACGAAAGGGGGTTTGAGGTCAAATCAGGCTCCGTTGATCAGTGGTCGGCGGGGACAAGCGAGGGAGTGTAGAGGGAATGTACGACGCAATACGTCGCATCGACGGAAGACCCCTGGGTTGGCACACCCTCTCCTGTTTTCTGGAGCCGTGTGTCGAGGTTATCTTTGTTCATGGAACTACCTTGAAGGCTTTTAGTCATGCGACTGAGGACAGATCAGCGCATCGCTGCGAATGAATTCTTGCCATTATTCAGGGGAAAGGTCCCGCCAAAGGAGCCCTTCAGGGACAGTGCGGCGGACTGACCCGTGAGTGTTTACGGTGACTTGCAGGCCTTGACCATCCTGCGAACCTCTTCGCTGACACGCTTCTTTAACTCGGGGGGTGATATCACCAGACAATCGGCTCCGTATTTCAGGATATCCATGAGCAATTCTGGGTCGCTACTGTAGGGCACCGTCAGTTCATAGCGACCGTCTTCAAGATAGCGCCCTTGTTGTTCCGAATGCCACCGTTCGCTCGCCACCCAGCGCGATCGTTCGGGCGAAAAGAGGAGCGTTGCCCAGCGAACGTCCTTCCCTGAAAAAATCCCGTATCCCGCGCCCAGGACTTCCTTCAGCATCTTCTCGGACACATCCTTGGCACGCTTTTCAAGGATTTCGGCGCGTTCAATGGAATCCACCGCAAAGGCCCGCAGGTCATTGCGCACATGGCACCAGGCATCAAGATACCAATTGTTTCGATAGTAGACGAGGCGCTGGGGAGAGACTTCGCGCTGTGACTGTTCCGCCTTTCCTTTGGCGAAGTAGTCGATCAACAGCCGTTTGCGGCGTAACAATGCCGATCCCACCGCCTGAAAGTTGTCGAGATGGAACTCGCGTGCCCCGACCGTTTCGATGTGGATTCGCTTCACGATCTCTTCGGCCGGGTTATCGGCCGTCCCCAGCAGTGCGGTCAGTCGGGAAAGAAGCGGCTTGATGTGCGGCCCGAGCATGCCGCCCGTATCGAGGTTGACCAGCAAGTGCTGCATGGTCAGCAGGGCGTGGATTTCCTCGGCCGAAAACCACAGCCCCGGAAGTTCGTACTGGCCGCCGACCTTCGGTGTCATGTGGTCGAAACGGTAGCCACCGGCATCGCGGTCGTGGATGATCGGGGCGTTGAGCCGGTCGCGCAGGTAGGCCAGATCCCGCTTCAGGGTGGCTCGCGAAACACTGAGTTCTTCCATCAGCGTAGTGAAGGAAACAACCTTGCGGTCGTGGAGCAACTGGTCGATCTTGTAATACCGCTCGGTCTGGCTCATTGCACTCCCCTCATCCTGATGGCCGAGAGGAATTAACAGGACGCCCCTCGTCGGGCTCGAATGATGAGCCTCTGATGGCATATTACCCGGTTTCTGTAGGATTGGGCACAAGGCGGGAAGCCTGCGTGGCGGTTTGCCCCTCCCGCAGTCCAGGATCATGATCGACGCCTAACCAGAATCCGCACCGGTCGTCGCCAGCAGGCTGGTTTTTCGAGGTTGAACAGGTTCTGCGCCGGGGTGCAATACACCCGATGGGCCTTGTCGCGCAGTTCGGTTTCGTAGTTGGCAATGCCGACAAGGCGGTCGAAAAGTCCTTGCAGTGAAACCATGGTGTTGTCCCGGTGTTGATCGATGTTTACAGGGATTCAGGGCGCCATGGCATAGTCGACGCCTGTCGTGGCTTGAATTCGGGCCAGGGCAGTCGCCTTCAGCTTGTCGCCGCTGCCGAGCAGGAGATGGGCGTAACGGTCGCTTCCGGTCGTCTGAAGATGATCTGACCAGGCGGTGATCGTATTTAACGCCCCCCACCAGTCGCTCTCGGCTGGAGGGATGTTGAGGGAAGGAATCCCCTCCACATGGACCCCCAGAATGTCCTTCCGGATTGTCCGCATTGTTTCCATTCGGGTCTCATAGCCGCGAAGTAAGCGCTTCCTGATAAATATTTCGAGTTAAGCCAGTATGCCTGCATACTGTCCGCTCCAACCTCCCGAATGCCTCGCCATGTCCCGCAGAGCCAAAACGTTGACCCTCACAGCACAAGAGCGCCAGCAACTGACGCAGGTAGAGGAGCGAGGCAGTGACTGGCGCGAACGCCGGCGAGCCCGGACCGTACTTCTCCTGGCTGAAGGAGGGTCCCTTGACGGAGTGGCGAAACAGCAGAAGCTCCACAAGGAAACCGTAGCCAACCACAGGGATGCCTGGCTGGCCAGGGGGTTCATCGGGCTGCGCGACCTGCCGCGCAGTGGTGCCCCTCGCAAACTATCGGAAACGTATCAGCAGGTACTCTGCGCCTGGGCGACGGCTGATGCCTGTACGGCCCCCCAGTTGAGGGACCGCCTGTCAGAGGAACATGGCGTACAGGTTTCGGTGGGAGTGGTTCAGGCGGCCTTGAAAGAGAAGAACTATGTCTGGAAAAGGACCCGGCACAGTCTAAAAAAAACGGGATGAGGCGAAATTTCGAGCAGCCCAGGTAGAAATAGATGAATTGCTTGAAAAAACAAAGCTTGGCGAACTCACGTTATCGTATATGGATGAAGCCGGCTTTGTGCAGACCCAGCCCAATCGGAGCGCCTGGACCGAGACAGGAGAGGTGCACCGCATCACGGCCGCGCGGGGAAAGCGTCTGAATGTGATGGCCGCGTTGATCTCGACGGGTGAATTGTTCACGGCCAAGTTCTGGGAGACAACGACCGCAGCTCTTTTTGGCGGCTTCCTCGGTCTCCTCCTGGAAAGCGTCGGCAGACCCCTGACGGTGATTCTGGACAATGCTTCCATCCACAAGGCGAAGGAAATCCAGCCCCTGTTGGCCCTGCTGAAAGAGAAGGGCCTCACGCTTTACTTCCTGCCACCCTACAGTCCGGAACTGAACCGCGTCGAGAAGCTCTGGCACAAAATGAAGTACGAGTGGATGGCCTTCAAAGCACGGAACTCTGCCGGGCTTGAGGCTGACGTCGACAAAATTCTGGACGGTTTCGGCTCTCATTATCGAATGACTTTTTGCTAGGCGCTTACGGATGGATTCTGATCCGCCGTGGCGGGTTTGCCCGGATCAGGCATCAGTTTTTCCAGAAACCCCTGAAACTCGCCATTTGTGCAGGGTTTTTGGGCGAGGCGGGTGAAAAGGGATTCAGCCTCCCTGGACTGCCGGGTGGAAAACTCGAAGAACTGCCGGGCTGCCAACTTGAGTAATGCGTAACTGCCGTTGTGTGCCCGGCGAAATACCTTGCCGGCTCCTCCCGTATGCAGGGCCAAAGACAGTGTGTTCTGGCAGACTACGCGTATGGTCGTCAATCGAATGTCGATGGCCACCGAGCCATCGTGGCTATTCGTGAACAGAAGATAGGTTTCAAGGACATCATCACCACGAACACGAATGTCGTTGGGCAGTCGGGCGAGCAGCCAAATGATTTCGCCGTTCTTGAGGTAGCCCCCGGTGTGGTAAATGCGTTTGCCCTGCCCCATCAGCGCATCGAACATCAGGGCGCCTTGCCGGTTCTGCAGTGGCTCGAATCCGGGATGGACGACCCCGACGACGCGGCCGGTTTCTCCAGGTTTTCGGTCAGACCGTACTACGGCGACCCGGTGAGAAATTCGGGAATTTGGTTCATTAAGGGGCGCGATGGGAACCGTACCCACCTCCCAATCCAGTCCGCCGGCCACCAGGGCTTCTTCCAGCGTAGCGGCTCGCTTGAGCTTTTGCCCAAGGGTGTGCCACGGGAGTTCTCCGACGTAGAACATTTGTCCGATGTTGTGTGCCATAAGGTGCTCTCCAAGTGATGTTGGAGTTCATCTTAAAGTGGAGCACGCTCACCAGATGAGCCTGGCCGGTATGTAGCGCAAATTCTTTTTTCAAACCTTGCCCATGTTCCCCGTTGTCAGATGGCAGGACTTACTGGCCAGAACAAAGCCAGCTAACCTTCCTTTCTGTAGCGTCGAAGGCGAGCCAATCACAATCCACGGGCCCATCGAAAGCATTACACAGGCAGAAATCTCTCCATTTTTTCTTTTTTCCTGCACGCACATATCCCTTGAGCCCCAGATCTTCCCATTCGCTTACAATCAAATAGAGTGAGAATTCGTTCATTGCCCCCAGGCGGAGTAGTTCACCGTCCGTAAAGTTATCATCACTCTCTGCAGCATTAAATTCGTTGTCGTGCTGGTATTGTTTCCATCCTCCAGGGTACTTTTTGTCGATTACAGTAATTGGGATGATCATATTCAAAAATTCAATCTGGACAGCCAAAATTTTCTCCTTTATTTAATTTTGATTTACTTGAGCCTGGCTCAAACTTCCATTCTGCGCAGTAGAGCAGCCGAACGAGGCGTTCAAGTGATTTCTGGAGCACGGGCAGGATTTAGCCCATCTGCAAAAATCAATACCGCTGTCGGGAGGAGTGCGTGCTAAAGCCAGGACGCACTACGGGTAGGTCAGCGGGTAGGTCAGCTTGGCTTATCGGCAGACCAATCGAAACAGGACTCTATTGGACAACCTTCTACTGCGCCGTCATAGTAGACGGTGATCGATCGGCCTAAACCGGCAGGGCTTCCGCACTCGGAATGCATAAGTCAAGTTATTGTTTTTAATGTAATCTCTTGCTTTTGTTGGGTGTTGCGGCAACCCAACGCTCAGCTTGCCATCATGTGTGCCAGTGCTCGGCGATACGAAGCGATGTAAGAGAAGGACAAGCAATGAAATATAGTTGTAATGAATCATACGGTTATGTAGCCCAGGCTATATGATATCCGAGTGCGGAAGCCCTGCCTAAACCGGGTGTCCAGGTAAACTCCACCTTGAGCCCGCCCATGGCAGGCCCTTCACACTCATTGGCATAAGCAGCACCTGTCCTGGCGCTGTAACTATTGATCCTCGCGAGTTGCTCATCGGTCAAACTAAAGTCGTCATGCATAAGTGCCATGTTATTCCTTGGTGTATTTGAATTTGTAATTCGTGCATGAGCCAGTATCGAATCACGGCTGACCTAGTTATCCATTCTGGCCTCGGGGAAGCGCATCATAATGTCATTAATGTCCATCCTGCAGGTATCGATGTCACTTTGATACGCCAAGAGGCTTAGTTTCCAGGCTTTTATATTTAGTTGGCAGGCTTTTTTGCGTGCTTTCAAGTCTTCATCGTTTGTGGCGGTCTTCGCTTGGGCCATGAGCGCAGCGAGCATCTCTTCTGCCAATGTCTGGCGCTTATGGCATTCTGCAATTCGGGCTTCAGCGTCAGCCATTGCCTTTGTCAGACTCCGAATCGTCGCAACAGCGCAATCGACCTCGGTCAATTCTAGGTTAAGGTCTAGTTTCACTTTCTCTCCGCGTAGTGTTGATTGGTTGATCTGAACCATTTTAGAAGAGGCAAGGCTCGCCAAGTGAGCCTTAGGTACGCGATGATGACTTCACCTGATCCAAAAGGTCTCGTACCTACTTTGGGCACAGAGAACCTGTATTGCATTTGAAAGTCATCATGAACCTGAGTCTTGCAGGTCGTGGCGTCTGTCCCGCTTGCAACACTCGGCGAATGGTCGAAACCGCTGCCCATCTGGCCGACCACGTTCTGCCGCGACTGTCGGTCCGTCAGTGGGTGCTGTCGGTTCCCAAGCGGCTGCGTTATCACATCCAACACGATTCGGCGATCGAGACCCTGGCGCTGCGCATTTTCCTGAGCGTCGAGGAACAAGTATTGCGCCGCGCCTGCCCGGCGGCGGGTTCCGATTCCCGCATCGGGGCGGTGGCCTTCATCCACCGCTTTGGCGCTCTGCTCAATCCGCATGAGCACTTCCACTGCCTCGTCATCGAGGGCGTCTTCGAGGCGGACGCCTCGGGGGCGGCGACGTTTCACGAAAGCAGTGCCCCCGACCAGAAGTTGCTCAACGAAGTGCAGGCCAAGGTCCGCCGCCGTCTGCTGCGCGCGCTGACCCGCCGCGGTGTACTTGAGCCGGAAGATGCCGAGACGATGGCGAACTGGGAGCACGGTGGCGGCTTCTCACTCGACGCCAGCGTGCGCATCGAAGGGGCCGACCGCCAGGGCCTGGAGCGGCTGCTACGGTATTGCGCCCGACCGGCCTTCGCGCTGGAGCGTCTGCGAGAGATCAACGCCGAACACCTGGTCTATGAAAGCGTCAAGCCGGGTCCCGGCGGCAGCGTCAGCTTGATGCTCACGCCGCTCGAACTGATCGAGCGTCTGGCGGCGCTGATTCCACCCCCGCGCCGTCATCGGCATCGCTACTACGGCGTACTGGCGCCCAGCGCACCGCTACGCGCACAGGTCACCGCGCTTGCCGGCGTGCCAGACAGTCCGACCGCGCCGCTTGTTACAGCGACGGAGACTGAGCCAATCGCGGCGCGAATCACCGCCCCAGGCGCGTCGTCCCACAGCGAGGAGCAGGCAGAGGAAGCGCTCCTGCGTCGCGCGGCCCGCTACGCCTGGGCGTTGCTGCTCGCGCGGACCTATGAGGTCTTTCCGCTCGTCTGCCCACGCTGTGGCGGCGAGATGCGAATCATCGCCTTCATCACCGACGCCTGCGCCGTGCGCGAGATCCTCTCGCACTTGGGCGAGCCGACGTCACCGCCGCCTATCGCGCCGGCCCGGGGCCCGCCGCTGTGGGAGATGACCGATGCCGAGCAGGGCGAGTTCGACCCGCCAGCTCAACCGGCACCGGACTACCCATTCGATCAGCGCATCGCCTGGTAAAGGCCGCACAAAGACGATCCGATCGGGCTCGTCAGGGATCGCTTGCACCATGGGTCGCCGAGGCAGCCTCGTCGGCCACCGCGGCGACCCATGGCCATCCTCGTGCTGCGGTTCTGGCGAGGTTTTCAGGCTCCGTCGGCACGCTTTCCCGACTCACGACTGCTGTCAGGGCCTATTAGAGCCTGGAACACTTGCGGAAGTGGCGTTGGATCTCCTATCCTTGCCCGGATCGTGGTTCAATTCCGTGTGTCGACCTGCCCGATCCTCGAATGAGCGCCCCCGCCTTCGCTCCGCGGTGCATCTGCATCGACATCGAGACCGCTGCGGACAATGCGCTGGAAGTTCACAAGTTCGCCGTCTGGCGCCCCGACACGCTGGGTAGCATCGTCCTGTCGGGCGCCCAGATCGGCGCCTCGGTCGATCGCATCGACGCGCTCTCCGAGGGCGCCGCCTTCGTCTTGGGCCACAACGTGGTGCGGCACGACCTGCCGGTCCTCGCCAAGCTATTCCCTTCGCTGAAACTCACCCGGCTCGACGCCGTCGATACACTGGAACTCTCGCCGATCGCGTTTCCGGCCAACCCGTATCACAGCCTCGTCAAGGATTACAAACTCGTCCGCGATTCGCGCAACGATCCCCTCAAGGACGCGCAACTCGCCCTGCGCCTTTGGCGCGACCAGTACGCCGCCTTCGAGGAATTGAAAGCCACCTCGCCGGATGAGGTGGCCTGCCAGCACTTCTTGCTGACACGGGGCGTCATGGGCGGAGTTGGAAGCTTCTTCGCCCGGATTCGCGGCGCCTTGCCGCCGACCGCCAGCCAGGTGCGGCAGTCGATCCCGACGCTCGTCAACACCAAGGCCTGCCCCAACCAACTGCATGGGCTGCTCGACGACGTACTGGCGGACGCCGAGTCCGGACGCGCGTTTTCCTACGTGCTGGCCTGGCTGCGCGTAAGCGGCGGCAATTCCGTGCTGCCGCCATGGGTACGCCTGCAATATCCGGAAACGAGCCACCAGATTCGCCGACTGCGCGAGACACCCTGCGGCGATGCCGCGTGCCCGTACTGCTCGGTACATCTCGATCCGCGCCGCGAACTCGAACGCTATTTCGGCTACCCGGCCTTCCGCCGCGAACCCAAGAACGCCGAGGGCGGGCCGCTGCAAGAAGACATCGTCCGCGCCGGCTATGCGAGCGAAAGCATCCTCGCGATCCTGCCCACCGGGGGTGGCAAGTCGATCTGCTACCAGCTTCCGGCCCTCTCGCGGCATTGGCGCAACGGCAGCCTCACGGTCATCGTCTCGCCCTTGCAGTCGCTCATGAAGGATCAGGTAGACAACCTGATCAAAGCGGGCATCTACAGCGCGGCGGCGTTGAACGGCCTCTTGACCATGCCCGAGCGCCGCGACGTGCTGGACAAGATCCGCCTGGGCGACATCGGCATCCTGCTCGTGTCTCCGGAGCAATTCCGCAACAAGGCGCTGACCGAGGCGATCCGCTTTCGCCAGATCGGCGCCTGGGTGTTCGACGAGGCGCATTGCCTTTCGAAGTGGGGCAACGATTTCCGGCCGGACTATCTCTACGTTTCTCGCTTCATCCGCGAGCGCTACGCGAAAAGCGGCGAGACTCCGGCGCCGGTGAGCTGCTTCACGGCCACCGCCAAGCAGGATGTCGTCGAAGACATCCGCACTCACTTCAAGGAATCGCTGGGCATCGAGTTGCGCGTGCTCGACGGTGGCCACGAGCGGGAGAATCTGCACTATGAGGTGATGTCGGTAACCAAGGCGGAAAAACACTTCGCCATCCAGCGGCTGCTGGAGTCTGAATTCGGGCCGCCCGCCACACCCCGCGTCGCGGGCGGTGCGGTGATCTTCGCGGCGCGGCGCAAGAGCGCGGAGGAGATTTCCGGCTTCCTGCGCGACATAGGTTGGTTGTGCTCGCACTTCCACGCGGGCCTGGAACCCGGGCGCAAGAAGGACATCCAGCAGGCCTTCATCACCGGAGAACTCAAGATCATCGTCGCGACCAACGCCTTCGGCATGGGGGTGGACAAGCCAGACGTGCGCATGGTGATCCACGCCGAGATCCCCGGCTCGCTCGAAAACTACCTGCAGGAGGCCGGCCGCGCCGGGCGCGACCTTCAGGACTCACGCTGTGTACTGCTCTATGACGAGAACGACGTCGAAGCGCAGTTCGGTCTCTCGGCCCGTTCGCGCCTCTCCCGGCAGGACATCGCCGGCATCCTGCGCACCCTGCGCCGCCATGCCAGCAAGACCAAGAGCACCGAGATCGTCGTCACCTCCGGGGAGATCCTGGCCGACGATGAACTCGACATCAGCATCGAGGCCGAGAACCCAGATGCCGACACCAAAGTGCGGACCGCCGTCTCCTGGCTGGAACGTTCCCGATTTCTGGAGCGCAACGAGAACCACACCCGGGTGTTTCCTGGCAGCCTGAAGGTTGGCTCGGTGGAAGCGGCGGCGGCCATTCTGCGCAAGGCCGACCTATCGGACGGGATGCAGCAGAAGTACCTGAGCCTGGTGTCCTGCCTGATGAACACGCGCGACGACGAAGGCGTCAGCACGGACGAATTGATGACCGCCGTCGGTGTATCCAGCGACGAAGTCATTCGCATGCTGCATCAACTGGAACGGCTCGACGTCCTCACCAACGACATCTCGCTCACCGTGCTGTTGCGCAGCGGGGTCAGGAGCTCTTCCGCCGACCGGCTGAGGACGCTCGCGGCCTTGGAAAGCGCGCTGCTCGATCTGCTGCCGGAACTGGCCCCGGACGCCTACGGCCAGGACTGGCAGGACGTCAACCTGCGCAGCCTGTGCCAGGAACTCAAAGTCCGTACCGGCACGGAATTCGTCCCGGACGACCTGATGAAGCTGCTGCACTCCCTCGGGCGCCCGTTCGGTGACGATGCCAAGCACCGCCGCGCCCTGTTCGACGTGCGTCTGGTGCAGCGCCAGATCCTCAAGGTGCGCCTGCTGCGCGGCTGGGGCAACATTGGCGACATCGCCGCCAAGCGCCGCGCCGTCGCGGACGTGCTGCTGCATACCCTGCTGGCCAAGCTCACCGATCGCGCGCGCGGCGTGGACCTGCGGGTGGAATGCAAGCTCGGCGAACTCGCCCGTGCCTTGAATGCGGATATCGACGTTGCGCCGACACTCAAGGACGAACTGACGGCCATCGACGCGGGCCTGCTCTACCTGCACGACAACGGCGTGCTGATTCTCGACCGCGGCAAAACCGTTTTCCGTGCGGCCATGACCATCCATCTCCATCCGGAGGAGAAACGCGGCTTCAGCAGCGCCGATTTCGAGCCGCTGAAGGAGCACTACAACGAGAAGAACTTCCAGATCCACGTCATCCACGAGTACGCCAAGCTGGGCTTGAGCAAGCTCTCGGATGCGCTGCGCTTCGTTCTCGCCTACTTCACCCTGCCGAAGCTGGAGTTCATCCGCCGCTACTTTGCGGGCCGGCGCGAAATGCTCGATCGCGCCACCACCGAGGAGTCGTACCGGCGCATCGTCGAGGGCCTGCGCCATCCGCTGCAGCAGCGGCTGGTCGCCGAGCGGCCGGACGTGAACCGGCTGGTTTTAGCCGGCCCCGGTTCCGGCAAGACCCGCCTGATCGTCCACCGCGTGGCCTACCTGTGCCGGGTGCTGCGCGAGCCGTCTTCGAGCATCATTGTTTTGACATTCAACCGAGGCGCTGCATGGGAAATCCGCCAGCGCCTGCGCAACCTGCTCGAAGCCGAGGCGGGAGCCGTCACCGTCCTCACCTATCACTCACTCGCCTTGCGGCTCACAGGCACCAGCCTGGCTACCCTGGCCGGGCAGCCGAACGAGCCGCTCAACCCCGGGGCGCTCGACGGCATCATCGACCAGGCCATCGCGCTTCTCCAAGGCAAGGCGGATGTGAGCGGCAGTGACGTAGACGGCGACGAACTGCGCGAGCGCCTGCTCGCGGGCTACCGGCACATTCTGGTCGACGAATATCAGGACATCGACCAGCGCCAGTACGACCTCATCAGTGCGCTGGCCGGCCGGCAGATGCAGGACCGCGACGCCAAGCTCACCCTGCTTGCGGTGGGAGACGATGACCAGAACATCTACACCTTCCGCGGCACCAGCAACACCTTCATCCAGCGATTTCAGGAGGACTACCAGGCGCGCGTGGAATACCTGGTCGACAACTACCGCTCGACGGCCAACATCATCCACACCGCCAACGCCGTGATCGAACCGCATCTGGGCCGATTGAAGCGCGAACACCCGATCCGCATCAACCACGCACGGCAGCACGATGCGCCTGGCGGCCGCTGGCAAAAGATTGACGGCCTGGGCCAGGGGCGCGTGCAGATCATCTCGGTGCCGGACGACGCCATCGGCCAGGCAATGGCCGCCATGGCGGAGGTGAAGCGCCTCAAGGCTCTTGACCCCACGGCCGATTGCTCCGACTTCGCCGTTTTGGCCCGCAATCGCGCGACCCTGGACCCGGTCCGCGCATGGTGTCAGCACGAAGACGTCCGCTACCAGCTCTCCGAACGCGACAACGCCGGACCGAAGTTCCACCAGACGCGCGAAGCCTGCGGGCTGCTGGACATGTTGCGCCACAAGCCCGCCCGCCGCCTGCGCCCCGGACTGCTTGCCCGATGGTTCAACTGCCGCTTCGGCGGCAGCCAACAGGAAAACCCCTGGCTCGCGCTACTGCATCAATTCATCGCCGAGATGGATTGCGTGTGGGGCACGATCCCAATGCCGAGCCGAACGGTGATCGAGGAACTCCACGAATTCGGCGCCGACGCCGCCCGCAGCGACCGCGACCGGCTGACGCTCTCCACCGTGCACGCCGCCAAGGGGCGCGAGTTCCGACATGTAGTGATTCTCGACGGCCGCGACTGGCGTGATCCTTCCGAGGCCGAGCGCCGCCTCTACTACGTAGGTATGACCCGCGCCCAAGAAAACCTCGTCCTGTGCCAGTCTTCGCGCCAACCCAACCCGTTCTCCCCGCCTCTGGTGAGCGAAGCCGTCGTCCGCACGGAGTCCCCCCACTTCACCGACCGCCCCAAGCACTTGGGCTGGAAATACAAAAGCCTGGGCCTGGCTGATGTGGACTTGGGTTACGGCGCGCGACAGCCCGAGGGCACCGCCTTCCACCGCGCCGTGGAACAGCTCGACTACGGCGAAGCGCTCGACCTTGTGGCCGATGGCCCGCGAAGCGAACTGCGCAGCCGGCGCGATGGCACCGTGGTTGGCCGGCTCTCTAAAGGCGCCGTCCTCCCACAAGGAAAGGTCGTGGCTGTATCTGTCGAAGCTCTGATGCGCCGTCTACACAGTCAATCCGATCCCAAATATGCGCATCTCGACAAGATGCCGCGATGGTGGGTGGTGCTGGCGACGGTAGTGGTTGATCCGGAGGAGATTGCGATGAATCCAGACTGACCTGTTGCCCAGGCGGCGAGCCGAGTGCCAATTCGGAAGTGACCGGCACTCTTGGCGCAAGAATCTACCAAACCATCCATGCTCACGATCCCTCCCGCAAGAGCCGCATTTCCACAATAATCCCGGCATGGAACTCAGCACCCTCGAAAGCCATCTCTGGGAGTCGGCCAACCTTTCGATCCCGCTTTACGTGAAGCGCATCACCGTAAATGCCGCCAACGACAAAACCACAGGTTCCATGTCGTTGCGAGCAGCTTGGGACCGGTGGGAAGCCTACGGGCGTGCGCTCTCTCAGCAGACGGACGTGCTGGTGGAAACATTGGACAGCCTGCATGCAAGCGAAGCGCCCGATGCGTAGCGCCGCCTAGTTGCTGGAAGGTAAGCGTTCAGCGCCCCCACCTCTGGAGGAGCAGGATCACGCTGGATTGTTGAGCGGCTTGAGAGGCAACAACTCGTCGATGCGGCTGTTCGGCCAGGAGGGGAGTTTTTCCAGGGTGTTGGTCAGCCAGGCCATGGGCTCGATGTCATTCATGCGTGCGGTTTCGAGCAGGGACTGAATCGCTGCGGCGCGCTGGCCGGCGGCCTCGGAACCGGCAAACAGCCAGTTCTTCCTTCCGATGGCGATGGGACGAATGGCATTCTCGATCGGGTTGTTATCGATCGGGTAGAAGCCATTGGTGGCATAACGGGCCAAGGCTGACCAGCGCCGCAGACTGTAGTCGATCGCCTTGGCCAGCGCGCCCCCGTCGGCAACCGACTGGCGGGTGCTCAGGAGCCACAGATGAAAGGCTTTGAGCAACGGCTGACTGGTTTCCTTTCGTCTTCGGGCCCGCTCCTCTACGCTCTTCTCCCGGATCGTCGCCTCGATGGCATACCACTCGCCGAAGCGGCGCAGCGCCTCGGCGGCGATGGGGCTCCCATTCGCCTGATGGAGGTCGAAGAACTTGCGCCGGGCATGAGCCATGCAGGCGAGTTCGATCACCTCGCCGCGAAACAGCCCCTGATAGCCGGCAAACTCATCGACCATCAGCGCACCGTGCCAGTTGCCGAGGAACTCGACCACGTACTTTCCGCCCCGGCCGGGCTGGTAGTCGAAGACGACGATCGGCGGATCGGCTCCCAGGGCATTGCTGCGATACGCCCACAGATAGGCCCGTTTGGTCTTTCCCCGGCCCGGATCGAGTTGCTGCACCGGGGTTTCATCGGCATGCAGCACCGTGCACTGGCGCAGCAGCTCGGTGAGGCGCTGCCAGAGCGGTTCCAGGGCGACGCCGATACGGCCCACCCAGTCGGGCCAGGGTGGAGCGGGACAGGATCACTCCCGAGCGGGCGGCCTGGCGTTCCAGGCGATAGAGCGGCAGATGATCCACGTACTTGCTGACCATGACCCAGGCCAGCAACGCCGGCGTTGCCAGACCACCGTCGATGACCGAAGCCACAGCCGGCACGGCGGTGATCGTCTCGCAGGGACGGCAGGCGTATTTCGGGTAGAGGTGACGCTCGACGAAGAACTCGGCAGGGACGATGCTGAGCTTTTCGGTCACGTCCTCGCCGATTTGCACCAGCGCCTGACCACATTGGCCACAGGTGCAGCTGTCGGGCTCGTGCCGGTGCTCGACACGCGGCAACTGCACCGGCAGGGGCTGACGGCCGGCGCGTTCGCGTTTGGGCTTCTCGGCGGGCGGCAGAGGCGGCCCCATGTCGGCCGCCTGACGCTCCTGCTCCAGGTGGGCTTCGCAGGCGGCGAGGTCGGCGGTCAGGCTTTCTTCGAAGAGGTCCCGTTCGGGCAGCGCCAGAGACTCGCTCTTCACGCCGAATTTCATCCGCCGCAAATAGAGCAGTTCGAGGGTGAGCTTCTCGATCTTGGCATCGCGCCAGTGAATTTCGGTCTCGCGAGTCTTGAGTTCTTCGAGCAGTCCGCCGACCCGATTTTCGGTCCACAACAGCAGTTCCGGCGAGGGAGAGAAGGGGGCAAGTTCGCTGGCCAAATCCATTCGGCATTATACCGTGAAGCGGGTCTGAAAGACAGCGAAGTGGCGGATTCGACATGCTTTTTTAGCGATGGGATCCGGCTAAACCTGCCAATGGGCGGGTGCCGGAACGTCGCGGCGTTGCCAGTCTACGCCAGCGATCAGCCAACGCCATTGCGCCGCGGTGAGGGCGAAGACCGGGTCGCTCGCGCGCGGCCAGGTGAAGGCGCCCCGGTGCAACCGGCGTTGCGACAGCCAGACCCCGGTGCCGTCCCAGACCAGCAGTTTGAGCCGGCTGCGTCGCCGGTTGGTGAAGGCGTAGGCGGTGCCGTCACAGGGCGTACGCCCGAGGCTGGCCTGAATGCGGGCCGACAACCCATCGATGCCCAGACGCATGTCCACCGCTTCGACGGCCAACCAGATACGCTCGGGCGCCGCTCCCAAAGACGGGCTCATGAGCGCTCTGCCCACAAGGTGTTCAGCCACCCGGCAGGCGGCAGGGCGGCAAAGTCGAGTCGCCAGCCTTCAGGGCTGTGGAGCGACAGACTGGGTGTAGACGCCACGGGACCGGCAACCAGGGCCGCCGGAACCAGGGTCAGCGTGCCTCCTCCCCTCGTCCCGCTTGAGCCTGACTCCCCCGAAAAGCGCAGGTGCCAGTAACTGAGCGAATAACTTCTCAGCCCGTGCTCCTTGCAGTACGCAGTTTGTGTGCCCCCGCTCGCCCGCCAGGCGTCAACATGCCTTCGCCAGCGTGCTTCCAGTTCCCCTCCTTTGGTCATCTCTTCCTCCTGTCGAAAACCGGGAGGTTGCTCCACCTATCGGCTCTTTTATAGGTGGATCGGCTGAACGCTTACGCTGGAAGAGCTCAATGCGGTGGACGAGTCGCCACGGATCGAGGCCAAGCGAGCCAGCGAGCTGGGCAAGTCGGCGATGCAATCCGTCATTGCATTCGCCAACGAGCCGGGGCTCGCTGGTGGCTACCTGCTTCTCGGCGTGGCGTGGTCCGTCAACGACAAGGGCGATGGCCGGCCTGCAGGCCGACCTTGGGCTGGCCTACCTGTTCATCACCCACAACTTTGCGGTTGTCGACCATCTGGCGCATGCGGTGGCGGTGATGTATCTGGGCCGGATCGTCGAGCAGGGGACGGTCGACGAAGTCCTGCGTTCGCCGCAGCACCCCTATACGCGCGCCCTGTTGTCGGCGGTCCCCAGCCCGCACCTCGATGCGCAGCCGGAGTTCATCCGTCTGCCGGGTGAAACTCCCTCGCCGGCCAGACCGCCCACCGGTTGCCATTTTCATCCGCGTTGCCGGCAGGCCATCGCCGCCTGCAGCGAGCGCTATCCCGAGGCGACCAGCGTGTCGACGACGCACAGCGTGCGTTGCCACCTGTACGGCTAGCTTCGCGCGCAGCAAAACGCCGCCCGCAGGCGGCGTTTTGCTGGTTGAAGCGCGGTGTGCCCTAGAGCGTGTTTTGCACCAGTTGAATGGTCAGCGTCTGCCCCGGCTTGATGTCGTTGCTCTGGATGCGGTTCCAGCGCAACAGGTCATCCTTCTCGACCTTGAACTGCTTGGCGATCGAGACCAGCGTGTCGCCACGGCGAATCGTGTACTGCGCCAGCTTGGCCGGTTTTCTGGTTCCCTGGCGCGCGTGCTCGTTGGCCGATTCGTCGGCTTTCCTGCTGGCCGGTCTGGTTTCCGCCTTGGCCAGCGTCTGGCGGCTGTCGGATCCCTTGCCCTGCCGGCTCTCGACCTCGGCGACGTCTACGCGCGACCGCGCCGGCGGCAGCTTGCTGGCGGTTTCGGGTGCCGCGACGGCGAGTTTGGTACCGGCGTTGACCTGGTCGGCACGCAGCTTGTTGGCCTGCTTCAGCTCGGCCACGGTCATGCCGTAGCGGCTGGCGACCTGGGCCAGCGTCTCGCCCTTCTGCACGGTGTGGCTGCGCGTGGCGACGACCGGACCCGTCTCGGCCCGTGCTGCGTTCTGCTTGGGGTCGGCGGCATCAGCCGGAGTGCTCCGCGACGCGGTCGTCGTGGGCTTGTTGCTGCTTTCCGGCGCTGCTACCAGCAGCCTGGTGCCGGCGTTGACCTGGTCGGCACGCAGTTTGTTGAGCTGTTTCAGTTCGGCCAGCGTCATGCCGTAGCGGCTGGCGACCTGGAACAGCGTTTCGCCCTTGCGTACGCTGTGCGTCGTGCTGCTGTTCACGGCCTCGCCGCGCGGCTCGGCGTGCTTGCCGTCGTTTTCGGCCAGGACGCTGCGCGGCGCCGCCGCCGACTTGCTGCCTGCCTCGGGTGCTGCCACGACGAGCCTGGTACCGGCGTTGACCTGGTCGGCACGCAGTTTGTTGAGTTGCTTCAACTCGGTCAGCGTCATCCCGTAGCGACTGGCAACCTGCACCAGCGTCTCGCCCTTGCGGACGGTGTGGCTGCGGGTTGCGGCACTGGCCACCGCTTCGCTGCGTGCTTCGGCGTGTTTGTTCTCGACCTCCACCAGCGTATTGCGCTGCCCCGCGCTGTTTGGTTTGCTGCCGGTCTCGGCCGCGGTCGCGGCCGCGGCCACGGTCAGCCGGGTGCCGGCGTTGACGTGCTCGGCCCGCAGCTTGTTGAGTTGTTTGATCTCGGCGAGGGTCATGCCGTAGCGCTGCGCCACCTTGACCAGCGTTTCGCCTTTCTGCACGGTGTGCGTGCGTGTGACCGCAACCGGCGTTGCCACCACTGTCGGTTCGGGCTGCGCGAGGCGCGGCGGTGGTACCACCAGCGTCTGCTGCTCAGCCAGAGCGGCGTCTTCGGCCGGCTCCGTTCCCTCCTGGCCGGCGACCAGCAGGGTCAGCCCCGGACCGACCTTGATCTTGCCGTTGATGCCATTGACCGCCCTGAGGTTGGCCACCGTCATCCCGAAGCGGGGAGCGATCTGTTCGAGCTTGTCGCCCGTTTTTACCGTGTAAGCCTGCCACGAGGAGAGCGGCTTCTCGCTCTCCTCGTGTGCTTCGAGGTTGCTGATGAAGGTATCGACCTTGTCGGCCGGGATCACCATCGGTGTTTCGGACTTGATCACCGGGCGATTGTGTGCCGGGTTCAGGGCGACGAATTCCTGGACGGGCATTTCGGCCAGTTTGGCGGCCAGTTTGACGTCGATATTGGCGGTCTTGGTGACCGTCGCGAAATAGGGCCGGTTGGGGACGCCGCGGATGTTGAGGTTGGCCAGAACGTTCGGATTGCTGAACACGTTCTTCAGTGCCTGCAACTTGGGCACGTAGTTGCGCGTTTCCTCGGGCATCGTCAGGCTCAGATAGTCCGTTGACAGACCATTGGCCTTGTTCTTGTTGATCGCGCGACCGACGGCGCCTTCGCCCCAGTTATACGAGGCGAGCGCCAGGTGCCAGTCGCCGTGCAGATCATAGATGTATTGCAGATAATCGAGCGCCGCCGCCGTCGAAGCGACGATGTCTCGACGCGCGTCAACCCACCAGTTCTGTTCGAGCTTGTATTGCTTGCCGGTTGAAGGCACGAACTGCCACAGGCCGGAAGCATGGCTGCGCGAGTAGGCGGTGGGGTTGTAGGCACTCTCGACCATCGGCAGCAGGGCAAGCTCCATCGGCATGCCACGCTTTTCGATTTCCTCGACGATGTGATGCAGGTAGCGACTGCTGCGCTCGACCATCCGGCGCAGCGACTCCGGGTGATTCAGATACCACTGCTGATGGTGCAGGACCAGCGCGTTGTTGATGTTCGGCATCGAGAAGCCCTGGCGCATGCGCTGGAAAAGCTCCTCGGGCTCGGACGTGAGATCGATGGTCTCCGGTAACTGCGTCGGTGCGACGAGTTCGATTACCGGCAGTGCCCAGTTGGTGTCGGCCTGCAGGCCTGGCTGGATGGCGTCGGCCTGCGGGGAAAGGGAATTGGGTCGTGCTGAAGGGTTGGAACCAAGGTCCTGGCTCGCTGCGTCGTTGGACGAAGCAGCACCGCAGGCAAAAGCAAAAACAACTGCGAACGCGATTCGTGGCGTCATCCGTACGTCCTGTTCTCGGGTGGGCGCCAGTTCATCCCCGTTGTTGAGGATCGCCTGGTCGAATGATGAAACTGCAAGCCGGCAATTATAGAACAACCACGCCAACGAGGTGGACTGCAATCGCACCAGGAAAGTGCGGGGGTCGTCGCCCGGCAGGTGCCGGAGGGGGAAGGCGCCGCGGGATGATGCTGCATTGCACGGGGCGGATCGAATTACCGCCGGGGCGTCAGGTCACCCACCATCCGCTGGCCGGGCGCCGGCGCTGATCCGGGTAGACGAAACCCCGGTGCAAATGAGCTTTGCCGAACTGGGGACACTGGAAGTGCGTCAGGACCGACGCACGCCGGAAGAAGCCTTGTTCAACAGCCTGCTCCAGCAGCACCACGATCCGGGCTATGCGCTGCTCAGGGACTTTCGCCAGCGGCTGTCGCAGATCACGTGACGAAGTTTCCCGAACTCGTCCAGGCCACGCAGGAAGAAATCGAGCACGTTGCACGATAGCATGGCGGCGGTTGTCCCCGGTTGCCGTGGAAGGGCGCAAGCTGACGGTGCCATCGGGCTGCACGGTGGCGATGTCGATGCCTTCGGAAATGCCGTCCGCGATATTGTTGCGGCCGACATGGCCGGCGTTGGCAACGGGGCGCGGCAGCATGTCGAATTTCGGCACGCGTCATGGATTGTGAGGGGTCTCAACCGGAACCCGGTTGGCGTGGAAGTTTACTGCCAACGGCTTGAAACGCTGCGCTGCCAGTTTCAACTGCTCGCCGAAAGACGGCGTACGCATCGAACCCTGCTTGGGCACATCGTGTGCTTCGGTCGGCGCCTTCACCATCTGGCGCGGGTCGGGCGTGAAGACCGAAGGGTCGGGGAGCAGGCCGTCGGAGGACAGCGAGACGACACCCTGGCGGGCGTCCACCTGCATCTGGTCGAGCTTGCCGGACATCCGGATGGCCTGCACCGTGCGCCCGACGAACTCGGTGGGGTCGCCGGCGAGCCGGGAACCCAGCGTGATGGACTGGATTTCCAGCGGTGCTTCCAGGCGGATATCGGTGCCGTCATCGCGCGTGTTCGAGAGCCGCAGTTGCCTTTCAACGGATGCGACGACCGGGTGGATGAATATCGCCGGATCGACATCCGGCAAGCGAGTGAGTGGCGCGCCGTATGGCGACAGGTCTTCGAACCAGGGACCGGCCGAGGACTCCTGATAGGGGACGACCATGTCGAGGGTGACGGTCAGTTGCGCCTGGTCGGTGCCGCCCGCGGTGTCGCGCACGGTGTAGGTAAACACCTCGCTGAGGATGCGGCCGGCACCGGCGGCGTTGAGCACGTCGGGGTTGGTGGTGTCGATGGTGTAGGTCCACGAGCCGTCGGCATTCAACGCCAGCGTCCCATACTTGCCGGCGAGCGGGGTGCCGACGCTACCGGCGGTGCCGCTGCCCGCCTCCGCTCCGGTGCGGATGGCGACCACGGTCCTGGTGTCGCCGGCATCGATGTCGGTGTCGTTGGGCAGCACGTTGCCGCTGGTGACCGGGGCGGCGCCAGCATCGGTGGCCAGGCCGACATCGTCGGCGGCGACCGGGTTGTCGTTGGCTCCCTGGATGGTGATGGTCAGGGTGGCGGTCGACGTGGCACCTGCGGCATCGACCACGGTGTAGGTGAAGATCTCTCCCAGTGTCTCGGCCGGCGTGCGCAGGGCTTCGACAGCCGTGTTGGAGTTGTCGACGACGTAGGTGTAGCCCCCGTCGGCGTTCAGCGTCAGCGTGCCGTAGGCGCCGGTCAGCGCGCTGCCCGCTGGGGCTGCCGCGCCGCCGCTGGCGAAGGTGGAAACGGCCTTCGTTTCGCCGTAGACCGCAGCATCGACATCGGTATCGTTGAGCAGCACGTCGCCGGTGGCCTGGCTGCCCGGGGTGCCGTTGTTGAGGCCACCGGCCTCGACCGCCGTGCCGGTGTCGTGGGTCGCCAGTGGGTTGTCGTTGGCGCCGCGGATGGTGACGGCGATCGTTGCCTGATCGGCTGCGCCATAGATGTCCGATACGGTGTAGGTGAAGAAGTCGGTCAGCGTATCGCCGCTGCTGCGCAAGGCCTCTACCAGCGGATTGGCGTTGTCGACGCGATAGGAGAAGGTGCCGTCGGCCTGCTGGGTCAGCCAGCCGTAGGTGCCGGCCAGTTCGCTGCCGATGGTGCCGGCCGTGCCGCTGCCCGATTCAGGGCCGGTGCGGATGGCGTCGACGCTGAGCGGGTCGCCCTCGAAGTCGAAGTCGTTGGCGGTAATGTCGCCGGCGGGATCGATGCCGGGCGACCCGTTGGCGATGCCGCCCGCCTCGACGGCGATCGGCAGGTTCGGTACGGCGATCGGGGGATTGTTCCTGCCGCGAATGTTGACGGTCAGTTGCGCGAGGTCGGTCAGACCGCCGGTATCCCTGAGTTCGTAGGTGAAATAATCCTGAACGACAACGCCGGGGGCCAGGCTCGCGGTCCGCGCAAAGTCCACTTCGTAGAGGTAGCTGCCGTCGGCGCCGATGTTGAGCCAGCCCCAGGTGCCGTCGATCCGCACCCCGCTGCCGCTCGATGTGCCGGGCACGACTGCCGTCAGCGGGTCGCCGCCGGGAAGCTCGGTGCCGGTACGTATGCCGGAGACCGACTTGCCGTCGCCGGAATCGACGTCCCTGTCGTTGGGCAGCACGTTGCCGGTCGGATGGCGCCCGGAGCCGGACGAACCGACGATCGGCGGCCAGCCGAATGCGCTGTCATCGACTGCCAGCGGCGTGTCGTTGGCTCCCTGGATGGTGATGGTCAGTTGCGCGATGTCGGTGGCGCCGGCCGTGTCGCGCATCG
This sequence comes from Candidatus Accumulibacter propinquus, assembly GCF_056856495.1. NCBI lineage: Bacteria > Pseudomonadati > Pseudomonadota > Betaproteobacteria > Candidatus Accumulibacter > Candidatus Accumulibacter propinquus. Next base: position 1,278,401 of record NZ_JBSEHC010000003.1, read on the forward strand.
TATAGGTGAAGGTCTCGCTGAGCGTATCGGCTGGGGTACGCAACCTCTGAACCGTGGCATTGGCGTTGTCGACGACGTAGGTATAGGTGCCGTTGGCGTTCAGCGTCAACGCGCCGTAGGTGCCGGTCAGCGCGCTGCCGACGCTACCGGCGGTCCCGCTGCCGGCTTCGGTGCCGGTACGGATCGCCAAAACGGTCCTGGTCTCGCCGTATGCCACGTTGTCGACATCGGTATCGTTGAGCAGCACGTCGCCGGTGGCCTGGCTACCCGGGGTGCCGTTGTTGAGGCCACCGGCCTCGACCGCCGTGCCGGTGTCGTGGGTCGCCAGCGGGTTGTCGTTGGCGCCACGGATGGTGACGGCGATCGTTGCCTGATCGGCTGCGCCATAGATGTCCGATACGGTGTAGGTGAAGAAGTCGGTCAGCGTATCGCCGCTGCTGCGCAAGGCCTCTACCAGCGGATTGGCGTTGTCGACGCGATAGGTGAAGGTGCCGTCGGCCTGCTGGGTCAGCCAGCCGTAGGTGCCGGCCAGTTCGCTGCCGATGGTGCCGGCCGTGCCGCTGCCCGATTCAGGGCCGGTGCGGATGGCGTCGACGCTGAGCGGGTCGCCCTCGAAGTCGAAGTCGTTGGCGGTGATGTCGCCGGCGGGATCGATGCCGGGCGACCCGTTGGCGATGCCGCCCGCCTCGACGGCGATCGGCAGGTTCGGTACGGCGATCGGGGGATTGTTCCTGCCGCGAATGTTGACGGTCAGTTGCGCGAGGTCGGTCAGACCGTCGGTATCCCTGAGTTCGTAGGTGAAATAATCCTGAACGACAACGCCGGGGGCCAGGCTCGCGGTCCGCGCAAAGTCCACTTCGTAGAGGTAGCTGCCGTCGGCGCCGATGTTGAGCCAGCCCCAGGTGCCGTCGATCCGCACCCCGCTGCCGCTCGATGTGCCGGGCACGACTGCCGTCAGCGGGTCGCCGCCGGGAAGCTCGGTGCCGGTACGTATGCCGGAGACCGACTGGCCGTCGCCGGAATCGACGTCCCTGTCGTTGGGCAGCACGTTGCCGGTCGGATGGCGCCCGGAGCCGGACGAATCGACGATCGGCGGCCAGCCGAATGCGCTGTCATCGACTGCCAGCGGCGTGTCGTTGGCTCCCTGGATGGTGATGGTCAGTTGCGCGATGTCGGTGGCGCCGGCCGTGTCGCGCATCGTATAGGTGAAGGTCTCGCTGAGCGTATCGGCTGGGGTACGCAACTGCTGAACCGTGGCATTAGTGTTGTCGACGACGTAGGTGTAGGTGCCGTTGGCGTTCAGCGTCAACGCGCCGTAGGTGCCGGTCAGCGCGCTGCCGACGCTACCGGCGGTCCCGCTGCCGGCTTCGGTGCCGGTACGGATTGCCAAAACGGTCCTGGTCTCGCCGTATGCCACGTTGTCGACATCGGTATCGTTGAGCAGCACGTCGCCGGTGGCCTGGCTGCCCGGGGTGCCGTTGTTGAGGCCGCCGGCCTCGACCGCCGTGCCGGTGTCGTGGTTCGCCAGCGGGTTGTCGTTGGCGCCGCGGACGGTGATGGTCAGCGTCGTGCTCGATGTCGCGCCGGCCGCGTCGCGCATGGTGTAGGTGAAGGTGTCGGTCAGCGTGTTGCTGCTGGTACGCAGCCCCTGGATCGTGGTGTTGGAGTTGTCGACGACGTAGGTGTAGCCCCCGTCGGCGTTCAGCGTCAGCGTGCCGTAGGCACCGGTCAGCGCGCTGCCCGCTGGGGCTGCCGCGCCGCCGATGGCGAAGGTGGAAACGGCCTTCGTTTCGCCGTAGACCGCAGCATCGACATCGGTATCGTTGAGCAGCACGTTGCCGGTGGCCTGGCTGCCCGGGGTGCCGTTGTTGAGGCCACCGGCCTCGAGCGCCGTGCCGGTGTCGTGGGTCGCCAGTGGGTTGTCGTTGGCGCCGCGGATGGTGACGGCGATCGTTGCCTGATCGGCTGCGCCATAGATGTCCGATACGGTGTAGGTGAAGAAGTCGGTCAGCGTATCGCCGCTGCTGCGCAAGGCCTCTACCAGCGGATTGGCGTTGTCGACGCGATAGGAGAAGGTGCCGTCGGCCTGCTGGGTCAGCCAGCCGTAGGTGCCGGCCAGTTCGCTGCCGATGGTGCCGGCCGTGCCGCTGCCCGATTCAGGGCCGGTGCGGATGGCGTCGACGCTGAGCGGGTCGCCCTCGAAGTCGAAGTCGTTGGCGGTGATGTCGCCGGCGGGATCGATGCCGGGCGACCCGTTGGCGATGCCGCCCGCCTCGACGGCGATCGGCAGGTTCGGTACGGCGATCGGGGGATTGTTCCTGCCGCGAATGTTGACGGTCAGTTGCGCGAGGTCGGTCAGACCGCCGGTATCCCTGAGTTCGTAGGTGAAATAATCCTGAACGACAACGCCGGGGGCCAGGCTCGCGGTCCGCGCGAAGTCCACTTCGTAGAGGTAGCTGCCGTCGGCGCCGATGTTGAGCCAGCCCCAGGTGCCGTCGATGCGCACCCCGCTGCCGCTCGATGTGCCGGGCACGACTGCCGTCAGCGGGTCGCCGCCGGGAAGCTCGGTGCCGGTACGTATGCCGGAGACCGACTGGCCGTCGCCGGAATCGACGTCCCTGTCGTTGGGCAGCACGTTGCCGGTCGGATGGCGCCCGGAGCCGGGCGAACCGACGATCGGCGGCCAGCCGAATGCGCTGTCATCGACTGCCAGCGGCGTGTCGTTGGCTCCCTGGAGGGTGATGGTCAGTTGCGCGATGTCGGTGGCGCCGGCCGTGTCGCGCATCGTATAGGTGAAGGTCTCGCTGAGCGTATCGGCTGGGGTACGCAACTGCTGAACCGTGGCATTAGTGTTGTCGACGACGTAGGTGTAGGTGCCGTTGGCGTTCAGCGTCAACGCGCCGTAGGTGCCGGTCAGCGCGCTGCCGACGCTACCGGCGGTCCCGCTGCCGGCTTCGGTGCCGGTACGGATTGCCAAAACGGTCCTGGTCTCGCCGTATGCCACGTTGTCGACATCGGTATCGTTGAGCAGCACGTCGCCGGTGGCCTGGCTGCCCGGGGTGCCGTTGTTGAGGCCGCCGGCCTCGACCGCCGTGCCGGTGTCGTGGTTCGCCAGCGGGTTGTCGTTGGCGCCGCGGACGGTGATGGTCAGCGTCGTGCTCGATGTCGCGCCGGCCGCGTCGCGCATGGTGTAGGTGAAGGTGTCGGTCAGCGTGTTGCTGCTGGTACGCAGCCCCTGGATTGCTGTGTTGGTGTTGTCGACGACGTAGGTGTAGCTGCCATCCGCATTCAGGGTCAGGCTGCCGTAGGTCCCGGCCAGCGTGCTGCCGAGGGTGCCGGCGACGCTCGCGCTGTTGGCGAAAGCAGAAACGGTCCTGGTTTCGCCGTTGACCGCCGCATCGACATCACTGTCGTTGGTCAGCACATTGCCACCGGGATTCGTTCCGGCGGCGCTGTTGTTCAACCCGCCAGCCTCGACGGCGGTCGCCGCATCGGCGTTGGCCAGCGGCGTGTCGTTGGCACCACGAATGGTGAGGGTCAGTTGCGCGAGGTCGGCGGCGCCGTCCGTGTCGCTCACCGTGTAGGTGAACCACTCGGTCAATGTATTGCCGCTGGTGCGCAGGGCCTGGACGGCGGCATTGGCATTGTCGACGACGTACTGGTAGCTGCCGTCGGCATTCAGCGTCAGGCTGCCGTAGCTGCCGACCAGCGCGATGCCGACCGTGCCGGTGGTGCCGGTCGCGGTTTCGGCGCCGGTGCGGACGGCCGAAACGGTCCTGGTTTCGCCATTGGCGACCGAATCGACATCGGTGTCGCTGGTGACTGGGTCGGTCAGCACATTGCCGGTCGGGTTGGTGCCGGAAACCGCATTGCTGAGGCCGCCAGCCTCGACGGCGGTGGCGGAGTCGTCCAAACCGACCGGGTTGTCGTTACGCCCCTCAATGGTGATGACGATCTGCCCCAGTTCGGTTTCCGTTGTCGTGGCGTTGTCGGCGATCTGGTAGGTGAAGGACTCGCTCAGCGTGTTCGCAGCGGTACGCAGCGCCTGCACGGCGGCGTTGTTGTTGTCGACCACATAAGTGTAGGTGCCGTTGGCATTCAGCGTCAGCGAGCCGTATGTGCCCTGCAACGCGCTCCCGAGGATGCCGGCGGTGCCGCTTCCCGATTCTGTTCCGGTGCGGAAGGCGACCACGGCAATCGGGTCGCCTTCCGGGTCGATGTCATTGGCGGTCGCGTCGCCAGACGGATTCACACCGGCGTTGCCATTGGCGATGCCGCCCGCTTCGACGGCCGTGGCGAACACGTCGTTGGCTACCGGCGGATCGTTGACGCCGCGCACGATGACGTTCAGCACGGCGAGGTCGGTCAGGCCGGTCGGAAGGGTGGTGTCTGCGATCTTGTAGGTGAAGGTGTCGGTCAGTGTCTGGGTTGCGTTCAGCCCTTGCACCGTGGCATTCCTGCTGTCCACATCGTAGCTGAACGATCCGTCGGGATTGATGGTCAGCGTACCGTAGCTGCCGGAGATGACAGTCGCCCCCGTGACCGCAATCGTCGTGTCCCCGCCACTCTCCACGCCGGTGCGGATGCCGGTCACGACGAGATTGCTGTTCGGCTGGTCGGTGCGGTCGACATCCGTATCGATACCATTTCCCGGGGCCGGGCCAACGGCCCCCGGGCGGCTCTGGAACAGGATGACATTGCCGGTCGGATTCACTTCGGACCCCTGCTCGGTGCCGCCAATCACAACCCCGCCCGATTCGGTGCCGCCAGCGATGGCCTGTGCCTGTGCCGCCGCCTGGTCGTCGCTGGCCACCGGGTTGTCGTTGGCGCCGTTGATGGTGATCCTCATCTGGGCAATGTCCTCGTCGCCCAACTGGTCGGTGACCACATAGCTGAAATACTCGATCAGCGTATCGCCGGGCACCATGCGCTGGACTGCCGTGGCATCCTGGTCGACGACGTAGCTGTAGCTGCCGTCGTAATTCATGGTCAGCGTGCCGTAGTTGCCCGCGACGATGCCGGGGTTCGTCGCATCGACACCGGTGAAGACGCCGACGGTGGAAGACTCCTTGCGATAACGGATACCGGTCACATTCCTGGTTTCGCCATTGGCCACACTGTCGACATCGATGTCGTTGCCCAGCACGTTGGGCAGGATGGACGGGGCTCCTGGTGTGCCGTTTTTCACCCCCCCGGCCTCGTAGACCGTACCTTCATCGTCGACACCGAGCGGCGTGTCGTTGGCGCCGCGTATCGTTACGGTGAGGGTCGCGGTCGGCTTGAGCGTCCCGTCAAGGTCACGCATTTCATAGGTGAAGGTTTCGGTCAGGGTGTTGCCGCTCAGGCGTAGCGCCTGAACGGCAGGATGGTCATCGTCGATGACGTAAGTGGTATTGCCGTTGGAATTGATCTTCAGCGTGCCGTAAGCGCCAACCACCGTGGTGTTGCCTATTGGGCCCACGTCGGTCGTCGTTGTCGAACCCAGCCCGATGCGGGAGACCGACAGCTTGTCTACCGATGGATTGTCGGCGAGGTCGACATCGGTATCGTTGCTCAGGACATTGATCACGCCAGGCAAGCCGTCGATGTCGTTGAACCAGCCGCCCGCTTCCTGGGCGTTGACGGCATCATTGTTGGCCACTGGCGCATCGTTGACCGGGGTGATGGTGATGGTCAGTTTGTCGGTGTCGGTCAGGGCATCGGCCAATTCATTGGGCATCAGATTGCCATTGGCGTCGCCGGTATTGCCCCGGTCGTTGGTGGTGACGGTCAGGGTATCGGTGCCGTTGTAGTTGGCGGTCGGCGTGTACAGCAGGCTGTCGAGCGCCGTGTTGATGTTGAGTGTTGTTCCTTGAATGGTGGCCGTGGCCGTGTCCAATGCACCGCCTACGACTGTGACCCCCGTGGTCCCGCCGGTCGTCAGAAAAAGGGTGCCATGCTTGACCGTCAGCGTCACCGTGAGATCGCCAGCACTGGCGTCGATGTCGGAGATGACTATGCCCTTGATGTTGAGCGTGGCGTCCTCGAGCATGACCTGGTCCGCCGGCAAGGTGTTGACCGGCGCATCGTTGTCGCGCACGTAGCCGACGCCGGCGGTTGCGGTCGACCCTTCGCCGAGGCCGGAAATGGTGATGCTGCCCAGGGTGCCGCCGTCGCTGTCGATGCGGGCGGCGGCGTTGTCGGTGTCGCCACCGAATACATGGTTGATCATCGGGGTGGCCGCGTCGATGCGGAAATTGCCGGAAGGCAGCACGCCGAAGTGATAGTTGCCAGCGTTGTCAGTGATGGCGGAGTAGGTGCGATTGTCGCCAGTCGTTGCCAGATCGCCATCGGCGCCGGCCCAGGCCAGGGTCACGGTCTGACCGGCGATCCGGGTGCCATCTGGCGCGGTACTGGTGGTGGGCGTCAGCGTATCGTCCCACAGGGTGCCGCTGATGATGCCGAGGCCGGCGCCTTCGCTGACCACGTAGGTGTTCGGTGCCGTGTTGGGCACGGTCGTACCACCGTCGTCGCGCTCGCCGCTGACTGTGCCGTCTGCACCGACTGTGACGACGCTGCCGCCGGCTACCGCGCTGCCGTCGGTGAAAGATTCCGGCAGACTGCTCCAGTTCAGGGTCGCGTTGGTCGAGGCGATGGCGGCGCCATTGGGTACGTCGACAGTGTAGATCAGCTTGATGCTGCTCCCGATCGCCACTGTGGAAAAGTCGGCTGCGATGCCTCCCGCTGTCGATACCGTGACACCGGTTGGCAGGCTGCCCGGCGCATAGGAAGTGCCGTTGATTACCACGGTACTCAGGGCGTAGTTGGAGCCGCCGGTCACGCTGTCGGTCAGGCGCGCGTCGTGGGCGATGCCGTCGCCACCGTTGCTGAAGGCCAGGGTGACCGTGGCGGTGCCGGTGGCGCCGGCGGTGTTCGGATTGAAGTCGGTGACAGTTTTCTGCAGGTTGCGCAGGCTCGGCTCGACGATGTTCTCGACTGCCAACGGGGTACTGGTCTGCTTGAGCGTGCCGCTGAAGAAATCGGCCGAGACATTGAAGTTGTCGGCGGTATCCACCGAGGCGATATTGTCGACGCGGACGAAGAAATCCAGATAGAGCATCTGGAAGAAAGCGTCGTTGTTTTGGTTGCTGACATTGCCCAGCGTAATCTTGATCGCGTTAGCGTCGCTGGTGTCTATCAGCGAGGTTCTCAACGCGGCAGTAGCTGCATTGGAAAGATCTGCCGCCAGCAGGCTCTGTTCGAGATCGGTGATGTCTTGGTCGACACGCCCGGCACCGGGAATTACCGTTAGCCCGCCCAGGACATCGGAATTCACCAGCGGCGTGCCGCCATCTACCAGCGCAACGCGGGTGTCGCCGGCAAAAGACAGACCCTCTGGTAGATAGATCACCACGCTCGCGTTTGCCGTGTCGCCTTCGGGCACCAGGAAGGCGACACGGTAGTAGATCAGTTCGCCAACCGCGACCGTTTCCGGGTGGCTGGTGTCCGGCGTCGGCACCAGCGTATCCGCGAGCAGGCCAACGTGGCTGATCGTGGCGCCGGCGGCGACCGGGACCGTGCTCGTGCTGGATGTCCGGTAGTCGTTGAGCACGCCGCTGTTGAGCAGGCCGTCGACGCCGCTGCGCTCGCCCGTGGCGGGGACGACCGTCGCGCCGTCGAGGCTGGTCCATTCCACCGTGGCGGTATTGACAATGTCGTTGATGCTGCCCAGTTCGGAGCGCACGCGCCCCTTGAGTACCAGGGTGATCGAACCCCCCGTGGGAATGTCGATGTTGGCCGCCGGGTCGCTGGCGATGGCGCTGCCGCCGACCACAAAATCCGGCCCGCCGTTATTGCTTGCGCCGCCGGCATAGGTCAGCGACTGCAGGCCGAATCCGGGTTCCGAAAAAATCAGCTGTGACGGTACGGTATCGAGGAAGCCGATATCGAAGGCATTGATGCCACCGTCGTTGCGGATGGTGATCGTGTAGGTGATTTCATCGTTGCGGTCGACGCCCAGCGGGCCACCATTATTGGTCTGCGTCTGGGTCACCGTGAGGGTCGGCTCGACGATGCTCACCGACGGCTGGCTGCCGCTGAGGGCGACAATCCGGTCGACGGGAGTGCTGCCATTCGGCGTATCACCATCAGGGTCGCTGTAGATCGCCTGGGCGCTGTTCGGGCGGGTGACGCCGGCCTGGTTGCCGGCGACGTTGCTGGCGATCAGGCGCACGCGAACGACGAAGCTGTTGTTGCCGGCATTGTTGTCGGCAGTGGCCGAGGCGGCGGTGAGCGTCAGGCCAAGGTCGGCGCCGTCGCCGCCCGGTGGTGCGTTGGTGGCGCTGCCGACGGTGACCGCGCCGTTAAAGTCGGCGGCGAGCGCGTCGCTCCCCGCCACGGTAGTGATGATCTGGTAGCCACCGCTGCCAAAGCTGGTGTCGAGACTCATGCCGGCGGGGATGAGGTCGTTCACCCGTAGATTCTGCGTCGTGCCTTCCGTCAGGGTGACGACGATGTCGTAGAGCATGCTCTCGCCGATGACCAGGTCGGCACCGGCCGTATGGGCGGCGCTGGAATCGTCGTTGGTCAGGATGCCGTTGGCGAAGACCTTGGTGACGACCGGCGCGGCGATGGTCTGGTCGGCAGTGTCCTGCGGATTCACGTCCGGCGTGAAATCCGGCCCGCCATCGACGCTGCTGTAGTGGGTCAGGGCCGCGCTGGTTTGCAGGCTCGCGCTGGCGGCGATGCTGGCGCTGGCGACCACGTCGCAGGTGACAACGACCACATTGGCGCCGCTGGTGTCTGCGGCCGTGCCGGCACGGCCGGGCAGCAGTGTGGGTTGGCCGGCGGCGTCGAGGAAGGTGATGGTGCTGCCGGAAACGCTGTAATCGGTGCCGAGCACCAGCGCCGTGCCGTCGCCGCGGTAGATGGCCAGGTTGGCCGCTGCCAGACTGCCCCCGGCGAACGCGAAGCCGGCCGGCAGGGTGATGGCCGTCGCCACGTCGAAGGCGCCGAGGCCACCGGTGTTCTCGATGGCGGTGGCGAGGCGAACGAGGTCGCCGCCATCGATCTTGGTGACGCTGCCGTCGACGGCAGCGAGGTCGGTGATGCTGCCGGTGAACGGCTGGCCGGTGCTGCCGGCGGCTGCCCAGGCGCCGGTGGTGCCGCTGACGACACCGGCGCTGCCCGCGCCCAGCGCGACGACGCCATGCTTGATGGCCAGCACCGGCTCGGCGATGGAAGCGATATTGACCACGCCGCTGGAAGCCAGGTGCGCCTGGGCGATGGTGGTCAACTGGTCGGATTGCCCCAGAACCGTCAAAGAACGATTGTCGCCGAAGGGTTGGTTGCCGACGGTCAGGGTGAACTGCACCTCGATGCGCTTGCCGTTGATGTCAGGATTATTGATGTGGTTGCCAAAGCCGAAAACCAGCGAGTTGCCGGCGCCGACGGTCACCGAGTCGACGATGTCGGCATTCGTGTCGCCGCTGCCGTAGGTCCAGGTGCCGGCAAAACTGCCTGTCGGCCCGAGATCGAACAGCGGCAAGGGCAGGTAGGCGGTGAGCTTGAAGTTCTCGTAGTCGCCGGTGGTCAGGTCGTAGGCGAGCTTGAAGGTCACGATGTCGCCCGGCTTCAGTTCGACATTGGCCGGCGGTGCAATGCCATTGACGGTGACGATCGAGGTCGCCACGGTGTGGGTCGGTACGGTCAGCGAGGCGGCGGAGGTGTCAGTTTCAGTATCGCCCGTCACCGAGATGTTATTGGCAAGGAGGGTGCCGCTGACCGTGGCGTTGTTGCCGATGCTGTCGCCTTCGTTGATCTCGCTTTGCAGGTGGACCGTGGTGTAGGCCTGGGCGACGGTCGAGCGATAGGTGATGACTGCGCGGGTAGGACCCTCCAGGTCTCCGTCGAAGGCGATGTCGCCGATCAGGGCGCCGCCGAAAATTGCGCTGGAATTGGCCAGCGACTGGGCAATGTCGAAAGTCAGCGTAGTCACGCCGGTACTCGTATCGACCACCGTGGAGGTCACCAGCGCAATGTTGTACTGGACGCCTTCGAAGTAGATCGTGAGCACCGGCAAGCCTGCAAGCGACTGGCCGTCGCCGAGCTGGTCGGTGATGGTCAGGTTGCCCTGATTGAACAGGGTCTTGCCGATCGCGAAATAGTCGGAGAGATCGACGTTCAGCGTGTATTGCAGTTCGTCGCCTGGTGACAGGCCGGCGCTGCCGGCGTTGCTGGCAATCGTCACCGACTTGAGCAGGGCAACGGATTTGGCGACGAAAGTGGCGTCGTTGCCGTTCGCGGTGATGACGCTTGGCTCTACCACTGGCGGCGGGCCGGGATCGACGACGGTCTGGTCGCGCGGATCGAGCGGCAACCACTCGCCGGTCGCGGTAGGCTGGCCGATGGTGATCGAAACGTCATTGCCGGTCACCGGATCAAGAACGTCATCGCCGGCAGCATTCTTTTCCGGCACATAGAAGCGAACCACCGTGTCGGTCGGCGCGGTCAGGCTGGCGTAACGAACCGTGTAGGAAGACAGGAACGGAGATTGGGTCAACGCCAGGCTGATCAGCACCGGGTCGCTGATCGTGCTGCCATTAACCAGGGAGAGGGAAACGATCGTGCCGCTCGCCCCCGGCGTGATCGAAGCCACCCGGATGTTGTCGGGCAGGTTTTGCGAAATGTCGACATTGCTCAGCGTCTGCCCAGGCGGCGGGGTGGCCGTCACCGTATGGCTACGCTCGAAGTTGGGACCGGTGACGGTTTCGCCCTCGGGCATGTTGATCGACTGGGTCAGCTTCAGGCCGGACGGGGTGACGACGAAATCGTCGAAGCTCGCCTCGAACAGCGTGGGGTCGGTAACCGGGTTGTCGGCGGAATCGTTGCCGAACTGGAATCCGCCGCGCGCCTTGAGCATGAGCTGCGGCGAGTCGGTGGTGTCGGCCAGGGCGCTCAACTGGCCGGTGACGACGACGTCGATCGGTGGCTGGCCATTGAGCACGCTGGCGTAGGGCAGTTGCAGCACGACCAGCTGGTCGCCCGCGCGCGCGCCGTAGGTGGCCGCGTTGACGATGACCGGGACGCCGGCACTGTCCTTTGCCAGCGGGTGGGCGGCGTTGCCGGCGGCGTCGAAGGTGATGACGAAAGACTTGACCGTCTGGCCGAGGTAGGTCGCCGAGACGAAGGTCATGCCGTCGTCGATTTCCGCGCTGGCGCCGTCCTTGCCGGTGGCGGGCAGGATCAGGTCGATGAAGGGCGCGTAGCCGGCCTGCGTCGAAGCGTGGTTGGTGAAGCTGGCGGTGAAGCTAAAGGTGCCGCCAAGCAGCGCCTCGGTCGCCGTGCCGGAGAGGGTGACAGTCGGTGCGGCGTCGGCCAGCAGGCCGGCATAGGTGTCGGCGGTGAAGCCGGTTTCTATGGCGCCGCTTGCCGTTTCGAGAAGCCAGTCGCCACCCGCGGTCGCGTTGCCGGTGTCGTCGTCCGAAGCAGCAACGTCGGCGCCGGTCAGTTCGGCGAGTCGGTCGACCAGCGCGCGCCCGGCGTCGCCAGCGCCGACCTGGCAGCCGTAAATGAGGATGTCGGCACCGGCGGCGAGTTGCGGCGCCCAGGTGCGCAGCGTGTCGCTGAGGGCAGCGACGTTGTCGGCAGAGACGGTCTGGCTGCCGAGCGTGAACTGGCCGACGGCGCCGTGTGAAAGGATCTGGATCGAGGCGACCGGCGCGCTGGCGGCGAGGCGCTCCGAGATCGCGGCGAGGCCGTCCTGCGAGGCGTCGGCGAGGATGACTTCGGCGCCGGCGGCGGCCTGCTGCATGAGTCTCTGATAATCGTTCAGCCGGGTGTCGATGAGCACCAGGGTGCGCGGCGGGGCTTCGGCGGCGGGGGCGGCGGCCTCCGGGGCGGGCGCCTCGGCCGCCTGCTGTTCGACGGCGACGCCGGCCGCCCCATCGAACAGGATGCGCGGCTCCAGAGCCAGGGGGCGCATGCGGGGACGAAAAGTGGCGGATTTTCTGGGCAACGGGTCCATGCGACGGTCTCAGGTTGGAAACTCTAATATTTGTGACGTTAACATTATGTCGTCGTCAGGAAAATCGCATCCTTCAATCGCTTGCAAGCTGGCCAGATATGCGACTCTGGAACTGGAAGCCTGTTGCGTCATTCTCCGGTTCGCCTCTAGACGATTATTTTCAGGACTGTCTTGAGGACCGTCTTCAGCGGCAAGTCCAGCGCTGCCAGTACCACCATTGGCAGGACGGCGGCGCCGAGCAGGGGAACCAGGGAACCCCCCGTCAGCGGCAAGGGACGAATCCTGCCGATCAACTCGTAAAGCGCTGCGGTATCGGCTATCGGGCCAAGTTCCGGTGCGTCGAGAATTTGGGCGTCCGCTACCGGCTTGCCGTCGATCCAGCGTTCCCGGACGAGGCGGCCGTGACGGCCGATCAGGTCACCGTAATCCAGCAAACCCTGCTTCTTCGTGCGCAGCATCAAGCCGAGGAACGAAACAAATGGCGCGAGAAAAATAAGCGGCACGATCACGACGAAGGCAATGATCTCGAGGCGAAGGGAAGCAATGGTCACATCGTGATAAATCACCTGATGTGCCCAACCGGAGGCAAAGACCGAGGAAATACCAAGGACAACGGGCACGAACATGACTGGAATCCGCGCCATGAACCCCAGGCCAGCGCAACGATCCGGGTGCGTTGGCACCAACGACAACTCCAATCCGGCAATCCGCTTGAACAGAATGAACAGGAGCGCCAGCCGCCACAACCAGGCCAGCAGCAGGGTCAGGAAAATGGTTCGCCCGACGTAGAGATACCACCAGATACCGAGCCCCATTCCGGCGCCATCCGCCTGTTCTCTTGCCCAGGAGAGTTCATGCGGGACTTCGCTGGGTCTTGAAAGGAGGAAGAACGAGGCAATCCCGGCGAAGATGGCGATCCACGGCAGCACAGAATCGCGCAGCCTGGCGATGTCGCCGAGAATAGAACGCAGGCGATCCAGTTGCCCGGGCGGGACGACGCCGGAGCTGACAAGGCGTGGCAGCAAGGCGGTCAATGTGCCCTGCATCATGCCCTCGGCGATGATGAACAGCGGCACGCACAGCAACAAGCGGGCATTGATGCCGAAGTGGGCCAGTAGCGGCTCGTTCCCCTCCAGCGGCAGAAAAAAGCCATTTTTCCAGGCCCAGGCGGCGACCGGCAACCACGCCAGAAGCGACCAGAACAGGGCGCGTCGGGCAACGCCAAGACCCTGTTCTGGAATCAGTCCGATCTTGCGCTGAAAACGGAACAACAGGTCGCCACGGACCAGCGAGACGGCCCATGGCCTGTCATTTCCATCAAGGGAGGGATTGCTCATTGGCGCATCCTTGCAGTCTCCTTCGGTTCGGCATGCCTCTCGCGCTAGAAGCACCCGTTACTTTTTTAGTTCCACCCTGACCCGATTGATCTTGCCGCTGAAGGCAAACGGCCGGCGCTCGTCATAGACCAGCGACACCGTCGCCCCGAGATCGACGCCGACATCGAAGGACTCGCTGGCCGTGAAGGCGCCCGGGACGGTACGGGCAACCACGGTTTTGGCCACTTCCTGGCCGTCGACCGTAACAGTGACGGTGGCGGGCGCCATCGGCTTTGCGCTTTCCAGTTGGGTATCAACGATGATCTGGTGCTGGCCGGCCGGGATCACGCCCGATTCGGCCCTGTAGTTCTCGATCAGCATCATGTTGTACTCGTAGACCAGCTTGCCCTTGTCCATGTAGAACGCCAGGCCACCGCCCGCGCCGCCCAGCGCGTAGAGCACGCCGCTGGCGTTTTCCCCCAGTTCGGCATCAATGACCACGCGATTGCTCTGGCGACCCAGGCCGGGTGCGGTGAATTCCGGCATGCGCCGCGTCTGGTCGCTGAATGTCCAGCTGGTGTAAGGCGATGCCAGACGGTCTTCAGGATGGATGCGCAACCATGCGCCGGCCCCGACCGGCCAGACCTTGTTTTCCTTGGCCTGCCGATCGAACTCCTTCTTCAGTTCGACCAGCTTCCTCGGATTCTTGTCCGCCAGATCGCGCGCCTGCGAGAAGTCGTCGTTCAGGTTGTAGAGTTCCCACTTGTCCTGCGCCGAATCCCAAGTGGCGATACCCGCACTGGAACCTGCCGAATCCCAAGGCACGAATGGCCCGAATGCTGCGGCAAACCAGCCGTCCTTGTAAATGCCGCGGCTCCCACTGTTCTCGAAATACTGGACCCTCTTGCGGGTGTTGGCCTGGGCATCGCTGAGCGTGTAGGCCATGCTGATGCCATCGATCGGATCCTGCTTGTAGCCGTTGACCATCTTTGGTGGCTTGATGCCGATCAGTTCGTACAGGGTCGGAGCAATGTCGTTAACGTGGTGGAATTGCGCACGCGGCGTGCCATCCGGCTTGATCTTCGCCGGCCAGGAGATCGCCATCGGCGAACGGGTGCCACCAAAGTGGGCAGCGACCAGTTTGGTTGATTTGAGCGGCGTATTGCCCGCCCAGGCCCAGCCGGCGTGGTACATGTTGTCGGTCTTGTGGCTACCAATGGCATCCAGCCCGCCGATTTTGTTGAGTGCGGCAATCTGCTGGTCGACCGTGTTCGGGATGTTGTTCTGGGCCAGTAGTTCGCTGATCGAACCGCGCTGGCCTTCGGCGCTCGCCCCGTTGTCGCCGAAGATGTACATGATGATGGTGTTGTCGCGCTTGCCGGTACGCTCCAGCTCGTCGATGACTCGACCAACCTGGGCATCGGTATGCTCGACGAAGCCGGCGAAGGTTTCCATCAGGCGTAACTGAAATGGGCGTTCGGATGCCGGGATGCTGTCCCAGGCCGGCATCGACTCGACTCGCCGGGTCAATTCCGTAGCCTGTGGTACCCAGCCAGATTCCTTCTGGCGCTTGATGATGCGCTCGCGCATCGCCTCGTAGCCATCATCGAACTTGCCCTTGTACTTGGCCGTCCATGCCGGTGCGACATGGTGCGGTCCATGTGCGCCGCCGGTAGCGAAGTAGATGAAGAACGGCTTGTCGGGCGTGTAGGACTGGTGTTTCTTCAGCCAGCCGATGGCGTGGTCGGCCAGGTCCTCGGTCAGGTGATAGCCGGGCGTGTTGGGCGGCTCGATGATACTGGTGTTTTCAGCTAGGCGTGGCTCCCACTGGCTGGTCTCGCCGGCGAGAAAGCCGTAGAAATACTCGAAACCATAGCCGTTCGGCCATTTGTCGAAGGGACCCATGGCCGTCGTCTGGTCGGCGGGAGTGTTGTGCCACTTGCCGAAGGCGGCCGTCTTGTAGCCGTAGTTCTTCAGCACTTCGGCGACGGTAGCCGAGGTCTTGGGGATCACGCCGGTGTAGCCGTCCCAATCCACAGCGCGCTCGGCGATGGTTCCGCTGCCGACGCGCTGGTGATTGCGCCCGGTCAGCAGCGCGGCCCGGGTCGGAGAACAGATCGAGGTATTGTGGAAAGCGTTATAGCTGATGCCGGATTGCGCAATGCGCGTCAGATTGGGCGTATTGATCTCGCCACCGTAGGTGCTGGCCTGCCCGTAGCCGACATCGTCGATCAGGATGATCAGGACGTTCGGCGCATCCTTCGCCAGATGGTTGGGCTGGGCGCGCCGATGATGAACCGAAGTCTGCAGTGTCGGGCCGGCCTTGCTCGCTGAAGGGACGGGCGGAAATGGCAATTCCGAACCGTCGACCGCAGCAGCCGATACCTGGTGCCCAGCAAGAGACAAAATCCCTGCCGCTACCGCCGCGATCCAGGCAAATGGTGTCAATTTAGCCATTTTCTACATTCTCCTCAGAAAGCCGGCACGGCGGATTTAGTCGACAGCCTTTTTCACTGCACCTTTGACCGGACCCGAATCATCCTTGCCCTTCTTTTTCAGCGGCCCCTTGTCCTCGACGCCAGCAGCACGTTTGGCGGAATCCTTGGCAGCCTCGCCGGCCGAACAACGTCCGCCGACACCCACCGTAGATTTGGCGGCAGCGCTCTTGGCCGCCTTTTCCGGCGTGCAGTCGGGATCGAGTGGGCCAGCCAGCGCCGAAAAGCTGACCGCAACCAGCAAACCGGAAGCGAGAGCGGACAGGGAAAGCAGTTTTGCAGCGCTCATATGCATCTCCTTATTTTTTCAGATAGGTGATTTTGGTCTTGCCGATGCTGCCGTTGAAGGCAAAGGGCGCCTGGTCGTAGTAATCAAGCGACACTGGCGAATCGAGGTCAGTGCCAATATCGAAAGTGGCGTTTGACGTGAAGTGGAGCGACATTGCCGCCGGTACGCGGGTCTGGCCGACGACTTTGCCATTGACTCGCATCACCACATCCATCGGGCCGCCGATCTTGTCGACGAGCTTCGATTCCACTTCGATCATGGCCTTGCCCTGCGGCAGCTTTTCCTTTGATTTGAGCTTGGTACGCTGGACTTCGAACAGGTTGAACTCGTAATTAAGGTAGCCATCCTTGATGTAGCAGGTAATGCCGCCGGAGAAGCCAGCCAGCGCGTAGAGCACGCCGTTGGCCTTCTTCGGCACATCCACTTCCATGTTGACCAGGCTGCTCACCTTGCCCAGCTTGGGCGCAGCGGATTCCGGCATCAGGGTGATTGGTGCATCGAACGTCCATTCGGTCAGGGTCGGCGCCGGCGCATCTTCCGGGTGGAACAGTGCGGTCGACCACAGACCGCCGCCAATCGGCAAGTTCTTGTACTTCTTGGATTCCTCGATGAACAGCGCCTTCATTTCCTCCAGCTTCTTCGGGTTTCTGGCGGCGAGGTCGATGGCCTGGCTCCAGTCCTCGTCGATGTTGTAAAGTTCCCACTTGTCAGTCAGGGGCGACCATTCCTTGACACCCTTCGGTATGCCGCCGACCCACGGTTCGCGTGGCCCCGGTGCGCTGGCAAACCAGCCCTCGTGATAAACGCCACGGCTGGCCATGATGTCGAAAAACTGCGTCGTTCTCGTACCCTTCGCGTTCGGGTCGGTAAAGGTGTAGACCATGCTGACGCCGTCTATCGGGTCCTGCTCGAACCCGTTCACAACGCGCGGTGTCTTGATTTTGGTTAGTTCGTAAATCGTCGGCGCAACATCGATCACATGATGGAACTGCGGCCGCGCGGTCGGATCAGCCTTGATTCCTATTGGCCATGAAATGGCCATCGGGTTACGGATGCCGCCGAAGTAGGAGCCCATCAGCTTGGTGCCCTGATAAGGGGTGCTGCCCGCCCAGGCCCAGCCGGCGTGGTACATGTTGTCGGTTTTCGGGCCGCCGAGCGCCGGCAGACCACCGAGTTCATCGAGAGCCTTGAGATGTTGCGAGATCGTTGTCGGGATGCCGTTCTGCGCCAATTGCTCGCTGATCGTGCCATTCAGCCCTTCGGACGAAGAGCCGTTGTCGCCCCAGATATAAAAGATCAGCGTGTTGTCCAATTTGCCCTGGCGCTCGATCTCGTCGATCACCCGCCCCGCGTTGTAGTCGGCGTGTTCGGTAAAACCGGCAAAGATTTCCATCAAGCGGCGCTGGAATGGTTTCTCGGCTTCTGGAATCGAATCCCAGGACGCCATTGAAGCGGGGCGCGGCGTCAGTTGGGCATTTTCCGGAATCCAGCCCTTGGCCTTGGCGTTCTTGAAGGCACGCTCGCGATAGGCGTCCCAGCCCGAATCGAACTTGCCCTTGTATTTGTCCGCCCATTCCTTCATCACTTGGTGCGGTCCGTGCGAGGCACCCGGCGCCCAATACATCAGGAAGGGTTTATCCGGTGCGTAGGCGTTTTGCTCGCGCAGCCACTTGATGGCATCGGTCGCGATGTCATCGCTTAGGTGGTAGCCCTTCGGCTTGTGATCGGTCACCGGCGAGGTGTTGCGGGTCAGGGTCGGCTCATATTGCGAAGCTTCACCGGCCAGGAACCCGTAGAAGTATTCAAAGCCATAGCCGGTCGGCCAGTAGTCGAATGGCCCCTTGGAGGTGATCTGCTCTTCCGGCGTGTTGTGCCATTTGCCCCAGGCCCCGGTGTTGTAGCCGTAGTTCTTGAGTACTTCGGCGACGGTGGCCGATGACTTGGGGATTACCCCGCTGAAGCCGTCGAAGTCGTTGGCGATGGCCGCGATTTGCCCATTGCCGACATTGGTGTGATTGCGCCCGGTCAGTAGCGCGGCTCGCGTCGGCGAACACATTGCCGTCGAATGGAAACGGTTGTACGAAATCCCAGCCTTCGCCACACGATCAAGCGTCGGGGTATTGATCTCGCCACCGTAGGTCGAGGGCGTCGCCGGTCCCACGTCGTCCATCAGGATGATCAGGATATTTGGCGCGCCGTCCGGCAGGCGCCTGGGTTCAACGCGTTTCTGGTAGGTAGAATCCTGAATCGTCAGGCCCGCCCTGGAAGCGGAGGGTGTGGGCGGGAACGGCAGGACTTCCTGCGCGATGGCGGCAGTCGCGATCAGGGCGCCCAGCAAGAGGCCAAGGCCGGGCATCAATCTCGGGTGACGAGGGAGCGGTTGAGTATTCATGGTGATCCTCCTGTTTTCGATGCTCGCTCGGCAGCCGACCAGTCCACACCTGCCGGCGGCTTGCTCGTGATGCTGAGCGGTATGGAAAGTGTGAAATAAACGGCATTTCCTTCGACGCGGTTCTGCGCGCCGAACTCGTGATACCAGCGCAAATCGAGCGTCACCGGATGTTTTGTACCCCCGGCGAACTGGTACGACAGTTCCGGTCCGATAGCGAACACTCGCCCCTTGAAATCACCGAGCACCGCCGGACCGCCGCTGTCCGCAGTGAGTTGCTGGTTCCAGTAGCCGACGATGCCCAGCGATAAATGGTTGGGCAGGTATTGCTTGGCGGCCATTTCGAGGTGCATTTCATTGCCGGAGTTGTATTTCGTATCGGGGTTCTCGCCATTGAAGGTGAATCCGAGGACTGCCGAGAATTCACGCCCACTCTTGAAATTGGCCATGGTGAACGCGCCGCCGACGTCATATGCCCAACGATTCTTGCCGAGGTTGGCGAGGCGTCCAAGCTCATAGTCACCAACCGGGATGAATACCGATCCGTAAACGCTCCAGGCCCGGAATTCGTCGCCATCGCGACTTTTCCAGCCTACCGAACCGCCGACCACGGGATCACCGAAGGCCGTCACGCTGTCCGAATCATGGACGCTGAAACCACCGCGCGACACACTGCCAGCGACGTCCACGTTGCCGTAGGGCAACACGCCGCTGAAAGCCAGGCGACCGCCCCCCAGAGTCTGTTCCGTTACCCAGGAGAACTGCGCAATGTTCATCAGAACCTGAGCCGAAACATCGCCGACAAGGCGGTTGCCGAGCGGCGTCAGGTTGTTGCGGCCGGCGTCGTAGTGGTAAACATTGTTGGTGAGGTACACGCCCGGTTTCGGCACGAACGCCGCAAGCGGCCCCTTCATGCCGAGAAGATAGTTGCTGCTACCGCCCTCGACGGCGTGGGTGACGCCGCAGGCAGCCAGGCCGAAAAACAGGGACGCCAGCACGCGGATACGCAGAATAGTGTCCATGTATTCACTTTCGGACAGAAATGGGAGGCGACACCTGAAGCGAAAGGTTCGCCTGGTGCCAGGAAAACAAAAAAGCCGCCTCCAGCTACGGTCGACGGCCCCCTTGCGGCAATTTCTCAGTAGGGCGGATTGATTACGATGTACTGAGTGCCCTGAGGCTGGTACCAGGTCGAACCGCACTGCTGATAGATCATGCCGCCGTAGTTGACCGGGACGCAGCCGGCTGGAACGGTACGCACCATCGAGCCGACGACGGCGGCGGTAACGGCCACAGTGGCTGTTACCGCCGCCGCAGTTGCGACCGGGTGGTAGTCGTTGTCCCAGCCGCCACCCCGGTGGTTATCGACATTGACATTGACGTTCCTGTTGGCGTTGATGTTGGTGTTCCGGTTGCTGACGTTGTTTACACTGGTGCTGCGCACATTATTGGCACGCACGTCGCGATTGGCGTGATTGACCTGCTTGGCGCTGCCACCACCCCCGCCGCCGCCTCGCGCCCCACCGCCGCCTCGACCACCACCATCACCGCGTGCCTCTACGACCGGCGCCATGGCGAAGCTGGCCAGAACGAGAATCGTCAGGGGTGCCAGAAACAACTTGCTGAATGTTTTTTTCATTTTGGCGCTCCTTTACTTATTTTCCAGCGAACGAAGTTCAACAGCGGTCGCGCCTTTGGGCGGCGTGAAATTGAAAACACTGTCCTTGAATGTCGGCTTGAGGTTCCAGTCGAAATACTGGACTGACTGCGGACGCGCTTCGTCACTGCGATTGGTGATCACGAGCTTGCGCGGCAGCGGCTTGTCGCCGGTGGTGATCCAGATCTGCCAGTCGACATTGCCCTGGCGGAATGCGTAATGGTCACAAAGGTCGTTGTCGATGAAATCCTGGCCGGCATTCATTGCCGACTCGATCTTGTCGAGAGGCGCCGCCGGCGTGCCCCAGAGGAACATGTCGGCCATGGGCATCTCGACGCCGTAGCGGTCTTCCAGCTTGCTGACCAGTTCGCCGAGGTTCCCTGTGAATTCGACGGTCGAGTAGGACTTTTGAGCCGGGATGGCGATGGTCGCCAGCTTACCATCGTAGAAAATCTCACGGACGGCCCGGGGGCTGACCATTTTCGCGCGCAGCATGTTAGGTCGATGGACGTCGATATCCGCTGTCGCTGAATGCTGCAGTTTCTGGCCGTCGGCAAGAACCCGCTCGCCGGTCAGGTCGGTCGACACCTTGAAGCGCGTCATCGTCTGCAGATGGGCGCCCATGTCCTTGAGCGCCTGGATCGATCCCGGGTCGATGGCACTGGCAGTAGATTTCGCAGGCACAGGCGGGGCTGATTGAGCGTGCGCGAATGGCGCAGCGAGCGCCAGCGTCAGCAACCCCAGCGCCAGTTTGGTGTGAAACATAGAAGTCTCCTTGATTCAATGTGCATCTTCGGTGGGAAAATAGGCCGCTTCCGAACAGTCCGCCGGAGTCAATTAGCCTAATTTTTCAAGTAGAGCAGTGTCCTCGGTATGCGTCCAATGCATTCTTTTGATTGACGTGATAATCTAGGTGCATGACGATTGATATCCGCCTCCTGCGCCAGGTGCTCGCCTTGAGCAAACACCGGAATTTCGCCCGAGCCGCCGAATCGCTGCATATTTCTCAACCCGCCCTGTCGCGCAGCATTGCCGGGCTCGAGCAATCTCTCGGCGTGCAGTTGTTTGATCGAACGTCAGGCGGCGTCGAGCCGACGAAATGCGGGCAGACGGTCATTGACCGTGGTCAAGATATTCTCAAGAAGGAAAGAGAACTTCGCCGCGAGATTCTTTTGATTCAGGGCATCGAAGTTGGCGAACTGTCCATTGGTGCAGGGCCGTTTCCCTTTGAAATCTCCGTCAGCCACGCGGTCGCAAGGTTGATCACCCGCAACCCGAATCTACAAATCAGAATTGACAAGGATAGTGCGCCAGCGATCGTCAATCGGGTTCTGTCTGGCGACATCGATATCGGCGTCGCAGACATCCGTCACTGCGAGGAATTCGCCCGCCTGACCGTCGAGTTTGTGTTCGAGCATGCAATCGCCTGTTGTTGCCGTCGGGGACACCCGCTTGCTGGCAGACGCTCGCTGTCGCTCGACGACCTTCTGAATTTTCCGATCGTCGGCACTGTCATGCCACCTGCACTGGCCGCTCTCCTGTCCCGGGGCCATGCGGCAGGGCGTGTAAACGAGGACACCAAGAATTTTCACCCGGCCATCACCGTTGATTCGCTGTCCGCAGCGAGGAATATTGCCCTGGGCTGTGATGCCCTCCTGCCGATAACACCGGGCTGTATTGCTCGCGAGTTGGAATCTGGGGATCTCGTCATTCTCGATTTCACGGCGCCCTGGATGCGTTACCAATACGGTTTCATTTCCAGGAAGGATAGGACGCATTCCCCCGCTGCCATCGAGTTCATGACAAGGATGAGGGAAATCGAAGAGGAGGCAATCGAACTCGAAACCAGGCTTTTCGCAGCCTATTCCAATTTCAGCAATACGTCTGATGGCAAGGCGCTAGCGGCCTGTCGGACTATAGGCCTGCCGCTGCCGAATATGCTATAATCATAGCTATTCAAGCGACCGAGGTCTGGCATGTCCAAGTTCATCGTCACCGACCGCAAGACCGACTACCTGCTGCCGCCGTCACTCGACGATTGGCTGAACCAGGATCACTTGGCGCGATTCATTGTGGAGGTGGTCGACCAGCTTGATCTGTCGAACCTGACGCGCCAGTACGCTGGGTGTGGATCAAAGGCGTACCATCCGGCGACCCTGCTGGCGATTCTGGTCTATGGCTACGCGACGGGAGTCTTCTCCAGTCGCAAGCTGGAGCGGGCGACCTACGATTCGGTCGCCTTCCGCTACATTGCTGCCGGTAGCCATCCCGATCACGACAGCCTGGCGACGTTCCGCCGGCGTTTTCTTGACGAGCTGAGTGATCTGTTCCTGCAGGTCCTGGAGATGGCCAGGGAAATGAAACTGCTCAGGCTGGGCCATGTCTGTCTTGACGGCACAAAGATCGAAGCCAACGCGTCACGGCACAGTGCGCTCTCGCACGGTCACATCGAAAAGCTGGAAGCCCAGCTCAAGGCCGAGGTGCAGGAACTGTTCGCCTTGGCGGAACAGGCGGATCAAGCGGACGTTCCAGACGGCGTCAGCCTGCCCGAAGAAATCAAGCGCCGCGAAGATCGCCTGGCGGCGATGGCGGTGGCCAAGGCCAAGATTGCGGCCCGGGCCGAGGAGCGCTATCAGCGAGAGAAAGCCGAGTACGACGAGAAGATGGCCCGGCGCACGGCCAAGGAAGAAGCGACCGGCAAGAAGTTGGGCGGCAAACCGCCGAAAGCCCCCGAGCCCGGCGCACGGGACACGGACCAGATCAATCTGACCGACGAAGAATCGCGCATCATGCCGGTGGCCGGTGGCGGCTTCGAGCAAGCGTACAATGCCCAAGCCGGGGTGGATGTGGCGACGATGCTGGTTGTGGCCGTCGGCGTAACGCAAGCCACCAATGACAAAGAGCAGGTCGAGCCGATGCTGGCGACGCTCAAGGCACAAGCCGAAGTGCTGGGCCCCGTGGACAGTCTGATCGCCGACACGGGCTACTGCAGCGAGAAGAACATCAAGGCCTGCGAGGCGGCCGGCATCGATCCGGTGATCGCGGTGGCTCGCGATGAGCACCATCCGGGCTGGCGGGAACGGCACAGCGAACCGGCACCGCTACCGAAGAACGCGACACCCGTACAGGCCCTGTCTCATCGTTTGAAAACCCAAACGGGACGAGCGCTCTATGCTTTGCGCAAGCAGACCGTCGAGCCGGTCTTCGGCATCATCAAATCGGTCATGGGCTTTCGCCAGTTCTCGCTGCGCGGCTTGAAGAACGTCACGGGGGAGTGGACGCTGGTCTGCCTCGCGTGGAACTTGAAGCTGATGGCCAAATTGCGCCCGCAGTAGGGAAAAACGAGGGGGAAACCGTACAAAAGGTCGGAAAAGCGACAAAATGCAGCCTGCTCATTCCGCATCGTGAAATCTGGCGGTTTCCCCTACTCCAAGTCCGACAGGCTGCTAGCGGCGACATAGAACGTATCCTGGAATGGGGGTAATCAGTTCCCATGCGCGGGATCTCATTTGCGCTGAGCCATCAAAGCAACCAAGCCTCCGCAAAGCCTGAAGTGCTGGCGACCTTGCTTCCTGCGATTCCCGCGGGACACCCTCAGGGCCTCGTCACTCGCATGCCATATTCGTCATGGTCATTTCTCAGGAATGAAAAGCCTCAAACATTCATGGTGTTATGACATGCTCTTGTAAGCCCGCAAGAAAGCTGGTCTACGCACCTCCCATGATGCACGAGAAATGACCAACACGAAGGTGGTCAGCCTGGTAAGCGGTTACGGTGGAGTTGACGATCCAGGACGCTGCATGACTTCCTTGAGATTCTCGTGATTGCCATTGCCGCCGTCCTCTCCGACTGCAACACCATCGAAGACATCGCCGGGGGTCGGCTTTCAGGAGCGAGCCTCGAACCACCCCAAGCTGCTGCGGTCAAGAGTCGTGGTGGTGAGCGTTGGGGTCAAAGCGTCGAGGACGTACCTCAAGCAGGCAAGGATCAGAGAGACGAACGAAAGTAAACTTTCGCTGACGCGTCGTAATCCAGAGACTTGTCGTCAAAAACAACGATTTACGAAAGGGTTGGCGGAGTGGACGGGACTCGAACCCGCGACCCCCGGCGTGACAGGCCGGTATTCTAACCAACTGAACTACCACTCCGTGCTTTTGACACAACTGCGGCCATGCCGCTTTCCACTCCTGGCTGCTGCTGCCCGCGTGCCGTGGAAGCTGCGCATTATAGCGAATTCCGGCCGGCAAGCAAGAGGTAGAGCGCATTCCGGGAGTTCAGCGCAGGCCTGGCCAGGGCGGCGCCGCGCCGCGGCAGTAGAATGACGCGGCTGCACCGAGTATCCTGCAGGCCTGCCCAGGGGCTGCGAACCAAGGAGTGAATGCCGATGCGACAAGCCGGACCCACCAGCGATGCCGCGGCGATCATGCCACCCGTTGCCGTGAGTTTCAGGGAGGCGTTTGGCTTCTGGCTGAAGCTTGGCCTGATCAGCTTTGGTGGCCCGGCCGGACAGATTTCGATCATGCATCAGGAACTGGTGGAGAAGCGGCGCTGGCTCTCCGAGCGCCGCTTCCTGCATGCACTGAACTACTGCATGCTGCTCCCCGGTCCGGAGGCACAGCAACTTGCCACCTACATCGGTTGGCTGATGCACCGTTCCTGGGGCGGCATCGCTGCCGGCGTGCTGTTTGTCCTGCCTTCGCTGGTCATCCTGATCGGCCTGTCGTGGGTCTATGTGGCGTTCGGTGAAGTATCGCTGGTGGCCGGCCTGTTCTACGGCATCAAGCCCGCGGTCACCGCCATCGTGCTGCAGGCGGCGCAGCGCATCGGCGCACGGGCATTGAAGAACCGGCTGTTGTGGGCGGTCGCCGCGGCCTCGTTCATCGCCATTTTCGTGCTCGATCTGCCGTTCCCGGCGATCATTCTGGGCGCCGCTCTGGTCGGCCATATCGGCGGGCGGGTCGCGCCGGACCGCTTCACGGCCGGCGGCGGGCATGGCGCGGCCGGCAAGTCATTCGGTGCGGCGATGATCGACGACGATACCCCGACGCCCGCGCATGCCCGCTTCCGTTGGCTGGGCCTGATGCGCGTGCTGCTGGTCGGCGCGCTGCTGTGGCTGACGCCGATGGCGATGCTCACCGCTGTCCATGGCTGGAGCCACACTCTGACCCAGATGGGGTGGTTCTTTACCAAGGCGGCATTCCTCACATTCGGCGGCGCCTATGCGGTGTTGCCCTATGTTTACCAGGGCGCGGTGGCGCATTTCGGGTGGCTGACGCCGACGCAGATGATCGATGGCCTGGCCCTCGGTGAAACGACGCCGGGGCCGCTGATCATGGTGGTGGCTTTTGTCGGCTTCGTCGGCGGCTACGGCAAGGCGTTCTTCGGCCCGGAGTCGCTGTTTCTTGCCGGGGCTATGGCGGCGTCGCTGGTGACCTGGTTCACCTTTCTGCCGTCGTTCGTGGTCATCCTGGCCGGCGGGCCTTTGGTCGAGTCGACCCACAACGATCTGAAATTTACCGCGCCGCTGACCGCGATCACGGCGGCGGTCGTCGGCGTGATCCTCAACCTGGCGGTGTTCTTCGGCTACCATGTGTTGTGGCCAGCGGGTCTGTCAGGCACCTTCGACTGGGTGTCGGCGCTGATCGCTCTGGCGGCGGGCGTCGCACTCTTCCGCTACAGGTTGAACGTCATTCCGGTCATCGCCGCCTGCGCGGTCGCGGGTCTGCTGGTGAGAATGGTCGGCGGCTGATGGCCGAATTGCCTGGTGGATCTGCTCGATCGGTGAACCGGCCGGCGGTCGGCGATTCACAGAATAAGCCGATGCACAAAGAAGCTGGCCAGGCCGATGGCGATGGTCGCCAGCAGATTCCGTGTCAGAACCCCGGCAGCCAGACTGAGCAGGGCGGCGACCAGATACGGGTTCTCCCACGACAGGAACCATTCACCCTTCGGCAAGAGAACAGCGGGCAGGGTAATCGCCGTCAACACCGCCGGCGGAATGAATTTCAGCGCGCCTTCGATCCACGGCGCCATTCGGAATCGGTCGGCCAGGGCAAAAAGGAAATAGCGAATGCCGAAGGTGACGATCATCATCCCGGCCAGCATCCACGCTTCACTGGCGCTCATTTCCGGATTCTCCCTGTCTTCGCGAGGCGCTGCGCGAGCAGGCCCGAGGTGATGCCGGCAAACGCGGAAACGACGATCCCCAGTTTGTAGGGCAGGCTCAGGGTGAGCAGCGAGGCGGCGCCGGCCGTCAGTACGCAGACCGCGACGGGGATGGTCTTGACAAACGGGATGATCATGCCGATGAAGGTAACCGGCATCGCCACGTCGAGCCCCCAGCTCTGGGCGTCGGGAATGCGGTTTCCCAGCACCAGGCCGATAAAACACCAGAACTGCCAGTTGAGATACATGGCGATCGACGAGCCGAGCTGGTACCAATGCTTGAAGGCGGAGGCATCGTCCTTTTGAAAGCGATGCACGGTGACGGCGAAGGTTTCGTCGGTCAGCCAGAACGCCAGCGGAATCCGCCATTTCTGCGGCAGATCCCTGAGGTAGGGCAGCAGGGTGGCGCTGTAGAGCATGTGCCTCAGGTTGACGATCAGCGTCGTCAGCACGATGATCGCGACCGGTGTCTGAGCCGCCACCAGACCGACGGCGATGAACTGCGACGATCCGGCAAAAACCAGCGCAGACATGGCGATCGCCGCCGCCATCGACAGGCCCGAAGTCGCGGCGAGGGCGCCGTAGATCAGTCCGAACGGCAGAGCACCGAGCAGCAGCGGGAAGGTGTCCCGCATGCCGGCGACGAATTCCTGCCGCCGGGGATCGCTGGGCCTAGGCATGGCCTGGCGGGGCTTCTGAGCGGGCGCCCTAGACGTTGAACAACAGTACGGGTGGCGAGCAGCACCAGTGTTGGAGAGTGGTTTTTCAGTCTTCATTGCGTACCCGCTCCTGGGATGGCTGTAGTCATTGAGCGCCCGTTCTGCCCTGCGTCCTGCGACATTATTGGGGGTGGTTCCAGCAGTTCGATCGGCTCGCACTGCTTGCCGGCGCACAAGATGATGCCCAGCGGCGGCTCCTTGCCAGCCTCACGCTCGAACTTGTCTAGCCAGCGCAGATAGAACTCCCTCTGGCCTTTGTAGGCGGCATTGAAGTCGCCCACCTTCAACTCGACCGCCAACCCATCGCACGGCCGCCGGAAAAATTTCATCCTATTTGCCTCGTGCCACGACAAGCCGGATAAGCCGAACAGCCCCAAAACTCCTCGCCCGCGCTGGCTCCGCGCTTCGCCGTGCGCTTCACCATGGGCTTGCTACAGGTCGGGCAGTCTGGCACTGATGGTGTGCCCGCCGGAGCCGCCGGCATATGCGATGGCCCGCTCTGCTGTGCAGGTGTCTGCCCTCTCGAATTCCGAGCCTGACGAATCAAGTCTTGCAGCAACGGCCCGTCAATGAGTTTCAGATTGCGTCCGCTGGCGAAGCCAACCGCATCCTCGGTGAACCGCCCCGAGGTCACTACGAAGCCGCCGGCCGCGCCCTTGGCGGTCATCACGCCATAGAGTTCGCGCACCACGTCCACGCCGACCTTGAAAGCCTTCCACTGCTTGTATTGAACAAGGTACTTCTCGGTGCCCTTGGAGAGCACCAGATCGATACCGCCATCGGCGCCACCGCCGCCCGTTTCAAGTACGCCGTAGCCCTGCAGCCGGAAAGCCTCGCCCACCAGCATCTCGAACTCGCGCCAGCTCATGCCCTCAAGTGCTTCGGCCGCGTAGCTCTGGCCGACATCCGTGATGAGCTTGCGGCGCTCTCGCCGGCGCCATGCCGAGATGCCTGCACCCGCCACGCAAATCAGCGGCAAGAGGTATTGCCCGAAAGTTGCCAAGGTCTTCCAGAGAGTCTGTGTGACCATGGTTTCCATCTCACCCAGTCTGGTGGCCGCGACCACCTCCTGGACGGCCATACGATGCAGGACGAGATACGAGACTACAGCCAGCGCCACGCCAGCCCACCAAGGCAGCATGGCCACGACGTCCATCAAGTCTTCGGCAGGGCTGGTTCTTCTACGCGCCATGAATTTCCTCCATCGATTTTGTGTCTTCCTTCATCGAGCCCTCACTGCCTGAACACTTCGGCGCGATGGAAGCCCATGTAGCGCTGGTGCTGCGAGGTCAAGTAACCGACACGAAGAGAGTGTTGAAGGTTGAACAAGACCAACGCCTCATGAGGCAGCATGGTCGACACCAGCAGCTCACCCGCGTCATCGATGCTCACCCATCCGCCGTCGAAGAGCGCATCCAGATGTGGGGCGAGCAAGAGGCCATTGAACACATCGAGTCGCTCGACGTCCGAGTCGCACGACGCCCAAGGCTTGATGTGGGAGGCCCTCAGCAGTTCCGGAAAGGCGAGGCCGGTGACGCAGCATCGGCCCCGCCAGTAGTCCAGCAACGCCCGTCTGAATAGATCCTGCCCCACGCGCTGAACCACGAGGCGCTCCGCTTCGGTGGATCGCGGCAGCGCCATCGTCGCCCGATCGAACTCTGCAGCGACGCGATTCGGCATTGTTCGAGCTGTCGCAGCGGCCCGCTCGAGCGCTGCGTACAGCGTCGGGATTCCATCCGCGAGCGTCCAGCCCTCTCGTGCCAGTGGTAGGCCTTCCAGCAAAGTCGAATCGCTCGCATGCACCTCGAAGCGGCCGTCACCGGTCAGCCGGACTGTCATGGTTTCGGGAAAGGCAGTTGATCGTAGGAGCAGGCTGTCTTCCTGCGCTTCTGGCGCAAGATCGAAGCCGCAGTCGGCGGCGGCCTTCTCGATGCGGGTGCGGTCAAGCGGTGTCATCGGTCAATGCCGCTCACGTCGTCCGTTCGAGTTGATTCCACACCAGTGCGCGGCTGCGCCAGTGGCTTTCGATCTGCTGCGTGAACTCGGCTCGGACCAGCTTGGCGCGCTGGTGTAGCCAGCGATCATCCTCCGACCTAATCACAACGCCTTCCATGGTGCTATCGCGGTAGCGACTGCGGTGCTGGTTCAGCAGGCTCTTCAAAGCCGGCAGATCGGTCCGACCGCGCAACAGCGCGGGTACCGTCGGCGGGCCCAGATCGCATGCCCAAGCATCGCGGCGTCGAGTGCTCCAGAAGCGGCCCTCACGCCGGTCGTAGATATCGAACACCAGCCACCAGTCGGGCAGCGCCGTATAGTCCAGCGAATGCTGCGCTGCGCACCACTCGCCAAACGCGATCAAGTGGCTATCGAGGGCGTCGAACAGAGCGTCCTCGTGCGCGGCTAGCCACGCTCCCAAGCGGGCGAACTGGCCGCCGAAGGGTGGCTTCAGGTACTGCCCCCGGTTTTGTGCCTGCAGGTGGCCGTCGACCCTGACCGACAGCCCCAGGTTGGCACCATCGAGCTTTTCCTCCACCACGACGTCGGCGCTGAGCAGCGCATTCGCCTCGACCGCTGACAAGACTTTGTCATCGCGTGGTTCCCCGGTTCCCAGCCAGGCGAGGTGCGGAGTGTGGGGAAAGCGGAAAAAATCGTCCACGCTTCAGATCCGGGGCAACGCAGGAACCATACGGCCAGGAAATTTGTTCCGATAGAAACCGCAGACATCCGCTGAACAGAGGAAATCGACAGAAATGCCATGGGCCGCCAGAGCAGACCACCAATCGAGCCACTTGCAATCGGCCGCCTGCCAGATCGGCGGTTTCTGCGGATGCGCGGCGGCGACGGCCGCGAACTTGCGGTCAGGCGCGTCGAACACCGACTGCAAAGCCGGGTCCGGGAACTCAGCGAATTGATCCTTTACGGTTTCGGTCAGAACGACTTGTTCAACGTGTCGGGAATTTCCGGCATGCCGCAACAGCCATTTAAGGAACACGTCACCCGGGTGTTTCGCCGGGTTGAGTTGTGTCTTTTTCTGGTACTCCCCAAGAATGCGATATGCATCGTCGATCACGACTACCTGCGACGCTTGCGCCGTTTGCAGTCGCCTCACGCACTCGATCACGCAGCCTTCCGAAACATCCTCGTGCTGTCCGCTGGCGACAAGCAGCACGTTCGTATCGATCACCACCCTCATTCGGCACCGCCGGTTTTCGCCGCGCGCTTGCGCTGCATCGCTGCGATGGTTCGGCCGGCAATATCGGCCATCTCGTCGCCGAAGAAATTCTCGGGCCAGTTCTCAATCTCGCCGAACTCGTCCAGTCGAAGCGGCTCCAGTTCGGCAGCCGCGCCGGAACGCTGGCAAAAATATGCGGCCAAATTCCCAGGCAACACAACACCTTCGGCGACGCGTCGCTGCAAACGGTTCAGAAAATGCTCGGAATGGCTCTCGACGATGAACTGAACGCCACGCTCCCGGCTGACCTGAATGAAAAGTTCGGCTAGTTGGGATTGTGCCAATGGATGAAGGTGGCTTTCCGGCTCTTCAACGATAACGATATGGCCTCGTTCCGCGAACAGCGCCGCGACAATCACGGGCAGGACCTGAGAGACCCCGACGCCTACGTCCTTGAGGTTCGACGCACCATCGCCGTTGACCACTAGCAGTTCATACCGGGCCGAGCGCCCCAATTGGCGCACCTTGAGATCATCAGCCAATCCTATGCTGTGCAACCAATAAGCGGTCTCGTCGAAGAGCCGGGCTGCGCTTGAGGTCGGCAGCCGGCGCCGGCGCGCTTCCTCCTTTGCTACTCCGCTTGCAATTAGCGCATCGACGGCTTGCCCGCCGTCATCGCCGATCGAGCCCGGGAAACGGCCGCTCCACAGGTAGTCGCGCTGAGCCAAACGGCGAACCGGGCCGAGGTAGATGATGCGGCTCAGCTCCGCCAACAAGGCTGGACCTACGGACAACACGGGGGCCGCCTGCGCGCCGAGAGCTTCAGCGGCCGCGCCGGAAAATGCAAAGGACCGATGAGGCTTGAAAGCCGGCGACTGCCCTATCGCCCGCCTGGCATCGGCAGCCCAAAGTTTGTAGGCCCCGTTTCTGCCACGTTGCGCGGTGAATCCCTGGTTCCCCTGGCCAATACGGAGATAGGCCAAGTCCGCGCTACCGCCTTGCCCCTGTTCATAGCGGGCGGAGAACACCCCGACCGATAGCCTGTCCTCACTGCCGCGCCATCCAAACTCGATGCCGATCTGGTTCGCCTTGACGACCTCGGTGGCGGCACTACGCCTGCTTAGCACATCCCGGAATTGACCCAGCGTCACCGAGTCGCCTGCGTCCGGGTTACCGAAGTTCAGGTCCAGATTGGGGTCACGCGCCTTTACCGTTTGTCGCAGCAACAAGAGGCTTTGGATCAGACTGGACTTGCCCGAGGAGTTTGTCCCGAAGAGCAAGGTCAGCGGCGCCAGGGGCATCTGGCCGGTGCTGCGCCAGATCTTGAAGTTGTTCAGTTTGAGATGAGTCAGCACTCAGGCTCCTGTTGTCTGGTGGTCCCACGCTTCCAGCACCCGCCGTCTGGTGCGGTATTCACCGCATGCTCGGATTTCACCTTCCTTGAGCACGCGGAAGGTCTCGGAGGGGTAGTCGGCGCCCATCACGTCGGCGGGGTCCAGGATGTAGCGCAGCTCGTCGCGGGTCAGGCCGTAGAGGCGGGCATAGTAGGCGTCGAGCTCGGCGCGTAGTTCGGCGCGGCGTTCGGGGTTCCAGGGGAAAGGCGGGCCGCGGTGGTCCAAATCCTCGGCCCAGGCGCGCAGGTCG
This sequence comes from Candidatus Accumulibacter propinquus, assembly GCF_056856495.1. Lineage (NCBI taxonomy): Bacteria > Pseudomonadati > Pseudomonadota > Betaproteobacteria > Candidatus Accumulibacter > Candidatus Accumulibacter propinquus. Next base: position 1,310,251 of record NZ_JBSEHC010000003.1, read on the forward strand.
TGGGCGGTGTAGGTGAGTTGGAGGACGCGAGGGACGATGAAGTCGATGGCTTGCGGCGTGTAGTGTTCAGGCGGTAGGTGAACGAGTTGTTTCTTGACATGATACTTGAGATGGGTGCCGCCGACCTTTTGGCGCGCGACGAAGTCGTGCACAAGGCTGCACTGATCGGCAAGCAGACCTGCCAGACGAGCGCCAAGTGCAGGGTCCGGAAACATCAGGAGCAGGGTGTCGCCAGTGCCTACCCTCGGCACGACAGACGCGATAACGGTCCTCTCGTCTGTGCTGCGGCAGATGTCACGCCAGCCCATCAGCCAGCGCGGACTGCGGGCGTCCATCCAGGCATCCAACAGGGCCAGCAGTGCTGGCACCAGTTCGGCGCTCTCCAAGGCGGTGGCGAGGTCGGCAAGTTCCAGGTCGGACAGGCGCGTGTCCTGGTTCTGCGCGGCCCATTTCGGGAACTCGACGAGGGCCTTGCGGGTGGTGAGGCCGCTGCCCAGTAGCGCCTGGGCGAGCGGGGTGAAGCGCGCCTTGAGTTGCGCCTCGGTCGGCGCGATATGCGGCAAACTGCGCTGCTGCGTCCAGCCGTCAGAGCCGTCAGAGCCGTCGGACTCGCCGGCAGCGCGGCTGAAGAGCTCGCCAGCCACCCAGGCGGCGAGGGCCAGCAGCAGGTCGGACAAGGCGTCGTCCACCGTACGCGGGGTAGCGGCATGCAGTGCCAGCCAAGCCTTGGCGATACGCGAGGGAACGCGGGCAATGCGCGCCAGCACCTCACGCTCATCCACCCAGTAGCGCGGGCGCACGGCGAACGCCGGATCGGCCTTCTGCGCCACGCTCACGTCAGCTGTTTCGACCTCGCCCGGCTTCCCGTCGGCATCGACGTAGGTTGCCCAGCGGTGGTCGAACTGGTGAATCATCTTCGCTTCGTACAGCGGCAGGCGCTTGGGTGTGTCGGAAGGATTGGGCGCGCTGCGGAACAGGCCGCTGTCGTTGGCCATGTCCAGCATTCGCTGGAAGCTGATACCCCACGGATTAACCTCAGGCTTGAGCACCTTGCCGTTGGCGTCTTTGGCCTCTTCTTCAATGAGCACCGGCGCGGTCCGGTAGAGCTTCTTGGTCAACTCGGCGTCGCGCTCGCTGCGGAACACGGGGCAGGTGCGGGTGTTCGGGTTGATGAGCGAGAACTCGTCGGGGGCCAGCGCAAAACGGCGATGAGAATCTCCCAGTTGGCTGGCCTGGGTCGCGAAGCAAACAAACTCAGCCGCAAGCGCGGTGCCGAGGGTCAGTAGTGAGAACTTGTAGCTGCGGTGGACCGCAGGGAAGACCGCTTCGCTGTTCTCGAAGTCGAACATGCTGACCAGATGCCCACAGGCAGCGATGTGGCCAAAGTAGGCCTTGGTGGAATCGTCGGTTGCAATGCCGGTGGGGACGATGAAGCCCGCGCGCCCGTGATCTATCGTGGCCTGCAGAAAGGTTTCTGCGAACAAGGCGTAGGTATTGACATCCCCCACGCCGGTGAGCGGAAAGCGCCCGCCGGCATGAGCGAAGAGACTCGCGGCCTCGGCGCCCCGACGCGCGGCGACAAAAGCCTCGTACAAGGCCATCTCGACCCGGTTTGGCGGCGACAGCCCCTCGGCGGCTTCGAGGTCGGGATTGAGGTTGTGCAGCAGCACGCCGTCGCGCAGCCATTCGATGCGCTGGCCACGTTCGAATTTGTTCCTGGCCGCGGCCACTAGCGGGCTCTTGGCGGCGAAGAACTCTTCTTCCTGTAGCTTGATGCGTTCCCATGGGGGATTGCCGAGCATGACCGAGAATCCGCCCTTGGCCGCGACTTGCGGAAAGGCCAGCCACCAGTGGAAGACACTGTGTTTGCGACACAGGGCGTGGGCGGTGTCCTCCATTTCATCGTTGGTCGGATGGCCACTGAGTACGCCCCACAGGTAACCCGAGAGCGGTACGCTTGCGCCCGCGTCGGCCAGCTTCGGGGCCAGGAAGGCGGCCAGGTAGGTATCGGCCAGCCGCGCCAGCACCGAACGCTGCGCCGCGCCAAGCGCCTGCTGCCACGCTTGGCGCTTGGCGGCCACCTGTTCGGGCGTGTCGGCGTCGAGCCGATCGACCTCCATGGCTTGTTCGGCAAGACCGGCCCGGGTGAACAAGTCGCCCGCAGCGATGGCCTTCCAGCTCTTCAGATCAGCCTTGTTCTGTTTCTTGAGAGCGGAAGCCACCGCCCTGTCATCGCCGGAGAGCGCAGCATAGGCCTCGTCGGGGATACCGTTCCCCAGCACCTTGGGGTCGAGCACGCCCAGTAGCGCATCACCCACCTGCAGGTGGTGGTCGATGAATGAGAGCGGCAGGTCCGGTGTGTAGGCTTCGAGCCACAGGGCGGTCTTGGCGAGCTGGATCGCCATGGGGTTCTTGTCGACGCCGAAGATGCAACGGCTGACGACATCGCGCCGTGCGTGCCGGAAGTCGAGAGGTGTGGGGGCGCCGCCATCGCGCTCGATGACGGCGCGCTGCAAGGCGATCTCGTCGCCCAAGCACAGTGCGGCGGCGACCAGGAAGTGACCGCTACCGCAGGCTGGGTCGCAGATGGTGAGTTCGAGCAGTGCCTCGACCGGCCGCTCGGGATTGGCTTTGACGGTGTTGGCGATCACTGGCTCGAGCGCCGACTTGATGAGTTCCTGAACCAGGCTGTCCGGCGTGTAGTAAGAGCCGGTCAGCTTGCGGGTGTTGCCACGGTTGTTGGCGTCGCTGTCGCTGTCATCGCCCACGAAGGCCAGCCGGGCATGGGCGGGGTGGGCCAGCCCCTGGGGGTCCGGTACCAGCTCCAGCAGGCTTTCGTAGACACTGCCAAGCTCCTCGAACTTCATGTCCCGGTAGTTGACGCGGCGCAGGCCGGTGGTGTCGCGGAAGTACCCCAACTGGAAAACGGCGGCCAGCAGCCAACGGTTCTCCAATTGCGCGCCGCCGAGCCGTGGGCACTGGTCGGCGTCGAACAGGCCGCCCAGGGCCGGCAGTCCCAAAGCAGGCTCACCTCGGGCGAGCGCACCAAAGGTGATGCCCAGCGCCTGCCAGAGATCGCCGTGCCGGTCGTGCTGGCTGCGCCGAGTTGCTCGCTCGCGTAGCCAGGTCAACGAATAGCCGGTCAGATAGCGCTGCTGGATGTCCGCGGGCGTCGCCGGCGCGAACACCAGCTTGACGCCCGTCGCCGAGTCTAGCCGGTCTTCGACTGTTGCCAGAAAGATGAGGCGATAGATTAGTCGCAGCAGTTCCTCGAAGAAGGCCTGTTTGCCCGCTTCCCCTGCGGCTTGTATTGATTGGCGCAGCCCAACGTTGTCCGGATGGGAGAGAAAGCCGGTGCCGAGGGCGCGCAAGGCCTCGGCCACTTGGTAGCGCAAGTTGCGGCGGATGGCGACGCCGGCTTCCTGCCCGGCGACGCGCCAACGCTCCCAGGGGCAATCTTCGGGTTCGCCGGGTTTCTCACCCTTCGCGGGGCCGAAGCGGCTAGCATGGGCGAGCAGCCAGAAGGCAGTGAAGTCTGCATACAGCTCTTGGCTGAACAAGGCCTCCAGATCCACCTCCACATAGGCGGGGCGGGTCAGGCTGGGGTTGTCGCGCAGAATGCGCAGCTGCAAGCCATTGACGACGATGGCCCAGAGACTGGTATCGGATGCGTTCAGCGATTCCTGCGCCAGCATGAAGGGACTGCGCCGACGGACCTTGCCAGTTTCGGGATTGGGATCACCGAAGCGCTCTGCAGGCACGTCCAGCGACTGGTTGTGGGCGGCGAAAACCAAGGGAACCTTTCCGCCTAGGGCAGCATGGCCAATCTGATAGCGGTGACCTGCCTGCTCGATGGCGGGCGCCCGGTCCAAGTCGGCAAAGCCCAGCACGTCACGTAACAAGGGGACAAGGAACTCGCGCACCGTCACCGCATGCGCGTCGACGTCCTTACGCTCGCGCAGGCGCTGGAACTCCAGCCAGAGGTTGAGCGCAATCTTCCAGTAGCGACCGACTTCGTCGCGCAGCTTCAGGCCCTTGGGGGTGCGGTAGTGGCGTTCGGATTGCTCGGTCTTGTCCGCGTCGGCGAGCGTGGTCAAGCGCGACAGTTCATCGGCGGGGACGAGGCCGCCTTCGATGCGGATGGCCTGGTAGGCAAGGTGTGTTGCATTGCGATGGGCCATGGCTCAGACCCCCACCGCAGGAACGAGCACATAGATGCCCATCACATCCACTGGCAGGCTCGCGGTGACCTGGTATGAGCCTTTGGCCTCGGCCGCCTCACGCACGCGCCGATGGTCTTGCAGCAAAGCCTGAGCGCGTTCCTTCGCCATCGCCTCCAGTTGCGGCGTCCAAGCGGGGAGCAGGTCGAGCGCTTGCTGCAGGTGGCGATCCCGGATGGGCGGCGGCATGTTCCGAACTGCCTCGGTTCCGAGCAGCGATTGGGCGGCATCGGGTGCCAACACTTCCGGACTCCCCGATCCGGCGATGGTCACGGCAACGGTCTCTTCGCACAGCATCAGGCGCGTCGCGGTGCCGCGGGTCACAGCAAGCTGATGCCGCAGGCGCAAGAGCAGCACTGTCGTTCTGAGGCTGACATTGCCAACGAAGGTGGCACCCGCGCGCGCCACGGCATCGGCGTCGCTGGCGTCGGCGGCCTCATCGAGTGCGCGCTCAAGCAATGTGTCGGCCAGCGCAGCGACGATGGGATGGGTGCGATGGATGAAGAGCGAACCTGCGGCGGGCGGCTGGTGGAAGCTGACGCGCAGCGTGCCGATAAAGCCATCGGCGGCGAGGCGCTCGCGCACCGTCAGCGGGAGGTAGTCGATATTCAGCTTGTGGTGGCCTCCCAAGAAAACGCCGGGCCGCCCCAAGTTTTCTTGACCACCTTGGGGGGCGGGCTGGGCTGAGCCCAGCCCTGCGGGCCGTCGGATATCTTCCAGGGGCACGCCGAGCTTTGCCACCGCCCGAGCGACGAAACGGGCGACATTGTCCTCGCTGCCCAACACGGCAGCCGACTTGCGCCATTCCGGCAAGACGTCTTCGGGCTTCAGGCGGCGCTGGGCAAAGATGGAGCGGTTCCGCGCTGCCTTCTCGCGGGCGCTTTGCCAGGCCGTTTCGATTTCCCTGGCCGGCTCGCCGAAATCGAAGCTGGCCTGCGAAGCCTTGCCGATGTGGTTGGTTTTGCGCAACAGCACGGCGTTGAGCAGCGCCTGCGTGAGCTTGCCTTCATCATCGGGCATGGGCACCAGCACACCCAACTCCTTGCGGATGCTTTCAGCTTTGCGCAGGATGACCTGCAGCACTGCGCCGTCGACCGGGTTGTCTTCGCCGTAGAGCATGGTGCTGCGGACCTCGCGGGCCTTTTGCCCGAAGCGGTCGACGCGGCCCTCCCGCTGTTCGTGACGTGTCGGATTCCAGCTCAGGTCGTAGTGAACGACGGCGGTGAACAGACTCTGGAGGTTGATACCCTCGGACAGGCAATCGGTCGCTACCAGGATGCGCTTGTCGCTGTCCCCCAGATCCTCGACGGCCGCCTCGCGTTCGCCGGGCGTGAATTCGCCGGTGACGGCCTTGATGGTGACGTCCTTGAACTTGGTGCGCAGAAAGTCAGCGAGGTAATGGGCGGTAGCGATGTAGCGGCAGAAGACAACCGGCAGGAACCCCTCTTTGAGCAGGCTTTGGAGATGAGACTGCAGTTTCTCGAGCTTGGGGTCGTTGCCAGGGCCCGCCAGCCGTTCGGCGGCGGCGATGAGTTCTTGCAAACGGGCGGTATCCTCGGTCTGGGCGGCTGGTTCGATGTCGTCGGTGGACAACGCATCCTCGAGGCCGTCGAGCACACGCTCCTCACCTTGCTGGTCGATGTCCTCCAGCGTCAGCTCGCGGTCGTCGCCCGGTGCGATTGCGCCGTTCAAGCGGGTGCGCAGGGCGTTGACGGCAGCGGCTGGCGATGACGAGATGCAGCGCAGAAGCGCCAGGGCCGCCCACCAGTTCATGCGTTGCTCGCGCAAGGCGCGGCCCTCGACCCGCTCCACCAGCTCCCGGGCATAGGTCAGCACGTCGTTGAAGAGTTGGCCCCAGGTTCCCGTGAGCCGGTAGGTGACTTCGGTGGTCTTGCGGTCCGGGAACATCGAGCTGTCCTGCCACTCGGCGAGGTCCGGCCGGCGACGCTGTACAAAGTGACGGGACAACTCGTCGCGCAGGTCGGTCCGGGCGCCGGGGGGCAGATCCTTTAGGGTGGTGAATTCCGACTGAAGCAGCCCCAGCAGGTTGTAGAACGCATGCTCGTCGCCGCTGTGGGGCGTCGCCGTCAGCAGTACCAGGTGACGGTCCTCATTCTCAGCCAGCCCCTTGAGCAGTTGGTAACGCTGCTGGCGCCCGTGACCACCGTGGGTGCAGGTATGTGCCTCGTCGACGATGACGAATTCCGGACAGAAACGCTGGAAGGCTTCGCGACGCTTCTCGGACTTGATGTAGTCGAGGCTGACCACGGTGAACGGGTGGGCATCGAAAAGCGACGTTCCGGGAGGCAAATCCTTCTCCAGCCGGGCGGCGGTTGCCGTGCGGACCACCATCGCATGGATGTGGAAGCGCTCGGCGAGCTCGCGCTGCCACTGCTCGCACAGATGCGGCGGGCACAGCACCGTCATGCGCTGGACTTCCCCCCGGTCCAGCATCTCCCGTGCAATCAGGGCAGCTTCGATGGTCTTGCCGATGCCCACATCGTCGGCAATCAAGAGGCGGACCGTCGCCTGCTTGAGCGCCATCAGCAACGGTACGAGCTGGTAGGCGCGCGGCTCGACCGCGATATTGCCGAAGCTGCGAAACGGTCCGGCCCCATTGCGCAGTTTGAGCTGCAGCGCATCAAGCAGGAGCTGGCTGGCCGCATGATTGCGCGCCTGGTCGACACGCGGCCAAGCAAAAGTGGCGGGTCGAACAGGCTGCCGCTCAAGCGGCAGGTAGATGAGCGATTCGTCCTTCTCGCCACCACCGAGTGGACGCAAGCGCAGGGTGTCCATGTCGGACTCGGGTAGGACAATCCATTCACGGCCACGGGCCGAGACTAGGCTGCCGGGATAGAACTCGGGGGTCGGTGAACTCATCGGTTATTCGTTCTTGCTGGCACCGAACAGGTCGGCGTGGGCGGCAAAGACAGCAGGCCATTCGCTGGTGATCCGCGAAAAGCGAACGACCAGGTAGCCTTGCTCCTCCAGGTGCCGGGTGATGGCATCGTCCTTGGCTTGCTGATCCTCGGCTTCGTGGTGGGGACCGTCGATGAAGACAGCCAGCTGGTATTCGTCGTAGAAGAAGTCTGCGCAGGTCTGCGCCGAGGTGATGGTGTGCTGCCCGCGGTCGGGATTGCGGTGGCCATGCCGCTCGACATAGGTCAGCCAGGCATGCTCCAGCGAACTGCCTGCCGTACGAGCCAACTCGGCGCTGTGTTGCTCGGGCGCCCGCCCGTGCGTACCGAGTTTGGCTTCGGACTGCGTAAGGCGGCACAGCATCTCGAGCACCAACCCACCGGCCTCCTCGTCCTGTCGGTCGATGAGCGGGTGGTCGGGCTGGTTGTAGTAGGAAAGCAGGCATTTGTAGCAGCCCGCCTCGCATATGGGCTGGCCGTCGTCATCCAACTCCTCGTCGAGCGCAGCCTTGACCCACGGCTGTCCTTCGGCCGGGCGTTTGAAGTGCATGATTTCCAGCGCTTCGGCGGCCACGGCCGCCAGTGCCTTGGGCTCGGTTGCGAGGCGGGTCAGGACGCCGGCACCGCCCTCTGCCGCTTCATAAAACAGGATGGATTGCCGGTTGTCTCGCGTCGGCAAGGGCTCGGCCATCAGCTCGCTCTCTTCGAGTTGGTAAACGGACTCGATGCCGCGCTTGAGCGCGAACTGCAGCGTGGCCAACGTGGATGCCGACAGTTCGCCCAGACCGTGGTGAGGTCGGATGATGAGGATGTTGCGGCGATCTTCGACGTAAGGAACGATGCGCTGCGGCGGCGTCTTGTCCGGCGGCGCGTCGTCTCCGCTCTCTTCTCCGGCATCATCGACGCCGCCGACCCAGTGGCCGGTAACCGGGTTCATCATGAACCCCAGCACCTTTTTGTCCTTGCGGCGGCGCCAACCAAAGTTCATGCGCCAGACGGTGGCCGCCGGGCCGTACTGAAGCTCCAGCAGCGGACCCTGGGAATCCAGTACCTCGGTAGTGAGCTTCTGCAACCGCTCGTCCGCCTCGGCGAATTGCAGGGTGGTCTGCATCTCGTAGCCTTGGCGCACCCGCTCTTCCTCGTTGGCGGTGATGCGCTCCGCGCGCTTGGTGGACACGTTCTCGATGCGATAAAGATGCTTGACCTCCTCGGCAGCCGCCAACGAGGCACCACAAGAGAAGCAGCGGTCGGCATCGCGTTGCGAACGGAAGTGACCATAGCCGCAGGACGGACACAGACGTGCCACCTCCGTGGCCAGGCGGGCGCCCTCGGTGACCTGGTCCTGGCTGGTGATGGTGAGTAGCGCTTTGGTGACCCGGTACTGGCTGCCTTCGTGATAGATCAGGCTGTACGGACCGAACTCGCCCAGCGCCAGGAAGCGCGGACGGGAGAGGAAGCTCTCGCGGCCGATGTTGCCTCGGCGCGCGGGGATGTAGGCCAGCAGAGGGAGGCGAGGGAAGTTGTAGCCGGGCAGGAAGCCCTGGCTCGCCAGGTAGCGGTAGGTGTAGAAGTCCGAGTTGAAGGCACTCTCGCCGGCGAGCAGCAGGTCGCGCTGCTTGCGTGCTTCGTTGTGACGCTGCTGCGCCTCTCGACGTTCGCGCTCGCTGGCCGCCGGGTTGTTCTCGATCTTGAAATTCAGCTCGATCTGTCGCGCAGTGGCGCGATACAAATCGCGCCAGCGCTTCAGGGCTTCGTCGAGCTCCTTGTATGCGCACTGGAAAGCGGTCTCCGGCCATGTCTCGGTGAACCAGGGTGCGCGCTGCGGAGTGAGCTCCTCCTTGAGCATATCCAGGACGGCCAGCCCACGCAGATGAGCGCGCTTCTTTGCCCCGGGCTTGTCCAGGTCGGCAGCCAGATCCTCCAGGATGGGCAAGGCATCCGGGTGACTCATGTCGAGCAGGCCACGAATGCTGCTGTCGAGCTTCTTGCCGGTCTCGGCCAACCAAATGGCATGCATATGGCTCTGCACGAGTTCGCGGTTGGCGAGGTCCAGAGTCGGCGGATGGACCTGCCCATGGACCATTCGCACTGGGTCACGGAAGTAGTACTGGTCGTGCGGGCTTTGCGCCGCACAGTAGGTAATCGCCAGCGCCGGCTGACCTGCTCGCCCGGCTCGGCCGCTGCGCTGGGCATAGTTGGCGGGTGTGGGTGGCACGTTGCGCATGTAGACGGTGTTGAGCGACGAGATGTCGACACCCAGTTCCATGGTCGGCGAGCAAAACAGGACGGGCAGCCATTCGAGCTCGCTACCTTTCTTGTCGCGCCACTCCTTGCGGTCCTTGTCGGTGAAGCGGAAACGCGCTTCGCGCTCGAGGCGGTCGTCTTGCTCGACTTGCGCCGTGTGCTCCCTCGCCTCGAAATCGAAGAGCTGGTGCTCGGGCTTGGTAAGCATACCTGTGATGTTTCGGTGCAGGTTGCGGAAAAATCTATTGTCATTCGATTGCTTCGGACTGACGCCGTCACCCGGGGTCCAAAGCAGAGCAGCGCCGTTCAGCTGCCAGCCTGTAACACCCACATCCGTTTCTTCTTGCCGAACGAGGCCGTAGCTCTCGGCTGCCTTCAGCAGTGCATCAATGACTTTCGGGTAGGTGTCGTCCTTGATCTGGCCCACATACGGGTTGCCGCCGCCCCAGGTGCTGGGCTTCTTCAGTTCGCGCCCGATGCGGGAGCGGCTCGATCCAATGACCAGGAAATCGTCGAGGTTGAGCTTCCGACCACGAGGACCCACCTCGTCTTTCGGTCGGCGTGTGACGAACCAGCGCGCTGGAACGGGTCGCTCATCCTCTGTGAATCCCCAGGGTTCACGAAGGTTGGCGTAGCTCTGCGTGCGTAACTGGTCGAGTTCAGTCCGATCGAGGTAGCGGCTGGCAATGCACAAGCCCTGGCGCATGGTCTCGAAAAGAACGCGCAAGACTGCAGCGCGTTCTTGCGCAGTGGCGGCCTGAAGCACCTGAGGCGCATTGGCCCATTCGTCGGCGTCTGCCGCGAGGTCGTCGATATCCTGATAGGCGATTCGGACGAGCCCGAGTTGTTCGAGGTTGGGGTTGTTGAAACGCCAGCCGCGGCGCAGGTCGAAGAAACTCCGATAGCCCAGGATTGCCCGCATGGCATCCTGCACCTGGCGCCGGGTATTGCCCTTGACATCCGGCTGCTGCATATATTCGGCGCGAACCGCCGGGTCATCACGGTCAAAGCCCAGCGCCTCGAACACGGCATTGGCCACCTCCTTCTCCGACAGGGCCTGACCGTTTCCCTTGGTGAAGGCCGCCAGCAGCGCAGCACGCGTTAGCAGGACTTGCACAAAGTCATTGAAATGGCCTGCCTGAAGCGCCGCGTCCTGGCGGTTGTCCGAGAAGCCCAAGACCTTCTTGGCCTCGGCACCGAGGTGTTCGTCCTGCTCGTACAGGTAGCGCAGCGATGCCAAGGTGAGCATCGTAGTTGCCGAGCTCCGACCCTCTCCGGATAGCGACGTCAATCGCAACGAGTCCTTCCCCGAGGTCGCGTGGGTCGTGCCACAGCCGAGGCAGAAGCGGAAGCTCCCCGGAATAAACCAAGCGCGCAGCCCGCCTTCAGATGTCGTGACTCCATCCGGCCGCAGCTTTGCCGCTTGTGGTACGTACTTGCGGTAGCTCGACTTGATGCGCCACTCGCCGTCGGCGCGCTCCTCGACCCAAGTTTCCGGGTAACGGTCAATATCGGCGTCGTTCCAGATCCCCGCGGCGTCCGGCATTAGAAAGCCGAACTTCACTCCATCATCCTCGTGCTGGCGTTCGTCTATGCTTCGTCGCTCGAAGGTGCGCCCTTCCGGCCCGTCGACGTCCCAAACGGGCACGTACTCTTGGCCGCAGTCGCGGCAGAAATGGAGGTTGTAGAGGTGGCGACTCCGGTCGCCGGCTACGAACTGCTGGCCGTCGAGGGTGATGTCGCGTTTCCCAGCGGCCTCGAGGGTTGCATAGACCTTGCCGCCACCAGAGATGAACTGGTGCAGCTTGAATGCGAATAGCGGCTTGCCGGCGTCATCGGTGACACCGTAGGCACGCAGCAGGAACCGCTCCAGATATCCCCGGCATACATCCTCAGGCCGCCCCGATGTCTCGGCCAGGAGAATCGCCGCATGCTTCAGCGTCTTTGGACGCGCCCGCCTCGGCTTGCCACTTTCGTAGTCCAGGCCAAGCGTCAGCTCAACCCAGACCGACACGGGGTGTGTGGCCAACGCGTCGAAGGAGATATACGGTACACCGGCATCGATTGCAGCAGCCAACACGGGAGCAATTGTCTTCAGCGTCTCCGCTGCTGGTGTCACGCGTTGCAGAGTTTCCGTGACGATGTTGTGGCTGGGAATGGCGGTTCCGAAAAGCCGTGTGGCGACTCTGGCTACCGCAGTGTTGCGCTCCATCTCGGTGCCATCGGTCGCCATCGTCGCAGAGGTGCCGATGCACACCAGTTTGTCCCCGAGGGCCTCGCGAACACGGCGAACCAGCAAGGCCACATCGGCCCCTTGCCGCCCGCGATATGTATGCAGTTCGTCCAGAACGAGGAAGCGCAGCCCTTTGGCATTGCGCATCACCGCTTTGTCGATGTCGTTCTGCCGCGTCATGAGCAGTTCAAGCATCATGAAGTTTGTCAGCAGGATATCCGGCGGATTGGCCGCCATTGCTTCGCGTTCTGCCTCATCCTCCTGGCCGGTGTAACGGCCGAAGCTGACCGGTCGCCTGCCGGGCTCGCTGCCGAGGAACTTCTTCAATTCCTCCAACTGGCTGTTCGCCAACGCGTTCATCGGATAGATGACAATGGCACGGGTCCGACGCTCCACGTCGACCTGCTTCGCCTTCAAACAAGCGTCGACGATGGGAATGAAATACGAAAGAGACTTGCCGGAGCCAGTGCCGGTGGTTATCACATAGCTCTCACCCGCTGCGGCGAGGCTGATGGCCTCTTGCTGGTGGGTGTGAAGGGGCAGCGGAACCCCGACGGATGACTCGCTCTTGCCCAGGCGGAAAATCTCCGCGCACGTAGGGTGTAACTGCCCAGCTTTTACGAGTTGTTGAACGGTCCCGCCCGGCTTAAAATTCGGATTGACCTGGATCAGTGGCTCGGGCCAGTACTTCTGCGAGTCGTACGCCTTAGTGACGTACGACTGTATGTCCTCGGCCTTAATGCGCGTGAAACTGCGGGTGAACTCCGAGTACTCGTTGACGATGTGCTGGCGGAAATCGAAGACGTTCAAACCTAGCCTCCTTGCTTCTTGTCGCGCCGTAGGCGCATCGGAGCATGACCTCGTGCGACCTTCATTGGTACTTGGTTTCCACTAGCCAACCCGTCCGTCCTGAACACGGCCAACCCTGCTCGGTCTTGTGCGGCCTAAGCGTCGAGTCGGAGGTCTTGCGCTCGAACTTGCGACCGCACACCCCGCACTGATAGATGAACGTCGGCCCATGCGCTTGGAAGGCAGATGCCCGAGTAGCGGATCGGATTGTCTGCGTGCTGCGAATCCCGCTGCTGCCCCCGCTTCGCGCTGCAGGCGGAATCAGCCCCGTCTCGGTCGGAGTGAGTTCGACGGCGTAACGCGGCGTGAAGGCTTGCGACGTCGCCTGCGCGCTCTCGATGCGGTCGAGTCGGTAGCTGCGCGGCTCGCCGGTATCGGTCTTGACTGCATACAGCAGGATGTCGCCGGCTTGCGTGCGCCGCAGCGAATACGGCTCGATACGGCGGATGCTGCGTTGGTAGCCGAGATCGACGCAGAGATGGTTGGATGCGGCGAAGCGGATAATTTCCAGGTGCGACGATCCGGCCAGGCCCTGGCGCCGCAGAGTTCCGACGGCCGGCCTGAACACCATCTCTTCGGCCGCGATCGGCGCAGTGGCGGGTTCGGCCGAAAGTGCTCCGCCCTGCAGCCAATCGAAGAACTCTGGCAGTGCGGCCCAGTAGCTTTCGAATGGCGGCAGCATTGGCAGTTGATGGCCAAGCATTGCCTGCCAGTCGCCAAGCAGTTCGTCAGTGGCACCGGCCAGGCTCGCGAAGGTCGGCACCTCGATGCGCTTGAAGGCGCACTTGCTTCTCAGGACATCGAGGACGGCATGCGCCGCCGGCCGGAACCCGCCATTCCGGAACAGGTTGATCACGTCGTACAGATCGCGCGGCCGAGTGCGCTCCGCGAGGGCGCGGATTTTCTCGGCGAAGACTTCCTCGTAAGCATAGCAGCGCGCGGTGATGCCGCCCTCGGGCATGTCGCTGTAGAGGTGGCCGACCTGGCGCTCGACTGGTGGTAGAACGAGCACCTCGTCGACCGTCAGGTCCAGCTTGACGCGAGCAGGGTCGCTCGAACGGCGAAGGGGCCCACGATAGTAGATGCGGCCTTCGCAGCTCAGTCCGTTGCGCTTGTTGCGGTAGACGTCAAAACGCAGTCGGTCCACCGGAATCTCAAGGCCCACCTCGTCATACAGAGCTTCGGCGGCCTGCGTGAAAGCGGCTTTGAGGAAGCCGCCGTTCATCTGCGCTTCCGCAGCGATCGTGAAATCCAGGTCTTCCGAGAACCGGTAGGTTTCGAAATAGCACTTCTTCAGGCACGTCCCGCCCTTGAAGGTCCAGGCGCCGGCCAGTTCCTCATTACGGAAGATGCCAGCCAGAAGCCAGCCGAGGACGTAGTCCTTCTCAACGACTTCGGGCGCGAGCGAGAGATCGGTAGCGACTTCGAGGATCTCCGACCGATCAATCATCGGCGGCCTCCTGTTTCCAGCTCTCCGGAACCCACAGCCGCCACCGGCGAATCAGGCGCGGGCAAGGTAGCGCGGGATCGAGTTTCGCGTTGCCCATGGTGAGCCGCTCGGCGCAAGCTGCGATCAGCGCATTCGGCGCGCCGGCACGCTCTGCGAGAAAACCCAGGCGCTTGAACACCGCGCCGTTGCCGATTTGTGCGGCATAGTCGACCAGCGTCTCAGGTGACGCATCGGGTCGCCTCAAATAGCTCTGAAGGCAGTCGGCGATATGGCGGATACCGCCGCCCGATGCCGGGTCGTCGAGCATGTCGATGACGGTCCTGTGGGGGTCGGACACCTGGAGTTTCGTGGTCCCGCGCCAGAGGACGCGCGTGCCGAATAACTTGTCCTCGGCCAAATGCCGGAGGACGAATGTCGTGCCGTGGACGATGTGCGACTTGCGGCGGACGGGCTGGGTAGTGCAGACAAAGACGCTGCGAAACAGCTGTTCGGTCAGGTCCCAGTGATGGGCGGCGCTGGCGCCGCCGACATAGGCGGTGCCGAACAACTCGGGAATCAGTGTCCATGGGTCTTCGACAACCTGATCACCGGGCGTGGAAGCCAGTGGTACGGGGGCGTACAAGCCGCGCTGAACGCGCGTAATCCAGCCCTGCCGCTGCCATCGCGCGAGAATCTTTGCCGTAGCGCTGCGGCTTATCCCGAGAGCCTGCGTGGCATCGTCGACAGTGATCAATGTCCGCCCCCCTCGCAGCACGGCAGACAGACGGCCTCGCCCCTCAGGCTTCAGCACGCTGGAGCCCGAGTTGGTCTACTTGATCTCTTTGAAGTCCCACATCACGGCGTTTCATGGAGTAGCAATGTATCAGAGGGCCGGTACATTGCAAAGCCTATTGTTCGCTCCATGCGGGCATTGAGGAAGTCAGGCTATACCATGGCTGCCAACTGGCTGGGCAAGTGGTCAGCGTCACGCACCAGTCGTCGGCTGTAACCTCATTGCCAGGGTCAGCGCCCCATGGCTTGACCATGGGGCCAGTTCCTTCCCTTCGCACTCACGCGCTGACCCTGGTCAGCCGTGGGCGGGCTGTACGTCGGTACGGCGCCACGGCCTGCGTGAACAGCGTTGCGCTTCTGTCGCGGAACGAGTGTTGCCAGTCAAGCCGGCGATGGGGAACGAGTTCGCGGTGTCGCTAGGGAACCGGTCCGGAGGACACGCCACCGGGGTGGCCTCGGGTTCCTAGAGAATCTGGTTCGCTACGGCAAACGCCGCATTGCGCAAGACGCATGCTGGCTGGCAATCGCTATTACTCACCCCTGCGCGGCCTTCGCATGGCGATGGTGCAAACTCTGGCCTGGCATCGGCGCATGGAACCCGCCGATGCACGAGCACCCACGTTTCACCGAATCAAAGAAAGGAAAACCCGGTATGGACAAGCAACGCAGCAGTTTCTGGACCGTACCCACTAACAACCCCGTAAACAGAGGGATTTACGGGGCTTCCCGCTTCTCAGGGTGCAATGGGATGCCTTGATCCCACTGTACGGGCTCTAGACGTTGAACAGGAAGTTCAGCACGTCGCCGTCCTTGACGACGTATTCCTTGCCTTCGGCGCGCATTTTCCCGGCCTCCCGGGCTCCCTGCTCGCCCTTGCAGGCCAGGAAGTCGGCGAGCGCGATGGTCTGTGCACGAATGAAACCTCTTTCGAAGTCGGTGTGGATGACGCCTGCGGCCTGCGGCGCGGTATCGCCGACGTGAATGGTCCACGCCCGGACTTCCTTGACGCCGGCGGTGAAATAGGTCTGCAGGCCGAGTAGCTGGTAGGCGGCACGAATCAGGCGATTCAGTCCGGGTTCTTCGAGTCCGAGGTCGGCGAGGAAGACGGCCTTGTCCTCGTCGTCGAGATCGGCGAGCTCGGCCTCGATCTTGGCGCACAGGGCGACCACCGGCGCCCCTTCGGTGGCCGCATGCTGGCGCAGGCGGTCGAGGTGCGGATTGTTCTGCATCCCGTCTTCGAGGACGTTGCCGACGTACATCGTCGGCTTGATGGTCAGCAGGCAAAGGGGCTTGAGCAGGGCCCTTTCTTCGGTGGACATCGACAGCGTGCGCGCGGGTCTGCCGTCGTTGAGATGGGGCAGCAGACGCTCGAGAACGCCGACCGTCTTCTGGGCATCCTTGTCACCCGCCCTGGCCTTTTTGCTTTCGCGATTGAGCGTGCGCTCGACGGCGGCCAGATCGGCGAGCGCCAGTTCGGTGAGGATCGTTTCGATGTCGGCCAGCGGGTCGACGCGTCCGGAGACATGGACGACGTTTTCGTCCTCGAAGCAGCGCACGACACTGACAATGGCATCGGTTTCGCGGATATTGGCCAGGAACTGGTTACCCAGGCCTTCGCCTTTCGAGGCCCCGGCGACCAGGCCGGCGATATCGACGAACTCGACGATCGCCGGCTGGATGCGTTGCGGCTTGACGATCACGGCAAGCTGCTGGAGGCGCGGATCCGGCACCTCGACAATGCCGACATTCGGCTCGATGGTGCAGAAGGGGTAGTTTTCGGCCGCGATTCCAGCTTTGGTCAGGGCATTGAAGAGGGTCGACTTGCCGACATTCGGCAGCCCGACGATACCGCATTGGAGGCTCATGCGCAGATTCCCATACTCAAACAGTTTTTAGGTGCAATTGCCGTTGTGCGGCAGCGTAATCGCCGGCGGCGAGCAAGGGCCAGGCCAGCAGACAGCGATCGATGGCGCCATCCAGCAGTTCCTGCTCTTCACGTCTCGGTGCCTTGAGGACGTAGTTGACGACTTCGGCACGCTCGCCGGGATGGCCGATCCCCAGCCGCAGCCGCCAGAAGTCTGCCGTACCGAGGCGGGCCTGGATGTCCTTCAAGCCGTTGTGCCCGCCGTTGCCGCCACCCTGCTTGAGCCGGATGCTGCCCGGCGGCAGGTCGAGGTCGTCATGCACCACCAGTGTCTCGTGGTCGGCGATCTTGTAGAAACGGGCGAGTGCGGCCACCGCCTGCCCGGACAGGTTCATGTAGGTCATCGGTTGTAACAGCCACAGCTCACCGACCCGGGCGACCCGACCGAGAAACTTGCCCTGCGGCAGCAGCGGTGCCTGCAGGCGCCGCGCGAGCTGGTCGGTGAACCAGAAACCGACGTTGTGACGGTTGTCGGCGTAGTCGCTGCCGGGGTTGCCGAGACCGACGATCAGGCGGGGTGATGACATGAGCTCGATGACAGGTTCACAAGAACAAGCCGCCGTGGGCAACGGGTGCCCAACGGCGGCCTGGAATGGCGTGCGGGCTGGCCCTGGCAGTCGCCTCGGCTACCGCAGGACGGGCGGTGAGGCTTGCGATGCGGGCACGGTCATTGCCGAAATGGCAGCGCTCAGCTCGCGGCGGTTTCGCCCTCGGCGGCGTCGGTGCCGGAACCTGCCTTCTTGGCGGGAATCGAGACCACCACGTAATCCTCGCCGTGCACCACCGGCGCGACACCTGGCGGAAAAACCAGCTCGGAAGCGTGGATCGAGTGGCCGGCTTCGAGGTCCTTGAGGTCGACTTCGATATAGGACGGCAGGTCCTGCGGCAGGCAGCTCACCTCGACGTCGTTGTGCACATGCGCGACGTTGCCGCCGCTGATCTTGACGCCCGGCGCGATGTCGGCGTTGATGAAGTGCAGCGGTACGCGTTGATGGATGGCATGAACCGCGTCGACACGCTGGAAGTCGATGTGCAGGACCAGCGGCTTCCACGGGTGTCTCTGCGTGTCACGCAGCACGACGCTTTCGATCGCACCCTCGATGTTCAGCGTCAGGACGGAAGCATGGAACGCTTCCTTGCGGAGGTTCAGCAGGATTTCGTTGTGATCGATATCGATCAACTGCGGTGCAGCCGATCCGCCGTAAACGATGGCCGGCACTCTTTTTTCGCGGCGCAGGCGGCGGCTCGCTCCGGACCCCTGCAAAGTGCGCTTGCGCGCTTCAATCTGAAACTTCATGGACAGCTCCTGGGTTGACACAAACCCCGCCCGCGACCAGGCGGGGGGTTGAAAAAGAGATTGCCGAGGCGGGCGGCGTCTTACTCGATGAAGAGTGAGGACACCGAATCCTCGTTGCTGATCCGGCGGATCGTTTCGGCCATTACCTCGGCCACCGACAATTGGCGAATGCGCGGCGACTTTTGCGCATCCTCGCGTAGCGGAATGGTGTCGGTGACGACCAGTTCATCGAGATCGGAGGCATTGATCCGCTCGACGGCATTGCCCGAAAGCACCGGGTGTACGCAATAGGAGAGGACCTGCTGCGCGCCATGTTCCTTGAGTGCCGTTGCGGCCTTGCACAGCGTTCCGGCGGTGTCCACCATGTCGTCCATGATCACGCAGGTTCGCCCCTCGACCTCGCCGATGATGTTCATCACCTCGGAAACGTTGGCTTTTGGACGACGTTTGTCGATGATCGCCAGGTCGCATTCGAGGCGCTTGGCCAGCGCCCGCGCCCGGACGACGCCGCCGACGTCAGGCGAAACGACCATCAGGTGGTCGAAGTTGCGCTTCCAGACGTCGCCGAGCATGATCGGCAGGGAATAGATATTGTCCACCGGGATGTTGAAGAAACCCTGGATTTGCTCGGTGTGCAGGTCCATGGTCAGCACCCGGTGGACTCCCGATGCCGTCAGCAGATCGGCAACCAGCTTGGCAGCGATCGGCACGCGCGCCGATCGCACGCGGCGATCCTGACGGGCATAGCCGAAATAGGGAATGGCGGCGGTGATCCGGGCCGCCGAGGCGCGCTTGAGCGCGTCGGCCATCACCAACAGTTCCATCAGGTTCTCGTTGGTCGGCGCACAGGTCGATTGCAGGATGAACACGTCCATGCCGCGTACGTGTTCCTGAATCTCGACGCTGATCTCGCCGTCAGAGAATCGGCCGACCTGCGCTCGCCCGAGCGAGATGTTGAGCCGCTTGACGACGTCGGCAGCCAGGGCAGGGTTGGCATTGCCGGTAAATACCATCAGGCTGTCATAGGCCATGGTGCGCTTCCCGTGGCGGCTGGAGAATCAGCGCCGTATAAAGCAAGACGGGCAGGTCAGAGGACGCCTGCCCGCTTTGACAGAAATGGAATGGCTGGCTGGGGAAGAAGGATTCGAACCTTCGAATGCCGGAATCAAAATCCGGTGCCTTAACCAACTTGGCGACTCCCCAGCTGTCGCTCGCATCGCCTTGATAGCGAACGAGGCGCGCATTATACCGGGGATTTTTCAGGAAAAGAAGCTCCAGTGCCGTTTGCGGTGAACAAATCCGGCGATGCCGTCGGCGCAGTCAGTTCGAGAGGCAGAGCAGGGGATGCTCCGCCAGGCCGGCGGCCGCCCAGCCACGTACGCCCTTGGGTAACTGCCGCAGCGCTGCCTCGGCTTGACGGCGGTTGGCAAACTCGGCGAAAACACAAGCTCCTGACCCGCTCATCCGGGCCGGCGAAAGCGCCGACAGGCAGGCCAGATGTTCGGCAACGGTCGGAAAGCGGGCGCAGGCCACAGTTTCGAGGTCGTTGCCACCAAAACCCGGGCGCCAATCGCGGGGCGCGATCGGGAGCGAATCGCGCTTGAGTTCGCGGGCACCAAAGATTGCTGCCGTCGGGATCTGTACGGGTGGCTCAAGGACGACATACCAGCACGGCGGCAGTTCGACAGCCTGCAGTGTTTCGCCGATGCCCTCGGCAAAAGCGTTGTGCCCGAAGAGGAAGACCGGCACATCGGCACCCAGGGCGAGGCCGATCTCCTGCAGGCGCGAACGGGGCAAAGCAAGGCGCCAGAGATGGTTGAGGGCCAGCAATACCGTCGCCGCATCCGAACTGCCGCCTCCGAGGCCGCCTCCGAGCGGCAGGTGTTTTTCGATGCGGATGTCCACGCCGGCGCGACAACCCGTCGCCGTCTGCAACAGGCTGGCGGCGCGAACCGTCAGATCGTCTTCGGCCGGAACCCCCGGCAGCGGCGTGGCCAGGCGAACCGCGCCGTCCGCGCGCGGTGCAAAGTACAGGCTGTCGCCATGTCCGAGAAAGCGAAAGACGGTCTGCAGCAGGTGGTAGCCATCGGCGCGCCTGCCAACGACATGCAGAAACAGATTGAGCTTGGCCGGCGCCGGATACGCGCTCTGCCAGCCCCAGGTCTGACTGGTGGTATTCATCGGGCTCAGTTCGCGGGGGAAAGGGTGCTCCACTCGTCGATGCGCAGACGCAACTCGAAGCCGCCCTCGCGCTCGACGAACAGACGACCGGGCAGGGCCTGTGGGTCGTCGCTGTCGTACTCGTAGTCGATGCGCCAGGCTTCGTCGAGCAGGCGCAGCGGACGCCCATGCCCGTCCAGCGTCATCCTGCCGCCACCCGGATTGTTGCCGCGTAGCCAGTCCACCAGCCTGCTCAGGGGCAAGGGATAGCCGAGTACCGACTGCAGCAGTTCGTCGGCGTTCGCCGCCGCATAGGTCCTGCCATCGCCGGCGATCAGACGCGCGCCACTGGCGTCGCTGACCATCTCGGCCATGCCCTGCCCCAGCGGTGACGACAGGAGCAGTTCATTGCGGCTATCGTCATGGCGCCAGTTCAGCCTTCCGACATGGCTCTGGCCGTCCTGGCGCAGTGCGAAACGCCCGCTCAGCGCAAAATCATGCAAGCCGGCGCGCGTCATGGGCAGCGCGCCGCCGGCCGGCGGCGGCAGGGCCGTGCAGGCGCTCAGCCCAAGCGCGCCGAGCAGGCGCGCGAGCGAGCGACCCCCACTGAACAGGTACAGGCAGGTGCCCAATACGGCGTGCCTTGTGCTCAGGGGGCAAACCGCCTGACGGCTTCGGTCAGGACCTCGTTGGCGGGATTCTTCTGCTGCGCCTCGCGCAAGCTGCGTTGCGCTTCATCCTTGCGGCCAAGCATCCACAATACCTCACCGAGGTGTGCCGCAATTTCCGGGTCGGGGCGCAGGCCGTGCGCGCGCTGCAGGAGGCTCAGCGCACCTTCGAGATCTCCCTGTCGATAGAGGACCCAGGCCATGCTGTCGAGGATGAAGGGGTCGTTCGGAGCGAGTTGCAGCGCTTTCTCGATCAGTTGCCGGGCCTCGGGGAGGCGCATGTTGCGATCGGCGTAAGAGTAGCCGAGCGCGTTGTAGGCCTGTGCATTCTCCGGTTGCAATTCGATCAGCTTGCGCAGTCGGCTTTCCAGCAACTCCACGCGTCCGAGCTTTTCGGCCAGCAGGGCCGACTCATAGAGCAGGTCGGGCTGCTCGGGTTGCTTGCTCAGCGCGCGTTCAAGCAAATCGAGAGCGGCCTCGGTCTGCCTGGCGTCGCGCAGCAAGGCAGCTTCGGCGATCAGGAACTGGACGCCCTGTTTCGGGTCCAGTTCGGCGGCTTCGTGCAGTTGCCTGCGGGCTGCCTCAGGCTGGCCCGCCTTGCTCAGGAGATTTGCGCTGCGAATCTGTGCCGGCAGATAGTGCTCGCCTGTACCGACCTGCCGATAATAGGTCAGAGCCTCGTCGCTGCGCTTGCCTTCTTCCGCAAGCTGGCCAAGATAGTAATAGGGCGCACTCTTGTTCGGAATGTCGAGCGTGATCAGGTGCTTGAGTTGTGCTTCGGCGAGCACCGTGTCGTTCTCCTGGAGGGCGAGGATGGCCACCGGGAAGACGACGTCCGGGTTGTTCGGGTAGGTGAGCAACAACTGTTCGAAGAGACGCCTGGCTTCGGCATACCGTTTTTCGCCGACCAGCGCACGCGCCAGATGCAGCTGTACCTCGCGCGCATTGGGATTGCGGTCGGCAAAGCGCTGCAGCGAGGCGATGGCTTCGGCGGAAGACTTCGGGGCCAGGATCTGCGCCTGCAGCAGGGCGGCCGCTTCCCAGTCCGGGCGCAATTCGAGGGCCTGCCGAACTTCGGCGAGTGCGCGCTCGGATTCCGCAGCCGAAGTGGCGGCGACGGCAACCGCATAGTGTGCTTCGGCGAGGCCGAAGAAGGGCGCGCAGACCTTGCTGATCAACTGCAGAACCGCGCGACGATCCGGGCTGCGGGCGAACATTCGGTTGAGCCCCAGAAGGTTGGCGGGCAGCGACTCCCGGTCCGCCTCAAGCATGCGAATCAATCGTGGAGCAAGGCCATCGAGCTGGTTGGACATGATCAGTACGCCGACCATGACCTGTTGCGCGCGCTTCGAATCCGGTTGAACCTGAACCCACAAATTCGCCATGTCGAGCACTACGTCCATGCGCCGCGCGTAGCCGGCGACCTCGACGGCCCGCTCGATCACTCCCGGATCGCGAGTGCGCACCGCCAGGTCGGCGTAGGCCTGGCTGGCGAACTCGTTGCGGCCACGCTGCAGCGCAACTTCGGCGAGCAACACCTGATACACCACCTGTCCGCTGAGTTCCTTGTAGTCCTTCTCGTCGGCGCGTGGTGCGGCGACCGGGTCCGGCGTGCTGCGCTTGCTTTCCCGCGGCGCAGCCTGCTGTGGCTTGCCGTTGCCGGCGGCCAGTGCCGGCATGCCGAAGGCCAGCGCCAACGCTGCGCAGAGGAGAATGTTCTTGATCGGTTTCATGGTTTCCTTGCCTGCTGCAGAACGTTGCAGGAACTGACGGGGAGATTGCGTCATAATTGTTTTTCACGCATGTTATGGACTTTTCGCGGTAGCAGCAATGCCAGAACTTCCCGAAGTCGAAGTGAGCCGGCAAGGATTGCTTCCTTACCTGTCGGAGCAACGCATCGTCGGCGCCGTGGTGCGCACGCCGAGGCTGCGTCACGAGATTCCAGCCGGTCTCGATGCGCGGCTTGCCGGTCTGCGGGTAGACGCGATCCTGCGCCGCGGCAAATATCTGCTGCTGGACTGTCAAAGCACCTGCGGCGGCGGCTGGCTGCTCCTCCACCTCGGCATGTCCGGTAGTCTGCGGCTGGTGCCGCCGGATACGCCCGCCCAGAAGCACGATCATGTCGACCTGCTGTTCAAGCACACCGTTCTGCGTTTTCGCGACTCACGTCGCTTCGGAGCGCTGCTCTGGCACGAAGGCATCGGCGTCGAAAGTCATCCGGTGCTGGCCGATCTGGGCATCGAGCCGTTGTCCGAGGACTTCGACGGGAACTGGCTGTACGCGGCGGCACACCGCCGCCGCATGCCGATCAAACCGCTGCTGATGGACAGCCGCCTGGTGGTGGGCATCGGCAACATCTATGCCGCCGAAAGTCTCCACCACGCCGGCATTTCGCCGCAGCGTAGTGCCGATCGGATCAGCCTCCGGCGCTACCTGGTGCTCGCCGATGCCATCCGTTCGACCCTCGCCGCATCGATCGCTGCCGGTGGCAGCAGTGTGCGTGACTACGTGCATAGCGACGGGGGGGCAGGCTGCTTCCAGCTTTCCTGCGCGGTCTACGGCCGGGCCGGTGAAGCCTGTCCGACTTGCGCCGCGCCGGTGCGCGTGATTCGCCAGGCGGGGCGATCGACTTTCTACTGCCCCCGCTGCCAGCGCTGAGGATCAGGTCCATGTCGCTGATTGGAAGAATCTTTGTGATAGAGTGAAAACCTGTACCTTGTGCCGGAACCTGCCATGACGCTTGCCCAACATTTTGCCGCCTACAGCGAATGGCGTGCTCAGCTCTCCGGGGTGCTTGACAATTTTGCCGCCTGGCTCGTCGAGAACGAGTTGAGCGACGCCCAGACCGACCGGCGCATCACTCAACTGCTCGAGAAACTGCGCGAAGATCGCCTGCATGTGGCCTTCGTCGCCGAGTTTTCACGCGGCAAGTCCGAGTTGATCAATGCCATATTTTTCGCCGGTTACGGCAACCGGATCCTGCCCTCGACCGCGGGGCGCACGACGATGTGCCCGACCGAGCTGATGTTCGATCGGACCAAGGCGCCGTCGATCGAACTGCTGCCGATCGGCAGCCGCGAATCCAACGCCAGTATCAGCGAGTACAAACGCTTTCCCGAGGAATGGGAGGTTGTGCCGCTCGCCACGGGCTCGGCCGAGTCCATGCAGGAAACGCTTCGACACGTCAGTGACGTCATTCGCGTCGACCCAGCGACGGCCGAGAAGCTGGGTTTTGCGATTGCTGATGGCGATAACGCGTTGTTTCGCGTAGACGCCGACGGGTGCGTCGAGATTCCGCGCTGGCGTCATGCGGTCATCAACTTCCCGCATCCGCTTTTGCAGCAGGGACTGGTCATACTCGATACGCCCGGTCTGAACGCGATTGGCACGGAACCCGAACTGACCTTGTCGCTGCTTCCGAACGCGCATGCCGTACTCTTCATTCTGGCCGCCGACACGGGTGTCACGCAGTCCGACCTGACCGTCTGGCGCGAACACATCGGCAACACCGGTGGCCGCAGGAAGGGGCGTATCGTCGTGCTCAACAAGATCGACAGCCTGTGGGACGAACTCAAATCGGCAGAGGAAATCGACGCCGAGATTACCCGGCAGGTCGATACCTGCGCCTGGACGCTGGCACTGCCGGAAGACCAGGTGTTCCCGGTTTCGGCCCAGAAGGCGCTGGTTGCCAAGATCAACGGCGATGCCGAACTGCTGAAACGCAGCCGCCTGTCGGAACTTGAGTTCGCGCTCTCCGAAGAACTGATCCCGGCCAAACAGGAAATCGTTCGTGACAATACCGACGCCGAGTTTGCCGATTGCTACCAGCGCGCGCGCAGCCTGCTTGAGTCGCGCCTGGTCAATCTGCGCGAACAGGTGACCGAACTCACCGAGCTGCGCGGCAAGAACAAGGGCGTCGTCGAGTACATGATGGGCAAGGTGCGGGTTGAAAAGGAGGAGTTCGAATCCGGCCTGCAGCGCTACTACGCCGTGCGCAGTGTTTTCTCGCAGTTGACGAACAACCTCTTTGCTCACCTCGGGCTCGATTCGCTGCGTCTGCTGACGACGACGACGCGTGAGGCGATGGTCAACGCCACCTTCTCGAAGACCTTGTCGGGGGCGATGGCGCATTTCTTTGACGTCGCGCGTGGCAACCTCGCGAGATCCGAGGGTGAAGTAACCGAAATCCTGGCCATGATGGAAGCCATCTACAAGAAGTTCGCGGTTGAGCATGGCCTCAAGCTCGGATCGCCGATCGGTTTTTCGCTGTTGCGTTACGAGAAGGAAATCGACCGTCTCGAGCAATGGTGCGATACCCACATCAACACCATGTTCCAGTTGCTGACACACGAAAAGAGCCAGTTGACGCAGCGCTTCTTCGAGGAAGTGACGGTGCAGGTGCGCAAGAGCTTCGAACACGCCAACCGTGACGCCGAATCGTGGCTGAAGGCGATCATGGCACCGATGGAAATTCAGATCCGCGAGCACCAGATCCAGCTCAAACGGCGGCTGGAAAGCATCAAGCGCATCCACCAGGCGACCGACACGCTGGAAGAACGCATCGAGGAACTCGCCCATGTCGAGGAGCGGCTGGTCCTGCAGGTGGGAGCGCTCGCCCAGATCGGCCGGAGTCTGCGCGATATCCTGCAGCAGACGGTAAGCAGCGAAGGCGCGCTGAGTGCCGCCTGAGGTGAGGTCAGCCGAGGGGCCACGACCCCCGGCGTGGGCGGCTGTGGATTCCAGCCCGAAGGTCTGTTTGACCAGCATTGACCCGGATCCTGCCACCAGGATTCGTCTTTTGGCGGTCAGTTCATTTTGTGAAGCTTCTTTCTGTGTTCGAGGATGATTGATGACATCAACACCTGCCCGATCCTGTGCGCTGTTCATGGCACTCATGCTTGCCTTGTCGCCGGCTGCGGCGCAGCAATCCCCATCGACGGTTTCGCCCGCGTCGGCCGCCGGCGGTCCGGCAGCGAACACCTTCTCGCAGCAGGAACTCGATCGCCTGCTGGCCCCGGTTGCGCTGTATCCCGATCCCTTGCTGGCGCAGGTGCTCATGGCGTCGACTTATCCCCTCGAGGTCGTCGAGGCGGCTCGCTGGGCCAAGGCCAATCCCAAGGTCACCGGAAAGGCGCTCGAGGATGCAATGGCCAGGCAGTCGTGGGATCCTGCCGTCAAGTCGCTGGCCACCGTGCCGCAGGTGCTGCAGCAGATGAACGAGAATCTCGACTGGACCCAGAAGTTGGGAGACGCGTTCCTTGCGCAGCAGCAGGACGTGATGAACACGGTGCAGGGTCTGCGTGCCAGAGCCGATGCCGCCGGCAATCTGAAGTCCTCGCCGCAGCAGGTGGTGAAGACCGAGAAACAGGGTAGCCAGACGATCTACGTCGTCGAATCGCCAAAGCCGGACGTGGTGTATGTGCCGACCTACAATCCGGCGGTGGTGTATGGGACCTGGTGGTATCCGACACCGCCATACGCCGTGTACCCGCCGGCCTATGTCTATCCACCCGGCCTCGCATTCGCGACCGGCGTTGTCGTCGGCGCGGCGATCTGGGGTGCCTGCAGCTGGGGTTGGGGGCGCAGCAACGTTGACATCAATGTCAATCGCTACAACTCGTTCAACCGCACGAATATCAGCAGCAGCAACTGGAATCATAATGTCGAGCACCGTCGTGGGGTGGCCTATCGGGACCAGAATGTTGCCCGCCAGTACAACCGCGGCAGCAATGCACAGGCCGCCAAGGCGCGCGAGGATTTTCGTGGCCGCGCCGAGAGCGGACGTTCGGAACTCAAGGGCATGGATCGGGGCGAACTCGACCACCGCGTCAAGGACGCCGATCGCGGAGCACGGGAAAACCTGGGTGGCCGAGGCGATGCGGGGCGGGCTGATGCCGGTCGAGCCGAGCCCAGGAGCAGGGATCGCGGTGAAGTGAGCAACCGCATGCAGAATGGCGAACGTGGCAGCGGTGCATCGGGGCGAGACCGCGGCGACGCTGGCGGCGCGCAGAATCGTGCCGCCGGCATGCACGACCGTTCGGCTGGTGGAGGTTTCTCCGGGGTGGGCAATGGTGCGTCGACGCGTGAGGCGAGTCAGCGCGGCAGTGCCAGCCGGGCGGATGCAGGCGGTCGGGGAGGCGGTGGCGCAAGCTTCGGCGGTGGGGGGGCCGGTCGGGGAGGTGGTGGCGGAGCCAGTTTCGGCAGTGGCGGCGGCCGGGGAGGTGGCGGTGGCGCAGGCTTCGGGGGAGGTGGCGGTGGCCGAGGTGGCGGCGGGCGTGGCGGCCGTTAATCCCCTTTGACCATCACTTTCTGCGGAGAAACGATCATGAAACTGAAGAACACGATGAAGGCGATCGCGGCCGCCCTGCTGATCACGATGGCCCCAGCGATCAACGCGGCACCGCCGGCAGCGGCGGCACAGACGGTCGTGCACCAGAGTTTTGCCACGCCTGAAGATGCCGCACGCGCGCTGGCGGACGCGGTGCGTGCGCAAGACGTCAAATTGCTCCTGAACGTCGTTGGCCCGGCATCCCGGAGTTGGCTATCGAGCGGTGACGAGGTTGCGGATCGGGAAAGCTGGCGGAAGTTCCTGGTCGATTACGATCGCAAGCACAGCATCAGCCAGGTGGCCGATGGCCGGGCGATCCTGCTGGTCGGCGACGGTGACTGGCCGTTCCCGGCGCCTCTGGTGCGCCAGGGTGATGGCTGGGTTTTCGATTCTGCGGCGGGTCGCGAGGAAGTCATCAACCGCCGGGTCGGCCGGAATGAGCTGGATGCGATCCAGACCCTGCTGGCCATCGTCGATGCCCAACGCGAGTATGCCGCGACTGACCCCGACGGCAATGGATCGGCGGACTACGCCCGGCGCTTCGTGTCGTCAGAAGGGACCAGGGACGGCCTCTTCTGGCCGGTCGAGGCAGACGAGCCGCCAAGCCCCCTGGGGCCGCTGGTCGGCGCCGCGACGCGCGAGGGCTATGGCAAGAAGGGTGGCCAGCCGCAGCCCTATCACGGCTATCGTTATCGCATGCTGACTGCGCAGGGCAAGGACGCCCCGGGCGGCGCCTACAGCTATCTGGTCAGGGATCGGCTGGTGGGCGGTTTTGCTGTCGTCGCGTATCCGGCAAAGTATGGGATCTCGGGTGTGATGACCTTCATCGTCAACCACGACGGTACGGTTTTCCAGAAGAATCTGGGCAAAGCCACCGAAGTGGAGGCGATCAGGATGCGCAGCTTCAATCCGGATGCCAGCTGGAAGAAGGTCGAGTAGGGTACCGGCCATTCTGCAGGGCGCTGATCGGCATCCTGCAGGATGCCGCCCTCTCTCCTTTGCGGCGCCTTGTGATCCGTTGTCCGTCACGCTTCGGCATGGACAGCGCCCTGTCAAATCGGCCATAATCGCGCCATCTGTCCACCGCCCCTGCCATGAAGTTCCTCTTCGATCTTTTCCCCGTCATCCTGTTTTTCGTTGCCTACAAAGTTGCCGGCATCTACGCGGCGACCGGCGTGGCCATGGCGGCGACCTTTGCCCAGATCGGCTGGCTGTGGTTCAGGGGTCGGAAGATCGACACCATGCTCTGGGTCAGCCTGGTGATCATCACCGTCTTTGGTGGCTTGACCTTGCTTCTGCAGGACGAGGACTTCATCAAGTGGAAGCCGACGGTGCTTTACTGGGCGTTTGCGGCGGTGCTGTTTGGCGGCACCGTCTTCTTCAAGAAAAACCTGATGCGTGTGCTGCTGGCTGAACAGATGGAATTGCCTGACGTCGCATGGGCCAAGGTCAACTGGTCGTGGATCGGTTTCTTCGTCTTCATGGGGATCGCCAATCTGTTCGTGGCTTTCAACTTTTCCACCGACGATTGGGTCAACTTCAAACTGTTCGGTGCCACCGGGCTGATGCTGGCTTTTGTTCTCGCGCAAGGCTTGCTGCTGCAGAAGTACATCGAGGAGAAAGAATGATGTTCTACGCCATCGTCGGTGAGGATCGCCTGGACTCGCTGGTGCAGCGCCTCGCCGCCCGGCCGGCGCACGTCGAGCGTCTCAAGGCGTTGCAGGAAGAGGGCCGTCTCTTGCTTGCCGGTCCGTTTCCGGCCATCGACTCTCCTGATCCCGGGCCTGCAGGTTTTTCGGGAAGCCTGATCGTTGCCGAGTTCGCTTCACTCGAGGCCGCCCGATTCTGGGCCGATGCCGATCCCTATGTCGCCGCCGGAGTTTACGCGACGGTTGCCGTGAAGCCGTTCAAGAAAGTGCTTCCGGCGTGACTGCAAAGCACGCGGGGAGCACAGCCTGCAACGTCGAAACGATCATCCGGCAACGTCTCGCGGTCCTCGATCCGATTCGACTTGAAGTGATCGACGACTCGGCTCGGCACGCGGGCCATGCAGGTGCCAAAAGCGGCGGCGGGCACTATCGTCTGCTGATCGTCGCTGCCACCTTTGCCGGCCAGGCTCGGCTGGCTCGTCACCGCTTGATCCATGCCGCGCTTGGCGACCTGCTGCAGACCCGGATTCACGCCCTGAGTATCCAGGCGCTGACCGCAGCGGAAGTTGCATCGACGGCCGCGACGGTTTCCTGATCAGAATGCTCGACCGCTGTACCCCAATACCCACTCCAACAGAAGGAAAACCAGACATGCACAAGCTCTCCAAACTGGCCAGCGCCCTGCTGCTCGGCGCGCTCATCTCGCTCCCGGCGATGGCTGCCGAAAAAGCCAAGCCCGCGGCGACCGGGACCGTAGCCACCGTCAATGGGGTTGCCATTCCACAAAGCATCGCCAATGCTTTTGTCGCCGAGCAGAAGGCACAGGGCGCCCCGGATAGCCCGGAACTCAAGAAGGCGGTCCGCGAAGAACTGATCCGTCGCGAGTTGCTGGTCCAGGAAGCCAAGAAGCTGGGCCTCGACAAGAACCCCGATGTGGCGGCACAGGCTGACCTGGCACGGCAGGCAATCTTCATTCGGGCATTCGTCCAGGATTTCGTCAAGAAGCATCCGATCAGCGACGAACAGCTCAAGGCTGCGTACGACAAGATGAAAACCCAGATGGGCAACACCGAGTACAAGGTACGTCACATCCTGGTTGAACAGGAAGATGACGCCAAGACGATCATCGCCAACCTCAAGAAGGGTGCCAAGTTCGACGACCTGGCGAAGCAATCGAAGGATCCAGGTTCGCGGGAGAAGGGCGGCGACCTGGGCTGGAGCAGCCCTGCCAACTACGTGAAGCCGTTCGGCGATGCGGTCGGTAGTCTGGGCAAAGGGAAGTACACCGAAACCCCGGTGAAGACCGATTTCGGCTATCACGTCATCCTGCTTGAGGACAGCCGCCCGCTGACCCCGCCGCCGTTTGACCAGATCAAGCAACAGATCGCGCAGCGCCTGCAGCAGGAGCAACTGCAGAAATTCGTCGGCGAACTGCGCAGCAAGGCCAAGGTCGATTAGGACCCGCAGCCGCAACGGCACAGGCGCTGCACCGCGCGGCGTCGTTGCCATTGCCGGTCGACTTGGAAGAAGCATTGCAAGCCGCAGGCGAATCCGGGCACGTTTCAACGACAGGTGCAGGGAGGCGTGTCCGCGGTTGGCTGAAGCGGGATCGTAGGATGGTTCCGGGATGCGTCGGTTTCACCTGAGTCTGTACCTCGTTCTTGGCGTGCTCCTCGGCGGCGTCATATGGCTGTCCTTTCCAGCGGGCAAGCCGGCCCAGCCATCGCCCGGGGTGCCGACGACCAGTGGGAATTCACAAGAGGGCTTGTCGCCCATCCTGCTGCTGACGCCGCTCGCGGGTCTGCCACCCGAACGAGTGATGCTGGGTGAGCAGCTCTTCCGCGATAAGCGGCTGTCAGCCGATTCATCGTTGGCCTGCGTTTCCTGCCACGACCTCGGGCGGGGTGGCGTCGACGGCCGGCAGTTTTCGGTCGGCATCGGTGGGGCGATTGGCGGCATCAATGCCCCGTCGGTATTCAACAGTGGCTTCAGCTTTGCTCAGTTCTGGGACGGCCGGGCAGCCAGCCTGGAAGAGCAGGCGGCCGGGCCGATTCACAATCCTCTTGAAATGGGTTCGAACTGGGCGCAGGTGCTGCAGCGTCTGGGTGCGGATGCGCCTTTGCTCGAGCGCTTTGCCAATGCTTACCCTGATGGGCTTACGGCGGACAACATTGCCAATGCGATAGCGACCTTCGAGCGTTCGCTGGTCACCGTAAACTCGCGCTTCGATCGTTACCTGCGCGGCGAGCGGCAAGTCCTCACCGTGCTCGAAATAGACGGCTACCGGCGTTTTCGGGAGTTCGGTTGCATCAGTTGCCATCAGGGCGTATTGGTTGGTGGCAACATGTATCAGAAGTTCGGTGTTCTCGGCGATTACTTTGCCGACCGCACGACGACCCGGGAAGATCTCGGGCGGTACAACGTGACGAAACGCGACGAGGACCGACACGTATTCAAGGTGCCCAGCCTGCGCAACGTGGCGCTCACCGCGCCCTATTTTCACGACGGTGCTGCTTTGACCCTGGAGCAGGCGGTTACCGTGATGGCCCGCTACCAACTCGGGCGCGAGTTGTCGGGAGAGGACATCGAATCGATCGTCGCTTTTCTGGAGACCCTGACCGGCAGCCTGCCCGAAGCAGCGCCCCGATGACCTCTCAGGATCGTTTGGGCGAGGACAATCGGCGGGCCATCCTGGGGCTGACGCTTGCCGCGCTGATGGCTTTGGTCACCTGGCTCTTCCTGCAGGCCGACAAGGGGTCACCGGAGGAGCATTATCGCTACATGCAGGCGCTGCGTCGGACGCAGCAGGCCGATGTCGAGCTGAATGCCGCGGTCGTCGCCAGCTATGCAGATATTCTGCAGAATTACGATCCGATGGTTCGCCACATTGAGGAGATACGCAGGCAGCGGGCAAGTATCGTTGACCTGCCCATGTCGCTGCCGGCGAGTTACCGGGAACGTCTGGCGAAGCAGGTGAAAGCCCTGGTCGCTGCGCAGCAGCTCAAGGAGGTTGAGGTCGATCGCTTCCAGCGCGGCAACTCCGTCCTGCGCAATTCGGAGTTCTATTTCCCGCAGGCTGCCGAGAGCCTGCTGCGGCAAGTGTCGGTGCGAGGTAACGCCGACTTTGAGCGTTTCGTGCGCCAGATGCTGGCTTTCGGCCGCGGAGCCAATCTCCCAGGTGACGAGAGCATGCGTGCGCAGATGGCCCGTCTGAGCCAACTGGAGCTGCCCGTCGCGGCGCCTCTGTCGGTCGCGCAGTTGCTGGTGCACGCCGAGTTGATCGTCGAACGCCGCCCGCAGGTCAATGCGCTGGTGCAACAGATCATGCGTTCATCGACCACCAGCCTGCTTGAAGAGTTGACCGGCACCTATGTCGAGGGGCACGAGGAAGCCCTGCACCGCGCGGACCAGTACCGCCAATGGTTGTACGTGGTTTCGATGTTGCTGGTGGCGCACGCCGTCTACGCCTTGCTGCGCGTCGAACGTGGTCGGCGCAAACTGGCTGTCGCCCTGGTCGACCTGGCCGAACGCTATGCGGCGCAGCAACGGGCCGAAGCGAACTTGCGGCTGTACGGCACGGTGTTTACCCACGCTACAGAGGGGATGATGATTACCGATGCCGAGGCACGCATCGTCGCGGTCAACCCTGCTTTTTGTACGATTACCGGCTACTCGGCCAGCGAAGTCCTGGGACATACTCCGGCCATGCTGCGGTCCACAGAGCACGATCAAGCCTTCTACCGTGAAATGCGGAGGAGCCTGACCGACCACGGGCACTGGCAGGGAGAAATCTGGAACCGCCGCAAGAATGGCGAGGTTTACCCCGAATGGCTGTCGGTAGCGGCCGTGCGCGGGGTCGACGGCTTGTTGACCCACCATATCGGCGTGTTTACCGATACCTCGGAGCGCAAGCGGAACGAAGCGCGCATTCAGCACCTTGCCTACCACGATGCGCTGACCGGACTGCCGAATCGGCTGTTGATGGAAGACCGCATGGGTCAGGCGCTACTGAAGGCAAAGCGCTGCAATTGTGCGATGGCCGTCATCTTCATTGACCTTGATCGTTTCAAGAACATCAACGACACGCTCGGTCATGCCATCGGTGACGAACTGCTGGCCCAGGCCGCGGCGCGCAGCTTGTCGGCACTGCGCGGCAGCGACACGCTGGCTCGCCAGGGTGGAGACGAGTTCGTCGTGGTCTTGCCCGAACTTGAGCGCAGCCAGGACGTCGTGCCTGTGGCGCGCAAGCTGCTGGGTGTGTTGCGCCAGCCTTACCAGCTGGCGGGGCACGCGCTGACGGTTACTGCCAGTGCCGGTATCGCGCTTTACCCGGAGGATGGCGAGACGGTGTCCGACCTGCTGCGCAAGGCTGCCGCAGCCACCTATCGGGCCAAGGAGGAAGGATGTAACACCTTCCGCTTCTTCAGTGCGGAGACCAACACGGCTTCACTGGGAGATCTCCTGCTGGAACATGATCTTTACGGTGCGCAGGAGCGTGGCGAATTGCTGATGCTCTACCAGCCGAAGGTCGCTGCCGGAAGCGGCGAACTGGTTGGAGCGGAAGCGCTGATGCGCTGGAACCATCGCCAACAAGGGATGATTTCGCCTGCCCGTTTCATCCCGCTGGCTGAAGGCAATGGCCTGATCAGTGCCTTCAGTGACTGGGCGATCAGAAACGTTTGTGCTCAGCAGCGCGCCTGGATCGATGCCGGGTTGGCTGCCGTGCCGGTGGCGGTCAATATTTCGGCACAGCACTTTGCCCGCAACGACCTCCCCGACATGGTGGCGAAGGTTCTGGATGAATACGCCCTGCCGCCGCAGTTGCTGCAACTCGAATTGACCGAGTCGCTGCTGATGCGCAACGCGAGCCAGGCGGCAGCCGTTCTGCAGACGCTGCACGACATGCATGTCGAGACGGCGATCGACGATTTCGGGACGGGCTATTCGTCGCTGGCCTATCTGAACCAGTTCCGGATCCATGCCCTGAAGATCGACCGCTCGTTCGTCTGCCAGATCGGTGAGCAAGGGGAAACGACCAGGCTGGCCGCAGCGATCATCGCCATGGCGCACGAACTCAAGCTCGAAGTCGTCGCCGAGGGCGTTGAAACAGAGGCGCAGCGCGACTACCTGGTGAAGCACGGGTGCGATCAATTGCAGGGTTATCTGTTCGGTCGCCCGCAACCGGCCGAAGAACTTGCCCGACGGATGTTCGGAAAGGTACCCGAGCGCGTACCCAGTTAGCAGTGGACGCCGCTGCAACGCCCGTGGCCATCGTTTACCCCACCCATCGCCGCGCATTGCGGAACATGCGCAGCCATGGCGAATCGTGCCAGCCGCGCGCGTCCCAGTCGGCCGGGTGCCAGGACATCTGCACGCTGCGGAAGACACGCTCGGGGTGTGGCATCATGATCGTGAAACGACCGTCGGGAGTCGTGAACCCGTTAGCGCCGGCCGGCGAACCATTCGGGTTGTAGGGATAGACCTCGGTTGCCTGGCCGTGGTGGTCCACGTAACGCACGCTGACCAGCGCGTCGGCTTGCTGTGCCGGCGAAGCAAATACCGCCTGCCCCTCGCCATGCGAGACGACGACCGGCAGGCGGCTGCCGCCCATGTCGGCAAAGAGGATCGATGGCGAGACAGGGAGTTCGACCAGCGAGAGGCGCGCTTCGAACTGCTCGACGCGGTTACGCACAAAACGTGGCCAGGCATCGGCGCCGGGGATCATTTCTTTCAGGGCACTCATCATCTGACAGCCGTTGCAGACCCCGAGGGCAAAGGTGTCCGGGCGGTCGAAGAAAGCCGCGAAGTTGTCGCGTGCGCGTTCGTTGAAGAGGATGGTCTTCGCCCAGCCCTGACCTGCTCCGAGCACATCACCGTAGGAAAAACCGCCGCAGGCGACGGCGCCCTTGAAATCGCCGAGCGCGACGCGGCCAGCGAGAATGTCGCTCATGTGCACATCGATGGCGGCGAACCCGGCGCGATCGAAAGCGGCCGCCATCTCGACATGGCCATTGACGCCCTGCTCGCGCAGGATCGCCATGCGCGGCCGGGCGCCGGTGTGAATGAACGGGGCGGCGACGTCGACGGCGGGGTCGAAGCTCAGCGTCACCGACAGCCCCGGGTCGGTGGTGTCGAGAATGCGGTC
This sequence comes from Candidatus Accumulibacter propinquus, assembly GCF_056856495.1. Lineage (NCBI taxonomy): Bacteria > Pseudomonadati > Pseudomonadota > Betaproteobacteria > Candidatus Accumulibacter > Candidatus Accumulibacter propinquus. The sequence continues at coordinate 1,345,107 of NZ_JBSEHC010000003.1, forward strand.
GTATTCCTGCTGCGCACATTGTGGGTGGTCGCGCAACTGCTGCATGTGGAAACTGGTCTCCGACCAGGCGCGCTGCAGATCGATGCGCTTCTCGTTGAGCACGGCCCTGGCGTTGCGGATGACGCGGATCTGATCCCAGGGGTTGGGAGCGCCGATGAAGTGGCTGCAGGCGCCTAGTCCGACGGCGCGCAGAAGGTGCATGACCCGGTGGCGTTGGCTACGTCTAATCTGCACGACGGCGCCGGCTTCCTCGCAGAACAGCGCCCGCATCAGCAGTTCGAAGGAACGGCCGCCGAGCAGATTGGGGCGCTTCTCATTGCCGTCGACGTCGTTGACCAGCGGGTCGAAACACAGTCCGTCGGTATCGATCGAAACACCGCAGTGGGCGGCAAAAGCCATCTCGCAGATGGTCGCAAAGAGACCCCCGTCGGCGCGGTCGTGGTAGGCGAGCAGCAGATCCTCGGTGGCCAGTTGTCGCAGCGCGGCGAAGAAGGCGCGCAGGCGCTGCGGATCGTCGACGTCGGGCGCGGCGCTGCCGGTGGCGTTATAGACCTGTGCGAGCGCCGAACCGCCGAGGCGGTTGCGGCCAGCGCCGAGATCGATCAGCAGCAGGTCGGTTTCCCCGGCGTCGAGTACCAGTTGCGGGGTCAGCGTGCGGCGCGCATCCTGCACGCGCGCAAAGCCGGTGACGACCAGCGAGAGGGGTGAAACCACCTGTTTCTGGCGGCCCCGCTCCTCGCCATCGGTTTCCTGCCAGGCGCTGCGCATCGACAGCGAATCCTTGCCGACCGGAATCGCGACGCCGAGTTGCCGGCAGAGGTCGGAGACTGCCCGGACGGTGTCGAACAGGCGTGCATCCTCGCCCGGAAAGCCGGCGGCGGCCATCCAGTTGGCTGAGAGTTTGACATCGCCGAGCGTCGCGATGTCGGCGGCGGCCATATTGGTCAGCGCCTCGGCGACTGCCATGCGGCCTGAAGCCGGGGCATCGACGACGGCGACCGGCGTGCGCTCGCCGATCGCGAAGGCTTCGCCAAGGTAAGTGTCGAACCCCATCAGGGTCACCGCCACGTCGGCACAAGGCACCTGCCACGGGCCGACCATCTGGTCACGCGCGGTCAGGCCGCCGACGCTGCGATCGCCGATGCTGATCAGGAAGGTCTTGTCGGCGACCGCCGGCAGACGCAGCACGCGATAGGCGGCTTCCCCGAGGTCGACCGCAGTGGCATCGAAGGGCACCGTCAGCGCAGGCAGGTGTGCCGTGCTGCGCGTCATGCGCGGCGGTTTGCCGAGCAGTGCGGCCAGGTCCATATCGACCGGATGGTTGCCGAAATGACGATCGCTGACCAGCAGGCGCCTTTCGCTGGTGGTCACGCCGACGACCGCGAAGGGGCAACGCTCGCGCTCGCAGAGCGCCGAGAATTCCGCGAGGCGGCCTGGAGCAATGGCCAGCACGTATCGTTCCTGGGCTTCGTTGCACCAGATCTCGGCGGGCGACATGCCCGGTTCCTCGATCGGTACGGCGCGCAATTCAAAACGGGCGCCGCTGCCGGCGCCATGCGCCAGTTCGGGCAGGGCGTTGGAGATCCCGCCGGCGCCGACGTCGTGTATCGACAGGATCGGATTGCCGTCGCCCGGAACAGAAGCGTCCGCGGTCGGTGTGCCCATTTGCCAGCAACGGTCAATGACTTCCTGCGCCCGACGCTGGATCTCGGGGTTGCCGCGTTGCACCGAGGCAAAGTCGAGATCCTCGCTGTTGCTGCCGGTGCTCATCGAACTGGCGGCGCCGCCGCCAAGCCCGATCAACATTCCCGGGCCGCCGATCTGGATCAGCAGCGTGCCCGCTGGCAGCTTGTCGGCCTTGAACGACTGCCCGGCGGCGATGTTGCCGACACCGCCGGCGAGCATGATCGGCTTGTGGTAGCCGCGCATGACCTGATCGTCGCCGTGGCCGGTGAACTGTTCATAGGTGCGGAAGTAGCCGGCGAGATTCGGGCGGCCGAACTCATTGTTGAATGCGGCCGCGCCGATCGGTCCCTCGAGCATGATAGCCAGCGCCGAGGCGATGCGTCCCGGACGGCCATACGCGGCGCTTGGCATTTCCCAAGGCTGTGGAAAATTCGGGATCCTGAGGTTGGAGACCGAAAAACCGCAAAGGCCGGCCTTCGGTTTGGAGCCGCGGCCAGTGGCACCCTCGTCGCGAATCTCGCCGCCCGATCCGGTCGCCGCTCCGGGGAAAGGCGAGATCGCCGTCGGGTGGTTGTGTGTCTCGACTTTGGCAAGTATGTGCGTCTGCTCTTCCCGATAGCCGTAACAGCCGTCGGCACCGGGATGGAAGCGTGCGACCAGAGCCCCTTCGATGACCGATGAATTGTCAGAATAGGCGACGATGGTGCCCGCCGGGTGTGCCTGGTGTGTCTCGCGGATCATTCCGAACAGGGTTTCGTCGCGCATTTGTCCGTCGACGATCCAGGACGCGTTGAAGATCTTGTGCCGACAATGTTCGGAGTTGGCTTGTGCGAACATCATCAGTTCGACGTCGGTAGGGTCGCGCTGCGCCTGCAGGAAGAGATCGACGAGGTAATCGACTTCATCCTCGGACAGCGCCAGCCCCAGGCGCTTGTTGGCGTCAACCAGCGCTGCACGACCGCCGGCCAGCAGGTCGACACTGCTCAGCGGCTTCGGTGCAAAGTGACGGAACAGCTCGGCAACCTGAGCAAAGTCGCCGAGCACGGATTCGAGCATGCGGTCGTGCAGCAGGGCAGCGACGCGGCTCTGCTCGGTCGCCGACAAATGACGTCTGGGTGCGTGCAGCCGGTAGGCAATGCCCCGCTCGATGCGGATGATGGCGCGCAGGCCGCAGTGGCCTGCAATGTCGGTGGCTTTCGACGACCAGGGCGAGATCGTCCCGATACGCGGGGTGACCAGAAACAGTTCGCCGCCTTCCGTTTCGTCTTCCCGGCGCTCTTCGAGCAGCGCCGCAAGCTGGCGACGTTCGATTTCGCTGAGCGGCCGCCGGCAGGCGGCGAAGTGCCAATAGTCGGCGGCAGCGATGCGCGCTCCGGGAACGGCAATGGCCACCGCCTGCTGCAGGCTCTGCAGGCGGAAGGACGAAACGGCGGGAGCGCCGCGAAGAAAGAGGATATCGGCCATGGTGGGCTGCAGAGAAGGGCAGGCTGAGCTGCGTTGGCGGGAACAACGGTGAGGGGCGATTATAGCCGACGCAAAGGGCATGCAAAGTCGAGCCCGTTGGGCTAGGATCCGGCAATGAAAACAGCTCTCCGATCAGAAGCGCTCTACCGTGCCGCCGAGTTGCGCAGCATCGAGAGCGCCGCCGCCGATCAGCCGTTGATGCAGCGCGCGGGGCTGGCGGCGGCCGATCTCGCGACGGCCCTTTGTCGTGTCCAGGGGGCGCCGCTGTTGATCTTCGCCGGGCCGGGCAACAACGGTGGCGATGCCTTCGTCGCCGCACGCCACCTGCGCGAACGACGTTTCGCGGTGTATGTCGTTTTTGCCGGTGAGGGGAGTCGCCTGCCGAAGGATGCTGCCGCCGCGTACAAGCGTTTCATCGACGATGGCGGCAGCGTGCTCGAGAGCATACCTACGGGCCAGCGCTGGGCGCTGATCATCGACGGCCTCTTCGGAATTGGTCTGCAACGGCCGATCAGCGGACGTTACGGCGAATTCGTGTTGGCCGCCAACGCGCTTGCCGCCCGCGATCGCTGCCCGCTGCTGGCCCTCGACTGTCCCAGCGGGCTCGACGCCGATACCGGAAGACTCTGTGGCGCGACGATTCGGGCCAGCCACACGATCACCTTCATCGCCGGCAAGCCGGGCCTGCACACCGCCGACGGTCCCGATCACTGCGGCATCATTTCGCTGGCCGCGCTCGACGTCGACGCCGAGCGCCTGACGACGGCCAGTGCCCGGACAGTCGGCAGTGACCTGTTCATCGACTGGCTGCGTCCGCGCAGCAGGAACAGTCATAAGGGCAGCAACGGCAGCGCCGGCATCATCGGGGGCGCGAGCAGCATGGTTGGCGCCGCGTTTCTGGCCGGACGCGCAGCGCTGCGGCTCGGCAGCGGTCGCGTGTACCTGGGGCTGCTCGATTGGCAGGCGCAGGCGATCGACCCACTGCAGCCCGAACTGATGCTGCGGCAGCCCGACGCCCTGCTGGTTACGGCGCTGACCGCGCTGGCCTGCGGCCCAGGGATGGGCAGCGGCGAGAAAGCACCCGCCCTGCTCGAGCGCGCGTGCGCGCTCGACATCCCGTTGCTGCTCGACGCCGACGCATTGAACCTGCTGGCTGCGGATCACACCTTGCAGCAGGTGGTACCGGCACGCCAAGGGCGCGGCGCCTGTACGCTGCTGACGCCACATCCGACCGAGGCCGCGCGCTTGCTGGGCTGCGATACGGCACTGGTGCAGGCCGACCGTGCCGGTGCGGCGCTGCAGCTTGCCACCCGGTATCAGGCCCTGGTGGTGCTGAAAGGTTGCGGCAGCATCATCGCCACACCGGCGGGTCGCTGGTTCGTTAACACCAGCGGTAATCCCGGTCTCGCCACGGCCGGCACCGGCGACGTGCTCAGCGGCTTCGTCGTGGCCCTGCTGGCGCAAGGCTGGCCGGCGGTCGAAGCGGCACTGGCCGCCGTACATCTGCACGGCGCAGCCGCCGACGAGTGTGTCGCCGGTGGCTATGGGCCAATCGGGCTGACGGCCGGCGAACTGATCGACAGTGCGCGTGCCTGCTTCAACCGTTGGGTGGCGAATGGCCGATGAGGTCGCCGGTGTGGCTGCTGGTGCACCGGCGACCGCTTCGGCCTGAACCTGTCGCACAAGCAAAAACCGGGCTGCAGCGACCATGTCGCAGCAGCCCGGTCTTCAGTCCGGCCGTATACCCGCAGACTACAAATTACGCGGCTTTGCGGCGGCGGCTGCCCACCAGTCCGACGAGGCCAAGGCCCAGGAGACCCAGCATGGCGGGCTCGGGGACGTCGGCACTGTCGCGGAAGGCGACTTCGCCGATCGCGCAGGCCGGGAACGTACCGGGATCGGACTGCGGGCAACGCGACATGTCAAAACGAACGTAGCGTGCCGTCGCGCCCACGGAGAACACTTCGGCTAGGTAATCGGCCAGGGGGTTGTCGAACGGGGTCAGACCGCTGGCCAGTGACGTGAAGGTGGTGCCATCAATCGAGGTCCACAGGTCGAGCAGGCCGATACCCGAGGATTCTTCGTTCCACAGCGCCAGGCGGTCGAAGGAACGGACCGAGCCCAGATCGTAGGTGACAGTGGCAGTGGTGGTGCCTGAATTGCCGAACCATTCAAAGCCGGCGAAGATGGAGGTGTGCGTGGTCCCTGGCACGTAAGCATCAAAACTGGTTACGCCGCTGGTGTAACCCGCAGACAGACCGGCTTGGTTGAAGGTGTCGGCAATAGACCCGAAACCCGGACCGCCTGCGTCGATGGTGGCGCCAGTGGCACCGAAGATTGCGCCAGCGGCAGTCGCGTTCTGGACGGTGCCGGCGAGCGCCAGAGCGCCCAGCAAGAGTACTGCGGTGGAACTCAATTTCTTGTTCATGAGGATCTCCAAAAAGTAGTGTGACATATTCGATCAGACTGCTGCGCACTTGGCGAAACAACATCAGGGGGTGAGTCGATCAGGACTCGCAGGTCATGCCCCTCGTTGCGCCCATTCAGTCAAGGCACTTGGCCGCGGGTTTCGGGGTGAGCCCGCACACTTTCAAAACCTTGTGTAAATTATATAGCAAGAGGTGTGCCAGTTAAGTTTTAGCCAATTAAAGCTGATGCATAGCGATTGCCTGCGGAGCTTGGCCCGGTCGACTGTAAGTTTTTTCGACAGCTTTTAAGTCCCGGTCACGGGAGTGTGCTCCGTAGACGCCCAGCTGCCAATCAGCCAGCACCTGCGTCGTCCATCCGCTGGTCGGCGGTGAACATCGCCGCTGCTTCCTGCTGGCCGAGCTCGAAATAACGCTTTTGGGCGCTGCTGTCCTTGAGCGAAATGGTCATGCTTTCGAGGTCCTTCGGTCGCAGCACGTGCAAGGGCTTGGCGAAAAAACGCTTGCCGCCGATCTCGGCATTCTGTTTGCCCATCGCCTTGAGCATCTCGTTGATCAGGGTCGCCTGCGCGAAGATACGCGTGTTCGGCAGCGTGAGTTGCATGTCGCTGACCAGCAGGTGGGTATCGATGCTGTTGAACGGCAGAGTGAACGATTTCGAGCGGTAAAGTTTGTCAAGCTCGCGGTGATAGTCGTAGTCGGTGAAATCCACGGCGATGATCTCGTCCACCTGATCGTCTTCGAACAGCGTGCGCAGCGGCGTGTTGTCCAGATAGCCGCCCTCGATGTAGTAGTCGCCATCGATGGTGATCGCCTTGAAATACGGGATGGTGGTGATGCCGGCGAGGAAGGCGTCCATGAAGACGTCGAGACTGCCATCGTCGATGTTTTTGAGGATTTCATTGACGTTGAAGAAGCGCCCCCGCCGCTGGCTCAGATTGGTGGCGCGAATGTCCCAGCGCACGTGCTTCAGATTCTCGGCCAATAGCTCGCGGCGCCGCTGGTCGTCGAGCAGCAGCGACTTGCGGCAACTGTCCCGGTCGACGGTAAATAGATGCGTGCCGCTCGGTAACAACTGCGGACGTAAACCGAGAAAGTTGGAGAAGATATGGAAGATGTCGGTTACGCTGAGCCTGACCGTGCGCGTCAGGACCGGCGGCAATTCCTCGTTCTGCGAGTCCCACAGCAGGTAGTCGATGACGATGTTGTTGCCTGAGCTGGTCGAGCTGAGATGTACCACCGACTGCTGGTGCTGCTTCAACCAGACCAGCACACCTGCGGTATAGAAGCTTCGATAGCCGCCACCGGAGGCGACGAAACCGTATCTGGTCATGGTCATTCCCTGTGCGTGTCTTGCCGGGGTGTTGATGGGTTCACGTGCTCGGTGCCTTCTGTTACCTTGGCAATTCTACAAAAACTTGTTGGAGAAGGCATGGACGAGACGAAGGAATCGCTGATTCTAAGTGGCTTTCGGGCAAAGTTTCAGGTAGATGAGTTACTGGTGCTCAGGACCACCGCCTGGTCGTGGTCCGTCAGACCCGCGCAGGCGACTCTGGGCGCCGGGATCCTGTCATTGAACCGTTACGCCGCCCGGTTTTCCGATGTGACCGCGGCGGAAATGGCCGACCTCGTCGCCTTGCTGACGAAACTGGAGCAGGCGCTCCAGTCTGCGTTTGCCTACGAGGCGATCAACTACCTGATGTTGATGATGGTCGACAAGCACGTGCATTTCCACGTCATTCCCCGCTATCCGGCCGGCCGTCGGTTTGCGGGGCTGGAGTGGCTTGATTCCGGCTGGCCCGCGATGCCGGTACTGGCCGACCAGCAACACCGTGAGCGGGTGGATGTTCTCGCGTTGATCCGCGATCGCTTGCAGGCGGACTGTGCCGACTGATGGCCCGGCCGGCAGTCGTGCCAGTGGCGGCGATGTCCTGGCATGGCTCTCCGAAGGTGCCGCGCCAGGTTCATTGCTCGTCGCGCGACTGGCGCTGCCTTTCTTCGCTGCGCCAGTCGCGTAGCGTTTCCTTGCGCGGCAAGGGTGGATTCCTGCCGGCACCACGATCCCTGACCAGGGGAATGGCGGCGCCAAGGACGAAGATGATGCAGATGACAAAGATGATCCAGCCCGCGTTCATGGCACGTCCCGATCCGAAAAAGGTTGCGCCTGCACGTTCTTGGTCACGCGCTGGAACAGGCCGCGCAGGGTGCTTTGCAGGTCGGCAGGCAGGAGGATGAGTTTGGCGTTGTCGGACTCGGCCAGCCGGCCGAGGCTGGTGATGTACTTCTCGCCGAGCAGGTAGAGCATCGGCAACTCGTTGTCGCCAAAAGCGCTATTGACCTTGCTGATGGCCTGCGATGAGGCTTCGGCGAGCGTGACCTGTGCCTCGGCATCGCGTTTCGCCGATTCGAGGCGGGCTTCGGCAGTCAGGATCATGGCCTGTTTTTCGCCTTCGGCGCGGGTCACCATGGCCTTCCGCTCGCGCTCGGCCGAAGCCTGCATTTCCATCGCGCGTTGCATCGACTGCGAGGGCTTGATGTCCTGGATCTCCACCGATTTGACGGTCAGACCCCAGTCCAGCGCTTCGTCGGCGACCCCGGCTTTCAGGCGGGCCTTGATGGTGTCGCGGGACGACAGCGCCTGGTCGAGTTCCATGTCGCCGACGATCGAACGCAGGGTGGTCATGATCATGTTGCGAATCGCCTCCGAGTAATCCTGTACGCCATAGACGGCCTTTACCGGATCGGTCACCTTGATGAAGGCGATGGCGTTGACCAGAATCACGGCGTTGTCGCGCGTGATCACCTCCTGCTCCTGGACATCGAGAATGATGTCCTTGGTGGTGACCTTGTAGGAGACGATGTCGATGTAGGGAATGATGAAGCGCAGACCCGGCAGCAGCGTGGTGCGGTACTTGCCGAGGCGTTGCACGATCCATTCTTCGCCCTGCGGGACGATGCGCACACCCTTGGCGACAGTGACTGCGACGAAGACGAGGAGGACGATCGAGAATACGGTCATGCCGGTCATTTTGCTGGCTCCACTCTGATGTAACTGCCTTCAACGGCGACGATGCGTACGCGCTCGCCGGCCTTGATGCGGGTTTCCGAATAACACTCCCAGACGTCGGCACCGAGAATCGGTTTCTGGAAACGGACCTGGCCACGGCTATCCTGGCTGATGTCGCTGACCAGCAGGCCGACTTCGCCGGCCAGTGCCGCGGCCGAAGTACCGACCGCGCTCATCGTGCGTGGCCTCAGATAGCGAAACCAGATCGCCACCAGCGCCGCCGACAGTCCGGTCCACAGCAGGATCTGGGTTGACCAGTCGAGATCGGGTATGGCCAGCAGGATGATCCCGACGCCGGCGGCAGCGAGCCCGAACCAGATCAGGAAGAAGGCCGGAATGGCCATTTCGGCCATCGCCAGCAGCAGTCCGAGCACCATCCAGTGCCACCATTCGGCCAGAAACATGGTGTGATTCTCCGTCTGCCCGGAAGCGAAGGATGTCGGCAGCACAGCGGTATGCCTGGAACCGCACACCTTCGGGGCCGGGATGCCTGACGATTAGACGCCATAAGCGCGTCGCTGGCAAGTGCGCGGCGTGTCGATCCGGGCATGCGCCGACAGCGGACGCGCGGCGGCTGTCAGGTTGCCGAAGGGCGGCGCTGGCGGGCAAGGGCGGTCGATTGACAGAGTTCTGGCGAGACGACAGAATCCCTCGCTGGCGATGGTGACGCACAGGTGGTGCGCGGAGGAGGCTGGCCTGACACAGATCCGTGATGACCGCAACGCGGCAGGATGAATCGCTGCTGAGCGTGAGCCCAGCGGTTTCAATACGGTCAGGATCGGCCAGTGGCGGCGTGATGCCGTTGCAGAACATGAGTTGCTGGAGTACGCGGTGAGGCTACTGCATGGCACGCTGGCGATCCTCGCCGCAACGCTGGGCGTGTTTCTGGCGCTGCATCATCCTCTGGCTCCGCGGTTGCTGGTCTGTCTTGTGGTCGCCTGGGGGCTGGCCGTTTGCCTGCGCCCGGCGATCTGGCTTTTTGTGCTGCCTGCGGCATTGCCGATCGCCGGGTTTTCGGCGTGGACTGGCTGGATCGGCGTCGAGGAGTTCGACCTCCTGGCCCTCGGCGCGGCGTCAGGGTGCTACGCGCGCATGGCCTTGCAGGGCGTGAGGTGGTGTTGCCAAACCCGGACCAGCGAGCCGGTGCCTGCGCCGGCAGCGTTGCTCCGTCCGGCACCGCAAAACCTGCCGGGCCGAAGAACGAGGAGGCCCGGCGTCCGTGCTGAAATCCCGTTGACGGCTTGCCAGTCGCCGTTCCCCAATCGTGTCCCTCTCGCGCCCCGGGACGCTGCGGCTGCCCGAGATCCGTTCCGGTTTGCCTGGATCGGCCTGGCCGCCCTGGCCGCGTCCAGCGTGCTGGCCATGGTGCGTGGCCTGGCCGATGCGGATGGCTTGGATCTGGGGTGGTTCCAGGCTTACGAAGATCCCTTGAACAGTCTGCGTATCGGCAAGAGTCTTTTGCTGGCGCTGCTGCTGTTGCCGTCCTTGCGCAGCTTGCAGCAGGCTGCACCCGCTCTGGTGGTACGCCGGTTATCGGCAGGCATGGCGACGGGGCTGGGGCTGGTGAGCCTGGTCGTGCTCTGTGAGCGCGCCGCCTATCCGGGCATGCTGGATTTCTCAACACCGTACCGCACTACGGCGCTGTTCTGGGAAATGCATGTCGGCGGCGCAGCACTGGATGTCTTCCTCGTGCTGACGGTTCCCTTTGCCGTGCATGCTCTGGTGCAGGCCCGTAACCCCTGGCGCTGGGTACTCGCCGCCGCGTTGGCGGTCGCCGCCGGTTATACTTGCCTGACCACTTTCTCGCGCGGGGTTTATCTCGGCGTCGGGCTTGCCTTGGGCGTACTGGCCTGCCTGCTGCCGGGCCGCCGGCGGCAGCGTTCTTGGCCGCCTGCGGCGACCGGGTACGACCTCCGGGGCGATGCGCCGCAACCGGAGCGCTGGCGAGTGTGGGGGAATCGGGTGCTGGTCGTGCTCCTCGTCTGTGAGGGCGCGGCGGTTCTCGGTCTGGGCGATTTCATGAGCACCAGGCTTGCGGCTGGCGAACGCGATCTGGGCGGGCGCCTGCAGCACTGGCGCGAGGGCCTGAGCCTGCTGCGCACGCCGTCGGAGTTCCTGCTGGGCAGAGGTCTCGGGCGTTTCCCCACAAACTACTCGCAGGCGGTCGCGGGGCGTGGCTTGCCGGGTCATCTGCAGATCGTCGATGACCCTGAGGAAAGCTACCTGCGTCTGTTCGGGCCGGCACCGGGCGTGCGCCTTTCCGGCGCATTCGAACTGCTGCAACGGGTACCGCTGGTCAACGGGAATTACACGCTGAATTTTGACCTGCGCGCGCCACGCTTCGCGCGGGTCAGCGTCGGCGTGTGCCAGCAACATCTGCTCTATGTCGCGGCGTGTACGCGACAGGTCGTTGTCGTGACGGATGGGGAAGCGCGATGGCGCCACTTCTCGCTGCCGCTCGATTTTCGAAGCGAGTTGCCCGATCGCCGGTGGGTGCCCGCGCTGGGATTTCTTGCCGTGCATCTGGAGGGGGGGGCGGATTTCGTCGATGTCGACAATCTGGGCCTTCTGGATGGGCGGGGCAGGCAACTCCTGGCGAATGGCTCTTTCACCAGCGGCTTGGGGCAGTGGTATTTTGCCGCTCGGCACTACTTCCTGCCCTGGCACGTCGATAACCTCTTTCTTGAGGTGCTGATCGACCAGGGGGCGGTTGGACTGTCACTGTTGCTCACCCTCCTGGCAATGGCTTTCGCCAGGCTGCTGTGGGGCCGTGGGCGCGAGCATGTGCTCGCGCCCTACCTGTTGGCGGCGCTGAGCGGCTGTCTTGCGGTCGCTGTGTTTTCAAACGTACTGGACATGCCGAGGTCAGCTTTCCTGTTCTACTTGCTGCTATGCTCTGCCCTGTTTCTCGATGGGCATCCCCCTGATGCCCCGTCAAACCCTCGGTCCGGATCCCTCAAGGCTCCCCGAAAGGCGCCGCACGCTGTATAATTTCGGCATAATCCTGCTCTATTTTGCGAGAAACATGTTTTTCAATCATATGGTTATAAGTTTTTTATCTGGTAGTACCCAAGTCTTCGGCGAGCCCGGCAGGGCTTGCTTCCCCAGCCATTGCCCTCTCCTTGTGCATTAGGTCACGGTCTCCTGTTTTCCGCAGTGATAGCCTTCGTTTCGTGACGTTTGCTGCGCTTTCCTGATTGGGAGGGCGGTTCTTCAAGCATCGGTCATCAACGGAAAGTTTTCAGGTTCGTGCTTGCAAGGAGTCTATCGTGATCAAGGTATTCAATCATTGGTTCCATCGGAAGACCGTTGCCCAGGTGGCCGTAGACCTGATGTTTCCTGTCGCGTGCGTGCTGTTTGCCGCTGCCTGGATTGGACATTCGGGACATCTCGCCGTGGAGAAGGTGGCTTTCTATGCGGTGATCTTCGCGGTGACGACGATCGTCTTCAACGCCTGGCTGGGTATCTATCAACGCGTGCATAGCCGTACCCGCACCGAGACGCGCGCACGCGCAGTGTTGTCGCTGTACCTGGCGATTCCGCTGGCCTACGTCGTCTTTTCCCTGCTTTCGGTGGAAGAGGTCGATCAGGGCTTTCTTCTGCTGTCCGGCATGGCCGCCCTCTTTGCGACGCTGGTGCGGCGCGTGCATTCGGCGCACAGTCGCAGCGGCTCCTTGATGCGACATCGCGTGCTGGTCTTCGGTGTCGGCGACGAGGCGGAAAATGTCGGGCGAGTACTGCGCAAGTCGGACCCGGACATCGAGATCGTCGGTTTCTATCCCTGTGCCACCGACACCGAGATCGTTGTTCCCTCGCAGGTGGTGTTGTCGCGCCAGATGTCGTTACCTGACACCGCGCACGCCTTGAAGGTCGACGAGATCATCGTCGCGGTGCGTGAGCGTCGCGGTGGCGCGCTCCCATTGCGCGAACTCCTTGACTGCAAACTTTCCGGCGTCAGGGTGCTGGATCTGGCGAGCTACTTCGAACGCGCCCTCGGTCAGCTTCGTCTCGATTCCCTGCGTGTCGGCTGGCTGATCTTCGGCGAGGGATTCCGGCAGAGTTGGCGGCGTACCACCATCAAGCGGTTTTTTGATGTCGTGGTGGCGTCGATGCTCCTGCTCCTGGCGATGCCGGTGATGCTGGTGACCGCCCTCCTGATCATCCTCGAAGACGGGTTCCCGGTATTCTACCGGCAGGAGCGGGTTGGTCTTGATGGCCGCCTGTTCAAGGTCATCAAGTTTCGCAGCATGCGCAACGACGCCGAGAGTGACGGCAAGCCGCGCTGGGCGAGTACCAATGATGATCGGGTGACGCGTGTCGGCCGGGTGATCCGCAAGCTGCGTATCGACGAGTTGCCGCAACTCTGCAATGTCTTGGCGGGGGACATGAGTCTGGTCGGTCCACGCCCTGAGCGCCCCTATTTTGTCGACCAATTGACCCGCGACATTCCCTTCTACGCCGTGCGCCACAGTGTCAAACCAGGGCTCACCGGCTGGGCGCAAGTGTGCTATCACTACGGCTCGACGGTTGACGATTCGGTGCAAAAACTGCAGTACGACCTGTATTACGTCAAGAACCATACCCTGTTCGTGGATATCGTGATTCTGTTTCAGACGGTTGGTGTGGTCTTGACTGGCAAGGGTGCCCGGTGAGAAGTCCGCTACGAGTTGACGAGCGCCGTCCGGTGGCGATGCGCGAGGATTTCAGACCGTGATGGATAGCAAGATGGCGATGGTTGCCGCCTGGAGTTACGGGCTGGCGGGGGTTTTTGCGGCCTTCCTGACGCTGTACCTGGCTTCCGGCTGGCGCGCCGGTGGTCGCAGTCGTGCCATGTTTCTCGCGGTTGCACTGTGTGCCCTGTGGGGAATGCTGGGCCTGGCATTTGCGCTGACCGGGCAGGCCGTGTTTCTTGCCGGTAGTCTGTTGGCCGATGCGCCACGTTTCGGTGGCTGGTACTTCTTCCTCCTGATCCTGATGAAGCCGGAAGCGACCGAAGGCGAGCGTCCGACGCCACGTCCCGGCTGGCTGGGCGCGATCGCATGGCTGCTCTGTCTGGTCGGCTTTGCCGCGCAGCTGCTGGCTGTACTGGGAATCGATCTGGTGCTGCCGTCGCAGCGGGTGGTCCTGTTTGCCTCGCTGGCGATGAGTGTGTTCGGCCTGGTGTTGATCGAGCAGTTGTTTCGCACCGTTTCTCCCGACTTTCGCTGGAGCATCAAGCCCTTGTGTCTTGGGCTCGGGGGCGTCTTCCTGTTCGACCTGTACCTGTATTCGGACGCGCTGCTGTTCAATCGGGTCGATGTGGACGCCTTCAGCATTCGCGGCTTTGCGCATGCCCTGGGCTTGCCGCTGGTGGCGCTGTCGGCGATCCGTAGCCATGACTGGAAGAGAAGGCTGGTCATGTCGCAGCGAGCCGCGCTGCAGTCGGCGACCCTGGTGATCGTCGGCGCCTATCTTCTGTTCATGGCGTCCGCCGGCTATTACGTCCGTTTTTTTGGTGGCGAATGGGGAAGGGCGCTGCAACTGGCGCTACTCTTTGCGGCCTTGCTGGTCCTCGCGGGGCTGGCCCTGTCGGGTTCGATGCGCGCCAGATTGCGGGTACAGGTCGGCAAGCATTTCTTCAGCTACCGTTACGACTACCGCGAGGAGTGGCTGCGTTTTACCCAGACGCTTTCCTCGCAAGGCGGCTTCACCGGCATGGGGCGGCACGTGGTGCGTGGTCTGGCCGACATGGTCGAGAGTCCGAGCGGGGCGCTGTGGCTCAAGGATCCCTCCGGTCGCTTCTTTGCACAGGCGGCCTGCTGGAACATGCCCGCTTCAGTGGTCACGGAGGATGCCGACAGCCCCTTGTGCAAGTTCCTGCTTGAAAGTGGCTGGGTGATCAATCTGGAAGAGTATCGTTCCCTGCCGCGTCGCTACGATGGCCTCAAACTCCCGGCCTGGGTCGTCGAAGTGCCGAATGCCTGGTTGGTGGTGCCACTGACGACGGGCAGCGAACTGATCGCTTTCGTTGTGCTGGCCACGGCGCGGACAAGAATCGACGTGAACTGGGAGGTCAACGACCTGCTCAAGACGGCGGCACGGCAGGCAGGAGCCTTTCTTGGCCAGATGCAAGCCAGCGAAGCCCTGCTGGAAGTGCGGAAGTTCGATTCGTTCAACCGCATGTCGGCATTTGTGGTCCATGACCTGAAGAACATCATTGCCCAGTTGTCGCTGATGCTCAAGAACGCCGAGCGTCATCGCGACAACCCCGAGTTCCAGAAGGACATGTTGATGACCGTCGAACACTCTGTCGAGCGTATGCGGCAACTGATGATGCAGTTGCGTGAAGGAGCTACACCGCTTGACGGTCCCAGGGGAATCGATCTGGTTGACGTCCTGCGGCGGATCCAGTCGGCCAAGGCTGGGCAGGGGCGGGAGGTCGCACTGACGGTCGACGAAAGGGTCGTCGCCCGCGGGCACGAAGACCGGATTGAGCGAGTGATCGGTCATCTGGTGCAGAATGCGCTGGATGCCACCGAGCAGGGCGGGCGTGTCTGGATCCGGGTGGCACGTCAGGGGACGCATGCTCTGGTAGAAGTAGGCGATACCGGGCATGGGATGAGTCCAGAGTTTGTTCGCGAACGGCTGTTCAAGCCCTTCCAGACGACCAAGCCGACAGGAATGGGTATCGGCGCTTACGAGAGTTTCCAGTATGTTCACGAACTGGGCGGCAAACTGTCGGTCGATAGCGCAGTCGATGTCGGCACGCAAGTGGCGTTGCTGCTGCCCCTATTCGATACCGGCCATGGCATGAAGCCCACAGAGACACCGAAGGAGTCGGCATGAATTCCGAGAAGTTGCCGCACCTGCTCATCGTCGAGGACGATCGAGCGTTGCAGAAACAGATCCGCTGGGCATTCGACCAGTACGAGACCCTGACCGCCGACGATCGAGAGAGCGCCCTGGTGCTGATCCGGCGCTATCAGCCGCCGGTGGTCACCATGGATCTCGGTTTGCCGCCCGACGCCGACTCGGTCTCCGAAGGTTTCAGGTTGCTCGAAGAGATCCTGACCCTGGCGCCGGATACCAAGGTCATTGTCCTGACCGGACAGAACGACCGCGCCAACGCTTTGCGTGCGATTGCCCTCGGCGCCTATGATTTTTTTGCCAAACCGTTCGAAATCGACATGTTGGGCCTGACGATTCAGCGTGCCTACCGTCTCTATGAACTGCAAAAGGAAAACGAGCGGCTGCAGTCTATGCAGCATCCCGACGTGCTGGCCGGGCTGATTACCCGAGACCCGGAGCTGCTGCGCGTCTGTCGTACCATCGAGCGGGTGGCGGTGACCGATGCGACGGTGTTGCTGCTCGGCGAGAGCGGGACAGGCAAGGAACTGCTGGCGCGAGGAGTGCATGAGTCGTCGCCGCGTCGCCGCGAGCGGTTCGTGGCCATCAACTGTGCGGCCATTCCGGAAAACCTGCTGGAAAGCGAACTCTTCGGCTACGAGAAGGGGGCCTTTACCGGTGCGGCGAGAACCACCCCGGGCAAGATCGAAACGGCGAACAACGGCACCCTGATGCTGGACGAAATTGGCGACCTGCCGCATTCGCTGCAGGCGAAGCTGTTGCGTTTCCTCCAGGAGCGGGTCATCGAGAGGATCGGCGGGCGGCAGGAGATCCCGGTAAACGTCCGGATCGTTTGCGCGACGCACCAGAATCTCAAGACCCTGATCAGCGAGGGACGTTTTCGTGAGGACCTGTTTTATCGGTTGGCGGAGATTGTCGTGAACATTCCGCCCCTGCGGGCGCGCTCGGGCGACGCCAACTTGTTGGCGCATGCGTTCTTGCGGCGTTTTGCCGCTGAGAACAATCGCGGCGGGATGACCCTGCGCGAGGATGCCTTGCGGACGATCGAAGCCTATCCTTGGCCGGGCAACGTTCGGGAACTGGAGAACTGCCTCAAACGGGCGGTGATCATGGCCGATGGCAACCAGATCACGGCCGATGACATCGGCCTTGCCGGCGCGGCGCCGGCAGACGAGGCGGTGCTGGACCTGCGACATGCGCGCGATGACGCCGAGCGGCGGGTGGTCATCACCGCCCTGGCGCGCGCCGACGGCAACGTGGTCAAGGCTGCCGAGCTGCTTGGCGTCAGCCGACCGACTCTGTACGATATGATGCATAGGTTTGGACTGAAGTAGCGCCTGTCCAAGACGATTTATCGACTCCGTGAGGACCCTTATGAATACTCGCAACTCGCTGCACAAACTGCGCAGGGCAGGCGTTTCGGCATTGCTGGCTACCCTTCTCCTGGTCGGTTGCGGTGGAGAAAAACCGGAAGCCATGCTCGCCTCGGCGAAGGAATATCTGGTCAAGAACGACCACAAGGCGGCAGCCATCCAGTTGAAGAACGTCTTGCAGAAGGAACCGCAACTGGCCGAAGCGCGTTTCCTGCTCGGCAAGGCTCTGCTGGAAGGCGGTGATCCGACCGGCGCCGAGGTCGAGCTGCGCAAGGCGCGCGACCTGAAGTATTCGGCCGACCAGGTGACCCCGCTGCTGGCGCGGACCATGCTCATGCTTGGTCAGCCTCAAAAGGTGACCGATGAACTGGCCACGACCGAACTCAGTACGCCGGAAGCCAGGGCTGACTTGCTGACTTCGGTCGGGCAGGCCTACCTGATGCAGGAAAAGGACAGCCGGGCGGAGGCCGCTTACGCGGCGGCGCTGGTCGCGCAACCCGCCTACGCGCCCGCACTGCTGGGCCAGGCTCGGCTGCAAGCCAGCCGGGGCGACCTGCCGGGCGCCGTGGCACTGCTTGACGCGGCTTTGGAAAAATCGCCGAAACTCCATGATGCCCTGCAGCTCAAGGGGGACATGCTGGCTACCAACGGTGATTCGGCGGGGGCGATGGCAGCCTATCGCAAGGTCCTCGAAGTCAAGCCCGAGTACCTGCCGGCACACTCGGCAATCATCAGGATGTTGCTGGCGGACAACAAACTCGACGAGGCCGGCAAGCAGATCGACTTGTTGAAGGAGACTGCTCCCAACCATCCGCAAACACACTACCTGCAGGCGATGTATGCGTATCAGAAGAAGGATTACGCGGCGGCCCGGGACTCCATCCTGCTGCACCTCAAGTTTTATCCGGAGAGTCCTCTCGGTCTGCAGTTGGCCGGGCTCATCGAGTACGACGTGAAGGCGTATCCCCAGGCCGAGGCGTACCTGCTGAAGGCACTTCCGCGGACGCCGCCCCTGAGTATCACGCGCCGCGTGCTGATTGCCAGTTATCTTCGCGACTCGCAGCCGGGCAAGGCGCTGGGAATCCTGGAGCCGGTGCTCGACAAGATCGACAAGGACTCGAACATGTTGGCGCTTGCCGGTCAGGTGTATCTGCAGAATGGCCAGGTCGACAAAGCTGGTCAGTACTTTGCGAAGGCCGCCACACTCGACCCCAAGAACGCCGGCAAACGTACTTCCCTGGCGATGGTGAACATGCTGAAAGGCGACAGCGATGTGGCGTTTCGTGATCTGGAACAGGTGGCGTCGGGTGATACCGGGACCCGCGCCGATCTGGCGCTGATCGCCGCGCACATGCAACGACGCGAGTACGATCAGGCATTGAAGGCCATCGCCGCGCTCGAGAAAAAACAGCCGGATAATCCGCTGACGCATAACCTGCGGGGCACAACGCTGCTCGGCAAGCGGGATATGGCGGCGGCGCGGAAGAGTTTTGAAAAGGCTCTGGCTTTGAACCCGGCCTATTTCCCGGCCGCAGCCAATCTGGCCAGCCTGGATCTTGCCGACAAGAAGCCCGACGATGCCAGGAAGCGCTTCGAGGGGGTTCTGGCCAAGGATCCCAAGAATGTGCAGGCGCTCCTTGCGGTTGCCGACCTGCGTGCCAGGGCGGGTGGTACGACCGAGGAGGTGGCCGGGCTGATCGGCAAGGCGATTGCCGCAAGTCCGAGCGATCCGGCACCCCGTCTGGCCTTGATCGGCATGTATCTGAGCAAGAAGGAGGTCAAGAGCGCGCTCGTCGCGGCCCAGGAGGCCGTCGCCGTGCTGCCGGAGCGGGCGGAGATCCTCGATGCCGCCGGACGTGCCCAGCAGGCGGCAGGCGACTACAATCAGGCACTCGCCACCTATGGCAAGCTGGCAGCACTCAAGCCCGACTCCCAGATACCCCTCCTGCGCATGGCCGAGATCGAGGTGGCGTCGAACAACAAGGAAGCGGCGCTGCAGAGTCTGCGCAAGGCACTGAAGGTCAAGCCGGATTCGGTAGAGGCTCAGCGCGGCATCATGATGCTCGAACTCGACGCCGGTCGCGTCAAGGAAGCGCTGGTGGTGGCCCGCGAGGTGCAAAGACAGAGACCCAAGGAAGCCATCGGCTACAGCCTGGAGGGTGACGCTCACGCCTCCAAGAATGCCTGGGCGGATGCCGCCGCAGCCTATCGGGCCGGACTCAAGGAGGTCCCGGTGAGCGAACTGGCGGGCAAGCTGTACTCGGCACTGCTGGGTGGCGGCAATACCGCCGAGGCCGAGAAGTTTGCCGAGACCTGGCTCAAGGAGCATCCGAAGGATGCCCGTTTCCGCCTTCAGCTGGGGGAACTGGCGACAGCGCGCAAGGACTACGCCGGCGCTGCCAAGCAATATCGCCTTCTGCTCGAAGCGCAGCCGGAAAACGCGGCGGTGCTCAACAATCTGGCGTGGGTTGCCGGACAGATGAAGGATCCGAAGGCCATCGAGTATGCCGAGAAGGCCAACAAGCTGGCGCCGAATCAGCCTGCGGTGATGGATACGCTCGCCGTCCTGCTGCTTGACAAGGGAGATAGCGCGCGCGCGCTGGATCTGCTCAAGAAGGCTCTGGATCTGGCGCCGCAGGCCTCGCAGATTCGTCTCAACTATGCCAAGGCGCTGCTCAAGGCCGGGCAGAAGACAGAGGCTCGGAGCGAGCTGGATCAACTGGCGAAGCTGGGTGACAAATTCCCGGCGCAGGCGGAGGTCGGGCAACTGCTGAAGGGGCTGTAGGACGCAGTTGTGGCTGAAAATTGAATGACACTCAGAGGATGGGAAGTTGATGACTATTGTTGCTGTGGTGGGTCTGGGTTATGTGGGTCTGCCTCTGGCAGTCGAGTTTGGAAAGCAGCGCCGAACCATCGGCTTCGATCTCTCGGAAAGCAAGGTCGCCCACTATCGGCAATACGTCGATCCGACCGGCGAGGTCAGCAGTGCCGATCTCAAGGCTGCGATTCACTTGCAGGTCGGCACTGATCCGGCTGCCCTGGCTGAGGCGGATTTCCTGATCGTCGCGGTCCCGACGCCCGTCGACCAGGCGCATCAGCCTGATTTTGGACCGCTGATCGGATCTTCGGAAGCCGTTGGCAGGAATCTGAAGCGTGGCGCGACGGTCGTTTTCGAGTCGACGGTCTATCCTGGCGCGACCGAGGAGATCTGTATTCCGATCATCGAGAAGTATTCGGGCATGACATGGAAGAAGGATTTCTTCGTCGGTTACTCCCCGGAGCGGATCAATCCTGGGGACAAGCAGCGGACGCTGACGAAGATCGTCAAGGTGGTTTCCGGCGATACACCGGAAACGCTGCAACGGGTCAGCCAGGTCTATGGCAGTGTGATCACTGCCGGCGTTTATCCGGCCTCGAGCATCAAGGTGGCCGAGGCGGCCAAGGTCATCGAGAACACCCAGCGCGACCTGAACATCGCCCTGATGAACGAACTGGCCATTATCTTCGATCGCATCGGCATCGACACTGTCGAGGTCCTGGAAGCGGCCGGCAGTAAATGGAACTTTCTTCCCTTCCGGCCCGGCCTCGTCGGTGGGCACTGTATCGGCGTTGATCCGTATTACCTGACGCACAAGGCGGAGATGCTGGGATATCACCCGGAAGTGATCAACGCCGGACGCCGGATCAACGACGGGATGGGCAAGTTCATCGCCGAACAGACCGTCAAGCAACTGATTCGCAATGGCTGGCAAGTCAAGGATGCGCCGATCATCGTGCTCGGCCTGACTTTCAAGGAAGACTGCCCGGACCTCCGCAATTCGCGGGTCATCGACGTGATCCGGGAACTCGAGACCTATGGCGCGCGGGTGCTGGTGCATGATCCGGTTGCCGATGCGGGTGAGGCCAAGCATGAATACGGAGTCGAAGTGCAGGCCTGGGAGCAATTGCCACCGGCAGCGGCAATTGTCGCTGCCGTTTCCCATCGCCAGTTCAAGGAACGACCCTTGAGCGATTTCGTCGGCAAACTGCAGAAGGGCGGCGTTCTGACCGACGTGAAGAGCATGTTCGACGAAGCGCAACTGGTCTCGCATGGAGTGACGGTGTGGCGTCTTTGAGTTCCGCATTGCCCCATCCTCTGGCGGCGCTCGGCGAGCGGTTGTCGGCGCAGCCGGCACGCTGGCTGGTCACCGGCAGTGCCGGCTTCATCGGTTCGCATCTCGTGGAGACCTTGCTGGGGTGGGGTCAGACGGTTGTCGGTGTGGACAACTTTGCCACCGGCCATCGGCGGAATCTCGATGAGGTGCGATCTTTGGTGAGTCGCGAGCAGTGGCGTCGTCACCGTTTCATCGAGGCCGATATCTGCGATCTGGGGGCTTGTCGCGAGGCTTGCCGCGAGGTCGATTTCGTCCTGCACCAGGCGGCGCTGGGTTCCGTTCCGCGCTCCCTGGCCAATCCGGTGGCCACCAACGCGGCCAACGTCGACGGATTTCTCAACATGCTTGTAGCGGCACGCGATGCCGGCGTAAAGCGTTTCGTTTACGCCGCATCAAGTTCGACCTATGGCGATCATCAGGCTCTGCCCAAGGTCGAAGCCCACATTGGCAGGCCCCTTTCCCCGTATGCCGTGACCAAACTGGTGAATGAACTCTACGCCGAGGTGTTCGCGCGTTGTTATGCCTTTCCGTCGATCGGTTTGCGTTATTTCAATGTGTTCGGTGCCCGCCAGGACCCCGAGGGCGCTTACGCCGCGGTAATTCCCCGCTGGACCCGCGCCATGTTGCTCGGCGAGGAAGTGACCATTCATGGCGACGGTGAAACAAGCCGTGATTTCTGCTTCGTCGACAACGCCGTACAAGCCAACCTGCTGGCAGCAACCATCGACGATGCGGCGGCACTCAATCAGGTGTACAACGTCGCGGTCGATGACCGGACCTCACTGAACCGGCTCTTCGAACTTCTGCGCGACGAGCTCGCCGAATTCCGGCCGGACCTGCGTGACGTGCGGCCGGTGTACGGGGATTTTCGGCCGGGCGACGTGCGGCACTCGCAGGCTGATATCGCGAAAGCCCGCCGCTTGCTTGGATATCTGCCGAGCCACCGGCTCGAAGCCGGAATCAGAGCAGCGATGCCGTGGTACGTGTCACGGTTCGCCGTGGTCGAGGGAGCCAGTTGATGGAGCGTTCGTTTATTCACTATTCGGCACGGCTGCTGCGGGGGGGCGTCGTCTTTTTCGGGGTGTTGAGCGCGTCAATGCTGGTCGCCGGGGAGATTCCCAGGGAAGCGGATGCCGAGCGTCTGCTGGCCTTGCGCAAGGAAGCCGTGGCCCACGAGCATGGCGAGGGTGTGCCCAGGGATTACGCCCGGGCGGCCAAGCTGTATTGCGATGGTGCCCGCCTTGGCGATCCCGAGGCGCAATTCAGTCTCGGGTGGATGTACGCCAACGGGCGCGGCATCGAACGGGACGATGCGCGGGCAGCGTATTTCTTTAGCCTGGCGGCGAAGCAGGGGCATGCGCCGTCGCAGAGGATGCAGCGTTTTGTCGGCGAACCCGGATCAGCGGTGCCGGAGTGCATGCGCGCCGTGGTCTTTGTCGACGAGGCGCCGGATGTCATGGTGCCGAGCAGCGAAGCCCAGAAGAAGGTCCTCGGTCTGGTCAACCAACTGGCGCCGGAGTACGGTGTCAGTCCGCGTCTGGCGCTGGCGGTGATCCGGGCCGAGTCCAATTTCAACCCGATGGCCCTGTCGAACAAGAATGCTCAGGGCCTGATGCAGTTGATCCCGGATACGTCGGCGCGTTTCAACGTCAAGAAGCCTTTCGACCCGGAGCAGAACCTGCGTGGTGGTCTGGCCTATCTGCGTTGGCTGCTGGCCTATTTCGAAGGTGACGTCAGTCTGGTGGCCGCCGCCTATAACGCCGGTGAGGGAGCGGTGAATCGTTACCGCGGAGTACCCCCCTATGCCGAGACGCGTGGTTACGTGCAGCGCATCATGAGCCTCTTCAAGCGTGACGACCATCCCTACGATGCGCGTGTGACCACGCCGTCTCCGGAACTGCAGCGTATCCGTTTGACCAAGGGATCATAGGGCTTTGGTGGCTTTGCCAGCCTGGCTGAAGGCAGTGGGCGAGCGCATTTCTTGCGCCGCCCATAGCACTGGTGGTTGCCGCCACGGTTCGAGAGTCTTGCGGGCGGGCATCCACGCTTTTGTTCGACCATCGTTCGAGGGAACCCAGGTGCGACTCTGGTTTTTGCTGTTCAACGCGCGTTGGCAGATGCCTGCGCCGGTGATCCTGCGCTTGCGGCGGCTGTTTGTCGGCATGATGTTGGTGGTCGGCTTGTTGTCGTTTGGCGCACCCGTCCAGGCCGACTTGCCCGAGGTCATCGAACGGGTGAAACCTTCTGTGGTTGTCGTTGGCACCTATCAGCTCACGCGCAGCCCACAGTTCGTGATGCGGGGTACGGGTTTCGTCGTTGGCGACGGTCACGAGGTGGCGACCAATGCGCACGTGATCCAGGAGACGCTGGATTCGGCGGCGGGTGAGATGCTGGTCGTGGTGGCGCGTGTGTCCGCAGCGGCGACGCAGCAACGCCGGGTCAGGGAGTTTACGGTCGACAAGGCGCATGATCTGGCCCTGTTACGACTCGATGGCCAGGCCTTGCCGGCGCTGACCCTGCATGATTCGGAACCGGTCAGAGAGGGGCAGTCGGTGGCGTTTACAGGCTTTCCGATCGGCGGCGTGCTGGGCCTGTCGCCGGTCACGCATCGCGGCATCATCTCGTCGATCACGCCGATCGTCTTGCCCGGTGCGAATGCGCGCCAGCTCAACGCGAGGGTCGTCCAGCAGATCAGAAGTGGCAGCTTCGATATCTATCAGCTTGACGCCACGGCTTACCCGGGTAACAGTGGTGGCCCGCTGTACGAGGTGAACCGGGGCGAAGTGATCGGCATCATCAACATGGTGTTCGTCAAGGAGAACAAGGAGTCGATCCTCAGCAAGCCCTCGGGAATCAGTTTTGCCATTCCCGTACGCTTCCTGCGCGAGCTGATGCAGAAGGGCCCGTAGTCGAGCAAGGTCGGGTTGGGCTTTTCTCTGGCGCCTGCAGGACAGGTGCAGGCACTTGAGACGCAGGCGCGTTCCTCGGTAGTGCAGGCGAAGTTACGACTGCGGTTGGCGGGATTATTTGCGCCCGGTGGCGGTGGCGGCAGGTTTGGCTTCGCCAGCTTCTGTTAGCATTCGCTTTGCTTCCGACGAAACCTCGATGACCGCCCTGCTCTGCGAAGTCTTCTCTGCCGATGGTCCCCTGGCGGGCGCTATTCCCGGTTATCGTCCGCGGGCGCAGCAGCTTGAGTTGGCCGAGCACATCGCCGCTGCGATGAACGACTATCGCGTTCTGGTCGCCGAGGCCGGTACCGGTACCGGCAAGACCTACGCCTACCTGGTGCCGGCGCTGCTTTCCGGCGGCAAGGTGATCGTTTCGACCGGTACCAGGAATCTGCAGGACCAGCTCTTCACACGCGACATTCCGACCATCCGCAAGGCGCTGAAGTCGCCGGTCAAGGTGGCCCTTCTCAAGGGGCGAGCCAATTACGTCTGCCACCACCACCTCGAACGTTCGCTGGCGGACGGCCGTTTTCTTTCCCGCGATGACGCCGCCTACGCGCAGCGTATCGCACGTTTTGCCAGACAGACCGACAGCGGTGACAAGGCGGAGTGCGCCGACGTCCCGGAGAATGCGGCGGTGTGGGCGATGGTCACCTCTACCCGTGACAACTGTCTGGGCCAGGACTGTCCTCGGCACAAGGACTGCTTTGTCCTGACCGCTCGTCGCGAGGCCCTGGCAGCCGATCTGGTGGTGGTCAACCATCACCTGTTCTTCGCCGATGTGATGCTGCGCGATGAAGGTACGGCGGAGCTGTTGCCGGCTTGTAATACCGTCATCTTTGACGAAGCGCACCAACTCCCGGAAGTTGCCAGTCTGTTCTTTGGCGACAGCCTGTCGACGGCGCAGCTTCTCGAATTGACACGCGATACGCAACTGGAAGCGCGCGCGTCGGCGCGCGACTGCCTCGATCTGCCCAACGTGTGTGGCGCGCTGGAAAAGGCGGCGCGCGAATTGCGCTTGACACTACCGGTGGAGCCGGCCCGCTATGCGCTGTTGCAACTCGAAGCGCGGCCGGGTTTCGCGCCGGGCATGCTGCGCGTCATCGACGAACTGCAAGCTCTCGCCGCAATGCTGGAAACGCAGGCGCAGCGAGCCGAGGGCCTCGAAAGCTGCTGGCGGCGGGCGACCGAGTTGCTCGCCCGCCTGCAATCCTGGCAGGCTGGTGCCAATGGCGATTTCGTTCGCTGGGGCGAGACGCACACCCATTCGCTACAGCTCAACGCGACGCCTCTGGTCATAGCGGAGATCATGCAGAAGCAGATGAGCGGGCACCCGCGGGCCTGGATATTCACCTCGGCGACGCTTGCCGTGCAGGACGATTTTGCGCACTACTGTGCCGAGATGGGACTCGTCGGTGCTTGCTCGGCGCGCTGGGAGAGTCCCTTCGACTACGCGCAACAGGCCTTGCTCTACGTGCCCCGCAATCTGCCAGATCCGAACAGCGCGGACTATGCCGAAGCGGTCGTCAGGGCTGCATTTCCGGTGCTCAAGGCGAGTGGTGGCCGGGCCTTCTTTCTCTGTACCTCGCTGCGCGCGATGCGCAGAACACATGCATTGCTTGTCGAGTGGCTGGCACGTGAGGGTCTCGAACTGCCTGTCCTGCTGCAGGGCGAGCGCAGCAAGAACGAACTGCTGGAGCGCTTTCGCCGGCTCGGCAACGCCATCCTGATCGGCAGCCAGAGCTTCTGGGAGGGCGTCGATGTGCGTGGCGAAGCCTTGTCTCTGGTGGTCATCGACAAGCTGCCGTTCGCGCCGCCCGACGACCCCGTGCTCTCGGCGCGCATCGAGCGGCTCAAGGGTCAAGGTCGTAACGCCTTTATGGAATATCAGTTGCCGCGCGCCGTGATCAATGTCAAACAGGGGGCAGGTCGACTGATCCGCGACGAGACAGACCGTGGCGTACTGATGATCTGCGACCCGCGTCTGGTCAGCAAACCCTACGGCAAGCGGATCTGGCGCAGCCTGCCGCCGATGAAACGGACGCGCGAACTGGCCGAAGCGCTGGCTTTCTTCACCGCTGGATCGACGGCCTGAAACGCATGCACAGCCTGCTTCAGCCTGTTCCCGACCGCTTGCCGCTGGACTGCCGTACGACGGCCGAAGTGCTCAACCGCGGCTGCGCCAGCATCTCCGTCGATCACGAATCGCTGAAACGGGCGCTCGAAGCCGGGGACGGGACGCTGTCACACGCGCAACTGCTGGCAACCCGACCACACCTGTTTGCGGACAGCATGGTCTTCGTCAGCGCCGAACATCTTGCACGCATGGCCCGAGTGGTCGAGGTGCTCGAAAGGTTGGTGGCAATGCCCGCCTATCGCGAAAGGGTGCTGGCCCATGCCCCGGCGGTGGCCCGTCACAGTCCGCTTGCCGCGGGTGTCTTCCTGGGTTACGACTTCCATCTCGGTCCTGACGGTCCGCAACTGATCGAAATCAATTCCAATGCCGGCGGGGCGCTGTTGAATGCATGCCTGTTGCGCGCACAGCGTGCGTGTTGTGCGTCGGTGGCGCAGATGCTGCCGGTCGAGACGCCGGTCGAGGCGGCGTTGGTGGCCATGTTCCGCGAAGAGTGGCGCCTGGCTCGCCGCGGTTGCGTTGACCGGCCACTGGCGCGTATCGCCATTGTCGATGCCTTGCCGGAACAGCAGTATCTGGCGCCGGAGTTCGAACTCTTCCGCCGGCTATTCGAAGCGAACGGCATTGTGGCGATGATCGCCGACCCGGCCGAGCTGACGTTTGACGGCATGTGCCTGTCGTGTCGAGGACTGAGCATCGACCTGGTTTACAACCGGCTGACCGATTTCGCGCTGGCAGAACCGCAGCATGCCGCCCTGCGCATGGCCTATCTGGCCGATGCCGTGGTCCTCACCCCGCACCCGCAGCAGCACGCGCTGTTTGCCGACAAACGCAATCTGGTGGCCCTCGGCGACGACGAGTGGTTGGCAAGCATCGGCGTCGAGGATGAAGACCGGCGCTTGCTGGCCGGCAGCATTCCGCGTACCGAAGAGGTCTTCCCGGAAACGGCAGAAGCTTTCTGGAAAGGCCGCAAGCAATGGTTCTTCAAACCGGCAGCCGGTTTCGGCAGCAAGGCGACGTACCGCGGCGACAAGCTGACGCGGCGGGTTTTCGAGGAAGTATCGCGTGGTGGATACGTCGCGCAGGCGGTGGTCGCCCCATCCGAGCGGCGCCTGCGGATCGATGGCGTCGAGCAGGACTTCAAGCTCGATCTGCGCAACTATGTATATCGCGGTGCCGTACAACTTGTTTCGGCGCGCCTGTACCGCGGGCAGACGACCAACTTCCGGACTCCGGGTGGCGGTTTTGCGGCCGTCTTTCCGGTATCCTGTCAGCTTCAAGCGGGGAACTGCCGATGAGACTGTTCGGTATCGCCGGCTACTCCGGTGCCGGCAAGACGACATTGCTGGAGAAGCTGTTGCCGCGCCTTGCTGCCTGCGGCCTGCGTGTTTCGGTACTCAAGCACGCGCATCACAATTTCGATATCGATCGGCCGGGCAAGGACTCCTTTCGTCACCGCCAGGCGGGTGCCGCCGAGGTGCTGCTCGCTTCCAGCGCACGCTGGGTATTGATGAGCGAGTTGCGCGGCGCCGTCGAACCGTCGCTCGCCGAATACGCCGCGCACTTTTCGCCCTGCGATCTGGTGCTCGTCGAGGGTTTCAAGCACGAAGCGATTCCGCGACTGGAAGTCTATCGGCGGGCCAACGGCAAGCCGCCGCTATGGCCGGGTGACCCGCATGTCGTGGCGGTCGCGAGCGACGAACCGCCGTCGGAGAGAGGTCCGGCAGACCCGGTCTGGCTGGATCTCAACGACGCCGAGGCGATAGCCCGTTTCATACTGGAGACACGGTAAATGACGATGCTGGAAGCTCGGAGAGGGAAACATGCTGTCGGTTGATGAGGCGTTGTCAGGTCTGCTGCGCAGCGCAGCACCGGTTGCCGAAGTCGATTGGCTGCCGACGCTGGCTGCGGATGGCAGAGTCCTGGCGCAGGCACAGCGGGCCACGATCGACGCCCCGCCGCTCGACAACTCGGCGATGGACGGGTATGCGCTCGCTGTCGCCGACGTACCTTGCCCGGGGGCGCGCTTGCCCGTCTCGCAACGGATTCAGGCAGGTAGTGTCGGCACGACGCTGCAACCGGGAACCGCCGCGCGCATCTTTACCGGTGCGCCGATCCCGGCCGGAGCGGACGCGGTGGTCATGCAGGAGTTGTGCCAACACACGGGCGACGCGGTGTTGATCAATCACCAGCCGAAAGTGGGCGACCACATCCGTCGCGCCGGTAGTGATATCGCCACCGGCAGCGAGATTCTCGCGGCCGGTCAGCGCTTGCGGCCCCAGGATACGGCTCTGGCGGCATCGGTGGGGATCGCGCAGCTGTCGGTTTTCCGCCGCTTGCGAGTGGCCGTGCTGTTTACTGGCGACGAACTGCGCATGCCTGGTCAACCGCTGTCGGCAGGGGCGATCTACAATACCAATCGCTTCCTGTTGACGGGTCTGCTCGAACGTCTCGGCTGCGAGGTTAGTGACCATGGTCAGGTGCCCGACGATCTGGCCGCAACGCGACAGGTGTTGCGCGAGGCGGCGCACGACAATGACCTCATCCTCAGCTCGGGTGGCGTTTCCGTTGGCGACGAAGACCATGTCAAGGCGGCGGTCGAAGCGGAAGGTCGGCTGGAAATGTGGAAGATCGCCATCAAGCCCGGAAAGCCGCTGGCTTTTGGGCAGATCAGTTCGCCCGGCGGCGACGTTGCGTTCATCGGCTTGCCCGGCAACCCGGTGTCGACTTTCGTGACCTTTGTGATGCTGGTACGGCCTTTCCTGCTCAAGATGCAGGGGGTTGGCCAGGTCGCCCCGACGAGTTACCTGTTGCGCGCGGATTTCGACTGGTTGCAGCCGGGAGCGCGGCGCGAGTTCCTGCGTACCAGAACCCGTGCCGATGGCGGCCTGGAACTGTTCCCCCAGCAGAGTGCGGGAGTGCTGACCTCGGCCGTGTGGGGCAACGGCCTGGTCGACGTCCCTCCGCAACAGGTCATCCGGCGTGGAGATGGGGTTCGTTTTCTCCCCTTCTCCGAGTTGCTCGGTTAAAGGAGGGCAGTTGAAGATTCTCTATTTTGCCAGCCTGCGCGAAGCGCTCGGATGCGGCGGCGAGGAAGTGGCGTTGCCGGCCGGAGTGGCCGACATTGCCGGCCTGATGGCTTTCCTGGCGGCGCGGGATGAAAAGTGGCAAGTGCTGCGTACGCGGAGGAACCTGCGCTACGCGGTGAATCAGGAAATGGCGCGGCTCGATACGCCGGTCGCGGCCGGCGACGAAGTGGCTTTCTTCCCGCCGGTGACCGGCGGCTGAGATGGTCGTTCGCGTTCAGGAAGCGGATTTCGAAGTCGGCGCCGAATTGGCCGCACTGCGCCGGGACGATCCGCAGATCGGCGCGTTGACCGCCTTTGTCGGCCTCGTGCGCGAGATGAACGAAGGCGCCGGAGTGTCCGAAATGACCCTCGAGCACTACCCGGGAATGACCGAGCGCGAGCTGGAGGCAATTGTCGGCGAAGCGCGTCGACGCTGGGCGGTCCTCGATGCGCTGGTGATTCACCGCGTCGGTCGGCTGTTGCCGACCGACCAGATCGTCCTGGTGGCGGTCGTCGGTGTACACCGTGGTGAAACCTTTGCCGCCTGTCAGTTCATCATCGACACTCTGAAAACCCGTGCACCGTTCTGGAAGCGTGAGGTGACCCCGGCCGGCGGGCGCTGGGTCGACGCCCGCGCGGCTGACGATCAGGCCGCCGAGCACTGGCAGGAGTGAGCGGTCGATCAGTGAAGCCGAGGCTTTGAGAGGTAAGCGCTGTGCGTCGACCGGCGCGTTGCCGAAAACCCCCCAATCGGATTTCGCGTACAGCATGCTCTCGTTCGTTCAGCCCCTGTTAACCTGAGGTTGTTAAACTGGGTGCCGTCGGCCAGCGAGGGAGAGCACAGTGTTTCGGGTATCCAGTTGTATTGGTGGTGTGACCGACATTGCGGCGAGGCTTGCGGATCGTCTATCGCGAGCATGGTGAAATGACCTCGCTCGCTCTGCTCCTCTGGATTGTGTCGGGAATCGTGCTGCAACTGGCGATCTATCTGGGCATCGGCTTCTGGCGCCATTGGCAAGACTATCAGGCCTTGCGCCATCGTGCCGCGGAGTTCAACCTGCCGGTCGCCCCCCTTCCGCCTGTCGAGGCAGGCGACACTCCTGCTGCTGCCTGGCCGGCGTTCCGGACGTTTCGGGTCGAGCGTAAGGTCGTGGAAGATGCCGCGCAATCGGTTTGTTCTTTCTACCTGATGCCGCAAGATGGACAAGCGCTACCGCCCTTCCGGCCAGGACAGTTTCTGACCTTCCGCCTTGACCTGCCGACGGCGACGGGAGGTACCGAACAGATCGTCCGCTGCTATTCGCTGTCGGATGCGCCTCGTCCCGACGGCTACCGCGTCTCGATCAAGCGGTTACTACCACCCGTCGGTAGCCAAGTTCCGCCAGGACGCTCCTCCGGTTTTTTCCACGACCACGTGGATGTCGGCAGTCTCCTCCAGGTGCGGGCACCGGCCGGACACTTTCATATCGATCGCAGCGATGCGCCGGTTGTTCTGATCGGCGGCGGCATCGGCATCACGCCGATGTTGAGCATGCTCAGCTGGTGCCTGAACGAACAGCCGGCACGCGAGGTGTGGCTATTCTACGGCGTGCGTGACGGCAGCGAGTTGATGATGCAAGCCCGCCTCGAAGCATTGGCTGCGGCTCACCACAACTTCCACTTGCGCTTCTGCTTCAGCAGACCTCGTGCGGAAGAATCGGCCCGTAGCGCCGATCATCACCGGGGCCGTATCGATGTACGGTTGTTGCGCATGGAACTGGCACTCAAGCCCTACCACTTCTACATATGCGGCCCCACCACGCTGATGGAAAGTCTGGTACCAGCGCTCGAAGATTGGGGCGTGCCGGACGCCCATATCCACTTCGAAGCCTTCGGCCCAGCATCAATCAAAAGAAGGCGAGCCGCGACAAGCCCAGCGACGATTCCGCAGAACGGGGCAGAGGATGCCGGCATCGTCGTGACGTTCGCGCAGTCCGGCAAGCAGTTTCCGTGGCAACCCGCTGCCGGCAGCCTGCTCGAATTCGCCGAAGCGAATGGTATTGCCGTCGATTCCGGTTGTCGGGCCGGCGGCTGCGGCACTTGCCAGACGACTATCCGGGTGGGCGAGGTGGCCTACCGTCAATCACCGGATTACGATCCTGAACCCGGCACCTGCCTGCTGTGCGTTTGCGTGCCCCGGGCCAACGTGACTCTGGAGGTGTAATCGATGACCTCGCTCTGGCGCCAGCACATCCTTCCCTTCACTGCGCTGCTGGGTCTCCTGGCGGCGGCTACCCTTGCAGGCGACTACTTTCTCCACCGCTTGAATCTGGTTTGGGTCGGCCGCTATCTGGGCATTCCGGGAACCATCCTGATTATTGGCTCGCTAGTCTATTCGCTGCGCAAGCGCAAGTACATCACGACGGGAAGCGCGAAATCCCTGCTTCACCTGCATGAAATCGGCGCCTGGCTCGGCTCGCTGATGGTACTGCTCCATGCCGGCATCCATTTCAACGCCATCCTGCCCTGGCTGGCGACCGTGGCCATGGGCATCAATGTGATCAGCGGCATGGTCGGCAAGCTGCTGCTGAATCGCGCACGCCGCCATGTGCAGGGTCAGCGCGACCGCTTTCAACTGCGAGGCCTGTCGCGGCAAGAGGCGGAGCAGGCCGTGTTC
Source organism: Candidatus Accumulibacter propinquus (assembly GCF_056856495.1). Lineage (NCBI taxonomy): Bacteria > Pseudomonadati > Pseudomonadota > Betaproteobacteria > Candidatus Accumulibacter > Candidatus Accumulibacter propinquus. Next base: position 1,376,929 of record NZ_JBSEHC010000003.1, read on the forward strand.
TGGGATGCCGTGACGCTTGATACCATGAACCAGTGGCGGAAAGTGCATATTCCGATCTTCATCGTTTTCGCCGTACTGTCACTGGGCCATATCATCAGCACCTTCCTGTTCTGGGGCTGGGTATGAGCCGCATCTTCAAGATCCTCCTGGCGGCCAATCTGATCGTGCTGGCGGTTCTGGCTTTCGTCTATCCGCATCTGATGGTCGGGCCCGGCAAGCTGATTCCTGGCCACAGGCAACTGGACGCCGATTGCTTTGCCTGTCACGCGCCTCTCCGGGGTGTCAGTTCCGAGCGCTGCTCTAGCTGTCACAAGCCAGGTGATATCGGTCGCTTGACAACGACCGGCTTGCCGGTCAATAAACCGCTGTCCACGATCCCCTTTCACCAGCAACTCGTCAGTCAGGACTGCGTCGCGTGCCATAGTGATCATGCCGGCGTGAAGCGCTTTCGCCAGCAAAGGCGTTTCAATCATGCCCTGCTGAAGAAGGACACGCTCCTGCAGTGCCAGGGTTGCCACAAGTCTCCTGCCGACGCCCTGCACCAGCAGATTACCGGCAACTGTAGTCAGTGCCACAGCCAGGAAAGATGGGCGCCGGCAAGCTTCGACCACAACAAGTATTTTGTTCTCGATCGCGACCACAACGCACGTTGTGTGACCTGTCATCTGAGCAACGACTACAGCCGCTACACCTGTTACGGTTGCCACGAGCACTCGCTGGCAAACATCCGTCGCGAGCATATCGACGAAGGCATTCGCAATTTCGATAACTGCGTCGAGTGTCACCGAAGTGGCGATAAACACGATATTCAGGGCGGCCACGGCGAAGGTGCAGGCAAGCGTGAGGGGAAGCACGGCCGCAAGGAGCGCGGTGGTCATGAGTGACCGCAGCGAATCTGGTTCGACCACCCAACTGATGGGAAGGCGGCATGAATCCGGAGCACACCATGCTGACCATTGCGCACCTCGCCGATTGGTTCAATCACAAGGCGTGACGTCAGGAGTCTCTGACCTGCCAAGTCCTGACCAATGAGTGTTCCGGAAGCCGCTGGTTTTCACCATCATTGATCTGTCTGAGGAATGGAACACCTTGCCATGCATGCCACATCACTGACCCGCTACGCCTGGTTATCCATCGCGGCGGCCCTTGCCACCATCGTGTTGAAGGGCGTGGCGTGGTGGCTGACCGGTTCGGTCGGACTGCTGTCCGACGCCATCGAGTCCTTCGTGAACCTCGCGGGGGCACTGATGGCGCTGGGGATGCTGACGCTGGCGGCGTTGCCCGCGGACAACGAACATGCTTACGGCTATGGCAAGGCCGAGTATTTCTCCAGCGCCTTCGAGGGCTTCCTGATCCTGTTGGCGGCCGTCAGCATCGGCTATGCATCGATTGTGCGCATGCTCGATCCGCAGCCGCTCGAAGCCGTGGGAGTGGGGTTGCTGGTTTCAATGGCCGCTTCGATCATCAATTTCGCCACCGCCCGGACCTTGATGAAGGTTGGCCGCGAGCACGATTCGATTACCCTGGAAGCCGACGCGCAGCACCTGATGACCGACGTGTGGACCTCCGCAGGAGTCATTGTCGGCGTTGCTCTGGTCTGGGCGACTGGCTGGCTGTGGCTGGATCCAGCCATCGCCCTGCTCGTTGCGGCGAACATCCTCTGGACCGGTTGGCATCTGATGCGTCGTTCGGCTGCCGGTTTGATGGATGCGTCCTTGCCCGCGGACAAGCTGGCGCAACTCGAAACCCTGCTGGCGGTGTACCGCCAGCAGGGTTTGGCCTTCCACGCTCTACGCACTCGCCAGGCCGGCAGTCGTACCTTCGTGATCGTGCACGTCCTGGTGCCGGGGTACTGGACGGTGCAGCAAGGTCACGACTGGGCGGAGCGTATCGAGGAGGAGATTCGCCATTGTCTGCCAAATGCGCACGTGACGACCCACCTGGAGCCGCTGGAGGATCCTGTTTCATTGATTGACCAGGGGCTTGATCGACCGCTGCCCGGCAACGCCGATAGTCCTTGAGGCAGCCGACAGGGCTCCAAGGCATGGCGCAGGTGTTGCCTGCGGCTGCGCGTCCTGGAGCATGGGTCCGAACCGGTCTCTGCAGGCGAACCATTGAATTGCCGTTCCCCGCCCCCATCATGAGAACTACGAACAACATTCTCCGGAGGGTCGCAGCATGCGCCTGGACAAACTGACCACCAAGTTTCAGCAGGCTCTGGCCGACGCGCAGAGTCTTGCCGTCGGTCATGACCATCAGATGATCGAGCCGCAGCACCTGCTGCTGGCCCTGTTGCAGCAGGACGACGGCTCGAGTTCTTCGTTGCTGGCGCGGGCCGGCGTCAATGTGCAGGCGCTCAAGGCCGCGCTCAATCAGGCTATCGGCCGTTTGCCCAAGGTCGAGGGACACGGCGGCGAGGTGCAGGTCGGCCGCGATCTGACCAATCTGCTGAATCTGACCGACAAGGAAGCGCAGAAACGCGGCGACCAGTTCATCGCCTCGGAGATGTTCCTGCTCGCGCTTTGCGACGACAAGGGCGAATGCGGGCGCCTGGCAAAGCAGCACGGCCTGGTCAGGCAATCACTGGAGCAGGCCGTCGCCTCGGTACGTGGCGGGCAGGGCGTCGACACCCAGGAAGCCGAAGGGCAGCGCCAGTCCCTGGCCAAGTACTGCATCGACCTGACCGAGCGCGCCCGTCTGGGCAAGCTCGACCCGGTGATCGGTCGTGACGACGAGATCCGTCGGGCGATCCAGATCCTGCAGCGGCGCACCAAGAACAATCCGGTCCTGATCGGCGAACCCGGTGTGGGCAAGACGGCGATCGTCGAAGGACTGGCGCAGCGGATCGTCAATGGCGAAGTGCCCGAATCACTCAAGGGCAAGAAAGTGCTGAGCCTGGACATGGCCGCGCTGCTTGCTGGTGCCAAGTACCGCGGCGAATTCGAGGAGCGCCTGAAGGCGGTGCTGAAGGAGATTGCCCAGGAAGAGGGGCGCATCATCGTCTTCATCGACGAACTGCACACCATGGTTGGCGCCGGCAAGGCCGAGGGCGCCATCGACGCCGGCAACATGCTCAAACCGGCGCTGGCTCGGGGCGAATTGCACTGCGTCGGCGCAACGACGCTCGACGAGTACCGCAAATATGTCGAGAAGGACGCCGCGCTCGAACGCCGCTTCCAGAAGGTGCTGGTCGATGAGCCGAGCGTCGAATCGACGATCGCCATTCTGCGCGGCCTGCGCGAGAGATACGAGTTGCACCACGGCGTGGACATCACCGATCCGGCGATCGTCGCCGCCGCCGAGTTGTCGCATCGCTACATCACCGACCGCTTTCTCCCGGACAAGGCGATCGACCTGATCGACGAGGCCGCGGCGCGGATCAAGATGGAGATCGACTCGAAGCCCGAGGTGATGGACAAGCTCGACCGCCGCATGATCCAGCTCAAGATCGAGCGCGAGGCGGTGCGCAAGGAGCGCGATGAAGGGTCGAAGAAGCGCATGCATCTGATCGAGGAGGAACTGCTCAAGCTGGAACGCGAGTACAACGACCTCGATGAAGTCTGGAAGGCCGAAAAGGCACAGGTTCAAGGCAGTGCGCACATCAAGGAAGAGATCGACAAGCTCAGGCTTGAACTGGCGCACCTGCAGCGCGAGAACAAATGGGACAAGGTGGCCGAAATCCAGTACGGCAAGCTGCCGCAGCTTGAGGCGCAACTGACGGTGGCCGAGAAGTCGGGCGGTGGCGGTCGGCAGAACAAGCTGTTGCGCACCGAGGTCGGTACCGAGGAGATCGCCGAAGTCGTTTCGCGGGCGACCGGCATCCCGGTCTCGAAAATGATGCAGGGCGAGCGCGAGAAACTGCTGCTGATGGAGGACCGCCTGCACCAGCGCGTCGTCGGACAGGACGAGGCCGTCCGTCTGGTGGCGAATGCGATCCGTCGCTCGCGTGCCGGCCTGTCCGATCCCAACCGGCCTTACGGTTCGTTCCTCTTCCTCGGTCCAACCGGGGTCGGCAAGACCGAGCTATGCAAGGCGCTGGCCGGCTTCCTGTTCGATTCGGAGGAGCACCTGATCCGCATCGACATGAGCGAGTTCATGGAGAAGCACTCGGTTTCACGTCTGATCGGCGCTCCACCGGGTTATGTCGGCTACGAGGAGGGCGGTTACCTGACCGAAGCGGTGCGCCGCAAGCCGTATTCGGTGATCCTGCTCGATGAAGTCGAGAAGGCGCATCAGGATGTGTTCAACGTCCTGCTGCAAGTCCTCGACGACGGCCGCATGACTGACGGGCACGGGCGGACGGTGGACTTCAAGAACACGGTCATCGTGATGACCTCGAACCTCGGTAGCCAGATGATCCAGCAGATGGCCGGTGACGACTACCAGATCATCAAGCTGGCGGTGATGGGCGAGGTCAAGAGCTATTTCCGGCCGGAGTTCATCAACCGCATCGACGAAGTGGTGGTGTTCCATGCGCTCGACGAGCAGCACATCCGGTCGATCGCCAGGATTCAGCTCGGCTATCTCGAAAAACGGCTGGCCCACCTGGAGTTGAAGCTGGAAGTTGCCGACAGCGCGCTCTCAGAGGTGGCCAAGGCCGGCTTCGATGCGGTGTATGGTGCGCGCCCGCTGAAACGCGCGATCCAGTCGCAACTCGAGGATCCTTTGGCCAAAGCCATTCTCGAAGGGCGCTTTGCCGCCGGCGACACGATCCGCGTCGCCTGTGACAGCGGCATCATGCGCTTCGACAAGGCGTGAGCGGTGGGCGCAGAAATGATGAACATCTTCTACAACAGTCCGCACTACGTGATCGTCGCTTATCCGTTGCAGCAGGGTCTCGAACTGGTGGACAAGATCGACAGTCGCAGCCTGTTCGTTCTCGGCCCGCTGGCGCGTGAGTTGCGGAAGGCGATCGTCGAGGTTCCCGCTGACGACCGCAGCCAGGAGTCGATCGATGCCTTGCTCGACGAGTATTGCGCGGGTGCCGCGCGCCCGATCATTCGGCACTGAGATTGCAAGGATCTGACGATGGATGCTGCTTCCCGGCAAGGCCGACGCTAGTCCGCAGGCGTATAATCAAGGCGCCGGCCCTTTCGGCGAAAACGTGTTTATTGTGACCTGTTTATTCTTTGGGAGTAGGCCAGATGGCGTTGTACGAATCCGAGCACACCAAGTTCATGCGCGAGATGATGGCTCGGCACCCCGAATGGCTTGAGGATCAGCGCCGCGGTCGGGCGATCTGGTGGGACAGGAAGGTCGATCTGGACGAACAGAAGAGTTGCAGGGAGTCGAACGAACCGCACCGCTCGTATCCCTACGATGTCAATTTCGAGCAGCAGTAAGCCGGCAACGTGCCCATGGCGGCCCTGGCCGCGGGCGAGAAGGCGGCGGGCGCCCTCGGGCGCCGCGCTCCCTGAGTTGCTTGCCTAGTTGTTCAATGGCTTGATGACCCGTTTTACGGCCGGATCTTCCGGATGCGGGTGGATCGTGAAGCCGAGCTTGGTCATCAGATTGAACATCTTGGTATTCATCGACAGCACATCGCCGACGACGGTGCGGTAGCCCTTGGTCCGCGCGCAATCGATCAGCGCGCTCATCAGCTTGCGACCGACGCCGTGTTTTTGCCAGTCATCGGCAACGGCCAGCGCGAACTCGACGGATTCCCCATCCGGATTGGTGACGTAGCGGGCGACTCCGATCTGCACGTCCTTGCCCTCTGCGTCGGGGAGGGTCGCGACCAGCGCCATTTCACGGTCGTAGTCGATCTGGGTGAACCGCACCAGCATGGTCTGCGTCAGTTCGCGAATGGTATCCATGAACCGGTAATACTTGCTTTCGTCGGACATGTGGATCACGAACTGCTGCTCGCGCTCGGCGTCCTCCGGGCGGATCGGGCGGATGGTCACCGTCCGGCCATCCGGGAGTTCCCAATCCTGGATCAGATGCACCGGGTAGGGGTGGATCGCCATGTGCGCATAGCGGTCGCCTGACGGCGCGGCATAGTCGATGACGATCCGGGCGTCGGCGGCGATGCCGCCGATCTCGTCGACGATCAGCGGGTTCAGATCGAGTTCCTGCAGCCAGGGCAGTTCACAGATCATCTGCGAGACGTGCAGCAGCACGTCTTCGAGCGCTTCGAGGTTGACCGGCGGCATGTTGCGAAACTCGCCGAGCAGTTTCGAGGCACGGGTCGACTGGATCAGATCGCGCGCCAGGAAGCGGTTGAGTGGCGGCAGGGCGACAGCACGATCGCTGAAGACTTCCACTTCGATGCCGCCGGCGCCGAAGGTGATGATCGGGCCGAACACCGGATCTCGCGAGACGCCGATCATCAACTCGCGACCGTTCGGCCGTGCCAGGTAGGGTTCGATCGAGACGCCGTTGATGCGTGCCGTCGGGTGCCGCTTCTTGACCGTCTCGATGATGTCGTGATAGGCGTTGCGAATCGCCGGGGCGTTGGTGATGTTGAGCCGCACACCGCCGACCTCGCTCTTGTGGACGATGTCAGGCGAATCGATCTTCATGGCGATCGGGAAACCGATCTGTTCGGCAAGCAGCAGCGATTCGGTCGGCGTATGGGCGACCATGGTCTGTGCCACCGGAATCCGGAACGCGCGCAGGATGGCCTTCGACTCCATTTCGGAGAGCAGCTTGCGGCGCTCGTGCAGGACCGCCTCGATCAACATCTTGGCGCCTTCGGTCTCCGGACGCGAATGCTTCGATACCGGTGCCGGGGTCTGCAGCAGGAGCTTCTGGTTCCAGTAGTAGGTAGAGATGTGGTAGTACAGTTCGATGGCCGTTTCCGGCATCCGGAAGGAGGGAATGCCGGCATCCTCGAGCAGCTTGCGTGCCTCGTAAACCTGTTCCTCGCCCATCCAGCAGGTGAGAATCGGCATGGCCGTCAACAGGTCCACTTCGATCACCGCCTTGGCGACTTCCAGCGGTTGGGTCATCGCCTGCGGCGAGAGCATCACCAGAATGCCATCGACGGCGTTGTCGGCGGCGACGGCGAGAATGGCGTCGTGATAGCGCTTCGGGGTGGCGTCCCCCTCGATGTCGACCGGGTTGCGTTGCGACCAGGTCGGTGGCATCGCCGCATTGAGCGCCTGGATGGTGCCTGCCGACAATTCGGCGAGCGGGATCTCGAGGTCTCCGGCGCGGTCTGCGGCCATCGCCCCCGGTCCGCCGCCGTTGGTGATGATCGCCAGGCGCTTGCCTTGCGGACGGAACTTCGAGGCCAGGGCTTTCGCCGCATAGAACAACTGGCCGATGTTCTTGACGCGCACGACGCCGGCGCGGCGGACGGCGGCGTCGAAGACGATGTCGGAACCCCCGGGCATTCCCGAGTGGGTTTGCACTGCCGCCAGCCCGCCAGCGTGGCGACCGGCTTTCAACAGGACGATCGGCTTGATGCGCGCGGCCGAACGCAGCGCGCTCATGAAGCGCCGGGCGTCACGAATGCCTTCGACGTAAAGCAGGATGTAATGCGTGAGGTTGTCGTAAATCAGGTAATCGAGGATTTCCCCGAAATCGACGTCGGCGGTGCCACCCAGCGAAATGACGCTGGAAAAGCCGATGCGGTTGCTGGTCGCCCAGTCGAGGACGGCCGAGCAGATCGCTCCCGATTGCGAAACCAGCGCCAGATTGCCGGCATTGGCGTGGATGCGGGCAAAAGTCGCGTTGAGTCCGAGATTGGGGCGGATGATGCCCAGGCAGTTCGGGCCCAGCAGGCGAACACCGTAGCTGCGCGCAATCTCCATCATCTTGCGCTCCAGCGCGGCGCCCGAGTGGCCGGCTTCGGCAAAACCGGAAGTGATCACGATGGCGTTCTTTACGCCGCTGCGACCGCACTGCTCGATGATCTTGGGGACCGTCTGTGGTCTGGTGACGACGACCGCCAGCTCGACGCGCGCGCTGATCTCTTCAATCGACTTGTAGGCCTGCACGCCCTGGATGGTGTCGTGGGCGGTGTTGATCGGATACAGACGACCCTTGTAGCCCGAATCCAGGATGTTCCTGAAAAGGACGTTGCCGACCGAATTTTCCCGGTCCGATGCGCCGATGACGGCGACGGACTTGGGTTCAAAAAGTGTGGTGAGGTAGTGATGTTCTAACATCGGGGGTATCACCTCTTGTTGGAGAGGCGCCGTACGGGTTATTGTTGCACTGCATCAATTTACCACAGATGGCTCGCCAAGTCTTGAGAGAGCGGACTCTAATCGCGCCGCGTTGTGACATTTGCCGCGTCGCAGGGGGGATGGCATGACTTACTCGGCGGTTTCCGGCGCACTGCGGTCGGCCAGTGAACTGTCGATCCGGAGATCGGATTGCAGGGTGCGGTACATCGGACACTTGTTGGCGATTGCCAGCAGCCCGGCGCGCTGCGCGGCCGTCAGTTCGCCTTCGAGGGTGATCGTGCGCACGATGCGATCGACTTTGCCATGCTTCTCGCTGTCGACCCTGTCGTGCAGCAGTTCAACGCGGATGCCGGTCAGCGGCAGTTGCTTGCGTTCCGCGTACATGCGCAGCGTGATCGAGGTGCAGGCCCCGAGGCTGGCGAGCAGGAAGTCCATCGGTTCCGGACCGGCATCGTTGCCGCCCAGGGACAGCGGTTCGTCGGCAACCAGGGTATGCCTGCCGACATGCACCGTCCGCTGGTAAGGTCCCAGCCCGTTCTCGCTGACGACGACAGGGTGTTTGTCTTGTGCCATGTGCTCAACTCCAGCCGACCTGGAGCATGATAAAGGAAGGACGCGCCGCGATGACGATTTCTTTTGACCGGAGCCTGGCGCTGACTAGCCGGCGCAAACCTGGCGCGCCAGGGCTTCGATTCCGGCCGGCGTCAGGTCGTCGCTGCTCAGTGTCAGCGGCGCGCTGAATCCGGCGTAGTTCTGCTGCTGCGAGCGGCTGTAGAGCGGGTCATAGTGCAGTTGCAGCAACTCGCTGACCAGTTCGCGCCACAGGCCATCGTGGACATACTCGCCCCAGCGCACGATCGTCTCGGTCGACTGCAGATTGCGCAGGGGTTGCAGGCGTGCCTTGAGCCACTCGGGTGCGTTCAGGAAATAGTCGTAGTCGCGCAGCAGGAAGTCGACGCGCGCCGCCAGGGACGCTTCGATATGCACGCACTTGCTGGCGCGCATCATCTCGATCAGCGCCGTCGGCAGTTGCAGCACACCGATCTTGCGGCTTTCCGCTTCAACATATACCGTCCGGGCCGGGTCGAGCCCCTGCAGAACGCTCAACAGCCGCGATTCGAACATTTTCTGCGAGGGTTGCGGGCAGTCCGGCAGAACACCCAGCACCGAGCCCTTGTGACAGGCCAGTTCCTCGAGATCGATGATCTGCTCACCAAGGCGCCCGATGGCTTGCAGGATGCGGCTCTTGCCGCTGCCGGTGGCACCGCAGATCACCTGGAGCTGCAGGTGGCGCGGGAGCTCGGACAAGTTGTCGATGACCAGCCGGCGATAGGTCTTGTAGCCGCCCGCGAGTTGCTGCGCATCCCAGCCGATGCGCCGCAGGACATGCGTCAGCGAACCGCTGCGCTGGCCGCCACGCCAGCAGACGATCAGGGGTCGCCAGTGCTTCGGGCGATCGAGAAAGCGGGTGCGCAGGTGGCCGGCGATGTTCTCGGAAACGTAGGCCGCGCCAAGCTTCCTGGCTTCGAAGGGGGAAACCTGCTTGTACAGGGTCCCGATCTCGATGCGCTGCCGGTCGTCGAGCACCGGACAGTTGATCGAGCCGGGGATGTGGTCCTCGGCAAACTCCGTCGGCGAGCGGACGTCGATGATCTCGTCGAAAGCGGACAGGTCGCTGATTTGCTCGACGCTGACGATGTCGTGGTTCATGCGTGGGAGGTCCTTTGCTCAGGGCAGTTCATTTCAGCAGTGGCGCGAGCCCCTGCCAGACATTGTCCAGCAGCAGCGATTGCGCCTCGGCGGTCGGATGCAGGTTGTCCGCCTGAAACAATGCCGACTGCGTCGCCACGCCGTCGAGCAGGAAATCGACCAGCGCAGTCTTGCGGGCCCTGGCCACTTCGCCGAAGACCGCGTGGAACTGCTGCGCATAGGCGCCGTAGTTCGGCGGTATGCGCTGACCGACCAGCAATACCCGGGCGCGCTTCTTCTGGGAGCTGGCGACGATCGCCGACAGGTTGTCGCGCAACTGCGCCACCGGCAATCCCCGCAAGCCGTCGTTGGCACCGAGGGCGACCACCACCACCTGTGGCGAGTGCCTGGCCAGCGCCGCATCGATGCGGGCACGGCCGCCACTGCTGGTTTCTCCGGAGATGCTGGCATTGACGACGTTATAATCCAGCCTCTTCTCCTGCAGGCGTTTGACCAGCAAGGCGGGCCAGGCGGCGTCCTGGCGAATGCCGTAGCCGGCGGAAAGCGAATCGCCGAAGATCAGGATGGTCTGGGCGGCCTGCGCCAGTGGCGCGAGCAACATCAGTCCGGCAAGCAGCAGCCGACGGTAATTGGGGAAACTGAACATGGTCCGGGACGCTTCGATGGTCGTTGAGGTTCGGGATTTGGCCAAGCGGGTGGATAACGGCGGCGAGCCGTTGACCATTCTGCACGAGATCTCGTTCGCCGTCGCGGCCGGCGAGACGGTGGCGATCGTCGGCGCTTCGGGTTCCGGGAAATCAACCCTGCTCGGCCTGCTGGCCGGCCTCGACCTGCCGAGCAGCGGCTCGGTCGCGCTGGCCGGCGAAGCGCTGGGTGCGCTCGACGAAGACGCGCGCGCCGTCTTGCGCGGCCGCCTGCTGGGTTTTGTCTTCCAGACCTTTCAACTGTTGCCCTCGCTGAACGCGGTCGAGAACGTGATGTTGCCGCTGGAACTGGCCGGCACGGCCAACGCACGCGCCGAAGCCGAGTACTGGCTGCAACGGGTCGGGCTGGCACACCGCCTGCGGCACTATCCGAAACACCTCTCGGGCGGCGAGCAGCAGCGGGTCGCGCTGGCGCGTGCCTTTGCTCCGCAACCTCGCCTGGTGCTGGCCGACGAGCCGACCGGCAATCTCGACGCGGCGACCGGTCATCAGGTCATCGAGTTGATGTTTGCGATCAACGCCGAACGCGGCACGACGCTGATTCTCGTCACCCATGATGAAGAGATCGCGGCGCGCTGTTCCCGTCGCCTGCGGATGCACGCCGGGCAGTTGGAGGAGGTGCGCTGAGCAGCAGCCCGCGTGCCGCGGCGACGCCGCTGCGCACCGCGGCTTCGAGCGTTGCCGGATAATCGGCGCAGACGTAGTCACCCGCCAGCCATAAACCGTTGCGCGCGGTCGCGGCGGCTGGCCGGCGCAGATCGGGGCGGCAGGAAAACGTCGCGCGACGTTCGCGAATGACCTGATACCAGAGTGCCGGCGGCAGCCGGGTGCGCAGGGTGTCGGCGAGTTCGCGCTGCAGTGCGATCGCCAGCGCGGCATTGTCGAGCGTTTCCCAGGCACCATGACCGCTGAGCACGAAGGCCATCACTCCCGCCGTAGCGCAGAGTGCGCCACGGTCGAATACCCATTGCCCGATCCGACCGGCAGGGCGATCGTCGAGCCCGAGCATCGGGAAGGGCAGGCACACTTGCGGCGGATAGCCGCAGTAGAGCGTGGCGATCGGCTCGAAGGCGTAGCCGGAGAGCAGCTGCGCGATGCCCCGCGTCTGCGCGTGCCCGCCGAGCAACGCCGGCGCATGCTGCGGGCCGACGGCGACGACCGCGTAGTCATAGTGCTCGCCACAGACCGTGAACCCGTCGTCAATCGCGGCGACACGGGTCGACAGGCGAATTTCCCCGCCACGCGCGCGGATGAAGTGCGCCGCGGCTTCCGGAAAGAGACGGTCGAGATCCGCTGCCGGCAGCAGCAGGTCGGTCGCGGTGTGGCCCCCGCCGAGGCTGTCGCGCAGCGTATTCACGAAGATCTGCGCCGAAGCCATGGCCGGCGCGGTATTCAGCGCCGCCAGGCACAGCGGCTCCCAGAGGTGCCGGCGCAGGCTGCCGCGCTGGCCATGGCCATCAAGCAAGGCCGACACCGTGCAATCGTCGCCGAGGCGGTAGTCCGCGTCCTGCAGGAAACGCAGGAAACGAACGGCGCCGACTTTCTCGGCCAGACTGCTGCCGCGCGCGCTCAGCAAACCCGCCGCCAGGTGCCACGGTGCCGGCAGGCGCGGCAGCCGCATCCGGAAGGGACGCGGCTGGCTGGCCGGGAAGCGCAGTTCGAGTGGCAGGCGCTTCAGGAGCCGCTCGGGATCGGCGCCGACTTCCCGCATCAGGCGCAGCGTCTCGCAGTAAGCGCCGACCAGGAGGTGCTGCCCGTTGTCGAGCCGGTGGCCGTGCAGGTCCACGCTGCGCGCCCGCCCGCCGAGCTGCTTCGCGGCCTCGAAAACGGTGACCCCGACCCCGGCCTTGGCCAGTTCGACCGCCGTCGACAGCCCCGCCCAGCCGCCACCGACGATCGCGGCCTTCATCCCCGCACCCAGGTCCGCCAGGCGATCCACAGCTTGCGGATCGGCGTCAGCGAAGTGCGCTGGCTGAGGACCTGACAGCCGTCCCGCTTGATCTCGTCGAGCAGCGTGCGATAGATCGCCGCCATCACCAGCCCGGGCCGCTGCGCTCTGCGGTCGATCGCCGGCAGTGCGCCGATCGCCTGCGCGTAGTAGCTCTCGGCGCGCTCGATCTGGAAGTCCATCAGGCGCCGGAAGTTGTCCGAATGGCGGGCGTTGAGGATGTCGGCGGCGGTGACCTGGAAACGCTGCAACTCGCCGATCGGCAGATAGATGCGACCCCTGCGCGCGTCTTCGCCGACGTCGCGGATGATGTTCGTGAGCTGGAACGCGACGCCCAGATCGTGCGCGTATTTCTGGGTCTTGCGATCCTGGTAGCCGAAGATCTCCGCGGCGAGCAGACCAACGACGCTGGCCACGCGGTAACAATAGAGCGAGAGCGCCTTGAAATCGAGGTAGCGCGATTGCTGCAGATCCATCTCCATGCCGTCGATGATCTCCTGCAACTGCTCTTCCGGCAGATGGAACTCGGTGCTGGCCGCCTGCAGCGCCTGCGTAACCGGATGCTGTGGCTTGCCCGCCGGCAGCCGCGTCAGCTCCTGCCGCCACCAGGCCAGCTTGGTGGCGGCGACCTGCGGGTCCTGGCACTCGTCGACGACATCGTCAACCTCGCGGCAAAAGGCGTACAGTGCCGTGATCGCGCGCCGCTGCTGTGGCGGCAGGAAGAGAAAGCTGTAGTAGAAGCTCGAGCCGCTGCGGGCCGCCTTCTGTTGGCAGTATTCGTCGGGGGTCATTCGCAATCTCGGGATTTCCACAGGGTCGCCATTCTCCCACGACTTACATGCGCAGGGCGCGTCCGCCGATGCGCAACCAGTCGCGCACGCCCAGCACCGGCCGCTGTGCGAACACATCGCCGCGAACGCGCTCGATCCGCTCCAGAATGCGCAGGCCGCCCTGCACCGTCAAGCGGATTTCCCAGGCCATGCGGCCGGGCAGTTGCTGGACCAGCGGGGCACCTGCATGCATCAACCGGCGGGTCCGCTCGGTTTCGAAAGCCAGTAGCGCCGCCCATGCGGCGCTCCAGCATCCGGCCGCGATCTGCGATTCGCCGATGCCGAAGCGTTCGAGGTCGGCCTGGGGAAGATAGACCCGTTCCTTCTGCCAGTCGATGGCGATGTCCTGCCAGAAATTCACCAGTTGCAGCGCGCTGCAGATGCAGTCCGAGCGGCGCAGATTCTCGGCGTCGGCGCGGCCCACCAGATGCAGCAGCAGGCGGCCGACCGGATTGGCCGAGCGACGACAGTAATCCAGAAGCTGCGGGTAGTCCGCGTAGCGCCTGGTGACGACATCCTGCGCGAAGGCGTCGAGCAGGTCACGGAACAACGCCACCGGCAGGCGCCACGCGTGGATGACCGCCGCCAGCTCCGCGAAGTCCGCCTGGGCCGGATGCTCGCCACGTTCGATACGGTCGAGCGCCTCGGCGAATTCAGCCAGGCCCTGCAGGCGCTGCGCATCGGTGGCGTCACCCTCGTCGGCAATGTCGTCGGCAGCGCGCGCGAAGCGATAGATCGCCTCGACCGGTCGGCGCAGACGCTTTGGCAGCAGGAGCGAGGCAACAGGAAAATTTTCGTAGTGGTCGACAGGCATCGCGGCGAAGTCTGCTGGTTCCGGAGCAGCCCAGGTGCTTTGAGGGCTGACAGTATAGGGTCGCGGCGGTTAGAATACCGCTCCGACGCGCGATTCGCGATGGCAGCAGGTCTAGGTGTTGGGCAGTGCCCAGGTGGCGAAATTGGTAGACGCAGCAGGTTTAGGTCCTGCCGCCGCAAGGTGTGGGGGTTCGATTCCCTTCCTGGGCACCATCAGGCAGTCCAAGGCAGTCCGAAGAAGTCCAGACAACCCGCATCCGTGCGGGTTTTTTGTTGCCTCGATGTCCGCCAAGGGGCAACCTGGTCCCACGACATCCGGGCTGCAACAGGGGTAACTTTGGGGGTATCTCCAAAGGCGCCTGGGGTAGCTGTCAGGCGAGGAACCAACCTCAGAGCCTGCGGGGCGCCATGCCGATAACGGAAACCGCAGTACGCAATGCGCAGCCCGTCGACCAGCCGGTCAGGCTGTGCGACGGCCTGGGGCTGTTTGTCCTCGTCACCACCTGCCGGTGACCTCGGCGAAGAGAACCACCAGTTTCCTGTTTGAGCCTTTGAGCCGCACTCGGCGAATCGCATGGCGCCGGCCGGACGCGTTGCCGCGCCATCGACGCCTACCCCTTGGGTGAGGGTAACCGACAGCCCACGGCAGCCGCGGCCGGGCCGCTGTGGACGAACCAGCCGGGAGTCACGGCGTACTGCATGCGCCAATCGGAGTGCATAACTCGACGAGTATGCCATCGGGGCAACGCACGTAGGACACGACTTGCCCCCACGGCTTGGCGACCGGCGCAGCCCATTCCCTGGCTCCAGCAGCGACGGCCTTGCTGTGCGCCAACGCGACATCCCCGGTGACCAGCGCAATTTCAAACCCGAGTGGCTGAGCAGAAGCATCTGCCTGCACATGGCCGCCTGGAAAATTCAGGTCACCCAACTCATGTGACGCGAACGACAGGGTCGTTTCTCCGGTATTCAACTCGCCGTAGGTACCGCTCTCGTGGAGAAATTTTCTCGCCAGGCCAAATGCCTTTTCGAAGAACTCCAACGAAGCTGCCACATCCGGCACGTAGACAATGGTGTAACCGAGCTTCATGGGTTTCTCCTTATGGCCTTCCGAGCGGCCCAATGTGATGCAGCAATCCTATTTGACGCCAGGCCTGGCGTCAAATAGGCGCGGATGCCGAGTCTGTTGAGCGAAAGCCGAGAACCCAGCCTGATGGACGGCCGTATCGCACACTGTACGCGTTCGATCCCCGACGATTGGCCATCCTCTTCCTCGGCGGAGACCAGGCGGGCGATGACCGTTGGGAAATGCCGTCAGCGGGCGTCACGCGACCTCTCCCGCAAGCAACGGCTGGTTGGCACGGAGCCAGTCCGAGGCCTCCGCGTCCCAGGGCCAAACACCCGAAGTACTGGGCCAGATGAGCTGTAGCGCGTCGAACTCGGAGCCGCCATGCAACCAGCAGGCGGACCGCATGTACTCAGCCCGGTGTTCACGCGCGACGGGACCAAATTGAACAGCGAAGCCCTCAAGGAAACCCAGGTAGAGAACTCCGGGGAGGAACTGCTCGCCCGATCGAATCCGGCGGTTGTACTCATTGACCATCCAGTGCGACAGCTTGGAGCTGAGACCGATGATGATGAGTTCAGGGGCACCAGATGACCTGGCGATTCCGATGGAGTAAGAAAAGGGTGGCTCTACTTTCTGCGGATCAAACACCGAGGTAACGCTGCAACCGTGCTCTGCGATGTGCTGGAGGATGTTGCGCTCGTACTCTTCCATAAGCCTGCTAACCGTTCAAGGTCAGGGGCGCGCAGCGGCGCTTGCGCGGCGGCGCGTCCCCTGCAGCGCCCTATTGGGCGGCATCAGTTCTTGGCGACTACGGCGTTGAGCATCGCGGCAGACGTTACCCGCTCGCCACGCTTTTGCAACTCTTCTGCCGCGTTGATGCGATCGCGCTCTTCCCGATTTTGACTGAGTTTCCATTTGCCGACCATCCTGGTAATTTCGATCTCGATGCCTACGATGGCTGTCAGCATCTGATCGATGTACTCCTTCGATGAATCGCTCATCCTCCAAGGCTTGTCCGAACCGGCGCGAGCCTCATTAGCGCGAGTGAGGCGCGCCACCACACCGCGTACGAACTTCTCGTCATCGCGGATCGTGATTTTTCCGTGAACGTGCACGGCCTGGTAATTCCAGGTAGGCACTTGCCGGTGAAACTCGTGCTTGCTCGGATACCAGTTCGGTGAAATATAGGCATTTGCCGCACGGAATATGACAAGAGCGTCATCGCCATCCCTGGTCTCCTTCCAGATGGGATTGGCCCGGGCGACGTGGGTGAGCAATTGTCCGCGCTCGCACGCGTTCGGGTTCAAGTCGAATGGCAGGTGATTGGCGTCGAGTCCGCACGGGCCGCTGAGTACAAGAATCCCAAGCGGGAAATTGGCGATGATGCAGTGAAGCTCTTCGGTCCGCGTTTCTTCAAACTGCTGGGGCAGGTACATAGTTCGACCATATCCTGAGTACGCTAGGGAAATAGGGGACAGACTTTGGAAAAAGGGTGGGAAAAAGGGGACAGACCACGGTTTCCTGGTTTTCAGAGCAGAAAAAAAGATAACCGTGGTCTGTCCCCTATTCTGCTCCGATAATCAAACTTAACTTTTGATATAACATAAGGATCGGTGCGCGTCAGCGCAGCGTTCCACTTGATGGATAAGTTAGAAGTCATTCGGACTGTGACAAAGTAATTTCATATGATTCAACTGCAACGGGATTCTGGCGTGATGTATCCCAAAGCTTTGCTTCCCCCATTGGGTCATTAAATTGAATAGGCCCCATCATTTCTGTCTGTAGTCTCAACGACAATATGGAATTCGGGTTTGAGTCTCTAATTAACGCGAAAATATCTGGCGTTACTTTTGCATAGAAGGAAATGCTTGGTGGATAAATGCTTCCAGTATCAATGTCTTCTAATGCATCTATGAAATGAATTTTCTCGATTTCGTATTCTGGATTTTCAAAAACAAATTCGACATATCCAGTTTCTACTTGCTTTCCTTCGTGTGTGTACAAGCTGTCTCGCTTGGGTATTCTGGCTTCAAACGACAGTTTTTCGGTGAATCTACCATCCCGCGCAGAAACTTTGAGCGTTTTTTTATGCAGGGTAAACATGAGAATGGACATTATGACACCTAACGTTTGAATACAGGGGCGCTACACGGCTTTATCGCGGCGCGATCCTTGGAATGATGCGATATAGCGATATAGGGGACAGACCACGGTTTCCTGGTTTTCAGAGCAGAAAAAAAGATAACCATGGTCTGTCCCCTATTCTGCTGCCTATTCTGCTGTGAGTGGGAATCGTGATGTGATGTTCGCCACATTCCAGCGTCGTCAGCCGAACGTGGCTGCCGGTTTGTCGCGTCACGGCATAGCCAAGCTTCGTCAACTGTTGGATCAGGGCCGGCCCGGACAGGTCGCGCGGCAGCTTCATACCGCCAGCCATTCTTCCCGAGTGATGTGCAGGCGGATCACGCTCGGCCTCTTGTCGTCGTCGAAATGGCAACGCACGGCATCGCGCACTTGCGTGTGCAAGCCGGGCAGATCGTCAGCTTCGGTAAGTATATCCGTCCCAACCGAGCGGGCCGTGAAACCTCCCTCGGGGGCTTCTTCGACGATGAAGTGAATTTCGATCATGGCTAATAGCCCCTGGAAAATTGATGACTGTACGCCAGTCTGCGAGCCGACGGGGTCGGGCTCTTCCTCTTGCCGGTCGGGCAAGATGTCAACCCGCGATTTCCAGCCGTGTTTCAATCCGGTCGATTCACGCCGTGATCTGGTCGATGCTCGACTGTTGCCGGATGGTTTCTTGAGAAACGGGGGACAGACCACGTTTTTTGTACGGCCGTGCTGCTAACTAGACTTGATCCAGCTTGTCAGTGCAAGTCTGGCTCACCAGTTGCTGGGTTTCACTTCGGAATTTCCATGAGTCGTTCCGCCATTCGAGTTTGCCAGCCAGGACCAGTGGCTCGCCATTTGCTAATCACGTCTTCCGGAAGACGCAGAGAAATTAGTCTTCTTGGAGTGGCTGACTTCGGCCGTCCGCCTCTGTTCACACTTGCCCGGGCGAGCATCTCGTCCGTGATTTCTGGAAGCTCATCGTACTCGTGCGGCTGAATAACGTGAGCATCCACCCGTGCAAGGTCAGAGCCCAATTTTCGGGCCAATTCGAATTTGTTCTCGGTCATTGGCTTTCCTCATGCTGAAGACGTGGCGATCCGCGCCACGCGGCACATAGCCGACGACGACCATTCGACCTTCCAGAATGCCGTAGCACACGATTCGGATCTCTCCGTAGTCCTTCCGCCTGTCCTCGACTTCCAGATTCGGGCTCTCAAAGACATACTTTGCGTCCTCGAAATCGAGGCCGCGTTCTTGGAGGGTTTGCAGTCTTTTTGTTGGATCGTAGGTGATCGCCACATGGTTATTGTATATACATAAACCATTGAGTGCAAGCTATTCTCACGAACAAGAGATCTCTTGCAAGACTCAGGAATGATCAGGGCCGGGCTTTTCCTTTTGCCCACTGAATCACCCGCAACTCCCCACCGCCCCGCAAGCCGTACAGAAATCACAGCCATCCTTCCGGATCATCGTCAGATTCCCGCACTCGTTGCACAGCTTGCCGGCGGTCGGTTGCGCGGCGGTGCTGCCGGCGGGGGGCTGCAGCGACGAAATAGGGGACCACGGTTTCCTGGATTTCTGATTATAAACAACAAGATAATCGTTATCTGTCCGACATCGCCGACGACAAGGAACTGCCAACCCCTTTTGGGGTCGTCGTACACTTCGGCTCGCAGACTCGGTCGCCGTGGCCGGTGTGATCTTCGTTCGGTGTCCTCATCGTCTGTCCGGCTGACCTGCGGCGCCCCTTGTCAAGCCTCCTGCGCCTGTGGGATACTCGCCGCCAGCAAGCGCAGGAAAGGTACAGGCCGCTTCTCGCAAGTGGCAGCCCGCATGGGTGGGATCCTCGGTTCCTGGGGCCATCGATCAAAGCAAGCCCTCGAGACTTCGTGTCTCGGGGGCTTGTGTTTTCAGGGTGGCAAAATCCTCCGGCCAGAGCTTGATGCCGTAGCCGAGGAGACACTTGTGGTGGCGGTACAGCGTCTTCTTCAAATGCGGCAAATAGGCGGTTTCGGTTTCACCGTAGCGATTGACCTTGACGGCGAAATGCAGCCCAGATGCCACTGCGTCGGCGACCTGCAGGCCGGCAAGCCTGGAGTGCTCCACCGAACGAATTCGCTCAGGGTCGATCGCCGTCGGATCGATCTGGACTTTCTGCGGGTCCCCGTCGTGCTGCTGGATCAGCAGGCGCAGATAGTCGCGGATGTCCTCGTAGGACATGTTGCTGCGATTGGAGAAGACAATTTCGGCGAAGCCATCCCCTTCGCCCGCTTGCCGGTGCTCCCGGCATAGCCAGGGAAATAGGGGACAGTCCACGGTTTCCTGGTTTTCAGAGCAGAATAAACAAGATAATCGTGGTCTGTCCCCTATTTTATCTTCTGCCACAACGTGACCCTCCGAAGCTGCGGGGTCCTCCGTGATGTAACCGTTCACACCCCCTTAAGAAAGGCCGCCAGCGTGAGGATTTGTATGGCATAGTTGTGAAACTTGCAAACGACCTGACAGACGCGGCGCGATGCACCTGAGCAAACATGACCTGTTCCAGATGAACGACGAGTGGCTGAAGAAGCTGCCGGCGGAGCTATTGCTGGAAGTGTCGAAGCGCCTGTTGCACGACGTGAAGGAGTTGCAGGATCGGCTGAATCAGAACCCGGACAACAGCTCGCGTCCGCCGACCAGCCAAGCGCCTTGGGCGAAGACAGGTGACTCGGAGGAACAGAGTGGCGCGGCGGACGAGAGCGACACGGCAGACGCCGCCGCGGAGAGGGCGACGGGAAGCGCTACGGAAGAGACGGAACAGGCTTCGCCGGTCGATGGCCAGCGGTCATCAACCAAGAAGGGGTCGGGGAGGCGGCCCGGCTAGCAGCCGGGCAGTCCAGGCCATGGCCGCAGTCAGAAACTGGCGATCACCGCCCGGTGCGAGCACCGCCCCGAGCTCTGCGCAGCTTGTGCGGCGGCGTTGTCGGCGGACGCGGCGTCGCAAGCTTACACGGCTTGGGACGAAGTCGACATTGCACCGCAGGTTGAAGGCCTGATCGGGTTGACGTTCCGTGTCACACGCCACACGCTGCTTGAAGTGAGCTGCTCCTGCGGTCATGTCAGCCGTGCGCAACCTTGGCGGGCGCCGGCCGACGGGCAATGGGAGAAGGTTGATCTGGGGGAATGGCGTCTCGTGGGTCCCCGCCTGGCCGGGGTGATCGTCCTGCTGGCGCTGCGCATGCGCCTGTCACGGGCGAGTATTCGCGAACTGCTGATGGAAATGTTCGAGTTGACGCTGAGTACCGGCGTCATCGACGAAACGATCCGGGAAGCGGGCCGCGCCAGTCTGCCGCTGGAGGACGCCTTGGTGGCCGACATCGTGCAGGCCGCGCAACTGCATGTCGATGAAACCTCGTGGCCGGAGTCCGGCGTGCTGCTGTGGCTGTGGGCGCTGGTCACCACCCACACGACGCTGTTCCTGATCGGCCCGCGCAGCCGGGAAATGCTCGAGAACGCCTTGCAGGACGGCTTTCCCGGCATACTCATCAGCGATGGCTACGGCGTCTATCGCGCCTGGGAAAACCGCTTGCGCTGCTGGCCGCACCTGATGCGCAAACTGAGGGGCCTGGCCGAATCGAGCGATGCTCGAGTCTCCGGGGCTGGGCAAGAGATGGAAGGCATCATGAAAACGCTGATGGCCGCCATCTACGCGGCGCGGATCGATCCGCCGCCGGAAGGACTCCCGGCCCGCTACGCGAAGGCCATTGAGCGACTACGGCACCTGTGCGAAGCGCATCGGATGGATGACCACTCGGTGCTGCGTAGCGTCGTGCGCGAATTCCTGTACGACTGGAACGTGATCCTGCGTCCAGTCGCCGAGCCCCACCTGCCGCTTTCCAACAACGCTGCGGAACAGGCGCTGCGGCACTGGGTGATTTCGCGCTACCATCAGCCACGGCACACGCTCTGAAGAGGGGTCCCGTGCCTTCGCTTTCCTCGCCAGCCTCATCGAAACCTGCCGCCGTCGCGGCGCATCCGCCTGGCAGTACCTCGGCACCGTCATCGCCGCCGCTCGCAAAGGCTTGCAGCTCCCCACGATCCCCGCCATCCCGGCAACCGTGTAGGGGAGTGAGTGATTACTTCACTGGTGACGCCGCGGCAAACCGGCTTTCTGCCAGCCTGGCTGCCCATCAGCAAGCGTCACCCTGACGCGCGACGGCATGCCAAGCGATTGACTTTGGGCGGACCCGCCTTACAATCCCCATAAGCACTGCCCTCGCGGCGGTTGAGTCCAACAAGGTTTATCTGCCGCGGATACGCCTGCGTTTGGCCCGCGTGCTTGCGGCGCGGCAGATAAACGCTATTCGTTATGCTTCCACGGCAGGGTAAAATTGAAGTGCCTTGTTCCCCTCAGTTGCTCCGCGTAGCGTCAAGAAGTGGGGCTGTCAGGGACGACAGCGGCTGCAGAACGCGTTCCAGCACACTCGGCAATGCTCACGTAAGCCGCGCTATTTTGAACGTGTTCTAGCAGATTTCCGCCCGCAAGAATTAATACGAATTTTGGAGGTAATGTGCCTCATTTGTTCAATCATAAAAACGATACCCCATTATCAACAGTAGCTGACGCTGTAGGGCGCTGGGCGCTTGGAAAGCAATTTATTAAAGCGGTTTATTTCTTTGGGAGTCGTGTCAGGGGAGATAATCACGTAAATAGCGACCTAGACATCGCAGTTGAACTTGTTTTCCGTGATCCAGATACTGCTCTTGGGCACTGGACAGCACACAATGAGTCTTGGAAATCAGAGATCGAATCAATGTTGCCATGGAAAATTGACTTTGAGTGGTACCATTCATCTGCAACTAAAATAATCCAACAAGGCATTGATCGCTCCAGTATTCATGTCTACGAGAAGGCCCATGCGTAATACTCATGATTCGCCTCAGATCAGCAACAGTATTGTCTAGCAATTACCTGCGCAAGCTATGTATTTAGATCCTTGAAAAGGATAATTCCGTGGGAATTGCAGATTATCAAATCACTATTTTTGTGGCGATAGTGGTTGTGATATTTCTATTTGGGCGAGTAGGAATGTTTATTGCAGTTGTCACGATTCTTGTATGGACATTTAGCATGGTCTTTACAAAATCATTAATGACAACCCAGGTGGGGACTATTATAGGGGCAACGATAACGGGCTATATTTTACGACAGCTTGGCGGTTATGGTTTGTTGATAGCTGCAATAATTGGAATAGGCGTCATTATTTCTAATTCTAGCAATAATTCGCCAACTAGCAAAATCGTAAATGATAATTCAAATATAACCAATAACAGCCAGAGCAGTATTCAACCACAGAAATCCAATCAATTGAGGGGAAATCCAAAGTGCAATAAACTTACGTGGCCTATGTCAAGCACCATTTGCCCAAAAGGCGAACAGCCTTACATTCCTTAATATAGTCTAAGATACTTTAGAGTAGAGTAGAGTGGAGTTTAGAGTTGCTCAAAGACATATGACATCGCTTTGTCATTTCGCTTGTATTCTGGCCTGGCTACGAACGTGCTGTTGGTTAAATGCAAAAAGAATACCTCACGAACTTTGAGAAGCTTCCATCCGTCACGTTCACCGCTCTCGCTACCACCTGATGTTTGATAACAGCGAAGAATTTCATCGCCATCTTTGTCTCGACCATATGTGTGAGGTTCAACAATTCGCGAGTATCCGTGATAGCGAAGTTCCAAAACTTTTCGTTGTTGTATGGCCTGCATAACAGAGGAGTTCATGAGTCAACTCTCCTGCACGGGCTGTTCTTCTTTCGATAGCTGAATTTCGCCAGCGAGGCGCCCTTCATATTGGTGGCCACAGGATGTGCAAACTCGAATTCGATAGTTCTTTGATTCGTGAACAAGTTGTCGCTTCTTATGCTCATTTTCCCAGCAACGTAAGCAGTAAGGTACCCCTATCGGTTCTCCGTTCTCATCGGCGGTGTAAAACGCGTCATACCGGCGAACAAGCGAATCCTTGTTCAGGAATGCGTCTTCCAACGCGGCAATTCTCTTATCCTTTTCTATTAGTGTTTCCTGTACTTCGACTAGTTCGATCTTCGCGTCGGCAAGAGAGCCTAAAAGATCAGCTAGTTTTAATTTTAATTCTGCTCGTTCAAGTGATAGGTCGCTTTCCCGCAAGAATTTGACAATATCTGTTGCTGTCTTGAGGCTGCTAAGCGCTGCACCAATTGTTGCGAGATCAGGCATTGCTGTACTCCTGTTGTAAAAGCGCTAACGTGAAAGCAAGGGGCTGCGCCGCTTTTGCGCAGTCCCGCTTGACTGTAGGGTTAGCGCAATGTCATGCTGCTGAACCGAGGTCGTCGAGCATTCGGATAACGTCTTGCCGAGCCCCGAGATTGAAGGCATGAAAGCTCTGTTCGTAGGCATGAGAGATTGCATTCAGCAACTCCTTCGTGACCTCAATGAGTTCAGTAAACTCATTTGGTGTTACATCGGCTTCGATGAAAGCTTCTTCGACTGTGAGGGAAGTAGAGCGATGACCAAATGCTTTGTTTCGTAAGACGCATACTTTCTCCCATAGTAGTTTGGCACGCGCGTACAACGCTTCAAACTTAGCAATCTCCTCAGCGGTGAATCTACTGTCGGTCTTAGCGCGGCGCAGAAGTTGAGGAATGTTGTAAGTATCTCGTCGGGTTTCGTATAGGCGATACAGAGCGACTAGGGTTGCGACAAAGTGGGCGTGAATCGAAGTGGAGAAGAAATGCGGATATCGGTTGAGGGTCTTGACGTACTTCGGCCGCGTATCTTTGCTTTTGAAAACCCACCATATCTCGTGGTTCAGTCCGGCGACTGTGACCGTATTACATAACTCAGTAATGTAGCTACCTATATCAGTCATAGCCTTTGCGCTCTAAAGTGATTCAGCAACCATATTTGACGCAAAGCCTTGCGTCAAATAAGCCAAGCTGCCCAATCTCTTGATCAAGGAATCGCATCGCAAGAGACAGATGGCCCGCTCGTCCATACCCTACATAATCTTTCAACGACGTCGCGAGTCACCCGACGCACAGAAGCCAGGACGACGACAGCCTGTCGCCCTGACCGATCCCTCCTGATTCACCCGCAACTCCCCACCGCCCCACAAGCCGTACAGAAATCGCACCCATCCTTACGGATCATCGTCAGGTTCCCGCACTCGCCACACAGCTTCCCGGCCGTCGGCTGCGCCGCAGTGCTGCCGGCCGGCGTCTGCAGGATGCCCATCTGCTGCAGCGGCAGGCCTTTCTCGTCGAGGATGCCGAGCATCGCGTAGCGGTGGATGATCAGTTGCGCGAGGTAGGCGACGGTCGAGGGGTAGTTGGTCTGGCGGCGGGTACCGGGGATGAAGGCCATGAAGTCGCCGAGCGGTTCGGGGTAGTCGAGCAGCTTCCTGAGCTTCATGCCGATCCACGCCGGGTCGAGGACGCGCATGTCGAGCGACAGCAGCTTGGTCAGGCCGTCGAGGGCGCGCGGGTAGTTGCCGGAGAGCCACACCGAGTAGGGGCGGGTGACGCCGTCGGGCAGGGTGATTTCCTTGAGGCCGAGGACGAAGTCTTCGCCGGTGGCCGGGTTGAAGACATCGACGGTCCAGGACAGCGTGCCGTCGGTGCCGGTCTTCGGTTCCTTGCGGCTGAACATGGCGTCGAGTACCGGCGTCGGGCCGGCGTTGGCGAAGGCGCCGATGCGTTCGACGCGGAACTGGATCAGTTGCGCCATCGCGGCGACCACCGAGGGCATGCGCTTTCTTTCGCCGTGCGGCGGGAAGGGCATCTCGAAGCCTTCGTCGCCGGCGGTCTTGGCCAGCGATTCGAGTTTGAGCGCCAGCCAGCCGTGGTCGTTGGCGCGCATGTCCATCGACAGCGTCTTGGCGACGGCGCCGAGGCCGCGCGGCTGCTCGGGTCCATTGACCCAGGCTTCGAACGGCCAGCAGCGGCCTTCCTGGTCGACCTGGCCGACGAATAGCGCGAACTTGCCGTGCGTGTGCTCGATCATGTAGGTCCAGGCCATGTTGCCCTCCGCGAGGTTGGGCCGGTTCGGCCAGCGCAGGCTGGCGAGCACCGGCGCCGGCAGGTTCTTGATCGTCAGGCGACGGTTGGCGTCACCGGTCTCGAAATCCTGCGGCTGCTTGCGGTCTTCGGCCTGTTTCTGCGAAACGGATTGTGACCCGGTTTGTGATCCGGACGGCGACCCGGACGATGAATCGACCGAGAGCACCGAGCCGAGGACGCTGTTCGGGCGGTAGGTGGCGAGGCCCTTGAGCCCGGATTTCCAGGCGCTCATGTAGAGATCCTGGAATTCTTCATAGGGGTAGTCGGCGGGCACATTCACCGTCTTCGAGATCGAGGTGTCGATGTACGGGGCGACGGCGGCGACCATGTCCTTGTGCGCCTGGGCGGAGATTTCGAGGGCGGTGACGAAGTAGTCGGGCAGCTTCTCGACGTCGCCGCCGCGGTGCTTGTAGAGGCGCCAGGCGTAGTCCTCGACGGCGTATTCCTTGAGCGTGCCGTCGGCCATGCGCTTCTTGCGGTTGTAGGTCCACGAGAACGGCGGTTCGATGCCGTTCGAGGCGTTGTCGGCGAAGGCCAGCGAGATCGTGCCGGTCGGCGCGATCGACAGCAGGTGCGAGTTGCGCAGGCCGTGCCGGCGGATCTCGGACTTGATCTCGGCCGGCAGGCGCGAGGCGAAATTGCCGCCCGAGAGGTACAGCTCGGCGTTGAACAGCGGGAAGGCGCCGCGCTCCTGCGCCAGCTCGACCGACGCGAGGTAGGCGGTGTCGCGCATGAATTCGGAGAGGCGCGCGCCCATCGCGGTCGCCTCTGGGCGGTCGTAACGCAGGCGCAGCATGCACAGGGTGTCGCCGAGGCCGGTGAAGCCCAGCCCGACGCGGCGCTTGTTGGCGGCTTCGGCGCGTTGCCGTTCGAGCGGCCAGGCGGTGACGTCGAGGACATTGTCGAGCATGCGCGTCGAGATGCGGATCACTTCGGCGAAAGTCGCGAAGTCGAACTCGGCGAGGGGGCTGAAGGCGTCCTTGACGAACAGCGTCAGGTTGATCGAGCCCAGGCAGCAGCAGCCGTAGGGCGGCAGCGGCTGTTCGGCGCAGGGGTTGGTGGCCTCGATGACTTCGCAGTAGTAGAGGTTGTTGTCCTTGTTCATGCGGTCGAGGAAGAGGATGCCCGGCTCGGCGTGGTCGTAGGTGGATTTCATCACCTGGTCCCAGAGGTCGCGCGCCTGCACGCGGCGGTAAACCCAGACGCCGTCTTCACGCTGGAAGGCGCCGGCGCGCTTCATGTCGCTGTTGGGTTCGGCGCGGTGCGTGAGTTCGACCTCGGCGTCGGCCTCGACGGCGGCCATGAACGCGTCGGTAACGGCGATCGAGACGTTGAAGTTGGAGAGGTCGCCGTGGTCCTTGGCGTGGATGAAGACTTCGATGTCCGGATGGTCGCAGCGCAGCACGCCCATCTGCGCGCCACGCCGGGCGCCGGCCGATTCGACGGTTTCGCACGAACGGTCGAAGACGCGCATGTACGACACCGGCCCGGAAGCGCGCGACTGCGTGCCCTTGACCAGCGCGCCGATCGGCCGGATCGACGAGAAGTCGTAGCCGACGCCGCCGCCGCGGCGCATGGTTTCGGCGGCCTCGGCGAGGGCGCTGTAGATGCCCGGCTTGCCGTCGACGATCTCGACCACCGAATCGCCGATCGGCTGCACGAAGCAGTTGATCAGCGTCGCCGCGAGCGTCGTGCCGGCCGCCGAGTTGATGCGCCCGGCGGGCACGAAGCCGTTTTCCTGCGCCCAGAGAAAGCGCGCTTCCCAGTGCGCGCGCTGCTTCTCGTCTTCGTTGGCGGCGAGCGCGCGTGCGACACGACGGCGCACGTCATGCACCGAGGTTTCATTGCCCTTGGCGTATTTTTCGACCAGGACCTCGGCGGCGATTTCCTGTTCGGCGAGCGGCTGGATCGCCGGCGCCTCGGCAACCGCCGACAGGGGTAACTGATGTACGAGCTGGTTCATGGCTGTCTCTCTTCTTTACTGTAACATTGGCAGACGCCAAGGCCCGCCTCAGCGACGTGCTCGCTCAGATTGAAACGGGGGAAGATGTGGTGATCACCAGGCGTGGGCGGCTGGTTGCCCGGCTCAGTCAAGTTGAGAAGCCAAAGAAAGTCGTCAAATCACTCGCCGATTTCGGAGCGAGGATGCACCGGTGGCGTAAGCCGAGTGCAGATCTACTGCGGGAAACGCGCGAGGAGAGCCTTTGAATCTGTATTTCAGATTGTGGCCCCTACCTGCTGCCGATCAACCGGACGGCCTGATCTGGCGTAACGATGGGCATGCCTTGGTACTGTCCTCCCAGGGTAAGCAGATGTTTGTCCCCGGAGACGATCAGCTTGGCCTGGCAAGCGAGGGCGCAAGCGAGCACATGATCATCATCGGCATCGTCTTCAACCACGCGGGGCACCTGGGTGGGCGACATCAACGTCACCAGGGCGCTGTAGCGAACAGTCAGTGCTGATGGTGTGGTGCCGAACTGTTCGATGCGCCGCGAGAACTTCGGATAGCGCAATGTCTGCGCCAACTCGTCGATCAATGTCGGGCTACTGTAGAGCGTAACTTTTCCGTCGATGGCCAGATCGAGCAGGCGGTTCGGATGCCCGGTCCACAGAAGAGCAGCGATGACCACATTGGTATCGAGCACCCAGCGCATCAAGCGGCAGTCGGCTTGCGCCGTTCGTGGCGCACGGCCTGCACCTCTTCATTGATCATCTGTGCGATCTCCGGCGTCAGTTCCTCGCGTGGCATGCGTGCCCACATCTCCCGCAAAGCCTCGCCAGCCTGTTTCCTCAACTGCTCGAGGAGCAACCTCTCTATAGCCTCGGGTGTGAGCAAGCCCGCGGCTTGCGCGTCCTGCACCAACTTGTCGGGCAACTGGATTTCAATGCTGGTCATGCGTCACCTCCTGTGATCCGACCCCGACGCCGCGAGGCCGTGCTGCTGTTACTGCAAACGGACAGACCATGGGTTTTTCGTTTCCTCCCAAAAGCCGTGGTCCCCGATTTTCGTTTGCGAAACGCATAAAGAGCCTACCACTTTAGTTTGATCCTGCATTTTGGACAGTGTGTTGCTGAGACGTAGCGAGCACCGCAGCCGCTGCACTCGACTGACGAGGGACGTACGGGAGCGATTTCTACTATAGGTGGAACTGGTGGTGTACGCCGTGGTGGTGTACGCCGCCATGAATGCTCTCGATCTATGGCTAATGTTTCAATAGTGCGGATGGCTTCTTCAACAGATACCCTGAAGAATTCTCGGTCAGGGCGGTATCTCGCCGCCACGAGAGCATCATGTACTGAGGCTTCGAGAGTGGGTGCGTCATCCACAAGGCAGTAGTACTCAACAACAAATGGGCCTGGTATGCTGGTCGATTGGAGCTCGCAGGCTCGCGCTTCGGGAACCTTTACCGAGTACCCTATCTTCACGAGGCCTGCCAGAGCTGCGTTGCTGAAAACGTAGACAAAGCCCTTTGCCATAGGAGCGTTCTCTTGTGCGTAACGTTTGAATTCAGTGGTGCTGCGCGGCTTTATCGCGCGGCGTCCGGGGGAATGATGAGTTGGGCGTTGCCTCACGGTGTAGCTCGGTAGCTCTTGACCAAGAACCAGCACATGCCAAGCGCAAGTGATCGGCCGAGGCGAGTCATTTGTTCTTCGGAGAGGCCCACAGGCCGATGTGACCCAGGGCTAACGAAGCCGTATACGCCCGCGAGGCCCTTTTCCTCCTCTTGGGTAATGAACCTGACCGCCTTCAAGAAAGCGATCACAGAACCCCACTTGGTTTGCTCGTAGGACGGGGAATCAGCCGATTGTCGAGTAGCGGCAATTGCGCGAACCAGGGTTTCGAGAGCAACGCGAATGTCATTAAGGCAGGCGTTGTAATTTGGAGGTGACGACCGAAATGATTCAGATGATGCGTTGATCCTTTCCGCAATCTCATCCGCATCAAACAAGCCGGACGATTTTAGTTCTTGAAGAAGGTCATCATCAAGAGCTGGGGCATCACTGATTGATGGATCAGCTTGCGTAAGGTTTTTACCTTCAACAATATACCCATCGAGTTGTAAACAACGGCACAAGTCGGAAAATCGCTCGTCGTGTCTGTACTTTGGGATTACACGAGCGCGAAGGTCTCCAGCAGTTCGAGCGATTTCTTCGACAAGAGACAGCAACTTCTCATCGCTCGCGGAGCGTACACATCCAGTAAGCTCAGCGAGCAGGCTTTTTTCTTCAAAAGAAAGGCTTATGCCGTGCTTGCTCACTAGTGTCACGACCAAATCCCTCTCGTGTAGTTCAAGAAACTGCGCAAGCGAATAACGGCTTCTAGATCCAATCATAGTATTCGTTCTGCTTTCGGCCAGTCGCGCGCGGTATGAAGAACCGCCAGCACATCGATGACCCCGCTTTGTTGCCGATATGCCGCGATATACGGCAACTGGAAAGTGACAAGTTCTCTGGTTCCGACAATGCGTCCGGGCCAACCGATTCCAGGATTGTCGGATACCAGCATGATGTCTCTACGGATTGCTGCCAGGACCCGTCGCGCTGCGGCAGGATTGTCTTGGGCGATGTAAGGGAAGATTTCTGCAAGGTCGCACTTCGCTTGGGGGGTGTAGCGAACCCTCACGGTTCGACGATGGACGTGTGCTCCGCAAAAAACGCGTCCATCCCACCGTCCGGTACGAACTCCCCACGTTCGGCCTGCGCCAAGCCGTTCCGGATTTTTTCCAGCATCAGCGTTTCGCGCTCCACGTACAGCCCGATGGCTTCGTTGGCCAGTTCGGATTGGTCCGTTGCATGACATTCGCGAGTTTCTCCAGCTTTACCTTCAGGTCAGGTTTAATAGTCAGAGTGGCCGACATCGGGGATCTCCATGGGTTGATGGACAAAGTCTAGCGCGGCATCCAGCCGGGAGCAACCAACAAGATGGGACTGCCAACAGGCAGTCCGTGCCTACCGGGCAAACGAGCGCAAACTCCGCGCTCGCGAACAGGATCAGCCACAATTGAGGCTGGCTGCTCCGTGACGGGGTCGGACGTTACCCACAACTCCCCACCGCCCCACAAGCCGTACAGAAATCGCACCCATCCTTGCGAATCATCGTCAGGTTCCCGCACTCGCCACACAGCTTCCCGGCCGTCGGCTGCGCCGCAGTGCTGCCGGCCGGCGTCTGCAGGATGCCCATCTGCTGCAGCGGCAGGCCTTTCTCGTCGAGGATGCCGAGCATCGCGTAGCGGTGGATGATCAGTTGCGCGAGGTAGGCGACGGTCGAGGGGTAGTTGGTCTGGCGGCGGGTACCGGGGATGAAGGCCATGAAGTCGCCGAGCGGTTCGGGGTAGTCGAGCAGCTTCCTGAGCTTCATGCCGATCCACGCCGGGTCGAGGACGCGCATGTCGAGCGACAGCAGCTTGGTCAGGCCGTCGAGGGCGCGCGGGTAGTTGCCGGAGAGCCACACCGAGTAGGGGCGGGTGACGCCGTCGGGCAGGGTGATTTCCTTGAGGCCGAGGACGAAGTCTTCGCCGGTGGCCGGGTTGAAGACATCGACGGTCCAGGACAGCGTGCCGTCGGTGCCGGTCTTCGGTTCCTTGCGGCTGAACATGGCGTCGAGTACCGGCGTCGGGCCGGCGTTGGCGAAGGCGCCGATGCGTTCGACGCGGAACTGGATCAGTTGCGCCATCGCGGCGACCACCGAGGGCATGCGCTTTCTTTCGCCGTGCGGCGGGAAGGGCATCTCGAAGCCTTCGTCGCCGGCGGTCTTGGCCAGCGATTCGAGTTTGAGCGCCAGCCAGCCGTGGTCGTTGGCGCGCATGTCCATCGACAGCGTCTTGGCGACGGCGCCGAGGCCGCGCGGCTGCTCGGGTCCATTGACCCAGGCTTCGAACGGCCAGCAGCGGCCTTCCTGGTCGACCTGGCCGACGAATAGCGCGAACTTGCCGTGCGTGTGCTCGATCATGTAGGTCCAGGCCATGTTGCCCTCCGCGAGGTTGGGCCGGTTCGGCCAGCGCAGGCTGGCGAGCACCGGCGCCGGCAGGTTCTTGATCGTCAGGCGACGGTTGGCGTCACCGGTCTCGAAATCCTGCGGCTGCTTGCGGTCTTCGGCCTGTTTCTGCGAAACGGATTGTGACCCGGTTTGTGATCCGGACGGCGACCCGGACGATGAATCGACCGAGAGCACCGAGCCGAGGACGCTGTTCGGGCGGTAGGTGGCGAGGCCCTTGAGCCCGGATTTCCAGGCGCTCATGTAGAGATCCTGGAATTCTTCATAGGGGTAGTCGGCGGGCACATTCACCGTCTTCGAGATCGAGGTGTCGATGTACGGGGCGACGGCGGCGACCATGTCCTTGTGCGCCTGGGCGGAGATTTCGAGGGCGGTGACGAAGTAGTCGGGCAGCTTCTCGACGTCGCCGCCGCGGTGCTTGTAGAGGCGCCAGGCGTAGTCCTCGACGGCGTATTCCTTGAGCGTGCCGTCGGCCATGCGCTTCTTGCGGTTGTAGGTCCACGAGAACGGCGGTTCGATGCCGTTCGAGGCGTTGTCGGCGAAGGCCAGCGAGATCGTGCCGGTCGGCGCGATCGACAGCAGGTGCGAGTTGCGCAGGCCGTGCCGGCGGATCTCGGACTTGATCTCGGCCGGCAGGCGCGAGGCGAAATTGCCGCCCGAGAGGTACAGCTCGGCGTTGAACAGCGGGAAGGCGCCGCGCTCCTGCGCCAGCTCGACCGACGCGAGGTAGGCGGTGTCGCGCATGAATTCGGAGAGGCGCGCGCCCATCGCGGTCGCCTCTGGGCGGTCGTAACGCAGGCGCAGCATGCACAGGGTGTCGCCGAGGCCGGTGAAGCCCAGCCCGACGCGGCGCTTGTTGGCGGCTTCGGCGCGTTGCCGTTCGAGCGGCCAGGCGGTGACGTCGAGGACATTGTCGAGCATGCGCGTCGAGATGCGGATCACTTCGGCGAAAGTCGCGAAGTCGAACTCGGCGAGGGGGCTGAAGGCGTCCTTGACGAACAGCGTCAGGTTGATCGAGCCCAGGCAGCAGCAGCCGTAGGGCGGCAGCGGCTGTTCGGCGCAGGGGTTGGTGGCCTCGATGACTTCGCAGTAGTAGAGGTTGTTGTCCTTGTTCATGCGGTCGAGGAAGAGGATGCCCGGCTCGGCGTGGTCGTAGGTGGATTTCATCACCTGGTCCCAGAGGTCGCGCGCCTGCACGCGGCGGTAAACCCAGACGCCGTCTTCACGCTGGAAGGCGCCGGCGCGCTTCATGTCGCTGTTGGGTTCGGCGCGGTGCGTGAGTTCGACCTCGGCGTCGGCCTCGACGGCGGCCATGAACGCGTCGGTAACGGCGATCGAGACGTTGAAGTTGGAGAGGTCGCCGTGGTCCTTGGCGTGGATGAAGACTTCGATGTCCGGATGGTCGCAGCGCAGCACGCCCATCTGCGCGCCACGCCGGGCGCCGGCCGATTCGACGGTTTCGCACGAACGGTCGAAGACGCGCATGTACGACACCGGCCCGGAAGCGCGCGACTGCGTGCCCTTGACCAGCGCGCCGATCGGCCGGATCGACGAGAAGTCGTAGCCGACGCCGCCGCCGCGGCGCATGGTTTCGGCGGCCTCGGCGAGGGCGCTGTAGATGCCCGGCTTGCCGTCGACGATCTCGACCACCGAATCGCCGATCGGCTGCACGAAGCAGTTGATCAGCGTCGCCGCGAGCGTCGTGCCGGCCGCCGAGTTGATGCGCCCGGCGGGCACGAAGCCGTTTTCCTGCGCCCAGAGAAAGCGCGCTTCCCAGTGCGCGCGCTGCTTCTCGTCTTCGTTGGCGGCGAGCGCGCGTGCGACACGACGGCGCACGTCATGCACCGAGGTTTCATTGCCCTTGGCGTATTTTTCGACCAGGACCTCGGCGGCGATTTCCTGTTCGGCGAGCGGCTGGATCGCCGGCGCCTCGGCAACCGCCGACAGGGGTAACTGGTGTACAAGCTGGCTCATGGTCTGTCCCTCGATGGATGAATGATGGTCGAAGCGGGCGGCGCCGGCATCCGCGCTGCCGGGCCGCGGATCGCCGCGGCAGGCATGCGTATCGGGCCGCGGCAGGGCCGCGGCTGGCATGGCGTAACAGACGCAAAGCTACTACAGGTAGTGGTGCAAGGCAACAGGATAACTAGATGTAGTTATCCACAGCGCCGGTCGCGGGGGGCTGGAAAAGCCGTGAAATCACGGTCTTGCGGCGCATTTGAGAAGCGAAATCTTTTTTCCGGTTCGCCTGCGGGTGCGGCGAGGGGCGCGCGTCCGGCAGGCGTGCGCCGTCTTCTGGGGACCCGCCTGCGCCGGGGTACGGCTCGCGATCGCTGCCGCCGCGAGCCGTCTGCCGGATCAGCTCGCCGGCTGCCGTTCGCGCGCGGCGTGCGCGATCAGCGCGGCGATGACGCAGGAGGCGATGCGTGTTTCGGCGGTGTCGGCGCGGCTGGTCAGGACGATCGGCACGCGCGCGCCGAGGACGATGCCGGCACTGAGCGCGTTGCCGAGATACTCGAGCTGCTTGGCGAGCATGTTGCCGGATTCGAGGTCGGGCACGACGAGGATGTCGGCACGTCCGGCGACGGCCGAGCTGATGCCCTTGGTCTTGGCGGCGACCAGCGAGACGGCGTTGTCGAAAGCCAGCGGCCCGTCGAGCATGCCGCCCTTGATCTGGCCGCGGTCGGCCATCTTGCACAAGGCGGCGGCGTCGATGGTCGACTGGATCTTGGGATTGACGGTTTCGACTGCCGAGAGGATCGCGACCTTGGGTTCGGGGTTGCCGATGATGTGCGCCAGATCGATCGCGTTCTGGATGATGTGCACCTTCTCCAGCAGCGTCGGCAGGATGTTGACCGCCGCGTCGGTAATCATCACCGGGCGCGGGTAGGTCGGCACGTCCATCAGGAAGACATGGCTGATGCGACGCTCGGTGCGCAGGCCGGTGCCGCTGGCGATGACCTCGGCCATCAGTTCGTCGGTGTGCAGGCTGCCTTTCATCAGGGCTTCGGCGTCGTTGCTGCGGATCAGGGTCACCGCCATGGCCGCCGCCTCGTGGCTGTGCCGGACGTTCACGATGCGGTGTCGCCCGAGGTCGAAGCCGTTCTCTTCGGCGACCGAGCGAATCTTCTGTTCCGGGCCGATCAGGATCGGGTCGATCAGGTTGGCCTCGGCGGCGAGCAGGGCGCCGCGCAGCGATTCGCGGTCGCAGGGATGCACCACGGCCATGTCGATCGGCGCCAGGCCTTCGGCACGTTTGACCAGGACTTGCAGGCGCGCGTATTTGTCGGAGATGGTGATTTCCGGCATGACGGTCCGCTTGGTTCTGATCTTTTCGCGGGGCGCCAGCACCTCGGCACTGCCCGAGACCACCAGCAACTGGTCCTGGTTGACGCAGGCGCAGTCGAGAATGATGTGCTGGTTGTGGCTGAACTTCTGCTTGACCGTCACCGTCACGGTGATCGTGTCGCCGATCGTGACCGGTCGGGAGAAATGCACCATCGACTCGATCAGGACGGTCCCCGGTCCCGGGAACTGCGTGCCGAGGGTGGTCGACATCAGTGAGGCGGTCCACATGCCGTGCGCGATGAAGTCCTGGAACAGGCCGCTGTGCCTGAACTCGGTACTCGCCAGCGCGGGATTCATGTCGCCGGACATCAGCGCGAAAAGCTTGACGTCCTCCGGGCGCAGCGTGCGCACCAGCGACGAACTGTCGCCGACGTTGATTTCGTCGTAGGTTCGACTTTCGAGATATTCGAGAGGTGTCTCAAAGTGCATGATGGTGCTCCTGTTGACGCTCACCAGAGTGATCGGAACGCGGTCGGAATCGGGACTACCCGCCACCGCCATCGGGTCCGCGTGCTGCCTCGCCTGTCGGCGATCCGTCCGGCCGGCCGCTGCGTGGCGCATGACGGGCCTGACGGTGACACACGGTCAGACATTATTATGCTGCAATGCAGCACGAAATGAAATGGTGATCTGCGGGAGTTTGCTCCGCCGCTGCGCGTCTGTCCGGGAACCGCTCAATCGGCACTTTTGTTGACGTACATCAGTACCCGCCATCGCCGAAGCAGTAGGCTGCAGCAAGGTATCGGGAACGGCTGCGGTTTTCGGGAGACTGGCGTGACGGACGAATGCGTTGGGGCAGAACGGCTGGGCGAGTTGTTGCAGCCGATCATCGACGGTCACGGCGGTGACCCGGGAATGCTGGTGCAGATTCTGCGCGAGGCGCAGGAAGCGCTGGGATATTTGCCGGCGGCGGCGCTGACCGCGATCGCCAGGGCGGTCGGGTTGCCGCGCGCGCGCGTCGAGGGGGTCGCCGGTTTTTACTCGTTTCTCCACCTGCAGCCGGTCGGTCGCTATCGCGTGCTCTTCTCGGACAACATCACCGACCACATGCTGGGCAGCGTCGAGTTGATGGATCGCCTGTGCAACCGGCTGTGGATCGAGCGCGGCAAGGTTTCCGAGGACGGGCTGGTCAGCGTCGACACGACTTCCTGCACGGGCCTGTGTGACCAGGGGCCGGCGCTGCTGGTCAACGGCCGGGCGATGACCCGCATGTCGGCCGAGCGCATCGACCGCATCAGCGAAATGATCCGGGCGGAGCTGCCGCTGGACGACTGGCCGCGCGAGTATTTCCGGATCGAGGACAACATCCGCCGCCGCGATGCCCTGCTCAATACCTGCTGGCCGGCCGGAGAAGCCCTCAGGGCCGCGCTGGCGCGCGGACCCGAGGCGATGCTCGCGGAAATGAGGACCTCGAACCTGCGCGGGCGCGGCGGCGCCGGTTTCACCACCTACATCAAGTGGGAGTCGGCACGGCGCGCGCCCTGCCGCGGCGAGCCGCCCGAGCGCTACATCGTGTGCAACGCCGACGAAGGCGAACCGGGGACCTTCAAGGATCGCGTGCTGCTTTCGAGCTACACCGACCTGCTGTTCGATGGCATGAGTGTCGCCGGTTTCACCATCGGTGCGACCAGGGGGCTGCTCTACCTGCGCGGCGAATACGCCTACCTGTTGCCGGCGCTGCGCGAAAACCTCGCCCGTCGCCGCCGCGACGGTCTGCTGGGAACGGCGCTGTGCGGCCAGGACGGCGTGTGCTTCGACATCGAGATCCATGTCGGTGCCGGTGCCTATGTCTGTGGCGAGGAATCGGCGCTGCTCGAATCGCTCGAGGGCAAGCGCGGCGTGCCGCGGATTCGTCCGCCTTTCCCGGTCACCGTGGGCTATCGCGGTCAACCGACGGTGGTGAACAATGTCGAAACGCTGTGCAAGGCGGCGCTGATCGCGGTCAATGGCGGCGCCTGGTTCGCCGGTCTCGGCACCAAGCAGTCGACCGGCACCAAGCTGCTGTCGATCTCGGGGGACGTCGAGATGCCGGGCATCTACGATTATCCCTTCGGCGTCTCGGTGGCGCAGGTGCTCAACGAATGCGGCGCCGGCAATGCGCAGGCGGTGCAGATCAGCGGCCCTTCCGGCACCTGCCTCGGGATGCACGAGTTCTCTCGCCACGTGGCTTTCGAGGACGTGCCGACCGCCGGCGCGTTCATGGTCTTCGGCGCGCATCGCGACATGTTCGAAGTGGCGCGCAATTTCGCCCACTTCTTCGCGCACGAGAGCTGCGGTTTCTGCACGCCCTGCCGGGTCGGCACTTCCCTGGTCGCCAACTGCATGGACAAGATCGCCGACGGTCATGGTTCGCAGTACGACATCAACGAGATTTTCAAGATCCATCGCCTGTTGCACGTCGCCAGCCACTGCGGGCTCGGCCAGTCGGCGTGCAACCCCTTGTTCGATACGTTGAACAAGTTTCGTCCGGCTTATGAGCGACGCCTGCGCTCGCTCGATTTCGAGCCCGCCTTCGATCTTGACCAGGCCCTGGCGGCAGCGCGCCAGATGACCGGGCGCGACGACCCCGCGGCCCACTTCGGCCTGGCCGCCAGGGTTCCGGGAGTGACCACATGACACAGCAGAGCATTCTGCTCGACGGGCTGCCGGTGCCCTTCGAGGAGGGGCAGACGATCATGGATGCGGCGATGGCTGCCGAGATTTTCATCCCGCACCTCTGCCACCATCCGGAGTTCAAGCCGCAGGGCAGTTGCAAGCTGTGCACGGTGAAGGCCAGTGGACGCTACGTTTCGGCGTGCACGATGCCGGCCAGGGACGGCATGGAGGTGGAGAACAACTCGCCGGATCTCAACGACAAGCGCCGGACGATGCTGCAGATGCTGTTCGTCGAGGGCAATCACTTCTGCCCGTCCTGTGAAAAGAGCGGCAATTGCATGCTGCAGGCGCTGGCCTACGAACTCGAAATGCTGTCGCCGCATTTCAATCAGTTCTACCCCAATCGACCGCTCGATGCCTCGCACCCGCAGGTGTTGCTCGACTTCAATCGCTGCATTCTCTGCGAACTGTGCGTGCGCGCCAGCCGCGACGTCGATGGCAAGCACGTCTTCTCGCTCTCGGGGCGAGGGATCACCAAGCACCTGATCGTCAATGCCGAGTCCGGACGCCTGGCCGATACCGATTTTTCGCTGACCGACAAGGCGGCGCACGTCTGCCCGGTCGGGGTGATCCTCGAAAAACGCAAGGGCTTCGCGGTGCCGATCGGCCAGCGGCGCTACGACGTCGATCCGATCGGCATGCAGGTCGAGCGTCTCGCGCACCGCACGACCACTGAAGAGGAGATCTGAGATGGAGGCTGTGGTTCAGAACCGCAAGCTGCGTCTGGCGACGACTTCACTGGCCGGCTGCTTCGGTTGCCACATGGCGTTTCTCGACATCGACGAACGGCTGCTCGATCTGGTCGAGCGGGTCGACTTCGACCGCTCGCCGCTGACCGACATCAAGGAATGCGGCGCCTGCGACATCGGCCTGATCGAAGGCGGCATCTGCAACGCCGAGAACATCCACGTGCTGCAGGAGTTCCGCCGCCAGTGCAAGGTGCTGATCGCCATCGGCGCCTGTGCGGTGAATGGCGGGCTGCCGGCGCAACGCAACCACCTCAGCCTCGGGCAGTGCCTGCAGGAGGTCTATCTGACCTGGCCGGGTATCGTCAGCGGGCAGATCCCCAACGATCCCGAACTGCCGCTGCCGCTCGACAAGGTGCACCCGATCCATGAGATCGTGCGCATCGATTACTTCATTCCCGGCTGTCCGCCTTCCGGCGACGCCATCTGGAAGTTCCTGACCGACCTGCTCGACGGGCGGACGCCGCGGCTGGGACATCCGCTGCTGCATTTCGACTGAGGGACACCGCCATGGCATCTGAGGCTTTCGCACTCGAAACCGCCGCCGCCGAAGCCGGTACGCTGCGCCGGGTGGCCATCGATCCGGTGTCGCGCGTCGAAGGGCACGGCAAGGTCACGCTGCTGCTCGACGCCAACGACGAGGTGCAGCAGGTTCGCCTGCACATCGTCGAGTTCCGTGGTTTCGAGAAGTTCATCCAGGGCCGCCCGTATTGGGAAGTGCCGGTGATGGTGCAACGGCTGTGCGGCATCTGCCCGGTCTCGCATCACCTTGCGGCGGCCAAGGCGCTCGACCACGTCGTCGGCGCCGAGAAACTGCCGGCGAGTGCCGAGAAGCTGCGCCGCCTGATGCACTACGGCCAGATCCTGCAGTCGCACGCCCTGCATTTCTTCCATCTCTCGTCGCCCGACCTGCTCTTTGGCTTTGCCAGCGATGCTGGCCGCCGCAACATCGTCGGCGTTGCCGCGGCGTATCCGGAAGTGGCAAAACAGGGGGTGCTGTTGCGCAAGTTCGGCCAGGAGGTGATCCGCCTGACCGCCGGCAAGCGCGTGCATGGCACCGGCGCGATTCCGGGCGGCGTCAATCGCGCCCTGAGCCCCGCCGAGCGCGACGGCCTGCTGGCCGATATCGACCAGATTGTCGACTGGAGCCGCGCGGCGGTGCAGATCGTCAAGCGCCTGCATGCCGCCGATCCGCCGCTCTACGACAGTTTCGGCACCTTCCGCTCGAACATCCTTTCGCTGGTCGGTGCCGACGGCGCGCTCGATTTCTACGATGGCCGCCTGCGCGCTCGCGATGCCGACGGCAAGATCCTGGTCGACGGTTTCGCCGTCGAGAATTACCAGCAACTGATCCACGAGGAAGTCAAGCCGTGGAGCTACATGAAGTTTCCCTTCCTGGCGGCGCTCGGCCCGCGCGACGGTTGGTACAAGGTCGGACCGCTGGCGCGCGTGCAGAACTGCGACTCGATCGCCACGCCGCTGGCCGAAGGTGAGCGCCGCGAGTTCATCGACCATGGCCAGGGTCGCCTGATCCACGCGCCGCTGGCCTATCACTGGGCACGCATGATCGAGATGCTGCACGCGGCGGAAACGATCAAGGATCTGCTGCACGACGACGACCTTTCGGGGAGCGAACTGAGCTGCAGCGGTACCCGCCGGCACGAGGGCGTCGGTGTCATCGAAGCGCCGCGCGGCACACTGATCCACCACTACCGCGTCGACGACGACGACCTGGTGACGATGTGCAACCTGATCGTCTCGACCACGCACAACAACCAGCCGATGAACGAGGCCATCCGGCGCGTCGCCCGGCGCTATCTCAACGGTCGCCAGCTCAGCGAAGGCCTGCTCAACCACATCGAAGTCGCGATCCGCGCCTTCGATCCCTGTCTTTCGTGCGCCACGCACGCGCTCGGCAAGATGCCGCTGCAACTTGAGCTGCAGGATGCCGCGGGGCAGGTGATCGCGCGGATGCGCAGCGCCTCCTGACTTGCCGGCGCTGCCGCCCGTGTCGCTCGCGCCGGTGGTCATTTTGGCCTGCGGCAATCCCAGCCGCGGCGACGACGCACTGGGGCCGATGCTCCTCGACCGCCTGCAGGACTGGCTTGCCGGCGAGGGTCTGAGCACCGGCTACGAACTGATCGGCGACTTCCAGTGGCAGGTCGAGCACGCCCTCGACCTCGCCGGGCGGCGCCTGGCACTGTTCCTCGATGCCGGCCAGCGGACGCCGGCGCCGTGGGTTCTGCGGCAGGTGCAGGCGCTTGCCACGCCGACGCCGAGCACGCATGCGCTATCGCCGGAAGCGGTGCTCGCCGTACTGGCGCGCATCGGACAACCGGCGCCACCGACCTTCGTGCTCGGCGTTGCCGGCGAGCGCTTCGAACTCGGGGAAGGCCTGAGCGCCGCCGCGAGCCGCCACGCCGAGGGTGCGTTCGCCCTGCTGCAAGCCTTGTGCCGTACTCCCCGTGTTGATGCCTGGCAGGCTCTGGCCACCGGGGAACCGGGCGGGTTCGTGCGCTGGTCGGCGAGGGATGCGCAATGAGCACCCCGTTCGTTTCGCACCGGGACGCGGGACGCGTCCGGAGCGAGCGGTACTCGCGTCGGAGCGCTTACCCGGGCTTGGCGATGATCCCCGGCAGGTAGCCGGTACCCTTGAAGATCGAGAGATTCTGTCGACGCGGCGCCACTCCCGGAGCGGCCAGACCGATGTGCACCCACGCGCCGTATTCGTGGATGAGCTGATCGTAGGCGATCCCTGACGCGGCGATCTTTTTGGCTGTTTGCAGGACAGTGCCGAATTTCGGGGCCGTAAAGTCCGCGGCCAGACCCAGCAGGTGCGCGCTCTTTGCCGAGCCGCCGACCGCGGTGTTGAGCGCCGGGCTACGGTAGCCGCTACTGATCAACAGGCTCACGCCGCCGAGCAGCGTGCGAACTTCCTCCAGAACCTCGGCGAGGCTTTTCAGGTTGCGCAGCGTCGCTGCTCCCGGCGTGTTGTCGATCCCGCTTCTCGTGGCGGTTTGGCTGGCGACCAGTTCATCCAGCGTAAAGTGTTCGGTCAGGCTCCTGGGCATTTCTCGCTTCTCCTCTGAATGCTGAAAATCGCGCGCGCGGTCCGCGAGGGCCGGGACCGTCAGGCGAGCGCCTTGATGGTTCTCGCCAGATGCTCGATGACTTCCGAATCCCGCCAGTACTGTTCGTGGCTGAAGGGGTTCCATGAGGTGGCAATCGCCTCGAGCAGGCCGCCGCCGGCGTTGACCGGAAGGTCTTCCACCAGTGCTTCGTAAGACGGACTCAGCGGTCGCAGCGGCCAGCCGAGGACATCGTCTTCATCGAAGAGATTGTGCCATTGGAAGTCCCGGTTCGGCCGCTGGATCGCCTGGATGTTCTTGTGCCCGGAAACAAAGATGGGAATGTTGCAGCCCGTCGTATACAGGCGCTGCAAGGTCTGCATCCGCCGGAACTGGTCTTGCGTGGATCCGGCGGCCACCCCGTCGTCCGGCGGCGCACGCCAGATGCCCGCTGATGGCTGCGGCTGCTGCGCGTCCCAGATGTAGCTGGAGATGACCTGGCATCCGAGCGACTGGGCAACGACGATCACCGGCACGGCGCTTCGGCCAGCTTCCTCGAACACGCTGTCCATGGTCTGGAGGATGATCTTCTGGGTCTCGAAATAGGGACTGCCGGTGACGTCCTTTCGGTACTCCAGGCTGGCTGCGTCCGAGAATCCATAGAGCAGAAACCGCCGCAGTTTCATCCAGTCGATCTGGTCGCGCATCCTGCCGAAAATCTCGGCCTGGTTGCCTTGAAGGACATTCTGGTAGTAGATGGGCCGGAAGGCGATCCTGTTCCAGGTCGAGTTGCCTAAAGCCTTCTTGAGCAGGTCATGGAGTTCGACATAGTAAGTGGGAGAGGTGTCGCCCATTCCATGCAGGGTAAGCAGTGCAAGTTTCTTTGGCATACGGATTCCCGAAAAAATCGATTGGCAGAGAACAGCGTGCGCTTGCCAGGTGGCAAGCGGCGGCAGGCCGCCTGGCCAGCAACGATGCAAACCTCGCCACGGCTCGCCGAGGCGTCGGTCGGAAAATTGTAAGCGACGGCCAGCGCAAGCCCACACAAATTTTCCTGATCGTGGCGAGGCAGAACCGGTGCCTCCTCGGCTGCCGACGTTGCCTGGAGGTTTCGCCGGTAGCAGGGTTGATCAGGCCGGTAAACGCGGGGTTGGCGTCGAATATTCCAGCCGTCGTTGCAGCCGTGCCACTTTGTAGTATTCTCCGGACAGATGGTCAGACAACCCTTGCGCATGCGCCCTGGGGAGCTCAAGAGGGAGGCCACGAGATTTTCGCTCGGGGGGACACATGAGCATGGAAGGCAATAGTGCCGATCGGCGTTTCGCGGTTGACCGGCCGACCCTGATCAGGCGTTTGCGCGCGGTGTTGCCGGCGCAGGCCCTGCTGGTTGAAGAAGAAGACCTGCGGCCATATGATTGCGACGGTCTTACCGCTTATCGCCAGTTGCCGTTGCTCGTCGCCCTTCCCGAGAACGAGTCACAGGCACAGGCGATCCTCAAGGTCTGCCATGAACTGAAGGCCCCGGTGGTGGCGCGCGGTGCCGCCACCGGGCTGTCGGGCGGCGCGACCCCGCATGCCGACGGCGTTGTGGTGTCGCTTGCCAGGCTCAAGAAGATCGTCAGTATCGACGCCCTGTCGCGTACCGCGGTGGTACAGCCGGGGGTGCGCAACCTGGCGGTGTCCGAGGCGGCGGCGCCCTACGGGCTGTATTACGCGCCCGACCCTTCGTCGCAGATCGCCTGTACGATCGGTGGCAACGTCGCCGAGAACTCCGGCGGTGTGCACTGCCTCAAGTATGGCCTGACCGTGCACAATGTCCTGCGTGTGCGCGGCCTGACCATGGCGGGTGAGATCGTCGAGTTCGGCAACGCGGCACTCGACGCTGCCGGCTACGATCTGCTGGCGCTGCTCAACGGCTCCGAAGGACTGCTGGCCATGATCACCGAGGTGACGGTCAGGCTGACGCCCAAGCCG
Organism: Candidatus Accumulibacter propinquus; assembly: GCF_056856495.1. Classification (NCBI taxonomy): domain Bacteria; kingdom Pseudomonadati; phylum Pseudomonadota; class Betaproteobacteria; genus Candidatus Accumulibacter; species Candidatus Accumulibacter propinquus. The sequence goes on from NZ_JBSEHC010000003.1 coordinate 1,420,117, forward strand.
CAACTGGCGCAGGTGGTGATCGCCTCTTTCGACGACGTGCGGCGAGCCGGCGATGCCGTCGCCGGGATCATTGCCGCCGGCATCATCCCGGCCGGTCTCGAAATGATGGACAAGAAGGCCATCCACGCCGTCGAGCCCTACGTCAACGCCGGTTACGACATGGACGCCGAAGCGATCCTGCTGTGCGAGTCGGACGGTACGCCGGAAGAAGTCGCCGAGGAGATCGGGCGCATCACGGCGGTACTGGAAAGGAGCGGCGCCTCGGCCTATTGCGTTTCGCGCACCGAAGCCGAGCGTCTCAAGTTCTGGGCCGGACGCAAGGCGGCGTTCCCGGCTGTTGGTCGGCTGACCCCGGACTATCTGTGCATGGACGGCACCATTCCGAGAAAGCGGTTGGCGGAAATGCTCCAGGAGATCACCTTGCTTTCCGGGAAATACGATCTGCGTTGCGCCAACGTCTTCCACGCCGGCGACGGCAATCTGCATCCGCTGATCATGTACGATGCCAATCAGCCCGGACAGCTCGAACGGGCGATGGCTTTCGGTGCCGAAATCCTGGAACTGTCGGTACGCTTCGGAGGCACCATCACCGGCGAGCATGGGGTGGGGATCGAGAAGGTCAATCTGATGGCCGAACAGTTCGGAATGGCCGAGATCGAAACCTTTCATCGCCTCAAGGCGGCCTTCGACGAGCATGGGCTGCTCAATCCCGGCAAGGGCGTGCCGACGCTTGCCCGTTGCCGCGAATATATCCAGGCGCGCGTGGCGCGTGCGCCGACTGCTCCGAGGTTCTGATGGAAACACTGATCGACGACTGGCGCGCACGCATTGCCGCTGCGGCCGGCTCGGGCGGCAAGCTGGCGATTCGTGGCGGCGGCAGCAAGTGTTTCTACGGTGGTCCGGAGACCGGCGAGCGGCTCGATGTCGCCGCCTACAGCGGGATCGTCGCCTACGAGCCGACCGAACTGGTGGTGACCGCGCGTGCCGGAACGGGCCTGCGCGAGCTGGCGGCAACACTCGCCGAGAAGGGGCAGGGCCTGGTCTTCGAGCCGCCGCATTTCGGAGCGGCGGCGACGGTCGGCGGCATGCTCGCCAGCGGTTTGTCGGGACCACGCCGGCAGGCGGTGGGTGCGGTGCGCGATTTCGTGCTCGGCGTCAAACTGCTCAATGGCAGCGGCGAAGTGCTCACCTTCGGCGGGCAGGTGATGAAGAACGTCGCCGGCTACGATGTCCCGCGCTTGCTGGCTGGCAGCCTCGGCACGCTCGGTGTCGTGCTCGAAGTCTCGATCAAGGTGCTGCCGCTGCCGGTGGCCGAGAAAACCTTGCGTTTCGCGCTCGACGAAGCTGCGGCGCTGCAGAAACTCAACCAGTGGGGTGGCCGGCCGTTGCCGATTTCGGCGTCGGCGTGGCACGACGGCCTGCTGACGCTGCGCCTGTCCGGGGCTGCCGCCGCGGTCGCTGCCGCAGAGCGCGAGCTCGCCGGCGAGGTGCTGGCCGATGCCGACGCCTTCTGGGATTCGCTGCGCGAGCAGAAGCAGGCGTTCTTCCTCGGCGATGCGCCGCTGTGGCGGCTTTCGCTGCCGTCGGTGACACCGCCGCAGGCGCTCGGAGAGACGCTGATCGAATGGGGTGGCGCGCAGCGCTGGCTGCGCGGTGGCGACGCCAGGCGGATACGCGCGGCCGCGGCAAAGGCCGGCGGGCATGCGACCCTGTTTCGTGGTGACGATGCCCTGAAGACGGAGGTCGGCGTCTTCCAGCCGTTGACCGCGCCGCTGGCGCGCATCCATCGCCATCTGAAGCAGGCCTTCGATCCGCAGGGGGTATTCAACCCCGGCCGGATGTATCCCGGTCTATGAAAGTTCGCCGATCATGCAAACCAATCTAGCCGATTTCATCAAGGACACACCAGCCGGGCGCGAGGCCGACGCAATTCTGCGCAGTTGCGTGCATTGCGGCTTCTGCACCGCAACTTGTCCGACCTATCAGTTGCTCGGCGATGAACTCGACGGGCCGCGCGGCCGCATCTACCTGATAAAACAGATGCTCGAAGGGCATGCGGTCACCACCCGGACACAACTGCATCTCGATCGCTGCCTGAGTTGCCGCGCCTGCGAAACGAGCTGTCCTTCAGGCGTCAGGTATCATCGCCTGCTGGAGATCGGACGCGCAGTCATCGAGCAACGTGTACCGCGATCACTCGCCGCCCGGGCGACGCGTTACCTGCTTTGTGAAGCGCTGCCGCGCAACTGGATTTTCAAGCCGGCCGTGCGTGTCGGACAACTGTTGCGGCCGCTGTTGCCGGCCGCCCTGGCCGACAAGGTGCCGAGCGCTGCCGGTGGGGTGCGCAGACCGTGGCCGCGGCCGGCCGCGCGTCCACGCAGGATGATCGCCCTGGCCGGTTGCGTGCAGCCGACCCTGACCCCGAATACCAATGCGGCGACGGCCCGTGTTCTTGACCGGCTCGGTATCGAACTGTTCGAAGTGCCGGGCGCCGGCTGTTGTGGCGCGCTGCGCTACCACCTCAATGCCCAGGAAAAGGCACTCGACGACATGCGGCGGGTGATCGACGCCTGGTGGCCGCATGTCGAGAGCGGCTCCGTCGAGGGCTTCGTGATGACCGCGTCGGGCTGCGGTGCGCACGTGCGCGAATATGGTGAACTGCTCAGGCACGATCCGGCGTACGCCGACAAGGCGGCGCGAATTGCTGCCATGACGCGCGATGCCTCCGAGGTCCTTGCTGCCGAGCAGCAACAACTCGTCGAGTTGCTGCGTCGGCAGGGTGATGGCAGCGGCCAGCGGGTGGCGTTTCACTCGCCCTGCACCCTGCAGCACGCGCAGAAGATTCGCGGTGTCGTCGAAGCGTTGCTGACTGCCGCCGGTTACCAGCTCTCGCCGGTTGCCGATTCGCACCTGTGCTGCGGCTCGGCGGGGACTTACTCGATCAGCCAGCCGGTGCTCGCCACGCAGTTGCGTGACAACAAGCTGGCAGCGATGCGCGCGGGTTCGCCGGCACTGCTGGTGACGGCCAATATCGGGTGCCAGACGCACCTGCAGAGCGGCAGCAGGGTACCGGTGCGGCACTGGATCGAACTGATCGACGAGCGCCTGGGCGCGGCCTCCTGAGCAACCGATGCGGAGACAGGATGGAACTCGACAGTCAGGCGGGTAGTTACCAGGAGCTTTGCCGGAGCTTTCGCTGGCAGATCCCGGAGCAGCTCAATCTCGCAGTGGACATCTGCGGCCGCTGGGCCGAGCAACGTCACCGCTTCGCGCTGTACTACGAGGACGAGAGCGGATTCACCTCGGCGCACACCTTCTGGGACATTCAGCGACAGGCGAACCGGCTCTCGAACGTGCTCGCGGCATTGGGTACGCTGCCTGGCGACCGGGTGGCGATCGTCTTGCCGCAATGCCCGGAAGCGGCCATCGCGCAGATCGCGATTTGCCAGATGGGCGCGCTGGCCGTCCCTCTGTCACCGTTCCTGGGGCCGGATCCGCTGGAATACCGCCTGGGCGATGCCGCCGCCCACCTGGCCATCGTCGATGCGACGACGCAGCCCGGAGTACTCGGGCTGCGCCACAGGTTGCCCCTGTTGCGGCACGTGCTCGGCGTTGGCAGCGCCGCCGCTCCGGGCGTCCGCCCCTGGGATGAAGTGCTTGAGCACGCTTCGGCGCGCTACACGCCGACAGTCACCGCGGCCGGCGATCCGGCGATGATCCTCTACCGCGGCGGTGGCACCCGGGGTGCCTTGATGGCGCACCGCATGCTGTTCGGCAAGCTCAGTGCGTTCGTCTGCGCGCATGACTTCTTTCCGCAACCGCGGGACATGCTCTGGTCGCCTGGCGAATCCGCGTGGGCCGGCGGCTTTTGGGATGCCCTGCTGCCGACCTGGCATTTCGGCATGCCGCTGCTCGCGTACAACGGGCGCCTGGACGCCGCAAAGGTCTTTGCCCTGATCGAAAAGTACGGTATTCGCAACGCCGTTCTCTGGCCGACGCTCCTGCAGCGGATGATGCAGCAGGTGGCGGAACCCGGCGCGGTCTACGATCTCGACCTGCGTACGCTGGCGAGTGTCGGCGAGCCGGTCGATCCAGCGCTGTGGCACTGGGCGAGAGACAAAATGGGTGTGGCCATCAACGGTGTCTTCGGGCCTGCCGGCCTCCCCGATCTGGTCGGCAACTGGGCTTCGCGATGGCCTGCCAGTCCGGGCGCGGTGGGCAGAGCCTATCCGGGGCACCGGGTGGCGGTGATCGATGCTCAGGGAAACGCGTTGCCGCCGGGCGAGGTGGGCGAGTTCGCCGTGTTTCGACAGTACCATGCTGAGGATGATCCCCTGCCGATGCTCGGCTATTGGCGGGATCCCGAGGCCACGGCAGAGGCTGTCGTCGGCGATGGCTGGGTGCGTACCGGCGAATCGGCGACGCTAGATGGAGAGGGTAATCTATTCTGCCAGCAGCCGACCGACGATACCTTCGCGAGTGCCGGCACTCGCGTCGACCCGTCGGAGATCGAGACCTGTCTGCGCAGGCACGCCGACGTTGCCAACTGTGCCGTGATCGGCAGTGCGGACGAGCTGGGCGTCACGCGGCCCAGAGCTTTCGTCGTCCTGCGGCCGGGCGTGCTCGGGACGCAGGAACTGGTTCGCGAGTTGCAGCGACATGTCGGCCGGTATTTGGCGCCCTACGAAACGCCGAAAGCGATAGAATTCACCGCGGCGCTGCCGCTCGGCGCTGGCGGGGAGGTCTTGCGGCGCGCCTTGAGCACACGCGAAGCATGACTGACGGCATGCACAGTAGGTGGAATGAGGGGTAGGCAATGAGCGAACAGCTTGAGCAGGCCGCCGGCCTGGCGGACGAGCGACGTCGGAACCAGCGCTCGCGGGCCGCTTTCGACAGCGCTTTCGTGATGATCGAGCCGTTTTTCGATCCAGGGCAGGGCTGGGGGGGGCAGTCGCTGGAACTTCTGGCGTACCGTATCGTGCGCGAGAATTTTCCCGAACTGAGTGGCGAGGAGGTGCATGCCGTGGTGGTGGCAGCACACCGCGTGTATATCGAGCGCAATCCGCAACGTAGCGATCACCTGCCGCGCCCGAGCGAACTACGGCGGGTAACCCTCTGAACCGGCATGCGACGCCCTGGGGGGAGGCGGCACCGCCTGCTGCGGCACGTCTGAAGTTGCTGCCGAGTTTGCGGAGAGAGCCTGTCCATGCCGATTTCGATTGATGCCTGTGTTGCCCAGCATCAGGGCGACCGTCGCGAGCAACAGGACCGGGTCGCCATCCTGCCGCATCCGCGGGGCGGCGGGGTGGCTTTGGCGGTGTTGGCGGACGGCATGGGCGGCCATACCGGTGGAGTCATTGCCGCCCAGCAGGTGATCCACACCGCGCGCAACAACCTCGAGGGTTATTCGGCGCGAACCGAATCGGCGCGCGTGCTGCTGGAATCGTGCATCAACGAAGCGCATATGCTGATCAAGGCTTCCCGTTTCATCAACGAGAAGGATCCGCACAGCACCGTGGTGATGTTGCTGCTGCAGCCGGGCCGGGTGAGCTGGGCACACTGCGGTGACAGCCGCTTCTACCATTTCCGCGGCGATGCCTTGCTCTTCCGCAGCACCGATCACTCGTATGTGGCGCAACTGGTGGTGCAAGGCAGGATCACTCCCGAACAGGCGCTGGTCCACCCCAACCGCAACATTCTGCTGACCTCGCTGGGTGGCGGCGACGCTCCCAAGATTGCCTTCGGCGAAGCCGAAGGCCTGCAGGCAGGGGACACCTTTCTGCTCTGCTCCGACGGTCTCTGGGGCTATTTCACCGACCAGGAACTGGCCTGGGTGATCAGCGGCTCGTCTTCGGCGCGGGAAGCGTCCGAGTTGCTGATCGGGCGCGCGCGCTCGATGGGCCATGGCGACGGCGACAACATCTCGGTGGCCATCCTGAAGCTGGTCAATGTGTCCCAGCCGGAGCCGGCGGCCACCCCTGGCGCAAGGACGACGCTACTTGCGCCCGAGACCGCCAAGTAGCGCGGCGACCAGGCGGCGTGGTTTGTGCGGGTGCTCACTGCGGGCCGATGCCCTTTCGGCCTCGCTGCCGACTGCCGCCGCCACTGGATGTGGTTCCGCGCTTTCGTAAGGCTTGCTGAAGTCGAAACCGTCGGCGGCAATGTGCGAAGGGCGTCGGCCGCTGCCCGGCCGGTTCGACCCTTCGCGCGCCGCCGCGCGGCTCGGGGCGCGCTCACCCGGTGCTGTCGCCAGTGGCGCCAGGGCTGGTGGCGCTGCCGTCGGCCGGCGGTGGTGACTGCGTTTGTCGCCGGGCGGGTAGCAGTAGTCGTATTCCGGCTCGAAGCCGGGGATGGCTACCTGCTCGACCTGGATCCGGATCAGTTTTTCAATCTCGACCAGATACTGGACTTCGCTCGCCGAAACCAGTGAGATCGCCGTTCCGGGCTTGCCGGCACGACCGGTGCGGCCGATGCGGTGGATGTAATCTTCGGGCGTGCGCGGCAACTCGAAGTTGATCACATGCGGCAACTCGTCGATGTCGAGACCGCGCGCCGCCACGTCCGTCGCGACCAGCACCAGTACCGAACCTTCCTTGAACGCTTCGAGTGCCTTGAGGCGTTCCTGCTGGCTCTTGTCACCGTGGATCGAGTCGGCGGCAATTCCCGCCTTTTGCAACTCGCGAGCCAGCTTATTGGTTTCGATCTTGGTGCGCGTAAATACCAGCACCTGGTTGAAGTCGGCCGATTTCAGCAGTTTCACCAGCAGCGCACGCTTGGCCTCGGCGGCCACCGGATGGACCCGGTGGGTGATCGTCTCCGACACCGTGTTGCGCTTGGCGACCTCGATCAGTACCGGCGACTGCAGCATGCCGTCGGCCAGTTTCTTGATCTCTTCCGAAAAGGTCGCCGAGAACAGCAGGCTCTGCCGCTGCCGGGGCAGCATGTTGATGATGCGCGTGACGTCCGGGACGAAGCCCATGTCCAGCATGCGATCCGCCTCGTCGAGCACGAGCGCCTGCACGCTGCCGAAGTTGAGGCACTTTTGTTCGACGAGGTCGAGCAGCCGACCGGGGGTGGCCACCAGGACCTCGACGCCGCAGCGGATCTCGGCCATCTGCGGTTTGATGTCTACCCCACCGAAGACGCAGGCGCTCCTGATCGGTACGTGCCGGCTGTAGGTCTTCACCGATTCGTGGACCTGGATCGCCAGTTCGCGTGTCGGCGCCAGCATCAGTACGCGTACCGGGTGGCGGGCAGGTGAAGGGCTGGGGCTGGCGAAGGCCAGGATGCGCTGCAGCAGCGGCAGCGTGAACGCGGCGGTCTTGCCGGTGCCCGTCTGGGCGCCGCCCATCAGATCCTTGCCGGCGAGAACGAGCGGTATCGCCTGTGCCTGGATCGGCGTTGGCTCCGTGTAGCCCTTGTCGGCAATGGCTCTCAGCAGTTCAGGTGCCAGGCCGAGTTCATCAAAACGCATGGGCAAAGCCTTCAAATCGGTCAAAAATCAATCTCATAAGGTGCATGATTATACATTGATCGCGCTGCCTTGCCCGCCTGCTTTACGGTGGCAGACGCGGGTCGGAGCGGGGATGCGTTGGTGCCGAGTCCCTTGATCGATCGCGGCAGGCAGGCACGGGCCAGGTTTTGCGCGTATTCCCGGCGTGTCGTCAGCGTTTTTCGAGCAGGCCGAGGGCGCGTTCTGCGGCCGCGTCGAAAATGGGGACTCGCGAAACGAGCTGCGCGCGGCCGGAGCGGATTTGCTGGTCGACGGTGGCTGCCGACATGGCGACGGCGTAGGGCCAGTCCGGGTTGAAGAACAGGATCGTCCCCGAGGACGGGTTTTGCCAGCAACCGAGGCCGCACAGCGGCTCGGTGTTCGCCATCCGGAAACGCAACCAGTCGCCGACCTGCCAGTTGGCCACCGTCAGCGTGTGCGGTGAGCGGGTATCGGACGGCATTCCCAGATAGTGTACCCGCCAGCCGTCGCGCTCAAGGACGCGCGGGGCTGCCGGCGACGCGCCGCCGACGACGGCACGTGGGCTGTCCGCAGCCGTTCCCGGTGACGGCGGAGTTGGCGCCTGGCTGCGCAGCGCGGCCGTCTGCAGGTCGAACAAGGCATTCAGAAACGGGCTTCTCTCGGCGGCAGGAACGCCGATTGCGTCAAGCCCGGCGCCAATTCTCCGGACCAGCGACGAGGCCAGGCTGGCGAGGCGCTTGCGTTCTTCGGCGCTTTGTTTCGGTTGTACGCTCCAGATCAGTTCATCGCCGGTCGTGCTGCTTTCTTGCCAGCGTTTGCCCGCAGCGCCATCCTCCAGAACAGCGGCGACCATCACTCGCAACCAGTACTTTTCGAGAAACGACGCGACCTCGGGCGAACGCGTTCTGGCCAGCCTGCCGCGCAGCCAGGTCGCCGCAAGTTGTTCGGCATACTGCCGGTTCTCGTGCTCGACGACCATCTGGATGGAGTTCTCCGCCGCCCGTCGGATCGACTGGTCGCGTTCCCGGATCAGCGTGTCCAGGTCGGCGAGGTGTGCATCGAGCGGCGCACCCCTGGTGTCCAGCGCGATCCTGGCGGCTGCGGTGAGTCGGCCGATGCGCTGGCAGATCGGATGTTCCCAGCCGGTGTTGCGCGGCAGGCCGACCGCCGCCCGCGCCATGCGGTTGATCAGCAGGCGTGCGGGATGATGATCGTTGGTGAACAGGGACGGGTCGACGATCGCCAGTTTGAGCAGGGGAATCTGCAGGCGTCCGATGGCCGCCTTGATGGTGTCGGGTAGATCGCTGGAGTCGAAGATGGACTCGAAGATCAGCGCCATCGTATCGATGGCGATCGCTTCTGGCTTGCCCAGGGGCAGGTCGAGATCCTTCGATGTCAGCGCGCACAGCGGCGCGGGCGCCGGCAACTCCGCCGCTCCCGTGTCGATGGCTGGGTGCGCCGAGCGGCTCTCGAGAGCGGTCAGGCGGTCGAGCAAATGGTTGAGCATGACCATGGCCGCCGCATCGAGAGTGGCATTTCCGGAACGTGCACTGCCGTCTCCGAAAAAGTCGACCGGCGCACCGGTTTGCTCGTTGCCTAGACGGCGCACCGCCTGCTGCAGCGTAGACAGGGCATTGCCTGGCGCCGCCTGGTTCTCCGCGGAGCCGACTGCGGCGGCCACCGTGGTCACCACTGGCGCGCTTGCTCCCTGCACCGGTTCGATCCCGTAGCCTGCCAGCAATTGGTCGAGATCGCGATACAGCGCCGGCAGTTGTTGCCCAAGTGCGCGCTCCAGCCAGTCGAGCATGGCGTGTTGCTGTTCATGGCTGCCGCCGCAGGCCTTGCAGAGCGCCCACAAGCCCAGGCAGATCACCTCCGGGCCGAGCGGATTGCTGTCCTCGTTCATCGCCGGCCTGGAGAGCAGGGTCATGTAGCGCAACTGGCTTCGCCACAGGTCGCGACCGGCAGTCTCGCGCAGGCGGCTGCCGATTTCGCCGATGCGGATGTCCAGTTCGAGGTCGTCGTCTCCCATCAAGGTCAGGCGCGAGGCCGTGAGTTGGCTGGTTTGCTCGAAGTCGTCACGCGGGCTGGCCGATGCCGCCTGGTCATGCGCCTCACCAACCTCGCGGGTGAAAGCTTCGAACGCAGGTGCTGTGGCGAACGCGCAGCGATTGACGATTTCCGTCAGTCGGCTCAGGAAGAGAGCCTTGCTGGCACGAAGTACAGGCAAGGGGTCTCCGCCAGTTGCGGTTGTTTGCGGAAGCAGGGGGTTATCTTCTTCGGACATTTCTTGCCGGCCGGATGCTATCAGAGGTCTTTAGTCGTCAATCGTATCGAAGCGCGGATCAATGGTCGTTCGCCTAATGCTTTGCGGGTTTGTCGGGCGCTTTTTGTTCGGGTTTGGCTTCAGGCGCGGCTTCCTCGACGGCTGCAGGTTTTTTCTTCTTGGCGCCCGGTGGTTGTGGCGGTGGCAGTTGGGGTTCGACGGTTTCCAGCTTGTTTTCCCGCATGTAGACGTCCATGTCGCGCCAGCCTTCGTAGATCGGCGCCTTGGGCAGCCACGAGTAGATCGAGTAGCAGTCTTCGATGGCGCGTCCGGATTGCCGGCAGGCACCGCCGACCGCTTTCCCCTCGGCATCCAGACGTGCGGCCTTGGCTGCCGGCGGTTCGATTCCGAGTTTCTGCTGTACCGCGTCGCAGCCGCTGAGGCCGAGCCACAGGGTGGCGACCATCAGGAAGGTGCGCAGGGGGTCAGGCACTCGCTCGAACACGACGTTCTCGAAGAAAGTAGAATGCAGATGCCGCATTTTAACCACAAACAGGGTGCGGGTCTTTCCCGAGCCTTGTCCAAAGAGGTATGAGCGCCGTAATCGGCCTTCGGCAGCAATGCGTCTGAAAGAATCACGGTGCGAGGAGAGCGCGAGTCATATGCAGAAGGCGCTGACCCAGATGAACGTGTTTGGTGTTGCCGAACGTGCGGCTATTCCCACTCGATCGTTGCCGGCGGTTTGCCCGAGATGTCGTAAACCACCCGGTTGATGCCACGCACCTCGTTGATGATCCGGTTGGAAACCTTTCCGAGCAGGCTGTGCGGCAGTTCCGCCCAGTGCGCGGTCATGAAGTCCTGAGTTTCCACCGCGCGCAAGGCGACGACGTATTCGTACGTCCGGCCGTCGCCCATGACCCCCACCGATTTCACCGGCAGGAATACGGCAAAGGCCTGGCTGGTTTTCTCGTACCATCCAGAGGCACGCAACTCGTCGATGAAGATGGCGTCGGCGCGGCGCAGGAGTTCGGCAAACTCGGGCTTCACTTCGCCGAGAATGCGGACGCCGAGGCCGGGGCCGGGGAAGGGGTGGCGGTATACCATGTCGTGCGGCAGGCCGAGGGCGATGCCGAGTTCGCGTACTTCGTCCTTGAACAGTTCGCGCAGAGGTTCGAGCAGCCAGAGATTGAGCTGCTCGGGCAGGCCTCCGACGTTGTGATGGCTCTTGATGGTATGCGCCTTGCGGGTCTTTGCGCCGGCCGATTCGATCACGTCGGGGTAGATCGTGCCTTGCGCCAGCCATTTGGCGTTGCTGAGCCGGGCGGCCTCGACCTGGAAGACCTCGACGAACTCGCGACCGATGATCTTGCGCTTCTCTTCCGGGTCGGAGACTCCCTGTAACTGTCCCATGAACTGCGCGGCAGCGTCGACGTGTACGACCTTGACGCCGAGGTTGCGGGCAAAGGTCTGCATCACCTGTTCCGCTTCGTTGAGTCGCAGCAGCCCGTTATCGACGAAGACGCAGGTGAGCTGCTCGCCGATCGCGCGGTGGATCAGCGCCGCCGCGACCGAGGAATCGACGCCGCCCGAAAGGCCCAGGATCACCTCCTCGTTGCCCACCTGCGAACGAATCTTCTCGATCGCTTCCGTGACGTAGTCGGGCATGTTCCAGTCATGCCCGCAGCCGCAGATGTCGCGGACGAAACGTCCGATGATTTCCCTGCCCTTGAGCGTGTGGGTGACCTCCGGATGGAACTGCACGGCGTAGAAGTGGCGTGCCTCGTCGGCCATCGCCGCGATCGGCGTCGAGGCATTGCTGCCGATGACCTTGAAGCCCGGTGGCAACGCCGTGACCTTGTCTCCATGGCTCATCCAGACGTCGAGCAGGCCATGCCCCTCGGCATTGCGCCGGTCCTCGATTCCCTTGAACAGTGTGCAGTGGCCGTGGGCACGCATTTCGGCGTAGCCGAATTCCCTGCGCGTCGAGCTTTCGACCTGGCCTCCCAGTTGTGCGGCCATCGTCTGCATGCCGTAGCAGATGCCCAGGACGGGGACACCCAGTTCGAACACTACCGGCGGCGCCTTGAAGTCCTCGACCGCATAAACCGAATTCGGTCCACCCGACAGAATGATCCCCTGCGGATCGAAGTTGCGGATGAACTGTGGCGTGACGTCGTAGGGATGCAGCTCGCAATACACCTGCTGTTCGCGGACGCGGCGGGCGATCAGTTGCGCGACCTGCGAGCCGAAGTCGAGGATGAGAATTTTCCGGTGGGACATGGGCCAGGCCTCAAATGCAGCGGGCGGCCTGCAGCCGCCCGCTGGTCGTCGATCGATACTCAATCGACGTGGTAATTGGGAGCTTCCTTGGTGATCTGGACGTCATGGACGTGCGATTCTCGGACGCCTGCCGAGGTGATCTCGACGAAGGCCGCCTTGGCGTGCATTTCCGCGATGGTCCGGCAGCCGAGATAGCCCATCGATGAACGCAGGCCACCCATCAGTTGATGGACGACCGCCAGCACCGAGCCCTTGTAGGGCACCCGGCCCTCGATACCCTCGGGAACCAGCTTGTCGACGTTGGCCGTTTCCTCCTGGAAGTAGCGGTCGGCGGCGCCCGCGGCCATGGCGCCGATCGAACCCATGCCACGGTACGACTTGTAGGAGCGCCCCTGAAACAGCTCCACCTCGCCGGGAGCTTCCTCGGTGCCGGCAAAGAGCCCACCGAGCATGACCGCGTCGCCCCCCGCGGCAATGGCCTTCGAGATATCACCGGAGTAGCGGATGCCGCCGTCGGCAATCATCGGCACGCCGCTGTTCTGGAGCGCGTCGTAAACCATCTGGATGGCGGTGATCTGGGGGACGCCGACGCCGGCGACGATACGCGTGGTGCAGATCGAGCCGGGGCCGATGCCGACCTTGACGCCATCGGCGCCATGCTCGACCATTGCCAGCGCGGCATCGGCCGTGGCGATGTTGCCGCCGATCACTTCGACCCGCGGAAAGTTCTTCTTGATCCAGCGGACGCGGTCGAGAACGCCCTGCGAATGCCCGTGGGCGGTGTCGACGACCATCACATCGACACCCGCTTCGGCGAGCAGCTCGGCGCGCTCTTCCGTCCCCGGGCCGACGCCGACGGCAGCGCCGACGCGCAGACGGCCAGCGCCGTCCTTGCTCGCCTCGGGGTGCTCGGTGGTCTTGATGATGTCCTTGACGGTGATCAGACCACGCAACTCGAAAGCGTCGTTGACCACCAACACACGTTCAAGACGATGTTTGTGGATCAGCGCCTTGCCTTCCTCGACCGTTGCGCCCTCGTGCACGGTAACCAGGCGATCGCGCGGCGTCATGATGTTGCGCACCGGTTGATCGAGTTGGGTTTCGAAGCGCAGGTCGCGGTTGGTGACGATGCCGACGACGAGTTGACCATCGAGCACCGGCACCCCCGAGATCTTGTGCAGGCGGGTCAGGGCCAGCACGTCGCGTACCGACATGTTCGGCGGGACGGTGATCGGATCCTTCAGGATTCCCGACTCGAAACGCTTGACCCTGGCGACCTCGGCGGCCTGCGCCTTCGGGCTGAGGTTCTTGTGCACAATCCCGATCCCGCCCTCCTGCGCCAGGGCGATGGCCAGGCGGCTTTCGGTGACGGTGTCCATGGCTGCCGACACCAGCGGCAGATTGAGGCTGATGTTGCGTGTCAGGCGCGTCTTGAGCGTGACATCGCGCGGCATGATCGAGGAGTGGGCGGGAAGGAGGAGGACGTCGTCGAATGTCAACGCCCTTTGGATTAATCGCATGGCCTTTGATCCGAGGTCACAAAAACGTATTATACAGCCTGCCCTCCTACCGCTGAATGGCCATGAAGCGCTTCGTCCTGACTGCTGCCTTGCTGTGTATTGTTGCTGCGGCGCAAGCCCAGATTTACAAGTGGCAGGACCAGAACAACCGGACCGTCATTTCCGACCGCCCACCCACCGGCATCGTCCGAAAGCCACGCACCATCGAGGCCGAGGCACCACCCGCGGCGGCGGATGCCGGCAAGGCGATGGCCGATCGCGAGATGGATTTCCGGAAACGTCAGAAGGAGTCCGCGGAGCGTACCGAGAAGGCGGAAAAGGAGCAGCGGCTGACTGCCCAGAGACAGGAGGACTGCGACGCCGCCCGGCGCTCGCTGCAGGCCATGGAATCCGGAGAACGCGTGGCGATGCGTGACGCCCGGGGTGAGCGCTACTTCCTGGACGACAGCCAGCGCCAGCAAGAGACCGCGAGAATCCGCCAGACCGTGCAGAGCAACTGCAAGTGAGCGCTGCCTATTCGCCCTCGCTGTCGCCGGCACCCTTTTTCATGACCTTGCCTTCGGCCGCCCGCTGCTTGCGTACTTCCTTCGGGTCGGCGATCAGTGGGCGGTAGATTTCCACGCGGTCGCGATCGCGCAGGACGGTGTCGAGTTTTCCGAGCTTGGCGAAGATACCGATCTTGTTCCTGGTCAGATCGATTTCCGGATGCTTCTGCAGCAGTCCGGAAGCTTCGATTGCCTGCCGCACGGTGCTGCCCGTCGGCAACTGCAAACGCACCAACTGCTGCTTCGTCGGCAGGGCGTAGATCACTTCAATCGCCAGCATCTCAGACATTGGGCAGCCCATGGACCTCGTTCGCACGCCTCACGAACGCGTCGACGAAGGTGTTGGCGATCTGGCTGAAGACCGGGCCGATCACCTTCTCGAACATCTTGCTGGAGAACTCGTAGGAGAGCTGGAATTCGATCTTGCAGGCGTGTTCGGCCAGGGGCTTGAAGCGCCATAAACCGTCGAGCCGGCGAAACGGACCATCCACCAGCGTGATGCGCATCCAGAACGGGCATTCCTTGTCGTTCTCGGTGGTGAAATGCGACTTGACGCTGCGGTAGTTGATGTGCAGCGTGGCGACCGTCTTGCTGTGGTCACGGAATTCACAGCGGGTCTTGCTGCACCAGGGGAGGAACTGCGGATAGTCCTCGACACGGTCGACCAGATCGAACATCTGTTGCGATGAACGTTCGATCAGCACCGACTTGTTGACCATGGCCATCCTCTGCCATCTCCCGTGAATCCTGTAGAATCGGCGATTCTAGCACTCCCGAACCTTGATCACCTGAGAAACGGCATCATGAGCATCGTCGCCAACAAGAAGGCCTTTCATGACTACTTCATAGAAGAGAAGCTGGAAGCGGGCATCGCGCTGGAGGGCTGGGAGGTGAAGGCGATCCGCGGCGGCCGGGCGAGCATCAAGGAAGCGTACGTGGTCATCCGCAATGGCGAGATTTTTCTCTTCGGGATGCATATCACGCCGCTCCTGGCCGCGTCGTCGCACGTCAAACCCGACCCGGTTCGTACCCGCAAGTTGCTGCTGCACAGCCGCCAGATCGGCAAGCTGATCGGCCAGGTCGAGCGTGCCGGCTACACCCTGCTGCCGCTGGACCTGCACTTCCAGCGCGGCCGCATCAAGGTCGAGATCGGTCTTGCCAAGGGCAAGAAACAACACGACAAGCGCGAGGCCGAGAAGGATCGCGACTGGGTGCGTGAGAAGGCGCGTCTGATGCGGGTCAAGGTCTAGACAGAGCCTGCGGGGCGGCATCGGCATGGCGTGCAGTCGAGCAGCCGTCAGCTCAGGTGCCGCAACGATTGCTGCTGTCGCTTCTCCGAGCGTGCGGCTTCGCCGAGGCGCAGACGCACGAAGTTGATGTGCGTCTGCGCAGCCAGCCGGGCGGCCTCGGGTTGGCGACCAACGATCGCCTCGCGTATGGCCGCGTGCTGGCTCATCAACTGGCGACCGATTTCCGGACTCACCGCCATTTCCCGCAGACTGCGCCGTACATGCTCATGCAACAGGCGCAGCACGCTTGCCACGAGATGACTGAACAGGGCGTTGTGCGCCGAATCGGCGATGGTCAGGTGAAAGGCGACGTCAGCCGCCACCTGCGCACGCCGATCGTCGGCAGCATAGGCAGCGTCCAGACGCGCATACGCCTGTCCCAGTCGCTGCAGATCGGTGTCGGTGGCTCTTAGCGCGGCCAGTTCGGCTGCCGACGCCTCCAGCAGATAGCGGAACTCGAATACGTCGTCCTGTAGCGAGGGGTGCTGATCCATCAACTGTTGCCAGGGATCGACGAAGCTGCTTTCCAGCCGGTCGGTGACGTAAGTACCGCCACCGTGACGACTGACCAGCAGTTCCCGGGAGACCAGTTGTTTGAGCGCTTCGCGCAGGGAAGGGCGCGAAACCCCCAGTTCGATCGCCAGTTCGCGTTCGGCCGGCAGGCGGTCGCCAGGCTTCAGTGAGCCCTCAAGAATGCGCGCCTCCAGTTGATGAGCGATGGCGTCCGGAATGCGCGGCAGGTTGAGCTTGCTGTAATTCATGCGGGTGGCCCGGTGTCGTCTGCCTGGATTATTGCAGGAGTCGGCCGGTCTTACCAGTTTCCTGGGCCGGCCGACCGATACGCCGAGGATCCTTGCCGGGAGATTGACAAAGCGCACTGACCGACTTATTGTTCCCGGTAATTGGTCTTACCACTTCTCCGCCAACCATCCACCAACCGAGACAAGAGGAGCCAGCCATGGACGAAGCAGGCCGCCGCCACTACCCGGAAAAACCAGCGAGGGTTTACCTCTTCGGGACTTGCCTGATTGATCTCTTCTGTCCGGAGGCCGGCATGGATGCCGTCCGTCTGCTGGAGCGCGAGGGGATCGAGGTGCATTTTCCCGCCGCTCAGACCTGCTGTGGGCAACCGGCGCATAGCAGCGGTTTTCCCGAACAGACCCGCGCCGTGGCGCTCGCCCAGTTGCGCCTGTTTCCGGAAGCGTGGCCGGTGATCGTCCCTTCCGGTTCCTGCGCGGGCATGATGCGTCACCACTATCCGCGGATTTTCGCCGACGATCCGCGCTTGCTGTCGGAGGCCAGTGCGCTCGCAGAACGAGTCTTCGAGTTCACCGAGTTTCTTCTCCATGTTGCCCGCGTCAGACTGACGGATCGTGGAGCCCCGGCACGTGTCGCGCTGCACACCTCGTGCGCCGCCCGTCGCGAGATGGGTACACATGTGCACGCGCGCACGCTGCTCGGCCAGTTGCCCCGGGTGGAAGTCGCCATGCACACGCATGAATCCGAATGTTGCGGCTTTGGTGGCACGTTCTCGCTCAAACACCCGGCGATCTCGTCGGCGATGGCCGGCGACAAGGTCGAAGCGCTCAAGCAGACCGGCGCGCAGACCTTTCTCTCGGCGGATTGCGGCTGCATGCTGAACCTCAACCACACCCTGCAGAAACGTGGCGACCCCTTGCAGGGCCAGCATCTGGCGACGTTTCTTTGGCAGCGCACCGGTGCTGAAGGGGAGCAGCGATGAGCGCGCGTGCCAACATCCTGCAGCGTCTGCGGGCGGCGCCGCAGGCTACGTCGCCGCTGCCGCCCGACGTACCGGCCTTCCATGCGGCGTGCCACGCCGGGCTGGCGGCAGGCACGCGCGCCGCGCGCATCGCCCTGTTCTGCGAGAAGATGGCTTTCTGGCACGGCGAGGTGGTACGGGTGACGCGCGCCAACTGGCCGCAGACCTTGCGCGAACTCTGCGTGACCAAAGGCGTACGCTCGCTGCTCCACGGCGAGCCGCACACGGCGGCGCTGCGTGCCGCCGGTATCGGCGGCCTGAAACCTTACGACCGACCGGTGGACGCCTGGAAGAAGGAGCTGTTCGAAGATACGGATGCCAGCCTGACCTCGACGCGCGGTGGGATCGCCGAGACCGGCACGCTGATCATCTGGCCGGACGTCGACGAACCGCGCCTGATGTCGCTGGTGCCACCGATCCATTTCGCGCTGCTCGACGCCGACCAGCTTTACGACGATCTGTTCGGGGCGATGCGCGAACAGCGCTGGAGCAGCGGCATGCCGACCAACGCGCTGCTCGTTTCGGGTCCATCGAAGACGGCCGATATCCAGGTGACGCTGGCCTATGGCGCACATGGCCCGAAGGAGTTGGTCGTGCTGATGCTGGTCAATGAGGAGGAACTGAAATGAACGCCCCCCTGCAGTTCGTTCCCGCCAGCGCATTCAAACAGCGCGCGGCGGCAGCGGTGGCCGATGCCCATCTGCGCAGCAGCTTCCGCAACGCCATGGATTTCCTGATCGCGCGGCGCGCGGCGCAATTTCCCGATG
This sequence comes from Candidatus Accumulibacter propinquus, assembly GCF_056856495.1. Lineage (NCBI taxonomy): Bacteria > Pseudomonadati > Pseudomonadota > Betaproteobacteria > Candidatus Accumulibacter > Candidatus Accumulibacter propinquus. Next base: position 1,438,038 of record NZ_JBSEHC010000003.1, read on the forward strand.
CGCCGGCGCTCGAACGCCAGCGCGCCTTTGCCGAGCACATCCGCAAGTACAGTCTGGCGCGCTTGCCCGACCTGCTCGAACAACTCGAACGCAAGCTGACCGACAACGGTGTCAGCGTGCATTGGGCCGAGACTCCGGAAGAGGCCAACCGGATCATCATCGACATCGCGCGTCGCCATTCGACCCGACTGATGGTCAAGGGCAAGTCGATGGTCAGCGAAGAGATCGAGCTCAACCATGCGATGGCCGACGCCGGCATGGAGGCGCTGGAGAGCGACATGGGCGAATACATCGTCCAGCTTGACGGCGAAAAGCCCTCGCACATCATCATGCCGGCGATCCACAAGACCAAGCAGCAGATCGCCCGCCTGTTCGCCGAGAAGGTGCCGGGTGCCGCGTATACCGACTCGGTCGACGAACTGATCGGCATAGGCCGCGCCGTGCTGCGCGAGAAGTTCATGACCGCCGAGATCGGGCTGTCGGGGGTGAACTTCGCCGTCGCCGAAACCGGCACCCTGTGTCTGGTCGAGAACGAAGGCAACGGCCGCATGTGTACCACCGTTCCCGACGTGCATATCGCGATTACCGGCATCGAAAAAGTGGTCGAGAAACTCGAACACGTGCCGCCGCTGCTCGCCTTGCTGACGCGCTCGGCCACCGGTCAGGCGATCACCACCTACTTCAACATGATCAGCGGACCGCGCAAGCCGGGCGAAAAGGATGGTCCACGCGAGTTGCATCTGGTGCTGGTCGACAATGGTCGCACGCAGGCCTACGGCGACGAGCAACTGCGTTCGACGCTGCAATGCATCCGTTGCGGCGCGTGCATGAATCACTGTCCGGTCTACACCCGTATCGGCGGCCACGCCTATGGCTCGACCTATCCCGGGCCGATCGGCGCCATCGTCTCACCCCATATGCTGGGACTCGCTGCCACGCACGTGCTGCCGACCGCTTCCAGTCTGTGCGGCGCCTGCGGGGAAGTCTGTCCGGTGCGGATTCCGATTCCTGATCTGCTGATCCGACTGCGCGGCGAGGCACAGCACGCCGCCCGACCCGGCGAGAAGCCGATGCTCGGTCAGGGGGCTGCGCAGAGCAGCCTGATCGACATCATCTGGGCGGGGTGGGCCGCGCTGTATACCCGGCCGGCGCTGTATCGTGCCTTCGGCTGGTTGGCGACCCGTTTCAGGGCGCTGACGCCGCCGATGCAGTCTGGCTGGACGGCCAGTCGTACGCCGCTGCAGCCGGCCAGGCGGACGCTGCACGAGCAGATGGCGGCCAGAAAGCGGTCCTGAAGCGTCCTGCGGAGCGCCAGCGCCGCGGACTTCAGCGGCTGCTGCCCAACAGGAAGGCGACGGCCTGATCCCACCAGGCGTCGTCGAGGGCGTCGAACCAGTCGTTGTGCCCGGCGCCTTCGATCACCGACAGGCGTCGGGGTTCGCCAAGTGCGTCGTAAAGCGCCCTGCCGAAGCGGGCGGGAACGATTCTGTCTTCACCGGCAATGACTACCAGTATCGGGCGGCCGAATCCCGCGAGGTGGGTGGTGCTGTCGTAGCGGTCGCGCAACAGCCAGCGCACGGGCAGTAGCGGATAGTGATGGCTGGCGACGTGTTCGAGCCTGTCCCAAGGCGTAAACAGCAGCAGGCCGGTGATCGTTGCGCGCGCCCGCGCGCTGGCCGCCGCCGCGACGCCGGCACCCAGCGATTCGCCGATGATCAGCAGCGGTCCGCCGTAGCGACCGTGCGCGAGGGCGATCGTCTGTTCTGCGTCGGTCACCAGGTTCTCCTCGCCGACTTGGCCGCTGCGCGGCCCGTAAGCCGGATACTCGGCGAGGATGACACGCAGGCCGTGTCGCGACAGGGCGTCGACGTAAAACTGACGATGCCCGGCGTGCCCGGCGTTGCCATGAAAGACAATCGCCGTGCCGCGTGCTGGAGCGCTCGGTTCGGCCAGCAGGCCGCGGAAGTCGGTGGCTGACGGCCACGGCGCAAGTCCGCCCGCGACCATTTCCGCCACAGTGGCCCGGTCCGGGTAGTAGAGCAGGTGATCCTGGAACATGGCAATTCCCGTACAGGTCAGGAGATAGGCCAGCAACGCGCCGAGCAGTCCGCGTCGCAGCGTCGCTGCCGATCGCCCGATGCCCTTCGAACAGGTGGTGTACATGCCGCTGAACAACCGTCGCGCCGCCGCTACTTCTTTTTGAAGAAGCGGGCGTCTTCGAACAGGGACGCGATTTCAACCTTCGAGATCTCGGGGTTGTCTGGTACGACGTAGAGAATCGGCGTGATCAGTTCCTCGAAGATGCCGCGCAGGCTGCGCGCGCCGGTCTTGTACTCGATGGCGATTTCGGCAATCTGCTCGAACACCCGTGGGCCGATGCTCAGTTCCACGCCTTCGCCCCGGAAGATCTCGATGTACTGCCGATAGATCGAGTTTCTCGGCACGCTCATGATGCTGACCAGCATCGTCTTGGTCAACGGGTGCAGGTTCGCAACCACCGGCAGGCGTCCGGTGAATTCGGGAATCAACCCGAACTCGAACAGGTCCGTGGGCTTGACGCGCTTGTTCAGCCGATCGAGGATGTTCTGGTTGTCGTCGGCCGAGGTGGCGATAAAACCGAAACCATGCGTCTTGGACATGATGTTTTCGAGACCGACGAAAGCGCCGCCACAGATGAACAGGATATTGCTGGTATCGATGTATTGATCGTTTTTCAGCTTGACCGGTGCACCCTCCATGATCTTCAGCAGCGCGTGTTGCACGCTCTCGCCCGAGATGGCTCGCGATTGCGCATTGGTCGCCTTCAGTTTGTCAATCTCGTCGATGAAGATGATGCCATGCTGTGCATTCTCGATGTTGCCGTCGGCCTTTTCGAGCAGCCGCTGCAATACCGCCTCGATCTCTTCATTGACGTACTTGGTCTGTGCCAGAGACGTTGCGTCGGCGGTCACGAAAGGCACCTTGAGCATCCGCGACAGGGTGTCGCAGAGCAGGGTCTTGCCGGTCCCGGAAGGCCCGACGAGCAGGACGTTGCTCTTGGCGATCGTCCCCTTGTCGTTCTGGAAAGTGGCGATCTTCCGATAATGCGAGTAGACCGCGACGGCCAGGATCTTTTTTGCTTCGGTCTGGCCAATCACGTATTGATCGAGATACCTGACGATGGCGCTGGGCGTGGTTTCTCTGGCAAGCAATTCGCACCTCAAGATCGGCAAAAGGAGTTCACAAGACTTCCGGAAGGCGCCCGTGATGGCCTGCGGGTTGCCTCACAAACATTGATCTTATGCCGAAACCGGCAAACGTGCCGTGCGCGGCGAACACCAGGATGGGCAGAGGGAAATCCGCCAGGATCAGACAGCCGGCCCTCCGGGAGCCCGGCGCACCCGGATCAGCGCGAGGTACGACAACAGGGCGAGGACCGAGCAGAGCGCCACGGCCACCGCCAGGGCCTGCGCACCGGCGGCAAGGGCGTGCCCGACGGCAATGCCGACGCACGCGGCCATCGTCATCTGTACGAAGCCCATCAGGGCCGAAGCGGATCCGGCCATCGTCGGATACGGTGCCAGCGCCCTGGCAATGGCATTCGGCATCACCAGTCCGGTCGCGACGGTGCAGAAAAACATCGGCGCGAGGATGGCGGCGACGCCATGCACCCCTGAAAACTCCAGCACCGCCATGCTCACCCCGGCGACCGCACCCAGGCAGGCGCCACGTGCCAGCAGGCCATCGCTGCCAAGCCGCCGGACCAGTCGGCCTGAAGCCACTGAACCGATCAGATAGCCGGCGACGACAATGCCGAAACACATGCCGTAGACCTCCGGGCTCAACCCGTGGCGGCCGGTCAGGACGAATGACGAAGCCGAGATGAAGGCGAACAGGGCGCTGTACGAGAACGAGAAGGTCAGCAGATAGCCGAGGTAGCTGCGGTCGGCAAGCAGGCGCCGAAAGTTGGCGAGCATCCGCGCTGGCGTGGTCGCTTCCGGATCGCGATGCACATTGCTTTCGCCGAGCACGCGGGCGACGACGGCGAGTTGCACCACAGCCACCAGCAACAGGAGCACGAAATTGGATTGCCAGCCGAAGAGTACCGTCAGGAAACCGCCAAGCGTCGGCCCGAGCAGGGGGCCGATGGCCATCGCGCCACCCATGTAGGCAATGACGCGTGCCGACTCGCTGGCACCCCAGAGGTCGCGGACGACGGCACGGCCGATGACCGGACCCGCGCAGGCACCGAGTGCCTGCACGAAGCGCGCGAGAATCAGCCGGTCGATGCTGTGGGCAAACACGCAACCCAGCGTGCCGACGCAAAACATCAACAGGCCGCCGAGCAGGACCGGCCGCCGCCCGTAGCGATCAGAGAGCGGGCCGTAAACGATCTGCCCGCAGGCAAAGCCGGCAAGAAACACCGACAGGGTCAGTTGTACGCTGGCCACATCGCTGGCAAACACCCTGGCGAGCGTCGGCAACGAAGGCAGATAAAGGTCCGTCGACAGCGGACCGAGCGCGACCAGGGTAGTCAGGAGGACCGCCAGACCAACAGAGGGACGCGGCACATTCATGGCGCAAGGCCGTTCAATGGACTGTCACCTGGCCACCGTGAGTCCAGTGCTGTCCGCATGGCGCACGGCGAGCACTGGAATGCCGAGGACCTCCGGCGAGCCGCCCTTGCGGCGGCTGTATTCGCCGTCGGGGACGTGCGCCCCGGCACCACTCCCTCGCTGTTCCGGGCAGCGGGCTACTTGTTCTTGAAATCGAAAAACATCTTGAAACAGCGTGCGAAGGCAAGCGGGGTTTCGCAGTGCTGTGCCCACAGATCGGCCGTGATGGAAAAAGAAACGTCACCCTCGGCCTGCTTGTCCTTGACCCAGACCAGGCGCCGATCGCTGAATACACCGGTCGGCAGGCGTTTGTTGATGAACTCCCAGAGATCATCCAGATTGTCGAAATTGGCGAGATCTCCCGCCCCGTCGGCGCCTTCCTCTTCTTCCACGAAAACCTGGTAGCGCATGCAACACCTCGGCAAAAAAACGGCCCGGACCTGAAACAATGGGCGCATGATTGGTCGACAGCGCGCAATTATTGGCGAAGGCGAGGGAATAGTCCATCCCGCCGCGGGCGACAGGGCGCACGCGCCAGGCATCGGCGCCACGTTCAGCGCGCTGTCAGGGCAGCCAGTTCGTGCTCGTCGAAGCCGGCCGCGCGGCGGGCTTCGAGGTTGAAAGGGCCGCGCAGACGCGGCGCGCGATGCCGTTGCGCCAGTTCGCTGTAGCACGCCAGAGGGTCGAGCCCGCGTTGCCCACAGAGCCATCGGTACCAGCGATTGCCAATGGCTACATGCCCGATCTCTTCACGCAGGATGATTTCCAGGATGGCGGCACCCTTGTCGTCGCCCGCACGCTGCAATTTGTCGCGAATCAGCGGCGCCGCGTCAAGACCGCGCGCTTCCAGCGTCCTGGGCACCAGCGCCAGGCGCGCCAGGAGGTCGCCACGGGTCTTCTCGGCCATCTCCCAGAGACCGTTATGGGCCGGGAAGTCACCGTATGCGAAGCCTGTTGCCTGCAGGTGTTCGCGCAGCAACTGGAAGTGGCAGGCTTCCTCCGCGGCGACGCCGATCCAGTCGCGGTAGAACTCGGCGGGCATGCCATCGAAGCGCCAGACGATGTCGAGCGCGAGATTGACCGCGTTCAGTTCGATGTGGGCGAGCGCATGAATCAGCGCCGCACGCCCCGCGAGCGTGTTGACCGGTCGCTGCGCGAGTTGTGCGGGCGGAACCAGCAGCGGCCTGGCGGGGCGACCGGGAAGTGCTGCCGGTATCGGTTGCCGCACGTCGGGCGCCGCGCCGATCGGGGGTTCGCCGCTGCGCACGATGCTCTGGACAGCGGCGCACTTGGCGTCCGGACTGTCCACCAGCAAGGCGTCGAGGGCGAGTTGGCGCAGGCTCAAAGCAGTTCTTCGATATCCGTGGTCATTGCTTCCGGCGCGGTGGCCGGGGCGTAGCGGCCGGTCACCTCACCCTGGCGGTTGACCAGGAACTTGGTGAAGTTCCACTTGATTCCCTCGCTGCCGAGCAGGCCAGGCGCGGCCTTCTTCAGGTACTGGTAGAGCGGATGGGCATGGTCGCCGTTGACCTCGACCTTGGCAAACATCGGGAAGCTGACACCATAATTCTTCTGACAGAAACTGGCGATCTCTGCGGCCGCCCCCGGTTCCTGTGCTCCGAACTGGTTGCAGGGAAAACCCAGAACCACCAGGCCGCGCTCGCGATAGCGCTGGTAAAGCGCTTCCAGACCCTGATATTGCGGTGTAAAGCCGCACTGGCTGGCGGTGTTGACAATCAGCAGAACCTGGCCGGCGTAATCGCCAAGGGACTGGCTGCCGCCTTCGAGGCGTTCGACGGTGAACTCGTGTATTGCAGCGTGCATGGTCATTTTTCTCCTTGATCGTCGACCGGTACACAGGCACAGAACAGGTGGCGGTCGCCGTAAACATCGTCGATGCGATTGACGCTCGGCCAGAACTTGTTTTCCGCCACGTACGGCAGCGGGAAAACCGCTTCCTGGCGACTGTACGGTCTGTCCCAGAGGCTGTCGACGATGTCCGCCTGGGTGTGTGGCGCATGCGTCAGCGGGTTGTCGTCGGCTGGCCAGTGGCCCAGATCGATGCTGCGGATCTCTTCGCGGATGGCGATCATCGCGGCGATGAAGCGGTCGAGCTCGGCTCTGGACTCCGACTCGGTGGGTTCGACCATCATCGTCCCGGCAACCGGAAAACTGACCGTCGGCGCGTGAAAACCGTAGTCCATCAACCGCTTGGCGATGTCGATTTCCGAGATTCCGGTCGCCGCCTTGATCGGACGAATGTCGAGAATGCATTCGTGCGCGACGCGCCCGTGGCTGCCCTTGTACAGTACCGGGTAGTGGGGCTGCAGGCGGTTGGCGACATAGTTGGCGTTGAGGATGGCGACGGCGGTAGCGCGCGTCAGCCCGCTGCCTCCCATCATCGCGATATACATCCACGCGATCGGCAGGATCGACGCCGATCCCCAGGGAGCCGCGGCGACCGCGCCCTGGCCGGCGTGCGGGCCAGGGATCGGCTGCACGCTGTGGTTGGCCATGAAGGGTGCCAGATGGGCCTTGAGGCCGATCGGTCCCATCCCCGGCCCGCCACCACCGTGCGGGATGCAGAAGGTCTTGTGCAGATTCATGTGGCTGACGTCGGCACCGATCAGGGCCGGCGAGGTCAGGCCGACCTGCGCATTGAGGTTGGCGCCGTCCATATAGACCTGGCCGCCGTGCTGGTGGATGATGGCGCAGATTTCCTGTACCGCTTCTTCGAAGACGCCGTGCGTCGAGGGATAGGTGATCATCAGGCAGGCGAGCTGGTCCGCATGTTGCGCCGCCTTGGCCCGGAGGTCGGCGACATCGATATTGCCGGCCTCGTCGCAGTTGACCACCACCACCCGCATGCCGCACATCTGGGCGGTTGCCGGATTGGTGCCGTGTGCCGATTTCGGGATCAGGCAGACCTGGCGCCGGCTCTCGCCGCGGCTGGCGTGGTAGCGCGCGATCGCCACCAGACCGGCGTACTCGCCCTGTGCCCCCGAGTTAGGTTGCATGCAGATGGCGTCGAAGCCGGTGATCGCCTTGAGCCAGGTTTCCAGCTCGCCGATCATCTGCAGGTAACCCGTCGCCTGATCGAGCGGCGCGAAGGGGTGGATGTCGGCGAACTCCGGCCAGGTGATCGGGATCATCTCGCTGCTGGCATTGAGCTTCATGGTGCAGGAACCGAGTGAGATCATCGAGTGGTCGAGCGCCAGATCCCGGTTCTGCAGTTTTTTCAGGTAGCGCAGCATCTGGTGCTCAGTGTGGTGGGTGTTGAACACCGGATGCGTGAGGATGGCGTCGTGACGCAGCAGGGCCGGTGGCAAACTCGGGTCATCCTGCTGCAGTTGCGCGTCGAGTATTCCGAGGTCGGCGTGGATGCCGGTGAGCAGTTTGATCAGGTTGCCGACGTCGGTTCGTGAAGTCTTCTCATTGATGGCGATGGCGAGCACGCCCGGGGAGACCTGGCGGAGGTTGTAACCTGCGTCGAGCGCGGCCTTGTAGGCGCTGAGGGCGTGCCCCCCCAGATGGACGCGCAGGGTATCGAAGAAGTGTCTGGTTTCAACGCTGATCCCTGCCCGGTGCAAGCCCTCGGCGAGCAGGGCGGCCAGGCGGTGGATGCGCCCGGCGATCCTGCGCAGACCCTGCGGGCCGTGGTAGACGGCGTACATGCCGGCCATGTTGGCGAGCAGAACCTGCGAGGTACAGATGTTCGAGTTGGCCTTTTCGCGGCGGATGTGCTGTTCGCGGGTCTGCAGCGCCATGCGCAGCGCGGTCTTGCCGCGGGCGTCTACCGAGACCCCGATGATGCGGCCAGCCATCGCCCGCTTGTATTCGTCCCGGCTGGCAAAGAAGGCCGCATGCGGGCCGCCGAAACCGAGCGGGATGCCGAAGCGCTGCGACGATCCGAGGGCGATGTCGGCGCCCATCTCACCCGGCGAGCGCAACAACACCAGCGCCATCAGGTCCGCGGCGACGGCGACGATGCCGCCGCGCGATTTGACTGCGGCGATGGGCCCGCTGAGGTCGCTGACTTCACCGAGGTCGTTGGGATACTGGAACAGTGCTCCGAAGACCTCCTGCTGCGTCGCCTCGTCGGGTGAGCCGAAGACCAGTTCGAAATCGAAGAACGCCGCGCGCGTCCTGAGCACGTCGATGGTCTGCGGGAAGCAGGCGGCGTCAACAAAGAACAGGTTCGATTTCGCCTTGCTGACCCGGCGCGCCATGGTCATCGCTTCGGCAGCCGCCGTGGCTTCGTCGAGCAGCGAGGCGTTGGCGAGTTCGAGCCCGGTCAGGTCGATCACCATCTGCTGGTAGTTGAGCAGGGCTTCGAGGCGACCCTGGGCGATTTCCGCCTGATAGGGCGTATAGGCGGTATACCAGCCCGGGTTTTCGAGAACGTTGCGCAGCAGTACCGTCGGGGTCAGGGTGTCGGCGTAGCCCATGCCGATCAGCGAGTGCCGCACGCGGTTACCGCCGGCAATGGCCCGCAAGGCGGCGAGCGCTTCTCCTTCCGGACGCGGATCGGCGAGTGCGAGTGCGTTCGGCAGTCGAATCGTTGCCGGCACCGTCTGCGCTACGAGTTGTTCCAGGCTGGTGGCGCCGATGCTGTCCAGCATGGCGGATATTTCACTGTCGCTGGGGCCGATGTGGCGGCCGACGAAATCGTCGCGCTGTTCCAGGGTCGAGAGCGTCGGGGAAGGAGAGAGGGGATCCATGGCGTCGTCCGGTAGCGGTAATCTTGGCCTAGGCGGCGTCGACGATCATCTGATAGGCGGCCGCATCGAGCAGGGTCGCCAGGTCATCGGCCGTGTTCGGTCGCATTCTGAACAACCATGCCGCGTAGGCATCCTGGTTGACGGTTTCGGGTGCGTCGACCACCGCCTGATTGACGTCGACGACGGTACCGGCCAGCGGGGCGTAGACGTCGGCGGCGGCCTTGACCGATTCGACGACTGCCGCTTCCTGGCCGGCAACGAACTCGCTTTCGAGCCCCGGCAACTCGATGAATACCAGATCACCAAGCAGTTCCTGCGCATGCTCGGTAATGCCGATACTGATCGTGCCGTCCGCTTCGGCGCGGACCCATTCGTGACTGCTGGTGTACTTGAGGTCGGCAGGGATGTTCATGTTTTCTCCTGGGAAGTTGTTCAAGGTGACGGTCGCCGCGGCGACTCATGTGGTGTCCCGCTGCAAATCCTGCGAGAGGGGCGGGGTGTGGAAATGGTCGAGGCCTTCATGACCAGCGGCCCGTTCGAGCCGTCACGCGCAGGGCCTCAAGTCCGGGAAGCAGGCATTCAGACGCGGATCGTGCCGTTGCGCACGAAGCAGGGTTTGACGACCCTGGCGGCCAGCAGCTTGTCGCGTATCGCTACCAGGACGTCGTCGCCGATCGCCACGCCGAGCGGTAACCGGGCCAGGGCAATCGATTGCTGCATCGTCGGCGAGAACGTGCCGCTGGTGATTTCGCCGTTGCCCGCGCCCGTCAACACCTTCTGGTGCGCACGCAACACGCCGCGGTCGACCAGCACCAGACCGAGAAACTGACCCTGGCGGGGTCTCGACAGCAGTGCGGTCTTGCCGACGAAGTCGCGCGGCGACAGCAGGTCCACGGTCCAGGCAAGGCCGGCGTCAAGGGGCGATACGGTCTCGTCCATATCCTGGCCATAGAGGTTCATGCCGGCCTCGAGACGCAGAGTGTCACGCGCACCCAGACCACAGGGCCGCACGCCCGCCGCAGCGAGCGCTTCCCACAGATGTTCGGCCTGGTCCGCAGGCAGGGTGATCTCGTAACCGTCCTCGCCGGTATAGCCGGTGCTGGCGATGAAATACTCGCCGACGGTGGCGGCAAAGAAAGGCTTGAGGTCGGCGCAGGCAGAACGACATTCCGGCAGCACCTGCCAGACCTTGTGGCGCGCGTTCGGCCCCTGCACGGCGATCATCGCCAGCGCCTCGGCGCCATCACGCCGCTGCCTGAGAGTGGCGGCAAGCTGCCACTCGTCCAGGCGGTCAGTCATCCACGCCAGATCCTTGGTCGCCGTACCGGCATTGACCACGAGGCGGTAGCGGGTGTCGTCGAGATAGTAGACGATCAGGTCGTCGATCACGCCGCCGGCCTCGTTAAGCATCGCGCTGTACAGGGCCTTGCCCGCGACCTGCAGGCGATCGACGTTGTTGGCGATCAGGCGCCGCAGGAAGGCCTTGGCATCGGGGCCGTCGAGATCGACCGCGCACATGTGCGAGACGTCGAACATCCCCGCGTCGCGGCGCACGGCGTGGTGTTCCTCGATCTGCGACCCGTAGTGCAGGGGCATTTCCCAGCCACCGAAATCGACCATGCGTGCGCCGCCGCGACGGTGGCTTTCGTTGAGGACAGTTTTCTGCATCGTATCAATCCATAAGGTGAGTCTGTTGGAGTCGATTCGAGAACGAAAAAGGGGCGAACTCGACTCGAGTTCACCCCCCTGTCCATGTACCTGAGAGATTGTCGCGCTGTAACCGTGAATCGCAGCCGCTCTTGCCCCATCGGTGGGCGCCTCGCGACAAGCGGGCGCCGCTCTCCAGAGTTCATTGCACGAACGGTTCATCTGCCTGAGCGTTTCCGGGTGGATTGCGCCTTCGGCGGCGGCGTGGCCGCGCTCTCCCATTCGCGCCGCAACTATAGCGCGCAGCCGCCCCGGTTCGCAAGGTGATCATGGCTGTCGCGCCGCCACGCTTTCCCAGGATTGGAATTCCTGCGGCCGGCATACTGCCCGGATTGTGGCTGCGGTTGGCGTGGGGCGAGCCGCGCGCATGCCGGCGATCGTCAGTCGCTCGAAGGTGCCAAGTGTCGACTATTTTTACACTCGGCTTGTCGGCGATTAGCGAAATATTCTAACCATATGTTTTCAAAGAAGATTATATTTTGGGCATGGAATTTGCTATTTCAAACCTGAGTCAGGTTTTGTTGAGGGCATCGATTTTTGCTTATGGGTGTCTCTGCGTTAGTGCCCGAAGACCAAGACTTGTGAAGCCTATTTAAACCCCCATCAACCGGTTTGTGAAACGGGCCGGTGGCCGAAGTGAAGGAGTTCTCGATGAATGTATTGCGTAGCAAGACAAAAATAGCGGTAGCTGTTCTGGCTCTGGCCGCCTCCGCCAGCGCGTCGGCGGCGCCGATCGCGATGAGCGTCAGCAGCATCACGGGCGGTTATCTGTTGTGGAACGATGTTGGTGGTGGTCTGCTCCTGCCGACGGCCAAGGTCGGAACCGGCGTTCCGAGTGCTGGCGACGCGGCCGCTCTGGCTTCGGCGCTGGCCGGTAATGCCGCGGCACCTGGCGGCAACGTCGAATTGAGCAAGTTTGGCGGCCCTGTTACCAGTCTCAATGGCACCTTCGGTGGCAAGAGCATCCGCCTGGAAAGCCTGGAACTGGCCGACTGGAAGAACCCGGATGGGAGCGCCACGGCGCTGACCAAGCGCTACATCGAAGGCGCGGCAACCGAAGCCGGTTTGTCGCTCACCCCCGCCCAGTACGCCGCCGCAGTCACCGCCTTCTTCACTCCGACCGCCACGCTTGGTGGCCGGGCACCCTGGCAGTTGGTGAGTGACCCGAACGTCTCCTACGCCGAACTTGACGGTCACACCGCCCACATCGGCCTGGCCGGATTCCTGGACGCGTCGCCGATCCTGACCGCATTATTTGGCGTGGCTTTGCCGCCTGGCCTGCAAGTGAGCGAAGTCGTCGAAGTGACTTTCGGCTCGGCACACGATTACCTGTTCAGCTTTTTTGCCACTCCATCCGGTGTGCATGCTCGTGACGTGCTGTCCTATACCGGCAACTACGACGTGACCATTCCTGAACCCGAATCCCTGGCTCTGTTTGGCATCGGCCTCGTCGGCCTGTTCCTCGGCCGTCGTCGTCGCGTCTGACAACGTCTGAGACCTCCTCGGCGCGAGAGCGCCTGCGGGATGTGCAAGCGGAGCCCGAAAGGGCTCTGCTTGTGTAGGGCCCCTGGAATGGATGGGCGGCTTGGTGAGTTGGGACGATTGATGGCGGGCTGGCGCTCTGAGGCAGCTTATTGTGGAGGTGGCTGTGGAGTTGGCCGTATTATTTGGTGTTTGTCTGTTGATCTCCGGTGTGGTGATCCGATTGAGCGTCGGTCTGGCCGCGCGTTTCGGAATCATGGACTGCCCGGGCGGACACAAACAGCACGCCGCCAGCACACCGTTCGTTGGTGGTTTCGGGCTGATCGCCGTGCTCATCGGTGCGGCCCTGCTTGGCGACCCGATTTTCAGCGAGATCCCTTTTCTTCCCCTTGCCGCGATTCTGGTTGGATCGGTGACCATCTTCCTGACCGGCCTTGCCGACGATATCTGGCACCTCAGTTTCAAACCACGTCTGGCCATTCAGGCCCTGGTGGCGTTGTCGATGGTTTTTCTCGGCGGCGTGGAACTCGACTCGCTGGGTGAACTTCTGCCGGGATTGCACCTCAATCTCGGCTGGTTAGGCGTCCCCCTGACGATCTTCGCTACCATCGGCCTGATCAACGCCGTGAACATGATCGACGGCGTCGATGGTCTGTCCGGATCGGTGAGCATGGTCAGTCTGGCGCTGATCGCCCTGGTGGCTTATGCCGGCAATGCCGGCGGCTATGTCATTTTCATCGCTGCCCTGATGGGCGGTGTCGGGGGGTTCCTGTATTACAACCTGCGTTATCCAGGCAACAGTCGGGCACGCGTCTTTCTCGGCGACAATGGCAGCATGTTGCTCGGATTTCTGTTCGCGTGGCTGTTGATCGCCCTGTCGCAGGGGAGCCATGCGGCGATGACCCCGGTCACCGCGTTGTGGCTGTTCGCCTTGCCGCTGATGGATACCGTCGGGGTCATGTTGCGCCGTATCTGGTTGGGCAAGTCGCCGTTCCGCCCCGATCGCCATCACTTGCATCACCTCTTCATTCGAGCCGGGTTTCGCGTCTGCGATGTCGTGCTGGTCGCCACGGTCATGCAGATCGTTCTCGGTCTGGTCGGCGTCGGCGGCCTGCTTCTGGATGTGCCGGATTATCTGATGTTCGGGTTGTTCCTCGCCGTCTTCGCGGTCTATTTCCTGCTGATCCTGCGTCCCTGGCGCCTGGTGCCGGGATTGTGCCGGCTCAATCGCTCGCTGGGGCTGCCCTCGGTGCACATCCGCGGCCTCTTTGTCGGCTCGCTGCGCAAGGAGCAGTGGCCGGAGATCCTGAGGCTGATTGCCGCGGAACTGGGTACCGCCTATGCCTACCAGTTCAATGTCTACCAACTCGGCGAGTCGACGCTCGACGGCCGCAATGTCTATTGCGTGGTGCACGTTCCTGCCGAGGGCAACGATCTTCTGATCGGCAGGATCCGCCGGGATGCGATGCGTATCAGAAGGCGTCTTGCCAGGCAGCAGGGTTTGGCGGTGCGCCTGTTCGTCTGTCGCGATGTCGAGAACGAACTGGGCGACGAACTCATGGCCCGGGACGGCAGCCGGTCCGCCGATCGTCGTGGTGTCAGGCGTACGCTGATCTACTCGGCGGAGCATGGGCAGAAACTGGTCCATGGCGATGACGGGAACTTTGAACTCAGTGTTCCGCCGGCGTGCAGGTGAGTTGACATGTTCAAGAGGATTCTCACGGTCTGTACCGGCAATATCTGTCGCAGCCCGGCAGCCGAGTTCATGCTGCGGCAGCGTATTGAAAAAGCAGGCAAGCGGGTGGAAGCCCGCTCGGCAGGCATCGGCGCATTGGTCAATCATCCTGCGGAAGAAGCCACCTGCGCGATGATGAACGCGCGCGGTGTGGACCTGAGCCCACACCGCGCCAGCCAGTTGACGCGTGAGCGGCTGCGCTGGGCCGAACTTGTGCTGGTCATGGAAAACCATCACCGGGACGCGGTGCTGGCGATGGACCCGACGGCGCGTGGCAAGACTTTCCTGCTCGGGCACTGGACAAAGACCGAGATTCCCGACCCGTATCGGCGCGGCGATGCAGCCCATGCCGAAGCCCTGCAATTGATCGAGGCCGCGCTTGAACCCTGGGTGAACAAACTCTGCTGATCCAGGGTGAATCGCTCTTTCGCCAGGTTCCTCGGGGATGTGAAATAAAACACTGGCAGTTGCGGCGACCGGCGTTATCCTTCAAAGCTGATTTAACAAACTCCCCCAGCAGCAGCACCCAGGCGCGCAGACAGCCGCGCGCGGTCAGGGAAACTTGCATGGCAATATGTGCAAGCGGTCTGCAGCGGGTACCTGCCGTGCCTCCGGGGAGTGCGGCAGTGCGGGCCCCGATCGGCTGTGCGTTGCGGAGTGGCTTTGCGGTGGACCGGCGCGCGATGTAAACTGCGCGGCGCCCCTTGTCGAGACGAGAAGTCTTTGGCAAACCAGATGAGGAACAACTATGAGGAGTTCAGCATGAACATGTCTTCGGCTCTGCCTGACGGGGTTCGTTCCCTCCTGGCGTGCCTTGCCGCGAGCATCCTGGCCGGCTGCACCATCGTTCCCGGCAACCAGGGCTACAGCAACCGCGACGAGTCGGAGGTCAGGCTACCGGTGCAGCAGGGCGACGTGCTGGCGCCGGCGAACATCAAGATCAAGCCGATCACCGCCGAACTGATCATCGACCTGTTCAAGTCCGCACGGCCGCCAACCGGCGACGGGACCAGTACCGCGAAGGTGGCCAGCAAGAACAATCTTCGCTTTACCGGGGACCAGCCCGCGGCAGTGCCCGAGTACCGCCTCGGACCGGGCGACATCGTCTCGATCATCGTCTGGGACCACCCTGAACTGACCATCCCGGCCGGCAGCTTCCGCTCCGCCGAGCAGGCCGGCACGGTGATCGCCGAAGACGGGACGATCTTCTTCCCTTACGTCGGAGTGGTCAAGGCACAGGGCAAGACGACCAGCGAGTTGCGCGCGATCCTGTCGACCAAGCTCGCCAAGTTCATCGAGAGGGTGCAACTCGACGTCCGCATGGTCGCTTTCCGCAGCCAGCAGGTGTATGTCGTCGGCGAAGTGGCCAAGCCGGGGATTCAGCAAGTCACCGACATTCCGATGACCGTCCTCGACGCGGTCAATCGCGCTGGTGGCTTCACTCCCGAGGCCGACTACAGCCGCGTGTTGCTCACCCGCCGCGGCACGACGTATCTGGTCGACATTCAGGCGATGTACGACTACGGTGTACGTGAGCAGAACGTGATGCTCGAGCAGGGCGACATCGTCAATGTCAGCGACCGCAGCTACAACAAGATCTTCGTCCTTGGCGAGGTCACCAAACCAGGTTCCCTGGTGATGAACAAGAAGCGCTCGACGCTGGCCGAAGCGCTCAGCGATGCTGGCTACATCAACCAGACCACGGCCGATCCCCGCTGGATCTACGTGATGCGCGGCGATACCGAGGAGCCGCAGTTGTACCATCTGGATTCGCGCGCGCCGGACGCGATGTTGCTCGCCGACCGCTTCCCGCTGCGGCCGCGCGACATCGTCTACGTCGACACGGCGCCGGTGGTTCGCTGGCAGCGCGTGATCGCCAACATCCTGCCGACCGCGACGATGCTCAATCTGACCAGCCAGACCTATTACCCCCTGTTTGGCGGACGACAGCCTTCGCGCTGAACCTGATGCGGGTCGCCGTGCGGGCGGCCCGTGGGTTGCCAGGCTCGCCGCCTGGGAATCGCGACCTGCTCAACACGCCTAGCTGACCGGCAACCGCTACCTCGGACGACACATGGACAACGATCAATCAAGACCCTCATTCAACGCGGCCGGCGTCGCGGGTGTGGCCGGCACTGCCATGCCGACGCCGCCGATGCACCAGATTGCCCCGGAAGAAGACGACGAGGGCCTGGCGCTGGGTGAAATCATCGCCGTACTGATGGACTATCGCTGGCTGATCGCCGCGATCTGCCTCATGGCGCTGCTCCTGGGGCTGGTCTGGGTGTTTGCCAGCAAGCCGGTTTACCGAGCGGATGGCCTGCTGCAGGTCGAAGAAAAGAGCTCCGGTATGGGCTCGCTGAAGGCTCTGCAACCGCTGCTGGGTGACGATACGACGGTGTCGGCGGAACTCGAAATCCTCAGTTCGCGAATGGTTCTCGGACGCGTGGTCAACAAGCTCAAGCTCGATCTCGTCGCCGTGCCGCGGACGCTGCCGGTGATCGGCGGCGCGATTGCCCGGCGCTACCAGGGCGACGAGCCGAATTCGCCGTGGCTGGGACTCTCCAGTTTTGCCTGGGGTGGCGAACGGATTCAGGTCGACTCGTTCGACGTTCCCGCCGATGCCCTCGACGACCGTCATACCCTGATCGCCACGGCGGGCGGGGGCTTCGAGCTCTTCGACGCGGACGAGCAACTGGTCCTGAAGGGAACGGTCGGGAAGCGCGCCGGCGAACGCGGCTACTCGATCTTCGTGGCCGATCTGCAGGCGCGTCCGGGTACGCAGTTCCGCCTGATCAAGCGCTCCGCCGAAGCGACGATCGACGATCTGCGTCGCAACTATTCGGTGAAGGAACGCGGCAAGAAGTCCGGCGTCCTCGAACTGAGCCTGCTCGGACAGGATCCCCAGCAGATCGGCGTGATCCTCGACGACATCCTCAACACCTACGTTCGCCAGAACGTCGAGCGGCGCTCTGCCGAAGCGGAGAAGACCCTCAAGTTCCTGGAAACGCAGCTACCGGCGCTCAAGACACAGGTGGACAGCGCCGAGGCGGCCTACAACAATTATCGCCAGAGCCGCGGTTCGCTCGATCTCAATCTGGAGACGCAGGGCATCCTGAAGTCGCTGGTCGAGGTCGAAAACGCCGCCGTGCTGCTCAAGCAGGAACGTGACGAACTACGGCAGAACTTCACTCCTGAGCACCCGCGGATCCAGGCGATGGATAACAAACTGCAGCGTCTCAACGAGCGCCGCCGGCAGTTTGAAGCGGATGTTTCGCGTCTGCCCGATACGCAGCAGACCGTCCTGCGTCTCGCCCGCGACGTGGAAGTGTCGACCAAGTTGTATACCGAGCTGCTCAACACGGCGCAGCAGTTGCGCGTCTCGAAAGCCGGTACGGTCGGTGACGTGCGCGTCATCGACATGGCTGCCGTCGCGCGCAAGCCGGTCGGCGCCGGCGCGGTGTCCATCCTGGCGATCGCCCTGCTGCTCGGCTTGTTGTTCAGCCTGGTGGTGATCTGGTTGCTGCGTTCCCTGCGCGTAGTCGTCGAGGACCCGGAGATCATCGAGGCGCAGCTCGGTCTGCCGGTCTATGCCACAGTACCGCACAGCAAGGCCGAACTGGAATTGCATCGCAAGGCACAAAGCGGTGTCGGCGAGTTGCTGGCGGTCGTCTATCCGCAGGAAGACGCGGTCGAGAGCCTGCGCGGGCTGCGCACGACGCTGCACTTCGCACTTCTCGACGCGCAGCACAACTCGCTGCTGATCACCGGCCCGAGCCCGGGTCTGGGCAAGAGCTTCATCTCCAAGAACCTCGGCGTGGTCCTGGCGCAGGTCGACAAGAGTGTCGTTCTCGTCGATGGCGACCTGCGCCGCGGGCACCTGCACAAGGAATTCAGCATCGAGCGCGCGGTTGGCGTTTCCGAGTACGTTGCCGGTCAGGCTTCGCTCGAAGACATCCTGAAGCCCACCTCGGTGCCCAAGCTGTGGGTGGTCACCACCGGCCAGATTCCGCCGAATCCCTCCGAACTGCTGATGCACCCGCGATTCGAAGCGCTGCTGGTCGAACTCGGGGCACGTTTCGACACCGTGATCGTCGATGCGCCGCCGGTGCTCGCGGTCTCCGACGCCGCGATCATCGGGCGGCATGTGGGAGCCACCCTGATGGTCGCCCGTGCTGGCAAGCACCCGATTCGCGAGCTTGAGCAGGCCGTCAAGCGGCTCAATCAGGCGGGCGTGCAGGTCAAGGGCTTTGTCTTCAATGACCTCAACGTCAGCCGCCAGAGCTACCGCTACGGCTACAAGGGCTACGTTTACCGTTATTCGTACAAGAACTAGGTCCGGCGGCGGCGCCGGAAGTCCCGACCGGAAGCCGGCTCACGACCCGGCCGCGCGGGCGCGCCGCCGCCGCGCCTCGTAGAGGCAGACGCCGGTGGCCACCGAGACGTTCAGGCTGGCCACCGATCCGAGCATCGGGATGCTCACCAGTTGATCGCAGGTTTCCCGCGTCAGGCGACGCAGGCCCTCGGCTTCCGCGCCGAGCACCCAGGCGCTGGCGATCGGCCAGTCGGCGGCATAGAGGTCCTCGCTGGCATCGGCGTCGGTGCCGACCACCCAGATCTCGCGCTCCTTGAGTTCGCGCAGGGTGCGTGCGAGATTGGTGACGGTGATGTAAGGCACCGTCTCGGCGGCCCCGCTGGCCACCTTTACCGCCGTCTGGGTCAGGCCGACGGCGCGATCCTTGGGGGCGATCACCGCGTGCGCGCCGACGGCATCGGCGACGCGCAGGCAGGCCCCGAGATTGTGCGGATCCTGGATGCCGTCGAGGACCAGCAGCAAGGCCGGCTCTTCGAGCGTATCAAGCACGTCGTCGAGCGCGACGTGACGCTGTGTTGGATCGACGGTGGCGATCACTCCCTGGTGTCGGGCGCCGGGCGCCATCGCCGCCAGGCGCCCGGACTCCACCGGCAGCACGCGCACCTTGGCGAACTCCGCCTGCGCCAGCAGGTCGCGCAGCCGTGCGTCGTGGCGACCGGCATCGACGTAGATCTCGTGCATCGCGCCGGGGTCGTGGCGCAATTTGGCGAGTGTGGCATGGAAGCCGAAAATCAGGCGCGAAGGAGTGGGCATGGGACGGACCGCAGCGTTGGGGGAGCCGGCGATTCTACCAGCTTGTGGCGCTCCCAGCCGGGGCATGCCGGGGGCGAATGAAACGGTGGGTCGCGGGCCTCGTCACGTATTCAGCGTCCGCAGGCAATCGTTTCGAGTGTGCGTGACCGCCAGTCGAGCACCGCCGTGCGTATCGCCATCTGTTCGCCGAGTTGCGGGAATTCGGCGCGAATGACATCGGCGGCGAAAGTGGACAGGAAGCGCGACTTCAGTTCCGCGCGTGCGCGGTCCACGCCGATTTCGTCGTAGGGCACCGAGGCCAGCAGCAGAAAACCGTCGGAGGGGATGCGGCCGGCGTGCATGTTGGCTTCGATGATGCCGGCCGCGCGGCGGATCGGGACGTCCAGATTCGGGCTGTAGGGACCGATGATCAGCGCGATGTTGGGGGTATGCAGGAAGTCGAAGCCGCGCCCCAGGCAGATCATCCACTCGCGGTGTTCGATGTCCAGCAGGCGTTCGTTGCGGCGAATCTGGGCACGCACGTTTTCGATGTGTTCTAGGTTGCCGTACAGCAGCGGCAGCAGGTCGGCGCGCATGCGTGCCGGCATGTCCGGCAGCAGCGCGGCGAGGCGCAGTTCCAGCGTTGCCCGGTCGGTGGAGTTCAGCGTCGCCAGGTCGAGCTTGTCGCCGGCCGTGCCGTGGATCACCAGGGCATCCTCGTCGGTTTCGAAACCGCAGACCAGCGGATAGACGGTGTCGTGATTGCTCCCGAAAATGTGCTCGATCTGGCGGCGGATCTCGTCGGTGTGGGCGATCGCCGCCGCCGTGTCGTACTGGAAGCCGGCGCAGCCGCGGCGGGGGTCGCCCTGCGAGTAATGGTAGGTGACCAGAAAGACGACGTGGCGCCCGGCGCTGACCACGCGCTGCACGTGGTGGGCCAGCACTTCCCCGAGGTGCGGCCAGCCAAGGTCGAAGATACCGCCGAGGTTGCGGAAGGGCATCAGGATGCCGACCGGGGTATTGGTCGCCACGGGGATGTTGATGCGCCCGTCCATGCACTTGAGGACGGCGATCGCCGTCGGGTGCGCCGCCAGGTAGCGTTCGCGCGCCAGCCAGGCTTCCGGGCTGCGAAAGATCGCGCTATGACGGTCGGCCAGGCCGAAAAGCCAGTCGATGCGTTCCCCGATGGGGTTTCCGTGGATGTCCATGACGGCCTCCAGAGTGAGCATGCGGCGAGACGCCGGCCGCGCCTTCCATGACGCAGGATACAAGTCAACGCGTACAAGTATCTTCGCCGTCGGCGTTGAGGTCAAACCCCTTGCGCAGGCTTTCTGTAGGTCGCGATTGAAGTGGCTATCGTTGCCGCGGCGGGCCGGCACCTGATCGGTTTCGGCCCGCCGCGTGTAACGGGTCAGCGCCGCCGCGTCAGAGTCAGGCCCAGCAAGCCGCCGGCGAACAGCATGAGCATCGTCGGTTCCGGAACCACGTCGAATTCGACGACATAACCATTCACCAACCAGTCGCTGTTGAGGTCGTTCCAGCCCTTGCCGTCGCCGGTAATCCCGTGCTGAAAGACTCCGGCATTTTCGCCGTCAATGCCGGAGTCGTTCGGCTCGCCCGGCCACCAGTTGTTGTACGAGAAGGATTCGCCATTCACCCATGTCCATCCCCCATCGGGCTCGCTCGACCCGACGGGCTGAAAGAGGCCCAGCCAGTGGTTTTCCAGACCGCCGCCACCGAAGCTGGCGGTAAGGAAACGGCTTTCCTCAGCTGAACCAACGGTCACGAGATGCCCGCTCGCGCCGAAATGGCTTGTCGTCTGGGCGGCGGCTCTGGCGTCCGCCCAGACAATACCGCCGCTGACTTCGATCACCTCGTAATAATGGCCATTCACATCCCAGCGGGTAGGCGCTGAAATCGCCGTTGCGGCTGCCACTGACAGCACGGTGCCTAGCAGGGCACGGGCAGCGTTGCGGCTCCAGTGTTGCTTGCTCATGATTCGATATCCTCCCGTCAAATAGGCGCGACCCTCCCGCGGGCCACGCGGGAAAAAACAGGCAAGTTTTGTTCCCTAAAAATATATCCATATTTTTATCATGGGCTTGAGGACGCACGCGGGCGAGAACCGCGCCCCGGAGCGCGGTGAGTGTAAAAATATTCGACAGTCGTGGCCGGGGCTCTTGATTGGGGAGGGAGCGAAGTCGGCTGCCAATCGCTCAGCTACGCTCGGGAACTTCACCAGGCTGTGCCGCCGGCAGGACCGCGAGCAGTGCATTCCAGGCAGTCTTGAGGTCGGCGGAAACCTGGCCGAGCAGTTCGTTGTGTTCGGCGAGGGCCTGCTCTTCCTTCAACAGGCTTTCCAGGTCGGCGGCAATGCTGGCGAGGGTCACCAGCCCGAGCATGCCGGCAGTCCCCTTGAGACTGTGAGCGATGCGTTGTGCGGCAGGCCGATCGCCACGGGCAAGATGGCCATCGAGGGTCGCCAGGTCTTCCGCATGCGCCAGAACGAACTTCCTGAGCAGCGCGAGGTAACGGTCGACCTTGCCTCTGAGGTATCGCAGACCCTGGTCTACGTCGATGCCCGGGAATTTGCGCAACTCCTCCAGATTCGTTGCCGGCGGCGAAGCCACGTCGGTTCGGGACGTCCTGCCCGGGAGTCCGCCACTGCCTGTCGGCAGCCAGCGCGCCAACGCTTCGTAGAGTTGCGCCGGGCTGACAGGCTTGGTCAGGACATCGTTCATGCCCGCCACCAGACAGGCGCGGCGGTCCTCGGCAAAGGCGTTGGCGGTGAGCGCCAGGATCGGCGTGGCGGCATGGGCCGGCAGGCGGCGAATGGCCCTGGTTGCCTCGATCCCGTCCATTTCCGGCATCTGCATGTCCATCAGGATCAGGTCCAGGCGTTCGGCAATGGCCTTCTCCAGCGCAATGCGCCCATTTGCGGCGACGACGACATCCAGTTCGGCGGCATGCAGCATCTGCTGCACGACTTCGGTGTTGATCGGGTGATCTTCGGCAAGCAGGATGCGTGCGCCACGATGCTGCGCGCGCAAACGGTGTTCGGCCGACAGGGGCAGGTTGGCGTCGTTGACCGTTGGCATCGGGCCGTGGCCGTGTTGCAGGATGATGGTGAACCAGAAGGTGCTGCCTTGCCCGACGGTGCTGTCGGCTCCGACTTCTCCGCCCATCATCTCGACCAGGCGCTTGGTCAGGGAAAGGCCGAGACCAGTGCCGCCGTACTTTCTGGCGGTCGAACTATCCGCCTGATGGAAGTTCTCGAACAGATGCGCCAACTGCTCGCTGCTCAGGCCGATGCCGGTGTCGGCGACCTCGAAGCGCACCAGCAATTCATCTGCGCGCGTTTCCAGCAGCAGGGCACGCACGCTGATCGTTCCGCGCTCGGTGAATTTGACGGCATTGCTGGCGAGGTTCAGCAAGGCCTGCCGCAGCCGCGTCACGTCGCCGCGCAACCACAAGGGGACGCCGTCCGGATCGATCTCGACGACGAGGCCCTTGCCCTGCGCCGTGTCGCGGATGATCGAGGCGACATTGTCGATCACCGCCGAAAGATGGAAATTGGCGGATTCGAGTTCCATGCGGCCGGCCTCGATCTTGGACAGGTCGAGGATGTCGTTGATGATCGACAGCAGGTGGCGGCTCGCGACTTCCATCTTCTGCAGTCGCTCGGTCTGCTCCGGCGGCAAGGTGCCGGCCTGCATCAGGTGGTTGAGGCCGAGGATGGCGTTGAGCGGCGTGCGGATCTCGTGCGACATGTTGGCGAGGAAGGCGCTCTTCGCCCGGTTGGCGGATTCCGCGGATTCCTTGGCCTGCTGGATATCCAACTCGGCCTGCTTGCGCGCGGAAATGTCGGTGATGAACTCGATCAGTCGATCCGGATCGCCGGCCTTGCCGGGCAGGTAATAGGCGGCCACCTCGACCGGAATGGTCCTTCCATCCTTCGCGTGCGCGAGGATTTCGACCTGGAGCCGGCCCTGGGTTCGACAGATGTCGACCAGTTCGAGAAATTGCTGCTCCCCCATGTCCGGGGCAATATCATGGACGGTGGCCTGCAGCATTTCCGCTTCGGAGTAGCCGACAAGCTGGCAGGCGAAGGGGTTGATGTAGACAAATTCACCGCTATCCGTGTTCACCCAGGCAATGCCGATCCCGGCCTGGTTCATGGCGAACTCGGTGTCGCGCAGTTTGGCGTAGCTGGCTTGCAGGTCGGCCGTGTTTTGCCGCACCCGCGCTTCCAGTTCTTCGTTGTTGCGCCGCATCGCCTCTTCGGCGGCCCTGAGCGGGCCGATGTCCATACCCGCGCCAACCAGGATGGGCTGCCCGCTCATCTCGATGCGCCGGCCGGTGAAGTAATACGGGAGGCGCTGGCCGTCCTTCGTCACCAGGCTGGCTTCGATATCGCTCTGACCTTCCAGGAAGACCTGCTCGATGCGTTCGGCAACGTGCCCGCGATCCTCGCCCTCGAAAAGGTCCAGCGCATTGAAGTGGCGCAACTCCTCCGCGCTGCGTCCCGTCACCTGCTCGAAATGGTGGTTCCAGAAGGTGAAGATACCTTTTGCATCGATGGCATAGAAAACGCCGGGGATCGATTCCAGCAGGGTGTCGCGGACCCGACGCTCTTCCTGCAACGCCGCTTCGGTCTGCTTGCGCAGCGTGATGTCCTGCACCGTACCCAGTCCGCGGCGAGGCTTGCCGTCGGCATCGCGCTCGATGATCGCCCGTTCACGCACCCAGCGGGTCTCGCCGGCGGCGAGGATGCGATGTTCGATGTCGTACGCGGCGCCGTCGAGCGTCGCCTGCCATGCGGTGGCCACGCGCTCCCGATCGTCGGGATGGATGCAGGAGAAAAAGCCATCGATGGTCATCGGCGTACCTGGTGGCAGGCCGAAGAGGCGATAGCTTTCGTCCGACCACTCGAGCCGGTTGGCTGCGATGTCCAGTATCCAGCTCCCGACATGCGCCACCGCCTGCGCCCGATTGAGGGCTTCGCGGCTTTCGCGCAGCGCTTCTTCCTGGTTCCGCATCTCGGTGATGTCATGGGCGATGCCGAGCACGCCGATCGGGCGGCCATCGGCCGCGATCATCGGCGTCTTGGTGGTTCTCAGCAGCGCGCGGTGGCCGTCGTCGGCATAGGTGATCCACTCCTCGTTGAGCGTCGGTTTGCCGGCGGCAGCCGCCGCACGATCATGGCCGCGGAAGACGTCAGCCTGTTCCCTGGACAAGAAGTCGTAGTCGGTCTTGCCGACTATCTCGGCTTCGGCCTTGCCGAAGAACTTTTCGAACTCGAGGTTGCAGGCCAGATAAACCCCTTCGGCGTTCTTCAGCCAGATCAGATTGGGGATGGATCGAATCAGCGTCTTGAGCAATTCCCTTTCCGCTTCGCGGGCTTCGCTCAAGCTGAGGCGTAACTGATCGGCCAGCCGACGTAAAACAAGCTGGGTTCCGAGCAGCAAACCGATAAGGGTGGCCACGAGAAGGAGGGCCACGATCGCCGATTGCTTCAGCCAGATGCTGTTGATGTGGGATTGCGGAATGCCCACCAACACCGTGAAACCATACTTTGCGCTGCGATGGTAGGCCTGGATTCGGCTGACGCCATCGGCGGCTGCCGAAGCGCTGGTGTATGTGCCATGCGGCGAACCCTGGTCCAGGGCCTTCTGCAGTTCTTCGGAAACGCGGTTGTCGCCGATGGGTAGCGCTGGCATCGCACCAAAGTTTGTCCCCGCCACGACGTGCATGTTCCGGTCGCGCAGGATGATTTCACCGCCAGAAACAAGATTGAACTGCGCGAAACTCTTCGACAGGTCGTCAACGAATATCGAGGCATAGACCAGGCCTGCAAACGACTGGTCCGGGTTGTTGATCCGGCGGGCCATCAACCAGATCCATTTCTGCGAGATTTTCCCGATAATCGGTTCGGCAATGACCATGCCCAGATTCGGGTTCTCCTGCAGTTGCCTGAAATAGTCACGCTGGGCAAGGCTGGCGCGTTCGGTGGGCTCGACGCCGCGGCCATAGATGGTTTCTCCTTGCGGGTTGGTTGCCCTGAGAAGATCGATGCTCGAAAACCGGTCCTGCTGCCTGCCCAGGAAAGTCGTGACACTTTCGTACGTGTTCTGGCGAGCCGATATCTGGCGCTCGATCTCGTCCGCCGAGACCAGCAGGACGTAATCGATGTCTGCCAGTTCATCCTCTACTGCATGGGCAATCGTGCGCGCCAGATTCTGCACCATCTCCGATTGATCATCATTTACCCATCGATGCAGGTTCATGATCGTCACAATGGCCATAATTGTGACCAGCACGCCAATGGTGATCGATGCGGAAACAACGAGAGTCAGGTTTTTTTTCATGCGGAGTGGTGGCGTTGGTGCGCTATCTGAAGTCAATAAGGTTCCATGGAACGGGATTTCTCATTTTCGGGAGGAACTCAGGCGATATCCGCTTCCCGGCCTTGTCATGCGGCTGGCGCAATGCAGCGGGCAAATCGCGCAAGGTGAGCTTTGGCAGCGGCCATGAAATGACATCGCAATGACCGCATTCTAGCATCGGTGAGCCGTCGCCGGCGAAACGCGGCGGTACCGGCCGGCAAGCTTGCCGGGCCGGACAGCGCCGCCGCCACGGCCTATCGTGACGCCATGAGTGATGCGGCGCGAACCCTGTTTCTGGTCTGCTACGACGTCTGCAAGACGACGATGCGCACGCGCGTGCGCAAGTTCCTCATGGCCTACAAGGTCGGCGGGCAGAAATCGTTCTTCGAGTGCTGGCTGACTGCTGCCGAACTGCGCGAAGTCCGGCTGACGCTGGCCGAACTGATCGACCCCGCCGAAGACCGTGTGCACATCTTCCAGCTCGACCCGCGCATGCGCCGCGACCTGCTCGGCCGTGCCACGGAGCCGGTGACCGACGTCTTTCTGATCGTTTGAACAAGGAGCAGAAGCCATGACCAGCCTGTATGTTGACCGACGCGGCGTGACCCTCAAAGCCGACGGCGAGGCGCTGGTGTTCTACGAGAACGGCGAGCGCATCGGCACCGTGCCACTCGCGCCGCTGTCGCGGGTGTTCATGCGCGGCGACGTGACGCTGTCGTCGGCGCTGCTCGGCAAGCTCGGCGAACGCGGCATCGGCGTGGTCGTCCTCTCCGGTCGCAAGGCGATGCCGACGATGCTCCTCGGCCGGCCGCACAACGACGCGGCGCGGCGGGTGGCGCAATACCGGCTGTCGCTCGACGAGCACTTCTGTCTGCGTTTCGCGCGCGCCATCGTCGAGGCCAAGTTGCGCGCGCACGCCGGACTGCTCGCCGAGCGCCGCGACAGCGAGCCGCAGTCGCGCTACCTGCTGACCGTGTGCCTGCGGCGTCTGGCGACGAGCATCGCGGCGGTCGACGAACAGGCATCGATCGCCTCGCTGCGCGGCCTCGAAGGCGCCGGCGCCGCGGCCTACTTCGAGGGCTTCGCCGACCTGCTGCCGGAGCGTCTGAAGTTCAGCGGCCGCAACCGCCGGCCGCCGCGCGACCCGGTCAACGCCCTGCTCTCGCTCGGCTACACGCTGCTGCACGCCGAAGCGGTGCTGGCGCTGTACGGCGCGGGGCTCGATCCCTTCATCGGCTTCTACCATGCCCTCGACTTCGGCCGCGAGTCGCTGGCCTGCGACCTCGTCGAGCCGCTGCGCGTCGAGGTCGACCGGCACGCGCTGATGCTGTTCCGTTCGGAGAAACTGCGCCCCGAGGATTTCTCGACCACCGCGAGCGGTTGCCTGCTTGGCAAGGCCGGGCGCGCGCGCTTCTACGGCGAGTGGGAGCCGCTCGCGGCGCGTCTGCGCAAGTTGCTGGCCGAGAGCGTCGCCGACGTGGCCGGCGCGATCATGCAGGCGGGCTGCGTCGCTGCCCCCTGCTCGCCGGCGGGCGACGACGCGGCGGCCGAGGAACCCGGCACGGAGGCGGACGATGGCTGCTGACAGGACGGCGCAGGCATTCGTCATCGGCTACGACATCAGCGACCCGCGCCGGCTGCTGCGCGTGCATCGGCGGATGTGCCGGCACGCCGCGCCCCTCGAATACAGCATCTTCCTGCTCGTCGGCAGCGAGGCCGACAAGCAGCGCTGCCTGGAGGATGTCGGCGAATTGATCGACCCGCGCGCCGACGACGTGCGCTGCTATGCCTTGCCGGCGCGCGGTTTTCAGGGCCGCATCGGACGCGCCAGCCTGCCGACCGGAATCCTGTGGACCGGGCTGCCGGCGGCGATCGCCTGAGACCCTGCCGAGGCCGGTCGCACGGCCGCGCGCTCATCGCACTCATCGCCGCTGTTGGTGCGGGCGCTCGCCACCTCCCTGGCCATGCGTCGGGCGGGTGCCGCCCCCAGGCTGCTGACCCGCGGCTGGGCGCCCGCCTCCCGCCGGCCCCTGGCCTGGCGGCGGCCGCGACGGGCCGTCCGGCCGATAGGTGGGTGGTGGCCGATCAGCGGGAGGGCGTCCGCCGCTTCCCGGTCGCTGGCCGTGCGGCGGCCCGGGGTGCCCACCCGGCCGGTATCCCGGCGGCGGTGGCCGATGGCCACCCGCCCCGAAGCCTGGCGGCGGCGGACCGCCCGGCCGGTGTCCTGGCGGCCGATATTCCGGCGGCCGGTGGGGCGGCGGGCCACCCGGCCGGTAGCCGGGCGGTGGTCGATAGGCCGGCGGTGGCCGATGCACCCAGACCTGTCGCTGCCGATACCAGGGGCGGCCCACATAATGGGCATCCCAGTAGCGGGCCACGCTGAAGGCGACGATCCCGAGGCCGATCACCGTGCCGTAGGTGAGCACCGGCACGCGTGCTCCCTGATAGGGATAGACGAGGTTCCCGGCGTAGACCCAACCGCGGTTGGGTCCCGCGACGACATCGCACCAACGGAAATCGCTCAGACAACCGGCCACCGAGACCGAGAGGCCCCGTGGCAGTCTGGCGACCAGCGGAAAGTCCCGCGCCGGTCCGGCGCGCAGGTTGACGTCCTTGGCGGTGTAGGCCCACTGCGCGTACGCGCCGGCCGGCAGGCCCGCCAGGATCAGCAGCAACACCGCCCAGGCCTTCCAGTGCTTCATTTCCTGCCTCACTTTCTTGTGGCCCTGCCTTGGCCAGGATGGGCACGCGATCTGCCG
This sequence comes from Candidatus Accumulibacter propinquus, assembly GCF_056856495.1. Classification (NCBI taxonomy): domain Bacteria; kingdom Pseudomonadati; phylum Pseudomonadota; class Betaproteobacteria; genus Candidatus Accumulibacter; species Candidatus Accumulibacter propinquus. The sequence goes on from NZ_JBSEHC010000003.1 coordinate 1,466,530, forward strand.
CCCGCACCCTGCGGGCAGAGTGTAGCAGCGCAGCCCGCGGCGCGGGGCGAAGCTCCGCTCCGTGGCCGATGGCCGCCAGGCCGGGGTGACCCCGATGCCGGCCAGGGCCGCAAGGCGCGGCGCTACGATCACTGCGCGTCAGGCCGCCGGCCGGACGTTTCCGCTACCCCGGCACGCGCCGGAGTGGCTGGCCGATGTCGTCGAGACTGTCGAAGGATCGCGCCCGCCTAGTTTCTTGAAAAGCAGCACATCACCCCGGCGACTCGCCAAGGCACAGGCAAAACAATCGCCGAAGTTCAACCCGGCCGGATGGCGCCCTTTGCCGAAGCGTTGCCAGGCGTCGAAGGCGGTTTGCACCAATTCGGCGTCAGCGGGTTCGACCTGCACTTCGGCGGCGTCGAGCAGATCGCTCAACGCCTGCACACCCGGGTGGCCAAGCCGGGCCGAGATCACCATCATCGCCTCCAGCCAGTTGGGTGCGCAGATCACCGGCATTTCCGCGCCGGCGAGCGCGGCAGCCAACGCGTCGCCTTCCGGTTCACCCAGCAGGATGGCAACCAATGCCGAGCTGTCGACGACCATCGTCAGCGCGGCAGTCCGTCCGCTCCAAGCCCGAGGATCTCGGCCTCGGCGCGCTCATCGAGCACAGGCAGGCGAGCGGTGCGCGTGGCAATCGCGCGGATACGGACCAGCCGCAGGTCGGCGTCAGGCCGGCTGGCAGGAAGGCTCCGCAACGCATCGAGTTGAAGGATGACCTCCTGATTGAGCGAACGGCGGTGGGCCACCGCCTGTTCCTTCAACCACTGGTGCAGATCGGCAGGCACATCGCGTAAGGTGAGGTTGGGCATAAGTTTTTGAAGTGACGTCGCAATGACTGCATTTTAGGCTCAGTGAGCAGTGGCAGGCGAAACGCGGCTGCGCAGTCCTGCAAGCTTCGCGTCGTCAGTTAAGCTGACTGGCTGTGTGGCCGGGGCAAGCGGCATGACCGGGCTCTGGCTCCTGGCCTGCTCCTGCTGATTGGCCGCTTTTCGGCGGCAGATGGGGCAGATGCGCGCTGGAGGGCAGCAAGAGGCAAGGCTCCAGGCGGTCATGGGTCCAGAAACAGGTACTGACCGTCCGCTCTTGCGCGAGGGTTGTTGGTCTTAATCCCTTAGAAATCAGGGCTGGTTTTCTACTAACGTTTATACCTTCATCGTAAGAGATTGCGGGTCTTAATCCCTTAGAAATCAGGGCTGGTTTTCTACGCCTATCCGCACATCACCAACTTCACAAGTGAGTCTTAATCCCTTAGAAATCAGGGCTGGTTTTCTACTGAAAAATGGAAAACGTGGAACTGCGGACCAGCCTGTCTTAATCCCTTAGAAATCAGGGCTGGTTTTCTACTTGTTAGCAAATACGTAGCTTCTACCTTCGAGGTCTTAATCCCTTAGAAATCAGGGCTGGTTTTCTACCTTTCACGAAAAAAGTTAATGCCCCTACGGGCACGTCTTAATCCCTTAGAAATCAGGGCTGGTTTTCTACCGGACGGCACGCGCTGCGTTGACTGGGTAAAACACGTCTTAATCCCTTAGAAATCAGGGCTGGTTTTCTACTTGCAAGAGGTGCGCATCGCTTGCGATTAGTGCGTCTTAATCCCTTAGAAATCAGGGCTGGTTTTCTACACGTACCCTGGGCAACATTGCTTGACTTGAGTGGTCTTAATCCCTTAGAAATCAGGGCTGGTTTTCTACTTATCATAAACGCGCTTCGCTTCGCGCTCGCTCGGTCTTAATCCCTTAGAAATCAGGGCTGGTTTTCTACTCGTATCCCCGAGGCATAGGAATATCGAAGGTCTTAATCCCTTAGAAATCAGGGCTGGTTTTCTACCAAGTTTGCCGATCGGCAATTCGTCGCCCATGGTCTTAATCCCTTAGAAATCAGAGCTGGTTTTCTACGACCTTGGGAAGAAACCGCTCAAGGATACTGGGTCTTAATCCCTTAGAAATCAGGGCTGGTTTTCTACACCGTTGAATCCCGCGATGGCGGCTACATCGTCAGGTCTTAATCCCTTAGAAATCAGGGCTGGTTTTCTACTTGAGAGATTTCTCCCAAGGGTTCAATAACCGTCTTAATCCCTTAGAAATCAGGGCTGGTTTTCTACTGCCGATCGGCAATTCATCGCCAATGCAGCTAAGGTCTTAATCCCTTAGAAATCAGGGCTGGTTTTCTACCGTTGCGGCTATCAACGCAACGTTTTATGCCGATACGTCTTAATCCCTTAGAAATCAGGGCTGGTTTTCTACGAAGGCTGTCCTTAACATGGCTGATATGCAGCTGTCTTAATCCCTTAGAAATCAGGGCTGGTTTTCTACATTCACAGATGTCTACCTCGCCCAGCCGTACCGCGTCTTAATCCCTTAGAAATCAGGGCTGGTTTTCTACCAATCGAAGGCCAATGCCGCCGGCAAGTTTGCAGTCTTAATCCCTTAGAAATCAGGGCTGGTTTTCTACTTCTCCAGACTACGATAGCGGCTATCATGCGGCAGTCTTAATCCCTTAGAAATCAGGGCTGGTTTTCTACCAGAAGCGAATGGACAGGGCGGCTCGCACGCCATGGTCTTAATCCCTTAGAAATCAGGGCTGGTTTTCTACGCATGGCAGGAACCTATGTAGCTCAGTCAGGTGTCTTAATCCCTTAGAAATCAGGGCTGGTTTTCTACAGAACCCCTCGGTTAATCGAGTCCAGTTTTTGTTGTCTTAATCCCTTAGAAATCAGGGCTGGTTTTCTACGGCAAGAAGGGCGTTTCGTCAAGCCTGCGCGCGTCTTAATCCCTTAGAAATCAGGGCTGGTTTTCTACTTCAAGCCCCGTTTTAACACGCTGCGCAAGGCCAGTCTTAATCCCTTAGAAATCAGGGCTGGTTTTCTACATGTTGTGTATGATGCATTGGTTAAGCTGGGCAGTCTTAATCCCTTAGAAATCAGGGCTGGTTTTCTACTCGGACTATTACAAAGCTGTGCGAATATCCGCCGTCTTAATCCCTTAGAAATCAGGGCTGGTTTTCTACCTGCTGGCGGACTTCCCCAACGCAACCGAGGCGTCTTAATCCCTTAGAAATCAGGGCTGGTTTTCTACTTGGCTGGTCAGAAAGCGGTGGCGGCAGAAATCGTCTTAATCCCTTAGAAATCAGGGCTGGTTTTCTACATAGGGTAGTGACGGTCCGCCCCCGATCGAGCGTCTTAATCCCTTAGAAATCAGGGCTGGTTTTCTACCCGCTGCATCGGCGACATGGGAGCTGAGGACAGGTCTTAATCCCTTAGAAATCAGGGCTGGTTTTCTACGCAACGGCATAACGCACCGTTGCGGAATTTGATGTCTTAATCCCTTAGAAATCAGGGCTGGTTTTCTACCTACTTCTTGGGTAGGGCCCGCTAACGCAAAATGGGTCTTAATCCCTTAGAAATCAGGGCTGGTTTTCTACCCGAGGCCGGCGACATGGAGGCGGCTGAGTCGGTCTTAATCCCTTAGAAATCAGGGCTGGTTTTCTACGACCACGACTTGTGGCGCCGGCTGTGCGTCAAGGTCTTAATCCCTTAGAAATCAGGGCTGGTTTTCTACACCCCGACCGAATACAAGGCGGACGCTCATCAGCGTGTCTTAATCCCTTAGAAATCAGGGCTGGTTTTCTACCTAGGGCTAGCCGGCAAGTAGTCAGTGATCTGAGGGTCTTAATCCCTTAGAAATCAGGGCTGGTTTTCTACTTGACTCACCCACCACTGAAAGGAAACATCATGGTCTTAATCCCTTAGAAATCAGGGCTGGTTTTCTACCGCATCGTTCGCCATACCGGGAATGCAGTAGGCGTGTCTTAATCCCTTAGAAATCAGGGCTGGTTTTCTACAAACAGGATTCTGGTTTGCGAGCAGTTCCACGCGTCTTAATCCCTTAGAAATCAGGGCTGGTTTTCTACCATACCGGTCGCTTTACCGTCGAAAGTAAAGATGTCTTAATCCCTTAGAAATCAGGGCTGGTTTTCTACGTCAGCTAATGGCTTCGTAGGGTCGATCAATGCGTCTTAATCCCTTAGAAATCAGGGCTGGTTTTCTACGGTAGAACTTTTCAGGGCGAACAAAGCGGGCACGTCTTAATCCCTTAGAAATCAGGGCTGGTTTTCTACAGGTTGTGTTTTCTGGTCGCATCACAGATGCGAGTCTTAATCCCTTAGAAATCAGGGCTGGTTTTCTACCCCTAGGATCAGGAAAATGATCTTCAAGATTTCGTCTTAATCCCTTAGAAATCAGGGCTGGTTTTCTACTTTCGCGCGTCAGCACTAGACCGCTTGCCGAAGTCTTAATCCCTTAGAAATCAGGGCTGGTTTTCTACGAAAGAACCGCGAGAGCCTAAGACCAAGGCGCCGGTCTTAATCCCTTAGAAATCAGGGCTGGTTTTCTACCGGCAGAGCACTGTCCGGCAATCGAGCGCGCCACGTCTTAATCCCTTAGAAATCAGGGCTGGTTTTCTACGCAATTGCCGCTAAGAAAGCCGAACAGCAAGCGTCTTAATCCCTTAGAAATCAGGGCTGGTTTTCTACCTTCAACAGTTTTTGGTAGCCGCTCTCGTTACAAACGTCTTAATCCCTTAGAAATCAGGGCTGGTTTTCTACAACTTTGTTACAGATGACCTAGATGAACTCTATAATGTCTTAATCCCTTAGAAATCAGGGCTGGTTTTCTACAAGATGTTTTAAAATAGCAGTTGAGTTAGTTAGGTCTTAATCCCTTAGAAATCAGGGCTGGTTTTCTACCTTCAAGCAATTCATCAGTCGGAACAGGCAAAAAGTCTTAATCCCTTAGAAATCAGGGCTGGTTTTCTACTTCGGCAGAAGGAAGCACCGTCACAACGGTGTAGGTCTTAATCCCTTAGAAATCAGGGCTGGTTTTCTACCCCGTTCTGCGCGTACCAGGACGCCGCGAGGGAGTCTTAATCCCTTAGAAATCAGGGCTGGTTTTCTACCGCGAGGTCGGCGGGGTGAACGAGAACGTGAAGCTGTCTTAATCCCTTAGAAATCAGGGCTGGTTTTCTACCCCCGCGCGTTCGGTCCGTCACTCCAAAGACTCAGGTCTTAATCCCTTAGAAATCAGGGCTGGTTTTCTACCCCGAAGAATACAAAGGCGTTGAGCTTTTCCGCGTCTTAATCCCTTAGAAATCAGGGCTGGTTTTCTACCCAAGCTGCAGATCGAGTGCGGGCTCTACGCCATGTGTCTTAATCCCTTAGAAATCAGGGCTGGTTTTCTACGCCACAGACGCTAACGGTACTGTCTCGCATCTGGGTCTTAATCCCTTAGAAATCAGGGCTGGTTTTCTACGCCCGAAAGCGCAGCATCGAGATAATCGGAAACGTCTTAATCCCTTAGAAATCAGGGCTGGTTTTCTACAGGCATCGCCTTTTTCTCAAACAGGAAGGCCAGTCTTAATCCCTTAGAAATCAGGGCTGGTTTTCTACGGCTCGACGACCTGATACTGCAGGTCGAGGTGGTGTCTTAATCCCTTAGAAATCAGGGCTGGTTTTCTACCGCGAGCCGATGGTGAAGGTGATGCGGCTGGCCGTCTTAATCCCTTAGAAATCAGGGCTGGTTTTCTACGTCACTACGGTCGCTTTACCGTCGAATCCAGTAACGTCTTAATCCCTTAGAAATCAGGGCTGGTTTTCTACGGAAGCGGCCGCGGCAACGAAAGCTAATGGTTGGTCTTAATCCCTTAGAAATCAGGGCTGGTTTTCTACATGCGGGGAGGATTCAAGGAAAACCCGTATGTCTTAATCCCTTAGAAATCAGGGCTGGTTTTCTACGCAGCAACGAAAGCTAATGGCTTCGTCGGCGCGGTCTTAATCCCTTAGAAATCAGGGCTGGTTTTCTACGGCAGCCCGTAACCAGCATGACGCCAGAAGAATAGTCTTAATCCCTTAGAAATCAGGGCTGGTTTTCTACGAGATTGGGGTTCATTACCCCGCGTAAGCGCAGCATCGAGTCTTAATCCCTTAGAAATCAGGGCTGGTTTTCTACTAGAATGCTTGGGGAATGACTACCAATCAACGAGTCTTAATCCCTTAGAAATCAGGGCTGGTTTTCTACGGCGCGGGCATCACGGTCGCTTCACGGTCGAGTCTTAATCCCTTAGAAATCAGGGCTGGTTTTCTACATGATTTTCCAGATTGTTGGAGAACGCTCGTATCGTCTTAATCCCTTAGAAATCAGGGCTGGTTTTCTACTGCGGCGTGTCGCTTTGTTTCGTAAAATCAATAGGTTCGAGAGACGGATCTCCGTCGGACGCGAGGTTCGCTGAGCTGTCTACGAGATCGTAGCGTCCGAGACCGAACACGGTTTCCTTGCCGATGTGCAGCCATTCGCCGATTCGCAGCGCGGGCATGAAAGGGGTGAGCTCCCCCTCCAGTTGCCACGTGCCGATGGCTCCACCCAGTTGCATCGACTGTTGCTGGCGCGAAGAGCGGCGTGTCCAGTCCTGCCATTTCAGGTTCCTGGTGCCCAGAATGGTTTTCGCCAGGCGGACGAGCGCGGGGTAGTCCCAGTTCGGTGGGCCGGATGCGTGGCATTCCGCGATGAGGCTCGCGCGCCGTACTGCGGCCATCAGCAGGCGGTCTGCAGTCAGGCGCGCCGGTGGGACGGCGCGTCCGTTGTCCTGCAGGCGAAGTGGGGTCCGGAAGTGGAGGGTCAGGCGCTGGCACGCGAGCGCGCTGCAGTCGGGAGCGAGGACGCGATGATCCTCGAGACTCCCGTCGGGTGTGGCCAGAACCTTCTCGCGTGCTCCCGTGGGCAACATCCGCTCGATGGAGTCGAGTTCCGACTGTCCGTCGCCGGGGCCGAGGCCCCGACGGGCAGCCTGTCGCCAGGCCAGGGTTATCATCGGCAGCTCCTTCAGCGCCCGCCCGAAGAGAACGAGGTCGAAGTGCCAGGCCGTGCCGGCTTCGATGCGGCGAGCGCCCCAGTCGGCAGGTTCGATGACGTAGGGTGCGGGAGCCTGCGTCAGCCGTTGCAGGGCGTTGTCGACGGGTGGGGGGGCGAAGATCGATGGGTAAGGGCAGGTGGCGAGCAGCGGGCAGCCGGTACAGTCCTTCTGCCGGGTCATGCAGGCGATGCGGCGCAGTGCGTGCCCGAAGGCTCCGCGCAGCACGGAGCCCGACCATTCGGGAAACTGCACCGGCGTCAGGGCAATGAAGTGGTAGCGGTAACGGGCGACGGGTAGCATGGTCAACGCGTCATCCAGCCGATGATCTTGTCTTCAAGCTTGATCAGCTCCTGCGGGGGAACAATGGTGATTTGGTATTTTATTGCGCGTTGCCAGGCCTGGCTGTTTGGTTCGATACGCCGAGCGGTCAATAGCCATTTGGTGTCGAGCCGCCCGCCGACGTGCTTGCCCAAGGTCTCGAGCTTGTTGAGGATGTCCTGGCTTTTCCCTCGTTCAGAGACCTGCGCCCCACTCTTGCACTCAATGAGCAGCATGCGGTTGCGGTGGATGAACACCGCATCGAGTTCGTTGAGGGCATACTGGCCGGGGCGGGGGAGCGTCTGCGAGTCACAGCGATCGATCTTGAGATTGATCCCCCAGCGATCGACACGCAGGCGCTTGCCGCTTTCGCCCTCCTCGAGTTTTTTGCCGATCAGCCAGCACCATTCTTCGAGCCAGCCGCCTCCGAGGTAAATGCTCGCGGTTTCATTGGCGATCGCGAGGCGACTGCCGGTGGCGTTGAGCAATCCTTGCTCGACCATCAGATCAACCAGTTCCTTTTCGTCGCTCCGAGTGGGTTGCCCGACGAAGGCACGATCGAGCCGAGCGTCCCGGTAGCAGGATGCAGCGCTGTTGAGCAAACCGAGCAGGTTGGGGATGCGAGGTGCCAGTTCAACCAACGCGCGTGTCAGGTCGCCACGTTCCCGGATCCCCTCCGAGTCGGGAGTTTCCTCGCGCGATTGGTAGCCCTGCACGGCAAGATAGGGCCGAAGTTTAAGCAGATTGACCGGAAGTCTCTCCGCCGCCTGCCCGATGGGGTGAAAATAGTCGATACGATCATTTCCCGTATCGCAGTAGATGATCTCGGCGCATGGCCGGAAGGCCTGCAGGAAAGCGATGGTCATCAGCTTGTTGCCACCGGTGAGGTTGAGGATCAGGCGGGCCGCCGGAAATTCCGCCGCAATGTCGTCGGCGCACCGGCGCGCCCAGGCGAGGATCGTCGGCACGTCGTGGTCAGGGCAGCCCGGTCGGATTCGCACATGGTTCTCGGCAAGCCCCGCGACGCGAAATCCGTTTTGCAATCGCTTTGCGTTATCCCGCATGGCGTCGCTGGCAAGAATGAGGACTCGGTGGGCCTTGAGCGAGCGCGCGAGGGCGGGAATCAGGTTTGGCAGATTCTCCCCGCTGGCGAGCACGATATGCACATTGAGGGCGTCCGCCGGCCTTGCTCCAGCGCGCACGCTGCTGCGCTGGATATGGAATTCCTCGAGCCTGGCGTGGCAGGCGCGCATGTCTTCGGCGCTGAGTTCGACGCCGCGCAACCCTTCCGGAAGATCGAGGGTCAGGTGCCGGTAACGTCCGCCACGCTCGCAGATGCGCGCAGCGATCTGCGCCGGCAGGGTGCCGATCACCAGGTCGCCGGGTTGCACGCTTTCGGCATCAAAACTGCCGCTGACGACACTATCCAGGGGCAGGTGAGACTCTTGGCGTGCCCAGTCGACCGCTCCGCTGTGCCGGGTGACGAAAGTGGTGGTCATGAGGCGGTTTCCTCGGTGGGCAGGAGCGTGACGGCGTAGGACTCCAGCCTCGGGTGGCACGCGGCAAGCTGGTCGGCATCGAGCTCCCGGCCGCGTCCTGACGCGGAGATATCAAGCGACAGGTGGAGATAGCGCGCACCCTGCCGGCAAACCGCGGCTGCCAGATGAACGGGGAGCGTGCCGATGACGGTATCGCCGGGCTGCACCCCGGCCGGGTCGAGATGGGTGCAGTGGCAATCGAAGGCAAGCCCGGTGTGGTCCGCCCACTTCAGGGCGCCGGGGTGGCGAGTGATGAACCAGGTGGTCATGTTGTCCGATAACCAGGAGTGGGTCGTGGGTCCTCGCGCCGGCCGCCAGAAGGGTGCCTTCTGGCGGACCAGTCGGATGGTGACGCGGCTGCTGCGGACCGGGGTTTCATTGGTGTTCAGCCTTGCGCCTCTCCGCGCAAGGCGGCGAGCCCGAGCTTCTTGCGCAGTTCCTTCACTTCGATGGCAACGACTCTCGGGAGCCAATCCTCAATCGCTTTGGCGGCAGCCGTCCTTTCGGCGGCGTCCCACGCTGCGGCCTGGTCGACCAGCGCCCTGGCCTTCTGCTGGAAGACGGTATTCGGCTTGTCTTTGGCGCCGCGCAGTTGTTCGATACGCTTCGCGCAACCGTCGACGAAGGCTTCGATCTCGCGCATGGCCGGGGTCAGGCTGGCCTGTCGCAGCGCATGTTCGGCTGCCGCGGCAAGGCGGGCCTGCTCGGCCAGGCGGGTGGCCTCACGTTCGGCCCTCTGTCGTTCCGCGTGCTGCGCGGCGTCGGCCCGGGCCTGCGCGAAGCGGGCGCGGATGTCGTGCATGTTCGGGCGCGATGCGGCCTGCAGTTCGCACCAGTCGCGCAACTGCGACAAATCCCCTTGCGGCTCGACTTCGACCAGCGCCCATCCGAACGGGAGCAGGTGCCTGCGGTCCTCGGTATTCCGGCCGGCGAGCCAGACGGTCTTGGTATGGCTGTGGAACGATGCGCGTGACCTGCCATCCGGGCCTTTCCCTTCCATGATCTTGATCTGCGCGACGCCTTCGCCGGAAAGCGTCTTGCTCTCGGCGCCGCCGAAGCGACCGAGACGTACAAGGAGCACACGGCCAGTGTCGATCAGTGGCCGCAGATCTCCGGCCAACAGGTCTTCGATGCCTTTCTTCCACGCGGGGTCGAGGAAGCCGCGCTGATCGAGCATGCGGATCTCTGCACGCAGGCGCGGCAGGTGGTAGCGATTGCTGTCCCGGGCGATGCCGGCAAAGTCGGCAGGCCGCAGGCTGCCAACCGGCGTCGCTGTCGGCTCGCGATGTTCGCCGAGGTTGTGCAGCGCCAGGCTGCCGGTGAAGGCGCGGTACTGACCAGCAACGATGCATTCCTTGCGGCTGGCGATGCCGCGCGGCTGCCGCTCGTTGCCGTTCCGGTCGACTACCCGGTCTTTCTTGTGGTTCAGCGCATAAAGCACCTCCCGTGCGATTTCGCCGGCAGGCATCAGGTCGGCGGGTTTGACGAGGCGCAACGGGCTGGTGGCGAAGTCGCCCTGCAGCAGCCGCGATTCGATCCGGGCGCTGTCCCAGCTATTCGGCCCTCGACCACGTTCGCTCGACAGAGGCGGCCTGCCATCGTTCAGGTGGTCGAGCATCCCCGTGCGCAGTCCGCCCTTCAGGCTGCTGCCGGGAATGTAGGGTTGCCCGTTGCTCTGCGTCGCACGTTCGATCGACAGGTCGTTGAAGACCCGATTGCCGTTGGCTTCGCGGTTGGCGACGTTGCCGACCCGCTTTTCGTAGTCCGCCGCCAGTCCGGGGGCAACCGGGATCAGCACGTCGGCGTGCGGCAGGAAGTGCTGCCGATGGTCGCGGAAGAAGCGCTGGATACCGAGCAGGTCGGCCTGCTCGCCGAGTTCGCCGAGACGCCTGGCGAGTGGTTCGGGAAGGCGGGCGCGGCTGGGGTCGAAAGCGAACAGTGTGTTGTCTTCGATGAGGTAATTGGTCGGTTCAAAATCCTCGCCGCAGCCGATGTGGATTGGCGAGAGGGGCGTCAGTGCGAGGCGCATGGTCTGCAGGAAGTTCATGGTCGGCGGACTCCGCTGGCCGGCAGGCGAATCCCCAGAACCGGGGCGTAGCCCTGGTGCACGGTTTCCGGCATGGCGTCGGAGACGCCGGCCAGTCCCTGGCCAATGCAGGCCTGCCGAGTGAGGTCCTGCAGCGGGGAAAAGACGGCGCCGCCACACGCCAGCAGGACCGGCCGCTTGAACGGGTTGCCACTGTGAACGGCGATGTCGCCGTGACGGCCGAAGCGGGTAAGCGGCTGATAATAGCTGCGTTCCCGGCAGAAGCCCAGTCCCTGCGGCGCCGTCGGGCCAAGTGTGAGCCAGGCGTCGCCCTGCGTGTGGTGCAGGCCGGCGAGTGGCTCGATGTCTGCGTCCTGGTCGAGTGCGAACTTGCCGAGACCGATGCTGGCATCGCGCCCGTACCCGGTCTCGCCGATGGCGGCCAGCGCGTCGTGCAGTTCGGTCAGCGTCAAACGGCTTTCGTCCAGTGCGACGTAGAGCTGAAAGCGCATCGCCGGGGCAAACCACTGCTGCGACTGGGTGTATGGCGCAAACGCACCGGTGCCCGTGGTACCCGTCTGGCGGTTGATGCTGTTGTGCGGCTGCGCGCGCTCGGTCTGTGGTCTGGTGTCGACGCCCGTGATGGCTTGCGCGGCTTCGGCATCGCTGCGCGCGAGTCGCTGCCATTCCGGAAGGGGCTCGCCGACACCCGCGAGGGGCAGCCAGCGTTTCTTCTTAAGAATCTTGGCCTGATCGGCGCGCTTCTCCGTGGCACCGTTCCAGAAGGTGGAGGGCAGGCTGGGCAGCGGCAGATGGCCGAAAGGCAACGGGTCGGAAACGACGGCGAAGGGCCGGCCCGCGGTGTAACCCTCGAGCAGCTCGTTCAGCCTTGGATTGCCGTGCCGATGGCGCAGCGTCCAGCAGAGCTGGCCGAAGAGGGTGTCTCCGGCCAGCGGGGTGCCAAAGGCGGTGCGTGGTTGCAGGGTAAGGCGACAGGTCTTCATGGGTTCGGGAATGCCTGGACCTGGTCAAAACGCGGCTGCCCGTCCTGGCCATCGATGCGTAGCTGGGCGAAACGTACCTTGCCGTAGCCGCGCGAACCGGAACCGCCGAGGCTGTCGAATTCGATCAGTTTGAGGCCCTGGAGCACGGTCTCCAGGAGATCGTCGCCATCGCCGGCGAGGCGCTTGATCGACAGCCGGAAGTCGAAACTGGCTCCGGACGGGACGCGCTCGGTGTTGCGCGGGTGTTCGGCCACGCCGGAGATCCGGTTGATCCGGTTCTCGCTTTTCACTTCCGTCAGCAACCGATGATTGTCGCGAACCTGTTTCTCCCACTGCGGACAGAGGGCGCAATCCCAGAAAGCAAGCCGCGAGGGACCGATTTCGGCAGCGAAGGCCGGGTCGTCCTTGAATTCGCCGCCCCCCGTGCCAAAGAGTTGCAGGATGCGCCTGATTTCGCCCTGCACGCTGCCACGAGCATCGTCGTGGGCGCGCTTGTCGAGCGGTCCCTGTTGGACTGCGCCGCTCCTCCATTCCAGCAGGCTGCGCATCTTCCCCTTGATGCTCGAACCTGGAATGTAGGGCGACTGGGTGATCGGGTGCTTGACTACGGTGTTGTCGACGCCGCCGATCTGCATTTCCGCGTCGCCCGCGCCAATGCGCAGGCCGGTGAGCAGTTCGAGCTTGGCTTCAATGGTGGTGATCGCGGTCAGTTGTGGCATGGCGTTATTTCTCCTCGGCCTTGTAGAAGCCCATGAAGGCCTCGATGAACAGTTTGGCGTGCTGCAGGGTTTCGGGGCACTGGATCTGCCGGACGACGTGGCCGAAGAGCTTCTCGAAGCAGACGTCGACGTGATTGCGCGCACGGGCGTACGCCACCTTGGCGGTCAGCATCTTGATGTAAGGCGCCAGTTCCCGGTAGCGTGCCTGCCGTGCCTCGGCGTTCTGCTCAAGGCCCACCTTTTCCTGCCACATGACCAGTTCGTCGTAAAACTTGCGCAACTGCGTGGACTTGTTCTTCGTGCCTTCGCCGGCGGCCGCCACGATGCGCGCCTTGTCCTGCGCGATATCGGCGAAGATGAGTTCGTTCAGGCCTTCGCCGAACTTGATGTCGCTCAGTTCGATCGTGGGTGTCGTCCTGACGGCCTGATGCGGTCTCGTGTCGGCAGCGCGTGGGCCACTGCCCTGGTAGCGTCCGTTGGTCATGGTTTCCTCACTTAACGTTGTTTGTAGAAGTGGTTGAAAAGGGGAATACGGTAGGCGCCGCGCAAGCGGGCGATGCCCCGCTCGCCGAGCGAGCCGGCCAGTCGAGCCTGCGCCGTCTCCCGCTCGGCAAACTTCAGCTTGTCGACGACGTAGCGGCGCGTGCGATAGGCAAAGCGGCTGCGCCAGATCGCCGATTCGGGGTTGCCGGTGTCGCAGGCGAGACGGATCAGGTCCAGCAGCCCATAGAGGTAGCTGGTGCTCAGGCGGTAATCGTTCGCGAGCTGTTCGAGTTCGCTCTGGGCTGCGCTGACCGTCGGCCAGTCCGGCCAGGCGATGCGCTGACCGAAGAGGGTGAGGGAATTCTTGCCGCCGCCCTTGGCTGCTTCGAGCGCTTCTTCCGCCTGGCTGGCCAGGGTGTGGATGGGCAGCCCCGGTTTGCTCATCACCATTCCGGCCGAGAAGTGGATCTCCGGGTTTTCTGCGACGTAGGTCCTGAACTGCGCCGCCATGTCGGCAGCCAGTTTCTGCGTGCTGTGCCAGGGACCGATCAGGAAGAAATCGTCACCACCAGCGAAAACGGTGTAGGTATCCGGATGGTTTTCGGCACAGTAGGCCGGCAGCCACACCGCGAAAAAGGCGTTCATCTGCCTCGACAGGGCGGCCATTTTGGCGAAGGTGGGTTCGGCGAGGCCCTTCTGGAATACCAGACCGAGGTTGTCGACATCGCCCTTGAGCGTCATCAGGGCGCTTTGGCCTTGCCAGCCGCCGCGCTCGTCCCGCGGTTGCCGGTCTTCACAGGCGATGTGGCCGAAGGTCTTGCCGGCTCCCGGCTCAATCGCTGAACCGTCGTCTTCCGCAAGCTGGTCCGCATACTTTTCCCTGGTCCATGGGTTGACTTCAGCGAACCGGGGCACGTAGGCATTGATGTAGCGTCGGGCATAGCCGTGCCAGAGGGTGTCTCGAAGGTTCTCCGGTAGGCTGAAGTCCCAGCAGCGTCGCAGTGCGCCGGATTGCGCCAGCGGCCCGAAGCGGCCGGTAGCCTCTTCGTTGCCGGTAAAGGCGATCCGGTAGTCGAATATCGCCGTCTCCAGAGTGACGATGCCGTCGGCACGCAGCTCGCTGTCAGCGTCGACGATCAGCAGCCGGGATTTTCGGGCGAGCTGCGTGCCGAGAGCGATCTGGTCGCGAGAGAGTGCTGCTGAGCCCCGCTCATCGGCCGGCAAGCGTGAATTGTAGGGGCAAGGACCGTCAGGGTAGGTGACGGCGAAGACGCGGGGGGCGTCGCCGACCAGCTCGAAGCGATGGAGTTTCGCGGCTTCGAGGTCGCCGAACAGTTCGTCGATCAGTGTCCGAAAGCGACCCTTGAGGAAATCGTTGCAGCTTGCCGCCTTGCCGATCAGCCCCAGACCGGCGAGTCCGAAAGTGTGCTGCAGGAACCATGCGTTGAGTTCGCTGCGCGTTGCGTCGAGGCGGTCGCGGATTCCCTGGGTGTTCGGGGCGACGATCAGGAACTTGCCAGCAGCGTTGATGATCTGGGAGGTCGCGGGCAGTTCGCAGGCTTCGAGCACCTTGAGGGCGGCGACTTCGGTGAACAGCGAGACCTGAAATGATCGGCCACGCAGCAAGCGGGCAGCACTGCGGTTGGTCTGGGCGCCATCCGCGAAGATGAACTGCTGGATCCCAAAGAAGTCGCCCTGAATGAGGAGAAACTTCTCGTCGTCCCAGTCGGCTCGACTGGCCAGTGCCTCGCGCGCTGCATCGCTCGTCTGGCCGAACTCCTCGTGCCAGCGCCACAGCGCAGTGGCCAGCGCCGCCGTGGTCTTGCTGTGATCATAGAGCGAGACATCGGGCTTTACACCAAAGGCTGTGGCTGCCGGGATGGCGTGCGTGAAGGTTTGCCAGGCCGTATCGAAGTGGTCCAGCCAGAGTGGCCACTGGCTGCGGTGAGTGCGCGGGATCGATTCGAGAGCCTGGAGGAATTCCGTCCAGAGTAGCCGGTATTCGGCCTGAGCAGGCGGATCGCGTTCCGGCTCGTAGCCTTTGCGCGGGACTGGAAACAGGGATTCGGGCGTCAACGCCCGCAATGGGTATCTCCATTGCAGGCTTTCGGGCGTCACACGCGCGCCTCGCGCGTCGGAGAGCCTGATTTGCTCGAAGAGGGTTAGCTGACGCGCCTGGTAGTGGTTGCGCCCGGTGCTCGTTTTGTCCTCGCCAGCGTTGTAGCGCTCGAATTCCTCACGTTCGAAACCGGATGCCACGCGGTCTGCCGTGGCGATGATCCACTGCAGGAAGCTCACGGGCCTATGGTGCATGGCCGCAGCGTTGACCAGCGAGTCGGTGATGTCGCAACCGCCCTGTCGGCTGGCAAAAGGCGCCATGTCAGAAAGGATCAGGTCAGGAGCCGTGCGCTCGACCACCTCGAGCATCAACGCCGTCCACGCCGCGTGCCGGTGGCTGTGATAGCGCTTCTCGCGAAATGGGCAGTAGTTGGTCAGATGGGCGTCCAGACGATCGCGGTCGATGTCGGGCAAGGCGGCTCGCTCGGCAAACTTTCCCAAATCGTGCAGAAGTGCAGCAAAAGCGACGCGACAGCCGCGTCCGAGCAGATCGTTTCCGTCGTTCATGATGTTTTTCGTGGTCCCTTTTTCAACGCTGATGGTTATCGACACGAATATCGCCACGCGAACTTGGCAGCACTGCCTGCCGAGTCGTGCGATCAAACCGGAGCATACTGCAAGAAGGCCCTACCGCTGTCGTCGGCAAGCTTGCGATTGTCAATTGCTGCACGTCCCCTCTTTTACGAAGAGTTGGGGCCACACCCTGGTGCATGAATGGCTTCAGGCACTGGCTGAATTCGAGCGAGTTGGGGCCAGCTCGGGCGTGGCTGAATCGACAGGACCAAACCAGATGGCCTCTGACCGGAGTTCGAGCCGGTAGCGCCGAGGCCGGCTTCCGCCGTCGCTGATCAGGTAGGGCTCGGCGGCTGGGCCGAGTTCTCGCCTGAGAATCTTCTTGAGCTTCGAGAGGTGCGCCGAGAAGTAGCCGCCGTCCATGCCCAGGCGCAGCGCACGCTCGGTTTCGTCGAGGTCCTTCATCGGCCCGGCGATCCAGCGCAGTTCGACGAGGTATCGCAGCTTCCAGTCGGCGTCGGGGAGTTCCTTGGCCGGTGCCGGCAATGGCGCTTCGCCGCGCAGCGCACGCCGGGCGAAGACGCTGAGCAGGGCGAGTTCGGCCGGCGGCAGTGCGAATGCCTTGCCGGCGGCACGCACGCGGCGCGCTTCGAGGTCGATCTGCAGTTCGGCGGGCGCGAGCGCGTGGCGGGCGGCTTCGACGGTTTCGTTGTAGCTCGCGCGCCCGGTGAGCAGCGCTTCGGGCAGGCCGTGGCGCAGGCTGACGAAGGGCAGTTCGGCGAGCGTGACCTGCGCGCTGGCGCAGTCGACCAGGCGGCCGCCGGGCATTTCGAGCACGCGGCTGCTCGGCGTCGGGTAGTAGAAGCCGAGGCTGGACTCGAAGGGTTCCGAAACCAGGACGTGCGAGAGCTTGTCCTGCGGGCGGCCGTAGAGCGACAGCGCGTAGCCGAGAAAGAAACCCATCGTCTTGCGGCCGCCGGCGATCGAGACGTGCAGTGCGCAGTCCGGGTCGGCGGTGAACTCGCGGATCAGGGCGGTGATGCCGTCGGCGGCGCGGCGGTTGTCTTCCGGCGAGCGGATGTCGTCGAGCGGCCTGCCGTCGGCATCTTCGAGGACGTGGATGGTGGCGGCGGTGAAATCGATCGGCGGCAGCGCGTAGTCCCGGCTGAGGCGGTGGAACCATCCCGGTTCTTCGGAGAGCAGGGCCAGGCGGGCCTTTTCGGCGCCACTGCGGGTGGTGATCAGGTGCATCTCGGTGGGGATGAACGCGTTCGTCGTCGGGGCAACGGCGAGGGCGTAGAGGGTCTCGGTGACGATCTGCGGCGACAGGCCGGTGACGGCGACGAGAATGCGGCGCGGGAACTGGTCCGGTTGCTGGCGGGCGTTGAGCATGGCGGCGAAGGAATGACCGTGGGAACGGCAGGGATTGTCGCCGTTTTCCCGCGCCGTGGACGAACGGCAAGCTTGCGGTGCCGGGGTCGGCGGGCTTACTTTCCGGCCCGGTCCCGACCCCTCGGCCAGGTTGCGCCTGGGTCGTGAAGAGGCCAGCGGTCACGTGCGCAAAGCCGGGCTGTCGCGGTTCATCGAGGATGCTGCCCGCCGGCGGATGTTCGATCGGACGGTTCAGGGCGTGCAGGCACGCCAGGGCTATAGCCCGTACTTGATGACATCCTCCCGGTCGCCGCACTGATAGTGGGTCACGCAGTTCTTGAGAGAACAGACACTGGCCGTCTTGATGGCGACCTGTTTGCGCTGTTGGCACAGTTTTTCGGCGGTGGTGCGGACCTCCGCATTGGACTTGTCGGAATTCGGGTGGTCGAAGGTCAGGTAGTTGGTGTCTTCATTGAAACTCACAAGCAAGTTTTCGGCGCAGCTTGTGAGCAGGAAGGTCAGCAGGAGTGCACGCAGGATCATTGGGGTGGCGATAAGGGATGGGGTAATCGACATGACGCCCGAAAGCATTCTAGGCGTCGGGTTTTGCCTGCCTGGCGTCTTCAATGGTCACCCGCAGCGGCGAGCGCGGGTCGAAGTGCAGATCCCTCTGCGGGAAGGCCATGGCGATTCCTGCTTGCTCGAACTTGCGGTTGATCGCCTTGTGCAGGTCGGTCATCGCCTTGCTGCGGTGATCGAGATCGTCGACAAAGGCGCGCAGGGTCAGCATCAGCGAATTGTCTCCGAAGGCGTCGAAGCTCACGCTGGGTTTCGGATCGGCGAGGATGTGCTCGTGTTCGTCCGCGGCCTCGCGCATCAGCGCGTGCGCCTGGTCGATATCGGTGCCGTAGGCCACGCCGACGCTGACCTTGACGCGGGTGACCTGGTCCGACAGCGACCAGTTGAGCAAGCGGCCGGTGATGAACTCCTTGTTCGGCACCACCAGTTCCTGGCGGTCGGCATTGCGGATGGTCGTGGCGCGAATGCGGATCTTGGTGACCACGCCATCGGTATTGCCGACGGTGATCAGGTCGCCAACCCGTACGGGCCGCTCGAACAGGATGATCAGGCCGCTGATGAAGTTGGCGACGATCTCCTGCAGGCCGAAGCCGATGCCGACGCTCAGCGCGGCCGCCAGCCACTGCACCTGTGACCATTGGGCACCGAGCGTATAGAGCGTCAGCAGGGTGCCGCCGGCGACGATGCCATAGGTCGTCAGGGTGGTGGCGGTATAGCGACTGCTGGAAGTCATGTGGAAGCGCTCCAGCAGGATCATGTCGAGTACCCCCGGCAGTCGCCTGGCGAGCGTCACCGTGCTGATCAGATAGATCAGGGCGAGGCCGAGATCGGCGAGGGTGATCGGCAGGCGTCGTTCCTCGCCATCGACGGTCGCCGCGCGGGTCCACAGGGTGATGTCTTCGAGTATCGTCAAAGCCGGGAAAACGGCAGACCAGATGGCGTACAGGCCGGCCAGAGACAGCAGGGTGGTGACAATCCCGAGCAGTTCGCGGCTGTCCTCGCTCATCGCCGCCAGGTCGAAGTCGACGTACGCGGGCTCGGCGGCGGCCTCATCGACATCCGCCGCCGCGCTGGCAGGCTCCGCGTCCGCGGCGGCTCGTTCCTTGTAGGCCTTCCTGAAGGCGGCACGCTGGCGGAGCAGCGTCAACCAGCGCCAGGCCAGGCCATGCAGCAGAACCATGCCGCAGGCCAGCCACAGGGTCAGCAGCACTGAGTTCATCAGGATCACCGCAGAGTAGATGTATCCGTTCAGGGTCAGGGCAAGGACGACCAGTGGCGCGGCGACCAGGGCGGTGGACCAGAGGGGTTGCAGGCGGAAGAACAGCGCGGCATCAGGCTGCCGTCGCAGATGCGTCAATACACCACGCCGTGGGTGAAACACCTGATACAGGAACCAGGCCAGCGACAGGGTGACCAGCAACAGCGCCAGCCGCGCAACGATGCCGCCGGTGATTTCCGGGTTCAGGTCGAGTGCCAGTCGTCCGATGAGGTTCGCCGGGATGAACACCCAGAGCAGGCGTCCCAGTTCCACGCGCAATCGGTGTGCCACAGGCTCGGGCCACTGCAGATGCGCCGTGGCCAGCCCCCCGGGGAGGCTGATCGCGCGTAGCGTGAGCAGGAAGTAGATATTGCACGCGACCCGCGTCAGGCCGGCACCGACGGCGTGCGAGATCGTGGTGCCGTGCTCCTGCCCTTGCAGCAGCGCGCCGGTGACCGCGAGCAGGAGGGGCAGCGGCAGGGCCAGCAACAGCGTCCAGCCCAGGGCACGCAGGGTGTGGTGCAGGTCGTCGCGGTCGGGTCTGCCGATGTGCTGCGCGGTACCTTTGATCCTGCCGGTCAGGGCTCCTTGCTTCCCGGTCAGGACGAGAGCCAGCAGCACGCTCAGCCAGAAGACGAGCGACGGAGCGACCTGTTGTTCGACCGCCCGGATAAGTGCCGACCAGCGTGTGGGTGCGAGCAGTAGCCGTACTTCTTGCGGCAGTCGATCAAGGTCCGCGAACTGTGTTCCGGACTGTGTCCCGAGCCAGAACAGGTGTTTTTCGAGAAAGCTGTCGTAGCGGCGTGCCGTCTCCAGCAGGTCACTTTCGGCGGCGCGCAGCTTGCGCAAGCGCTCCAGATACATCGCCTCGGTTTCCAGTTGCTGGCTCAGCAGGGCCTGCCTCTGCGCGATCAGGGCCTGCAGCGTGTCGTGCAGGGACTCGGCCTGTTCGGCGGGCAGTCCGGCGGCGAGTGCGGCCACGGCCGCGGGCCGGTTGGCGACGCGCGCCGCTTCGTCGAGGTACCGCAAACGTCGCACGTTGACTTCGGCAATCTTCTGCGCGAGTTCGCTGCTCTTGCGTTGATAGACCTTCAGATCCGGCAGCGCCTGGCGGTGCGCCAGCAGCAGCGGCCCGAGTCCGGAACTGAGCGCGCTGATTTCCGTCGCCGCCTGTTCTCGTCGGTGATTGGCGCGAATCCGTTCGGCCATCTGTGCTGCCTGTGCCTGCTCCTTTTCCAGCGTGTCGAGGGGTATCGTGACCGCATTCAGCTCTCTGGCGAGCACCAGGTTCTGCTCGGCGAAGGCCGCCAGGGTCGGGCTCAGCCCGGCCGTCGTCTGCAGCATCCGCTCCGCCGCCTGTACGGCCTGCTGTGCCTGCTCTACCCGCCGGGCATTGTTGAGGGCCTTCAGGTTCTGGACGCGCTGGCCGATGCGATCGATCTTGACCGTCTTCTCGTCGCGTGTGGCCGCGAGCAGATCCCATTTCATCGGCAGGCTGAGCAGTTCCTGGTCAAGCGCCTGGAGCAGGGCGCTCTGCGCGACATATCGGGTTTCCTGGCTCCAGCGTCTGGCTTCGATCAGGATTTCCGGCTCATCGGTGGCGGCTGCGCTCTGCAGTGCGGCAGCAATCGCCCGCTGCTGCTCCTGTGCCGTCGCGAGCGCCTGGCGGATCGCCGTCGGTCGGATCTCCTGATAGGCCAGTTGTCGCTCGATGTCGGCGCGCAGCGCCTGGACGGCCGCCAGGTCGGCTTCCTCCCGCTTGAGATCACGTTCGATCTGCACGCCGCTGGCGGCCGAGTTGGCGGCCACGGCTGACGGCGGATCGGCAGCCTTCAGGGCGACGCTTCGCTGGCGGGCGAGATCCGTCTCCTGGGGTGCCGTTCGCCTGATCTCGGCGAAAGCGTCGGCGCGCGCCGTGTGGGAGTCGATTTTTCCGAGGTTGCTCAGGGCGTCGCGGTAGAGGGCAATGAGACTGGCGCGGCCCTTGGCATCGAGTTCGGGGTTGCGTTCAGCCTCGCCGATTTTCGCGTGCAGCATGTCGGCGGTCACCAGCATCGGTGGCGCGGCACGATTGCCGTCCGCCGCCGCCACGTTGTCCGACGCAAGCCCGAAACAGGCCAGTGCGAGCACGAGTAGAACCGGGCGGATGCAGGCTTGCACGATGATCGTGCCGATCAGCAAACGACGGAAGCGGGCGATGCAAGACCGTGCCTGCCGGTTGGTCGGGGCATCGTCGGTACGGTACGCCTGGCTGGGGTTCACCCGGCGGATCTCCTGCCGGGAATGCGGCTGGTCGTGGGCTCCCGATTGGTCGGCACGGAGGTCGACACCCGAACCAGGGCACAGGCTTCGGCTGTCGGCAGGAAAGGTATGCGCATCGCACTGGCTCTTGAAGTGTGTCGTGCGCATCATAGCCGCGCTCTGCGCGTTTGTGGTGGAACGGGCCATTGTCGCGGGGTGGCAAGCTGGTGTTTTCGGAGAGATCAGACACGTCCAGCACACTTGACTCCGCAGTGCGTGGCGTTTCGCTGTCGCCCCTGTGCCTGTATGGAGCAGCACAACGCAAGAAGCCCCGCCGAAGCGGGGCTTCCAGGGAACCGCGGGAGCTGATTATTGCTTGCGGCGGCGCGATGCGGCGAGGCCGGCGAGGCCGAGGCCGAGCAGGGCCAGAGCACCCGGCTCGGGAATCCCATCGGAACCGGCACGGTTGGACAGCAGTGCGTAGTCGAAGCCGTAGAAGTCAACCGAGGCGTTGCGGTCAATGACTACGTCCAGTTCCCCGGTGCTGTTGATGGAAGTCAGCACGGCCGCATCCAGGTCGAAGAACCGGACCAGGGTGTGCGGGAAGCCGTCATTGAAGGCCCAGTTCTGGACGATACCGTTGAACGTCACGGCCACGGCACCGAACGTGCTGGCCTGGAAGTCAGCCATGTCGAACCACATGCTGCCCTGAGTCCAGCCGCTGCCCAGGCCGGTGAACTTGAACGTGGCTACGGTGCCCGGTTGCGGACCAAAGCCGGGGTGGGTCGTGCTGTAGGTATCGGTGTATTGGGCGCCGTTGGTGGCCGCCGCTTCCGCAGCGCTGCGGCCATCGTAATTGGCCGTGAAGCCATTGAACGTATGGTCGGCATTGTCTGGAATCCCGGCGCCATAACCATCGTTGTCACCGATCAGCCAGGTGGCGGCTGAAGCCTGGCCAACAGTCAGAGCAAAAATGCTCAAGGCAAGTAGTTTGCGCATGGTCCTGTCTCCTCAAAAAGAACCGCGTGTGTTCGAGCACTTGGCCAGATCAACCTTCAGATTGCGTCAACCGACCGAAGCTGTGTGATAAAAAGCACACTTCATGCCAAATAAACCAACTACTTGAATGATTGTGAACAACTGGTCGACGCTGAGAGCGGATGCGACGCTGAGTGTAAGATTTTTCGACAGAATGAAGTGTCCGAAACGCTCTCAGGTCGGCGCTCGGCTGCCGTCGATTCATGGGCCCATCCAGGCGTCGAAATCTGCCGCTTGACGTCTGCATTGCGTGCCCGCCATACTCGCGAGGTGTTACCGAGTTTCCTTTCCGCCACCCTGGTTACGATTCTGGAGGAAGCATGAACAGTCGATTTTCGAATACTGCGGCCGCGCTGGCGGCGACCGTTGTCCTGGCCTTCACCGCGGTGTCGCCTGTTGCTGCGCAAGGGACGGTGGCGCTCGATGGCAACGCCAGGCAGGCTTATGGCAAGCTGGTGGCCTCGGTGCCGGCGGCACGGGAACTCGGCAGGCAGGCAGTTGCGGTGCTGGTGTTTCCCAAAATCACCAAAGCCGGCCTGGTGGTTGGTGGTCAGTATGGTGAAGGCGTCCTCCTGCGCGGCGGCAAGCCGGCCGGTCACTACAGCACCACCGGAGCATCGTACGGGCTGCAGGCAGGTGCGCAGCAGTTTGGCTACGCGATGTTCTTCATGAACGAGAAGGCGCTGAACGCGCTGACCGAGACCGATGGCTTCGAGGTCGGAGTCGGGCCCAGTGTGGTCGTGGTCGACGAAGGCATGGCCAAGGCCAGCACGTCGATAACCACCAAGGACGACATCTATGCTTTCATTTTCAGCCAGAAAGGGTTGATGGCCGGCATCGGCCTGCAGGGCAACAAGATCACGAAACTCGCGAAGTAGCCCGGCGAAGCGAATGGTGCCGTGCCGGCGTGGTCGGCACGGCGATCAACGCTTCTTGCGATCCTCGATCTGCCGCCGCAGACGTTCGACTTCCTGGCGCCGTGCCTCGGGAGTGCCCCACATCACCGGTTGTCGAGCAGCGGCGGCGCGAGCGGCCTGCTGACGTTCCCGTAGCGCCCTTTCTTCCGCAATCCTTGCGGCCTCCAGCGCCTCTGCGCGCGCCACCGCGCGCTCGGCGGCGATGGCGGTGGTGCGCGGGTCCAGTCCGCCGAGAGCGAGATAGCGGTCGATGGCGTAACAGACCTGTTCCCATCCCCGGTGCTCCGGCCGTTCCGGCAGCGAAAACTCGTTGATCAGCGGCAGGTTGAGCGCCGCATAAATCGGCAGCCACTGCTCGTCGCCAGCCACGCGGCGACGCACCGCGAGCTTGGGATTGAACTGATACCAGCCAATGGTGAAACGCATGAACAGCGCCCGGTTGTAGGCGTAGTCGCGGTTGATTTCGTTGCGGGCCAGGACGCTCGACAGGTGCTGGCGCTTGTTTCGTTCCGGGCGCACGATGTTGGCCGGCAGGTCCTGCCAGGCTTCGAGTAGGGTTTGCGCGTCAAAGGCGCCGTTGGCTCGCCGCTGGCGGTGGGTGAAGCGCGACTTGAAGAGCACCCACAGCGTCTGGAAGATGAAATATTCGGACAGGTGCCGGTCGATGCGCACCAGTCGTTCGCCGGTATTGACGTCGATGCTGGCCGGCGCCAGTTGCTCGTAGAGGGCGGCGAGTGGGCCGCGGGCAAATTTCGAGTCACGGAAAGCCTCGCGCAAGGCCCAGTGCAGGGCGTTGTATCCGTAGTGATCGACGGCTTCGCGGTCGGCGCCGCGCGCGAGCAAGGTTTCCACCAGTGGCACGTTGCCGGCCGCCGCCGCGGCCATCAATGGCGTCTGGTTCATCGGCAGCCGGTGGTCAATGCCGTGGCGCTCGCATTGCTGCAGGATGTCCTTGAAATGGTTGGCGAAGTAGGGCAGGTAGGTCTTGCGTCCGAAGGTCGCGCGCTGCTGCGCGAAGTATTTTGCCTGCTCGAATTTCGCCTCCGTGACCAGCCACTCGGCGAGTTGCGGTTCATCGAAACAGGTGGCGTATTCGTAGAGTTGCTGTTTCAGCTTGCCGCCGGGAACTTGTTCGCGGAACACCTTCACCAGAAGTTCGACGACCTTGTCTTCGTTGGCCACCGGCCAGGGGACCGGCGTCTGCTTGAGGATCGTGCGGCGAATGGCCTCGGCCTGTTCCTGCTTGCCCTGGAGTTCCAGCTTGCGGGCTTCCCGCTGCCAGTCTTCGAGGGTCGATTGGCGGGCGTCGACCGTCACCTGGCCGAGGTTCAGGTCGAGTAAGCCAAAGAGCGCATGCCCGGTGTCGGACTCAATGACGTAGATATTCTTGATGGCGCGCGTCAGCGCCACGTACAGGGCATTGACGAAGAACTTGTAGACCTCCAGCGACTTGTCGCTCTTGTCCCTGGCGCGGCGGTAATCGAGCGTTTCGACGGCCAGATCGGCCTTGGCGACGCCTTCGACGATGTCGCTGAACTCGCTGCGGTGATCCGAGATGAAGCGGTAGAGGACGATGTTCTCGTATTCGAGGCCTTTGGCTTCATGGATCGAGAACAACAGCGGCGTCGCGAAGTGCTTCCTCGCCTCGGCCTTGTCTTCGTCGCGCATCACCAGTACGGCGAACTGGGTGGACTGGCGGATTTTCTGGTCGAGTTCGCGGGTCGTGGCGTCCTTGTCGGGCATCAGCGCCACCTGACCGGCCTCGCCGCCGATGGCCTGCACCAGGAAATTGCTCTCGCGGTCGATCGAGCCGAAGCGCTTGTGCTTGATTTTCAGCAACTGGTTGGCGACGCGTGTGGCCTCCAGTCCGTTGCGGAAGTTGGCCGTGAGCACATGCAGTTCCTGTCTCTCGGCGAGTTTGGGATCTTTCCAGAACAGACTCTTGACCTGACTCCAGGCGAAGAAGTTGGGATGCACGATCTGGTTGGAGTCACCGCAGAGCAGGAAGTGGCCGGGTTTCCTCAGTGTCTTGAGGACCAGAGCCAGTTGCACGGTGGTGATGTCCTGCACCTCGTCGATGACCACGAAATCGTAGCGCGGCGCGGCCAATGGCTGCCAGTCCTGGGCGACCAGATTGAGGTCATAGAGCTTCGCCTCGGCCAGCCAGTGTCGATACTTCTCGAACAGGTCATACAGCTGGTCGCGCTGATCGGCGGGGAAGATCGACTGCCGCACGCCGAGCGCCAGATAGGCGTCACGCGTCAGCACGCCGCCGGACCCGGCCGTCAGCACGCCGCGAATCTCTTCGAAGACCTGATGTGCGTCGAACTCCCGGAAGGTCTGCCGGAAACGTCCAAACCAGCCGGCGAAATCGCGCCAACTGGCTTCCCGACCGGGTGGAACGTGGATCGACTCGATGAACTCCCGGTAGGACAGGAATACCGCCTCCTGCCCGCCGTGCTCGAAGCCCTGGGCGTAATAGAGGTCGCGGGCGCTCTGCGCGAGGTAGCTTGAATGCGTGACGTAGAGCACCTCGCCTTCGGCGTGTTTGAGTTTTTCGAGGGTCAGGGCGGTCTTGCCGCTGCCGGCGCAGCCGACGACGATCAGCGGTGGCGGTCGGCGATAGATGGCGTCCTGCGTGTCGTCGAAGGAGATCGGCTTGTCGAGCAGATGAATCGCCGTTCGCTCCGGATGCAGGTAGCGTACCGGCTGTGCTTCGCGGATGGCGTCTTCCACGCCGATGTCGGGAACCTTGTCATCGTCGATGGCTGCGCCGCGCAGAAAGCGCGACTTGTCGTAATCGTGATTGACGATGACCTCGAGCATCAGGGCACAGACTTCGTCGCCGTGGCGAACCAGCGAGAACAACAGCCGGTTGCTGTCGTCGAGGCGGGCGCGGTAGAACTTGCCGTGGCCGAGATTGGCGAGCTTCTTGACCTGCGCGGCGCGGAAGTCGTGGCGGGCGATGGCGTCGGCCACCTTGCGGTAGCTGGCCTTGACGCGGGAGGTGTCAAGACCGGTATATTCAAGAATCTTCATGGTCGGCCAGGATGGTCAGGCAGTGTCCAGGCGCAGCGGCGCCGGGTCCGACACGCCTCGTCTCAGGCGCGCACGATGCGTACGCTGTCGGTGCTGCCGGCGCGCGGCCCGGCCCAGCCGAAAACGAGCGCCACCAGATCGCCTTCGCGGACGATGCCCGCCGCCCGTGCGGCCGCGATCGCGAGCCGTATCTGTTCCTCGCCGTTGAGGTTTTCGGGGACTACCAGCGGTCGCACGCCCCACACCAGGCAGAGCCCGCCGAGCACCTGCGGGCTGGGCGAGATGGCGGCGATCGGTACCCGCGGCCGGAAGGCGGCGACGCGATGCGCCGTTTGACCGCTGCGCGTGGGACACAGGATCGCGGCCACGCCGAGGTCTTCGGCCGCCTGCACCGCGGCGTGCGCCACCGCCCAGGCGACGCGGTCGGCGTCTGCGCCGACGCTGGTGGCCGGATCGACGCGGTCGCGCGGCCAGCCTTCGGCCGATTCGGCGACTTCGCTCATCATGCGCACGGTTTCTCCCGGGAACAATCCGACTGCCGTCTCTTCCGAGAGCATCAGCGCGTCGGTGCCGTCGAGCACCGCGTTGGCCACGTCATTGACCTCGGCGCGCGTCGGCAGCGGCGAGCGGGTCATCGATTCCAGCATCTGCGTGGCGGTGATCACCGGCTTTCCGGCCTGGTTGCAGAAGCGGATGATCTCCTTCTGGAGGAGCGGCACGCGTCGCGCCGGCATCTGGATGCCGAGATCGCCGCGTGCGACCATGACCCCGTCGGCGGCGTTGATGATCCCCGCGAGGTTGTCCACCGCGCTGGCGGTCTCGATCTTCGCGATCAGGGCCGGCCGCATGCCGCGCCTGGGGAGCAGGGCGCGCACCTGCTCGACGTCTTCGGCACGGCGGACGAAAGAAAGTCCGAGGAAGTCTACCTTCGCGGCAACCGCCATCTCGAGTGCACGGGCGTCGCGGTCGGTGAACGGATCGACGTGCTCCTCGGCACGTGGCAGGTGCATCCCCTTGCGCGAGCGCAGCGTACCGCCGCGCACGACTTCGGTGCGCACGTCGTCGCCCACCGCTTCGAGTACGCGCAGCACGATCGCGCCGTCGGCGAGGTAGACGTCGTCGCCGCGGCGTGCCCATTGCGCGAGCGCGGGCAGGGTGGTGGCGACGTGCTGGGCGTCGCCATGGCCGTCGTCGTGGCCGCTGAGTACGAACTCCTGACCGCTTTCGAGTTCCACCGCGTCGCCCACGACCAGACCGCTGCGGATCTTGGGGCCCGGCAGATCGACCAGCACGCCGACGCTGCGGCCGAGAACCTGCGCCAGTTCACGCGCCTGGCGCGCGTTGTTGCTGTGCGTGTCCATATCGGCGTGCGCCGCGTTGAGGCGTACGACATCGACGCCGGCTTCCAGCAGTTGTCGCATCGGCCCGGGTGCGGCAGTGGCCGGGCCGACTGTGGCCACGATCTTCGTTCGGCGCATCACGTACTCCTCGATCGCTTCGACATCCCGTCCTGCCGGGGCGCGTGCGCGCGAAAGTCCGCAGCAGAACACGGGATATCCAGGGTAAAGCCCCCGAGTATAGGGAGCAGAGACACGCACCGTCAATCGAAGTACGGGCCACGCATGCGCTTTATGGCGGGGATCGGCCTTGCCTGGCAGCACCCGCGTGCGGCGCGACCGCTGTTCATGGCACAAGTTCCGGTGCTATATTGAGCGCTTGGGAGATGGCGTTCGGCCGTCAATGCGTTCGGCCTGGCCGCTTTGGCACCAGCTTTGCAGGGTAGCGGTATGTGGAAATCAATCCTTGCCATCTCGACCGGTGCCGCGCTCGGCGCCTTGTTGCGCTGGCAACTCGGCCTCAGGCTCAACAGCCTCTTTCCGACGGTGCCCCCCGGCACACTGGCTGCGAATCTGATCGGCGCCTACGTCGTTGGCCTGGCCGTGGCGTTCTTTGCGTCATTTTCAGCGCTCTCGCCGGAATGGCGTCTGCTGGTCATTACCGGCTTCTGCGGTGGGCTGACGACGTTCTCGACGTTCTCGGCCGAACTCACGACCCTGCTGCAGGAGGGAAGGATCTCCTGGGCGCTGACCGCTGTTGCGGCGCATGTCGTGGGATCGGTGCTGATGACCCTGGCCGGGATTGCCACCGTCGTCTGGGTGAAGGCGTCAAGCTGATGCGGTTGCATATTGCCGACAGCGGCGTGCAAGGACAGGGCGGGGAGGCAAGCATGCAAGGTTCATTCCTGAGATTCTACGTGAACGCGGCCCAGGAGCATCACGGCGTTCTGTTATGGGAGTGGCTGCTCGACACAGGCAACAAGCTCGGCATCCGGGGCGGGTCGGCCTTTCGGTCGATCGGCGGTTTCGGGCGACGGCATACCGTGCACGAAGACCGATTTTTCGAACTGGCGGGAAGCAGTGGCATCGAGGTCGAATTCGTCGTGACGCGTGACGAAGAGCAACGGCTTTTCGATCTGGTCCGTCACGAGAAAATCCGGATCTTCTACACGCGCATTCCTGCGCACTTCGGAGTGATCAATCCGGATGACCAGGATCCTGCCGGCGAGACGACCGAAGATTGACCGCACCAGCGAGTGCCCATGGTGATGTCTCAACAGCCCGGCAGCACATTGCCGGGCAAGGATTGCAACAACTCTTGAATAGCCACCGATCATGACCAGCAACAAATCTCCTGGCGGCGTCGCCAGTTCCTACGCAATGCTTGTCCTGGCGCTCTCTGTCGGCGTCGTGTTCCTGAACCTCGGCAGTTTACCGTTGGCTTCGCTCAATGAAGCCCGCCGCGCACTGCCCATTCGGGAGATGTTTCTTTCGGGTGACTGGTTGATTCCGACCCTCAATGGCGAGTGGTATATCGTCAAGCCGCCTTTCTATTATTGGATCGCGACTGCCCTGGCCACCGCGATCGGTACCGTCAATGAGTGGGTGGTGCGTTTTCCGGCGGCTGTCGCCGGACTGCTGACGCTGGCGCTGTGCTACCGGGCCATGATTCGATATGCGTCGCCGTGGGCAGCCATCTTTGCGGTGCAAATCCTGATTGCCAACAGCGGCTTTGCCGTGCATGCGCGCAGGGCCGAACTTGAGGGCCTCCTGACTTTGTTTTGCTTCGCCTCGCTGCTCTGCGCGTGGCGTTATCTTGAGGAAGGCGCGGCCCGCACCTGGGGGGTTGCGAGTTATGCCCTGCTCGGTTGTGCGGTGATGACCAAGGGTCCGGTATCCCTGTTGTTCGTGACCCTGCCGCTGCTGGTGTACGCCTTTGTTCAACAGGACGCACGCGGCAAGAAATTGTTGCGTGACCCGCTGGGCTGGCTGATCCTGCTGCTGGTGGCCCTGCCCTGGTATGGGCTGATTACGGAAAGGATCGGGTTCGATGCCTGGCAACCGATCCTCAAGCGCGACATCGTGCAGAAGATTAGCGGCCATGTGGAAAGCGAGCCATTTTATAGCTATCTCCAATGGATCGCCGGGGCGTTTTTCCCGGTACTCCTGCTGTTGTTCTGGAAGCCGAGGGAAACGATTACCGGCTGGTGGAAAAACAGGACCGAGTGTTTGTGGCTGCTCTCTTTCGTATTGCCGGTGATCGTCTTCACGCTGTTCAAGGAAAAGCACGCCAAATACCTGTTGCCGGCCTATCCCTGCCTGGCGATGTTGCTTGCCACCAGACTGGCTGCTTACCGCGAACTTGCCGGGCCACGTGTCAGGAGGGTCGTCGAGTGGGCTGGCCCGGTGTTGGGTTTCTGTTTCCTGGGATATTTTGCCTGGGGTGAGGAGCGGTATTTTGCGCAGCGCTACCAGGTGCTGCCCGAAATTCAAAGATTCATGGCACCGCAGCCCGCGCAGTTGCCGCTGTTTTCGGAAAAGAATTTCGATGTGCGAGCGATCTATTATATCGGCCGAACGGTGAAAGAACTGCCGGATTCCGACCTGAAGGCGCGCTATCAAGCTTCCGCGCAGGGTCTGTTTTTCTTTGAGGAATTGCCGAAGGAATGGCAACCGTCAAGGAACTGTTTGCTGAACGATTTTGATCCGTTTATCAGGAAAGGTCAGCATGTTTTTGTTTACCGCAATGGCAGTGACTGCACGCCGGTGTCGATGGCCCCCACCTCCGGCGGTTCCTCATTGCCCAGAAATCCTTCGGCCGCGGAGTTGCGCTCATGACTGTCCCATCCATTTCAATACTGATTCCAGCCAAGAACGAAACCGCGAACCTGCCGGTCCTGCTGGGTGAAATCCAGCGCGCGATGCAGCCGCGCGAGGATTATGAGGTGCTGGTGGTCGATGATGGCAGCACCGATGGGACGTTTGCCACCCTGCAAGAGGTGCAGCGTGATGGTTTTGCGGCCCTGCGCATCTTTCGGCATGCCCGTTCGCTGGGTCAGAGCACATCGCTCTATCGCGCGGCTCAGCGGGCGCGTGGATCATGGCTGGTGACACTGGATGGCGATGGTCAGAACGATCCGGCCGATATTCCGCGTCTGTTGGCCCTGGTGGAAGGGACGGAAGGTGATCCGGCAGGGATCAAGCTGCTTGCTGGTCACCGCGTCAATCGTCGCGACACGTTCATCAAGCGGATCTCCTCGCGGTTTGCCAATGGGCTGCGCGCGTGGATCCTGCGCGATGATACGCCCGACACCGGGTGTGGCCTGAAGGTGATCGCGCGCGACGTGTTTCTGCAACTGCCATATTTTGATCACATGCATCGTTTCATTCCGGCCATGGTGCAACGGCATGGTTTTCGGAAAATGGTGGTCCCGGTCAATCATCGCCACCGCATTGGTGGTCGTTCCAATTATGGAACGATTGACCGAGCGCTGGTCGGCATCGTTGATTTGTTCGGCGTGTCGTGGTTGTTGTTGCGAACCCGGTTGTACTGCGCTACTGAAGAGGCGGAATCAGCGAAATGACTACTGAGCAGATGTGGATTGGTGTGGGTTTGTTGGGGCAGGCGGTCTTTACCGGTCGATTCGCGTTGCAATGGATTTATAGCGAGATTCGCAAGGAAAGTGTGATTCCTAAAGGCTTTTGGTACCTCAGCCTGGTGGGCAGCGCCTTGTTGTTGTCGTATGCCCTGTATCGTGAAGACCCGGTTTTCATCATTGGCCAGTCTTTCGGATTTGTGGTTTATATTCGCAACCTGCAGTTGATCTTCAAGCGGCTGAAGAGCCAGGATGCTCCGGCGGACTAGGGTTTGATGGTTTCCCCGGGGGAGTCGGCGTTTGCTGCGCTGGCCGCCATCCAGGCTTCGTAGCCGCCTTGCCGTGGGCGCGCTGCGTGGTATCCGGCATCGAGCAGGTACCGGGCGGCCTGGATGGGAGCCTGCATCTTCCATCCCAGCCAGCTGGCGACAAGACCGGTCGTGATCAGGAGGGCGCCATCGGCGTGCTGATCGAGCACGCTGATGGCGCCTTGCACCGCGCACTGCAAAAGCCAGCCGGCGCCAAGCGCCAGGGCTGCCCACAGCCCGGCGCCGCTGCCTGAGACCACGAGAAAACACTTCAAGGTGGCGCTCAAGTTCGCCCGTCGCTTGCGGCGGCGGGTGTCATCTTGGTGCCTGTTGTGGGTCGGTGCCCCAGTCTGGTGCGGGCGCATTGCCGAGCGGCTGCAACGGATGCCGTACAACAGCGCTGATCGTTTGCTCTGATGGGCCATTCCACGTTCCTGATGCGATATGGCATGGTGGTTGCTTTGTCGTCCTAGCAGGAAGATTTCTTCCCGGTTCTTAACCTTCGAGGAGTAAATAGATGGTACGTCGCAACTTCATGAAGACACTCTCCGCCGCCGCAGTGACCGCCGCGTTCGGGCTGACTTCGTTCAACGCACTGGCCGCCGAGACGATCAAGGTCGGTGTGCTGCATTCCCTGTCGGGGACCATGGCCATCTCCGAGACGGCACTCAAGGAAACCGTCCTGATGGCGATCGACGAGATCAACAGCAAGGGCGGCGTGCTCGGCAAGAAGCTCGAACCGGTGGTCGTCGATCCGGCGTCGAACTGGCCGCTGTTCGCAGAGAAGGCACGACAACTGCTGAGCAAGGACAAGGTCGCGGTGACCTTCGGGTGCTGGACGTCGGTATCGCGGAAATCGGTCCTGCCGGTCTACAAGGAACTCAACGGCCTCCTGTTCTATCCGGTGCAGTACGAAGGCGAAGAACTCGAGTACAACGTCTTCTATACCGGCGCGGCGCCAAACCAGCAGGCGATCCCGGCGGTCGAGTACCTGATGAGCAAGGATGGCGGCGAAGCCAAACGCTTCGTCCTGCTCGGTACCGACTACGTCTATCCGCGCACGACGAACAAGATCCTGCGCGCATTCCTCAAGTCCAAGGGCGTCGCCGACGCCGACATCATGGAGGAGTACACGCCCTTCGGTCACAGCGACTATCAGACGATCATCGCCAAGATCAAGAAATTCTCCAGCGAAGGCAAGAAGACGGCGGTGGTGTCGACCATCAATGGCGATTCCAACGTGCCGTTCTACAAGGAACTCGGCAACGCCGGCATCAAGGCGACCGAAGTGCCGGTGGTCGCCTTCTCGGTCGGCGAAGAAGAACTGCGCGGCGTCGATACCAAGCCGCTGGTGGGTCACCTCGCCTCGTGGAACTACTTCATGTCGTTGAAGAACGTCGAGAACGACAAGTTCACCAAGCTGTACCGGACCTGGGCGGTCAAGCAGAAACTGCCGAATGCCGACAAGGCGGTGACCAATGACCCGATGGAAGCGACTTACATCGGCGTCTACATGTGGAAGCAGGCGGTCGAGAAGGCCAAGTCCACCGACGTCGACAAGGTGATTGCGGCGATGGCCGGACAGACCTTCAAGGCACCGTCGGGTTTCACGATCAAGATGGACGAGAAGAACCACCATCTGCACAAGCCGGTGTTCATCGGCGAGATCAAGGCCGACGGTCAGTTCAACGTGGTCTGGAAAACGCCTGGACCGGTCAGGGCGCAGCCGTGGAGCCCGTACATTCCGGGTAACGACAAGAAGAAGGACACGCCTGAAGGCAAGTAAGCATCAACCGCGTGTTCGTCGCATCAGCGACGCACGCATCCCGTTCCGAGCCTGTTCGACAGGCTCGCCTCTCCCGGCTGCGGGAGAGGCGGCGGGGCTTAGGGAGGAAGCATGCGTACCATCGGATTACTGCTTTGCGGGTGGCTCCTGAGTGCGGCGAGCGTGCAGGCGGCAATAGACCCGTCGTTGCTCAAGCCACTGGCCTCCGAAGACTCCGATACCAAGATCATGGCCATCGCGGCGCTGGCCCAGGCTGCGCCGGAGGAGGCGCTGCCGGTCCTCAAGGCGCTCGCGGACAATGCCCTGGCGGTTTCCGGGGAACGCCTGCTGATTGTCGACGGCGAGCGCGTGTTCGACGCCGCCAGCAACACCGAGATCAAACCGGCGCCGGCGGCGCACGAAACCATCGGCATCAACAATCGTGTGCGCCGTGAACTCTCCGGCGCACTGGCCGCGTTGCGCCTCTTCTCCGCCGACCGCGAGGTGCGTTGGCAGGCCGCGCAGGAGCTGACGCTGAGTGCCGACGCGAAGATGCTGCCGCTGCTCGACAAGGCGCTGGCCGCTGAAACCGACAGCGAGATCAGGGCGCGCCTGCAACTCGCGCATGCCCAGGCCAGTCTCGGCTCGACCGACGCCGGCGTCCGCCATGTGGCAGTGCGCGCACTCGGCGAGAGCAGCGATCCGAACGTTCGCCAACTGCTGATGCCGCTGACCGAGAAGCGCGGCGACGCCTGGGTCGAACCCGACAGCGCGGTGCGCGCGGCGGCCGGAACGTCGATTCGTGCCATCGAACAGCGGCTGGCGTGGGCCGACAATCTGGGGCGTGCCTTTACCGGTCTTTCGCTCGGCTCGATCCTGCTGCTGGCGGCACTCGGCCTGGCGATCACCTACGGGGTGATGGGGGTGATCAACATGGCGCACGGCGAACTGTTGATGGTCGGCGCCTATTCGGCCTGGGCGATGCAGAGCGTTTTCCGGGCCTACTTGCCGAGCGCCCTCGACTGGTATCTGCTGGCCGCCATCCCGGTGGGATTCCTGGCGGCGGCTCTGGTCGGCGTGCTCATGGAGCGGATCGTCATTCGCCATCTCTACGGGCGGCCGCTGGAGACGCTGCTCGCGACCTGGGGCATTTCCCTGTTCCTGATGCAGGTGGCACGGACACTGTTCGGCGCCCAGAACGTCGAGGTTGCCAACCCGGTGTGGATGGCCGGCGGCATCGAGGTGTTGCCGAACCTGATGCTGCCCTGGAACCGGATCATCATCGTCGCCTTCTCGATCGCCGTGCTGGCCGCGATGTGGGCGATCCTCAACCTCTCGCGGCTGGGCATGTTCGTCCGGGCGGTAACCCAGAACCGGGCGATGGCGGGCTGCGTCGGCGTGCCGACCGGGCGCGTCGACACCCTCGCCTTCGGTCTCGGTGCCGGCATCGCCGGCCTCGGTGGCGTGGCTCTGTCGCAGATCGCCAACGTTGGCCCGGACATGGGGCAGGGTTACATCGTCGACTCGTTCATGGTCGTCGTGCTCGGTGGTGTCGGACAACTCGCTGGTGCGGTCTGGGCGGCCCTCGGTCTCGGCGTGTTCACCAAGTTCCTCGAAGGCTGGACCGGTGCGGTGGTTGCCAAGATCGTCGTGCTGGTGTTCATCATCATTTTCATCCAGAAGCGTCCGCAGGGGCTGTTCGCCCTCAAGGGCCGCTTTGTCGAATCCTGAGAGCGGGAGAGCACCCATGAGAACCCCTTTCATCGTTCGTCTCGGACGCAGCTTCGACGCGCGCAGCTGGCAGATGGTGGGGCTGTTCGCCGCCTTCGCGCTGGTTGCCGTACCGGTCATGCACCTGCTGCTGCCGCCCGAAAATCCGCTGTATCTGTCGACCTACTTCATTACCCTGACCGGCAAGATTCTCTGCTATGCGATCGTCGCAGTGGCGATGGACCTGATCTGGGGCTACGGGGGCATTCTCTCGCTCGGTCACGGACTGTTCTTCGCCCTTGGCGGCTACGCCTTCGGCATGTACCTGATGCGCCAGATCGGCCGCGACGGCAGCTATCAGAGCGATCTGCCGGACTTCATGGTCTTTCTCGACTGGAAGGAACTGCCGTGGTTCTGGGTGGGTAGCGACAGTTTCCTGTGGGTGGCGCTGCTGGTCCTGGTCGTGCCGGCACTGATTGCTTTCGTGT
The DNA here is from genome assembly GCF_056856495.1 of Candidatus Accumulibacter propinquus. Lineage (NCBI taxonomy): Bacteria > Pseudomonadati > Pseudomonadota > Betaproteobacteria > Candidatus Accumulibacter > Candidatus Accumulibacter propinquus. The sequence goes on from NZ_JBSEHC010000003.1 coordinate 1,501,837, forward strand.
TCGGCTATTTCGCCTTCCGCTCGCGCATCCGTGGTGTTTATTTCTCGATCATCACCCAGGCGCTGACCTACGCGGCGATGCTGCTCTTCTTCCGCAACGAAACCGGCTTCGGCGGCAACAACGGCTTCACCGACTTCAAGCGCATTCTCGGCTTTTCGATCACCGCACCCGAGACCCGCGTGGTGCTCTTCGGTCTCTCGGCGCTGGCCCTGATCGGCACGCTGCTGCTGGCGCGCTATCTGGTGACCTCAAAGTTCGGGCGCGTGCTGACGGCCATCCGCGACGCCGAATCGCGGGTCATGTTCATCGGCTACAACCCGCTGTGGTACAAGCTTTTCGTGTGGACGCTGTCGGCCATGCTGTGCGCCGTCGCCGGCGCGCTGTATGTCCCGCAGGTGGGAATCATCAACCCTTCCGAAATGTCGGTCGCCAACTCGATCGAGATCGCCATCTGGGTCGCCGTCGGCGGGCGCGGCACGCTGCTCGGCCCGGTCATCGGGGCATTCATCGTCAATCTCGCGAAGAGCTGGTTTACGGTGAGTTTTCCGGAGTACTGGCTGTTCTTCCTCGGCACCCTGTTCATCGTCGCGACCCTGTATCTGCCGCAGGGAGTCGTCGGCCTGTGGGTCAGGCTGCGCGCCGGCAGGCGGCGGGAAGAGGCCACGCCGGGCGTGGTGGCGAAAGGAGTGGAGGCATGAACGCTGTCGATCTGCTGCTCCCGGAGAGCGAGGACAATCCCGACTGGGATAGCGGTACTGCCGAACTCGGGCATATCCTGCAGCCCGGTCATCTCGACCTGTCACACAAGGTCATCCTCTACCTGGAAGACATCACGGTCAGCTTCGACGGTTTTCGCGCGCTCAACAAGCTGTCGTTGACCATCGACGCCGGCGAATTGCGCTGCATCATCGGGCCCAACGGCGCCGGCAAGACGACGATGATGGATGTCATCACCGGCAAGACCCGGCCCGACGAAGGCACGGTCTTCTTCGGCCAGACCATCGATCTGACACGCCTCTCGGAGCCCGAGATCGCGCACGCCGGTATCGGGCGCAAGTTCCAGAAACCGACGATTTTCGAGAATCATACGGTTTTCGAGAATCTCGAACTGGCGATGAAGACCGACAAGCGGGTCTGGCGCAGCCTCTTTGCGGTGCTCGATTCGGCGGCGGGCGACCGCATAGCCGAGACGCTGCAACTGATCCGCCTCGATGGCCAGGCGAATCGTCTTGCCGGGCTGCTTTCGCACGGCCAGAAACAGTGGCTGGAAATCGGCATGCTGCTGATGCAGGAGCCGAAGCTGTTGCTGCTCGACGAACCGGTGGCCGGCATGACCGACGAAGAAACCGAGCGCACCGGCGAGTTGTTCATTTCGCTGGCCGGCCGGCATTCGCTGGTCGTCGTCGAACACGACATGGCCTTCGTCAAGCAACTCGGAGGCAAGGTCACCGTTCTGCACGAAGGCAGCCTGCTCGCCGAGGGCACGCTGGAAGAAGTGCAGGCCGACGCACGGGTGATCGAAGTCTATCTGGGGCGCTGAAGATGCTGAACGTGAACAATCTCAACCAGTATTACGGTGGCAGCCACATTCTGCGCAACGTCAGCTTTACCGCCGAAGCCGGCAAGGTGACGGCGGTGCTCGGGCGCAATGGCGTCGGCAAATCGACCTTGCTGAAGTCGCTGATGGGGCTGCTGCCGACTCGGGGCGGCAGCATCGAGTTCGGCGGTCGCGATCTGACGCGTGCCGCTTCACACCAGCGGGTCAAGGCCGGTATCGGTTATGTGCCGCAGGGGCGCGAGATCTTTCCACGCCTGACGGTGCAGGAGAATCTGCTGATGGGGCTTGCCGCCTGCCCCGGGAGGACGCCAGTGCCGGAACGGATTTTCGAGATGTTCCCGGTGTTGCGGCAGATGCTGCGGCGGCGTGGCGGCGATCTCTCGGGCGGGCAGCAGCAGCAGCTGGCGATCGGGCGGGCGCTGGCCATGGGCCCGAAGCTGCTGATTCTCGACGAACCCACGGAAGGCATCCAGCCGTCGATCATCAAGGACATCGAACGTGCCGTGCGTGCGCTCGCCGCCAGCGGCGAAATGGCCATCCTGCTCGTCGAACAGTATTATGATTTTGCCCGCTCGCTCGCCGACCAGTACCTGGTGATGGAACGTGGCGAGATCATCATGCGTGGACGCGGGGAAGACATGGAAAAGGATGGGGTGCTGGCGGCCCTGGCCGTTTGACGGCGACGCCGGCGATCGAGGAAACGGTAGCGGAAAAAGCCGCACAGGAAGCGGCACGCCCCGGCTGGCAGGCGTCACTGAAACTCGGTTTCGAGCGCCGTGCCGAGACGACGGTGCTGGTGCAGCGCGAGCATCGCGGGCCGCTGCGCGTGCAGAAGGCGCTGTATCCGGAAGGTCGGGATCTCTGTCACGCCATCGTCCTGCATCCGCCGGGCGGCGTTGCCGGTGGCGACCGTCTGGAAATCAGCGTCGCTGCCGCGCCCGGCGCGCGCGTGTTATTGACTACACCCGGCGCCGGCAAGTGGTATCGTTCGGGTGGGCGACCGGCGCAGCAGGGGCTGACGGTGCGCGTCGCGCGTGACGCCGTCGTCGAGTGGTTGCCGCAGGAAACGATTGTCTTCGACGGTGCGGACGCGACGATGCACAGCCGTGTCGAACTGGCCGGCGGCGGCCTGTTCTGCGGCTGGGAGATCCTCTGCCTGGGCCGCACGGCGGCCGGTGAACGCTTCGCGACCGGGCGGCTGGATCTGGCGACGCGGATCGAACGCGACGGCCAGCCGTTGTGGGTCGAACGTGGTCAACTCGCCGGTGGCTCGGCTTGGCTCGCCGCCGCCGCCGGACTCGCTGGTCAGCCGGTGAGTGCGACCTTGCTGCTGGCCGGGCGAGCAATACACCGCGAGTGGCTTGACGCTTGCCGTACGCTGGCCGTCACCGATGGTCTGCTGGCCGGAGTCAGCGCGCTGCCCGAGGTGCTGGTGGCGCGTTGCCTGGCACCGCAAGCCGAGGTTGCGCGTGCCTGGTTGAGTGAGGTCTGGAAGCTGTTGCGCCCGCTGGCGCTCGGTCGGGCCGCCGTAGTGCCGCGGATATGGAGTACCTGAATACCTGAGGAAGCCGCATGGAACTGACGCCGAGAGAAAAGGACAAGCTGCTCATCTTTACCGCCGCGCTGCTCGCGGAACGCCGCCGTGCGCGCGGCCTGAAACTCAACTACCCCGAGGCGGTGGCGCTGATCAGCGCGGCGATCGTCGAAGGCGCCCGCGACGGGCGGACGGTGGCCGAGTTGATGAGCTACGGAACGACGCTGCTTTCCCGTGACGACGTGATGGAAGGCGTGCCGGAAATGATCCACGATATCCAGGTCGAAGCCACCTTCCCGGACGGCACCAAGCTGGTCACCGTCCATCACCCCATCGTTTGAACCAAGGAGTTGAAGATGAACAAGCATACGAACATGTTTCTCGTCACCGCTCTGCTGTGCCTGCCGGTCGCTGCCATCGCTCACCCTGGGCACGCCGGGGACGGCTTCGGCGCTGGTTTCATGCACCCTTTCCTTGGCCTTGACCATCTGCTGGCGATGGTCGTGGTGGGTATCTGGAGCGTTCTCCATAGCCGCCGCGTCTGGCTCGCGCCACTGTGTTTCGTCAGCTTCCTGGCGGTCGGCGCGATGCTTGGCCACGGCGGCCTGGTCGTCCCGCAACTCGAACCGCTCGTCGCTGCCTCGGTTCTCGTCCTTGGCTTGATGCTGACTTCGCCGCTTGGCCGCAGCACATCGGCGCCGCTGGCGGTCATCGGCGCTTTCGCGCTCTGCCACGGCATGGCGCACGGTGGCGAACTGGGGGCTGCGGGCAGCGTGCTGGCCGGAATCGTTCTCGGTTCGGTCATTCTGCACGGCGCGGGAATGTTGCTGGCTCGCCATGTATTGCAGCAACGCGAGGCCTGGGCACATCGTCTCGGTCAGGCGGTGGCGCTGGTGGGCGGCTTTCTGCTGGTCAACACCCTGTTCTGATGGGCGAACATGAAGGGTCGAAAAATGATTCCCGGTGAATTGGTTGTCGCCGCGGGCGAAATCGAACTCAACGCCGGTCGCGAGACGATCCGGTTGAGCGTGGCCAACAGCGGCGATCGGCCGATCCAGGTCGGTTCGCATTATCACTTTGCCGAAACCAACGTCGCGCTGGTTTTCGACCGCGCCGCGGCGCATGGCTTTCGGCTCGATATTGCCGCCGGTACCGCCGTGCGCTTCGAGCCGGGACAGACGCGCAGCGTGCAACTGGTGGCGCTGTCCGGCGAGCGCCGGGTTTACGGTTTCAACGCCCTGGTGATGGGAGCACTGCAATGAGCGTCAGGATCTCCCGGCAGGCCTACGCCGAGATGTTCGGGCCGACGATCGGCGATCGGGTACGTCTGGCCGATACCGAACTGTGGGTCGAAGTCGAGGACGATTTCACGATCTACGGTGAGGAAGTCAAGTTCGGTGGCGGCAAGGTCATCCGTGACGGCATGGGGCAGGGGCAGAGGCCAGCCGCTGAAGTCGCCGACACGGTGATCACCAATGCGCTGATTGTTGACCACTGGGGCATCGTCAAGGCCGATATCGCCATCAAGGGCGGGTGCATCGCCGGCATCGGCAAGGCCGGCAACCCCGACATCCAGCCGGGGGTGAGCATCGCCATCGGCGGTGGCACCGAGATCATCGCCGGTGAAGGTCTGCTCGTCACTGCCGGCGGCATCGACAGCCACATCCATTTCATCTGTCCGCAACAGATCGAGGAAGCGCTGATGTCGGGGGTGACCACGATGCTCGGTGGCGGGACGGGGCCGGCCACCGGCACCTACGCCACCACCTGTACGCCGGGACCATGGCACCTCCACCGCATGCTCGAAGCGGCCGACGCGTTTCCGATGAACCTCGGTTTCTTCGGCAAGGGCAACGTTTCCTTGCCCGAACCCTTGCGCGAACAGGTGCGCGCCGGCGCCATCGGGCTCAAGCTGCACGAGGACTGGGGAACGACGCCGGCGGCGATCGACAACTGCCTGGCGGTAGCCGAAGAGATGGACGTGCAGGTGGCCATCCACACCGATACGCTCAACGAATCGGGCTTCGTCGAAACGACGCTCGCCGCTTTCAAGGGGCGGACGATCCACACCTTTCATACCGAAGGCGCTGGCGGCGGGCACGCACCGGACATCCTGCGTGCCGTCGGCGAGGCCAACGTCCTGCCCTCGTCGACCAACCCGACCCGGCCCTACACGGTGAACACCGTCGACGAACACCTCGACATGCTGATGGTGTGCCATCACCTGGACTCGGCGATTGCCGAAGACGTCGCATTCGCCGAAAGCCGCATCCGACGCGAGACGATCGCCGCCGAAGACATCCTGCACGACCTCGGCGCGCTGTCGATGATGTCCTCGGACTCGCAGGCGATGGGCCGTGTCGGCGAAGTGATCATCCGCACCTGGCAGACCGCACACAAGATGAAGGTGCAGCGTGGCCACCTGCCGGCAGCGGGAACTGGAGGAGCGCCGCCGACCGCCAACGACAATTTCCGCGTCAAGCGCTACCTCGCCAAATACACCATCAATCCGGCGATCACGCATGGCATCAGTCATCTCGTCGGTTCGATCGAGGTCGGCAAGCTCGCCGACCTGGTACTCTGGAAGCCGGCGTTCTTTGGCGTCAAGCCTTCGCTGATCCTCAAGGGTGGGATGATCGCCGCCGCCGCGATGGGCGACGCCAACGCTTCGATCCCGACGCCGCAGCCGGTGCACTACCGGCCGATGTTCGGGGCTTTCGGCGGCGCGCGCAAGACCTCGGTGACCTTCGTCTCGCAGGCGGCGCTCGACAATCCCGAGCTCGCCGCGCTGCAGCTCGCCAAACCGCTGCATGCCGTTCGCCGGACACGCGGTCTCTGCAAGTCGGACATGGTCCATAACGCGGCGACGCCGAAGATCGACGTCGACCCGGAAACCTATGCCGTGCGCGCCGACGGCGAACTGCTGGTCTGCGAGCCGGCCAGCGTGCTGCCGCTGGCGCAGCGTTACTTCCTGTTCTGAGCATGCTCTTCGCCGAATCCTTTGCCGAACGCGAAGCGACCGCCGACGATCGTCTGGTGCTCCCCTACGACGCACGCCGCAAGAGTCGACAACGCGTCTTCCTGGCCAGCGGCGAGGAAATGGGCTACGTCTTTCAGGCCGGAACGGTGTTGCGCGACGGCGACCGCCTGCTCACTGGCAATGGGCTGGTCATCGCCGTCGTGGCGGCTCCGGAGCCGCTGCTCGAAGTGCATGCCGGCGAGACCTGCCAGTTGATTCGCGCCGCCTACCATCTCGGCAATCGGCACGTGCCGGTGCAGCTCGGCGAGCAATACCTGCGCTTTCAGCCGGACCACGTGCTTGGCGAGATGCTGCTCGGCCTCGGCTGCGAAGTCAGCGAGGTCGAGGCCCCGTTCGATCCCGAGGGCGGCGCTTATGGTGCGCATGCGCACGGTGACGCGCACGCGGGTGCGCACGACTACCGTCCCCTGCATGCGGCAACGGATCCCCACCATCCCGGCCACGGCCCGCACCGCTCGCCAGCGAAGATCCACACTTTCAAGTGAGCCTGGCGCTGGCGCGTCTGCTGCAGTTGACCAGCCCGGCCCTGCCGGTCGGTGCCTACACCTATTCGCAAGGCCTCGAATGGGCGGTCGATACGGGTCGCGTGCGTGATCAGGCAACGGCGCTGGCGTGGATCGGCGGTGTGCTCGAGCACCCCCTGGGTCGCTTTGAAGCGCCGCTGACCGCCTGTCTGCAGCGCGCCTGGGCTGCCACCGCCGAGCATGAAGTGGCGCGTCTCAACGCCGACTTTCTGGCCAGCCGCGAGTCATCAGAGTTGCGCGCCGAAACCGTGCAGATGGGTTATTCGTTGCGCCGGCTGCTGCACGATGTCGATGATTTCCCGCTCCCGCCGGCGCTCGACGCGCTGCCCGAAGTCTCGTTTCCAGTCGTCTGGGCGCTGACCGCAGCGGTCTGGGAAATCCCGGTTGCCGATTCGCTGACCGGCTACCTGTGGTCCTGGTGCGAAAATCAGGTCATGGCGGCGTTGAAGGCGGTACCGCTGGGCCAGACCGCCGGGCAGCGCATCCTGCTTGCCCTTGGTGGCCGCTTGCCGGCCGTCGTGCAGCAGGCGATCGAACTGCCGGAAGCGCTCTGGAGCAATTTCGCTCCCGGTCTGGCGCTGGCGTCGACTGGCCACGAGACGCAATATTCGAGACTGTTCCGATCGTGAAAGAAAGCGAGCCCGACATGAAGCGACATCCCGCCCTGCGCATCGGCATCGGAGGCCCGGTTGGCTCCGGCAAGACCGCTCTGACCCTGGCTCTGTGCCTGGCGCTGCGCGACAGGTACAGCCTCGGTGTGGTGACCAACGACATTTATACCGCCGAAGATGCGAAGTTCCTGGTGCAGCACGCCGCACTGCCGCAGGAGCGGATTCTCGGCGTCGAAACCGGCGGTTGCCCACACACGGCGATTCGCGAGGACGCCTCGATCAACCTCGAAGCCGTCGCCCGACTGACCACGACTTTCCCGGATATCGAGATCGTCCTTGTCGAATCCGGCGGCGACAACCTGGCGGCGACGTTCAGCCCAGAACTCTCCGACCTGACGATCTACGTCATCGACGTCGCCGCCGGTGACAAGATCCCGCGCAAGGGCGGGCCGGGGATCACCAAGTCCGATCTGCTGGTGATCAACAAGACCGACCTGGCGCCGCTGGTCGGCGCCTCGCTGGAAGTGATGGATCGCGACAGCCGCAGGATGCGCGGCGAACGACCGTTCGTGTTCAGCAACATGAAAACCGGGCAGGGGCTGAACGAGGTCATTGCCTTCATCGAGAAGCAGGGCTTGCTGCGGTAACCGTGAGCCAGGCGCGTCGTCTTGCCCTCGTCGCAACGCCGCAGAGAGCGCTCGGAGGATTTCGCTCTTTACTGCGAGGGGTTTCCCGGTTCGGCTATCGCCTCAAATACGAGAGCGCCTTTGGCAGTTCCACGTTGTTGCCGAAGGCATCCTCGCCGTAGCCTTGGCGGGCCAGTGCATCCACGTCGGCAAGGACGCGCTTGTCGCCGATGAAGGTCACGGTCAGATCAGTGCGGATGTCGAGTTGGCCCGTGGCCTGCAACTGGGCGATCTCGGCCACGCTGTTCTCGAGGACGCTGCCCTGGCGACGCCCGATTTCCTCGGAGAGCTGGAGTGGCTGGTGGTAGAGCACGATCTTTCCCTCGCCGGCAAGGCGATGAACGATGGTCAGGACGGCGGCGGCGACAGCTTCTGGTTCGAGGGCGCCGGTTCGGTCAGCAAGCACGCGGGCGATTTCCGCCGCCAGCCAGCGGCGCTTGCGGGCATTGATGGTCTCATTGGCACGGAAGAGATCGAGGGGCGAGCCGGCATCGAAGAGCTTGCCATCCAGGTCCATCTGCACCGCGCTGCCGTAGTGGGTGACGATGCGTGCCACCAGATTGGAGGGGCGGACATGGAAGCCCCGGTAGCTGGGCACCGGCACTTCGAGGCGCCCGGATTCGGCGTAGCGGCGCAGGATGCCTTGGCACAGGCGCTGGCCGCCGGTCAGGTGGGCGCTGGAGAAGGCCATCGAGTAGGCGAACAGGGTTGCCATGGTGGCGTCGGTATCGACCACCGGCCGTTCACGCAGCGCGGCGTCGCCGGTGCGCGGGCTCACGTGGCGCTCGTAGTAGTGGGCGAGGTCGGTAGCGATCTCCAGCAGATGATAAATGACACTGGCGTGGCCGCGCAGGATGGGCAGGTTGGTGTCGGAGGTTTCGATCGAGGTGCCGGCGACATGGGTGTCGTACAGGGATTGCAGGTTGTGGAAGCGGAAGGTGAGCTGCCGCAGGCGCTCCTCGCTGACCGGATCCGGGAAGCAGGCGGCATATTCCTCCGGCGGAACCCGCGCCGAGACGCGCAGCAGATCGCTTTCGGCGGCCAGGTTGAGAAACTCGGTTGCCAGATGGGTGACCGTAGTGGCGGTGTCGCCGGTAATCCGGTCGCCGCGGTTGTCCGCCAGGCGGCCCGGCGGCAAGCGTTCGCTGAAATCCTCAGGGAGCCGGGCGAGGTCGGTGACCTGGACGCCAACCCGTTGTGCCTCCTCCAGCAGGTCGGTGGCGACATCGGCGACGACGCCACCGACCTGCTGCAAGCGTTCGCGGGTGGCGGCCGCGAAGTCTGCTTCGACCGGCAGGAGACGGTAGGCCGGCAGGCGTCGGTGTATGTAGGCCAGGACCTCGCCGATACGGGCGAAGTTCTTGAGAGCCGCCATCAAGGCGCGGAACCGGCTCCAGTGCTGATTCTGGCGCGCGCCGTACTCGTCCAGCAACGCTTCCATCTGCCCGGATTCCAGCAGCAGGCGGCCAATCAGCGGCCGCGTCAGCGGAACGTCATGCGCGTGCCTGGCGGCCAGGCTACTGGCAATTTCGAGCAGGGGCCGGCTACGGGCGCTGACCAGGTCGCAGAACTCCCGGTCGCCGATCAAGCCCACCCCCACCGGCCCGATGGCCGCGCAGGCGCCTTGCGTGTTTGCGTTCATGTCTCGTCTCCTCAGTCCGGCGCTTTGCCGGTGTCCGGCTGGCGGCGTCGATGGCGCTTGCAACGCGTCCGGCAGGCGCTATGATATCCGCCGATTGCGGCACAAAGGGTCAAACATGGAACAGGCGGTTCTCTTCGCCGATGTCACCGGCAGTACAAAACTCTACGAGACCATCGGCGACAGCGGGGCGAAGCGGCTGGTCGACGCTTGCCTCGACGTGCTGCGGGCGGTCACCGCAGCGTATGGCGGGCGGGTGATCAAGACCATCGGCGACGAACTGATGGCGGTTTTTCCGGGCGCCGATGCCATCGTACGGGCGGCCTGCGAGATGCAGATCCGCTTGTCCGAGCTCGACTCGGCCATGCAGTATGGTCTCTCGATCCGGATCGGCTTCCACGCCGGCCGGTTGATCGAGGAAAACGGCGATGTCTTTGGCGACGCGGTCAATATCGCAGCACGCATGACCGGCCTGGCCAAGGCCGCCCAGATCATCACCACCGAAGCCACGGCGAAGATGATGTCGCCTGAGCTGCGGGACTCGACCCGCAGCATGGGCAGCTTCGCGGTCAGGGGCAAGGCGGAGTCGATCGCCGTCTGCGAGGTGATCTGGCAGGCCGAGAACCTGACGATGATTACCGGCAGCCTGCCGGGCGACAATCCACCGACGACGATGTCCCTGGACCTCGCCTATGCCGGCGGTTTACTGACCTTCAGGCAGGGCGACGAAGCGGTGACCATCGGCCGCGACGCCTCGTGCCGCATCAACCTGCCGGTGCTCTGTGCCTCGCGCAAGCATGCGCGCATCGAATTCCGCCGCGACAAGTTCGTACTCACCGACACCAGCACCAATGGCACTTATGTCCGGGTTGATGCCGCCCGTGAGCTGGTGATCAACCGCGAGGACTTCGTGCTCAGCGGCAGCGGCGAGATCAGCCTCGGACATGGCAATGGCGAAGGTGGCCCCGACCTGACGTGGAAGGTCAGGTTCTGAAGACGGGGCCACATCTCACTGCCTGACGGACTTGCTTACTGCCGCCGACGGCGCAGCACCAGACAGGCAAGGCCGACGCCGAGCAGTGCGAGGGAACCCGGCTCGGGAACGGCCTGGAAGTTTTCCACCGCCACGAAGGTGTCATGCGTGCTCGTCGTCCGCAGCAGCGAGGTCCCGCCAGAGACCCGCGAGGTGGCTGCGTAAGACAAGCCGGCGGCGCCGGCGGTGAGCGGATGCGCGTCGATGTTTGCGGTGTTGAAACCGGGGTCGAGGATGTCACCGATGATCTGCATGCCACTCCCGAGGGCGACCAGCAAGGCATTCACATTGGCATTCTCGGACGGAAACCTGTCGTTATCGCCGAGCAGAAAGAGCGTCCCGCCGCCGCTCAGGAAACCCGAGAGCGCGGTGACTTCGCCGGCGCCGAAGGCGTTTTCCGGCGCCACGGCGACAAAGAGATTCAGCCCGGCGAGCGAGGCCGCGGTAATCGGCCCGCCCAGCAGCGAGGCGCTCACCCCGGCCTGGGCGTTATAAAAGTTCACCACATCCTGGTCAAGCGTGCCCAGGCAGCACAGCGAAGGCGTCGTCGAAAGCACGCCCACCGCTGTACCGCTGCCCAGGATGTTCTTGAAGAACGCCTGGTTTCCGGCGTTGGAGCCCAGAGGATCAATGATGTTCGAGTCGCCGGACAGGATCAGCGGCCCGGCCTGCGCGACCGCAGAGCAGAGGAACACCGCGACCGCCATGGCGGAAGCGACCAGTTTGTTGAGCATGGATAAAACCTCCCGAGAATTCTTGAAGTCATCAATAAAGAGAAAGACACCACCGGTTGCGCAGTGTGCGACGCCCAATAAGCAATTTATATGCCGTAATGCCTTTATTTGTTTGTTCAAGGACTTGTAATAACTCCATGTTCTCAGATACGGCGACCTGTAAATTTTTCCGACAGATCTTGTAATGCACGGCGGGTTCGATCGTGCCGGTCCTGGCGACAGCCCCTATCCAGTGGTGTTGCCGACATGAATACCTGCAACCACCGCCCATGGCGATGAGTCGCCTGAGGCTGGGCGGCAGGCGCGCGATAAGGCATGGAAAAATCCGGCGTTGCTGTGCATACTTGCCGCGCCCGCACCACCGCTGTCGATGCGGACCTCCTACCCCCAACCACCACCGAGGAAGAACCATGATCAAACGCACCCTGCTCCTGGCCGGGCTTGCCGCAAGCTTCGCCATCGCTACGACGGCGATGGCGGCGGAATCGACCCTGGCCAACATCAAGCAGACCGGAACACTGAAGCTGGGCTACCGCGAGAACTCGATACCGTTTTCATTCGTCGGCGACGACAAGCAGCCGCGCGGCTACAGCGTAGACCTGTGCCGGATCGTGGCCGAGGATATCGGCAAGCAGCTCGACCTGCCGAAACTCGATGTACGCTGGGTGCCGGTCACTGCACAGAGCCGCTTCGAGGCCTTGAAGAGCGGCGCAATCGATATCGAGTGCGGTAACTCGACACAGACGCTGTCGCGTCGGGCCGACTTCGACTTCAGCGTGATGACCTTTGTCGACGGTGCCGGCCTGTTGTTTCGCGAGGGTGAGGTGCCGTCGTCGATCGAAGCGATCAAGGCGCAGCGTGTCGCGGTGGTGGCCGGAACGACGACCGAAAAAACGCTCGAAAACCTGATCGCCACGGGCAAGCTTGGCGTTCTCCTGCTCAAGGTCGCCGACCACGATGCCGCGCTGAAGGCGCTGCAGGACAGGACCGCCACGGCCTATGCGGCGGATCGTACGGTGCTGGTTACCACGGCGCTGGTGCGCGGGCAGGGGCAGGCCTTCGCGCTGGCCTCGCTGCAGTTCAGCTACGAACCGTACGGCCTGGCGATGCGCCGCGACGCCGATCTGCGCCTGGCCGTCGACCGGACCCTGGCCAGACTGTACCGCACCGGCGAGATCAGCCCAATCCTCGCGCGCTGGTTCGAGCCGCTGGGCAAACCCAATGATGCGCTACAGGCGATGTTCCTGATCAACGGCCTTCCCGAGTAGCACCCGACGCGCGGCGGCGGTCGGAAGGCTTCTCGACCGCCGCCGCGGAAGACCTCCATCAGCAGTGTTCCCAGAAACGCTCGTTCCACGGACGAAGGTCGATCTCGCTCGATCGGTGACATCGCAGGTGAATCCGCTCGCCCGAACCCCGCCCCGTCTCAGTTCCCCGGCCAGCCTCTCAAGGCGCACCCCGTCTCTGGAAGCCAGCGCAATGTTGATTCCTTCGCTGGCGAGTCGCCTCGCGAGTGATTCGCCCAGCCCCGGACCAGCGCCCACGATCAGTGCCGTCTCCGGTTCGGGCTTTGCGGAACCGGATTGGGATACAGTACCCCTCTCGGCGCCCAAGGGCCCCGCTCGCGCGTGCGCCAGCTCGGTAACCGGCGCCTGATTCTCAACCGCCGGGAGATTACGGGGCGCCGTCCTGAGCCGAACGGCCCGCTCAAAGCGAAAAACGACTGAGGCCGGTCCAAAATTCAAACGCCGAGCGACCTTCAGGTGCTTCCATAGGCGATGAAGCATTGTTTTCCCCCCTCTCCAGGTTCATATTAGTTCACCGGCACGCGTTGTGAAGGCGAAAACCATCCTTCTCGTTCGACTTCGCGGCCGTCGCACACTGTCTTCGGAGACTTCCGTAACCCGTCCATTTTCTCTTTTCCCCCACACCGCGATGGCCAGGGAACGTATCGGCGCCTGCCCGCCCTGCGACGCGCGGCCAGTGCAGCGCGCCTGCTCCAGGTTCCTCGTTGGCGCGCAAACATGCCGGGTGGAAAACGCGGGACGGTGTTGGAATTGAAATTCTGTGGCGCTTGGTGGTACTATCGCCGGCTTTTGCTGGCCTGCGCGAGCAAAATTGGAAAGCGCGCCTTCAAGGCGCGCGGGGTGTGCTGTCGAAGTGCATCCTATCACGCACATTCGCCTGTTCAAGGGTGCCTGCCAGGAAGAGAAGGCGGGCTGTAGGTGGGCGGATGGTGGTCTAACCCTGATGAGAGTGAGAGTAAGAATGTCCACAACCATGCGACAGATGCTTGAGGCCGGTGTTCACTTCGGCCACCAGACGAGATTCTGGAACCCCAAGATGGCGCCCTATATTTTTGGCGCCCGCAGCAAGATTCATATCGTCAACCTTGAGAAGACGCTGGCCAAATATAACGAAGCGATGACCTTCGTTCGCCGGCTGTCGGCCAACAAGGGCACGATCCTGTTTGTCGGGACCAAGCGGCAGGCACGCGAGATCATGGCCGAAGAAGCGACGCGCTGCGATACCCCGTATGTCGATCAGCGCTGGCTGGGCGGCATGCTGACGAACTTCAAGACCATCAAGCAGTCGCTCAAGCGCCTCAAGGAGATGGAGGTCATGTGCGAAGATGGCTCCCTCGACCGGCTTGGCAAGAAGGAGGCGCTGATGCTGACTCGCGAACTCGACAAGATGCACAAGTCGATTGGCGGGATCAAGGAGATGGGCTCGCTGCCCGACGCGCTGTTTGTCATTGATGTCGGTTACCACAAGATCGCCATTACCGAGGCCAACAAACTCGGCATTCCGGTCGTGGCCGTGGTCGACACCAACCATTCTCCGGACGGCGTGGATTACGTCATTCCGGGTAACGACGACTCGTCGCGTGCCATTCGCTTGTACGCTCGTGGTGTTGCCGATGCGGTTCTCGAGGGGCGCAGTCAGTTTGTCGAGGAGATCCTGGATGCGGTGTCCGGCGACGAGTTCATCGAAGAAGCCGACGACGAGTGAACGCTGTCGCCACGGGTTGCGCATGAACTTGCTGTGGCCAATGGGTTCCGTATTGATTGAGTGTGTATAGCGAGGCGCTGCCGGTGTCACCGGCAGCCTTCGCGTGTGTGGAGATTGTGAAATGGCGGAAATTACCGCAAGTATGGTCAAGGAGCTTCGGGAAAGAACCGACGCACCGATGATGGAGTGCAAGAGGGCGCTGACGGAATCCGGTGGCGACCTGCTCAAGGCCGAGGAAATTCTGCGCGTCAAGCTCGGTTCCAAAGCCAGCAAGGCGGCGAGTCGTATCACCGCCGAGGGCGTCGTGGCCATCCACAGATCGAGTGACGACAAACTTGGTGCGATCGTCGAAATCAACTGCGAAACTGACTTTGTCGGCAAGAACCAGGAGTTTCTGAGCCTGGCGCGTGATTGCGCGGTATTGGTCGCCGGGCACGATCCGGTCGACGTCGCTGCCTTGTCGGCGTTGCCGATGGGTGACGGTAGTGTCGAATCGACGCGCACGGCGCTTGTCGGCAAGATTGGCGAGAACATGTCGATCCGTCGTTTCGCGCGCATCGAGGCCAAGGGAAGGCTCGCTTCCTACGTGCATGGTGGGGCCAAGATCGGTGTTCTGGTGGATTACATTGGCGGCGACGATCAACTCGGCAAGGATCTGGCCATGCACATTGCGGCTGCCAAGCCGCGGGCACTGGATCCGACCGGTGTCGCCGCCGAACTGATCGAGAGCGAACGTCGCATTGCCATCGAGAAGGCCCGTGAAGGTGGCAAGCCGGAGGCGATGATCGACAAGATTGCCGAAGGCTCCGTACAGAAGTTCCTCAATGAGGTCACGCTGCTCGGTCAGGTGTTTGTGAAGGACGAAAGCCACAAACAGACAATTGCCCAGTTGCTCAAGGCCAAAGAGGCATCGGTGGTGAGTTTCACCCTGTTCGTGGTTGGTGAAGGCATCGCCAAGAGGGCCAACGATTTTGCCGCCGAAGTGGCCGCACAAGCCGCTGCAGCCGCGCAGAAGTAACCGCCGGGCTTGACTGACCGATCACGCGCTTACCGAAGGAGACCGACGCCGATGTCCACCAACTCGCCGAAGTACAAACGCATCCTGCTGAAACTCTCCGGTGAGGCGCTCATGGGTGGTGATGCCTACGGCATCAACCGGAAAACGATCTCGGGAATTGTTGCCGAGATCAAGGTGATAGTCGACATGGGGGTACAGGTTGGCGTGGTCATCGGCGGTGGCAACATCTTTCGGGGCGTTGCGCCGGCGGCCAGGGGCATGGATCGCGCCCAGGCGGATTACATGGGCATGCTGGCGACCGTGATGAATGGTCTGGCACTGCACGACGCGATGCGTGTTGCCGGGATGGTTTCGCGCGTGCAGTCGGCTCTGAGCATCGAGCAGGTGGTCGAGCCGTACATCCGAGCCAAGGCCATCCGCTACCTGGAACAGGGCCGGACGGTCATCTTTTCCGGTGGGACCGGTAACCCCTTCTTTACGACCGATACCGCTGCGGCTCTGCGGGGGGCGGAGATCGGTGCCGAAATCGTACTCAAGGCCACCAAGGTCGATGGCATCTATTTGGCCGACCCGAAGAAGGATCCGCAGGCTACCCGCTACGAGCGGATCAGCTTCGACGATGCCATCGCCCAGAACCTCGCGGTCATGGATGCCACTGCTTTTGCCTTGTGCCGTGACCAGAAGCTGCCGATCAACGTGTTCTCGATTTTCAAGCAGGGTGCGCTGCGGCGGGTTACGATGGGCGAGAACGAAGGCACCCTGGTATATTGCTGACGGAGATGGGAATGTCCATAGCAGACGTGAAAAAGGCCGCCGAGCACAAGATGCACAGGTCGCTTGAGGCACTCAAGACCGATCTGGCAAAGGTGCGGACCGGGCGTGCGCATACGGGTTTGCTCGACCACGTGCAGGTCGAGTATTACGGCTCGCCGGTACCGATCAATACCGTGGCCAACGTGACCTTGATCGACGCTCGCACGCTCGGTGTTCAGGCCTGGGAAAAGGGCATGGCGGCAAAGGTCGAGAGGGCCATTCGCGACTCCGACCTGGGCCTCAACCCGGCCGCACAGGGAGACCTGATCCGCGTGCCGATGCCTGCCCTGACCGAGGAACGGCGGCGCGATCTGATCAAGGTCGTGAAAGGCGAGGGCGAGGGTGCCAAGGTTGCGGTTCGCAATCTGCGACGCGATGCCATTGCGACGCTGAAGGAAATGCTCAAGAACAAGGAGTGCTCCGAGGATGACGAGCATCGTGCACAGGACGAGATCCAGAAGCTTACCGACCGCTACGTGGCCGAGATCGAGAAACAACTCAGTCAGAAGGAAACCGAGTTGATGGCCATCTAGCGACTGTCGCAGGAGTCATCAGTATGGTGCGCTTTGCCAGTTCCACTCGCGATGTGCCGGATACGCCCACGGTTCCTCGCCATGTGGCGATCATCATGGACGGCAACGGGCGTTGGGCCAAGAAGCGATTGTTGCCGCGCGTCGCCGGGCATCATCGTGGTGTTGAAACGGTGCGTGCTACGGTGAAGACCTGCCTTGAACGGGGCATCGAGTATCTGACCCTGTTCGCCTTCAGTTCAGAGAACTGGCGTCGCCCTGAAGAGGAAGTCTCTCTGCTGATGCAGCTCTTCGTACGCGCACTCAAGGAGGAGGTCAAGAAACTCGATCGCAACGGCGTACGCTTGCGGGTGATTGGCGACCTCTCGCGGTTTGATTCGGACCTGCAGGCGCTGATCGCCGCCTCCGAGGAGCGCACGGCGGGTAACGACCGACTCGTTCTGACCATCGCCGCGAATTACGGTGGACGATGGGATATTCTGCAGGCGGTCAACCGCATGTTGAGCAGCGACCAGGAGGCACGCGCGCAATGGAGCGAAAGCGATCTGGCGCCACATCTGGCAATGAGCTATGCACCCGAGCCCGATCTGTTCATTCGCACCGGTGGTGAGCAGCGAATCAGCAACTTCCTGCTCTGGCAACTCGCGTATTCCGAGTTGTATTTCACCGAGGTGCTCTGGCCCGAGTTTGACGCGCGTGCTTTTGAGGCCGCACTGACCTCATATCAGCAGCGCGAACGCCGCTTTGGGCGGACCAGTGAACAGGTGCTGGGTACTTCCCAGCCTGCTGTCGTACCGACCGGCCCGCGCATAGATGCTTAGGACGCGGGTGATCACCGCGGTTGTCCTGTTTGCCGCTTTCTTTTCTGCGCTCTTCTTTTTGCCACCGCTGGGTTGGCTGCTGTTCACCACGGCCGTGGCCGCGGTGGCGGCTTGGGAGTGGGGTGCCTTGATGCGTCTTGGCGAGACGGGCCGAATCTGGCTTGGCGTATTGCTTGCCGGGGTGTGTGCGGTAGTGACCATGCTCGCACCTGCTGCCGTCGGAATTGGGGCAGGATTTGCCGAGGCAGCCTGGCCTCTGGGTGCCTGCTTCTATCTGCCAGCGGCAATTTTCTGGCTACTTCTGGTGCCGCTCTGGTTGACGCGGCGTTGGCCCATGCCGAACGCTGCCATCGCTCTGGCGACGGGCAGCGTGCTGATCCTGCCCGCGTGGATGGCACTGCTGCAATTGCGACAGGCCGGGCCGCTGACCTTGCTGGCAATCATGGCGGTTGTCTGGCTGGCGGACATTGGCGCGTACTTCTTCGGGCGGCTTCTGGGTAAACACAAGCTGGCGCCCAACATCAGCCCGGGCAAGACCTGGGAGGGCGCGTTCGGTGGTGTTGTCGCGGTTCTGGCGTATGGACTGCTGTTGTCGCCGCATTTGCCGGCGACGCTGGCGGGAAATCTGCCCCTGTTGGCCGTGCTGCTCAGCGTACTGGCGGCGATCAGCATCCTTGGTGATCTCTTCGAATCCCTGCTTAAACGCCAGGCGGGCCTCAAGGACAGCAGCAACGTGCTGCCAGGGCACGGCGGGGTGCTGGACCGCATCGACAGTCTCACGTCGACACTGCCGCTGGTCGCTCTGGTCTGGCTGGCGACACAGTCTTGATGCCGTCGGGGTTGGCTGTGCAGCAGCTCACGATTCTCGGCTCGACAGGCTCCATCGGGGTCAATACGCTGGATGTCCTGCGACGTCACCCACAACGCTACCGGGTTGTGGCGCTGTGCGCGCACCGTCAGGTGGACCTTCTGTTCGAGCAGTGCCTGGAGTTTCGACCGCGGCATGCGGTTGTTGGTGATCCGCTTCTGGCCGCTGATCTCGCTGCGCGCTTGCTGGCCGCGGGTTGTCCGACGGAGGTGGGGCATGGTCCGGGCGCGCTGGTCCGCATGGCGGCACTTCCGGAGGTGGATGCGGTGATGGCCGCGATCGTCGGCGCGGCGGGTCTGCCGCCCACCTTGGCGGCGGCTGTCGCCGGGAAGAAGATCCTTCTGGCGAATAAGGAAGCACTGGTCATGG
Organism: Candidatus Accumulibacter propinquus; assembly: GCF_056856495.1. NCBI lineage: Bacteria > Pseudomonadati > Pseudomonadota > Betaproteobacteria > Candidatus Accumulibacter > Candidatus Accumulibacter propinquus. The sequence goes on from NZ_JBSEHC010000003.1 coordinate 1,520,627, forward strand.
CCGGCCCGGTCTTCATGCGTGCCGTGCGCGAAAACGGCGCTACCCTGCTGCCGATCGACAGCGAGCACAATGCCATTTTCCAGTCTCTCCCGAGCACCTACTCGGGCGATCCGGCGGGCAGTGGCGTGCTTGGGCTGTTCCTTACGGCATCGGGTGGTCCCTTCCGTGAACTGGCCCTCGGCGACTTCGAAGCCGTCAGCCCCGAACAGGCGTGTGCCCATCCGAACTGGATCATGGGACGAAAGATATCGGTCGACTGCGCGACGATGATGAACAAGGGCCTGGAGGTGATCGAGGCGCACTGGCTGTTCAACGTTCCGGCGGACAGCATTCAGGTGGTCATCCATCCCCAAAGCGTCATTCATTCGCTCGTTCAGTACGTCGATGGCTCGGTCATCGCGGAACTCGGTAATCCGGACATGCGCACGCCGATCGCGCACGCCCTGGCTTATCCGCAGCGCATCGCGGCGGGCGTCGAGGCGCTTGATCTGTACAAGGTGGCGTCGCTGCATTTCGAGCGTCCCGACCTGGATCGCTTTCCGTGCCTGGGACTGGCCTATCGTGCGCTCAGGGAGGGCGGCGGTGCGCCGACGACGCTGAATGCGGCGAACGAAGTGGCGGTGCAGGCTTTCCTCGACCGCAGGATCAGATTTACGGCGATTGCCCGGGTGATTGGCGAAGTCATGGATCGCTTGCCGACCGGCGGGATGCCTGCCTCGCTGGCCGAGGTCCTGGCTGTCGACCGCACGGCGCGCGCAGCGGCTGAACATTTGATCATGGATCCAGCTTTCCGATGAGCGGCTTTCTCTACTATCTTGCGGCCTTTGCTCTGGTCCTGGGAATCCTCGTCGTGGTGCACGAGTTCGGGCACTATCTTGCCGCGCGCTGGGCAGGGGTGAAGGTCCTGCGCTTCTCGGTCGGCTTCGGTCGGCCACTCTGGGCGCGGCGCTTTGGCCAGGATGGCACCGAGTGGGCAATTGCCGCTTTCCCGCTCGGCGGTTATGTAAAAATGCTCGACGAGCGTGAAGGCGAGGTTCCTGCCGAGGAGTTGCACCGGAGCTTCAACCGGCAGTCTGTCCTGCGGCGGATGGTGATTGTTGTAGCGGGGCCGGCAGCCAACTTCCTGCTGGCCATTGTTCTTTACTGGGGGCTGTTCTGGAACGGTACGGAAGAGTTCAAGCCGCTTCTGGGCGCGCCCGCCGTCGAGAGTGCGGCGGCGTCGGCAGGACTGGAAGACGGTGAATTGGTGCTCAAGGTTGCCGGAGAAAGCGTGCAGACCTGGCAGGAGATGCGTTGGCTCCTGCTGCAGCGGGCCGTTGAGCAGGATCAGATCGAACTTGAGGTGATCAACCCGCAACACGAGATCGCGGTGCGGCGCCTTGACGTGCTGGCCGTTCGACAGTCGGGCTGGGAAGGCGAGGCGCTGGACCGGCTGGGTCTCACGCTTTACCGCCCCCGGCTGCCCCCCGTGCTGGGCCAGGTCAATGCCAACAGTGCTGCCGCCGATGCCGGGCTGCGCCCCGGAGACGAAGTGCTCAGCATTGACGCAACGCCGATCGGCAGTTGGGCCGACGTCGTGCAACACGTCCGCAAGTCGCCCGGGAAGGCGATTCATCTGGAGGTGCTGCGCGACGGCGTGCGCGTCGAGAGCACGGTGACGCCGGCTGCCGTCGAAGAGCGGGGGCGGCAGATTGGCCGCATTGGTGCAGCCGTCGCCGCTGACGGACGCCTGCCGGCAGAATTGATGGTCACCGTCAGCTACGGTCCGCTGTCGGCGCTCAACAAGGCGGTTATCGAGACCTGGGACAAGTCGGCGTTTACCCTCCTGATGATTGGCAAGATGATTACCGGCGAGGTTTCGTGGCGTAACATCAGTGGGCCGGTGACCATCGCCGACTACGCTGGACGGTCGGCAAGGCTGGGCGTCGATTATTACCTGAAGTTCCTCGCTCTGGTGAGCATCAGTCTGGGAGTCCTCAATCTGCTGCCGATCCCGATTCTGGATGGGGGGCATTTGTTGTATTATCTCGTCGAAATCATCAAGCGTGGGCCCGTTTCCGAGCGAACCATGGAAATCGGCCAGCAAATCGGCCTGGCACTCCTGCTCATGCTTATGGCGTTCGCCTTCTACAACGACATCAATCGACTGTTCTCCGGCTGAGCTTATGAAGAAAAACCTGCTCGCAGGTCTGGTAGCCTCCTTGTTTGTCTGTGCCGCGTCGGCCATGGAGCCGTTCGTGGTCAGGGATATTCGCCTCGAAGGAATTCAGCGTGTTGAGGCCGGTACGGTTTTCAGCTATCTGCCGGTCAAGGTCGGCGACACGATGACCGACGAGCGTGCCGCGCAAGCGATCAAGACCTTGTTTGCGACCGGTTTTTTCAAGGATGTCCGGATCGAGATCGATGGCAGCGTCCTGATTGTGGTGCTTGAGGAGCGGCCGGCGATCGCGCAGATCGACTTCGTGGGCTTGAAGGAATTCGAGAAGGATCAGTTGATCAAGGGCCTGAAGGAAGTCGGGGTCGCCGTAGCGCGCACCTTCGACCGGGCCACGCTGGACAAGGCCGAACAGGAACTGAAGCGCCAGTACCTCTCACGGGGCAGATACGCGGCGACGATCACCACCACGATAACGCCGCTGGATCGCAACCGCGTGGCGATCAATTTCAATATCGACGAAGGCGAAACAGCCAAGATCAAGCAGATCAACATAGTCGGCGCTCAGGCCTTCAAGGAGAAGGATCTGCTGGCCGTGATGCAGCAGAAGACACCGAACTGGATCAGTTGGTATACCAAGAGTGACCAGTATTCGAAACAAAAGCTTTCGGCCGATCTTGAGACGCTACGTTCATATTACCTCGATCGGGGCTTCCTGGAATTCAGTATCGAGTCAACGCAGGTGTCGATTACTCCCGACAAGAAGGAAATCTACATCACCGTCAGCATCAATGAAGGGGAGCGCTACCAGGTTTCGTCTGTGAAGCTGGCTGGCGATCTGACCCTGCCTGAGGAAGATTTCAGGAAGGCGGTCAAGGTCAAGCCCGGCGACGTATTTTCGCGCGAAAAACTCAACGAGAGCACCAAGGCCATATCCGACAAGCTGGGTGCCCAAGGCTTCGCATTTGCCAACGTGAACGCTGCTCCGGAACTCGACAAGGAAAAGCGTCAGGTGGCGTTTACGATTTTTGTCGATCCGGGGAAGCGGACCTACGTGCGCCGGGTCAACATCAGCGGCAACACCAAAACACGTGACGAAGTCATCCGCCAGGAGATGCGCCAGATGGAAGGGGCATGGTATGACGCCGACCGGGTCGCGGCGTCGCGGGAGAGAATCGACCGAACCAACTATTTCGGCGAAGTCAATGTGGAGACTCCGCCGGTCCCCGGCACCATCGATCTCGTCGATGTGAACGTCAATGTGACGGAAAAATCGACCGGTAACATCTCCATCGGTGCCGGCTATTCGAGTGCGGAAAAGGTGGTTCTGTCCGGTTCGATCTCGCAGTCCAACATCTTCGGCAGCGGCAAGTTCCTGGCCTTGCAGGTCAATACCGGAAAACTGAACCGGACGCTCAGCATCAACTATACCAATCCCTACTTCACCGTTGACGGCATCAGCCAGGGATTTGACATTTACGATCGGCGGGTCAACCCCACCTCTCTGGGTTACGCGTTCCAGTCGGAGTCGATCGGCGGCGGCATCCGCTTCGGTTACCCGATCAGCGAAAAGGAAACCCTGAGCTTCGGTTTGGCGATCGACCAGACGACGATCGACATTACGCCGATCACGGCCGCAACGCCGCCGCAATACGTGACCTTCCAGGCCGAGCACGGGGACTCGAACATCACCCTGCCGGCGACCGTGACATGGACCAGCGACAGCCGAAACAGCGCCATTTATCCGACCTCCGGGGGCGTCCAGCGGGCCGGGGTCGAGGTGGCCATTCCCGGCGTCGACCTGACGTTCTATCGCCTGACCTACAAGAACGAACACTACTTTCCCCTGACCAAGGACCTGGTGCTGATGCTCATGGGGGAACTCGGTTACGCGAATGGTCTGCAAGGCCAGAGCTTGCCGTTCTACAAGAATTTCTACGCTGGCGGCATCGGTTCGGTGCGCGGCTACCAGACTGCCAGTCTCGGCCCGGTAGACCCGCTGTATCCCGATACCTACCTCGGAGGTACGAGCAAGGCGGTGTTCAACGCCGAGTTGCTGATGGCGCTGCCCGGGTTCGACAAGTCGGTCCGTCTTGGTCCATTTTTTGATGCGGGTAACGTGTTCAGTGATAACTATACGATCGGGAAGGAAGGGTTGGCGATGTCCGTCGGTCTCACCGCGGCCTGGATATCGCCGTTGGGACCCCTGAAATTCAGTTATGGCCAGCCGATCAACGAGAAAAGTAATGCTAAACTGCAGAAGTTCCAGTTCCAGATGGGGACCACCTTTTAATCCAGGAGAATGAGTTTGAAGAAGACGATTGCCAGGCTGCTGGTTGCGTTGATGGCCTCGCTGCCGGTGTCTTACGCGTCGGCGGTAGACCAGTTGAAGATCGGCTACGTCAATACCCAGCGTCTTTTTCGTGACGCACCGGCAGCCGTGAGAGCCGCGAAGAAGATCGAGCAGGAGTTCTCCAAGCGGGACCAGGACCTGCAGCGTCTGGCCAAGCAGGTTCAGGGTTTGCAGGAGTCTCTCGAGAAGGGCGGTTTGACGATGGCTGAATCGGAGCGCCGTGCCAAGGAGAAGGATCTCGGTGAGTTGTCGAGGGAGTTTCAGCGCAAGCAGCGGGAGTTCCGCGAAGACCTGAATCTGCGCCAGAACGAAGAGAATGCAGCGATCATCGAAAAGGCCAACAAGGCGATCAAGCAACTGGCCGAAAGCGAGAAGTTCGACCTGATCGTTCAGGATGTCGTTTGGGTCAGTCCGAAGCTCGACATTACCGACAAGGTCATCAAAGCCCTGTCCGAACCCCAGGCCGCGAAGTAAACGCGGCCGTCTGCCAGATTGCTGGGGTGGATGTGTCACGAGGTCTGCGGCTAGGCGATATCGTCGCCCGTCTCGGTGGGGTGCTGCACGGCGACGGAACGGTGCTCGTATCGCAGGTCGGTTCGCTGCTGTCCGCGGGGGCAGGACAGATCGCGTTTCTCGCCAACCCGAAATACCGCGACCAACTGCAACGCACGCAGGCCACCGCGGTGATCGTGCCGCCGCCTTTCGCGACGGAAACGTCACTGCCGCGCATCGTTGACCGGAATCCCTACGCCTATTACGCGCGCGTCGTGGGCCTGCTGAATCCGCCTGCGCAAGGTCGACCCGGGATTCATCCGGGAGCGGTGGTTCGCTCCGCAGTACCGTCATCGGCGAGTGTCGGCGAAAACGTCGTGGTCGGCGAAGGCGTGTGTCTTGGCGAGAACGTCATCCTGCACCCTGGCTGCGTGATTGGCGACGGTGTGACGATCGGTGACGATTCCGTGTTGTACGCGAATGTGGTGGTTTACCAGGGCTGCGTGATCGGCAAGCGCGCCATCATCCATTCCGGCGCGGTGGTCGGTGCCGACGGTTTTGGCTTTGCCAAGGACGGTGAGCGCTGGGTCAAGATCCCGCAGATCGGTCGCGTGCTGATTGGTGACGACGTCGAGATCGGCGCCAATACCTCGATCGACCGGGGTGCGCTCGACGACACGATCATCGGTGACGGCGTCAAGCTCGACAATCAGATTCAGGTGGCGCACAACGTCAGCATTGGCGAGCACAGCGCGATGGCGGGCTGCGTCGGCATTGCCGGCAGTACCCACATCGGTCGCCGCTGTACCGTAGGTGGTGCGGGCATGATCAGCGGCCACCTCGAACTGGCCGACGACGTGCATATTTCCGGTGGAACACTGGTGGGCAAGAGCCTGCGCCAGCCAGGGCAATATACCGCGCTGTTTCCACTCGAACCACACCAGGAATGGTTGCGCAATGCGGCCCAGGTGAAGCGGCTGGCGAAGCTTGCCGAACGCGTTGCCGAGCTGGAGAAGAAACTCGAAATGATGGGGAAGACGTCTTGAACGCAATGGATATCCACGAGATCATCGAGCAGTTGCCGCACCGCTACCCCTTCCTGCTGGTTGACCGGGTGCTTGAGTGTGAGCCGGGCCAGGCCATCCATGCCTACAAGAACGTGACCATCAACGAACCGTTTTTTACCGGCCATTTTCCGCATCACCCGGTGATGCCGGGGGTGCTGATCCTCGAAGCGCTGGCACAGGCCGCGGGCATCCTCTCGTTCAAGACGCTGGGTGCCAAGCCTGACAGTTCCTCCCTCTTCTACTTCGTGGGAATAGACGGCGCGCGTTTCAAGAAAACCGTTACCGCGGGTGACCAACTGCACCTGCACGTCAGCATCCTGCGCCAGATGCGCAACATCTGGAAATTCAAGGCCGAGGCACGCGTCGACGGCGAGATCGTCGCCGAAGCCGAGCTGATGTGTGCCAAGAGTTCGATCGTCAAGGCGCCGGGGTGATGGCGGCATTGATTCATCAAACGGCAATCGTCCATGCGGGTGCGCAACTTGGCGAAAACGTTGCTGTTGGTCCTTATACGATCATCGGCGAGCACGTGGAGATTGGCGACAACACGATCGTCGGCCCGCATGTGGTGATCTCCGGACGGACACGCATCGGCTGTGAAAACCGCATTTTCCAGTTCTGCTCCCTGGGCGAAGTGCCGCAGGACAAGAAGTATGCCGGCGAGCCGACGTGCCTTGAAATCGGCGATCGCAACACGATCCGGGAGTTCTGCTCGTTCAACCTGGGTACGGCGCTCGATGCCGGGGTTACTCGCGTTGGCGACGACAACTGGATCATGGCCTACGTGCACATCGCGCATGATTGCCAGGTGGGCAACCGTACCGTGTTTGCCAACAATGCGCAGTTGGCTGGCCACGTGCATATCGATGACTGGGCCATCCTCGGCGGCTACACCGGCGTCCACCAGTTCTGCCGGGTCGGCGCGCACACCATGACTGCCGTCGGCACGGTGGTCCTGCAGGATATTCCACCCTTCGTGATGGCTGCCGGCAATACCGCCAGTCCATTCGGAATCAATGCCGAAGGGCTCAAGCGCCGGGGTTTTTCAGCGGAAGCGCTGCTGGCCCTGAAGCGTGCCTACCGGACGCTGTACAAGTCTGGGCTGATGCTCGACGAGGCGCGCGCCAAACTGGCGCAGGAAGTGGTTGCGCATCCCGAAATACAGCCACTGATCGATTTCCTCGCGGTGTCGAAACGCGGCATCATTCGATGACCGCAGCGGGGTTCCGGATCGCCATGGTGGCTGGTGAGGCATCGGGCGATCTGCTCGCCAGTCAGTTGATCCAGGCGCTCCGCGCAAGGTTGCCGAACGCCGTTTTTTATGGCGTGGGTGGTCCGAAGATGCTGGGCATGGGCTTCGAGGCCTGGCATCCACTCGAGAAACTGGCGGTTCGCGGCTACGTCGAGGTGCTCCGACACTATCGTGAAATTGCCGCCATTCGCAGGGATCTCAAACGCCGCTTTCTGGCCGATCCGCCCGATGTCTTCATCGGTGTGGATGCGCCGGATTTCAATCTGGCGCTCGAAAAGGCTCTCAAGCAGCGCGGGATTCCCAGCATCCATTACGTCAGTCCATCGATCTGGGCCTGGCGGGGACAGCGGATCCACAAGATAGGTGCTGCTGTTTCGCGGGTGCTGGCGCTCTTTCCATTCGAACCGGCGCTGTACGAGCAGCAAGGCATACCCGTGAGCTATGTCGGCCATCCCTTGGCCGACATGCTGCCGCTTGAAGACGGCCGCGACGGCGCGCGCGTACTGCTTGATCTCTCGTTGCTTGCACCGGTGTTTGCTCTCCTGCCGGGGAGTCGGCAGTCCGAACTGCAGTACATGGCGGATACCTTCATCGAAACCGCGCGCAGGATTCACCGGGAGATCCCGGAGGCGGTTTTTCTCGTACCGCTGGCCACACGCGAAACACGGGAGTTGTTCGAGAGCGCGCTGCATCGCTGCGCCGCGCAGGATCTTCCGATTCGCCTGCTGTTTGGTCATGCCCACCAGGCGATGATGGCTGCCGATGTCGTCCTGGTTGCCAGCGGTACCGCCACCCTTGAGGCGGCGCTGCTGAAGAGGCCGATGGCCATTGTCTACAAGATGGCACCGCTTTCGTACCGCATGATGCGTCGCATGGGTTATCTGCCCTACGTTGGTTTGCCCAACGTGCTGGCCGGCAAGTTCGTGGTTCCCGAGTTCATTCAGGATGACGCCACGCCCGAGAACCTCACGCAGGCGATGCTCAACCTGTACGCCGACAAGCCGGTATGCGAACGCATCAAGGCGGGTTTTCTGGCGCTGCATCTGCAACTGCGCCAGAATGCTGCCGATAAGGCGGCGGCAGCGGTGGTCGCTTGCCTGCACTCGGGACGGCATCATGCTGCCCTTGCTGCAGCCTGAAGGATTACTCTGCGGTGTTGACGAGGCTGGTCGGGGTCCGCTGGCTGGGCCGGTGGTTGCGGCGGCGGTGATCCTCGACCCGGCACGCCCGATCGTCGGCCTGAATGATTCGAAAAAACTCTCGGCCGGACGGCGGGTGGTGCTGGCCGACGAGATTCGCCTGCGGGCGCTGGCCTGGGCGGTGGCGGAGGCCAGCGTCGAGGAGATCGACCGGATCAACATCCTGCAGGCCAGCCTGCTGGCCATGCAGCGTGCCGTGGCGGCGCTCGTCGCCGGGCACGGAGTCATTCCCGAGCGCGTGCAGGTCGATGGCAATCGTTGCCCGATGCTGCTGTACCCCGTCGAGGCGGTCGTCGGTGGCGACGGGAAGATTGCAGCCATAGCGGCGGCGTCGATTCTCGCCAAGACGGTGCGCGACGCCGGCATGCGTGAACTGCACCTCGCTTATCCGCAGTATGGTTTTGATCGCCATATGGGTTATCCGACAGCGCAGCATCTTCGGGCGTTGGTCGAACATGGCGCCAGCCCGCACCACCGTCGCAGCTACGGACCGGTTGCCCGCTTGAGCCAGCGATGAAGCGGATTGCTTCGCGCGAGAATCCGCACTACAAGATGCTGAAGAAACTCTGCCAGAGTAGTCGTGAGCGGCGTCGGAGTGCCTGCGTGCTGCTCGATGGCATGCATTTGATCGAGGCCTACGGACGTCAGCGCGGGATGCCCGAGGAAATCGTCGTCAGCGACAGTGGCGCCGGCCGTCCGGAAGCCGCCTGCTACTTGGCGAACTGCGGTGCCGGTACGCGCGTGACCTGTCTCCCGGATGCCCTGTTCGACGATCTGGCGGTGGTCGACACGCCCAGCGGCATCATGGCCATCGTGGCCTGGCCGCAGCCCGCACGCGGCCTCGACCATGACGCGGACACGGTATTGCTCGATGGTGTCCAGGATCCCGGCAATGTCGGTTCGATTTTGCGCAGTACTGCGGCGGCGGGTTTTCGCCAGGTCTTGCTGTCCGCCGATTGCGCGCAGGCGTGGTCGCCGAAGACCCTGCGCGCGGCCATGGGGGCGCATTTTCAGGTCGAGATCCACGAGGGCGGCGACCTGGCAGGCTTTCTTGCAGCTTTTCACGGGCAGGCTGTGGGCACAGCGCTGGCGGCGCCTGTCAGCCTTTATACGACCAAGCTCGATCGACCACTGGCGTGGGTCTTCGGAAGCGAAGGGCTGGGCGTGCGGCCAGCAGTACTGGCCGCGACGCAGCGGCAAGTGCACATCCCGATGCCGGGCGCGATGGAATCGCTCAATGTCGCCGTGGCCGCTGCGATCTGCCTTTTCGAGACCGTCCGGCGTCGCCAGGATGGCTGAACCCCTGCGGTCAAAGACCTGCTCCCGGTCGGGGAGAGCACCGCTTGAACAGGTGGTCAGCGAAGCGATAGCGGGCTATCATGCGCCGGTGTCCGGCACCGCGGACTAGCCGGCAAGCTGGCTCAATGCCCGTCCACCAGGCCGGGCGGAGCCGTTTTCCTGACCCCATGGCAATGACTGGAGATCGCATGCGTCCGATAGTGAATCTGCTCTTTGCGCTGTTTTTCGTCCTGATCGGGCCGGACCGGGCGGTGGCTGCCGAACCCGATCCGTACGCGCCCGATCGCCAGGCGCTGATCAAGCTGTTCCGCGAGATCGAAGCCAGCATCAATGCCCAGGATGTCAACCGCATGCTGGCGCAGATGCATCCGCAGGCGACGGTCACCTGGCTCAACGGCGAGGTGTCGCGCGGGCACGCCGAGATCAAGGCGTATTATGATCGCATGCTCAGGGGTGAGCGGCGCACCCTCGACCGTTATCTGACCACCGCCAAACTCGGAGCGTCGGCACACTTCTTCGGCAATGGCGAGGTTGCGGTCGCCGACGGGACGATGGAGGACGAATTCTTTCCGGTGGCCAGGGGGCCTTTCCGCCTGAGTTCGAACTGGACTTCGACCTCGGCGAAGATCGACGGGAAATGGCAAGTGGTCTCGATGCACCTGTCGTCGAACGTGTTTACCAACTCGCTGATTGCCGAAGCCAAGGCAGCCATCTGGTACGCTGCCGCCGGCGCTGGATTTGCCGGTCTGCTGTTGGGTGGCCTGCTCGGCAGACTGTGGCGGCGTCGTTAGCCTTATGCAGTTGGCCGTGTCTGCTCAGGTGGCCCAGCCCCAACGCAGCAGGTAGTAGTAGACCGGAGCCGAGAGGCAGAGTGAGTCGAGCCGGTCGAGCATGCCGCCGTGGCCGGGAATCAGCGTTCCCCAGTCCTTGATGCCGCGGCGACGCTTGATCGCCGACATGGCCAGGCCGCCGATGAAGCCGAGCAGCGTGATCAGCAGTGCGATCAGCATCGCTTCCCGCGGTGTAAACGGCGTCAGCGATGCCAGTCCTGCGCCCAGCGCGCTGGCACTCAGGATGCCGCCGACGGTTCCTTCGACGGTTTTTGACGGTGACAGCCTCGGCGCAATCAGGTGGCGACCGATGAGCTTTCCCCACAGATACTGGAAGACGTCACTCGACTGGACGACCAGCAGCAGGAACACCAGCAGGTAGGCATTGCTGTAGGCTGGACCGGGGAGGTGCAGGGTGAGAAGTGCCGGAACGTGCGAGACCGCGAACACGCAGATCAGGAGCCCGGCCCGCAGGCTGCGTGTATGGCTCATGAAGGTATCCGGACGACCAGACAGCAAGCCGAGCAGCGGCAGCACCAGCAGCACGCAGGCTGGAATGAAGAGGCTGTAGAGCAGGGGGTTGCCGTTCCAGATCAGCAGGTACTGCAGCGGCAGGACCAGAGCGAAGCTGCCGCGCAAGACCCATGCCGGCGTTCCGGTCGCGGCCTCACGGGGAACGAATTCGCGCAACGCTGCCAGCGACGCCAGGGCAAACAGCAGCGTCACCCCGGCGCGTCCGGCGAGTAGCGCCAGCCCGACCAGAATGGCAATCGCCCACCAGGCATTGATCCGGTGATTGAGATTGTCGATGGCTGCGTGCGCGCCGTGTCTGGCCAGCGTGTACTTCAGCACCTGCCCGATCACTGAGGCGACGATCAGCACCGCGGCGATAGCAGCGATCAGCCGCCAGGCCTCGTCCTGCAGCATCGGGAAGTGATGACTCGTCATCGGTCTGCTACGTTGCAGATCGCTGGCACGATCTGCAGGGTGGCGACAGCGCCGAGTACCCCGCCGTGAAAGAGGCGAAAGCGCTTTGCGCCGTTTCGGCGGTCAGCGGATGGAGCCTCATCGCTCAGGCCGCGGACTTGCTGCCGGTTTCGCGTACTGCAGTTGCCACCGCCTGAGGAGGTCGATCTGCGCGCTGCCGAGGACCACCGCCGGGCGTGACTTTTGTACTTGTGCGACCGCAGCTTCCGGCGACTTCGCCATCCCGGTGCGCAGTAGCCATGCGGCCACCACCAGCGCACTGCGCGCGAAGCCCAGCGCGCAGCACACCAGTACCAGACCCGCCGGGCGTGCTTCCTCGATCGCGGCTACGGCCATTTCGACTTGTGCCAGGCGCGGCTCGACCAGGTCGAGCATCGGTACCAGCGTATGGCGGGTACCTGGCGTTGAACACGGCAGCTCTGCACAGAGATCGACGACCGCCAGCACCCGCAGGCGTTGCAGTTCGGTTAACGTTGGCAGCCGCCCAAGCAGAATGCCCGGCAGCACAGGATCGGCAGTAGCCAGCCTGCGCGTCCACCAGCGCGAATTCAGCCAGGCGCCGAGCAGATAGGGCCCGAGCAGACAGCGCACGGCCAGCGGCATCGAACCGTCATCGCGCTTCCCGAAGGATTCGCCGTCGAGCACCAGATAGACGAGCGCCACCAGTGCCAGCGAGCCACATGGCCAGAGCAGCCACCACCAGACGCCGCCGGTGCTCACGGCAAGGCAACCGATGACGACGGCCGCGCTGGCGTAGCCCATCGCCAGCCGTCGCCGCGTCTTGTCGCGGGTCAGCGACGCTCGCCGCAGCAGTGGGCGGGTGTCGGTCGGAAACAGCCAGACAACGAAGCAGCCCAGCCACAGGCCGGTCGGGATGTCGAAGAAGTGGTGTTGCCAGGTGGTCAATACCGAGACGCCGATCAGCAAGGCCATGGCATGGACCAGCGTGTGCCAGGCGCGCGGAACGGCGCGCAGATACGGTTCCAGGAGCACGACAAGCAGCGCGATGTGCAGCGACGGTGCCTGGTTGTAGGGTTGGTCGAAACTCATCAGGACAGCGAACGGCCAGCCAAAGGGGCCAGCCACTTCGCCCCGTTCGAAGGTGCAACGCAAGGGGAAAAGCAGGAAGCAACTCACTGCCAGCAGTTGCGTGAACAGCAGGCGGCAGGCGTGCGTGTCGAGCTGTCGTCGGGTCGTGCACAACAGTAGCGAGACGCCGTAGAGCACGTCGATCAGCCAGTAGGGAATGATCGTCCATGGCAGCAACGGAATATGGCGTTCCCAGGCGAAGACGATGAAGCCGACATCCGGGCGCTGGCTGCTGATCCAGGTTGCGAAGCCGTAACTGGCGAAGAAGAACGGGCCAAGGAGCAGCAGCCAGGCGATTGCCCTTCGCCATGGACGGGCCTCCTCGGCAACACCGGCGACAGAGACTCCCTTGCCGCGCAAGCTCAGATCCGGCGGGATACCGACACGGTAAACATTCCCCAGTCGTCGATCCATTGTGCGATCTTCGAAAAACCTGCGGTGCGCACGAGTTCGTCGAGTTCGGCCTGTGTGCGGCGCCGCATCACCCAGGCCTGCTGACCGCGATGGCTGGTGAGCGTACGAGCGATCAGCTCGATCTGTGGGTGCCAGGGTTGGCCGGTGTAGATCAGATAGCCTCCGACCTCTACGGCCCGCGCCAGACCGCGCAGCGAGCATGCGACGAGGTCGTTGTCGGAGAACAGCTCATAGAGGCCTGAAACGACGACCAGATTGGGCCTCGGTGTCTGACTCGCCAGAGCGGCTTCGTCGAAAGCGTCGCCGGTTTCGAAGCGCGCGATGTCCGTGAGTTGCCTCGCCGCGATCAGTGCGCGGCCGAGCCCGACATTCAATTCGCTGAAGTCGCGCAGCACGATCGACTGTGGGCGCTCGGGCAGTTGGGCCACGGCGTCCAGCACGTAGCGTCCAGGTCCCGCGGCGATATCGGCCAGACGCAACGGCTGCCCGCTCTCCCTGAGTTCGCGTGCGGCGGAGGCAATTGCGCGCAGCAGGTGCAGGCGGCGTACCCGGACACCGCGCCAGCCAATCGAATTCAGGTAGCCACGATCGATGAGTTTGCCGATCAGCAGTGCACCACACGCCCGGTTGCGATACACGTAGTCGAGGCTGCTGCCGGAGTCGAAGCCTGTCGTCAACCCGATGCTGATGCCTTCCGAGAGCCGGCCGAGGGTACGCATTGCCAGGCGGGTCAGCGCAAAGTTCAGCCGGCGCAGCGACAAGGCCGGCAGCGCTTTCCCGAGACCCAGTTCCTCGTCACGCGTGTAGCCGCTGTGATGCGCCTGCAGCAGCGAGTCGGCCGCCGGCGGCACACGGAAAAGGCGCTCGATGAAAGCGCGAATCTTGTCAATCGCCAGCTTGCGGTCGCGTTCGCCCAGCGTGTCGTGGAGGAACCCGGCAAGCAGGTGGCGCTCCTTCAGCGGCGAGCCCAGGCGTTCAAAAAACGATTCCTGCGGTGCCCGCTGCACCACCCAGTCATTTTCCGAGATCAACAGTTGAAGCGGCAGGCGAATGGCCTGTGCATCAGCGACGATCCTGTCCGCAGCTTCACCGAGGCCCAGCAGGACGCGCGCCGAGATGGCTCTGGTGACCAGGGGGTCGTTGTCATAAGACTGGATTCGCTCGGTATCCTGAGTCAGGAAGCGGGCTTTGACGTATGAGGTAATGAAGAAATTGCCGAACAGCCGCTGCAGCAAAGCCAGCCCTGGCCGCGCGAAGGGGACGTAGAGTTTTACCTGGAAGGCCGGCGCCGCCAGCACCAGGCCGCGGATCTGCGGTGCGTAGTCGTGTGCCCAGGTCGCGGCCAGCACGGCACCGACGCTCTGGCCGATAACCACGATGTTGTCCGGAGTGATGTTATAGGTGGTACAGACATGGTGGACGAAGCTGTCGACGTCCCTGACCAGGGCCGCAAAGCTTGGGCTGTCACCGCGAGCACCCGGAGAGTGTCCGTGGCCGCGCGCATCCCAGGCGAACATCGCGAAATCGCACAATCCCAGTTCATCAACGACATGCTGTAGCCGTCCGGAATGCTCGTGGCCGCGGTGGAACAGCACGACAGCCCGCGCAGCGGTCATGTTTTCCATTGCCGGCCAGTAGCGGTAGAACAGCACCGTGCCGTCGTGAGTCGTGAATTGCTGTTCATGCGCTGTACGCATCTCGGTTTTCTCCGGGTTACTCGGCATTGACGTTGCGATCTTCGGCAAGGCCGCGCCTGACTCGGTTGGCGATGGTCCATATCAGCAACAGGGCGGTGACCGAGAGCACCCAGTTCAGCCACGGACCGGGAGCGATACCGACGCCAAGCAGGAGGCCAAGCACGCCAAAAACGAATGCCCGATCGCTCTTGCCCATCGGGCCGTCGTTATGCCTGCGGGTTGCCGCACCAACACCCAGTACGCCAGCCATTTCCGACAGATTCGACAATACGATGACCAGCATCGTCAACACTCCTCCGGTCCCGGGCACAAAGGCAACAGGCAGGTACAGTGCGGCATCGGACAGCAGATCGCAGAGTTCGTTGAGATAGGCGCCGATTGCCGAACGCTGCCCGAATTCCCGTGCCAGCAGCCCATCCATCGCATTCATCGCCATGCGCAGCAAGAGCCAGGCGGGCAGCAGCAGGAACCACTGCCGCTGTTCCGATTCGGCGGCAATCACCAGCCCGGATCCGACCATGACGGAACCTGCGCAGGCAGCGATCGTCACCTGATTGGCGGTTACCCCGATTGCATGCAGAGCTCGCACCGAAGGGCGGAGCAGGGCCTGAAAACGAGGCTTCAGGGTGTATAGACTCATTGACGAAGGCCAGGCAAAGTGGCGAATGATAGCACTCGCCCCCGCGCAAGGTGGCGCACCGTCCTGAAGCGACAGGATGCGCCGATTCGTCGAGCAAGGGCCGTCCGACTGCGGGGCAGGACGGTGGGCGGTAACCAGCGGGAAGTGATTCCGGGATCTGCGGGCGGCTGGCCGCCTGCCGGTCATGGCCGTGCGTCACGTTTGGTATTGGCTTGGCCTTCTGCTAGAATCCGTCCTCTTCCGGAGAGATGGATGAGTGGTTTAAGTCGCACGCCTGGAAAGCGTGTGTGGGATAACATCCCACCGCGGGTTCGAATCCCGCTCTCTCCGCCAGTTATAGCCTGGAAGCCCTGTTAAATCAGGGCTTTTGTATTTATGCAGATGGGAATCCCACTTGCTGCCCCATCAATTCCGATGCGCTTGCATGGTACGTGGTGACACAAAGGCGCGCAGTTGCGCTGTAACCAAGTCGGCTTGATCGGTGAACGCGATTTGGAAATGAGCCACGAGCCATGACACGTAAGACGAAAAGCGAAGGCCCGCAGTTCGTTCGATACTTCGGGCCGCTACTGGATGCGCTCCGTGCACTTGGCGGCTCAGGTACTCCGGATGAGGTTGTCGAGCGAATTGCTTGCGACCTTGCCCTTCCCGATGAGCTTCAAAACGAAGTTCTCCCGTCTGACCAGTCACGTTATCGAAATCAGGTTGCATGGGCGAGGTATTACCTTGTACGCATGGGTCTTTTGGACTCATCAAAGCGAGGGGTTTGGACTCTCACCGAAAAAGGTCGCGCCACTTCCCTTTCATTAGACCAGGCGCGCGAAATTGCTAACCAAGTCCGCATTTACCAAAAGCAACAGCGGGCAAAGACCGACGCGCCTGAATCAGTGGTGGAGCAAGTTGTTGAGGACGCTAGGACCTCGCCCGAAACATACCGCGGCGAAGTCTTCGACTTGCTCTTGAAATTGCCATCCGGGGGCTTTGAACGTCTGTCTCAGCGCCTTCTACGAGAGGCTGGTTTCATTCAAGTCGTCGTCACCGGCAGGAGCGGTGATGGTGGAATCGATGGGCATGGCACCCTGCAAATAAATCCGCTGGTTTCCTTCAAGGTGGTCTTCCAGTGTAAGCGCTATGCGAAATCCGTTTCCCCCTCGCATGTCCGCGATTTTCGCGGTGCAATGACAGGTCGTGCCGATAAAGGGATCATCATCACAACTGGAACCTTTACCGCCGAGGCGCGCCGCGAAGCGTCCAGGGATGGCGCACCGCCAATCGACCTTATCGATGGAGATAAACTTGTCGATATGCTGGAGAACCTCGAACTTGGCCTCAAACCGGTTACCAGCTATGAAATCGACAGGGAGTTCTTTGCCGAGTTCAATAGCTAAGAGGCAGCTTTCGATTGGTTGCGCTGTAACTTCCCCCTGGCGATCTGACGGGCGTCGTCCGCAACAGCAGCAGCGCCACGCGCACGCGCGCGCACAACGCTTGATTTTGTGTATTAGCGTTATCGTGGATCTTCCCGATCGGTTTCCAGTTTATGTGAAAGAACCCAGTCTCCAAGCGCACGGGTACCTGACCGCGAGCGGTCATGGAGAGTGGTGGTCGTGAATCAGGCGGCTGCGGGGATGAAGCCGAAGCGAGTCAGCGCCTTGATCCAGCGAGAAGCGTTGCGCTGCACCGATAGCTGCTCATAGTTGGTGGCGGAGTCCCGGTAATAGTCGCCACGCTTGAGCATGAAGAAGATGGTGCGCAACATCTTGTGAGCCAAAACGACGATGGCGCGTTTGTGACCACGACGAACGATCAACGACTGGAACTTGGCCTGGAACGCCGATTTTGTGCGGCTGGCGGCGTGAGCGAACTCACAGAGGAGTCGGCGGACGTAGGGATTGCCCTTGCGGACGCGTCCCGATTTGCGCTTCCCGGCCGACTCGTTGTTGCCCGGACAGAGGCCAACCCAGGAGGCTAGGCGGTCCGAGGTGCCGAAGACGCTCATGTCGCTGCCGATCTCGACGAGCAGCATGGCGGCGCCGATGAGATCGACGCCAGGTAAGGTTTGCAGCAGGGCGAGCGCATTGTGCTCGCTCGCCAATTCGGCGAGCAGGCGGGCGTCGAAACGGGCGATGCGCGCTTCGAGTTCCTCGATATGCCGCAATAGTTCGTCAAGAACGAACACGTGACTCGCGGTCAATTCGCCCTGCAGGGCATCGTGCAATTCCTCGCGGCTGGCTTTGAGACGTCGACTGGCGCGTTGAAGAACCTCATGCGGAGCCTGCCCCCGGAGAATCCCCTTGATCATCGCGCGTGCCGACTGACCATGGATATCGCTGACCACCACGCCCAGACGGATGCCGGCATCGGTCAGCACTTTGTGCATGCGGTTCTTCTCGGACGAGAGCAGCCCGACGAGCTTCTGCCGTTGCCGGGCGATCAGACGCAGTTCGCGCAGTTGGGCCGGCGGCACGAAAGACCCTCGGAGCAGACCGGCTCGCGCCAGGGTGGCCAGCCACTGGGCATCTCCGACATTTGTCTTGCGTCCCGGCACCTGCTTGACATGACGGGCATTGACCACCGTCGCCCGGATACCGACCGCCTCCAGCGCCGCATACGGACTCTTCCAGTAGATGCCCGTGCTTTCCATGACGACTTCGTCCGGATCAAGCGCCGCCGCCCAGACCGCCAGCTCCCGCCGGTCCCGTTTGAACGCGCCAAATTGCCGCTGCTCGAGTCGTGTCTCGCCGCCCGATTCCTCGATGATCGCGCACGCCGTGACCTGGGCCTGATGAATATCCAGCCCAATGACCCGCTTGTGGATCGGAACCAGTTCCATACCGTCTCCTTTCGCCATAAACTTGAACGCGGGAGGCGCCGGGTGCCAGAACCGAAATTGCCTGAAGGCGACAGGTCGCCAACGGCCCTTTTAATGTGTGCGCTCGATGGCAGCAATCCGGGGTACGAGTCGGTTCAGCGGGTCACGTTAGCTTGCGGGGTCGAGCCGCCAAAATGTTGCGCGACCTCTACCCGCCGCTTCCCAACCCGCATCTTCTTTCATCATCCGGGGCGGCGGCAACTGCAATGACCGTTAGCGTGTGCGCCGGAGTCGGCCGGATGTCCGGCGCATGACGGCTTAGGTGATCTCCAGAAAGTAATGACTGTACCACGCGTCATCGCGTGACGGTCAGCCCCAGCCCGAAACGATCAGGGGTGCCGGCGTCTCTGCCGCGCCCCGATCCCCGGGATTTGCTCCGGTTGTGGGGTTTCGCTCCTCAGCCCAACCTATGGCTACGGCATGGAGGCGAGCGTTGCGTACGACGATCGGCGTGGAAAACGAAAAACGGGCAGGCTGGAGACTGACCAAGCGCATTGCCAAACATGGGTCGAAGGCAGGAAGTGCGTTTTGGGAATGTACTGCGTTACCGAAGTGCCGTGGTGTCAGGGAAATCGAGTAGCAGGTGCTTCCGGGACAACGGGCAGGCACCCACATCATTACCCAAGTGCCAACCAAGTCAGTGTCTGTTGCCTGGAAGGCTCAAGCGACCGCAGACAACGCCATCTTGATGCGCTTCAACCCGCTGCCCACCGTTTCCGCCAGTTTCACGACCTCGGGATCGTCAGGCACATTCTCGGCCGTCCATTCGCAGAACGAAGCCGTGAGCGCAGCCCGCTCGACAGAGAGCCTTGAACTTCAGCAAGCCAGACTCGATGCTGGGAATCAGGGCTGCGGCGTCTCGCAGACGGTTGATCTCCGAGGTTGATGGATGAATTTTCTGCGACATGCGCTCATTCTAGCGGGGACCGAGCCCGCCGGGTTCAAGTCACTTCGTCGAGCACGCCAACTCGCCGAACCGCCCACTGCGGACCCGCATGGTGGGAGATGTGGCGGCAGGGGGAGACAAACCTCCGGCTACCCGATTAGGCGGCCTTCCCTTGGCCGCGCTCACTGGCTGGCTTGAAGCATGGCGGTCATGCGTTGATGAATGAGATTGATCGCCTTGAGCGGACGAAGCATTACCTTGAACTCAACGATGCGCCCCGCTTCGTTCCACTTGATAATGTCGACACCGTTAACCAAGACACCGTCGATCTCGGTCTCGAATTCAAGCATGGCGTCGGTGTTTCCGACGATCTCGCGCACGTAGCGGAAAGTTGGGTTGAAGAACACCTGAAAGGCCGCAGCCAAGTACATTGCCGTGGCCTTCTTGCCCCGCTGCGGCGTGTGCATTACTGGTGAAACAAACACTGCGTCTGCATCGAGCAGCACATCAAGCCCGCGTGGGTTGCGTTCTTGAACCAGCCGATGCCAGACTTCTATGGGGTGTTCTGTCACGCCAGCCTCCTCCGTATTGATTTGCCTGCCTGGAGGCGCAAGGCCTCCTGAGCGTCAAGTCCCTGCCGTTTGAGGCCCAGGGGCTACACGGCTCAAGACACTTCGTCGAGCGCGCCAACTCGCTGAACCGCCCAGTGCGAACGGCCGGGTGGGCGGTGTGGGAGCCGGCGGCGAAAGACCTTCGGCTGCTCTGTTGGGCGTCACCTGGGACTCACTCTACTTGTTCTGAGATGCGGCCTTGCCCGGCTCCTGCGGAGGGTTCCTTTGCTCCGAACTGCCCACGATTGCCATATGCCGCCTGAGGAGACTCTGTCCGACTGTCGCAAGGTAGGTGCGTGCGTCTGCACCATCATTCTCCAGGAACTCATAGCCAGTCCGTTCAAGCTCGGCGGCCGCGATTCGATTTGCCTGCCACTTACGCTGAAAGTCACCGCCCGAGGAGATGGTAATCAGCAGCGCAGCGGTGACAGAGAGCAAGGCAGCCAAGTCTTTCTTCGCGCCCTCGTTCTTGATGAAGGTTTCTAGCTTGAGGATAAGCGCGGCCAAGGCGCTGAAAACTGCCGCAGTGAATGTAAAGCCCCAGTAGACACCGCTCCATCTTGACGCGTTCGATCTAGTCTCGAGGTAGTTGTCCCAGATCGCGCGAGCCACGAGCGCCTGCTCGGAGTTCTTGCCTTCGACGACCGGCCGGAGAGCGTCACCAAGAGCTTCACCTCGCGGCCATGTGTTGCGTTCTTCGAGGAACCACCAGGTACTGGCTGTCACGACCGCGAGCACGAGAATGCAGGCCAGCACGCGAAGTCCCACCGAAGAACTACTCATTCTCTCAATCATCACTTCCCTCTCGACGCCCAAGGATTAGCGTTTATCTGCCGCGCAGAAAGCGTCGGGTCCAATCGCTGGCCTATCTGCGGCACCGAAATCACTCTGGCCTTGCCAACCGAGCGGAAATCCACCCCGCAAGTTCCGCCAAGAGATCTGCGTCACTGTACGCTTTGGAATGACCGAGAAAGCCATGCTCCGACTCGATATCAAGGAATTCGATATGGTTGCTGGTCACCGGTGTTACCGTGAAGGCCAAGCGGACGAACAGGCTGTCGACTAGCTTGTCGAAGCCGATGCCCATCGGTAGTACCCGAAACAACAGGTTCACGAACACCGCTGCAGAGAATAGCCCGACGAGCAGCGCTACCATGTACATACCCGTTGAGATCGGGTAGTCCAACAGGAATCGTACCAGAACACGAACGAAGTGTGTCAGCGTAGGGTCGATGGTTGGCACCGTAAAGAGGGACGGCAGTATGCCAAAGGCCTGCAGTCCGTAGATCACCACGAATGACAAAATTAAACCGATAAAGCTCAGTGCGAGATAGGGCATGTTGGCTAGCGCATCAAGTAGGCCGAAAGATGAAATGACCTCGTCACCCGCTGTCCATGCGCATAACACAGGTACATCGGGGTTTTGCGGCAGGATGATGTCCTGCGAGATTCCAGCGCGGCGCGTCGCAGCCCAAGACGCCACCCGGTCTTCAAGCTTACGGCTATACATCAGCCCAGGTTCGATGACGAAGAAGATTAGCAGGATCAAAACGGCCGCAAACCCGAGACCAAGACCGATCTGGGCCAACAGGCCCAGATGCTGCAGGTTAGGGTCTGTACTCAGAGGGGCCAGCACATAGAAGACTGCGTAGGCCATGAAAAGCAACACGAAGTAGGCCGCCATCCATGCAAAGATCTCAAGCATAAATTGCTTGGTGTTGCGCTTGAGGGCGCATATGAACGGCGAGTTCAGGCAAGCAATGCCGCCAATATGTTGACGCAGGGTAGCGTCTGCCATCGCGTACAGGGCGACATTGCCGCCATGGCTGTGCGCTACGAGGAAATGGCGGGCTAGTGGATTAGCGGCTATCGAATCGGCCAGTTGAGCACGCAGTTTCTGCGCTGCTTCTCGCCGTGCGCGGTGGGTGTTGGCTCCCGACCACTCCAGAGTTTCAAACGCGATCCGGTCACCCAGTTGGCCGGCGAGTGCTTTGCGCAGTGGCGAGTCTGGTAGCGTCCACGGTGCGTGCGGTGCCCAGGTGCCGTGGATCAGTGTCAAGACGATATCTGTCATACCAGGCCACGATCCTCATATTTCATCTGGCATTCATCACACTTTGGCGTTGTGGCTACGTTGAGCATTGCCGGTGCTGCCCATCCTCGTGGTGCTGTTGAGTGGTTCCTACTGGGGGTCTCGGCAGCAGGAAGGGAAGCACTAACGAGCCGTCCAAGCCGGCGTCGCCAGCTGTGGGTGGTGCGGGACAACCCCATTCAGAATACATCGTACTGCCTTCTTCCTACAAAGATCATAGGCGACACAGATAGAGGGTGAAACCTGTCCCTTTTTCTTGAATACTAGAAACGATCACCTATCCCCCATCCCAAACTGCTCCCGCTGCCCCGCCCATTCCACCGGAAACGGCGCCATCAGATCCTTCAACGTCAGACTCGCAGGCTGCTTGCCCGCCAGAATCGCCTCCACGATATCCGGTGCCAGCAGCGCCAACCGCACCACACGACTGACAAACGACCCACCGATCTTTTCCGCCCTCGCGATCTCCTCCAGGCACCCGTAGGTCCCATTCTCCAGCAGCTTCTGCCAGCGAAACGCCCTGGCGATCGCCTTGATCATCGTGTTGTCGATCGTGGCCATCGGCGCCGGGTTGCCCTGCGTCCCATCCGGCAATAGGATCACTTTGCGCCCACCCCGCAGCTTGAAGGTCATGGGGAGATCAACCGAAATCACATCCGCCGCCATCACGCCACCTTTCTCGCCGGCATCACCGACTGGATCAGTTCCCTCATGCCCGCCGTCTTCATGTCGATCCTCAAACCCGTCGGGCTGACCGTCACCCGCGCCACCAGCAACTGAATGATCCGCGCCTGCTCGGCGGGGAAGAGTTCATCCCACACCGGCTCGATCGACTGCAGCGTCGTGATGACCTCCTGCGCATCGGCCACCGGATCGAGCGCCACTACCTCGCGAATGGCCTGCGACATCACCTCGGGCGCCTGCAGCACCTTCCTCACCTGCGCGATCACCGCCGCCTCGATCTCGCCGGCCGGCACGCGCGCCACCGAGCACGCCTCCCTGCCGATCTTCATCGACGCCGTATTCACGTAGTAGCGATACACCTTGTCACCCTTGTGCGTTGCGCCCGGCGTCATCGCCCAACCATCATCGGCGAAGATCAGTCCCTTCAATAGTGCAGGTGCTCGGGATGGCCGATGCTGCCGAGCCCGTTCTTCCGGCTCCCCGCGCCCCAGCATCGCCTGCACCTGCACACCCACACCGCCCGGTCCAGAATCGCCTCATGCTCCCCGGCGAAGTGCTGGCCCTTGGACGCGGCGATCCCAATGAAGACCGGATTCTGGAAGAGCTTGTACAGATAGCCCTTGTCGATCAGCTTCCCGGCACGGGACTTGTCCTTGAGCGTCGTCCAGGATTTTGTCGTCACCCCTTCGGCGCAGTTCGCGACACAGGGTGGTCATCGACCCGAGCGCGATGTACCGCTCGAAGATTTGCCTGACCCGCGCCGCCTCGCGCGGATTCGGTACCAGTTTGCGCGCGACCACATCGTAGCCCAGCGGCGGCATGCCACCCAAGTTGCTTCAATTCAGAAATCGTGGTGATCTTCAACGCCACCACCCGGGCCAGTACGTCGGTCATGTAGAGCATGGCACGCTGGGATCGACTCTTCTCTTGGTCGAAAGAGACTCCCCCAAAGGGTTCGTTTGTTCAAGTTCCCTGGGGGGATCACCCCCTCACCATCAACCTACTTGACCAAAATGGCAGACAACTCCATCGCGGTCAGTGACCGTACTCACGCTCTCATATCGGCTGGCACATCCTCTTGACAACAGGTTTGCCCGTGAGTCTAATAACAGTTAATAACTTGCGGAGTTCCCCGATGCCGACCAGTGTTGCGCTCAGTTCCCATTTCGAGCAGTTCGTGCGAGAGCAGGTCGAGTCCGGACGTTTCAACAACGTCAGCGAAGTCGTTCGTGCCGGACTGCGTCTGCTTGAGGACCAACAGATCCAGGCGTCGATGAAGGTGGATGCCTTGCGCGCGGCCATTGCATCCGGCATGGCGAGCGGTCCGGGTATCCCGGCCGATGAGGTATTTGACCGGCTGGAAGCCAAGTATCGTGCCATGGAGGCTGAACAGTCCGCCTGATGCGAGTGATTTTTACTCGACTGGCCGAACGTGATCTGGAAGACATCGGCGATTACATTGCCCGCGACAACCCGCGCCGGGCCTTGAGCTTCATCCTTGAATTGCGTCGTCAGTGCGGCAAAGTTGCTGAGGCGCCGCAGGCGTATCGTCGTCGCCCCGAGTTGAGCGACGGCATCCGGTCCTGCGCGCATGGCAACTACGTGATCTTCTTCCGGGAAGATCGAAACGGTCTTGGAATTGTTCGCATCCTGCATGGCGCCATGGATATCGAGGCGCGGATTGCCGATCCCGATTCCTCGTAGGGACACGACCGAACCCCGGTCACCAGCCAGGTCAGGCTGTGAACCCCATCGAACCCGCCCCTGTGGCGGGTTTTGCTTTTCTGGAACCCCGATGCCCGCCCTGCAAATCGACTATCGTCCGATCGAGTCGCTGACGGCCTACGCCCGAAACGCCCGCACCCACAGCGACGAGCAGGTTGCGCAGATCGCCGCCAGCATTCGGGAGTTCGGTTTCAATAACCCGGTGCTGGTCGACGGGCAGCGCGGGGTGATCGCTGGTCATGCACGGATTCTCGCCGCCCGCAAACTGGCGATGACGGAAGTCCCGGTGATCGAACTCGCGCACCTGACCGACACCCAGCGGCGAGCCTTCATCCTGGCCGAGAACAAGTTGGCAGAGCGCGCCGGATGGGACGCGGAACTGCTAGCGCTGGAACTCGAAGACCTGAAGCTGGCCGAGTTCGACCTTGCCCTGACCGGGTTCGACGCCGGCGAGATCGAGGCCCTGCTGACCGACGAGGTAACGGGCACTGACGGCGAGCAGGGCGACGGTGACCCGTCCGATGCCGCCGATGATGTGCCCGAGATCCTGGCCAATCCCGTGTCTCGCCCCGGCGATGTCTGGGCCTTGGGCCAGCACCGTCTGATCTGCGGCGACGCTGCCGATGCCGGTGTGGTCACGACGCTGATGGCCGGCGAGCAAGCCCACCTGCTGTTCACCAGCCCACCGTACGCCAACCAGCGCGCCTACACGACATCGCCGACTGGGATCGACTGATGCAGGGCGTCTTCGCCGCTGCCCTGCTTGTGATGGCCCGTGCGGCACAGATGCTGGTCAACCTCGGCCTCGTGCATCGCGACGGCACTGTGGTCCGCTACTGGGACGAGTGGCTGACCTGGATGCCCCACCAGGATTGGCGCTTCTTCGGCTGGTACGTCTGGGACCAGGGCGTGACCGTTCCCGGCGACAGGGCCGGACGCCTCGCACCACACCACGAGTTTCTCTTCCACTTCAATCGCGAGGCCAGAAAGCCGAACAAGACGCCAGCGCGGATCCATCGGCGAGCCCCTCGACCACCCGGCGGTGTTCCCGGTGGTCATGCCGCAGTTCGTCATCGAGGCCTACACCGACGCTGGCGAGGTCGTCTTCGACCCCTTCGGTGGATCTGGCACGACGATACTCGCGGCGCAACGCACCGGGCGCATCGCCCGCTCGGTCGAGATCGCTCCCGATTACGTCGATGTGGCGATCCAGCGCTGCCAGCAGAATTGCCCCGACGTACCGGTGACGCTGGTGGCCAGACCTTCGCTGAAGTCGCCGACGAGCGGCTGGAGAGCGGCGAATGACCGCGCTGACCTTTTCGACCGATCCCCCGTGATCACGCAAGGTCGAAGCGATCAAGGTTCATCACCTTGTTCCACGCCGCCACGAAGTCATGCACGAACGCCTGCTGCGAGTCGCTGCACGCATGGACTTCGGCGAGGGCTCTGAGCTGGGAGTTCGAACCGAAGACGAGATCAACGACGGTGCTCGTCCATTTGAACTCGCCCGTTGCCCGGTCACGCCCCTCCAACACGCCTTCAGATGTGGCGGACTTCTGCCACTTCGTGTTCATGTCAAGGAGATTGACGAAGAAGTCGTTGGTCAATGTTTCGGGTCGCCGGGTGAAAACACCGTGCCTGGACTGCCCGAAGTTTGCTCCCAGGGCGCGCAGGCCACCGATTAGAACCGTCATCTCGGGAGCGGTCAGCGTCATCAGGCTGGCCCGATCCACCAGCAGTTCCGCCGCCGATCCCGCGTGTCCCTTGCGAAGGTAGTTGCGGAACCCGTCTGCGGTCGGTTCCAGCGCGGCGAAGGCGGCTGTATCGGTCTGCTCCTGCGACGCGTCCATGCGCCCCGGCGAGAAGGGAACCTTGACATCGTGGCCAGCCTTCCTGGCGGCTGCCTCGACGGCTGCGCAGCCGCCAAGAACGATCAGGTCGGCCAGCGAGACCTTCTTGCCGCCGGACTGGGCGCCGTTGAATGCCTTCTGGATAGCCTCCAGCGAAGGCAGTACCTTCGCCAGTTCGGCCGGCTGATTGACCTCCCAATCTTTCTGCGGTGCGAGGCGGATGCGTGCGCCGTTGGCGCCGCCACGCTTGTCGCTGCTGCGAAAGCTGGCCGCCGACGCCCAGGCGGTCGTGACCAGTTGGGAAATCGACAGACCACAGGCGAGGATTCTGGCCTTCAGGTCCGTGATGTCCTGTTCATCAACCAGCGCATGGTCGACCGCGGGGATCGGGTCCTGCCAGATCAGCGCTTCCTCTGGCACCAGTTTGCCGAGATAGCGGGCGCGCGGACCCATGTCGCGGTGGGTCAGCTTGAACCAGGCGCGGGCGAAGGCGTCGGCGAACTCCTGCGGGTTGTGCATGAAGCGCCGCGAGATCTTCTCGTAGGCTGGGTCCATTCGCAGGGCCATGTCGGCTGTGGTCATCATCGGGGCATGGCGTTTGGCCGGATCATGGGCATCCGGCACGGAGGTCGCCGCAGCGGGGTCCTGGGGCTTCCACTGGTGGGCGCCGGCCGGGCTACTGGTCAGCTCCCACTCGTAGCCGAACAGAGTCTCGAAGTAGCCGTTGTCCCACTGGATCGGGTTGGGGGTCCAGGCGCCTTCGATGCCGCTGGTGATCGCATCAACGCCCCTGCCGGAGCCGAAGCTGCTGATCCAGCCCAGGCCCTGTTCCTCAATGCCTGCGCCTTCCGGTTCGTGACCGACATGGGCGGCGTCGCCGGCGCCGTGGGCCTTTCCGAAGGTGTGACCGCCGGCGATGAGCGCCACGGTCTCGTAGTCGTCCATCGCCATTCGGGCAAAGGTCTCGCGGATGTCGCGCGCCGAGCCGAGAGGATCCGGCTTGCCGTTCGGACCTTCGGGATTCACGTAGATCAGGCCCATCTGCACGGCACCTAGCGGGTTGTCAAGCTCGCGGTTGCCCTTGTAGCGCTCGTCGCCCAGCCAGGTGGTTTCCGGGCCCCAGTAGATTTCGTCCTCCGGTTCCCAGATGTCCGCGCGGCCACCGCCGAAACCGAAGGTCTTGAAGCCCATCGATTCCATCGCGACGTTGCCGGTGAGGACGATCAGGTCGGCCCAGGACAGCTTGCGGCCATACTTTTGCTTGATCGGCCAGAGCAGGCGGCGCGCCTTGTCGAGGTTGCAGTTGTCCGGCCAGCTGTTGAGCGGAGCGAAGCGCTGCGCGCCGGTGCCCGCGCCGCCGCGACCGTCGGCGATGCGATAGGTCCCCGCAGCATGCCAGCTCATGCGGACGAAGAACGGCCCGTAGTGACCGTAGTCCGCCGGCCACCAGTCCTGCGAATCGGTCATCAAGGCATGCAGGTCCTTGATCACGGCATCCAGATCAAGGCTCTTGAACTCCTCGGCGTAATTGAACGACGCACCCAGGGGATTGGACTTCGAGGACTGCTGGTGCAGCATCTTCAGGTTCAGTTGCTGGGGCCACCAGCCTGCGTTCTTCTGGGCCCCGGACACCGTGTGGCTGCCCGCGCCGCTCGCGAACGGGCACTTTGTTTCGGTTGACATGGTTCTCTCCTTTGGTTGTTTGAGATGGACTACCCGATTCAGTCTGGCGTTCGGGCATCGGTCCATCAACGAAGCGCTTCCAATGGGACTACCTGCAGAATCACCCGTATGTACGCCAGACGATTCAAGTGTAGGATCGTCTGGCACATTGTTCCAATCAATTGTGGATATAGGTTCGATTGTGATTGGCTATTGATTGGCCAGCGGTCCCGGTGCTGCCGCGCCTCGATGAAGTACTGGAAACCAAGGCTGCTGCGCGCGTCCAGGCGGCAGCCATGCTCGTTGCATGCATGAAGATATGCGCAATAAACTGGAATCTCGTGTCGCCGGCCAGGTGTTAGCGCTCGGACAACAGCCGCACCCGCACTCGCTCCTTTGTCAGGTGCGCGACCAGTAATCTGTAGGTATCCTGGTCGAACCGCCCCTGACCCGACTGACCCAGCAGGATTTGCTGGACCTCGGCCTCGCTGCGCGCGCTGCCCAGGTGCCGCCAGCCGTTCACGACATGGACTTCCTCCACTTCCCGCAACTCGTCGCGCTCGACAACGACGATCGCTCCGGGGTAGGGCCAGGCGGTGAGCTTCAGCTCCATCAGCGCCGACAACAGGCGAACGCTGTGCACGCCGACGGCCTCCTTGCCCACGCAGGCGCCCCGGCACTGCTTGACCTGATGGGCGAAGCAGGGGCGTCCGGGCCGGGCGGGTTTTTCCAACCCGAGAATTATCGGGCACAGTTCATGCGTCGCAGCCAGCTTGCGCAGGGTGTCGGTGGCTTCCCGCCGGTTGGCAAAGAGGCCAAAAAGGTCTTCCGGGCGGACGAAATCGGCCGCTTCGCCGCTGACCAGTCTGAGTCGGTAATCGCCTGGCGCCCGTTGCACCAATTGCCAGGTGCACAGTTCCGAAGCGCGGCGCAAGCGGCGATTGTGAATCGGCTGGCATTCCTTGACCAGTCGCGATTCCAGCAGCAGGGCGCCGAGTTCACCGACCGTCTCATGCCAGTGAATGCGGCGCACTTGCTGGCTGAGGCGCATCTCCTTGTATTCTCGCAGGTCGGATGCGAAGTGAGACCGTACGCGCTGACGCAGGTTGACGCTTTTCCCCACGTACAGAAGCGCATCATTGTCGCCGTAGAACAGGTACACCCCGGGGGATGCGGGCAGGTCGTCGAGCAGGGCAGAATCCAGGTGGGGCGGCAGGCTGGGGCACTTGAGCTGTTGCCGGATGGCTGCGGCGAGAGCCTCTTCGCCGCGATCCCGTTTCAACCGGCACCAGAACTGCCAAAGCAGGAGGGTATCGGCCACGGCGCCGTAGCGTTCGCCGGTCGTCGAATCATGATCGGCCCGAAGGCTGTCCAGGTTGTGTTTCCGCTGTTCCGGGAAGAACTTGCGAGACAGGCGCACAGTACACAACACGTCGGCCCGGAAGGACTTTCCCAGACGTTGGAATTCACTCTTGACGAAGCCATAGTTGAAGCGGGCATGGTGGGCAATGAACAGACGCCCATGCAGGCGATCGGCCAGTTCCGCCGCGACCTGGGAGAAGGTAGGGGCGTCAACTACCGTCTCGTTGCGGATACCGTTGAGTTGCTGGATGAATTCAGGGATTGGCCGCTGTGGGTTGACCAGGGTGCTCCACGTCGAGACCCGGTCACCCTCTGCTTCGAGCACGCCAATTCTGGTGATGCGGTCCCGCACCGGATTGGCGCCGGTGGTTTCCAGTTCGATGAAGGCAAGCCGCGCGTGAATCACGAGGCCAGGTCAGGTGCGCGGCGGATCGAACCGTTGAGCGATCGCTTTTCCCTGCTAGCCGACCATCCGGACAAGAGGATTCCGGGTGGAGTGGAGGATATCTCCGTATTGTTCATGCGTGTCCTGGACAATACAGGGCTTGGGAAGTATTGTAGTGCGAAAAACCGGGTATTTGACGGTAATTTGTCGAGTACAACATATTATCCGATCGATCAATCTGCTGATTTCTGTGGCGGACAAGGAATCCATTCCTGGGCAGCAGGTGAAACTGGAGGAGAGATGTCATGGAAAATGTCGCTTTGGTCACTGGAGCGGCAGGCGGGCTGGGTCAATCGGTGGTGGCCAGGTTGGCAGAGGCGGGCTGGAGACTGGTCGTGACCAGCCGGGAGGGCCAGCGCCTGACCCGCAGCTACGGCGACAGCCACCTTCAGGTGGTCGCTGACTGCTCCAGCGTGGCCGGATCGCGCCACATTTTCGAGGTGGCCAAAGCGCACCAGATGCTGCCCACGGCATTCGCGCACTGCGTCGGAAACCTTCGCCTGGGCGCATTGCATCGGATGTCCGAGGCCGACTTTGCGGCCTGTCTCAATGCCAATCTGATCAGCGCCTTCCATACGTTGGCGGCCTTCGTCGGTGCCTTGCGCGAAGCCAAGTGCCCCGGATCGGCGGTGTTGGTCTCGTCGGCTGCTGCGCGCATCGGTACTCCGAATCACGAGGCGGTAGCGGCAGCGAAAGCCGGTGTCGAAGGCCTGGTACGCAGCGCGGCGGCGACCTATGCGGGCAATAGCATCCGGATCAACGCCGTCGCTCCCGGCATCATGGACACGTCGGCCTCGGCAGCCATTCTCGGCACCGCGATGGGCCGCGACGCCGCGGCTCGCCAGTACCCCCTGCCGGGCATTGGTTCCCCGGACGAACTGGCCGAACTGATGGTCTGGCTGCTCTCCGAAAAGGCGGCCCGGGTGACCGGCCAGGTATGGTCGATGGACGCCGGATTTTCCACTATTCGGCCGCTGGTCAGGTAAGGCGGCATGCAACCCTCGCGGCCTGATCCCACGCCACACAGCGTTGCCCGGCTCGGTTCCGGAGGACTGCTGCCGTTTTTTGTCCTGGTACTGGCAGGATGGATTTCTGGTCGCCGCGAGCCCTCTGCCGGCCTGGTCACCAACGTTCCGGGATCCTGTCGGATCAGATGCAAGTCGATGCCAAATGATCGACGATGAGCGAAGCAAACGCGACGCAAGTACCTCGGCCGTTCCCGGCGGGCGCTGGTCCAGGCTTGCCCGGCTGGGTGCTCTCGCCGGCGGTGTTGCCGGCAGCATGCTAGCCGAAGGCACGCGACAGTTCGTCCGGGGCAAGCGTCCGCGAATCGGCGACTTGCTGCTGACGCCGGCGAACGCCCGCCGCGTAGCCGATCAGCTTGCTCAGTTGCGTGGTGCGGCGATGAAATTTGGGCAATTACTGTCCATGGACGCAGGTGATCTGTTGCCGCAAGAGTTGGCCGATATCCTGGCACGTTTGCGCGCGGACGCCAAAGCCATGCCGATGAGCCAGTTGGCCAGCGTGCTCGATAAGCACTGGGGGCATGGCTGGGACCGTCATTTCCGGCAGTTCTCGTTCACTCCGGTGGCGGCGGCGTCGATCGGGCAGGTCCATCTGGCGCAAACGAAGGACGGGCGACGCCTGGCGATAAAGGTCCAGTACCCTGGCGTTCGCCAGAGTATCGACAGCGACGTCGATAATGTCGCCACCCTGCTGCGTATTTCCGGTCTGCTGCCCAGCGGCCTTGATGTCGGGCCGCTGCTGCTTGAAGCCAAACGTCAGTTGCACGCCGAAGCGGATTATCTCGGCGAGGGCGCCTGGCTGCGCCGTTACACCGAACTGCTCGCTGACGCGCCCGAGTTCATGCTGCCCGAGGTGCACGCCGACCTGACAACGGAGAGCGTCCTGGCGATGTCCTGCATGGGTGGAGTGCCGGTCGAATCCTTGCGGCACGCTCCACAAGCCGAGCGCGATCGTGTGGCAGGGCTGCTCTTCCGGCTATTCTTTCGGGAGATGTTTGAATTCCAATTGATTCAGACCGATCCCAATTTTGCCAACTATCGCTATGACAGAGCCACCGGCAAATTGATTCTGCTCGACTTCGGCGCCACCCGCCGTTACCGGGCAGCCATCGTCGACGCCTATCGTCGGCTGATGGCGAGTGCCGTCCTCGGAGACCGCCAGGAAATGAGCCTGGCCGCCAGCGCCATCGGCTATTTTCGGGCGGACATCGGGGAGCGGCAGCGGCAGCTCGTCCTGGATGTCTTCCTGCTCGCCTGCGAACCCTTACGCCATGCCGGTGCCTACGATTTCGGGAATTCCGATCTGCCAGCACGCATCCGCGACGCTGGTCTGGCCTTGAGCACCGAAAGGGATTCCTGGCATACACCGCCGGCGGATGCCCTGTTCCTGCATCGCAAGGCCGGCGGTCTATATCTGCTGGCGGCAAAGCTCAACGCGCGGGTGGATATTCGCGCCTTGTTCCAGCCTTACGCGTCGCGGCAGGCGCCGGCATGAGCCGGCAGCGAGATCCCGGAGGGGCAGGTCTGCCGTCCGATCGTTGCCGTGCATCGTCCCGGGCCGGGCTCGGCAGAGGTGGATCGCTACCTGCTTTGGATAGATCAGGACCGCCAGCATGAAAACTCCCATCTGCCGATTCGATACGCTGGAGGCCGTCGCCGCCTGGTACGCCATCGACGATCGCGTGATGGGTGGGGTATCGGCCAGCAGGATGGTCCTTGATCCGAAAGGGCACGCAGTTTTCTCGGGATCGCTTTCCCTCGTCAACAACGGCGGCTTTGCGTCCGTTCGCTCACCAGTGATGGCGTCCGGCGGCGCAGGCGGCTCAGCCTGTTTACTCACAGTGCGCGGTGACGGCAAGCGCTACAAGTTCAGCATCCGGACCGGCCCCGAGTTCGACGGCATCAGCTACCAGGCGGCTTTGCAGCCACCAGCTGGCGAATGGACGGTAATACGACTGGCCGCCGCCGATTTTGTCCCGACCTGGCGAGGACGCGTAGTCGACCACATGCCACCGCTTGACCTCTCGTGCGCAGCGCAAATCGGCCTGCTGATCGCCGATCGACAGCTGGGACCGTTCAAGCTCGATCTGCGCGCCATCGAACTTGTCGTCTGACCCAGTTGCAGCATGACAGAAGCCCCTTTGAAATGGGAATGCGGCGCACTTCCGGCTTGTCAAGGGAAGAAACGGCGATTCCTGGATTTTTGGCGGTAGACTGAATCTTTGTCCGCTGAGTTGATGCCGATGGAGCGTTGTCCTTGGTGCGAAGGTTTTGACCTTTATCGTGAATACCACGATTCGGAATGGGGCGTGCCGCTCCACGATGATCGTGCTCTGTTTGAGCTGCTGATCCTCGAAGGTGCGCAGGCCGGTTTGTCCTGGGCGACAATCCTGAAAAAAAGGGAAAACTATCGGCGCGCCTTCGATGGTTTTGATCCGAGCCGGATTGCCCACTATGACGAAGGAAAAGTTGCGGCACTGTTGGCAGATTCGGGTATCGTCCGAAATCGTGCCAAGGTGGCTGCAGCCATCGAGAACGCCAAAGCGTTCCTGGTTCTCACCGCCGATGGACAGTCATTCAGCGATTTTCTGTGGAACTTCGTTGATAACGCCCCGATTCAGAATCAATGGACTTCCATGGCTGAGGTGCCAGCCAAGACGGCACGCTCGGATGCGATGAGCAAGGCTTTGGGCCGAGCCGGGTTCAAGTTCGTTGGTTCGACGATCTGCTATGCGTTTATGCAGTCGGCTGGCATGGTCAACGACCATCTGACCACCTGCCCGCGTCATGGTGAAGTCAAAGATCACTGCCGCTGATCAGTCGGGCCACCATTCGCCCAAATCGCCGGCCTGACTTTCCATCGCTCCAGGCCGCCGCGTTCAAGGTGGCGGATGGCGCACTGTGGCAATTCATTTACTATCCGGCATGTTCACCGACGCTAACGCAGCACCCGCTCCATCTTGCTCCATTCTCCGGTCGAGCCGGCATTTGGATCGGCTCGTGGATCGTCCGTCCCCACTACGCGCCCCTGCCTGTCGGTCCAGTAGTACTTGTGTGTCGTCGGCAATTCCACGGACTGCTTGCTGCCATAGGGACTGGCGAAGGTCTGCACGCCACCCAGGTTCTCACGCACCGCGAAGTTCTTGCGGTCCTGGCTTGCGTTGCGCTCGTCGGTGACCTGCTGCCAATTCCTTTGCGACCAATCCCGATACTGCCGCGCCGCCTCGCCAAATGCCACCGAGTTCTGCAGATTCTGCTGCATGATGCCGCGCATCCCGAAGGCGGCGCCATTGGTTGCCGACACCTGGTTCGCGACCTGAGGCAGCCACGCGGCATACCCGCTCCACTGGTCCGCCGTCGAGAGGGCTGCCGTCAAGGCCATGGTGGCCGAATCATAGGCTGGTGCCACCGAGACCTTGGCCACGCCGCGGTACGCCACCCCTCGCACGGCATAGCTGACGTCGAATTCGACCGCCTGGCCAAACCCCGCTACCGGTCGTGCTTGCCGCGGCTGTCCCATCTGCAGGTTCTGCGGTTGAATGGCCGACAACTTCTCATAAGCGAAGCGCGCCGGCGGATGGTTCAACGGCAAACCGGCGTTGCCCACCATCAAGGTCAGCGCCTTGTTGTCAGGGGATACCAGCGTCAGCGCAAACTGACCATCCTCGCCCACCCGCCAGCCCGGGGGCAGGGCAAATGAAAAAAATCGCCCCTGTCCGATGCGCAATTCACCGGCAGACCGCGGCGCGCCTGCAGCGTCGCTACCGGTGCGCACTACCGGCTGGACCGGTACGAAGGTCGCCGGTGCATCACCGCCCCGCGGCTGTGGCGCTTGGTGCTGTGGCGGCGTCAATCCTTGCTGGCCTGAAGGACTGGGCTGCGTGGGCAGGCCGGCCCACTTCCAGGCCTCGATGCCGCCACGGTACCACAGCACGTTTCGATAACCCGCATGGATGGCGCGCAGGGCTGCGTTATACGACATCCAGCATTCGCGCGAGAGGCAATAGAACACCAGCGCAACATCCTTCCGTCCTTGCGTCTGTTGCCCCAACAACTGCTCGGCTTGCTGCTGAACCACATCATTGAACGCACCCGGCTGTGCCAGCCATGCGGCTGGCACAGCATTCGGCAGCATTTCACCTTGGCCCAGGACGTCGAAAACAATGAACGGCACCTGCGCGCCTTTAACGAGCGCCGCCAGGCCCTGGGTGGTGATGAGCTGCCCACCGGGAATGCTGGCTGGCGTCGGTCCGTGCATCGGGCCATCATGGATTTGCCTGGTCGGTTTCACACCGAAGTCCTGCCGCTCCATTTGCGCCATTTGATCGAGACTGACTCCTGCGCGCGCGGTGGGAGAACCCATCTGGGCCAGCGTCGTCCATGGCAGCATTGCCGCCAAGACACCGACCAATAGCACCAGGAATTGGATCGACATGCCGCAGCCTCCCAGACTTCGTTGTGTGAGTACAGCCATCGATATCCCGATGGAGAGTAGGTGCCCCTCCTCGAAGAGCTTTAACAGACACGCCCCTGGGAAGAGTGTTCGGATACCAAACCAAGAAACCAGGCAAGTGTGCCACGCCCAATTAAAACTTCCCGATTTATTCTCGTGCGCCTGCGCATTGACGAAGAGTTTGCCGATCAGGCAAGCCAGGGAGGCGGCACGCGCGGAGGTGTTTTTGAGCTTGCCGATTTCCCCTGCAAACCGCTTGCTTGCCCGAAGGCGGTTCGATCGGATTCCGAATCGAGCTTCTGCTTCTGTTGCGCTTGTTGTCGGTGCTGCTCCTGGAGAGGCGACGGCAACGACCAGCTATGGACTACGGGTCACTCAGGCTTCCGCACCTGGGGTCGTTCTGACACAATAGATTCATGAACGTACCGTCGCCACGTCGATTGCAGTATGGCTACCTGCTTGAAATCCCCATCATGATCATGGTGGGAGGGGCTGTCGTTGCCACCTTGTTTTTCCACCTGCCGCCGGTGGGACAGAAGGTCTTGGTGAGTGGTATGGCCTTGCCTCTCCTCTTCTGTCTGTACTACGTGATCGTTGCCCCTGGCTGGATGGCGGACAACGCACACCTCAAGCCGACCTTGAGGCTATTGGCGTTCCTGCTGCTGACGGCCATGATCGGTACTGGTGTGTCGATTTTTGTTCTCGGCGAATGAGCGTCTGATGGCAATGGGTCAGCCAGTGTCTGGCGTGCTGAACAGCGTCGAGTACCCTGATCTGTTGCTTCAGATTGCCCCGGCTGGCAGGACACCCTTTCCGGCAACCGGTAAATCATGAAGGCGCTCAGGTAGTCGCTCTTCAAGTACAAGCTGCACGCCGACGAGGAACTCTTCGAGAAAGCTTTCGGCTGCCTTCGGCAGCACGACTGAGGCATCGCTCCACCTCCACTTCACGACCCGCAAGGGCCACGCAGGTGATCCCGAAGGGCCACTGCACGGGCCACTGGGATGCGCTCGGGAACGCCGATCCCGCCGCTTTACGCCTGTTTTTTGTGCATTTCGAACGCCGCGACGAACCCCCGCGAGAACAAAGCAGACGGCGCTTGACGAGGCGCTGAACGCCGGAGATACTTCCACCGAATCGGGCGTGTTCCGCGCCCGCTTTGCCCTCGTTTTCGACCCTTTCGATCAACCGAATCTGGAAAAATGCAATCATGAGTGCAACACAAATCAAGGCAGGTGTCGCCACAGGCGACGAGTTGCAAGCCATCTTCAGTCTGGCCAAAGAAAAACAGTTTGCCCTTCCGGCAGTCAACGTCATCAACACCAGCACGGTCAACGCGGTCATGGAGACCGCCAAGGAACTCAACTCTCCGGCGATCATCCAGTTCTCCAATGGCGGCGCGCAGTTCTTTGCCGGCAAGGGCCTCGACAATACCAACCAGCGTTCGTGCATCGCCGGCGCGGTGTCGGGCGCCAATCACATCCATCAGCTCGCCGAACTGTATGGCGCGACGATCATCCTGCACACCGACCACGCGGCGAAGAAACTATTGCCCTGGATCGACGGCCTGCTCGATGCCGGCGAGCAGTACTTCAAGGCACACGGCAAGCCGCTGTACAGTTCGCACATGCTCGATTTGTCGGAAGAGCCGATCCACGAGAACATCGAGATCTGCAAGCGCTATCTCGAACGGATGAGCAAGATGGGGATGACGCTCGAAATCGAACTGGGCGTTACCGGTGGCGAAGAAGACGGCGTGGACAACTCCGGAGTGGACAGTTCCAAGCTGTACACCCAGCCCGAAGACGTGGCGCTGGCCTATGAGGAACTGTCGAAAGTCAGCGACCGTTTCACCGTCGCCGCCGCCTTCGGCAACGTGCATGGCGTTTACAAGCCGGGCAATGTCAAGCTGCAACCGATCATCCTGAAGAATTCGCAGGATTACGTGCAGAAGAAATTTGCGACCGGTGAACACCCCGTCAACTTCGTCTTCCACGGCGGATCGGGATCGACCCTGGAGGAAATCCGCGAGGCGATCTCCTACGGCGTCATCAAGATGAACATCGATACTGACCTGCAATGGGCATTCTGGGATGGTGTGATGGGCTTCTACAAGAAGAACGAAGGCTATCTCCAGGGCCAGATCGGCAACCCTGAAGGCGACGAAAAGCCGAACAAGAAATACTATGATCCGCGGGCCTGGCTGCGCAAGGGTGAAGACGCCTTCCGGGCCAGGCTGAAGCAGGCGTTTGCCGACCTCAACAACATCGGAACGCTGGCCTGACCGATTGTCCGGCAAGGGCGCGCAAGTGGGCTGGTCCAGGTCTGGACTGGCCCTTTTTGTGTCCGCCCGGAATCACGGCGGCGGGCCATGGCCCAAGCGATCGGGAGCCCGGCGCATCGGCGGCGCCGCTCCGTTAGTCACTTATCCCATATTTCTTGTACACCGAGGATCAAACCATGAGCACCCTGGTAGAGCAGTTGATACAAACAGAAGCGCACAAGTCGGTTTTCGAATCCGCCGTGCGCCAACTTCCCCTTCCGGTCTGCGCCGCATTTGGCTCGTCTGGCAGCCCACAACCTGTCGGCTTCAGCAATACCACACGTGTCCTGAGCACCAAGGATAGCGACGGCGTGCGTGCGCAGTTCCCGCAGAGCGTCGCCGCCTCCGGCAATGTCGTGCTCACTTCCGCTGGGACCAGCAGCACCCGGGTCCAGGGCAAACGCGTCGCCGTCCTGTTCTCCGGCGGCCCGGCCGCCGGCGGGCACAATGTGGTCTGCGGCATCAAACGCGTGCTCGGCGCCGGCAACACCCTGTTCGGGGTCAAGGCCGGTCCCAAGGGCCTGCTCAAGGGGTCGCTGTTCGAAATCACCGACGCCAACGTCGACTTCATCATCAACACCGGCGGTTTCGACTTTCTCGGATCCGACCGCACCAAGATCAAGAGCGACGAGCAGTTCGCGCAGGTGCGCGAAACCTGCATCAAGCACAACCTCGACGCGATCGTCGTCGTTGGCGGCGACGATTCGAACACCAATGCCGCCGTGCTCGCCGAGTCGCTGTTTACCGGCGTCAAGGCTGACGGCTCCGGCGTACAGGTGATCGGCGTGCCGAAGACGATCGACGGCGACCTGCAGGTCGGAGACCTGCTTTCGATCTCCTTCGGCTTCGATACCGCCACCCGCATCTACAGCGAAATGGTCGGCAACATCCTGCAGGACACCAGTTCTTCGCTCAAGTACTGGCACTTCGTCAAACTGATGGGGCGCTCCGCCTCGCACGTCGCGCTCGAAGTGGCGCTGCAGACCAAGCCGGCAATCACCCTGATCTCCGAAGAGATCGCCACCCGGAAGGAATCGCTGGCGAGCATCATCGACCGCGTCGCGCAGGTCATCGTCGAGCGTTCGCACAAGGGAATGAACTACGGCGTCCTGCTGGCGCCTGAGGGCCTGATCGAGTTCATCCCCGAAATGAACGCCATGATTGCCGAACTCAACGATGTCCTGGCACATCATGTGGCCGAGTTCGCTGCCCTCGCCGATGATGCCAAGCCGGCTTTCGTCGGCAGTCGGCTCAGCCCCGACAACGCGAGCCTGCTGGCCTCGCTGCCGCATTACATTGTCAATATGCTGCTCGCCGAGCGCGACTCACACGGCAACCTGCAGGTGTCGCTGATCCCCACCGAGCAACTGCTGATCGACATGGCCAAGCAGCGCGTCAGGGAACTCGACCCGGCCGTACCCTTCGCTGCACACAGTCACTTCCTCGGTTACGAAGGCCGTTGCGGCGCTCCGACACTGTTCGATGCCGCCTACACATACAATCTCGGCCTGACCGCCGGCTCACTGATCCTCGACGGCCGCACCGGCTACATGGCGACGATCACCAGCCTGAGCAGCGGTGGCGTGCCGCAGGCCATCCCGCTTGCCGGTTTGTTGAACATCGAGCGCCGTCACGGCAAGGACGAATTCGTGATCGAAAAGGCGCTGGTGAAGATGGATTCGCCGGCCATGCAGTACTTCGTCTCCCGCCGCGACGCATGGGCCGCCGGCGATCTCTTCACCTCGCCCGGCCCGCGCCAGTTCTGGGGTCCGACGACCCACCAGTTGCCGATCAGTGTCGCGCTGAACTCGGGCGCTGATGCCCTGATGTTCAACATCGGCTGATCGGAAGCCTGCGTCGCAAAACAAGGGCCACCGAGCGACGGTGGCCCTTGCCTGTTTGTCGACCCGAGCAGCGAAGGAGAGCGCATGGACAGCAACCGTATCGCCGTCATCGCCGGCGACGGTATCGGCAAGGAAGTGGTTCCCGAAGGGCTGCGTGTGCTCGGCGCGGCGGCGACGCGCTTCGACCTGGATCTGCAGTGCGACGAGTTCGACTGGAACTGCGACTACTATCTCAAACACGGGCGCATGCTGCCGGTCGACTGGAAGGAGCGTATCGGCCAGCACGACGCCATCTTCTTCGGGGCCATCGGCTGGCCGGCAAAGGTGCCGGACCATGTGTCGCTATGGGGCTCGCTGCTCAAGTTGCGACGCGAGTTCGATCAGTACGTTAACCTGCGGCCGGTGCGCCTGATGCCGGGTGTTCCGACGCCGTTGAGCGGACGCCAGGTTGGCGACATCGACTTCCTGGTGGTACGCGAAAACACCGAAGGCGAATATTCGAGCATCGGCGGTCGGATCTTCGAAGGCACCGAGCAGGAAACCGTGATCCAGGAAAGCATCTTCACCCGCCGCGGCGTCGACCGGATCATCCGCTTCGCTTTCGAACTCGCGCGCCGCCGACCGAAGAAACATCTGACCTCGGCCACCAAATCGAACGGCATCGCCATCGCGATGCCGTATTGGGACGAACGCTTCGCCGCGATGGCGGCACAGTACCCCGACGTGCGCACCGACAAGTATCACATCGACATTCTTGCCGCCCATTTCGTGCGGCACCCGGACTGGTTCGACGTCGTGGTCGCCTCCAACCTGTTCGGCGACATCCTGTCGGATCTGGGCCCGGCCTGTACCGGAACGATCGGCATCGCACCATCGGCGAATCTCAACCCCGAGCGCCGGCACCCCTCGCTGTTCGAACCGGTGCATGGATCGGCCCCGGACATCTACGGCCAGGGCATCGCCAATCCGGTCGGCCAGATCTGGTGCGCCGCGATGATGCTCGACCATCTCGGCCACGGCGAAGCGGCCGCGGCAATCCTCGCGGCGATCGAAACGGTATTGCTTGACGGGCCGCGAACGCCGGACATGGGCGGCAATGCCAGCACCACCGACGTCGGCAAGGCGATCGCCGAAGTAGTGGCGGTTACCCGGACACCCGGCGCCGGTAGTTGATCCGTTGCCGGCAGCGACACCAGGCCCGGGTCAGGCCCAAAGCTACGCCGAGGTGTCGATATGGTTGCCCAGGTTCGGCGGATTGTTCGGGATGACCTGTGCCGCCGCTTCGACAAGTTGCATGGCGCCCTGCGCCTGTATATCCAGTGCCTTTTTGAGTACCGCGATCTGCACCGCATCGACGGTTCTGGCCTGGCTCATTTCTGTCGCCACTGAGGCAATTCCACTCACGTCCATGCACGCTGCTCCTCGGGTTTTCTACGGTTGAAAGTCTCTTTACGGCAGTTCGAACAGATTCTTGAGTGACGGCCTCACCAGGATCTTCGGGTTTGCCGTCGGGATGCGCTTTCCGGAAGGCGCAGCGTCACAGGATCATCGGGTTGCGCAAGGCGCCAAACCTCTGCGTCACTATTGTGCAGCCCTCTTCGCGAGCATAAGATCGCCAACCATGCCATCCCGATTGTTATTGGCCGTATGCACCTGCATTTTGCGCGCGCTGGTCGTCGCGGCCGCGTGCCTTGGTGTCGCCCACGCGCAGCATCCGCCAGCACCATCCGATCGCTCCGATGCGCCGGGCAAGTCGCTGCCCACCGCAACGGCGGCCTTGACGGGGAATCGCATCACCCCCAGCAGCGGTCAGGGAAGACGCATCGCTCTGGTGATCGGCAACGGGGATTATCGCTACCCGGACAACCTGCCCAGGTTGGCCAACCCGGTTCACGACGCGGAAGACATTGCCAGCGCCTTGCGACGCTTTGGTTTTGAAGTCATCGAGCGCAAGAACCAGACGCTGGAAGCCATGCACCAGAGCATCGCCGAATTTGGCAGCCGCATCGGTGGCAGCGAAGCAGCGCTGTTCTTCTTTGCCGGGCACGGCATTCAGGTGAGAAACCAGAACTACCTGATGCCGATCAACGCCAAAGTGGAAAGCGAAGCGATGGTTCCCTATCAGGGAGTCAACGTCAACCAGATCCTCGACGAAATGGATAACGGCAAGAGCAGCGCCAACATCGTCATCCTCGATGCCTGCCGCAACAATCCGGTTACCGGCAAATTCCGTTCCGGCCAGACGCGTGGCCTTGCCAGTCCCGGCGGGGTACCCAAGGGGACGGTCATCGTGTATGCCACCGACCCGGGCAATGTCGCCGCCGATGGCGACGGTCGCAACGGTTTGTTGACCGCGGGCCTGCTGACTGCGTTCAAGGGCCGGGACCTGAGCCTTGATGGGGTACTGACGGTAGCGAGTGCTGAAGTCGAGCGCGCCAGCGCGCAAGCGCAGACCCCTTACGTCAACGGCCCCAAGACACTGCAGAAGAACTTTCACTTCCGCGTCACCGTGGACCCCGGCCGCAGCGAAGTGGAGAGGACTTTCTGGACCAGCATTGAGCGCAGTACGGATGCGGCCGATTTCGAGGCGTATCTGAAACATTACCCGCAAGGCAGCTACCGGGATCTGGCGGAAAACCAGCTCCGACGCTTGCGGGCAAAACCGGTCGAAGCAACCAGAACCCCCGCCACCGCTGCCGCTGCCGTCGCGGCGGTTACGGCGGCAAACGAAAGAAAAGGCGCCGGTCAGAACAACAACGAAGGACGCCAGACAGGCACCGCGCAACTCCCGGCCCGTGTCGAGAAACCCGCCCTCCAGATCGGCGACAGGTGGGTTTATCGCCGCATCGACCTCTGGAAGAACGAAGAGAGCGCCAGATTCGAGTGGCGGGTCAGCGGCACGGACGGGGACAGCATCAACCTTGACCGGGCCATGATTGCCGGGAAGGTCAGCACGGATGCCCGGCCGGCATCCAGCAGGAGGGTCGATCGATCGACCTGGACCTTCGCAGACGCCAGTGTCAGCCAGGGCAGACGTGTGACCTTCGCATTTCCTCTGGAAATCGGCAAGACCTGGGAATTCGAGTATGCAGGCAAACGCGACAACGGCACCAGGGTGACTCACCAGCGTGTTGCCAGAGTCGAAGCATGGGAGGATGTCGAAGTCCCTGCCGGAAAGTTCAAGGCGTTGAAGGTGGTGCATACAGGCCGCTTCGAAGTGCACCCCACGATCGGTCCAGCTTCTTCGGGCAACGTCACCGAAGTTCTCTGGTACGTACCCGCGGTGAAGAGCTTCGTCAAGCGCGAGTACCGTGACACCCTGGGCGATCTGCGCACCAGGGAACAGTTCCGCGAGGAACTGACCGAATACAAGGTCCAGTGAGCGGGCGCTGGCACCCGTGTTGCGGCGCGATCAGAATGGGCAACGCCGACTTTGCGGCGAGCAATGGGCAGGGCGGAATTGGCCGATCCCCGCAGAAATGCCCACGCGCCGCAGCGCCCCGCCTTGAGGCAGCCGCCACCACGTGCGCACCATGACGAGGCGCAAATATCCTTTGACGCCCCGAGCCGTACGCCAAGACGCTGATTTATGGATGTGGCACGTCTGTTGCTATGCACAAGCAGGAGCGAAAGACATGAGCCAGGAAGTCAAATCCACCTGTTGTTACTGCGGCGTCGGTTGTGGACTATTGATCGAAAGTGAAGCCGACAAGATCGTCGGTGTGCGTGGCGACCCCGAGCATCCGGCGAACCGCGGCCGTTTGTGCACCAAGGGCGCCACTTTGCATTTGACGGCGCGTCCAGATTACCGCCTGCTGCATCCCGAACTGCGACGGCAACGCGGGCAAGCGCGACAGCGCGTCGGTTGGGATGCGGCCCTCGATCATGCCGCCGACCGCTTTGCCGAAATCATCGCCACGCATGGGCCGGACAGCGTCGCCTTCTACATCTCCGGGCAGTTGCTGACCGAAGACTACTACGTGTTCAACAAGCTGGCCAAGGGCCTGATCGGCACCAACAACGTCGACACCAACTCGCGCCTGTGCATGTCCTCGGCGGTCGCCGGCTACAAGCAGACGCTCGGGGCCGATGCGCCGCCCTGCTGCTACGAGGACATCGCCCTCACCGACTGCCTGCTGATTGCCGGCGCCAACCCGGCCGTTGCGCATCCGATCGTTTTTCGACGCATCGAGGATGCGCGCGCGGCAAATCCCGAACTGCGGATCGTGGTCGTTGACCCGCGCCAGACCGAGACGTCGGCAATCGCCGATCTGCATCTGCCGCTCAGACCGGGAACCGACATCGCGCTCTACAATGGGCTGCTGCACGTGCTGCTCGCGGAGGGACTCGTCGACCGGGGCTACATCGCCGCCCATACCGAGGGTTTTGCCGAGCTCGAACACACCGTCGCCGCTTATCCGCCGGCGGTCGTCGCCGAGATCTGTGGCCTCGACAAAAGTGACGTGCTCAAGGCCGCCCGCTGGTTCGGCACCGCCGGTGCGACGTTGTCGCTGTACTGCCAGGGTCTCAACCAGTCCTCGCACGGCACCCACAACAACGCGGCGCTGATCCACCTGCACCTGGCCACCGGGCAGATCGGCCGACCCGGTGCCGGCCCCTTCTCGTTGACCGGACAGCCGAACGCGATGGGCGGCCGCGAAGTTGGTGGCCTGGCCAACCTGCTTTCGGCGCATCGAGACCTCGCCAATCCCAAACACCGCGACGAAGTGGCCCGTCTGTGGGGCGTACCATCGGTCCCGGCGGCGCCCGGCAGGACGGCAATCGAACTCTTTGCGGCGCTGAAGCGCGGGCTGATCAAGGCGGTATGGATCGCGTGCACCAACCCGGCACAATCGCTACCCGATCAGGCCGAAGTGCGCGCCGCCCTGCAGGCCGCCGATTTCGTCGTCCTGCAGGAGGCGTACGGGAACACCGACACCGCCGCTTACGCTGACCTGATGTTGCCGGCCACCACCTGGGGAGAAAAGGAAGGAACGGTCACCAACTCCGAACGCCGGATCACGCACCTGCGCCCAGCGGTCAGCCCGCCCGGTGAGGCGCGTCACGACTGGCAGATCGTCGTCGACTTCGCGCACCGTCTGGGCGGCAGACTGGGGCAGCCGCTGACCGAGAAACTGTTTCCCTATCGCAGCGCCGAGGCGATCTTCAACGAGCATCGCGAAAGCACGCGTGGGCGCGATCTCGACATCACCGGCCTCAGCTACGCGCTGCTCGACGCTGCCGGACCGCAGCAGTGGCCGCTACCC
Organism: Candidatus Accumulibacter propinquus; assembly: GCF_056856495.1. Lineage (NCBI taxonomy): Bacteria > Pseudomonadati > Pseudomonadota > Betaproteobacteria > Candidatus Accumulibacter > Candidatus Accumulibacter propinquus. The sequence goes on from NZ_JBSEHC010000003.1 coordinate 1,565,202, forward strand.
GAGGGCGCCAGCCACGGCCGGCAGCGCCTGTACGAAGATGGCGTCTTCCCGACCGGCAGCGGCCGTGCGCGGTTCGTGAAGGTCGAGCACCAGACGACTGCCGAAGATACCAGCACCGCGCGCCCGATCAGCCTGCTCTCGGGCCGTCTGCGCGATCACTGGCACGGCATGAGTCGAACCGGCAGTGTCGCCCGGCTGTTCAATCTCGACGACGAACCCTTGCTGTCGATGCACCCCGCCGACCTGCGCGAACGCGCGCTCGCGGCAGGCGACCTGGCCAGGGTGGGCAGCGCGCGCGGCGACATCGTCGTACGTGTCAAGTCGGACGACGGTCTGAGGCGGGGCTGCGCCTGGCTGCCGATGCATTGGGGAAGCCAGTTCATGAGCAGCGCCGGCGTCAACGCGCTGACCACCTCGGCCCGCGACCCCTACTCACACCAACCCGAACTCAAGCACGCCGCAGTCGCCGTAGAAGCCGCCGATCTCCCCTGGCAACTGGTTGTACTGCGCAAGGCCGGCGGCGGCGAACTGGCCGCCCTCCCGCTGCTCGACAAGGCACGCGGCCTGCTCCCGGAGTTCGCCTTCGCCAGCGTCGGCCTTTACGGTCGTGCCGAACCGCTGGTGATTCTCCGGGCAGCGCACACCACAGCAATACCCGAAAGCCGCCTGCAGCAAATCGATGCGCTGTTCGGTCTCGACGACGATGCAGCGGCCATCGTCTATGTCGATCACCGCCGTCAGATCAGCAAGCGCGCGGTGGCGCCTGATGGCGAGTTGATCGGCGTTCGGCTGGCCGGTGAAACGCAGGCCCAGTCGTGGCTCAGGGAGGTGATGGCCGACAACACGCTCGACGCCGAGCTGATCCGCTGGGCCGTCGCACCGATCGGCCAAAGTCCCGGCAAACTGCAGCAGCGCAGCCGCGTCGTCTGCAAGTGCGCCGACATCACTGCCGCACAAATCGCAGCCGACATCGAAGCCGGAGCAACACTGGCAGGGCTGCAGGATCAGCGGAAATGCGGTACCTTTTGTGGTTCATGTCTGCCGGAACTCCGACAGATGATCTCTGCCCAGCCGCTGCTCGCCCGCAGCGAAGGCGCGCTGTGATGACAACACCGGGAGGAGGCATGAATTTCGCGCTTTTCATCAGGGAGATCGGTCGCGGCGCCACAGGCGCGCGCGACATGTCACGCGCCGAGGCGCAGCAGCTCTACGGCGCGATGCTGGACGGCGCGGTCCCCGAACTCGAACTCGGTGCCATCGCCATCGCGCTGCGCATGAAAAGCGAGACGGTCGACGAAATGGTCGGTTTTCTCGCCGCCGCCAGCGAACGCCTGCCAGCCCTGCGGCGTCCGCAGGGACGCATCCGCCCGGTGGTCATCCCGACTTACAACGGCGCACGCCGCAATGCCAATCTGACGCCACTGCTGGCGCTGCTGCTGCAGCGCTATGGCGTGCCGGTGTTGCTGCACGGATTGAGCGACGACTTCGGGCGGGTCACCAGCGAACAGGTGCTGCGCCAGTACGGCCTGCTACCGAGCTGCAGCCTGCAGCAGGCGCAGCTTCGGATCGACGAACACCACCTGACCTACCTGCCGCTGCCTTTACTTTCCGCGGGACTCGACCGACAGCTTGCCTTGCGCAATCGTCTGGGTCTGCGCAACAGTGCACACAGCCTGGTCAAGATGCTCGACCCCTTCCAGGGCGATGCCGTGCTGCTCGCCGCGGCGACACACCCCGATTACCTGACCAGCATGCGTGCCGTGCTCACCAGCGTCGGCGCCAATGCGCTCCTGCTGCGCGGCAGCGAAGGCGAACCTTTCGCCAACCCCAGGCGTCGTCCGACGATCGAGCATATCCATGGCGGCGTCAGCGATATCCTCTTCGAGGCCGAGCACGACAGCCTCAGAATCCTGCCACAGCTGCCCGAGAATTGCGACGCAGAGGCGACGGTCGCCTGGATGCGCCGTGTCCTCGCCGGCGAAGTTTCGCTGCCGCTACCGATCGCCAACCAGCTGGCCTGCTGCCTCTACGCCTGCGGCCGGGCAACCGATTTTCATCAGGCAAAAGCGCTGGTTGCGGTGGAAGGAAACGGCCTGGCAATGGTTTAACGGTCGCCCGGCTCAAGCTGCAACTTCCCGCGGCGCTCAGAAGGGGCGAAAATGCGCTACCTTCTTCGCCACGTGACCTGCAACCCCGGTCAAGCCGGTTTGCCGATTCGCCTGGCATGCTACAGAAAGCTGACATGAAGCGACAAAGAGCCACCATCATCGTCGAGATCGATAGCCGCATTCTGCTGGTGGAGAATCGTGGCGGACTTCTGCTGCTTCCCGGTGGCGGAATCAACCCGGCGGAATCCCATCTGCAGGCAGCGGCACGTGAACTTGCGGAAGAAACCCGCCTGATCGCCGAATCGATGCTCTTCCTGTTCAGCCATGAGTCGCCAACCAATTGCCACAGCGTGTTCTGGGCGGCGGCCTCGGGACTACCGTTTGCCGGCGATGACGCCACAGCACTGCATTTGTTCGAACCTCAGGACCTCGCCCTCACCAGCAGGATGTCACGGGCAAGCCGCCAGATTATCGATCGCTTCCTGCAAACGCGTGGCGAGGCTGCCGCCAAATGGTCTGCCAGAATGTCCGGCACTTCGGCCGCGGGCCACGACATCAGGGACGTGGAAGCCTTGTCTGGCGCCTACATCTGACGTCACCCCGGCAAATCGTGCACCATGCCGGCTCAGGCCGCGAACACAGGACTTCTCCATCTATCGCTGTCGAGAAGCGGGAAGTCGCAACGGAGAAAGCCATGCAAACAGGGAAAATGCGGTTGACGCTGGCATTCATTGCCAGTCAGGCGCTGCTTGGCTGCGCAACCGATGGCGCCTCCGGGCACGCCGACGTCTTGAGTGTTACTAGCTGGACCCTGGTCACGTCGGACGGTCAACAGCCACTCAGACTGTCGGCGGCAGACGATCCTCCCAGCCCTATGGCAAAACCGGGTCAGTCACCACAGACCAGCACGATGCTGCTCTGCGGCACTCGGCGCGTCCGCCTGGCGCCAGAGGGTGATACGCTGCAACTCCGTGTTGGTGATGAAGTCTTCACCATGCATCCGACGGAATCGGCATCCGGGGCAAGATATGTCGCCGCCCTCGATTCGACAACAAGCCTCTGGTCCAAAGGTGACCGGGCGACGCTAGTCATCAGGGGACAGACCTATCCGGAATGTACGCCGATGCCGGCACTCCCGAAACGTCCCGGCTCCATGGCCAGCAGCGGCATGCCTCAGCCGGAAACAGTCGCCGATGGGAGGACCGAAGACGGCTGAGGCAGCGGCCCCGAGATATTGCTGCCGGAAGGTGAGCGGGGGTCTCACGGCCAGGCGGCGTTTCTCCGGCGGCACTAGGGGTCGCTCATCCTGCCATGCGGCAATTGACACAACATCCTGGCGCGCCGCACCTGGTTGATCGCTCCGGAATTTCGGTTGCCATTGAATCGTACAGCCCCAGAGTGGGGGCGAGCCAACATTCCAGCCAAAGTCGCGGCACCCCAAGGCAATCGGAATTACCACGTCTCAACTGGAATACGCCACTTGCTCGACGGGCGCTGCGCCCAAAGCACCACCGGCTGTCCTGTCAATTGCCCAAGACGGTCGACACAGTCTGCCGAGTTTGTCGTACAATTCCTGCATTGCACGTGGTGGCCAGAGCATTATTGTGCTTGGTTCCCCACAGTCTAGCCGGATTGGTTTTGGGGGTATAGCTCAGTTGGTAGAGCAGCTGACTCTTAATCAGTAGGTCGCAGGTTCGAATCCTGCTGCCCCCACCAGAAAAAACAAATACTTGGCCCAACTCACAAGGTTGGGCTTTTTGTTTTCTGGCCTTCGTGTAGCCACCATGTAGCCATATTCGGGCAATCCTGATCAACGTCAGGCGGGGGAAGCGGCGGCGGCAGGGTGTTCGCCAGTTACGCTGTAACGCTCCCGGCATGCGGTGTGACCTTTTTGCAACATGCCTCATTTTCGCCATGCTCTTCGGCAGAGCCTTGGCCCAATCCTGAGCGCTGGCCACAATCGCCACGGGCCACCATGCGCCAGTGGCCGAGATCTCTTCCTACGAAGACATCATGGTAATCACGAGATCACCACCCCCGAGAAAGCTGCTCCTTCACCGCCTGTGGGTCAAGAACCAAAGCGCAGCCTTCCCAATCGGCATCTTCAACCTTGCTGTACTTGGCATCAAACGGATTGCGGGTAGCCGCGGCCCGATCGATGAGCTGCCGGGCTTCCTGCTCCTCATCCAGCGCAATCTTGACCCAGACATCTTCCAAGGTGTCTGGAATCTGGCCGAAGAGTTGATGAATGGATTCCAGTCGGTCGGCCAGTACACGGTGCACTCGGTCTTCCACAGAGTCGCGGTAGCGCAGATTGGCGATCCAGATTTCGCTACGGGCCTGGCCAATGCGCTGGATACGGCCCTTCCGCTGCTCCAGGCGCGTCGGGTTCCACGGCAGGTCGATATTGATCAGTGTCCCGAGTCGTTGCAGATTCAAGCCCTCGGAAGCCGCATCCGTTCCCAGCAGCAGCTTGAGTTCTCCGGCCCTGACACGCGCCTTGAGTACTTCCCGCCCGCAGCGCTGGAACCTGCCTTCGCGCCAGACGCCTGAGCGGTTGCTCCCCGCGTAAAGCCCGATTTCCATCCCGGAAAACTCTACCCGTCTTGCCAGTTCATCGCCGATCCAGCGCACCGTATCGTAATACTGCGAGAACAGGATGCAACCGAGATCGAGCCAGCGACGCGTGACACCCGGCTGGGTACCGCGAAGATAGCCGATCAGTGCTTCCAGCTTTGGGTCGTTATTACCACCTTGTTTGAGAAGGTCGAGGCAGCGGCGTAGCGATGTCATTTCCGCCTCGGTGAAGTGCTTGAAATCGCTGCTGCCCTGTGGCGGTCGGCCAACCTGAGCAGGCGTTTCCTCGTCGGCATCATCTTCATCCTCGTCATCGAGGGTGTCGGGTTCTTCGCCGAGGAGCCTGCTCACGGTGCGGCGCCCCGCTTCCATCGAGCTGCCCAAACGTCGCAACAGCAGCGTCTTGAAAAACCCCGCTCCTCTGACCCGTTGCTGGAGGAGTAGAGAAAACGCTTCCGCCTCCTGATACGCTTCGCGCAGGTAACCGCCGAGAACGAGCGCGCCCTGGTCTTCCTCACCAAACAGCTTCACGGTGACCTTGGGCAGGAGATAGGCGCCCGTGGCCGGATTGATCGTCGCTTCGAGGTAGGCACGGGTTCGGCGCACGATGCAGCGCAACAATGGATTGAAATTCTCGCCGAAGTGCGGGAGCAGCCTGTTCTGAAGCTGGACGCGGCGGATCGCGAGCGACAGCTTTTCCAGGCTCTCGGGGTTGAACTGCCAGCGCGTGTCGCTGGCATCGAGGCTCCGACGAATACGGTCGAATGCGGGGTCTTCGAACCGCGACGGCAGCGGGTCGCGAACGTATTGCCAACCGTCACGCACATCACGCGTTGGCACTGCGCCATCGCCGATGGCGATGGCGAGGCAATGACTCGGTCGAAACCAGGGGCTGGTATGCGTCCAGCCGCCAAGCACCCCCTCGTTGCCGTGCGAAAGAATATGCAGCAGATCCCACGCCTCGACCGGGTGCAGTTGCACCGGGGTCGCGGTCGCCAGCAGCATGCTTTTCGTCTTCGACCCGATTTGCCGCAGAAACGCCATCAACTTGTTGGGGTCTGCCCGTTCGTCGATTTCATCGGCGCCGGCGTCTACCTTCGGCAGCTTTCGGCGACGAGCGCGGTGGGCTTCATCGACGATGACACAGGTGTAGCTCCGGCTGAGCAGTTGATTGATCGCTTCCGACAGACCGCGCACCACCAGGCCCTGCGATACCAGACCGATTCGGCGCGGGCATTTGCCGAGCGACTTCGCCCCTTCCGACGGGTATTCCAGATCGTTCTCGTCAACCCAGGCGCGGCCATTCCAGCGGGCCGAGGGCAGCAGGAGCAGTTCCATCAACTCATCCTGCCACTGCTGAAGAAGCGGCTTGGGGGCAAGCACCAGGATCGGGCCACCGTCGGGGTCGTCGAGCGCCATCAGGAGCGCGGCCATGGCGAGCTGAACGGTTTTCCCCAAACCGACCTGATCGGCCAGAACCAGACGCGCGCCCCCCAGCCGGTGCCGTTCCAGAGCCAGGTGGGCGAAATATTTCTGGTGCGGCCAGAGACCCTGTTCGCGGCGATAGACCGGTGTTTCCCCGCAGCAGCGGCTGCGGCGTCGGTGGGGTCGGCGATAGCCATGATGTCTGCGGGTTCGATGACCTTTCTTGCCATGATGCGCCGTACGTCCTGCGCGATGAACGGGCAACAGGCGAGATCCACGGCGCGGGCATCGTTCCACAGCGCATCGAACTCCTCCTGCACCCAGGCAATCGTTTCCGGGTCGCTGTCTTCCCACAGCAATTCGTAGTTCAGCTTCCAGGCCGACGCACTCTCGTTGACGCTGCCAAGAAAGGCAGTGGCCGAGCCATCGGCACGCCGCACGACGCCGGCTTTGCCGTGCACCAGACCGAAGGCGGAATCGGGCAGCACCCGCACTTCGACCTTCTTGCTGGTCAAGGCTGCGTAGAGGGCACGGTAACGCGGCAGTGCTGCGGGTGGCGCTTCCTCCGGTTTGCCTGAGCACCAGCTTCGGCGCAGCGCGGCCTGCGCCGCCGCAGCCGTGATCAGGTCTTGCAGATCGAGATCGGCGTTGCAGACGATGCGCACCGGCCCCTTCACACTGGCGATGGCTTCCCCGGCCACCTCGAACAGGCTGGAACGGAAGTAGCCGGCAATGCGGTCGTAGGCCACGGCCCCGTCCAGATGCTGGTTCAGGACCGTCTGGTCGAGCCGGCTACGGCGGCTGGAATGGCGCGTGAGCATCGCAAACGCAGGGCTGAATAACTCTCCCGATCATTCGTCGCCGGTCAGTGGCGCGCGCTGGGTAACTTGATCCAGAATCGCTTGAAACGCAGCCGGATCGGCTCGATCAGCGCGTGTTTGAAGATACGTCTCGGCAGTGAGCGCAGAGATCTTTTCAGCCACCGCGCTGGTGATGAACTGATCAATAGGTACGCCTTCCAGGTCGGCCATTTCCTGGAGGTGGCGTTGAATGGAATTGGGCAGGGTCAGATTCAAGGTAGTCATTGCAGATCCTCCAGCATGTTCTTCGGGGTCACCACTTCGATGCCAAACCGGATCGCCGGACGGAAATCCTTGGCATTGAAGGTCACGATACGCCGCACTTGTGCAGCGACCGCCAGTTCCAGAACCATATCGTCATTGGCATCGGGGAGGCAGGGCCGCCACAGGAAATAAACGGCCTGAAAGTCCGCCAAGGCGCACAGATTGTCAAGCACGACTTCCACCTGCGCATCGCTCAGACTCAGCACCGCGTGATTGCGCTTGAGCACGTCTTCGTACTCGAACAGCAAAGGCGTCGACAGCGCGATACGCACCCTGCCTTCGGCGATCGCTTTGAGCAATTGGTACGATTTCCCGCTAGCCGAATAGAGGCCCGCGTAGAGCACATTGGTGTCGAGGACAATGCGCGGCGGTGATTCAGGCATGGTCATTACGCAGGCGTCCGGCGAGGATGCGGGCGGCTTCGGAGTCGGCGGTCCATTCGTTCATTCCCTCGGCGTTGGCCAGCACGGCAAGCCATTCGAGCAGCGCGATGAAGCCTTCACGTTTGCCCCAGTAGCCCTGGCCAAAGGAATCGCGCAGGTATTGCCGGCCAGGCTCCGGGCTGTTGTCGGCGGCAGCGGTTTCGCGGATGGCGAACATCAGGTGCCGCAGCGGTGAAACGGCAAACGGGTGGGGCGCGCCTGTGCCCGCTCGGCCACGGCGTGCCGGTAGTGCCGCGGGATTGGACTCTGCTCCCTGGACGGGTGCGAGCAGACTCGTCGCCAGGCCAGTGGGGGTGAACAGACGGGTGCCGTTGGCCTTGTCGCTCTTCAGGAGGGGACGGATGTCGGTGACACCGAAGCCACGAGCCAGCTCTTCGTACATGCCCTTGCGGCGCTCTCCCCGGCTCTCGATGTCCAGCGCACGCAGGTAATAGCGCTCGACGAGCGACAGCTCGCGCCACGAGGCGTCCAGCCCGCGCGGGACGAGCGTGTCGCAGGCGATCCCAAGGGCGCGCTCGATGACGGTCTGGAAGTCACTTTTCTCGTTCTTCGCCCGCACCGCAAAGACTTCGTGCTCGACATCCTTGCCATCGAGGTTGCCATACTGGGTGAGCACCTTGAGCGCAGCGGCGTAGGCCGCGAGCTGGTAGTCGGCATCGTTGAAGTTGGGTTCGCCGTCTTCGTCGAGGGCCTGCATCGACGCGATCTGGCGTTTCACTTCGTCCTCGACCATCGGATAAACCTCGTCGAGAAATCCGGGTTCGTTGGCGATGCGCTTGCGCAGGACGAGGCAGACGGTCCCTTGCACGTAGTTGCCCTTCTTGATCCCCGCCGCTTCGGTCTCGGTGCTGATCGTCCAGGCCGCAGTGGCCTTGAGACCAGCAGCCCAGAGGATCATGCCGAGATCGGCCCAGACGGCGGGGTTCTGATGGGTGAACATGACCATCTGCAAGCCGTTTTCCGGCATGTGCCGGGCGAGATTGCGGTAAATCTCGACCATCGAGCGACGGAAGTCTTCGCCATCACCGCGCACGGCCAGTTCGGCGCGGGCATCGGGCGTCCATTCTGGAAAGGCTTTGGCGAGTTGCTTGTCATACCATGCGAGGAAGAAGTCGCCGAGTTCATGGTAGTTGACGGCGTCAGCGTAGGGTGGATCGGTGATCCAGAGGTCGCAGGTTTCGTGGAGGTCGCGGGCATCAGTGACCGATACAGCACCAAACCCCGAAATCCTAACCGACGGGTTTTCTCGCATCAGGTAATTGCTGAGCGCATGCAACCCCCGGCTGCAATAATTGAACATTGGATTTAGCGCCTGGTTGTAAAAGACCTGATGCACTGCCCCAATTCCTCCGGACGTACTTAGCCACGGATCCCAAGAACATAGCTTCGAGTGCCAATTTGCGCAGACACCTATTCGGAGCAAGCGGTCGATCTGGGAATTGGTATCTTTACTTAAGCTGCTACCTATCTCGGAAATGAGTCCATGTAACAACAATTGTCTTGGTGTGAATAAATGGTGCCAGTGGGTCCAGCCTCGATTTCGGATGGGCTCTTCGGTTTTGTCGCCGCCCTCCGGAATTGCCATGGACGGGATGAATCCCTCGCGCTGCCAGTCGGCAAATCGTTCGCGTAGCAGTTCGAGCACCCTTGCTTCACGGGACAGATCGACAGCTTCGGGCGAAGCGTAACGATACGTGCCATCGGCGCTAATCCAGCGGATGCAGTAAAGCCGTTCCTGAAACACATCTTCAGGTCGAGGAACGAGATCCTCGTTGCTCCAGCGCCGAAGACCGTTGGGACCACGCAACGCTTCCACGGACCACGACCGGTTAGGATTGAAAGGATCGACGACACGGCTATCAATAACAGTAGCGCCTTTCTTGTTCTTGTACAGCCTCAGTTCGCTCTCACTTACTGCAGTGACCTCAGGCCGCAATTGCACTGAACCGGGCATCCGATGCCAAATGGCGACAATCCTGAATTTCTCTGAAATCACCCAACTGGGTGCGAGCGGAATGAAATAGTCGCTACCTTCTGGTTTCACTTCCACACAATAAAGAAAGGCTTGAGCTCTTTCGGAGCGGCCATTGTGTTCAATTCGCCACTCGGTGACTTGCTGATCGACACCAGAAAAAACCTCCTCCTGTGCACGCCTAACACAGGCCTGCTCCGCCGCGCTGTGGCCCAGCAGGTTGAAACTGGCCCAAGTGAGCAAACCTGCGACGGGATTGAGGTCGGAGCCGAAGGCTTCGCAACCGATGCGGGCTGCCTCGAACGGAATGGAGCCACCGCCGCAGAAGCTATCCCCAACGCGTGGCGTGTGGCCGAAGGTTCTCTGGCCGAGTTGTTCGACCAGTTCGGCAAGGTTCGTGGCCCTGGTGCCGAGGTGGACGTTGATCTCTGCCCAGGCTTCCACCGTCGGACCAGAAATGTTCTCCGGCCGTTCGCATTCCTTGAGGCGTTCGGTGTAAGTCAGTGCGTCGAAGGTCGCGCGGTCTTTGATTCTTCCTTTATTACGCTGCCAAGTGCCGTCGTCGTCCATGGTCAGGATTTTGAGGAAGATCTCCCGATCCCTTTTCGGATTGCCTGATGCCGGCATCAACATGCCGAGAATGGAGGCGCGGACGAGGATGAGTGGCTTCCGCCCCCACCACTTGCCGATTCCAGTAAGTGTTTGACCCGTAACAGCCTTACGTTCTTTGTAGGCCTCGGCCGAGAGGCGGGCGATGGGGAACTGCGTTTCAATGAAGGTGCTCATTCGGTAGCCGCCCAGTTTTCCAATTGCAGACCCCGGACTTTAGAAAACTCGCGAGTGTTGTTGGTGACCAGCACGGCATTGACGCACAGTGCGTGCGCGGCAATCAGCGTGTCCAGGGAGCCAATCGGTTCCCCCCGGCGCTCCAGGTCAGCGCGCAAATCACCATAAACCCACATGGCCGTGCTATCAAAAGGGAGGACTTCCAGCGGAGCCAGAAACATTTCCAGCGCCTGGCGATTGCGTATCGAGGCGCTTTTGGCCACACCAAAGGCAAGTTCCGCAGCCACCACACTCGACAGCCCGATGTCACCCAGTCGGTATTGGTGAAAACGTGCCAGCACTTCGGGCGGTCTGGTGTTGATGATGTAAATGCAGATATTGGTGTCAAGCAGAATCATGCGGCAATCTCGGCACGATCCTGCGTTGCCGGTTGCTCCCGTGTCATGACAAAGCCAGGCTCGAACAATGACAGCGCGGTTTCCAGCGTTTGCCAGGGGTCATCCATAGGTAGCAGGAGGACGCCATTGCCAAAATGCTGCACCACCACTTCGGTGCCGGCAAACCGGTATTCCTTGGGAAGCCGAACGGCCTGGCTGCGGCCCGATCGAAAAAGGCGTGCGGTATCCATGTGAAACCCCGAAAAAGGTCATGACCAATGATAGCTACTTATTGTCGCAGTGTCAGACGAAGATCGAGGAACGGATCAGAGCGTCATCCAGAGATTCAGAGGGAAAGAGAGAGCTGCGAATGCTCGAGCAGTTCGCGGCGCGCCTTGGGCGACAGTCCCTCACCTTTGACGAACGGATTGTCCGCAATGGCGGCTCGTAGCGCCTTGCGCCAGCCGATACCCTTCTGCATCGCCTGGCCGGTAGTCGCCACGGTCATGGTGTAGAGCCACCAGCGTTCCTCGGGTGCCAGCGCTTCCCAGTTGTGCAGGGCGTTCGGGATGTCGTCGGGCGAGGCGTCTTCCACCGCCCAGCAGAGGATGCAGAGTTCCTTGCCTAGCGACGGATGCACGGGCACCGGCCTGCCAGGGTTCTTCTGAAACTTGGCGGCGGGCAGGCCGTTGGCGCGCAGGCGGCGGTTAGCCTCCTCCCAAAAGGCTGGGGCCAGCGCCAGCCAGCGGTTGCGGTCGATGACCACACGCAGTGCCGGATCGTTGGGGGACGGCGCATCCACCGCGCGCGCTCCCAGATGGTCGAGGTCGTTGCCGCGATGCTCGGTGATGCAGATGAGTCCGCTGGCGCCGCTACCCATCGGGATGTCGATCAGGAAGCCATGGCGGGCTTCGTCCGGTAGAAAACCGAGACCGACGACTTTGCGTGCGGGTGATGTGGAAACGCCTGCCATCGCTTACTGGCTCACTTTGGCAACATTGAAGGGCTGATTGGTGGCCAAGAGCCAGTCGAGCAGTGCCTGCCCGGTGGGAAAGGATAGTGCGCCCGCAGTCATGCGCAAGCTGCCGTCTTTGACGATCTCCTGAAGCTTTTCGGCGACCGACCTCGCTGCAGCGGCACCGTAGCCGCCGTCCAGTGCCCCCGAATAGTCGACGTTCTGCTGGCCATCGCTGCTTTCTGCCGTGAGGCTGAGGTCATGGGCGCTGACACCACTGGCTGCCGCCAATCGCTGGATGAAATCCCAAACCGCGCTGGCGTCATCGAGCTTCGTTTGCTGGTTCCAGCGGGCCGGGAGTCCGGGATCTATGGGCAGGCGTTCCGCCCGTCCTTGCTGTGGGATGGTGATCCTTAGCGTCTCGGAGTTGAGGTCATAGGCGCTTGATACCGCTACGGCGCACACCACGCGGCAATTCGCCGGCACGCGGAATGGCCTATCGTAAGTCGCAGCGCCTGCACTGGTTGGCGAGGAACCATCCGTGCTGTAGCGGATAGTGACCCCGTTGGCCTTGGGTAGGGCCAGCAGCTCGACTTCGTAGTGGCTACCACGGTTGTGAAGTTGATATTTGAGCCGGAGCTTCGCAGACCATTCCTTCACCGCACTGACGCGGACCATATCGGCAGGATCGAAGGCGAGGAAGCGGTAACGCAAGCCGACGGCTTCAAAGCGGCTTGGCGTCGGCACGGGACTGGAAGCGCTGGTGGGATCCGAGTCACCGGTTTCATAAACGAGAGACGGCGCATGCAGCGGTTCGATTTTCAGATAGGTGTGACCGTCGCCGTCTTCCTGCACGGAGAGCTCGCGAAGAGACACCTCTGGAACGGGCGGGGGAAACGGACCGCGGCGGATGTGATTGCCTTCTTCGCGCCACAGTCCGCGCCGAACACAGTCGGCTTTGAGGTCATCGAGCGCTGAAATCTTGTGCAACGGCCAGTTGGTATTGACCGCGGCAGCGCGCTTGAAGTCTGACCACAGGACGACTTTGCTCTGTGCCGAACCGAACAGGCGAACCTCCGCCCGCGTGCGGAAGCTCTCGTCGTCGATCCTGGTGGTGAATTTCTGCGCGCCTTCAAGGGTCTTGCGGATGGTGGCTTCGCCACTCTGGTTGCCGGCGAAAGCGAGATCGGTGCCGGTGGCTCGCAGTGCGGAACTGATCGACGGATAAACAATCTGGTCGAAGGCTTCCTTCAGGGCGGCAGTGAATTGCAGGCCGACGCGGTCGCGGAGTGCATCGAGCGCCCGCCATTGCGGGTCGTCCGCCGGCGTGTTTTCCGATCTGAGCTCGTCGTCGATGCTTTGCAGGGCGCGCGTCTGCCGCGCCGAATCGAGGACCTTCTGGAAAGTGTCGCGCGAGCCGGTAAGGAAGAGGACGCGATTCTTGTACTGTTGCTGGCCCCACCACGCCTGCCAGTCAGCGGAGATGGGCAACTGGTTTGCCTGGCCGCCAGGCCGTACGATGACCAGAGTGGTCTTTTCCTGCTCGACCTGAACTTCGTCGGGCGGCGGCAGGACTTTGATGACCTGGTAGCAGTCTCGGAGCGAAGCGGAAAAGTAGGACTCCAGGTGTTCGCGGAGCATCCGGTCTACGGTTTCGGCGTGCAGTGAGAGCGCCGTTGAACGCAGCTTGGCGGCGAGATTCTGCTGGTTCTTGAAGAACAGGCGGCCGTCCGCTGAACTGTGGAGATACCAGGCACGCGTCGCCAGTTTGTCGAGGACGTTGGCCTTGAAGGTGGATAGGTCGCGACCGGGCCGCTGGAGACAATCGACCAGTTGATACTCGCGCAGCCCGTGAATCGCGCCCGGCGTACTGGAGAGGGAGGCGACCAGAATGACTCGCGCCGCTTCGGAGGCGTCGGCGTTCCCATTGGCCAGGTCGATCTGCTCAACTTCGGAGTCACCACCGTGCGCGATGTCATGCGCTATGGCTTCACTCAACGAGGGATTGATGGTACGAATCTCGGAAGCGATCTCGTCGACGTTGAAGTCAATATCGTATGGACTGATCAGGTCCTTCGCCGCTGCCTTATCGGATTTCCAGAGGTCGGAGACCACCATCTGCATCAGGCGGATGACGCCACGGGTCTGTTGAAAGCCTTCGTTTTCCTTGAACTTGCCGACAAGCTCACGCAAATCGGGATGAAAGGGGTAGGCATCGATCACCCGCGTATAGAGTGATTCCGGCGTGGTGGAGGTCAGGTTCATGCGCACCGCCTCGCGCAGCGCATCCCGGTAGGCAGCGGCAACCCGCTCGCTGTCTGCCTGGGGCGCAACGCTCTGAAACAGCCGTTTACGCAGGATGTGATAAAGCTCGTCTCCGTTTGGATTCACCGGTGTGATCGGGACGGCAATTCGACGAGACTCTGAGGTGATACCTTTCACGGCACGGTCAAACGCCGCCTGCAAATTCGCCTGGCCAAGGCTGAAATTGCTTCCGGCAAGATCGGACAGAACAAGGCAAACGTTGTCCATCTCGGCAACAGCGACAAATAGATTGCCGAGCGCGGTGGTCGTGACCACAGCCAGATCACCATTGCCGACCGGAACCGTCACCGCGTATTCAAGGTACGGCGGCAACTCGTCCAGAAAAAGCACCAACGGGTCACCGCCCAGCAACTGTTTCCACGCCTCTGGGCCAGGCGCGCTGAGCAGTGGCGATACATAGCGGGCAAATTGAACCGCCTTGCCAAGTTGTTCGGCTACAGACCCCCAGATGCCTCCCGTAGCGTCGGTGTTACGCCCATTGAAGCCCACCACACGACAGCGCCCCAACTTGGGTGCCGGGTCCTTGTCGCCCAGGACGCGGCGGCGCAATTCCGGATCACGTGCGATCAAACCCAGCCCGATCATGCTATGCGTCTTGCCACCCCCCATCGCCTGGGACAGCAGAAAGACTGACGAACCGGCCCCAGCACCTGAGAGGTGCCGAAACGCACGATCAACCAGGGTCACCATGCCATTGGTGAAGTAGTTCTCGTCGAAAAACTCGGAACCGTGAACCTGACCCTTGAGGAATGTATCGAGGCTGAGAACCGTGGCCCGGCGGTCAGCGGCAAAGACGGAGGCTCGGGGATTGCAAAGAGTCTTGAGTGTCATGGATCGTCGTCGAACGCGATTGAACGAAAGCTCGTTGAGGAAGGCAAGCAGAAGAGGACACCAGGGTATGAGGTCAGCGCCTCTACACTCGGATTCGAGGTTTCATCACATGCCGAACCGTTGGCGCACGTTATGGCCGACAGGGTCTGGATGATCGCGATCTCCACAAATTGCATCAAAAACAAGCAGAGTCAGAAACTTCACTTATTTCTCCAGGGTGACGTTTGCAGTTCCTTCCGCCCCCATATGGACGGTCAGGATACTGACGGTGGCAGTCCCGAGGTTCATCCCTCTATGAGGGACATGCATCGCCTCCATCAAGGCATCCCCTTTGCGATACACCCGCTGGCCTGATGCCCCATAATCCACCGTCACCTCACCTTCCAGAATGTATGCAAACATCGGCGCCGGGTGACGGTGGAACAGGGTTTCGGCACCTGGTTCAATTGTGACGACGCTTGCCTTGACAAAGGCTGCTCCTGTCGATGGGTAGCGGATCACTTCGCCAAGCACAGTCGTATTCGTGGTTAGTAGCTCCTTGGCAGGATATGCCTGTGCCCATCCAGGGGCGGGAGTTGCGAGGACAAGAATGAGGGCACCGATCTGACAAATATTTAGCATTGATTCATCCAATCAGTAGTGATGTATGGCACACCACTCGGGCGCGACACACTGCCAGCAAGTTGATTCTCAACGATGGCATGAAAGGCAGCGTGGATCGTCACATTGGGCAATTCAACGCGTGCCCAGCGATGGTATTTTTCCACGAGTCCAATGCGTATCTGCTCGTCAAGCGCTAGCCATTCCTTGGGGTTCGGGGTCTGATCGGGATCGTAGCGATTCATCATAGACGCGTTCTCCTAACGACCAAGCTGAAGAGGAGTGGTGCTCATTTCCACAGCCAGTTCCAACGCCAAGCAGGGGTGCATGACAGAGGTGGCCCCGCTTGTTTGGACAGGAAATGCGCCTGGATAAGTGGAGCCCTGCCAGTTGCGGTCAGCTGATCGTTGTTGCGGTTGGTGTTGACCTGCCAAGATTTTATACGAAACGAATAGAGCTCGGTGGAGCTTGTGGGCGAAGGGACGCGCGGTGGGAAAGTCGCCAGACTTTGCCGTCCCTGCTGATCCGGATGTGGTGCATCTTGAGCAACCCCGTGAACACACCGCTGGTGAATTGACAACCCTGATCGGTGTTGAAGATCTCTGGGCAACTGTAGCGGTGGAAGGCTTCGCGCACAGCCTCCAGACAGAAGTCGGTGGTCAGGGTGTTGGAGAGCCGCCAGGCAAGGACCCGCCGCGAGAACCAGTCGATCACGGCGAACAGGTAGAGAAAGCCCCGGCGCATCGGGATGTACCATTTATCCTCCTGTCCGAATTTCCGGGGCCCGCTCTGATTTCATCAATCCGAATTCCTCACGCCATAGAAATCCCGGCAACTTTGCCGGGGCCTGCCTTACAATCCCCACAGGCACGGTCATCGCGGCGGTTCATTCCAGCCCGCTGGATCAGCTGCAAGACCCCCGCATCTGGACCGGACTCCTGCGCGGCGGCAGATCAACGCTATTCCTATGACGGCTTTCCGAGATGGTCGCGACGCGCGCTTTTCAGGCCTTTGTGGCCATGTTGCTGAGCGCTTCGGCACTGGCCGTCGAGACCGCGGCGGTGGTCGACGCTGTGCCGCCGCCCGGCCAGCGAATCGGCGGCTGCGCGATCTTCCGCGAGGGTGGCGCAGGCTGGCTGTTGAAGGCGCCGACTTACTGGCTGAAGGGCTCGATCGTCGGCATCTCGCGCGAGCGGCGGATGGCGAATCTCTGCCCGCAGATCGGCAAGCCGGCGTCCGCTTATACTCAGGCCGACCGTCTTCGCGTGGCGGCAGCGACACCTTGCGTGCTCAAGGCGGCCGAGATCGGCGAGGTGTCCGTGATCCGCGTCCAGCTTGCCGTTGAAGCCTGGGAAACGCCGTGGTCGTCGCAGCACGGGGCCGGCGGCTGGCTTTTTCGAGGACAGTTTCTCGATCAGACGCTAAGAAAAGGGGAGATCGTGGACATCGATGCCAACTGGCTGGAACCCTGTGAGGCGGGCTCATGAGCGGCGGTCCATTGCGCGGGGTTCGCGTTCTCGACCTGACACGCCTGTTGCCCGGTCCGGTCGCCACCCTGCACCTTGCCGATATGGGGGCCGATGTGATCAAGATCGAGGATCATGGTGTCGGCGACTATGCGCGGACCCTGGGCGACGGTCCGGACGGGGTCAGCGTCTTTTATCGCAGCGTCAATCGCAACAAGCGAGGTCTGCGACTCGATCTCAAGCGCGCGCCGGGGCGCGAGGTGTTTCTGCGCCTCGCGCGGGCCGCGGACATCGTGGTCGAAAGCTTTCGGCCGGGGGTCAGCCGCAAGCTGGGCATTGACTATGAAACCCTGCGGGCGATCAATCCCGGGATCGTGTATTGCGCGATCACCGGCTACGGCCAGACCGGACCCTTGGCGAGGGCTGCCGGACACGATCTCAACTATATCGGACTGGCCGGTGTTCTCGATCAGATCGGCGTGGACGGCGGTCAGCCGGCGATTCCAAATCTGCAGATCGGTGACCTGCTGGGCGGCGCGATGACGGCCGTGATGGGCATCCTCGCGGCCTTGTTCGATGCGCAGCGCAGTGGCCAGGGGCGGTTGGTCGACGTGGCAATGAGCGAGGCCGTATTGGCGCACAATCTCTTTCCTTTTTTCGCTCTGCAGAGCGCAGGCGGGTTGCCGCAGCGCGGTGCCGACCTGCTGAGCGGTGGAGATGCGGGCTATGGGGTCTATGCCACCGCCGATGGGCGCCATATGGCGGTCGCACCACTTGAGGCGAAATTCTGGGACGTCTTTTGCGAGGCCCTGGGACGGCCTGAGTGGAAGACGCGGCATGCGGCGCGCGGCGCGGCCGCAGTGGCTTTACGTCGTGAACTCGAGGATCTTTTTGCCGGTCGCACGCAGGCCGAGTGGCGGGATTTCTTTGCTGACGTCGACTGCTGCGTGACGCCCGTGCTCGCGGTGGGTGAGGCGCTCGAACATCCGCAGTTCGTCGCACGCGCCATGGCGGTCCATGCTGACGGGGTGATGCAATACGCGCCACCGCTGAAGCTCTCCGGCTGGGTCTTTGCTGTCGACCGGGTCGCACCAGCGCCCGGCGAGCACAGCGAGGAACTGCTGCGTGAGGTCGGGTTCACCGAGGATGAAATCGTCACCCTGCGGCAGACGGCAATCATCTGAAACTGTGGGGGCTGGCGGACGGCACCAGCCTTTTCCCCTTGATCTCGCGAGTACCCGGCACATTCCACGCTCTCTGCCGCCGGGGCTGCGGGAGTTCCTACGGTTTGGGTTTGGCTTCGTCGTCGCGCGTCTGGCTGGCCTGTGTCACCGCAGTCGCGGCCTTTTGCATCTGCTCCTGCATCTGCTGCAGCATGGTCAATGGCCAAAGCGCAGCCTGCTTGAGCACTTCATTGCCGCTGCCGGCAGCAGCACTGCCGCCCTGGGCGTCGCCGGGCGTCGCCGGGCCATAACTGGTCGCCATCTGGCCCATCGCACGCACGGCGTTGAGCGTGACGCACTGCATTTCGAGACCCTGAATGGTCATCTGCAGCATCGACAGGTTCATTTTCAGCCAGCTCTCGACGGCCTTCAGGTCTTTGACCTTTTTCTCGATCTCTTCGACATCGAGGGTCGGAGTGACCATGCCCGGCAGCGAAAATCCCATGCCCCCCCACATTTTCTTGGCAAAGCTCAGGGGATCCGTTAACGAATCGTGATTGGACATCATAGTGCTCCTGTGGTGGTGGTGGAACGGTTCATGGTAGCAAAATTCCGGGGTTTCCGGCGAAGTGGCTCGACCGACGGGCCGGGAGGCGAGTCTTGTCGGCATGGATCGATGCGCGTCGTGCGGCGAGCCGCTTGATTCAGTGGCGAGGGTTGCCGGACCGGTAGCAGTAGAGACGGGTTTGCCGCGCGTCGGCGACATCGATGACATACGTGGGGGGGATGCTGGGCACCGCAAAACTGTTGCTGATCAACAGGCTTCCAGGCGGCATCTCCTGTTCGACCTTGTTCCACAAGGCGGCCATTGGCGCTGGTGACAGGAAGGCGTAAACGACATTGTAGGCGGCGAAATCGCTTCGCCACAGATCGCCCCAGCGCCAGTCGCAATTGGCCAGGCCAGCGGTGCGCAGGCGGCCAAGCAGCCAGGTCGCGGGCGCGTTTTCGACACCCGTGAAATGGGCGTCGGGACGCTCCCTGGCCAGCGGCAACAGCACGCTGCCGATCCCCGCGCCAAGATCGAGGAAACGCAGATCAGGCAGTTCGGCGGTAATTCTGGCGAGGGCTGCGGCGGTCGGACGGTTGGAAAAATAGAGCGGAACCTGTCCGCCCGCCGCCCCGCGATACACCAGCAGCAGCGTGATGAACAGCAGCAGGAACCAGCCGGGGTCGATGCCCAGCGTCGATACGCTCCAGGCCAGCGGCGCGAACAAGGCATGCATCACCCTCCACCACCAGGGTTGCCGGCTCAGGCTGGCAAGCAGCCCCGCCGCGGCGCCGATGGCGAGGGCCGTCTGTGGCCAGGGCAGCGTCTCGTTGCGGATGCCGTAGTAGGGCCACGCCAGCGATAGCACGGCGAGCGATGCCGCGAGCTGCAGGATCAGTTGGCGAATTTGCGGGCCGGGCACCGCTGGCGCGGCATCCGTGGGCTCGGGGGAGGGGACAGACAAAGGCTTGCTCCTGGAGGCTGAACGACGAATTGTAGGGCCTGCGCTCAGGGTGCGCTCGCCGGGGCGCCTGTCGCTGCCAGCAGTTGCGCCCGCAGCAGCGTCCGTCGCGAGTGAGCCTGCGACACGGACGCTGCCTTGACGTGACCAAAACCGCGAACCTGCTCCGGCACTCTCGCCAGTTCGACTGCGGTGGCCAGGGCTTCCGGCTTGAGCTGTGCGAGCAAGAGTTCGACGTCGTCCTCGTAGTCGGCAAGCAATTGCCTTTCCATTTGCCTTTCCTGGGTGTTCCGGAAAGGATCGAAGACGGTGCCGCGCAAGACCTTGAGCTGGCTCAGCCAGTGGAAGGCGGTCATCATCCATGGACCGTAGCTACGCTTGCTGATGCGGCCGGTGGCCGGGTCAGGTCTGGCGAGCAGTGGCGGGGCCAGATGGAAGCGCAGTTGGTAGTCGCCCTCGAATGCTTCGGATAATTGCTGCCGGAATGCGGGGTCGGCGTAAAGCCTGGCGACCTCGTATTCATCCTTGACCGCAAGTACCCGGAAATAACCGTCGGCGACGGCCTCGCTCAGGATCGTGGTGCGCAATGCCGATTCGGCGACGCGTACCCGTTCGACCAGGCGGCGGTAGCGTTGGGCATAACGCGCATCCTGATAGGCGGTCAGGGCCTCAACGCGGCGCGAAATGATCGTGTCGAGGTCAGTCGGGTCCCCATTTTCTGCAGCATCAGGCGCGGATCTGGTGAGGCGGTGTATGGCCTCCGGGTCGTGGGCCGCGCGCCGTCCCCAGAGGAAAGCAGTACGGTTCTGTTCCACCGCGGCCGCGTTGAGTTCGATGGCCTTGTCGATGGCCGCCAGCGACAGGGGGACGAGTCCCCGTTGCCAGGCCACGCCGAGCAGCAACAGGTTGGTGTAAAGAGAGTCACCCATCAGGCGACGGGACATCTCGGTCGTGTCCAGGAAGAGCGTATTGCCTTCGCCACAGGCCTCATTAATCTGGGTTTGCATGCGTTGTTGCGGAAACTGCCAGTCCGGATGGTGCGTAAATTCTGCGGTCGGCGTTGCGGCGACGTTGACCACCGCGCGCGTCTTGCCGGCGAGGACCTTTGACAGCGCCTCGGCGCCAGCCGTAACCACCAGGTCGCCACCGATGACCGCATGTGCTTCGCCAGTCGCGATACGTGCGGCGTGAATGTCTTCCGGCCGGTCGGCAATGCGCAGGTGAGAAAAGACGGCGCCGTATTTCTGTGCCAGGCCGGTCATGTCGAGCACCGATACGCCTTTGCCGTCCAGATGGGCGGCCATGCCGAGCAGCGCGCCGAGGGTGATCACGCCGGTGCCGCCGACGCCGGTGATCAGGACGTTGAACGGGCGCCCGGTGTCGGGCAGCAGCGGCTCGGGCAGGGTCGCAAAGAGGGTCTCGTCGGTGGCGACGGCGCGGCCACGGCGCAGGCGTCCGCCTTCGACGGTGACGAAACTGGGACAGAAACCCTTGATACAGGAAAAATCCTTGTTGCATGAGGACTGGTCAATCGCTCGCTTGCGGCCAAACTCCGTTGCGGCGGGAATCACCGACAGGCAATTGGATTGCACGCCACAGTCGCCACAGCCTTCGCAGACCGCCGTGTTGATGAACACCCGTCGCGCGGGATCGGCGAGCTTGCCGCGCTTACGCCGACGTCGCTTCTCGGTGGCGCAGGTCTGGTCATAGATCAGGATCGATACGCCGGGATGCTCGCGCAGTTCGCGCTGCACGGCATCGAGCTGGTCGCGGTGATGAACCGGCGTATGCGGCGCCAGATTCCCCACATTTCGGTATTTCGCGGGTTCGTCGGTGACCACGACGATCTTGCTGATGCCTTCTGCCTCAAGCTGACGGGTCAACTGGGCGACGCTCAGGCTGCCGTCGACCGGCTGCCCGCCGGTCATCGCGACTGCATCGTTGTAGAGAATCTTGTAGGTGATCGCCACCCCGGCGGCGACCGACTGGCGAATCGCCAGCAGCCCGGAATGGAAGTAGGTGCCGTCGCCCAGGTTGGCGAAGATGTGTTTCTCGTTGCTGAACGGTGCCTGGCCGACCCAGGTCACGCCTTCGCCGCCCATGTGGGTGAAGGTGGCGGTGCTGCGATCCATCCAGGTGACCATGTAGTGGCAGCCGATACCGGCGACGGCGCGTGAACCCGCAGGTACGCGTGTCGAGGTGTTGTGTGGACAACCCGAACAGAAGTAGGGCGTGCGCTGGATGGCTGCCGGACCGGCCGCTGGAAACTGCACCGGCGCGAGGCTTTTCTGCTTGGCTTCGAGCAGCGCCAGGCGTGCCTCGATTGCCGGCGAAGTGAAGAAGCGGCCGATGCGTGCCGCCAGCGCCCGTGCCACCTGGGCTACCGACAGTTCGCCGGCGGCCGGCAACAACCAGTCGCCATGCGTCAGATGCCCGCTGCCGGTCGGCAGCAGCGACCACTCGCCCTTTTCGTCAAACTTTCCCACGACGCGCGGACGCACATCCTCGCGCCAGTTGTAGAGCTCCTCCTTGAGCTGGTATTCGAGGAGTTGTCGCTTTTCCTCGACCACCAGGATCTCTTCGAGACCCTCGGCGAAACGACGCACGCCGTCCGCTTCGAGCGGCCAGACCATGCCCACCTTGTACAGGCGAATGCCGATCTGTGCCGCCAGTTCATCATCGATCCCCAGTTCGCCGAGCGCCTGGCGGACATCAAGATAGGCCTTGCCGGCGGTGATGATTCCCAGGCGGGCCGGGGAGGCTGGGTCGGTGCTGTCGATCACCACGCGGTTGAGCTGGTTGGCGCGGCAGTAGGCGAGCGCCGCATACAGCTTGTGGTTGAGCAGGCGGGCTTCTTGCTGCAGCGGCGGGTCCGGCCAGCGGATGTTGAGGCCGTGTGGGTCGTTCGCCGGCATCTCGAAGTCATCCGGCAGCCGGATGCATGGAGAAAGCGGGTCGATCAAGACCGAGGCCGAGGTTTCGACCGTGTCGGCTAGGGCCTTCATCACCACCCAGCATCCCGAGTAGCGGCTCATCGCCCAGCCATGCAGACCATAATCGAGGTATTCCTGGACGTTGGCCGGATACAGGACCGGCATCATTACCGCCTTGAAGACGTGCTCGGTCTGGTGCGGCAGGGTCGAGGACTTGGCCGCGTGGTCGTCGCCGGCGATGACCAGGACGCCGCCGTATCTTGCCGATCCGGCAGCATTGGCATGCCGGAAAACGTCTCCGCAGCGGTCGACACCGGGGCCCTTGCCGTACCACATGGCGAACACCCCCTGGTGCTTGGCGCCAGAAAAGAGATTGAGCTGCTGCGTGCCCCAGACGGCGGTTGCGGCGAGGTCCTCGTTGACTGCCGGCTGGAAGACGATGCGCTGGGCTTCGAGGTGCCGACCGGCCTTCCAGAGCGCCTGATCGAGCCCCCCGAGGGGGCTGCCGCGGTAACCGGAAACAAAACCAGCGGTATTCAGCCCGGCTGCCTCGTCGCGCAGGCGCTGCAGCATCGGCAGACGAACGAGGGCCTGTGTGCCACTCAGAAAAACGCGTCCCGAGGTCGCCGTATAGCGACTGTCGAGCGTTGTCGAGAGATCGCCCATCGTTTCTCCTCCCTGACTGTGGATGCTGATGATCGAGGCCCAGGCGGGCGTGCTTCCCTGCCGCCCGCGAGCCCGCCATTGCTCAGACCGCTTGCCTGGGCGCAGGTTGCGCGCTGGCGACGGGGGCGACCAAGTTCAGGCCAGCGGCAGGATCTTGCTCGGGTTGAGCGAATTGTCCGGGTCCAGCGCAGCCTTGATGGCGCGCATCACCGTCAAAGTGCCGTTGCCGACGTGGTCAAACCGGGCTATCGGCACCGATACCTGTGCGATGTCCTGATTCGTCAGATGAATGCACTCTGCCAGGCGCGAAATCAGTACGCAGACACCAGCGGGTGGCGCGGGTCGATGCACCGACGCAACGCGCCCGTATTGGGCACATACCAACTCTCCCTGTGCGAAGTGGCTTTTCAGGGTGACAACAAAGTCGTCCGGCAGTAGCAGTGTGCGGCGGGCGTTCATGGTCTGCGAGCGCTGTTTCCTGTCCAGTCTGTAAGCCGGGAATTGTGCGATTCTACGCCGTCGACTCGCAACAGGCACCGGAACCAGTAGTTTGATCTCCTGCTCCCAAGGTATAATTGGCGTCGGCTTGAAAAATCATTTGACAGTCTATTCATTGGACGTCAGAATTGTGGGTTCTTAGCCGGAGGGATACCCAAGTGGCCAACGGGATCAGACTGTAAATCTGACGGCTCTGCCTTCGAAGGTTCGAATCCTTCTCCCTCCACCACAAAACGCCGCTGTTGGTGATGCTGACTAATCGTGCTTCGGGGAATGGTTTTGCGGGTGTAGCTCAATGGTAGAGCTGAAGCCTTCCAAGCTTATGACGAGGGTTCGATTCCCTTCACCCGCTCCAGGTTGTGCGGCCGCAAAATGGTTTCAAGCTTCTCAAGCGACGCCCATGTAGCTCAGCGGTAGAGCACTCCCTTGGTAAGGGAGAGGTCGACAGTTCAATTCTGTCCATGGGCACCACCGTTTGGTGCTGCAGATTATTAACTTCTAACGTCTTGAGGTACCGGTAATGGCCAAGGGAAAATTTGAACGGACGAAGCCGCACGTCAATGTAGGAACGATTGGGCACGTGGATCACGGGAAGACCACGCTGACGGCGGCGATCACGACCATTCTGGCGAAAAAGTATGGTGGTGTGGCCAAGGCCTACGACCAGATTGACGCGGCGCCGGAGGAAAAGGCGCGCGGGATCACGATCAACACCGCGCACGTGGAGTACGAGACGGCGAAGCGCCACTACGCACACGTCGATTGCCCGGGTCACGCGGACTACATCAAGAACATGATTACCGGAGCGGCGCAGATGGACGGCGCGATCCTGGTGGTCTCGGCGGCGGACGGACCGATGCCGCAAACCCGCGAGCACATCCTGCTGGCGCGTCAGGTCGGCGTGCCGTACATCGTCGTCTATCTGAACAAGTGCGACATGGTTGACGACGCCGAACTGCTCGAACTGGTCGACATGGAAGTGCGAGAGCTGCTCTCGAAGTACGATTTTCCGGGCGACGACGTGCCGATCATCCAGGGTTCGGCGCTGAAGGCGCTGGAAGGCGACACCGGGGCGATCGGCGAAGGGTCGGTGATGGCCCTGGCGGACGCGCTGGATGCGTACATCCCGACGCCGCAGCGGGCAATCGACAAGCCGTTCCTGCTGCCGATCGAGGACGTGTTCTCGATTTCGGGGCGTGGCACGGTGGTCACCGGGCGGGTGGAGCGTGGGGTGGTCAAGGTCGGGGAAGAAGTCGAGATTGTCGGCATCCGCCCGACGGTGAAGACGATCTGCACCGGCGTGGAAATGTTCCGCAAGCTGCTCGACCAGGGTCAGGCGGGAGACAACGTAGGCGTGCTGCTGCGCGGCACCAAGCGGGACGACGTCGAGCGTGGTCAGGTGCTGGCCAAGCCGGGCTCGATCAAGCCGCACACGCACTTCACCGGTGAAGTTTACTGTCTGTCGAAAGAAGAAGGGGGCCGTCACACGCCGTTCTTCAACAACTACCGCCCGCAGTTCTACTTCCGCACGACGGACGTGACCGGCGCCATCGCCATGCCGGAAGGCGTCGAGATGGTCATGCCCGGTGACAACGTGCAGATGACGGTCAAGCTGATTTCACCGATCGCCATGGAGGAAGGGCTGCGCTTCGCGATTCGCGAAGGCGGTCGTACCGTCGGCGCCGGCGTGGTTGCCAAAATCATCGAGTAGTCCAGTTCGGGTACTACAGCACCGGCTCCAGTCGGAGCCGGTGTGGTTTCTGCTGCAGGGGCATAGCTCAACTGGCAGAGCGTCGGTCTCCAAAACCGAAGGTTGGGGGTTCGATTCCCTCTGCCCCTGCCATATCAGTAAGAAGTAAACAAAGCGGACGAGATGGCCGATAAGTTCAAGTTTGCGTTAGCGGTACTGCTGCTTGTGGCCGGCGTCGCTGGCTTCTATCTGCTCGCCGAGCAGGCAATGATCCTGCGTGTCCTGGTCGTCCTGGCCGGCGCAGCACTGGCTGCTGCGGCTGCGTGGCAGACCGAGCAGGGGCGCCGTTTCTTCGACTTCGCAAGAGAAGCGTCTGCCGAAGCGAGAAAGGTGGTCTGGCCTTCACGAAAAGAAACCGTGCAGACAACGGGCCTGGTTTTCGCCTTCGTTGTGGTGATGGCCGTATTTCTCTGGTTGACCGACAAGAGCCTTGAGTGGCTGCTGTATGACCTGGTTCTTGGTTGGAGAAAGCTATGAGCATGCGCTGGTATGTGGTACACGCCTATTCCGGTTTCGAGAAAAGCGTGCAGCGCGCCTTGGCCGAACGTATTCAGCGGCAGTCCATGCAGCATGCCTTTGGTCGCATCCTGGTTCCGGTAGAAGAGGTTGTCGAACTCAAGATGGGCCAGAAAAGCATCTCCGAGCGCAAGTTCTTCCCTGGCTATGTGCTGGTGGAAATGGAGATGAATGACGATTCCTGGCATCTGGTCAAGAGTACCCCTAAGGTGACGGGTTTTGTCGGTGGCACGGCCAACAAGCCAACGCCGATTTCCGAGAAGGAAGTCGATAAGATCATGCAGCAAATGCAGGATGGTGTCGATAAGCCTCGCCCCAAGTTTCTTTTCGAACCAGGCGAAGTCGTTCGCGTCAAGGAAGGGCCGTTCGCCGATTTCCATGGCGCAGTCGAACAGGTGAACTACGAAAAGAATCGTCTGCGCGTGTCGGTAACGATTTTCGGTCGCCCGACACCGGTGGAGCTGGAGTTCGGGCAAGTCGAGAAGGCCTGATCCTGAAACTGGGTTGCGGTGCGTGGTGTTGTCGACGCGCCGCAATAGTGCGGCTTCCTGGCCGCGTTTGTCGTTTGGGGAGCGCTGTCGCGAGCGCGTTTGCACCCGCCTAGAGGAGTAATAGCGTGGCAAAGAAGATTATCGGCTATATCAAGCTGCAAGTGCCGGCGGGGAAGGCGAATCCGTCGCCTCCTATCGGTCCGGCGCTGGGTCAGCGCGGTCTGAACATCATGGAGTTCTGCAAAACCTTCAACGCCCAGACACAAGGGCTGGAGCCAGGTTTGCCGATTCCCGTGGTGATCACCGCTTTTGCCGACAAGAGTTTTACCTTCATCATGAAGACGCCGCCGGCGACCGTGCTGATTAAAAAGGCGATCGGTATTCAGAAGGGCAGTGCCAAGCCTCATACCGCCAAGGTTGGCGTGCTGACCCGGGCCCAGTGCGAAGCCATTGCCACCCAGAAGATGCCCGACCTGACGGCGGCGGACATGGAGGCTGCGGTTCGGACGATCATTGGCAGTGCCCGAACCATGGGCGTCACGGTGGAGGGCGTCTGAGATGGCAACGCTGAGCAAACGTCAAAAGGCCCTCAAGGGCAAGATCGACCATAACAAGAGTTATCCCGTTGCCGAGGCGCTGAAACTGAGCAAGGAGTTCGCGCTGGCGAAGTTCGACGAATCGATTGATGTCGCGGTCTGCCTCGGTGTCGATCCACGCAAGTCCGATCAGATCGTACGTGGGTCGGTGGTCCTGCCGGCAGGCACCGGCAAGACCATTCGCGTGGCCGTCTTCGCGCAGGGCGAAAAGGCAGCTGCAGCCAAGGCTGCCGGTGCGGATATCGTCGGCTTCGAGGACCTTGCAGCCGAGATCAAATCCGGGGTGATCAATTTCGACCGGGTGATTGCAACCCCGGACGCCATGCGCGTGGTCGGTCAATTGGGTCAGATTCTGGGTCCGCGTGGCCTGATGCCGAACCCGAAAGTGGGCACGGTCACGATGGATGTGGTTACCGCAGTCCAGAATGCCAAGGCTGGCCAGGTCCAGTACCGTACCGACAAGGGCGGGATCATCCACAGCACCATCGGTCGTGCTTCATTCGACAGCGACAAACTGGCGCTGAACCTGAAGGCCCTGCTCGATGCGCTGATCAAGGCCAAGCCGGCAACCTCCAAGGGGCAGTATGTGAAGCGGGTGGCATTGTCGAGCACGATGGGGCCGGGTGTGCGCGTGGACGCTTCCACGCTGTAGCAGAGAGCAGCACCGGGCGGCGCCGATGCGCTTGGCCGGGTAACGAACTTTGTTGGGTTATCGGCCGCTCCTTACTGGTGTGTCGATGGATCGTCAAAGACCGCAGGTGTCGAAGGTTGTCGCCAGAGGCTTAAGCGTGCAAGCGGCCTGCGTAGACGGTGCGCCCCGAAAAGGATTGCGCAGTAGAAGAGCCCTTGTGCCCCTCGCTGCAACTCCTGATCAAGGTCGCCGTGGGTGCGGCGCATCGTGCCGATGCGTCGTGTGTTGACTTGATGGGAGGAAAGGCTTGTGGGTCTCAATCTTGATGAAAAGAAAGTCGTCGTGGCCGAAGTCTCGGCCAGGGTGGCGAGTGCCCAGACGATAGTATTGGCTGAGTACAGCGGTTTGCCGGTGGCCCACCTGACCCGTCTGCGGGCGCAGGCGCGTGCCGCGGGTGTTTACCTTCGGGTGATGAAGAACACCCTGGTCAGGCGAGCGGTCGAGGGTACGGCGTTTGCCGGCTTGGCCGAGCAGATGACCGGACCGTTGATTTACAGTATCTCGGATGATCCGGTTGCCGCGGCAAAGGTACTCAACGACTTTGCAAAAACCAATGACAAACTGGTGCTGAAGGCTGGCAGCTTTGCTGGCGATCTTCTGGACAAGGCCGGTGTGCAGGCGCTTGCGTCGATTCCAAGTCGCAACGAACTGCTCGCTCAGTTGCTGGGCATCATGCAGGCGCCGGTGACCGGTTTTGCCTGCGCTCTTGCAGCTTTGGCCAAACAGCGAGAAGAAGAAGCAGAAGCAGTTTCCTGATCGCTCTGTCGGTTTTTTTCAGTATTCAGTATTCGGATTTAGGAGTGAAGTGAAGATGGCTATTACCAAAGAAGACATCCTCGACGCCGTCGGCGCGATGACTGTCATGGAACTGAACGATCTGGTCAAAGCGTTCGAAGAGAAGTTTGGCGTATCTGCCGCCTCGATGGCCGTCGCCGCGACCGGTGCGGCGGCACCGGTGGTTGAGGAACAGACCGAATTCACCGTGTTGCTTGCCAGTTTCGGTGAGAAGAAGGTCGAAGTGATCAAGGTCGTTCGCGCAGCGACCGGACTTGGCCTCAAGGAAGCGAAGGATCTCGTCGACAGCGCGCCGAAAGCCGTCAAGGAGGGAATTTCGAAAGCCGATGCGGAATCGCTCAAGAAACTCCTTGAGGACGCCGGAGCAAAGGTCGAAATCAAGTAATCCCGGTTCAGCACGCTGGGCTGACAGCCTTTCGGCGGTCAGCCCTTTTGTGCTTTTCCGGAATCCGCTTTGCGTCCGCCGATGGTGTGGTGGGCGTACTGCGGGTGCAGCGTGCAAACGCAAGTGCGAGTAGCGAAGGTCGAGCGGGTGTTCGACGGCGTTGCGCTCAGCTAATCCCATTGCGTTTGTCCGTTGCGGGCCGGCGGCTTTTTTGTCAACGCCGGTGCGCTAGAGGATTTGCCTTCTGAGTTCGGAGCGAACATGACCTACTCCTACACCGAGAAAAAGCGTATCCGCAAGAGCTTCGCCAAGCGCACCAGCGTTCTTGACGTTCCGTTCTTGCTGGCGACACAGCTTGAGTCCTTTTCTGCGTTCCTGCAGGCCAGTGTGCCACCGGCTCAGCGCAAGAACCAGGGCTTGCAGGCAGCCTTTTCCTCGATTTTTCCGATCGTCAGTCACAGCGGCAATGCCCGCCTGGAGTTTGTCAGCTTTACGCTTTCCGACCCCGCCTTCGATGTCACCGAGTGCCAGCAGCGCGGCCTGACCTTCGCCTCGGCCTTGCGGGCCAAGGTTCGTCTGGTCATTCTGGATCGCGAAGCGCCTGACACGATCAAGGAAGTCAAGGAGCAGGAGGTCTATATGGGTGAGATCCCGCTGATGACCTCGACGGGCTCGTTTGTCATCAATGGCACCGAACGGGTCATCGTCTCGCAGCTTCACCGCTCGCCGGGAGTGTTCTTCGAGCATGACCGTGGCAAGACGCACAGCTCTGGCAAGTTACTCTTCTCGGCGCGGGTGATTCCTTACCGCGGATCCTGGCTGGATTTCGAGTTCGACCCGAAGGATCTTCTGTTTTTCCGGGTCGATCGCCGCCGCAAGATGCCGGTGACAACCCTGCTCAAGGCGATTGGTTTGACGCCACAGCGCATCCTGCGCGAGTTCTTCGAATTCGACACCTTCTATCTCGGCCGCAAGGTGATCGAGTTTGCGCTGGTTCCGGAGCGCCTGCGCGGCGAGGTTGCACGCTTTGACTTCAACGATCCTTCAGGAAAACTGATTGTCGCCAAGGACAAGCGGGTTACCGCCAAGCACATTCGCGAACTCGACGCTGCCGGAATCAAGCAGGTGCCGGTGCCCGATGACTTTCTCATCGGTCGGGTGATCGGAGAGGATATCATCGACCAGGGTAGCGGCGAGATCCTGGCCAATGCCAACGACGAGATTACCGAAACCTTGCTGGCGAAGCTCGTGGAGGCAGGGGTTGACTCGTTGCACACGCTGTACATCAATGACCTCGACCGTGGTGGCTTCATTTCGCAGACCCTGCGCGCCGACGAGACGGTGTCGCGTCAAGCGGCGCGCATCGCCATCTACCGAATGATGCGACCGGGCGAACCGCCGACCGAAGAGGCCGTCGAAATCCTCTTCAATGGCTTGTTCTACTCCGATGATCGCTACGATCTGTCGGCGGTGGGTCGCATGAAGTTCAACCGCCGCGTCGCCCGCAAGGCAGTGGTCGAACACAAGCTGATGGTCAAGCATGTGCCGTCCAAGCGCGAGGGGATCGTCAAGCTGGTCAACGAAGCGGTCGGTGATCCCGTAGCGGCGGTCGAGCAAGTCATTGCCGAGTTGGGCTATGGGCCGCGCGCGGTGGCCGAGAATCTGACCGAAGAGGCAGCCCTGGCCTTGTTTGAACAGCTCAAGGCAGTGGGTGTGGCCGGAGAGGTGCGCGAGCAACTGACGTTGTCGCCGCGTGATATCGTCGAAGTAATCAAGTTGCTCGTCGAGTTGCGCAATGGTCGCGGCGAAATCGATGATATCGATCACTTGGGTAACCGCCGCGTGCGCTCGGTTGGCGAACTGGCGGAGAACCAGTTCCGCGCCGGGTTGGTACGCGTCGAGCGTGCGGTCAAGGAGCGCCTCTCACAGGCCGAGTCGGACAATCTCATGCCGCACGATTTGATCAACGCCAAGCCGATCAGCGCTGCGGTCAGGGAGTTTTTCGGCTCCAGCCAGCTATCCCAGTTCATGGACCAGACCAACCCACTGTCGGAGATTACCCACAAGCGCCGTGTTTCGGCCCTTGGTCCGGGTGGCCTGACACGGGAACGTGCGGGCTTTGAAGTGCGCGACGTGCATCCCACGCACTATGGTCGGGTTTGCCCGATCGAAACGCCGGAAGGCCCGAACATCGGGTTGATCAACTCGCTGGCACTGTACGCTCGTACCAACGAATACGGCTTCCTTGAAACCCCCTACCGGAAAGTGCTTGATGGCCGAGTGACCGACCAGATCGAGTATCTGTCGGCGATTGAGGAGGGTGCGTACATCATCGCCCAGGCCAACTCCAATCTTGGCGATGCGGGGGTGTTGACCGACCAGTTGGTTACCTGTCGAGAGAAGGGGGAAACCATCCTCGCAGAGCCGGCACGCGTCCAGTACATGGATGTGGCGCCCAGCCAGATCGTATCGGTTGCCGCTTCCCTGATTCCGTTCCTGGAGCATGACGACGCCAACCGTGCGCTGATGGGGGCCAACATGCAGCGCCAGGCGGTGCCCTGTCTGCGCCCGGAAAAGCCGCTGGTGGGAACCGGCATCGAGCGCACCGTGGCGGTGGATTCGGGTACCGCGGTGCAGGCGCTGCGTGGTGGGTTGGTCGATTACGTTGATGCTTCGCGGGTCGTGGTACGTGTCAATGACGATGAAACCGGGCCGGGCGAGGTCGGGGTCGACATCTACAACCTGGTCAAGTACACACGTTCCAATCAGAACACCAATATCAATCAGCGGCCGCTGGTTCGCGTCGGCGACCACATCGCCAAAGGGGATGTGGTCGCCGACGGGGCATCGACCGACAAGGGTGAACTGGCGCTTGGCCAGAACATGCTCGTCGCTTTCATGCCATGGAACGGCTACAACTTCGAGGATTCGATTTTGATCTCCGAGCGGGTGGTCGCCGAGGATCGCTTTACCTCGATCCACATCGAGGAACTGACGGTCGTTGCGCGCGACACCAAACTTGGACCGGAGGAAATCACTCGCGACATCGCTTCTCTGGGTGAGTCGCAACTCTCACGGCTTGACGAGTCGGGGATTGTCTACATCGGTGCCGAAGTCGAGGCCGGTGACGTGCTGGTGGGCAAGGTGACTCCCAAGGGTGAAACACAACTGACCCCGGAAGAGAAACTGTTGCGGGCGATCTTCGGTGAGAAGGCGTCCGATGTGAAGGACACCTCGCTGCGCGTGCAATCGGGCATCTCGGGGACGGTGATTGATGTTCAGGTCTTTACCCGTGAGGGCATCGAGCGTGACAAGCGGGCGCAGTCGATCATTGACGACCACCTGCGCAGCTACAAACTTGACCTTGCCGACCAGTTGCGGATCGTCGAGCGCGACGCATTTGCCCGTGCCGAGCGGATGATTGTCGGCAAGCCGGCGAACGGCGGGCCGAAGCGGCTGGCCAAGGGTACGCTGGTGGCGCAGGACTACCTCGACGGTCTCGACCCGCATCATTGGTTCGATATCCGAATGGCGGACGAAGATGTTGCGCAGCAACTGGAGTCACTGCGCGAGGGCCTGGAACAGACCCGCAAGGGCTTCGACGTGGCCTTCGAGGAGAAGCGCAAGAAGCTGACACAAGGCGACGAATTGCCACCTGGTGTTCAGAAAATGGTCAAGGTGTATGTCGCGGTCAAGCGTCGCCTGCAGGCGGGCGACAAGATGGCTGGACGGCATGGCAACAAGGGGGTTGTTTCGCGCATCGTGCCGGTCGAGGACATGCCGTACATGGCTGACGGGCGACCCGTAGACATCGTGCTCAACCCGCTTGGGGTGCCCTCGCGGATGAACGTGGGACAGATTCTCGAGGTCCATCTGGGGCTGGCTGCCAAAGGCCTGGGCTTCAAGATCGGCGAAATGTTGCGTCGACAGGCGACAGCCAGGGAAGTGCGAGGGTTTCTCGACGAGATTTACAACAGTACCGGCAAGCCTGAAGAACTCGATCAGCTTAATGACGCTGAGATCCTTGAAATGGCGGGCAACCTTGAGGCTGGCGTACCCTTTGCGACGCCGGTTTTCGACGGGGCGAAGGAGTCGGAAATCAAGTCCGTGCTGGCCCTCGCGGGCATGCCGCAATCCGCGCAGATGACGCTTTTCGATGGTCGTACCGGTGAGCAGTTCGAGCGCCAGGTCACGGTGGGATACATGCACGTACTGAAGCTGCATCACCTGGTCGATGACAAGATGCACGCCCGTTCGACCGGACCGTACTCGCTGGTGACCCAGCAGCCATTGGGCGGCAAGGCGCAGTTCGGCGGCCAGCGTTTCGGCGAGATGGAGGTCTGGGCACTCGAGGCCTATGGTGCTTCCTACGTGTTGCAGGAGATGCTGACCGTCAAGTCAGATGACGTCAACGGCCGCACCAAGGTATATGAGAACATCGTCAAGGGTGATCACAAGATCGACGCCGGCATGCCGGAGTCCTTCAACGTGCTGGTCAAGGAAATTCGTTCGCTGGCGATCGATATCGACCTCGAACGTTTCTGATTGTTTTGCCGAGGGGTTGAGGAGGAACCTGAATCCTCCTGCCTGATGGCTCTGCACCCCTGACACCCCACTCCTTACTGGAGCAAGAGATGAAAGCATTGCTGGATTTGTTTAGACAGGTGACGCAGGAAGAGCAGTTCGATGCGATCACCATTGGCCTTGCCTCGCCGGACAAGATCCGCTCGTGGTCTTACGGCGAAGTGAAGAAGCCGGAGACGATCAATTACAGGACCTTCAAGCCGGAGCGTGACGGTCTGTTCTGCGCCAAGATTTTTGGTCCGATCAAGGACTACGAGTGTCTTTGCGGCAAATACAAGCGGCTCAAGCATCGTGGCGTCATTTGCGAGAAATGTGGCGTCGAAGTGACGCTGGCCAAGGTCCGTCGCGAACGGATGGCGCACATCGAACTGGCCAGTCCGGTTGCTCACATCTGGTTCCTGAAGAGCCTGCCGAGCCGCCTCGGCATGGTGCTCGACATGACCCTGCGCGACATCGAACGGGTGCTTTACTTCGAGGCCTTCGTGGTCTTCGACCCGGGTATGACGCCGTTGGCGCGTGGCCAGTTGCTGACCGAGGATGACTACCTGGCCAAGGTCGAGGAGTACGGCGATGACTTCTACGCCGCGATGGGCGCGGAAGGCATACGCGAATTGTTGCGGTCCATCGATTTGGGGCGCGAAGTCGAAACGTTGCGCTCGGAACTGGAAACGACCACTTCGGAAACCAAAAGCAAGAAATTTTCCAAGCGCCTCAAGATTCTGGAGGGCTTTCAGAAGTCGGGGATCAAGCCCGAATGGATGGTGCTTGAAGTTCTGCCGGTTCTGCCGCCAGACCTGCGTCCGCTGGTGCCCCTGGACGGGGGGCGTTTTGCGACCTCCGATCTCAATGATCTCTACCGCCGCGTGATCAACCGCAACAACCGCCTGAAGCGCCTCCTCGAACTGAAAGCGCCAGAAATCATCGTGCGCAACGAGAAGCGCATGCTTCAGGAGGCGGTGGATTCTCTGCTCGACAACGGACGTCGTGGCAAGGCGATGACTGGCGCCAACAAGCGCCCTCTCAAGTCGCTGGCCGACATGATCAAGGGCAAGGGAGGTCGTTTCCGCCAGAACCTGCTCGGCAAGCGTGTGGACTACTCGGGGCGGTCGGTGATCGTGGTTGGACCCCAGCTCAAGCTGCATCAGTGTGGCTTGCCCAAGCTGATGGCGCTGGAGTTGTTCAAGCCTTTCATTTTCAACCGTCTCGAAGTCATGGGCCTGGCCACGACCATCAAGCAGGCCAAGAAAATGGTCGAGACACAGGAGGCGGTGGTCTGGGACATCCTGGAAGAAGTGATTCGCGAACATCCGATCATGCTCAACCGTGCGCCCACGCTGCACCGTCTGGGTATTCAGGCGTTCGAACCGACTTTGATCGAAGGCAAGGCCATCCAGTTGCATCCGCTGGTGTGCGCAGCCTTCAATGCCGACTTCGATGGTGACCAGATGGCGGTGCATGTGCCCTTGTCGCTCGAAGCCCAAATGGAAGCGCGTACGCTGATGCTGGCGTCGAACAATGTTTTGTCGCCGGCGAACGGCGAGCCGATTATCGTTCCGTCGCAGGATATCGTTCTCGGCCTCTACTACGCCACTCGCGAGCGGATCAATGCCAAAGGGGAGGGTATGTTGTTCCCCGACCTGGCGGAGGTCACCCGCGCGATGCAGGCCGGCGAGCTGGACATCCATGCCAGAATTTCAGTGCGAATCACCGAGTACGAGAGTGACGGCGAAAGCGGTTGGCAGCAGAAGATCACGCGCTACAACACCACGGCCGGGCGTGCCTTGCTCTCCGAAATCCTGCCGAAGGGCCTGCCTTTCAGCCTGATCGACAAGAGCCTCAAGAAAAAGGAAATCTCGAAGCTGATCAACGCTGCCTTCCGCCGCTGCGGCCTGAAGGAGACCGTCGTCTTTGCCGACAAGCTGATGCAGAACGGCTACCGCCTGGCCACCCGCGCCGGCATCTCGATCTGCTCAGACGACATGCTGGTGCCGGCGCAGAAGCGCGAGATCATTGCGGCTGCCGAAGAAGAGGTCAAGGAAATCGAGAACCAGTACACCAACGGTCTGGTGACCAACGGTGAACGTTACAACAAGGTCGTCGATATCTGGGGGCGCACCGGTGACCAGGTCGCCAAGGTGATGATGGACCAGCTCGGGCACGTCGAAGTCACCAACCGCCACGGCGAGAAGGAGAAACAGGAGTCCTTCAACTCGATCTTCATGATGGCCGATTCCGGTGCGCGCGGTTCCGCGGCGCAGATTCGCCAGTTGGCCGGCATGCGTGGCCTGATGGCCAAGCCTGACGGGTCGATCATCGAAACACCGATCACCACCAACTTCCGCGAAGGGCTGAACGTTCTCCAATACTTCATCTCTACCCACGGGGCCCGCAAGGGCCTGGCCGATACCGCCCTGAAAACCGCCAACTCGGGTTACCTGACAAGGCGTCTGGTCGATGTCACGCAGGACCTCGTCGTGATCGAGGAGGATTGCGGAACCAGCAACGGCGTGACCATGAAAGCCTTGATTGAAGGTGGCGAAGTCATTGAGGCTTTGCGCGAGCGCATCCTCGGGCGCGTGACCGCCTCTGATGTGGTGAACCCGGATACTCAGGAGACGGTCATCGAGCAGGGCACGCTGATCAGTGAGGACCACTGCGACGTGATCGACCAGTTGGGGGTCGACGAAGTCAAGGCACGTACGCCGCTGACCTGCGAGACACGCTATGGTCTTTGCGCCAAGTGCTATGGTCGCGACCTTGGCCGTGGTACGCCGGTCAATGTCGGCGAAGCGGTCGGGGTGATTGCCGCGCAGTCGATTGGCGAGCCTGGCACGCAGTTGACCATGCGCACCTTTCACGTCGGGGGGGCCGCGTCGCGGGCGGCGGTTGCGAGCCATGTCGAGACACGCAGCGCCGGCGTGGTCCGCTTCACGGCGACGATGCGCTACGTCACCAGTGCCAAGGGAGAGAAGATCGTCATCACGCGCTCGGGCGAGGTGCTGATCACTGACGACAACGGTCGCGAGCGGGAGAAGCACAAGGTGCCCTATGGGGCGACCCTGCAGGTGGCCGACGCTCAGGCGGTCAAGGCTGGAGCGCGCCTGGCGAGTTGGGATCCACACACGCGTCCGATCATCGCCGAATACTCGGGTCTGGTGAAGTTCGAAAACGTCGAGGAAGGGGTGACCGTCGCCAAGCAGATCGACGAAGTGACGGGACTTTCGACGCTGGTGGTGATTGACCCGAAGCGCGGTGGCAAGGCGCCAAGCAAGGGGCTGCGCCCGCAGGTGCGGTTGTTCGACGCCGCTGGCGAAGAAGTCAAGATGCACGGCAGCGATCACGCGGTGACCATCACCTTCCAGGTTGGCGCGATTATCAACGTCCTGGATGGCCAACAGATCTCGGTCGGCGACGTGCTGGCGCGTCTGCCACAGGAATCTGCGAAGACCCGCGACATTACCGGGGGTCTGCCGCGCGTCGCGGAACTTTTCGAGGCGCGCACGCCCAAGGACGCAGGCATGCTGGCGGAGTACACCGGCACCATGTCATTCGGCAAGGACACCAAGGGCAAGCAGCGGCTGGTCATTACCGATCTTGACGGCGCGACACACGAATACCTCATTCTCAAGGACAAGCACGTTCTGGTGCATGATGGACAGGTGGTGAACAAGGGGGAGTCGATCGTCGACGGCGCGCCGGACCCGCACGACATTTTGCGGTTGCTGGGCGTCGAAGCACTGGCCATCTACATCACTGATGAGGTCCAGGACGTGTACCGCCTGCAGGGTGTCAAGATCAACGACAAGCACATTGAGGTGATCGTTCGTCAGATGCTGCGCAGGGTCAATGTGGTGGACCCTGGCGACACCAAATTCATCAAAGGGGAACAGGTCGAACGTGCGCATCTGCTCGACGAAAACGATCGCATGCACGCTGAAGGCAAGCTCCCTGCGACTTACGAGCACGTGTTGCTGGGAATCACCAAAGCCTCCTTGTCTACCGATTCGTTCATCTCTGCGGCCTCTTTCCAGGAAACCACCCGCGTTCTGACCGAAGCGGCGATCATGGGCAAGCGCGACGAATTGCGTGGTCTCAAGGAGAATGTCATTGTCGGCCGTCTGATACCGGCAGGTACCGGTCTTGCCTATCACACCACCCGCAAGAAGAACGTGGCTGGCGAGGATATTGCTGCCGGGAGCTCTCTGCTGGCCGAGGACGAACCGGTACCGAGCATGGAGAGCGCTCAGGATGCCCCAGTGGCTTGACTTGGAGCGTAATAGACCATAGAATCGCCGGTCTTTGTCGCCAACAGCCACACGCTACGGCGGCCGATCATGAAAATCGCCAAGGCGGCCTTTGGTCCGCCTTGGTTTTTTGCAGAAGCCGGGTGCCAGTCGCCACGGTCGCTGCGCTGAATAATAGGGTGGAAACATGCCAACCATTAACCAATTGGTGCGCAAGCCTCGCGAGGCCGTACGCAGCAAAAGCAAAGTTCCGGCTTTGGGCAATTGCCCCCAGAAGCGCGGAGTTTGCACCCGCGTTTACACCACCACGCCGAAGAAGCCGAACTCAGCGCTGCGAAAGGTGTGCAAGGTGCGCCTGACGAACGGATTCGAGGTCATTTCGTATATTGGCGGTGAAGGTCACAACCTTCAGGAGCACTCCGTGGTTCTGATCCGTGGTGGTCGCGTGAAGGATTTGCCGGGTGTCCGCTACCATACGGTTCGAGGTTCTCTGGATACGCAGGGAGTCAAGAAGCGCAAACAGGGTCGTTCCAAGTACGGTACCAAGCGCCCGAAGGCTGCTTGACCGCTGTTTTAGCGTAAGGGCCGCTCTAGCGGCCGGGAAAGGCGGCGCTTTGGCCGACCTTTCGACTGAATTGTGACTATGAGAGGTTGCCATGCCCCGTCGCCGTGAAGTGCCGAAGCGCGATATCCTGCCGGATCCCAAGTTCGGCAATGTCGAGGTTTCGAAGTTCGTGAACACCATTATGAAATGCGGCAAGAAATCCGTCGCCGAGCGCATCGTCTATGGCGCCTTCGACCAGATCGTGACCAAGACTGGCAAGGACCCGCTGGAGGTTTTCGGTCTGGCTTTGGGTAATATCAAACCCTTGGTCGAAGTGAAAAGCCGTCGCGTCGGCGGTGCCAACTACCAGGTGCCCGTTGAAGTTCGGCCGAGTCGGCGGATGGCGCTGGCCATGCGCTGGCTGCGCGAATCGGCACGCAAGCGGTCCGAGAAGTCGATGGGTCAGCGCCTGGCGGCGGAAATGCTGGAGGCATCTGAAAGCCGTGGCGGTGCGGTCAAGAAACGCGATGAAGTGCACCGTATGGCAGAAGCCAACAAGGCGTTTGCGCACTTCCGGTTCTAGGTACACCAGCAGCGGTCTGGCGCTGGCGATCGCTCTTTATTAGTGAAGGTTTACTACTGTGGCACGCAAAACACCCATTGAGCGTTACCGGAACATTGGTATCAGCGCTCACATTGACGCTGGCAAGACGACGGCGACCGAGCGTATCCTGTTTTATACGGGTATCAACCACAAGATCGGTGAGGTGCATGACGGCGCCGCAACCATGGACTGGATGGCGCAGGAGCAGGAACGCGGCATCACCATTACCTCGGCAGCCACGACCTGTTTCTGGAAGGGCATGCAACTCGATCGCCCCGAGCACCGTATCAACATCATTGATACCCCGGGACACGTTGACTTCACTATTGAGGTCGAGCGCTCGATGCGTGTGCTTGACGGCGCGTGCATGATCTATTGCGCTGTTGGCGGTGTGCAACCGCAGTCCGAGACGGTCTGGCGCCAGGCGACCAAGTACAAGGTGCCGCGTCTTGCCTTCGTGAACAAGATGGATCGTCAGGGCGCCGACTTTTTCAAGGTCGTTGACCAGATGCGAAGCCGCCTGAAGGCCAATCCTGTACCGAT
The DNA here is from genome assembly GCF_056856495.1 of Candidatus Accumulibacter propinquus. NCBI lineage: Bacteria > Pseudomonadati > Pseudomonadota > Betaproteobacteria > Candidatus Accumulibacter > Candidatus Accumulibacter propinquus. Next base: position 1,604,702 of record NZ_JBSEHC010000003.1, read on the forward strand.
CGTGATTCCGATCGGCAAGGAGGACTACTTCGAGGGCGTCGTGGATCTGATCAAGATGAAGGCCATCTATTGGGATGAAGCCTCCCTTGGAATGAAGTTCGACTATCGCGAGATTCCGGGCGAACTGCAGGCCGAAGCCGACGAGTGGCGCAGCAAGATGGTCGAAGCGGCGGCGGAGTCCTCCGAAGAGTTGATGGACCGCTATCTGGAGCAGGGTGAACTCAGCGAGGCCGACGTCATCAGGGGACTTCGCGACCGTACGATCGCCTGTGAGATTCAACCGGCGCTTTGCGGTACTGCGTTCAAGAACAAGGGCGTGCAACGCATGCTCGACGCGGTGATCGACCTGCTGCCGTCACCGGTCGATATTCCCCCGGTCACTGGCGAAGATGAGAACGGGGAGCCTGCGACGCGCGAGGCCTCGGACTCGGCGAAGTTTTCCGCCCTTGCTTTCAAGCTGATGACCGACCCCTATGTCGGCCAGCTGACCTTCATTCGCGTCTATTCCGGTGTCCTCAAGTCGGGTGATACCATCTTCAACCCGACCAAAGGTCGCCGCGAGCGCATCGGGCGTGTGTTGCAGATGCACGCCAACAACCGTGAGGAACTCAAGGAGGTACTTGCGGGGGACATCGCCGCCTGCGTCGGGCTCAAGGAGGTTACCACCGGTGAAACGCTTTGCGATCCGGCGGCGGTCATCACTCTGGAGAGAATGGTCTTTCCGGAACCGGTGATCCACGTGGCTGTCGAGCCGAAGACCAAGCCTGACCAGGAGAAGATGGGCATTGCTCTCGGTCGGTTGGCCCAGGAGGATCCCTCGTTCCGCGTGCGTACCGACGAGGAGTCGGGGCAGACGATCATCTCCGGGATGGGCGAACTGCACCTGGAGATCATTGTTGACCGCCTGAAGCGCGAGTTCGGCGTGGACGCCAACGTCGGCGCACCGCAGGTGGCTTACCGCGAGTGCATCAAGAAGTCGGTAGAACAGGAAGGCAAATTCGTCAAGCAGTCGGGTGGGCGCGGTCAGTACGGTCACGTATGGCTGAAGATCGAACCCAATGAACCCGGCAAGGGTTACGAATTCATCGATGCGATCAAGGGTGGCACCGTGCCGCGCGAATACATTCCCGCGGTGGACAAGGGCTTGCAGGATTCGGTAACCAGTGGAGTGCTTGCGGGCTTCCCGGTGGTCGATATCAAGTTCACCCTGTTTGAGGGCTCGTATCACGATGTTGACTCGAACGAAAACGCCTTTCGCATGGCTGCGGCGATCGCCTTCAAGGAAGGAATGCGACGGGCATCGCCAACCCTGCTTGAGCCGATGATGGCGGTGGAGGTCGAAACCCCCGAGGATTACATGGGCAATGTGATGGGCGACCTCTCCAGTCGCCGCGGCATGATTCAGGGAATGGAAGATCTGCCCGGCAACGTGAAGGCGATCAAGGCCGAGGTGCCGCTGGCGGAAATGTTCGGATATTCGACGACGCTGCGTTCGCTGAGCCAGGGGCGCGCGACCTATTCAATGGAATTCAAGCACTACGCCGAGGCGCCGAAAAACGTCGCCGAGGCAGTCATCAACAAAAAATGACTTTGTTTTGAGGATACGGTAATGGCCAAGGGAAAATTTGAACGGACGAAGCCGCACGTCAATGTAGGAACGATTGGGCACGTGGATCACGGGAAGACCACGCTGACGGCGGCGATCACGACCATTCTGGCGAAAAAGTATGGTGGTGTGGCCAAGGCCTACGACCAGATTGACGCGGCGCCGGAGGAAAAGGCGCGCGGGATCACGATCAACACCGCGCACGTGGAGTACGAGACGGCGAAGCGCCACTACGCACACGTCGATTGCCCGGGTCACGCGGACTACATCAAGAACATGATTACCGGAGCGGCGCAGATGGACGGCGCGATCCTGGTGGTCTCGGCGGCGGACGGACCGATGCCGCAAACCCGCGAGCACATCCTGCTGGCGCGTCAGGTCGGCGTGCCGTACATCGTCGTCTATCTGAACAAGTGCGACATGGTTGACGACGCCGAGTTGCTCGAACTGGTCGACATGGAAGTGCGCGAGCTGCTCTCGAAATACGATTTTCCGGGAGACGACGTGCCGATCATCCAGGGGTCAGCGCTGAAGGCGCTGGAAGGCGACACCGGGGCGATCGGCGAAGGCTCGGTGATGGCCCTGGCGGACGCGCTGGATGCGTACATTCCGACGCCGGTACGGGCAATCGACAAGCCGTTCCTGCTGCCGATCGAGGACGTGTTCTCGATTTCCGGCCGTGGCACGGTGGTCACCGGGCGGGTGGAGCGTGGGGTGGTCAAGGTCGGGGAAGAAGTCGAGATCGTCGGCATCCGCCCGACGGTGAAGACGATCTGCACCGGCGTGGAAATGTTCCGCAAGCTGCTCGACCAGGGTCAGGCGGGAGACAACGTGGGCGTGCTGCTGCGCGGCACCAAGCGCGACGACGTCGAGCGAGGTCAGGTGCTGGCCAAGCCGGGCTCGATCAAGCCGCACACGCACTTCACCGGTGAGGTTTACTGCCTGTCGAAAGAGGAGGGGGGTCGTCATACGCCGTTCTTCAACAACTATCGCCCGCAGTTCTACTTCCGCACGACGGACGTGACCGGCGCCATCGCCATGCCGGAAGGCGTCGAGATGGTCATGCCCGGTGACAATGTGCAGATGACAGTCAAGCTGATTTCACCGATCGCCATGGAGGAAGGGCTGCGCTTCGCGATTCGCGAAGGCGGTCGTACCGTCGGCGCCGGCGTGGTCGCCAAAATCATCGAGTAGTTCGGCAAACTCCGGGTGGGGTTTGCAGCCCCACCGACCGCTCTTTGGAATACAAAATGCATAGCCAGAAAATTCGCATCCGCCTTAAAGCCTTCGACTATCGTCTGATCGATCAGTCCGCACAGGAAATCGTCGAAACCGCCAAGCGTACTGGAGCCGTTGTACGCGGCCCGGTGCCGTTGCCGACCCGCATCGAGCGCTTTGACATTCTTCGCTCGCCGCACGTAGACAAGACCTCGCGTGACCAATTTGAAATCCGCACGCACCTGCGCCTGATGGACATCATCGATCCGACGGACAAGACTGTCGACGCGCTGATGAAACTTGATCTGCCGGCAGGTGTTGACGTCGAAATTAAGTTGCAGTAAGACCGTCCTTGCGGCTATAATCGCCGCCTTTCGCCGGACAGTCCTGAACTTCAACTGTCCGTTCCCTCAGTAAAACTCGCCGGCCAATCGTAGCCGGTTAGAGGAGAATAAGCATGAGTCTAGGCCTTGTTGGGCGCAAGGTCGGCATGACGCGCATATTTACCGACGATGGCGTAAGCGTCCCGGTAACCGTGCTCGATGTGTCGAACAACCGTGTGGCCCAGATCAAAACGCCGCAAAATGACGGTTACTCCGTCGTGCAGGTGACATTCGGCAAACGCCGTCCATCGCGGGTGAACAAGCCGTTGGCCGGGCATCTGGCCAAAGCCGGCGTGGAAGCCGGGCATGTGCTGAAAGAGTTTCCGGTCTCTACCGAGGAACTCGCCAGCTTCAAGCCTGGCGACCAGATCAGTGTGACCATCTTCGCTGTCGGCCAGAAAGTCGACGTGACCGGTCAGACCATTGGCAAGGGTTTCTCCGGAGCGATCAAGCGGCATCACTTCTCGTCCCAGGGCGCGGCGCACGGCAACTCGGTCTCGCACCAGGCGCACGGTTCGACCGGCATGGCGCAAGACCCCGGCCGCGTCTTCCCGGGAAAGAAGATGGCTGGCCACCTTGGGGCAGTCAAACGCACCCAGCAAAACCTCGAAGTGGTTCGTGTCGATGCCGAGCGGCAGTTGCTGTTGCTCAAGGGCGCGGTTCCCGGCTCCAAGGGGTCGGACGTGATTGTGCGTCCAGCAGTCAAGGCGGGGGCATAAATGGAACTCAAGCTGATCAATGAGCAGGGCCAGGAAGCGAGCCGCCTGGCCGCTTCCGACCTTCTGTTCGCGCGCGAATACAACGAAGCCCTGGTACACCAGGTGCTGGTCGCCTACCAGGCGAACGCCCGCAGTGGCGATCGTGCCCAGAAGGACCGCCACGATGTCCGGCACACGACCAAGAAGCCCTGGCGCCAGAAGGGCACCGGGCGGGCGCGGGCGGGCATGTCGTCGTCGCCGATCTGGCGCGGCGGCGGTCGGGTTTTCCCCAACTCGTCCGACGAGAATTTCAGCCACAAACTGAACCGCAAGATGTACCGCGCGGGCATGGCGTCGATTCTCTCGCAACTGGTACGCCAGGATCGCCTCGCAGTGGTGGATAGTCTGACCATCGAGGCGCCGAAGACCAAGTTGTTCGCGGCGAAGATCAAGGGCATGGGCTACGAGTCCGTGCTGGTGATCACCGACGACCTCGACGAGAACGTGTTCCTCGCTTCGCGAAATCTGCCGAACGTTCTGGTGGTCGAAGTCCAGCAGGCCGACCCGGTATCGCTGGTCCGCTTCCAGCATGTGCTGATGACCAAAGCTGCGCTCGCCAAGTTCGAGGAGATCCTGGGATGAATCAAGAACGTCTGATGCAGGTGCTGCTCGCACCGCAGATCTCCGAGAAAGCCACTTTCGTTGCCGACAAGTACGAGCAGGTGATTTTTCGTGTTGCCTCTGATGCCACCAAGCCTGAGGTGAAGGGAGCTGTCGAGCTGTTGTTCAAGGTGTCGGTGGAGTCCGTCCAGATCGCGAACGTCAAGGGCAAACACAAGAAGTTTGGCCGTGCCATGGGTCGCCGCAACAACTGGAAAAAGGCTTACGTCTGTCTGGCGCCGGGCAGCGAGATTAATTTCGTCGATGGAGGTGGCGTCTAATGGCACTCGTCAAAGTCAAACCGACCTCACCGGGTCGCCGTGCTGTTATCCAGGTGGTCAATCACTCCCTGCACAAGGGTGCGCCCGTGGCCGGGCTGCTTGAACCACAATCCAAGCACGCCGGCCGCAACAACAACGGTCACATCACGACACGGCACCAGGGTGGCGGACACAAGCAACACTATCGACTGGTGGATTTCAAACGGAACAAGGACGGTGTCCCGGCCAAAGTGGAGCGCCTGGAATACGACCCGAACCGGACGGCCAACATTGCCCTCCTGTGCTATGCCGACGGCGAGCGCCGCTACATTGTCGCCCCGAAGGGCCTGACGGTTGGCCAACAGGTATCGAGTGGTTCCGAGGCCCCGATCAAGGTCGGAAACACTTTGCCCATTCGGAACATCCCGGTCGGTACGACCATCCACTGTGTCGAGATGGTGCCGGGCAAGGGCGCCCAGTTGGCCAGATCTGCCGGTACTTCGGTGCAGTTGCTGGCGCGCGAGGGAGTTCACGCGCAGTTGCGCTTGCGTTCCGGCGAGATCCGTCGTGTGCACGTCGAGTGCCGAGCGACCATCGGCGAAGTGGGTAACGAAGAGCACAGCCTGCGTTCCATAGGCAAGGCCGGTGGCAACAGGTGGCGCGGTGTTCGTCCGACAGTTCGTGGTGTGGCGATGAACCCGATTGACCACCCGCACGGCGGTGGCGAAGGCAAGACCGCATCGGGGATGCACCCGGTCAGTCCTTGGGGTACCAAGACGAAAGGTTATCGCACTCGTCGCAACAAGCGCACGACTTCGATGATCGTGCAGCGCCGTCAAAAACGCTAAGGGATAGAGAACCATGGGACGTTCCGTAAAAAAGGGCCCGTTTGCCGATGCCCATCTGATCAAAAAAGTGGGCGTGGTGCGCGCGACGGGCGACAAGCGACCGATCAAGACGTGGTCGCGTCGGTCAACCGTGCTGCCGGATTTCGTTGGTCTGACCATCGCCGTTCATAACGGCAAACAACACGTTCCGGTGTACATCACCGAGAACATGGTCGGGCACAAGCTGGGCGAGTTCTCGCTGACCCGTACCTTCAAGGGCCACACCTCTGGCAAGAAGGCCAAGAAGTAAAGGAATGAATATGGAAACTCGTGCGGTTCTGCGCGGCGTGCGGCTGTCAAGCCAGAAGGGTCGGTTGGTAGCCGACCAAATCCGCGGTTTGCCTGTGGACAAGGCGCTCAACATTCTGGCATTCAGTCCGAAGAAGGGTGCTGCAATCATCAAGAAGGTGCTTGAGTCGGCAATTGCCAACGCCGAACACAACGATGGTGCCGACATTGACGAACTGAAGGTGAAGACGATCTGCGTCGAAAAGGGCATGGTGCTCAAACGCTTCACGGCGCGGGCAAAGGGACGCGGCAACCGGATCGTCAAGCCGACCTGTCACGTTTTTCTGACCGTCGGCAACTGAGGAACAAGAATGGGACAAAAGATTCATCCTGCTGGTTTTCGTCTGGCTGTCACGCGTGACTGGTCGTCGCGGTGGTATGCCAACAGCAAAGATTTCGCTGGTATGCTCAATGAAGATGTGCGCGTTCGCGAATACCTGCGGAAAAAACTGAAGCACGCATCGGTTGGGCGCATCGTCATCGAGCGTCCCGCCAAGAATGCGCGGGTCACGGTTTTTTCGGCACGCCCCGGAGTGGTGATCGGCAAGAAGGGCGAGGAGATCGATCACTTGCGGGTGGCGCTGCAGAAGATCATGGGCGTGCCGGTGCATGTCAGTATCGAGGAAATCCGCAAGCCGGAACTCGATGCCCAACTGATTGCCGACTCGATCACACAGCAACTCGAAAAGCGCATCATGTTCCGTCGGGCGATGAAGCGCGCGATGCAGAACGCCATGCGTCTGGGTGCTCAAGGGATCAAGATCATGAGCTCGGGCCGTCTCAACGGTGCGGAAATTGCGCGTCGTGAATGGTACCGGGAGGGACGCGTGCCGCTGCATACCCTGCGTGCGGATATTGACTATGCGACCTCCGAAGCCTTGACGACCTATGGACTGATTGGCGTGAAGGTCTGGGTTTTCAAGGGCGAAATTCTCAATCGGCAGGAACAGGCGGTTGCCCCCGAGGCGGCACCTGAGGATCAGCGTCGCCCACGTCGTCCTGCACGCCCTGGTGAAGGTGGTGACCGGCAGCGGCCGGTGCGGGGCAGGTCGGATGGCCCGGAAGAGATAGTTGCGAAGGTTGAGGGTGTTCCAGAAGTCAAGGCACCCGTAAAACGAGTGAGAAAGGCAGGAACAACAGATGCTGCAGCCAGCTAGAAGAAAGTACCGTAAGGAGCAGAAGGGCCGTAACACGGGCCTTGCGTTGCGGGGCGCCAAGGTCAGCTTTGGTGAATTCGGGCTGAAGTCGATTGGGCGTGGGCGCTTGACGGCTCGTCAGATCGAGGCCGCGCGGCGTGCTATGACCCGCCACATCAAGCGTGGTGGCCGTATCTGGATCCGTATCTTTCCCGACAAGCCGATTTCGAAAAAACCGGCCGAAGTCCGTATGGGTAGCGGCAAGGGCAATCCGGAATACTACGTCGCCGAAATCAAGCCGGGCAAGGTTCTCTACGAGATGGATGGGGTAAATGAAGCCCTGGCGCGCGAAGCCTTTGCGCTGGCGGCTGCCAAGTTGCCGATCCCGACGGTTTTCGTTACGCGTATGGTGGGTTGATCATGAAAGTTAATGAACTCAGGGCAAAGACCGTTGAGGAACTGAACAAGGAGTTGCTGGATCTGCTGAAAGCCCAGTTTGGCCTGCGGATGCAGATTGCTACCCAGCAGTTGTCCAATAACAGTCAGATTGGCAAAGTGCGTCGGCAAATCGCACGCGTACGCACGCTTCTTCGTGAAAAGGCGGTTCAACAATGAGCGAGACCACCAGCAACAAGCGCACCCTGGTCGGGCGAGTCGCCAGCGACCGCATGAATAAGACGGTCACCGTGATTGTCGAGCGGCGCGTCAAGCACGCGATGTACAACAAGATTATCGTCCGCTCCAGCAAGTATCACGCGCACAACGACAATGACGAAGCCAAGGTTGGCGATGTGGTCGAAATCGAAGAATGTCGGCCGGTTTCGAAAACCAAGTCCTGGATCGTGACCAAGCTCTTGCAGCGCGCGGTGACCATTTAGCGCTTGCGTTTCACCCCAAACTGGCTATAATGCCGAGTTTTCCCGCGCTCGACGGTAAATCAGTGTTGAGCGTTTCTCCCCTAGCGGGTTCCAAGACTGACCGCCACCGCGGGCCAAGTTGGAGTTACAGATGATTCAAGTTCAAACGACTCTCGACGTCGCCGACAACACCGGCGCACGCTCGGTAATGTGCATCAAGGTGTTGGGTGGCTCCAAGCGCCGCTACGCAGGTGTCGGCGACATCATCAAGGTGACCATCAAGGATGCCGCTCCGCGTGGGCGAGTGAAGAAGGGTGACGTGTATAGCGCGGTGGTGGTGCGTACGGCCAAGGGCGTACGTCGCGCAGACGGGTCGCTGGTCCGCTTCGACCACAACGCGGCCGTACTCCTGAACAACAAGATGGAGCCGATTGGAACGCGTATCTTTGGGCCGGTTACACGCGAGTTGCGCGGCGACCGTTTCATGAAGATTGTGTCCCTGGCGCCGGAAGTGCTCTAAGGAAGGTCATGGAAAAGATTCGTAAGGGCGACGACGTGGTCGTCATCGCCGGAAAAGACAAGGGCAAGCGCGGGACCATACTGCGCCGCTGTGATGCCGAGCATGTGCTGGTTGAAGGCGTCAATCGCGTCAAGAAGCATGTCAAGCCGAACCCGGTCAAGGGCGTCGTCGGCGGCATTGTGGAGAAGGAAATGCCGCTGCATGTTTCCAATGTTTCGCTCTATAACCCCGCGACAAAAAAAGCTGATCGCGTCGGTTTCAAAACGCTTGGGGACGGTACGAAGGTCCGTTTTTTCAAGTCCAACGGCGAAGTGTTGGGAGTTTAAGGAGCAGTCATGGCGCGTTTGCTGGAATTCTACAATACGACGGTAGTGCCCGAACTGACCCAGAAGTTTGGGTACAAGTCGCGGATGGAAGTGCCTCGGATTACCAAGGTCACCCTCAACATGGGGGTGGGCGAGGCGGTGGCGGACAAGAAGGTGCTGGAAAACGCGATCGGCGATCTGGTCAAGATCGCCGGCCAGAAGCCGGTCAGTACCAAGGCCCGCAAATCGATAGCGGGCTTCAAGATTCGCACCGGTTACCCGATTGGGTGCATGGTGACCCTGCGTGGTCCGCGCATGTTCGAGTTCATTGATCGTCTGGTCACTGTGGCGCTGCCCCGCGTCCGCGATTTCCGCGGTATCTCCGGGAAGGGTTTCGACGGCCGAGGTAACTACAACATGGGTCTCAAGGAGCAGATCATCTTTCCGGAGATTGAATACGACCGGATCGACGCTCTGCGGGGCATGAACATCAGTGTTACCACCACTGCCAAGACCGACGAAGAGGCGCGTGCCTTGCTTGGCGCGTTTAAATTTCCCTTCAGGAACTGAGACGAAATGGCGAAACTCGCAGTGATCAACCGCGGTGAAAAGCGGCGCAAGACAGTTGAAAAATATGCCAAGAAGCGTGCTGAGCTGATGGCCATCGTCGCTGACCAGAGCCGGTCCGTCGAAGAGCGCTATGAGGCACGCCTGAAAGTGCAGGCGCTGCCGCGCAATGCCAGTCCGGTAAGGCTGCGCAACCGCTGCGCTCTGACGGGTCGTCCGCGCGGCGTTTACCGGAAGTTCGGCTTGGGTCGCGGCAAGCTGCGCGAGTTCGTCATGCAAGGCGAAGTCCCGGGAATGATCAAGGCTAGCTGGTAGGCAGGAGAGAACAGAATGAGTATGAGCGATCCGATCAGCGACATGCTGACCCGCATCCGAAATGCCCAGATGGCAAGCAAGGCCTCCGTCGCCATGCCGTCTTCGAAGGTCAAGATTGCCATCGCCCAGGTGCTGAAGGACGAGGGATATGTGGAGGACTTCTCCGTCAGTCCGAACGAAGGCAAGCCGATTCTTGAGATTGGCCTGAAGTATTACGCGGGCCGCCCCGTCATCGAGCGTATCGACCGCGTGTCGCGCCCAGGCCTACGTATCTATCGGGGCGCAGGCGATATTCCGCAGGTCATGAATGGCCTTGGGGTGGCGATCGTGTCGACTCCGAAGGGCGTCATGACAGACCGCAAGGCCCGCGCTAGCCATGTCGGCGGCGAAGTCCTGTGCTTCGTCGCATAAGGGGGAGCTATGTCCCGCGTTGCTAAGAAACCAATTGTTGTCCCGCAGGGTGTCACCGTCGATCTTTCGGCAGGGCACATTTCCGTGAAAGGTCCGCTCGGTGTGCTCGACTTTGCTGTGCATTCGGCAGTGAGCGTCGAACAGGAAGGCGATAGCCTGCTGTGCAAGCCGGTTGCGGGTGTGGCCCAGGCCGATGCGCTTTCCGGGACCGTCAGGGCGGTTGTCTCGAATATGGTTACCGGTGTCAGCAAAGGTTTTGAGCGCAAGCTGAGTCTGGTGGGTGTGGGTTACCGCGCGCAGGCGCAGGGCGATACGCTCAACCTGACCCTCGGGTTCTCGCACCCTGTGGCGTACAAGCTGCCCAGCGGCATCACTGCTGCGACGCCGACGCAGACCGAGATCGTGATCAAGGGAGTTGACCGGCAGCTGGTTGGCCAGGTGGCGGCTGAAGTCCGTGCATATCGCAAGCCGGAGCCCTACAAGGGCAAGGGCGTGCGCTATGTCGACGAAGTCGTCGCGATCAAGGAAACGAAGAAGAAAAAGTAAGGGTGCCGAGATGATTGACAAGAAACAGGCGCGTTTGCGCAGAGCCCGCAAAACCCGGGCCAAGATTGCCGAACTGAAAACCGTGCGCTTGTCGGTGCACCGCAGCAACTGTCACATCTATGCACAGGTGATTTCCGCGTGTGGATCGAAGGTGCTGGCTGCGGCCTCATCGCTGGAGCCGGAAGTTCGCAAGATGCTTCCCAACGGTGGTGACATCGCTGCGGCCAAGACGATTGGCGTGCTGATTGCGGAACGTGCCAGGAGTGCCGGCATCGAGCAGGTGGCGTTCGACCGCGCCGGCTTCCGCTACCACGGACGGATCAAGGCGCTGGCGGATGCGGCGCGTGAGGCCGGTCTCAAGTTCTGATCGCAGCGCAAAGATTTGGAGTAAGCCATGGCGAAGCCACAAAGTAGAAAACCGCAGCAGTCCGAGAAGCCCGACGACGGCATGCGCGAAAAGATGATTTCGATCAACCGCGTCACCAAGGTGGTGAAGGGCGGTCGGATCCTGGGATTTGCCGCGCTGACGGTCGTCGGTGACGGCGACGGGCGTGTCGGCATGGGCAAGGGCAAATCGCGCGAGGTACCAGTCGCGGTGCAGAAGGCCATGGAAGAGGCCCGCCGCAATCTGATCAAGGTGAGCCTGAAGAACGGCACCCTGCAGCATACGGTCGTCGGTCATCACGGTGCTTCGCGAGTGATGATGCAGCCGGCACCCGAAGGTACCGGAATCATCGCCGGCGGCGCCATGCGCGCTGTCTTCGACGTCATCGGGATGGCCAACGTGGTCGCCAAGGCGCACGGTTCGACCAACCCCTACAACATTGTCCGGGCAACGATCAACGGTTTGCGGTCGATGACCACGCCGGCCGAAGTCGCCGCCAAGCGGGGCAAGTCCGTAGCCGAGATACTGGGGTAAACAATGACCGACAAGAAAGTAAAAGTCACGCTGGTCAGAAGTCTGATCGGCACCAAGGAGTCGCATCGCGCGACGGTGCGCGGCCTGGGTTTGCGGCGCATGCACAGCAGTTCGCTCCTCGAAGACACCCCGGCGGTACGCGGGATGATCAATAAGGTGTCGTACCTCTTGAAGTGTGAGGGCTGAGATGGAACTGAATAGCGTCAAGGGTGCCGCTGGCGCCCGACCGGATCGGAAGCGCGTAGGTCGCGGCATCGGATCGGGTCTTGGCAAGACCTGTGGACGTGGCCACAAGGGACAGAAGTCGCGTGCCGGCGGCTTCCACAAGGTTGGCTTCGAAGGCGGTCAAATGCCGCTGCAACGCCGCCTGCCGAAGCGCGGTTTCAAGTCGATGACCCGAGAGCGCAACTTCGAGGTACGCCTGTCCGAAATCGCGCGCCTGCCGGTCGATGAGATCGACCTGGCGACGCTGATGCAGGCCAACCTGGTGTCGCAGCATGCGCTGTCGGCGAAGGTGGTGCTTTCGGGCGAGATCAATCGCAAGGTTACGCTCAAGGGTATTGGGGCGACGGCCGGTGCACGAGCAGCCATCGAAGCCGCCGGTGGCAGCGTTTCGGCATAACGAGCAGGCAAAGGTGATCTTTTTTGGTAACTAGTTCGAGCCCGGTCAGCAAAGGTGGAAAGTTCGGCGATCTGAAGCGCCGGCTGTGGTTCCTGCTCGGTGCGCTGGTGGTCTATCGCATCGGCTCGCACATCCCGGTTCCGGGGATCGACGCGCAGGTGTTGAGCGAGTTGTTCAACAAGCAGCAGGGCGGCATCCTGGGCATGTTCAACATGTTCTCGGGTGGGGCGCTTTCGCGCTTCACGATTTTCGCGCTCGGGATCATGCCGTACATTTCGGCGTCGATCATCATGCAACTGATGACCCACGCCAGCCCCCAACTGGAGGCCCTGAAGAAGGAGGGGGAGGCCGGACGACGCAAGATCACCCAGTACACCCGCTACGGCACGGTGTTCCTGGCGCTTTTCCAGGGGATCGGCATCGCCGTCGCGGTGGAGTCGCAGCCAGGACTGGTACTCGATCCCGGCTTGATGTTCCGTTTCGTCACGGTGATCACACTGCTCACCGGGACGATGTTCCTGATGTGGCTTGGTGAGCAGGTGACCGAGCGCGGGCTTGGCAACGGGATTTCGATCATTATTTTTGCGGGTATTGCCGCCGGCTTGCCGAATGCCATCGGCGGTCTGCTGGAGCTGGTTCGGACCGGGGCGATGCACCCCCTGACGGCGATCGTGATCAGCCTGCTGGTGGTGCTGGTGACTGCCTTCGTGGTGTTTGTCGAGCGCGGCCAGAGGAAGATTCTGGTGAACTATGCCAAGCGCCAGGTCGGCAACAAGATATACGGTGGGCAGAGTTCGCACCTGCCCTTGAAACTGAACATGGCCGGGGTCATTCCGCCGATTTTCGCTTCGTCGATCATTCTTTTCCCGGCGACGATCGCTGGCTGGTTTGGTGCGGGCGAGTCGATGCGCTGGTTGAAGGACATCGCCGGTGCCCTGTCTCCGGGGCAACCGATCTATGTCATGTTGTACGCTGCGGCGATCATCTTTTTCTGCTTCTTCTATACCGCGCTGGTGTTCAATTCCAGGGAAACCGCCGACAACCTGAAACGCAGCGGCGCGTTCGTCCCGGGAATCCGGCCGGGGGACCAGACGGCACGTTATATCGACAAGATCCTGATGCGCCTGACCCTGGTCGGCGCCGGGTATATCACCATCGTTTGTCTGCTGCCGGAGTTCCTGATCCTCAAGTGGAACGTGCCCTTTTACTTTGGCGGCACTTCACTGCTGATCATTGTGGTGGTGACGATGGATTTCATGACCCAGGTACAGGCGTATGCCATGTCGCACCAGTATGAGAGCCTGTTGAAAAAGGCTAACTTCAAAGGCTCCGGTTTACCGGTGAAATAGGATGGCAAAGGAAGATTTGATTGAAATGCAGGGCGAGGTCATCGAAAACCTCCCCAACGCCACCTTCCGGGTCAAACTGGAAAACGGCCACATCGTCCTGGGTTTCATATCCGGCAAGATGCGGATGCACTACATCCGGATCCTGCCGGGCGACAAGGTGACAGTGCAGCTTACGCCCTACGATCTGAGTCGCGCGCGAATCGTCTTCCGCGCCAAGTGAAGAATCTCTACGCAACAACCCGGCGAAAGGCTGGCTGCGCCTCGTGCCGGGGAAACAGGAGTGAATCATGAAAGTGCTGGCCTCTGTGAAACGCATTTGCCGGAAGTGCAAGATTATTCGGCGCCACGGCATCGTGCGCGTGATCTGTACGGATCGGCGTCACAAACAGCGTCAAGGTTGATCGCTGCGACCCACAACTGTGGATCGTCAGTCGGTTGAAGGTATAACTGTAAGTTTCGATTATTTTGGGGTGAATCGATGGCCCGCATCGCAGGCGTAAACCTCCCGAACCACCAGCATGCCGAGATCGCGCTTACCGCCATCTACGGTATCGGACGTCCGCGCGCACAGAAAATCTGTGATGCTGCCGGGGTTCAACGTTCAACAAAAATGAAGGACCTCACCGAGGCCGAACTGGAGCGCCTGCGCGATCAGATCGGCAAGTTCAGCGTCGAGGGCGATCTGCGTCGCGAAGTCACGATGAGCATCAAGCGATTGATGGATCTCGGCTGCTATCGAGGGCTTCGGCACCGCAAGGGCCTGCCGTCGCGTGGTCAGCGGACGCGGACCAACGCCCGTACTCGCAAGGGTCCGCGGAAGCCGATCGCCGGCAAGAAATGATTAGGAACTAGGACCTGACTATGGCCAAGACCGCTACAAAAGTTCGCAAGAAAGTCAAGATCAGAAAGAACGTGGCCGAGGGTGTCGCACACATCCACGCCTCGTTCAACAATACGATCATCACCATTACCGATCGCCAGGGGAATGCGCTGTCGTGGGCAACCTCGGGCGGCGCCGGCTTCAAGGGCTCGCGCAAGAGCACGCCGTTTGCCGCGCAGGTCGCCGCAGAAGCCGCCGGCAGGGTGGCCGTCGAGTGCGGCGTCAAGAATCTCGAAGTGCGCATCAAGGGTCCAGGACCCGGACGTGAATCCTCGGTGCGCGCGCTCAATGCGCTCGGCATGAAGATCACGGCGATTACCGATGTGACGCCGATCCCGCACAATGGCTGCCGTCCGCCCAAAAGGCGTCGGATTTAAGGAGAAGGAAAAGTGGCTCGCAATCTCGATCCGAAGTGCCGTCAGTGCCGCCGTGAAGGCGAAAAGTTGTTCCTCAAGGGCGAAAAGTGCTTTACCGACAAGTGCGCGATCGAACGTCGCTCGTACGCACCCGGTCAGCATGGCCAGAAGTCCGGGCAGCGCTTGTCCGACTATGGCGTTCACCTGCGGGAGAAGCAGAAGATCCGGCGGATCTATGGCGTTCTCGAAGGCCAGTTCCGCAAGGTGTACAAGGAAGCCGACCGGCGCAAGGGCGTGACCGGCGAAGTGCTGCTGCAGTTGCTGGAAGCGCGCCTCGACAGCGTCTGTTACCGCATGGGCTTCGCCGCTTCGCGCTCGGAGTCGCGTCAGGTCGTTCGCCACAATGGCGTGCTGGTCAACGGTCGCCGGGTGAACATCCCGTCGTATCAGGTCCGTCCGGGTGACGTCGTCGAAGTCTGCGACAAGGCAAAGGTCCACCTGCGTATCAAGGCCGCGCTTGCCGCCGCGGAAGCTCGGGGTTTTCCGGAGTGGGTCGAGGTGGATGCAAAGGCTGCGAAGGGCACTTACAAAGCGCACCCGGAACGTAGCGAACTGCCGCCGACGATCAACGAGAGTCTTGTCATCGAACTCTACTCGAAGTAGTCGTAGCGACGAGGCTTGACGGCATCAGGCAAAGGACAGTACATGCAAAGCAGTGGACTATTTAAACCGCGCATCATCGATGTGCAGAGCTTGTCGCCGGTGCACGCCCGGGTGGTCATGGAGCCGTTCGAACGCGGCTTCGGGCACACCCTCGGCAACGCGTTGCGACGGATTCTGCTCTCGTCGATGCCGGGTTATGCACCGACCGAGGTCAGCATCGAAGGCGTGCTGCATGAATATTCGACGATCGATGGCGTCCAGGAGGATGTCGTCGACATCCTCCTGAATCTCAAAGGGGTGGTTTTCAAACTGCACAACCGCGATGAGGTCGTCCTGCAGCTCCGCAAGGAAGGCAAGGGCGTCGTTCGGGCCGCGGATATCGAGGTTTCGCATGACGTCGAGATCATCAACCCCGAGCATGTGATCGCGCAGCTTTCCGCCGGCGGCAAGCTGGCGATGGAGCTGAAGGTCGAGAAGTCGCGTGGCTACGTGGCTGGCAACCTGCGTCAGCTGAGTGACGGCAGCAAGAATATCGGCAAGCTGGTCCTCGACGCCTCGTTCAGCCCAGTGCGGCGGGTCAGTTATGCGGTCGAGAGCGCGCGTGTCGAACAGCGAACCGATCTCGACAAGCTGATCATGGACATCGAGACCAACGGTGCGATCGAGCCTGAAGAGGCGATCCGCACCGCCGCCCGGATTCTGATGGAACAGCTTTCGGTGTTCGCCGATCTCGCCGGCACGGCCATGCCGGTCGAATACCAGAAGACGGTGCAGGTCGACCCGCTGCTGCTGCGTCCGGTGGACGACCTGGAATTGACGGTCCGCTCGGCGAACTGCCTGAAAGCGGAGAACATCTACTACATCGGTGACCTGATCCAGCGCACCGAGAACGAGTTGCTCAAGACCCCCAATCTGGGTCGCAAGTCGCTGAATGAAATCAAGGAAGTGCTGGCCGCGCGCGGCCTCACACTGGGCATGAAGCTCGAGAACTGGCCACCCGCCGGACTCGACAAGTGAGCCGCCGGACAAGAACAGGAAGGAATTGATATGCGTCACCGTTTGGGTCTTCGCAAACTGAATCGTACCAGCGCCCATCGCTCGGCGATGTTGCGCAACATTACCGTCTCGCTGTTGCGCGAGGAGTTGATCAAGACGACGCTGCCGAAGGCGAAGGAACTTCGTCGCGTCATCGAGCCGATCATCACCCTCGGCAAGAAGCCGAGCCTGGCCAACCGTCGCCTCGCCTTCGACCGCCTGCGCGACCGCGACATGGTGGTCAAGGTCTTCGACGAACTCGGACCGCGTTACGCGACCCGTAATGGCGGCTACCTGCGGATTCTGAAGTGTGGTTTCCGCGACGGAGACAATGCGCCGATGGCGTATGTCGAATTGCTCGACCGTCCGGAAGCCGCGACGGAGTCTGCCGACAAGTAGACGGCACGCATCGCCGATCCGCAAAGCCAGGCCTAGCCTGGCTTTTTTGTGCCTGATCGCAAGGCGGGTGGCGGGTAATGGCGTCTACGCCGGCGTATGATGTAGATGAAACGTTCGATCCGAACGGCGACGGACAGAAACTTCGGAAAAGGTCCCGCAGTTTGATATCAATTCAAAATGACCATGAAAAGCAAATCCAGCAAGCCTTCCACGCTAAGCGCATCGACGCCTGGCGTCGCTGTCCGGTCATCGCGCAAGCGGCATGTCGCGGTCAGTTTGGCCCTGCTTGCGCTGGCTGTCGCGATTGTGCTCCTTGCCATGCCGGACAAGCCAAAATCCGCGTCAGCGCCGACCTCGCTGACGCCCGTTGCTGCCGCAGAAGCAGCTATTACGGCCCAACCAGCGACCTACGTCGGCGCCGCGGTTTGTAAATCGTGTCACGAACCTGAATTCAAGGCCTGGTCCGGCTCCCATCATGATCTGGCGATGCAGATCGCCGGCGACTCGACCGTGCTCGGCAACTTTGCTGACGCCAGGTTCAGGATGAATGGCATTGAATCGTCATTCTTCAAGCGCGACGGCAAGTTCATGGTACGTACCAACGGTCCCGACGGCAAGCTGACCGACTACGAAATCAGCCACACCTTCGGTGTCTATCCGCTGCAGCAGTACCTGATCCCTTTCCCTGGCGGCCGTTATCAGGTACTGCCGATCGCCTGGGATTCACGAACGGAGAGCGAGGGCGGGCAACGCTGGTTCCACCTCTATCCGAAACAGCAAGCCGACGCGAAAGACCCGTTGCACTGGACCGGCATCTATCACAACTGGGCGCTGCAGTGCGCCGAGTGCCATTCGACCAATCTGCGTAAGGGTTATGACCCAGTTAGCGATGGCTACAAAACCACCTACAGCGAAATCAACGTTGCCTGTGAAGCCTGCCATGGCCAGGGTTCGAACCATGTGACCTGGGCCGCCAGCGCCAAGGCGCCGTACGAGGCCCGGAGCGACAAGGGCCTGCCCCCATTAAAGTCGCGCTGGCACGAGGCCTGGACCTTCCCTGGCACTGATTCAAAATTTGCCGTGCGTGACACCCCGGCCGACCCGGCGGCAATGAACACCTGCGCCGCCTGTCACGCTCGCCGCTCGGATCTGAGTGAAGAGCGCAAGGCCGGCGCGCCGCTGGAAGACACCCATCGCCTGGCCTTGCCCATTTCGCCCGCTTATCACATCGATGGTCAGCAGCGCGAGGAGGACTATGTGTGGGCGTCATTCCTGCAAAGCAAGATGCATCAGTCCGGCGTCACCTGCATGGACTGCCACGAACCGCACTCGCAGAAACTGCGGGCCGAAGGCAATGCCCTGTGCACACGCTGCCACAATGCCGCCGAGTTCGATGCGCCCAAACACCACATGCACCGGCTCGGTGGCCAAGGCGCGCAATGCATTACCTGCCACATGCCGACGCAGAATTACATGCTCATCCACGCACGTCAGGACCACAGCATACGCGTACCGCGCCCAGACCTGACGCTGACGCTGGGTAGTCCCAATGCCTGCATTCAGTGTCACGCCGACAAAGCGCCGCAATGGGCGGCGAGCGCCATGGACCACTGGTACGGCAAGACCTGGCGAGATCGTCCACAGTTCGGTGTGACGCTGAACAAGGCGCAGACGCAGGGAATCAAAGCGCTTCCCGAGTTGCTCGAACTGGCCAACAACACGGCGCAACCCGGGATCGTCCGGGCCACCGCCCTGACGCTAGCCCGCCCTTATGCCACGGCCGGCACCCTGCAGAGCGCCCGCGCGCTGCTCAAGGACAGCGACCCGCAGGTGCGCATTGCCGCGCTCGGCATGATCGAGCCGGCGGACAGAATCAACCGGGTGCTGAGTGTCGCGCCCCTGCTCACGGATTCAATTCGTGGCGTGCGCGTCGAAGCCGCCCGCATCCTTGCCGATATCCCCGATAGTCAGATTCCCGAGAGCCAACGTGCGGCGCGCGCCGCCGCCCTGAAGGAGTACGAGGACTCGCTGGCGCTGGAAGCCGACTGGCCTTCGGGTAGTGTCAACCTAGGCAATTTGCGCATGCGCCAGGGCCGCAGCGGCGAGGCCATTGCCGCTTTCGAGCGGGCCGTTGCGCGTGACCCGGGTCTGACCGGCGCCTATGTCAATCTGGCCGATGCGTTGCGCCAGCAGGGGCGGGAAGCGGACGCCGAGAAGGTTTTGCGCCAGGGATTGGCCAATCTGCCGAACGATGGCGATCTGCATCATTCGCTGGGCTTGGCCCTGACGCGCAAGAAAGACAGCGCGGCTGCACTCAAAGAGTTTGTCGAAGCGGCCCGGCTGGCGCCGTTGAATCCGCGCTACGCCTATGTCCAGGCCATTGCCGTGCATTCAGCCGGCAAACGTGATGAAGCCCTGATCATCCTGCGCAGCGCCAACAAGCGCTTCCCTGCCAATCTGGACATTCTCGGTGCGCTTATCTCGATCAACCGCGAGGCAGGCGACAAGGGCAGTGCTCTGCGTTACGCCAGACAAATCGACGAGTTGATGCCGGATAACGCCAGCGTGAAACGCCTGATCGAGGAACTCGAAGCGCGCTGATCGACGGTTCGCTCGTCACTTGGCCTGATCAGGGCGTGTCAGGGAAGCGCTGGACGTTCCGAACAATCCCGCAGCTTGCACAAGTCGCGTCAACTCGGCCACGGAGCGAACCTGGAGCTTGGACGTGATGGCGGTACGGTGAAGCTTCACCATCCGCTCGCTGATCTCCAGTTCGGCAGCAATCTGCTTATTGAGCCAGCCATCGACGACATGGCGCAGGACGCTGATTTCGCGCCCTTTGAGGGTCTCGATTCGGGCTCGCAATTCGCGCTGCCGAGCGCTTTCGGCGCGCTGCTGGGTATCGCGGGCGATTGCACGATCCACCGCCGCGAGCAGATCCTCCTTCGGTGCGCCCTTGGTGAGGAAGTCCTCGGCCCCCAGGCGCATCGCCCGCACCGTTGTCGGGATGTCACCTTGGCCGGAAAGGAAGATTACCGGCAGCCCATTGATATCGCGCGCCAAGGCTTGCTGCAAATCCAGACCGTCCATGCCCGGCATCCGCAGATCCGTGATGACGCAACCGGCTGTATCGCCAAGTTGGGCCAGAAACTCGGCGGCCGAGGCAAAGGAATGAACCGTGTAACCCGCCGCCTTCAGCAAGCGTGCGAGGGCGACGCGGAACGATGTATCGTCATCAACGACATGAACAACGACGGGCTGAGGGGTGCTCATGACACTGCCGCTTCAGCGGCCTGCGGCAGCGTAAACCTGAATGTCGCGCCTTCTCCGGCGTTGTTCTCGGCCCATATGCGGCCGCCGTGCGCCTCGATGATCGTTCGCGAAATCGAGAGGCCGATGCCCATCCCGTTCGGCTTGGTGGTAAAGAACGGATTGAAAAGCGTTTCCAGTACCACTGGTGCGATGCCGTGTCCGGAGTCGACGACAGCCACTTCTACTTTGTCCTTGCCCAGGCGCTGCACCCGGATCAGCACGCTCCTCCTTTCGGTGGGTGCGTTTTCGACGGCGTCCAACGCGTTAAGGATCAGGTTCAACAACACTTGTTGCAGGTGCACCGGATCGCTCATGACCAACGGCAGCTCGCGCGCGACTTCAAATTCAAGCCGCACCTTACGGATGGAAAAATCGATGCGTGTGAGGCCAACGACATTCTCCAGCAGTTCGCTCATTGACAGTGGGCGTGGTTCAATGCTTCGGCGTTTCAATAGCGAACGCAGCTGTTCGATCACGCTGCCAGCACGCCGGTCATCGTGGCGGATATCAGCCAGGATGGCTCGCAGTTCGTCCATATCTGGCGGGTCGTGCTCAAGGAATAGTTCGGCCGCCTCGGTGTTGCGCAGGATGGCGCCCAGCGGCTGGCTCAACTCATGCGCCAGTGCCGACGCAAGCTGCCCCATCATCGAGACTCGGCTGGCATGAGCCAGCTGACTCTGCAATTGCTGCAATTCCAGCTCCGCGCTGCGTCGTGCTGTAATGTCGAGAACCACACCGCGCAGGCGAATCGGTTGGCCTCGGGAGTCGCGTTCAAGCTGCCCGTTCGCCGCTATCCAGCGCGTCTGCCCGGCAACGGCCACGCGGTACTCAACTCCATAGTCGCAGCCGGAGGCCAGGGTCTTTTCGATGGCAAGATTTGCCGATTCGCGGTCGTCAGGATGAAGGGCTCTCATGAAGTGCGCCAAACTGAGGCGTTCAGAGTCAGAAAAGCCGAACAGCGCGCGTGCCCTTTCCGTGGCCCAAATCGTATTGTTGACGATGTCCCAGGACCACAGACCCAGATTGACTGCGGCACTGGCCAGATTTGTGCGGCGTTCGCTTTCCTGTAGCTGACCGGCGAGTCTTGACGAAGTGAAGACATCAGCATTCAACTCGTCGGCCATCGCCACCAGAATGAACAGATACGACCAACTGATCAGATAAGGCATCTGCAAGACCCCTGTCTCGACCAGGGCCGAATGCACACCGGCGACCAACAAGAACACCGTGATGGCGCCCCCGACGACCGCCGCCCGCCGTCGCCCACCAGCGTGCCACAATCTTGCCGAGGCCACGGCCACGAACAAGATCAGCGCCAGGACCGCCAGGTACGGGAACACATTCCACGGGTTTGATATACCATCGACGACGTTGAAGCGGGCACCACCGAAGGTTTCGACCGTTTTGAAGTCGAGGATTCTTTCGTAAGTCATGCTGGACCCGGGCAGATAGTCGAAGATCAATCCGGTGCTGTAAAGAATGGGGACGGCAGGTGCAAGCCACTTGTTCCCGTTGCCAAAGAAGACCCAGACGAATGCCGTCAGCGACACCAGCATCACGCCGACGGCAATGTCCAGCCAGCGCATCACCGGCCACCATTCTGACAAGGTATCCACCCGCATCAACGCCAATTCGAGGCCGGAAATGGCGGCGACCGTGAAAGCGCTCAGTGCGAATAGTAGACGGGTGGCTGATGTTGGCGGCACAAGGCCGATGCGCAGTTCGATCAGGCCCAGTGCGAGGCAGGCCCCGGCAACCATGGGCCAGATTATGAAGATCCAGTTCATGGGCATAGTATCGATGGCTTGTCTCGCCCAGTCTACCAAAAGGCATCTGACGCAAGTCCTGGGTGCAGAACCCAGTGGCTTTTAGTCAGCCATACGCACGACAATGGGTTTGCCGTCCGCGCTAGTCTCTGCGTAACCGATCAGGCTCAATCGACCAGACTTGAAGGAGAGTCATCCCTGACCTGACCCGGAATCCAGGAACTGGAGCGGTGGCTTCTGGATACCGGCTTGCACCGAATGAGCGGGTCACGACGTTCCACGATGACTACTTCATTCCTCGCCGCAGCCGGCACGAAGCAGTCAACTCCAGTGTGAGCGGTGCGACGATTCGAGAAACGGCGCCTCTGTCCCGTTGCTCACGAAGCCAACCGTCTAAGGCACATCACTGCCCGGATGTGTGTAATGAGACGGCACGGCGAATCGTGTCGAGGAAGCTGATTCCGGCGTCGGTCTTGCGAAAAAATCCGGCACACGGGCCAGCCATCGCGGCTTTGTGAGCCTTGGGATCGTCGTGAGCAGTGACAAAAAGAACCGGCGTCGAGCTACCTTGGGCCGCCAGCTGATTGCGCAGGTCGATCCCGGACATTCCGGGCAGCTGAACATCAAGCACGAGGCAATCAAAGTGCTGCTGCTTGACGTCGGCACGGAATTCTTCGGCCGATGCATAGGTAATCGCTAGCATGCCCGCCGCGCGCAGAAGTCGGGCCACCGAACGGCGAATGCTTTCGTCATCATCAACGACGCCCACAAGAGTCTTGCCCAAGATGTCGGAATTCATACGCTTGCACTCTACTGAACAACAGGCCTGAGCGCCACTTCCCTTTGGGGAAGGCGACCTGTGTTCGGCCCTGAAGCCTGACCATCGCCACCGTGGCGGCTTGGCGCGCATTGCCCGAAAGGGTAATGTTTGCAATATTTTTCTCATGTAGTATCTAGCGTCGTCGTGCTGTTTTCACTGGCGATGAGCAGCGCGCAGTTTCGGCGGCACGCAGTGCCCGCGGTATGTCATCTGCAATTTTTTACAGGAGAAGTGCAATGAAACAGCGAATGCTTTCACTGGCGATGGTCGCGGCTAGCACATTGTGTGTTTCTGCGCCGGTGCTGGCTGCTACAGAGAAGCCCAACATCATGTTCATCATGGGCGACGACATCGGTTGGATGCAGCCAAGCATCTACCACCGCGGCCTGATGGTTGGCGAAACACCGAACATCGATCGTATCGGCAATGAAGGCGCGATATTCATGGACTATCTCGCCGAGCAGAGTTGCACGGCCGGTCGCAACGCATTCTTTACCGGTATGCATCCGCTGCGCACCGGCATGATCCCGCCGCAGTTACCGGGCAGCCCGTCGTGGCTGCGCCCGGGCACGCCGGCAGTCGCCAAGTTCCTGCTCGACCTCGGCTACAACACCGGCGAGTTCGGCAAGAACCACCTCGGCGACCATTTCGAGGCGCTGCCGACCTCGCACGGCTTCCAGGAATTCTGGGGCTACCTCTATCACCTCGACGCCATGCAGGGCGTGAGTTTTGTCGACATCAACAAGAGCCCGCTGCTGCAGGGCATCGCCCCGCCGTGCAAGAACACACCGATCACCGGTTTGGCCGAGGTACCCGGCGCCATCGATCCGCGGGCCGGGACTTGTCTGACCCCGCCACGCCCGGTCATCTGGTGCAAGTCCAGCGACGGCACACAGAAGAACACGACCTGCAAGGACGAGGGGCCGCTGACGCTGGATCGTTCGCGGACCGTCGACGAGGAGATATCGGCCAAGGTCATCGACTTCCTCGAGCGCAATGACCCCAAGAAGACCAACAAACCCTTCTTCGTCTGGTACAACCCGGCGCGCATGCACATCACGACCATGCTGTCGCCGAAATACGAGGCCATGGTTGGTGAACCCGGCGGCAAGGACTGGGGTACCAACGAAGCCGGCATGAAGCAAATGGACGACAACATCGGCGAGGTCATGAAAAAGCTCGAAACGATGGGCCAACTCGACAACACCATCATCGTCTTCACCACCGACAACGGCGCCGAAACCATCACCTTTCCGGATGGCGGAGTGACGCCTTTCAAGGGCGGCAAGCTGACGACCTGGGAAGGGGGAATGCGCGCTCCGCTGGTCGTCCGCTGGCCGGGGCATATCAAGCCGAACACGGTCAAGAACCAGATGTTCTCGGCGCTCGACTGGTTGCCGACGCTGGTCAACATCGCTGGCGGGCCGAAGGGCAATGCGTTGAACGAGCAGATCATGGCCGGCAAGTACCCCGGAATCAAAAAGACCAAGCTCGACGGTGTTGACCAGACCGAATACCTCACGGGCAAGTCTGAGAAGTCGGCGCGCGAAGTCTTCTTCTACTACACGGGTTCGCAACCGTCGGCGGTACGCTACAAGAACTGGAAGATGTACTACACGATCGTTCCGGATACCGCGACCGGCGGACTGTTTGGAGCACAGAGCTTCCACTGGACCCAACTCACCAACGTCAAGCGTGATCCCTTCGAGACGACGGTCGGCAGCGATGCCAAGTCCCTGATGGGCTACGCCGGCGCGCTGGGCTCACCGGGCAATGCCTATGTTTACAACTGGAACATGTTGCCGATCGGGCAACTGCTGTGGGAAAAGGAACTGATGTCGTACAAGGAATTTCCGGCCATGCAGGCGCCTGAAACCTACAACCTCGACGGCATCCTCAAGGCCATGCAGCAGAACGGTCATAACGGGCACGATTGAGCCTGAAAGCTGACGACAAGCAAAGACAAAGCGGGCGCCCCGGCAGGGTCGCCCGCATCCGTTTTTCAACATTGTATTTTTGGGAGAGAAAAATGAAACCCATGATCTTTTTTCCAAACCTTGTTCGCACGCTGCTGTTGAGCACACTGCTCGCACTGGGCGCGCACGCCCAGGCGCAGAACGATCCATTACCTTCATGGAACGACGGCGCGGCCAAAAAGGCCATCGTCGAGTTCGTGGGGGTCACGACGACGCAAGGCAGCCCGAAATTCGTTCCCGCTGCCGAGCGCATTGCCACTTTCGATCAGGACGGTACGCTGTGGGTCGAGCATCCGATGTATGCGCAGGCGATGTACATCCTTGAGCGTGTGCCGGCGCTGGTCAAAGCCAGGCCCGAGTTGGCCAAGGTTGCCCCGTTTTCAACGGTTCTACAGGTGCTGCATGGCGATCATGCGGCGATGGCCAAGTTGACGCTGCCTGATATTGAAAAAGTCGCGGTCGCCACGATGACCGGAATGAGCGTCGAGGCCTTCAAGGTCGAAGTGGCCAAGTGGCTCGCCGAAGCGAAGGACATGCGCTGGAAGAAGCCCTACACCGATCTGACCTATCTGCCGATGCAGGAGGTTCTGAAATATCTGCGTGCCAATGGCTACAAGACCTATATCGTGACCGGCGGCGGCCAGGATTTCGTGCGTGTTTACTCCGAACAGATTTACGGCATTCCTCCCGAGCAGGTGGTCGGCAGTGCGCTTGGCACCACCTACGGCTACGCGAAGGATGGCAAGCCCCTGCTGAGCAAGGAGCCAAAGCTGATGCTCAACGACAATAATGCCGGCAAGCCTGAAGGCATCAATCTGATGATCGGTCGTCGCCCGCTCATGGCGGTCGGCAACTCGACCGGCGACCAGCAGATGCTCGAATACACCCAGGCCGGCGACGGCGCGCGTCTGGCGATGCTCGTGCTGCACGACGATGGCCAACGCGAATACGCCTACGGCCCGGCGCAGGGCCTGCCCGCGGCCAAGGTCGGCGCGTTCACGCAGGCGCTCCATGACCAGGCGAAAATGCAGGGCTGGACCGTGATCAGCATGAAGAACGACTGGAAGAAAATATTTTCGTTTGAATGATTGATGCAAGTCATTGATGGCCGCCGTAGGCGGGCACCGGAAACCGATCAACCCGTTGGATCTATTCGATGAAACTGAAACTGCTGTTTGCCGCACTGGTTGCCGGGGCGTCCCTCACACTGGTTCTGGCATCGCCCGCCTTCGCGCAGGCCAAAAAGCCCAATATCATGGTCATCTGGGGCGACGACATTGGCATCCACAACATCAGCGCCTACAACCTCGGCATGATGGGCTACAAGACCCCCAATATCGACCGCATCGCCAAAGAGGGCGCCATATTCACCGACGCCTACGCCCAGCAGAGCTGCACTGCCGGACGCGCCTCGTTCATCCTGGGCGAGCACCCGTTTCGCACCGGCTTGCTGACCATCGGCATGCCGGGGTCACCGCAGGGAATTCCCGACTGGGCGCCGACCATCCCGGATCTGCTCAAGAACCAGGGCTACGTCGCCGGCCAGTTCGGCAAGAATCACCTCGGTGACCGTGACTCGCACCTGCCGACGGTGCATGGCTTCGACGAGTTTCTCGGCAACCTCTACCACCTCAACGCCGAGGAAGAGCCAGAGGGTTACTACTACCCGAAGGATCCCGAGTTCAGAAGGAAGTATGGCCCGCGCGGTGTAATGCATACCTGGAGCGACGGCAAGGGCGGACAAAAGATCGAGGATACCGGCGCGCTGACCAGGAAGCGCATGGAAACCGTCGACGAAGAAATCTTTGCTGCCGAACAGAAATTCGTCGCCAATGCCGTGAAGGAGGGAAAGCCTTTCTTCGTCTGGTTCAACACCACGCGCATGCACGTGTGGACGCGGCTGAAGCAGTCCACAGAAGGGCGCACGGGCATTGGCCTGTACCCCGACGGAATGGTCGAACACGATGACATGGTCGGCGCGGTACTGCAGCAACTCGATGAACTGGGTGTTGCCGACAACACCATCATCGTTTACGGCACCGACAATGGCGCCGAGACTGGCACTTGGCCCGATGGCGGAACAACCCCATTCCACGGTGAGAAAGGCACGACATGGGAAGGCGGTTTCCGGGTGCCGATGCTTGTGCGCTGGCCAGGGGTGATCAAGCCGGGAACGATCGTCAACGAAATCTTCTCGCAGGAAGACTGGCTGCCAACTCTCCTGGCGGCGGCAGGCGAGCCGGCAATCGTCGACAAGGTGAAGAAGGGCTACGCCGCCAACGGCAAGACCTGGAAAGCCCACCTCGACGGCTACAACTTCCTGCCCTACTTCAAGGGCGAGGCAAAGAAGGGTCCGCGCGAGGAGATCTTCTACTTCGGCGCCGGCGGCGAATTGAACGCGGTGCGCTGGAACGACTGGAAGGTCCATTTCGCCGTGCAGAACGGCAACATTGCCACTGCCGTCCGGGAGGCACCCGGCTGGCCTGTAATCGTCAACCTGCGGGCTGATCCGTATGAAAAGGCGCCACACGAATCCGGCATGTATATTCGCTGGTATGCTGACAATATCTGGCTCTTCGTTCCGGTGCAGCAGAAGCTCGGTGAATTTCTCGGGACGCTTGCACAATTTCCGTTTCAGCAAGGCAACAGCCTGAACGCCAGCAATATCAACTACAACTCGCTGCAGGCCATGCAGGCCATGAAGAAGCTGAAGGAACTGGAGAATCTCGCGTCGCCGGTTAACTGAAGGGGCCGGCGCATGCCGCAACGGCTTGGTGCGACGAGACTTTCGGTTCGCCGCGACGCGGTGGGCAATGCCCATGCAAACAATGCGCCAACCATATAAGGTGATTGCTGCAAATACTCATACCGTTCATGCTGGTCGGATCAAGATGTCCCACCTGCGGAGGAGTGGGTTTCGTTCCAGCCTGGACTCGACCGCTGGCATGGCTTGGCTACGGTCACTCCTTTTTCATGGACCGTGCGGCTCCTCTCCCTGCTCAAGGGGGCGGTTGGGAGGGGATGGGGGCGAAGGGAAGGTTCTCTTCCGTGCCTCGTTACGCCTTCTCCTCACCGCTGCGCGTCCGGCAGGGTCTCGCCTAGCCGATGGTCAGCGTGCGCACGCTGCCGGTGATCGTGCCCTTGCCATGGCGCACACGCGTGCGCAGTTTCACCGTCTGGCCGGCGGCGAAGGGGCCGATGGTGTTGCCGCTGGGGTCGGCGGTGACGCTGTGGGTGAAGTCGGTGTCGCTGCCGGCGACCTGCCATTCGACGCTGTGCGTGGCGCCGTCGGTGAAGGCGCCGCGGCTGCAGCTCAAAAGCACCTGACGGTTGTCGAGGCCGCCCTGCACCAGGCTGCGGATGCCGAGGGTGGGCGGCAGGCTGGCGGTCTCGGTGGTGATCTGCGCCAGCCCGGCGGCGAGCGGCGCATGGCTGCGCGCTTCGGCCTTGAGGCGGCTGTAGAAGCGCTTGTTCAGGCGGTCGAGTTCGCTTGCCGCCGTCTGCAAGGCCGCACGGGCGGCGCGCACATCGGCGGCGCGATCCTCGAAGGCCTGCGCCAGGGCAGGCAGGGCGGCCATCGTCGCAGCCAGTTCGGCGATGCCCTTGCCGGCGCTGCTCACCGGTGCGCGCGCCGGCGTCAGACCGGCGAGGTAGTCGTTGATCTTGTTCAGGGCGCTGTGCAGCTTCTTGCCGCGTTCGAGCGCGGCTTCGCTGCTGCGCGGCGTGATTGAATAGACCGGCGCGAGCAGGTCGAGCAAGGCCGATTCGGCGGCTATGCCGTCGTCGAGCTCGTTCTCGGCAACCTTCGGCAGCAACAGCGTCAGCGCCTGCAGGGCCAGGAAGCCCCGATTCTCGGCATTGCCGGCGGTGTCGGCATCGGCCAGCGCCTCGTCGCGCGCCTGCGCCAGCGCGCCCAGCGCCCGCGACCGCTCGATGAGCGCCGCCGCGTCCACGCCGCCGACGTTCAAGTCCGGGAGGCACTGCTTGATCACCGCCACCGTCTGGGCCGTCCGATTCTGAATGGCGTTGGTGTAGTATATTGGCATCGCCCCCGGAGGGTCCGGGGTGGGCTGTCGGAGGAGATCGATCATGGCGATGCGCGTGAAGCCGGACACTGGCGAGGTGGGGCTGAAGCAACGGTACCGGGTGACGAACTGGTCGGAATACGATCGGGCCTTGGTCAACCGGGGGAACCTGACGATATGGTTTGACGAGGCGAGTATTCGGGACCAGTGGACTCCTGCACCACCGGTGGGCCGTGGCAAGCCCGGGCTGTACTCGGACACCGCCATCCAGACGTGCCTGACGATCAAGGGGCTGTTCCAGTTGCCGTACCGCGCCACGGAGGGACTGATCAAGTCGCTCATGCGCCTGTGCCAACTG
Source organism: Candidatus Accumulibacter propinquus (assembly GCF_056856495.1). NCBI lineage: Bacteria > Pseudomonadati > Pseudomonadota > Betaproteobacteria > Candidatus Accumulibacter > Candidatus Accumulibacter propinquus. The sequence continues at coordinate 1,633,839 of NZ_JBSEHC010000003.1, forward strand.
GACTTGCCGGTGCCGGATCACACCCATATGTCGCGACGGGCTGCGCAGCTTTCGGTGAAGATTCCTCGTCGGCCGCGCAAGGGTCCAACGCATGTGGTGGTCGATTCGACGGGACTGAAGATCTTCGGCGAAGGCGAATGGAAGGTGCGTCAGCACGGGGTGGGTAAGCGTCGCACGTGGCGGAAGATCCATCTGGCGGTTGACGAGACCAGTAAGGACATCATCGGCATCGAAGTGACGACCACCGCCTGGGGCGACAGCGAAATCTTGCCCGGCCTGCTCGATCAGGTCGAAGGCGAGATCGCCCAAGTCTCGGCCGATGGCGCCTACGACAGCCACGGCTGCCATGCGGCGATCGCCGAGCGGGACGCGCGTGCCACCATCCCGCCCCGCGATGGAGCGGTTGCGTGGGGAGACGACCACCCCCGCGACGTCATCCTCCAGGAAATCGAAGCCAAGGGACTCGCCGGCTGGAAGAACGACAGCGGTTACCACCGGCGCAGCATCGCCGAGAACATGATGTTCCGGCTGAAGCAACTGGGCGACAGCCTGTACTCCCGAACCTTCGAGCGGCAAGTGACAGAAGCTCACGTTCGCGCCGCCATCCTCAACACGTTCACCTACCTGGGCATGCCGCGTTCTGACCGGGTAGGGAAAATTGCGTCCTGCTGCATGAAGCAGCGCGGGAAAAAGGGGGAGTCATGCCGAAATTTCGCGACCAAGCCAAATGGTATATTAGTAATTGCTAATAGTGCAGCAACGCCATTCTGAATCGCCTGATACGCTTCCATCGTTTGCTCCTTTCCAGAGTTGGGTTTCAAGGATTCCCCGGATCGTTCCGGAGAACACCCATGGTAGCGCGCCATTCGCCTTTTGGCAGCGGGATTTGCCGGCCGCCGTGCGCGCCGGGGCTACCGACGCGTCTGCGGGCGTTACGCACGGCCGGCGAAGCGTTCGCGACCGTCGCGGCGGTGTTTGCCCTGACCGTTTCGGTGTTTATCGAGGGGCTCCGGGGGCTGACCGACCGGGTGTCTCTGGGGGCTGACCAGGCGCCTCCGGGCGTTGACCGGGGGTGGGCAGGCCTTGCGCACTCCCAAGCAGGCGTTTCCAGGTCGCCGGCAGCGACTTCCTGCACACCGGCAGCGATTTCCAGAACGCTGGCAGCGATTTCAACATCGACCGCCGCCATTTCCAGACCGCGAGCCGGTATTTCAGGCACGCGCGGAGGCCCATGCCGACCGCAAGCGGAGATTTCCAGCCGGCGAGCGGGCAATTTCAAGCACGAGGTAGCGCAGATCCATCGCCAGGCGAAAGAGGAAACGCAATTTCTCCAGGCGTGGCTTGCAGGCCAGGAGATGCGGCGTCGGGTTCCTGGAACAGGTGGCTTCGATCCCGGAGGCGTCACGGTAGAGGGCCAGGGTTCCGTGGGTGCGGCGCCCGATGACGAGTTCGCGCTTGTGCCGGCTGCAGTGGGTCGGCCGATCAGCGGGCTGCTCTCCAACACCTCCCGTGCAGCGATGGCTTCGACGATGAAGGCATGCCCTGTCGTGCCGGTGCGTGCGCGGCTGTTCACCCCTGCGCGGCGATCGGCATCTGGCGGCCGTTGCCGAAGGCGCGACCGCGCAGACGAATGATCGGCGGTGCCTGACGGCGCTTGAACTCGCTCCGGGCCACCATGCCGGTGACCCGGCGCAGCAGTTCCTGTTGGCCGGCGGCTTCGAGACCGGCGACGAAGGCCTGCGCGCGGCTGAATTCTTCCGGACGCAAGCGGCGTCCCTCGATGTGCAGCTTGAGGATCTCGTCGAGCACCGGATAGGGCGGCAGGGTGTCGCCGTCGCGTTGCCCCGGCGCGAGTTCGGCTGAGGGCTCCTTGTCGAGAATCGCCCGCGGAATGCGCTCGGCGGCGTGCCGCTGGTTGTAGTGCCGGGCCAGGGCGAAGACCTCGGTCTTGTACAGATCGCCGATCAGGTTCAGGCCACCGTTCATGTCGCCGTAGAGGGTGGTGTAGCCGACGCTGATTTCGCTTTTGTTGCCGGTCGACAGCACGAGATGGCCAAAGTGGTTGGAGAACTCCATCAGGATCGCGCCGCGGATGCGCGCCTGGACGTTTTCCTGCGTCAGCGCGGAAGGTTCGACGCCTAGCGCGGCGCTGAAGCCGCTGCGGTAGGCGTCGAACAGCGTGCCGATGTCGTGGCGGAAAAGTTGCACTCCGAGATTGGCGCACAGGGTCGCCGAATCGTCGACGCTACCGGTACTTGAATACCGGGAGGGCATGGTCAGCGCGCGCACGCGTTCGGCGCCGAGGGCGTCGGTGGCGAGAGCCAGGGTCAGTGCCGAGTCGATGCCGCCGGACGCACCGATGACGACCCCGTGAAAGCCGGTCTTGTCGACGTAGTCGCGGAGCCCGAGAACGATCTGCCGATAGTAGAAGTCCATATCGCTCTGTTCGGTGGACACGCGGGTGGTGCAGCGCTTTCCTTCGGCCAGGAAGACGCCGGCGCGCGCTTCGCCCCGGCCGCCGGTGAAGCCGACGGTTTCGACGGCTTCGGCGAACAACGGCAGCCGGTGTACGACTCCCAGCCGCGGGTCGACGAGCAGGGAGCCGCCGTCGAAGACGATCTCGTCGTTGCAGCCGACCTGGTTCACGTAGACCATCGGGACGCCATGCCTGGTGGCGGCGGCGCTGAGAATGCGCTGGCGCTCGGCGGTCTTGCCGACGTTCGACGGGCTGGCGTTGATGCTGACGACGAGATCGACGCCGGCGGCGGCGATGTCGCGCAGGGGGTTGGCCGGGTAGTCGCGGTTCTCGTCGTTCCAGGCATCCTCGCAGATCAGAAAGCCGACGCGGTAACCGGCCAGTTCGAGTACTGCGGCGTGCGCTTCGCCGGGCTCGAAGTGACGCCGCTCGTCGAAGATGTTGTAGGTGGGCAGCAGTTGTTTGTGATAGCGCAGCCTGACCCGCCCGTCCTGCACCAGCAGCAGACTGTTGTGCAGCGGCTTGCCGACGCCGGCATTGACGCTGACCGCGCCGATGACCAGCGCCGCGCGTGTGCTCTTCGACAGCGCGCACACGGCGGCCAGTGCCGCGTCCTGACGGGCGAGGAATTCCGGTTCCTCGACCCGATCCTGCGGGGAGTAGCCGCTCAGGCAAAGCTCGGAAAAGACGATCAGGTCGGCTGCCGCAGCGCTCTGCACGGCGTCGGTGATTCGGCCGAGATTGCGCGCGAAGTCGCAGATCCGGTAGTTGAGTTGGGCGAGGGTGATGCGCAGCGGTTTTTTGGCCATGCGACTCTCCTTCAGGCTTGCGGTGCGGACGGCAAGCCGAAGACCTGCCGCAGGTACGCGAGAAACGTCGCGTCGTCGCAAAGCGTCTTGCCCGGTGCGTCCGAGATCTTGGCCACCGGGTTGCCGTTGCAGATCACGAGCTTCATGACGATGTTCAGGGCCTCGACGCCGAGGTCGTTGGTCAGGTGCGTGCCGATCCCGAAGCCGGTGCGCGTGCGCCCGGCAAACCGGCGGTAGAGCGCGAAACTGCGGGGAAAGTCGAGCGCGTCCGAGAAGGTCAGCATCCTGGTCCGCGGATCGATGCGCAGCGACTCGTAATGCGCCAACGCTTTCTCGCCCCACACAATGGGGTCGCCGGAGTCGTGGCGCAGGCCGTCGAAGAGCTTGGCGAAGTACAGGTCGAAGTCGGCCAGAAAGGCATCCATGTTCACTACGTCGGTGAGCGCGATGCCGAGGTCGCCGCGGTATTCCATCACCCAGTTTTCCAGGGCCAGGCGCTGGAAGTCGCGCAAGCGGCAACCGAAGGCCTGATGGGCCTGCAGGTATTCGTGCGCCATCGTGCCGATCGGGACCAGCGCGTGCCGCCGCGCCATATCGACGTTGCTCGTCCCCTTGAAAAACTCGGGCACCGCTTCGGCGAGCGTGCTCACCACTTCCTCGTGCCATTCCCGACTCGCCCGCCGGCGCGTACCGAAATCGAAGAACACGTAGGGGTGGCTCAGCGCCGGCTCCTTGCCGAAGTCCTTGAGCTGCGTGATCTTGTCGCGCAGACGACGGCGCCCTTCGCCAAGACAGCGTTCGCGGTCGTGGCGCGAGAAATTGACTTCCGAGACGATGGCGAGCACGAAGATCTCGAACAGCATGACGTGCACCAGGGGGCCGCGGGCGACGATCACCAGTTCCCCGGCGGCGTCCGGCGATGGCGCGACGCGGATGAAGCGCGGGCGGAACTGGAAAAGTTCGAGGTAGTCGACGAAATCCCCCTTGATGAAGCGCAGGGTACGCAGGTAGGCGAGTTCCTCGGGAAGAAAACGCAGCGTGCACAGATGCGCGATCTGCGCCTCGATCTCGCTCTGCAGCGCGGACAGCGCCTGCTGGCCGCGGTTGCGGCACTTGAAGTGGTACTCGCCGGTGGCCCCCGGAAAGCGATGCAGGAAGACCTGCAGCATGGTGAACTTGTAGAGGTCGGTGTCGAGCAGACTGGTGATGATCGGCGGCAGAGGCATGAGGTTCTCCTGAAGAGGATGAGCATCCAAGGTTAGTGGGTCGATGAACGGAACGCCACACCGAGGCGCAAACGGAAGACTTCACGGTCGGCGAGGTAGTAGACGCCATCGGCCAGCGCGAACAGCCGCAGGTCGCGCGTGGCCGCGCGGTCGGCAATGCGCTGCTCGCTGTCGCCGGCGGTGTTCCAGACGGTCACTTCGCCATCGTCGAACAAGGCGACGGCGACGCCGCGCGCGGTGACCGCGACGTTCAGTTCGCTTTCGTAGACCACCGTCGCATCGATGAGCTCGTAGCCGGCCTTGCCGAGACGCAGGCGCAGACGATACAGCAGGCCATCGTCGCGACGCAGGCCGTGCATCACGACGGCGTGGCGATCGCGCGCGTAAGCATTGATCAGGCGGTAGTCGCGCAACACCTCGGCGCGATCGATGAGCAGCGCCGACGGGCCTTCGGGAAGCAGGATGAACGGCGTCCCGAGGCAATCCCAAACGGCGAGACCGTCGAAAAAGCGGGTCGCCCGTGCGTGCACCGGCCAGGACTGGCCGATGGCCAACAGCAGGCGCTCGCCAAGGTGCTCGATCCGGATTTCGGCCAGACCGCTGGCGCCGGCGTCGCTGACGGCGAAGACGCGCCGGCCGAGGCGCAGCAGCCGGTCGGCGCGCAACGGCAGCGCGGCGATCTGCGGTCTTGCCGGCGGTCGGTCGCCCGGGCCGGGGATGAACTGTGCGCTGATCGTGCCGGCGGCGATCTCGAGCAGAATCGACCCGCGCTGGTGAGCGAGCAGGCAGCAACGCCCGCCGATGATGCCCTGCAGGGTGGCGGGCGCGAGACCGTCGAGCGCATGTCGATGCCGCAGGTCGTAAGCCTGCAGACGCCCCTCCGACTCGATGACCGCCAGGCCGTCGGCGTCGATCCAGCGCACCGTGCCCGGCAGGGTGAGTACGTGCTCGTGCTGCAGCCGGCCCATCGCGCCGAGCGTTGCCCGGTATTTTCGGGGCGCCGAAGCGGCGATGCGCGGCTGCAGGGCGCTCGGCGGCGAGCCGCGCAGACCGCGCTGGAAGGTGTCCGCGTACCAGTCGCGCAGGGCCGCGGGAATGGCGGCAAAGTGGCGTACCGCGGCATTGAGGCGGGTGCGGGGGTCGAAGACCGAAACGTTGGCGCGCATCCGGGCCTCCAGATCGCCGCGCCGGAAGTCGGGGTGGCTGCCCTTGTAGGGGTGAATCCCCATAAACACCTGGAAGGTGACGATTCCCCAGGCGAACCAGTCGGCGGCGGGTGAGGGTTGCGCGCCGTGGTAGTCGCGGATCGTGGCCATCATCGCCGTGGCCGGAAAGCGCCCGATCTGCCAGCTATCAACGTCGATCACCCGCGGCTCGACGCCATTGGCCAGCCAGTTGGTCTCGTTGCCGTCGACCATCAGCGCCGGCAGGGCGTGCGCCGCGGTTACCGCCGCACGCATGTTCTCGACGAGTTGGGCGGCCTGATCGTCGCCGAAGCCGTTGGCGTTGCGCCAGGCGTTGGTGCACAGCTCGATCAGCGGCACACCCGGCGCCGCCGGCATGTAGTGGCCGACCAGCGCCTGCTGCTGATCGCGCAGAACGTCGATCGGCGCGACGATGCTGGGGTGGCGCAGTTGCGCCAGCAGGCCGATCTTTTCTTCCATGCCGCGCACTCGTGCTGCCACGGGATCGAGGTAGAGCTTATAAACCATCCCCGCGCGCTGAAAGACCGCGCCTTCGCCGCCCGTCGCCAGGTGATCCTGGGCACGCAGCATCACTTCACCTTTGCCGGGCATGACCACCCGGATGCCTTTGCCGATGTCCATTTCATTTGCTCCCGAACCAGACGCCGGCGATCGCCAGGTCGTCTCCCAACAGATGACCGCCGCGCCGGAGTGCGGCCAGCGCGCGCAGGCAGCGGCGTTTGACGAAGTGGCCGCGATGGTTCTTGTACGCCAGCAGTTCGGCGGCCGCTTCGGCGGCCGACAGGCAGCCGATCCGCGCCAGCCCGTCGGTGATCACCGCCATCGCCTCGATCTGTTCATCCGCCGGCTGGAAGCGAATCACCGCACCCCTCTCCAGGGCCTCGAAAGAGCGTGTTTCGCTGCTGCTCGCGAGGGTGGTGACGCCGCCGTCGCCGGCGACGAATTCGGTCCGCCGCTGGACCACTGCCGCGTACGGATCGGACAACTGCGCAAGGAAGCGCTCCCGGACCTCGGGGCGGCTGCTGTAGCCGGGGTAATACGGCGCATTGCCGGGCCATTCGATTTCGATCAGCAGGTGCCGGCCATCGGTGTAGCGCAAGGCGATGGCACCGTCGCCAAACAGATAGATGGCCGCTTCCCGTGAAGTGGCGGCAAAGCCGACCAGTGAGGCCAGGTAATCGTCCTCCCTGGGCGAGACGCGAGACGCGCCGAAGGCCGCCAGAAAGTCCTCGGCAAAGGGCGCGTCGAACCATCCGCCTGGCCGGTGCCGATACGGCAGCAGCGCCCGCTCGAAGGCGAAGACAGCGGCCTGGGCGCCGACTTCGGTGTTCGCCGAGGCGCCCGAGCAACCATCGGCGACCGCGCCGACGGCCAGGTCAGCCGTCACCAGACCGGAGCGCGCGTAATCTTGGCAAGCGCCGCCGCTGTTGGCGTGCGGCGTGCCGATGGCAAAAAAGTGATCGACGACCATGTGCTTCTCCTGCTGGGGCGGCGGCTGATTCCCCGCCGCCCGGTCGATGAACGTGACACAGCCCACTCAGAAGGTGAGCGCCTGGCTGGGTCCGCCGCTGCCCAGGCTCTGCGATTGCGAGGCGATGCTGCGCGCGACGAAGTCGGCCAGACGGGCAAGGTTCTGCGCTGTGGCATCGGCGACATCGACGTACTGCGCGAGGCCGGCAGCCTGGCGAAAGCGGTCCAGCGCCCGTCGGCAACTTCGGGCATTGACGCCGACCAGAATGACGTTCAGGGATTCGAGCCATTCGTTGCCGACGCCGCGGCCGATCTCGCGGGCTACCGTCGCCGGGGTTTGCGCCGAAGCGTTGTCCTCGCCGTCGGTGACGACGACGACCAGACCGTTGGCCGCAAAGTCGTTGTCGGCCAGGGTGTGCGCGTACGCATTGGTGGCCGCGACGGCGGCGAAGGTGGCGTCGTACAGGGCGGTCGTGCCGCTGCAACGTGGCGCGGTGTAACCGGCTGGATCGACGGTGTTGAGTTCGACGAAGCCGTGCACCTCGTCGATGCGCTCGTTGAACTCGACGCTGCGCAGCATCAGATAGTTGGCGCGCGGGCTCTTGCGGCAGGCCGCGACGACCGCGCGCTTGACGGCGAGCAGTTCTGCCTCGCTGCCGGTGACGCTGCCGGTCTTGTCGACGACCAGCGTGACCAGCGTGTACTCGGTGGCGCCGAGCTTTTCCGGGCGCATCCCGGAAAAGGTGAAGTTGGCGACTTGTGCGGTCTGCATCTGGCTGGTGAACAGTTTCATGGCGTTCTCCTGGTGGGATGAAGGGATGGGGGTGTGCGAGACTGGCGCCGCCGCTCAGGCGAGGAAATCGAGGGAGGTGGCCGTTTGCATGCCGCGTGTGCGCATGTCGGCGACGAAGTCGTTGCCGAGTGTTTCGAAGCCGGGCACCGGGCTGGAGCAATCGGTCAGCAGCAGCAGCTTGCGCACGTTGTCCTCGCCAAAGTTGTCGGCGATGTCGCGCACCGTGTTGGCTACGCAGTGCGAAAGGGCTTCGCCGGCGATGACGATCAGGTCGGCCTCGCGCAGCGTTTCGATCAGACGACCGTTGAGCATCGTCGATGGATCGCTGGCGTCGGGAACTTCGGCCTGGACCGCGGAATAGTGCTCGGTCATCGGATTCGAACCCTTGGTCACGAAGTCCACCAGGTCGAGCCTGGCTCTTGCCCAGCGGTCGAGGGCGGCCTTCACCGCCGCATGGACGTTGTGGCCCCAGGAGCCGATCAGGCAGTGTTCGGGCCAGACGACCAGCAGATAGCGGCCGCTGTCTTCCAGCGCCTCGACGTAGCGCAGGCTGTGCGCCTGTGCCAGCGGGTTGCGGGCGCGCCAGACCCCGCCCCGAACGTCGCTGGCACTGATGACGGTGAACGCTGCCGGGGCATTGCCCTGTTCGTCGCTCCACCAGGTCGGGTGCGCGATATCGACCGGGTTGTGCGAGTCGAGCGTGACGTGGATGTCGTAGAGCTTGCGGCCGACCCGGTCGATGAACGCAGCCAGACGCTTCATGTCGGCGTCGGCGCTGGTAACCGGCAGCGCTGGCCGGACCAGCGGCCGCGCGTTTGCCTGGTTCGCAGACTGCGGGTCGACGGGCAATTCCGCCTCCGGTATGTCGCAGAAGTCGTTCTGCGGATCGATGGCCAGCAAGTGAATTCTTTGCGTGTTGCGCATGGTGATTTCCTCCTCGGACAACCGGGGCCGCCTGCCCCGTTCGGGTGCCACCTGACTTAGTGACGAAATAACTATAAGTTAGTACGTGGCAATTTGCAACTATATGTTTTGCGATTCGGGAACGCGCTCCGGGATCCCCTTGAGGTACGGGGAACCCGGGCAGCGAGACACACCCGCGCCGGCGTCCCTTGAGGAAACCCGGACTTAGAGGTAAGGTGACACCAAGAGGCTTTGCGTGGAGTGGGGCATGGATCAGAAAATCATCGTCACCGTCGACGTCGTGCTGTTGACGCTTGTCGGCGAGCGCCTGGAAGTGTTGCTGTCACGGCGGGAGCGCGAGCCCTTTGCCGAACAGTGGGCCTTGCCCGGCGGCTATGTGCACGCCGTCGAGGATGCCGACAGCCTGGCTGCGGCTCGCCGGGTCCTTCGGGAAAAGGCCAGCCTGACCTCGCCGTACCTCGAGCAGTTGTATACCTTCTCGGGTGCCACCCGAGACCCGCGCGGCTGGTCGGCGAGCATCGCCTACTACGCCCTGGTCAGCGCGGACACGCTTCGACCGGCTAGTCCGGCGCCGTTCGAGCTGTGGCCGGTCGACGATCTGCCGCGGCTGTGTTTCGACCACGCACGTATCGTCGACTGCGCGCTCGAACGCCTGCGCAGCAAGTCGGCCTACTCATCGCTGCCGTGTTATCTGTTGCCATCCGCGTTCACCCTGACCGAGTTGCAGCAAACCTACGAACACGTGTTGGGGCAAAAGCTCGACAAAAGTGCTTTCCGCCGCAAGCTCGCCGACTTCGATTTTCTCGAAGTGGTCAAGGACGCGCAGCGTACCGGCAGCCACCGTCCGGCCCAGCTCTACCGAATTCGCGAAGAGAAGAACCTGATGCTCTTCGACCGGACGATCTAGGTTTCCAGCGCAACCCTCCCAGCAGGAGCTATTGAATGGCGCCGGCCTGTTCGTCGGCCAGGGCATTGCCGGAGTCTTCCAGTTGCTGCAGCGCCCACATTTGCGCGTAGCTGCCGCCGGCATCGAGTAGCTGCGGGTGGGAGCCGCGCTCGATGATGCGGCCGGCGTTCATGACCAGAATCTCGTCGGCATTCATGATCGTTGACAGACGGTGCGCGATGATCAGCGTTGTGCGGCCGCGTGCCGCGCTGTCGAGGCTGGCCTGGATGGCCTTTTCGGTCTTTGAATCGAGAGCCGAGGTCGCTTCGTCAAAGATCAGGAATGGCGGGTTCTTCAGCAGGGCGCGGGCGATAGCGACGCGTTGTTTCTCGCCCCCCGAGAGCTTGAGGCCGCGTTCGCCGACGCGGGTTTCGTAGCCGTCGGGAAGCCGCTCGATGAATCCGGCCAGTTGCGCACTTTCGGCGGCGGCGAGCACCTGCTCGCTGCTGGCCTCCGGCTGGCCGTAGAGGATGTTGTAGTAGATCGTGTCATTGAACAGCACCGTATCCTGGGGAACGATGCCGATCGCCGCGCGCAGGCTGCTTTGCGTCAGTTGGCGCAGATCCTTGCCGTTGATCAGGATCTGCCCCCGATTGATGTCGTAGAAGCGATAGAGCAGGCGCGCCAGGGTCGATTTTCCCGATCCCGACTCGCCGACGACGGCGAGCGTACGCCCGGTGGGAAGTTCGAAATCGACGCCGTGCAGGATCTGCCGGTTCGGCTCATAGCTGAAGTCCACGGCGGCAAAGCGGATGTGCACCGCGCCAGGCGCCAGCGGCGCGGCGTCCACCGCGTCGGCGATTTCCCGATTGACCGCCAGCAGGTCGAACATGCGTTCGATATCCGCCAGGGACTGGCGAATCTCGCGATAGACGACGCCGAGGAAGTTGAGCGGCATGTACAACTGAATCAGGAAGGCATTGACCAGTACCAGATCGCCGATGGTCATGGTGCCAGCGACGACGCCATCCGCGGCTCGCCACATCATCACCGTGACGCCCAGCGCAATGATGATCTGCTGGCCGAGATTGAGCCACGAGAGCGAGACCTGGCTGCGGGTGGCCGCGTCCTCCCAGTGCTGCATCTGCTGGTCGTAGCGCCTGGCTTCGAATTCCTCGTTGTTGAAATACTTGACTGTTTCGTAGTTCAGCAGGCTGTCGATGGCGCGGGTATTGGCGGCGGAATCGGTGTCATTGACCTTGCGCCGGATGGCGATTCGCCAGTTGCTGACCTTGATCGTAAACACCACATAAGCACTCAGCGACGCCAGGGTGATGAGCACGAAGGAACTATCGTAGCGGGCAAAGAGGATGCCCAGCACCAGGCTGATCTCGACCAGGGTCGGCAGGATCGAATACAGGGTGTAGCTGATCAGGCTTGAGATCGAGCGGCTGCCGCGTTCGATGTCGCGAGAGACGCCGCCGGTCTGGCGTTGCAGGTGAAAGCGGAGCGAGAGCGCGTGCAGGTGGCGAAATACCTCGAGCGCAATGCGCCGTACCGCGCGCTGGGTGACGCGGGCGAAGAGGATTTCGCGCAGTTCGGTAAACAAGGCCGTCGAAAAGCGCAGCGCCCCGTAGAGCAAAAGCAGCAAGGCGGGCAGGGCGAGCGTCTGCGGCGTGCCGCTCAGGCCGTCGATCATTTCCTTGAACACCAGCGGCACGGCCACGTTGGCCAGTTTGGCGCTGAACAGACAGCTCAGGGCCAGGAATACTCGCCACTTGTATTGCCACAGGTACGGCAGCAGTTTGTGCAGGGTAGGCCAGAGAGGGCTGTCGGCCGTCGTCGGTCGATCGGCGGCAGGGGAAGGGGAGGTGGCGCGACGCATGGGGCTGGCTTGTCGATGGAGTTGCTGAGCCCCGGAGTATGCCTTGTTGGCGAGTCGAGGCTCAATAGCGATGCCGAAAGACGCAAAAAAGCCTTGCATTACAGGGGTTCTGGCCGTACCATTAAAACGAACGTTTGAACGAACCGCGGAGGCGATCTGTTGCCGTACGCCGCGGCTTTCCCTGGGCCCGTGATCTCATGACCGATCAGAAAACCACTCTCGATACCCGCGAACGCATTCTCGACGTCGCCGAACGCCTGTTCATGGAAAACGGTTACGAGGGGACTTCGATGCGGGTGATCACCGGCGCCGCGGAAGTCAACCTGGCGGCGGTCAATTACCATTTCGGGTCGAAGGAAGCGTTGCTGCGCGAGGTGTTCCGGCGGCGCCTGGCCTGGCTCAATCACCAGCGCCTGGAGGCCCTCGACCGACTCGAGGAACACGCCGCCGGCGCGCCGCTGAAGCCGTCGCAGATTCTCGAAGCCTTTTTTGGAACCCTGTTGCGCATGGGCGAAGACCCGGCGCTGGGCGGCATGACCTTCCTGCGCCTGCTCGGCCGCACCCTGACCGAGCCGGCCGAGTTCATCCGCACGTTCTTCGCCGGTGAGTATGCGCAAGTCATCGATCGCTACAAGCTCGCGCTGTTCCGGGCCTTGCCGGATGTTCCGAAAGCGGAGATCGTCTGGCGCCTGCATTTCATGCTCGGCGCCATGTCCTACGCGATTGCCGGCACCGATGTGCTGCAGGTGGTCACCGGCTGTGAAGTCGGCGATCTGGCCGGCGAAGGGGCGGACGCCGATCCCAGCGACACGCTGCTGGCCCGACGCCTCGCGCAGCGGCTGATGCCTTTCCTGCTCGGCGGCTTGCGGGCGCCGTTGCCGCAGTTCCATGAATTGCCTGTAACCACAACCGACACAAGAGCAAGAGCCGTTCCCCAAGACGGCCTCAGACCTTAGAACTGAGCCCTGAAACCGAAGAACCATGATAGGAGAAGCAGCAATGATCACAACGATCATCTCGACACTCATCGGCATCACGCTGTTGAGCCTGGCCGTGCTGTTCGGCGTTCGTCCCTTGCGACGGGCGCTGGTCAGCCGGCCGATTTTTCGTACCTACAAGCGGATCCTGCCGCAGATGTCGGAAACCGAGCGGGTGGCCCTCGAGGCCGGCACGGTGTGGTGGGACGGCGAACTGTTCCGCGGCAACCCCGACTGGAGCAAGCTGCTCGCCTATCCGGTGCCGAAGCTGACCGCCGAGGAACAGTCCTTCATGGACAACGAGGTCGAGCAGGCCTGTGCGCTGGTCGATGACTGGCAGGTGACCACCGAGTTGCACGATCTGTCGCCGCAGGCCTGGCAGTACATCAAGGAGCACGGCTTCCTGGGAATGATCATCCCGAAGAAATACGGCGGTCTCGAGTTCTCGGCCTACGCGCACTCGCAGATCGTCACCAAGTTGTCTACGCGTTGCTCGGCGTTGTCGGTGTCGGTGATGGTGCCCAATTCGCTGGGTCCGGCCGAACTGCTGTTGCACTATGGTACTGACGCGCAGAAGAACCACTACCTGCCGCGTCTGGCGAAGGGTATCGAGATTCCGGCGTTTGCGCTGACCAGTCCGTGGGCTGGTTCCGACGCCGGTTCGATTCCCGACGTAGGCATCGTCTGCAAGGGCATGTGGCAGGGCAAGGAAGTGCTGGGCATGCGTGTGACCTGGGACAAGCGTTACATCACGCTGGGCCCGGTGTGCACCATCCTCGGTCTGGCTTTCCATTTGTATGACCCGGATGGGCTGCTCGGTGGCAGGAAGCACGTCGGGATCACCTGCGCGCTGGTGCCGCGCGACACCCCCGGTGCGGAAATCGGCCGTCGGCACTTCCCGCTCAACGCGATGTTCATGAATGGCCCGACGCGCGGCAAGGACGTGTTCATGCCCCTCGATTACGTGATCGGTGGGCCGGCGATGGTCGGCCAGGGTTGGCGGATGTTGATGGAGTGTCTGGCGGCTGGCCGCTCGATCTCGCTGCCGTCGTCGAATACCGGCATGGCCCAACTGACCGCGCGCACTGTCGGCGCCTACGCACGCGTCCGTAGCCAGTTCAAGATGGCGATCGGACGCTTCGAAGGCGTTGAAGAGCCGCTGACCCGTATTGGAGCCTACACCTACATGATGGACGCCGTGCGCAAGATGACCGCCGGCGCCATCGACCTCGGCGAGAAGCCGTCGGTGGTTTCGGCGATAGCCAAGTACCATGTCACCGAGCGCGCCCGTCAGGTGGTCAATGACGGCATGGATATCGTCGGTGGCAAGGGCATCTGCCTCGGCCCCTCCAACTTCATTGGCCGGGCCTATCAGCAGTTGCCGATCGGGATCACCGTCGAAGGCGCGAACATCCTCACGCGCAGCATGATCCTGTTTGGTCAGGGCGCCATCCGTTGCCATCCGTATGTGCTGAAGGAGATGAAAGCGGCCTTCAACCCGGATCCTCGGCAGGGGTTGCAGGATTTCGACATGGCCTTGTTCGGCCACCTGTTGTTCACCATCCGACATGCCTTCGGCGCCCTGGGGAAAGGCCTGACCGGCTCGCATTTCGTGAACGTGCCGGCCAACGTGGCCCCGGAAACGCGGCGCTACTACCAGCAACTGACGCGCTTCGCGTCGGCCTTCGCCTTTCTCTCCGACATCTCGATGCTCGTTCTGGGCGGTGAGCTGAAGCGTCGCGAGAAGCTCTCGGCGCGCCTCGGCGACATCCTGTCGATGCTCTACCTGTGCTCGGCCACGCTCAAGCGCTACGAGTCGGAGGGGCGTCAGCAGGCCGATGCGCCGTTGCTGCACTGGGCGATCTGGGATGCCATGTACAAGGCGCAAATGGCTTTCGACGGGGTGATTGCCAACTTCCCGGTGCGCTGGATCGGGCGCATGCTTTACCGTCTCGTTTTTCCGCTCGGCCACCCTTACGACGTGCCCTCGGACCGGATCGGCCATCAGGTCGCCAAGCTGCTGATCGAACCGTCAGCTTCGCGCGATCGGCTGACCGCAGAAGCCTACGTGCCGAAGGTCGAGAGCGAAGCGGTCGGCGCACTCGAACTGGCGCTGGCGGCGACCATCGCGGCAGAGCCGATCGAGGCCAAGATTCGTGCCGCGGAAAAGAGCGGCGTGCTGGCCGACAATCCCGAGGCCAACGTCCGCGACCTGGCGCATGCGGCGTTTGCCGCTGGCATCGTCACCCCGGCCGAGTACACCGTGCTCAAACGGCGCAATGAGCTGCGCGACAAGGTCATTCACGTCGACGATTTTCCGCATGATCTGGGGCGCAACCAGCAGCAACCGCTGGTGCACAAGGCCGCAGCCTAGGGCCTCGCCCGGCGGGAGGCACGGCAGCTTGTCACGCCGTGCCTCCGGCGTGTCGGCGAGCAGGCGTCGCCGGCGCGACCCTAACACGAAGGAGAGCAAGTGGGATTCCAGCCCGTATACGTCGTGGACGGCGCGAGAACGCCGTTCCTCAAGGGGCGCAATGCGCCAGGGCCTTTCGCAGCGAGTGATCTGGCGGTACAGGCCGGACGCGCCCTGTTGATTCGCCAGCCGTTTGCCGCGAGCGACCTCGATGAGGTCATTCTCGGTTGTGCCAGTCCCTCTCCCGACGAGATCAATATCGGGCGGGTGGTGGCCTTGCGCCTGGGTTGCGGCCACCAGGTGCCCGCCTGGACGGTGATGCGCAACTGCGCCAGCGGCATGCAGGCCATCGACTCGGCGATGGCCAACATCCACAACGGGCGTGCGCAACTGGTCCTGGCGGGCGGCGTCGATGCCCTGTCACATGCGCCGCTGCTCTATTCCGAGGTGATGGTGCGCTGGTTTGCCCGGATGATGCAGGCGAAAACCATCGGCCAGAAGATTGCCACTTTCGCCAGGCTGCGTCCATCGCCACTGCTGTCGCCGGTGATCGGCCTGCTCAAGGGGCTGACCGATCCGGTGATTGGTCTGCTGATGGGGCAGACCGCGGAAAACCTCGCCTGGCGCTTCGGCATCTCGCGGCAGCAGATGGATCAATACAGCGTGCGCAGCCACCAGCGCGCCGTCGCGGCGCGCGCTGCCGGGCACCTCGACGAGATCGTGCCGCTGGTCGATGGCACCGGCCAGGTCCATGACCGCGACGACGGCGTGCGCAGCGATTCGGGCATGGACGGCCTGGCCCGGCTGAAGCCCTTCTTCGACCGCAAGTATGGTCGCGTGACCCCGGGCAACAGTTCACAGATCACCGACGGCGCGGCGTGGCTGCTGCTGGCCTCCGAGGCGGCGGTCGAAAAATGGCATTTGCAGCCGCTCGGCAGGATCACCGACAGCCAGTGGGCCGGCCTCGATCCGGCGGCGATGGGCCTCGGCCCGGTGCATGCGGCGACGCCGATCCTGCAGCGTCAGCAGTTCGCGCTCAATGACATCGATCTGTGGGAAATCAACGAAGCTTTCGCCGCGCAGGTTCTGGCCTGCGTTGCGGCCTGGGAATCCGACGCCTACTGCCGCGACGCCCTCGGCTTGCCAGGCGCACTCGGCTCGCTCGCGCCGGATCGGCTCAACGTGGACGGTGGCGCGATTGCCCTCGGGCACCCGGTCGGGGCTTCGGGCGCGCGCATTGTCCTGCATCTGCTGCATGCCTTGCGCGCGGCCAGGGCCAGGCGGGGCATCGCGGCGATCTGCATCGGCGGTGGTCAGGGTGGCGCCATGCTCGTGGAAACGATCGCCTGACGCAGTGGCCACACGGAGGACAAAGGATGGATAGCAAGGGCAATGCGTATACAACATGCCAGCACTGGCGGCTCGACGTCGATGCCGAAGGGTTGACGTGGGTGACGCTGGACAAACGCAATGAATCGACCAATTCGCTTTCCAGCGCGGTGATGGACGAACTCGCAGTGCTGCTCGACGGCTTCGACCGCCACCCGCCGCAAGGCGTGATTTTTCGCTCCGGGAAGGCCGCTGGTTTCATTGCCGGCGCAGACATCCAGGAGTTCACCCAGCTCGACACGCCCGCGAAAGGCATCGAGCTGGTGACGCGCGGCTGGCAGCTTTTCGCGCGTCTGGCCAGTGTCCCGTATCCGACGCTGGCGCTGGTGCGCGGCCATTGCCTTGGCGGCGGACTCGAACTGGCATTGGCCTGTCGTTATCTGCTGGCGGTCGATGAGCCGGCGACGCGGATGGGTTTGCCCGAGGTCATGCTGGGCATCGTTCCCGGCTGGGGCGGCATGCTGCGGCTGCCTGAGCGGATCGGCCCGCAGGCGGCACTGGACATGATGCTGACCGGCAAGACGGTCGATGCCAGGAAGGCTCGGCGCCTCGGCCTCGCCGACGAGTGCGTGCCGCCGCGCGTCATGGACCAGGCGGCAGCCATGCTGGTGCTCTCCAATCAGCCGCGCCGCCGGCCACCGCTGCTGCAGCGGCTGCTCAACGGCCCGTTCAAGGCCCTGGTGGCGCGTACGGCGAGAAAGCAGGTGGCCAGGCGCGCACGCGCCGAGCATTATCCGGCGCCGTACGCGATCATCGACATCTGGGCGCGCCACCACGGCAATGCGCTGGCGGCGCCGCAACTGATCGACAGCATCGTGCGCTCGCCAACGGCACGCAACCTCGTGCGCGTGTTCTTCATGCAGGAGCGCCTGAAGAGCCTCGGCAAGGGAGGCACGTTCCAGGCGAAACGGGTGCACGTCGTCGGCGCCGGAGTGATGGGCGGCGATATCGCCGCCTGGTGCGCCCAGCGTGGGCTGACCGTCACCTTGCAGGACCAGGGGATGGAGCGCATCGCGCCGGCGCTGCAACGCGCCTATGCGGCCTGGGGCAAGCGCATCCGGGACGCGCGTGAGTTGCGCAACGTCATGGACCGGCTGATTCCGGATCCCGACGGCCATGGCGCCCGGCAAGCCGACGTGGTGATCGAGGCGATCTTCGAGAACCTTGAAGCCAAGCACGCGCTCCTCCAGGACCTGGAGGCGAAGATCAGGAGCGATGCCGTGCTGGCCACCAACACCTCCAGCCTGCGGATCGAAGATCTGCGCAGCCCGCTCGCCCGTCCGGAGCGCCTGATCGGGATTCACTTCTTCAACCCGGTGGCGCGGATGCCACTGGTCGAAGTGGTTGCCGCCGAGGGCAGCGACCCCGAAGTCGTGCAACGCGGGATCGCCTTTGTCAGGCAGATCGATCGCCTGCCGCTGCCGGTCAGGAGTGCCCCCGGCTTTCTGGTGAACGCCGTTCTCGGCCCGTATATGCTCGAAGCGATGCGTGCCGTCGATGAAGGGCTGACGCCGGCGACAGTGGACGAAGCGATGCTCGCTTTCGGCATGCCGATGGGGCCCATCGAACTGATCGACATGGTCGGCCTGGATGTGGCGGTGGCCGCCGGCAAGAGCCTGGCCGGTGCCGGTGCCGGTGCGGAGCCGCCGCGCTGCCTGCTTGAGCACTTCAACGCCGGCTACCTTGGCAAGAAGTCGGGCCGGGGTTTCTATGAGTATCGTGCCGGCCGGCCGGTCAAAGGCCCGGTCGGGACGGTTCCCGCCGGTCTCGCCGAGCGTCTCGTCAGGCCGCTGCTCGAGCGTAGCCGGCAACTGGTGAACGAGGGGGTGGTGGCCGACGCCGATCTGGCCGATGCCGGGGTGATCTTCGGCACCGGTTTTGCGCCGTTCACCGGCGGACCGCTGAACTATCTGAGGAGCCGGCATGCCTGACAGCATCACCCGCTTGCCGGACAGACAACCGATCCTGCGCGTGATGCCGATGCCCGCCGACGTCAATCCGCAGGGCGACGTCTTCGGGGGATGGATCATGGCCCAGGTCGACGTGGCCGGCGCGATTCCGGCGATGCAGCGTGCGCGTGGTCGCGTGACCACGGTGGCGGTGAATTCCTTCCTCTTCAAGCAGCCGGTGTCGGTCGGCGACGTCGTGAGTTTCTTTGCCGAGGTTGTCGATACCGGGCGGACGTCGATCAAGGTCAGAGTCGAGGTCTACGCCGAACGCCACCCGGCCCAGCCGATCATCGTGAAGGTCACCGAAGCCGTACTGACTTATGTTGCAATTAACCAACATGGAGCAAAACGAGAGCTGCAAAACGACCAATAACTGAAGATTTTTATGGACAGTGGTCGTAGGATGGTCCGGCGAAACGCATTTGACACGTGGCGAAAAAGCTACGACGAGATCACATCCATGGGGGAGTTGAACATGCCAACACAAATTTCGATGAAGATTATTCCGGCCGTGCTGCTGGCGGCGTTGTCGGGGACGGCGGCGGCTTCGGGTTTTCAGTTGCTGGAGCAGGGCAGCGGTCTGGGCAATGCCTATGCCGGTTCGGCCGCCAAGGCCAGCGATGCCAGTACGATTTTCTGGAACCCGGCGGGGATGACCCAATTGCAGGCGCGTGAAGTCTCCGGCGGTCTGACCGCCGTGCGCCCCAGCTTCAAGTTCGACGACAACGGTTCGCAGGTTGGACCGACCTTCGGGCGCGCGAATGATGGCAATGATGCGGGAGGCTGGGCATACATTCCGAATGGCTATGTCTCCTGGGCGCTCAACAAGGATTTCTACGTTGGTCTGGGAATTGGTGGACCTTTCGGCAACGCAACCAAGTACCACAAGCCGTGGATCGGCAGTGCGCAGTCCGACGAGTTCGACATCAAGACGATCAACATCAACCCCTCGATTGCCTTTCGGGTGAATGAGATGGTCTCGCTAGGCGCGGGCGTGAGTTGGCAGAAGATCGAGGCTGACTATTATCGACAAGTGGGAATATTGGGTAATCTGCCGCGCGTGGAGTCGCACATGAGCATCAGTGACGACGCCTGGGGCTGGAACCTCGGTGCGCTGTTCACGCTCTCGCCGACGACCAAGGTGGGCGTATCCTATCGCTCGGCCATCCAGTATCACACTGACGGCAAGGTCAAGCTGAGTGGTGATGGAACCCCGGCGGGCGATGTAACCGCCAACAACCTGGGCAATGCCGGTGGCCAGAGCGACGTGAAGGCCGATCTCAAGGTGCCGGATACCTTCATCGTCAGCGTGACGCAGAAACTCAGCGATCGCTGGGAGATGCTGGGAGACGTTTCATGGACGGGCTGGAGTTCGATCAAGAACGTTGACATCATTCGTACCGACGGACTGTTGGTCGGGCAGACCGCGCAGGTCCTGGAGGCCGATTTCAAGGATACCTACCGCGTCGCCTTGGGCGCCAACTATGCCTATTCGGATGCCCTCAAGTTCATGTTCGGCCTGGCCTACGATCAGACCCCGGTCAAGAAGGCGTCTACCCGTCTGACTTCCTTGCCGGATAACGATCGGACCTGGTTTACCCTCGGTGCGCAATGGAAGCCGGCCAGGGAACAAACCCTCGAACTCGGTGCCGCTTACCTGTACATCCCCAAGACCAAGATCAACCAGGACGAGACCAGCACGAATCCGCTCACGAATCGTGGCACCGTCATTGGCGACTACAACTCGAGCGTCTGGATTTTCGGTGCCCAATACTCGCTGGCCTTCTAGACGCACCGAGCAGTTTGCAAATATAAAGCCCCGGATGCAGGGGCTTTTTTTTTGGACAGTACTGGCGAAGTCTCCCTGTCTTGACCATGCTGTTGCAGTGTTGTTGCAGTTGACGTCATGGGAAGAATGCGTATAATTCAAACGTTCGTTTTAGCGGCTTTGTGCAGAGTCGCTACGGGGTGTTCCCGACGAACGTAGACGACTCAGACAAGGAGGACAGCTTGAGCAACTTCATCGTACGCAAGGCCGCCGTACTCGGAGCGGGTGTGATGGGCGCGCAGATCGCCGCGCACCTCGCGAATGCCGAAGTGCCGGTGGTGCTTTTCGACCTGCCGGCCAGGGAGGGTGATCCCAACGGGATCGTCAACAAAGCCATCGACGCCCTCAGGAAGCTTGAGCCGTCGCCACTGGCCACCAGGGATCGCGTCAGCTACATCGACGCCGCCAACTATTCGCAACACCTCGATCAACTCAAGGATTGCGACCTGATCATCGAAGCGATTGCCGAAAAAATGGCGTGGAAGGACGATCTCTATCGCCAGATTTTCCCCTTTGTCGCGCCGCACGCGATCATTGCTTCGAACACCTCGGGCCTGTCGATCAACCGCCTCGCGGAGGCGCTGCCGGCAACGCTGCGCTCGCGATTCTGCGGCATCCACTTCTTCAATCCGCCGCGCTACATGCACCTCGTCGAACTGATCGCCACCAGGAGCACCGATCCGGCGTTGCTCGACAACCTCGAGTCCTGGCTGGTCTCGCGCCTCGGCAAGGGCATCGTCCGCGCCCTCGATACACCGAATTTCGTTGCCAATCGCGTTGGCGTGTTCTCGATGCTGGCGGTGATGCACCATACCCAGCGGTTCGGGCTGGGTTTCGACGTCGTCGATGCCTTGACCGGACCGATCATCGGTCGCCCGAAGAGCGCCACCTATCGTACCGCGGACGTGGTCGGTCTGGATACCCTGGCGCATGTCGTCAAGACCATGCAGGACACCCTGCCCGAAGATCCCTGGCATGCCTATTACAGCGTGCCCGACTGGCTGGCCGCGTTGATCGGCAAGGGCGCGCTCGGCCAGAAGACGCGCTGCGGGATCTTCAGAAAGGACGGGCGGGCGATCAAGGTGCTCGACCTGGCCAGCCAGGACTATCGCGAGAGTGCCGGCGACATTGATCCGACGGTGTTGGCGATCCTCAAGAATCGCAATCCTGCCGAAAAATTTGCGCAATTGCGCGCCAGCGAGCACCCGCAGGCGCAGTTCCTGTGGGCGATCTTCCGCGATATCTTCCACTACGCCGCCTTCCATCTTGCCGACATTGCCGATAATACCCGCGACCTCGATTTCGCGATGCGCTGGGGTTTCGGCTGGTCGCAAGGGCCATTCGAAAGCTGGCAGGCCGCCGGTTGGCGGGAGATTGCCGAAGCCGTCAAGGCCGACATCGACGCGGACCGAGCGATGAGCCCGGCACCGCTGCCGTCCTGGGTCTTTGGCCGCGTTGCCGACGCCGGCGTGCATGGCCCGCAAGGTTCGTATTCGGCGAGTTCCGATGCCTACCAGCCGCGTTCCGCATTGCCGGTCTATCAGCGGCAGATTTTTCCCGAGCGTGTCCTCGGCGAGAAAGCGGCCAGCGGTCAAACCATCTGGGAGAACGAGGGGGTACGGCTGTGGACGCTGCCGCAGGTCGACGCCGGGATCGCCATCGTCAGCGTCAAGTCGCGGAACCACACCCTGGGACGCGACGTGATTGTCGGGGTGCAGGCAGCCGTCGCCCGCGCCGAGGCGGAGTTCGCGGGCCTGGTGCTGTGGCACGAGGCGCCGTTCGCTTTTGGCGCCAATCTCAAGGAGGTGGCCGAAGCGATCGCCGGCGGCGAATTCGAGCTGCTGGAAAAATATGTCGCGGAGTTCCAGAACGCTTCGATGTGCCTGAAGTATGCCCAGGTGCCGGTGGTCGCGGCGGTACAGGGCATGGCCCTGGGCGGCGGCTGCGAGTTTCTGATGCACGCCGCCAAGCGGGTGATTGCGCTGGAGAGCTACATCGGCCTGGTCGAAGCCGGCGTCGGTCTGATTCCGGCCGGTGGCGGTTGCAAGGAGTTTGCCATCCGCGCCGCGCAACACGCCGCGAAGACCGGCGGCAACGATCCGTTCGAGTTCATTCAGCCGGTGTTCATGACCATCGCCATGGCCACGGTATCGAAGAGCGGCGCGCAGGCGAAGGAACTGGGTTTTGCTGTCGAATCCGACAAGATCGTGTTCAATGCCAACGAACTGCTCTATGTGGCGCTGCGTGAGGCACGCGGTCTTGCCGAGGCGGGCTATGCCCCACGCCTGTCGCCGCGCGCGATCAAGGTCGCCGGCCGCACCGGCATCGCCAACTGCGAAATGATGCTGGCCAACATGAAGGAAGGCGGCATGATTTCGGCGCACGACTATGTGGTGGCCAAGGCTGCCGCGACGGCCCTGTGTGGTGGAGACATCGAGACCGGATCGTTGGTCGACGAGCCGTGGTTGCTGAGCGTCGAGCGCAAGCTCTTCGTCGAGCTGCTGAAGAACCCGAAAACCCAGCAGCGTATCCAGCACATGCTGGAAACCGGCAAGCCGCTGCGTAACTGAGCGAGCAAGGAGAACAGATCATGAGCAAACAGATTCAGGACGCGTATATCGTCGCCGCCACGCGTCTGCCGGTTGGCCGTCGCAAGGGCATGTTGGGCCACGTTCGTCCGGACGACATGCTGGCGCACGCCATCAGGTCGGTGATGGCACAGGTGCCGGGCCTTGACCCGGCAATGGTCGAGGACGTGATCGTCGGCTGCGCCATGCCGGAAGCCGAGCAGGGCATGAATGTCGCGCGCATCGGCCTGCTGCTGGCAGGCCTGCCGAACAGCGTCCCCGGGGTGACCGTCAACCGCTTCTGCGCCTCCGGTTTGCAGACCGTGGCGATGGCCGCCGATCGCATTCGCCTCGGCGAAGCCGAGGTGATGATCGCTGCCGGTACCGAAACGATGTCGCTGATGAACCAGATGATGGGCAACAAGATTGCCCTCAATCCGGCCATCTTCGAGAAGGCAGAGAACTACGCGATCGGTTTCGGCATGGGCATCACCGCCGAGAAGGTTGCCGCGCAGTGGAAAATCTCGCGCGAGGACCAGGATGCGTTTGCCGTCGCCTCGAACCAGAAGGCTTGCGCGGCGATCGCCGCCGGCCATTTCAAGGCCGAGATTTCGCCGTACGCCGTCAAGGCTCGCGTGCCGAATCTGCAGACTGGAGAAGTGACCGTCAAGGAGTATCTTGCCGAGAACGACGAGGGACCGCGTTCGGACAGCAGCCTTGCCGGCCTGGCCAGACTGCGACCGGTGTTTGCGGCGCGTGGCTCGGTCACGGCGGGCAACAGTTCACAGATGTCCGATGGTGCGGCGGCGGTACTGGTCGTGTCGGAAAAAATCCTCAAGCAGTTCGATCTTCGGCCGCTGGCGCGTTTTGCCGGCTTCTCCGTGGCCGGCGTGGCACCGGAAATTATGGGGATCGGTCCGGTCGAGGCGATTCCACGCGTCCTCAAACGGGCTGGAATCCGGCAGGACGAAGTGGACTGGTTCGAGCTCAATGAAGCTTTTGCCGCGCAGGCGCTGGCGGTGATACGCACGCTGGAACTCGATCCGGCCAAGGTGAATCCGCTCGGCGGTGCCATCGCCCTCGGTCATCCCCTCGGCGCGACCGGCACGATTCGCACCGCGACCCTGGTGCACGGCCTGCAACGGACTCGCCAGCGCTACGGCATGGTCAGCATGTGCATCGGTACCGGCATGGGGGCGGCGGGGTTGTTCGAGTCGCTGCAGTAAATCGCTGCGGGTGTCCTGCATGGGCCCCGCCCGGGTTTCCGGGCGGGGCCCACCTTTTTCAGGGTTCCGGGTTGGCTGTTGCGCATCCCTCCTGACGGCTGGCCGGGGAGTGGGCAGGAAAGCAAGTTCCCGCTTGAGCGCAGGCAGGTGTCTGGCATAATGTTCGCCGGACACGGGCACGAAGGCGCACAATGGATCTGGAGCTACTGGGCAGTCTCGGATGGCGCGAAGGACTGATGGCGATCATCGCCTTGCTGGTGGTGTACATCATCGTCCTCTTTTTCCGAATGCGGCGCCTGCAGCGCAGCATGGCCGCCGTACCGCCGCTGGCGGCGCAGTCGGCGGTGGCGGCCTACAGCGCCATCCAGGAACCGCCGCCGGTCGCCGCGGCGGTCGCGCCGCCGGCCGGAAACGACGCGAGCGCCGCCAACGTGGAGGCGTCGGTACGGGTCGATGCCGGCAAACCCGAATTCGCCTGGAACGAGCCGCCGCCGGAAATTCCTGGTCAGGCGCTGATCGATGCCTTGTAGCGGGAGTTTTATCAACTGCGCTGCGAAGTGGACGAGTTGCGTGCCGAATTGCTGGCCACCCGTGAGGACTTTCGGCGCCAGTATGCGCAATCGGCAGGTCCTGCGCAGGGTGCCTCGCCGTTGTACAACGATGCCATGCAACTGGCGATCCAGGGGCACGATGCGACCACCATCGCTCATCACTGTGGCATTGCGCGTGCCGAGGCGGACCTGGTCGTCGCACTGGCGCGCAACCGCCACGAAGGGCTGTAGAAGCGGAGCCATGGCGCATGCCTGTGTCGGCCAGCGTTGATCATGAAGTCATTGCCGTTTGCCGCGGGGGCGAGCATGAACCTTGCGCACGGGTACCGGAATGGCTTCCCGCGGCGCGCGCGCGGCTTGTGATTTGAGGCCGGCGATGGGCAGTCGTCAGGAAGGTGGCGGCGCGGCAGGACGCCCGGTGCGCGCAGCGCAGGCGCTGCTCCTGGGGCACGCCGACGGCGGGCACGCCACGCTCAAGCGGCAGTTGCTGTCGCGGATGGGCATTGCCGGGCTGCTGGTCGTGGCGCTTCTTGCCGGGTTGCTGTTGTTCGACCAATGGAGTGCGTCCGACGAACAGACGGCGAATGGGGCGCTGTTCACCGAACCCGTGCCGGTCAGAAAACGGCCTTTGCCGCCGTCATTGGTCGTGGCGGAGTCGCCTTCCCAACCCCTGCCGTTGCCGCAGGTGGCGGCCGGGCCGCAGGCCAGCGGCGAAGCGATCGAAAGGCTGCTTCGCCTGGCCACGCCGTCGACGGCGGTGGAAGGGGATGGCGCAGCGGCCGCGACAGCCGCCGCCGACTCGACCGCGAGCACGGCCGGCGGTGATGCCATCGTCGGGCCGCCGGTGGCATCACCGCCGCGTCTGCTGTCGGGGCCCGCCTTGTTGTCCGGAGTCCTGCCGGATGCGCGTCGAGCCGAGGAACTGCAGGCGAAACTTGCGCAGGACGGGATTCCCGCAAGTATCGAAACACGTCTGCAACTGGGCCCATTCAAGACGCGCGCCGAGGCCGACGCGGCACGCCGAAAGATGCTGGCCCTCGGGATCGACACCCTGTTGGTGATGCGCAAGGGTGGCAAGCCGTAAGTCGCTCAACGCCTGGTCGGCAACAGTTGCCGGCGCAGACGTCGGGCGAAAACGCCCATTTCCCTGGCCGCCTGCAGGTCTCCCCTGGCTTCGGCGACGCTGATCCCCTGTTCATAGGCGGCCAAAGCTTCGGCAGCTTGCCCGCCTTCGCTGAGTGCCTTGCCGAGCAGCTTCCAGGCGGCTGAATAGCGGGCGTCGCGGTCGAGCGCTTCGCGCAGGCGGACTGCCGCTTGCTCGAAGTTGCCGGCCTTGAGATACTCGCTGCCGAGTGAATAGCGCAGCAGGGCGCCGTCACGCGGACCACCGAGCAGTTTTTCAAGATTTGTAATCAGTGTGCCGGTCATTCGACATCCCCGTTTTCAATCCCAGACATTGTAGAGGACAGCAGCATGGCAAGAACGATCATTTCAACTGTGCATGCGCCGGCGGCCATCGGCACGTATTCGCAGGCGGTACGAGTGGGCGATACCGTTTATCTCTCGGGCCAGATCGGTCTTGACCCGGAGCGCATGCAACTCGTCGAGGGTATCGATGCGCAAATCGTGCGGGTTTTCGATAACCTCAAGGCGGTGGCCGAGGCATCCGGCGGTTCGCTGGCGGACGTCGTCAAACTCAACGTCTTCCTCACCGATCTGGCGCACTTCGCGACCGTCAATGAAGTCATGGGGTGCTATTTCTCGGAGCCGTTCCCCGCCCGCGCCGCGGTCGGTGTCGCCGCGCTGCCGCGCGGGGCATTGGTCGAGGCCGATGCCGTGCTGGTACTTGGCGGCTGATGCCGACGGCGGACGCGATCGCGGCGCCGCCGGCAATCCGGAACCATTTGCGCAAGCTGGGCCTGGAGCGGCGAGAAGATCTCGTTCTGCATCTTCCGCTGCGCTATGAGGACGAGACGAGGATCACGGCCATCGCTGCCGCTCCCCTCGGAGTCCCGGTGCAGCTCGAGGTCCGGCTCCTCGAGGTGACGCTCAGGCTGGTTCCGCGTCGCCAGTTGCTGCTGCGGGTCTGCGATGCGCGTGCCGAGGACAGCCTGCTCGATCTGCGCTTCCTGCGCTTCTACGGTAGCCAGCAGCGCGCGCTGGAAGCGGCGCGCGGCTGCCGGTTGCGCCTCTTCGGCGAGGTCCGCTGCGGCTTCGACGGTCTTGAGATGGTACATCCGCGCTACCGGGTGGTTGCCGACGACGAGCCGCTGCCGCAGTCGCTGACACCGCTTTATCCGACGACGGCGGGGTTGATGCAGACGGTACTGCGTCGCCTGATCATGCACGCGCTGCGGCAGGTCGATCTCGCCGAGGTGCTCGAAGAGAACTGGTGCAGCGAGCAGGCGCTGCCGTCTTTTGCGACAGCGGTGTCATTCCTGCACGCGCCGCCCCCGGCTGTTTCCGAGGCGGCACTCGAGAACCGCACGCATCCCGCCTGGCAGCGCATCAAGTTCGACGAGTTGCTCGCCCAGCAGCTTTCACTGCGCCGTGCCTACCTGGCTCGCCGGCATCTGGGCGCACCGGCCCTGCCTGCCGCCTGCCCACTCGCCCGGCGCCTTGAAGCCGCTCTCCCGTTTACGCTGACCGGGGCGCAACAGCGTGTCGCCGCCGAGATCGCGGCCGATCTCGAACAGCCTCGTCCGATGCAGCGTCTGCTGCAGGGGGATGTCGGTTGCGGCAAGACCGTCGTCGCTGCCCTGGCGGCCTGTCAGGCGATCGACGCGGGGTTTCAGGCGGCTTTGATGGCGCCTACCGAGATCCTTGCCGAGCAACATTTCCTGAAACTGCGCGCCTGGCTGGAGCCACTGGGCGTCGAGGTGACGTGGTTGGCGGGCGGCCTCGGCAAGACGCTCAGGCGGGCGAAGCAACAGCAGGCCGCGAAGACCTCGCAATTGGTGGTCGGGACGCACGCACTGATCCAGGAGAGCATCGATTTTGCGCGCCTAGGGCTGGCGATCGTCGACGAACAGCATCGCTTCGGCGTCGTGCAGCGGCTCGAGTTGCGGCGCAAGGGAAGCAACCCGCACCAGTTGATGATGTCGGCGACGCCGATTCCACGCACCCTGGCAATGAGCTATTACGCCGATCTCGACGTTTCGGTGATCGACGAACTGCCGCCGGGCCGATCGCCGGTCCGTACCCGGCTGTTCTCGGATAGCCGGCGAGACGATGTGATTGCCGCCGTGCGCGCCGTCGTTGCCGGCGGGCGGCAGGCTTACTGGGTTTGTCCCCTGGTCGAGGAGTCCGCCAAACTGGAACTGCAGGCCGCACTCGCAACCCACGCCAGCTTGAGCGTCGAGCTTTCCGGCCTGCGCGTCGGGCTGGTGCATGGGCGCCTGCGGGCCCGCGACAAGGGTGCCGTGATGGCCGCCTTCGCTGCCGGCGAGATCGACGTCCTGGTCGCGACGACGGTCATCGAAGTCGGTGTCGACGTGGCCAACGCCACCTTGATGGTCATTGAACACGCCGAGCGCTTCGGGCTGGCGCAGCTCCACCAGTTGCGCGGCCGCGTCGGTCGCGGCACCCATGACTCGGTTTGTGTGCTGCTCTACCAGCAGCCGCTGTCGGCGACCGCGCGGGCCCGCCTGAAGATCATTTTCGAGCATACCGACGGCTTCGAGATTGCCAGCCAGGATCTGCGTCTACGGGGTCCGGGAGAGTTCGTTGGCAGCCGCCAGTCGGGGATGCCGCTGCTGCGCTACGCGGACCTCGCGCTCGATGGCGAACTCGTCGAACTGGCCAGGGCGATGGCGGCGACACTGTTGCGTGCAGCCCCCGATCGCGCCGCGCGCCACCTGCAGCGCTGGCTCGGGAATCGCGAGGAACTGCTGAAGGCTTGAATCCCCGGACAGGCGGTGAGCCGGCGCCGAGCCAGCCACCCGGGCCGAGTTCCGAACAAAGGTGCAGCGCTGCCGGTGTTGCGGCGCCTGCATGCCGCAGAGCGATACGCGTCGTTCATGCGACCCGGAAATAGCCGACGGCCGCGCGTAGCTCACCCGCCAGGCGGTCAAGCTCGGTAGCCGCGGCGGCGTTGCTTCGTACCGTTGTGCTGGTTTCCTCGGTCATCGACGCGATGTGCTGGATATGCCTGGCGATATCGTCGGCTACGCTGGCCTGTTCGCGCGTGGCCATCGCCACCTGCTGCACGCGCTCGCTCGACTCCAGCGCCTGGTGGTGGCTGGCTGCCAGCAGGCTGCCTGCTTCGCGCGCCTGTTCAAGACTTCTGGTGACCTGTGGCATGGCCTCTTCCATGGCGAGGACTGCCGTATCGGTATCGGCTTGAACGCTGACCACCATTGCCCCGATTTCTCCCGTGGCCTTGCTGGTCCGCTCGGCAAGCTTGCGGACTTCGTCGGCGACGACCGCGAAACCGCGACCCTGCTCACCGGCACGAGCCGCTTCGATGGCGGCATTGAGCGCCAACAGATTGGTCTGTTCGGCGATTTCCTTGATGACGTCGGCAATTCCTCCAATTTCTCGGGAGCGGCTGGCCAATTGCCGGATCTGTGCCGACGATCGAGCGACGATTTCGGAAACCTTCTCGATCTCGTCAGCCGAAGCGTGCACCAGAGCCTGTCCCTGCTGGGCAGTGTTCGCTGCGGCGGTGGAACTGTCGCCGGTAGCGCGCGCGTTCTACGCGACTTCGTTGATGCTCACCGTCAGTTCCTCGATCGAAGCCGCGGTCGCTGCAGTCGAGGTCGCCTGTTCTTCTGCAGCGCGGCGAACTTCGTCGGTGGCCACCGAAATTTCGCCAGCGTTGCTGACCAGCGTCGCGGCCAGGCGGTCGATCGACGAGAAGATGCTGCGCAAGCGGTTTTGCATCTCGGCCATCGAATGCATCAGACTGCCACTGGCACTCTGGTCGGCGCGCATGTCCCGACCCAGATCACCGCCGGCGATGCGTAGTGCGATCGCTGAGGCTTCGGCCGGTTCGCCGCCGAGCTGGCGCAGTACGCTGCGGCCGATGAGCACCGAAACTCCGGCCAGGAAGGCGATGGCCAGCACGATGATGAGCAGCGAATTGATGGCTTCGCTGCGGAATGCCTTATCGACGTCGTCGAGATAGATGCCGGTACTGTAGACCCAGCCCCACGGCTTGAATTGGGCGGCATAACTGACCTTGGGCACGGGTTTGTCGCTACCTGGTTTGGCGAAGGCATAGTCGACCGCGCCGCCGCGCTCATTGCCCAGGGCGACGCGCACCAGTTCCTGAATGATCATCTTGCCGTTCGGATCGCGCAATTCCGTGCCGCTCTTGCCTTCGAGTGCGGGTTTTGCGGCGTGCAACACAAAGTTGTTTTGCGCATCGACGATGAAGAAATACTCGCCGTCGCCGTAGCGCATGCGCCGGAGTGTATCGGCCGCCTGTTTTTTTGCTTCGTCTTCACTGAGCACGCCACTGGTGCTGAGATCGTGAAAGCGTGCAATGACGCCACCGGCAACCTCGACGAAAAGGCGTGTCCGATCGGTGCGGTCCTGCAACATGTTGCTGCGCAGGTCGTTGAGAGATGCGAGCCCCAGTGCGGCGAGGCCGAGTACGGCAATCGCTGTCAGCACGATCAGGCGTGTCCTGATGCGCCACTCTGTGAGTTTCATCTGGCTTCTCCCCATTGGCGACTTGTCACCACGAAAGTCGCAGACGCGGGCCGCCAAGGCTTGACCGGCAGCACGTGAGTCGAGGATGTTACCGTAATCTGCCTGCGCATGGCAGAGTCGGCGGGCTGACCCTGTCTCGTCAGCCGGGCGCGATCCTCAGATTTTCGAGCGCTCCGTCAGGCGCCGTGGAGGAGGTGTTCAGAGGCGCAAAGCCGCCGCCAGCGATCGCACGTCTTCGGCCGACTCCTGCAGGATTTCGACCAGCGTTTCCCCGCCGATAAGCATATCGATCGCTGCCGCCGTGCCTTCGCGCGGAACCCCGTCAAGATCGCGCAGGGGGCTTTCCACCGGCGCCAGTTCGTCGGCCAGCAGCAGGGTGTCGCCAAGCGTCGTCGGCGGCATGGCCAGATAACCTGCCCAGCAGACTTCGATGGCGTCGACCACCGCCTGGGGTACTCCGAGGACTTTGAGCAGGGCGCGTCCGAGCTCGGCCTCGCCGGTTTCGTTCCAGGCCGAAAAGTCCTCGTCGAGCAGGCCAGGGTACTCGGCGGCGCGCGAGATCAGGTAGAAGCCGCCGACTTCATGCACGATGCCGGCGAACATCGCGGTCTCCGGATCGAGGTGGGTGACCTTGCGGGCGATGATCTGTGCCAGGGCCGCCACATGCGCCGTGTGCTCCCAAAGCCTTGCCGCCAACTCACGGTCAGTCGCCGACAAGGGGACGGCAAGTTGTCGGGTGACCACCGCAGCGGCCAACGTGCGCAGATAGCGAAAGCCCAGTCGCAGTACCGCCGTGCGTACGTCGGTAATCGGACGCCCGGAGGTGTTGAAGACTGTCGAGTTGGCCAGTGCCACGACCTTTGCTGACAGCAGGGGCTCGGCCTTGATCAGGCGCGTCGCCGTGTCAGCGTGACATTCGGGATCGCTGAGTGCGTGCTGCAGTTTGAGGGCGACCAGGGCATTGGTCGGGAAGGTCACCTCGCCATTGTCCAATTCGGTGGCGATGCTCCTGAGGATCTCGTATCGCTGCATGGCAGTATTCAAACCTTTCGTATGGTTCTTGCCGGTCTCACCCTTTGTTGGCCTCGATCAGCGCCGCCGGGATCTGCTTCAGGGACATGACCCGGTCGGCGGCACCGAGTTTGATCGCTTCCTTGGGCATCCCGAAAACCACACACGAAGCTTCGTCCTGGGCGATCGTCGCGGCGCCGGCATCGTTCATTTCCTTGAGGCCGCGCGCGCCGTCGTCGCCCATGCCGGTCATGATTACCCCGATTGCATTGCTGCCGGCAAAGCGGGCCACCGAGCGAAAGAGCACGTCGACCGAGGGCTTGTGGCGGTTGACCAGCGGTCCGTCGACGACCTCGACGAAATATTGCGCGCCGCTTCGCTTCAGCAGCATGTGCTTGCCGCCGGGGGCGATCAGGGCGCGGCCCGGCAGCACGCGATCGTTGCTCCTGCCCTCGCGCACCTCGATCATGCACAGTGAATTGAGGCGTTCGGCGAACATCGCCGTGAACTGTTCCGGCATGTGCTGGACGACGACAATGCCCGCCATCGTCAGCGGCAGGCGGGTCAACACCGCCTCTAGCGCTTGCGTTCCACCCGTCGACGTGCCGATGGCGATCACTTTGTCGACGGTCTTGAGCACCGGCCCGGTGCCTGCGGCCAGGATCGCGTCGGCGGTGTTGCGCGCCAGTCTGTCCAGCTCCGGTGGTTTCGCGGGGGTCACCGTGCTGGTGCCGGGTAGCGGGCGACGAAGACGCACGTTGGTGCGGAAAGCCGCGCGAATCGCCGCGACGATGTTGTTCGCCGGGTCATCGAGGATGCCCCTGGGCCCGAATTGCGGTTTGCTCATGATGCTCACCGCGCCTGCGGCGAGCGCCTGCATGAGGGTGTCGCTGCCGGTCACTGAGAGCGAGGAGCAGATGATCACCGGCGTGGGCCTTTCGGCCATCAGTTTGCGCAGGAAGGCGAGGCTGTCCATGCGCGGCGTGTCGATGTCGAGGATGAGCACGTCCGGCCAGTTTCTGCGCATCCGGTCCAGAGCGACGAGTTGATCGGCGGCGGTGCTCATGACTTCGATGCCCGGTTGCCGGGCCAGCGCCTGCGAGAGGCCTTGCCGGACCACCGCCGAATCGCCGACGATCAGCACCTGGATCGGCGTTTCGTTCACGCGTTTTCCTCCGGCGAAGGCATGTCGGAGTGCAGCACCGCGATCTCGTTGAAGGTCTCGGCGCAAACCAGGAAGCAGTCGACGAGCAGCGGGTCGAAGTGCCTGCCGCGTCCCTCGGTGATGATCTCCACTGCCTTGTTATGGGGAAAGGCCGGTTTATAGACACGTTTGCTGATCAAAGCGTCGTATACGTCGGCGATGGCCATCAGCCGCGCGGCCAGCGGTATGGCCTCGCCGTACAGGCCCTGCGGATAGCCCGTGCCATCCCAGCGCTCGTGATGCGAATAGACAATCTCGCTGGCGATGCGCAGGAAGGGATCGTGCGCATCGACGCGCAACTCTGCGGTGCGCAGGGCGTCGCGGCCAAGCGTCGTATGCTGCTTCATGATGGCGAATTCGCCGGCATCGAGCGGCCCCTGCTTGAGCAGGATCTGGTCGGGAATGCCGACCTTGCCGATATCGTGCAGCGGCGCGCATTTCGCGATCAGCGCCCATTCCTCCGGCGGCATGCGATCGCGCTGCGCAGGCTGCAGCAACAGGTATTCGATCAAGGTGCGAACGTAGGCGCGCGTGCGGCGAATATGGTTGCCGGTTTCGTTGTCGCGGGTTTCAGCGATCGCCCCGAGGGCGACGATGGTCAGTTCCTGATTGCGTTGCAGATCCAGCGTCCTGGCTTCGAGATCGCGAGTGCGTTCGCGGACCAGCGATTCGAGATGCAGGTTGCGGTCGGCGAGATGAATCTGTGCCTCGCGCAGACGCAGTTGGGTGCGCACGCGCGCTAGCAGGATCGGCGGTGCCACCGGCTTGGGAACATAATCGACGGCACCGAGTTCGAGACCACGCGTGATGTCGGCGATGTCCGAGTGGCTGGAGAGAAAGATGACCGGGATGTCGGCGGTGCCGGGGTCGCGCTTGAGCGCCGAGCAGATCTGATAGCCATTCATGTCCGGCAGTTCGAGGTCGAGCAGCACCAGATCCGGTGCCGGCGACATCTGCGCCAGTTGCATGCCTTTTTTGCCGCGGGTCGCAATGCGCGTGCGAAAGTGGTGGCGCAGGCATTCGTTGATGACTTCGAGCGTCGCCGGGTCGTCATCGATCAGGAGTATGGTTTTCATGATTTCCTGTCCGGGCGACTGACTTCCTTCTCGTGTTCCATGGAGTGCGCGGTCATGGGCTCGGTAACCAGTGGCAGGCAGAAGAGGAGAAGCCGTACCGCTGTCGGTAGGCGTGCGCGCGGGTTCATTGTATCGGTCCGTTGCCGTGGTCGGCGAGGCATTGTCTGGCGGCTTCGAAATCGAAGCGCTGGACCTCGGTCAAGGCGGCCAGCAGCAGAGGCTGCCAGGGGCTGTCGGGGAATTCGTCGAGGCAGCGCTGGATGGCAGCGGCACTGTTGCCGTCGGCGGTATCGAGCAACTGCAGCAGCGCCGTGATCGACGCCGGGGGCGGCGACGCCGGTCGTGGCAGCGGCGTCGTCGGCCAGCGCATCGCCGGGCGGGGTGACGGCTGCAGCGCCGCTTGCACCTGGCCGCACATGTCGACGATCGACCGCGCGAGCTGTTGCCGGAGTGCGTCACAGTCCCTGCCGGTGCGGATCGCCTGCTCGAGTGCCGTCGCCTGGCGATGCAGTTCGCGCATCCCGAGCACACCGACACGGCCCCTGAAGGCATGCGTGGCCTGCCTCGCCGCCTCGTGCGCACCACTCGCCAGCAGCGCTTCGAGGGTGGCCACGAAGCTCGCCGATTCGCCGACGAATTCTCCCAGCCAGTGCCGGTAACGCGCCTGGTTGCCGGCAAAGCGTTGCATCGCGGCGCGGCTGTCGAGGCCGACGATGTTCGGCAGGTCGCCGCCGTCGCTGGCGGCGCAGGATGGGGCGGCGATGGTCGGCAGGGGCGCGACGCGGTGTGCCAGCCAGCGGGCCAGCAGCGCGAAAAAATTCGGCAGCGAGAACGGCTTGCCGAGGTGGTCGTTCATGCCCTCGGCGAAGTACACCTGCTTTTCGTGCACCATGGTGTGCGCGGTCATGGCGACGATCGGCAGGGTCGCGAAGCCGGGCAGCGCCCGGATCCTGCGGGTAGCCGCGAGCCCGTCGAGGACCGGCATCTGAATGTCCATCAGAACGAGGTCGAAAGCCGGCGCGCCGGCCGCGGTGAGGATGTCGATCGCCGCCTGGCCGTTCTCGGCGAGACGCGGAACGATGCCGACCGTGCCCAGCAGGTCGAAGACGATCTCGCGGTTGAGCGCCTGATCGTCGACCACCAGCACCTGGGCCTCGCGATAATGGTTCGGCAGGGACTCGCCGTCCGCAGTTTCCTCCCCGGACGGCAACGCGCCGGCTGGCGCGCATCCGAGCGTCAGGCGCACACGGAACACGGTGCCCTCGCCGGGCCGGCTGCTGACCTCGATCGATCCGTGCATGCCCTCGGCGAGTTGCCTGCAGATCGCCAGGCCCAGGCCGGTGCCGCCGTGCTTGCGGGTAATCGACGGGTCGGCCTGGACGAAAGGCTGGTAGATATGGGCGATCTCGTCGTCGCTCATGCCGATCCCCGAATCCTCGACTTCGAGCAGCAGGCGGGCGCGCTGTTCGTCGCAGCTCTCCAGGGTGATGCGCACGACGATGTGGCCGCTGTCGGTGAACTTGATCGCATTGTTGAGCAGGTTGAGCAGGATCTGCTCGATCCGCAGCGGATCGCCGATGAGCACTTCGGGAATTCGCTCGTCGATGTGCACGCTGAGCGGCAGTCCCTTTTCGGCGGCGTGGTGGCCGAGCACCGAGAGGGCGCGTGCGGCGGTCTTGCGCAGGCTGAAGGGGGTGGCTTCGAACGTCATCTCGCCGGCCGCGATCTTGGTCAGGTCGAGCAGGTCGTTGATGATCGCCAGCAAGGTCTGGCCGGCGTCGCTGACTTTCTCCAGGTACTCGCGCTGGCGTGGCTCGGTGCTGCTGTTCAGGGCCAGCGCCGATAGCCCGATGACCGCATTCAGCGGCGTCCGCAATTCGTGGCTGACGTTGGCCAGAAACGAATCCTTTACCCGGTCCGCAACCTTCGCCGCTTCCAGCGCCGCCTGCAAGGCGCGGTTCTGCTGGTAGAGGCGCAGGAAGACCAGTGTCTTCGCGCGCAGGATCTGGTCGTTGATCGGCTTCGAAAGATAATCGGTGGCGCCACGCAGATAGCCGTGCAGACGATCCTCATTGGCGTTGTGCGCGGCGGTGACGAAGATCACCGGCGTCTCGGCGGTTTGTGGATTGACCGCCAGCCGCTCGCAAACCTCGAAGCCGTCCATCTCGGGCATCTGGACGTCGAGGAGGATCAGCGCGAACTCCTCGTCGATGGCGATCGACAGGGCGTCGAAGCCGTTGCTGGCCTCGACGATCGTCGCGTCGATGCCCCTCAGCGCCATCCGTATCGCCAGGCGGTTGGTCGCCAGGTCGTCGACCACGAGGATCTTCGGACGCTGGTTCATCGCGCGCCGGCCATGGTCTTGCGGAAAATCCGCAGCTCGGTCTGCACGGGTGCCCAGGTGGCGTCGCTGTCGAGCATCGACTCGGAACTCCCGAGAACCAGGAAGCCGCCGCGTTGCAGGCTGCGTTCGAAAACCCCGAGGGTTCGCTTCTGCAGGGCTTCGCCGAAGTAGATCAGGACGTTGCGGCAGATCAGCAACTGCGTTTCCAGGAAAGCATCATCGGTGACCAGATTGTGCTCGACGAACTCCATGGGCTGCAACCGGTCGGCGCGAATGGCCATCTCGCCGTCCTGAAAATCGAAATAATCGGCGAAGCGCGCGCTGCCGCCGGCCGCGAGGTAGTTGGACTGCCACGGCGCGAACTGCTGCACCGGCCAGCGGCCGCGCCGCGCCGCGGCGAGCAGATCGAGGCTGATGTCGGTGGTGATCATGCGTGCCTTGTAGGCCAGGCCGCTCTCGTGCAGCAGGATGGCGACGGAGTAGGTTTCCTGACCGTAGCCGCAGCCGACTTGCCAGACGTTGATGCGCGGGAAGCTTTCGAGCTCCGGGATGACCTGTTCGCGGAGGTACTTCCACACCGGCGGGTCGCGAAAGAACTCGGAAACCGGGACTGACAGATAGTTGATGACCGTTTGCGCCACCTGCTCGTCGCGGAGCAGTGCCGGCAGCAGGTCGACCAGGCTGACGACGCTGAAGAACTCGACCAACTGACGCAGGCGACGCAGCAACGAGGGGCGACCGTAACCGCTGAAGTCGTAACCGTAACGCTCGCGCAAGGCAAACAGCAGCAGGTCGGCCTCGATCTCCTCGAGTTCGCCCCCGCGTGTCCGTTTCAGAGCCATTTTTCGAGCAGTGCCAGCAAGTGGTCGATGTCGACCGGTTTGGCCAGGTAGTCGGTGGCGCCGGCGGCGAGGCAGAGTTCGATGTCGCCGGGCATCGCTTTGGCGGTTACCGCGATGATCGGTATCTGGCCGGCAGTACCTGCACGCATCCGGCGAATCAGTTCGTAGCCGTCCATCTCGGGCATCATGATGTCGGTGAGGACCGCCGCGAAATTGCCGGCGACGAGCATGTCGAGCGCCTGCGCGCCACTGCCCGCGACGCTGACGGCGTAGCCGCGGCTGCGCAGCGCCTTCGACAGCGCCGCCTGATTGCGTACATCGTCATCGACGACCAGCAGCGCACCGTGCCGTGCGCCTGCGGCAGCCGGTGCCTCCCCTTTTCCGCGTGCCTGACGGGTGATGGCCAGCAAGACTTCCTCGCGCAGGCGTGCGCTTGCCTGGCCGTTGAGTCGTCCCTTGGAGATCACCGCGTCGGCATGCGTGTGCAGGCGCAGGAGTTCGGCGTCGTCGAGGTCGCGCGCCGAGTAAACCACCACCGGTGGTGGCTGCGGCATTTCCACGGCGGCGCGATCGAGCCATTCGAAGCCGCTCATGTCGGGCAGCGTCAGGTCCAGGATGACCGCATCGAAGCGCGTGGACCTGAGTGCCGCCAGGGCCGCACTGCCGTTCCGTTGCTGGCTGAATTCGATGTCGGTATCCTTGAACAGGACGCGTACCGCCAGGCTGCTCGCCTCGTCGTCTTCGACCAGCAGCACTTGCGGCCTGCCGGTGGGCGGGGCGCCGGCTGCCACGCGTGGCGATCTGTCGAGCATGTCGCGGATGGCCGCCAGCACCGCGTTGCGAGTGATCGGTTTGCGGATGTAGCCGACAGCGCCGAGGGCCTTCGCCTCGCCGTTGTCTGGTGTGCCGGAGATGATGTACACCGGGATGTCGGCGCTGGCCGGATCGGCTTTCATTCGGCGCAGCACTTCGAAACCCGAGATCCCGGGTAGTCCGAGGTCGAGCAGAACCCCGGCCGGGCGTTCTGCGCCGATCAGTTCGAGCGCTTTTTCGCCGCTGTCGACCGCCAGTACGGCGTAACCCAGGGTTTCGATCAGGCGCGTGACGATCGGCACCAGCCGGCCATCGTCTTCGACGACCAGAATCAGTGTGCCGCGCCCGGCCACCGTGGCGGCGGTGCTCGCTGGTGACGGCACGCTAGCGGTGGGCGCGCCTGCGCCGGCGGCAACTCCCGGCAGCCGCACCGAGAAGCGGCTGCCGCGGCCGAGCGCGCTGTCGACTTCGATCTGGCCGCCCAGGAGTCCCACGAGCTTGCGGCTGATCGCCAGGCCGAGGCCGGAGCCTCCGTATTTGCGCGTGGTTTCGGCGTCGAGCTGCTGGAAGGCGTTGAACAGGCGTCCGACCTGGTCGGCCGGGATGCCGATGCCGCTGTCGGTGACGTCGAAACGCAAGCCCTGGTCCTCGGCACGCACGCTGAGACAGACCGAACCGCGGTCGGTGAACTTGATCGCGTTCGACAGCAGGTTGGTCAATACCTGCGTCAGCAGGCGGCGGTCGCTGTGAATCATCAGCGTCGCAGCCGCATCGGCATCGATTGAAAGGGCGATCGATTTCTTCGCCGCCAGTGGCTCGAAGAGGCGGTGCAGGTAGAGCAGCATCTCGGAAACCGGGAAGTCCTCAAGCAGCGTCTCGATCTTGCCGGCCTCGATTTTCGACAGGTCGAGGATGTCGTTGATCAGCGACAGGAGCTGGCTGCCGCTCTCATGGATGACGCCCGCCGATTCGACTTCGTCGCTGTCGAGGTGGCCGGCGGCGTTCTCGGCGAGGTGCCTGGCCAGGATAAGGATGCTGTTGAGCGGCGTGCGCAGTTCGTGCGACATGTTGGCCAGGAACTGCGACTTGTAGCTGTTGGCCTGGGCGAGTTCGCGTGCGCGCGCCTCGGCCTCGCTGCGGCCGAGTTCGAGTTGTCGTCCCTGCGCTTCGAGGCTGCGGTTTTTCTGTTCCAGTTCTTCGCGCTGTACCCGCAGCTCCTCCTGGGTGGCCAGAAGTTCGCTGTTCTGGACCTTGAGCTCTTCGGACTGACCACGCATTTCGTCGCTCAGCGCCTGCATTTCGGCGTTTCTCTGGGCGAGTTCTGATTTCTGTCGGCTGAGGTTCTCGGTTTGCCGGCGACTGTCCTCAAGCAGCGCGAGATTGCGTTCGGCAGCCTCGATGTTTGCCAGATGCAGCCCCAGCGGGCCGACGAGGGCGGTCAGAAAAGCGTGCTCGTCGGGCGACAGACGGCGTGTCGATGCCAGTTCGACGACCGCCAGCGTGCGGTGCTGATGGGCGATCGGGTACAGCACAAGTTCCTGCGGCGGAAATTCGGCGAGCCCGGTGGCAATCAGCATCAAACCGCCGGGAACGGGTGACAGGATCACCGGTTGACCATCGCGGGCGCACTGGCCGACCAGTGACTCGCCAGGAGCAAAACAGTCCTGCGACTGGCTGCGCCGCGCCAGGCCCTGCGCCCCGGCACGCTGGTAGTGGCCGTTGGCGTCGCGCAGAAAGAGTGAGGCCACCGGCACGTCGATCTGTTGCCGCAAATTGCTCAGGATGGTGTCGGCGACATCGGCGAGCCTGCTTTCCTGGCTGACGGCGGTGGTCAGCGCTGCGACATGCTCGTGGATCCAGCGGTCGCGTGCGACAGCCTCGGACAGTTCGCGGAATTTCTCCGCGGCCTGGGCCATGTCGCCGATCTCGTCGCTGCGCTCGAGGCCGGGAATCGTGGTTTTCTCGCCATTGGCCAGTCGCATCAGCGCACCCTGCATCGCCACCACCGGCTGGAACAGGCGTCGCCCGACGACGACGCCGAGCACGCTCGCCGCCAGGGCAATCAGCAGCCCGTTGCCGAGCATCAGCCACTGCAGCGAATGGAGGCTGGCCAGCGCCTCGTCGCGGCTGATCTTGGCGATCACCCCCCAGCGCGGCTGGTCACCGAGGGCGCCGGCAAAGGGCTGGATCTGCCGATAGGCGATGAACGAGGTCTGACCCCGGTAATCGATCAGTTCGTCGCTGCCGTCGTCGCCGGCAAGCACGCGCCTGACGGCCTCAGTCTTGAGTTGCCGGTTGAGCACCGTGAGCTCCTTGTCGAAGAAGCTGTTGGTCATCAACCAGCCACCGCTGCCGACGACGAAGGCTTCGCCGCTCTCGCCGAGCCCGGCCTTGAAGTGCATGTGCCGGTCGAGCGGTTCGAAGGCGATCTGCACGGCCAAAGCGCCCAGCGGCCGGCCGCTGCCGGGCTCGAGGACCGGGATCGCCAGGAACATCGCCGGGCGGTTGCCCATCGCCGGGTAGTGTTCGGCGTCGGAAAACGCGGGCACGCCGCTCACGCTCCGGTTCAGGGCAAGCGTCGCCGCGCGTGCCAGGCCGGTGTCTTTCCACGGTCCGTGCAGCAGGTTGGTGGCGAAATCGTTGTCCTTGCGCAGCGAATAGACGACATTTCCCTTGCTGTCGACGAGCAGCATGTCGTACCAGCCGTAGGCGGCGTGGCGCTTGCGGAAAAATCCGTCGTTCTCGGCATGCGCCTGGGCGTAGCCGCTGCGGCAGGCATTGCCAGAGGCGCGCTGCAGGTCCACGCCCGGATTGCTGCCGGCAGCCTGCACGTCGTTGTCGTAGAACTGCTGGAGTTGGGTGTCGGCAGCGGTGCCGCAGGCCGCGAAAGCGGCGGAGAACTGGCGCGTTGCCTCGATTACCGCCGGCGCGTTGCCCATCGCGACGATGTCGTCGCGCATGCGTTCGAGATGGTTCTGCAGGTCTTCGCGCCGCGCCTCGGCAACCGCCGCCAGGCCTCGTTCGGCTGCGTCCCTGAGGGCACTGCTGGTGACCTGGGTAACGATGGCCAGCAAGATCGCAACGGCAGCCACGGCCGGCAGGACGGTCTGCAGGACGAGTTTCGACCCGAGTTTCATGGTGTTTGCTCTCCTGGTATGCCGTGCATCGGGTCCGACTGCTGCCGGTGACCCTGACAGGGATCTGAGGTATCGAACATTACCCTTCCGGTATTCATTGTATCGGTCCGTTGCCGGGGTCGGCGAGGCATTGTCTGGCGGCTTCGAAATCGAAGCGCTGGACCTCGGTCAAGGCGGCCAGCAGCAGAGGCTGCCAGGGGCTGTCGGAGAATTCGTCGAGGCAGCGCTGGATGGCAGCGGCACTGTTGCCGTCGGCGGTATCGAGCAACTGCAACAGCGCCGTGATCGACACCGGCGGCGGCGACGCCGGTCGTGGCGCCGACAGCGTCAGCGCCGGCCCGCGCAACGCCGGGCGGGGTGACGGCTGCAGCGCCGCTTGCACCTGGCCGCACATGGTGACGATCGAGCCCGCGAGCTGTTGCCGGAGTTCGTCACAGGGCGTGCCGGTGCGGATCGCCTGCTCGAGTGCCGTCGCCTGGCGATGCAGTTCGCGCATCCCGAGCACGCCGACACGGCCCCTGAAGGCGTGCGTGGCCTGCCTCGCCGCCTCGTGCGCCCCACTCGCCAGCAGCGCTTCGAGGGTGGCCACGAAGCTCGCCGATTCGCCGACGAATTCTCCCAGCCAGTGCCGGTAACGCGCCTGGTTGCCGGCAAAGCGTTGCATCGCGGCGCGGCTGTCGAGGCCGACGATGTTCGGCAGGTCGCCGCCGTCGCTGGCGGCGCAGGATGGGGCGGCGATGGTCGGCAGGGGCGCGACGCG
The DNA here is from genome assembly GCF_056856495.1 of Candidatus Accumulibacter propinquus. Lineage (NCBI taxonomy): Bacteria > Pseudomonadati > Pseudomonadota > Betaproteobacteria > Candidatus Accumulibacter > Candidatus Accumulibacter propinquus. The sequence continues at coordinate 1,675,258 of NZ_JBSEHC010000003.1, forward strand.
GTGTGCCAGCCAGCGGGCCAGCAGCGCGAAAAAATTCGGCAGCGAGAACGGCTTGCCGAGGTGGTCGTTCATGCCCTCGGCGAAGTACACCTGCTTTTCGTGCACCATGGTGTGCGCGGTCATGGCGACGATCGGCAGGGTCGCGAAGCCGGGCAGCGCCCGGATCCTGCGGGTAGCCGCGAGCCCGTCGAGGACCGGCATCTGAATGTCCATCAGAACGAGGTCGAAAGCCGGCGCGCCGGCCGCGGTGAGGATGTCGATCGCCGCCTGGCCGTTCTCGGCGAGACGCGGAACGATGCCGACCGTGCCCAGCAGGTCGAAGACGATCTCGCGGTTGAGCGCCTGATCGTCGACCACCAGCACCTGGGCCTCGCGATAATGGTTCGGCAGGGACTCGCCGTCCGCAGTTTCCTCCCCGGACGGCAACGCGCCGGCTGGCGCGCATCCGAGCGTCAGGCGCACACGGAACACGGTGCCCTCGCCGGGCCGGCTGCTGACCTCGATCGATCCGTGCATGCCCTCGGCGAGTTGCCTGCAGATCGCCAGGCCCAGGCCGGTGCCGCCGTGCTTGCGGGTAATCGACGGGTCGGCCTGGACGAAAGGCTGGTAGATATGGGCGATCTCGTCGTCGCTCATGCCGATCCCCGAATCCTCGACTTCGAGCAGCAGGCGGGCGCGCTGTTCGTCGCAGCTCTCCAGGGTGATGCGCACGACGATGTGGCCGCTGTCGGTGAACTTGATCGCATTGTTGAGCAGGTTGAGCAGGATCTGCTCGATCCGCAGCGGATCGCCGATGAGCACTTCGGGAATTCGCTCGTCGATGTGCACGCTGAGCGGCAGTCCCTTTTCGGCGGCGTGGTGGCCGAGCACCGAGAGGGCGCGTGCGGCGGTCTTGCGCAGGCTGAAGGGGGTGGCTTCGAACGTCATCTCGCCGGCCGCGATCTTGGTCAGGTCGAGCAGGTCGTTGATGATCGCCAGCAAGGTCTGGCCGGCGTCGCTGACTTTCTCCAGGTACTCGCGCTGGCGTGGCTCGGTGCTGCTGTTCAGGGCCAGCGCCGATAGCCCGATGACCGCATTCAGCGGCGTCCGCAATTCGTGGCTGACGTTGGCCAGAAACGAATCCTTTACCCGGTCCGCAACCTTCGCCGCTTCCAGGGCGCGGGCCAGGTCGGCAGTCCGCCGTTCGACCACCTCCTCCAGATGCTGCTGGTATTCTTCGAGCTGCAGTTTGACGCGTCGCTGTTCGGTGATTTCCTGGAAGGCTCCGTCGAGCCGCACGGTCTTGCCATGCACGCGTTCGGCTCGACCCTGGGAGTGCACCCAGATCGACCGGCCGGTGGCGGTGATCATCTCCAGTTCGAGATCCCAGGCGCTGCCCTCGCGCAGGGCCGAATCGATCGCGGCCTCGATCAGCGGCCTGGAGCCGGGTGCGTAATAGCTGAGTGCCTCGGCCAAACCGGGCATCCGGCCCGGTTCAAGGTCACGAATCCGGAACACCTCGTCGGTCCAGGTGAGGGTCTCGGAGGCCACATCCCATGCCCAGCCACCGATCCGGCCGATCCGGCCGGTCAGGTCGAGGAGCGCGTGCGAGCGGCGCAGTTCATCGTCGCGACGCTTGCGCTCGGTAATGTCTTCCTTGACGCCAAGAAAGTGCGTGATGTTTTCGTGCTCGTCGATGATCGGCGAGAGCGAAGCTTCTTCCCAGAACAGTTCCCCGTTTTTCCGCCGGTTGCACAGGATGCCGCGCCATTCGCGACCCGCGAGCAGCGCGTCCCACATTTCCTGATAGGTTTCCGGGCTGGTGCAGCCCGATTGCAGCAGGCGCGGGTTCTGGCCGATGGCCTCGTTCGCACGGTAACCGGTGACCTGGCTGAAACGCGGATTGACGTACTCGATCAGCCCATCGCGATCGGTGATGACGATCGATACCGGGCTTTGCTCCACCGCCCGCAGAAGTTTGTGGGCTTCCTCTTCGGCAGCGCGACGTTCGGAAATGTCCGTGTAGATCCAGATGCTGCCTTCCTGTGGGTGGGCGGGATCGATGGCCTGGCCGTTCAGTGCGCCCCAGAATATCTCGCCGCTCTTGCGCCGCAGCAACAGTTCTTCGCAATGGTTTCTGCCCGCGCCGCAGTTGGCGTAGGCGCGTTCGCCGATCGCTTCGAAGGCCGCGCGCGAGGGATAGAGGCGCTCGGTCGACTGCCCCAGCAACTCGCCGGGGTCGTAGCCAAAGATCTCCTCGAGCCGGCGATTGCACGACACCACTCGCCGGTGCTTCAGGTAGGTGATGCCGACCAGGGCATTGTCCAGGATCGTCTCGCGTTCGACCAGCAGCTGCTGTGTCTGCTCGTTCTGCGCATGCTCGCGGGTGACATCGAAGGTCAGGCCGCGCAATACCTTCGCCTCGTCATTCTCGGCGATCACCCTGACCCGGTCGCGCAGCCAGAGGAGCTTGCCGTCGCTGTCGACGAAGCGATAATCGAGGTCATAGGACGCCTGGCGGTCGGTACAGCTTGCGCGATAGGCGGGTGCCCAGGTGCGTTCGTCGGGGTGCAGATGGTTAACCCAGAAGTCCGCCTGCTCCCAGTCGGCGAGCGGGAATCCCAGCAGGCGTTCGGCCTGGGCACTGACGAAGGTGAATTGGAAGGTCTTCGCGTCGGCCTCCCAGACGATGCCGTCGATCGACTGGACGAGGTCCTCATGACGCTTGCTGAGGATTTGCAGGCGGCGGATCATGCGCGTGGCAAAGACACTGGCGAGCGAGAACAGCCCGGCCAGCATCAACACGGCGGCAAGGCCGATGATCCAGGCGTGCTGTTGTCGGCGCTGCATCAGCGGCGTGATGTCGAAGCGGACGCTGATGCCGCCACGCACGTCGCCAACCCGGTAACCCATGCCCTGGTGGCACTTCATGCAGGATTGCTCGACCAGCAGCGGCGCCATGTAGCGGAACTCGCTGAGACTCTCGTTGTGGACCGTGGTAAAGCGTTCCTTGTCGCCGCCGGCGAAGCCTTCGAGCGCCGCACGTTCCCAGTCGTCGGCAGCATTGGCCGGGTTCTTGAGCTTCAGGCTGGTGATATGAAAACGGTAGTCGCCCTCGCGGGCGGCCAGTTCCGAGACCTCACGGGTCATCAGGGCCGGATTGCGCAGGGTGTAAGTCTTGCCGTTATCTGCGACGATATCCGGGTTTTCCAGGTACGGGTTGGCTTCTATGCCTGCGCGTTTCTCGACATAGACACCGCCGTACCCGGCAGCCCAGCGCCGGGTCAGGACGATGTCGCGAAAATGCGCGCGCGCACGCGCGAGCACGAACTCTTCGACGGTGGCCTGATGGTTCGCCAGTTCAAGGCCGATGGCAGCCAGGCCGGCGACGATCAGGAGCACCCCGATCTGGAGCAGAAAACGGCGTTGCAGCTTTGCCGTCGCGGCCAGCCAGGTCATGGAATGCGTGCCCACAGGCAGCCATCGGGCACGAACGGCATGCTCAATACGACCTCTGGCAGCGGCGTGCCAGCGCGGCACACAGTTGCCGGTCGGAGGTTTCGACGTGGTCCATCAACCAGCGGCGGATGAACTGGGCAATTGCCGCGGCACGCAGCAGTCCCTCGTTGAAGTCGTCGATCTGGGCGCCGATCTCGTCGAACAAGTGCACATGTTCCTTCTGGTGCCGGGCCGCGAGTGGGTAACGGATGTCCAGCATCAATCTTTCCTCACGCGCGAAATGATCCCTGGTCAGCGCTTCGAGCGTCGCCAGCTCGATTCTGACTGCGGCCTGGTCCGAGCGGCTGCTGGCGGCGTGCAGGCGGTTGAGCAGGCTGACCATGGCGCGATGGTCTGCGTCGATCTCGGGGTGCCCGACTTCCAGCGCTGCCGTCCATTCAAGATGCACCATGTCGTGATCCTCGAAGTTCAAAGTGCCTGCTGATAGATCGTGGGCTTCAAGGTTTTCAGCCGGGTAGTGATGCCGTTCAGCGATTCCGAATGGCCGACGATGAAATAGCCGCCTGGCTTGAGACTCGGCAGCATGTTTTCGACGACCTTGCGCTTGGTTTCGGCGTCGAAATAGATCATCACGTTGCGCAGGAAGATGACGTCAAACTGCCCGACGCCGGTGATCGGCAAGGTCAGGTTGACCTGTGCGAAGCTGACCCGCTGCTTGAGCGCGTTGTCAATCAGGAGCTTGCCTTCATGCGAGCGCACGCCCTTGAGGCAATACTTGCGCAGGTAAGCCGGCGGGATTCCGGAAATCCGCTCCTGCGTGTAGATGCCGGCCCTGGCCCTGGCCAGCACCGTCATGCTGATATCCGACCCAAAAACCTCCCATGGACCGTCACTGCGATGCTCGGCGAGTACCATGGCCATCGAATAGGCCTCTTCGCCACTCGAACTGGCGCCGCTCCAGATACGGAAGGTTCCCGGCCCGCGCCGCTCCTTGATCGCCACGTCGCGCAGGAAGTCGAAATGCTGCGGCTCGCGAAAGAAATAGGTTTCGTTGGTGGTCAGCAGATCGATCATCTGTTGCACCTCGTCGGGATGCTCGCCGGAGGCCAGTAGCCGGTAATACTGGGTGTAGGTATCGAAGCCGTAGTGCTTGAGGCGGCGACCGAGGCGGCCGACGAGCAGCACACGTTTGGCATCCGATAGGCTGATGCCGGCGAGTCGGTAGATCAGGCGTTGAAAGAGCGCGAACTCCTGGCCGGTAATCGGGGCAGCGAGGTCGTTCATCGGCGGGCCTCGGCAGTTCGCAGTTGCGGCTGCGGCTGCGAGCGTAGCGGATGTGGGGGAATATTCATGACGATTCTCCTTGCGTGTGGGCCATTCCTGGGCCGCTAGAAAAGCTCGATGTCGGCCTTCTTCGGCGCGACCAGGAGGGTGCTGGCGTAAGCTTTTTCGGCTTCGGCGATGCTCTGGTTGGTGTGGCCCCGCTTGCAGAAGGCGTCGCCGGTCTGCGGATCGAGGAGGACCTTGCGCGACCACGGGCCCATCAAATCCGAGGCGAGCAGTGGCACGCCCTCGCGCGCCAGCCATTCGCGCGCGAACTCGGCGTTGCGCTGGCCGATACTGACACCGGTGAGCGAAGAAACGACGTTGCCGCCACCGAAGGCCTTGCCCTGGAGACGCTTCTTTTGCGCGCCGCGGGCGAGCATGCCGTTGAGCAGCGCTTCCATGCAGAAATTGCCGCAGAGCAGCACGTCGAGGTCCTTGTTGGCGGTCTTCTCGAATTTCGGCAGCATGAAATGGTTCAAGCCACCGATCCGGAGTTGCGGATCCCACAGGCAGACCGCGACACACGAGCCGAGGAGGGTGGCAATCGGGCGTTGGTTCTCGATCGCCCAACCGCCCGGATTGACGTTGCGCGCCAGGCGTTCGAGATCGCGTGGACTGTTCATGGCAAGGTTACCGGGCAAGATTCGGGAAACTGCGCCGCCGCGACCGGCCGGCAGAAGAAATAGCCTTGATAGTACTCGCAGCCGTGCTGATCGAGAAAAGCCAGTTGAGCGGGCGTCTCGACGCCTTCGGCGAGCACCGAGAGTTGCAGTGAACGGGCCATGGCGATGATCGTCGAGGCGATTTCGGCGGCATTGGCGTCGCTGGTGATGTCGCGGACAAAACTGCGGTCGATCTTCAGCTTGTCGATCGGGAAGCGTTTGAGATAGCTCAGCGAGGAGTAGCCGGTGCCGAAATCGTCGATCGACAGCCGTACGCCCAGTTCACGAAGGCGCTTGAGGATTGCCACGGCGCGTTCGCCATGCTCGATCAGGATCCCCTCGGTGATTTCCAGTTCAAGGAAGCGCGCGTCGAGGCCGGTGTCCGCGAGCGTCTGTCGGACGAGTTCTGGGACGTCCTGCAGGAAGAACTGGCGCGGCGAGACATTGACGGCGATGGTCCGCAAGGGTCGCCCGGCATCGAGCCAGGCTTTCATCTGCCGACAGGCAGTCAGCAGAACCCAGGCACCAAGCGGTGCGATCAGCCCGCAGTCCTCGGCCACCGGAATGAATCGCATCGGCGCAATCATTCCCTGTTCCGGGTCAGGCCAGCGTACCAGCGCTTCCGAGCCGATCACCGCGCCGGTCCTGGCCTCGATCAGTGGTTGATAATGCAGGACCAGATGCTCGAGTTCGATGGCTTTGCGCAGGCTGGATTCCAGCCGCATGCGTTCGAGCGCCAGTGTGGTCAGCGATTCGGTATAGAAGCAGAAGGTCTTGCGCCCCTGCGCCTTGGCCAGGTTCACCGCGGTGTCGGCGTTGCGCATCAGCAGCGCCGGGTCGCAGCCGTCGTCTGGAGAGATGCTGATCCCGATGCTGGCCCCGATGTAGATGTCCTCTGCGCTACCGATCCGGAAGGGCGCTTCGAGCGCCTTGAGCAGGTCGCGCGCGACGACGGCGGCGTCGGCGGACACCTCGACGTCTTCCATCAGCACCGCGAACTCGTCGCCGTGCAGGCGCGCCAGGGTGTCCTCATCGCGCAGACGCGACTTGAAGCGTTCGGTGATCGCCACCAGCAGACGGTCGCCGAATTCATGTCCCAGCGAGTCGTTGATATTTCTGAAGAGGTCGAGGTCGAGGATCAGCAAGGCCAGCTTGTGGTCGTGACGGCGTGCGCGATCGAGTGCGTGCTGGTAGCGGATGTTCAGCAGGCTGCGGTTGGGCAGGCGTGTCAGGGCGTCGTGATAAGCGATGAACTCGGCATGGGCCTCGGCGTTCCGGATGCGGCTGATGTCCGTAAACACGCCGATGTAGCGTTCGATCTCATTTCGCTCATTGAGCACGGCGCTGATCGTCAGCCACTGCGGATAGTGTTCGCCGTTCTTGCGGCGGTTGCACACCTCTCCTTCCCAGAAGCCCTTGCCCGTCAACTGCGACCACATGGCGGCGTAGAACGCCGTGTCATGATGGCCGGATTTGAGGAGGCTGGTATTGCGACCGACAACTTCTTCGCTGCTGTAGCCGGTAATCTTGCTGAAGGCGCGATTGACGGCAATGATCCGGGCCGAGGCATCGGTGATCGCCACCCCGTCGCGGGTCTGTTCGAATACCGTTGCAGCCTGCCGCAGGGACTCCTCCTGGCGGCGCAAGGCGGTGATGTCGTCGACGATCACGGCGAACTGCTGCGGTTCCGGTCGGTAAACGGTGACCCGGTACTGGCGGTCGAGGTCGCTGCTGAAATCGTCGAACTGTTGACCGTCGCCGGTCAGGGCAACGGCGCCATAGCGCTCGATCCAGTGCGGCTCGATGTTTGGCAGCAACTCGCGGACGCAGCGTCCGACGGTATCCGCCCTGGCCAGTCCGGTGATCGCCTCGAATGCCGGGTTGACATCGATGAAGCGGTAATCGCAAGGCTTGCCTTCGGCATCAAGAACGATCTCGTGCAGCGCGAATCCGGAGGTCATCGACTCGAACAGGCGGCGAAAGCGGCTTTCGCTGGCGCGCAGGCTGGTTTCGGCCTGTTTTCTGGCGGTAAGCTCGTCAAACGCGGCTTCGATCAGGCTGCGGTAATGCGGGTCGCTGAATCCGCGGCCTTGTTCGCGAGCCGTGGCCGCAGCCGAGTCGACAACGATGCCTTCGACGCCCAGAAAGCTGCCGTCGCCGGCGAAGAGCGAGATCTTTCGATCCTCGATCCAGCGCGAGTTGCCGTTGCGGTCGATGATGCGGTAGCTGAGTGTGGTCTGCTGCGGACCACCGCGCAGACGCTCGCAGTCGACCACGACTGACGCGACATCGTCCGGGTGGATCAGGCTCAGCCATTTCTCCGGCAGAGCGTTGATTTCGGCCGCGGTGTAACCGGTCAAGGCTTCGCAATTGAGCAGGATGTCGCTCGACCAGTCGGCCGCTGCGCGATAGGTCATGCCGGGCAGGTGGTCGAGCAGTGTTCTCAGCTCGGCTTCACCGCGGCGGGCGCGGATCTCCGAGTTCAGCGGCGCGCTGACATCCTGCATCGTCAGCACCAGGTATTGGGTGTGGCGGGGGTGTGCGCCGTCGCCGTCGGAGAACGGGGTCAGGGACCAGTTCCAGTAGCTGATTCCGAGAATCGGACTGAGCTTCGGGAGGAAGGGGCGCGCGGTGTGGACATGCGCGACGCCGGAGTCGCGCACCTGCCGAAAAATGGCCTCGACGGCGGGCTGCGGAAAGACTTCGAAATACTGGCGACCGAGAAAGAAATCGGGTGTCGCGCCGGTTGCCGCGGCGAATTGTCGAGTGACGCGCAGAAAGCCCAGATCGGCGTTCAGCACGGCGATCGCCAGACCCAGTTGATCAAGGATCGCAGCCCACGGCGAAGCGGTATCGAGGTCGCCAAGGAGTTGGCGGTCGAGCGGGTTGTGGGCGGTGAGCATGACGTTCATCAGCGTTGCTGCACTTCCTGTCCGGCGGCAATGGCGTACTCGGCAAGCGGGGGCGTCAGTTCCGCCACGTGTGCCCACCTGGCTGTCATTGCTGCCGACCAGGACGCATCAGACGCTCGGGGAACCATCGCCGCTACTGACCTTGGCGAGCATGGCGATTTCCTCGACCGACAGGACCCGCGCGATGTTCAGCAGGATCACGAACTTGCCGGCGACCTTGCCCATGCCCTGGATGAAGTCGGCGCGGATCCTGGCGCCGAACGATGGTGGCGGCTCAATCTCGCTGGCGGGGATCTCCAGTACCTCCGATACCGCATCGACCATGATTCCGATGTCGTGCCGGAAGTCGCTCTCGCTGACTTCGACGATGACGATGCAACTGCGTTTGCCGACTTCGCTCTGGGCGTGGCCGAAGCGTGCCGAGAGGTCGACCACCGGGACGACGCTGCCGCGCAGATTGATGACGCCGCGGATGAAGGGCGGCATCATCGGGATCTCGGTGAGGTTGCCGTACTCGATGATTTCCTTGACGTTGAGAATGCCGACGGCAAACATTTCGCCGCCGAGCAGGAACGTGAGGTATTGCTGGGGGGCTTCAGCCGCCTGGGTTACCTGGACGGCGGCTTTCGTCGACCTGGCGACCGCGTTGGCGGTGCCTCCTGCGGGTCGGGTTTGGGCGATCTGGGTCATCGAAGACTCCTGTTCAGAAACGTTCGAAGTCGTTTTCGGACGCCGCTACGGCGGTGCTGCGCACCGGTCGCTTGGTGCGTGGCGATGAGGTGCTGGTGCCTGCTGGCGGGCGCTTGGCAGTGACGGCCTTGCGTTGCGCAGCCACGGCATGACCGCCGTCGGCAAGGCGGAAGAAGGTCATCAGTTCCTGCAACTGTTGTGCCTGCCCGCCCATTTCTTCGGAGGTCGCGGCGAGTTCCTCGGATGCCGAAGCGTTCTGCTGTGTCGCCTGGTTGAGTTGGCCCATTGCGCCGTTGATCTGGCCGACGCCCGAGGACTGTTCCTGCGAGGACGAAGCAATTTCCTGGACGAGGTCGGAAGTCTTGCGGATCGACGGTACCATTTCTCCGAGCAGGGAACCAGCGCGCTCGGCGAGCTTGACCGAATCCCTGGCGACGCTGCTGATCTCCTGCGCGGCGACCTGCGAACGTTCGGCGAGCTTGCGGACTTCGGCGGCGACGACGGCAAAGCCTTTGCCGTGCTCGCCGGCGCGCGCGGCTTCGATCGCCGCGTTGAGTGCCAGCAGATTGGTCTGGTAGGCGATGTCGTCGATGATGCCGATCTTGTCGGCGATGCTCTTCATCGCTTCGACGGTCTTGCCGACCGCGTCGCCGCCTTCGACGGCCTGCCGGGCGGCGGTCGACGCCATGCCGTCGGTGACCTTGGCGTTCTCGGTGTTCTGCAGGATCGAAGCGCTCATCTGTTCCATGCTCGAAGTCGTTTCCTCGACCGAAGCCGCCTGCTCACTGGACGACTGCGACAGCGACTGGGCGGTGGCCGAGACCTGGCCGGAGGCGTTCGAGAGGTTGTCGGCAGCGGAACGGACCTCGCCGATGATCTCGCCGAGCTTGCTGACCATCGCCTGCATCGCCGCCATCAACTGCCCGACTTCGTCCTTACCCTGGACGTCGATCCTGACCGTCAGGTCGCCTTCGGCGAGCGCGTTGGCGGCGGCGACGGCTTCATTGATCGGTTGGGTGATCGAGCGGGTGACCCAGATCGCGAAGCCGATGCCGATGACGAAAGCCGTCAGCGCCAGCGTGAGGATCAACGTCGCGGCCTGGTCGGCAGCCTTGTCCGCCTGCTCACCGGCCTGCTTCATCAGCTCGGTCTGGAAGTCGGTCAGCTTGTTGATCGACGTCATGTAATCGAGTTGCGACTTGCGCACTTCGCTCAGCAGGTGCGTGGTGGCCTCTTCGGTCTTGCCGCTCCTGGCGATGTCGACGAACTTGTCGAGGTCGGCGATGAATTCCTTGCGCAGGTTGATCGCGTCGGCGATCAGTTTCTTGCCGGCTTCCGAGGTGACCGTCTTTTCGAGTTGTGCGAAGCGTTCGCTGACAACCTTCCGCGCCTCGTTGATGCGCTCGAATTCCTTTTTCACCTCGTCCGGGTTCTTCATCAACAGGACGTTGCGTGCCGCGCGCGCGACGACGTTCACGTTTTCGATGATGTCATTGGCCCAGATCGTCTTCGGAAACTTGTCCTTGACCATGTCGTCCATCTCTTGGTTGAGCATCTGTACGCGGCCGTAGGCGAATACCGACAGTATGGCCAACAGCAGGAGAACGATGCCGAAACCGAGGCCGAGGCGCATGCCGATTTTCAGGTTCTTGAACACGATGTATTACCTCCAGTGATGCTGCGTTGATGAGTGTCTTGAGTCAGAGCAAAATGGTTTTCGTCGGCCAGACGGAAGAAGCTCATGAGTTCCTGCAGTTGCCGCGCCTGGCTGTCCATTTCCGCCGAGGTCGCGGCGAGTTCTTCGGATGCCGAGGCGTTCTGCTGTGTCGCCTGGTTCAGTTGACCCATCGCGGCGTTGATCTGGCCGACTCCCTCTGTCTGTTCCTGCGAGACCGAGGCAATTTCGTGGACCAGCTCGGAGGTCTTCCTGATCGGCGGGAGCATTTCACCCAGCAAGGTCCCCGCGCGTTCGGCGAGTCCGACCGAATCGTTGGCAAGCTTGCCGATTCCCTGGGCGGCGACCTGCGAGCGCTCGGCAAGTTTGCGGACTTCGGCGGCGACGACGGCGAAGCCCTTGCCATGCTCGCCGGCACGCGCGGCTTCGATGGCCGCGTTCAGTGCCAGCAGGTTGGTCTGGTAGGCGATGTCATCGATGATGGCTATCCTGTCGGCGATGCTCTGCATGGCCTCGACGGTCTTGCCGACCGCCTCGCCGCCTTCGACGGCCTGCCGTGCCGCGCTTGCCGCGATGTCGCCGGTGACCCTGGCGTTGTCGGTATTCCGCGCGATCGAGGCGCTCATCTGCTGCATGCTCGCGGTGGTTTCCTCTACCGAGGCCGCCTGCTCACTTGAAGACTGCGACAGGGATTGTGCGGTCGAGGAAACCTGGCCGGAGGCGTTCGAGAGATTGTCGGCGGCGGTACGCACTTCGCCGATGATCTCCCTGAACTTGCCGATCAGGCTTCTGATGGCCAGCAGCATGCTGGTGGTGTCCCCGGCCGGGGTGGCGACGGTGACCGCCAGATTGCCGCCGGCGAGTTCCTTGACCACGCTCGCGACGTAGCTCGGCTCGCCCCCCAGAACCCGGAGCACGAAGCGACGAATGAAGAAAGCAAAGCAGGCAATCAGCGGCAATGAGAGCAGGATCGCCATGGCGACGCTCTTCCACATGAAGGCGCTGACCGCGGCATCGACCTTGTCCAGCGAGATCTGCATGCTGACCAGCCCGAGGGGAGTCCCGACTTCGACCAGATGGCAGCCCGTGCAGTCCTTGCCGAGATAGCTCTTCGAGGCCAGGACCGGTTTCACCGCTCGCAGATAGGGCGCTTGCCGGGCGTCCTGCTCAATACGCAGGATCTCCCGCTGGTTGGCCAGCACCTCCTTCTCCAGTTCATCGAGTGCAGGAGGAGGGCGGCCACCATCGCCAAACTGGCTGATCACGGCCGGGCTGCGAATGACCACCAGATCCTTGATGACCGAAAGTTCCTTGATCTGGTCGAGGAAGACTTCGCGCTGTCCCACCGTGCCGGTAATCATCATGCCGGTCAGACCGGCCATCGTCATTTCGTGGATGCTGTTGGCGAAGTCCCCGGCCTGCGCAAGGATGGTCTCGCGATTGACGCGAGTTTCCCAGGCGATCATGCCGCCGAGCGCCAATGCGAGCATCAGCCAGATCGCTACCGTCAGCCGTAGCCAGATCGGCATGGCAAATGGCGTCATCGCGAACCCGCCGGGAGAGCGCTGTCGGCAAGTCGGAAGAAACCCATCAGCTCCTGCAGTTGCTGCGCCTGCCCGCCCATTTCCTCGGCGGTCGCGGCAAGTTCCTCGGATACCGAAGCGTTCTGCTGCGTCGCCTGGTTGAGCTGGCCCATCGCCCTGTTGATCTGGCCGACGCCGGAGGACTGTTCCCGCGAGGCCGCGGCGATTTCCTGAACGAGGTCGGAAGTCTTGCGGATCGACGGTACCATTTCGCCGAGCAGGGAACCGGCGCGCTCGGCGAGCTTGACCGAATCCCTGGCGACGCTGCTGATCTCCTGCGCGGCGACCTGCGAACGCTCGGCAAGCTTGCGGACTTCGGCGGCGACGACGGCGAAGCCCTTGCCGTGCTCGCCGGCGCGCGCAGCTTCGATCGCCGCGTTCAAGGCCAGCAGGTTGGTCTGGTAAGCGATGTCGTCGATGATGCCGATCTTGTCGGCGATGCTCTGCATCGCTGCGACGGTCTTGCCGACCGCCTCGCCACCTTCGACGGCCTGCCGGGCTGCCGCCGAAGCCATGCCGTCGGTGACCTTGGCGTTCGCCGTGTTCTGCATGATCGAGGCACCCATTTGCTCCATGCTCGAAGTCGTTTCCTCGACCGTGGATGTCTGGTTGTTCGATGACTGCGACAGCGACTGGGCGGTGGCCGAAACCTGTTCCGCAACATTCGAGATCCTGTCGGCGGCGGTGCGCACTTCGCTGATGATCTCCCCGAGTTTGTCAATCATGGTCTGCATGGCAGCCATCAAGCTGCTCTTGTGCCGGGTACGGATAACTATCGTGAAGTCTCCGCGCGCGGCACGTTGCGCGATTGCGGTTGCTTCTTCGGGGTCACCACCCAGCCTGTGGGTGAGGCGGCGCAGGGCCAGGGCAAATAGGGTGGCGCCGATCAGGGCAGCGCCAATGGCCAGGAAAAGGGCAATGTTGCGCAGACGACTCATCGCTGCCAGTGCCTGTTCGGCAGCCGCTTGCGTACCCTCGCCAACCCGCTTTTTCTGATCGAGTATCTGTTGCTTGAGGTCGCGCCAGATTGGCGTTTCCTCCTTGTTCAGGAGCGTTCTGGCGCTCTTCGAATCGGTTGCAGCCAGTTCGACAATGGCCTTGAGTCGTTGGTCGCGGGCTCTGACCAAGGTTTCGATCTTGAGCAGATCAGTGGTCGCTGTGGAGCCCTTGGACAGTTGAATTGCGCTCTCCAGTGCCGCGTGGAAATCCTTGTTGGCCTGTTCGAGGTTGTCATAGGCCTTGCGATTGGCGGGATCCAGGATGATGTTGCGGATCGCCTGGCCCATCTGGAGTCCTTGAGCTGACATTTCGCTGTAGGCGGTCAGCAGGGCCTGCTCCTGATTCACATAGTGCGAGAAGGCCTGGTGGGCACCGCTGATACTATTCAATGCGATGCCCATGGCGACACTGAAGAGGATCAGCAGGAGCGTGCCGGCAACGACCAAAGTCTTCCGAATCGAAAGTGATGGCATGGGTTTACCTGTCAGCCAAGGGTGAGAACCAGTTCGGTCTTGGGTTCGCGCGATCAGAGGCATCTTTGGCTTCCACTCAGAGACGCTCGAATTGAATGTTGCGCTGTGCTTTCCTGATGCCCGGCTCGGCAGTGGCTGATCGGCGATCGGCACCGTCCAACTGGCCGATTACTTCTTCCACGTGGTCGCTGTCGGCAATACGGAAGAAGCCCATCAGTTCCTGCAGTTGCTGCGCCAGCCCGCCCATTTCCTCGGCAGTTGCGGCGAGTTCCTCGGATGCTGAAGCATTCTGCTGTGTCGCCTGGTTGAGCTGGCCCATCGCACTGTTGATCTGGCCGACGCCGGAGGACTGTTCCTGCGAGGACGCAGCGATTTCCTGGACGAGGTCGGCGGTCTTGCGGATCGACGGCACCATTTCGTTGAGCAGAGAACCGGCGCGCTCGGCGAGCTTGACCGAATCCCTGGCGACACTGCTGATCTCCTGCGCGGCGACCTGCGAACGTTCGGCGAGCTTGCGGACTTCGGCAGCGACGACGGCAAAACCCTTGCCGTGCTCGCCGGCACGCGCGGCTTCGATCGCCGCGTTGAGTGCCAGCAGGTTGGTCTGGTAGGCGATGTCGTCGATGATGCCGATTTTTTCGGCGATGATCTTCATCGCCTCGACGGTCCTGCAGACCGCTGTGCCGCCTTCGACCGCCTGGCTGGCGGCGGTCGCTGCCATGGCCTGGGTGACCCTGGCGTTGTCGGTGTTGCTGACGATCGCGGCGCTCATCTGGGCCATGCTGGTGGTGGTTTCCTCGACCGAGATCGCTTGTCCGGAAGACGATTCCGAGAGCGAATGCGCGGTTGCCGAGACTTGCGCCGAGGAATCGCTGAGTCTGTCGGCCGTCGCCCGGACCTGGCCGATGATCTGCGAGAGTGTGGCGATCATCCGCTGTGTCGCTGCCATGAGCTGGCCTACTTCGTCGTGGCTGGAAGTGTCGACCTGGGCGCCGAGATCTCCTTCGGCGAGCGCGTTGGCGGCGGCGAGGGCCTCGTCGATCGGCTGCGTGATCGAGCGTGTGACGCGCCAGGCGATCAATTGCAGGATGAACATGGCGATGATCAGCCCGATGGCCATCCGTCTCGTTTGCCGCCACATTTCGCTGTCGATGTCGTCGATATAGATGCCGCCGGAGACGACCCAGCCCCATGGCGCATACAACTGACCGGTGGCGAGCTTCTCGGTCGGCGCATCGTAGCCGGGCTGCAGCGAGAAATAGTTGGTGAACACTTTCTCGCCAGCCTTGGCGTGATCGACTATCTCCTTCACGAACGCCTTGCCGTGGCTGTCCTTGAGGCTGGCGAGATCCTGGCCGGTCGCCTGTGCCTGCTTCGGATCCTCCACCAGCCGGTATTGTGTGTCGTAGATCATCAAGCTGTTGTCACCATCGAAGCGCAGCCGCTTGATCGCTTCGCGCGCGTCGATCTGCGCGGAGGTGTTGGTCAGTTCGCCGCTGCTGGCCAGATCGCCGTAGTGCATGATCAGCGTCTGTCCGATATCGACGATTCCCTGCATCTGGTCGCGATGAATGGCGATCATCTCCGCGCGCTGAATGATCAATGAATATCCTGAACTAGCGGCCAGCATCACCTGGGCGAGCAGCGCGAAAAGGATCAGACGGGTGCGGATCGAGATCTGAGCCAGCTTCATGATCGGCACGACGCGGCGAGTGGCAGAAGGGTCAACGCAAGAGCGCGGCGGACGTGAGCGGCCAGATTGCCCCTGAGCCCGGTGCACCCTTGCGTTGAGGAAACGGGGGGCATTACATGCTCCGGCTCAGAAACGTTCGAAGTCGTTGCTGACAGTCGCCCTGCCGGCGCTCTGCCGCGGCGCCGGCGTGCGCGGTACAGCGGCAGGCGCTTCCCGGCGAGTGGCGGCGCTGCCGCCCTTCGCTCTGACTGGCGCGCTGCCATGATCAGCATCGGCGAGGTGGAAGAAAGTCATCAGATCCTGCAGTTGCTGCGCCTGCCCGCCCATTTCCTCGGCGGTCGCGGCGAGTTCCTCGGATGCCGAGGCGTTCTGCTGCGTCGCCTGGTTGAGTTGGCCCATCGCGCCGTTGATCTGGCCGACGCCCGAGGACTGTTCCTGCGAGGACGAAGCAATTTCCTGGACGAGGTCGGAAGTCTTCTTGATCGACGGCACCATTTCGCCGAGCAGGGCACCGGCGCGCTCGGCGAGCCTGACCGAATCCCTGGCGACGCTGCTGATCTCCTGCGCGGCGACCTGCGAACGTTCGGCAAGCTTGCGGACTTCGGCGGCGACGACGGCGAAGCCCTTGCCGTGCTCGCCGGCGCGCGCGGCTTCGATCGCCGCGTTGAGTGCCAGCAGGTTGGTCTGGTAGGCGATGTCGTCGATGATGCCGATCTTGTCGGCGATGCTCTTCATCGCTTCGACGGTCTTGGCGACCGCGTCGCCGCCTTCGACGGCCTGCCGGGCGGCGGTCGAGGCCATGCCGTCGGTGACCTTGGCGTTCTCGGTGTTCTGCAGGATCGAGGCGCTCATCTGTTCCATGCTCGAAGTCGTTTCCTCGACCGAAGCCGCCTGCTCACTGGACGACTGTGACAGCGACTGGGCGGTGGCCGAGACCTGGCCGGAGGCGTTCGAGAGGTTGTCGGCAGTGGAGCGGACCTCGCCGATGATCTCGCCGAGCTTGCCGACCATCGCCTGCATCGCCGCCATCAACTGCCCGACTTCGTCCTTGCCCTGGACGTCGATCCTCACCGTCAGGTCGCCTTCGGCGAGCGCATTGGCGGCGGCTACGGCCGCATTGACCGGTTGCGTGATCGAGCGGGTGATCCAGAGCGCGAAGGCGGCGCCAAGGACGAGCGCGGCGATGGCCAGGGTGAGGATCAGCGTCGCGGCCTGCTCGGCGGTCTTGTCCGCTTGCTCTCCAGCCTTGTTCATCAGTTCGGCCTGAAAGTCGATCAGCGTCTCGATGGAGGACATGTAGGCGGTTTGCGTCTTGCGCACGTCACTGAGCAGGAAGTGTGTCGCTTCGTCAGCCTTGTCGGCTTTCGCCATCTCGATAAACGTGTCGGTCCGCGCGACATATTCCTGGCGTTTGGCAAGCGAGTCCGAAATCAGCTTGCGGCCTCTTTCGGAGGTGATGCTCTTGTCGAGCCTGGCCAGCAGTTCGTTGATGTTCCTGCGCGCCTCGATGACCCTGTCGAGTTCCTTGCTGGCAGCATCCGGGTTCTTCAACAACAGCACATTACGCAAGGCGCGCGCGATGACGTTCACGTTGTCGACGATTTCGTTGGCCCAGACGGTCTTCGGAAACTTGTCGCGCACCATGTCGTCTATCTCGGTTTGGAGTGTCGCCATGCGGCTGTAGGAGATCACCGCCTGAACCACCATCAGCACGAGAACGATGGCGAAACCGACGCCGAGGCGGGTGCCTATACCCAGGTTCTTGAACACGATTGCACTCTCCAGTAGTCGGTTTCAGAATCGATGAACGGCGTTCATGGAGGGGCTCCGGATTCTGCAGCGATTCCTGCAAGGAGCACGATTTCGTCGGTCGACAGGACGCGGGCGATGTTCAGCAGGATGACGAACTTGCCGGCAACCTTGCCCATGCCGTCGATGAAGTCGGCGCGGATGCGGGCACCGAAGGACGGCGCCGGTTCGATTTCGCTGCGTGGAATCTCGATCACTTCCGATACCGCATCGACCATGATGCCAATGTCGTGTCTGAAATCGTTCTCGCCGACTTCGACGATGACGATGCAGCTGCGCTTGCCGACCTGGCTCTGGGCATGTCCGAAGCGGGCCGCAAGGTCGATCACCGGCACCACGCAACCGCGCAGGTTGATGACCCCACGGATGAAGGGTGGCATCATCGGAATCGCGGTGAGATTGCCGTATTCGATGATCTCCTTGACGTTGAGGATGCCGACCGCGAACATCTCGCTTCCGAGCAGGAAGGTGAGGTATTGCTGCGGGCCTTCGGCGGCCGCCTGTTGCGCCTGCAGGGCGGCCGCCGCTTTCCTGGCCACCGCATTGACGGCGCCGCCGGCGGGCCGGGCTTGAGCGATCTGTGTCATCACCGTCCCCGTTCAGAAGCGCTCGAAATCGTGGTCGGCAGACGCCGTTGCCGGCACGCGTGCCGATCCCTTGGCGCGTGGCGTGGCCGTGGCCGCCGGTCGCCGGGCCGCCGGGCCGCCGACCTTCCTGACCTGCGCCTTGGCGTGACCGCTGTCGGCGAGTTCGAAGAAGGTCATCAACTGTTGCAGTTGCTCCGCCTGACTGCCCATTTCTTCGGCGGTGGCGGCGAGTTCTTCGGACGCCGAGGCGTTCTGCTGCGTTGCCTGGTTGAGTTGGCCCATCGCGCCGTTGATCTGGCCGACGCCGGAGCTCTGTTCCTGCGAGGCGGAAGTGATTTCCTGGACGAGGTCGGAGGTCTTCTTGATCGACGGTACCATTTCGGTGAGCAGAGAGCCGGCGCGCTCGGCGAGTTTGACCGAATCCTTGGCGACGTTGCCGATTTCCTGGGCGGCGACCTGCGAACGTTCGGCGAGCTTGCGGACTTCGGCGGCGACGACGGCGAAGCCCTTGCCGTGCTCACCGGCGCGCGCGGCTTCGATCGCTGCGTTCAAGGCCAGCAGATTGGTCTGGTAGGCGATGTCGTCGATGATGCCGATCTTGTCGGCGATGCTCTTCATCGCCTCGACGGTCTTGGCGACCGCCTCGCCACCTTCGACGGCCTGCCGGGCTGCCGCCGAAGCCATGCCGTCGGTGACCTTGGCGTTTTCGGTGTTCTGCATGATCGAGGCGCTCATCTGCTCCATGCTCGAAGTCGTTTCCTCGACCGAAGCGGCCTGTTCGCTGGACGACTGCGACAGCGACTGGGCGGTGGCCGAAATCTGGCCCGAGGCATTCGAGAGATTGTCGGCGGCGGTGCGTACTTCCCCGATGGTTTCGACGAGCTTGGCCACGGTCTGGTTGATGGCGTTCTTCAACTCGTCGAAATCGCCCTGGTAGGAAGTGGTGATGGTCTGCGTGAGGTCGCCGCCGGCCATCGCTCCCATGATCCGTCGCACTTCGTTGATCGGGTCGACGACGTTGTCGAGGGTGTCATTGACGCCGGCGACGACCTTGCGGAAATCGCCCTGGTGGCGACTGGCGTCGGCGCGCGTTTCGAGCTTGCCGGCGACGGCTGCCGTCGACAGCATCGCGGCGTCGGTGACGAGCGCATTGACCGCGTCGACGCAAGCGTTGAGGTTGTTCTTGATGATGTTGTAATCGCCGCTGTAGCTGTCGGTGATCTTCGGCGGGATGTCGCCCTTGGAGATGCGGTCGACGTAATTGGCGGTGACGTTGAGCGGGTTGACGATGTTGGTGATCGCTTCATTGACCCCCTTGACGAGCTGGTTCCAGCCACCGACGAAGAGATCGGCGTTGGCGCGCTTGCCGAGTTGTCCCTCGGCCGCCGCCCTGATGATGATGTCGGTCTGGGCGAGCAGGTCGCTCATCATCCTGACCATGTTGTTGAGGTTGTTCTTGATGATGTTGTACTGGCCCTTGTACTCGGTGGTGATCACCGGCGGGATGATTCCCTTGGCGACCTTGTCGACGTAGTCGGCGGTGACGTTCATCGGATCGACGATGTTGGTGATCGCTTCATTGACGCCCTTGACGAGCTGGTTCCAGCCACCGACGAAGAGGTCGGCGTTGGCGCGCTTGTCGAGTTGTCCGTCGGCGGCGCCCCGGATGATGATGTCGGTCTGGGTGAGCAGGTCGCTCATCATCCTGACCATGTTGTTGAGGTTGTTCTTGATGATGTTGTACTGGCCCTTGTACTCGGTGGTGATCACCGGCGGGATGATTCCCTTGGCGACCTTGTCGACGTAGTCGGCGGTGACGTTCATCGGATCGACGATGTTGGTAATCGCTTCATTGACTCCCCTGACGAGCTGGTTCCAGCCACCGACGAAGAGATCGGCGTTGGCGCGCTTGTCGAGTTCGCCGTTGGCGGCGCCCCGGATGATGATGTCGGTCTGGGTGAGCAGATCGCTCATCATCCTGACCATGTTGTTGAGGTTGTTCTTGATGATGTTGAAGTCACCGTTGTAGCTGTCGGTGATGACCGGCGGGATGACGCCCTTGGCGATGTCGTCCACGTAGCGGGCAGTGACGTTGAGCGGGTTGATGACCGCGTCGAGGGTGTTGTTGACCCCGGTGACCACCTTCTGGAAGTCCCCTTGATGCTTCGTGGCATCGGCGCGCGTCGCCAGCTTGCCATCGACGGCGGCCCGGGCCAGCAGGTCGGCGTCGTTGATCATGCGCTGCACCGCTGCCTGGACCGCTTCGACCCCCTTCGCCAGTTGGCCGACTTCATCCTTGCTGTCGATGTCGAGCTGAAAGTTGAAGTCGCCGGTGGCCATCTTGTTGGTGGCGGCAACCAGCTTGCTGGTCGGACCGGTGATCGAGCGGGTGATCAGGAAGGCGAGCACCACGAGGATCAGCACTGCGGCGACGGCCAGGCCGATCAGCAGCGTGCGCGTCGAAGTGGCCAGTGCCTCGGCATCGGCGCCGGCCTTTTCGGCCAGATCCGTCTGGAAGTCGATGAACGCACTGACAACTTTGGTGTAGTCGGTGAAGGCCGGACGGTAGGCGCCGTCGAAGTGTTTCAGCGCCTCGTCCCATTGTTTGGCCTTGATCTGCTCCTCAAGCTTGCCCGAGGCGGCGACGAAGGTCTTGCGTGCGTTCTTGCAGGCGTCGAGGGCAGCCTTGCCCTTGTCGCTGTAGCTGAACTTGTCGAGGGCCTCGAAGCCCTTGGTGACCCCCTCGCGCGTTTCAACGATCCGGGCCATTTCCCGGTTCGTCGCTTCCTCGTTCCTGACGATCAGCATGTTGCGGTGAAAGCGGCCGACCGAATTGACGTTGTCGATGATGTCGTTCGCCAGCTTGGTCTTGACGTTCTTGTCCTTGACCAGGTCGTTGATGTCGGTCTGCAGTTCACCGACGCGGGCGATGCCGATGATCGTGACCACGAGCAGCAGCAACAGAGCAATGGCGAAGCCAATGCCGAGGCGGATGCCGATCTTGAGATTGGAAAGCATGGGGTGACCTCTTGAGGTAAGGGGCGAAGATCTGGTAAAGAGCTGCTAAAAGGCTGGCAAGGCGCGGAGCTGTCTGGTCGGAGTCACGGCGGTGCATGGCGCTGCGCATCCTGCTCACGGTGGCGCTCAGTGAATCGATACGCTTTCATGCGCGCCTCCGGTGCGGGCGTTTGTTGCCGCTGCGCCGGGCGCCAGCCGCTCGCCCTCGACGCTGATGGCGCGCTCGACGAGCGCCGGCACGTCGAGGATCAGGGCCACTTCGCCGGTGCCGAGGATGGTGGACCCGCCGATGCCGCGCAGGTGTTTGAAGAGGACGCCGAGCGGCTTGATCACCGTCTGGAATTCGCCGAGCAGGGCATCGACGACCAGGCCGGCCTTCTCGCCGGCGTACTGGACGATGACCACGTTCTGACGGCTGGGGATTTCGCCGCCGATGCCGAACAACTCGCGTAGCCGGACGAAAGGCAGAACCTCGCCGCGCAGGTTGAGGTAGTTGCGCTGTTCCGGAACGTTGGCGAGTTCGATGCATTCGACGACCGAATCCAGCGGCACGACGTAGGACGCCTTGCCGACACCGGTCAGGAAGCCATCGATGATCGCCAGCGTCAGCGGCAGGCGGATGGTGAAGGTCGAGCCTTCGCCCTCGGCGGTGAGCACCTCGACGCTGCCGCGCAGGCTCTGGATGTTGCGTTTGACGACATCCATGCCGACGCCGCGACCGGAGATGTTGGTCACCTGGTCGGCAGTCGAGAAGCCGGCCTCGAAGATCAGGTTGATGATTTCGTGGTCGGAAAGCGTGGCCGCGGCGTCGATCAGCCCCTTGTCGATCGCCTTCTGACGAATCTTGTCCCGGGGCAGCCCGCCGCCATCGTCGATGACCTCGATGACGATGCTGCCCGAGTCGTGGTAGGCGTTGAGCTGCAGCGTCCCGTTTTCGGGTTTGCCGCGGGCGGCGCGCACTTCGGCCGACTCGATGCCGTGGTCGATGGCGTTGCGCACCAGGTGCATCAGCGGATCGCCGAGCTTCTCGACGACCGACTTGTCGAGTTCGGTCTCGGCGCCGGTGATCACCAGGTCGATGGCCTTGCCCATCTCGCGCGCGTTGTCGCGCACCACCCGGTTGAAGCGGTTGAAGGTCTCGCCGATCTGCACCATGCGCAGTTGCAGCGCCGAATCACGGATGTCCTCGACCAGGCGCAGCAGTACCGAGGTCGATTCCATCAGGTCCGACTGGCCGCTGCGCTGCGCGAGCAGGTTGGCGCCGGCACCGGCGATCACCATCTCGCCGACCAGATCGATCAACTGGTCGAGTTTGTCGGCCTGCACACGGATCATGCGCGCATCGAGCGCCTTCTTGTCGCTGAGCACGCTCTGGCGGCTGGCCGCGGCCTCGACAAGTTCCTTGTGCACCACCTTCTGCTCGACCAGGATCTCGCCGATCGGTGTCTGCGCCGGGCTGGTGCCCTCGACTTCCACGCCGGCGCTACGGCTCTGTACGGCGAGACCCTCTTCGAGCTCGGCCTGCGTCAGGGCTCCCGAGCGGACCAGGATCTCGCCCAGGCGCATCGGGCCTTCGGGTGACTCGTTGATCAGTGTGATGTATTCATTGATCTTCGAGTGCGGCGGCAGGATGTACAGCGTGCACTCGTCACGGACGAACTCGAAGACCTGCTCGATCTGGGCTTTGGAGGCCCGCGTCTGGAAGTGGATCTCGAAACCGAGGTAGCAGGATTCGGGGTCCATCTCCGCCGCCGCCGGCATGGCGTCGGCGAGCGTGTTGATCGCCGTGATCTCTCCGAGTGAGGCGAGGAAATTGAGGAAGGACAGGGGGTCCATGCCCTTCCGCAGCACGCCGGGGCCAAAGCGGACCGAAATATGCCAGGCGTCGGTATTGACGACGCCGCCACCGGACGCCTCCAGTTCGCTGCTGTGCTCGACCGGGAGCGCGTCTTCCCTGGCGCTGCCGCCGAGGAACTGCTCGGTCAGCGTCGCCAACAGCGCATCGCCACGCGCCTGCACCTCTGGGTCGGGGTGCGGCGAGCCGGCGGCGAGCACATCGAGCAAGGCGCCGAGGTGATCGCAACATTCGAGCATCACCGTCGACAACTCACCGCTGACCGGGATCTCGCCGTTGCGCAGCTTGTCGAGAACGTTCTCGACCTTGTGCGTGAAGGCTTCGATGAAGTGGCACTCGACGACCCCGGAGCCGCCCTTGATGGTATGCGCGGCGCGGAAGATGGCACCGAGGTTGTCGGCGTCGTCGGGGTTCTGTTCGAGTCGCAGCAGGCCGTCTTCCATCGCGATCAACTGGTCGCGGCTTTCATTGACGAAGGTGCTGGTCAGTTCGTCCATCGGACTTCCTCGCTGGCGTTGGGTTCAGGGTTTCGCGGAGATCAGCATCGGGTCGCCGAAGACGCCGACCAGATTGCAGAAGTCGAAGAGGCGCTGGACGCTCGGGCTATGGCTGATGATCTTCAGTTGCTTGCCCTGCTGCAGGACTTCGCGTTTGAGCAGCAGCAGCAGTTGCAGGCCGGCGGTGTCCATTTCGCCGACTCCCGAGAGGTCGAGTTCGAGGTCCTCGGTGGCCGCCAGGGCGGCCAGCAACTGTTCCTTCTGCGCCTGTGCCTGATAAATAGTCATGTCCTCACGAATGGCGAGGCGGTTGGCGGTAGTAGCGTTCATCGTGACACCTGTGGGTGGGTTGAGGCGGCAGGTCAGAAGAGTTCGACGTTCGACGGCTTTTTGGGGGCTGCCGGTGGCGCGGTGTGGGCTGCCGCTCGCCCCTTGGCCTTGGTGGCAGCTGGTCCGCGCGGCGCGGCGTTTGAACCTGCCATCGCCTGCGTATGGGCGTCACGCTGCTGCGCCATCACATAGGTCGAGTAAACCTGCTCGATCTGCGCGGCCAGCGGTTCGACGGCATCCTCGCGGCGGACGTCCTCGGCGCGCTCGAGCACTCCGGCCAGAGAACTGGCGTGGCTGTCGACCCGCTCAATGCCGCTGATGACGTGTTCGATCTGCTGGCGTGTGACGTCCTGGAATTGCACGCTGGCCAGCGTATCCATGAACATGGTGCCGAGTTTGCCGCTGCTGGCGGTAATCGTTTCGAGAATGGTGCGCTCGCGTGCGGTGAGGCTCTCGTAGCTGGCGCCGAGCGAGGCGAGTTGCTGCGCAAAGCATTCGAGGCTGTCGCGCTCCTCGTTGATGTGCGAGTGCGCCAGCTTGTCCCTGAACTGCGTCTCGATGATATTGGCGACGGCAATGATGCCGTCGTTGATTTTCTTGACCGCGTTTTCGGTTTCGTGCGACAGCTTGCGGACTTCGTCGGCGACCACTGCGAAACCGCGCCCCGCCTCGCCGGCGCGCGCGGCCTCGATCGCCGCGTTGAGCGCCAGCAGATTGGTCTGTCCGGCGATGTGCTTGATCAGGTCGACCAGGGTCTGCAAGGACTTGGCTTCGCGCACCGCCTCGGCGCTACGCGCCTGGTCCTGCTGTGTTTCGGTAATGCGCTGGGCGATGAAGGCTTCGAGCTTGCTGATCAACTGGCGATTGCCGCCGATCTTGGCTTCGGAATCGAGGGCCATCGTTTCCGACTCGGCGGCCGCGCCGGCGACGAAATGATTGAGGTCGGTGACCACCTCGTCGATGGTTTGCAGGCGCGAAGTGACGTCGTAGGCGGCTTTTTCGGTCTGCTCGACGACGCTGCGCAATTGCCCGACGAGGACCTTGTTGAAGCGCGGAATTTCCCGCAGTTCGGGCATCGCCACGCGCTGGCAGACCTTGTTCGACGGACAACGCTGGCGTACGTCCTTGAGACCGGTTTCGATGCCCATATGCACATCATGGTAGAGGACGCGCGAGACGGTATGTTGAATGGCGACGAAGAGCAGCAGACCGAACAGCGTGATCAGGGTGTCGGCACTGCGGTCGCCGAGTCCGAAACGGGACTCCAGGAATTCGTCGAAGAAATCATGTACCAGGAAGATCACGATGACCAGGACGACTGCCGCGGCGATGCCGGTGATCAGCGTGCGCTGGCGATACTGCTGGTACGGCTGGCGGAGTGCGGTGGCCATGAGGTCGTCCTAGCGAATAACCAGCTTGATGGTGTTGAGCAGGTCGTCGGCAGTGGCAGGCTTGACGATCCAGCCCGAGGCGCCGGCGGCTTTCGCTTCCAGCTTGCGGCTCTGCTGCGATTCGGTGGTCAGAAAGAGAATCGGCAGGAAGCGGTAGGCAGCGAGCGTGCGCACCTGTTTGATGAGTTCGATGCCGTTCATTCCGGGCATGTTGAGGTCGGTGATCAGCAGATCGACCTTGACCCCGGCCTTGAACTTCCTGAGCGCCTCGTCGGCATTGGAAGCCTTTTCGACGGCGAATCCCGCCTTGCCGAGAATGCTCGAAACACTGAGTAGAATGGTCGCCGAATCATCGACCAGAAAAATTGTTTTTGCCATGTTGAGACTTCTCCTGTTCGGCATGCATCGCGCCGGCCGGCACGCTAATTGCACAGATGACAATCTGACAGGAGAGAGAGTAGCGGCCCGGATGGCATGGCGCTATCCGGTAATCCACGTGTCTCTACGTGGAAATACTGAGGACGGACGGCCGCGGGGTTCGCGGAACAGGGGCTGGGTGTGGCTTGAGGCGCGCTGGGTGGCCTATTTCCTGCCGATGACCATCCCCACCAGTTCGATGACGCTGCCGGCGCCGGCCTTGGCCATGATGTGGGCGCGGTGGGTTTCGACTGTGCGCTCGCTGATGCCTAGGTCAGCGGCAATGACCTTGTTGCGTTTGCCATCGACGATGGCACCGAGGATTTCCAGTTCGCGCGGAGTCAGCGCCTGTCGCCAGTCGTCTTCGGAGGCGAGTCCGGTAGTGGCGTTACGTCTTTCGTCGGCAAGCTGCAAGGCGGCGTTGACCCGTTCAAGGAGCTGTTGCACATTGAAAGGCTTTTCCAGAAAGTCGAAAGCGCCGAGCCGCATGGCGCGTACGGCCGTTGGCACGTCGGCATAGCCGGAGAGAAAGATCACCGGTACCTCGGGATTTCGCTGCCGCAACCAGTCGTGCACCTCGGGCCCGGTAACGCGTGGCATGCGGATGTCGAGCAGCACGCAGCCGGTATTCCCGGCTCGCCAGCGGCGCATGAAGTCCTCTCCGGAGGGATACTCCTCGGCAGCGAGGCCGATGCTGGCCAGCACCTCAACCAGGAAACGGCGAACCTGTACGTCGTCATCGACGATGCAAACGCTCTGGTTCGTGGGTAAGGCCATACGCTTCCTTCAAGCCGGTTCGGCCAGTGCCGACAATCCGCAACAGCATATTCTACCGGTGATCGGTAAAAATACGGAGAATGACGGGAAAATCGCGATGCCACGGCCGGAACGTCATCCAGCGTACGCCGGCGTGCTCGAAACCATGGAGCAGTCGATGGAGCCATTCAGTACCTGCCACCCTTCCGGGGCGCTCGGCAGCACCAGCCGGCAAGGGCACGTCGCCCAGCCGGCGCTCGCCTGATGCCGGCGTCGTCGTTGTCGCCAGCGCGTCGCTTCGGCTTCGAGTGGCTGCTGCTGAGTGCCGCGCTGCTGCTCCTGGGGGGCGCCATGGTCTGGTGGTCTCTGTGGCTGCCCTACCAGCGCCTGGCGCAGGAGGAAAGCGATCGCCTGCAGGCCATTGCGATGACCCTGGGCGACGCCATCGGTCACCGGCTGGGCGCCGCCGAGCACGCTTTGGCGGCCGTGGCCGGCGATGTCGGCTACTGGCGCGGCGGTGCTGAGCGTGTGTCCCGCTTGCAGGCGTTGGCCAGTGTGCTCGATGGTATTCACACCTTGCTGGTCCTCGACGCAGAAGGGCGGGTGGTCGCCGCCAGCCGGGCGGATCTGATTGGTCAGGATTTTGGCGCACGAAAATTCTTCATTGGCGCACGCGAGCAACCCGGTGCCCGATGGCTGGAACTTGATGCCGAGGCCGACAACGGGCACGCGCCGTATCGCCTGGGTGTTTCGAGAGCGATCGTCGATAGTCGTGGGGGCTTCGCCGGAGTTGTCGCGGCAGTTCTGGATGGCGATTTCATCGGGTCTCTGATGGAGTCCGGGCGCTACGCGCCGGACGTCCGGCTGTTGCTGGCCCACGCTGACGGCAGGCCGTATGTGGCGGCACCCCACAATGCCCAGGCATGGGACGTCACCGCAGCGGCATCCCTGTTCGCCCTGCATCGTGAAAGTGGGCAGCGGGTTTCGTTGTTGAATCGCGCGACTCCTGCGCGTGGCGAAGACCTGGTGGTCGCGGTACATGCGTTGCACGCCGACAGCAGCGCTGCCGATGCCGATCTCCTGCTGGCCGTTGCCAGAGAGCGGGCGCTGGTGCATGCCCAGTGGCGTCGCGAAGAGGCCTGGCATGGTGGTTTGTTTCTGGCCACGCTGCTGTCGTCGGTGGTTGCCCTGCAGGCGGTACAGCAACGCCGGCGACGCCTCGATGCCCTGCGCGCTGCGCGCACCGCCGAGCTGCGGGCGGCCACCGAGCGTCTTCGCCTGGCGGCCGATACGGCAGGGTTGGGCATCTGGGAGTACGAACCCGCCGGTAGGCGTGTGCATTGGGATGCGTCGATGTACGCGCTGTACGGCGTCGACACCCTGCCACCGGTGACGACCTACGACGAGTGGAGGGGAGCGGTCCTCCCGGAGGATCTGCCGGCGGTGGAAGCGGCGTTGCAAGCGGCGATTCGCGAGCGCAAGCAGTTCCGTGGCGATTTTCGCATTCGTCGCGGCGACGGGCAGATCCGCATGATCAGCGCGCTGGCGCGGCCACTTCTTCCAGCGGACGGGTCGACGGTACGCGTTGTGGGCATCAATCAGGACGTGACCGAGCGCTGGCAAGCCGAGGCTGCGGCACTGGCCAGCGAAGCTTACCTGAAAGCGATTTTCGACGTGGTTCCGATCGGCATATCGGTGCTGGACCAGACGGGCCGCATCGTTGACTGCAATGCCACCGCCGAGCGATTGCTGGGTGTGAGCCGCGAGCAGCCGTTCCCCGACAGTTCGGATTCGCCAGTCTGGACCGTCCGGCGCTCCGACGGCAGCGTCATGCCCAGGGAACAGTATGCCTGGGTACGCGCTCTGGCGAGTGGTGTCGCGGTGTTCGATCAGGATTTGCTCGTGGAGATGCCGACAGGGGGACACTGGTTGTCGGTGAGCGCCGTGCCTATCGCCGCTTGCCCGCGCGGCCGCGCGGCCGCCGGTGGCGAGTTGGCGACTGAATGTGGTCGGGAATCTGGAGGGGTGGTGATTGCCTGCGTCGATGTCGGCGCTGCGCGCCGCAACGAAGCCGAGTTGCGCCAGCTCTCGCGGGCGGTGGAGCAATCAGCTGCGGCGGTGTTGATCACCGACATTGATGGCATCATCGAATACGTCAATCCGGCAGCCTGCGAGGCCTATGGTTACAGCAGCGCGGAACTGTTGGGCGCCAACCCACGGCTCCTTGGGTCGGGATTGACCCCGATCTCGACTTATCAGGCGATGTGGTCGACGATTCTCGCCGGCAAAGCCTGGCGTGGCGAGTTGGCCAACCGCCGGCGTGACGGTAGCCTGATCCACGAGGCGGTTTCGATTTCGCCCGTGTATGATCGGGCGGGACAAATGACACATTTTGTTTCCATCCAGGAGGATGTCTCGGCGCGGGTCGAGGCCGAGCGCCTCCAGGACGAGCTGAAGACCCGTCTGGGGCGGGTTGCGCGCATGGATGTGCTGGGGGTGATGGCCGGTGGCGTCGCGCATGACTTCAACAACATCCTGGTGGCGATTCTCGGCTTTTCGGGGCTGGGCAAGACCGTGCTGCGGGCTACTGGTGGTGCCGAGCGCCTGGTGTCGTATTTCGAGGAGATCGAAGCCGCCGGCGAGCGAGCCCGAGCCCTGGTGCAGCAATTGCTGGTCTTCTCGCGCGGTGGCGCGCTCAAGCTGGCCGTGGTGTCAGTGGCCGCGGTGGCGGGCGAAGTGCTGGCTCTGCTCGCCCCATCCCTGCCCAATTCGGTGACCCTGCGTACCGACATTGACGATGACCTGCCGTTGCTCGATGTCGATCGTTCCCACCTGCATCGCCTGCTGGTCAATCTCTGCCTGAACGCCCGCGACGCGATGGAAGGTCCGGGCGCAGTGGTGATTTCGGCGCGGCTCGTCTGCCAGCAGACGGCAGCCGTATGTGCCTCCTGCCATGGGGAGTTTTCCGGTGAGTTCCTGCGTCTCTCGGTCAGCGACCAGGGGCGTGGTATCCCGGAGGCGATCCGCGACCGCATTTTCGAGCCGTTCTTCACGACCAGAGAAGTGGGAGCTGGTTCGGGGATGGGGCTCGCGGTGGTGCACGGCCTGACCCATCTTTATGAGGGGCATCTGCAGGTGTTCAGCGTGCCGGAGCAAGGCAGCGAAATGGTGATCCTGCTGCCACGCAGCATGTGGCACGTTGACCCGGCGGCCGCTTCTGGTGCGGGCGAACACTGAATGCGGCGCAAATTTAGCAACGGCGTACAATGCGCCTTTCCAACCAGAAAGGGGCGAGAATGACTGCGACAAGGAAACGCGACGATGGATTTGACGGCACAACTGCCATGCGTGTCGGTACGCCAGGGGCACTTGCCCGTCACCTCATCGGCATCTGCGGCATGGCCGGGGCGTTGTTGCTGGTCGGATGTGCCGACATGATGGGAGCGGGGACCAACGTTACCGTCAGCGATCCGACACGGATCACTCATACCGGTTTTCTCAGCGACTACAGCCGGCTGACGCGTGCCCCCGGTGGCGACGGCGCGTTGTGCTGGCGGAACCCTGAGCTCGACATGCGGCGCTATGACAAGGTGCTGATCAATCGGATCATGGTGACCCTCAAGTCTGATCAGCAGGCGTCGGTGGATCCGACCGATCTCAAGACGCTCGTCGATTACTTCCATAGCTCGCTGGTCAAGGCCCTGAAGCCGCAGATGCAGGTGGTCGGTCAGCCCGGACCCGGGGTCCTGGTGTTGCGCATCGAACTCAGCAACCTGGTTCCGACGCAGGTCAGCCGGAGTCTGGTCGGCACGGCGGTGCCCTACGGTTTTGTGGCGGAGGCGGCTTCGGGGCCGGCATCGGGTCGGCCGGCCGGTTCGACGCCGTATCTCGGCGAGACCGGCATCGAACTCCAGTTTCTCGATGGCTCCAGCAATGTGGTACTTGCTGAATGCGCCGATACTCAGATCGGGCGGAAGTATGCCGCCGATGTCGATGCCGGTGCAGCGGGCGCCACGGATACCTGGATCAAGGGCTACATGAGCTCATTCCAGAGCTGGTCGTATGCTCGGGACGCGTTCGACAAGTGGTCGATGCAGATCGCCAACCGTTTCACGGTGTTGCGCGGGAACCAGCCACCTCAGTAGACACTGCTCGCCGTGCGGGCCGGGACGCCGCGCAAGGGCCGAATGCGTGGCCATCCTTGCCCGGTCGCGTTGTCGGCCAAGCGCCGTCCTTGCGGACGGCGGCGATGGCGGGACGCCGGCCTCATCGGGGTTTCTCCTCCGCATCGTCTTCATCGCGCTCTGATCGAAGCGTTTCCTGCAGGCTGTCGAGGTCGCTTCGGTTCTGTCGCAGAAAGAAGACGAGTCCCCACAGCATCGCTCCCGCGACGACGACGAACAGGGCCACAGCGCTCCAGTCGGTAGTGGCCAGTGATCCGGTGTTCATCGGTTTCCCCTGTGCAAGTCCGTTCCTATTATGCCATTGCCCGGGCGGGCATGCCTGCGGGTTTCGTGGAGCTAGCTCCCGGCGCTCTCGCGCAGCCGTGCAATCAGACCTGAATGGCGTTGGGTCGGGTTGGCGCAGGCCGCCGCCAGGACCTCGCCACTGCCGACGACACCGACCTTTTTCGATGCCCGCGTAAGGCCAGTGTACAGGAGTTCGCGGGTGAGTACGCGGTGTGGTTTCTCTGGGAGCAGCAACAGCACCGACTCGAATTCGGAGCCCTGTGACTTGTGCACGGTGATGGCGAAAGCCGTATCGTGCTCGGGCAGGCGGATGGGTGCGATCGGCCGAAAGGAACCCTGCTCGGGGAACCAGACCAGGAGTTCGCCGGTTGCGTCGGGCAGACAGATGCCGATGTCGCCGTTGAACAGCCGGAGTACGTAATCGTTCTTGAGGACCATCACCGGCCGGCCGGCGTACCACACCGAACGGACGGGCGCCAGCGGGATTCCGGCCAGGGCCTGCAGCGATTGTTCGACCATTTTGTTGACGGCGTCGACGCCGCGCGCCGTATCGCGCAGCGCGCAGAGCACGCGGAAGCGATCGAAAGCGGCAAAGATCTCGCGACACTTTGCGGCAGGGTCGTCATGGTCGCGGGCGAGTGCCTCGACATACGGACGGTAGCCGTCCAGGATCGCCTCCCGAATCCGGGTAGTCTGCTCCGCGATGGAGTCCGGCAACCAGTCGATCGAGGGATCCTCGGCACTGGCCAGGCCTGCGCAGACTTCGGCAGCACGGCCGGCATTGACCTCGGCGGCCAGTCTGCCGATACCGGATGTCGTCGCAAAGCGATGGCTTTCGGAGAGCCAGACCACACAATCCCGGAGCGGCGTCTCGGTAACCGGCGCCGCTGGCCGAATCTGCGGCAGCGGTGTCGCGGTCAGTGCCGCCAGTTCGGCGGCGCACGCACTGCTCAAGGTCGGGTCGGCCGAGATCTCGGCAAATACCGCACCCGCCTCGACTGCCGCCAACTGGTCTTTGTCACCGAGCAGGATCAGGCGGGCATCGGGCGGCATCGCGTCGACCAAATGGCAGGCCAGCGCCAGGTCGAGCATCGAGGCCTCGTCGACGACCAGCGCGTCGACCGGCAGCGGGTTTTCGGCATGGTGGCGGAAGCGGCCCGCATCCTGCGTGACGCCGAGCAAGCGGTGCAGGGTGTGCGACTCGCGCGGCAGCAGTGCCTGCAGTTCTGTCGGCAGGTCGCCGGCACGTCGGCGCAGGGCTTCGAGCATGCGTGCCGCGGCCTTGCCGGTTGGCGCGGCGAGGGCGATGCGCAACTGGGGATTCTCGCTCAACAGGCAGGCCAGCAGTGCGACGACGGTGGTCGTCTTGCCGGTCCCCGGGCCGCCACTGATGATCGTCAGTTTGCTCCGCCAGGCCAGAGCCGTGGCGAGTTTCTGCCAGTCAGGCCGGCCCCCTGGCCGCTGTGCAGGGCTGGCGAAAAGTCGTTCGAGTTGGCGAAACAGGGCGGCGCTCGGCGTCGGCGGTACGTATTTCGCGCGCCGGTTCAGACAGGTGGCCAGGCGGCGTTCGTAAGCGAAGTAGCGGTACAGGTACAGCCGCCCTTCGAGATCGAGAACCAGCGGCAGGACGCGTGGCTCGACTGCCGTGGCCACCATCCCACTGCTGAGCAGTCGCCGCGACAACTCGTCGGCCGGGCAATCGGGAAAGTCTGTGGCGAGATCCTCCAGTCGGGCGCAGACATGGCCGTCCTGCGTCGCCAGGCTGGCGTGGCGTGCGGCGGCAGCCAGTACCGCCAGGCTGTCGGCTGGCGCGCGGGCGTGCTCGGCCCATTCGACGATGTGCCTGGCGAAGCCGTTGGCGAGGTCGCCGGCGGCTTCGCTCGCCGCCCATGGTTCTGCTGCCGCGGGGCGTGCGTTCATCGGGTATCTCCGTCCGGGTCGCCGCCAAGCAGCGCGTCCAGGGAGACGATGCTGCTCTTGAGTGGCCGATGAAAATGGACTCCACAGGCGCCTGGCTGGCCCTCCGCGGCAGGGTACAGCCATTCGGGACGGACACCGCGCACGAACAGGTAGTAAACGCCGCCGAAATGGCGATCGTAGTCGTAGTCGACGAGCCGGCGCCGCAGGTAGCGGTGCACCGCGACGCAGTACAGCAGGTATTGCAGGTGGTAGCCGTGTTCGCTCATGGCCACCGCCATTGGCGTGTGGCCATAGTCGGCTGGCGTGTAACCGAGATGGTTGGATTTCCAGTCGAGCACGTGAAAACGATCCGCGTGGCAGAAGACCAGGTCGATGAAACCCCTGAGGTAGCCTGCCAGCGGCGGGAAGGCGAGTCCCGGCATGCGGTAGCCGTGTGCCTGCAGCCAGTTGTTGAGCGCCTGCGGCGTGATTCCTGCGCTGGGCAGGGTGAAGCCGAGTTCCACCAGGCGTTGCCGGCGAGCGATGCGGCGCAGGACGATGCCGCCTGGCAGCGGCGTCGCCAGCACATCGTCGAGCATGCTGCGCAGCATGCGCGCCAGACGGCTGGCCGCGTCGGCTGCCGGCTGCCCGGGCAGCGTTAGCGGGTGCGTCTGCAGCACCTGTTCGATGCTGCCGGGCCACTCCCTGGAGTCGGTGAAGTCAATGCTCTCGAAAAGCGCATGTACGCAGTCGCCGGCGGCTGGCCCGCGTGGGAAGCGCAGGATATCGTCGGCGGCGATGTCGGGCGGCGGGGTGACGCTGCGCCCGGCCGGGCGCAGCGCTATGGCGCTGTGGCCGTCGTGGTCGCTGGCCGAGCCTTCGCTGTCGGCGCCCTGTTGCAGGCTGCTGAAGCTGCCGAGGCGCCAGCCGACAGGCATCCTCACCGGTGGGGTGAGCGCCCGGAGACTCTCGACCGGGGGGATGGCGGCGGTGAATGGCACTCCGACTGCTGCGGGCAGGTCGCTCAGCGACAGGATCGGGCCAGCCGCCTCGGCCAGGGCGCGCCAGGCCACCTCGATTTCCTCAGCCGTCCGCCGCTGGCCGTGCCACGCGCCGTGGCTGATTCCGCTGCCGGCGACGAGCCAGTTGAGCAGGCTGTGGCTGCTCTGCGTCAGCGAACGATTGCCGAAAGCCTGTGTCGCGTAACAGCCGGCGACGAGGTAACAGCGGTATACCGCGCGGGTCAGGGCGACATAGATCAGGCGCATGAACTCGGCGTCCTGCTCCTGCCGCCGCCGCCACTTGATCGCCGCGCGTTCGCCGTCGCTGACCTCGGGCCGGAAGTCGATCACCGTCTGGCCGCTGTCGTCGTGATACTCGCAGCCTTCGAGGTCGGTCGCGGCCGACGGGTGTCCATCCCATAGAAAGGGGCAGAACACGATGCCATACTCGAGGCCCTTGGCCTTGTGGATGGTGACGATCTGTACCAGGTTGCGGTCGGACTCGAGCCGCAACTGGGCGACCTCATCGGCGCCATCCGCACGGCGTTTGCTGGTCAACCAGCGCAGCAGCGCATCCGGCGCCGGATACTCGGCGTCGGCCTGCTGCAGCAATTCGCCCAAGTGGAGCAGATTGGTCAGCCGTCGCTCGCCGTCAGCGCGCGCGAGCAGGCGGCAGGCAACCGACTCGTTGTCCAGCCAACTGCGGAACATGACGCCGAAGCCGCGCCGTAGCCAGCTCTCGCGGTAGGCGCTGAAACGAGACATGGTCTGCAGCAGGCGTGTTTCCTGTCCTGCCAGCGTCGCGACGGCGTCGGCATCGAAGCCCATCAGCCCGGTCGCCAAGGCACTGAAGAGCAGCGGTGGCCGACCGGGTTCGAGAATGGCCAGCAGCACACGTTCGAGATCGTCGGCGTCGGGAGTATGGAAGATGTTTTGCTGCGACAGTTCGACGCAGCCGACGCCGAATTGCAGCAGGGCATCCCTGGTCCGGCGGCCCTGGGCGTGACTCCTGACCAGGATGGCGATGTCGCCTGGGGCCAATGCTCGCTCGCCGATCGTGATCAGACCAGCCTGCGCCGCGCGCAGGAGGCGCGCGACCTCGCCGGCGGTCGCCCGCACGACCGCATGCAGCGCTTGCGCGCGCAGCAGGTGTTGGCCGTCGCCGGGCAGTTGCCAGATGCGCAGCGCCGCCGCGCTCTCGTCGCCGCTGTCGATCAACGGCTCACGCGGCTTGTCGCCGAGGGTCACCGGGACGTAGCGCAGCCCTTCGAGGATGAAGGCCTCGGGATTGATCGCGAACAGGCGATTGCAGGCTTCGATCAGGGCCGGGCTCGAACGCTGGTTATGGCGCAGCGTGTAGGGTCTGCCCGTCTGGCGTCGCGCGGCGAGGTAGGTCTGCAGGTCGGCGTTGCGGAAGCTGTAGATGGCCTGCTTGGGATCACCGACGAGGAACAGTGGGCCGCCGGGCAGTTCAGCCGTGCTGCCGTAGATGGCGTTGAAAATGGCGAACTGCACGGGGTCGGTATCCTGGAACTCGTCGATCAGCGCTACCGGATAACGGCTGCGCAGTGATCCGGCGAGCCAGGGGGCTTTGCCCGACGTCAAAGCGACTTCGACGTCGTTGAGTATGTCGTCGAAGGACAGCAGACGCTGGCGGCGTTTCTGTTCGCGCAAGCCGGCGCCGGCTTCGTCGAACATCTGCCGCAGCAGGCACAGCCGCGCGAGCCGCAGCGCTCGTGTTGCCGAAGCGTGCGCCGCCAGCAGTGCAGCGGCGGCGTCGAAGAAAGGATGCACCGGCGGCGTCTGGTTTTTTTTGGTCTTGCCGGCGATGAACTCGGCCGAAAACAGTCGTGCCTTGCTGTCCTCAGGATCGGGAGCGTGCAGGGCATCGTCGCCGGCGAGCCAGCTGTTCCAGCTCCTGGCCGCCACCCGGATACTTTCCTCCTTGTACGAGTTGGCGTTCAGCGCCGCCAGACCCTCCAGCAAGTTTGCGGTGGGCCGGGCGCCATCGCCTCCCCATAGCCGCCGCGCCAGTTCGAAGGCGCTGGTCAGGGCATTGTCGTCGAGTTGTTGCGGGTCGCTGCACATGCCTTCCGGCCAGATGAGGCGCGCGTGCGACTTGGCCAGCCGGCGCGCGAGCAGCCTGGCCCAGCTTTCCGGCGAATCCATGCCGGTGCACAGGTGGTTGGCGAGCATTGGCGAGATTCGCCCGCCGGCGACGTGTCGTCGCCAGAAATCGCTGACAGCCTGCAGCCGCAGCGGCTGGTCATCGTGCAGCAATTCGAGCTTGAACGGCTGCCCGGCGGCAAACGGGGTATCCGACAGCGCGCGTTGACAGAAGCCGTGAATGGTGAATACCGCGGCCTCGTCGAAGGTGTGCAGCGCCGCGTCGAGGCAGGCGCGCATGCGCTCACGATCCCCTCCGCCATGGCTCTCGACGGCAGCGACCAGACGGGCGGCGAACGGGTCACTCGCGGCGATGTCGCGCTGCAGAAAGCCGAGGACATCGACGATCCGGCTGCGGATACGCTCGCGCAACTCGGCGGTAGCGGCATTGGTAAACGTGACCACCAGGATCTGTTGGACGGTGAACTCGCCTTCGAGCAGCAGGCGCAGGTACAGGCCACAGATGTTCCAGGTCTTGCCGGTGCCGGCGGACGCTTCGATCAGATGCCGGCCGTCGAGTGGGCAGGCGAATACGTCGAGGTCGCTCGCTTCGTCTGTGCTGGACGCTGTCGGCGTGTTCATGACCGGGGGTCTTCGAGGTAATCGAGCATGGGACCGAGGATGGTGCTCGCGCAGTGTTCGAAATCGCCGTCAAGCGGATCGGCGAGGCCGCGCAGCGCCAGCCGGTATGCCGGATCGGCGGCCTCGCCCCAGGCCGGATTGCGGTTGTTGGTCCAGCGGGCACGCGCCTCGGCAAGACTGTTCCGATGCTTGACGTACGCCCAGGCGCTTTTCGGGAAGAAGTGAAGCGGCGCCGACAGGCCATGTCGGTAAAATTCCATCAGCCGGCCGAGGTGTGCACGGGCGGCCACCGGTTCACAGGGGGCCAGGCGGTAGCTGCCGTCGCGCGAGTGCCAGGTGGTTTGCCGCTGGACGCCGGCAGGTGCGACGGCGCAAAGGAACAGGTGGTTGATCCAGCCGGCGAGGTAGTCGGTCGCGCGCACGTCGTCGTAGCGATAACGCAGCAGTCCGTCCGGGCGCAGGTCGCCGAACACGCCGCTGAATTGCCAGGTTCCATCGGCCAGCGGGTAATCGAAATGGCCCTGTACTGCCGGCAAGGGGGCGACTGTGAGTTGTCGGCCGAGTGCCGCGGCGAAGCTCCTCAGTTGCGTCACCTCTTCGGCGATCAGCCGCTCGCCCAGCGGACCGGAGGGGAACTCGTTGCCCGCCAGGCCGAGGTGCAGGAGTTCGCTTTCTGCTGCACCGGCCAGCACGCTGGGCAGGAGGCGCCGGCAGAACGCCTGTCGACCCGGGTAGTCGGGCAGAAAGGGCTCGTCGTCCTGCAATTCCTGCGCAGCGACCGTCAGCGCCACGTTCAGCCGCCTGACGAGCAGGGTTCGGCAAGGGTTACTGAAAAACTGCAGCAGCTGATCGATGTTGACCTGACGCCATTCCGCCGCGGGCGGTACCAGTGCCTGGGTAAAGAAAACAGGGCTGGGGTCGCGGAAGCTTTCATCGTCACTGTCCGGATCCTCTGACCAGGGTTGCGCGGGCAGAGCGGCGGGCGTGGTCAGCGCATTCCGCAGGGCCTGGCAGTACTCGGCGTTGAAGCTGCGGCGGCGGACATCGCCGTCGTCCAGGAAGTAGTCCGGGGAGAAGGCCTGCAGCGGATGCTCGACCGTCAGCCGGCGCCGCACGGCACGCACGCTGGCGGGATCAGCAGGGTCCTGCGCACAGGCGGTAGTGACGTAATCGAGCAATTCGGCGAGCAGCACCGACGCCGGAATGATGCTGTTGTCACGAATGTTGCGCCCGCTGTAGCTCAGATACAGGCGTTGCCGGGCAGCGAGCAGCAGGTCGAGAAACAGGTTGCGCTCGTCAAGGCGGCGTTGCCGGTCGCCCGGCTGCGGCCGCAGGGCCATCAGGTCGAACTCGGCCTGCGGGTTGACGCTCGGAAATGCGCCATCGCTCATTCCGAGCACGCAGACCATCCGATAGGGCAGGGCGCGCAGGCTGCTCAGCGAGGCAAAGGTGATGCCGCCGCCAGGGACGCCGCCGCGACTGGGGTCGTCGAGCAAGGCGGTCAGGGCCCGGTGGACCACCGCCAGCGGCAGCGGCGAGCGACTGCCGCCGCGCAGCATGTTGTGGTGCAGTTCCCCGATCGTCGCCTGCAGCGCGCGCAGATCGTCGACCAAATCGTCGTCGGCGCGGGTGAAGCGGTCCAGTGCGTCACCGAGCGAGCGCTGCCAGGCGCTGGCGTCGCGCGCTTGCGACCACTCGTCACGCTGTTCCCGCAGTGCTTCCAGGAAGCGCCAGGCGCGGCCCAGCGTGGCGGCGTCGCCGCCTGCGGGATTGCCGGCGGCGATGCGTCCGGCGATGACGGTGTTGCGTGCCTGCAGTTCATCGCCGAGGGCGTAAGCGAGGAACAACCGGTGCATGCCGTCGGCAAAGCTGTTGCGGTCGGTTGGCGGCAGGTCTTCGCTGCTTCGGCTACCGGCATCGAGTCCCCAGCGGATACCGGCGTCGTGGATCCAGTCGCGGACGCACGCCAGTTCGTCGTTGCCAAGGGCGAACCTGGCCGCCACCGGCGGCTGTTGCAGCAGGTCGAAGACGGCGCTGGCGGTGAAGCGGCTGCTGCAGATGGCGAGCAGCAGATCGAGCACGCGGGCGATC
Source organism: Candidatus Accumulibacter propinquus (assembly GCF_056856495.1). Classification (NCBI taxonomy): domain Bacteria; kingdom Pseudomonadati; phylum Pseudomonadota; class Betaproteobacteria; genus Candidatus Accumulibacter; species Candidatus Accumulibacter propinquus. The sequence continues at coordinate 1,713,577 of NZ_JBSEHC010000003.1, forward strand.
GGATTGATCCTGATCTGCGGCAGGCCCTTGATCTGGTAAGGAATGCGGCGTTCCGCCGGCGCCGTGCCAAACACCGCGTCGATCAACGGTGCCGCCGCAGGGAGGTCGGGAAGCAGCACCAGGATCTGGTCCGGGGTCACCGGGTCTGCGCCCGCAAGCTCTGCCAACAACTGGTCATGCAGGACTTCCAGTTCGCGCGTCGGCGAGTGGCAGACATGCACTTCGATGCTGCGGTCGTCGGCGGCCAGCGTGATACTACCCGGTGCGAGTTCATCGAGGTCGAGGATGGCATTCTGGACGCGAGCCAGCAGGTGCTGGCCGGCCGCCGGCAGGAACAGACTGTCTTCCTCGACGATCGCGCCGGCATCAGAGAGCAGCAGGTCGATTTGCGCCTGGGTCTGCTTTCCCCAGGCGGCAAGCAGCGCGTTGCCGACCTCGTGATGCGCGTCACGGGCGCGTGCCGCGAGGTAGCTCAGGCGCTTGCGGTCGACAATCTCGAACCAGTACTCGCGGCACGGATTGAGCGTGTAGGCCTGGATGTCGATCCAGCGCGACAACTGCCGCAGGATGTCCAGGTACAACGGTGGCAGGGTCGACAGGCAGAAGATGCTCACCTGCGCGGGCAGGCCGGCTTGTGCCGGGGCATCGGCGCCGAGTTGTGCGATTCTCTGGAAGAAGACCGCTGCCGGGTGTTGCCGGCCGGTGCCGAGTTCGCCAGTGATGCGCCGCCAGAGCGCTGCCTGCCAGAGTTCGTCCGCGGCGCCTGCCGCGCCCAGCGCCGGGATGCCGGCGCGCTTGCCATCCGACCACGCGGCCAGCCACTGCGGGCGGTAGGTGATGTAGTGCTCGATCAACTGCGCGCTGCGCTCGGCGAGATCGAGACGCATCACCGGATCGGCGTTGCGCAGGTAGCCGGCGAGGCGTGCGTATTCGCCCGTGAAGGAGGCGTCGCCAATAATCTCGAACACCCGCCAGGTCAGCAGCGCCGGCGAAAACGGCGACACGTCCTGGACGTCGACCAGTCGGCCGATCTGCGTCCACAGCCATTGCCCAAGATAGGAAAAATCGATATGGGCAAAGATGCCGTGGCGGTCGGCACCGGCGAGCTCGACGCGGCGCCTGACCGCGGCACTCGGAATGATCACCTGTTGCGCGGTCAACGGGGAGCAGTTCTCGCTCGCGAGACGTTCGAGGAGATGTTCGAGAAGGAACTCGAAGCGGTTGGAGAGTGTGAGCCGAAACATTCCGGGGGCTTGTGGTCGGCGTTGAGGTCGCAGCCGCGACCCATGAAAAATCCCTTCGCTGATGCGGAAGAGGGCCCGGAACCAGCGACGGGGCCGCATCCGATCGACGCGATGATGTGCAGACCAGTGATGCGTGTTGGCCAGCGCTGATTATCGCATGTCGATGGGTCGATCCCGGCGGACCGACTCGGTGCGTTCGAAATCCAGGCGTGAATACCAAACCAAAGGTTCACCAAGCGTAAATAATGCGTTACTTCTGTTCGACTGGCGCGCGATCTGCTGCCTTGATGTGGCACACGACAGAAAAATCAATTATCCTCAGGGATCCAGACGGTCATGGCGGTCCAGGCGCAGCCGGTGATGAAAGGCATGACCGTTTTCTTCGCCCATTGCCTCTCCCCAGCAGTCGAGCGAGGGGAGGCGCGGGAGCCAATGACGCGACTTTCATGGCAAAAACATAACCAATGATGGAGTTTGACGGATGACCAACAAAGGGCAACTCTTACAAGACCCGTTTCTCAATACGTTGCGGCGCGAGCGCGTGCCGGTGTCGATCTATCTGGTGAACGGCATCAAGCTCCAGGGTCAGATCGACTCATTCGACCAGTATGTCGTGCTGCTCAAGAACTCTGTCACCCAGATGGTATACAAACACGCCATCTCGACGGTGGTGCCATCGCGTCCGGTCACAATACAACAGGAAGTCGGCGGCGAGGGATGATGCGCATCGTTGGTTTCTCGCGCGTGGCGATGCTGCAGGTCCGCCGCGCGTCAGGCATCGCTGGCTGCCCGACCCTGACTGCGCCAGCTTGCTGCAACTTCTCCTAGTTCATCGACATGGCTGAGCGCGTGTCCTACGAGGAGCGCGCCGTGATCGTGCAGCTCGACTTCGGATGCCAGGATCTCAACGAGCAGCTTGAAGAGGTGCGTCTGCTGACCGGATCGGCTGGAGCGGAAATCTGCGCCGTGGTCCAGGGGCGCCGCCACAGCCCTGATGCCGCGACGTTCGCCGGCAAAGGCAAGGTGCAGGAAGTGGCCGCCGAGGTCGCTGCGCACGAGGCGGATCTGGTGATCTTCAACCACGAATTGAGCGCCGGCCAGGAGCGCAATCTGGAGCGGGCATTGCAGTGTCGGGTGATAGACCGAACCAGTTTGATCCTCGACATCTTTGCGCAGCGGGCGCAGAGTTCCGAGGGCAAGCTGCAGGTCGAACTGGCGCAACTCGAACACCTGGCCACGCGGTTGGTTCGCGGCTGGACGCACCTCGAACGGCAGAAGGGCGGTATCGGCCTGCGAGGGCCCGGGGAGACACAGCTCGAGACCGACCGCCGCCTGCTGGGTATCCGTGTCAAGTTGCTGAAAGCGCGCCTGAGCCGACTCGAACGCCAGCGCGGCGTGCAGCGCAAGGCGCGTGGACGCGGGGAGTTGCTGAACGTTTCGCTGGTGGGTTACACCAATGCCGGCAAGTCGACGCTTTTCAACGCCTTGACCCATGCCGGCGTTTTTGCTGCCGACCAGTTGTTCGCGACCCTGGATACCACCACGCGCAAGTTGTGGCTGCCGGATGCCGGCCATATCGTGCTTTCCGATACCGTGGGTTTCATCCGCGATCTGCCGCATTCGCTGGTGGCCGCCTTCCATGCCACGCTCGAAGCCACGGCCGAGGCGGACGTGCTGCTGCACGTCGTCGATTCGGCGAGTTCGGCGCGCGCGGATCAGGTCGCTGACGTCAACAAGGTGTTGGCCGAGATCGGCGCAGCAGCGGTTCCGCAGCTTGTGGTCCTCAACAAGCTCGATCTTACCGGCCTGCCGCCGGCAGTCGAGCGGGACGAGTATGGTAGAATCTCGCGCGTTCGACTGAGCGCCAGGTGTGGTGATGGTTTGCCCCTGCTGCGCGAGGCCCTGGCCGAGATGGCTCTGGCGAAGACAGCCAACCTGCGCGAACGCTCGTCGGGCGCGGTGGATTCGCCGGATAACGATATGGTTTTTGATTCAGATTGCTCCCCATGATTTCAAGCCTTGGAGTACTTATGTCGCTCAATGACCCACAATGGGGCAATCGCGGCAACGATGACGGCGGTGGCAGACGGCCCAATCAGGGGCCGCCTGACCTCGAACAGTTGTGGCGCGATCTCAATCGTCGACTCTCCAGCATTTTCGACAAGAAGGGTGGCGGCGGCGACCGCGGCGGCGACCGGCCGCCGGTACAGTTCAACAGCAGGTTTCTCGGTGGTGGCATTGGCCTGTTGCTGGCGTTGGTCGTCGTGGTCTGGCTGGCCAGTGGTTTCTATATCGTCGACGCTTCGCAGGTGGGCCTCGTGCTCCAGTTCGGGCGCTACAAGGAGAGCACCGACTCGGGTTTGCGCTGGCGACTGCCATACCCGATCCAGGCTCACGAACTGGTCAACGTCTCCGGTGTGCGTACCCTGGAGATCGGTTATCGCGGCAGCGAGAAGAACAAGGTCCTCAAGGAAGCGCTGATGCTGACTGATGACGAGAACATCATCAACATCCAGTTTGCCGTGCAGTACATCCTCAAGGATCCGGTGGAATACATCTTCAATAACCGGCATCCGGACGACGCCGTGATGCAGGTCGCCGAGACGGCGATTCGCCAGATCGTCGGCAAGAACAAGATGGACTTCGTACTCTACGAAGGTCGGGAGCAGATCGCGGTCGATGCCTCGAAGCTGATGCAGGATATTCTCGATCGTTACAAGACCGGCATTCTGATCTCCAAGGTCACGATGCAGAACGCACAGCCGCCGGAACAGGTGCAGGCGGCGTTCGACGACGCCGTCAAGGCCTCGCAGGATCGCGAGCGCCAGAAGAACGAGGGGCAGGCGTACGCCAACGATGTGATCCCGAAAGCACGCGGCACGGCCGCGCGCCTGATCGAGGAGGCCGAGGGCTACAAGAAACGAGTGATCGCCACTTCCGAGGGTGACGCCAGTCGTTTCAAGCAGATCTATACCGAATACGCCAAGGCGCCTGAAGTGACACGCAGTCGCATGTATCTCGAAACCATGCAGCAGGTCTATTCGAATACCAGCAAGGTGCTGGTCGATACCAAGGGGCAGGGGAACTTGCTCTATCTGCCGCTGGACAAGCTGTTGCAGGCCGCTGGTGCGGTAGCGGCGGCACCGGCTGCCGGTAGCCCCGAGGTGCCGGTCGCCGCCCGGCCGGCAGCGGCGATCTCGAACGAGGTGCCGCCGCAGGTGGTCGAGAAGAACGAGGCGCGTTCGCGCGAGACGCTGCGACAGCGTGATCGGGAGGCACGCTGATGAGAGCGGGGATGAATGTCTTTGCCGCGGTTTTCGTGGCCGTGCTGGTGGTGCTTGGGGCAACGATCTTTACGGTTGATCAGCGTCAATACGCGATCGTCTTCCAGCTCGGTGAGGTGCGAAGTGTCATCGAGGAGCCGGGCCTGTACCTCAAGTGGCCGCTGATCCAGAACGTTCGTTATTTCGACAAGCGGATTCTGACCCTGGATAGCGCCGAGCCGGAACGTTTCATCACTTCCGAGAAGAAGAACGTGCTGGTCGACTCATTCACCAAGTGGCGGATCATTGATCCGAAGCTGTACTACATCTCGGTGGCCGGCGACGAATCGCGTGCCAAGACGCGCCTCACGCAGACCGTGAATGCCGGCCTGCGCGAGGAGTTCGGCAAGCGCACCGTGCACGATGTGGTTTCGGGCGAGCGCGACAAGGTGATGGAGCAGATGCGCGAGAAGGCTGACCTTGACGCCCGCAAGATCGGCGTGCAGATTGTCGACGTGCGGGTCAAGCGTGTCGAGCTGCCCAATGACGTCAGTGAGTCGGTGTATCGCCGCATGGACGCGGAACGCAAGCGGGTGGCCAACGAGCTGCGCTCGCAGGGCGCAGCCGATGCCGAGAAGATTCGCGCCGACGCCGACAAGCAGCGCGAGGTGATCGTCGCCGAAGCCTATCGCGACGCACAGAAGATGAAGGGTGAGGGCGACGCCAGGGCCACCGCCATTTACGCCCAGGCCTTCGAAAGCAACGCCGAATTCTATGCCTTCTATCGCAGCCTGGAGGCCTATCGCGGCAGCTTCAAGGGCAAGACCGACGTGATCGTCGTCGAACCCAATTCGGACTTCTTCAAGTACATGAAGAGCATCGGCCGGGGTGGCGGCGACAAAGCCGGCAAATGATCGATCACCTGTTGCTTGCGTTTGCCCTGATGCTGGTGCTCGAAGGGCTGTTGCCGTTCGTCGCCCCAAGCGCCTGGCGGGAGACATTCCGGCGTTTGATACGCTTTTCGGATGGGCAGATTCGTTTCATCGGCCTGACGTCGATGTTGGTCGGGTTGGTGCTGTTGATGATTTTCCGATGAACTGGCTATTGCCCGAACACTTCGCCGATGCACTGCCCGCTGAAGCCGCAAGGATAGAGTCCCTGCGCCGCCGGTTGCTCGATCTGTTCCGGGTGCATGGCTACGAGTTGGTCATGCCACCGCTGCTCGAGTACCTTGAGTCGCTGCTTACCGGTTCCGGACATGACCTGAGATTGCGTACTTTCAAGCTCGTCGATCAGGTATCGGGTCGCACCCTCGGCGTGCGACCCGATATCACGCCGCAGGTTGCCCGGATCGATGCCCACCTGCTCAACCGCCAGGGGGTGACGCGACTCTGCTATAGCGGCAGCGTACTGCATACCCTGCCGGCGTCACTGACGGCGAGTCGTGAACCCATGCAGCTCGGTGCGGAGTTGTATGGGTATGCCGGAGTGGCCGCGGACGGTGAGGTCATCCGCCTGATGGCCGGCGCATTGCGTGCAGCCGGCGTGCCGGCAGCGCGTATCGACCTCGGTCATGTCGGCGTGTTTCGCGCACTGGCGGCGGCGGCAGGCCTTGATGCCGAACTCGAAGGGTCGTTGCTGCTGTTGCTGCAGGGCAAGGATGTGCCGAGTCTGCGCGAGCTTTGCGCCAGGATGGACGAGCCGCTGCGCTCGGCGCTGCTGAGTTTGCCCGCGCTCTACGGCGGCGTCGAAACACTTGCAGCGGCGACGAAGGCTTTGCCCGCCTGGCCGCAGGTCACGGCCGCTTTGGAGACCTTGCGGCAGTTGCAGGCGTCGTTGCCCGATCTGCCGCTATCTTTCGACCTCGCTGACCTGCGCGGTTACCATTATCACAACGGTGTCGTTTTTGCAGCTTACTGCACTGATTTTTCGAGTGCCGTTGCACGTGGCGGGCGTTATGACGGTGTTGGCAGAGCCTTCGGTCGCGACCGTCCAGCGACGGGCTTCTCGATGGATCTGCGGGATCTGGCCGGTCTTGCGGCAAATGGCAAGGCGCCAGGGGCGATCCTGGCGCCCTGTTCGGCAAACAGCGTCCCTCTGGCAGACACGATTGCGATATTGCGTGCGCGGGGCGAGGTCGTCGTAGAACTCCTGCCGTCCGAAACGCATAGCGAAGGGCCGCGGTGTGACCGCCAACTGCTTGAACGTGACGGGCAGTGGCTTATTGAGGCAATCACAGGAACGGATCACAGGAATGGCTAGGAACGTCGTGGTGGTGGGCACCCAATGGGGCGATGAGGGTAAGGGCAAGATCGTAGACTGGCTGACTGATCATGCCAAGGGTGTCGTTCGTTTTCAGGGCGGTCACAATGCCGGTCACACGCTGGTGGTCGGCGACAAGGTGTACAAACTCAATCTGGTTCCCTCCGGGATCGTTCGTGAGGGAGTTGCCTGTTTCATCGGCAACGGGGTCGTGCTGGATATTCATCATTTGATCAGCGAGATCAGGGTCCTCGAGTCGGGTGGCATCGATGTCCGCTCGCGTCTCAGGATCAGTCCGGGTTGTCCGATCATACTGCCCTACCACGCCGCCCTCGATCACGCCCGCGAGGCAGCGAAGTGCTCGGATTTGCGCATCGGCACCACCGGCAAGGGCATCGGCCCAGCCTATGAAGACAAGGTGGCGAGGCGGGCGCTGCGCATCTATGATCTGTTCTATCCCACTCGTTTTGCCGACAAGCTGAAGGAAAACCTCGACTACCACAACTTCGTGCTGACCCGCTATCTGGGCGCCGAAGCGGTCGATTTCGACTCTGTCCTGGCCAGGGCGATGGCCGATGCCGAAGAGATCAAACCCCTGGTGGCCGATGTTTCAGCGGCACTGCATGCGATCAATCAGGCCGGACACAGTCTGCTGTTCGAGGGGGCACAGGGCGCGCTGCTCGACATCGATCACGGCACGTACCCATTTGTCACCTCCTCGAACTGTGTCGCGGGTCAGGCCGCAGCCGGTTCGGGCATTGGTCCGGGGATGCTGCATTACGTGCTGGGAATTACCAAGGCGTACTGTACGCGCGTCGGTGGCGGACCTTTCCCGAGTGAACTCGATATCGAGACGGCAGGACTGCCGGGCTATCAGATGTCGCAAAAGGGGCGTGAATTCGGTACCGTTACCGGGCGCAAGCGTCGCTGCGGCTGGCTCGATGCGGCAGCGCTCAAGCGTTCGATCCAGATCAACGGCGTCACCGGTCTGTGCATCACCAAGCTCGACGTTCTCGATGGTTTGCCGGAGTTGAAGATCTGCAGGGCCTATCTGCTGGATGGTAAGACTATCGACCTGCTGCCGATGGGGGCCGACGAGGTTGCCGCTTGCGAGCCGGTGCTGGAAACCTGGCCGGGTTGGGACGAGTCTACGGTCGGTGTCAGTACGATGCAGGGATTGCCGGCAGCGGCGCGTGCTTATCTGGAGCGTATCGAGGAACTGTGCGGGATTCCCGTCGACATCGTCTCGACGGGACCAGAACGCGGAGAGACGGTAGTCCGTCGCCACCCCTTGGGGTGATCGGGAAAGATCCAGGTCACGCCACTGCCCGCCACGACCGGTTGGTCGCCAATAACCGTCGGGACGGCTGCGAAACGACGTTCAGGGCCTTCGGAGGGCCCTGATCTGTCGCGCGGAGGCACCATGGGGGTTGGCGCGAAGGGTGCTGTGCGGGCTTTAACGTGGGAGGTGGACACATGGGCATTCTTGACTGGTTCAAGAACCGTCCGGCTCAGTTTGATCCGGATCGGGTTTCGGACGAAATGATTCGCGCGGCTGCAGACAAGGCGATCACCCTCACCAATCCGCGTTTGAACGTGCTGCCGGGTTGCCAACGGCGCCTTGCGCCGGCGGTCGAGACGGCCGTCGAGTTTCTGCGCGCGATGGTCCAGTCGTTGCCCGGCGCGCGCGCCCTGTCGCCGGCAACATGGTCCAGAGACCCCGCCTTGCGAGCGTTTTTCGTTGCCCCCACGGATATTCCTGCCGTGCTCGGACGTTCGGACAACCTGCGTACCTTGTTTGACAAGTTCCCGGAGCTGGACGAGGCTTGCCTGATCCTGGGAATGGCCTACAACGAGCAGCGCGTGTTCGGCATGGCCCTGCACGGCGACATGGTACAGCGCGATGTGGTGCAGACCAGTGTCAGTTTCTCGGATCATCGTGCGCATATCTGCGGCCGTGACGAGTCGCGCTTGCGCCGTGTGGTGGGGACTCAGGCCTTCGAATATCTGTTGGCCCAGGCCCTGGCGGAAATTGGCGAGGAACGCGTCGAAAGGCAGGAACTGGAGGGCAACCGGGCACTGATCAGGGCCCGCCTGCGCCTGCTGCAGCAACAGGGCCCGGGCTTGGGCTCGATGTTCGGCGCACCTCCGGCGGCGCGCAGCGAGCAGGCCCGGCTGGAAACGGAACTGCTCGAAAACGAGCGACAACTGGCGGCAATAGGTGGCAGCGAGTCGGCACTGGAAGCGGAGTTTGCATGCCTGACCGAGGTCCTCGGGCACCCCGAGCGTTATCTGCACGTCGAACAGAAGCAGTTGCGGCTCAACACGATGAACGTCGTTGCCGACAAAGCAAGTACTGATCCGGCGGCAGAGGTCGATTTTGCCATCGCCAATCTGGCGGGTGCACAGGCTGTGCGGCGGGCGTTTGTGGTGGCAAGTGTCGCCCGCGGCGAAGTGCCATCGACGCCAAAAATCAATTTTGACGATGCGGCGCGACTCCTATGATGCAGCCACAGAGGGATTCCCCGGTACTGGCGTTTTCGAGGATGGCTGTCGGGCGAGCAGTCGTCAGCGGCAATACACACCAAACGGACATGTGTTCGCATGTCCGTCACATTCCCAAGGAGAATCAGGCATGAATCGAGAAGAACTCCGTGACCAGTTGCTGGCACCGGTCCTGCAATGGACGGCGCTGGGCCGACAGAGCAGCGAGTTGATGACCGGTTCCCTGGCGGTCATCCATCAGCGGAGCAACCGCTTGCTGCGTGGCGCAACCCTGCGCGAAGCGCACGACTGGGCCGAAATGGGTACCATGACCCACGAGAAGGTCACTGTTCCGCTGGAGTCGGCTGTGGCCATGGCCACAGCGCTGCAAAACGAAGCGCAGCAGTTCGTGACCCAGACCGCCGAGGCGTCAGTGGCCGTTGCTGGCAGCGCGATGGCCCTGTTTGGCAGTCGCAGTGCCGACGAGTTTGGCGCCCGTCAGTTGGCACTGGGCCAGGCACTGGCGAATGTCGCGTTGTGTTGGTATCAACTCTACGGACGGGCTGCTGCGGTGGCGGAGCAGGGCATGCGACCGATTCTTCGTCAGGTGAGGGATAACGCTCAACGGCTGAGTTAAGCCTGGCGGTCGCCCGATGGATGTGGTGACAGGTATGTCTTTTGATCGACTTTCACCGGGCCACCGTGCGGCATTGCCGATGTATCAAACTCCGGATTGCTAGAATCACGCTTTTTTCAACCCTGACGAGATGCACGACATGAAACCATCCATCGCGAAGCTGTTCATCACCGCTGCCTTTTGCCTGAGCCTTGGGCCTGTTGCTGCAGCCGATCTCGATCTTGCCGGCGACATCAAGGCGCAAGCGGCAAAACTCGTCAAGGTCGAAAACCCGGAAGTCCTGCCGACGATCAAGCGTGTGGTCATTACCAGCTTCATGGTCGATTTCGTCAGCGAGTTGAAGTACAGCAAGTCGCTGAATGGTCTCGAAGCCATGATCGGTGCGGATTCCGATGTGTCGATCAAGCTCGTTGGCAGCAGTAACGAGCAGTTCCAGTCGATCGCCGACCGTTTTTACGACCAGACCGTGGAATTGCTCAAGGCGCGTGGCATCGAGGTCGTCAGCCAGGATGACTTGACCGTCTTGCCCGAGTTTGCCGAACTCGCTGCCTCGGGGGTCACGCCGTTGCCTAGCGAGCAGGACGCCAAGGCCGGCAAGGGTCTGTTCTTCAGCGCGCACGGACTGCCGCTGCACCTGATCGACGAAACCCAGTTCATCAGCAGGATTTCTTTCGGCAAGAAGCAGGAGGACGATTTCCTGACCTTTGGTGCGCGTTTCTCCGGCGGCTTTGCGGCAGCGCAGGCGCAGCAGATCGAAAGCAGGATTGCCAGGAAGCTCGACGCGACGATCCTGAAGGTGCGCTTGACCGTGCTGGGTGGCCAACTCACCCCTGACCCGGGTTTCTGGACCAGTGGCAAGGTCACGACGCGAGCCGCTGCGAGTTTCGTAAACTTCGTGACCCGCTATGCCTTCATTGATGTGGAAGGCAACAAGGCGCGGGTATCGCTCCAGGAGACGGTGTCTACCGATGAAATCGGCGAACTGGTGAATACCACCAGCGGCGGTACCAAGACCGTCGATACGGCGAAGAACGTGGCGCTGGTGGCGCTCAACGTGGCAAGTTTTGCCGCCCGCATCGGCGGCATGCGGACCGGCTACACCGGCGGCTTCGCCTCGACCAGCGAGTACGAGTGTCGTGTTCAGGCGGAACCCTTCGAGAAGACCCTCCTGAGCCACCACGACGTGATTGTCCGGATGTTCGGCGAGAGGATGCAAAATCCCGGGCAGTGAATAGCGTGGTGGCGCCCTGCGCCACCTACTCGCCGGCCGACCAACGCACGCGCAACCCTTCGCGGTGGCGCGCAAACCAGAAGAGGGCAATCAGTGGCCAGGCCGAGTCGATATCTCCCGACTCGGCCAGGGCGATCGCCTGCGTGGCCGGCAGGCACACGACACGGATATCCTCTCCCTCGTGGGCCAGGCCGTGGATGCCGCCGGTGCTGGAGCAGTCGACGCGACCCAGGTAGAGGTGGGTGCGCTGGGAGGTCTTCGCCGGGCTGGTGTAAAAAGTGCTGATCGGGAGCAGGTCGATCAGTGCGCAACCCGCCTCTTCCATTGCCTCGCGTCGTGCCACATCCGCCGGGGTTTCGCCGGCTTCGACGAGGCCGGCGACGATCTCGAGCAGCCAGGGGCCGCGGGGGCTGTCGCGGGCGCCAATCCGGAACTGCTCGATCATCACCACCTCGTCGCGCTGCGGGTCATAGAGCAGGACGGCGGCGACATCGCTCTTCTCGATGACCTCGCGCACGATCGCTGGACTCATGCCGCCGGCGAACAGGCGATGACGCAGTCGCAGGCGCTCAAGTCGGTAGAACCCCTGGTAGCAGACCTCGCTGTCGAGAATCTCGAAATCGTTCCTGTTCATGCCGACCTCCTCTGACTGTCGCGCCGAGTTTAAGCCGAAAATCGCAGCAGCGGCCATCCAGGCCCTCTTGGGCGGGTGTGGTGGCCGGCGCGATGGAGAGCGACATCGACGATCGGCGTCGGGATAGTGATGCATACTGACGGCCAGCGCGACTCCCTGCTTCCTGCAGGGTGGGCGCCCTGGCAAGACACGACGTTACCATTGTGCCATCCTTCGTTCGAGGAGAAGACCATGATTGTTGCATTGACTCAACTGCTGGTATTGCAACTGGTCGGCGAGGTGATCGCACGTGGGTTGAAGCTGCCGATTCCCGGTCCGGTGATCGGCATGTTGCTGCTGTTCCTGCTGCTGGCCCTGCGGCGCGGTCCCAGCCCCGAACTGCAGTCGACCAGTCAGGGGCTGCTGCAGCATCTCTCGCTGCTGTTTGTGCCGGCCGGAACGGGGATCATTCTGCATCTGCATCGCGTCGCCGACGAATGGCTGCCACTGCTGCTTTCGCTGCTGCTCAGCACGCTGTTGACCCTGGCAGTGACCGCCCTGGTGATGCGGTTGTGCACACGCCGTGCGGCGACCGGAGAATGAACGTGGTGGCGCCACAGATCAACGATCTCTGGGTATACCTGTCGACGACGCCGTTGCTTGGCCTGACGGTGACCCTGCTGGCCTATCAGGCTGCGTGGTGGATTCATCGTCGCAGCGGCAGCAGCCCGCTCGCCAACCCGGTCATGATCGCCGTCGCGGCCCTGGTCGCCTTGCTGGCAATCTCCGGAACATCGTACCAGACCTATTTTGACGGTGCCCAGTTCGTGCACTTTCTGCTCGGCCCGGCAACGGTAGCCCTGGCCGTGCCGCTGTACACACAGTTTCGGCGCGTGCGCGCAATGATGCTGCCGGTTATCGTTGGCCTGCTGGTCGGCAGCTTCACGGCGGCAGTTTCCGCGGTCCTGGTGGCGCGGCTGTTCGGCGCCAGCCTGGTGACGCAGCTTTCGCTGGCGCCAAAATCGGTGACCACGCCGATTGCCATGGGGGTCGCCGAACGCATCGGCGGCATTCCTTCGCTGACGGCGGTGCTGGTGATCAGTACCGGCATTCTCGGCGCTGTCCTCGGGCGCTACCTGTTCGATGCCCTGCGCATCGACGACGCCGCGATCCGGGGCTTCGCCACGGGAGTCACCGCGCACGGCATTGGCACGGCGCGTGCGTTTCAGGAGAGCGAGCAGGCAGGAGCCTTCGCGGCACTGGCCATGGGCATGAATGGCCTGGTCACGGCGCTGCTGTTGCCGATGTTCTTGCCACTGCTGCAGTGATACCCTTCAGGTCATGGAAATTTTGATCGAAGTGATTCTCAAGGCGGGTCGCTCGGGCGTCGAATTGGCCCTGTTCATCCTGTTGCCGATCACCGTCGTGATGCTGTCGTGCATGCGCCTGCTGGAGGCACGTGGGGTCCTCGACTGGCTGGTGACGCGTCTGGCCCCTTTGCTGCGCCCGTTCGGGCTCAACGGCCTGGGTGTCTTTGCCGCCCTGCAGATCAGTTTTGTCAGCTTTGCCGCGCCGGTGGCGACCCTGGCGATGATGGATCAGCGCGGCGTCTCCAAGCGTCATCTGGCGGCCACGCTGGCGATGGTGCTGGCGATGGCGCAGGCCAATGTATCCCTGCCGATGGCGGCGATGGGACTGTCGTTTGGACCGTTGATCCTGCTCTCTCTGGGTGGTGGCCTGATTGCCGCCGCGGTGACCTGGTACGGTTTCGCGCGGCGGCTGGATGTGTGCGAGGAGGCGGTCGACGAATCGCTGAAGCACCCTTTGGCGGAAGGTGCCAAAGGGGTGCTCGACGTCATCAACCGCGCTGGTGCCGAGGCCTTCCGCATCTCGGTCGGCGCCATTCCCATGCTGGTGCTGTCGCTGGTGGTGGTACACGGGCTGCGCTCCGTTGGCGCTGTCGACGCGCTGACGCGCGCCCTGGCGCCGCTGCTCGGCATCCTGGCGGTCGACCCGATCATCGTGCTCCCGGCGCTGACCAAAGTACTCGCCGGCGGCACGGCGATGATGGGCGTGATGGACGAACTGACCCGCGCCGGGCAGGTTTCGGCTACCTTCATCAACCACAGCGCTGGGTTGTTGATCCACCCGCTGGACATTCCCGGCGCGGCGATCCTGATCAGCGCCGGTCGTCGGGTGGCCGACGTCTGGAAGCCGGCGGCACTGGGGGCCGCTGTCGGAATCCTGGCACGCGCTGTGGGACACACCTTGATCAGCTGATCCCTCAAGGTCACCCGCACAGCCGCAGCGATGCAGCAAGCTGACCTGCCATCGTATCCAGTGGAGAAGCCGCGTAACAGGTGTCGAAAATCTTTACACTTGACCGCCATGGTCACCATGGATGTCATGCAAGGCATTGTTGCAATGGCTATATAAATGATCGGCATGATCTTTGCATGCAGCCTGGAGGCGTGGGATTGAGCGCTGTAAGGCGTGCTCGCGCGGCGGCGCAATCTGGCCTTTCACCTTCACCAATCAGGAGGCTCCATGAAACGTCCAGTCCTTGTCTTGGCTATGGCTGCAGCCATGCTCCTCGCGGCCCCGGTAGGTCACGCGGCCATCATCAGTCTTTACGCCGATCTCAACGGCGCCAACGAGGCTCCACCGAACGCCTCGCCGGGATCCGGATTTGCCAGCGTCAGCGTCGATACGGCAACCCATATCATGCACGTGCACGTCGATTTCAAGGATCTGCTGGGCACCACGACGGCTGCACACATTCACTGTTGCACACCCTTGCCTTTGACGGCGACTGCGGGTGTGGCGACGACGGTGCCGAACTTCATCGGCTTTCCGCTCGGCGTCACCAGCGGGTTGTACGAACACGACTTCGACCTGGAACTGGCCTCTTCCTATAACCCGAGTTTTCTCACGGCGCACGGCGGGACGGCGGCAGCCGAAGCGTTCCTCTTGGCCGGCATGACCTCGGGCAGGAGTTACCTGAACATTCATACGACTTTCCGTCCGGGAGGCGAGATCCGCGGCTTCCTGGTACCGGAGCCGGCGATGATCAGTCTGCTCACTCTGGGGCTTGGTCTGGGTTTCGTTTCGCTGCGCCGCAAGAACACCGGAGAGGATTCGCGGGCTACGTGAATCCGCTGGTCATTAAACAAACAGATCCTCCTGGCAGCTCGTCCAGGTGGCGAGCCCAGGGTGGAGCATTTCAGGCTGGACGAAACACCGGTTCCTCGGCCTGTAAACGGCCAAGTGCTGGTGCGTCATCATTACCTCAGTCTCGATCCCTGTTGCGCGCCCGGATGAACGAAGGCGCGAGTTACGCACCACCGCAACCCTTGAACGAGGTGATGATCGGCGGCACGGTCGGTGAGTTTGTCGATTCGTGCAATGCACGTTTTGAGGTTGGCGACACGGTGCTCGGAATGGGGGGCTGGCAGCAATACTCGGTGATCGACGACGGTAATTCAAATCGAGTACCACTTTGTATGGGTGACGAAGTACCGTTACCAGGTGCTGACGGGAGAGATCGCGGAGCGAGTACCAGAGTTGGTGTGGGAGACGTGTGAGGCGTTTGAGATTCGGATAGTTAAGGGTGTGGTGAGCAGGACCACGTGCACATCCTGACGAGTTGCCCGCCGACCCTGGCGCCGAGCGAGATCATGAGGCGGATCAAGGGGCGGACATCGAGCAAGCTGTTGGAAGAGTATCCGCGCCTGAGGAAGAGATGCTGGGGACGGCACTTCTGGGCCAGGGGGTACTTCTGTGCCACGGTAGGGCAAATGACGGACGAGATGATCAAGCAATATTTGGAACATCACTTTGAGCGCAACCCGAATGACGATTTCAAAGCCGAACCCAACTAGGAAGCGTCGATTAGGCGACGCGTATCCGGACTTTCAGTCCGCAATATAAACCCACCGGCTTTAGCCGGTGGTTGTTTAGTTCGGGCTTGTAGCGTCACTCGATATTCCTCTTGCGCGCAAGCAATTGATTCAGAAAAATGTTTCGCGGTTCTTGTTTAACATGGACTAGGTGCGGCTAGAGGTTTTCTTCCTCCCAGGCAAGTCCGTTGGTACGCAGGCGATGGACGCCGGTTGCGTGGCCTCTATCTACCGGTGACCGGCAGCCCTCTGCCTGGTGATCGCGGTCACCGTCTTGCCGGTATCTTCGGTGAACAGATTGCCCCGGTCATGTTGGCTGGCGCCGCGGCTCTGTTGCTTGATTCGGCCGAGACGTGGCAACCTGCGGATCACACTGGCCAGAGCACCTGCGCGGTGAACTATCAGCATCGGGATCGTCGGCGACCTTGTCGATCGTTAACGGGTTTAGCCCGAGATGGGCGGCTGCCTCTGACGCCAAGGGTGCGTCTGCGTTGATATCACATGCCTTACTGGATCGCGATTCAGCATCAGAGGAGAATGGCGGCCTGGCGCTTTCCTGGTGGAAGGCGAGGGAACTAGGGTGCCCAAGGGCGGGATCCTGGCGGCGGGCCGAGGGGGTGTATGCCATGTCTCTGATAAGGAAAGTCAAGAAACTTGCTCTGCGCGACTACGTGACCGATCATCCGCGCACCTACCGGCGCTTTGGCGCGCTGTGGTTGCTGCGATATCGAAACTACATTGATCGCAAGCTGATTCTTGGTGAGCGCTATGAGGATTCTCAGCTCGCGTACTGCGCGCAACTCATCAAGGAGCGGGGTGTTTCCTGTTTCATCGATGCAGGCGCCAATTTCGGGCTCTACTCGGTGACCCTCGCGGCTAGCCAGCCGGCCTTGAGCACCGTTGTCGCCTTTGAGCCGGACCGCCGAAATTTCAATCACCTTTGCGCGAACATCTACCTGAACAGCCTCGACCTGCGGATAGACGCACGCCGCGTGGGCTTGAGCCACGCTAGACGATCGGTGTCCTTTCTGGTCAACAAGGGCAACAGTACGGGCATGTCGCGAATTGCCGAAACGGCGCCTGCGGGAACCAAAGCCGAGATGTTCGAGGAGACGATCATCGAAGTCGACACGCTGGATGCTCAACTGGCGAGCATTCGGGGGCAGGTGGTCTTCCTCAAGATCGATGTCGAGGGACACGAGGAGTCGGTAATCACCGGAGGGCGATCATTTCTTGAGCGGAACCGCTGCTTCGTGCAGATGGAAATCCTGAGCAATCCGCAGGAGATGGTGTGTTGGGTACGGGATCAGATCGGCTTCTCGTACCTGCATCATATCGGCAACGACTACTTCTTCGAAAGATCCTCGTAACGCCCAAGGGGCAAGGCTTAACGGTCCTTGGCAAACTGCGGGAAAGTTCTCGGCCCCGTGACGATAAAATTAAAAGTTGTCACTTACTAAAAAACTGCTTGCAAATCGCTGAACGGCGCGCTATCGTTGCCGCATGTTAAATGGACTTGCACGTTATGAATTCAGCGAGCGGCTTGCCGATATCCTCGGGGAATCGCGTCGCGACCTGCGCTTTCGCGTCACGCTGATGGTCTCTGGCGGCCTGGTAGCGCCTGGGCCGCGTGGGCGGGGCTCACCGCCGGCAACGCCGCATTACGCGGCGCATTTGCTGATCGGGGCCATGGCTGCGCCACAACAGGCGCAGACGGTGGAGGCCATTCGATGCTATGCAGACTTGCGGCCGACAGCGGTGGCAGCCGGCGGCAACACCCCGCGAGTACTGTTCGGCCCGGCGCTGGCAGCGGACGACGAGAATCCATCTGAATCGTCGATATCTCTGGACGGCCTGCCGTTCGGTGAGGCGCTGGCCGGCCTGCTGGAACTGGCGTGTGCCGAAGAGACGCGCGCGATTGTCGCCAGCGAGGTGTTTGGCGTGTGGATCAACCGTGGCTGCCCGGTTGCCTCGCTGCAGTTCAGCGCCTGCTGGCAGGGCCGGCGTGCGCTCGTCAGTCATACCTATGGCCTGGCCCCGGACGCAGCTCCGCCGGCCTGGCTTGACTCCCAACGTGGTGGCACGGTCGATCCCGGCCTGTTCCACTCCGTTTTCTTGCCGGTCCGCAAGCTGATCGAGATCGGTCTGCTCACCACCTTGTCCGATGACAGGAATCGTCCAATGATGAACAAACTGGGCCATAAAGTGGCCGCCATCGCCAACATGGCAAAACTCGCGGCCAAGACGCCGCACGGAAGTCGCTGGGAGAAACTCCTTTCCGCCCTGACCGCGGTCCAGGCCTGGTCGGAGCAGGTGGATTCGCAGGAGAAGGGCCGCCTGCTGGAAGTGACGGGTTTCGGCTCCAATCCCGGCGAACTGCGCATGTATAGCTACGTCCCCGAACGGTTGCCGGCCAACGCGCCACTGGTTGTCGTGCTGCACGGCTGTACGCAAAGCGCAGCCTCGTATAACAAGGGCAGCGGCTGGTCGACGCTCGCCGATCGCTACGGTTTTGCGCTCCTGCTGCCGCAGCAGCAGTGGAACAACAACCCGTTGCGCTGCTTCAACTGGTTCAAGCCGGAAGACAACGAGCGCGACAAGGGCGAGCCGTTGTCGATCCGGCAGATGGTCGACCGGATGTTGCACGATCATGGTCTCGATCGCCGGCAGGTCTACGTGACCGGTACTTCGTCGGGCGGCGCCATGACCACCGTCATGCTGGCGACCTATCCGGAGGTGTTCGCCGGCGGCGCCGTGCTTGCCGGGGTTCCCTACCGTACGGCCAAGGGCTTGCAGGAAGGGCTCGAGAGCATCTTTCAGGGACGTTCCCGATCAGCCGGGGAGTGGGGACAACTGGTGCGCGCGGCCTCGTCCCACCAGGGGCCATGGCCGAAGATCTCGGTCTGGCATGGTGACGCCGATACCGCCGTCAAGCCGGTCAATGCCGAAGAAATCGTCAAGCAATGGGCCGACGTGCACGGCCTCGATGCGCAGCCGACGATCCAGATGACGGTCGACGGCCATTCGCGCCGGGCCTGGCAGGGGCCAAGCGGTGAAGAACTGATCGAGTCCTACACGGTACTCGGCATGGGCCACGGTGCCGCCCTCGATCCGGGCGCCGGGCCCCATCAGTGCGGTACGGCGGCGCCGTTCTTCAACGCGGTAGGGATTTCGTCCACGCACCGGATCGCCGATTTCTGGGGATTGCTCGCCGATCGACCGGTCAGAGCGACCGCTCCCGCCCAGGCCGAAACGGCAGCGGCGGCTGAGCAAGGAGGCCGTGGTGCCCGCGCACTCGACCGCGGCGAGCCGGGGTTCAAGGAACATGCCACGCGCGACACCGAGCCGCCCCGTGGTTCAGCGGCACCGGGGCAGCGTGCCGCGGCCGGCCGATCCTTTGGGCTCGATGTCCATGGCATCATCTCCGCGTCGCTGGAAGCGGCTGGCCTGCTCAAGGCGGGCACCACGAACCGGCGCCCGGACAGTTCGGCGCCGCTGGGGATCGACGTTCCCGGGATCATTTCGACGGCACTGGAAGCGGCAGGCGTGCTGAAGGGTGTCGCGCAGCGTTCTGCTTCGGCGCATCCCGAAGCTGCACTCAAGACCGCCGGCTGGGAAGGTGCGGGATGGGAACTGCTGCTCGAAGACTCGCGTGCATTTCGCGGTGGGCCGATGCTCTATGGTCACGCCGCATCGGGTGATCACGGTGCCCTCGGCGCACGCGTCCAGTCGATCTCACGGCGGATCAAACTCGGTCCGCAGCCGGAACTGAGCTACGTGCGACGCCTCGATCTCAGTGCCGGCGTCAATGACTACACCAGCGCGAGTTTCCGCGTCCTGATCGACGGCATTGTCGTCGATGAAGTCACGGCGATCGGCATGGTGCACCAGGAGACCGAATGGCTGCGCCAGGCGGCGATCGACCTGAAGCAGTTTGCCGATCGCAGCGTCACGCTGACGCTCGAAGTGGCGGCTTGCGCGAACATCTACAGTACGGTTTACGCCAAGGCGTGGGTGGACCAGATCACGATCCACAATGCCATCGATCTGGCTCACTGCTGAGGTCTGACGGCTCCACCGGATCCCCTGCCAATGTATTCGGGGCTCCGGTGGGTTATGTACGGCAAGCAGGTCAGCGGTTGGAGAACGAGGGTTTGCGCTTTTCGACGAATGCCGCCATGCCTTCCTTCTGATCTTCCAGAGCAAAAGCCGAGTGGAACGTGCGGCGTTCGAAGAGCAGACCTTCGGAAAGCGAGCTCTCGTAGGAGCGGTTGATACACTCCTTGATCATCATCACGACCGGCAGCGAGAAGCTGGCGATGCGGGTGGCGGTGGACATCGCCTCATCAAGGAGCTTGTCGGCCGGGACGACCCGTGAAACCAGACCTGCACGCTCGGCTTCCGTGGCGTCGATGTTGCGCGAGGCGAGGCACATCTCCATGGCCTTGGCCTTGGAAATCGCCCGCGGCAGACGCTGCGTGCCACCGGCGCCGGGGAGAATTCCCAGGCGAACTTCGGGCTGGCCAAATTGCGCGTTGTCGGCGGCCAGAATGATGTCGCACATCATCGCCAGTTCGCATCCGCCGCCGAGCGCGTAGCCGGCAACAGCAGCAATCACCGGTTTGCGGCAGCTCTTGAGGCTGTCCCAGTTGCGGGTGATGAAGTCGCCCTTGTAGGCTTCCATGTAAGTCAGGGACTGCATGACGGTAATGTCGGCGCCGGCAGCAAAGGCCTTGTCCGAGCCGGTGATGACGATCGCGCCGATGTTTTCATCGGCCTCGAAGGCGGCCAGAGCGCTGCCCAGTTCGTCCATCAGGTCATCGTTCAAGGCATTCAGTTGCTTGGGGCGGTTGAGAGTGATCAGGCCGACTTTTCCGCGCACTTCGGCGTTGATGTTGACATAGCTCATAAGGGAAATCTCCAGGTTCAGAGTGGATGGTGTCGAAATCCCGCCAATTGTCGCGGGATTTCCTTGCTGCGGTGATCGGAATCGGTGCTGGACATGCTGCTGCGCTTGTTGCGCCGGGGCTGGGTGACAAGCCGACGCGCCGGCCTGAACAGGTTTGCTGTCAGGCCGGCGCGTCGTTTGCTCAAGGCAGGGGTGCAGGGGTCAGTGGTGCCGCGTCTTCAGTTCCCGAGGGACTCGTGTGTCAATCAGGAAATGTCGATCTGGAATTTGACCGGTCCGCGCGACGCTTTGCCGTTGGCGTCGGTAAAGGAGCCGGTGACCGGGGCCTTCTTGCCGTGCGGACTGGTCAGGATGGCCACGTGTCCGCCGAAGAAGGCGACCGACTCGAGACGGTCCCAACCTTCGAGGAACTTGTTGCCGGCGGTGGCGCACGGTGGCGTGACAAGGTCGTCCTTGATCGCGTAGTTCTGGTACCACGGCACGTTCAGCTCGATCAGGTTTTTGATGTTCAACGGCTGATCGAACAGTTTCACCGGCAGGGTCCCGTCGTTGGCGATCGGATCCTGGAAGGTGTGCGAACTCATGTTGGCAATTGCCAGCGGCAGGTGCACGCGTTCCTTGAGCAACCAGCGGAACAGCGCTGCCGGCGTCTTGCCGGGGTTCAGATCGGTGGCCCGATGCAGCGAAACCTGATCGAGCACTTTCACCAGCGGGGTTTCCCTGTCAATGGCGACGAAGCGCATTCCCAGGCTCAGCAGGTAGCCGTTGGCGACCTTGTTACCGCTCGGCAGCGTCGTGGTGATGAAATCGTGGTGCATCGTCGGCATGCCGCTGATGGCGTCGCTGTAGGTGCCGTCAACCGGGGTCACGTTGGTGATCAGGGCGTCGCAGACATCCTTCAGTTTGCCCGACAGAATGTTCATCAGCGAGATGTAACCGCCCTGGCAGGTGCCGTTCAGGGTGACTTTCTTGCCGTCGTTGAGTTCCATTGCCTTGGCGCACAGTTGGCGGGTCTGTTCGCAGTCCTGCTCCGGCGTCAGCGTCTGGACCTTCTCGTTCGTCATGATGTCCTTGACGACGCGGACGTAGGTGGGGATGCCTTCGTTGGCGAACGCGTGGCTGTAGCTCTTGCCCTCGAACGGCAGGAACGACAGGATGTGTACGCCCAGCATGTACGGCGGAATGAGGATGACAGGCTTCAGATCCTTGCGCACTTCGACACCGGCCTTCAGCGGCAGCACCTGGTAAAGCTCGAAGGCGTCGGTTTCATGGACCAGCTTGTAGTTCGGGGTGTTGAACTGGAAGCCGAACTCGTCGGCAATGGCCTCGATCTGCTCGTTGAAGTTCGAAACCGATTCCATGATTTCGGCTTCGCGACGCATGTAGCCACCCAGTTTCTCGCCATCCGCCTTCAGGACGGTGTTCAGGAACGCGCGTGTACCTTCCTCGACCTGATCGAAAGCGTAGTCGGCCATCTTGCCCTGCATGCCGGCCATTCCCTTGCGGGCCATGCCGACGTTGTGTTCGACGATCTCGAAAGCTTCCAGCATGCTCAGCGGGTTGTCGCGCGCCGCGGTCATGGCAATGTGTGCGGCAATGAAGAGGTTGTCGTTGAATTCGCTGACTTCGCGGTTCGAGGCGCGCATCATCGCCAGCATGTACCTCCACCAACTCGTGGTGAAATCAGGCATTTCCCTTAGCAGTGCAAACATCTTCCAACCTCCAACAATTTACGTCACTTAGAACGGGCCGGCCCGCGGAGGCCGGCCCACGATTACCTTGGGCCCGCCATAGGAACGGATATGGGAGTTTCCATCGGAGACAACAATTCGGCTTGCCTTGGCCCGTTCCCAGTTGACATGCGCCAGTCCCGGAGCGCGCAGCCGGTGCCCGGCACCACGCCACAGGTCTGGCGATAGCCGTGACTTTGCGCCCCCGCTGGAAGTGGCTGCTGTGTACCTGGAGTCATGCTGGTGGAAGCGTCACGAAGAAACCGCGGCAGAAATCCCGGACCCGGGAAGGCCGGCGCGAGCCCTTTGCTCTGCCGGTCCTGGCTGGCATGGAATGGTCGCTCAACCAACCCGATCGAGCACGATTCCGCACCGCACAATGCATTCTACTCCTCCGCGCGGGAATTGTTTACTCTGCGGTGTGGTTCTCGAAAGGTTTATTTGGCACCTCCATCGAGCCGTGGGTAATGGCCTTAAATGGTGATCTGGAGGGTATGGTGGCGAGCTTCGCGGAACCGCCCGATACTCTTGGCAATGCTCCGCCGCTACACGGCGAAATTGGGTTGTATAGTAGCGCATTGTTGCGCTGCGATGCCGCCGGGCCGAGTCGGTGTGCGCCCGCAGGGATTCTTGGATGGGAGGAAAAAATGCTGCAACTTGCAACGTTGGTCAGGCATCACTCGCAGTATCGGCCGCATCAGGTGGCTGTTGTCTTCGAGCAGGAGCGCCTGACCTGGTGTCAGTTTGCCATGCGCGTTGGCCGGTGCGCGCGCCTGCTGCAATGGCTTGGGGTGCGCAAAGGCGACCGGGTAGCGACCGTGTTGAGCAACTGTCGCGAGCTACTCGAAATATATTGGGCGGTTCCTTCGATCGGCGCGGTGCTGGTGCCGCTGAGTCCGCTGTTGATGGCTTCCGGTCTGGCCAGCCTGTTGCGGGATTCGGGTGCTGTTTGCCTGATCACGCAGCGCACGATGGCGCCGGTGCTCAGCCAGGTCCGCGACGAACTGCCGGTCGAGCGTGTGTTGATGATCGATGGTTCGATCGGTGATTATGCCGACTACGCGGCTCTGCTCAAGACCCTTCCGGAGGAGTGGCCCGAGCCGACGTCGGTGAGCCGCGACGATCTGTTCAATGTCATGTACACCAGTGGGACGACCGGCCTGCCGAAGGGGATAATGCACAGCCATTTTGTGCGCGCGATGTATTGCACGCTGTTTGCATCGGCATGGCGGATGAGTCCGGAATCGGTGGTGTTGCACACCGGTGCGATCGTCTTCAACGGCGCCTTCGTGACGCTGATGCCCTGCTTCTATCTTGGTGCACGCTATGTCCTGCAGCGCCAGTTCGATCCTGACGAGGCGATTGAAATCATCGCCCGGGAGCGTGTCACGCACACCATGATGGTGCCCGCGCAGATCATCGCCCTGCTCAATTCACCGCGCTTCTCGGTCGACAAGTTGGCGTCGCTGGAGATGATCCTGTCGCTCGGTGCACCACTTCACCAGGAGCACAAGGACTTGCTCAATCGCTTGCTGCCCAACCGCTTCTACGAGCTCTACGGGCTCACGGAAGGGTTCTGGACCATTCTCGACAAGACGCAATCGCTGCGCAAGGCCGGTTCGGTGGGTGCGCCGCCGTCCTTCTACACGATGCGTATCGTGCGTGAGGACGGCAGTGACGCTCCTCCAGGGGAAATCGGTGAAATCGTTGGTCGTGGGCCGTCGCTGATGTCCGGCTACTACGGTCGTCCCGACCTCACTGACCAGGCGATCCGTGGTGGCTGGTTGTTTACCGGTGATCTTGGCTACACCGACGGCGATGGTTACCTTTACCTGGTCGACCGCAAGAAGGACATGATCGACAGCGGTGGTGTCAAGGTTTACCCGCGCGACATCGAAGAGGTTGCCGCTCGTCACCCAGCGGTAAGGGAGGTCGCCGTTTTTGGCGTCGTACATGAAAAATGGGGGGAGACGCCGGTGGCAGCGGTGATTCTCCGGCCCGATGCGGTGCTCAGCGCCTCCGAGTTGTGTGACTGGATCAACGAGCGGGTCGGGGCACGTTATCAGCGCCTGCACGCGGTGCAGATCATGGACGAGTTCCCGCGCAACGCCGCTGGCAAGACGCTCAAACGTACCATGCGCGATGCCTACCAGTCGGGGCCTTCGGCCGCCGACTGACCGTCAGCGACGAGGCGCCTTCGTAAGAAAATTCGGCCGCCTGTTGGCGGCCGAATACGGTTGCCTACTGCTGCAGAATGTAGGTTCCCGGGGCGTCACAGAGCGGCGCGTAGCCTTTCTCTGGCGCGCCCATCGGCGGTGCCGGTTCAGCGCCAGAGGAATGCCGTGTGAGCCACTCCTGCCATACCGGCCACCACGATCCCTGATACACCGGGGCCCTTTCTTTCCAGGTGTCGGCATCCAGGCAGCGTTCTCCCACGTGGCAAACGCTGAGTTGGTAGGATCGACGTGGGCGGCCCGGTTCATTGACGATACCAACGTTGTGCCCACCACTGGTCAGAACGAACGTCAGTTCGGTGGCGTCGCTCTGCAGGTGTAACTTGTACACAGAACGCCAGGGCGCGACGTGGTCGGCGCCGGCGGCGACGGCAAAGATCGGCGCATGGATGTTGCTGATCGAAATGGCGCGTCCATCGACCATGTACTTGCCCTGGAACAATTGATTATCTACATACAGCCGGCGCAGGACCTCCGAGTGTTGGCGGTAGGGCATGCGCGTGCCGTCGGCATTCCAGGCCATCAGGTCGAACATGGGTTCGCGGTGGCCAAGGTAGTACTCGCGCACCATCTTCGACCAGATCAGGTCGGCCGACTTGAGCAACTGGAATCCTCCGGAGACCTGTTTGTGGTCCAGGTAACCCTTCTGCCACATCATGTCCTCAAGCAGGGTCACCTCGCTGGCGTCCATGAAGACGTTGATTTCACCGACCTCGGTGAAGTCGGTCATGGTGGTGAACAGGGTGACGCTGGCCAGGCGGTCGTCGCCGTCGCGGGCCATCGCGGCTGCGGCAATGGTCAACAGAATGCCGCCCAGGCAGTAGCCGACGGTGTGGATCTTGCGGCCCGGCAGGATGTCCGAGATGGCGTTGATCGCGGCCAGTGTTCCCAGCTTGCGGTAATCCTCCATGCCCAGATTCCGGTGTTCCGCACCCGGGTTCAGCCACGAGACCATGAATACCGTGTGGCCCCGATCGACGAGGTACTTGACCAGCGAATTGTGCGGCGACAAGTCCAGGATGTAGTACTTCATCATCCATGCGGATTGCATCAGAACCGGTTCGCGCTGGACAGTGTCCGTGCTTGGCGAGTACTGGATCAGTTCCATCAACAGGTTACGATAGACGACCTTGCCAGGTGTGACGGCGAGGTTTTCCCCGACCTTGAAGGCGTCGACCCCGGCTGGCTTCTCGTCGCGGAAGGAGCGGCGGATGTCCTCGCCATAGTACTTGGCTCCGCGCGCCAGATTGGCGCCGCGTTCGTTGCCGGTCGCTTCCACGATCTCGGGGTTCATGAATGGCACATTGCAGGGGGCAGTCATGTCCAGGATCTGCTTGGCGGTAAACCAGACTGCTGCCTCGCCGTGCTTCGAAACACCGCGAATGCCAGTGGTGGCGTTATGCCACCATTGCTGGTTGAGCAGGAAGCCCTGGTAGATCACGTTGTACGGAAAGCGCTGCCAGCCCGGATGGTCAAAGCGATGGTCGCCGGGGAGAGGCTTGATGCAGTCTTCGGCATTGCCGGTGACCGCCGAGGAAAGCGCGTACGCGCCGAGGCGCATAGCCTTGCGGGCGGCCTTGGCGGCGAGTTGGAACTGTTTGCCGGGAGAGGACGCCAGATGCACGGTCCAATCCAGATAGGCCATAGCCAGTGAAGCCGGCGAGATACCACCGCTTAACTGACCGAGCGCGACATTGGTCATCCGGTCGATGTTTTCCAGGGCGTCGGAATCCAGCAGGTGGCGATCACCCAGACGTCGAGAGTGGTCTGCTCGCGGCGGCGACTCAGAGGGCGTGGTGGGCGTAGCCGCAGTCGCCGCCGCGGCGGCAATCGGCGGCGGCATGGCCGCTCCAGGGCTTGACGGCACTGCCGTTACGGCAGCGACAGTTTCGGCCGACGTGCTCGCCGGGAGTTCCGCAGTTTTCTTCCGGCGCGTAGCTCTGGGCCGGGCGGGCCGCTTTGCGGCGGCACCAGAATCGGATGTGGTCGCGGCGGGGGTGGCGGCCGGATCAAGGGGTTCTTTAAGCGTTTCGACCATGAGTATTCTCCGTTGACTGCTGAAACAACCTTCAGCCCGGGGCAGCAACGCGCCCAAGCAATCGGGATGCTAAAGGATACCGCGGAGCACGGCCTGATCCAGGTCAACATTGGGCAACAACGAAGGTATTACCAGTAGCCAAAATATTCGCTGCCCGGCCAGCAGAGGCATTATTTCTGCAGACCCGCCAGGCGGGAACAGCGTGCCGGCAGGATG
Organism: Candidatus Accumulibacter propinquus; assembly: GCF_056856495.1. Lineage (NCBI taxonomy): Bacteria > Pseudomonadati > Pseudomonadota > Betaproteobacteria > Candidatus Accumulibacter > Candidatus Accumulibacter propinquus. The sequence goes on from NZ_JBSEHC010000003.1 coordinate 1,740,337, forward strand.
CCAGATCAGCACGTAGACCACACTCCCTTGGCTGGCTGAATGCTTCTCCAGGCACCTGTAACGACACCAGGCATCGTGCCGGCGTTGCTGCAAGTGGCGTGCCGGCGCTCGGTGCTTGACTCGGTAGTAGTCTGCGCTCGACAATGGCGGGATTGCTCGCCGCCGGTCCCAGGCAAGTCTACAAGCGCGAAGCGCGACGGTGCTTGCCGGGCTGAGGTTACTCGATGAGGTCTGTTGCGGGGTGGCATTCCTTGGCGCCGACACGCGCGATCCCAGGGAGTCTCGTATCGCCAAGAGAGTCGGGTTTTTCTGTGACGACCAGCGTTCTCAAGGAGCGCCGTCGGTACAGGCCAGTAGCGCGGCATTGTGTGATGTCGCGATATTTTTTTGGGGGTAAAAATGCAAATCAATGGCAGTGTGTTTGTGGTAACCGGAGCAGGGTCCGGACTCGGAGCGGAAACGGCGAGCAGCCTGGTCAACGCCGGTGCGAAAGTGGTCATTGTGGATGTCGACGCTGGTGCCGGTGAGGCGCAGGCGGCGCAACTGGGGCCCAATGCCCGCTTCGCGAAGACCGACGTGACCGATGAGGCGAGTGCACGTGCCGCCATCGAAATGGCAGTGAACGAGTTCGGCGCACTGCACGGACTGGTCAACTGCGCCGGTGTTGCACCACCCAAGAAGGTGCTTGGCCGCGATGGCCCACATGATCTGGCGACCTTCGCGCGCGTGGTCAGCATCAATCTGGTTGGCACCTTCAACATGATCCGCCTGGCAGCCGAGGCCATGAGCAAGAACGAGCCGAACGAGGGCGGCGAGCGCGGCGTGATTGTCAACACTGCTTCGGTTGCCGGCTACGATGGTCAGATCGGCCAGGCTGCCTATGCTTCCTCCAAGGCCGGGGTCATTGGTCTGACGCTACCTGTCGCACGAGAACTCGCTGCGCATGGAATTCGCGTGGCGACGATTGCTCCGGGTATTTTCGAGACGCCGATGCTCAAGGGCCTGCCGCAAGCCGCACAGGATTCGCTGGGCAAGATGGTGCCGTTCCCGTCGCGGCTGGGCAAGCCCGCCGAATACGCGGCACTGGTCCGGCACATCTGCGAGAACGGCTATCTGAACGGCGAAGTGATTCGTCTTGACGGCTCGATCCGGATGGCACCGAAGTAACCAGCGGACCGCAGCAGACTTCAATCTGGCAATTTCCGTTGCAATCAAGGAGTGTCTTATGAGTGAATCAGTGGTAATAGTGGGCGCCAAGCGCACGCCAGTGGGTGCCTTTCAGGGGCAGTTTGCGGGCTTGACAGCCCCGCAACTGGCCAGCGTCGCCATCAAGGCCGCGGTCGAACAGGCGGGCGTCAAGGGCGACGATGTCGATGAAGCGTTGATGGGTTGCTGTCTCATGGCCGGTTTGCGCCAGGCGCCCGCGCGCCAGGCGGTGTTGGGGGCCGGTTTGCCGAAGTCGGTGCCGTGCACCACCTTGACCAAGATGTGTAGTTCTGCGCAAAAAACGGTGATGATCGCGCACGACGAACTGCTGGCCGGTACGGTCAATATCGCTGTTGCCGGGGGTATGGAGTCGATGACCAATGCGCCGTACGTATTGACCAGCGCACGCGCGGGCTATCGGCTTGGCAACGGACAGGTGTTCGATCACATGTTTCTGGATGGCCTTGAGGATGCCTATGAGCAAGGCAAGCTGATGGGCGCTTTCGCGGAACTGTGTGTAGACAAGTACAGCTTTTCGCGCGAGGAAATGGATGCCTTTGCCATCGAGTCGGTGACGCGTGCGCAAAGCGCAGTGACCGCCGGGGTTTTCAGCGCCGAGATCGCGCCGGTGACGGTGACCACCCGCAGGGGTGCGGAAGTGATTTCGCTCGACGAGACGCCGATGAAATGCGACGTGTCGAAGATCGCCAAACTCAAGCCTGCTTTCAAGAAGGATGGTGCGGTGACGCCCGCGAATTCCTCGTCGATTTCGGATGGCGCCGCAGCCTTTGTACTGATGCGCGAATCCGACGCGAAGACCGCCGGTCTGGCACCGTTGGCGCGGATTGTCGGGCATGCCACTTTTGCCCATGATCCTGCCTGGTTTACGACGGCGCCGGTGTTTGCCTTCCAGAAGCTGTTGAAAAAGGTCGGTTGGGAAACGAAGGACGTTGACCTTTGGGAAATCAATGAGGCCTTTGCGGCGGTGACGATGGCCTCGATGCGTGACCTCGATCTGCCGCACGACAAGGTAAACGTCAATGGCGGCGCTTGCGCGCTGGGGCATCCGATCGGCGCGACGGGTTCGCGGATTCTGGTGACGCTGCTCTATGCACTCAAGGCGCGTGGCCTCAAGCGCGGCATCGCCGGCCTCTGTGCCGGTGGTGGCGAGGCGACGGCGATTGCCATCGAAATTCTCTGATCAAATCGCTAACGAGCATGTCCACCCCGGTCTCCAGGGTGGACGAGGAGTGAATCGGATGTTGATTGACAAGAAGCACATTGGCATGAAGGTGCCGCCACATTCCGTAAATTTGACGGCGTGGCAATTGAAGTGGTTCGCCAAAGCGACGGGAGAAACCAACCCCATCTACTTTGACGAGGCGGCAGCACTCAAGGCGGGGCTGCCGGGCGTGCTGGCACCACCGACCTTCTTCTTCTGTATGGACATGGACAAGGAGCACCCCTTCGATTATCTCGAAACCATGGGCTGTGACCTTGGGAAAATGCTGCACGGTGAGCAATCCTTTACCTATCACAAACCCGTCTATTCTGGTGACACGCTGGACTTCGATGGACAGGTGACCGACATTTACGACAAGAAGAACGGTGCGTTGCAGTTCGTCGTCAAGGATGTCAAAGTCAGCCGGCAGGGCGAACTGGTGTGCGATGTGCACTCCGTGATGGTCATTCGGGCATAGGGGGACGATGATGACACTACCGAATTTTGCTGCGCTCAGCGTGGGCGACGAGATTCCTTCGTTGACTACGGACCCGGTATCGCGTCTGACTCTCGCCCTGTATGCTACGGGTTCCGGCGACCACCATCCCCTGCATCTGGACCAGGACTACGTTCGCTCGAAAGGGATTGACGACGTCTTTGCTCACGGCATGCTGGGTATGGCCTACCTCGGACGCGTACTGACCCAATGGGTGCCGCAGGAAGCGATCCGCAGTTTTGGAGTGCGCTTCACGGCGATTACCCACGTTGGTGAGCGTCTGGTGTGTACCGGCAAGGTGGTCGAAAAGCTGGAGCAAGGCGGGGAGAAATGTGTGCGTCTCGAGTTGACCTGCTCCAACGAGCAGGGCGAGGCAAAGCACAAGGCAGATGCAGTGGTGGCCCTGGCCTGACAGCAGTCGGAAGCCAGAAAAGCTGCATGATCGCGGCCGTCGACAGACGGCCGCAGTTTGATTGAAGAGTGCACTCAGTCTACCGCAGGGCATCCGCCTACCGTGGCGGTAGGCGTGTCCGACACACTGAAAGGAGATCACAGGAGTGGAAAACAAGAATCCGAATGAGCAACTGGGCGGCATCGTCAACGCTTGGGCTGAAACACAGAAGCGCATGTGGGGCGACTGGTCCGCGCTGCTGCAGAATCTCCCAGGCGGCAAGGAAAGCCCCATTGAGGCGGCAAAAAAAGGTGTTGAAGCCGCTACACAAGGTACCAACGAAGCTGCGCGCGTGCTGATGGACCGCATCACCAGTAGTCAGGGCGCAATGAACCGCGTCATGGACTTCTTCTTCAAGTCGATGAAAATCGTGGCGCCGAATCTGGAGGCCAACAAGGACTGGCGTCCCGATCTCAAGGGTTTTGCCGAACAGTGGGCCAAGGAGTCAACGGCCATGCTCGAGCGGAGTTTTGGTATGGGCTCGCATCTGGGTAGCCTCAGCGGCACGCTGAGCAAGGACTTGCCCGAAGCCATGGGCCCCTGGTTGTCTTTCCTGATGCAGGCGGCTTCGTCCGGTCACGTCGGCGAGGCGATGCTGGGCGGTACGGCCGGAATCAATCGCCTGTTGTCGATGGAGGGCGATGCCAGTGCATTGGCAGGCATCGGAGAAATTCCTCTCTTTGGTGCGTCGCGTGAGAAGAACGCGAAGTTGTTGCGCCTGGTCGACGCGGTGGTCGATCTGCGCAAGAACAGCCTGTCGTTTCACACGGCTTTTGCCGAGGCGCTGGCCAAGGCTGTCGAGGCGACCGTCGAAGAGCTTGGCAAGGTCGCGGCCAAGGGTGAAAAAATCACCGCGGTGCGACAACTGATGGGTCTCTGGTATCGCACGGCCGACAAGTCGCTGTTGGTCACGTTCAATAAGCAAGAGTTCCTCGACAAGCAGAACGCTTTCACCAAGGCACAGCAGCAATTCAAGCTCGCGCAACGCTCTGTCGTGGAGGACATCTTCCGTGGCCTGGATATGCCCACTCGCAGTGAACTGGACGAGACCTATCAAGTCATCCACGAACTAAAGAAAGAGGTCCGGGCGCTCCGGCAGGAACTGCATTCGACCGCACCTGCGAAGAACGGAGGCGTGCCTCGCAAGGCCGGGCCAGCGCGTGCCAAGAGCGAATGAGCCGAGAAGCCTCAACCTTGCTGATCCGGCTGATAAGCTAATAGACCTTTAGGAGGGTGCTACCCATGTTTTCTTTTCCAATCCAGATTCTTCCCGCCGACATCGCGGCCGAAACCGCAGCGCTCAACGCGAAGCTTGCCAAGGGCATCAACAATCTCACCAACCTGACCGACGACGATATCGACATTGGCAGCACGCCGAAGGATGTGATTTTCGAACAGGACGGGATCAAGGTCTACCACTACCATGCGCTGGTCGAGCCGTCGAAGATCATGAAGACGCCGTTGCTCATCGTACCGCCGCTGATCAATGGTTACGAGGTGGCCGACCTGCAACCGGACCGTTCGCTGGTCCGTAACCTGTTGAACCAGGGGATCGACGTCTTCCTCAACGACTGGGGTTATCCGCGCCAGGTGGACAAGTACCGGAACATGGACGACTACCTCAATGGTTACCTTGACGATACCGTGGATTTCATCCGCAAACAGCAGGGTGTCGACAAGATCGCCCTGTTTGGTATCTGCCAGGGTGGAGCCATGTCGACCACCTACGCGACGCTTAATCCCGACAAGATCAGCCACCTTGTCCTGACCGTTTCGCCAATCGATTTCGACGCCTACAAGGCGAACCACAAGCCGCATGAAGGCTTGATGTTCACCATGGGTGCCGACGCCGATGTCGAAAAGATGGTTGCCGTGCATGGCAACGTGCCGGCCACCGTACTCAACGAGTCGTTCATGATGGCTTCGCCATTTATTCTGAACTACGGCAAGTATGCCGATGTGATCGATATTCTCGACGATCGGGCGGCGCTGCAGAACTTCCTGCGTATGGAGAAGTGGTTGTTTGGCGGTCCCGATGCCGTTGGCCAGATGTTCAAGGAGTTCATTCGCGACTTCCTGAAGGGGAACAAACTCGTCAAGGGGACCCTCGAAGTTGGCGGCCGCAAGGTCGACCTGAAGGAACTGACCATTCCGATCCTCAACATTTTTGCCGAAAAGGACCACATCGTGCCGCCGCCATGCACGGTTGCCCTGGGCAAGCATGTTGGTAGCAAGGACTACACCGAGTTTGCGATTGCCACCGGGCACATTGGCATCTACACCGGTGGTCTGGCACAAAAGGTTCTGGCTCCGACGGTTGGCAACTGGATGCGCGAACGCGGCGCCTGACCGCTGTAGAAACTCGCGTCCGCCCGGACGCGAGTTTCGTGGACACGCCACGCACCGGAAAAGCCTGTCGACTGCGTGTGGTAGTTGCTGTGTGCACCCTGCTAATGGTTTGATGACGGTGTTTCCACAACCCCCGGGGCTTCTGCCATGGCCGTCGCAACAATCGCCGGCAGGCCGTGGCGGCGGCGTGCCAGGGTGCATTTTGCATCTCCGAATTGCAACTCGCGGCATGGAGAAGGGCGATGCGGATATGCGGTGCATGCCGCGCGTTGTCCCACCGTGCCTTGCAGGGCCGTGCAGCGTGGCGACTTCGTATTCGTTCCTGTCAGGCAAGCGTACCAGCGCCCCATCGGTTCGACGAGCGCCACTGGCAGGCCCATTGCATCAGCTTCTGCCCAGTAGAAAGAAACCCGAAAAGTGGCGCAGCAGGCTCCACATTGACGACATTCGACACTACTGGAGGTGGTCGAAGGCCTTTCAGGGGCTGATCGCTTCTGCGTCAGCCGGCTGTAATGCATGCGGATTCGACCCGTTTTCCAATAAACCATAAATCACTCGTTAAAGGCAGGCAAGACGATGAATAGCCACCCCTCTGACCTATTGGCATTGAACCAGGAAGGTGCAGGTCTGATTCTGACTCCCTGTCCAGGGACCAAGGGCGTTGAAGCGGCTGTGGCGCTCGAACAACTTCAGGCAAGCGGTGCGGACGCGCTGATCACCCTGATGCCCCACGCTGAAATGGCGAGCAATGCTGTCAGCGACCTCGCCGAGCTTTGTGCGCAGCGCGGTTTGCAATGGTTTCATCTGCCAATCGAGGACGAGCGCGCTCCCGATGACGATTTCGCCACGGCCTGGCAGGCGCAGCGCCAGGCCGTGCATCACTTGCTCGATACGGGGAAAAGGATTGCCATCCACTGCAAGGGCGGCTCAGGCCGTACCGGCTTGATGGCGGCGCAAATTCTCGTCGAACGCGGTTGCTCGAAAGAGGCTGCCGTAGCGACCGTCAAAGCTCTGCGGCCGAATGCGTTGAGTCTGGCAATTCACCAGGCCTATCTCGACAGACTGGCAGTTTCGTCAACGAAGTAGCCGACGAGTGGGGACGGTACACAGGATCGACCTCCTTCTGGAGGTCGATAGTTCAGGCACGAACGCCGTCCAGCTACACAGACGCCTGACCGTACCGCCGATTCTTGCCCGGCATCGTCAAATCAGGCTTGCGCCGCAAAGCAGGCACTGGCAGGCTGCCGGTGCACGCCGGACCGACTGCGGATTCCGGCCTGCAGGGTGGCGACGAACAGGCGGTCGTCCTCGCTGATATGACGCTCAAACCAGTATTCGGCATAGCGCAGGAACGAATGCGCGTCATGTTCGCCGTTGATGACGTCGCGCAAGGCCTTGCGCAGCAGGCGAAGGGTGTCCTCGTGGATCCTGAGATGATCGGTGAAGTCGAGTCCCGCCGTATCGGCGATCCGTTCTTCGGTCGCGAAATGGAGAGCGAAATAATCGAGGAGATCGGTCAAATCGTCGATGGGGATGAAATTGTCTGCGAAACAAGTCGTCTTGAGCGACTCGATGCGTCTAAATATTTCCTCATGCTGCTGGTCGATTTCCGGCAAATCGACCAGCAGCGCTTCCGGCAGCAAGCCGGCAAAATGGATCTTCATGGCAAGTCTCCTTTGCAAAGATCAAATTTCTTCTTGTCTTCGGAGTATAGAAAGAAGAATTGCGGAATTCCAGTGAAATCGAAGTTAATTCAGGCAAGTATCCCTGGTGGTGTGCCGCCGCAGGCCAGCCGGTGCAGTGACCAATCGACGCGTCGCGGATAGTTGGCGATCGCGGCGGGGTCAGGCAGGCTCAGGCTGGCGCCAGACCATACCAGAACCTGCAGCAGGATATTCCTGCCCCGTGTCTCGAAACCGTGTATAGTCTTTGCAGGAAGCAGTTTGCGCGTCGACCGGCCAGCGGTTCGTTTCCTTCCCGACTGTTTTCCCCCGGCAGTGGCCGAGCGCCCCGAACCGTCCAATCCCAATAGTCGTCGTATCCGCCCGAGCCGGCTCTGATGGTGTCGTGCCACAGCCGCTCGTTCGCAGGAGGTATTCTTGTCCCAATCGTTTGCCATGCTCGGCCTGTCGGCTGACCTCATTCGCGTCGTTGCCGAACAGGGCTACAGCGAACCAACCCCCGTACAGGCGCAGGCCATTCCGGTCATCCTCGAAGGACGTGATGTCCTCGCCGGGGCTCAGACCGGTACCGGCAAGACCGCCGGCTTTGCACTACCGTTGCTGCAGCGCCTGGCTGGATCGGGAACTGCCGCGGCGCATACCCCGCGCCGCGTGCGGGCGCTGATCCTTACGCCAACACGCGAACTGGCGGCCCAGGTCGAAGAAAGTGTGCGTACCTACGGGAAATATCTGCCGCTCAAATCAACCCTGGTCTACGGTGGGGTCAACATCAACCCGCAGATCGACGCTCTGCGGCGCGGGGTGGACATCCTGGTGGCCACTCCCGGCCGGCTCCTCGATCACTTGCAACAGAAGACAGCGAACCTCGCGTATGTCGAGATCCTGGTGCTTGACGAAGCCGACCGCATGCTCGACATGGGTTTCATCCGTGATATCCGACGCATTCTCGCGCTGCTGCCGGCGCGGCGCCAGAACCTGCTGTTCTCGGCGACTTTTTCCAACGAGATTCGCAAGCTTGCCGATGGCCTGCTGCACGCCCCCGCGCATGTGGAGGTTGCACGTCGCAACGCCGAGTCCGAACTGGTCGTGCAGCGGGTACACCCGGTTGACGGCTGGCGCAAGCGTGAACTGCTGACGCACCTGGTGTCGGCGGGTGACTGGCGCCAGGTGCTGGTGTTCACGCGCATGAAGAGCGGTGCCAATCGTCTCGCGGAGCAACTGTGCAAGGCCGGCATTGAGGCTACGGCGATTCACGGCAACAAGAGCCAGCCGGCGCGCACTCGCGCATTGGCTGGCTTCAAGGCGGGCACGGTACGTGTGCTGGTGGCGACGGACATTGCCGCACGTGGTCTGGACATCGAAGAGTTGCCTCACGTCGTCAACTTCGAACTGCCGCACGTTCCCGAAGACTATGTGCATCGGATCGGACGCACGGGACGGGCGGGGAGTACCGGCGAAGCGATTTCCCTCGTTGCAGTGGAGGAGAACGCCTTGCTGGCCGACATCGAGAAGCTGCTTACCCGCCGCATCGAACGCCAGGTGGTCGCGGGATTCGAGCCTGGTCAGGCGCCGCCGCCGCAGGTGCTGGCCGCGGCGGCGGCACAACCCACGGGCCGCGGCGGTCGTGACCATAACCGGCACAGTGTTGGCCACGCTAAGGATAGTTTGGTTCGTAGCCCGAGCGCAGCAACTTTGGCGCGGCCAGGCACGCCGGCGTCTACACCGTCGCGCAGCAGTCCGCCGCCGCAGCGTTCCAGGGCGGATGCCGGCGCGCCGTTGCCAGCGCTGTTCCGTAGCCCGGCGCGGCGCGGCGGATGAGCGCAGGTCTCGCTTCACCCCATGTATCGAAACGTCTGATCAGAGGAGTCGGCAATGAACATCTTCGTAGGTAATCTTGCGCTTGAGACGGACGAAACAGAACTCACCGATCTGTTCAAGGCCTTCGGACAGGTAAAGTCGGTACAGGTGATGCGCGAATTGTTCAGCGGCGCATCAAAAGGTTTTGGCTTTGTCGAGATGCCTGGCAAGGCACATTCACTTGCGGCAATCGCCGCGCTTGACGGCAAGGACCTGCACGGTAAACCGTTGCGGGTGAATGAAGCCATGGCCCGGGGAAGTGGCGGCATGCGGCACCGCTGAGCGCACCGCAAGCGGACACGTGGCTGTTATGGCGGCACCGCGTCGTGGTGGCGCACCGGCGGCGAGGCTTGCAGTTCGTAGTCGTAATCGATACTCAGCGGTGCGTGGTCGCTGAATCGTTGTTCCTTGTACACTGCGGCGCGTCTTGCCCGGTCGGCGATGGCCGCCGTTGCCAATTGATAGTCGAGTCGCCAACCGACATTGTTGGCCCACGCCTGGCCGCGATTTGACCACCAGGTGTAGGCTTCGCCGGTGGTGTCCGGATGCAACTTACGGTAGACATCGCACCAGCCCGCGTCGTTGAGCAGGCGGCTTATCCAGGCGCGTTCTTCGGGCAGGAACCCGGAATTCCTGCGGTTGCCTCGCCAGTTCCTGAGATCGATCTCCTGGTGGGCGATGTTCCAGTCGCCGCAGACGATGACGTCACGCCCACTCGCAGCGAGTTCGACGAGACGCGGGTAGATGAAGTCCATGAATCGGAATTTCGCTTCCTGCCGTTGCTCTGAACTCGAACCTGAGGGCTGGTAGAGGGAAACGACCGACAGGTGACCAAAATCCGCACAGAGATAGCGCCCTTCGCGGTCAAATTCGGCGCTTCCCAGAAGATCCAAGACGCGGTCTGGCTTTCTGCGCGACCACAGCCCGACGCCACTGTAGCCCTTCTTCTCGGCGCAGCAGTAGTAGGTATGCAGACCCGCCGGTGTTTTCATCTCTTCGCCAAGATCGACATAATGCGCTTTAATTTCCTGCACGCAAATGATGTCCGCATTCTGGGCGGCTAACCAGGGCAGCAGGCCTTTGCGCCATGCCGAGCGAATGCCGTTGAGGTTCAGGGTAATGATGCGTAACATACAGCTTCCATGCCGGAAAAGGCTTTATCGCAGACAAGTATGATGGACTTTCGCCAGGAATTTCTTGAGTTTGCCCTCGCGCGCGATGTCTTGCGTTTTGGCGAGTTCAAGACCAAGGCCGGACGCTTATCGCCGTATTTTTTCAATGCCGGCCTGTTCAATGACGGCGCGGCGTTGGACCAGCTGGCGGAATTCTACGCCAAGGCGATCTCCGCCAGTGGCATTGCCGTTGACGTGCTCTTTGGCCCGGCCTACAAGGGGATTCCACTGGTGGCGGTGACCGCCGTTGCTCTGGCGCGGGCAGGGCACAGCCTGCCGTTCGCCTTCAATCGAAAGGAGGCCAAGGACCATGGTGAAGGTGGCAGCATCGTCGGCGCACCCTTGGCAGGGCGGGTGCTGATCGTCGACGACGTGATCAGCGCGGGTACCTCGGTTCGCGAGTCGGTAGATCTGATTCGTATCGCCGGTGCGTTGCCCTGTGGTGTGGTGATCGCTCTCGATCGTATGGAGCGTGGTCTTGGCAAGTTGTCTGCAGTACAGGAGGTCGAGCGGGACTATGGTATTCCGGTGGTGGCTGTCGCCACTCTCGACGATCTCATGCGCTTCCTTCAACAGCGCCCTGATTTCAGGGACAACGAGGCGGCCGTGCTCCGCTATCGTCAGGAATACGGCGTTGCGCATAGCGGCTAACTTCGGACTCTTGCTGCTGGCGGTGGCGGCTGGCCCGTCCAGTTTCGCTGCCCAAACCATCTTCTGTTGCCATGATCAGTCGGGCAGGCAGGTGTGTGGCGACATCCTGCCGCCCGCCTGTTATGCGCGCGCCTATCGCGAGTTGGGTGATTCAGGGCGGACAGCGCGTGCTGTAGCGGCACCGTTGACTGCCGAGCAGCGAGCCCAGCGCGCTGCTGACGAGCAGCGGCGCAAGGAGCAGGAACGCGCACTCAATGAGCAGAAACGGAAGGATCAGGCACTGCTCAACACCTATGGCAGTCCAAAGGATATCGAGGTCATGCGTAGCCGTGCCGAGCGGGATCTGGCGGCGGCGATCAGGGCGTCGGAAGAAAAGATTGGTGAGATCCTCAAGCAACGCAAGAGGTTCGAGGACGAGGCCGAGTTCTACAGGAATCGACCGTTACCGGTCGAGGTGGTAAAAGGCCTGCGCGACGCCGACAACGAGATCAAGTCGCAGGAGTCGGTGATCGAGTCCAAGAAGAAGGATCAGGAAGCCATTCGGCTGAAATACGACGAGGATCTGCGCCGCTTCCTGGAACTCTCGCAAAGAGCGCCTGCGCGACCATGAGCATCCTGTTCGCCGGTGGTGAGCCGCGGCGGGCATGGCGTTGCACCGCACATGGAAAGCGAGCCATCACCGTTCTTGCTCGTCCGGAGGTTTACCCGGATGCCGCGCGAGGGGAGATTCGGATGCCTGCCAGACTTCCAGCATCAGGCAAGTTTCTTGCGCAGCAAATCGCTGACTCGTTGCGGGTTAGCCTGACCCCGTGTCGCCTTCATTGCCTGGCCGACCAGGGCATTGAACGCCTTTTCCTTGCCGGCCCTGAATTCGGTGACCATGCCCGGGTTGCCAGCGAGTACCTCGTCAATCAGCGTTTCCAGAGCATCATGGTCAGTAATCTGATGCCACCCCTGCTTGGCGATGATTTCGTCCGCCGAGTCAGCATCGCCGTTCCATAAGGCATCGAACACCTTCCTGGCGATATTGGTCGAGATCGTCCCGTCAGCAATGCGCGCGACCAGTTCACCGAGTTGCCGAGCCGAGACTGGTGAGCCGCCGACTTCGTGATCTTCCTTGTTGAGTCGTGCGGCGAGTTCAACCGTGACCCAGTTGGCACAGGCCTTGGCGTTCGACCGACCGGCAGTGGCTACCGTCGCCTCGTAGTAAGTCGCCAGTTCGAGTGAAGCCGTCAGCACCTTTGCGTCGTAAGGGGAAAGTCCATATTCGGCGACCAGGCGCTCGCGTCGGGCAGTGGGCAGTTCCGGCATCTGCGTACGAATCTGCTCCACCCACTGACGGTCGATCAGCAGCGGGAGAAGATCCGGGTCGGGAAAGTAGCGGTAATCGTGTGCGTCTTCCTTGGTGCGCATGGCCCGTGTTTCGCCACTGCCGGGATCGAACAGTACCGTCGCCTGCTCGATGCAGCCGCCATCTTCAAGCGTGGCGATCTGCCACTGCACCTCGTATTCGATGGCCTGCTGCATGAACCGGAAGGAATTCAGGTTCTTGATTTCGCGGCGAGTACCCAGTTGCGCCTGCCCGACACGGCGTACCGAGACGTTGGCATCACAGCGGAACGAGCCTTCCTGCATGTTGCCATCGCAGATGCCGATCCAGCGCAGCAGAGCGTGCAGCGCGCGGGCGTAAGCAACGGCCTCGGCTGCCGATCGCATATCCGGTTCGGTAACAATTTCCAGTAGCGGCGTTCCAGCGCGGTTGAGGTCGATTCCTGAGCGGCCCTGGAAATGATGGCCGGATTGCTCATGCAGGGATTTTCCTGCGTCTTCTTCAAGGTGGGCGCGGGTGAGGTGGACCGTTTTCTCGATATCACCGACGTGTATCTTCAACTCGCCGCCAAGCACCACCGGCAGTTCGTACTGGCTGATCTGATAGCCCTTGGGGAGATCCGGGTAAAAGTAGTTCTTGCGCGCAAAAACCGATCGCGGTGCGATCTCGGCGTCCACAGCGAGGCCGAATCTGATCGCGCAGTCTACGGCAACCCTGTTCAGTACCGGGAGTACCCCGGGCAGGGCGATATCGACCGCGTTCGCCTGGAGATTGGGTGCGGCGCCAAATGCGGTCGAGCTGCCAGAAAAAATCTTCGACTGGGTAGACAGCTGTGCGTGTGTCTCGATGCCGATGACGACTTCCCATTCTTTCATCACTCTGTACTCACTCTTCAAGAACAACGGGTGTCGGCGAGCTACTGGCCGGTGCCCATCGGAGCCATGCCGGCCGGCTGCATGAACATTCCCCGACGACGCCGCATATCAGTCATCAAAGCCCGTTGGGCGCTGGAGATGCCAGGGGTTGGACTGCTGGTAGCGGTGGGCGACATTGAGCAATCTGGCCTCGGTGAAATAATCGCCGATCAATTGCAGACCGGCCGGCAGCCCGCCGGCAAAGCCGCAGGGGATCGAAATTCCCGGCAGGCCAGCGAGGTTAACGGCAATCGTGTAGATGTCAGAAAGGTACATCTGCACCGGATCGGAGGCCTTCTCGCCGAGCTTGAAGGCGGTGCTCGGACTGGTCGGTCCGACGATGACGTCGCATTGCTGGAAGGCGCTGGTAAAGTCGTTGGCGATCAGGCGGCGGATGCGTTGCGCCTGCAGATAATAAGCGTCGTAATAGCCGTGGGACAGCACATAGGTGCCGATCAGGATGCGGCGCTTGACCTCGGCACCGAAGCCCTGCGCACGGCTCCGGCAATAAAGTTCGTTGAGGTCCTGATACTCCGGAGCGCGATAGCCGTAGCGTACGCCATCGAAGCGGGCGAGGTTCGAACTGGCTTCTGCCGGTGCGATCACGTAATACGCGGCTACCGAAAGGGTCATGCTGGGCAGGCTGATGGTAACTGTCTCGGCGCCGAGTTTCCGGTACTCGGTGATTGCCGATTCGACGAGTTGCATGACTTCGGGGCTGCAGCCTTCGCCAAAAAACTGTTCCGGCAGGCCGATTCGCAATCCGGCCAGAGGCTTTGCGTTGGTCGTCACAGCGAGCTCGCGGCTGTAGTCTTCGGGTGTGCGGTCGAGACTGGTCGAGTCGCGTTCGTCAAAGCCGGCCATGACATTGAGCAGGGTGGCGCAGTCAGCCGCCGATCGCCCCAGCGGACCGGCCTGGTCGAGTGAAGACGCGAAGGCGATCATACCGTAGCGCGAGACGACGCCGTAGGTGGGTTTCAACCCGGTCAGGTTGCACAGGGCCGCTGGCTGACGAATCGATCCGCCGGTGTCGGTGCCGGTTGCAGCCGGTGTCAGGCGTGCGGCGACTGCGGCAGCGGAGCCGCCGGAAGAGCCGCCGGGGACACGGCTGGTATCCCAGGGGTTGTTCACCGGCCCGTAGAACGAGGTTTCGTTCGACGAACCCATGGCGAATTCGTCCATGTTGGTCTTGCCCAGCATGACTGCTCCGGCGGCCTTGAAGCGGCTGATTACTGCCGCATCGTAGGGGCTGACGAAATTGCTGAGCATTCTCGAACCGCAGGTGGTGAGCCAACCCTTGGCGCAGAAGATATCCTTGTGTGCGATCGGGATGCCGGTCAGCGGACCACCTTCGCCTTTTGCCAATTGTGCGTCGGCCGCGCTTGCCTGCGCAAGGCTGCTGGCTGCGTCCACGCTCAGGTAGGCATTGAGCCGGGGGTTGTGGCGGTCGATGCGGTCGAGGTAGTGTTGTGTCAGTTCGACGCTCGAAATCTCCCTGTTGGCCAAGGCACGTGCGATTGCCTGGAGGCTGTGCTCAATCATTCGATGACCTTTGGCACGAGGTAGAGACCCGCCTCGGTTTCCGGAGCGATGGCCTGGAAAGCTGCGCGTTGTTCGACTGGATTGGTTTCGCTGATACGGTCCGGACGCAGGCGCTGAGCCACATCCTGGGCGTGTGCCATAGGCTCGACGCCTTGCGTATCAACCGCCTGCATCTCTTCGATCAGGGTAAAAATCTCGTTCAGGTGGCCGAGAGTGCTGCGCGCCTCGGCGTCGCTGATTTCTATCCGGGCGAGGTGAGCGACGCGGTGGACCTGTTCTAGGGTAAGCGACATGGTTACGAAATCACTAAGGTGTTAAACGGGGAGCCATATAAGGTATCATAAAAGTTTTTCCAACCGCAGCACTCGCTGCGGG
This sequence comes from Candidatus Accumulibacter propinquus, assembly GCF_056856495.1. Taxonomy (NCBI): domain Bacteria; kingdom Pseudomonadati; phylum Pseudomonadota; class Betaproteobacteria; genus Candidatus Accumulibacter; species Candidatus Accumulibacter propinquus. The sequence continues at coordinate 1,755,584 of NZ_JBSEHC010000003.1, forward strand.
CCATCACGGATTTCGCAAGCATGTTCAGTTTTCTGCGCAGTTATTTCTCCAACGATCTCGCGATCGACCTAGGCACCGCCAACACGCTGATCTATGTGCGCTCGAAGGGAATCGTTCTCGATGAGCCGTCGGTGGTGGCCATCCGTACCGAAGGTGGGCCGAACTCCAAGAAGACGATCCAGGCGGTTGGCAAGTCGGCCAAGGAGATGCTCGGCAAGGCACCGGGGGCCATCACCGTCATTCGCCCGATGAAAGACGGCGTGATCGCCGACTTCACCGTGACCGAGCAGATGCTCAAGCAGTTCATCAAGAAAGTGCACGATTCGAGACTCCTGTCTCCGTCGCCGCGGATCATCATCTGTGTGCCTTCGGGTTCGACACAGGTTGAACGCCGGGCGATTCGCGAGTCGGCAATCGGTGCCGGAGCGAGCCAGGTGTTTCTGATCGAGGAGCCGATGGCGGCGGCGATTGGCGCCGGACTGCCGGTATCGGAACCGACCGGTTCGATGGTTGTCGATATTGGCGGCGGAACGACTGAAGTCGGCGTCATTTCGCTCGGGGGCATGGTCTATGCCGGTTCGGTTCGCGTCGGTGGTGACAAGCTCGACGAGGCGATCATGAACTACATCAGCCGCAATTACGGCATGCTGATCGGGGAGAACACCGCCGAGAACATCAAGAAGCGCATTGGTTCGGCTTTCCCAGGCGCCGAAGTGCGCGAAATGGAGGTTTCGGGGATCAACAAGGCGGAAGGCATTCCCCGCAAGTTCACCATTTCGTCTAATGAAATCCTGGAAGCGCTCACCGAACCGCTCAACAGCGTCGTTTCGGCAGTCAAGTCGGCGCTCGAAAAGACCCCACCCGAACTCGGTGCCGACATTGCCGACAAAGGTATGGTGCTGACCGGTGGGGGCGCGCTGCTGCGGGATCTCGATCGCCTGCTGATGGAGGAAACCGGTTTGCCGGTGATCGTTGCCGAGGAGCCCTTGACCTGCGTCGCCCGCGGCTGTGGCATGGCGCTCGAGAAGATGGATAATCTCGGGAGCATATTCGCTTCCGATTGAGGCGCTGCGGTGTGGTTGCCGCGCGTCGCCCACTGTCAGGCTTGATTGATGGACCACCAGCCGCCACCGTTTTTCAAACGCGGGCCGGCACCCGTTGCGCTGCTTTCGTTCTATGTGGCGCTTTCGGTTGCGCTCCTGGTCGTGGATGCACGTCTGCAGACACTGGAGGTGCTGCGTCAGGCGCTGTCGATGTTTACCCACCCGGTGCAGCAACTTGCGCACCTTCCGGCACAGTTCCTCGATAACGCCGGCAATTATTTCGTCAGCGTTGCGCGTTTGCAGGATGAAAACGCGCAATTGAAAAGAGCACGCCTGGAAAACGTCACCACGCTGCTGCGTACGCAGCAACTCGAGGCCGAGAATGAGCGCCTGCGCAAGCTCCTCGGCGTCAAGGAACGGCAACAGGCTGGCGGACAGCTTGCGCAAATCCTCTATTCGGCGCGGGATCCCTATTCACGCCGAATCGTCGTCGACAAAGGGCAACAGGACAAGGTGGTTGCCGGTCAACCGGTCATTGACGACGCAGGAATCGTCGGTCAGGTGACCAGGGTGTTCCCGTTCGTTGCCGAAATCACGCTGATTACCGACAAGGAGCAGGCGGTGCCGGTGCAGATCGTGAGGACCGGTTTGCGTTCGGTGGTCTTCGGTCTCGGCAACGGACAGCTTGAACTGCGATTTCTACCGGCCAACGCCGACGTACAGAATGGTGATTTGCTGGTGACCTCGGGTCTCGACGGGATCTTCCTGCCGGGCTTTCCGGTGGCCAAGGTGGTGCACATCGAGCGTGATACCTCGTACTCCTTTGCCAGAATCTTCTGCGCGCCGCTGGCAGGCGTCGAGAATTTCAGCGAGGTGATGATTCTCGACCCACGTCCGGCGATTGCCTTGCCGGAGCAATTGGCGAAGGAGGCCGCGGGTCGGGAGGCCAAGCCTGCGGTGAGGTCGGGGTCGGCCAAGAAGAAACGCCTGAAGAGGGATTGAACGATGCAGACCAGTTACTCTTCATCGCGCATTCTGTTGCCGGTTCGTCCATGGTTCATCGGTTTCAGTTTGCTGCTGGCGCTGCTCCTCAACCTGCTGCCGACGTCGGTCTGGCCCGGGGTGCCCGACTGGCTGGCCTTGCTGGTCGTTTTCTGGAGCGTTCGCGAACCCCGCCGGGTCGGCATGGGCCTGGCTTTTCTTTTCGGACTGGCGATGGACGTTGCCGATGCGAGCTTGCTCGGACAACACGCGCTGGCGTACGTCTTGGCGGCCTATGGCGGGTCATCGCTGTCGCGCCGTATCCTCTGGTTTCCTCTGGGGCAACAGGCCTTGCAGGTCTTTCCGCTGCTGCTGCTGGTGCAGGTGGTGCAGTTCAGCGTGCGCATGCTGGTTGGCGCCGACTCGCCGGGCATGGGGTATTTCATCGGGCCATGTTTCGGGACGCTGCTTTGGCCGCTGCTGACATTCGTTCTCTTGTTGCCGCAACATCAACCGGTCGACCGTGATGCCAATCGGCCGCTCTGAACGCTACGGCGAGGCCGTTACGCGCGGCGATCGGCGCGTTGTCCGAAACGCGCGCAACACGGTGTCGGCTAAACGCCGCGCCTGAGAGGTTTGCCGTGCTTGCTCGTCAGTCGCCGCTGAACGCACCCGATCGCGAACTGCACCGCTTTCGCTTTCGTGTGGCCCTGGCCGGTTTTGCGGTCACCGCGGCCTTTGTTCTGTTGATTGCTCGCTTCGTGCATTTGCAGGTCGTTCAGCACGACTACTATACGACCCGCGCCGAAGATAATCGTATCTCCCTGGTGCCGATCGTCCCCAACCGAGGCGTCATCGTCGATCGCCAAGGCACGGTCCTGGCCCGCAATTATTCGGCATTCACGCTGGAAATCACGCCGTCGAAGGTCGACGATCTCGATGCAACGATCGAGGGTCTGGGCACGGTGATCGAGGTCCTGCCCAAGGACCGCAAGCGTTTTCGCAGGTTGCTGGAGGAGAGCAAGACCTTCGAGAGCCTGCCGATTCGCAGTCGACTGAGCGAGGAAGAAGTCGCCAGATTTGCTGCCAACCGCTACCGTTTTCCCGGTGTCGAGGTCAAGGCGCGCCTGTTTCGTCAGTATCCGCTGGGTCCGATCGCTTCGCATGCCATCGGCTACATCAGTCGCATCAACAAGCGCGACCTGGAGGTGATCGAGGAAAGCGAGGCGACAGCCAACTACAAGGGTACCGACCATATCGGCAAGACCGGGCTGGAGCAGCGGTACGAATTCCAGTTGCATGGTGAGACGGGCTATGAGCAGGTCGAGATCGACGCCGGCGGCAGAGCGATCCGCAACCTCTCGCGGACTGCTCCGGTACAGGGCAATAACCTGACCCTGACCCTCGACACCAGGTTGCAGGAGATGGCCGAAAAGGCCTTCGGCGATCGTCGCGGCGCGCTCGTGGCTATCGAACCATCTACTGGCGGGATCCTGGCGCTGGTCTCCACCCCGACTTTCGACCCCAACCTGTTCATCGACGGCATCCGCACCGACGACTGGGATCTGCTCAACAATTCGCCGGACAAGCCGTTGCTCAACCGGGCGCTCAACGGCGCTTATCCGCCGGGTTCGACGTTCAAGCCGTTCATGGCTCTGGCCGCCCTCGAAACCGGTAAGCGCACGCCCGGCCAGGCGATTTCCGATCCGGGTTTCTTCAACTTCGGCGGCCACCAGTTCCGCGATGACAAGAAGGGTGGCCACGGCAGCGTCGACATGTACAAGTCGATCGTGCACTCCTGTGACACCTACTACTATATGCTTGCCAATGACATGGGTATCGACAGCATCGCCCGCTTCATGGGGCAATTGGGTTTCGGCCAGCGAACCGGTGTGGATATCGACGGTGAGTCGGAAGGGGTATTGCCGTCGCCGGAGTGGAAGAAACGTCGGTTCAGGCGGCCGGAGCAGCAAAAATGGTTTGCCGGAGAAACCATCTCGATTGGCATCGGCCAGGGCTACAATGCCTATACGCCGATCCAGCTGGCGCAGGCGACGGCCGCCGTGGCCAACAATGGCGTGATGTTCCGTCCCCACCTCGTAAAATATATCACCGACAGCCGTACCGGCGAGCAGACCATGATCGAGCCCGAGCCGCTGCGCATTCTGCCGTGGAAGCGGCAGAATGTCGAGACGATCAAGAATGCGATGATCGGCGTCAACACTCAGGGTACGGGCGCGCGCGCTTTCGCAGGTGCCGGCTACGTCTCGGCCGGCAAGACCGGTACGGCACAGGTCTTCAGCCTGAAAGGGGCGGAGTACCGGTCGTCCAGCGTGAAGAAGGAACTGCGCGATCATGCGCTGTTCATCGCCTTTGCCCCGGCCGATCAGCCCAGGATCGCGCTCGCCGTGCTAGTCGAAAACGGTGGCTTTGGTGCCCAGTCGGCGGCACCGATCGCGCGCATGGTTTTCGACTATTATCTGCTCGGCAAGCTGCCCAAAGGGGCTGCTCATGAAGACGAAGTGGAGGGTGATTAGCGGATGTTGCAGCAGTTCCTGCAGCGCGCATGGGTGCGTCTGGTCGAACATGTCGATGGGCCTCTACTGCTGGTCACCGGTTTGATCATGGCCATCGGCCTGTCCACTGTTTACAGTGCCACCTACGACGCCAACAACCGCGCGCTGGCGCAGAGCCTGAACATGGCGGTCGGGCTCTGTGCGATGTGGGTGGTGGCACAGTTCCCGCCGCAGAAATTGATGCGCTTCGGTGTTCCGCTCTACATTCTCGGCGTGATTCTGCTGGTCCTTGTCTTTCTCTTCGGGGTCAAGGTCAACGGGGCTCGGCGGTGGTTGTCGCTGGGGTTTACGCGTATTCAGCCGTCCGAGGTGCTGAAAATTGCCGTGCCGCTGATGCTGGCCTGGTACTTCCACAAACACGAAGCGATGCTCAGATTCCGCCACTATGCTGTCGCCTGTCTGCTGTTGCTCGTGCCTTTCGTGCTGATCGCCAAGCAACCTGATCTCGGAACGGCCATTCTCGTCGGTGCCGCCGGCTTTTACGTCATATTTTTTGCCGGCCTACCATGGCAGGTGATTGCTGGATTGGGTGCTGCAGCTGCGGCGGCGGCGCCCTTTGCGTGGACCATGCTGCATGATTATCAGCGCAAGCGCATCCTGACCTTGATCGATCCCAGCAGCGATCCGCTTGGGGCGGGCTATCACATTATCCAGTCGACCATCGCCATCGGATCTGGTGGCAGCTTTGGCAAGGGCTGGCTGGAGGGCACGCAGACGCACCTCGAATTCATTCCGGAACGCCACACCGACTTCATCTTTGCCGTGTTTTCCGAAGAGCGCGGGCTGCTGGGCAACACCATCCTGGTGTTGCTCTACCTGCTGTTGATCGCACGCGGGCTGATGATCGCCGCCAATGCGTCCACGCTCTTCGCGCGGATCATGGCCGGGTCGGTGACCCTGAGTCTATTTACCTACGTCTTCGTCAACATGGGCATGGTCAGCGGGATTCTGCCGGTAGTCGGGGTGCCGTTGCCGTTCATGAGCTACGGCGGGACGGCGCTGGTGACGCTGTCGATCGGGATCGGCATCCTGATGAGCATCCAGACCCACCGCATGCTGGTCAGGAAATGAAGACTCGGAAGCCGGGGCTGGTCGGTCGGTCGCCCAATCCAGTTGCTTGGTGGCCATTGGTGCTGTCACTATCATTCCTCGCGGCCTGCGGAGGGCAACAGACGCGGCCCCCCGAGACGGCGGGATCTTCGCTGGAGCCGGCAAGAGCGGCCGCGAAAGCGCCACGGAAGTCGAATGTGGTGCAGAAGCGGGGCGGGGCATACTACAAGGACGATGGCCCGGGCGACGAGATCCCGGACAATCTCGACGACGTTCCCGACGCGCAACCGCGACTCGAGCCACTGCATCGCTTTGCCAACCGACCATACGTCGTTCTCGGCAAGGCCTATGAGCCGCATGCCAGCCTCAGGCCGCACCAGGAGCGCGGCATTGCGAGTTGGTATGGCAAGAAGTTTCATGGTCAGAAGACGTCGATCGGCGAGCCCTACGACATGTTCGCGATGACCGCCGCCCACCCGACCCTGGCGATTCCCTCCTACGTCCGGGTGACCAACGTCAGCAACGGAAAGTCGGTGGTCGTTCGCGTCACCGATCGCGGTCCCTTCCACGCTGATCGTGTTATCGACCTTTCTTACCTGGCCGCTTACCGGCTCGGCTATGTGGACAACGGCAGTACCCTGGTCAACGTCGAGTCGATCCTGCCGGAGGGTGCAACGACGATGACCTACGCGCAAGTAATGCCCGTGGCGCGTCCGCAGCGACCTGTCGGCGGTTCGGTCGAGCGCGACGAGATTGAGCTGCTGGCGGCAAAGTTGAGCCTCGACAAGCCACCCGTTTCATCGATGGCCACGGGCGGGCCGTCGCCGGCACTTTCATCGGCTGCCGCCAGCGCCTCTTCGGCGAGCATGCGCAGCGTGTTCCTGCAACTTGGCGCTTTTGCCAGCGCTGAAAACGCCGAGAGTTTGCGCTCACATCTGCTTCGGGAACTCGACTGGCTGAGCGAGGGCGTCCAGATCAATGCCGGTGGCGGCATGCACCGAGTCCACCTGGGGCCCTATGCCAGCCGTGCCGATGCCGAAAGGGTCGCCGAGAGGATTCGCCTGGCCTTGGGCTACAAGCCAACCTTTGTGGCGCGTTGATCAGGCGTTGGTCGACTCCGACACCTCGTCGTCAAGCGGGCGAAACACGCCCTGGACAATCTTCTTGCCTTTTTCGAGATGGATCACCTGGCCGGTGATCTCGACGGGGATCAGCTTGCCGTCACAAGCGAGTACCTCTTTACAGACGGCCTCGCTACCCTCGGTCCTGGCCAGCGATTTGCAGAGGTCACGCACTTCGAGTGCGTCGCGGCTGGCATACAACTCGCTTTGCAGGATGCCGAGAAGTTCTTCCAGGCGTCGTCCGAAGAGTCTTTCTGCCTGGGGATTGGCATCGAGGATATGCCCCGTTCTGGCGTCGGAGATCAGGATGGCATCACGCGCACCATCGAACAAGGCGCGTCGCAGGCTGTTCGCGTCGCGCAGTTCGGCTTCCTTCGAAAGCAACTGGTGCTGTAGCAGGGCGACGCTGACCAGATTGGCGACAGCATGCGAGAACAGCCGCTGTACGGAAGTCCAGGGCGAGTGGGGCCCGACCCGCTCGATGCAGAGCACTCCCTGCAATTCGCCATCGGCATGAATCGGCGAATTGATGAGCGCGCTGATACCATTCATCAGCAGGTGATCGTTGGTGAATTCCTGCGTGGATGGATGTTTCATTGCATCGTCGGCGACAATCGGCTCGCCCGTTTCGAGGGCCCGGAAGTACTCCGGATAGCGTGCCGCTTGTAGCGTAGCGCCGCGGCTATGTCGGTTGCGCGACAACTCGTAGAGGTCGATGCACTCCAGATTTTTCCGCCCGGCGGACAACCCCCACAGACTGACGCGCTCAATGTTGAGGATCTGACTCGTTGTGGCGGTGATCTGACGCAAGCTCTCGTCCAGGCGGTTGCTGGCGAATCCACGCCTTGACAGTTGCGCAAATGCGCTCTGCAGGTCAAGCGAACTCGATAAGGGTCGAAACGGTGGCAACATGGGAAGGACGCTTTGCCCACTGGCAGGTGGGCCGGGGTGCCAAAAAGTTGCCCTATGGTACGTGTTCGGCTCTCCGCTGGGCTGTGTGGTAAGTCACGAAGCGGTCGATTCCCGGTGCCGGGTGGTCACAAAACGCCCACAGGCCGGGCACAGGTGGCTTGCTATAATTCACCCTTTGCGCAAAATTCTGCCATGCTCAAGCTTCGATCCCTGCTACTTGTTCTGCTCTGCCTGCCGGTTCTGTCCGTCGCCCAACAACTGCCCACCCCACCCACACTGGCCGCCAAGTCATGGTTGCTGGTCGAAGCCGCTTCGGGCCAGGATCTGGCGGCCCAGGCGCCCGAACAACGCCTTGAACCGGCCTCCCTGACCAAGTTGATGACCGCCTATCTGAGCTTCGCGGCAATCCGGCAGGGTACGATCAAACTGGATCAGACCGTGCCGGTCTCCCAGAAGGCATGGAAGACCGGCGGCTCGCGGATGTTCATCCAGGTCGGTACGCAGGTCAAGGTCGAGGATCTGCTGAAAGGCATGATTGTCCAGTCAGGCAATGACGCCTGCGTCGCGCTGGCCGAAGCCATTGCCGGAGACGAGGAAAACTTCGCGCAGATGATGAATCGGGAGGCGCAGCGGTTGGGCATGCAGGGATCGAGCTTCCGCAATGCCAGCGGCTTGCCCGACCCGCAGCACTACACGACGGCGAGAGACCTTGCGATACTGGCTGGCGCCCTGATTCGTGATTTTCCCGAGGAGTATGCCAAATACTACTCGATGAAGGAATTCCGGTATAACAACATTACCCAGCCGAATCGCAACCGCTTGTTGTACATCGATCCAACCGTCGATGGTCTGAAGACTGGTCACACCGAGGCGGCAGGTTACTGCCTGGTGTCGTCGGCGAAGCGCGGTTCGCGCCGCCTGCTGTCGGTGGTACTCGGCGCGGCATCGGACAATGCACGCGCTCAGGAATCGCTCAAACTGCTCAACTATGGTTTTCAGTTCTACGACGCGGTGCAGCTCTATGCGAAGAACGAGGCAGTGTCCAGCCTCAAGGTCTGGAAGGGCAAGGAAAGCGCGGTCAAGATCGGGTTTTCGAACGCACTCGTGATTGCCGTGCCCAAGGGTTTTGGCCCGAAGATACGAACGGAACTCGTCTCGCAGCAGCCGTTGATCGCTCCGGTGACGCTGGGGCAGGTGCTTGCCACCCTGAAAGTGAGCATCGATGACAAGCCGTACGGCGAATACCCGGTGCTGGCACTGGAAGCGGTGCCGGCGGCAGGGATTGTTGGCCGGATGGTCGATACTGTCCGCTTGTGGTTCAACTAGGCAGATGCAGGCTTGGCTGATTGACTATCGGGAGGCAAACAACGGTGGTGGCGATGGCAGAAGAGAGCGATAGCCTGTTTGAATTCCCTTGTGCATTCCCGATCAAGGTCATGGGACTGGCTGCCGACACCTTGTCCAGGACGGTAATCGATGTGGTGCGCCGGCACGCACCAGACTTCAATGCGGCGACGATGGTCATCCGTTCCTCGTCGGCAGGCAAGTACCTGAGCCTTACGTGTACCATCAATGCCACCAGCAGAGCGCAACTGGACGCGCTCTACCGGGAACTCAGCAGCCACCCACTCGTCAAGTTCGTATTGTGAAGTGGGCTGAGCAAGGGCCTGCCGGTGACAGGGATAGCCCGGACTGTGCGAGTGTTCTGCTTTCCGCGCCGGGGCAGGTGCCTGTGTTCGTTCGCCGCCTCGGCAGGCGCGACTATTCCCAGACCTGGCAAGCGATGCGCGACTTCACTGCCACGCGTACCGAGGGCACGCTCGACGAGTTCTGGTGTTGCGAGCACGCGCCGGTGTTTACTCTCGGTCAGGCCGGCAAGCCCGAGCACCTGCTGTCCGACCTCGGCATACCGCTGGTGAAGAGCGATCGGGGTGGGCAGATCACCTACCATGGACCAGGCCAGGTGGTGGTCTACCTGCTCCTCGACCTGACCCGGAGGAAGCTCAAAGTGCGTGAACTGGTTGTCGCCATCGAGCAGGCGGTCATCGATCTGCTGGCCGAGCATGGGGTGGCAGCCGAGCGACATGCCGGCGCACCCGGTGTCTATGTGGGCGCAGCCAAGGTTGCGGCGCTTGGCCTGCGGGTCCGCAAGGGCTGCTGTTACCATGGCGTCAGCTTGAACGTCGACATGGATCTGGCGCCTTTTGCCGCTATCAACCCCTGCGGCTATGCCGGCATGCCAGTGACACAGACTAGCGACCTCGGCATTTCACTGACCCCCGCGCGAGCGGCGACGGCACTGGCCGCGCATCTCGGCGCACAACTGGAGCGCAAGCCATGAGCAGTCAGAGTGAGGAGCCATCCCGGACGACCGCGACGGGCAAGATCGCCGGGGTGAAGGAAAAGGGTGAATTGAAGACCGCACGTATTCCGATCAAGATCGTCCCGCAGACCCCGCAGCGCAAGCCCGACTGGATCCGCGTGAAAGCCGGCAACGATGCCGGTCGCTTCGGTGAGATCAAGAAGTTGTTGCGTGAACAGCAGCTGCACACGGTCTGCGAAGAAGCGGCCTGCCCCAATATCGGCGAATGCTTCGGGCGCGGTACCGCGACCTTCATGATCCTCGGCGACATCTGCACGCGCCGCTGTCCGTTTTGCGACGTCGGGCATGGCAAGCCGTTGCCACCGGATGTCCACGAACCGGCGCATCTTGCCGACAGTGTTGCCCGACTCAAGCTCCGCTACGTGGTGATCACCAGCGTCGACCGCGACGATCTGCGCGATGGCGGCGCGCAACATTTTGTCGAGGTCATTGCCGCGGTACGCCGGTGCTCGCCCGGCACGATCATCGAGACGCTGGTTCCAGACTTCCGGGGCCGCATGGTGATCGCCCTCGATCTGCTGGGGCAGTCGCTGCCGGACATTCTCAATCACAACCTGGAGACGGTGCCACGCCTTTACCGGCAGGCACGCCCCGGCGCCGACTACGCTCATTCGCTGGCTTTCATGAAGGCTTTCAAGGCACGTTACCCGCAGGTTCCCACCAAGTCTGGGCTGATGGTCGGTCTCGGTGAAACCGATGACGAGATCCTCGAAGTGCTGCGTGACCTGCGTGCAAATGATGTCGAAATGCTCACCATTGGTCAGTACCTCGCACCGTCCGGCCATCATCTGCCGGTGGCCCGTTACGTTCACCCGGAGATCTTCAGGATGTACGAGCAACAGGCCCTGGCCATGGGTTTCACTGGCGCGGCCTGTGGGCCGATGGTGCGCTCGAGCTACTGGGCGGATGTGCAGGCGCATAGTGCCGGCGTTGCCTGATCGGTGGTTTGGCCAACCATCCTCAGTTGTAGCGGATGAAGCGTCCCGGATAGTGGGCCGTGGCCCAGGCGAGAAAAAGATACTTGACGGTCTTGCCGATGGCCACCGCGACCAGGATGCCCGGTGTCGACACGTTGGCGAAGGCACAAAAGAGGAGTGCCGGGGTTTGCGGTATCGGCGAGCCGGCGATGATCAGCAGGGCCAGCAGGCCCCAGTGTTGCAGCCATGCGCTGGCGGTCTGCCAGGCCTGGGTCTGCAGCAACTCGGGGTAGCGCGAGAAAACGAACTCCGAGCCGAGGTACTGGAAGATTTCGACCAGTGCGGCGGCACCGCAGCCACTGGCGATGCCGCACAGCAGACCGAGCGACCGCCAACGTCTGGGGGAGAGCAGAACCGCCGGGATCAGGACGGCGACGAAGGGGAAGGTGAAGGTCATCGTCGACCAGAAGGCGATCGCCGTCACGACGAGCGAGTAATAGCGGTGGGCGACACAGCGTATCAGCAGGCGTCGCAAGCAATCGGGAAGAACATGAGTTTTCATTGTCGAGACAACTTGAGCGGACACCTTTGGTTTGTCGTGTGGCGATGGCTGCGCACAATGGCGCTGCAGCGTGATCGTCGCGCAGCTTGTGTGTCGGACAGCGCGCACGATATGCTTACGGAGTCGACTCTTGACCCTTGCCACCCGTCTCCGTGGAGTTTTCTTGCCATGCGCCAGTTCGCTCAAATAACCCGAATTGTAAGCGTACTCCTCATCAGTGCGCAGGTCCCGATGCTGGTGCGGGGCGAAGTGTCGAACAATGCGCTCGCTTCCTGATGTCCATCCGGCAGGATCAAGCGATTTGCCGGGAGGGCATGCGGAAACTTCCCGGCAAGCGTAGCGTGCACTACCTCTCTCTCTTGTGGCCGCCATGAGGAGCCATACCCTGTGAAACTTGTTTTTCTGGTGCTGGCTTCATTACTCTCGGGTTTCGCCTTCGGCGAACGCGCTCCTGCTCTCGGGGCCTTGGGAGAATGGCCCGACACGCCGCCAATCATTTCCGGCAAAGCCAGCTTTTACGGTGCCGCGTTTGCCGGTCGAAGGACAGCCTCTGGCGACAGCTTTCATCATCAGACGATCTCGGGGGCCAGCAATCGCTTTCCCCTGGGCACCCTGGTCGCGGTTCGCCGGGTGTTGTCCGCCCGGTGCGTGGTGGTCATGATCAATGACCGGATGGGGCACCGCAGTCGGGTCATCGACCTGTCGCGTGAGGCGGCTGTACGCTTGGGAATGATCGACGCGGGGGTGACCGAGGTGGAAGTCGTCCCGCTGCCGAAATCGCTGATCTATCACGAACATGCGTGCACGCTGGCGTTCCAGCCTCCGGTGCACCTGCACGCTGCCGAGGGGTCGGGGTTGGCCAGCCCGGTGAAGAAGTGAAGTTCCCGGTGCCAAGAATGCTGACGGTCAATGGCGCCTGTTCAAGGCATCGCCTGCGCCATCCGGGGAAATCGAGTGGCAGGCAAGCAACGCCACCGGGGAGAGCCGGCGCGCATGCTGTGCGTGTCGCATGTTGAGTGGCTGCACGAAAGGGGGAGACGAAGATGGACGAGTTGCGGGAAGGAGAACTACCCAGGGCCAAGAAATGGGTTGCGCTGTCCGGTGTGGTTGCCGGCGATACGGCGATCTGTTCGGTCGGGCGTGCGGGCAACGATCTGTACTACCGTGGGTACGATGTGACGGCTCTGGCCGAGGATGCCACCTTCGAGGAGGTGGCGTACCTGCTGCTTTACGGGCGCTTGCCGAGTCCGACGCAGCTCAATCAGTACAAGAAGAAACTCAAGACCTTGCGTGGTTTGCCGGTGATGCTCAGACCGATGCTCGAGAACCTGCCCGCCTCCGCTCATCCCATGGACGTCCTGCGCAGCGGCTGCTCGGCTCTCGGCACGATTCTTCCCGAAGCGCAGGACCATAACCCTGGTGCCGCGCGCGAGATTGCGGATCGGCTGATCGCCAGCTTCGGGTCGATGTTGCTCTACTGGTATCACTGGTCGCACAACGGCCGGCGCATCGAAACCGAGACCGATGACGACTCGATCGCCGCACACTTCCTGCACCTCCTGCGGGGCAAGGCCCCGTCGGCACTGCAGGCCAGTTGTCTCGACAAGTCGCTGGTTCTCTATGCCGAGCATGAGTTCAATGCCTCGACTTTTGCGGCACGCACGATCACCGGGACGGGCGCCGATCTCTATGCGGCGATCAGTGGCGCCATCGGTGCGCTGAGTGGCCGTCGACACGGTGGAGCCAACGAGGTGGCTTTCGAGATCCAGAGCCGATACAACGACGCCGACCACGCCGAACTGGACATTCGCCGCCGCCTCGAAAACAGGGAGATCATCATCGGTTTCGGGCATCCGCTGTACACCCTCTCCGACCCGCGTAACAAGGTGATCCGCGCTGTGGCTCAACAACTATGCACCGATGGCGATAATCTGGTGCTGTTCGAGATCGCCAGCCGCATCGAGGCCGTGATGTGGGAGCAGAAACGCATGTTTCCCAACGTCGATTGGTTCTCGGGCGTCGCCTATCACATGCTGGCCGTGCCGACACCGATGTTTACCCCATTGTTTGTCATAGCGCGTACCAGCGGTTGGGCAGCACATGTCATCGAGCAGCGCATTGATGGAAAGATCATCCGCCCCTCGGCAAATTATGTCGGACCGGATCCGCAGGCGTTTGTCGCGCTCGCGCAACGAACGTGAATTGCTAGCGATACACTGGCTCGCGTGTTGAAGACGCCGGTTCAATTCCCCATTCAACGCGGCGGAGCACGAAGAGAGACCCTATGAGCACACGAATTCCAGCCACTCGTCCCGACCCCGACCAGGTCCTGGTCGATATCGCCGACTATGTCCTCGACTTCAAGGTCACGTCGCGAGGGGCCTTCGAGACCGCGCGCTACTGTCTGATCGACGCCCTGGGTTGCGGGCTCGAAGCGCTCGGTTATCCGGCATGCAGCAAGCTGCTCGGGCCGATCGTTCCCGGCACGGTGGTGCCTGAGGGCGCCAGAGTGCCAGGGACCGATTTTCAACTCGACCCGGTGCAGGCCGCTTTCAACATCGGCACGCTGATTCGCTGGCTGGATTTCAACGATACCTGGCTGGCGGCCGAATGGGGTCATCCGTCCGACAACCTTGGCGGCATTCTCGCCACTGCCGACTGGTTGTCGCGCACCCGTATGGCTCACGGTCAGGCACCACTGGAGATGCGCCGGGTTCTCGAAGCGATGATCAAGGCCTACGAGATCCAGGGTGTCCTGGCGCTCGAAAACAGTTTCAATCGTGTCGGGCTGGACCATGTCGTGCTGGTCAAGGTCGCCACCGCTGCCGTTTGCACCTGGCTGATGGGCGGTGGTCGCCAGGAGATCATCAACGCCGTGTCACAGGCGTTCGTCGATGGACAACCCTTGCGCACCTATCGACACGCCCCGAACACCGGTTCGCGCAAGTCCTGGGCGGCTGGCGACGCCACCGCCCGGGGCGTGCTGCTGGCGCTGTTTTCACTCAAGGGTGAGATGGGCTATCCCACGGTGCTGAGCGCATGCACCTGGGGCTTCTACGATGTGCTCTTCAAGGGGCAGGCGTTCCGCCTGTCGCGGCCCTATGGCAGCTACGTGATGGAGAATGTGCTGTTCAAGATCAGCTTTCCGGCCGAGTTCCACGCCCAGACGGCCGTCGAGTGTGCGGTGAAACTGCACCCGCAGGTCGTCGGACGGCTCGACGAGATCGCCCGAATAGTCATTCGCACCCACGAATCAGCATTGCGGATCATCGACAAGAAGGGTCCGTTGCACAATCCTGCCGACCGCGATCACTGCCTGCAATACATGGTCGCCGTTGGTCTGATCGAAGGTCGGCTGACCTGCGAGGACTACGAGGACAGCGCCGCGGCAGACCCGCGCATCGACGCCTTGCGGGCGCAGATGGAAGTCAGCGAGGAACCCCGTTTCTCGGCCGACTATCTGGACCCGGCCAAACGCTCGATCGCCAACGCCGTACAGGTATTCTTTACCGATGGCAGCCGGACGGCGGAACTGGTCGCGGAATACCCTCTCGGGCACTGTCGTCGACGTGCCGAGGGGATCCCTGTGCTGGTGGAGAAATTCAGGACCAATCTCGCGCGCAGGTTTTCCGCAGCACAGCAGGCTGCCATCGAGCAATCGTCGCGCGATGTGCAGCATCTGGGAACGCTGGCGGTCAACGAATACATCGATCAATATGTCCCTTGATGCAGAATTGCCGGATACGCCGGTTGCGGTGGGATTGCCGGCGCCGCACGGAGCTGTGCTGGCCTTGCCGACCCGGCAGGAGAGGAGGAGATGAAAATGCGCGGGAATCTTGGCGCCATGGCGCTGATCGTGATCGGCGTTCTGGCGCTGGCCATCAATCTGGGGCTCATCGAAGTCGACTTTGCGCAGTTGCTGCGGACCTGGTGGCCGCTGCTGCTGATCCTCCTCGGCATCGGGATGTTTCTGACACCGGGGACCACCGACCGCAGGCCGCGCGACTGATGGCCGCTGATGGTCTGTGGTGATGGCGCATCTGCGCATGCGATCCATTCTGGCTGCGGCGGTGCAACGCCTGCGTGGGCGACGGCAGACGGCGACGCGCCTGGAAGGTTTGACGTGCATCCCGGTAACGGTCGAGTCTGTCGTGAACCTGGAGGGCCCCGGCGAGTTCCGCGCGACTCTGCTCGAACGCATCGCCAACGCCAGAGAGCGGATCCTGATCAGCGCACTTTATCTCCAGGATGATACCGCCGGCAGAGAGGTGCTGGCGGCCATCTACGCCGCCAGTGCCGTCCGGCCAGATCTGCAGATCGCGATCTTCGTCGACTGGCACCGTGCGCAGAGAGGTCTGGTCGGCAAGGCTGCGAGCCCTGGCAATGCCGCGCTCTACGTCGAAATGGCCCGCCGCCTTGGTCCAGGCGTCCCCATCTATGGTGTACCGGTGCAGAGTCGGGAGTGGATGGGGGTGATGCACCTGAAGGGCTTCGTCATCGACGACGCCCTTCTCTATAGCGGTGCCAGTCTCAATGACGTCTATCTGCAACGCTTCGATCGCTACCGCCTCGATCGCTATCACCTGATCGAGAATCGCGCATTGGCCGACAGCATCGCCGGTCTGATGACCCGGATCCTGCAGACGAACACGGCTGTTCGTCGCCTGGATGTCGAGCCGCAGGCGAAAACCGGTTCGCTACGCGGCGCAATCGTCGGGTTGCGTCGGGTACTTGCAAAGAGTCGCTACGCGATCACCGCCGGGCCGGTCGGCAACGGCGAGGTGGGAATCACGCCGTTGCTGGGCTTTGGACATCGTGACAACCAACTCAATGCCGTGATTCTGCAACTGATCAAGCGCACCGAGCGCAGGCTGGTCGTGTTCACGCCATATTTCAACCTGCCCGGCCCCATCCGTCGCGCTCTTGAGGGAAGGCTGAGAAGGCGATGTCGAGTCACGATCATCGTCGGTGACAAGACCGCCAATGACTTTTACATTTCCCCTGAAGATCCTTTCAAGACCATTGGCGCCCTCCCTTACCTCTACGAAAGCAATCTGCGCCGCTTCTGCAAGACTCACCAGGGCGACATCGACGAAGGGCTGCTCGACGTACATCTGTGGAGCCATGAGCGTCACAGTTTTCATCTCAAGGGCTTGTTGTCCGACGACGACTATGCCCTGCTCACCGGCAGCAACCTCAATCCCAGGGCCTGGCGGCTGGACCTCGAAAACGGGCTATTGATCCATGATCCTCAGGGGTGCCTGCACGGCCAGCATCAGGCGGAACTGGGACGAATCCTGGCGCGGACGCGTCGTCTCGATCACCACACCGCCCTCGATGACACAGGCACCTACCCAGTCCCGGTCCAGCGGATTCTCAAGCGCCTCGCACGCACCCGTGCCGATCGCCTGCTGAATCAGGTTCTCTGATTCAGCGGCTGCCTTTCCGCATTCGCAACGCGCTCGCGGCAACACCGGGTGGGTGGATCGACACGAATCTTTCGATTGACGACCGCCGCCGGGATCCGGGATACTCGCGTCGAGGCCGGTAGAAGCATTGAATCAGCTATCCTTTTCCCGTGGCCGTTGGTTGAACAGAAAGGCCTTCGAATGAAAATGACACGTATTGCCAGTTTGCTTGTCTTTGCCGCCGCGTCGGCGTCGGCTCAGGTTTCGGTTTCGGTTGGTGGTCCTGGCGGCGTCAACGTGAATACCGGTGGTGCCGGCGGGGTGAGCGTGGACACCGGTAACATTGGCGGCACCAAGTCCGGCAAGACAGCGACCAGCAGCAAGGGCAACGCGGCCTATGTCGATCCCGGCAAGAGTTCGTCCTCGATCACCCATTCTCCGGGAACCACGGTAAGCACCGGCAAGGATGACGACGATGACGCGAGTGGCATCAGCGTGGTCAATGGCAATGTGAAGATCGACGGAGTGAAGGTGCCGGCGACGGCGACGCGCTGGACCGGCAAGGACGGCACCAAATACCGGATCAAGCGCTCTTCCAAGGGGAACGTCAGCGTCGAAGAAATCGACGACTGAGTACCCGCGGGGGCGGCGCTGCGCCTGCCCTGTTCCCCTGTTCACGTGCGGGTCGCTGGTGCACGTCGACAGGCGCCAGGGCGACCGTCGAATTCCTGGCGAGCGAACCCTCTCAGAAGGTGTGGTTGACACCCGCGATGAAGGTCTGGTTTTGCTCGTCCCGGGCGCCCGTAAGGGGTGCACCCCCATTGGGGCCTGCGGCGATGCTGTTCCTGTCATTGTTGGTCCAGACATAGGTCGCATACAGCGTGGTCCGCTTCGATGTCTGGGTCGTCCAGCCTATCGCGGCAGCGTCCGAGTTGCCGTTGAGCAGGCTCTGGCCGAGGGTGTTCCTGCCCTGGTCCCACATCAACTGGGCATAGCTCAGATGGATGTTGCTTGATGCCATCACCGGGATGACGGCACCCACGGACCAAGTCTGATTATCGAGGTTGGCAGCGTTCTTGTCGTTCTGCCCCTGATAGCTGGCCATCAGTCTGACCACCTGCAGGTCGTAACTGCCGCCAACGTACCATTCGTTGATGTCCTTGCCGTTCGGATTGCTGCGTCCCGGAAGCACCCCATTCAATGCCACCCTTTCATTGACGGGGAAATTGGAAGCCGCATAAACGGCAGCGGGCAGGGTGCTGTTGTTCCCGGCAAGGCTGATGGTCGTCGGTTGCACATCCTGACGAACCTGGTAAAGCAGGTCGGCATTGACCGGACCGCTGGTGAAGTTGAAGCCGATGCCATAGCGGCCGTTGTCCGAGACGCTGGTCAGCTTGTTGTTATAGCTGCCGTCGCCGGCGCTGCGTTCGCCGAACGCGTAGATCGCCTTGCCGGTAAAACCGCCCCAGTTCGGCGACGTATAGGTGATGGCGTTGTTCCAGCGGGCGTTGTTGTTTGGCGTAATGGTGTTACCGGCCTCGGCGGTCAGGAACGACTGCGGCGCGAACGTCGGGCCACGAAAGGCGTCATTGTTGCCTGAGGCGACATAGCCCGGAGCGTACTGGCGGCCGATGGCTACGGTTCCAAACGTCTCGGAGGAGAGACCGACGAACTGCTGGCGAGCGGCAAGGCCATTGCTGCTGGCCCCGAGACCAAAATTGCCGTCTATGTCCAGAGCATACTCCAGGGTGAAGACCGCCTTCAGCCCGTTACCCAGCGCTTCCTGACCCCGGAAGCCGATCCGCGAACCGCCGAGCAGGCCGGACTGAATGCCGCTGAACGTGTTGCTGCCTCTGATGTTGGTTCCGGTTCGGCATGCGTTATATTTTTTATGCTATAGCGTATGCCGTACACACACCGGCAACGGCAATCAAGAAGCGTGCCAAGTGCCTTGATACAAGCCGCTCCGGGGTTTGTGCGGCCCAAGCCGTTGCCGGAACTGGCGTTATGTCGTGATGGCTACAACGATTTGTCGCATTCGTGCCAACTGATTCAGCCGAAAGCAGTCTGGGGTCGAGGTTTGGGGATGGGTTGCGCGAATTCCGCCGTGCCCGTCAATCGATGGCGCCGCTGCCCTTCGTGCTGCGTTGTTGGGGGTTCTCGCCGCGCGCCACAAACACTCTGCGTCGCACTCAAAAGCTATGGCACGCAATTTGCTTGATCACGTGTAGAAAGCAGTTGCCGGGGCCTGGAAGGGCGGAATGCCGTCGGAGGAAACTGCACGGAGCATCGATTTCACCGCGCATCCCTGTTTGATCGGCGTTATGTGCTTTACGCAACAACGTCTGTCGGTCAGGCGACATGACGGGGCGGTAAATGGTCTTTCGGTTGGAGCGGGAAGGAAAGCTATGCATCCATCACTGTCTGCGCAAACGCCTGCTGCTGGTCGGCGTCGGCGCGCGTTCTCGCAAGTCCCGGACGTTCGCTGGTGGCAAGACCTGCCCGCCGCCTGGCGAGACCTCGTGGTCGTTCCGGTCAGCTTCGAGGTTTCGCGGGAGTACGAAATCGCGGCTGACCGTACGCAGGGCCATGACGAAGACAGCGAACCCTGCTATTGCACGTTCCGTTATGTGCTGACGGAGCTGCGATCGGATGAAGACGACGTGTTCTACGAGGAAACCGTGCACGCTGAAACGCTGACCGCGTGGCGCCTGCGCGATGAGCGTTGGCTGATCTACCGGAAGGTCGTTGGCAACTACCCCCTCGGTGCCGCGTACAGCTTCTTCTCGCTGAGCGAGTCGATGCCCCGATAACCGGACAAACCGAAGAAATCCCTGATGACACACCAGCATCATCGCGTTTGCCAGACACGCATTCCCGGACCGGTCGGGGGGCCGGCGCTGCGCACATTGTTCAGGCAGCAAGCGGACGTGAGGGTTGTCCGGCAAGGCGCCAGCCAGTCACGATCCTCCTGTTCACGGTCAGGCGGGAACGCCGACCACGACGTGGCTTGCCTTGAACATCGCGACAACCGGAGTGCCTTCCTGAAGGCCCAGGTCGGCGACGGCGTCATTGGTAATCAAGGACGACAGCGTGCAACCGCCCGGCAGGGCAACCCTGACCTCGCTGATGGCGCCCCCCCTGACGAAGCCGCTGACTTCGCCCTTGATCTGATTGCGGGCACTGAACCGGTACTCGGGTGTACCCGCCAGGAGGGTTATCCATGGTGCCTTGACGACGACCACGGCATCCCTGCCGACCGCAAGCCCGAGAGACCTGACGCTGGCGTCCGTCACCGTGGCGACGATGGTATCGCCACCCGCGGTGCTGATTTCGACCTCGGCATGGATCGGGCCTTCCTTGAGGGCAGTGACCTTGCCCTTGAACACGTTTCGCGCACTGATCGTCATCTTTCATTCTCCTGGGTGAAACCCGCAGCCGTTGATTCGTATGGCAATGGCCAGAGCAGGCCGCACATCGGCTTGCGATCCAGCTTTCTCTTTTTCTCTTCCGATACCGGGTGAAGACCGGATGATCAAGGAAACCGCTGCATCTTTGCAAGCACAGCGACCGACACTTTTCAGACCCGTCATCGAAGGTGACGGGCAGCGGAGGCTTCGAATATGACCTCAACACCACCGAGACTGCTGGGCAAACTGCTGATCGAAACGGCCGTCGGCAGCTTTCTGGGCGACAAACGCATTCGCCTGCTCGAAGCCATCGACCAGCACGGTTCGATCTCCCAGGCGGCCAGGACGGTGCCGTTGTCGTACAAGGCCGCCTGGGAAGCCGTTGACGACATGAACAACCTCGCGCCTGAACCGGTGGTGCTCAGGTCGGCAGGCGGGCGGCATGGCGGCGGTACCGAGTTGACTGCCTTTGGGCGGCGCCTGATCGCTTTCTACCGTGCCCTGGAACAGGAGTCCCAGGGCGCGCTCGATAAATTGACCGGCGACCTCGATCAGAACGGCGTTCTCGATACGGCGGGATTCCGCAAGGTATTGAAGCGGATGTCGCTGCGGACGAGTGCCCGCAATCAGTTTGCGGGGCCCATCGTGGCCATCAAGGAGGGGATTGTCGATTCCGAGGTGAGCATCCGGCTCGATCCGGAACTTGAACTGACGGCGATCGTGACCCGCGAGTCCGCCGAAAACCTTGGTCTCGCTCGCGGGCGCGACGTTCTGGCCTTCGTCAAGGCTTCGTCGATCCTGCTGCTGGTCGAGGAGGAAGGACGTATTTCGGCACGTAACCGGTTTACAGGCATCGTCGTCAATATCCACGAGGGGCCGGTCAACGCCGAAGTGACCCTCAACCTGCCGGGTGGACGGCATGTCATCACCGCGGTAATCACCGAGGAAAGCGTCAAACGCCTCGGTTTGGCCGTTGGGCAGCCGGTAACGGCGGCCTTCAAGGCGTCCAGCGTATTTCTCGTCGCCATTGATTGAGCCCCGGGTTGCGCCCCACTTTCCAGTCACCGTTCTCGTCAAAGGAGCCTGTCATGAAGTCCCCTCAGCCGTTGTTCGTTCTGCTCATCGCTGCCTTCGCAGTTGCGTCCCCGGCTCGGGCCGACGAGGTGTCGCTGGCGGTCGCGGCCAACTTTACGGCGCCGATGCAGAAAATTGCCGTGGAGTTTGAAAAGGAGACCGGTCACAAGGTGCTCGCCTCCTACGGATCGACCGGAAAATTCTACGCACAGATCAAGAATGGTGCCCCTTTCGAGATTCTCCTGGCCGCCGATGACGAGACACCTGCCCGGCTAGTGAAGGAAAACGCTGCCGTCGCCGGTAGCCAGTTTACTTACGCCATCGGCAAACTGGTGCTGTGGTCAGCCAGACCTGGCTTCGTCGACGGCGCAGGTGAAATCCTCAAGAATGGCACGTTTGACCATCTTGCCCTGGCCAACCCGAAGCTTGCGCCTTACGGCGCCGCCGCCGTCGAGGCCATGCAGGCGCTCGGTGTCTATGACCGGCTGCAACCCAGGCTGGTCATCGCCGAGAACATTGCACAAGCCCAGCAGTTCGTCAGCAGTGGCAACGCGTCGCTCGGCTTCCTGGCGTTGTCACAGGTATTGAAGGACGGCAAGATCGAAGGCTCGGCCTGGATGGTACCCGCCAGGCTGTACCAGACGATTCGTCAGGACGCGGTGATTCTTGAACGAGGCAAAGGGAAGCCTGCCGCCGCGGCAATGCTGAAGTATCTGAAGGGAGACAAGGCCCAAGCGGTGATCAAGTCCTGTGGGTATGAGCTGTGATCGTCGGGGCAGGAGTGGATCAAGCCGCGTGCGATCCGACGCTGCCAGCTGCGCGGTGGTGTTTTCCGCCTTCCAGCCTGCCGTCGGCGACTGCGCCGGACCACGTCCTGGAAGCGCTGTTGGCGGAAGATGTGCCTTGCGGTGATCTGACCACCGACGCCCTGCGTATTGGCAACAGGACTGCCCGCATGACCTTCTCGGCGCGCCAGGCGATGGTCGTGTGCGCCAGCGAGGAGGCCGCCCGAATCATCGAGTTGTCGGGTGCGCACGTTCACCTCGAAAGTCCATCGGGCGCTGGAATCGGCCCATCCGACTTGATTCTCAGCGCCGAAGGGCAGGCCGGCAGCCTGCATCGCGCCTGGAAGACTGCCCAGACACTGGTGGAGTGGGCCAGCGGGATTGCCTCGGCGACGGCGGCCATCGTTGCCAATGCGGGGGGGATTCCCGTTGCCTGTACGCGCAAGAACGTTCCGGGAACGAAGGCGCTGTCGGCGAAGGCGGTCAGGTCGGGCGGTGGCCTGATGCATCGGCTTGGGCTGTCCGAAACGCTCCTGGTGTTTCCCGAGCACCGACTGTTTCTCGACGAAGCGCCGGCCCTGACGATCCAGCGTCTACGTCGTACACAGCCGGAGAAGAAAATTGTCGTCGAAGTGGGCGGAATGGACGAGGCGCTAGTCTGGGCGGAAGCGGGTGCGGACGTGCTGCAACTGGAGAAGTTCACGCCCGACGCACTGGCCGCCTGCATCACTGCTCTGGCGCAGCGGGAGCGCCTGGTGCGCCCGCTGATTGCGGCTGCAGGCGGCATTCGTGCCGACAACGCCGCGGCCTATGTCGCCGCCGGCGCAGACCTTCTGGTGACATCGGCACCCTATGCGGCGCCGGCGAAGGACGTACAGGTAAATTTCCGGAGTACGACATGAGACCACCCGCTGAATGTCGGTCCAACCTGATGGCAGAGCTGCTGAACCGACCAGCGACAGCCGCGGCCGCGGCCGATCCTTTGCGCCCCATCCTGTCGAGCCTCCTGGCCGGGCGTTCGCTCAATGAAGGCGTGCTTCCCGCCAACCTGGGGCTTCCTGCGGATGTCTTTCGCAGGCTTTGGGACGATTATTTTCCAGGGGCTGCCCTGCGTCTGCAGGGGGGCGGCGGGGAAGATATCCCGGAACTTGCCGACCTGATCGAACTGCTCCTGGAGTACCGCGGCGGGCAACAGGAATCCGAACTCTGGTTGGCACGGATCGTGGCTTTTGGCTGTGCTGGCCGTGACCATCTCTGGCAGGATCTGGGCCTGGCCAATCGCGCCGAACTGTCGGCGCTGATGGAGATCGCGTTTCCGCCTCTGGCGGCCCTGAATACCCACGACATGAAGTGGAAGAAGTTCATCTACCGCCAGTACTGCGCCAGAGAGGGCATCTACGTCTGTCCGGCACCCTCGTGCGGCGAATGCCTGGACTACAAGGCGTGCTTTGCGCCAGAGGAGTAGCACCTCGATGCTCGAATCCGCCGATCTCGCCGCCATCACCCTGACGATCAGGCTGGCCGGCCTGACTACGCTGCTGTTGCTGATCATTGGGACGCCTGTCGCCTGGTGGCTGGCACGTACCCGCTCACCGTTGAAGAGCGTTGTCGGCGCCGTGGTGACCTTACCCCTGGTCTTGCCGCCCGCCGTTCTCGGCTTCTACCTGCTGGTCTTGCTGGGACCGGAAGGTCCCGTTGGGCGGCTGACCGAGGCCGTCGGACTGGGGCTGTTGCCTTTCACCTTTCCTGGGCTGGTCGTGGCTTCGACCATCTATTCGATGCCGTTCGTGGTACAACCCATCGAGCAGGCCTTCGCCGGCATTGGCGAGCAGCCCCTGGAAGCCGCGGCGACCCTTGGAGCCTCGCCGGTTGACGCCTTCTTTTCCGTTGCGCTGCCGCTGGCGAAGCCGGGTTTCATCACCGCGGCGGTGCTCGGTTTTGCCCATACGGTGGGTGAGTTTGGGGTGGTCCTGATGATTGGCGGCAACATTCCCGGCAAGACGCAGGTCTTGTCGATGGCCATCTACAACCATGTCGAGGCGATGGAGTATGCGCACGCCCATTGGCTTGCGGGCGGCATGTTGTGCTTCTCGTTCCTGGTCCTGCTGGTCCTGTATGCCCGTGGCTGGAACCGGCGGCAATGACCATCGAAGCCCGCTTCGAACTGGCCTTCCCGGGCTTTTCGTTGTGCCTGGATGTCAGGCTGCCCGGGCGCGGCGTCACTGCCCTTTTCGGGCCTTCCGGTTGCGGCAAGACGACGGTCTTGCGTTGCATGGCCGGCCTGACCCGTGCCGCGCGCGGGCGTTTGCTGGTCAACGACCAAATCTGGCAGGACGAAGGCCATTTTCTGCCGACTCACCAGCGCCCTCTGGGCTACGTGTTCCAGGAGGCCAACCTGTTTGCCCACCTGTCGGTGCGGCAAAACCTCGACTACGGTAGAAAGCGGGTGACTAGGGGCGGTCATCAGGCAGCGTTTGATCATATCGTCGAGTTGCTCGGCATTGCGCATCTGCTTGAACGCCGGCCCGCCGGGCTGTCGGGGGGAGAACGTCAGCGGGTGGCCATTGCGCGCGCGTTACTGACCAGTCCGCGACTGTTGCTGATGGACGAGCCGCTGGCGGCTCTCGATGCGGCACGCAAGAGTGAATTTCTGCCCTACCTGGAACGTCTGCATGACGAACTCGAGATTCCCGTCATCTACGTCAGTCACGCATCCGATGAAGTGGCTCGACTCGCCGACCATCTGGTCGTGCTGGATGCGGGCAAGGTCGTCGCCAGCGGCGCATTGGGCGAAATCCTTGCCCGCCTCGACCTGCCGATACGCCTGGGCGAAGATGTCGGTGTCGTCCTCGATGCGGTGGTCGTCGAACGAGACCAGGCATGGCACCTGGCGCGTGTCAGGTTTGCGGGTGGTACGCTCTGGGTCCGGGATTGCGGGCACCACACCGGCCATTCCCTGCGCGTTCGCATCCTGGCCAGGGATGTCAGTATTGCCCTCGACAAGGTCGACGGCACGAGCGTTCTCAATTGCCTGCCCGCCAGTGTTGCTCAGCTTGCCGACGAGATACATCCTGCCCTGGCCCTGGTGCGCCTCGATATCGGCGGCTCGCCGCTGGTCGCGCGTATCACCAGACGTTCGGCAGCCAGGCTCGGACTGGTCCCCGGCATGTCGGTCTGGGCCCAGATCAAGGCCGTTGCCGTGATCGGTTGAGTTACACCGGCCGCGTGCGTCGAAAAAGGGTGGCAAGCGGTCGGTCCTGCTGCTACGCTGTTCAGGAGCGAGTGGTGCGTGCGAGTCGCTACCGTCCAGGGCCTGTCTGGTCTGCCGCGCATCGCGGCACCTGGCTTTGCCCTTCTGGCGCGATGTGGCGGAAGAGCGCCCGTTTTCAAGGCATGCTGCCATTTCCGAGGAGAACCGGAATGCTGGAACTGATGGTTAACGGGCGCACCTACCCGGTCGATGTCGAGCCCGAGATGCCGCTGCTCTGGGTCCTGCGTGACCATCTCGGACTTCCCGGCACAAAATACGGCTGTGGAGTCTCGATCTGTGGCGCGTGCACCGTGCATCTCGACGGGGAAGCGGTGCGTTCCTGCACCTTGCCTGTGTCGGCGGTGCTTGGCAAGCAGATCGTGACCATCGAGGGTCTGTCGATGGCCGGCCTCCATCGCGTCCAGCAGGCCTGGATCGACCATCAGGTTCCGCAGTGTGGCTACTGCCAGACCGGGATGATCATGGCAGCCACAGCCTTGCTCGCGAAGACCGCGCAGCCGACCGACGACGACATCGACAGAACGATGACCAACCTGTGTCGCTGCGGCACCTACTCACGGGTAAGGGCAGCCATGCATGCCCTGGCCGCAGGTTCCAGCGCACCCGACACCGGCAAGACCTGAGGAGTACCGCCATGAGCGTGCTGGTATCCCGTCGCGATTTCCTCAAGGCTTCCGCCATGTTGGGAGGTGGCATGGTCCTTGAGTTCTGTCTGCCCGTCACCTCGACGGCGGCTGGTGGTGCCGCCGCCAGTGAAGTGAACGCCTGGATTGTGATCCATCCTGATGATCGCGTCGTCATTCGCATCGCGCGCTCGGAAATGGGGCAGGGCACCTTTACGGCGCTCGCGCAACTGGTCGCCGAAGAACTCGACTGCGACTGGGCCAGGGTCAGCGCCGAGTTTGCCTCACCCAACGAGCACATCAGGAGAGATCGCGTGTGGGGCTCGATGTCCACCGGCGGCAGCATGGGCGTGCGTTCGTCACAGGACTACGTGCGCCGGGCAGGCGCGAGTGCCCGCGAGATGCTGGTCGCCGCTGCGGCGGCGCGCTGGCAGGTGCCCGTAGCGGAATGCACGGCAGCGGACGGGGTCGTCGCGCACGCGCCCAGCGGCCGGAAGTTGCGGTACGGGCAGCTGGCCGCCGACGCGGCGAGGCTGACGCCACCGAAGGAAGTGACGTTGCGTGATCCCGCTGCCTGGAAGATTGCCGGAAAGTCCGTGCAGCGCCTCGACATCCCGGACAAGGTGCTCGGCAAACCCGTCTTTGGCGTCGATGTGATGCTGCCCGGAATGCTGCACGCGTCGATCGCGCAATGTCCGGTTTTTGGCGGCAAGGTTCTGAGCGTGGACGCCGGCGCCGCCGCGAAGATGCGTGGCGTCAGGAAGATTGTGCGTGAGGAAAGCTTCGTTGCCGTCGTTGCCGACAGTTGGTGGCGTGCCGACGAGGCATTGCGGCGGGTCGCCGTCGAATGGGACCTGGGCGGCAACGGCCATGCCAGCAACGAGACCATTGCAGCCATGTTGCGCGAGGGCCTCGCTGACCGGCAGCTGCCGCAGGCCCGTAAACTGGGAGACGCGCCAGCGGCAATGGCTACTGCGGCGAAGGTGGTCGAGGCGGAGTACCGCTCCCCTTACCTCAACCATGCCACGCTGGAGCCACAGACCTGTACGGCGTGGCTCAAACCCGAGGGCTTTCTGGAGG
This sequence comes from Candidatus Accumulibacter propinquus, assembly GCF_056856495.1. Classification (NCBI taxonomy): domain Bacteria; kingdom Pseudomonadati; phylum Pseudomonadota; class Betaproteobacteria; genus Candidatus Accumulibacter; species Candidatus Accumulibacter propinquus. The sequence goes on from NZ_JBSEHC010000003.1 coordinate 1,782,780, forward strand.
TGTGGACGTCCACGCAGAACGGTGAGGCGTCCATGGCAGCCGCTGCAGAGGCTGCCGGCTTGCCGCTGGAAAAGGTCGAAGTACACAAGATGATGCTGGGTGGCGGGTTCGGCCGCCGTGGTGGACCCCAGGATTTCGTCAGACAGGGCGTGGCGATTGCCAGGGCGATGCCTGGCATTCCGGTGAAGATGATGTGGTCGCGCGCCGAGGATATGCAGCATGGTTTCTATCGCCCGGCCAGCATGGTGCGCATGCGGGCCGGGCTGGACGCGCAGGGTAATCTCGTCGCCATGCACACCACGATCGCCTGCCCATCGATCCTCAAGGTTCTGATGCCGGGGGTGCTGAGCAAGGACGGCATCGACTTCACGGCCGTACGTTCTTTCACCGACATGCCCTATGCGGTGCCGAACCAGCAGGTCGACTATGCCATGCGCAATGGTCATGTCCCGGTTGGTTTCTGGCGTGCGCCAGGGCAACAGAATGCCTTTTACCGCGAGAGCTTCATCGATGAGTTGGCGACCGCCGTCGGCAGGGATGCGTTGGAGTATCGTCTGGCGATGTTGAAGCCCGGCGACAAGAACCGCCTGGTACTTGATGCAGTGGCCACGGCGGCGGCCTGGGGGAGCCCGCTGCCAGCAGGCGTTCATCGTGGTCTCGCGGTCGCCGACGGTTTCGGCAGCTTTACGGCGATGGTGGCCGAAGTCTCGGTAGGGCCGGGCGGGCAACCCCGGGTGCTGCGCATCGTCGTGGCCATTGACTCTGGCCATGTGGTGAATCCGGATACCTGTCGCGCACAGGCCGAGAGCAACGTCGTCTTTGGCCTCGGCAGCATTCTTTACCAGGAGAACAACGTCAAGGCTGGCCGCATCGTGGAATCAAACTTCCACGACTTTCGGCTGCCGCGGCTTTCCGAGATGCCGCGGGTGGAAACGGTGCTGGTGCCGAGCGGCGGGTTTTGGGGTGGGCATGGCGAACCGGCCATCCTGCCGCTGGCCCCGGCCGTGTGCAACGCGCTGTTCGCCGCGACCGGCCAGCGTATCCGCTCGTTGCCACTCAAGCACCACGACCTGCGCGCTCCGGTCTGAAACCGCGAATGCCCGGCTCGTCAGCCGGACTGGTTTGACCGGAGTGGCGCGCGCGAGCCAAAACCCTTTTCCGTCCAGGGTCGCGCTGCGTTAGAATCCGCGGCGTCGCCAGGCGTTCAGCGTGGCGCTCAGGTGTGGTTTCCATGTTGTTCCATGCCGGCTCGTGATTCGACGCCGGGCTGCCCGGTTGCTGGTCATGAGAATTGCTTATCTGGAAGACGACGGCGATGTTGCGGCAACCGTCAGTGGCTGGTTGCGGGCCGCCGGCTACGACGTCGAGTGCTTTGTCAGCGGCGCAGAATGCGCGCATGCCGTCGAAAGCCGGTGTTTCGATGTCTGCCTTTTCGACTGGATCGTGCCCGACCTGTCGGGTCGGGAAGTGCTTGCACGCTTGCAGATCAAACTGCGCCGTGCCATGCCGGCGGTGATCTTTACGACCGGTCGCGACGCCGAAGAGGATGTGGTCGCGGTTCTCAACGCCGGTGCCGATGACTACATCGTCAAGCCCCTGTCGCGCGCGCTGCTGCTGGCTCGTCTGGAAGCCGTAACGCGGCGCCAGCGAGGGGTCGCTGGCGGCTCGCTCAGACAGGATTTCGGCCGACTGCGCGTCGATCATGCCCGGCGGCAGATCGTCCTCGACGAGCAGTTGGTCGCGCTCACCGAGCGCGAAACCGACCTGGCCCTGTACCTGTTTCAGAATGTCGGTCGCGCGCTGGGTCGGGAGCATCTGATCCAGGTGGTGTGGTCGCTGACCCCGGACGTCGATACGCGCACCGTCGACGTGCATGCCAGCAGCCTGCGGCGCAAGTTGCGGCTGAATCCGGAATACGGCTGGCGACTGGTCTCGATTTACGGCCACGGTTACCGCCTTGAGCGAGAAAGAAGTCCTGCGTGAAAGTCATTGCCTTGTACAAGCTGCTGCTCGTCGTGCTCCTCAGCGTTGCGTTGCCGGTTGCCGCCGCGCCACCGCTCGGTCGTGACAACATGCCGGCCTGGCGCTATACGGTCAGGCCGGGCGACACGCTGATCAACATTGCCGAGCGCCACTTGACCGATGTCGGGTATTGGCCGGCGGTCCAGAAGGCCAACCAGGTCGATGACCCCTACCGGTTGCTGCCGGGAACGGTGTTGCGCATTCCGGCATCGATGCTGCGCCGGGTACCGGCGGCGGTGACGGTGGAAACCCGCAACGGCGCGGTGCGTTGGCGCACGGCAACCGGCGACTGGCAGGAGGCGTCCGAGGGGCAGCGGCTGGCTGCGGGCAGTACGCTGGAAACACTGGACAACGCCAGCGCCTTGCTGCGCCTGGCGGATGGCAGCAGGTTGCTGCTGTCGGCCAATTCGCAGATCGTCTTCGATGCCCTCGGTGCTTTTGCCGGCGGACTGATGGTCGACACGCGCCTGCGTCTGCAGCGAGGGCAGGGCGACATCACCGCCAATCCGGCGCGGCGTGCCAACCAGCACCTGCAAATCCAGACCCCGGCAGCGCAGGTGGTGGTGCGCGGTACGCACTTCCGCGTTGGTGTCGAGAGCAACGTGACCCGGGAAGAAACCCTGTTCGGGCTGGTCGGCGTCAGTGGTGCGGGTCGGGGCGTGAGTGTGCCTCGGGGACGTGGGACGATCGCTCGCGTCGGCGAATCGCCGATCAAGCCCGTGCCCTTGCTGGGTGCGCCGGATGTGTCCGCCTTGCCGACACGTTTCGAGTACCTGCCGTTGCGTTTTCCGATGCCGCGCCTGCCGGGGGCGGCAGCATGGATCGCTGAGGTCGCACCCGACCCGTCGTTTACTCGCATCGTGCTCAGCAGGAGCGGGCGAGGCGACGCACTGACTTTTCCCGATCTGCCCAACGGCGAGCATGTGTTGCGTTTGCGGGCCATCGACTTGAACGGCCTGCAAGGGATCGACGCCCTGCACCGCTTCGTTGTCTTCGCCCGCCCCTTTCCGCCCGGCCTGAACAGCCCCGGCGATTCGGCGACCGTCCGCAGCGCCCGTCCGCCGTTTGCCTGGACCAGCCAGCAGGGCGTCGGCGGCTATCGCCTGCAGGTTGCGGCTGCGCCCGACTTTGCCATGCCCCTGCACGTTGCGAGCACGACCCTGAACTCTTGGGAAGTGCCCGCCGATTTACCGCCCGGCAAACTCTACTGGCGGGCAGCCAGCGTTGACGAGCAAGGGCAGCAGGGGCCGTGGAGCCTCGCTGCCGAATTTACCTACAAGCCGGGCCCGGGTCCGGTGGATCTCGGGCGGGCGGCAGTCGAGTTTCAATCCGAGGTCCTCCGCCTCAACCTGCCGCCGGCGCCGGAAGGGCTGGTATACGAGGCGCTGCTGTCGCCCGACCCGGAATTGCGCGAGGTGGTGGCGCAGGCGCAAGCGAGTGACGGGGCGCTACTTCTGCCACGCCCGGACGCCGGCAGCTATTACCTCGGGATCCGCCTGCTCGATCGCAGCGACAACACGCCCGGGCCGCTCGCGGTGCAGAAGACTGAGGTTCCGTATAGCCGCTTGTGGCTGTTGTTGTTGCTGCTGCCTGTGGTCGCCTTGTAAGCCGCTGCGTCCGGCATCGGCTGCTGCGCGTGTTCGGTTCGCTGGCCGTCACCCGCTACCTGCGCAGCGAAGCGCTGCGCGTTGCCTTGTTGCTGGCGTTGATCGCCGTGTCGATCAGCGGCAGTGGTCTGCTGGTCAGGATCGATCATCTGATTTTCGATGTCGGGCAGCGCCTGAACCGGCGTGCAGTGCCCGGCGATGTGCTGATCATCGCCATCGACGAAGACAGTCTCGACCGGATCGGCCGCTGGCCGTGGCCGCGCGACCAGCACGCCCGCCTGCTGCAGGCGCTCTGCGCGAGCAGGCCGGCCGCGATTGCCGTGGACATTGCGTTCAGCGAACCGAGTAGCGATCCCCTGGCCGACGCCGTGCTTGCCAAGGCCCTGGCGGATTGCGGCAATGTGGTGCTGCCGCTGGTCATTGAAGCGACTCGCGTCGGCGGGCAGTTGCTCGAGTCGCCACCCATTCCGCGACTGGCCGCGGTTGCCGTCGGCATCGGGCGGACCGCGGTGCGTCTCGACGAGGATGGCATCGCCCGAGCCGTTGATCTGCGCGAGGGCGTCGGAGCAGCGACCTGGCCTTTGCTGGCCGAGGAGGCCTTGCGCGTCGCTCGCCAGTTGCCGGCACAAGCCAACGCTATTGCGGCGCCGGTCACGCCGCTGGTGGCGAGGCATGAGCTGCTGCGCGACCAGAGTAGACGCATCGAGTTCGTCGGTCCACCCGGCACGGTGCCGCGCCTTTCGTACGTCAACCTGCTCGAAGGACAAATCGCATCGGCGGTGTTCGCCGACAAGATCGTTCTCGTCGGGGCCACCGCCATCGGCCTGGGCGATTTCCTGCCGACACCGGTGTCGGCCCTCGGGCAGCCGATGCCCGGCGTCGAAGTGCTGGCCAACATTCTCATTTCCATGCGTGACGGGCGTCTGATCAGCATTTTGCCGATGGCGCCGACGTTGCTGCTGGCGGCGCTGCTGGCCGGTGTTCCCATGCTCTGGCTGCGGCGCCTGATGCCGCTTCCCGGATTGCTGGCGAGCTCGGCCTGGGTTCTCGTCCTGGGCGCTGCCTGTGCCCTGCTGCCCGGCGTTGCCCAACTCTGGTTTGCACCAGCGGGTGCCCTGTTCGCCGCCCTGTTCGCCTTTCCGCTGTGGAGTTGGCGAAGACTCGAAGCGGCGCGTCGCCACCTGGACCAGGAGCTGCGGCAGTTGCGGGCCATTCTTCCCGAAAGTCAGGCGACGCAAGCCTTCCCGGCCGAAATCCGACGACTGGATTTCGAGCAGCGGATTGCCTGGGTACAGGCGGCGCAGCGCAGCATGCAGGCTCTCGAAGCGCAGCGCAACGAGGCGCTGGCATTTATCTCCCACGATCTGCGCACGCCCCTGGCCAGCGCGGTCAGCCAGCTCGAAAGTCCCGACGGGTGCGCTCCGGAAAACCTGCTGCCATCGTTGCGCCGGGCGTTGGGCATGGCGCAGGCTTTCCTGTGGCTGGCGCGCGCCGAGGCCCTGGAACGCCGTCAGATGAAGGAACTCGAACTGACGGCGGTACTTGAACAGGCGGCAGACGAGCTGTACGCGCTGGCCAGGCAGCGGCAGGTGTCACTCGTGCGGCAACTGCCGGAGGCACCGGTGTGGATCACCGGCGACTTCCAGTCACTCGAACGCTGCGCCATCAACCTCTTGCACAACGCGCTGACCTATGCGCCGACGGGAACGCAGGTCAGTATCGGGATCGATTTGCCGGCAGCCGGCGAAGTCACCTTCTGGGTGGCCAATGCCGGGCCGCCGCTATCGGGCGAGCAGGTCGACAGGCTCTTTCAGCGCTTCAGCCGGGGCGACCAAATGGCCGAAAATCCATCGGGCACCGGCCTTGGGCTGTATTTCGTACGCACCGTTGCCGAGCGTCACGGCGGGGAGGCCGGCGTGACCTGTGCGGCCGGCACGGTCCGGTTCTGGGTGAGACTGGCGGCCGCCGGCGTCGCGGCCAACCACAGTGCACCCTGAGCCTGCGGGTGACATCGGTGCCAGTGTTGCCCGTTCTTTTGCTAAGCTGTCGTGTTGGAGCCTGATCCGCGGCAATGGGCGATAATGGTCGCGCGCAAGGGCACTGTGCCGGTGAAGCGGTGTCCATGCAGCACACAGAGGGAAATGGCCGATGGGAAGGGAGATTGGCAGCAGCGGCTTCACGGCGGACGACTTCGCACGTTTCCACCAGCGGCTGGCGCTCGAGACGCGGCATGCCCACGCGGCTTACGCGCGCGGGGACTTCGCCGACGCCGGACTGGTCGCCGGCTTCGAGCTTGAGGCCTGGCTGATCGACGACCAGTTGTCGCCGGTACCGCGCAATGTGTCGTTCCTGGAGCGCCTGGCCAGTCCGCTGGTGGTGCCCGAACTATCGCGTTTCAACGTCGAACTCAATGGCACCCCGCAACCCTTGCGGGACCGGGCGCTGTCGAGGCTCGAAAGCGAACTGACCGCGACCTGGCAGCAGTGCCTGCGTGTCGCGCGTGACGAAGAGTCGGCGTTGATCGCCATCGGCACGCTGCCGACAGTCCGCGAGACCGATCTCTCATTGGCCAGCATGTCTCCGTCGAAGCGTTACGCCATGCTCAACGAGCAGATTCTGGTGCTGCGTGGCGGTCGGCCCCTGACTCTGGATATCTCCGGTATCGACAGCTTGTGCACGACGCATGCCGACGTGATGCTGGAGGCGGCGACAACGTCCTTTCAGGTCCATTTGCAGACCCCCGCCGGCGAGGCGGCGCGCACCTACAATGCCTCGCTGCTGCTGGCTGCCCCGCTGGTCGCGCTGGCTGCCAATTCACCTTTCCTGTTCGAACGGGCGCTCTGGCACGAGACGCGCATCCCGCTCTTCGAACAGGCCGTCGATTGCTGTGATCCGGAGCATCCCGAGCACCTGCGCGTCACTTTTGGGTCGGGTTACCTGGATGCCGACCCGACCGCCTGTTTTGCCGAGAACCTGTCGTCCTATACGGTGTTGCTGCCCTTTGCCGTGCCCAGCCCGATACAGTCCTACGCCCATCTGCGCCTGCACAACGGAACCATCTGGCGCTGGAATCGCATGCTGATCGGCTTCGACGACAAGGATCAGCCGCACTTGCGCGTCGAGCAGCGGGTGATGCCCGCCGGACCCAGCATCGTCGACATGATCGCCAATGCGGCGTTTTATTACGGCGCGGTGTGCATGCTGGCCCGGCAGCAGGTGGCGCCGGAGTCGCAGTTGCCCTTCGCGGTCGCGCGCGAGAATTTCTACCGCGCCGCGCGGGCGGGTCTCGGTGCGCGCCTGGTCTGGTTCGACGGTCGGGAGGTAAGCGCCGTCGACCTGCTTGAACGCCAGTTGTTGCCGCTGGCGCGCGAAGGCTTGATGCGGCTCGAACTCGACGCTGCCGACGTCGCGCGGTACCTGCAGGTGATCGCCGGACGTTTGCGTAGCCGTCAGAACGGGGCGGCCTGGCAACTGGCGCACTACGCGAAACACCGCGACTTCTTCCGGCTCACCGCCGACTATCTTGAGCATCAGCGCCGTCTCGTGCCCGTGCATGAGTGGACCTTATGAGCGTTTTCCCTTCATGCTGACCGTACTCGACACCCTGCCGGCACACTTTCTCGATACCCCTGCCCGCGAACTCCATCGCCTGCTGCCCGGTCCGACGCTGATTCACCTGCCTGGACGTCGCCAGCCGCCGCTGTTCGTCTCGGTGCTGCTGCACGGCAACGAAGACAGCGGCGTGGTGGCCCTGCAGAGCGTGTTGCGGACATACGCCGGTCGCCCGCTGCCGCGAGCCCTGTCGATCCTGGTCGGCAATGTAGCAGCGGCGGCAGAGGGGCTGCGCCGTCTTGACAATCAGCCCGACTACAACCGGGTCTGGCCGGGTGGCGAGGCGTACGCCGGTTCGCGGGAATGTGCCGCGATGGGCGAGGTGCATCGCATGATGCAGGCGCGCGGTGTCTTTGCCAGCATCGACGTGCACAACAACACCGGCATCAATCCGCATTACTGCGTGGTGAATCGTCTTGATCAGGCCGTGTTGCACCTGGCGCTCCTGTTTTCCCGCACCGTCGTCTGGTTTCGCGGCCTGGCGGGCACGCAGACGACGGCGTTTTCGCCGTTTTGCCCTTCTCTGACCGTGGAATGCGGCAAGCCCGGAAAATCGACCAACGAGGAGCACGCGGCGCGTTTCATCGAGGCCTGTCTGCATCTGGCAACGTTCCCCGTACACGCTGTGCGTGGCGACGACATCGACCTCTACCATACGGTAGCGACGGTGCGCGTACCGACCGCGGTCTCGTTCGGCTTTGGCGATGCGCGCGCAGACGTCGATTTCGATCCGCAGCTCGACCACATGAACTTCCGGCAACTCGATCCCGGCACGGTATTCGGACGGACGCAACTGGAACTGCCGATCGACGTCCGCGATGAAAGCGGGTGTGACATAGCGCACGAGTTCTTTGCCTGCGGCGGGGGTACCATCCGCCTGCGGCGCGCGGCAACGCCGGCGATGCTGACTCTCGATGCGCGCGTGGTGCGCCAGGACTGCCTGTGCTACCTGATGGAGCGATTGCCCTTGCCGCGGCACGAAAAAGCCGCCAGGGAATTGTGCGCAAGCCTGTAGCAAGTGAGGAGAACGCGGTGCCTAGTGATGGTGGAGAGGATAGGCAGCTTACTTTGACCAGGAGGTGCGGTGTACTTCGCACGGCCAGGTCCTGGCGGGCGATCCTGGTCGTGATCCTGGCGGCCTTCCTGCCAGGCTCGGCAGTTCTGGCGGACAGTTCCGGCGATCAACTGGCGGCCTACTACGACCGGCAGATGGCGATCAGGGGTGGTATCGCCTATGGCTGGATCGGCAGCGATCGGCCGACGCCGATGATTTCCGACGTGCTTCAGGTGGGAGTGAGCAAGGACGCCTACTATGCCCTGCGCCGGGACGGCAGCCTGCTGACCTGGACGGCATCGCCGGCCAGCGCCACCCTGCTGATGCGCGACGTGCTCAGCTTCGCCGCCGGCAATTCGGGTTGGCTGGCGATCAACCGGACCCGCAGCCTATGGCAGGGCAGCGGCAGGGAGCCGCCGCGCAAGATTGCCGAAAGAGTGATCGCCGCCGCGGTCGGCGACGGAACCGACTACTACATTACACAGGCTGGCGAACTCTATGTGCGCGGCCTGGCCAATCGGGGTCAGTATGGCGATGGTCGTCTGCTGGCGGCCGGCGAGTTCGTCAAGACCGCGTCGCAGGTTGTTGCCGTCAGGGCGCATACCGGTCACGCGCTGTACCTGGCGAGCAGCGGCGAAGTGTTCGGGACCGGCGGCAACGTCAATGGCCCGCTGTCAAGGCATGGACTGGGTGACAAGGCGACCAGTTGGGGCCGCATCTTCACCGGCGCCAAGGGGGTTGCCACCGGCGCCGCGCATTCGGTGGCGATTCGCGAGGACGGCACCTTGTGGGCCTGGGGTAGCGGTTTCGCCGTCGAGCCGACGAAGATCGCCGAACAGGTCGTCACCGTAGCGGCGGGCAATGGCTCGACGATGGCACTCTCTGCCGACGGCAAGCTTTGGGCCTGGGATGGTGGCCGCGGGCCTCGCCAGATCGTTCTCGATCGCTGACCGGGGGTCTGGGGCGCAGGCGGTGAGACCTGCATCGGCAAATCCTAGCCGCCCAGGACGCGGTTCTTTCCGGTTCGTTTGGCCAGGTACATGGCCTGATCCGCCCGTCCGATGGCATCTTCGCCAGACTCGTCCGACGTCAACTGGGTGACCCCGGCGCTGAAGGTAATCAGGATCCTTTCATTGCCGGTCAGGAAGAAGTTCTTGGTGAGTTCTCGCTGCAGGCGCTTCATCGTCTCGATGCCCTCTTGCTGGCGGGTATCCGGCATCAGTATGACGAATTCCTCGCCACCGTAGCGTGCCAGGGTGTCGATCGGACGCATGTAGTGGCGGACGACATTGACCAGGTGGACAAGCGCCTCGTCGCCCGTTGCGTGGCCCAGCCGGTCGTTGATCTTCTTGAAATTGTCGACGTCGAGCAGGGAAATGCACAGGGGGGAATCCTTGCGTTGCATGCTGGCGATTTCGCGCGCCAGCGCTTCGGCTAGCCCCCTGCGGTTCAGCGCGTCGGTCAAGGGGTCGTGGCGGGCAGAAGCGCTCGCGTGGTGCAGTTCCTCGTGCAGCTTGGCGAGTTCGGCGTCAGTGGTGAGGACCTTTTCCTGGAGTTCTTCCAGTTGATCACGGGCGGACGCGGTGTCCTGGGCCATTGCGCGGGTGGCATCGATCACCCGTTGCAGCAGTGGCGTCAGGTCTTCGAGCGTGTGCACTTCGGAAATCTCGCTGGCGCTCTGTTCGAGGTTGTTCTGGAAGTCGGTGCTGGAGTGATTCATCGCTGTCAGTTGATCAATGAATGCTGACAGCATTTGGCGCATTGCTTCCTGGGCTTCCAGGGTGCGGGTCTTCGCGTCGTGCTGCCTGTCGATGACCTCCTGCAGGCGTCGCTCGGCGTCGTCCAGTCGACGCAAACTCAGAGGCGGGGCCACCGCCCGGACCAGCGAGTCGATCTGCCCCTGGATGCATTGCTGGTCCAGGGTCAGTTCGCCGATGTTTTCGATGATCAGATGCAGCAGCTTGAGCAGCAGTTCCTTGATTTCCACCTGCTCTTCGGCGGCCAGCGAGGCCCTTTGGCTGAAACCGGTGAGCAGGCCCAGCAGCGCCTGGATGTCCACTGCCGGGCCCTGCAACGTTTGCAGCAGCGTACGCGCCTGGCCGAACAACCACTCGTCTTCGCTGCCCAGCGCAGGCAGCAGATCCTCGATCAGGCGCCGGATCCTGGCCAGCAGCTCGGTGGTCAGTTCGCTGGCCTTGTTATCGGGTTGAGCCTTCGCCGCAGAAGTGCCGTTGGCCGTGCTGGCTAGAACGAGCAAAGTCTCCTGGACAGCCAGCCAACTGCGGTTGCCGATGGCGGTTTCAAAGCGCTCCAGATGCTGCGTCAGAGCCGGGTAATTGACCCGCAGCGCCATTGCGATCTGACGCAACTGTGCTTCCGGGAAGCCCGCCACATTGGGCAGCTTGGCGACTTCGTTGTAGCAGGCCTGGTAGTTTGCCGGAGTGGGCGACAGTTTGCGAAGCGTCAGTTGCTTGAGCGCTTCGCGGGCAATGTCGGTGGGGTTGCTGGTTTCGATCATCGGAGCAGCATTGAGAGTCAGGAAAACGTTTATCCTCACGTTGGAGAAGGCCGCGCCGGACTCATCACTGACTCCATTCTTGCAGTCGAGGCGACATCAGTGTACTGCCATGGGAGCGTGCCGTGTGGTAAATCTACAGCCCGGCGCCCGGCAGGACTCAAGGCCGCGGGATTTGAGCCGGCCTGCTCCGGTAGAATAGGGCGAAAGATTCGGGTTGAACATGGGCAGACTGCTGTTGGCACCGATGGAGGGGCTGGTCGATGACGTCTTGCGCGACGTGTTGACGCGTCTGGGCGCCTACGATCTGGCGGTGAGCGAGTTTCTGCGTGTTTCGGGCAGCGTGCTGCCGGTACGAAGCTTTCGCCGAATCTGCCCCGAACTCGGCCGCGGCAGCCGCACCGACGCCGGCACACCGGTGGTCGTCCAGCTTCTCGGCAGTGACCCGGCCTGTCTGGCCGACAATGCGGCGCAGTTGGTCGAACTCTCTCCGGCCGGGATCGACCTGAACTTCGGGTGCCCGGCGCCGACGGTGAATCGCCACGGCGGTGGTGCGACGTTGCTCGCCGATCCGGAGCAACTGTTCCGTATCGTCGCTGCGGTACGGCGCGTGGTGCCCACCGTAATCCCATTCACCGCCAAGATGCGACTCGGCGTGCGCGACACGGCGAGGACCCTCGACTGTGCGCGGGCTCTGGCCGCCGGAGGAATCGTGTCGCTGGTCGTGCATGCGCGTACTCGGGACGAAGGCTACCGGCCGCCGGCTCACTGGGAATGGGTGGCGCGCATCAAGGATGTCGTGCAGCAACCGGTGACTGCCAACGGTGAAGTCTGGACGACGGCGGACCATGCCCGTTGCTGCGCGGTCAGTGGCACTCCGGATGTGATGCTCGGGCGCGGGGCGGTCGCCGATCCGTTTCTTGCACGGCGTATTCGCGCGCTGGCGGCGGGTCAGGCGATCGACAGTGATCGCTCGCTGGATTGGTTGCTGTTGCAGCCCTTGCTGGCGTCTTACTGGCAACAGGTCTGTGGCAAGGTTTCGCCGCGACAGGCGCCGGGTCGCCTCAAATTGTGGCTGGGATCGCTGCGGCGCAACTTTGTCGAAGCCGAAGCGCTGTTCATCGCCGTGCGTGCGCTGCGCGGGGTCGAAGAAGTCTCGCGCGTACTCCGGAGGCATGGCGTTCCCGTCGTGCCGGCGGCTGGCTAAGCCGCGCTCGATGTTCGGCAACTCGCGCGTTCCCGAGAGCGTGCAGGGCGACATCCACCCGCATCTGGCGACCCTGCTCGACCGGCATGCCGGCGCACCTTTCCGCAAGCCCTATGCCGACTACAATCGTGCGGCGTTTGCGGGCAGCCTCGAACGTTGGCAGCGCACGGCTGCCGGATCACCGGTCATTCTCGATTCGGGCTGTGGCGTGGGGGAGAGCAGCCTGTATTTGGCCAGGAACTTCCCCGACCACTACGTGATCGGCGTCGATCAGTCGGCATCGCGCCTGGCGCGCGGCAGGCGTAGCGCTGCGCAGTGGCCGCCGAATCTCGATCTGGTGCGCGCCGATATGGTCGACTACTGGCGTCTGCTGCGCGAGGCGGGCATCCGGCTCGATCGACATTATCTGCTTTACCCGAACCCCTGGCCGAAGGCCAGCCAGGTGAGTCGCCGCTGGCACGGGCACCCGGTCTTTCCGTCCCTGCTCGACCTGGGCGGGGTGCTGGAGTGCCGCAGCAACTGGGCGATCTACCTGGCGGAGTTCTGTTTCGCAGTGCGGCGAATGACGCAGCGCCCGGCAGTTGCCGAATCGTATGCGCCGGATGCCGCGATGACGCCCTTCGAGCGCAAGTACCTGGCTTCCGGCCATCGGCTTTTTCGTATGGTCGTCGATCTGGCTTGAGAGCAGGCCAAGTTTTCGGCTTGCAGGCCGGAGCGTAACGGGGCCGAGAGCCTGTGGTTTGCCAAAGGGCTATACACAGTGTCGTTGTGAAGACCGCCAAAACCGTCGTAAAATGTCGGCTGCGCGGGCGTCGTATAATGGCAATACCCTAGCTTCCCAAGCTAGAGCCGAGGGTTCGATTCCCTTCGCCCGCTCCATCTGGTTTCAAATCAGCGGATTCCGCGCAGATGGATGCCGGGATTCGGGTTCTTTCCCATGATCGGGATAAGCTCTTGAAACGCAGGAAAAGCGTTCGGGCCTACGGTCTCCCTTCCCGCTGGCGAATCGGCACGGTGCTGTTGTTGCTGATTCTCGCCTGTCTGCTGCCGGGAATACTCGGTGTCGCGGTGTTGTTCGCGCGTGAGTACCTGAACGGCCGTGCCCAACTCGAAAGGGACATGATAGCCACGGCGCGTGCGATGGTTCAGTCCGTCGACACGCAATTGTTCAAGGCCAGGATCACGGGCCAGGTCCTCTCCACATCCGCTGCGCTTTCCCGGAATGATCTGGAAGGATTCCATCGACGGGCACGCGAGGTCATCGCAACGACCCGGGTGGGTATGAATTTCGTGCTGACCAACGAGAGTGGCCAGCAACTGGTGAACACGTTGCGGGAGTTTGGTGAACCCCTGCCGCGTCACGGCAATCCGGAGATTCCCCGGCGTGTCTTCGCCACCGGACTGCCGGAGATTTCGGAAATCTACATTGGCGGGGTGCTGCGCAAGCCCGTGATAAGCATTGACGTGCCGGTGATGGACAACGACCGGGTAAGGTATGTCCTGAGCGTTGGGGTGTCGCTGGATGACTTCAACGCCATTCTCGCCGCGCAACACTTTCCGCCGGGTTGGGTCTCGGCAATATTCGACAACACCGGCACCATCGCCGCCAGCACGCACGCGCCCGAAGCGTTCGTCGGCCAGAAGGGAACGGTCGAGTATATCCAGCGTATCAGCGAGTCACTGGAAGGCTCGATGCAAACCGTCACCCGCGAAGGAATTCCGACCCAGTCGGTCTGGAGCCGTTCATCGGTCACCGGTTGGAGCGTCGGCATCGGCATTCCGCGAGAAATTCTGGAAAAGGATTTGATCCGCACCATGACCTGGCTAGCTGCAGGCTTGGCGATTTTGCTCGTCGTTGGGCTGGCTTTGGCATGGCTGGCGGGCCGGAGAATAGCCGGATCGGTGCGCGCCCTGACCGAGCCGGCGATCGCCTTGGGGAAAGGGCTGTCGGTGCCGGTTCCCGAGGTATCCATCGAGGAATCGGCCGAGGTCGCTGTCGCACTCCGCCAGGCCGGGGAACTGTTGGCAGCACGTACCACCTCTTTGGTGGCCGCCAATCAGGAACTCGAACAACTTGCCCGGGTGGACGCACTCACCGGCCTGCAGAACCGTAACTCTGCCAATGAGCGACTGCGCCAGGAATTTCTGCGCTTGAAGCGATCGGGCCATCTTTATGTCGTCCTGTTCATGGATATCGATTACTTCAAGGCGATCAATGATACCTATGGCCACGACACTGGAGATCAGGTGCTGCGACATGTGGCGACCGTGCTCAAGGACACCTTGCGGGAGAGTGATTTCGTCGCCCGCTACGGTGGGGAGGAATTCCTCGCCGTCCTCCCGGAGACGAATGCCGAAGGCGCATTGCGTCTTGCCGAGACTGTCAGACAAACGGTTTCCAGGCATGCCTTCCCAGTGGCAGAGCGGGTGACGGTAAGCATCGGCGTCGCCATGGCGACGGACCAGGACAAGAACGAAGAAGTCGCGGTACGCCGGGCAGACACCGCACTCTATCAAGCCAAGGCGGACGGACGCAATGCGGTTCGCGGTTGCTGAGACGCTGTCCAGGAACCCGAGAATCAGCGGCGTAAGCGCTTCCAGATAAATTTTTCGAGTTAAGCCAGTATGCCTGCATACTGTCCGCTCCAACCTCCGGAATGCCTCGCCATGTCCCGCAGAGCCAAAAAGTTCACCCTTACAGCACAAGAGCGCCAGCAACTGACGCAGGTAGAGGAGCGAGGCAGTGACTGGCGCGAACGCCGGCGAGCCCGGACCGTACTTCTCCTGGCTGAAGGAGGGTCCCTTGACGGAGTGGCGAAACAGCAGAAGCTCCACAAGGAAACCGTAGCCAACCACAGGGATGCCTGGCTGGCCAGGGGGTTCATCGGGCTGCGCGACCTGCCGCGCAGTGGTGCCCCTCGCAAACTATCGGAAACGTATCAGCAGGTACTCTGCGCCTGGGCGACGGCTGATGCCTGTACGGCCCCCCAGTTGAGGGACCGCCTGTCAGAGGAACATGGCGTACAGGTGTCGGTGGGAGTGGTTCAGGCGGCCTTGAAAGAGAAGAACTATGTCTGGAAAAGGACCCGGCACAGTCTAAAAAAACGGGATGAGGCGAAATTTCGAGCAGCCCAGGTAGAAATAGATGAATTGCTTGAAAAAACAAAGCTTGGCGAACTCACTTTATCGTATATGGATGAAGCCGGCTTTGTGCAGACCCAGCCCAATCGGAGCGCCTGGACCGAGACAGGAGAGGTGCACCTCATCACGGCCGCGCGGGGAAAGCGTCTGAATGTGATGGCCGCGTTGATCTCGACGGGTGAATTGTTCACGGCCAAGTTCTGGGAGACAACGACCGCAGCTCTTTTTGGCGGCTTCCTCGGTCTCCTCCTGGAAAGCGTCGGCAGACCCCTGACGGTGATTCTGGACAATGCTTCCATCCACAAAGCGAAGGAAATCCAGCCCCTGTTGGCCCTGCTGAAAGAGAAGGGCCTCACGCTTTACTTCCTGCCACCCTACAGTCCGGAACTGAACCGCATCGAGAAGCTCTGGCACAAAATGAAGTACGAGTGGATGGCCTTCAAAGCACGGAACTCTGCCGGGCTTGAGGCTGACGTCGACAAAATTCTGGACGGTTTCGGCTCTCATTATCGAATGACTTTTTGCTAGGCGCTTAAACCGCCAAGGCCAGCTCGATCTTGTCGATATGTCCCAGTTGCAGGGCTTCCACCCGACAACCATTCTTCAGGACATGGAAGAAAATCTCTATATACCATCACGGATGCCGCTATAAATGTGGATGGAACGAGTGCGGCGCCGAAATTAAGTCGAGCCGCTCTATTGGGATTGGTGCGGTGGCTGGAGAGGCGAACTCGCCCTGAAATCCCGACTCGAAATGCTGTAGGGACTGATGATGCCTGCAGATCGGCGCCGTATGATCCGTCTGCTGAGTTCCTTGGTGCTACGCCAGTGGCCTTCAGTCCACGGTACGGAAGCCCAAAGTGATGGACAGCAAGAGCGCCATGTGGCCGTTGCTGAGCGAGAAGATCCGGAACGATCATCGGGACCGTCTCGCGGTGGTGTACGTTCGCCAGTCCACCTTGCAGCAACTGGTTCGACATCAGGAGTCGACCCGCTTGCAGTACGGACTGGTAGAGCGGGCAGTGGAACTGGGCTGGCCGCGCTCGCGAGTCGAAGTGATTGACGATGATCAGGGCAAATCGGGGGCCACTGCGGAAGGTCGGGTAGGCTTTCAGCGACTGGTGAGCGAGGTCAGCCTCAACCATGTCGGCATTGTGCTGGGCCTCGAGATGTCCCGCCTGGCGCGCTCATGCCGGGACTGGTATCAACTGCTGGAAGTCTGCGGACTGTTCGGGACCTTGATCGGCGATCTGGATGGCATTTATGATCCGAGCGATTACAACGACCGACTGCTACTGGGCTTGAAGGGGACGATGTCGGAAGCGGAGTTGCACGTGTTGAAGCAGCGCCTGCTGGCCGGCAAGCGCGCCAAGGCCACCCGGGGTGAACTCGGAATGCAGGTGCCGATCGGCTATGTGCGCCGGCCGTCGGGTGAAGTGATCAAGGATCCCGATGAGCAGGCGCAGACGGTGATCGGGCTGATCTTCGATCAATTCGAGCGTTGCGGCACTCTCAACGGGATGCTCCAGTATCTGGTCCGCCACCAGATCCAGCTTCCCTGTCGCGTGCGTACCGGGGTGAATCGAGGCGAGCTGGAATGGCATGCGCCGAACCGGGTGACGCTCTCGAATCTGCTGCACAACCCGCTCTACGCCGGCGCCTACGCCTATGGTCGTCGGCCAACGGATATCCGGCGCAAGCAACCCGGACGGCCGGCGACGGGCCGGCGGGTGGCGCCACGGGAGCAATGGGCCGTCCTGCTCAAGGATCACCTGCCGGCCTACATCAGCTGGGAACAATACGAGCGCCACCTGCGTCAGCTGGAAGCCAATGGCATCAAAGCTCAGGGCGCCATCCGGCATGGCCCTTCGCTCCTCTCGGGGCTGCTCGTGTGCGGGCGATGCGGACATCGCATGATGACCCGCTATAACAGCAGTGGCACCGGGCTGCGCTACGCCTGCGATACGATGGCGGCCAGCTACGGCCAGGCCCTTTGCCAATCGCTGGCTGGCCAGGCGCTCGATGACTTCATCACTGAGCAGGTCCTGGCAGCCCTGCAACCGGCCGCGCTGGAGATCAGCCTGAAGGCGCTCGAAGATCTCGAGAGCGAGCGGCAACAATTGCACCGGCACTGGCAGCAGCGCCTGGAACGTGCCCATTACCAGGCCGAGCGGGCATACCGGCAGTTCAATGCAGTCGAACCCGAGAACCGTTTGGTGGCCCGCACCCTGGAGCAGCAGTGGGAAGCCGCACTGACCGTCGAAGGCGAACTGCAGGCCGAGTATGCGCGCTTTGCCGCCGAACAACCGGCCACGCTCAGCGCGGCCGAACGTGAGGCCATCCGCCGACTCGCCTGCGACATTCCCGCCCTGTGGCACGCGCCCACGACGATGGCTGCCGATCGGCAGGCCATCATTCGGCAACTCGTGACGCGGGTAGTGGTCACCGTCCAGGGCGAGAGCGAACAGGTCGATGTCCAGGTGCATTGGATCGGCGGCCACGACACGCAGGCGACCCTCACCCGGCCGGTGGCCCGTCTCGACCAACTGAGCTATTACCCGCAGTTGATGGCGCGCGTGGCCGAGTTGCACGCCCAGGGTGAAAATGCCGCCGCCATTGCCCGTCGGCTGAACGCCGAAGATTGGCGCCCGGCCAAGCGCTGCGACACCTTCAACGCGCCCATGGTGCTCACGTTGCTCTTGCGCCAGGGTCTGCGCAGCCGCCAGTCCGCTTACGCGGGCATGATCGAAGAGGCGCAGGAAGAATTGACGCTGAATGAACTTGCCCGCCGTCTGAATGTCCCTCAGCCAACGCTGTATAGCTGGCTACGCCGAGGTCTACTGCAAGGCCGGCAGGTGATTCATGCCGACCATCCCCTCTGGCTCATTCAGGCCGACGAAGCAGAACTGGCCAGGCTAGGCGCGCTGCGAGCGAGTTCAAAGTCATGATGAACTTCACTCTTATGGAGGTTGTATGTCTGGTAAATGTCGATTTCCCACCGCGCGCGATACCAGTCGATCAACGTCACAACAGCTTCGAAGCCGTCGGCCTCGCGATTGGTAGCCAAGCGCCATTCGATGGGCTTGACGCCTTTGGGTGCCCCGATTTCCTGAGCAATCACGCAGGTCACGGTGAGCAGTCCGCCTTGGCCGTTGGGCAACTCGGCGCGACAGGCAAAGAGCCTCTGGCGCACGAGACGGGCGGCTTGCCCGCCACGCGCGGGCAGGAGGAATTCGATCTCGCCCAGCGCTTCGCCCGCGCGGACTTTTGCCCACAGTTTGCCGCCCGCAGGAAGACAGCGATTGTGTTGGGAACGGACCAGCCAATCGGCCGGCGTTTCCAGAGCCTGCGCCCGTTGCATCAGCCCAAGAATATCGGCTTCCCGGTCGGCCACGTAGACAAGACGGGTGCCGGGCATCGTGACGGCGGCTTCGGTCACCCGTTCGTAGCCTTCTATCCAGCGGGTGCTCTCGAGAATTCCCGGACGGTTTCCGTCTGCATCCTTGAATTCCCGTGCCCAGAGCCAGGCGTCAATGACCCCCAGCGGTTCCCGGTCCGGGGTCACGACATAGGTGGGATGCAGATACAAGCCGCGCTGAGCCTCGTAACTGAGTGGCCCCAGTCCCTCGATGGACTGGCCATTGAAGTCAAGTTCGGTGGTGTCCTGCAGACACAGGACCACAGGATGCTGGCGCATTCGGACGATGGTGCGGTCCATGTGCGGTGTCAGGATGTCTTCCCATCCGAGATCCTGCTTCTTCTCGCTGGCCTGATCGAAAAAGCGGTAGACCGCCTGCGTTTCGGCCCAGCCCGAACAGGCGCCCGGGATACTCGCCGTGGGTTTGTCGGCAAAATCGCTCGCGATCTTGATCAGTCGATTGGTCAGACGACCGTCTCCAAGTTCTGCTCCGCCAAATTCTTCTGCAGCCCACTTGTCCATGCACATCGCCCCACTCAAAGGGCGCACACCATACAGCATCCCGCACAGATGGCTGCGCGCGAGATCGAAAACGGTTGCGCAATCATCGCTCCACTACAGTCACGAAATCGGCGAAACATGCTCAATGAGTTGTGTGTAAAGGTATGCTTTTCAGGGGCTTCCGGGTCCCAATTCGACATTGACCCTGCTTGATGAAGGCTCATATACTCTCGTCTGTGCCGTTGGATTTCTTATCCTTTATCCTGGTTGGGGAGTGCGTATGTTTCTTTTTGCAAGCTTCCGTATCTCGCGCGCAATCAAGAGCATGGATTACGCTTTTTTGGAAGAGACTCTTCCGATACTTGTGGACCAAACCCTATTGGCCAAGCTTGTCCTTGAAGTCGAAAAGGAAGCGCTATGTTTAGCGGCCGTAGAGAAGCTTACCGATACGACCATCCTGGCCAAGGTCGTTGCCGAAGCCAAGAAGGCATCTGTTCGCAGCAATGCTGTGGACAAGATTACGGACCAGACGCTCTTAACCAAGGTCGCCGTCGAGGATA
Organism: Candidatus Accumulibacter propinquus; assembly: GCF_056856495.1. Classification (NCBI taxonomy): domain Bacteria; kingdom Pseudomonadati; phylum Pseudomonadota; class Betaproteobacteria; genus Candidatus Accumulibacter; species Candidatus Accumulibacter propinquus. The sequence goes on from NZ_JBSEHC010000003.1 coordinate 1,802,417, forward strand.
ACAGTCCATCAGTTCGCAGCTGTGCCGTGAGAAAGCTCAACGATCAGCCGCTCCTCGCCAAGGTCGCCATCGAGGATAACAGCCCATCAGTTCGCAGCTGCGCGGTGAGAAAGCTCAACGATCAGGCGCTCCTCAACAAACTCGCCGTCGAGGACGATGACGTCTGTGTCCGCCAGGCTGCTGTAGAGAAGCTTACCAATCAAGAGCTTCTTGGCAAAATCGCCGTCGATGGCAGACCAGCGTCGGTTCGCACCAGCGCTATGGAAAGGCTTACCGACCAGGCACTCCTCGCCAAGATCGCCACCGCGGGCGGATCCGGCGATGTCCGAAGGGTCGCCACGAAAAAGCTCACCGACCACGCACTGCTCGCCAAGATTGCCATCGAGGACACAGACAGCGGTGTCCGCCAGATCGCCACGGAAAAGCTTACCGACCAGGCACTCCTCGCCAAGCTCGCCACCGAGGATGCAGACAGCGGTGTCCGAACAGCCGCCATGGAGAAGCTTACCGATCAGACCCTCCTCGCCAAGATCGCCACCGCGGGCGGATCCGGCGATGTCCGAAGGGTCGCCACGAAAAAGCTCACCGACCACGCACTGCTCGCCAAGATTGCCATCGAGGACACAGACAGCGGTGTCCGCCAGATCGCCACGGAAAAGCTTACCGACCAGGCACTCCTCGCCAAGATTGCCATCGAGCACACATGCGAGTATGTCCGAACAGCCGCCACGAAGAAGCTTACCGATCAGGCACTCCTCGCCAAGATTGCCATCGAGCACACATGCAAGTATGTCCGAACAGCCGCCACGGAGAAGCTTACCGACCAGACCCTCCTCGCCAAGCTCGCCACCGAGGATGCAGACAGCGGTGTCCGAACAGCCGCCATGGAGAAGCTTACCGATCAGGCACTCCTCGCCAAGATCGCCACCGAGGACACATACTTCTATGTCCGAAAAGTCGCCACGAAGAAGCTTACCGACCAGGCACTCCTCGCCAAGATTGCCATCGAGGACACAGATGACATTGTCCGAAAAGCCGCCACGGAGAAGCTTACCGATCAGACCCTCCTCGCCAAGATAGCCATCGAGGACACAGACAGCTATGTCAGAACAGCCGCCACGGAGAAGCTTACCGATCAGACCCTCCTCGCGACGATTGCCACCAAGGACAGCAACGACAGTGTCTCCAAGGCGGCCATGGGGAAGCTTACCGACCAGGCCCTCCTCGCCAAGATCGCCACCGAGGACACAGGCAGGTATATCCGAACAGTCGCCACGGAGAAGCTTACCGATCAGGCACTCCTCGCCAAGATCGCCACCGAGGACACATACAGCCTTCCCCGAACAGCCGCCACGGAGAAGCTTACCGATCAGGCACTCCTCGCCAAGATCGCCACCGAGGACACAGACAGCCTTCCCCGAACAGCCGCCACGAAGAGGCTTACCGATCAGACCCTCCTCGCCAAGATAGCCACCGAGGACACAGACAGCAATGTCCGCACAACCGCCACGAACAAGCTTACCGACCAGGCACTCCTCGCCAAGATCGCCATCGAGGACACAGACAGCTATGTCCGCAAGGCGGCCGTGGAGAAGCTCACCGGTCAAATCTTGCTTGCCAAGGTGTTCGCCGCCCACAGCGCAGCGCCTGGTTTTCGCAGCAGTCCCGTCGTTGAAAAACTCACTAATCTTACACTTGCCAAGTTAGCCGTCGAGGACAATAACAGCGAGGTCCGCAAGGCTGCCGCGGATAAGCTCACCGATCAGATCCTCCTCGCCAAGATCGCCACCGAGGACACAGACAGCCATGTCCGAACAGTCGCCACGAAGAAGCTTACCGACCAGGCACTCCTCGCCAAGGTTGCCATCAAGGACACAGACGGCCATGTCCGAACAGCCGCCACGAAGAAGCTTACCGACCAGGCACTCCTCGCCAAGGTTGCCGTCGAGGACACAGACAGCGAAGTCAGCAAGGCTGCCGTGGAGAAGCTTACGGACCCGACCCTTCTCTCCAAGGTCGCCATCGAAGCCAAAAACGACTATCCCCGAATATACGCCACGGATCGCCTTACGGATCAGACCCTCCTGGCCAAGATAGCCACCGAGGACACAGACGGCCATGTCCGAACAGCCGCCACGAATAAGCTTACCGACCAGGCACTCCTCGCCAAGATTGCCGTCGAGGACACAGACAGCGAAGTCCGCCAGATCGCCACGGAAAAGCTTACCGACCAGACCCTTCTCGCGACGATTGCCACCAAGGACAGCGACCACAGTGTCTCCAAGGCGGCCATGGGGAAGCTTACCGACCAGGCACTCCTCGCCAAGATTGCCGTCGAGGACACAGACAGCGAAGTCCGCCAGATCGCCACGGAAAAGCTTACCGACCAGACCCTTCTCGCGACGATTGCCACCAAGGACAGCGACCACAGTGTCTCCAAGGCGGCCATGGGGAAGCTTACCGACCAGGCCCTCCTCGCCAAGATCGCCACCGAGGACACAGACAGCGAAGTCCGCCAGATCGCCACGGAAAACCTTACCGATCAGACCCTGCTCGCGAGGATTGCCACCAAGGACAGGGACGCCAGTGTCCGCAAGGCGGCCTTAGAGCAGCTTACCGACCAGGATTTGCTCGCCAACATTGTCACCGTGCACACAGACAGAGAGGTCCGAATTGCCGCCATTGAAAAGCTTACCGATCAGACCCTGCTCGCGAGGATTGCCACCAACTACAAGGACGCCAGTGTCCGCAAGGCGGCTGTAGAGCAGCTTACCGACCAGGATTTACTCGAGAAGATTGTCATCGAGAGCAGAGACGACAACGTCCGCAAGGTGGCCAAACAGAAATTGCCTCCTGGAATGAGAGTGAGCAAGTACGATGTCCGCGCTAACGATCTTGTCTTGATGCCTACGCGGCATGGTCCTGACAAATGGGAGTATATTATTCGGGTCGTGAGGCCAGGAGTTGTCATTTGTCGGGGATATGATTTCCAAATTTCTTTGGAGAGTGCTACCTACCGAGTCCTACGAGAACAAGGATAAACGAAAATGAGTGAAGTAAAATGCAGATGTTACGCCAGTCGGTCAGATCTTGATAGAGCCTATGACTGCTTCAAAGGTCGCATAAATGGCTTGCTAGAAAAGAGAAAGTCTACAGGCGGTGTGATGTTCGGATACTGGCTGATCACAGATGGGTCAAGCGCAACCGACACGCTTGCAGCACAATTGGACGGGGTTCTACGCGGCCAAGGCGTCGAGTGGCATGATTACAGTATTACAGCATATTCCAATATCACGAGCCAGTCAGAAAGACTCTAGGGTGTATCTCTCGCACTGATGTCTGGCGAGGAGGAAAATGTACCACGGGAAAGGAAACATCCTTTCGGTAGTCGGCAACGACAAGCGTCCAGGCGGCATCGAAGCGGTCACTCTGCGCCAAAGCGCGAAAGGTGAGGATGGCGTGACCCCATCGATCGTCCAGCGCTGACCGAGGTCAAACTGGCAGAACCGGCAGGGTCGGGTTCACCATTCCAACATTCCTTCGGAGGCGTTGGTCCGCCACGAACGTGGGAGGGAGGCGCAGGGCCTCCGCACTCGGTTGTCATAGTGGTTTGAGACCAAGAATCCTGAGCCGAACGTCGTCGTCCCAAGCGGCGCATTTGCGCTTTAGGCGCAGGCTGGTCTTGGTTTTGTCGGCAGGAACTGAACTGGCGATTTGTCGCCGAGGGTGGAATGCCGCCGCTTCCGGTTGTAGAAGTCCTCGATGTACTCTAAGCTAGCGGCCTTTATGTCGGCGTGGGTTTCGTAGCGGACGCCATGCGCCCGTTCGTTCTTGAAGCTATTGAACCAGCCCTCCGTCGGCGCGTTGCGCCGGGCTTCGCCCTCTCGTCTATCGACTCGCGAAACGTCGCTTCGCTCGTTTTCCCAGCAATTGCCATTCCGGCTCATCGAGCAGGTCATGCCGTAGGCCCTGAGCTTCTCCTGAAAGACGTGACTGGCGTACTGGCTGCCCTGGTTCTTATCCTTTATCCTTCAGAAGGCTCGGGGTAAAGGGTTGCGCCCATGACTAGGGCGCGCGTCCCGCAGCCAGCAGGCATTGAGGCCACAACTGTATGGGCGTACAGTTGTGGCCTCTCGATTGCCCGACTCGTATCCCCATGTCTGCCGCCTGTGCCCCTGCTCGCACTGCCGTCTATCGCCGTCGCCGGCCCGAACGTACCGTGCTCTATCGCACCGTGCAGACGCACCTCGCCACTTGGCTCGAACTCTCCTGCGATAGCCGCCAGGGCGCTTCCGGCCCAGCCCATGTCGAACGTGAGTTCCGCCGGTATCTCGAATGCGGCATTCTCGCGCATGGCTTTGCCCGCGCTCGATGCGCCGAGTGCGGTCACGATTTTCTCATTGCCTACGCGTGCATTCGTGCAAGGGCCACGGTGTCTGTCCCGCTTGCAACACCCGGCGGATGGTCGAAACTGCCGCCCACCTGGCCGACCACGTTTTTCCGCGACTGCAGATCTGTCAGCGGGTGGTGTCGGTTCCCAAGCGGCTGCGTTATCACCTCGAAGAGGATCGGGCATTAGAGACGCTGGCGCTGCCGCTGTCCATTTTTCTGAGCGTCGTGGAACAAGTCTTCCGCCGCGCCTGACCGGCTGCGGGTCTCGATTCCCCGATCGGTGCGGTGGCCTTCATTCACCGCTTTGGCGCGCTGCTCAATCCGCATGAGCACTTCCACCGCATTGTCATCGAGGGCGTTTTCGAGGCTGACGCCTCGGGAACTGCGACGTTTCACAAAAGCCGTGCCCCCGAGCAGAAGTCACTCGATGACGTGCAGGCCAAGGTCCACCGCACCGGCGTCACGAGGTGCTGGCAACCAACACGCCACTGCGACCACAGGTCCGCTTTCGGCCGAACAGCAGTCGCCCAAGCAATGACGTTCTCGATCACCTCACCGTCCGCTCCTGTTAAGGGTTGTCTGATGCCTGCCCTGAAGTGAGACGGCGGTCGCATGCCTGAGAGCGGAGGGCAGGCGTCGGACAAGCCTTAACACATGACGACAAAGTCATCCGCGTAGCGTACGAGATGTGCGGACAGCTTGCCCTTCAGGTGCCGCCGTTGCCATATTCGGTCGAGAATATGCAGGTAGCAGTTGGCCAGCAGCGGGGAAATCACGCCGCCTTGCGGCGTGCCTTTGCCATTGCCTTTTCCACCACCTACGGTCTTCTTCACACCGCGATCGTCTTCGCCGATGACCGGGGCTTTGAGCCATTGCTTGATGAGGTGCAGAATCCCCCCATCGACGATTCGCTCGGCCACCACGGCCAGTAGCTTGGCATGCGGAATGCTGTCAAAGTACTTCGACAGATCGGCGTCTATGACTTGGGTGTAGCCGGCCCATAGCGTATTGGCGATGTCATCCACGGCATCGTGGGCCGATTTCTTCGGCCGGAATCCGTACGAGTGTTCGCAGAAATCGGCTTCAAAGATCGGTTCAATGATGAGTTTCACCGCCATTTGTGCGACACGATCGCGGAGCGTCGGTATCCCCAGCGGGCGCTGACTGCCATCCGCTTTGGGAATCATGACGCGCCTGACCGGCTGGGCGCGGTAGGTCTTGTCTTTCAGATCACGGGCCAGGTCCCGCAGAAACGTTTTTACCCCAATGCCGTTTTCTATGGCCTCGAAACTGATCCCATCAATCCCGGGACTGCCTCGGTTCGACCGGACAAGCCGCCAGGCGTGACTGAGGATGTCTTCCCGGCTGATCTTGTCGTAGAGCGCGTAAAAGCGGTAGGCCGGTTCTTGCTTGGTCTTGGCATACAGCTTCCTCTGTAGCGTCCTGATCGTATCCGGGGTGGTTAGCGACATGGCAATCCCTCGATCCTCAGCTCTTCGGTTGCACGAACAAAGTAGGGTTCCTTCCCTCGTCCGGGGTTATGATGTCCCTTGAACTCAAGCGGTACTATGAACCCCTCCGACTCCCCTCTGCGGCCACTACGATTTCGTTGCCTTATACGCAGTGGGCGGTGGTCTCCCCACCCCCACAGACGGGTCTCCAGCACTGGGCAGTCAATCTTCCAGAACATGCCATCCCTGCTACCCCGGGAGTCGATGAGTGCCACTTCCGTTATTCCAGCACCCTTCCAACGGCCTTCCCCTTCTGTCCACAAGGTCGGCTTCTCCAGTTCGTTTACGAGGCTACACATAGGTTCACTTGCGTTACGGCCTGCTCTCTTGCTGTTGGGAAACTCACGACCCCGTGTCGCCACAGCGCCGCTTCCTCAGGCTACCGGGGCGTACGGACAACTCCCCAGACGGGACTTCAACCCGCTAGACTTACTGCTGTTGCTGCGAACGGACAGACCACGGTTATCTTGTTTTTTCTGCTCCGAAAGCTAGAAACCGTGGTCTGTACCCTATTCTGTTGCAACTGTACGCGTATACAGTGGCTGCCTCAATGCCTGCTGGCTGCGGGACGTGCGCCCTAGCAGCAGTATTGGCGATTTTTCTCGTCGTTGGGCTGGGTTTGGCAGGGCTGGCGGGCCGGAGAATCGCCGCCCGCTACGGATTTCCTCGCCCGCTACGGTGGGGAGGAATTCCTGGCCGTCCTCCCGGAGACGAATTCCGAAGGCGCACTGCGTCTTGCTTGCGGCCAGGAGTCGAAAATGGTCATCCGATGCATGTACCGGCCCATGCCGCCGGCAGGGGTGTGGCGCTCACACTCAGGCCGGGAGTGATTCCAGGCTGGTGCGCATGTTCCGCATGGCCTTCACTTCAACCTGGCGAATGCGTTCGGCGGAGACACCGAATTCCGCTGCCAGATCGTGCAGGGTGGCCGGTTTTTCGTCCATCAACCAGCGCGCTTCGATAATCCGGCGGCTGCGTGGATCGAGGAGAGCCAGAGCCCTCTGCAGGCCTTCGGTCTGCAGTCGTTCGCGGACACGGCCTTCGAGCACATGCACCGGTTCGCGCGAGTTGTCGCACAGATAGGCGCTGGGGGCAAACGCCTCGTCATCCTCACTGTCGCCATCCAGCGCCAGGTCGTGGCCGGACAGGCGCGTATCCATCTCGGTGACCTCTTCAGGCCGGACGTTCAGGATGGCGGCGATTCGTGCCGTCTGCTGGCAACCGAGACTGCTGCTGTTGTCTTTCATGCTGCGCAGGTTGAAAAACAGCTTGCGCTGCCCTTTGGTGGTTGCCACCTTGAGCATCCGCCAGTTCTTCACGACGTACTCCTGAATCTCGGCCTTGATCAGGTAGATGGCGAAGGAAACCAGGCGCACACCACGCGTCGGGTCGAAGCGCTTCACCGCCTTCATCAGCCCGATATTGCCCTCCTGGATCAGATCGGCGTGCGGCAAGCCATACCCCAGGTAGCCACGGGCGATCGAAACCACCAGACGGAGGTGCGAGACGATCAACTGTCGCGCCGCGTCGAGATCGTTCTTGTCCTGATAGCGACTGGCCAGGCGCGATTCCTCGTCCCGCGTCAACATCGAGAACTGTCTCGCCGCGACGATGTAGGCATCGATGCTGCCGACCGCTGCGGTCGCAGGTAAAGCCAGGGCCGGCATCATTTGCGGGGATCTCCGACTCCTCCCCAGCGCTTCCGGCTCCGGGAGAAGCCGGTACGGAGAGCACCCGGTCGCGGCTTTCCCGGAAAGCCAGCTCACGGTTTTGGCGGCGCCATGTCCATCGGGCGAGGCCCCGGTTTGCCGCGCATCCCGCCGCGTGGACCGGCATGGAAATCGTCGAAGGTCTTCTTCTGCTCAGGCGTGAGCAGGGCATAGAAGTCCTTGAGGGCAGTCACGTGCGCGGTCATGCGCGACTGATGCTCCTGCATGCGCTCCAGCATCTTGTCCGCCCGTTCCGGGGTGGAGAGTTTCGCCCAGTCGTCGGCCTTGGCCGGTTCCATTCGGGCCATCGGATGCTGCGGGTCCATCAGCTTCTTCCAGGCGATGTCCTGTTCCGGAGTCAGTTTCAGAGCGTCGTGCAGCCGCTGGTGATGCTGCGCCATGCGCTCGACTCGATACTCCCAGGCGTCGCCGCGCATCCCCATGCGGCTGCAGTCCGGCGGCGCGGCTACGACCGGAGCGGCAAGTACTCCCAGACTCGAAACCAGGAGTAGGGAAGAAACAAAAGTGCGATAGCTGGTCATGGTGGTCTTCCTTGTTGTTGAGTGTTGGCTGGTGCTGGTCATCATCCACAACCCCTGTTGCGGATGCACGCGCAGGGTCACCTATTTCTTGTGGCCCTGCCCTCGGTCGTCCCCTTTCTCGTGCCCGTTGTCCTGTCCCTGCTCACGCCCCGGTTCCTGCGCTGTGCGCCCGGCATGCGGGTTGTTGTCCCGGTCAGGCCTTGGCGCCTGCCGTTCATGCGGGGCAGCGCTTTGCTGCGGCTGCTGAAGGTGTTGCTGATCGGCGGGCCTTCGCTGCTGCTGCGGAGGGGCTGGTGGTGAATCTCGCCGCTGAGCGTCTTCGCCGCCTCTTTGCGGTGGTTGTGCGGGTGGCGGCAACGGCGCGCTGGCGCGCGGCGGCGGCGTTGGGTTGACGCGCGGGGTGTCCCGCTGCACATGCTCTCTCACCTGTGGCGCCGGATGCTGCGCGTTCCGGGGCGGCGCTGCCGGGTGTGGTTGCTGTTGCGGTGCGTGCTCTCGCAGCATGGCATCACGCGGCTGGTAGCGGTAGTTCCGGTTGTGCAGTGCTTGCTGCTCTTCCGACTGCGGGTAGCGATCGCCCGCATAGCGGCGCTGGTAAACCGGTAGCGGAGCGGGCGCCGGCGCAGCACTGCGATTGCGTCGGTCCCAGCCACTGCGCTGCTGCTCCCATTCATTACCCCAGTGCTGGCCCCAGCGCGGTGGCGCATTCGGCTGCCAGCCGCGGAAGTACGCGGGCGGATTGCGGTAGTAGCGCACCGGCACTCGCAGGAGATACAGCGGCACCACCGTCGGCGCCACGCGTTGCCAGGGCCCGTTGTACCAGGAACTGGCGTACCAGTCATCGCTCTGGTAGACCCAGTACCGGCCGTCGTAAAAGAAGAAGTTCGATTCCTCGCGGGGCGCATAGTAGACCGGGTAGCCGGGCACCCGGACGAGTTCCGGGAACAACGGCACGTTGATCCCGATGCTGACGCCGGGAAGCGCAACGCCGATGCTCACCTGCGCCGTGGCCAGAGGCACCGAGCAGAACAGCATCCACAGCAACAACAGTCGATAACGCATTCGTGCTCCTTCGATTCGGTCAATGGATCGCAGCATGTCGCCAGCAGGAATCGACTCCCTTGCCGGGCATCACGCGATGGGTCTCCGGTCAGACTAGCCGATGCTGGCCGGGGCGTTCTGTACGCCAGCGAACATCCAGGCCGGGACGCGCCGGTGATGCCACGTTCTCCAGCGCACAGAACGTGGCGGGAACAACGCGTACCCTGGCGGTTCGAATCTCTCCGTAGACTCGATCGCCTCGCCAGCGCCCCCCCCCCCCGCCCGACCACCACCCGAGTGATCAGGTCGGGGTACTGACCTCTTTCCTTCACCCCAACGGGAGATCCCCATGACCGAATACCAGATCGCAGTCATCATCGGCAGCCTTCGTCGCGATTCATTGAACCGCCGCTTCGCCACCGCCATCGCCCGCCTGGCGCCGTCGGATTTTTCCTTCAAAGCGGTGGAAATCGGCGACCTGCCGCTGTACAACCAGGACGACGATGCCCAGCAGGCCGACTCGGTCAAAAGGTTGAAGGCCGACATCGCCGCCGCGCAGGGTCTGCTCTTCGTCACCCCCGAATACAATCGCTCCATCCCCGGCGTGCTCAAGAACGCGATCGATCATGCTTCACGGCCGTATGGCGAAAGTGCATGGGCCGGCAAGCCGGCCGGCGTGCTCGGCGTATCGGTCGGTGCCATCGGCACGGCGCTGGCGCAACAGCACCTGCGCAACATTCTGGCCTATCTTGACGTGCCGACGCTGGGTCAGCCGGAGACGTTCATCCAGGCCAAGGACGGGCTGTTCGATGACGCCGACAATTTCGGTGCCGGCAGCAGGAAATTCCTGCAGACCTGGATGGAGCACTACGTGGGCTGGGTGAAGCGGCACACTGCCTGATCGGCGCTCGCGGCGCAGCGGGGCGAACAAGGGGCCGCTTGTCGCCATCGCCAGCGCCGCGCCATGCGTGCGTCGAGGCAGGATCCAGACGATGCCCCGCCGTGCGGCGGCACCGCTGGATACACGGCTGGCCGGCCGCGGTCGAGGTGCTCGACGGTCGTAACCGGGAACCTATTCGTGTCGCAGCGCTTCGATCGGGTCCATCTGCGCGGCACGCCGGGCCGGGAAATAGCCGAAGAGCACGCCGATGCCGGCCGAGAAGACGAACGACAGCAGGTTGATTGCCGGATCGAACAGGTAGGGTACCCCCATCACCCCGGCGAGCGCGTAGGAGGCGGCCGTGGCGATGACGATGCCGATCACCCCGCCGAGCGCCGCCAGGACCACCGACTCGATCAGGAATTGCAGCAGCACCTCGCGCTCGAGCGCACCGATGGCCAGGCGCAGGCCGATTTCGCGGGTACGTTCGGTGACGCTGACCAGCATGATGTTCATGATGCCGATGCCGCCGCCAGCAGGCTGACCGCGGCCACGGCACCGAGCAGGGTGGTCATCACCTGCGTCGTTCCTGACAGGGTGTCGGCGAGTTGCTGGGTATCGAGGATGTTGAAGTTGTCGTCGTCGGCGTCGGCGAGCTTGCGCCGCTCGCGCAGCAGTTGCCGCAGGCTGGCCTTCAGCCGGGTATTGTCGCTGCCGTCTTCCATCGAGATCAACAGCGTGCCCACCTTCAGGCTGCCGGTGACGCGGCGCTGCAGCGTGCGCAGCGGCACCAGCACCGTGTCGTCCTGATCGTTGCCCATCGCGGCCTGACCTTTCGAGGCGAGCACGCCGATCACCGTGCACGAGAACTGCTTGATGCGCAAGGACTCGCCGAGGCCGCCCAGACCGAGCGCGCCGCCGAAGATCTCGCGGCGTACCGTTTCGCCGATGATGCATACGGCGGCGCCGGCGCGCTGTTCATCGTCCTCGAACAGGCGCCCGGAGGCGAGCTTCCAGTTGCCGGTGACAAACCAGGCATTGCTGCTGCCGGTGACGTTGGTGGCCCAGTTGCGGCCGTTGCCGACGACGGTGACCGCGGCGCGGCCTTCCGGCGCGGCGGCGGCGACGCCGCCGATCTGTGACTGGATCGCCGCGGCGTCGGCTTCCTTGAACTGCGGTGCGCCCGCCGCGCCGCCGGGCCCCTGGCGTTGCCCGACACGCACCATCAGCAGGTTGCTGCCGAGGCTGGCGATCTGTGTCTGCACCGCCTGCGTCGCGCCGTTGCCGAGGGTCACCATGGTGATCACCGCACTGACGCCGATGACGATACCGAGGATGGTCAGGAACGAGCGCAGCAGGTTGCGGCGGATCGAACGCAAGGCAAGGAACAAGGTGTTCAACAGCATCAGGGGTTCTCCGCAGCAGCAGGGGCCGCTTCGAGCGGGTGCGGGTTGGCGGCATCGCTGGCGATATGGCCATCGACGAAGCGCACCAGGCGGTGCGCGTAGGCCGCCATGTCGGGCTCGTGGGTGACCATCAGCACGGTGATGCCGTGCTGCGCGTTCAGGCCGCGCAGCAATTCCATGATCTCCTGGCTGCGCTGGGTGTCGAGGTTGCCGGTGGGCTCGTCGGCGAGCAGAACGGCTGGCTCGCTGACGATGGCGCGGGCGATGGCCACCCGCTGCTGCTGCCCGCCGGACAGTTCCGCCGGGGTGTGCTGCTCCCAGCCGCCGAGGCCCACCGATTGCAGTGCGCGGGCCGCGGCGGCGTGCCGCACCAGCGCCGTCTCGCCGCGGTAGAGCAGCGGCAGTTCGACGTTCTCCTGCGCCGAGGTGCGCGCCAGCAGATTGAAGCCCTGGAAGACGAACCCCAGGTAGCGGCGGCGCAGCCGCGCCCGCTGGTCGCGCGACAGTGCTTCGACATGCGCGCCGTGGAACAGGTACTGCCCGCTGCTGGGCGTGTCCAGGCAGCCGAGGATGTTCATCGCGGTCGACTTGCCAGACCCGCTAGGGCCCATGATGGCCACGAATTCGCCGGCGCTGATGTCGAGATCGATGCCCTTCAGGGCCATCAGCTCGGCTGCGCCGCTGCCATAGACCTTGGCCACTGCGCGCAGGCGGATCAGCGGCGTGCCGACGGCCAGCGGCGGTGCCGCGGAGGCCAGCAGGGATCCCGAGAGCGGCGCGTTCATTTGTCGGTCGCCTTTTTCTGGTCGGTGATCACCTGCATGCCGATTTCCAGTTCGCCGCCGTTGATTTCGGTCATGCGGCCGTCGCTGATCCCGGGTGTAACGGCCAGGGGTACCGGCAACTCGTCACGCAGCACCCACACCTGACGCGCCGCCGCGGTGCTGGCGCCGGCCGCGGCCGACTTGCGGTTGCTGGTGCGCGGCCGGCCGGGGATCAGACTGGCGACGATGCCGCCGGTGGCTGCCGCCCTGGCGTCGCCGACCGTGGTCGGCGTGAAGCGCAGCGCGCTGTTGGGCACCAGCAGCACATCGCTGCGCTGCGTCGCGGTGATGGTCGCCGTCGCCGTCATGCCCGGACGCAGACTGAGGTCGCTGTTGTCCACGTCGAGATAGGTGAGATAGGTGACCACATTGTCGGTGATGGTCGAGCCGAAGCCGACGCGGGTGATGCGTGCCGGGTATTGGCGGCTGGGATAGGCGCTGACCGTGAAATGGGCGTCCTGACCCTTGGCCACCGAGCCGACATCGGCTTCGTCGACGTACACCCACAGACGCAGCTTGAGCAGATCCTCGGCCACGGTAAACAAGGTCACCGCCTGCAGCGAAGCGGCTACCGCATTGCCGGGGTCGACGCTGCGCGTCAGCACGACGCCGTCCGACGGCGCGCGGATCGAGGCTTTCGACAGATTGATCTCGTCGAGGGCCAGTGCCGCCTGCGCGTCGTTCACGCCGGCGCGGGCGCTGGCCGCGTCGGCGACGGCGCGCTCGACTGTGGCGTGCCCGGCATCGAGCTCGGTGCCGGCGGGCAACTGGCCCGCCGAGAGGCGCGCCACTTCTTCGAGGCGTGCCAGGTTGGCCCTGGCCTCCTTCACCGTCGCCACGGTCTGCGCGACCTTCGCCGTCGCGGCGGACAGCACGGCGCGCGAACGCAGGATCTGGTCGCGCAGCTTGGCGGTGTCGAGCTCGACCAGCACCTGCCCCTTGCGGATCCGATCATTGACGTCGACGTTGACCTTCAGCACCGTTCCCGAGAGTTCGCTGCCGATGCTGGTCGAACGCGTCGGCTGCAAGGTGCCGTTGGCGGTGACGGTCAGCGTCAGGTTGCCGCGCGCCACCGTCTGCGTGCTGTAGCTCGGCGCGGCGTTGGCGGTCCGCTGTGCCAGCCACCACCACAGGACAAGTGCCGCCAGCGTCAGCGCCAGGGCAGTGGCCCAGAGGGCTGGGCGGCGGTACCAGATGGGCGAAGCCGGCTCGGCGAGCAAGGTGGCGAGATCCGGATCGTTGTTCGCGGCCGGGGGCGGCGTGACGGTGGGGTCAGGGTCGGGCGTGTTCATGATCGGGAGGCTCAGGGTGACGCTGGAGTGGGGGAGGGGAGCGCTTCGCCGCCGTCTGAACGCCAGCCGCCGCCCAGGGCCTTGTAAAGGCGCACATGATTGGCGGCAAGCTCGGCGCCGGCACTGGCGACGCTGTCCTGGGCAGCAAGCTGGCTGCGCTGGGTGTCGAGCACGGTCTGAAAATCGATCAGGCCACTGCCGTAGCGCTGGCGCGCCAGACGCGCCGCGCTGGCGGCAGCGACCGCGGCGCGTTGCAGGTACGACAGGCGTTCGCGGTTGCCATGCAGCGCGACCAGCGCGTCTTCGACGTCCTTGAGCGCGGTCAGCACCGTCGCCTGGTAGGCGACGCGCGCCGCATCGAGCGCGGCCTGCTGGGCGCGTACCTGCGCGCGCAGGGCGCCGCCGTCGAACACCGGTAGCGACACGCTGGCCAGCAGCGCACTGGCGACCGCGGCGCTGTTGCCGAGTGCGCCCAGCGTCAGCGCGCTCAGCCCCAGCGAACCGCCGAGCTGGAAGTTCGGCAGGCGCGCGGCTTCGGCCTGTCCCACGCGCGCCGCCGCCGCGCTCACCTGATATTCCGCGGCACGCACGTCGGGTCGCTGGCGCAGCGTCTCGGCGGGGATGGCCAGGAGCAGGTCGCCGGCCGCCTGCGGCACCGGCGCCGGCGTGGCGAGAACGCTCGCCAGGTCCGCCGGCGGCTGGCCGGTCAGCACCGCGAGCGCATGCGCGATTTGCTCGACGCCGCTCTGCAGGGCCGGCAGGCGGGCGCGGGTCTGTTCCGCCAGGGTCCGCGCCTGCTCGCTTTCCAGGCCGTCGATCAAGCCAGCCTGCAGGCGCCACTGCGCCATCTGCAGGGTCGCCAGCTGGCTGGCCAGATTGTCGGCAGCGATCGCCAACTGTGCCTGCGCACCGCGCAGGGTGATGTAGTCCAGCGCCACCTCGGCGGCGATCGAAACCTGTACGTCGCCCAGACTCGCGCTGCTTGCCCGGACGGTTGCATCGCCGGCGTCGAGTGCGCTGCGGTTGGCACCGAAGATGTCGAGTTCCCAGGCGGCATCGAAACCGGCCCTGAAATTGTTCACCGCCGGGTTGCCGCCGGACTTGCTGCGCTGTGCCAGGGCCAGGCTGTCGAGCCTTGGCCACAAGGCGGCCGCCGTGACATCGCGCAGCGCCCGCGCCTGCAGCAATGCCGCCTGTGCGCCTCTGACGCTGTGGTTCGTCGTCAGCGCCTCGACGATCAGGCGGCTCAGCAGCGGATCGTCGAAACGCAGCCACCAGGTTGCCAGCGACGACGCGTCGCTGGCAACGGCGGCGTCGCTGGCAGACCAGGTCGAGGGGATCACGAACGGCACCTGGTCAGCGTCCTGCTGCGGTAGCGACGTGCAGGCGCACAGCAGCAGGATCAGTGCGCCGGCGACGCTGCGGCTGCGCAAGGCGCTGGCAATGGTCGTATGGGGCTCAAGGGATGCGGGATTCATGATTCGGCGGGGCGTGGAGAGGAATGACGCAGCGTGGAATGGCGCAGCGTGCGGTCGAGCGCATGCTGCGCTGCCGCCCCTGCGGCGGTCTGTACCACAGCGCACAGATCGATCTTCAGGGCCACTTGTGTGCGGCAGCGGACAGACCGCGGCGGCGTCCCTCCTTAAGGTGAAGCCTCCAAGCCAAGCGGTGACGTAGATCCACCGTCCCCGCGAATGCGCAAGACCGGCAAGCGCGCTCCTGGCGAAGAAAACAGTATGCGTGGCACGGCTTGCCAATGCCCCTCTCAGAAGCTCATCAGACGAAGGAACAACCATGAACAGATTCAACATGAACGTACTGGCCATTGCGCTCAGCCTCGGTTTCAGTGCCGGTGCGATGGCACAAAGCATGACCAAGACCGATTACACCGCCGGCAAGGACAAGATCAGCGCCGAGTACAAGGCGGCCAAGGCCGCCTGCGCCGCGTTGGCCGCCAACGCGAAAGACATCTGCGTAGCCGAAGCCAAGGGTACCGAGAAGGTCGCCAAGGCCGAACTCGAAGCCAGCTACAAGCCAACCGTGGAAAACCGCTACGAAGTACGCGTTGCCAAGGCTGAAGCCGACTACGGGGTGGCCAATGAAAAATGCGATGACTCGACGGGAAATGCCAAGGACGTGTGCGTGAAGGAAGCCAAGGCGGCCAGGACCACTGCCAAGGCGGACGCCAAGGCGCAGATGAAGACCACCGAGGCGAACGCCACGGCCAGCACCAAGACCGCCGATGCGCGCAGCAAGGCGAGCAGCCAGACTACCGACGCCCGCAAGGACGCGACGGCAGACAAGGTTGACGCGCAGTACGCGGTGGCCAAGGAGAAGTGCGACAGCAAGGCCGGGACCGCCAAGGACGATTGCCTGGCCCAGGCCAAGGCGCACGCCGGCAAGTAGGCCGCGACATCCGACCAGACACCCCGCAGCACGTCCCGGAAGCCTGTTTGACAATGAGGTAATACCATGAAAACGAAGCAAGGATTGACCATCGGTGCAGTTGTCGCAGCCATGCTGCTCGGCCTGGGAGGTTGCGCAGGGATGTCGTCGCAGGACAAGAACACCGTTGTCGGTGCCGGCGTCGGCGCCGTCGGAGGCGCCGTTCTGACCGGCGGCAGCGCGGTCGGCACCGTCGGCGGCGCGGCTGTCGGCGGCATCATCGGTCACGAAGTCAGCCGGCCGTAGGTGTCATGCCGGTGCGGCGCCTGCGCTTCGCGGCCAGCGCCCTGCCGGTGTGGCCTCACCTTCGGCGACCGTCGGCGGCATAAGCGGTCGCGCCGCCGGGTGAGTGACAAACAGGAGGCAACAGCATGTGGAAATCAGGAAAGGCCGGCAGCGTAGCGCTGCTCTTCGGTGCCTTGCTGATCGGACTGTCCGGCTGTCAGAAGCAGGAAGGTCCGGCGGAGAAGGCCGGCAAGGAAGTCGACAAAGCGACCGAGAAGGTCGGCCAACAGGTCGAAAAGGCCGGCAACAGCATTCAGGACGCAGCCAGGGGCGACAAGAAGTAGCGCCTGCGCGGCGAACGCTGCGTCAGGCGCTGCAAGCGGTACGCCGCAACCAGGACATTCGTCCGGACGGCACCCGCTGGCCGTGCGCACAACGCCCGCGTCAGCGGGACATGGGCTGCCGGCGAGTCCTGTTCATCAAACCATTACAAGGAATTCTCATGAAATACGCGATCGTTTTCTCGGCAGTATTGGCGGCGCTGGCTTTGAGCGCCTGTGATCGACCGACGGTGGTGACACCGGCGGCCGTGATTGCAGTGCCTGGCCCGGCGGGTCCGCAGGGTGCCACCGGCTCGACGGGTTCAACCGGCTCGACGGGTTCGACTGGTGCCACCGGCGCCGTCGGCAGTACCGGCGATACCGGAGCGACAGGTGACCGTGGCAAGACAGGTGGGGGCACGGTGGTCGTCGTTCCGGCCGCCCCGGCGCCCGCGCGCTGAGCATCCGAAGGTGCACGTTCTCCCGACCCCGCTGCCGCCGCAACAGTCCGGTCGGCAAGAGCCATCGGGGGGGCAGCGCGTGCGCGAATTTCAGCTTGTGTGCGGGAGCAGACGGAGCGCAGACGAGAACTCCCGTATCCTGCATACAGGTGTTCGGATTTTATTCTCCTTGGTTGACGAATACCCGCTGGACTTGGCCCGGAACGTCACCCCCGTTCCGGGCATTTTTTTGCCGCGTGCATCTGGCTGGCGCATCGGGCGGACCGGTGTTGGCGTCCGGCCGGAGTAGCCCGGCAGCGCGCAGGCAACTGAACCCGGCAGGCGTTTCCGATGCGGTTTTCCATGTGTGCCGGCGCACCGAAGCTTTCGGTCGATACGCCTATCCTCCAGGTTGGCTGTTGGAGCGCACGATTCACAAGCTCGTACGACTGGGTCCCTCGGGACATGCCGGTGAAGCGGTGATGGCAAGGTGCTCAAGCATGCCGCAAGCAGGAGAATGCAATGAAGCCGAGGTACCCGCAGATACTGTCCTGGCTGGCTGGAAAGCACGGAACGTCTGGCGATGTCGCCGAGGACTTGTGGATCAGAGCGCTGCGTGCAGCGACCGCCGAAAGTGCGGTGATCGAGTCGCCCGAATACTGGAAGTCCGCCGTCGATCACCTGCGCGCGTCCTTCGCGAACCACTCGCCCGCGGGTTTTCCCGGTTCGGCGCTGACCGCCTTGCCGAAGCGGCCCGGGCTGCTGATGGCCTGACCACCGCGTCAGTGCCGCGGCCAGGGATCCCGGTCACCTTCGCCAGATCATCCGCTGACCGTCATGGCGCGGATTACGGCTGGCGTTGCGGGACGGCTACTGCGGTTGGCTGCCAATGTGCCGTCGCCGTGGCGCAGAATCCGGCAAGCTGTCCCAGCACGCTCTGCACCGCGCGATTGGCGGCAACGACGCCGCCGTAGGGATCGTCACTCGCGGCCGTGACGGACTCGTCGAAAACGCGCCACGCCAGCACCCGTCGCGTCGTGTTGTCCACAACCCAGGCGCGTAGCGTGAAACGCACGCGACTGGGTTGGCTGGCGAAATCCTGCTGCAGGCGCAGGATTTCAGTATCCAGACGCAGGTCGCCGGCGACCGCGGTCGGCGCCAGGATCACCGAACGGAAGGTTCCGCCGCTCCCGAGCGCATCGACGATCAGCGGTGCCAGCATGCGTGCCGGCGTGTCGACCCATTCGCCGTGAGCGAAATAGTCGAGCTTGTGCGCCGTACGCACGTAGATGATGCGCGCGCTGTCGAAACCCGCCGCGGCATGCGGTGGACTGACGATCAGCGTCGGTGCCGTCGGCGGCGCTGTGGCCGGGAGCCGCCCCGTGGCGTCACCTTCGATGCGCGCGCTGTCGAGCGCGTAGAACGACGGCAGTGCCGCGGTCGTCGACCGCAGGGCGCTGCAGCCGCCGAGCAGGGTCAACGACAGACCGAAGGCGCACAGGCGGGCGAGTACTGCGGGGGAGGGACTGGTCATGGCTGTCCTGCTGCGGTTGATGAGGATTCGCCGGGACCTTCCGGTACCGGTCGGCGTCCGAACAGAAGGCTTGCCGGATTGCGTTCGGTCTGCTCGGACAGGCGCCGCAGCGACGCCGACAGGACCGTGAGTTCTTCGAGCAGACCTTCGAGTTCCGGTAGCGTCTCGGTGCCGAAGCGCTGCACGTCGGCGCCGACCGCATCGAAAGTCCTCGCGGCGCCGGCACTCGTGCGGGCGACTTCGCTGCCCATCCTGGCGACGGCGTCGGCGCTGCGGCCGACGCGCTCGACCACCGGCCCGAGTTGCGCCGTTGCCCGCGAGGTGTTTTCGAAAGTCCGCGCGGCATGCGTGATGCCCGCGTCGAGCGCGTCCTTGCGCGCGGCGATGGTGTGCGCCACGGTGGCGAAATCGGCGAGCGCGCCGGCGAATGCCGTCCGGTTGGCGTCGCTGAGGATGGCGTTGACGTTGTTCGACAGGCTGTCGAGCTTGCTCAGCACCGTGCCCAGCAGGTTCTCGACGCGTGCGCCGAGCGACGGCTTGGTGCGAATCAGCGGGTAATCGCTGCCCGCGCGGGCGAGCAGCGGCGGCGCAGCGCGCGTGCCGCCGCTGAGTTCGACGTAGGCAATGCCGGTCAGGCCCTGCGTCTTCAGCACCGCGACGGTGTCCTCGCGGATCGGCGTGCCGCGCTCGATGGCGAAAAGCAGGTTCACCTGTTCCGGATTGCCCGGGTCAAGTTGAATTTGCCGGACCTTGCCGACGTCGACACCGTTGTACTTGACCGGCGCATTGAGATTGAGACCGGCCACCGACTCGTCGACGATCGCCAGGTACAGGTCATGCGCCTTCCGGGAAGCGCCGCCCGAGGCGAGCCAGAGGGCCCCGGCGACGAGCACGGCGCCGAGGACGAGAACGAATGCGCCGACGAGTGGATAGTTCACTTTGGTTTCGATGGTGGCCTCACGATTTTCTGCCGGCTGCCGGCGCGGTCTGTTGTATTGCCTGCGCCTGCGCGGCCCGCCCGCGCGGCCCGGCGAAGAACATGCTGATGGCGGGATGGTCGATTTGCGAGAGCTCGGACATCGACCCGATGCCCTGCACCTTGCCCGCGCCGAGAACCGCGACACGGTCGGCGACCTGCCAGAGCAGGTCGAGGTCGTGGGTGATCATGACGATGGTCAGACCGAAGGTGTCGCGCAGCTTGCGCACCAGCTCGTCGACGCCGCCGGCGCTGGCCGGGTCGAGGCCGGCGGTCGGTTCGTCGAGAAACAGCAGTTCCGGGTCGAGTGCCAGCGCGCGCGCGAGCGAGGCTCGTTTCATCATGCCGCCGCTGAGTTCGGCGGGATACTGTGCCCCCACCTCCGGCTTGAGTCCGGTGATGGCCAGTTTCCAGTCGGCGATCTCGTCGATCAGCGAGTCGTCGAGCCGGGTATGCTCGCGCAGCGGCAGGCCGACGTTTTCCTTCACCGTCAGCGAACCGAACAGGCCCCCGTGCTGGAACATCACCCCCCAGCGCCGGCGCAGCGCCAGCGCCTGATCGTCGGCGATGTCCTGCAGGTCCACGCCGAGCACCCGGATACTGCCCGCGTTCGGGCGCTGCAGCAGGATCATTTCGCGCAGCAGCGTCGACTTGCCCGAGCCGCTGCCGCCGATCAGCGCGAAGACCTCGGCACGGCGCACCTGCAGGTCGACTTCCGTATGCACCACATGCTCGCCGAAGCGCGTCGACACCTTGCGCAGTTCGATGACCACTTCGGCGGGTGGCGTTGCGCTCTGCACCTCAGAGGTCCAGTGCGCTGAAGGCGACCGAGAACAGGGCGTCGGCCAGGATCACCAGAAAAGTCGACTGCACGACGCTGCGCGTGGTCTGGCGGCCGACGCTGTCGGCGCCGCCGCGGGTGCGAAAACCCTGGAAGCAGCCGATCACGGCGATGATCATGGCGAAGACCGGCGCCTTGCAGATGCCCACCAGATACGAGGTCACACTCACCGCCTTGACGAAGCGGTCGATGAACTCGCCGAAGCTGACGCCGAGTTGCGCGCGCGCCATGAGCATGCCGCCAAAAACGCCGAGGACGTCGGAGAATACCGTCAGCAGGGGCAGGGCGACGGCCAGGGCGAAGATTTTCGGGAGCACCAGCAGCTCCAGCGGCGAGATTCCGAGCGTGCGCAGCGCGTCGATCTCCTCGGTCACCGACATGGTGCCAATTTGCGCCGCATAGGCCGATCCCGAGCGCCCGGCGATGATGATCGCCGTGATCAGCGGCGCGAACTCGCGCAACATCGACAGGCCGACCAGATCGGCGACGAAGATGTTGGCTCCGTATTGCCGGAGCTGGCCGGCGCCCTGATAGGCAATGACGATTCCCAGCAGGAACGACAGCAGCCCGACGATCGGCAGGGCGTCGAAGCCGGCGCTGCGCAGGTTGTACAGCAGGGGGCGCCACCTGCAGCGCGCCGGGTGTGCGACGCAGCCGGCCAACGCGACCGCGACCTCGCCGACGAAGCCGAGCAGCGCCAGGGCCTGTTCGAGGACGGCGACGGTGCTGCGGCCGAGATCCTCCAGCTTCGATGTGGAGCGGCGGGCGGCGGGCGCGGCGGGCAGCACGGCCGCCTGCCCGACGACTTCGAGCAGCCTGGCGAACTCGGGACGCAGGTCCAGCAGTTGCACGCCGACGCCGGCTTCGCCTTCGCCGCGCAAGCGCTGCAGAAGCTTCTGCAGGACCCACGCGCCGGCGGTATCGAGCGCTTCGATTCGCGCGCTGTCGACGACCATTGCCGATCCCGGAGCGCGGCCCAGCGCAGCGATCTGCGGCCCGATCGCGTCGAGCCCGCGCGTCGTCCAGGCGCCCGCAAGCGACAGCTTGGCGGGCGTCGACTGCGTGATTGTGGCGGGCGTCACCAACAGGAGGTCCATAGATGAGCGCGAGCTTAGGTGAAGCCTCCTGGGCCGTATGTACGCACGCGCACAGAATCGCCACAGTCGAGGGGCAACAATGGCGATGGCGCCAGGGATTGCTGCGCCAGCGCCGGTCGCGTCGTCAATCGCGCCGGGCGCTTGCGACTCCCTGCGCGTCGTCAACTCGCTGCGTCCCGGCCCATGCATCGCCGAGGTGGAGAGTTGGTTCTGCAACGCACAACGCTTTCCACGAGGCAGCCATGAATGCAATCTTGAGAAACGCCCTGGCGCTGGCGGGCGTGGCCTTCGCCACCCAGGCCGCCGCACAGCTTACCTTCTACGAGCGTGAAGGTTTTGAAGGACGCTCGTTTACCACCCGGGAACCGATCCGCAACTTCGAGAACCGCGGCTTCAATGATCGCGCCTCTTCGGTGGTGGTCTTCCGTGCCCCCTGGGAAGTCTGCGAGGACGCGCGCTTCAGCGGTCGCTGTGTCGTCTTGCGTCCCGGCCGCTATCCGTCGCTGGCGGCGATGGGCCTGAACGACCGCGTATCGTCGGCGCGGGTGCTGGGCAGGAACTCGCGGATCGACGACAGCCGTTATGCGCCCCTGCCGGTGGTCGCCGAAGACTACCGCTGGCGTGGCAACGAGCGCCTGTACGAGGCCAGTGTCACCTCGGTGCACGCGGTGCTCGGACCACCCGAACGCCG
This sequence comes from Candidatus Accumulibacter propinquus, assembly GCF_056856495.1. Lineage (NCBI taxonomy): Bacteria > Pseudomonadati > Pseudomonadota > Betaproteobacteria > Candidatus Accumulibacter > Candidatus Accumulibacter propinquus. Next base: position 1,824,583 of record NZ_JBSEHC010000003.1, read on the forward strand.
ATGCTGGATCGAGCATGAACAGGTGCTTGACGACGATCATGGCGGCGCCAACGTTCCGGGCGCGATTGCCGGGGCCCTGATTGGCGGCATTCTTGGGCATCAGGTCGGCGGTGGCCGAGGCAAGGACCTGGCCACCGCCGGTGGCGCCGTCGCCGGTGCCGCGGTCGGCGCCAACGTCGGGCGCAGCAGTGGCGGACAGCAGGTGCGCACCCAGGATGTGGAGCGTTGCTCGACGGTGCCCAGCCAGGGACCGCCCGCATACTGGGACGTCACCTACGACTTCCGGGGCGAGGAACACCGCGTCCAGTTGAAGTCACGTCCCGGAGCGACCGTCACCGTCAACCAGCGCGGCGAGCCCCGCGAGTCAAGGCCCTGACGTCACGAAAGCGCTATCGGAAGCTGCCTCAGGCGGCTGATCGCCGTCGCCGCGCGCCGGCGCCGGGCAGAACTTCCGGCGCTGCCGTCGCGGCGCTTCAATTGCCGGGTTTCGGACGGCAATGCCAAGGCTCTGCGCCGGCAGCATAAGCCTCGGAAACGCACGCGCCGGCCCGGCCGGCAGGCCGCGTCGCTGGCGAAATGCATTCTGGCCGCAAGCTGCAAGGGTTTGCGGCCATGCGCGGTGGTTCCCGTCGACGCGCGCTGGGATATCGAGGGTTGATCGGTCGGCAGCGGTGGCTGGCTTGCCGGGAGTCCGGATACACCAGGTCCCACACCGAGTGGTGGCGATGTCACCGCGAAGGGTCAGAACGTTCTCGGTGGGCTCAAAAACGCCATGTCGCAGTGCCGCTTTACGCGAAATTTTAGTACAGTGTGGCAACGCACACACACGACTCCAAGCATGCTGTGGTGATGTCTTCAGCGCGATCCATGACGCCGCATCAGGGAGCCGGCGCCGAAGTTGTGGCGCAAACCTGTCTCCCGAAAACAAAGTTAGGCCTCACGAAGTCACCTATGCAAGAGTTCGCATCGCTAGTCCAAGCTTTTGCTGCCATCCTTTGGCCAGCCTTCGCGTTTACTGCACTCTTCACATTCCGATCCCAAATCGCTGATCTTCTCGCTCGACTGAAGAAGGGAAAGCTCCTTGGCCAAGAGATTGAGTTGAACGAGTCGCTTCAGAAGCTTCAGCTCGCGGCAGAGTCCGTGCAGACCGAAGTTGCCGCGTTGCCGGAGCCAGCGCCGTCACCGAAGTCGGATGCAGAGCAGGCTCGCGAACAAGATGTTGCGCAAAGAATCATTGGTGAGGCAGCACAGTCACCCAAGGCCGCGCTGATCAGCCTGGCTGCTGAGCTTGAGAGGCTGGCACAAGAGGTTCTGGCCACAACCGGACACCTAAAAGGGCGTCGCTTTGTCCCAATTCAGCAAGCGATCGCTGAACTGCACCAGACATTTGGGCTCGCTGCGCACGTGCCAAGCTCCCTGCAACACTTTTGGGATGTCCGCAATCGATTGATACATCGCGGCGAAGGAAGTAATGAAGATATCCTTCGTGCTGTTGACTCAGGGTTGTCAATTCTTCGCGCATTGCAGGCCATGCCAAGAGAGGTCAACGTTGTCTACGATCCCGCAGTTGCAATCTTCTCCGATGAAAAGCTTACGGACCCCATCGCAGGTGTTCACGGGGTTCTCCTTGAAACCCACTCGCCTGGCGGAGTTTCAAAGTCGTTCCGCATCTATCCTTCTTCGCAGACTCACTTCAAGAAAGGCAAGCAGGTTTCGTGGGAATGGAACATGGCACTGGTGCTTGGCCCCGCTTGGTATCGAGATCCCGAGACGGGTACGGGTAAGCAAGCTTGGGGAAGTTCTGCCGAGTTTGTTGGCCGTCACCTAGATGAACTGTAGCGTGCCAGCGGTGAGGCCTAACCATTCCTTCAAGCGGACTGGCCTTCGGCCAGCCGCTTAAGTCAAACGTTGGGCATCACAGAAAACAGTCCACGCCAGCCTCAAAAGGAGAACTCAATGCCCACACTAAATTGGCTTCAAGTAGTCGATCGTCCGACTGAACGGCTCGAATTCGGTGCGTGCCACGTGAACCTAGCATGGCGGCGACACAAGACGCCACAGAGCAAATTCCTGGGTTTGAAGTCTGCTTTCTCTACCAGCAGCCATCGGCTCACATTGCTTCTTCAAGCGGTCGAATCGAACTACAACGCGCGAAATCACCCAGAGAGAGGCCAAGCACTATTTGCCGCTGTTTGGTTCGCCGACTCTCCGTGGGCCATTCTCTGTAGCCCAACCCACGCTACGTTGGTAGAGAGGCAGGCCATGGAGACAATATCCGAGCAGAAGACGAGGAACGACCAAATAGTCGAAGCCTTACGAGTATTGTTCGAATCCAGTCCCGTTGCGCTTCGCAGACCACTCAATGATTCCTTCTACGAAAGCGTTCTGCGCCGCCTGTGATGCCCAACCCCGCGGTCAACCTCGCTCCGTTCGGTCGCTGGACGCTGCGCGATAAAGCCGCGCAGCGCCGGTTACCGCAACGTTAGGTGTCATCAAGACTGTGCCGCTGAAGGCTCGCATTAGCACCAACGTCGCGGCCTCAAAGGTCGCGTCGAAAGTCTCGCGCGAGTTCGCCAAATGCATTGATCCATGCCGCTTAAGCCACGGCGGCCCATTTACTGTAATCGCTTTTCCAGGACGGCGTGGCGATTCAAACTCAATCGTGGACACGACTGCTATAACGAAAGCCTTAGGACAAATTGAAAGCATGAATCAGATCATCGCAGTCGCTCACGATTTCACATCTGAAGCACGGAATAAACTTGATCATATGAACGCGATAATGTTCTATCTCAGCGACTTTGGCTGGACTGATGAAAGATGGAGTTTCATTCGAGATAAAGTAAGCCGCTAGGTAGACACGCGTGAGCCCTAACCATCTAGGTGTAATTAATATCTATGCCAAAGTGCGGAAATTGGAAATAGGGGACAGACCACGGTTACCTAGTTTTTAGAGCAGAAGAAACAAGATAACCGTGGTCTGTCCCCTATTTTACCCCATAAGCACCGCCTTGGTGGCGGTTCCGTCCAACAAGGTTTATCTGCCGCGCGCCGCCTGCGCTTGGTCCGCACGCATTCTGGGCGGCAGATAAACGCTATTCGTTATTCCTCTAATCGCCCATGACACACGTACTTATAGATAACGCAACTGTCTCCGGCGTTCAGCGTGCCCTCGGCAAAGCTGCTATTCGAGAGCCGTCACTCCTTGACGTTGAACACGTCACTCTCAGTAGATTCTGTGAAGCATTGCTATTGGCTGATTCTGTAAGCGTCCCCGATAACTACAAAGCTCAATTCACACCGGCCCGAAAAGCACTTCTCAAGGCAAGTGGCGTAACGTTCATGAACGTTCCTGAGCCAGAAGAGGTTTCCCTGGGCGAGATAGCTCGCGGCCTTGCTCTAACCTGGAAAGATGCCTACAACGCGGGCAACCAACGAGCCCTATTCGATCTGTACTTCACGCAAGTAGACGCATTCGCCAAGTTCATCTGGGAACATTCTGGTTCGGCCTTCTATCTGGTATTTCGAGCGAACGGCATCGACAAAGAGAGTCCACTAATTGAGGCAGTACTAGCTACCCAAACCGATGACTCGATGGGAAAGGAACTCCAGATCGTTGGAATCGATGGTGCTCCTGTTCCATGGGAAAAGCTCTCCGGCCATGTTCAAAGAATGATGTCCGTCATGGGGTGGCTTGGTCATCAATACATATGGCATCAGGTCTTCGCGGCTCAACATGACCTTGCCTATATGCCGCACCCGTTGCGCGATTTTTTCGCCTACGACTTTCTTGAGCGCGTCCATTTGGGTGCCACCTCTTCTGCATCGTTCGCTAAGGCGTTCACCGATGGCCTAGCAAAATTCCAAGGCAAGGTGAGCGACAGCTTAGCCCGGCTTGGGGCACAGAGAACATCAATAACCCTCAACTTGCCGGGTCTTCTTCCGGTAGTTGTCCGCGAATGTACTTCAAAGGATGATTTCTTAACCGTTCTCGGGCAGCTTCGCGGTGATCAAAAAGTGATCGAACTTCGGGAGATGCTTAATGCTGCGCAGAACTCTGCTGATCATGGCAATTTCACACCACTGGCGAAGCTGGTGCGTGACATAGAGCTTGTCGGAGTCAACATCTTGCGGCAAAGAGGCCTTGAAGACCGGATCATCAAACTGTCACCGCCGACAAGCATCACCGGAATAAAGCTCGAAGGAGACGATTCGTCACTGGGAATGCGGATACCTTCCCTGCTCTACAAGCAGTACTTCGTTGGGCGCCGCTACAGGGCCCTCGTCCGAAGCGTGATGGAGGAACTCACAATCCCAGCGCAACTCGGAGCAATTAAGAACAAGCTCAATAGCTGGGCATGGATTGATGAAGATCAGTTTCCGAAGTTCTATCTAAAGCACGATAAAACGCCTTCGCTCTTCCACAAGCCATTCACGCATTCAACCTATGACTAACTGCCAAATGGCATCCTGCCCAGCGAGGCGTAACCCTTCGGTGCAGGGGGCGCTGCGCTATAAGGGTAAATGGAGGACAGACCTCGATTTCCTGGTTTTCAGAGCAGAAGAAACAAGATAACCGTGGTCTGTCCTTTATTTTACTCCTTTTTCAAGGGACGCTCCGTAATCGGCGCGTCCCTGTGCTTTGACGTTGAGCCTCCCGGGCCGGCACTCGGCCGCACAGTAGTTAAACTCGGATTCACACTTAATAAGGAGAAAAGCAGTGGAGTCAGTTAATCGGATTAGCCTATGCGCAGTGCTGGCTGGAATGGTTCTGTCTGCGTCAGGTCAGACCTTCGCGGTGGAGCCTGTTGGAGCGCCAGCGGATTCCCGGTTCAAGTTCTCGACGCCCATGGGCCCGGGCATCGCCGTGCCTGACAAGATCGAAAGCTCCATCGGCACCCTGAATCTGAGATACGGCTATCCGAAGGCAGACACCGTCGAGAAGATCTACGACAATCTTGATCGTTCGCGTGCCCTGCAGGCTTACCTCATGGCGATCCCGATCGTGAATCAGGCGGGCATGCGCGACTCGCTGCGCAAGTTCGGGCCGGACAACCAGACCGATGTCATCTGGGAAGACCTCGTCGATGCTCGTACGGTGGAACTCACGGCGAACGACAACACCATCTACAACTTCATCTGGCTCGACACGAAGAAAGGTCCGCTGGTTGTGGAGATTCCGCCCGAGGTCCTGGGCGGCGTAAACGATTTCTGGTATCGCTGGGTCGCCGACGTGGGCATTACCGGCGAGGATCGTGGTAAAGGCGGCAAGTACCTCGTTCTACCGCCCGGCTACAAGGGTGAGGTACCAGCGGGTTATGTGGTCCTGCATCCCAGCACGTTCGGCAACTGGCTTTTCTTTCGCGCTTTCCTCGTCGATGGCTCCACGAAGCCCGGCGTCGAGTCGGTCAAGAAGCACCTGAAGATCTATCAGCTTTCGGAGGCCGCGAATCCTCCATCGGTCAAGTTCATCAATGCCTCGGGCGTTCCCTCGACTTTCGTCGCTCCCGGCGACTACGGGTTCTGGGAACTCTTGAACAAGGTTATCCAGGAAGAGCCCTCGGAAGGCAGCGATCCGACGACGCTTGGCCTGTTTGCCTCCATCGGCATTGTCAAAGGGCAAACTTTCTCGCCCGACGATCGGATGAAGAAGATCCTCACCGACGCGGCCAATATCGGCGCCGTCACGGCGCGTACCATCGCCTTCAAGGTGCGGTCGAAAGACGCGTACTTTTTCCCGAACAGCGCGTGGCGTCTACCGTTCTTTGGCGGCTACAAGTTCGAGAGCGCGCCCGGCGTGACGAACATGGACGGCTACATCTTTTACTACTACTTTGCCACCGGCGTTACCCCCGCCATGGAGATGAAGATGGTCGGCAGGGGGTCGCAATATCCATGGGCGGTTCAGGACTCGAAGGGCAACCCGTTCGACGGCGGAAAGACCTACAGGATGCGCTTGCCGCCCAACGTGCCGGTGAAGGATTTCTGGTCGGTCATCGTGTATGACAATCAGACGCGCTCAATGGTCCAGACGGATCAGAAGTCTCCGAGCGTGAGCAGTCAGAACCAAGCGCTGAAGACGAACGCAGACGGGTCAGTGGATGTCTATTTCGGCCCGCGCGCGCCGAAAGGGCTTGAGAACAACTGGGTGCAGACGATTCCCGGCAAAGGATGGTTCATGATCCTGCGCCTCTACGGGCCGCTGGAACCGTGGTTCGACAAGACCTGGCGACCGGGGGAGATCGAGCTTCAGCCGTAACTCCCCAGCGGTGTGCATGTGTCGCAGCGCTCAGCAAGCCGCCCAGCACCGTTTCCAGCGGACGGCGCTGACGCGCCGCCTCTGAACCGGGGCGTTGGCGGGCCAGGAAACATGCCTTACCCCAAGAAGCCAGAAAGGAAACTCCGATGGAAGTCACACGTAAACAAGACCTCCTCGCCGCGGTGCTCATTGGCACGCTGGCCACGGCAGGTTTCGGGCTGGCGCTGCCAGCCGCTGCGGCCAATCTCGACGGCCAGGTGCTCGGCGGCGGCGCGCCAATCGCCAACGCATCCGTGACGCTATGGCAGGCTGGCAGCGGCACGCCGCGGCCACTGGCGCAAGCGCGCAGCGGCGCCGATGGCCGCTTTGCGGTGGCCGCGCCCGGTGCGCCGCTGGCCGAAGGTTCGCTGTACCTGGTGGCCCGCGGCGGCACGCCCGCAGCCGGCAAGGGCGGCGGCGACAACCCGGCGATTTCGCTGCTGACGGTGCTGGGTGCCAAGGCGCCGGCCAAGGTGACGATCAACGAGATGACCACCATCGCCTCGGTGTGGACGCACAACCAGTTCATCGATGGCGAGGCCATCAAGGGCCAGCCGCTGCAGCTGAAGATTGCCGCCGGCAACGTGCCCAGCTTCGTCGACCTGCAAACCGGCGGCTGGGGCGGCACGATCCAGGATCCGCTGAACAGCGGCCAGACGCCGACGATGGCCAATTTCGCCACGCTGGCCAGCGTGCTGGGCGGTTGCGTCACGCGCGTGCGGCCCGAGGCCTGCGAGACCGTCTTCCTGGCCGCACAGGGCCCTCGAGGTGGCGTGCCCACCGACACGCTGCGGGCGGCCCACGCCATCGCACAGGCGCCGTGGTATCAGCCAGAGCGCGTGTTCAAGGCGCTCGAAGCCTTGTATCCGGTGCCGCAGGGCAAGACGATGCGCGCGGTGCCCTATATGCCTTATCTGCAGGTCGCGCCCAGTGCCTGGGTTCTGCCGCTGAAGTTCGACGGCGGTGGCTACCGGGCCGGCGGCAAGGCGATGTTCGATGCCGAAGGCAACCTCTGGGTCGGCAACAACTTCACCGTCGGCTGGCAGGCCAACGACGCGCTGTGGCAGGGCAACGCCACCAAGTTCGACCCCAACGGCAAGCCGCTGTCACCGATCACCACCGGCTTCACCGGCGGCGGCATGCAGGGCGGCACCTTCGGCGCAGCCATCGACCTGAAGGGCAACGTCTGGCTGGCCAGCTACGGCAGCAAGTCCATCACCGTGTTCGACAAGGACGGCAAGCCGCTGACGCCACCCGACGGCATCAACTTCGGCGGGCGCCTCGGCCTGATGCAGGGCATCATCACCGCGCCTGACGGCGATGTGTGGGCGCTGGGCGTGTCCAGGCGGCAGCTGCTGCACTTCCCGAAGGGCGACTGGAACAACGGCCGCATCGTCTGCGAAGGCGACAGCGCCGAACCCTGCAAGTCCTTCACCGCGCCGTTCCATCTGGCCATCGACCAGCAGAACCGCATCTGGGTGTCGGACAGTTCGCTACACGTGATTCGCTTCCCGGCGGCCGACCCGGGCCAGGCGCTGAAGCTCGACGTGCACTCCAACAACAGCGGCCTGAATATCGACAGCCAGGGCAACGTCTGGGTCACCAACCGCTTCGGCTCCGGCCTGCTTGGCATGGCGCACATGGTCGACATGGCGGTGCACCTGAAGACCGGCGGGGTGCTGTCGGCCTCCGACTACCTGACCAAGACCATGTCCGAGCAGAAGGGCGGCAGCGGCAGCATCACCGTGCTGCGGCCCGATGGCACGCCGCTGCGCGGCTCGCCCTTCAAGGGTGGCGGCCTGCCGGGGCCGTGGGCGGTGGTGGTGGACGGCAACGACAACCTGTGGGTCAGCAATTTCGCCATGCCGGCCAGCCCGATCGTGCAACTGTGCGGCGTGCGTACCGAGCATTGCCCGCCAGGGTTCAAGACCGGTGATCAGATCGCGCCGCCGGGCGGTTACGTGGGTGGGGGCTTGCAGTTGCAGACGGACATCGCCATCGGCCCGGCCGGTGACGTCTGGGCCATGAACAACTGGCAGGACATCGACAGCTGCTATCCCGGCGCGACGGAGGCGCTGTCCACGCGCTGCGGCGGGCAGGGCGTGGTGATCTTCTTCGGCATGGCCAAGCCGGTGCGTGCACCGCAGATCGGGCCGGCCCGGCCATTTTGAAGCGCAAGGGAAAATCTCCAGGCATCCATGCTCGGCGGAGCCGCCTGATCCGCCAGCCAACCCGGCATTGCCGCGGACTCGTTTCGCTCACCGCTGAATTTGAACGTTGGATGGCTCATCAATGCTTGCACAAGGCCTCAGTGCATTGAGACCCCTCAACAAGGCTGTCCTGGTGGTTGCCGGATATCTGCTTGCGATTCTGGCGGCTTTCTTGGTCGTGTCGATCCATTACGTGGCGACAGACGGGCCGGATCGGCAAGCATCTTCCGGAATGTATTCCTTTGCGGATGGCCTGCTGTTCCTTGCGGTGTTTGGATTTGCCTCCATTCCAGCTTCCTGTGCGGCGCTATGCTTTCTCCGCCAGGTGCAACGCTACTGGTCTGCACTTTCCTTCGTTGCGCTTTCAATCGCCAGCACTGGCCTCGTCGCGCTGTATGCCTGCTTCGCGAGGCCATCGGCAATTGCGGATTCGGTGCTTTATCTCGTGGTAACCCTCTGGCCAATCCGAGTGCTCATCGCGCCGCTGCTTGCAGCGGCATTCTTGATCTCTGGCCTGTTCGCTCCCAACCGCTCAGCGCGCATCGCGATTTTCGTTGCTGCTGCCCTGGAGACTCTGGTCTTTGCCTCCGTAGCGATTCATTTCGTTCTCACTAATCGTGTGCTCGCCTCTCTGCTGCCGGAATGGCGAGTGTCGGTATCGATCGGCATGGCGATGCTCCCAGGCGGTGTCGGGGAGTTTCCGGGCCTGACGGGAAGCGTTGCCTTCGCAGCCGGCCCTGGATTCGTACCGGGCTCCCCACCAACGGCAGGTTGGGCTTGCCTTTTGCGGTAAACTGTAAAAAAATACAGTATCAGGACGAAAGGCCACGATCATGAGCAAGCCTGCTTCACTTACGCCCCGGCAACGGGAAATCCTCGACTTCATTCGCGACACGCTGGAGAAGTTTGGCGCACCGCCGACGCGGGCCGAAATTGCCCATGCTTTCGGCTTTGCCTCGCACAATGCTGCGGAAGAACACCTCAAGGCACTCGCCAGGAAAGGCATCATCGTTCTCGAACCGGGGTCGGCGCGCGGCATCCGGCTGGTCGAGCAGCTCGGCCTGCCGCTGGTCGGCAGCGTGGCTGCCGGCAGCCCGATACTGGCGGTGGAAAATGTCCAGCGCCGTTACATGCTCGACGCCAGCCTGTTCAAACCACGTGCCGACTTCCTGGTGCGGGTGCGTGGCCTGTCGATGATCAATGCCGGCATTCTGGACGGGGACCTGCTTGCCGTACACCGCAGCAGCGAAGCACGTAACGGCCAGATTGTCGTCGCCAGGCTCGATGACGAGGTGACGGTCAAGCGCTTCCGCCAGCAGGGTCAAATTGTCGAACTGATCGCCGAGAATCCGGATTTTGCACCGATCATCGTCGATACGGGATCCCGGGCCCTGGCTATCGAAGGCATTGCCGTCGGTCTGATCCGCGGCGGCGAGGCGATGTGAGTGCGCTCCGTGCTGCGGCAGGTCTTCATCGACGATATTTCTGCATTCCCTTGATTGCCCGATATGCGGCGGCGGGATACCCTCCCGCAAGGTTTATTTGCCTGAACCCCTGCTCTTTTACTGGAATTCGGCGGGCCCTTTTTTTATACTGTGTCCATCAGAAAGTCTGACCTTTTCCTGCGGAGCCTGGTGATGGAGATCAATCGTGCCGGTATGTTGCCGGAGGCCTTGCTGATCGATCTGCCAGAAATTGATGCGCAGCACGAAGAAATCTTCCGGCGTATCGAGATGCTCAAGGCGGTATGCTTCGGCAGCGGACCGCTTCCTTTCGAAGACTTCGACCAGCTTCTCGCTTATCTCAAGTGCCATTTCGCCACCGAAGAACGCGTTGCCACCGAGAATGGTGCGGACTTCGCAGATCATGCCGCGGTTCACCGGGAAAATCTGCAGGCGCTGCAAAGGGCGTTCGACGAGGTGCGCGACGGTGCGCGTGATGTTCATTCCTACCTGCGGTATGCCGAGTATTGGTTCGAGCGCCACATCGCCGAGGAAGACAAGCCTTTTGCCGTCAGGGTGCTTGAGCGCAGGCTGACGGCTTCTGCCAGATCGCAATCCGCAGCCAGCGAATTTTCCGCGGTACGCCTCTGAACTTTCTCCGGCCAGGTCCTCCCGCTCGCTTCGAACGTCTGACAGCCGTGGCTACGAATGCGCTGCAGCCGTGATCGAGGTAAAGGCCCTGACCCAGGGAAATTCCCCCCAGGATTACCGAAAGGGCGGCCGCTCATTCTTTTTTGCGTTCTTCCGAGCATTCTGGCAAGCTGATAACCGGAACAGCATATCTTGTCATATTTCATCTCGCCCCTCTCTCCCAGGGCCGTCTACGGATGGCCTGATCACCCTTCAATGAGTTTTTTCCGACCATGACCATTACCGCCTCAGCCGCCTGGAAGGCTATTGAAGCGCATCGGCAGTCGCTTTCGCCTGTGCATCTCAGAGATTTTTTTGCTCGCGATCCGGGTCGCGTAGCTTCTCTCTCGCTAAGCTTCGAAGGTATCCTTTTCGACTTCTCCAAGCAGCGCATGAACTCGACGACGCTTGACCTGCTGGTCGCACTCGCCCGCGAGGCCCGGCTTGACGAGTGGACCGCCCGGATGTTCGGCGGTGAGAGGATCAATGCCAGCGAGGATCGATCGGTGCTGCATGTGGCCCTGCGCCGATCGACTGGCCCCTTCCCCGGCGAACATCTCGATGTCATGCCGGAGGTGCTGTCCACGCGCCGGAGAATGGAGGCCTTTGCCGACGCCATTCGCTCCGGGCAGATGCTTGGCTTCACCGGCCTGCCGATCCGCAGCGTGGTCAACATCGGCATCGGTGGCTCCGACCTCGGACCCAAGATGTTGGGCTGCGCCTTGCGTTCCATCTCACACCCGGCGCTGGCCGTGCACTACGTGTCCAATCTCGATGGGGCGCAGCTTGCGCCACTTCTGCAGACCCTTGACCCGCGCACGACCCTGTTCCTCGTCGCCAGCAAGACCTTTACCACGCAGGAAACCATGCTCAATGCGCAGACCGCCCGTGCCTGGCTGGTCGCCAATCTGGGTGACGCCGCGGCGGTTTCCAGGCATTTCGCCGCCTTGACCGCCAAGCCCGAGCGCGCGCGGACGTTCGGCATTCGGGACGATGCCATCTTTCCGCTCTGGGACTGGGTGGGTGGACGTTTCTCGCTGTGGTCGGCGGTTGGATTGGCGCTGATGATTGCCATCGGTCCACACGCTTTCGCCGATCTCCTGGCCGGTGCTGAACGGATGGACGAACACTTCCGCAGCGCGCCCTACGAGCGCAATCTGCCACTGGTGATGGCCCTGGTCGGTATCTGGAATACCAATTTCCTGGGTGCGACGAGCAACGCGGTGCTGCCCTACAACGAGTCGCTGAAATATTTTCCGGCGTTCCTGCAACAGCTCGAAATGGAAAGCAACGGCAAGTCGGTCGGCATCGACGGACAGCCGCTCGCCTGTGCCTCGAACCCCATTGTCTGGGGAGAACTCGGCAACAATGGCCAGCACGCCTTCTTCCAGCTGCTTCATCAGGGCGGTCGTCTGGTGCCCTGCGATTTCATCGCCGCTGTCCGTTCCGACTATCCCTTGCCCGGCCACCAGGAGGCGCTGCTCGCCAATTGTTTTGCGCAGAGCGCCGCGCTGGCTTTCGGCAAGACTGCCGCGGAGGCACGCAGCGAGTTGAGCCGCAGCATGTCGGCAGAGGCGCTCGAGACCCTGCTGCCACACAAGGTGTTTCCCGGCAACCAGCCGTCATCGACGTTGCTGCTTTCGCGCCTCGATCCGCAGACGCTTGGCGCGCTGATCGCACTCTACGAGCACAAGGTGTTCGTCCAGGGCGTGATCTGGGGGCTCAACTCATTCGACCAGTGGGGCGTCGAGCTCGGCAAGGCGGTGGCCAGCAGCATTCTGCCAGCCCTCGACAATCCCGCGCTGGCCGAACAGTTCGACGCGTCGACGCGCGGATTGTTGAATTTCAGCCGGCAGCATCTGGCATGAACGGGTTCTTGTCCGGAATCGACTCAAGACATTCATTTTGCAACGAGGCATGACATGACTATGCAGGTGATCAGCGTTCCGAGCGCCCCTTTCGCCGGCCAGAAGCCGGGGACGTCCGGGCTGCGGAAGAAAGTGACCGTATTCCGCCAGGAGCGTTATCTAGAGAATTTCGTCCAGTCCATTTTCGACACCCTGTCCGGCCAGCAGGGACAGACCCTGGTGCTTGGCGGCGATGGTCGCTACTACAACGATGTGGCCATCCAGACCATCCTGCGGATGGCTGCGGCGGCTGGTTTCGGGCGTGTGCTCGTGGGTCGCGACGGCATTCTGTCTACTCCTGCGGCCAGTGCCGTGATCCGCAAGTGGCGGGCTTTCGGGGGCATTATCCTTTCAGCCAGTCACAATGCCGGTGGCCCTGACGGCGATTTCGGGATCAAGTACAACCTCGGTAACGGGGGGCCCGCCAACGAAGCCTTTACCGATGCCGTCTATCGGCGCACCCTGGAAATCAGTGCCTATAACAGCATCGACGCACCGGATATCGACCTGAGCCGACTCGGCGAATTGCGTGTCGGCGACATGATCGTCAATATCATTGATCCGGTGGCCGATTATGCCGAACTCCTTGAATCGCTGTTCGACTTCGAGCGCATCGCCGCGCTGCTGGCGCGTCCCGACTTTCGCATGCGTTTTGACGCCATGCACGCGGTTACCGGTCCCTATGCGCGGGCAATTCTGGAAGATCGCCTTGGCGCACCAGCCGGTACGGTGGTCAACGGTACGCCGCTGCCGGATTTTGGCGGTGGTCACCCCGACCCCAACCCCGTATATGCGGCTGAACTGGTAGCCGCCCTGGCCGACGGGAGTTCGGGACTGTCGTTCGGTGCAGCTTCCGACGGAGATGGCGACCGCAACATGATTGTCGGTCGCGGCTTCGTCGTCAGCCCGAGTGACAGCCTGGCCGTTCTCGCAGCCAACCATGCGCTGATTCCGGCTTATGCCGGCGGGCTGGCCGGTGTCGCGCGTTCGATGCCGACGAGTTGCGCCGTGGACCGCGTGGCCGCGGCGCTCGGCATCCCTTGCTATGAAACACCGACCGGCTGGAAGTACTTCGGCTCGCTGCTGGATGCCGGCAAAGCCACGCTGTGTGGTGAGGAAAGTGCGGGGACGGGTTCCGATCACGTGCGCGAGAAGGATGGCCTGTGGGCGGTTCTCTACTGGCTCAACATTCTGGCCGTCCGCGACCTGCCGGCCGACGTGATCGTGCGGGAGCACTGGCAGCGTTTCGGGCGCAATGTCTACTCGCGCCACGATTACGAAGGCATCGACACGGCGAAGGGCGATTACCTGATGAACGAACTGCGCTCTCGCCTGCCGCAACTGCCGGGTGCCGAATTCGCTGGCCTGCGCATTGTCTCGGCCGATGATTTCGCCTATACCGATCCGGTTGATGGCTCGCGTTCGGATCGTCAGGGGATTCGCATTCTGCTCGATGAGGGTTCGCGGGTGGTTTTTCGTCTCTCGGGCACCGGTACCGAAGGGGCCACGCTGCGCGTCTACCTCGAACGTTATGTCGCGGATCCCGATCGCCATGAAGTTCCCACACAGGAAGCGCTGGCGCCTCTGATCGGTCTTGCCGAGGCGGTGGCGCAGATTGCTGCGATCACCGGCCGAAGCGAGCCCGATGTGATCAGCTAGCGAGAATGGGTGACACCGGGTGGCGCCACCTGATGCGATGAAACCAGCTCAGAAGGGATACAAAGATGGTTGACAGAAAGACGTTCCAATTGCCACGCAAGGCGATTGCACTGGTTCTAGCCGGCGGGCGCGGCAGCCGCCTGCACGAACTCACGGATCGCCGCGCGAAGCCGGCGGTGCATTTCGGCGGCAAGTTCCGGATTATCGATTTCGCCTTGTCGAACTGCGTCAACGCGCAGATTCGGCGCGTCGGTGTGGTCACGCAGTACAAGTCGCATAGCCTCTTGCGTCATCTGCAACGTGGATGGAATTTCCTGCATGGCGAAGTCAACGAGTTTGTCGACCTGCTTCCTGCACAACAGCGTATCGACGAGGAATCCTGGTATCGCGGTACGGCAGACGCGGTTTACCAGAATATCGATATCCTCGAGACCTATTCGCCAGCACCCGAGTTCGTCGTCATTCTCGCCGGCGACCACGTCTATAAGATGAATTATGCGGTCATGCTGGTCGACCATGTCGAGAGCGGTGCCGAATGCACGGTGGCGTGCATCGAAGTGCCGCGTCATGAGGCCAGTGGTTTCGGGGTCATGGCGGTTGATGAGAGTGGCATGATCACTGATTTTATCGAAAAACCCGCCGACCCGCCGGCGATGCCGGGCAGGCCCGATATGGCGCTGTGCAGCATGGGGGTGTACGTGTTCAATGCCAAATATCTGTACGCGGAACTGGCCCGTGACATCGTGGACCCGACATCCGATCACGATTTTGGCAAGGACATCATTCCGCGCGCGGTGGCCAACCGTTGTGCGGTGGCGCATCCTTTCTCGCGCAGTTGCATCGTCGCCCCGGATGAACAGCGCAAGGAGCATTATTGGCGTGACGTCGGGACGATCGATGCCTATTGGGATGCAAACATCGACCTGACGGCGACGGTGCCGGCCCTGAACCTCTACGATCGCAACTGGCCGGTCTGGACCTATCAACAGCAGCTTCCGCCCGCCAAGTTCGTCCACAACCATCTCGACCGGCGCGGCAATGCGATTGAATCCACGGTGTCGAGTGGTTGTATCGTCTCCGGGGAAGTTAACCGCTCGCTGCTCTTCTCCAGTTGCCGCGTGCATTCGTACGCGCGGGTCAATTTGTCGGTGCTGCTCCCGGATACCACGGTTGGTCACCGCGCCCGCCTTACCCGTTGCGTCGTGGACAGCGATTGCGAGATCCCTCCGGGGATGGTCGTCGGCGAAGACCCTGTGGAAGATGCGCGCCGCTTCCGGCATACCGAAAACGGTGTGACGCTGATCACCCGGAAGATGCTCGATCGGCTGACCTGACGGATCACGAGGCAACATCGCCTTGCGCATCCTGCACGTTGCCGCGGAAATCTATCCGCTGGTCAAGACCGGCGGCCTGGCCGATGTCGTGGCGGCTCTGCCCGCCGCCCTGGCCGCACGCGGCCTGGACACGCGTATCTTGTTGCCCGGGCTGCCGGCCATCCTCAATGGCCTGGTCGACCTGCGGCGGTTGATCCGCTTTGGTCCGGCCTTCGGCGCCGCCATCGTCACGCTGCGTCTGGGCCGCCTGCCGGACAGCGGCTTGCTGGCCTACGTCATCGATGCGCCCTTTCTTTACCGGCGCGACGGCAATCCCTATCTGGGTCCCGATGGCCGCGACTGGAGCGACAATCATCGGCGCTTTGCGCTGTTGGGCTGGGTCGCCGCGCACCTGGCGGCCGGTGAACTCGACCGTCACTGGCAGCCGGAGGTGGTGCACGCGCACGACTGGCACGCCGGCCTGGCACCGACGTATATCGCGCAGAATCCGGCGCTGAACACGGCCACCGTGTTTACCATCCACAATCTCGCTTTCCGTGGTCTCTTCCCGCTCGATCACCACTCCGACCTTGGGTTGCTGCTTTCCGGCGCAGCGCAAAGCGCCCTCGAGTTTCACGGACAGTTGTCGTTCATGAAATCCGCCCTCGTGCATGCGAAACGGGTGAACACCGTCAGCCCCGGCTACGCACGCGAAATCTGCACGCCGGAGTTCGGCTGGGGGCTGGAAGGCCTGCTCCGTGATCGCGGCAGCCATCTTTCCGGAATCCTCAACGGGGTCGATTATTCAGTCTGGGATCCCGTTACCGACACCGCGCTCCCAGCCTCCTACAGTGCCGACCATCTGCATGGCAAGGAAGTCTGCAAGCACAAGCTGCAGTCGGCTCTCGGTTTCGCGCAGCGGTCGCAGGCGCCATTGTTTGCGGTGATCAGCCGCCTGACCGCGCAAAAGGGCATGGATCTGGTCCTGGGGGCGCTGCCCGCGCTGCGCGCCGCAGGCGCACAACTGGTCGTCATCGGCAGTGGCGAGGCGGAGATTGAAGCGGGTTTCCGGGCGGCTGCAGCGGCGTATCCCGACACCGTAAGCGTGCATCTGGGTTACGATGAGGCCTTGTCGCATCGTATTCTGGCCGGATCCGACATTCTGCTCGTTCCCTCGCGTTTCGAGCCCTGCGGTCTGACGCAACTCTATGCCCTGCGCTACGGGACCCTGCCGATGGTACGGCGGGTTGGTGGTCTTGCCGATACGGTGATTGATGCCACTGCGGAGAACATCAAGCTGGGCACAGCCAACGGCTTCGTGTTCAACGATGCCAGGAGTCGAGCACTGGCCGTTCGTATCACCGAGGCGTGCGCACAGTTCCGCGAGCACGCGTTGTGGCGCAAGATCCAAAGGCGTGGCATGCTGCAGGATTTCTCATGGGCCGATTCGGCTGTGAGCTATGAGGCGCTGTACCGCAGTATCTGATATCCGGTCAGGTCGGCACCGCAAACGACCTGTGCTCCGGGAAACCAGACCTTGCAGGAGAGTTTCTTGTCCCTTGATGATTCGCTGATTCGTCCTTTTGCCGGTCTCCGGCCACGTGGCGCTGATGCCGCCGCAGTGGCGGCACCGCCCTACGATGTCCTTTCCAGCGCCGAGGCTCGGCAGGTTGCGATTGGCAAGCCCTGGTCATTCCTGCATGTCTCGAAGGCCGAGATCGACCTGCCTCCCGAGATCGATCACCATGCCCCCGAGGTGTATGCCAGGTCGGCCGAGAATTTTCAGCGCCTGATCGCCGGCGGCGTGCTTCGCCGTGACTCCAGCCCCTGCTATTACGCTTACCGGCTGTGCATGGGTGAGCACGTCCAGACCGGGCTGGTGGCGGTGGCCTCGATTGCCGCCTACGACAGCAATCGCATTCGCAAGCACGAATTCACCCGGCCAGACAAGGAAGACGATCGGGTGCGCCAGATCGAGGCGCTGAATGCACAGACCGGCCCGGTGTTGCTCGCCCATCCGGACAGCCCGCAAGCAGAGCATCTGATCGCGTCGGTCACCGACTCGATGCCGGTCGCCGACGTGCTGGCCGATGACGGCATCAGGCACACGCTGTGGGTGATCGATGACGCGCAACGCATCGCCGCGATCAGTGAGGTGTTTGGCGCCATGCGCACGCTGTACATTGCCGACGGTCATCACCGTTCGGCTGCCGCCTCGCGCGTGGCTGCCGCCCGACGTGGCGGCAGCCACGCGACGGCCGGTGCCGAATATTTCCTGTCGGTCATCTTCCCGGCGTCGCAGATGCTGATCATGGACTATAACCGCGTGTTGCGGGATCTGAACGGCCTGTCCGAGGACGCGTTTCTGGCGGCGGTTGGCGAGCGCTATACCGTCACCGCGAGCGATGCACGGGTCAGGCCGCAACGTTCAGGCGTATGTGGCATGTATCTCCAGGGGCGCTGGTATCGGCTGGAGATTCAGCCCGGTCTGGTGCCTGCTTCGGACCCGGTACGCCGGCTCGACGTCTCGGTACTATCCGAGCAGCTTCTCGGGCCGGTACTGGGCATTACCGATCTACGCCGGGACACACGCATCGAATTTGTCGGTGGCATGCGCGGGCTTGCGGAACTCGAGCGGCGGGTGGACAGCGGTGAAATGGCCCTGGCTTTTGCCATGTATCCGACGCAGATGGCCGATCTGATGGCAGTGGCTGACGCGGGTCAGGTCATGCCACCGAAGTCCACGTGGTTTGAACCGAAGCTTGCTGACGGCCTGGTGTCGCACCTCCTCGATTGAGTGTGCTGGTCGTGCAGGTCAGGCAGCGCGTCAGCCGAGCCCGACGGCCGGGTGACGCTGGCTCGCGATCAGGGCTTTGGCGGGACCGTCATTCCGCCTTGCCCTTGACCACCGTGACCTGAGGTTTGCCTTCGGAAATCCCGCCGATCACCGCGGCGCGATCGAAGCCCTCCTGCAGGAAGATTGCCAGAACCTCGGTAACCACTTCGGGGGCGCAAGAAACCAGCAGCCCACCGCTGGTCTGCGGGTCGGTCAGCAGCGCGCGTTCGAGGTCACCGAACTGTTTCTTCGGGAGTGTCACGTGCTCGCCGTAACTCGCCCAGTTTCGTTCGGAAGCGCCGGTGATGCAGCCCTTGGCGGCGTAATCGAGAGCGTTCGGCAAGACCGGCAAGGCCGCGAAATCAATCTCCGCCGAAACACGCGAGGCCTTGCAGATTTCCACCAGGTGACCGAGCAGGCCAAAGCCCGTGACGTCGGTCATCGCGTGCACACCGGCAAGGCAAGCCAACGCCCGTCCCGGTGTGTTCAGTTGCGTCGTTGAGGCGATCATCGAGGTGTAGCAGGGGGCCGACAGAATGCCCTTCTTCAGTGCCGCGCTGAAGAAACCCACCCCCAGTCCCTTGCCGAGAATCAGCTTGTCTCCGGGGCGGGCGCCGGCGTTGCGCTTGACGTTGTCGGGATGAACCAGACCGATGGCGACAAGGCCGTAGATTGGTTCGACGGAATCGATGGTATGCCCGCCGGCAATCGGAATGCGCGCTTTGGCGCAGATGGACTCGCCGCCTTCGAGGATCCGCTTGATGGTTTGCAGTGGCAGCTTGTTGACCGGCATGCCGACCACTGCCAATGCCAGCAGCGGTACGCCGCCCATGGCGTAGACGTCGGACAGCGCATTGGTGGCGGCGATGCACCCGAAGTCGAAAGGATCATCGACGATCGGCATGAAGAAATCGGTGGTTGCCACCAGCGCCTGTTCCGAGTTGATCTGGTATACCGCCGCGTCATCGCTGGTCTCGATGCCAACCAGCAACTGCTTTGGCGCCAGCCCCGGCGCCGTCCTGGCGAGCATTTGTTCGAGAACGCCGGGGGCGATCTTGCATCCGCAACCTCCACCATGCGAGAACTGCGTCAGGCGCACTGGCTCGGTCGATTCGGATTCGGTTTCGGCAGCAGGAAGCTCGGAGGGTCTGGTTTTTTTTCTATGCATTTTTTTGGGGCCAGCAATGGGGCGTTCTGTAGGGGTTGCTCCGACGAGTCGTCGACAGCGCTTCAGCCGGCGTCGAATCCCGCCTCTTCGACCGCCTTGCGCAACTCGGCGACGCTCACCCGGCCGGGGTCGCAGGTGACGCTGGCTTGCCCCGCATCCAGGTCGACATCAACCTGTTGAACACCGGGCAGCGTCCTGAGGGCGGCGTTGACACTCTGAACGCAACGTTGGCAACTCATGCCGCCAACAGCAATCACGATCTTCTCCATCGGTGGTTTCAAACCTCTGTTGGTGATGTTCCCGGTAGACCGAGAGCCCGCCTCGCTCGGAGTCGCTGCATCCCTGCCTAGCTTCGCTTGCCGCCCACTCGCCAGCGTTTCAGCAGCAGCGAGTTGGAGACGACTGAAACCGAACTCATCGCCATTGCCGCGCCGGCGATCACCGGACTCAGCATCCCCAGCGCCGCCAGCGGTATGCCGAGTACATTGTAAATGAAAGCGCAGAACAGATTCTGCCTGATTTTTCTGAGCGTCGCACGCGAAAGCAGGATCGCATCGGCGATGCCGTTGAGGTCGCTACGTACCAGCGTCACGTCGGCGGCTTCGATGGCCGCATCGGATCCGGCGCCGATGGCGAAGCTGACGTCGGCAGCAGCCAGCGCCGGGGCGTCGTTGATGCCGTCGCCGACCATGGCCACCACCGCGCCACCGCTCTTGAGTGCGCTGACCATCGCCGCCTTGTCGCCGGGCAGCACGCCGGCGCGGACGTCCCGGATTCCGGCCGCGTCGGCGATCACCGCGGCAGTACCCGGATGGTCGCCGGTCAGCATGACCACCCGGATGCCCAGGGCCGTCAGCCGCGCCACGGCGGCGTGCGAAGTGTCGCGCAGGGGGTCGGCAATGGCCAGCAACGCCAGCGCCAGGCCCGCGTCGAGTTCGGCATCGTCGCCGCTGGTGCCGTTGGTGGGGTGGCATTCACTCAACAGCACGACCGTCTTGCCGGCGCGCTGCAACCCGGCAATCGCCGCCTCCGGCAGGTCCAGGCCGGTGAGGGTGTCTGGGGCCGCAAGGCGCAGCCAGCGTCCGCCGATCCGGCCTTGCACGCCGCGCCCGGGAATTGCCCGAAACGCTTCGAGTAGCGGCAATACCACGCCTGCAGCCTGCGCATGCCGCAGGATGGCGCGTGCCAGCGGGTGCTCGGAAGCCTGTTCAAGGCCGGCAGCCAAAGCCAGCGCCTCTTCGGTTGACACGGAGGCCAATGGCAGCAGATCGGTCAGCACCGGCTCGCCACACGTCAGGGTGCCCGTCTTGTCGATCGCCAGAACGGCGATCTTCCCGGCGCGTTCGAGAGCCTCGGCATTCTTGATCAGGATACCGGCAGCGGCTCCCCGCCCGCTGGCGACCATGATCGCCGTTGGGGTGGCCAGACCCAGCGCGCAGGGGCAGGCAATCACCAGCACCGCGACGGCGTTGACCAGCGCCGTGCTGAAGACGCCGCCCAGAGTCCACCAGCCAATCAAGGTACATAAGGCAATGCCGCAGACGATCGGCACAAAGACCGCCGAGATCCGGTCGGCGAGTCGCTGCACGGGCGCTTTCGATCCCTGTGCTTCGGCGACCATACGGATGATGCTCGCCAGCAGGGTGTGCTCGCCGACGCCGGTTGCGCGGCAACGTAGTGTGCCCTCACCGTTGTTGGTGGCCGCAAAAACGCGCTCACCGCGGTGTTTGACTACCGGCATGCTTTCACCGGTGAGCATCGCTTCATTGACCGTCGAGGAGCCGTCGATCACCTCGCCGTCGACTGGCAGTGCTTCGCCGGGGCGGACAATGAAAATGTCTCCCGGGATCAGCAGGGCCGCGTCGAGTTCGATCAACTGGCCATCGCGTTCCACGCGTGCTGTCCGGGGTTGCAGGCGTAGCAAGGCCTCGATCGCCGCGGTGGTCTTCGCCTTGGCGCTGGCCTCCAGCAACTTGCCGAGCAGGACGAGCGTGATCACTGCGGCTGAAGCCTCGAAATAGACGTGCAGGCCGGCCGCTCCAGACACGGTGACCACCAGGCTGAACCCATAAGCCATCGTCGTTCCGAGCGCAACCAGCACGTCCATGTTCGCGGCGCCGCCGCGCAGGGACTTCCAGGCACCGTTGTAAAAGCGCCAGCCGATCCAGAACTGCACGGGTGTTGCCAGGGCGAGCTGCAGCCAGCGTGGCAGGATATCCTGGTGCTGCGTTGCGCCGGCATCGAACATGGTCAGCATTTGTGCAGCCAGTGGCAGCGTCAATACCGCGGCAATCCAGAATCGCCGCAATTCGGCCCGCTGCACCGCGCGTTTGCGCGCCTGTTCCTCCTCCCGCGAATGATCATTGGCGAGCCGACCCGTAAAGCCCGCCCGCTCGACCACGGCGATCAGCTGTGTCGGGGAGACGATGCCGGGAATATAGCGCAGCATGGCCCGCTCGCTCGCCAGGTTCACCACCGCCTCTACCCCCGGCAGTTGGTTGAGGAGCTTTTCGAGGCGCGTCGAACAGGCCGCACAGCTCATGCCCTGGATGGCCAGCTCCAGCGTGCGTGGCGGCACGCTGAAACCGGCCTTCTCGATGGCGGCGACGATTTGTTGTGAACTCGTTGCCGGCGAAGAGACGTCGATCAGCGCCCGCTCGCTGGCGAGATTGACACTGGCGGCTACGCCTGGCAATCGGTTGAGCACTTTTTCGATGCGTGTCGCGCAGGCGGCGCAAGTCATGCCACTGATCGGCAGATCGAGGTGCAGCGTGCCGGCGGTCGGCTCAGTCATGTTTACCGAGGCGCAGCGCAGGCGGCGGCTGGCAGAAGATGTGCATCGCTAGTTCCAGGGGACCAGCCGGGTCAGCGCCGGCAGGCTCAGCAGTCCCCAGACCCCGAAGCCCAGAATAAGCAGGCCGGATAGGATGCGGACCACCGGCTGGCGCGCATAGGCCTGCAGGCGAGCGGCCAGCAGACCGGCGAGCAGCAGATTGGGCAAGGTGCCGACGCCGAAGGCCAGCATCAAGCCCGCGCCGTGCCA
Organism: Candidatus Accumulibacter propinquus; assembly: GCF_056856495.1. NCBI lineage: Bacteria > Pseudomonadati > Pseudomonadota > Betaproteobacteria > Candidatus Accumulibacter > Candidatus Accumulibacter propinquus. The sequence goes on from NZ_JBSEHC010000003.1 coordinate 1,847,149, forward strand.
CGCCGAGCCACTGGTCAGGGCGGTTGCCAGGGCACTGTAGACCAGACCGCAGGGCAGCCAGCCCCACAGCAGGCCAAGCGGAAAGGCTTGCGCCGCGGTACGTGCCGGCAGGTAACGCCGACTCAGGGGCTGCAGGTGCCGCCACAACTTCTGACCAGCGCGTTCGCTGAAGGCCAGGGCGCGCGTGACGCCCATCAGGTAGAGGCCAAGGGCAACCAGCATCAGGTTGGCGAGCACGTACAGGGCGCTGCGCAACGGCCACTGACCGGACAATGCCATGCCGGCCTGGCCCAGCGCGCCGGCAATCGCGCCGGCTGTCGCATAACTGGTGACGCGTCCCAGGTTATAGGCCAGGTGCAGGCTGATGCGCGCCGGGGCTCCCATCGACAGCGCGCCGACGATGCCACCACACATGCCGATGCAGTGCGTGCCACCCAGCAGACCGATCAGCAGCAGGGCGAGATAAGGGAGTTCAGGCATCGGAGGCAAGCGCAAGCACCGGGCGGGAAGGGGGGAATTCTACTCCTTCCCGCTCGACGATCGCCCGCCGGGCTGCTTCAGATCACTTTCGAGTAGCGGGTGCGCTGGCGGTCCGCGCGCAGATACCTGTCGAAGACCATCGAGATCGCCCGCACCAGCATGCGTCCCTGCGGCAGAACGGTGATCCATTTGTCGTCGACGCGGACCAGGCCGGCGTCCACCATTTCGTCGAGGTCGTCGAGCTCGGTGGCGAAGTACTGCCGGAAGTCGATCAGATGGGCGATTTCAATCGATTCGATCGAAAGTTCGAAGTGACACATCAGCGACTGAATGATCGACCGCCGCAGCAGGTCGTCGGCGTTCAGTTCGATGCCGCGATATACCGGCAGGATGCCGCTGTCGAGCAGGTCGTAGTACTCGTCAAGGGTCTTCACGTTCTGACTGTAGGTCGGTCCGACCTTGCCGATCGCGGAAATCCCGAAGGCCAGCAGATCACAATCCGAATGCGTCGAATAACCCTGAAAGTTCCGGTGTAACCGCCCTTGTCGCTGCGCAGTGGTCAGTTCATCGTCGGGTTTTGCGAAGTGGTCCATGCCGATATAGACGTAGCCGGCATCGGTCATCCGCTGGATCGCCAGGGCGAGAATCTGCAGGCGGGCGTCGGCGGAAGGCATGTCAGCTTCCAGGATGCGGCGCTGTGGCTTGAACAGACTGGGCAGGTGCGCATAGTTGTAGATCGATACGCGATCCGGAGCGGCGTCGATGACGCGGTCCAGGGTGTGCCCGAAGCCGCTCACCGTTTGTCTGGGCAAACCGTAGATGAGGTCGATGCTGATCGATTTGAAGCCGGTCGCGCGCGCCGCGCCGATCACCGCGCAGGTTTCCTCTTCGCTCTGGATGCGATTGACCGCCTGCTGCACGCTGGCATCGAAATCCTGCACTCCGACGCTCATGCGGTTGAAACCCAACTCGCCGAGCAACTCGACGGTCGCGCGATCAACCTTGCGCGGATCGACCTCGATCGAGTACTCGCCGCCGTCGATCAATTTGAAGTGCTGGCGTGTCGCCGCCATCAACTGACGCATCTCGTCGTGTGACAGGAAGGTCGGCGTACCCCCACCCCAGTGCAGCTGCGCGACTTCCTGGTCGCCGCCCTCAAGATAGCTGCTTTGCAATGCCAGTTCGCGTGCCAGATATTTCAGGTACTTGGCCGAACGACCATGGTCCTTGGTGATGATCTTGTTGCACGCGCAGTAATAACAGATGGTGTTGCAGAATGGAATGTGGAAGTACAATGACAGTTGCCGGCTGATGGCGCCGATATTCCGCTTGCCGAGCCAGAGCCTGGCGGCCTCCGCACCAAAGGCTTCGACGAAGCGGTCCGCGGTCGGATACGACGTGTAGCGCGGACCGTTGATGTCGAAACGGCGGATGATCTGTGGATCAAAAACGAGGTGGCCAGCGACAGAGTTCATGTTCCCGCTACACTGTTTATGGTCTGCATTATCGGACCGCGCTGGAGCAACCGGGTTGACCTGGATCAAAGGCAGGGTTTAATGAAAAAGGACGCGCATGACGATGAATGCTGTGACGGCAAGGCTGGCATTTGAAGTCGTGAAGACCGCTTGTTCGAACTGCAACCTGCGCGAGCTGTGCCTGCCCATAGGACTTGAGCGAGACGAGCTGAAAAGGCTGGATGAACTGGTTTCGACGCGCAGGCGCCTGAAACGCGGTGATCATCTCTATCGTGCCGGGCAGGGTTTCGAATCGATCTACGCCATTCGCAGCGGCTTTTTCAAGACCGATGTGATGATCGAGGACGGTCGTGATCAGGTCACCGGTTTTCAGATGACGGGCGAGTTGCTCGGGCTGGACGGCATCAGTAGCGAAATCCACTCCTGTAATGCCATCGCGCTCGAAGACAGCGAAGTGTGTGCGATTCCCTTCCTGCAACTCGAAGGGTTGTCGCGGCAGATTCATACCCTGCAGCATCACTTCCATAAGGTGATGAGCCGCGAGATCGTTCGCGATCACGGGGTGATGATGCTGCTTGGCACGATGCGCGCCGAGGAACGCCTGGCAGCCTTTCTCCTCAATCTCTCGCAGCGCTTCAAGGCGCGTGGTTATTCACCGGCGGAATTCAATCTGCGCATGTCGCGTGACGAAATCGGCAGCTATCTCGGTCTCAAACTTGAGACTGTCAGCCGGGCATTCTCGCGGTTCCAGGAAGAAGGGCTGCTGGCCGTGCATCAAAGAAAGGTCCGAATCCTCAACACCGCCGGGTTGCGAAAGCTGCTGACGCACCAGCGCGCCTAAGCGGCGGCAGGAAGCGCGGCGCTCGCCGCCTACGCGAGCCAGGCGAAAAAGCCCAGCGGGCTGCGGGCAAGCGCGGCTGATACGATGTAGGCGAAGGCGCCCAAGGCAGCGACCAGGAACACTGCCCGTTGTGCCTTGCTGCGGGCGCGCTTGAGAGCCATTGTTCCGCAACCGATGTAGATCAGCAGACCGACGAGTTTGGCGGTCAACCAGTTCACCGCGAACGGATATTGGGCGCTGATTATCGCCATGGCGATCGCGCTGCCGAGCAGGATCGTATCGACCAGGTGTGGCAGGACCCGTACCGCTCGCTGCTGCAGACAGGGTGAATCGGTCAGCATCCACACCCCGCGCAGCAGGAAGCCGGCGCCGCTGAGGGCAACGCAACCCATGTGCAGGTACTTCAGGTACAGGTAACTCATCATCCGACCGGCGTGGCCGTGGCGGCTTCCCAGGCCTCGATTTTCAGGCAGTGCCGCCGGTAGAACGCGGCGGCAGTCAGCAGATTGTGCAGCAGCCAGGCATTGGCGAGCACGACCGCCAGGCCTGCCGGATAGCTGAACCACAGCGGCCAGACGACTGCCGCCAGCAGGAGCGCAAGCGCCAGCAGGTGCGCATACATTTGCCGGTCGATCTGTCGTGTGGCGATGACCTTGTTCATTGTCGGAGCCAACACTCGCCCGCCACCACGGTTCTGCAGGTGCAACCAGACCAGAAAAGGAACGATCTTGTACAGCATGCCGATCATTACCGACATGAAGCCGCCAACCAGCGCCAGTACCCCGCAGCATAGCGACCATTCCGGGCGCTCGGCGAGCGCCGGCACGACTGCCGCCGCGAACCACAGGACGCAGGTTGCCAGGGCGCACAGCATGCCGACACGCCAGTAGTGCTGGGTGGCGTCGAACTTCGCGCGCTTGCTGCGGCTCTGGACCTGCAAGGTCAGGGCGGCAAAACTGGCCACCGACAGTACCACGGCTCCCTCCAGAATGGCGGATGGCCAGTGCCAGGCCGCGCCGGCAGCGAAACTCCACATGCACAGCAACGCCAGCACCGACCAGGAAAAAGTGCCGGTGAACGCGGCGGGGTACGGCGGTGTCATCTGGAACATCGGAACCACGACAAAAGCGACAGCGGCGAGCAACAGCACGCCCCAGCCGACGAAGCCCCAGCCGAGGTGAATGGGCGTCAACTGTCGCAACGGCAGCGGCAGTTCGAAACCGCCGCTGAAGGCGATGGCCAGCAGCAGGCCGAGGCCGACGGTGACGCTCAGACCCGACAAGGCCAGTTTGAGGCCACGCACGGTCGGGTTCGTCGACGGTACACCGTACAAGGAGCGTGCGGCTGCACCCACGAACAGCGCCACGCCGCTGCCGAGCAGGAACACGGCCAACCTCAGAACGAGTGGTTCGTAGCTCAGCATACCCGCTGCCAGCAACAATGCGCCCAGCGTGATCGCGACATGGACCAGGGACGCTACCAGCAGCGGTCGCGACAGGTTCGCTCCGGCGGCCACCGGCAGAATCTGTATCATCGCCCCCAGCATCACCTGCAGCATGAAGCCGACGCTGATCAGGTGCGTCAGGGCCAGCGCCGCCGGCGTCCAGCGCGAGGCAAACAGGTCTGGGCCGCTCCACAACAGCAGCAGACCGGCGAGAATGGCGAACAGCGGTGCGGTCAGGAAAAAACGCAGCGGCGCCGCCAGCGGTGGCGCCTGATCGAAGGACAGTAGCGCCTGCACTAGGGCTGTCGTTGCTGGATCAGGACTTCCACGGTTCCGTCGGGCCGGCACACCGTTTGCCAACAGAAGCCGTTGAGTTCGAGCGCCCGGTAGAGTGGATAGGGTTCGCGCGGGAGGAGTACCAGGAGCTTTTCCGCCGGACCGAGCTGGTCGAGTGCTTCCATGGTACGCACCAGTGGTCCGGGAGGCTCCAGGCCACGCGCGTCGAGCACGATGTCGGCATTCCCCTGTGTCATCTCGTGCTTTCATCCTGGCCGGCAATCTGCCTCTGCAACGCGGGCAGCAACGCATCGAGTTGATCAGCCAGATGCTGGTCGCACATTGGATACAGCACGTTCTCTTCCTTGAGGTTGTGTTGCTGCATCATGATCAACAGCGTCTCTGCGCTACCGGCGTAATCGTCGCTGTCCGCCGCCTCCAGAGCCGACGCGGTGCTGGCCAGCAACTGCAGCATTTGCGCGTGCTCGGCGCGCATGACCTGCGTCGGCCCGTGGTACATGCCGGTACTCTGTTCAAAAAGCGGGAAGAGAACGCGTTCCTCGGCCGCGAAATGATAACGCATCGCGTCGCTGAAGCGAGCGAACTCGGTTTGGGCTGTTGCCCAGGCGGCGTTCACCACGGCGTGCTCGACGGCGACCAGCAAACCGTCGCAGGAGCGGTGATCGTTGACCATGAAATCCGTAATCGCGTGCATGCGGTAGCTCTCTGGAGACAGGATTGCCATTGTCGGGCGGGCGGCGACCACCCACGTTGACCGACATCAAGTAATTCTGATCGACGGATACCGGTTTTCCGGCGCGCATTGCTGTTCGGCCGGCTGCGAATGGTTCATCACCGTCGCGGTTGCCGAGCGTTTGTGCGCATGCACCCTCCATCCTTTGATGTTGATCAACAGTCGGGCCCGCTTTCATCCTATAGTTAATTCATCGTCCTGTGGAGGAAACGCCATGTTCAAGAATATCCTTGTTCCGACCGATGGTTCCGAACTTTCCAGGGAAACCGCCCGTCGCGCGGTTTCCTTTGCCAAGGAGGCGGGGGCGCGCATCACGGCGTTCTTTGCCAAACCCGAATATCCGGTCAGCTACTATGGTGAAGGGGCCTTGATCGACCCCACGACGCCGGAGAAGTTCGCCGAACTTGCCGAACAGCAGGCACAACAGACGCTGGATTTTGTCGTCCAGTTGTGTGATGCCGCAGGCGTCCCGGTGGCGAAACTGTCCCTGACCAGCGATATTCCCTACCAGGCGATCATCGATGCGGCGACCCAGGCCGGCTGTGACCTGATCTTCATGGCCTCGCATGGCCGCCGCGGCTTTACCGCCTTGTTGCTCGGCAGCGAAACCAACAAAGTGCTGACGCACTCCAAAATTCCCGTCCTCGTCTATCGCTGAAACCCTGCTGCCGTGCTCGTCCACCAGATTGGAGGATGAGCACGGTACGCGACCGTCCCGGACCTGCGATCGGCGACGGGCGTATGGCGTGGTTTTCCGCAGTAGTCTCGCGGGTCGGCCAGTGGTTCGTGCGCGATTTGTCCGGCACTGCCGGCTGGCTCTGGAGCCCTGACGCGCGCAGCTACCGTCGCTTCTCCGGATAACCCCTGGATGCCCGTCAGGTGCCGTGATCGGAGTGTGGCAAAATGCCTTGATCCATTGCGCGTCGGATGGCGAAATGTGGCTGGCTATGCGAGGAGGGATTGTGCTTATGCGGTGGCTTTGGAGTGGTGACCCGCGGGGTCACCAAAGCGGTACAGGGGTGGTCAGTTGGGGCGCCGTGTTGCTGTCGTTCTGGGCCGCGTGCCCGGTGGCGCAGGCCGTCGATGTCGGGCTGGCTGGCGTGTTCCCGGGTAAGGCCTTGTTGACCATCGACGGCGGCGCGCCGCGCACGGTGGCGGTCGGTGCGCGCACCGACGAAGGCGTCAGAGTCCTGTCGGTCGACCGTGATACGGCCACCATCGAGACGGACGGAAAGAAGCGTATCCTGCGGGTTGGGCAGAATGTTGCATCGCAGCCTGCTGGCGATGGCGGCGCCAAAGCGACATTGACCGCCGATGGTAACGGCCATTTCCTGACGACCGGCAACATCAATGGAACGAGTGTGCGCTTTCTGGTGGATACTGGTGCGACGATGATCTCGCTCGGCGCCGGCGAAGCGCGGCGCATCGGCATTGACGCCGGCAAGGGACAGCCGGGGATGGTGAACACCGCCAATGGTCAGGCTGCCGTTGCTCGCGTCAAACTCGACAGCGTGCGCGTTGGCGAGATTGTCCTGAACAACGTCGACGCGGTGGTGCATGCCCAGGATATGCCATTTGCCTTGCTGGGCATGAGTTTCTTGAACCGTATGGAAATGCAGCGCGATGGTCAGACCATGATCCTCAGGAAGCGCTACTAGGAGAACTCGAAAATGCGTCACCGCGACGAGAAGATAACCATGTTGGGCCGCGAACTCGAACTTCTGATGAGCGAGCGGCAGACCCTGCTGCAGGTGGTGGGTGCCAGTGCCGCGCTCATTGCCTCTCTGGACAGCAGTCTCTTGCCGGAGGGTGCCGTGAAGTCCGCGGATCTGGTGGCGAGCAGGATCAACGCCCTTCCCGATGAAACCCTGCGCGATGCACTTGCAGCCGTGCATGCGGAGATCGAGGAGGAAGAGCGTGCTGTCAGCACCTGAAGTTTCGCTTGCTCCATCGCCAGAGCGAGGAAGGCCAGTCGATCTCGACCAACTGCGGCGAATCTTGCGCCCGGAACCGTCACGTGTTCCCTTTGTGCTCGAAGATGGCGTTGGCGACGAGGAACTGATGCCGGCGGCGGTGCTGTTCCCGATCATCCGGCGGAACGACCAGCCGACGGTACTGCTGACGCAACGCACCGCACACCTCAGGGATCATCCCGGGCAGGTCAGCTTTCCGGGGGGGCGTTGCGAGGAGGCCGATCCCTCACCGGCGCACACGGCGCTGCGCGAGGCGTTCGAGGAGATTGGCCTGCCTTCGGCGGTGGTCGAGATTGTCGGCTACCTGCCGGAGTATCGTACCGCCACGGGTTTTCGTGTCACCCCGGTGGTGGCCATGGTGACGCCGCCCTTCGAGTTAAGGCTCGACGCCTTCGAGGTGGCAGAGGCCTTCGAGGTGCCGCTGGCCTTTCTGCTCGATCCCGCCAATCACCAGCGGCACTCGCTGCACTACCGCGGCAAACTGCGGCACTACTGGGCGATGCCATACGGCGATTACTTCATTTGGGGCGCCACGGCGGGAATCATCATGTCGCTCTACCGCTCCCTCTCCCCTGACGCACGCTAGTCAAGCACCATCGCCAGCGTTTCGAGAAAGTGCTTGGCCTTTTCCTGGTCGGGAGCCGTGCTCAGTGCGGCTCGCAGCTTGCTGACATGCTGCCGGAGTTCGTCCGGCGTTTCGACTTGCTCGATTGCTGCGATCAACGCAGCGGCCCGCGAACCCAACAATTCCTTCAGCGTGCGGATGGCGTAACTCCGGGCGAGGCTGATGTCCTCGTCGGGTAGTGCCCGGCGCATGCCTTCGTGCCCGGCGTCGGCGGCTACCTGTGCCTGGATGAAACCGCCATCCAGCAGGGCTGCCAGTTGCTGCCTGCCATCCGCTGCGGAACTGCTCAGTTCGAGAAGTTGGTGTCCGGTGTGGTGGCCATCGACCATGATCAGCATCGCACGCACCCGGAAGGGCAGGCGGTGTGCGCGGGTGGTCACCTCATCATGGCCTTTTTGGGTCTTGCTGTAGATAGACGACAGTTCCATGCTGAGAAGCGTTCCACAAGCCGCAGAGTGATGTTGCGCGAAGTCACGGGTTTCTGCAAGCCCCGGCAAATTATGGTATGGTGCCCGTTCGAATACTGATCTGGCGCGAACTACTACAGCGTATTGGAGTACTTGGCGCCACCCAGGCAAGACTCCAGTATGAGCCTGTTTTCCCTGCTTGCCGTCCCGCTCATCGAGCAGGCCCAACCACTACCCAACCTTCGCCTGGTCCATGAGCCGCCAACCTGGTGCTACGGTTTTCTCGAAAGCTGGTTCAATGCGGGTCCGCGTCGGCATGGAACCCTTGCCTGGCTGGTCGGGGTCGGCGGCCTGATGCTGGTTGCCGCAGGCGTCCATTTGTTCTTGCCGACATCAGCCCGCTTCTCGCCTGGCTGTGAATCTCCCTGGTCCCTTGCCTGACGACGGGGTTCCGCCAGTTCATTCACTATTATACGGACATTCAGTAAGCGCTTCGCACGGCGAACCTTTGCTATTATTCACTGGCTTCCTGTGCGGCTCACCGCAGTGGCCTTGGCCATCGTCGGCGAATTCGAGGATGCGGTCTACTGTCGGCGTACCCCGGCTGACCAGTACACCAGCGATGGCCCGGGAATTGTCGTGGCCAGCGGCGCGGATACTTTTGGGGTTCGCCTCGGCTAGCCGCTCTCGGCATCAGGCGAGTTGGACGGGTGGTCGGAAGTCGGCACCGGTGAGACCGCCGATGTTGACTTCATGGACAGCGCCGTCGGGCTGGCTTGGCCTGCCGTGGTGCTGTCGTTCTTGCTGTTGTTGGGGCTTGCCAGTCTGGTAGGCGGTTGATCGATTTTTTTTCAGGAGTTTCTTCATGAGCAGAGAAGTTGTCGTACTAAGCGCGGTCCGTTCAGCCATTGGCACTTTCGGAGGTTCCCTCGCCAATATGGAGCCGCACGAGTTGGCCGGCACCGTGATGAAGGAGTCGATCGCCCGTTCCGGTGTCGATCCGCAACAGATTACTTACGTCACGGTGGGCAACTGCATCCCGACCGATTCGCGCTTTGCCTATGTGGCTCGTGTCGCTTCGATCCAGGCGGGTCTGGCGATGGACTCGGTGGCCATGGCGGTCAACCGCCTCTGCGCATCAGGCCTGCAGGGCGTCGTGACCACTGCCCAGAACATCATGCTCGGCGACGCCGACTACGGAATCGGTGGCGGTGTGGAAGTCATGTCGCGTGGTTCCTACATGCTGCCGGCGATGCGTACCGGCGCGCGCATGGGCGATGCCAAGGCCATCGACATGATGGTCGCCACCCTGACCGATCCGTTTGGTGTCGGCCATATGGGCGTTACCGCAGAGAATCTTGCCAAGAAGTGGAACATCAGCCGTGAAGAGCAGGATGCCTTTTCGGTCGAGTCGCAGCGCCGTGCCGGTGTTGCGATCGCCGAGGGTCGCTTCAAGTCGCAGATCGTCCCGATCGTCATGAAGACCCGCAAGGGCGACGTCGTTTTCGATACGGACGAGCACGTCAAGGCCGGCACGACGATCGAAGCGCTGGCCAAGATGAAGCCGGCGTTCAACAAGGAGGGTACGGTCACCGCTGGTAATGCTTCCGGCATTAATGACGGTGCAGCCTTCCTGGTTCTGGCGGCCGCCGATTTGGCAGCGAGTGCCGGTCAGAAGCCGTTGGCGCGTCTCGTTTCCTATGCGGTCGCCGGCGTGCCGAACGACATCATGGGCGAGGGCCCGATCCCGGCGACCAAACTGGCGCTAAAGAAGGCGGGCCTGACGCTCGACCAGATGGACGTCATTGAAGCCAACGAAGCCTTTGCCGCGCAAGCCATTGCGGTCAACAAGGGTCTCGGCCTCGACCCCGTCAAGACCAATCCGAACGGCGGGGCGATCGCCCTCGGTCACCCGGTCGGTTGCTCGGGTGCGTTCATCGCCATCAAGGCGATCTACGAGTTGCAGCGCACCGGCGGCAAGTACGCACTGGTGACCATGTGTATCGGTGGTGGTCAGGGGATCGCAGTCATTTTCGAACGCGCCTGAAACCGGGGTACGTAGCAGTTCAGAAGCCCGACCGGATCCCGGTCGGGTTTTTTTTTGGAGCTTCGCAAGACAGGGTGCTTTGCCTGCCGGGGACGCAAAGGCGCTAGACCCGATAGTTCTTCAGTCCGCGACGCAATTCCTGCGCCACACTCGCCTGCAGTGCTTCCGGTTCGATGACCTGGCAGTCACTACCGTACTTCATGATGTCCATGATCAGTTCGCGGTTGTCGGCGTAGGGCACGCGCAGTTCGTAGCTGCCATCGTCGAGGAACTTGCCTTCCTGCTTCGGATGCCAGCGTTCGGAGGCGACCCAGCGCGCTCTTTCCGGCGTGAAGCGCAACACCGCCCACGACACCTGATCGCCTGCGAAAATGCCGTAGCCGGACCCGAGCACTTCGTCGAGCCGGGTGTCGGCGATGTCCTTGGCCCGCTTGTCGAGGATTTCGACGCGTTCGATGGCGTCGACCGAAAAGGCGCGCAGGCCATTGCGCAGGTGACACCAGGCATCGAGATACCAGTTGTCGCGATAGTAATTGAGGCGTTGCGGCGAGACTTCCCGTTCGGTCAGCTTGTCGGTGCCGCGCGCGTGGTAGCGGATGACCAGGCGTTTTCTCCGCAACAAGGCTGAGCCGACGGCCTGGAAGTGGTCGAGGTGAAATTCACGGGCGCCAACCGTCTGGATACGGATGCGGCGCCGGACTTCCTCGACCGGGTTCTCGGCAGCGCCGAGCAGGCCCGAAAGGCGGGCGAGCAGGGGCTGGATCTGCGGCCCAAGCAGTCCCCCGGTGTCGAGGTTCGAGAGTAAATGCTGCATGGTCAGCAGTGCATGGATCTCCTCCGCGGTGAACCACAGGCCCGGCAGTTCATACTGCGGTCCGACCTGTTGTTCGGGCTTCTCGAAGCGGTAGCCGCCCAGGCTGCGGTCGAAGACGATCGGGGCATTCAAGCGATCACGCATATAAGCGATGTCGCGCTTCAGCGTTGCCCAGGAAACACCGAGACGCTCCTGCAGATCCGCGCGCGTCGCAAAGGGGCGGGCGCCGAGAATCTGGTCGATCTGGTAGATCCGTTCCATGCTGCTCATAAAGATGAAGTCCGACGACGATGCCTTCGGTTACGGGCTCGAAAGATGAGCCTTCAAGGCTGTATCATGGCACGCAAGCACTCGCTTGGGCAGTCATCGGGGGCAAAACTTGTCGCATGAAAGCGCAGATCGAGGCATCACCAAGCCGCACGTCTCGAACAATTGGGTCCACAGATTCGGCGGCGATGCGCCGCCGCACCACTCGGCAGGGTTTGCCGGAAGGGGCGCGGCAGGCCGGTCGACGCTCAGGCGATCATGCCGGCGCCGACGGTGTTGTTAGACGATTCGTCGATGACGATGAAGGCGCCGGTACCGCGGCTCTCGGCATAGGGGTCGGCAAAGATCGGCTGTGCCAGCTTGAAGCGGACGCGGGCGATGTCGTTCATCGCCAGCAGCTCGGCCGTCTGCCGTTCCATGGTGTTGATGTCGACGCGGAACTCGATGCCGGCGAGCATGGCCTTGGTGTCGCGCGTGGTATGGCGCAGCAGGTATTTGCGGCGCGGGTCGAGCGGTGATTCGGAGAGCCAGCAGAGCATGGCGTCGATCTGTTTGGTCACCTGCGGCAATTCGCCGGTTTTGACGATCATGTCGCCGCGCGAGATGTCGATCTCGTCGGCGAGCAGCAGGGTCACCGATTGCTCGGCGACGGCGCGGGCTTGCGATTCGCCGAGGACCTGGATGTCCTTGACGCGTGTTTCCCGTCCCGACGGCAGCACGGTCACCGCATCGCCGATGCGCAGTTCGCCGGACTCGACGCGGCCCATGAAGCCGCGATAGTCGTGCAGCTCGGGGTTGGCAGAATCCTGTGGGCGGCAGACGTATTGCACCGGGAAGCGGAATTTTTCGGTGTGCTCGCTGTGCACCGCCGGCGTGCTTTCGAGGATTTCGAGCAGCGTCGGCCCGTCGTACCAGTCCAGGTGCTCGCCGCGATCCACCACCATGTCGCCGTGCAGTGCCGACATCGGTATGAAGCGCACGTCGGTGATGCCCAACTGGTTGGCGAACGCCAGATAATCCGCCTTGATGCGCGCGAAGGTTTCGGGCGAGTAGTCCGCGAGGTCCATCTTGTTCACCGCCACGACGATCTGCGGAATGCCTAGCAGGTGGGCCAGGTAGGAATGGCGGCGGGTCTGGGTGAGCACGCCCTTGCGGGCGTCGATCAGGATGATCGCCAGGTCGGCGGTCGACGCGGCGGTGACCATGTTGCGCGTGTATTGCTCGTGGCCCGGCGCGTCGGCGATGATGTACTTGCGGGTTCCGGTGGTGAAATAGCGATAGGCGACGTCGATGGTGATCCCCTGTTCGCGCTCGGCCTGCAGGCCGTCGGTCAGCAGCGACAGGTCGACGATATCCAGCCCACGCCTTTCCGAAGTTCTTTTCATCGCATGCAGGGTATCGACGAGGATCGTCTTGCTGTCAAACAGCAGGCGACCAATCAGGGTGCTCTTGCCGTCGTCGACGCTGCCGCAGGTCAGAAAACGCAGCAGGCCATTGTCGGGGAGGGCTTCGGCAGGGAATCTTTCGATCGCGGACATCAGAAATAGCCTTCCTTCTTGCGTTGTTCCATCGAGGCGTCCGACGTCTGGTCGTCGAGGCGGGTCGCCCCGCGCTCGGTGATCGTCGTGCTGGCGGTCTCGGCGATGATTTTGGCGACGCTGTCGGCTTCGGAGATCACCGGTGCGGTGCAGGTGATGTCACCGACAGTGCGAAAGCGGACCGTCAGGGTCTCGATCGTTTCACCGGCGCGGGCGGGGGTGACCGCGGTGACCGGCAGCAGGCCGCCGCCGCGGCGCACCAGCGGTCGCTGATGTGCGAAGTAGATCGACGGCAGCGCCAGATGTTCGCGTTCGATGTACTGCCAGACGTCGATCTCGGTCCAGTTGGAGATCGGGAAGACACGGATGTTCTCGCCCTTGAAGCTGCGCGCGTTATAGAGGTCCCACAGTTCGGGGCGCTGGTTTTTCGGGTCCCACTGGCCGAACTCGTCGCGGAACGAGAAGATGCGTTCCTTGGCGCGGGCTTTTTCCTCGTCGCGGCGTGCGCCGCCGATACAGGCGTCGAAACCGAATTCCTCGATCGCTTCGAGCAGGGTCACCGACTGGTGCTTGTTGCGCGGCTCGTCGGCCGACTTGAGTACCACGCTGCCGCGCACCATCGAGTCCTCGACCGAGCGCACGATCAGGCGCTCGCCGAGTTCGGCCGCGCGCCGGTCGCGGAAGTCGATGACCTCCGGGTAGTTGTGTCCGGTATCGACGTGCAGCAGCGGGAAGGGGAATCGGCCCGGACGGAACGCCTTTTCAGCGATGCGCAGCATGCAGATCGAGTCCTTGCCGCCGGAGAAGAGCAGGACCGGACGGCTGCACTGGCCGGCCACCTCGCGCATGATGTGGATGGCCTCGGACTCCAGCCAGTCGAGGTGGGAGAGGATGACTCTGGAGAGTGTTGCAGTACTCATGGTTTGACCTGTATTTCGGGGTGTTCAGCGCCCGTGACGCGTCTGTCGCAGACGTCCGTCCGGGCCTTCAGGCGCGCTTGACGTGCAAGCCGCATTCCTTGGATTGTGGATTTTCCCACCACCAGCGGCCGGCGCGCACATCCTCGCCGGGCGTGATCGGCCGCGTACACGGTGCGCAGCCGATGCTGGGGTAGAACTTGTCGTGCAGTGCATTGTAGGGAACGTCGTTGAGCTTCAGGTAAGCCCAGACTTCGCGTTCGCTCCATGCGGCGAGCGGGTTGAATTTCTCCAGGCCGCCATCGCCATTGGCGGCGTCGAAACTGCGCACCGGCAGCCCGTCGCGGGTTGCCGCCTGGCCGCCGCGCATGCCGGTGATCCAGGCCTTGCGGCCGGCCAGCGCGCGCTGCAACGGCTCGACCTTGCGCACGAAACAGCAGGCCTTGCGCAACTCGACCGATTCGTAAAAGGCGTTGATGCCGTTGCTGCGGGTGTAGGCTTCGACGAGTTCGTGGCGCGGGGAGTACAGGCGCAGCGTCAGGCCGTAGCGGTTCTTCACCGCGGCGATCAGGTCGTAGGTTTCCGGTGGCAGGCGACCGGTGTCGAGCGAGAAGATCTCGATGTCGAGTCGGTCGTGGACGATCAGATCGGTGAGCACCATGTCCTCGGCGCCGAGACTGCTGGCGAACGCTGCCGGCGAGAAGGTGTCGGCGATCTCGCGCAGCAGGCGGCGCGCTTCACCGACGCGGGTGGCCACGGCGGCGAGCAGCGCCGGGTCGTCGGGATTGACCTGGACACTCATGCCGACGCCTCCTTGCGGCGGCGCAGGAACAGAGGCTCGCTCTGGTCGACCGCCGCCTGGTAGGTTTCGCTGAACACGGAGAAGCCGGCCAGCGCCTTCTCGATGTCCTTGTCCGCGCGCAGCGCGTAGGCGTCGATGCCGCAGCGCCGCATGAAGAAGAGCTGGTCCTGCAGCACGTCGCCGATGGCGCGGATCTCGCCCTGGAAGTGATAGCGCTCGCGCAGCAGGCGGGCGATCGAGTAGCCGCGGCCATCGGTAAACTTGGGAAAATTGACGGCGATGATGCTCAACCGGTCAATGTCGTCGGCCAGCGCTTCCGGGCCCTCATGGCTGTCGAGCCAGACCCCGAGGGTCCGGTAAAGGCTGCTGATTTCCGCGCGGCGGGCGAGCCATACCGGGAGCGGCAGCAGGACCGGGTCGGCGGGCAGGGTCACGGTCGCCGGGGTCTCGCCTGCTGCCAGTGTCAGGACTTGCCAGTCGTCCTCGACGACGCGGTCATGTTTGATGATCCTAGGCATTGATGACTTCCTCTTCCCGGTTGTCGACCTTGGCCGTCCGCCGCCGGTCGCGGCCGGCGTAGGCACGCACCTTGAAGGGCTCGATGCCGATCCGCTGCAAGGTGTCGATGAAGCGTTCGCTGGGCGTTCGGTGTTCGAGATAGACGCCGATCAGCGCTTCGATGACCTGTGGCACTTCCTGGGCGTAGAACGACGGCCCGATCACCTTGCCGATGGTCGCGGCGTTCCCTTGCTGGCCGCCGATGGTGATTTGATACCATTCCTCGTCGTTCTTGTCGACTCCGAGGATGCCGATGTTGGCGACGTGGTGGTGGCCGCAGGAGTTCATGCAGCCCGAGATGTTCAGTGAGATGTCGCCGATGTCGTGGAGATAGTCGAGGTCGTCGAACTTCTCGTGGATCGCGGCGGCGATCGGCACCGAACGGGCGTTGGCCAGCGCGCAAAGATCGCCGCCCGGGCAGCAGATCATGTCGGTGAGCAGGCCGATGTTGGCCGTCGCCAGGCGGTGACGGCGAGCGATCAGCCAGACCTCGTGCAGATCGCTCTGTCTGACATCGGCGAGGACCACGTTCTGTTCGTGGCTGACGCGCAGTTCGCCAAAGCTGAAACGTTCGGCGAGCTCGGCGACGGCGATCATCTGCACGTCGCTGATGTCGCCAGGCGCGACGCCGAGCGCCTTCAGCGACAGGGTGACGGCGGCGTAGCCCGGCGTCTTGTGAGGATGCACGCAGCGCTTGACCCAGTTGGCGAAAGCCGGATCGTTGCGCAACCGGGCGGCGTGCGCGGCGTCTTCAGCCGGTAGCGTTGCACGCGGCGGCGGGGCGAAATGCCCGCCGAGGCGTGCGAACTCCACGTCCGGAACCGTCGTCGGACCGTCGCGCAGTTGCGACCATTCGGCCTCGACCTGGCGTCCGAATTCGTCGATGCCGAGCGCCTGCACGAGGATCTTGATGCGCGCCTTGTACATGTTGTCGCGACGGCCGTAGCGGTTGTAAAGGCGCAGGATCGCGTCGAGGTACGAGAGCAGGTGCCGGCGCGGCAGGAACTCGCGGATCAGCTTGCCGAGGATCGGCGTCCGGCCCAGGCCGCCGCCGACAAAGACCCGGAAACCGATTTCGCCCTGCTCGTTGCCGACCAGGTCGAGGCCGATATCGTGCGCACGAATCACCGCGCGGTCCTCGGCCGCGGCATTGACCGCGATCTTGAACTTGCGAGGCAGGAAAGCGAATTCGGGATGGAAGGTCGACCATTGCCGCAGCAGTTCGCAATACGGGCGCGGATCGGTCCACTCGTCGGGTGCGACACCCGCGAAATGGTCGGTGGTGATGTTGCGCACGCAATTGCCCGAGGTCTGCACGGCATGCATCTGCACGCTCGCCAGTTCGGCGAGGATGTCCGGCGTTTCCTCGAACTGCGGCCAGTTGAGCTGCATGTTCTGGCGCGTCGTGAAATGCCCGACGGCGCGGTCGTAGCGGCGAGAAATCTCGGCCAGTTTGCGCAACTGCGCGGCCGAGAGCATGCCGTAGGGAATGGCGATCCGCAGCATCGGGCCGTGCCGCTGGATGTAGAGGCCATTCTGCAGGCGCAGCGGACGCAATTCGTCGACCGACAGCTCGCCGGCCAGATGACGGCCGATCTGGTCGCGATACTGGGCCACGCGCTCGTTGATGATCTGTTGGTCAGTATTGTCGTAGCGATACATCGTCGCTCGCTCCTTGCCTTGAAAGTCGCATCAGCGCCTCAGGAAGCCTGTCCTGGGCCTTGTTGAAGGTTGCCCCGTCTCCCGGTTGGAGGCGATGGGGCGGCGTGCGGTATCTACTGGGCAATCAGCTTGCTGCCGATCAGTAGCAGCATGCCGGCCAGGATCGGGCGCAGCACGCGTTCCGGCACCTTCGCCGAGGCGTGGCTGCCGAGCCAGATGCCGGGCAGCGATCCGAGCAGCAGGCTGCCGAGCAGTGACCAGTCGACGCTGCCGATCAGCCAGTGGCCCAGACCGGCGATCAGCGTCAGCGGTACGGCGTGCGCCAGATCGCTGCCTATGATGCGAATCGCCGGCAGCCGGGGGTAGAGGTAGAACAAGACGGCGACGCCGAGCGCGCCGGCGCCGACCGACGAAATGGTCACCAGCACGCCGAGCAGCGCGCCGACGGCAACCGTGATCGGCGCCCGCAACTGCGTGTGTGCGGCGTCGTCGGCGTGCGCCAGGGCCTGCTGCTGCAGCTTGCTGCGAAAGAGGATCGCGGCGGCGGTGAGCAGCAGGGCGATACCGAGCGAAAAGGAGATAATATGCGACACCGTCACACTCTGCTTCGGCAGCAGGGACAATGCCCAGATCGTCAGCAGCGCGGCCGGAATGCTGCCGCTGGCCAGCAGACGGGTGATGCGCCAATCGACGTGCCCCTTGCGGGCGTGCACCACTGTGCCGCCGGCCTTGGTGATGGCTGCATACAGCAGGTCGGTGCCGACCGCCGTTGCCGGGTGGATGCCGAACAGGAGCACCAGCAACGGCGTCATCAGAGAGCCGCCGCCGACGCCGGTGAGCCCGACGATGGCGCCGACGACGAAACCCGACAAGGTGTACATCCAGTCCATGGCTTACTACCGGAAAAAGTCCGCGCATGGTATCAGCGCAGTGTTTGATCGAAAAAGAATATTCAGTTAGATTGTTATAACCAATCCAATGGTGCGACAGCCATGAAACTCCAGCAGTTCCGCTATCTCGTCGAAGTGGCGCGCCGTGGTCTCAATGTCTCCGAAGCCGCGGAGGCGCTTTATACCTCGCAGCCGGGGATCTCCAAGCAGATCAGGCTGCTCGAAGACGAACTCGGGGTGACCGTCTTCGAGCGCGGCGGCAAACGCCTGACGGCGATCACCGAGCCCGGCAGGGCGGTGCTCGAAATTGCCGAACGCATTCTGCGCGATGCCGAGAACATCCGGCGCGTCGGCGAAGAGTACGCTGGCGGCGACACTGGCAGCCTGGTCATCGCCACCACCCATACGCAGGCGCGCTATGCGCTGCCGGCAGTGGTCAAGAACTTTGTCGACCGGCATCCCCGGGTTCGCCTGTCGCTGCACCAGGGGCATCCTGCACAGATCGCCGAGTTGACGCTGAAAGGCGAGGCCGACATCGCCATCGCCACCGAAGCGCTCGACCAGTATCCACAACTGCTGATGTTGCCGTGTTACCAGTGGGTGCACTGTGTGATCGCTCCCGACGGGCACCCGATTCTCGGCGAAAAGCCGGTTTCGTTGACCGCCCTGTCGCGCTGGCCACTGATCACCTACGACTCGGCCTTTGCCGGTCGCTCACGCATCAACAAGGCTTTTGAACTGGCGCAACTGACTCCGAATGTGGTGCTCACGGCGATCGACGCCGACGTGATCAAGACCTATGTCGGGCTGGGGCTGGGGCTGGGGATCATTGCCCGCATGGCTTTCGATCCGGTGCGCGACACCGGTTTGCAGGCGATGGCCGCCGAGCATCTGTTCGGTTCGAACACGACGCGTATAGGTTTGCGCCGTGGCACGCACATCCGTCGCTACGAATATGACTTCATTGAACTCTTCGCCTCGCACCTGACGAAGAAGGCCGTCGACATGGCGATGGCCGGTGCGCGACCGGCCGACGAGTATCAGCTCTGAGTGCGCGGGTGTACCGGATTAGCCGGTGGAAGGGAGAAGCAGCAATGCACAGCCAACGCGCCGCTTTGGGTCTTGCCGGTAGTGTGTCGGTGGCGTGGCTGGTCATTGCTGCTTCGGCATGCCGGGCCGACGTACCGACCGTCGCCGAGGAGTGCCGGTTGCGCAACGCCGCGCTCTGTGACCTGCATGGCTTGCAGTACATTGTCGACGGCCCCTGTCCGCCGGAAGCCCGGACCATCCGCCGGCCAGGTCAGCAGCGCTGTGACGAGGCGGGACAGGCGGGGGGGACGACAGTGCAAGCACAGCCTTCGGTCTCGATCGAGGCGCCACCGCTACCGCCACCCAGACGCGACCTGGCCTGGGTAGGGCGAATCGAACGCTGGCTGTTGCCGGGGGGGCTGGTCATCGGCGGCGGCGTGCTCGCTGCGCTGTTGCTGCGGATACTCCGCGGGCGAAGGGCGCGGCCCGATGTCGAAAGGGCGGGTCCGCGCGTCGGCTGGACGGTCGTGCAACTCCTGGTCGCGGCCAGCCTGGCCGTGCCGCTGGCCTATCAGGTGGCCGGCCTGGCCTTTCAACGGGTATTCGCGAGCTTCGACAATCACGATACCGCAGCGCCCTGGCTACTCGCCGCTCCGGTCGGACTGTTGGTGTTTGTCCTGGTGGTGGGCATGGCCTTTGCGCTGCTTGCGCTCGCCCTCGGCTACCTGTTCAAGGGGTGCACGCGGCAGCAGGGAAGGGCCACGACCCGGCAGGCGCGTGCTCAGCCGCCCAGGTCCGGTGTTCACGACGACGCGCCGGACCAGCCGTGAGGTGTCTGTCGTGTGCGCTCCCGGCACGCGTGGGCGGCGGGGCGTGTCCGCCCCACACCTTGCCCCTTGCAGCATTGGCGGCCTGAGCTAAACTTCAACCATGCCGCCACTTCCACGAAGGGATCCCTCATGAGCACCCCGTCCGCTCCATCGGCCAAACGCAAGCCTGCGGTTGCCAGGCGAACCGCAAAGAAGTCAGATGCGCAGGCGAGCGCCGACAGCGCTCGGTTGACCGAGCCGGGCATGGTCGATCAGATGCGCGCGATGGCCAGCCGTTTGCTGGACCTGGGGTCGGCAACGGTGCTTGCCGGGCGCGCCATGGAGACCGCCGGCAAGGTCTCGCGGGCGCTGCAGGACGGGCACCCGCTCGACGCCGCCAGTGAGGTGGTGCGGGCGGTGTTGCCGGGCGTCGCCGAACCCGCATGGGCCAGGACCGGGGCGGCGATCCGCGCCATGCGCGAGTCGGCGGGACTGACGATTGCCGAGGTCGGCGCGGCGATCGATCTCAAGGATCCCTCGCTGATCGAGGCGCTCGAGAATGGCCGCATTGCCCTGTCGTTCGAGTTGATCCTGCGCCTGGCGGCGGTCTTTGGGCGCAACGACCCGGTCGGTTTTGTGATGCGCTTTACGCGCACGGCGAATCCCGATCTGTGGAAGAGCCTCGAAGGCTTGGGGGTCGGCAAGCTGGTGCTGCAGACGGTGCGCGAGCACCAGTTCGTCAACGTCTATCGCAGCAACGACGATGCCCGGACGCTCAGCGACGCGGAGTTCGCGGAGATCCTGAGTTTCACGCAGGCGGCATTCGAGACGGCGATGGCGCTGCGCGCACGCTATCTGGCCCGCGGTGATGGCCCTCCTGTCGAAGGCGATCCAGCGGGGGCGGGCAGATGAACGTTCCCGGCGCGCCCTGGCAGCCGGTTGCCGCCGCCCGCACGCATCCGATCAGCAGACCGTTGCTTGCCAGACGCTGCTATTTCTGATATCTAGTCGTCTTTTTTTGCAAACAGAAAACAGGGTCTTCGAACATGGCTGAAGAATTGCTCCACAAGCACTTCACTCCCTACGTACCGGAACCGGGCGAGGAGTTCATGAACAGCGATCAGCTGGCTCATTTTCGCGGCATCCTCGAAGCCCTCAAGCGGCAGTTGATGGAAGACATCGAGCGCACGGTGCACACGATGAAGGATGAAGCGACGGTTTTTGCTGATCCCAATGATCGTGCGAGCCAGGAAACCGACATCGCCATCGAGTTGCGCAACCGTGACCGCGAGCGCAAGCTGATCAAGAAGATCGAGGAAACCATCGCGCGTATCGACAGTGGCGACTATGGCTACTGTGCGGCCTGCGGCGTCGAGATCGGCATCAAGCGTCTGGAAGCGCGGCCGACGGCGACGCTGTGCATCGACTGCAAGACGCTGGAAGAGGTGCGCGAGAAGCAGATCGCCAAATAGGCGGTCCCAGACACGTGCAGCGCGGACGAATTGGCCGCGCGCGGAAATAGAAAAGGACGCCGTGGCGTCCTTTTTTTGATCTGCTGTTGCGTGGTTACGACGCCGGCGCTGCTGCCCCGGCACCACCCTCTTCGACCGTCAGGGCTTTCATCGACAGGCGCACGCGACCCTTCTCGTCGGCTTCCAGTACCTTGACGCGCACTTTCTGGCCTTCCTTGAGATAATCGGCGACGGCATTGACGCGTTCGTTGGCAATCTGCGAAATATGCAGCAGGCCGTCGCGTCCAGGCAGGATGCTGACGATGGCGCCGAAGTCGAGCAGCTTGAGCACGGTGCCGTCATAGACCTTGCCGACTTCGACGTCGGCGGTGATCGACTCGATTCTCGCCCGCGCAGCATCGGCCGCGTCACCGCTGACCGAGGCGATGGTAATAGTGCCGTCGTCCTTGATGTCGATGGTCGTCCCGGTTTCCTCGGTGATCGCCCGGATCACCGCCCCGCCCTTGCCGATCACGTCGCGGATCTTCTCGGGGTTGATCTTCATGGTGTACAGGCGCGGGGCGTAGGTCGAGACTTCCTCGCGGTGTCCGGACATCGAGTCCTGCATCTGCTTGAGAATGTGCAGGCGTGCTTCGCCGGCCTGCGCCAGGGCGACCTGCATGATCTCCTTGGTGATGCCCTGGATCTTGATGTCCATCTGCAGCGCGGTGACCCCGGAATCGGTACCGGCGACCTTGAAATCCATGTCGCCGAGGTGATCCTCGTCGCCGAGGATGTCGGTCAGAACGGCGACGCGATTGCCCTCCTTGATCAGACCCATGGCGATTCCGGCGACGTGTGCCTTGAGCGGCACACCCGCATCCATCAGGGCCAGCGAGGCGCCGCAGACGCTGGCCATCGAACTCGAACCGTTGGATTCGGTGATCTCGGAGACGACGCGGATCGAGTACGAGAAGTCTTCCACCGATGGCAGCACGGCCAGTAGTGCCCGTTTGGCCAGCCTGCCATGTCCGATCTCACGCCGCTTTGGCGTGCCGACGCGTCCGCATTCGCCGGTTGCATAGGGAGGGAAGTTGTAGTGCAGCATGAAACGGTCACGATATTCGCCGGACAGCGCGTCGATGATCTGCTCGTCACGGCCGGTGCCGAGCGTGGCCACGACGATGGCCTGGGTTTCACCACGGGTAAACAGGGACGAACCGTGCGCCCGCGGCAAAACGCCCGAGCGGATCGCGATCGGCCTGACCGTACGCGTGTCGCGACCGTCGATTCTTGGCTCGCCGGCCAGGATGCGGCCGCGCACGATACGCGCTTCGGCGGCGGAAACCATGTTGCGCACCGCGTTGGCGTCCGGGGCGTCGTCACCGGCGGTCAGGACCTCGACGGCGTAGGCGGTGATCTCCTTGATGCGCTGGCTGCGTAGCTGCTTGCTGGTGATCCGGTAGGCCTCCTGCAGCTCGGCATCGACCAGTTGGTCGAGCTTGCCGTGGACCGCTTCGTTTCTCGCTGCCGGTGTCCAGTCCCATTCCGGTTTGCCGGCTGCATCGGCCAGTTCGTTGATGGTGTCGATCGCCGCCTGCATCTGCTGGTGCCCATAGACCACGGCACCGAGCATGACTTCCTCCGAGAGTTCCCTGGCCTCCGACTCGACCATCAGGACCGCCGACTGCGTACCGGCGACGACCAGATTCAGCAGACTCGACGACAGTTGTGTGGCGGTCGGATTGAGGATGTACTGACCGTCGAGGTAGCCGACGCGTGCGGCACCGATCGGCCCATCGAAGGGAATGCCCGAGATCGCCAGAGCTGCCGAGGCACCGATCATCGCCGGGATGTCTGGATCGATTTCCGGGTTGAGCGACATCACCATCGCCACGACCTGTACCTCGTGGTAGAAGCCCTCGGGAAAGAGCGGGCGCAGCGGGCGGTCGATCAGCCGGGAGGTCAGCGTTTCCTTTTCCGAGGGGCGCCCCTCGCGTTTGAAGAACCCTCCGGGGATTCTTCCCGCGGCGTAGGTTTTCTCGATGTAATCCACCGTTAGGGGAAAAAAATCCTGGCCCGGTTTGGCTGTCTTGTTGCCGACGACGCTGACCAGCACGACCGTGTCGTTCATCGAGACCATTACGGCCCCACCCGCCTGGCGGGCGATCTCGCCGGTTTCCAGGGTGACCTGATGGGCACCATAGGCGAAGGTTTTCTTGACGATATTAAACATAGTTCCCTTTCTCAATAATCTGGCGCGTGCCTGCCCACGACTCCGGCAGACCATTCGACCGACGCGCCCATTTGCCAACAAAAGCCGCAGCAGCAGAAACAGCGGCACAGCCCACCTGGGGGCTGGCCGCTGACGGCTTTTCGAATTGCCTGCACCTCCGACCGCGACGCGGATCGGCGAACAGGCTTACTTGCGCAGGCCGAGACGCTGAATCAGGCTGCGGTAGGAGTCAACGTTGGTACGTTTCAGGTAGTCGAGGAGCTTACGACGGCGGCTGACCATGCGCAAAAGTCCGCGCCGCGAGTGGTTGTCCTTCTTGTGTTCCTTGAAGTGGCCGGTCAGGTCATTGATGCGAGCGGTCAACAGGGCCACCTGGACTTCGGACGATCCGGTGTCGCCTGTGGCACGCTGGTAGTCGCTCATGATCTGCGCTTTTTGCGCAACATTTATCGCCATGTCAAACTCTCTTTCCTGAAGAACGGCGCAGCCCCGGTTTGATAGAGCCAACGCCTGATGAATGAAGGTGCTTATTCGCTTGGCGAAGCGAGCCGGCGATTCTAACTGTTGAGCCAGCGGGCGGCAAGCAGTACCGCGATCGTTGTGGCCGGGCGACTTCCCGGTGCCGTCACGTGAAGCCGGGTAGCAAGCCGCTCTGCGGGTGTGCCGTGACCGGCTCAAGGATACCTTGAAAAAGCGCTTCGATGACCGGCGGTTCTCGCCAGCGCTCATTCAGAAAGGTGAGCCCAACTTCCTCGACGAGCGCGCCCTTCCAGTAATGATTGGCGATTTCGTCGAGTGTCGACAGGCTCAGGCTATGCGGTAATCGCAGGTAGTCCAGCCAGCTCGCATCGTGGAACGAGCAGACATAGCTGCCTTTGCTGCGCGCTCGCACCAGTGACTTGCCGAAGGTGCGGGCGGGATGCTTGGCGCGAAAAGTCTCGGCATCGACGCGTGTGGCGAAGAGCAGGAGAGCATGCAGCCGGCTTGGGAAATGCGGGTAGAGTCGCTGCCGGAAGTATTCCAGATGGTACTCGGCAAAGTAGTTCTGAACGGTCGTGAACTGGTCGCCGGGTAGCGAGTGGGCGAAGGGATTGCCGACGAGGATGTCCCATCCGGGCCATTCAGCGTCGTCGTCCAGCCAGGCGTACAATTCGAGCGGTGCGCTGTCCTTGAGTAGGTGGTCCATGATTTCTTGCTCGACAGACCGCAATCCGCCTGCGCCTCTTGTCTCGTAGGTTGGTCCCGGGGTCGGCGGAAACACTGGAATCGGCACGGCGCTGTACGCAGCGCCGACAACTCAGCGGCTGCGGCCGAATTTCTCCACCAACTGGTCCAGCTTCTCGGTACGCTGGCGAGCCAGCGCCTCAGCCTCGCGCTGTGCTTTGCGCTGTTCTGCCTGTTTGCGGGTTCGCTCCTTGATCAGGTCGCTGGCGTGGCTACGGTGCGTGGCCAGGATTTCGCCTGCCGGTTGCCCGTCAAGATCCACACGGACCGTTGCCTGCGCCATCACTTTCAGGTACCGGAGTGAGTGCGTGTGCATTCCCAGAGCGATGCGCAAGTCCTTGCGGCCAACGTTGGGCAGTCGCCCTTGCAGTTGCTTGTCGATGCCGATGGCGAGCGGCAGGCTGTCACGAAAGACCGGGAATGTCTCCTGCAGTTCCTTGAGGAGTTGCCGTGCGTTGTGAACCGGTGCTTGGTTTTGAGTGGGAGTCGTCATGGGTGATGATGCGGCAGGGAGGTGAGCGGGGCCTCGCTCAGGACAGCAGGCGCTTGCCTTGGCGTCCGATGCGTGGCCCCCTGGGTTCTCGTCGCAGCGGGCGAGACGGTTGCTTGCTGCGGGCAACTCACTCAGAAATGAATCCCGCGCATGACCTGTGAGAAGGCGATCTGGTCCGCCGTTTGCGATTCCGGTTCCTCAGGCTTGCGCGCCGCTGCCCCGGAATCGGGGAACATCCGGAAGGAGGTGTTCATCGTGATCTGTGCGACCTTCGGCATCAGGGAGTGCAGCAGGGCACCGAAAATTCCCAGGCGTGTGGCAATGCGCACCGGTTTGTGGATGACCGCTTCGACGACCAGATCGGCGGCGTCTTCCGGGGAAAGCGTGGGGACCTGATCGTAGAGCTTGGTCGGGGCGATCATCGGTGTCCTGACCAAGGGCATGTTGATGGTGGTGAATTCGATTCCGCGATCGGCAAACTCGGATGCCGCGCAGCGCGCCCAGGCGTCCAGCGCTGCCTTTGAGGCCACATAGGCCGAGAAGCGAGGGGCATTGGTGAGGACGCCGATCGACGAGATGTTGATCACGTGTCCCTTGCGCTTGGCGATCATTCCCGGCAGAAAGCCCATGGTCAGACGCAACGCGCCGAAGTAATTGAGTTCCATGGTCCGCTCGAAATCGTGGAAACGATCGAAGGAGTTCTCGATACCGCGGCGAATCGAGCGGCCGGCGTTATTGACCAGGATATCGACGCCGCCGTGCTCCTCGTTCATGAATTTGACAAAGGCGGCGCATTGCTGCGGATCGGCGATGTCCACCGCATGCGTGATCAGGTGCAGCCCGGCGACTTCGAATTCGCGCCGGACTTCGTCGAGCGCCTGCGCGTCGCGGGCGACCGTGACCGCCACGGCTCCGGCTTCCGCGAGTTTGCGAATGGTGGCTTTGCCGATGCCGGAGGAGCCGCCGGTGACCAGCACGACCTTGCCTTCGACCTGGCCGCGCAGCGTGCGATCGACGAAAAGATCCGGGTCGAGGTGGCGTTCCCAGTAATCCCACAAGCGCCAGGCGTAGCTGTCGAGCGGGGGCACGGCGATGCCGCTGCCCTTGAGCGCGCGCTGCGTCTCGCGGCAGTCGAAGCGGGTCGGGTAGTTGACGAAATCGAGGATGTCGTCGGGCAGGCCGAGATCCTTCATGACCGCGGTACGGATGCGGCGCACCGGGGTCAGGGCGAACATCGCCTTGCGTACCGTGCGCGGGATGAAACCGAGCAGGGCAGCATTGATGCGCATTGCCATTTCGGGAGCGTGTGCGGCGCGTGCAAAAGTGTTGAGCAGGTCACCGACGCGCATCGGCATCGGGTCGGTGAGGTGGAAGCACTGTCCGTCTTCATTGGCGAGGTGGGCAATGTGATCCATCGCCGCGACCACGAAGTCTACCGGGACGACATTGATGCGCCCGCCTTCGATACCGATGGTCGGCATCCAGGAGGGGAACATCTTGCGCATCTTCTGGATCAGCTTGAAGAAGTAGTAGGGCCCGTCGACCTTGTCCATTTCGCCGGTGCGCGAGTCGCCGACGACGATTGCCGGACGGAAGATGCGCCACGGGATCCGGCACTCCTTGCGGACGATGCCTTCGGAGTCGTGCTTGGTGCGGAAGTAGGGATTCTCGAGGTTCTCCGCTTCGTCGAACATGTCTTCACGAAACAGCCCTTCGAAAAGTCCGGCGGCGGCAATCGAGCTGACCAGGTGGAAGTGTCTGGCAGCAATTTCCTCTGCCAGGCGGACGGTGTTGCGGGTGCCGTCCACGTTGGCGCGCTGTTGATCTTCGGCGCTGGCCTTGAGGTCATAGATCGCCGCGAGATGGAAAAAGTGTTCGATCTTGCCATGCAGCTTGTGGATATCGGTCCGCGAGACGCCCAGGTCTACTTGCGTCAGGTCGCCGACGATCGGAATGACGCGGCTATCGTCACAACCCCAATACTCGTACAATTCCTGCAGCCTCGGCAGCTCAATGGCGCGAGTCAAGAAATAGACGGTAGCCTCGGGGCGGCCCAGCAATCTTGCGACAAGTCGCTTGCCGATGAAACCAGTGGCGCCGGTAACGAAGTAATTCATTGCTGCCTCCTGATGAAATTCATTGTCCTCTCCTGTGTTCCTTGCGTGCTGGACTGCAGCCTCCCAGAGGCCATTCCCTGACTCTTTAGTGTGCGTCCTCTAGATATTGTCACTACACTGGCTTTCCAGGGCAAGCAAAAAACTTGCTGGCCTTTTGACTACTACGTTTAAGGAGATATAAATGGGCAAGAAACTCAAAGAACTGGCCGGCAGCGTGACCGAGAACCAACTGGCGTCGACAGTCAAGGAATCGGCGCAACAGATCTGGCTGGCGGGGCTTGGTGCCTTCGCCAAAGCCCAGGAAGAAGGCGGCAAGGTGTTCGATGCGCTGGTCAAGGAAGGCGAGAACATCCAGTCGCGAACCCGCAAGATCACCGATGAGAGAATTGCACAGGTTGCCGGCAAGGCGTCTGGCACGTGGGACCGCCTTGAACAGGTGTTCGAGGACCGCGTGGCGCGTGCTCTGGGTAGCCTCGGCGTGCCCAGCAAGCAGGATATCGACCAACTTTCCAAGCGCGTCGTCGAGTTGAGCGCGGCGGTGCAGGCACTGACCGAAGGAAAGACGATTGTCAAGTCTGAGGCGACGTCCGCAGAGCAGGACGAGTCACCTGCTGCAGAGATTCCTGCCAAGCCGGCGACTCGCAAACCCGCGGCCAGAACTGCTGCCGCAAAGCCGGTTCCTCCGGTCACTCCGGCCGATGTACTGAATACCATCCCGCAGGCCGGCGAGTAGCTTGTCTTGAAGAGCCCGCCGCGGGTTTGCTGATCGATGCGGGCAATGTGCCGGCGGCGGGCGCGATGGCGCGCCTGTCCAGACGGTGTGGGATCGGTGGGCGGTGCCTTCGTCTGGACGAATTTTGCGTAGCGGTGCGCACGGGCACCATGGCGCCGGGAAGCGGCATTCGATGCTGCTGCAGGAGGCGCTTCCTAAGAAAAGGAACGGCACTGTATGGCGGCAAACAAGCGTTCAAAAATCGCGCTGGCGCTCGCTGGCGGTGGTCCGGTGGGCGGTATCTACGAAGTCGGGGCGATGGCCGCTCTGGCCGAAGCGCTGGAAGGAGTGGACTTCACCGAGTTCGACATTTATGTTGGAGTCAGTTCGGGGGCCTTCATGTCGGCGGCGGTTGCCAATGGTCTCGGGCCTGCCACTCTGGCGCGGATGTTGGTGGATAATGACAGCGACGAGGTATTTGACCCGGAAATGCTCCTGCGTCCGGCCTTCAGCGAATACCTGCGGCGCGCGCTGTCCGTGCCGATGTTGTTCTGGTCGTCACTCCGCCAGTACCTGTCGGACCCTTGGCATCTTCGCTTTCTGGAGGCATTTCAGGGTCTCAGCCATGCCATCCCGGCGGGAGTGTTCAACAGTTCCGGGATCGATCAGCTGCTCAGGAAACTGTTTTCGGTGGAGGGGCGGAGCAACGATTTTCGTCAGCTCAGGCACCGGCTCTTTATCGTGGCGACTGATCTGGACACCGGCGAGTCGCTGGCCTTCGGTTCCGCGGGGCATGATGACGTGCCGATTTCGGTGGCTGTCCAGGCGAGTGCCGCCCTTCCGGGCTTGTTTCCTCCGGTCAGGATCGGCGAGCGCTATTTCGTCGATGGTGCGCTGATCAAGACCCTGCACGCGTCCGTGGCATTGCACGAAGGTGCCGAACTGGTCATCTGCATCAACCCGCTGGTGCCATTCGATGCGCGCCTGGCGGCCAAACGACCAGCGCACGAGAACCCTTCTCCGGCTCCCGAGCATCTCGTCGACGGGGGGCTGCCGGTGGTCTTGTCGCAGACTTTCCGCGCCATCATCCACTCGCGGATGCGCACCGGCATGGACCGCTACCGTCTCGAGTTCGAGGGCAAGGATGTGGTGCTGTTCGAACCCACCCGCGACGATGCGGACATGTTCTTCACCAACGTATTCAGTTATCGCGGCCGTAGTCGCCTGTGCGAGCATGCCTATCAGCGTACGCGCAGCGATCTGTATCGGCGGCGTCATGAGTTGAGGCCAATCTTCGAGCGCCACGGGATCGAGTTGAACCTTGGTGTGCTCAAGGACCATAGCCGCTCCCTGTTGTCGAAGAAGCGTCGTCCCGACCTGGCGACCAGCGCCAGTGCACTGGATTCTTCGCTGCGCGACCTGGAAGCCTGGCTGCTGGCTCAGAAGGCCTGACCCGGGTCGCCCGTCGGTGCAATTTCGTTCGTCGGCCATTCCCTGACCTTGCCGGCGGTGATATTCTGGCCTTTCGGAGCAGATCACGGCGGACAGTCGATGGAAAAGAAACCGAAGCGGCGAACACGAGAACGTATTCTGGAAACCAGCCTGCGCCTGTTCAACGATTTTGGTGAGCCGAACGTGACGACCACGGTCATCGCCGACGAAATGGACATCAGTCCCGGCAACCTCTATTACCACTTTCACAACAAGGACGAGATCCTGGAGTCGATTTTCGCCGACTTCAAGCGGGAGATCGAGGACATCCTCGCGGTGCCGACGCGGCGGTCAGCCGATGTCGAAGACATCTGGCTTTTTCTGCACCTGCTGTTCGAACAGATCTGGAAGTATCGTTTTTTTTATCGCGACCTGAATGACCTGCTGACGCGCAATCGGGTTCTGGAGATTCATTTCAAACAGATCCTGGCGCACAAGGTGCGTACGGCGACGACCTTGTGTGAAAGTCTGGTGCTGGCTGGTGCGATGCGCGCAGGCCCTGAGGAACTGCGCGCGCTGGCGACGAACATGACGGTGATTGCAACCTACTGGCTGTCCTTCGAATACGCTTGTGATCCGCGCGGCAAGGTCGAAAGCGGGCGCATCGGCCGCGGCGTGTATCAGGCGATGGCGATGATCGCGCCGTATCTGTTTGGCGAATCGAAAGGGCTGCTCGAAAAACTGTCGCATGAGTACCTCAGAACGTAACCCATATGGAGGAAGAGCATGACTTGGAAAACCTTTCCCTACACGGACCAGGCCTACAGCTATGCCGGTGCGGCGCTACAGGAGAATTGGGGTCGTCTGCACCGTGGCGACTGCGAGCCGTTTCCTGACGATCCCAAGGTACAGGACGCCTGGCGGAGTTACCATGCGGGTGACTTCGGTAAGGCGGTCGAGGCCGGCCTGGCTTGTGGTCTCGCCGGCTACAACGCCGCCAACAAGGCAGCCACGATCTATGCCAGTTACCTCGAGACTGACGACGATCGCAAGCGCCACCTGCTGATGGAGGTCGCGCAACGCTGTGAGGAGCAGCAGCAGAAATCGCCCCAGGTGGTCAACGCCTGGTATCTGCATGCCTTTGCTCTCGGTCGTTACAGCCAGAGCATCTCGGTGGTCAAGGCGCTCGCACAAGGTCTGGGTGGGAAGATCAAACACAGCCTGACGCGGGCGCTGGAGCTCGAGCCCAGACACGCCGACGCGCATATCGCGCTGGGCGCGTATCACGCCGAGGTGATCGACAAGGTCGGGGCGCTGGTTGGCGGCATCACTTACGGGGTCAAAAAAGACGCCGGCAAGGCCCTGCTCGAGGCCGCTCTCAAACTCAACCCGGATTCCGCGATCACCCGCATCGAGTATGCCAATGCCCTGGTGATGATGTTCGGCAAGGCCGGCATGAAGGATGCCGAGCGGCTCTACCAGGAAGCCGCAGAATGCCGACCGATGGACGCCATGGAGCGTCTCGACGTCGAGGCAGCCAAGGCCGAAGTGGCCGACTGAACGGCGCCTGCGCTACCTGGGTGACCCCTATTCGGCGACCGTATTGATCAGGCGCGAGAGGTCTTCCTCGACGGCCGCCGGGTCCCCCAGCCGATCCCAGGGTTCCAGCAGGAGCAGCCACAAGAGCTTCTCGAACTCGTCGGCGAAGCGGCCCACGATCTGCTCGGGGTCGTCGACTCGGTTCTTGTCGGTGATCAGTCCGAATTGTACTCGGCCATTGTAGGAGAGGATGCTGACGCCCATGCCGATGTCGCCGGCCTGCGGTACCCAGACCATTTGCTGGTCGATCCTGCTGCCGGCGAAATAGCGGGGTTGCTGCGCGCCGGGTACGTTGGTCATCACCGCCGTTGTCTTGCTGGTCAGCAGTTTGAGGATCTGGTCCTGAACGAACTTCGGGGCGGTGCCGGCTGCACCGAGCAGGGTGAAGGTCAGCATCGCCTGGTAGGAACCCTTCAACGCCGCCATCCTGGCACGCGTGGCGTACAGCCGGGCTAGCGGATTGTCGATACCGATCGGCAGTTCGAGGGCGACCAGGCCAAAGCGGTTGCCGAGTTCATCGGCATCGCTCGCTGCTCGCAGATTGACGGGGACCATGGCGCGGATGGCAACGGAGCTTACCACCGGATCGCCTCTCGCCACCAGGTAGCCGCGCAAGGCGCCGGCCACCGCCGCCAGCAGGGTATCGTTGACCGAACAGCCGAGGACCTTGCCGACGGCCTTGATGTCCGGCAAGGCGATGGGTTCCGACCAGGCGACGCGTTTGACGGTTCCGGGCTTTCCCTTGAAGCGTGTTGGACTGTCGTTGGGCAGCAGGGCCAGCTTGCCGACTTCCTGGGCGATCGCTGCCGCGACGCGCGCGTAGTTGCGGATGCCTGTCGGGTCATTGCGGAGCCCGAGAAACTGTCCCCACAGATGGCCACCCAGGTGGATCGACGCCAGCGTAACGTCCGTGAGTGGATCGAGGATGGTCCGCCAGAAGGCGTCGCCTTCCGGCACGTCGCCAGCGTCATCGTCATCCGGTTCCTCCGACGCTGCCTCCGGGCCGCCATGCTCGGGGGCGTTGGCGGCGGCATCGGTCAGTGAGTGGATGACCCCAAGCAGTGCGATGCCGTCTGCAATCGCGTGGTGGATGCGAACGACCAGTGCCGAATTTCCCCGGGCGGTGTCGACGAGGTTGAATTCCCAGCGGGGGCGGGCCGGGTTCAACGGGCTACTGGCCATTTCGGCGACGAACTTCTGCAGTTCGTGCGTGCCGTGGGGTGCCGGGAGCGAGGAATGGCGCACGTGCGCATCGATGTCGAAGTCGGGGTCATCGACCCACCAGGTGCCGTCGGCGTCCTCCCGCGCAATCTGCCGGAAGCGGCGGTAACGCAGCATCCGTTGCGCGACAGTGCGTTTGAAGCGCTCGGCGTTGATGCGGCCCTCGAAGATCATGACCCCCAGGATCTGCATCAGGTTCTCGGGTCGGTCCATGCGCAGCCAGGCGGTGTCGACATGGGAAATTCTTTCGCGTTGCGTCATCCGCGCGCTCCCTGAGAAAATGGCAAGCCCATATAATAGCAAGCCATTCCAACAGATCATCCTGCGGAGGACTTCCCGTGAGTGACTTGCAAGCCCGGTTCGATGCTGCCGTTGCCAATTCAAAGAGCCTGCCCGAGCGACCGGACAATACCGTGTTGCTGAAGCTCTACGCCCTGTACAAACAGGCAAGCGAGGGCGATGTCGAGGGCCGGCGCCCCGGGTTCACTGATCTCGTAGGGCGTGCCAAGTACGATGCCTGGGCTGCGCTCAAGGGCACGGGTCCTGCCGATGCGATGCAACAGTACGTCAGCTTGATCGAAAAGTTGCAAGAGAAATGAAACCGGGGGGATCGGCGCCGCGCAGAGGTCTTCTCAGCTTGGGAAGTTCTCGTCGAAAAACCTGTGGATCTCGCGCTCTATAGCCGGCTTGAGGGCGAAGAGCAGCAATCCGAGACGGATGTTGAGAGCTACTGTCTGGTCGTTTACCGACAATTCTCCGGCGACCCCAGGCCGCTTGAAACGCATGACGTTGCCGATCCAGATGTAGTCGAGATCGAATTCTTCCTTCAGTTCCGCGGCCATGTGCTCGGCCGAGGCGCGCGCCTCGGCAAGATTCTTGCCGTGCTGGCGGCGGATGATGATGTCGCTCATGCGAAGGCTCCTTTGGTATTAGCCGATTTCGGCACAGAGTGCGCGGTAGGCCGCATAGCGGCGCGGGTCGATGTCACCGTGCCGGACTGCGGCAAGAATGCTGCAGTCGGGTTCGCGGTCGTGTCGGCAGTCGCGGAAGCGGCATTGACCGAGCAATGGCCGCAATTCGACGAATGCCTGCGAGATTTCCGCTACCGACAGATGCTGCAGGCCGAATTCGGTCAGGCCGGGCGAGTCGATGAGCGCCGAGCTGGCGCCGGGGCGATAGAGGCTGGCATGCGTCGTGGTCTGTTTGCCGGCGTTGAGGGCCTGCGATATCTCACGGGTTGGCGCGCAGGCGTCGGGGACGAGGGCATTGGTCAGCGTTGACTTGCCCATACCGGATTGGCCGATCAACAGGCTGGTATGACCGGCGAGATAAGGCAGCAGGCTGGCGCCATCATTGCGTGCGCACAGCGGCAGCACAAGGTAACCCAGCGCCTGGAACGGTGTCAGTGTTGTCGTTGCCAGCGCTACCTTTTCAAGGAGGTCGCATTTGTTGAGCACGATCAGCACCTTGATTTCCTGACTTTCGGCTGCAACGATGCAGCGGGTGATCAGTTCATCCGAAAACGCGGGTTCGGTGGCGACGACGATGATCACTTGTGTCACATTCGCGGCGATCAACTTCTGTTTGAAGTGATCGGAGCGATACAGCAGGCTCCTGCGCAACTCCAGCGAGCTGATCACGCCCTGGTCTGGGCTAGTCCGCAGCACGCTGACCTGATCGCCGCAGACCAGTTCGCTCTTCTTGCCGCGCGGGACGCAGAGCAGCGTCGTGCCGTCGGCCAATTCGATCCGGTACTGCCGTCCGTAGGCGGCGACGACGGTGCCAGAGAGTCTCAAATCTGGGTAAGCGCCTCGATCTTGGCCGCGCAGACGAAGTCATTGCGGGACAGGCCACCAACGTCGTGGGTACTGTAACTCACCTTGACGCGGCCGTAAGCGACTGCAAGGTCGGGGTGATGGTTCTCGCGTTCAGCCAGGCCTGCCACGGTGTTGACGAACAGCAAGGTCGCTGCATAGCTGGCAAAGGCGAACTCCTTCTGCAGTACGGTCTCGCCGACCAGTTGCCAGCCCGGCAGGCCAGTCAGCAAGGCTGAACGCTGTGCGAGATCAAGCCGGTACTCGCTACCCTGCAACGGGCGGCAGCGCTCTAGCGCGAGTTGTTGCTGCGTGGTCATGGCGGCATTTCCTCCTGTGCGGGGCTTAGGCGTCCTGCAGGCGGGCAATGCGCAGGGCCGCCGGGGGATGTGAATCGTAGAACAGCGAGTGTAGCGGGTCGGGTGTCAAGGTGGCAGCATTATCTTCATACAGTTTCACGAGTGCGCTCACCAGGTTGCCTGCCGATGCATGCCCGGCCGCATAGCTGTCGGCTTCAAACTCGTCGCGGCGGGACAGCAGGCTCAACAGCGGGGTCAGGAAGAAAGTGAAAACCGGTCCGGCGAGGAAAAATAGCACCAGTCCCAGCGCCGTATTCCTGGCATCAAGCCCCAGGCCATTGAAAAACCAGTCGGCATTGATCAGTTGACCGAGAATGGCGAGAAAAAGCAGCGACATGGCAAACAGCATGCCGATCCGCTTAACAATGTGCCGGTGCCTGAAGTGCCCAAGTTCGTGCGCGAGTACGGCTTCGACCTCGACGGCTTGCAGGCGACCGAGCAGCGTGTCGAAAAAGACGATGCGCTTGGTCTTGCCGAAACCGGTGAAATAGGCGTTGCCGTGGCCCGATCGCTTTGAGCCATCCATCACGAAAAGGCCAGAAGTGGTGAAGCCGCAGCGTGCAAGCAGGGCTTCGACGCGCGTTCTGAGAGCGTCGTCTTCGAGTGGCGCGAACTTGTTGAACAAGGGTGCGATCCAGGTCGGGTAGATGAACAGGAGCAGCAGATTGAAGCCGCACCAGAACAGCCACACGTAGAGCCACCACAGCTCTCCCATGCTCTCCATCAGCCAGAGGACGGCAAGCAGCACCGGTGTACCGATGACGATGCCCAGGGCCGCGTGTTTCACGAGGTCGCCGAGGAAGAGCGTGAGGCGCATGCGGTTGAAACCGAACTTTTCTTCGATCACGAACTGGTGATAGAGCGTGAGCGGCAGATCAACGACGGCAGAAAGCGCGATCACGCTGAATACGAGTGCGACCCCGTAAGGGAGACCATCGAGGCGAGGCGACCAGAAGTCATTCAGTGACTGCAGGCCGCCGCCGAACGTGAGGCCGAGTAGAACGGCGACTTCGATGGCGAGACCGACTCTGCCGAAACGGGCACGTGCCACCGCATAGTCAGCGGCTTTCTGATGGGCGCCAAGAGCGATATGTCCAGAGAAGCTCTCGGGTACCGCTTCTCGATGCGCGCGTACATGAGAAATCTGACGCTGCGCGAGCCATAGACGCATGACACACATCAACAGCAAGGAGACAAGAAACAGCAGTGAGAAAGTATTGAGCATGGGCCTGTGACACAATAGGGCTTTTACAGTTCAGGTGGATTATATGACACAGGTTGCCAATCACCTCGTTTGGCTGGATATGGAAATGACCGGTCTGGAACCTGAGCGCGACCGCATCATTGAACTTGCGATGATTGTGACCGACAGCCAGTTGGTGACCATCGCCGAATCGCCGGCCTGGGTGGTTAGCCAGAATGAGGCTCGCCTCGACGCGATGGACGACTGGAATCGAAAGACGCACGCCCGATCAGGGTTGATCGATCGGGTCCGGGCCTCGGTGCTCGACGAAGCCGCGGTCGAAAGGGCCGCTCTGAGTTTCCTGCAGGGCCTGGTGCCCCAGGCGGCCAGCCCGATGTGCGGCAATTCGATCGGGCAGGATCGTCGCTTCATGGTCAAGTACATGCCCCAGCTTGAGGCATGGTTTCACTATCGAAACCTTGACGTCAGTACCTTGAAGGAACTCTGCCGCCGCTGGCGACCAGAGGTGGCAAAAGGCTTTGTCAAGAAGTCCGACCACACGGCTCTGGCGGATATTCGCGAATCGATTGCAGAATTGAAATACTACCGCGAGCACTTCCTCAGGCTTTGAGGCGGTGACAGCGGCGACTTGCGTTGCGTGTACGTCACTTGCCCGGCGGCCCTTTTTTTCCCTCCTCCCGCCTGTAAAGGTGTAGTTTTTCGGCATCACGGCGCTCGGCTGGACGACCACCCTCCCAGATTTGGCGCCAGCCGCCAGCCACCGAGATGTTGCCGTCTTTGGCCGAGCCATGCACCAGCAGCAAGTCACACCTCTTGCCGGCAATCGATTTTGCCGGCAACGTGCGGATATCGTCGAAATAGTCCAGAGAGGCGAGAAGAGAATCGGCGAGGTTGGCACTGGCGATGCATTCGCGTTTTTCGGGAAGTGCCCTGGACAGGGAGCCCGATACCTGACGATAGGTCTTTCCGTAGTCGATCCACGGCATCCACAGCGTCGCAATCAGGAGCCACAGCAGCGTCAGGCCGCTCATCCAGTGCATGATACCGCGCATCGGTGAGCGGGGACTGGTGACAATCATCCAGCACCAGACCAGCGTCGCCAGCAGGGCAAGGCCGGCAGCGAATACATTGAAGTGACCAACGAAACCTGGCGCCAGGCGGACAGCCTGCTTGGCGAGCCTTGCCGGCCAGCCAAATACCATTGCGCACCAGGCAATCCAGGTGAGCGCGGCAAAGAAACTGAAGGTGATCATGCCGAACCAGTCAAATGCGTTTGCGGCACCGCGCCGAAGTGAGGTGACGCCCGGAACGGCGAGCAGCACCAGCGGTGGCAGCAACAGCAGCGCCGGGGCACTGCGTGCTCCCAACCAGACACTGACCACCAGTAGCGCCACCAGGAAAGCGAACATCGGCAAAGCCAGAGGGGTGGTCGCCAACTGGCGGCGTTTCGCCCATAGTGTCCAGCCGGCGAGGGGCAGGGCTGGCCAGGCGTACCAGGGCAACATCAGCAACAGGCGTTGCAGGCTGAGCAGTGGTTGCACGCTGCCGCTGAGTTGGGTCAACTCGCCCTGCCAGAATGCCGCGAGGTAATCGGGTGAGGTCGCGAACAATGCCGCCAGCCATGCTCCGGCAAGCATGCAACTCAGCAGCAGCGAACCCAGCAGCAGCAGCAGTGCCGAGCGCTGGCGGTGCTGTGATCGCCAGACCACGAAGGCTGCCACCGGCAGCAGCGGCAGCATCGGCGCCAGGCCGTTGGCAAGGAAACCCAGTCCCAGTGCCGACCCGAACCAGCAAGCGCCTCGCAGGGGGCGCCTGTCGATCTGTGTCAGCCCCCAGTAGGCGGCCGTGTGTGCCGTCAGGGTTGCCAACATCGGCTGCGCCTCGTGCGCATGGAACAGGAAACCAATGCTGCCGGCCAGAAGCAGCGGTGCCGCCGGAGCCTGTTCGCGGTCATGCAACTCGCGCGCGGCAAGGAGCGTGCAGCCTAGGGCGAGGAGTGTGAATACACCGCTGGCCAGACGTGCTGCCTCATGCAGGGGCAAGAGCCAGGACAACAGGTGAGCGCTGGCCGCCGCCACCCAGTAGTAGAGGGGGGCGTCGGGGTAGGGGTTACCTGCCAGGCTGGGTGTCAGCCAGTTGCCGTTGGAGACCAGATCATGGACCACGCCGATGGTGACTGCGTCGTCGTTCTTCCACGGATCGTGGCCGATCAGGCCGGTGAAAATATAAAGGACGAGCAGAACCGCCAGGGTCCAGCCGCTGGGCGGCAGTGGAATCCCCCTGTGGCGGGGACGTTCTGCTTGAAAGGGCACTTGAACTTGCTGCTGAACTGGCTCGTCGACGGAAATGAAAAAGGCAGCCGAGAGCTGCCTTTTTTCTCGACGAATCGATTCTGGCCTAGGCCGGCTTACGCATCGCACCGTACTTCTGATTGAACTTCTCGACGCGGCCAGCCGTATCAATGATCTTCTGTTTGCCGGTGTAGAACGGATGGCAGGCCGCGCACACCTCGACATGCAGCGCCTTCTTCATCGTCGATCGGGTCGTGAAGGTGTTGCCGCAGGAGCAGGTCACCGCGATTTCGTTGTATGCAGGATGGATGTTGGCTTTCATCTGGTGCTTTTCCTGTATGTTGGACCAGTCGGTCGAGCCCAAGGAGGCAAGGACCGACACACTAGGCAATAAAAACAATCATTATCGACGATTTCCGGCTGCTCTGCAATTCCGATGTCAGAAGCTTCGCATTCTGGCACATCCCGGAACCGCCGTACGGTGTCGGCGGTCCGACAACCGCGTTGCTTGCGGAAAGTGTTCAGCGGCGCATGGAATCAAAGAACTCCGCGTTGTTCTTGGTGGCCTTGATCTTGTCGAGCAGAAACTCCATCGCTTCGAGATCATCCATGTTGTACAGCAACTTACGCAGAATCCACATCTTTTGCAGGACATCCGGCTTGAGCAGTAGTTCTTCGCGGCGGGTGCCCGAACGATTGACGTTGATTGCCGGGTAGACTCGTTTCTCGGCCATGCGACGGTCGAGATGGATCTCCATGTTGCCGGTGCCCTTGAATTCCTCGTAGATGACGTCGTCCATACGGCTGCCGGTGTCGATCAGTGCTGTGGCGATGATCGTCAGTGAGCCGCCTTCCTCGATGTTGCGCGCAGCGCCAAAGAAACGTTTTGGTTTCTGCAGTGCATTGGCGTCTACGCCTCCGGTGAGCACCTTGCCTGATGCCGGTTGGACGGTGTTGTAGGCGCGCGCCAGGCGGGTGATCGAGTCAAGCAGGATAACGACATCGCGCTTGTGCTCAATCAGCCGCTTGGCTTTTTCGATGACCATCTCCGCTACTTGTACATGACGTGTTGCCGGTTCGTCGAAGGTTGATGCGACAACTTCGCCGCGGACCGAGCGTGTCATCTCGGTCACTTCCTCGGGGCGCTCGTCGATCAGCAGGACAATCACGGTGACGTCCGGGTGGTTGGTCGTGATCGCGTGCGCAATGTGTTGCATCATCACCGTCTTGCCGCTTTTCGGGCTGGCCACCAGCAGACCGCGCTGGCCTTTGCCTATTGGCGCGATGATGTCAATGATTCGACTGGTAATGTTCTCTTCGCCACGGATGTCTCGCTCGAGCTTCAGGTGCTCGGCGGGGTGCAGGGGCGTCAGGTTCTCGAAGAGAATCTTGTTCTTCGACGCCTCGGGCACTTCGCCATTGATCTTGTCGACCTTGACCAGGGCGAAATAGCGTTCCCCGTCCTTCGGCGTACGGATTTCACCTTCGATGGTGTCTCCGGTATGCAGGTTGAAGCGCCTGATCTGGCTCGGGCTGACGTAGATGTCGTCGGTGCTGGCCAGATACGAGGTATCCGGCGAGCGCAGGAAACCGAAACCATCGGAGAGCGTTTCCAGCGTACCGTCGCCGAAAATGCTCTCGCCCTTTCTGGCCTGATTCTTGAGCAGCGCGAAGATCAGTTCGTGCTTGCGCAATCGGTTTGCGCCTTCGACGTTGTTAGTAATGGCCATGTCGAGTAGCTGGCTGACATGGAGTGCCTTGAGTTCGGATAAGTGCATGTGCTGAAGACGAAGAGGGGAAGAAGCAAACGCGCCGCGCGTCGTCGCAAATGCAACGCGTGCCAAGCGAAGTGCCGTGGGGCCGGCAGGGTAATGCTAAAGGGGGAGGACGCCTGAAGGTTCTGTGCGGGCTCGTCAGTTGCTGTGGGTCAGGTGTTGCACCCAGCGAACCTCCAGACAATGAGGGTATCGACTTTAGAGGTTGCTGTCAATGAAGGTGATCAGTTGCGATCTCGAAAGGGCGCCGACCTTCGTTGCTTCAACGTTGCCGTTCTTGAACAGCATCAGCGTCGGGATGCCACGGATGCCATAATTGGCAGGTGTCCTTTGATTGTCGTCGATGTTCAGCTTGACTACTTTGAGGCGACCCGCATAGTCGTTGGCGACATCGTCCAGGAGTGGCGCAATCATCTTGCACGGACCGCACCATTCGGCCCAGTAATCAACGAGAACAGGTTCCTCCGATTGAAGTACCTCGGTGCCGAAGCTGTTGTCCGTAACGTGGTGGATGTGTTCGCTCATTAAAACCTCTTGCGGGATCTGGGATGGGATGCGTAGCGGGCGTTGGGATTGAGCGGAACTAGCCGCGCTCGTAACCAGCCCCGCAATGCTAGCGAAAAAATCCTCCCAAGGGAAGGCGTAGGTCTGTCTCCTCAGCGCCAAATACGTTATAGTCTTTGCCGTCTGAATCTGTAGAAGCGCGACGATGACTTACGTTGTTACTGAAAACTGTATCAAATGCAAATTCACGGACTGCGTTGATGTTTGTCCCGTCGACTGTTTCCATGAGGGTCCGAACTTCCTGGTGATCGACCCGGAGGAGTGCATCGATTGCACCTTGTGCGTTCCGGAATGTCCGGCAGAAGCCATTTTTGCCGAAGACGATGTGCCCGAGGCGCAGCGTCAGTTCATCGCGCTCAATGCCGAATTGGCCAGTACCTGGCCGGTCATCGTCGAGCGCACGGAACCCCTGGCCGACGCCGACGAGTGGAATAACAAGCCGGGCAAGCTCAAGTACCTGCAGCGCTGATTCCTGGTGTCGGCAGCGGCGCTGGTGGCCGGTCCTCCGGCCAAAGTGCTGCCGTTAGCGGTGCCAGCTTCCGTGTCGAATCCGGGTGCATGAGCCTTGTTCGTCCACGCCACTTGTCGCCACAGGTGCTGCGAGTACCCCTGGAATCACGTTCAAGGGGTCCGTCAGAGTAAAAAATCCATTAGAATGAACCCCGTAGCGTTTCGCAAGCGGCAGCCCGCGCGTGGGCGGATGGCCAGTAGGCAGCGCTGACGAAGACATCGATCGATACGATCCATGGAGAGACCAAGTAACCCCGGAGGAGAACAGGTGGAGAAGATTTGGCTAAAGAGCTATCAGAAAGGTGTGCCGGCCGAGATTGACTTGAGCGAGTTTCAGTCGCTTGGCGAACTCTTCGAAAAGAGCGTGGCACAGTACCGCGACCGCGTCGCTTACATCAACATGGGCGTCGAGATCACCTATGGCGAACTCGACAAGCTGTCAAGGGATTTTGCTGCCTACCTGCAATCGGTCCTGAAGCTGCCCCAGGGCTCACGTGTGGCAGTGATGATGCCCAACGTCCTGCAGTATCCGATTTCCATTTTTGGCGCCTTGCGTGCGGGTTACGTGGTGGTGAACGTCAATCCGCTGTATACGCCGCGTGAACTGGAGCATCAGCTCAAGGATGCAGGTGCGGAAGTGATCGTGATCCTCGAAAACTTCGCGGTGACACTGGAGCAGGTTCTGGACAGGACACCGGTCAAGCATATTGTGATTGCCCGTCTTGGCGACATGCTCGGTTTTCCCAAAGGCGCGGTTGTCAACTTCGTGGTCAAGTATGTCAAGAAAATGATCCCGGCGTGGAGCCTGCCGCGTGCAGTCAATTTCCGCACCGCCATCGCCAAGGGGGGGGCGGGTGAACTGAAGGCGGTTACCGTCACTCAGGACGACCTTGCGTTTCTGCAGTACACCGGGGGTACGACAGGCCTGTCGAAGGGAGCCATGCTGATTCATCGCAACATTCTGGCAAACCTGGCACAGGCGCACGCGTGGATCAAGCCTGCGCTCGGGACCGAGCAACACCTCGTGGTCACCGCGCTACCTCTGTATCATATCTTCGCGCTGACGGCGAACTGTTTCACCTTTTTCAAGATCGGCGCCAGCAATCTGTTGATCACCAATCCGCGCGATATCCCGGGCTTTGTCGCGGAGATGGGCAAGCATCCGTTTACGGTGATCACCGGAGTCAACACCCTGTTCAATGCCCTGCTCAACAATGACGCCTTCTGCGCCCTCGATTTCAGCAAGCTGAAAGTCACTCTCGGCGGCGGCATGGCGGTACAGAGGGCAGTCGCCGAAAAGTGGAAGCAGGTGACCGGTAAGCCCCTGATCGAGGCCTATGGTCTGACCGAAACGTCGCCGGCCGCGACCATCAATCCGCTCGACATTCCTGCCTATACCGGCGCGATCGGCTTGCCGATTTCGTCTACCGAAGTGGCGATTCGCAACGATGCCGGGGTCGATGTTCCCCTCGGTGAACGTGGCGAACTCTGCATACGGGGTCCGCAGGTGATGAAGGGTTATTACAATCGTCCTGAAGAGACCGCCAAGGTCATCATGCCTGACGGTTTTCTGCTGACCGGCGACATCGCGGTGATGGACGAGACAGGCTTCGTTCGCATCGTCGACCGCAAAAAGGACATGATCCTCGTTTCGGGTTTCAATGTGTACCCCAACGAG
The DNA here is from genome assembly GCF_056856495.1 of Candidatus Accumulibacter propinquus. Classification (NCBI taxonomy): domain Bacteria; kingdom Pseudomonadati; phylum Pseudomonadota; class Betaproteobacteria; genus Candidatus Accumulibacter; species Candidatus Accumulibacter propinquus. Next base: position 1,889,436 of record NZ_JBSEHC010000003.1, read on the forward strand.
GTCGAGGATGTCGTGGCGCAGCATCCAGGGGTCCTGGAAGTGGCTGCCGTTGGCGTGCCGCATGACAAATCGGGTGAGGCGGTCAAGATTTTCGTCGTCAAGAAAGACCCCGCACTGACCGCCGAGGCGCTGATTGCCCATTGTCGCGAGCATTTGACAGGCTACAAGGTACCCGGTCAGGTTGAATTCCGGGCCGAACTGCCGAAGACCAACGTCGGCAAGATTCTGCGCCGGGAATTGCGGGACGAGGCCCTGCAAAAAGCCTGAAAGGCAGCTAGAACGACACTGAGCTTCCCCCGAAATTTCGTCTTCCAAGGGTGACGTAGGATTCAGTCACTTTAGGAGCGAGAAATGAAGATACCGAAGCCGGCATTCACGCCGGAATTCAGGGGCCTGGCGGTAAAGCGGGTAAAGGCCGGCGAGAGTATCGGAGGTGTGGCAAAGGAATTGGGGCTGGTCGAGCAGACCTTGCGCAACGGGGTGAAGGCGGCGGCGAAGGGCACCTCAAACGGCGCGGGCAACCGGATGGTGACGCCAGAAGAGAAGGAACTGTCACGGCTGCGAGCCGAGAACGCGCGACTCAAGCGGGAGATTGAAATAGTAAAAAAAGCGGCGGCGTACTTCGCGAGGGATGCCCTGTGAAGTACGCCTGGATTGACTCGCATCGGCGGGAGTTCGCGTTGTCGGAACTGTGCGAGGCATTGAAGGTGAGTATCAGCGGTTACCGAGCCTCGAAGCGAGGCGGGGTGGCGGAGCGCAAGGGGCTGACGGACCTGCAGATGCTGGCACTTTCCAGGCCATTCATGCCGAACTCAAGGGCGCCTATGGCAGCCCACGCATGGTGCGCGAACTGCAAAGACGTGGCTTCTGTGCGGGCAAGGAGCGGGTAGAGAGGCTGATGCGCGAGAACGGGATTCACGCCCGTCACAAGTGCCGCTACAAGGTGACGACGGATTCGCGCCATGCCCTCCCGGTGTCGGAGAATCTGCTGGCCCGCCATTTCACGCCCACGGCACCCAATGAGGTCTGGACCTAGAACATCACGTATTTATGGACGGATGAAGGCTGGCTGTACCTGGCCATCGTGCTGGATTTGTTCAACCGGGAAGTTGTGGGTTGGTCACTCAAGCCTCGCATGACGGCAGACATCGTGACGGACGCCCTGACCATGGCGTGGTTCCGCCGCCGGCCTGCCACGGGTCTGATGCATCACTTCCGACCGCGGCAGCCAGTACGCCAGCCATACCTTTCAGGACAAGCTCAAGGAATATGGCATGACCTGTTCGATGAGCCGCAAGGGCAACTGCCGGGATAATGCGCCCACCGAGAGTTGGTTCAACAGCTTCAAGAATGAGCGGGTACATGGCGTAAGCGCCTAGCAAAAAGTCATTCGATAATGAGAGCCGAAACCGTCCAGAATTTTGTCGACGTCAGCCTCAAGCCCGGCAGAGTTCCGTGCTTTGAAGGCCATCCACTCGTACTTCATTTTGTGCCAGAGCTTCTCGATGCGGTTCAGTTCCGGACTGTAGGGTGGCAGGAAGTAAAGCGTGAGGCCCTTCTCTTTCAGCAGGGCCAACAGGGTCTGGATTTCCTTCGCTTTGTGGATGGAAGCATTGTCCAGAATCACCGTCAGGGGTCTGCCGACGCTTTCCAGGAGGAGACCGAGGAAGCCGCCAAAAAGAGCTGCGGTCGTTGTCTCCCAGAACTTGGCCGTGAACAATTCACCCGTCGAGATCAACGCGGCCATCACATTCAGACGCTTTCCCCGCGCGGCCGTGATGCGGTGCACCTCTCCTGTCTCGGTCCAGGCGCTCCGATTGGGCTGGGTCTGCACAAAGCCGGCTTCATCCATATACGATAACGTGAGTTCGCCAAGCTTTGTTTTTTCAAGCAATTCATCTATTTCTACCTGGGCTGCTCGAAATTTCGCCTCATCCCGTTTTTTTTAGACTGTGCCGGGTCCTTTTCCAGACATAGTTCTTCTCTTTCAAGGCCGCCTGAACCACTCCCACCGAAACCTGTACGCCATGTTCCTCTGACAGGCGGTCCCTCAACTGGGGGGCCGTACAGGCCTCAGCCGTCGCCCAGGCGCAGAGTACCTGCTGATACGTTTCCGATAGTTTGCGAGGGGCACCACTGCGCGGCAGGTCGCGCAGCCCGATGAACCCCCTGGCCAGCCAGGCATCCCTGTGGTTGGCTACGGTTTCCTTGTGGAGCTTCTGCTGTTTCGCCACTCCGTCAAGGGACCCTCCTTCAGCCAGGAGAAGTACGGTCCGGGCTCGCCGGCGTTCGCGCCAGTCACTGCCTCGCTCCTCTACCTGCGTCAGTTGCTGGCGCTCTTGTGCTGTGAGGGTGAACTTTTTGGCTCTGCGGGACATGGCGAGGCATTCCGGAGGTTGGAGCGGACAGTATGCAGGCATACTGGCTTAACTCGAAAAATTTATCTGGAAGCGCTTACGTCATGCCAGCCATGCCGCCATGACGGCCACCAGTTTTGAGTACATCGAGGTGTTCTACAATTGAAAACGCCAGCATTCGAGCCTGGGCTACCTGTCGCCTGTTCAGTTCATGGAGAAGTGGCTCAGCACGCAGGATCAGGAAAAACAGGTAGCATGAACCCCACCCTTTGGAAGACGAAAAACCGAGGGAACCTCACTTTTCCCCCGCTTCCCGCTATCCCGGCAGCAGCGTAAAAACGGAGGGGATGTGAACGTTTACGGTATCTGAGTTCCAGAAGACCTTCATCCTGCTGCTTGACCAGACCTGACCATGACGTCAAGCGAACCCGATGTTCCCCTGAACGGATCCCATGATGTCTTTATGGAATAGACAACTGCCGCGATCCGTACCCGCTCTCCTGGCCGGGGTGACGTTCTTGCTCGGGCTATGCATTGCTGCTGGCGGCGCATGGTGGTGGCAAAATGAGATCGACCTGAATACCGAGGCCGAGTTCCAGCGCCGCGTCCAACACCTTTCCGGCGAGATCGTCGTGCGCTTTCGCCGCCCGGTCGACGGATTGAACGGCGCCAGGGGCCTGTTCGCTGCCAGCAAAAGCGTGGAGCGCGCGGAGTTTCGGGCCTACGTTGAGTCGCGCGACCTGGTGCAAGACTTCCCGGGGGTGCGGGGCTTTGGCTTCATTCAGCGCGTCATGCGCCGGGATGTGGACGCCTTCGTGGCCGCCGAACGGGCCGACGAAGCACCGGAATTCGCCCTTCGCCAACTGGCGGACAAGAACCACGACGATCTGTACGTCATCAAGTTCATCGAGCCGGCGGCGAACAACGCCGGCGCCCAGGGTCTCGACATCGGCTCGGAAGCCAACCGCCGTGCCGCAGCACAGCGTGCCATCGACAGCGGCGAGCCGACCGTCACCGCGCCGATCGCGCTGGTGCAGGACAACCGCAAATCCCCCGGCGTGCTGCTGTATGTTCCGCTGTACGCGAAGGGAACCAGCCCCTCGAACGCAGCCCAGCGTCGCGCGTCGCTGGTCGGCTTGTTGTACGCGCCCATCGTCATGTCGGAGTTGCTGGCGGCAATGCCCGGCGTAGGGCCGCGCCGCTTGGATTTCGAACTCTTCGACGGGCTGCCAGGCACCTCCGGCGACATGCTGCTGTACGACACCGACAATCATGTAGCCACTCTGGGGACCGACCAGGTGGCCACGGTGGCGAGTCGCTATTCCATCGCCCGGACGCTATCGATATCAGGTCGGGAGTTGACCCTGCGCGTACGCAGTACACCCGAGTTTGATGCGGCGTTCGACCGCTCGTCGAAGTGGCTGGTGTTCGCTGCGGGCGCACTGTTCAGCGCCATGCTTGCCCTGCTGCTGAGACAGCAGGCCACCGGTCGCCACCGCGCCGAAGTGCTGGCGCAGCAGATGACCGAGACACTGCGGGAAGACGAAGCGCGTTCGCGTGACTTCTCAAAGAGCACCTCCGACTGGTTTTGGGAGACGGATGCAGAGCACCGCTTCTGTTACTTTTCCGACAACTTTGAAGCGGTCTATGGGCTGCCCCTGGCCCAGTTGATCGGCCTGAGTCGCAAGGAACTGCTGGATCTGGATGCGCTCAATCCGCCGGAACTCATTCAGGCACACCTTGCCCTACTCGACGCGCACCAGCCCTTCAAGAATTTCGAGTACCAGATTCGCGACAAGGGCGGGAACTTAGTCTGGATCGCTGTTTCCGGAATACCTCATGTGGATAAGGCAGGTTGTTTTGCCGGCTACCGCGGCACAGGCGCCATCATCACGGCGCGCAGGCATATTGAGGAATCGCTCAGGGCAAGCGAGGCCCGCTACCGAGTGATGTTTGAGAGACCCAGGATACCGATGCTGCTGATCGATCCGAATGATGGCGCCATTGTCGATGCCAACGAGTCCGCTGCGACGTTCTACGGCTACGCCAGGGAACAACTGCGGAACAGGTCGATTTCAGAAATCAATCAGTTGTCGCGAGATGAGATCAGGGCCGAGATGGACTTGGCTGCATCTGAGAAACGAGACTGCTTTTATTTTCAGCACCGCCTGGCGAGCGGCGAGATCCGCCAGGTCGAGGTGCGCTCCTGCCCACTGGAGATTGATGGGCACGCGCTGCTGTATTCAGTCATCACCGACATCACCGAGCGACGCGCCTCTGAAATGGCGCTCGCCAAGGAAACCGCCCGCCTGCATGCCTTGCTCGAAACGGCCAGTGACGGCATCCATATCCTTGATCAAAACGGTAACCTGGTCCAGTTCAGTCGCTCGTTCGCATCCATGCTGGGGTATACAGACGAAGAGATCAGTGGCTTCAATGCGGCGGACTGGGAGGCGCAGATACCGAAAGAAAAGATTCCGGAAGTCATTCAGGATTTGTTCAAAACACCGGCAACGTTTGGATCCCGGCATCGACGCAAGGACGGCACGGTAATCGATGTCGAAATCAATGCAAAAGAAATAGAGATCGCCGACGAGAACTTCTTGTATGCGTCGTCGCGCGATATTTCGGAGCGAAAGCACAACGAAGAAATTGCCGCGGAACTTGCTCGCAACGTCGTCCAGCTTAACCAGCGTCTATCACTTGCCGCCGATTCAGCCCAAATCGGAGTATGGGATTTTGCGGTACCGGAAAACCGGCTTGTCTGGGATCGCTGGATGTATGCCCTGTATGGCATTCGGGAAGAGGATTTTTCCGGGGCCTATGAGGCCTGGCAAAACGGTCTTCACCCGGACGACAAGGTGCGCGGCGATGAGGAGTTCGCCCAAGCGCTGCGCGGCGAAAAGTCATTCGATACCGAGTTCCGGGTGAAGTGGCCGACGGGTGAGGTGCGGTATATCAAGGCTGCCGCGAAGGTGCTGCGCGATGCCGAGGGAAAGCCGCTGCGGATGATCGGGATCAATTACGACATCACCGAGAAAAGGCGGAGCGAAGAAGAACTGATCACGCAACGCCGCCGCCTGAATGACATCATTGAAGGCACCAACGTCGGCACCTGGGAGTGGAACGTCCAGACCGGAGAGGCCGTGTTCAACGATCGCTGGACAGAGATCATCGGCTATACCCTCGATGATCTCGCCCCGGTTTCGATCGAAACCTGGATGAAGTTTGCGCACCCGGACGATCTGAAATTGTCGGGGCAGCGACTCGAAAAGCACTTCGCGGGAGAACTCAGCTACTACGAATGCGAATCTCGCTTGCGGCACAAGGATGGTCACTGGGTGTGGGTGCTTGATAGGGGCAAAGTGTCCAGCTGGACGGCCGACGGCAAACCCTTGTTGATGTCGGGAACCCATCAGGATATATCGGCGAGCAAGAAAGCCGAGGAGGAAATACGGCAAGCCGAACTGCTGTTGCGCTCCGCCATCGAAACCATCGGCGAGGCCTTTGTGGTCTACGACGCCGAGGATCGGCTCGCCTTCTGTAATCAGAAGTACAGGGAACTCTACGCTCTCTCGGCACCCGTCATCGAGCCGGGGCGCAGCTTTGAAGAAATCATTCGTTACGGTGTCGAGCACCGTCAGTACAAGAATGCGATCGGCCGCGAAGAGGCGTGGATTGCCGAACGACTGGCGTCCCATCGTCAAGGCTATCAGGATTTGGTCCAGCAACTCGATGACGGTCGCTGGCTGAGGATCACGGAACGGCACACAGCCTCCGGGCAAATTGTCGGTTTCCGGGTGGATGTCACCGAGTATTACCGCGCCAAGGAAGCCGCCGAAGCCGCCAACGTCGCCAAAAGCCGTTTCCTGGCGACAATGAGCCACGAAATCCGCACGCCGATGAACGGCATCCTCGGCATGGCGCAATTGCTGCTGACGCCGACTATCAAGGATGACGAGCGCCAGGATTACGCCCGGATCATCCTCAACTCCGGTCAGACACTGCTCACCTTGCTCAACGACATTCTCGACATTTCAAAGGTTGAGGCGGGCAAACTTGAACTGGAATCCATCCCGTTTGAGCCCGCGCAGATCATTCACGAAATCCGGGTATTGTTTGCGGAAGCCGCCCGTCAGAAGGGGTTACGCATCGAATCCGAGTGGGCCGGCGCTTCTGGACAACCCGGCCAGCGCTACCTGGGCGATCCTCACCGCCTGTGCCAGATGCTCTCCAACCTGGTGGGCAACGCCCTAAAGTTTACGGCGAAGGGCCATATCCGTATCGAAGCGCGCGAAGTCGAGCGCGATGGATCGCACACCCTCCTCGAATTCAGCGTCACCGACACCGGCATCGGCATTCCGGAAGACAAGCAGACGCTGTTGTTCAAAGCGTTTTCGCAGGCCGACAGTTCGACCACACGACAGTTTGGCGGCACCGGGCTCGGTCTTTCCCTCGTGCGCAACCTGGCCAAGCTGATGGGCGGGGATGTCGGGCTCAAGAGCGAAGCCGGGCAAGGGGCACGTTTCTGGTTCCGCATTCGCACCGAACTCCTTGCGCCGGGCGAGGACAGCCGTGATGAAAAGCGTCAGGCAATCGTCGGCGCTGACGACACGGCACCGGTCGTGCGCCCCGGCACCTTCACCGGCCACATCCTGGTGGTTGACGACAACCCGACCAACCGACTGGTGCTCACGGCCATGCTCAACAAACCCGGAGTCCATTGTGACTTCGTCGAGGATGGTCAGCAGGCCGTAGAGGCGATCACCGGAGGAATGGCCCCCGATCTGGTATTGATGGACTGCCAGATGCCGGTCCTGGACGGCTATGAAGCCACAATGCAGATACGTCGATGGGAAACAGAGCATGCCCGGCCGCGACTGCCCATCGTGGCCCTGACCGCCAGCGCCTTCGAGGATGATCGCAAGCGCTGCCTTGAGGCCGGCATGGACGATTTTCTGGCAAAACCCATCGTTATCGAGAAGCTGATGGCCATGCTGGGACATTGGCTGGCCGGCGGCAGCGAAATGCTTGAAGCGGCAGAGGCGGCCCCGGCGCCGCAAGCGCCACAAGCGTTGATCACGACGCAGGAAGAAGGTTCGCCCGTGTTCGACGAAAAAACTCTGCTCACCCAGTTGGGCGACGACCGCGAACTCGCCAGGGTCATTATCCGGTCGGCGACGGAAGACATACCCGACTACTTCGATCAACTGGAACAGGCCATTGCGGCTGGCAACTGGAAGGCCGCCGAAAGACAAACGCATACCATGAAGGGATTGACGGCGCAGATCGGGGGCATCAAGCTCTCGAAGCGCATGAAGGAGCTTGACGATCACCTCAAAGGTGGCGGCAATATCGACAGCGCCACCGTGATCGATCTGCGCCGGGAATACCAGATACTTTCAGCCACCTTGTTGGCATGGGTCGGCTAATTGCACGGTTTCAGCCTGGAGAGACAAGAATGGAAACGGACTACACGGTTTTCGTTGTCGATGACGACAACACGACGCGCCTACTGCTCGAGTCGATGCTTCGGACAAAGCATGCAGTGGAAGCCTTCGACTCAGCCGAAAGCTGCCTGGCCAGGCTGACGCATAAGCAACCGAACCTTTTCTTGCTCGATGTGGGTCTGCCCGGTATGGATGGCTATGATCTTTGCCGCAACATCAAGAGCTTGCCGGAAATGAACATTCCGGTGGTGTTCATTTCCGGCCACGACGATCTGGATGCGGTAATGGCCGGATACGATGCGGGGGGCGAGGACTATATCGTCAAGCCCTTCAACATCACGGCTCTTTCGCGCAAGATCGAAAATCTACGGCGGATCGAACTAGACAAGAAAGCGCTGCTGGCACAAGTCAAGGATTCGGATGAGTTGGCCACACTGGTGCTTGCCAACCTGGACGAGTACGCCATCCTGATCAAATTCCTGCGTTCGCTGAACGAATGCGCCAACATCAAGGAAATGGTGGAAGCGATACTTCGATCGCTAGACGCCTTCCATCTGGACGGCGCCGTGCAGATTCGCCTGCGCAATTTCGAGAAAACCTTCAGCAAGGCGGGCGAGAACTGGCCGCTGGAAATTTCGGTAATCAATCACATCCGTACGATGGATCGCATCTTCGAATTTCGCACGCACTGCGCCTACAACTTCGAGCACATTACCGTCCTGGTCACCAACATGCCGGTGGCCGACGCCGATCTGTGCGGGAGAATCAGGGACCATCTCGCCATCGCGGCTGAAACGGCGGATGCCAAGCTGATGGCGTTGCAGACTTCTGCCGACAACGCAAGCATGCGGGAGGACATTCGGAACCTGTTGCACGCCGTAGGACAAACCGTCGAGTCATACCGCAGGAAATATGACGACGCCCGGTACCAGGGGTCGATCTTCACGACGCGGATTGTTGACGACCTGCTCACTGCCTTTGCGTACCTTGGCCTGTCAAGCCGGTCGGAGGAAGAAATCCTGGGGATGGTAAAAGATCACTCGAACAAGCTCATCGATATCTACGACATCACTGGTGAATCGCAGGCGACGCTGGGAGAACTCAGCCAGAAGCTGGCGGGCATCCTGGCCGCAACAGAAAACACCACAACGCCGCATGTAAGCGTCGGGTCAGGCCACTGATTGAACTTCGCGTAAAGGCAACGTCGTGAATCCCAAATTGCAGGCCCGTTTCGAAGCGCTCAAAGCCTCTGGCTTCCTACCTTCGCCCAAAGGCCCGGCGCTGGCCGTGGTGCAATTGACGCGGCAGGACAATGTGTCATCCGCACAGTTGGCGCGTGCGATCCAGGCCGACCCGGCGCTGGTCGCGCGCCTGCTCAAGCTGGCCAATGCCTGTCACGGCCCGGGGGTTAGGCCGGTACTGGCGATCCAGGATGCGATCCTCCTCCTCGGCCTGACGTCCGTGCGTGGCCTGGCGCTAGGTTTTTCATTAATGACTGACAAGCAGGCTTTTCGCTGCCGTGGATTCAATTACCCCGCCTTCTGGTCACGCAATCTCGCCCGCGCGGTCGCCATGCAGGCTCTGGCGGCTTCCTCCCGTATCATGCATAGTGACGAAGCCTTCACGCTAGGCTTGCTTTCCCATATTGGCGAACTGGGGCTGGCCAGTGTGTTTCCGGAGGACTATGCGCAGCTACTGGAGCATGCCCCGCACCCCAGCATTACGCTCTTGGTGCAGGAGCGGCAAGCGTTCGAGTTCGATCACGCCGAACTGACGAACGCGCTCATGGCCGACTGGGGGTTCCCGGCCAGCCTGACCGAGCCGGTGGTTTTCCTTGAGCAACCGGATGCGGCAAGCTTTGCGGCCGGATCGCGTTCCGAGCGGCTGCTATTCACGCTGGTGCTCGCAGCGCAAATCGCGGATGTGTGCATGGCGGCCAAGCCTGGTCGGCGCGCCATGATGGCCGAACTGTTTCTGCTCGGCGGCAAGCTTTCGATCGGGGCGGTAGATCTGATGAAACTTTGCGATGGCATCGTCGGCGACTGGACAGACTGGTGCCGCCTGCTGGAGGTGCCGTCAGAAACGTTGCCGCCGTTTGCCGAGTTGATGAACACTCCGCCGGCGCCGTCCCTCGAACACGCCGACGGGCGGTCCAGGGTCAAGGCGGCAGAAGGCTTTCGTGTGTTGGTGGTGGATGACGACCGCAGCATCCGCATGATTCTCATGGCCTTGCTGACCAAGGCCGGCTATACCTGCAGCGCAGCGGCGAGCGGTCGCGAGGGGCTCGAACTGGCACGCACCGAACTCCCCGACATGATGATTGTTGATTGGATGATGCCGGAGATGGATGGCATTGAACTGACCCGCACCTTGCGCCAGACGGAGAGCGGGCGGGCCGTTTATATTCTGCTGCTGACAGCTCTGGATCAGGAAGAGCGGCTGGTCGAAGCCTTTGCCGCAGGAGCCGACGATTTTCTGTCGAAACCTCTGAAATCGAATGTACTCACTGCGAGACTGATCGCCGGACAACGCGTGGTGACCCTGCAGCGAGAAATGAAGCGGGATCTGAGCAACCTGCAAAGCTTCGCCACCGAGTTCGCCATCCTCAATCAGCGTCTGCAGGAGGGCTACCAGAAGGATCTGGAGAACCAGAAGCGCATGGAACTGGCGCTGCAGGGTGGCAATTTGGGCATGTGGGATCTGCAGCTCCCGAACCGTGAGCTGGTCCTCAGCGCGCGTGGGTGGGCATTACTCGGTTACCGTCCGGAGGAGATCAAGCTCGATGCAGATGGCTGGCGATCTATGGCGCACCCCGACGACTGGGCGGTGATCAATGCCGCTCTGCAATCCCACCTGAAAGGCGAGAGTCCGTTCTTCGAGTGCCAGCACCGGATCAGGCACAGGGATGGCCATTGGGTCTGGGTACTGGACCGCGGGCGGATCGTCGAATGGGACGCGACTGGGCTACCTCTAAGGGTTGCCGGCACACGCATGGACATTACCGCACGCATGCAGGCGGAAGCGGAACTCCTGCAGCACCGCAACCATCTCGAAGAACTTGTCTTCGCCCGCACCGCCGAACTGGCACAAGCCCGCGACGAGGCCGAAGCCGCCAACCGGGCAAAGAGCATCTTTCTGGCGAATATGAGTCATGAACTGCGCACACCGATGAATGGCATCATGGGCATGACTGACATGGTGCTGCGCCGCGCTACCGACCCCAAACAAATTGACTGGCTCAAGAAAAGCCAGGGCGCCGCAAGACATTTGCTCTCGGTCATTAACGACATCCTCGATATCTCCCAGATTGAAGCCGATAAGCTGACCTTGGAGGAAATGAATTTCTCGCTGGCAGAAGCCGTTGGCGACACGCTACACATGCACGACGCAGAGGCACACGCCAAGGGTCTGGGGCTGTCATGGGATATCGATCCGGCCCTGCCCGACCTGCTGTGTGGCGACGCAAGGCGTTTCAAGCAGATCCTGCTCAACTTCACCGGCAACGCCGTCAAGTTTTCCGAACGCGGCCAGATTACAGCGCGTGCCAGCGTCGCGGAGGAAAACAACCTCAGCGTATTGCTGCGCATCGAGGTCACCGACCAGGGTATCGGCATCAGCCCAGAACAGCAGGCCCGGCTGTTTCAGGCATTCACTCAGGCTGACGGCTCGTTGAACCGCAAGTATGGTGGCACGGGTCTGGGCTTGATCATCTCCAAACGTATTGCCAACCTGATGGGCGGCGACGTCGGGGTGACCAGCCAGGAGGGTATCGGCAGCACCTTCTGGGCCACGGTGCGGCTCAGAAGGGCAGTCGCTGGCCTGTAAGCCGACGACGTTGAGCCTGCGGAGCCGGATGCTCTTTGCGAGATCGTTCTGCTCTGGTTGCTGTGGAAGCGGTGAAATTGAGTTATGTGTAAGGATCTGGACTTGAACTGCCCACGAGTAGCGCAGCCCCCGCGTTGGCCCTTCTCACTCCTTGGCGCCGTACTGCTGGAGCACCTCGGTGGTGATCGGGTGCTTGTTCCGCATGGCGTAAAAAAGCGGCGTCTTGCCGTTCTTGTCCCTGCTCCTGGGATCGGCGCCGTGTTCGATCAGGACGCGCGAGACATTTGGCTGTCCGGTCGCGGCCGCCAGATGGAGCGGTGATTGGCCGGTATCGGTCTTCGCGTTCGCATCGGCCTTCTTGTCCAGCAGCAGTTCCACTTCATGTCGGCCACCCGACAGGACTGCTGCGTGCAAGGGGGTCATGCCGACGCGGTCGCGAGCATCGATGCTCGCGCCGTTCGCGAGCAGCAATTCCGATGCCTTGCTGCGTCCGTAAAAAGCCGCCATGTGCAGTGGTGTTCTGCCGAGTGCGTCGGTGACGTTGATCTGCGCACCGGCGTCGAGAAGTGACCTGATCTCGACCATATCGCCGCGGATTGCCGCTTTTGCAAGGAGGGAAGCCGAAGTAGGAACGTCATCGGCCGTGTTTGATGACGACGACGGTTGTGGCTTCAGAGTGACGCTGTCCTCAGGTTCCTTGCTACAGCCGCTGAGGGCCAGAGAAAGCAGTGCAACGACCACCAGGATGGCGCGAGACCGGTTTATTTTCATCTGAATTCTCCTGCCAGCCTGCGGGAGAAGACCTCGCCCGCTGTCCGAGGCGGCGCCGGGCGCCAGACGCGCCGATCGACGCTGCGCTTGGCGACCAGCGCCGCGCATATTACCATCGCTCCCGGTGACCAAAGTCGTTTGGCGCAAGATCGCCGTCGATTTCCTGCGCGCCAGCCTTGCGCGAAACAGTGTCTTTTCTGGAGGCATACGTGATGTTGATGCATGTTGATCATTCCGTGTTGTTGCTGATCGATTTTCAGGTTCGTCTGCAACCGGCAATCCATGACGCCACGCAGGTGCTCGAAGCCGGCGTGTGGCTGACCAGACTGGCCCAACGGCTGCAGGTTCCGGTGATTTGCACCGAACAGTATCCCAAAGGCCTGGGGCCGACCATGCCTGCGTTGCGGGCCTTGCTGCCCGACGAGTGCGTGATCGAAAAACTGCATTTCTCCGCTGTCGCCGGATCGGGCTTGTTCGAGGCGCACGGGGGCGAACGCGCACATTTCGTCGTCGCCGGTACCGAAGCGCATGTCTGTGTTCAGCAGACGGTACTCGACCTGCTCGCCGCCGGACGCCGCGTTTTCGTCGTTGACGAGGCCGTCGGTTCGCGCCGCAACACGGACAAGGCGTTGGCCCTGGAGCGTATGCGCAGCCACGGCGCGGATATCGTTTCACGCGAAATGGTGGTCTTCGAGTGGTTGCGGCAGGCGGGTAGCGAACTCTTTCGCGAGATCAGTCGCGAGTTCATACGCTGATTGTCGGGACCGGACTCAGACGCCGCGCGGCTTCGAATGCCGCCATCACGGCAGCGGTTTGAGGGCTGCGGTGTTTTCCGCTACAATCTGGATTTCCCGCTGCAGTCATCTCCATGATCAAATACGTATTCGTCACTGGCGGCGTGGTTTCATCGCTCGGCAAGGGTATCGCTGCAGCATCTCTGGGAGCGATCCTTGAGTCACGTGGCATCCGGGTCACCCATCTCAAGCTCGACCCGTACATCAATGTTGATCCCGGGACGATGAGTCCGTTCCAGCATGGTGAGGTCTTCGTGACCGAGGACGGCGCCGAGACTGATCTTGACCTCGGACACTATGAGCGCTTCACCAATGCACGGATGGAACGGCGCAACAATTTTACCACCGGCCAAATCTACGACTCGGTGATCAAAAAGGAGCGGCGCGGGGAGTATCTCGGCAAGACGGTGCAGGTGATCCCGCACATTACCGACGAGATCAAGGCGCATATCAGGCGTGGCGCCGAGGGCGCCGAACTGGCGATCGTCGAAGTTGGCGGCACAGTGGGTGACATCGAATCGCTACCTTTTCTTGAGGCGATTCGCCAGATGGGTCTGCAGGAAGGTCGCAACAACGCCTGCTACATGCACCTGACGTTGGTCCCCTACATCGCGACTGCCGGCGAACTCAAGACCAAGCCGACACAACATTCGGTCAAGGAGTTGCGCGAGATCGGGATCCAGCCGGATATCCTGTTGTGCCGCACGGATCGACCGATTCCCGAAGACGACAAGCGGAAGATGGCCCTGTTCTGCAATGTCCAGCGCGAGGCGGTGATCGAAGCGCGCGATGCGGATTCGATCTACAAAATCCCGGCCATGCTGCATGATCAGATGCTTGACGAGATCGTCTGCCACAAGCTCGGGATCCTGGCCAGAGCGGCCGACCTGACGGTCTGGAAGACGATAGTGCATGCGCTCGAACACCCGGAGCGGGTAGTCAATATCGCCTTTGTCGGCAAGTATGTCGATCTGACCGAATCGTACAAATCCTTGACCGAGGCTCTGGTGCATGCCGGAATTGCCAACCGCAGCAAGGTTACGATCAGCTACATTGATTCCGAAGAAATCGAACGGGACGGGTGTGGGGCATTGCAGGGGATGGACGCAATCCTTGTGCCGGGTGGTTTCGGACGGCGTGGTACCGAGGGCAAGATCGCCGCGATACGTCATGCGCGCGAAAACCGGATTCCCTTTCTGGGCATCTGTCTCGGGATGCAACTCGCCGTCGTCGAGTTCGCCCGCCACGTGGCCGGCATGAGTGGCGCGCACAGCACCGAGTTCGACAGGGATTCCCCATATCCGGTGGTGGGTCTGATCACCGAGTGGCAGGACGCCTCGGGCCGCGTCGAGACGCGTGACGAAAACTCCGACCTTGGCGGCACCATGCGTCTGGGTGGCCAACGCTGCCAACTGGGCGAAGGCAGCATGGCCCGCGCAATCTACGGGCAGGCGGAAATCACCGAACGTCATCGCCATCGTTATGAAGTCAACAACACGCTCCTCGGCGAGTTGCAGGATAGCGGGCTAGTGGTTTCCGGTCGCGCGCCGGTTACCGATTTGTGCGAAGTCGTCGAGTTGCCCAAGGACGGCCGCAACGCTCACCCGTGGTTTCTCGGGTGTCAGTTTCACCCCGAGTTCACTTCGTCACCGCGCCGGGGACATCCGCTGTTTACCTCGTTCGTGCAGGCGGCAGGCGCTTACCGGGCGCAGGCATGAAGCTCTGCGGCTTCGAGGCTGGCCTCGACCAGCCGTTGTTTTTGATCGCCGGTCCGTGTACCGCCGAATCACTGGAACTGTGCGTCGAGGTGGCCGGGCAGATCAAGGAAATCTGTGTGCGCCTTGGCTTGCCATACATCTTCAAGGCCTCCTACGACAAGGCCAACCGTAGTTCCGGGCAGTCCCCGCGTGGTCCGGGCCTCGACGGCGGCCTGCACATACTCGCCGAAGTGCGGCGTCAGATTGGCGTGCCGGTGCTCACCGATGTGCATCGCGAGCAGGATATCGACGCTGTGGCTGCGGTCGTCGATGTCCTGCAGACGCCCGCCTTTCTCTGTCGTCAGACCGACTTCATTCACGCCGTCGCCGCCACCGGCAAGCCGGTGAACATCAAGAAGGGGCAGTTTCTCGCGCCCGCCGACATGCGTCACGTGGTTGCCAAAGCCAGGGATGCGATTGCCGGGGCCGATACGATCATGGTTTGCGAGCGCGGTGCTACGTTTGGCTACAACAACCTTGTTGCCGACATGCGTAGCCTGGCGATCATGCGCGAAACCGCAGCGCCGGTCGTTTTCGATGCCACCCATTCGGTACAGTTGCCGGGGGGAGGGGGCAGCGTTTCCGGCGGACAGCGCGAGTTCATCCCGGTGCTGGCGCGTGCGGCGGTGGCTGTGGGAATCGCCGGACTGTTCATGGAAACGCACCCGCGCCCGGAGTTGGCGCTGTCCGACGGACCGAACAGCTGGCCGCTGCCGCGCATCGAAAGCCTGTTGACGACGCTGGTAGCGCTCGATCGCGTGGTCAAGGCTCGTCCCTTCGAGGAACGCAGGTAGTGCCGCCTCCCAGAGTATCAGGCAGCAAGGACTGCGCGCCGGGACGCAGCAGAAATGAACATGCTGGTTGCTGCGGGGCTGTGACTTTAACATTATGAAGACAAAGGAAAGACCATGAGTTCTGTTGTTGATGTCGTCGCCCGTGAGGTTCTCGACTCGCGCGGCAACCCTACCGTCGAATGCGATGTTCTGCTTGAATCCGGGGTCATGGGCCGAGCGGCAGTGCCTTCCGGTGCCTCGACCGGATCGCGAGAGGCGATTGAACTACGTGATGGCGATTCCGCCCGCTACCTCGGCAAGGGCGTGCTGCAGGCTGTAGAGAACGTAAACACCGAGATTTCCGAAGCGATCATTGGCCTGGACGCACAGGAGCAGGCGTTCATCGATCAAACGCTGATTCATCTTGACGGTACGGACAACAAGGCGCGACTCGGTGCCAATGCCATGCTCTCGGTGTCGATGGCGGTGGCCAAGGCCGCGGCCGAGGAATCGGGCTTGCCGCTTTACCGCTATTTTGGTGGTTCGGGGCCCATGCAGATGCCGGTACCGATGATGAACATCATCAACGGTGGGGAGCATGCCAACAACAGTCTCGATTTCCAGGAGTTCATGATTCTTCCGGTGAGTCAGAGTTCGTTCCGCGAGGCGCTGCGTTGTGGTGCCGAGGTCTTTCACGCGCTGAAGAAGCTGCTGCACAAGAAAGGCTTCTCGACTGCCGTTGGCGATGAAGGCGGCTTCGCGCCCAACCTGGGCAGCCATGCCGAAGCGCTGCAGTTGATCAGCCAGTCGATCGAGAACGCCGGCTATTGCCCGGGTGAAGACGTGCTGATCGGGCTCGACTGTGCGGCTTCGGAATTGTACCGGGATGGCAGATACCATCTGGCTGGCGAGAGCCTGCAGTTGAGTGCCAATGAACTGGTCGATTATCTGGCCAATCTCGCCGACCGTTTCCCGATTGTCTCGATCGAAGACGGTATGGCCGAAAACGACTGGGATGGCTGGAAGGTGCTCACCGGGCGCCTTGGCAAGGGCGTGCAGATTGTCGGCGACGATGTCTTCGTGACCAACACCCGGATTTTCAAGGAAGGCATCAAGCAGGGCATCGCCAATTCGATCCTGATCAAGATCAATCAGATCGGCACGCTGTCGGAAACCTTCGCGGCCATCGAAATGGCCAAGCGGGCGGCTTATACTGCGGTCATTTCACACCGTTCCGGCGAAACCGAAGACAGCACCATTGCCGACATCGCCGTCGGCATGAACGCGTTGCAAATCAAGACCGGTTCGCTGTCGCGCTCAGACCGCATCGCAAAGTACAACCAGTTGTTGCGCATTGAGGAGGACCTTGGGGACACGGCTGGTTATCCGGGCCGTGACGCCTTCTACAATCTCTCCTGATTCACTGACCGTCGACGTCCACGGCCGTGCGTTGGCTGGCTGTCGCCCTGCTGGTAGTCATTGCCCTGCTGCAGCACCCGCTGTGGTTGGGCAAAGGCGGCTGGTTGCGGGTATGGGACGTTGACCGGCAGTTGCAGCAACAGCAGGAATCCAACAGCAAACTCGAGATGCGCAACGCCGGCCTGGATGCCGAAGTGCGTGACCTCAAACAGGGGTACGATGCGATTGAGGAGCGCGCACGTTTCGAACTGGGCATGGTCAAGCAGGACGAAGTGTTTGTGCAGATTCCCGACAAGCCTGCGGTCGAGAAACCGGTGAACTCTGGCGCCGCCGAGAAAGCTGTCGCCGCGACAACGACGACCCGACCCGTCAGGCGCTAGCTAGCAGCAATTCTGGTCGCGCGCTTCGCTGCCGTCACTCCAGAAGCTCGATCTGCCCGGAGATGTTGGCGCTGATCTGGGTATCGCCGCCCTCGATCGGCATCGGTGCGGCATCGGCAGAAGCCAGGGCTGCCGCACGCATGATCGGTACCACTGGTGGCCGGCCGCTGCTGTTGATCGACAGATGCCGGATTCGGTAAGCTTTGCCAAGCGCTTCGGCGATGATCTTGGCACGCGCCCTGAAGGCAGCGAGGGCATCAAGCATGGCCTCGCTTTCGGCCTTCCTGCGTGTTTCCGGCGCTGGCAGCATCGCCAGGCTGGCGACACCCATCGACGCCTGGAGCTTGCCCAGCAATTCGGAAAGTGCTCCGGTATCGCTGGACTCAAGCGTCAGTTCGGAGCGCATGCGCCAGTTCTCGATCTTGCCGCCCTTGCCGTACACCGGGTAACTGTGGGTGGCGCCGCTCTGGGTCTTGATGCTGCTGTAACTTCTGGCGGTCCTGAGTCCGTCGGAGATCAGCCCATTGATCCGTCTCGACAGGTCGCTCGGGGTTACACCTGTGGCTTCGGCAAAGACCGTTGCGCGCGCCAGGTCGTTGGTTGCCGGCCGACTGGCTTCGGCGGCGAGGTCAATGGTCGTCCTGCTGTCGGGCGAGGCAGCCGGGGCCGGCGTTGCGAGCAGCAAGGTGAGCAGCGGCATGCTGCGCAGTAGATGTTGAAAATGGATCATGGTTTCTCCGGGTTTGCTGTGTTCGAGAATGGCGAGTATTCTGCAGAGCCTCGCGCGCGGATCGGGAAGCAGCCGAGTCCTATGGAACGTTCGGTGGAGGCTTCATTGTAACGGGTTCGGGGTGTCGCTTTCTTGTAGTCAGGCGCCGGAAGCTTGGTTAGAATCTGCTTCACCCAATCGCTTCCGTGCGGTCGGGAAGGGTCTTTGAGGGGGGCACCATGCTGAAAGAAGGACAGGCAGCTCCGATGTTCGTCCTCCCCGATGCGGATATGGAACTCATCGACATAGCCCGGTTTCGAGGCAGGAACAATCTCATTCTCTTTTTTTATCCGAGAGATGATGCGCCGTGCTGCACGTTGCAGGCCACCGATTTCTCCGATCATGAGGACGAATTCGCGCGACTGAACTGCCTGATCATCGGCATCAGCCGCGACGACTGCATCAAACACGCCGAGTTCCGTGACAAGCATGGGATTTCGGTGTGCCTCCTTTCGGACGCCGAGGGGCTGGCGTGTGAACAGTATGGTGTCTGGCAGGCGAAAGAAGTGGATGGTGTCACGAAATACGGCATCCTGCGCTCGACTTTTGTCATCGACAAACAAGGCGTTCTCCGACTCGCGCTGTACGGAGTCAATGCCAAAGGCCACGCGCTGAAAATGCTGCGCGCGGTTAAGGAACTCAATTCATGAACATGCAAGTTGCCAAGAACACCGTTGTTACGCTCGACTATAGTGTCACCGACGTCGATGGGGAACTCGTTGATGCGGGCCAGGAACCGCTCGTCTATCTGCATGGCGGTTACGACGACATATTTCCGATGATCGAGGAAGCCATGCACGGCAAGAAGATCGGCGAGTCGGTGACGATCAAGATGCAACCTGACGATGCCTTCGGTGAATACGACGCCGCGCTGGTGCAACTCGAACCCCGTAGCCAGTTCCCTCAGGAACTGCAGGTTGGCATGCAGTTCGAAGGTGTGCCGGAGGGTGCCGAGGGTGACGAGGAAGATGATGTGCTGATCTATCGGGTGACCGAGATCGCCGACGACAAGGTGGTGCTCGACGGCAACCATCCACTGGCCGGGATGGCGCTGGTATTTACCTGTACCGTGACCGACGTTCGCCCGGCGACCGCCGACGAAATCAGCCATGGGCATACCCACGACGATGATTGCGATGAGGACGATTGAACGCCGGCGTCTCGATTGTCGCCGTACCTCGGCAACTGCTGCGCGGAGAACGGCGGCCGCGCGTGGTCCTCGTCGGGCGCTTGCGTACCGGCAAGAGCAGCCTGTTTCTTGCCGCCTCGAGCGCTTCGCCGCAGCACCGTAAACTGCTCCGCGACGGCGACGTCTATGACGAATGTCTGGTTGACGTCGGACTGGAGCAGATGTCGCTGGTCGACCTGCCGCCCATCGAGTCGCTGCATACGCTTGGCGCGCACGACCGGGTCCTGGTCAAGTATCTGCTCTGGGGAGACCGTTGGCCGGCAGTTGCCGCACACGAAGCCGAACAGCCCGCACTGGCCTTTCGATCCCCGGATGTCCTGATCCAGGTTGTCGACGCGACGGCACTGCAGCGCGACCTTGAACTGACGCTCGAGCTGTGCCTGTTGGGCAAACCGCTGGTGATCGCGCTCAACCGGGTGGACGAGGCGCGTCGCAAGGGCCTGTATATCAACACGCGGGCGCTGTCCGAGCACCTTGGCGTGCCGGTGGTGGCCACCGTCGCGCACATGGGGCTGGGGGTTTCGGAAGTCTTTGTGGCGGCGCTCGCGGCCGCGCGAAAGAAGGAGCCACCGCGAACGTCGGCGCCCAGCAAGTATATCGATGTCACCCTCGAATCGCTGCGCGTTCTGCTCGCCCGTCCGGAGGTGGCAGAGGCGTTTCGAGCGCCGTGGCCGTTCCTGCTGATGCAGTTGGCGGAAAACGACGACTATTTTCTGCAGGAATTTGCAGGTCATTTTCCCGAACTGTTACCCGAGGTGCTTGCCGCCCGTCTTGCCGCCGAGCGTCAATTGCCCCGCCCGCTGTCGGAGGAACTGCATGCCGATCGCCATCACCGGGCGGCAACCCTCTTCGAACAGGTGACCCAGTTTGGTGGCTCGGCCGACTCCGGGCGTGGTCAGCGCTTTCTCGACGGCATCTTCCTGCATCCGCGCTGGGGCCTGATCGGTAGTCTGGCAGTGTTTGCACTGGTCTTGCTGATGGTGTTCAAGGTCAGCGCCATACTTGACGGGTGGACTTCTGCACCATTGGCGGACTGGGTGCAGCAGTGGCAGCCGGAGTCTACTGCTGGCGTGGTTGGACGGGCGGTGGTTGATGGCCTGATTGGTCTGATAGGAATTGTCATTCCCTATATGCTGCCGCTGGTACTGCTGCTGGTCGCGCTCGAAGAGGCCGGGATCATGCACCGCGTTGCCTTTGTGGTAGACCGGGGCTTTCACCACATTGGTCTGCACGGTGGCGTCGCGACGCCGTTTCTGGTTGGGTTGGGCTGCAACGTGCCGGCGATCTCGCTGGTCGCCGCGACGACCAGCGGCAAGGAGCGCGTCGTTGCCACCCTGTTGCTGGCCTTTGTTCCCTGTTCGGCACGTTCCGCAATCATTCTGGCGATGGGCGGGAAATATCTTGGCTGGCTGGGGGTTTTCGCCATCTTTGCACTGACCCTGGTGGTATTGACGGCGCTTGGGGGGGCGTTGGCCAGGCGGTACACCGACGTCGCTGTCGGTCTGATCCAGGAAATCCCCCCGTATGCCTGGCCGACTTGGCATGGAATTGTGGTCAGAACCTGGGAGCGGACCAGCGATATCGTGACCATCGTCACGCCTCTCCTGGTGGCCGGGAGTGTGCTGCTGGCGTTGCTCAACCATTTCGGCGCCGACCAGGTGATCAACCTCCTGCTGTCGCCAATCACCCATTGGTGGCTCGGCCTGCCGGTGTTGCTCGGCGTGCCGATCCTGTTCGGGGTCCTGCGCAAGGAGTTATCGCTGCTGATGGTTTACCAGGCGCTGGGAAGCATGGAAATCGACCCTTTTCTCGACTGGATTCAGATCGCCACTTTCCTGGTATTCCTGACTTTCTACATTCCCTGCGTGTCGACCTTCGCGGTGATGCTCAGAACGATCGGCTGGCGTCAGGCCTGGTTCTCGGTCGGGCTCTCCGCGTTGGTGGCGCTGCTGATCGGCGGCGGCGTTCGCCTGCTGCAGGAACTCTGGCGAGCAGTCCTGCCGTGATGGTCTGCGGACCGAGCTTGCCTAGCGCAACAGCTTGCCAGCGCGATTGAGAATGGTGATGTCGACGAAGCGCGAGCCGGCATGCCGCTTTGGGGAGAAGCTGATGAAGACATCACCGGCGTCGTAGTTCCTGATCGCTTCGAGGGCATCGCGCACCTTCTTGCGCGTTGGGTTTGGGCCAGCTCGACGCAAGGCCTCGCCGAGCACCTTTGCCCCAAGATAGCCCTCGACGAAGGTGTGGTTCAGGGTCACCTCCTGCGGTTTGAATTTCGCGAAGTTGCCCTGTATCTCGCGGATCAGGGTCACGGTGCGACTGTTCGGATCAGGGACAACCTGCGTGAGCGCGAGTCCTTCGGCCTTGTCGGCGCCGATGCGTTGCACGATCTGGGCGGCATCGGTCACCGACAGCGCAACAAATTGGGCAAGGTTGCCCGCTTCGCGTGACCGCTTCAGGAACTCGGCACTGGCCGCCGTGTTGGCGAGCATGATGACCGCCTGCGGTTTGGCGGCGGCGATGCTCTTGACGGCATCGCCGACATTGGTCGTGTTCTTCTCGTAGGCTCCCTTGGCCACCAGTACTCCGCCTGCCTTGCCGATGGCCTGCTCGGCGCTGACCAGGGCACCCTGGCCGAAAGCGTCGTCCTGGTACAACACGGCAAAGCGGGTGTAGCCGGTGGTGACGTATTGCTCGGTGATCTTTTCGATTTCTTCGGCGTAGCTGGCGCGGGTCATGAACAGAAACGGGTCGTTCTTTCGGACCAGGGTCTCGGCGCCGGATCGCACCGCGAGCAGCGGAATGCCGGCTTCGCTGAGGACCTTCTGTTCGAGAATGGCCTCGACGTTGCCCGTGCCGACAAAGCCGATGAAGGCCAGGGGCTGCGCCTCCCTGATCATTTCGCGTGCCAGCCGAACCGTTTCCTCGCTCTTGTAGCCGTCGTCCCTGGAGATCAGGCGAATCGTCGCGCCGTGGATGCCGCCATCGGCGTTGACCGCGTCGAAGTAGAGTTGTGCACCTGCCCGCATGTGCGTTCCCGTCGGCGCCAGGGGACCAGTGAAGGCCGCGATCTGGCCGACGACGATCTCGGCGGCGGTGGTCAACGGCGTGGCGCAGAGGAGGGCGGCAGCCAATGCCGAGTGCAGCAAGGCGATCAGTTTCATGGTTCACCTCTCCTGAGACGATTGAACAATTCAAGTCTAGGGCCTGCTGTCGCAGCTGTCGATGGCCTTTTGACGCTACAGTCAGCGACGCCGGTAGGGATGCACCTCGAAGCGGAAGAGTCGCGGATGCTCGTCGTCGACGATCACCTTCACCCAGCCCATCAGCGGATAGCCGAAGGTTTCCAGGCGAGTGAAGTTGGCGATCGGCAGATGCGACGACGGATCGCGCAGCGGATGGTCGATCCGTTGCCAGTGCGTGTCGCCGTGTACCAGCAGGACCTGACCTGGGAAAGCCAGGCTCTCGCTGCTCAGCACTTCCAGCAGCGCGCGGAAGCCGGCGTGCGTCAGGCCCGCAGCATGGTGTCGGAAGCCCGGGTTGGCCTGCATGACAATCACCATGCCGGCCGCGTGCTCGCGCCGCGCCGTGGCAAATCCCTGCCGCAACCAATCGATGAGCACCGGGTTGCGTGCCAGGAACTCGTCGCTCGGGGCTTGGCCCAGGCCGTAGTTGTTGTCGGGTCCAGGCACATTGAGCGATACGAACAGCACCGGCCCGAGGCGCCAGCGCAGATGTTCGGGGTAGGCCCCCGCCTGCCGCTCGACCGGCAAGGTCTTGCTGCCGAGTGAACGCGGCGTGGCGAAAAATGTCTCCCGCAGTTTCTGCAGGCGTTCGACTGGGTCGAAGTGGCCAGCGGGCAGGCGGCGGCAGTCGGTCCATTCGTTGTCACCGGGGACATAGAGCAGCGGCACGCTGGAGGTGTCGAAAAGCATCCGACGTTCAATGAACAGTTCGTCGCTACAGACCGCCTTGCCCTCCTTGAAGTCGCCGGCATGAACGATGAAGCTGGGATTCTCCGCCGCGATGTCGTCGAGCATGCGTGGTAGTTCGCGGCGTTCGTATTCGTTGTACGGCGTATCGCCTATGACCGCGAAGCGCCAGGTCTCGGCGTGCAGGTATCCGGCCAGCAGCAGGCCAATGCCGGCCAGCAGGGTTTGCAGGGGCCGACACATCAAGCGGTGAGTCACGGTAGCAGTGCTTTCAGTTCATAAAGGGCGTCGAGGGCCTCACGGGGCGTCAGTCGATCGGGATCGATCGCGTGCAGCCGTTCGACGGCGGGGTGGATCGGTGCCGCGCGCGCGTCGGCCGCGTCGGCCAGCGAAGTGGCAAACAAATCCGGCTGCAGCGGGTTTATCGAAGCGCGTTGCTCGAACTCGCGCAACTGCCGCCGGGCGGCTTTCACCACCGCCGCGGGAATGCCGGCCAGTGCGGCAACCTGAATCCCGTAGCTCTGATTGGCCGGGCCATCCTCGACGGCATGCAGGAAGACGATATGCTCACCGTGTTCGATGGCATCCAGATGCACGTTGGCGAGGCTGGCGTATTCGTTGGCAAGCAGTGTCAACTCGAAGTAATGGGTGGCAAACAGCGTCAGGCAGCGGTTCTTCTCGAGCAGATGGCGACAGATGGCGAAAGCCAGTGCCATGCCGTCGAAAGTCGAAGTGCCGCGTCCGACCTCGTCCATCAGCACCAGGCTGTGTTCACTGGCGTGATGCAGGATGGCCGCCGATTCGGTCATTTCGACCATGAAGGTCGAGCGCCCGGCGGCCAGATCGTCGGCCGCGCCAATGCGGGTAAAGATCTGGTCGAGCGGGCCGAGCACCGCCCGCGTCGCCGGCACATAGCTGCCGACATGCGCGAGCAGGGCGATCAGCGCCGTCTGTCGCATGTAGGTCGATTTGCCGCCCATGTTCGGACCGGTGATCAACAACAGCCGTCGCTCGTCGGCAAGGCGGGTCTCGTTGGCGATGAAGGTCTCACCACCGCCAAGCTGGTCTTCGACGACGGGGTGTCTGCCCCCCTCGATCAGCAGTCCAGGTTCCGATGAAAACAGCGGCCGACAGTAGTCGCGCAATTGCGCCGTCGCGGCGAAGCCGGCCAGCAGATCGAGGCTGGCGATGGCCTGAGCGACCTGTTGCAGTTGTGGCAGGTCGCCCTGCAGCGCAGTCAGGACGCCATCGTACAGCAGCTTTTCTCGCCCCAGCGCACGGTCCTGCGCTGACAGGGCCTTGTCCTCGAAAGCCTTGAGCTCGGGTGTCAGGTAACGCTCGGCGTTTTTCAGCGTCTGGCGGCGACGGTAGTCGTCAGGCACGCGCGTGGCATTGGCGTTGCTGACTTCGATATAGAATCCGTGCACGCGGTTGTATTCGACCTTCAGGTTGGCGATACCCGTGCGTGCGCGTTCGCGTGTTTCGAGTTCGACGAGGAATGCGCCGCAGTTGTCGTTGAGCGCGCGCAGTTCGTCGAGATCGGGGTCGAAACCGTTGGCGATCACGCCGCCGTCACGAATCAGTGCCGCCGGTTCTGGCAGGATGGCATGGTTCAGCAGGTCGAGCGCGGCGTCCGGGGTAGCCAGTTGCGCGCTGAGTTCGGCGAGTAATGGTACCGCCGCCGCGGCTGCCAGCAGCGTGCGCAGTTCGGGCAGCCGCTGCAGGCTGTCGCGCAGGCTCGAAAGGTCGCGCGGGCGGGCGCTGTAGAGCGCAATGCGCCCGGCGATACGTTCGATATCGGCAAAGCCGCGCATGGCCTGGCGCAAATCACGCAGCGTGCGGCCACCGTCGTCCAGGAGCATGGCAACCGCCGCGTGCCGGGCGGCAGGGATCGCCGGGTCGCGCAGCGGATGGTGCAGAGCGTGCCGCAGCAGCCGCGAGCCCATGGAAGTGATGCAGTTGTCGAGCAGGCTGTACAGCGTCGGCGCGGCCTGGCCCCGTAAGGTTTCGGTGAGTTCGAGGTTGCGCCGCGTCGCCATGTCGAGCCCGAGGAATGTGGCGTCGCGTTCGACGATCAGCGCGCGCAGATGCGGCAGGGCGCGCGTCTGGGTCGCCCTGGCGTAGCGCAGCAGTGCCCCGGCAGCAGCGATCGCTGGTCGCAGCCCGTCGGCGCCGAAGCCGGCCAGCGAAGTGGTCGCGAAGTGCGCACGCAGTTCGCGCCCCGCCGCTTCAACGTCGAAATGCCAGTCGGGCTGACGGGTCAGCGCAACCTCAGCGGTGAAACCGAGTGCCAGACCCTCCGGGGCAATGATTTCGGCCGGACGGATGCGTTCGAGAGTCGAGGCCAGCCGCCCCGGCGCGACTTCGCAGACCCGGAACTCGCCGCTGGCCAGATTGATCCAGGCCAGGCCGGCCAGTTGCCTGGTGGTGTATACCGCGAGCAGCAGGGTGTTGCGTTTTTCGTCGAGCAGCGCCGCGTCGGTCAGCGTGCCGGGAGTAACGATACGTGCAACGGCACGTTCAACCGGCCCCTTGCTGGTTGCCGGGTCGCCGACCTGCTCGCAGATAACGACCGATTCTCCGAGCCTGACCAGCTTGGCCAGATACTGTTCGACGGCGTGGTAGGGCACGCCGGCCATCCTGATCGGTTGCCCGGCCGACTGGCCGCGCGTCGTCAAGGTGATGTCCAACAACCGCGCCGCTTTCTCCGCGTCTTCGAAGAACAGCTCGTAGAAATCGCCCATCCGGTAAAACAACAGGATGCCCGGATGCTCGGCCTTGATGCGCAGGTACTGTTGCATCATTGGAGTGTGGGCCGATCCTGAGGTTTCCTTTACCTCTTGTTGTTTCCGCATATGTAATGAAACGCATTGATTTGTTGAAGAAATGAGAAATTTCTCGAAACTGGAGAGGATCAGCGATGCGCATCTACACCCCACTGCACTGGTTTTGCAGTATAGCTTTCCGCAGTATTTTTTGAAGAACCTGTACCATTCGTCTTCCCGGCTCCCCTGCATCCCAGCGCTTTGCCCATAACAGGCACTTTTCCGGCATTATGCTGCAGCTACCCCCGGCGCCTGACTCCGATCTCGACATTTCCCGCGAGGCTTGCCAGTAGCGCGACCACTGGTCTTCGCGCCGAAGGGTGCTCAACCCGAACCTTCGGGTTGACGTGATGGTCAACATGCTTCCCGCGTTCGGCGCGATCCACGCTTCAATCATCAATTGGCTCGATCACGTCATCCCTCAGGTATCATCGAATCCATGAGTACTCTCTCCTGGCGCCATTCGTTGCGAACCGCCGTTGCCATTGGGGCGGCGCTTGCGGTGGTCTCTCTCGCTTCCGCCCGTCTCGCCGCGCAGGAGGTGGTGGATGCGCAGCATCCTGTGCCTGTCGTTACGGAGGCAACGGGCGCGGCGCTCGACGTCGGCCTCGCGGCGGTCGTTACCCAGGATTACGACTGGTTCGACACCAGACGCAACCGTGCCGTACCAGTGCGACTGTATCTCCCCGCCCAGCCGGCAGGCACGCGGGTGCAGCCACTGGTCGTCTTTTCACACGGCATCGGCGGCTCGCGGCGCGGCTACAGCTATCTTGGCGGCTATTGGGCCAGCCGCGGTTATGCCAGCCTGCACGTGCAGCATGTCGGCAGCGACCGCTCGCTGTGGTCCGGCAATGTCTTCAATCTGGTGGCGCGCCTGCACGGCGCTGCCCAGGCCGACGAAGCCATCGCCAGGGTGCATGATCTTCGTTTCGCGCTCGACCAGGTTCTCGACCTTCCGGAAGTGGGACAGAGAATCGACCCCGCACGCATCGTCGCCGCCGGGCATTCCTACGGCGCCAATACCGTCATGCTGGCGGTTGGCGCACGCGTCGAGCGCAACGGCGGCGTCCTCGACCTTGTCGACCGACGACTAGGGGCCGCGATCCTGTTATCGTCGCCACCGTTCTACGGCGAAACCGATACGGCGAGAATACTCGCCGACATTCCGGTGCCGACGCTGCACATCACCGCCACCGAGGACATCATTCGCCTTCCCGGCTACTACTCTGGCGCGGAAGATCGTATCGCCGTCTATGAGGCGATGTCCGGCGGGCGCAAGATCCTGGCCGTGTTCGCGGGTGGCTCGCACAGCATGTTCACCGATCGCTCCGGCACTGGTGGAGTCGCGCTGAACCCGCAGGTGAAGGCGGCGACCAGGGAACTCTCGGCGGCTTTCATCGAAGCCGTGTTTGGCGGTGGCGATGTGGCGTTGCGCGACTGGCCGGTCCGCCACAACGCCATCGTCGCCCGTTTCGCTGCCAGCGGTTCGTAGACGGGAGCGGTCGCGGGCCTGTTGTCCGAAGTGCGTGTTGTTGACACGCGGTCTGGGAGAGCGGCAAGGTTGATTTCTGATTGCGGCCTGTCATCATTGTGAGTGTGCATGATTGGAGCAGGTGGTCGCAGTCTTGCCGCGCCAATGCGACGCGGAGCGGTGCGGGCACCAAGCAGTTTAACGGACGACGATAAAGGAGCGTGGCATGGGTCTGCTGGATGGCATCTTGGGTGAGGTTTTGGGAAATTCGACGGACACCGGGCAGCCGTCGCCAGTTGTGAGTGGGGTGGGCGGTGGCAACCGTGTGCTGATGGCGTTGCTGCCGGTGCTGCTGGGAATGCTGATGAATCGACAGGGCGGAACGGCTGCCGGTGGCGGTGGCCTAGGTGACCTGCTCGGTGGCGTTCTGGGTGGGCATGGTGGTCAGGGTGGTGGGCTTGGCGATGTTCTCGGGGGGCTGCTTGGTGGTGCCGGTGGCAACTCCGGGGGCGGTGGTGTGGGTGCGGTCCTGGGTGGCGTGCTCGCCGGTGGCGCGGGTGGTGCGGGAGGATTGGGCAGTCTGCTGGAACAGTTCCAGCGTGCCGGCTTCGGCGAGCAGGTGAGTTCATGGGTGGGGGGCGGTCAGAACCTGCCGATCTCGCCCGCCGCCATCGCGCAAGTGTTCGGCGGCGAAGCGCTGGCGCAGGTCGCGCAGCAGGCGGGAGTGAGCGAAGCCGAGGCATCCGAGGGACTGTCGCAACTGTTGCCGGAAGTGGTCGATCGCGTCACGCCGGACGGCCAGGTTCCGAACCTTGAGCAACTCGCGGCGAGCGCTGCCGCCCTGACTCGGCAGTTCAGTGGATGAGTCTGCCGGATCGGTGATGCGGGTACGACGCTTTCCGTCCACTTGCAGTAGGCCGTCTGAGGAAATTGGATGCAAAAGCGTCGGTTGACCTGCCGCAGCACCCTCCCGGCATAAGTCGGCACAGCGGCACAGCCTTGCTCGATTCCTGTCGACTTTTCTTACAGATGCACCGCATATCGAACCCGGCGGTCACGTGGTGGCTCCGGCATGGGTTGCATAACAATCGGATATAAAACATCTTCCCATGATGCTTTCAAACTATGGCATGAAGTTTGCTTTTGTTTGTGTAGCGGGGCAATAACCGTGCTTCTGTTACAGGACATGTCGTGTTCAAGTCTGCACATGATTATTCCCAAAGACCAACTCTTGTCGAACACGCCTGTCCGTGGGTTCGAAATGCCCGACACAAATAAGGAGATATGCAAATGACCGCACTGCGTACTTTGGCCCTGACGCTGGGGTCTTTGGCCGTCGCCACGTTTGCCACCGTCGCAAATGCTTTTCCGATTGCCAGTTCCGGCGAAGGGGCCTCTGTTCTGGTGGGCGGGACCAGTGACATCGTCGCTACCTATCAGGGCAATTCCGCTTCCTTCAGCAACGACCTGTATCTGATGTGGGATGGCGCTGCCGGCAAACCGGGTGATGACGGCAATCTGTCCAATGACGTGTTTATCTTCAACAATCACTCCTCGGCGGTAGGCAGCACCGTAAACCTCGGCGCTTTTGCCCCTGGCACCGAGCTGGAGTTTCGCCTGCATGTCAATAACACGGACGATGACTTCTTCACCGGCGCCGCCAGCCGCAACCCGGACAGCCATGCGCATGCGCGTGTGCAGGCGAACTGGGAGCCCAATACGACTCTGGTCAGCTTTGAAGACCTCTTCAACGGGCCTTTCGATTTCAACGACCTGAGCTTCTCGTTTACCAATACGGTATCCAGCGTACCCGAACCCGCAACGCTGGCGCTCTTCGGACTGGGCTTGCTCGGTCTGGCATCGGCCAAACGGAAAAACAAACGCTGACACTTTAGTGCGGCACCAGGCACCAACCAGACCCCGGCGCGTCCGGGGTTTTTTTTGTGCCTGATCAAGTCCGGTGAACTGATTCCGCCACCAGCCGACCTGCCAAATCTGGTCGGCAGCGCAGCAGCCCACCGATTGCCGCGCAAATGGTTCGTGCTGTGGAGTGCCATTCGTGGTGGGCGTCAGTACAGGCGCGTCAAGTGGGTTGACAGATCCCGTTCGTTGACGAAAGTCAGGTCGTACATCGCGGTCAGTCCCTTGGCGTGTTCGTCGCTGAGGCCGGCGACGCACATCACCACGTTCTTTCCGCTGACGCCAAGGCGCTTGCGCATGTTGAGATATTTGTCAATGTCATGACGGAATTCACCGGTCTTGCACTCGATGCAGACGGGTATCTGGCCATCGATCAGCATGAAGACATCGAGTTCATGGGATTCGTTGTTGGTCAGCGTGATACTCAGGTTGCGCGCACAGGAGAAGCGTTTCTGGCGTTCCTTGCCGTATTCCAGGCAAGTCATCAGGGCAAACCATTCCAGCCATTCGCCGTTGAAGAAATCGCGAATGGTCGGGGCCGTTTGCAGGGCCAGCAGGACATTGTTTTTCTGCCGGTTGGGCAGGTACTTGGCCACAAAAGAGAAATCGTAGAGTTGCTGGCAGAAGCTGGCAATGGCCTGCACATCCTCCGGCGATTTCTTGTCGAAGGCGATCGTCGTGCTTGTATAGGCCTTCTGCTGCGCCCAGCGAATGCGTTCGAGTACCTCTTTCAAGACCGGCAGGTTGGCGCCGATGAGCATCGCCACTTCGTCGAAAAAGCCTGTGGTATCGACCCCGCGGAGATTGGCCTGGACCTTGATCTGCTTGCGGCCGAACCAGTCGACGATGGGCTCGTGCTGCTGTTCACAAGCGAGGTGGTCGGTATTGGAGAGATGGATTGCGTCCAGCGCCTGCGGCTGTGCGCCTGGTGATTGTGGGTTGCCGGCCATGGTTTGTGCTTGCAGGCGGAGAATCTCGCGCTGGGCAGAGAAATACTTTTCGAGCAGCTTGCCAACAAAGAACAGAGTGCTGTAAACCGGAGTCGGATTGCCGCAGCGGGGGCAGGCGACCGTGATGCCGAGCTGGTCGTCGGGCTGTTCCTGCAGGTGGGCGCACTTGTTGCAGCGCGTTATGGCCATGACTGAAAACCAAGACGGGTGAGTGGTGGAATGCCAAGAGGAGATGACCGGTTCGAGTCGTCTGCCTGGTCTTCGGCATGTGCGCTTGTCTGCCATCACCGGGGAGGGATGGCGTGCCGCGGTGGGTTCGTCGTTCACAGGGAGCTGGCGAGACAGTATACCCAAGTTCAGAGGCTGGCGACTCCGGTTCTGTCGAACACGGTGATCCCCTTCAAATTCGCCGGCGCGCCGGTGATTGACACGGTTACCATCCAGCTGGACAACACCTGGGTCGGTGGTGTCTACTCCCCGGCGGCAATCCTGATCGACGGCCTCAGCCTGGTATTTACCCCGCCAGCGATCGGCTCCGTCGGCTCGGTCAGCTTCACCGGTTTGGGTCTGCTCGGCAACAGCCACACCATCGAGTTCGACCAGGCGTTCGGTGGCTGGACCTTCGTCAGCGAAATCAGCTTTGACGGACACTCCTCGGCACCCGAGCCTGCCTCACTGGCACTCCTGGGTCTCGGCCTGACCGGGCTGGCCTGCGCGCGCCGTCGCCGGAGTTGATCTCGGGGGTTGCACGGGCACGGAGTCGACATTTCACCGCTGTGTGACTCGGTGATCCCCATCCGCGGGATGTAGCAGTACCTCTTATACGAGTTGCTTGTCCGCCAGGCACAGACCTGCGTGCGACAGGCCGGGCAGCGACGAGCCGCAGCACGCGATCAGGCACCACTTGAATGGCGCGCCCGCTGGCCAAGACGCTGAGTAAAGAGCAGACCTCAGCGTCGCCCCTTCATGGTGCACCCGTTACCCGCGGATCAGGGCGACAAGATCTTCGGTCGAAGGCAGGGCGCTGGCTTCGCCTTCGGCGAGGATGCTTTCCGCGAGCGCCCGCTTTTCGTGGTGCAGGCCGACGATGCGTTCCTCGACAGTGCCCTTGGTGACCAGGCGATATACGGTGACCGGCCGCAATTGCCCGATGCGGTGTGCTCGGCCCATGGCCTGGTCTTCGGCAGCCGGGTTCCACCACGGGTCGGTGATGACCACATAGTCGGCAGCGGTCAGGTTGAGGCCAAAACCACCGGCTTTGAGGCTGATCAGAAAGAGGTCGCCGTCGCCACCCTGGAACGCCGCGACGCGGCGGCTGCGCTCGGCGGCGGGCGTGGCGCCGTCCAGGTACTGGTAACGGACGCCTGCCGCGTCAAGGGGTTCGCGCAGGACTTTCAGGAAGTCGACAAACTGACTGAACACCAGCGCCTTGTGGCCGTTGGCGATCAGTTCGCCCGCGAGATCGGCAAAGGCCTGCACCTTGGCGCCGGCGATGGCGAATTGCGGACTGCACAGACGCGGGTCGCAAGCGGCGCGGCGCAGTCGCGTCAGTTGCGCGAGGATGTTGAAGTGCGCCTGCGCTTCAGGCGTACTCTCCAGTGTGGCGTCGATTGCGCGCGCGGCTTCGCGGCGCAGGGCTTCATAGTGCGCGGCTTCGGCAGCTTCCGGCGCGACCGTCAGGATCAGTTCGGTGCGAGGCGGCAGTTCCTGCAACACTTCCGCCTTGGTCCGTCGCAGCACGAAGGGACCGATCAGGCGCTTGAGGACGTGTTGCGCCTCGCGGTCGCGGCTACGCTCGATGGGCCCGGCGAAGCGTTCGTTGAAGCGATTGATGGTGCCCAGCAAGCCCGGATTGGCAAAGCGCATGATCGACCACAGGTCGCCAAGCCGGTTCTCCACGGGTGTCCCGGTCAACGCCAGACGAAAGTCGGCGGCGAGTTCGAACACGGCCTGCGAGCGCTTGGCGGCGGCGTTCTTGATCGCCTGCGCTTCATCGACGATGAGGGTGTGCCAGGTACGGCCGGCGAAGCGCTCCTGCGCCAGTTGCAGTAGCGTATAGGAAACGATCAGGAGATCCTGCGGCCCGACATCGGCGACCAGTTCTTCGCGTTCGCTGTCGCTCGCTTCGGCGTAGATGCGGGCGTTGAGTGTCGGTGCGAAGCGCTGCGTCTCGGCGAGCCAGTTGCCGCAGACCGAGGTCGGGGCAATGACCAGGGCCGCGCCGCCGGCGGCGCGTTCGAGCAGGACGCCGAGGGCCTGCAGCGTCTTGCCCAGGCCCATGTCGTCGGCCAGGCAGCCGCCCATCCCGGCGGTGGCCAGACGCACCGCCCATTGATAGCCGTCTTCCTGATACGGCCGCAGGTTGGCCTGCAACAGCGTCGGCAGCTTCGGCTCGGTGGCCTGGGCTTTGCGCAGGCGCTCGATGGCCTGGCGGAAATCGCGGCTGGCGCTGAGCTCGGTGCCGTCGAGAACCTCGTCGAGCCAGGCTGCGGCAATGGTCGGTGCCTTGCCGCCACCCTTCTCGGGTTCGAGCACGGCGGCCAGGTCGCTGAGTTTCTGTTTCAGCGAACGGGTCAATGCCGCGTAGACGCCGTTCCCCATCGGCACGAAGCGTGACTTGTCGCGTGCCGCCGAGAGCAGCGTTTCGAGTTGTACGACCAGGCCTTCGTCGAAACTGGCCTGCCCGGAGAGGTGAAACCAGTCGCGCTCGCGCTTGACCGTCACCCCGAGTTGCCGGGAATCGATGGTAAGCACGCGCACGCTCTTGCCCTTGGGCCATTCGACGGCGGCCACCGCAGCCAGAGTCGGCAGCGTTTCGACCAGGCCGAGAGCCTCCTCGGGGTCTTCGATCAGCCATTCGCTGAGGCCTTCGCTACCATCGAGGCAGGGCAGGGCGTCGAGCACCGTTTCGAGATGCCGGCGCTCGGCGTTGAGGTCGCGTTCGGTGCCGACCGATTCGCCTTGCAGCATGACCATCAGCCGCAACCGGCCGCTTGCCGGTGGCAGCCGGGGGCCATCGGATCCCAGCGGTGCGACGACGAGACGGAGCATGAGATGGTCGCCGACCGGTGACAGTTCGGCGCGCAGGCGCGAATCACTGCCGACCTCGCGGGCCGCCTGTGCGGCGTCGGCATGCACCTGGAAATGCCCGGCCAGCGCCTGCAGGGCCTTGTCGATCTCGGCCTGGATTCCGGGTTCGTCGGCGGGAACGGCAAAGCGTCCCGAAACGAGCTGGGCGGCCTGCTGCTGTGCTGCGGAGAAGCGCACCAGTCGCAGCCGTTGCGGGGCGTCCTTGATGAGCGTCATGGTGCGTAGTGTGGCGGCCTCGCGGCGCCATTCGGCGTCCATGCTGTCATGGTCGTCGCGCTCGCGGACCGCGCGCAGCGGTGGCTCGACGCGCATCACGAAGTGCTCCCCCTGCCGAAGCAGTTCGAGTTCCGGGTTGCTTTCGGTCAGCTCGATCAATTGTTCCGGCGCTTCAGCGAGAACGATGCCGGGGTGGCCGACCAGAGCGACGAGGGCTGCCGCGAGATCGAGGTGGTAACGGTTGCTGTAGCCGCGTAGCGGGCGCAGGGCGCGCGCTACCTTGGCGTCGTGCGGTGCGAGTTGCTGGTTGCCGGCGATTCTCGTCAGGCTCACGGTGCGCGGCTTGCCCCAGCCGCGCTGGGTTCGCTTCTGTTCGAGCGGGCAAATGTCGAGCGGTTCGCCGTCGCTGCCGATCGCCAGTTCCCAGAGCAGACGTGTCGATTGACCGTTGCTTTCGCCACTCGGTTGCTCGCCGAGTGCCTGCAGCGCGCTGAGCACCTCTCGCCATTTCTGATCGGCGCCGGCGATGAAGAAACGGCTCGGCGGCGGCCGGCCATGCAGCACGCCTTCGGCGCCAGCCAGCAGGTGGAGCAGTGCCGGCAGCCGACAGGCCTGCAGTCGCCTGCGCAGTTCGGCGATGCTGTCGCCCCAGGCGACGGCCGGCCCTTGATCGTCGGCATGGGAGATGGCCTCGCTGCCCAGCCAGGCCGAAAGCAATATGGCCCATAGCGCGTCGAGCTGTGGCCGCTGCAATTCGTCGCGCCGGGGCCGGAAGGCGTCGACGGCGACCTGCACGCGGCCGAGGCGAGCGTCGATGGCATGAACCCAGCGTCCCCACTCGAAATAGGGGCTGGGGTTGCGGCTACCGGATTCGCCGAGGCAGAACTCTGCGCGCCAGATCGAGGTGCTTCGGCGTCTTCTGGGCGAGCAGCGATAGCGGATAGAGCCAGGCGTAGCTCGGTCGGGCAGCAAATCGCTTGGTGCCGCCGATTTCGCTTTTGCGCAGCTTGAACGCCGCTTCGAAAGCGGCTTGCCCGGCCGCCCACTCGCCGTCGATGACCAGCATGACGGCGCGCAGGCTGGCGCTCATGCCGTCATCGAGATCCGCCAGCAGCGCTTCAAGCCGAACGCGCGTCGGCGCGCCACAAGCGCGAGCTCGGCGAGTGCGCAACGCAGTTTGCTTGCTGACTCCGGCGGGATCCTTGGTGAATTGCTGGTAGGCCCATTCGGCTAGCGGTTCGTATTCCGGCAGCCAGAACACGCAGACGTGAGCAATGGCCTCTTGCGTCACGATGGTGCGACAGCCCGGGTCGAGGAATTCGAAACTGGGACCGTCGAATGGCAGCAGGACTGCCTGGGTGAGGACGCTGTCGCCAGTCGAACGAACGCGCAAGAATGCTGCGGAGACGCTGCAGCTCTTCGCTACGGTGCCCCCGAGAAGAGCTTTGGCGCGGACGATAGGCGATGGCCGTCGGCAGATTGTTGCTGTGGCCAGTAGAAGCCGGCAATCGCGAGGAATCGAGATAGTCGAGTCGCGGCGACGCGCCTGCAGCAGTGCCGATCCCTGGTTGCGTCTCGCAGCAGACTCGCGGTATAGCGGTCAAACGCAGCACATCCACGAGCTGGACGCCCGTTCCGACGTTGTTGATCGCTGTTCAGCAGGTCCTTCTCGCGCAGCTCGGTTGATCGCCAGTCTTGACGTCGCCGGCGGTGAAGGTCTTGCGGGTGCTGGTTTTCAGGGCGCACAGACCGAGCAGGCGGTGCAGATCTGCGGGTGTTCGGTAGCTCCAGGCCAGCGCGCTGACCAGTGCGACCTTGTATGTGTCGGCGGTCAGGCCGTGACGTATCGAGGTTTTCGATGGCGGTCGGCGTTGAAGGGCGTCGAAGTCATGGACGGTCCGTGTCAGGAAGTGGTGGGCAGCGGAACCTGGCTCGCGGGTCAGCAGCATCGCGTCGCCGTAAC
Organism: Candidatus Accumulibacter propinquus; assembly: GCF_056856495.1. Classification (NCBI taxonomy): domain Bacteria; kingdom Pseudomonadati; phylum Pseudomonadota; class Betaproteobacteria; genus Candidatus Accumulibacter; species Candidatus Accumulibacter propinquus. The sequence continues at coordinate 1,925,287 of NZ_JBSEHC010000003.1, forward strand.
TGAAGAAGCGATAGCGCTGGCTGATTGCGTGCCGATAGGCGCCGCGGATGGTGTCGATACCGGCGAAAGCCGAAACCAGCATCAGTAGCGTGGATTTTGGCAGGTGGAAGTTGGTGACCAGGCGGTCGACGACACGAAACTGGTAGCCCGGCGTGATGAAGATGTCGGTCTCGGCCGAGCCCGGCGTGCAACTCGCCGTGCTGCGCCGCCGCTTCCAGCGCACGCAGGCTGGTCGTCCCGACGGCGACGACCCGGCCGCCGCGCGCCCGCGTGCGGGCGATGGCGGCAATGGTGGCGGGCGGGATCTCGAAGCGCTCGGCGTGCATCCGGTGCTCGGCGAGTTGTTGCACGCGCACCGGCTGGAAGGTTCCGGCACCGACGTGCAGCGTCAGCCAGGCGATGTCGACGCCGCCTGCGGCGAGTTTCGCGAGCAGCGCCTCGTCGAAATGCAGGCCGGCGGTGGGCGCGGCGACCGCGCCGGGCTGGCGGGCAAAGACGGTCTGATAACGGGCCTCGTCGTCCCTGCCGGCGGCGTGGTTGATGTACGGAGGCAGCGGCAGGCGGCCGTATCGATCGATCAAGTCCCACAGGTTGCCGGCGCCGGCCAGTTCCAGCTCGAAAAACTCGTCTTGCTGGCCGCTGCGTCCGCGCACGATCAATGGGATCGTCTCTTCAAGAACCATCCGGCTGCCCGGTTTCGGCGATTTGCTGGCGCGGATTTGAGCCAGAGCGTGAGCGGGCATCGACGATGCGCTCGATCAGCACCTCGATTTGCCCACCGCTGTCCTTGCGCCCCAAAAGGCGCGCCCGGATGACGCGCGTGTCGTTGAACACCAGGAGATCGCCGGCTTCGATCAGTTCCGCCAGATCGCCGAAGCGGCGGTCATGCAGGGCACCGTCCGTGAGTTGCAGCAGGCGGCTGCCGGTGCGTTCGTTGGTCGGGTGCTGGGCGATCAGTTCGCCGGGTAGATCGAAGTCGAAGTCGTCGAGCGTGAGCATGCGAAGAGTGGTCAGCGAAGGAAGGCACAAGGTCCGGAGGGGGCCGTCCAGGGAATCCAGGAATGTTGATCGGTGCGCTTGTCGCCTGCGGGAGAATCGGCGATAATCGCTACCTCTTCGGGCTCACTCTCCGTGATCCCAAGCCGAGATGGCGGAATCGGTAGACGCAGCGGACTCAAAATCCGCCGGTGGAAACATCGTGGGGGTTCGATTCCCCCTCTCGGCACCAACAAGCAATCCAAGGTAGTCCATAGATGCCAAAATAACCCGCCAAGTGCGGGTTTTTTATTGTCTTTTCGTCCATCGTGGGGTAACTTCGTCCAATAGCATCCAAAGAAAAGCAGGGGTAACTTTCGGGGTAACTGGACTTACCCCTGGGGTAACTCTCATCGGGGTAACTCCTGACGACGCGAAGTGTAGACCATGGGGGCAGTTATGTCTCTCACCGATACCGCAGTACGCAACGCCAAGCCCGGCGAGAGGCCCGTCAAGATGTACGACGAGCGCGGGCTATTTCTCATCGTGACCTCTGCGGGAGGCAAGTGGTGGCGCTTCCGGTATAGCTTCGACGGCAAGGAAAAGCTGCTCTCTCTCGGGACCTATCCGGATGTCAGCCTCAAGGACGCCCGTGAGGCGCGCGAGGCGGCGCGCAAGCTCATTGCCCAAGGCACAGATCCCGGCGCCGATCGGAAGGCCGACAAGGCGGCAAAGCTGGCGTTGACGGCGAACTGCTTTGAGAACATCTGTCGCGAGTGGCTCGAACAGCGCAAGGGCACGGTGGAGCCGGCGCAGCATGTCAAGACGCTGGCGAGGATGGTGAACGATGTATTCCCCTGGCTGGGGGCGAAACTGATCACCGACATTACCGCTCCCGATGTGCTCGCTGTCTTGCGGCGAATCGACGATCGCGGCGCCCGCTACACAGCGCACCGGGTACGTAGCGAGCTCAGCCAGGCCTTCCGCTACGCGATCGCCACCGGCCACGCTGAACGTGATCCCTGCCCCGATCTGAAAGGCGCGATCCCGGCGCCGAAGGAAACCCACTTCGCGGCAATCGTCACCCCGAAGGAAGCGGCCGAATTGCTGCGCGCCATCGATGGCTTCCGGGGTACGTTCGTGGTCAAGAGCGCGCTGTTGCTCGCCCCCCTGCTGTTCGTTCGACCTGGCGAGCTGCGCCGTGCGGAATGGTCAGGTATTGACCTGGACAAGGCCGAATGGCGCTACCTGGTCACCAAGACCAAGACCGAACACCTGGTACCGCTGGCACCGCAGGCAGTGGTGATCCTGCGCGAACTGCACGCCCTGACCGGGAGCGGGCGCTATGTCTTCCCTGGGCGAGATCCCCACAAGGCCATGAGCGAGGCCGCCGTCAATGCGGCGCTGCGCCGGATGGGGTACGACACCCGAACCGAGATCACCGGGCACGGATTCAGGGCGATGGCGCGAACGATCCTGCACGAGGAACTGCACATCAAGCCCGAAGTCATCGAGCACCAACTCGCGCACGCGGTACCGGATGCCCTGGGCGGTGCCTACAACCGGACCAGGTTTCTGGCGGATCGGCGCGCCATGATGCACCAGTGGGCGGATTACCTGGGCAAGCTCAAGGCTGGGGCGGAAGTGATCGCCATCACAAGCGCCGCATGACCGCTCCTGAACCAATGGCAACGCGTGAAAGGGGCGCTATCAGAGTAGACGAGCGCGAATTCCTCGAGGGGATTCGCGATCTGGCGATTGATGCAATTTCCGAACGGAGGGTGATTATCGCCGAGGGTGTGTCCGTGTCGGTTCCGCCGGACCATCCATTGCAGCAAATCCTAATACTGGTGACCAATCGCCTTTTGAAAACCAATGGTCTGCGTCCGGAAACCGACTCGAAAATAAAAGAGGCAGCCCGTAAGCGCGTTGTCTCTGGCGCCACATGGGATGAAATCGCAAGTGAGTTTGGCGAGGCCTTCGTCAAGGATCTGCAGAAGGCGAGTCGCTACAAGCCTAGGTTTGAGTTGTGGAGGCATTGTTTTCAGTCTATCGAAGACCAGCATGACTGACTAAACCTCCTGTTCGGAGGCAGCTTTGTGCACGAACCTGCCGGTTACGCTAACAGATTGAGTCAAATAGGATGCACCCGTCTAAACACGTACAAGGACGGATGCACATGGATATTCCAGAAACAGGCTTCCTTCGCCTGCCGCAAATCATCGGCAACCCCAAAGCGAAACCGCCGACACCCCCGCTGATCCCCGTCAAGAAGTCCTGCTGGTGGTCTGGTGTCAAGTCTGGACGCTTTCCACAGCCGGTTAAGCTGGGTCCGCGTGTCACCGTCTGGCGCGTCGAGGACATCCGCAAACTGATTGCTTCCGCCTGAGCGCGCGGACGATCATGGACAATAAGCCGTTGACAGCGTCGTCCAGACCGGCGCATGATTTGCCTGTCGCTGCACATCAGCGATACGGGTGTGGAAGCCCGGAGAATAGGCGGACAAGCCGCCTGCATCGCGGCTTTTTTATGTCCGTCGGCATGGCCCCAAGTTTTGGGCAGCCGTGCGGGGAGCATTCGTGCTCGCCGGTTCCTATTCCCGGTCTTCCACACCCGCACGGCCTGCCCTCCCCATGTGGAAGTGGGGAAGGCGGAAAACATCACCGCCCGAATAGGAGCATCACCATGCCCGAAACCATCGGCGCCGCCGCGCGCCAAAAATCCCGCACGCTTCAAACCCTTGCCAGCAGCATCGAACCCGAAGGCATCATCGCCCTGGCCGCGGTCGCCCTGGAACTGCTCGAAGCCATCAATGCCGGCCGGCTGGTGGCTACCGACCCCGCCACACGCGCGCTGATCGAGGCGACCTATCCGCTGCAGGATGCCATTCACGGTAGCGCCGACCAGATCCCGGGCGCGCTGGCTGCATTCCTCGTTGATGCTGAAAGCGGGGTGTTCCGTGGCTGAGCAGAACAAGACCCAAGAACTCTTGCGCCTGAAAGCCGCTGTTACGGAAGTGGACGCACTCGCACAACGGGCATTTACCAAGATTGCCGCCGTTGCCGGCCTGGCCCTGGCAGCGCTTGAATCGCCGCGGTGTGATTTGGAGAAGGTCGCTGCTGCGCTTTCTACCCTCGTCGAGTTGGCTGAAATTGGCGAAATCGACGTCAACGTCGCGGCTGATCGCGTGGAATGCGGCTTTTGCGACGTTCGCGAATCGCTGCGCCGCGAGCGGCGACAGGCCGCGCTGGAGTCCTGGCACCGTCAATGGCATGCAGTGGTGTCCAAATGAGCACGCTACGAATTGACGATTGCCCCGGCGAAGATACCCGCGATGCCGTGCGCGCCGTGCTGCATTTCATGCAACAGGTTTTCTACGCTACGGATACGGTAGCCGAGTTTACTCCTGCATCCTTGATTGGCTGTGGTCACATCATGGGGATGTGCGCGGAGGCGCTGAAAGAGCGACAACGCGACGACCAAGAGGGCGAGCGATGAAGCCCTTGCACAACTTGGTTGAACTTCCTGCCGGTAAAACCATTGCCGACGTTCTCCCGGCTTACGCATTCGTCAATAGCGAGTACCGAATTGGTTCACCGGCGGTGGTCTGCGCGGGCTGCCGCAAGCCGTTCACGGCCGTGCGCAAGCGGCGCAAGATGATTCGCCTGTACCCGGTAGAGGTGTTCATGCCCATAGCCCTTGACTATCCGCTTTGCGGGCGGTGCTATGCCCTGTACCAGCGCGGCGGGAATGACAGGGAAGCTATCCTGGTGGCCGTTGATGCGTTCAGCGACGGCGAAGAGGCGAGCCAATGAGTCTACAGGATGATTTTCAGTTGGCGCTGCAGGCTGCCGGCATCGCGATGCTCAGACCGGCTGACCTGGTGGCAGATGGCGGCTTGCATCGGTATCGGGTGGAAGGCGACAAGGCCGGAAGCCTGAATGGATGGTACCTGCTCGATCTTACGGCGCCGGCGCATGCCGCCTTTGGTTCGTGGAAAACGGGCCAGTGCTGCACCTGGCGACCGGATCAGCACACCGCCATGAGCGATGCTGAACGCGAGATCCTGGCACAGCGCAGAGAGGCCGCGCGCGCGGCGCGGGATGCCGAGCAGGCCAGGGTGCACGCGTCTGCACGTGACCGGGCGGCAAAGCTTTGGGGGCGGGCAAAGCCCGCTTTAAGTTCTCACCCGTACCTGGTGCGGAAGGCCGTTTCCGCCTTCGGCATCCGCTGTCTTCGCGAGCAGCTCGTCATTCCCTTGCGGGATGCCGATGGCAACCTGCATTCGCTGCAGTTCATCGCCTGCGATGGGCGAAAGACCTTCCTGACGGGTGGCCGCAAGAAAGGCTGTTACCACGCCATCGGCGCCCTTGGGCGTGTCGTTTGTATCTGCGAGGGCTACGCCACCGGCGTGACGATCTACGAGGCCACCCGGCACTCAACGGCTATAGCCTTCGACGCAGCCAACCTTGAACCGGTCGCACGCGCTTTGCGTGCCAAGTTTCCCGACTTGGCATTGTGCATCTGCGCCGACAACGACCAGGCGACCCCTGGCAATCCAGGCCTGACTGCCGGCCGGAGAGCGGCCGCGGCCGTGGGTGCAGCGCTGGCCGTTCCCTCCTTCGATATGGCCTCCCATGGCTGAACGCACCGACTTCAACGACCTGGCCGCAGTGGCCGGCGCGGGCGCAGTCTCCGCGGTAATCTCGCAAGCCCTGGCGCCATCCAAGGCCGCCCTGACGACCTCGACGAAACGCGATGCTGAAGTTCGGCGCATCGGCGAAAGTTGGCCCGATCCGATCATGCCCGGTCAGGTTGCGGTTCCTGATCTGCCGGTATCCCTGTTGCCCGGCTGGGTGGGGTACATGGCCGGCGCAGAGGTCGACTCGACGCAGACACCCCCCGCCATGGCGGTGCTGATCTGCCTTTCGGTCCTGGCTACCTGCCTTCACCGGCAGTACGAAGTCGCGCCCTGGGGCGAAGACGACGACTATACCGAGCCGCTGAGCATCTGGACCTTGCCTGCGATGCCCAGCGGTGCGCGGAAGACGGCGGTAATCAATGCCCTGTCGGCGCCCCTCGTTCATTGGGAGGAGCTTGAGCGTGACCGACTCAGGCCGGAGATCGCGCGCGTGACATCGGCGCGAGCCGTGGCAAAAAAGAGAATCGAGAAGCTGATCAAGGACGCGGTGGCCGCGGAGAAGGACGAAGACCGCGAGAACATCCGCAAAGCGATTGAGCGGGAAGAGAACGAAATGCCTTCCGAGATCCGCGCGCCTCGACTATTCACCGGCGATTGCACGGCGGAACGTCTGCAGGCGTTGCTCGTCGATCACGGCGAGCGCATGTCAGTGCTGTGCGACGAGGCCGGGATATTCCTCATCATGGCCGGGCTGTATTCGGGCGGAATCGCGAGCCTGGATGTGTTCCTGCAGGGCCACGCCGGGACAGCGCTGCGGGTGGATCGCGCGGGGCGGACGGCGCACGTTGACAAGCCGGCGCTGTCGTTTGGTCTAGCCCTGCAGCCGGGCGTGTTGGCGGAAGTGGCGAGCAGCAGGCGCTTTCGCGACAGTGGGCTGATGGCTCGCTTCCTGTTTGCCATTCCGCCAAGCAACGTTGGATCGCGCGACGTTCGCCGGCGCTGGTCGATTCCCCGCCATATCCGGGACGAGTATGAGGCGCGCCTGCATGGCCTACTCGAAGTGCGCGATCTGCTCGCCGGGAAGCCGCGGGTGCTTGGCATGACCGCCGAGGCGCGCGCGGTGTGGCTCGACTTCTCGGCCGAGATCGAGAAGGACCTGGCGCCGCGTGGAAAGCTTGAATCGATCGCCGATTGGGCAAGCAAGTTGCCGGGTGCTGCGGCGCGGATTGCGGCGCTGTTCGAGCTGGCAGAGTCGGGCCAGGCGACGAATACTGTCGGGGCGATCGCGACCGGGCAGGCGGTGGCGCTTTGCCGCCTGTTGATCCCGCATGCGCATGCAGCCTTCGGCTTGCTGGGTGCTGATCCCATCGACGCCGACGCGGCGGCGATCGTGAAGTGGTCAATCGACCAAGGAAGACCGACGTTCAAGAAGAGCGAATGCCAGAAGGCGCTCGAAGGCCGCTTCCGGTCCGTGGCCAAGCTCGACAAGGCGATAGAGCGTCTGGAACAGGGCGACGTGGTGAAGGTCGAGAAGCTGCCGAACGCGGGAGCGCGGGCAACGACGCTGGTACGCATGAACCCAAAGCTGTTTTTCGAGTGATTCGGTTTTTCGCCATAAGCCATTTTTAACTATTTTTACTTGTACATTCAGTCAGTTACAGATGATCACAGACACCAGTAGAAACTGTCGAAAAACTCGAAAAACACCACAGGGCAAGGGCTGCAGGGCTGTTTGCCCCTATAGAAAAACATCGAAAAACCCGAAAGACCGGGACAGTCTGAGCAGTGAGTTCTGGTTTTTCGATGTTTTTCGACAGGCACTTATTGCCCTCAAACCCTTGCCCTGTGGTGTTTTTCGAGTTTTTCGACAGTATCTTGCGGGGTGTTCCACCTTGAGCCAGATCAACCACTGGAATGTATCAGTGATTGGGTCCTCCCGGCGACATCTCCAGTGCGGGTACGAAGCGCCGCGTTCTATAGCTAGATGCGAATCATTATTAAAGGGGTTATAGCTTGCTGACTCAACAGACCATTGCAGAACACCTTGACCTTAGCCAGCCAGCGGTTAGCGATCTGGTGCAGCGCTTAGGTATCGATTGGCGCGAATCAACGCTTGACGATATGAGATTCGCTTACATCCGCCACCTTCGAGAGAAGGCCGCCGGCCGGGAAGCTGACGGATCGATTGATCTGGCAACGGAACGTGCGCGCCTTGCCAAAGCGCAACGGGAGCGGGTAGAAATGCAGAACGCGCTTACTCGCCGAGAGCTTGCGCCCGTGATTCTGATAGAGCAAGTGCTGGCCAAGGCCGGCAGCCGGGTTGCTAGTGTTCTCGACGCCATCCCCAGAATGATCAAGCGCCGCACCCCTTCTCTTTCGGCCGCGGTGCTGAACCTGATCGTCGTCGAGATCGCCCGCGCGCGAAACATTGCGGCAGCCATAACGCTCGCCGATCTGCAGGACGAGACGCCGCCGCGCGATCTATCTCCAGACGAAGGCCAGAAGGCTGGTGAACATACCGGCGTCGCCGGATTTGATGATGATCCCGTGGAGTATGAGAGTGGAAGCTGACGAAAATTTAGGCATGTACGCCAATCGTGAACCACTGGACCCGATTGACGCCGCGCTGATTGCGGTTCGTCCCCTCATTGACCATCTGCCAGATCCCGACAAAGAACTGTTCAGGATCGACAAGGAACTGCACCAGGCATACGGGGGCGCGGCCGTTTACATAGGACTTTCCCCGCGGAAAGAGACGATCGAGCGGCTGGTTCGGCTAGGCCTGAAGAACGGCAACAGCGCTCGATCACTGGCTATGTTCTTTGGTAAGAGCGTTCGTCAAATTCAGCGTATTGCTTCCGAGAGACCATGACAAATTGACGTGAAACCTTCGCCTTCAAGCGAGTCTCCGATTTACGAATACTGCGCCCATCCAAACACAGAAGGAGTCCCAAACTATGGGCATTTTCAATTTTTCATCGCTCAGAGATGCACTCGGCGGTGTCAAAGGCCGACTCTCGGAGCTGAACAAGGATATCGCCAACCTGGAGCAGGACCGGGCCGCCCTGGTTGCTCTACCGTTGCCATATCTCGACTTCTGCGGCATTATGGAGCAGCCACCCCCGGCGGCCGACGGTCGGTTCGGCCAAAATGCACCTGTTTTCGACGAACAGGAGCACTTTTCATGGCAGAGAGCCACGTGGTGACGGCCCTGGTAAGCAAGCGCGCCGAGATGGCCGGGCTGATCGAGCATCACAAGAAGGAAATGGGGCGACTGGCGGCTGATCTGGCCCACCTGGACGCGACCCTCAAGCTGTTTTCCCCGGAAATCGACTTGCGGACGATCCGAGCCAAGGAGCCTCGGACGCGCAACCGCTTCTTCCGGCCGGGAGAATGCCAGCGCATGGTTCTGGACATCTTCCGCGAGGCGCAAGGCGCGGCGCTGAGCAGTCGCCAGATCGGCGAAGCCCTGGCGGCACGCCAAGGCCTGGAATCCACCCCGGTCATGATCGAGCAGATGCAGAAGAACGCCATTGCCGTCGTGCATCGCCTGGAGCGCACAGGCACGCTGATCGCCGCCGGCCGTGACGGACACGGCGCGACGTGGTCAGTCGCATGACGCTTTCACAGCGCCAGGCTGTCCCCCAGCCGGTGGTTGCCTTGCCAGTATCCGCACCAGTCCCGGCTGACCAGGGCACGGGCGCACTTGCCGACGATATCCAGGAAAATGTGGCCGTTGCTCCAGCGCCGGGTGTCTTCCCGGTAGGCAATCTCGTGGGCATAATTGTCGAGGTACTTCGGCGCAAGCTTGTGGACCTGGCCGATCTGGAAGCGGCGGAAGCGGGAGAAGTACGATTCGGCAAGGTTGTTGGTCGTGCCGTCATCGGCGCGGTACTCCTGGCTGTGGTTCACCCGGCGGACCTCGTACTTGGCAGGCAGCAGGTCGTAGGCCTCGGATTCGTCGGCACAGATCACCGCACCCGGGGCGATGTAGGTCGGCGCCAGTTTGCCGAGGTCGGCCTGGTTCTCATTCTTCACGATGAAGGTGAGCGTCTTCCTGGCCCCGGCGTGGCCGGACTCCACCTCCGCTTCGGTGTGCGCCTCGCGCATCACCAGAATACAGCGCTTGTCCGGATCTTGATTCTCCGCCAGGCGCCGGTCCACCCGGTCTTCCTTCTTGTTCTCCGCTCGCACCTTCCCGCCGACATACGCCCCGTCGACGTGAACCTGACCCGTCAAGGCCGATTCATCCCGGTCCACCAGCAGGCTTTCCCGTATCTTGTGCAGGAGGACGTAGGCGGTCTTGTGGGACACGCCCAAGTCACGGCCTACCTGCAGCGCGGAAATGCCCTTCACGGCGTTGGCAAACAGGATCACCGCCGCCAGGTACAGGCGGAGCGGCAGCTTGTGGAAGGCGAAAATCGTCCCGGAGGTGACGGAAAAGTCTTCCTGGCAGCCTGCACAGCGCCAGATCTTCCGGGTCGGCCGGAAGTAGTGCCGGTGCACCAGACCGCAGTGTGGGCAGACCACTTCGTCCCCATCACCCCAGCGCACTCGCCGGAACAGGGTAAAAGCGTCATCGTCGCTCATGCCCAGGACCTGCACCAGGGACCGCGTCCGGGCTTCGGCTTTCAGCAGGAAATGCAGACTCATCGCAGGGGCTCACGGGGGTATGTCATGCGTACCAGTGTATCCGTGGCTGGGCTCATAGAATGCGCTCGCCGGAAAAAAATGGTCGGCGCCGGGACGGCTCCCAAGGGGTTGGGGTGGCTGCTCCATAATGCCGGACTTCTGTGATTTTGTGGAAACTCGGTATGACCATCTTGCTGATCAGTACCCAAGGCAGGTTCGTCAGGAATTGCTCGGAAGCGATTCAACAATGCGAAATTTCTACATGTCCAAACGGATCGGTCATGAAACGCTGGCCGATTTCATGGCGGTGTTCAATGGCAATTGCCCAATTCCTTTTGAGCGTCCGGTCGTCGGATTCGGCTCCTTGGACTTTGGTATTTCCGAAAAGGCGCTGTTCTTTATTTTTCGAGACGCGATAAAGCAAGGTATACGCAGAGTCCTAGACGAGACAGTTAAACCGGACTGGCCGAAGGAAGTAGGGCCACCAAGGAAAGAGAGGGTAGCGCAACTTCATAGGATGGAAACGAAGCTCGCTGAACTGATCTCCGATCGCGATCACATCCTTAAAGAACTCGCAATAGTGAAAGAGTAAGAGAAATTCTTAACCGGTCCGTCCGGGCCTACATTTCACCAATTTTGGAGGATTTGCACGATGATCGAACTACAACTCATGAGCGCAGAAGACCGGGAGAGATTTGAAAATCGAGACCGGGAGAACCTGCGAAAGAAAGCATTTTCCCAGTCGGGGCGCACCGCAACCTGCACACCGGAGCAGGCCGCAGCAATGGCCGAGGTGGCTCGCTTGCGCGCCCGCGCTGGCATTACAGCAGCGGGTCGCGTTTGCCGAACGTCCCACAGCCCCGCTGACGAGCGCCAGGCGCTGCACGAAAAGGCCAAGCGTTACCAGGCTGAGCACCCCGGCACCGATTACCTCGCCGCCGTCAAGGCGGTTGCATCGGATTCGCCGGCGGCAATTTCCGAGGAGCAGATCGAGCGCCAGGCGATGCATGAAAAGGCCATGCGTTACCAGGCTGAGTACCCCGGTACCGATTACCTCGCCGCCGTCAAGGCGGTTGCATCGGATTCGCCGGCGGCAATTTCCGAGGAGCAGATCGAGCGCCAGGCGATGCATGAAAACGCCAAGCGTTAAGCGCCTAGCAAAAAGTCATTCGATAATGAGAGCCGAAACCGTCCAGAATTTTGTCGACGTCAGCCTCAAGCCCGGCAGAGTTCCGTGCTTTGAAGGCCATCCACTCGTACTTCATTTTGTGCCAGAGCTTCTCGATGCGGTTCAGTTCCGGACTGTAGGGTGGCAGGAAGTAAAGCGTGAGGCCCTTCTCTTTCAGCAGGGCCAACAGGGTCTGGATTTCCTTCGCTTTGTGGATGGAAGCATTGTCCAGAATCACCGTCAGGGGTCTGCCGACGCTTTCCAGGAGGAGACCGAGGAAGCCGCCAAAAAGAGCTGCGGTCGTTGTCTCCCAGAACTTGGCCGTGAACAATTCACCCGTCGAGATCAACGCGGCCATCACATTCAGACGCTTTCCCCGCGCGGCCGTGATGAGGTGCACCTCTCCTGTCTCGGTCCAGGCGCTCCGATTGGGCTGGGTCTGCACAAAGCCGGCTTCATCCATATACGATAAAGTGAGTTCGCCAAGCTTTGTTTTTTCAAGCAATTCATCTATTTCTACCTGGGCTGCTCGAAATTTCGCCTCATCCCGTTTTTTTTAGACTGTGCCGGGTCCTTTTCCAGACATAGTTCTTCTCTTTCAAGGCCGCCTGAACCACTCCCACCGAAACCTGTACGCCATGTTCCTCTGACAGGCGGTCCCTCAACTGGGGGGCCGTACAGGCCTCAGCCGTCGCCCAGGCGCAGAGTACCTGCTGATACGTTTCCGATAGTTTGCGAGGGGCACCACTGCGCGGCAGGTCGCGCAGCCCGATGAACCCCCTGGCCAGCCAGGCATCCCTGTGGTTGGCTACGGTTTCCTTGTGGAGCTTCTGCTGTTTCGCCACTCCGTCAAGGGACCCTCCTTCAGCCAGGAGAAGTACGGTCCGGGCTCGCCGGCGTTCGCGCCAGTCACTGCCTCGCTCCTCTACCTGCGTCAGTTGCTGGCGCTCTTGTGCTGTGAGGGTGAACTTTTTGGCTCTGCGGGACATGGCGAGGCATTCCGGAGGTTGGAGCGGACAGTATGCAGGCATACTGGCTTAACTCGAAAAATTTATCTGGAAGCGCTTACCAGGCTGAACACCCCGGCACCGATTACCTCGCCGCTATTATCGCCTCGTCGCGGTCCTGATCACCAAACAACCCAACTGAGGGAATGCACACGTGTCCACTCTATCCCGTGCAATTTTGACTTTGACATCCGTCTTGACCGGTACCGTTTCCGCTTGCCGTTTCGTCACCCCGTCCGGCTCCCAAGCGGGAGCCGACGCCAACGTACTTGGCGCGTCTCGTTCGTCTGGCGTGTCTGGAAATGCCGTAGCTGTCGACGTGATGGGGACCGCCACAATTGAATCAGGCGCGGCGTTTGCTGTAGGCGCCACGCTGAAATCTGACTCCAGCGGCCGCGCTATCACCTGGGTCACCTCGGGTGCAAAAGTCGCGCTTGCCCTTGAAGCCGCTGGTGCTGCTGGGCAACTTGTCGAAGTTCTGCTGATTCAGAACGTCGCGTAAGCGACCAACAAGCAATGGCTGACAGTGCACTGTGGTGGATGTGCTGTCAGTAGTGCGTGCTGTGTCCCGAGAGAGTCGCCCATAGTGATACAGCCTTTGGCGTTATGGTTTACGCCACCCCATGGGAGCCGGCGTTAGCCTGGCCGAACGATACCAGGTAACGGTCGTGTGACTGTTGCGGCAGGGCTCTGGATGCTCCTTCGGAACTCCACCGGTTGGTGTGATACGCCCGCTCAGCAAGGCTGGAAGTTGTGGGAGAATGCCGTATGCGGCGCTATGCGCTTTCGTGCGCAGCTAGGTCAATAGTGGGGTAACTTTCGGGGTAACTGCAAAATGACAATAGTCTAAAGCCACTTGCAGCAAGGATTTTGGGATTTTGTTCGAGTCACCCTCTCGCACCAACCCAGCGACGGCATGTGTCTGCAAAGCGCCGGATTATAGCACGCCGCCTGCGCATGGCCTGTTTCGGCCAGGCAAACAGTTGCCGGATCGGCGCGCAGCGCGCTTGTTCACGTTGAATGCCGTGCGGCCCTCACCGATGGGCGCCTGGTGGCTCGCCATGCGCCCGCAGACCCTGAGCGTCTCGGTGGTCCCGGTCATCCTGGGGCACGCCCTGGCGTGGTCGCAGCAAGGCGACCTGCACTGGTGGCTGGCGCTCCTCGCGCTGCTGGCGGTGCTGCTGATCCAGATCGGGACCAATCTGCACAACGATGTGGCCGACTTCGAGCGTGGAATCGATACGCCGGACCGTCTGGGACCGCCACGTGCCACGGCGATGGGCTGGCTGCCGGCCGCTGCCGTGCGGCGGGGGGCGTGGATCGCCTTTGCCTTGGCCTTCAACTTCGGGACCTACCTTGCCTACCACGGTGGCTGGCCGATGGTCCTTATCGGGCTGGCTTCGCTGCTTGCCGGCTGGGCCTACACCGGCGGGCCGCGGCCGATCGGCTATACGCCGCTCGGGGAGGTGTTCGTGCTGTTGTTCTTCGGTCTGGTGGCGGTCGGTGGCAGCTATTATCTGCAGACCCTGTCGATCAGCCCTGCTGCGCTCCTCGCCGGAGCGATGGTCGGGCTGTTCGCGGCTGCGGTGATCACGGTGAACAACACCCGTGATCTCGATACCGATCGCCGGGCCGGCAGGAGGACTCTGGCCGTCGTGCTTGGCCGGCGCGCTGCAGGGTGGGTCTATGGCGGCGAACTGCTGCTCCCGTTTGTGCTGTTGCCCTGCCTCGCGCTGCTCATCGAGCGAGGCGTCTGGCTGGTCTTGACGCTGCTGACGCTGCCGCCCGTACTGCGGTTGACCAAACGTTTCCGACAGGCGGCGCTGGGGCCAGCCTTCAACCAGTTGCTGGTTGCAACTGCTCGCCTGCAGTTCCTTTTTGGCGTCCTGCTGGCGCTGGCTGTGCTCCTGTAGAAGCGGAATTCAGTCGGGTCTGTCGGGCAGCCGCGGGCTAAACCAGGCGAGCTTCCGGTGCAGGAGCACTACCGTACCGACAATGATCAGTGCCGGCGCCGTGACGCCGGCTGCTGCGACTTTCCCGGGCAGGGTCGCGAGATCGGCGGTCAACACCCGCTGCCGCTGGGTCGTGCCGTTTTGCACCACTGCCGCGGGGTGATCGGGTGGCAGGCCGTGCGCGATCATCTGGCGGCAGATCTCGGCAAGGGTGCCGACGCCCATGTAGAACACGACGGTCAATCGCGGCCGTGCCAGCGAAGGCCAGTCAAGGTTGATTGTTCCGTCCTTGAGGTGTCCGGTAGCGAAGGCGACAGCCTGTGCGTGCTCGCGATGTGTCAGCGGAATGCCGGCGTAGGCGGCGCAGCCGACTGCGGACGTGACTCCCGGAACCACCTCGAAGGGAATTCCCGAGTCGACCAGGGTTTCGATCTCCTCGCCACCGCGTCCGAAGACGAAGGGGTCGCCGCCCTTGAGGCGAACGACATTCCGGCCCGCGCGCGCAAGACTCACGAGTAACCGGTTGAGTTCGTGCTGCGGCACGCTGTGCTTCGAGCTTTCCTTGCCGGCGTAGATCTTCTCGGCTTCCGGCCGAGCCAGTCCGAGTACGCCTTCGGCAATCAGATGGTCGTAGACAATGGCATCGGCCTCGCCAATAAGACGGGCGGCGCGTAGCGTCAGCAGGTCGAGGTCACCCGGGCCGCTGCCGACGATGTAGACGGTTCCGACTAGTGGTGACGTGGGCTTTTGAGTCATACCTGTTTTCCCATCTCTGAATCTGAGGTGCAAGCATAAGCGCCCCGGCAGGCACATTTCAACCCGCGTGGAGACTCATTCGGGCATTGCCGCGTCGGTTCGCAATATTTGACGAAGGTCAAGGAATCGAACCGTACAGGCATGCCATCCTGAGCGATGTCTGGAAGGGGTCCGCGCGCGGGCAATAGTCGAGCAATTTCAAGAAGAGAGGGAGCAAGGCATGCAGAAGGGAATTCGTGGGGTAGTGATGCTGGCGGCACTGCCGTTCGCGATGAGTGTGGCTTTTGCGGCGACGGCCGAGAAGACCGCTGCACCAGTGCCGGCAACTGGCGGAGTGACCGCGGCGCCGACCTTGTCGGCGGAGGACAAGGCGGCATCGGGCAAGACCTATTTCGAACGTTGCGCAGGATGTCATGGCATGTTGCGAAAGGGTGCTACCGGCAAGAACCTCGAGCCGGCCAATACCAGCAAGCTCGGCACTTCGCGTCTCGAAAAGATCATGTCCTACGGCACTGAAGGCGGCATGCCCAACTTCGACGACATTCTGACCAAGAAGGAGATCGCCAACATGGCGGCCTATGTCCAGATGCCGGCCGAAGCCCCGCCCGAGTGGAGCCTGGCGGACATCAAGGGAAGCTGGAAGCTGCTGATCCCGGTGGACAAGCGTCCAACCAGGCAGATGAACAAGGTCAACCTGGCCAACGTCTTCGCGGTGACGCTGCGCGATTCCGGTGAGGTGGCGTTGATCGACGGCGACAAGAAGACCATCTGGGCGATCATCAAGACCGGCTATGCCGTCCATATCTCGCGCATGTCGACCTCCGGACGCTACCTGCATGTCATTGGTCGTGACGGCCGCTACGACCTCATCGACCTCTGGAGCGAAGTGCCGACGACGGTTGCCACGCTGAAAGCCGGCTTTGAGGCACGTTCGATCGAAACAACGAAGTTCAAGGGTTATGAAGACAAGTATGCCGTGGTCGGTTCCTACTGGCCACCGCAGTACACGATTCTCGATGGTCTGACCCTCGAACCACTGAAGAACGTTTCGACGCGCGGCAATACGGTTGACGGCAACTACCATCCAGAACCGCGTGTGGCCTCGATCGTGGCTTCCGAGAGCAAGCCCGAGTGGGTGATCAACATCAAGGAAACGGGCATGATCCGCCTGGTCAACTACTCGGATCTCGCCAATCTGAAGGAAACGACGATCAACTCCGCCAAGTTCCTGCATGACGGCGGCTGGGATTCAAGCAAGCGCTACTTTCTGGTCGCCGCCAACGCTTCCAACAAGGTGGCGGTGGTGGATACCCAGGAAGGCAAACTGGCTGCTCTGGTTGATACCGCAAAGATTCCCCATCCAGGTCGTGGCGCCAATTTCAAACATCCCAAATTTGGTCCCGTATGGGCGACATCGCACCTGGGTGCGGACGTGATCAGCATCATCGGGACCGATCCGGCAGGTAACCCGCAGAACGCCTGGAAGGTCGTTCAGGAACTCAGGAATCACGGTGCCAACTCCTTGTTCGTGAAGACGCATCCGAAGTCCGAAAACCTGTGGGCCGATGCGCCGCTCAATCCCGATCCCAAACTGGCCGGTTCGGTAACCGTTTATCGCATCGCGGACCTTGGCAATCCCGATCCCAAGCCTGAAGTGCTCGATCTCGCTGCGGCCGCCGATCTCGGCAAGACCAAGGGCGTGCAGCGCGTAGTGCATGGCGAGTACAACGAGAAAGGCGACGAGATCTGGTTTTCCGTGTGGACTGGCAACAAGACCGAACCATCGGCGATCGTCGTCGTCGATGACAAGGCTCGCAAGGTCAAGACGGTGATCAAGGATCCGCGTCTGGTAACGCCGACCGGCAAGTTCAACGTCTATAACACGATGCACGATATCTACTGATCGCCGACCATCTTCTGTGGCCATACGGGGAGCCTCTGCTCCCCGTTTTTGCGCTGGTCGTAGAGGGTCCGCATCTGTATATCTCTATAAAGGATGGCAAGATGAAGCCACAGGGTCTGTTCATGGTCGTGACCATTGCCTCGCCGCTGGCGATCGCCGCACCGCCACCCGTCGATCCGGCGATGCTCGACCTTGCCGACAGGAGTCGCTGCCTGACCTGCCATGACGTCGATGAAACCGTCCGCGGGCCCGCCTGGCGCGATGTCGCCAAACGTTATCGTAGCCGGCCGGAGGTCGAGGATGCCCTGGTGAGCAAGGTTCATGATGGTGGCGGTGGCGCCTGGGGTAACGACTACATGTCGGCCAACAAGCGCGCCGGGCTCGATAACATCCGCACCCTGGTGCGCTGGATTCTTTCACTGCCCTGAGCCAGCGTACGCTTGAAGGTCGTTCTCTGCACCACCGCGGTCGCCTCAAAGGACCGTCTGAACGAGGTCTTCGGCTAGAATGACCAGACTGCGGTCTGCCGTTCCAACGGATCGTTGGTCGCCGCCTGTTGTCGCCGCAGCACTCTTGCCGATTGCCGAAGCATGCCATTTCGTCTTGCCCTTGCACTTGCCCTTCTACTGTCCGCACCAGTGGTGATGGCGGAGAGTACGGTGCCGGCGCCGAGCGCCGAACGCCGGCAGCAACTGGTTCACCTGGTTCGCCAGGATTGCGGTTCGTGCCACGGGATGACGCTGCAAGGCGGTCTTGGCCCGTCACTGCGACCTGAAGCCCTGCGCGACAAGCCGGTCGATTCGCTGGTCGCGACGATCTACAGCGGGCGGCCCGGTACACCGATGCCGCCGTGGCATCGATTTCTCAGCGAGGCTGAGGTGCGCTGGATCGTCGAACAGTTATTGCTTGGATTCCCGGAGTAGCGCGACTTGGGCTTCGCTTGCGGGGTCGCTGGCGGTACCCGGCGCCGCCGTCTGGCTTACGAAGGCAATGCCTGCGGCTCGACGCCGCTGATGCCGAACACTTGCTTGCGGATACGGAACAGTTCGTCACGCGCCGCGGCGGCCTTCTCGAATTCGAGGTTGCGAGCGAACTCCAGCATTTCCTTTTCCAGTCGTCGCAGTTCGCGGGCGAGTTGCTTTTCGCTCATCGCCTGGTAGTTGGCCTGCTGCTGCGCAACCTTGAGATCCCGCTGCGCATTCTCCGGTTCATAGACGCCGTCGATGATGTCGGTGATGCGCTTGCTGATGCCTGTCGGGACGATGCCATGCGCGGCGTTGAAGGCGATTTGCTTGAGCCGTCTGCGCTCGGTTTCGGCGATTGCGCGTTGCATCGAGCCGGTGACCCGGTCGGCATAGAGAATGGCGGTGCCGTGGAGATGTCGCGCGGCGCGGCCGATGGTCTGGATCAACGAACGCTCGGAGCGCAGGAAACCTTCCTTGTCGGCATCGAGAATCGCCACCAGCGAAACCTCCGGAATGTCCAGGCCTTCACGCAACAGGTTGATGCCGACCAGAACGTCGAACTTGCCGAGGCGCAGGTCGCGGATGATCTCGACGCGCTCGACGGTGTCGATGTCGGAATGCAGATAACGTACCCGGACTTCGTGTTCGTTGAGGTAGTCGGTCAGATCCTCGGCCATGCGCTTGGTCAGCGTCGTCACCAGGATCCGCTCCGCGCTGGCGACGCGCAGCCTGATCTCCGACAGCAGGTCGTCGATCTGTGTCGAGGCTGGGCGGACGATCAGTACCGGGTCGACCAGCCCGGTCGGGCGGACGACCTGTTCGACCACCTGCCCCTGGTGTGCCTGCTCGTAGTCGGCGGGGGTGGCCGAAACGAAGATCGTCTGTCGCATCAGGGCTTCGAACTCGGCGAACTTCAGCGGCCGGTTGTCGAGGGCCGATGGCAGACGAAAGCCATAATTGACCAGATTCTCCTTGCGCGAACGATCGCCCTTGTACATGCCGCCGACCTGTGAAACCGAGACATGCGACTCGTCAATGAACATCAGGGCGTCTTCGGCAAGGTAGTCGATCAGGGTGGGTGGCGGGTCGCCCGCCTGCCGGCCCGAAAGATGCCGGGAATAATTCTCGATACCCTTGCAGAAGCCGAGCTGGTCGAGCATTTCAAGATCGAAGCGGGTGCGCTGCTCGATGCGCTGCGCTTCGACGAGGCGACCTTCGGCGTGGAAAAGGGCGCTGCGCTCGGTCAGTTCCCGTTTGATCGCCTCGATCGCACGCAGTACCGTCGCGCGCGGGGTGACGTAGTGCGAGGATGGGAATACGGTGAAGCGCAGCAGCCGGTTCTGGAGGTGGCCGGTCAGCGGATCGAAAAGCTGCAGCCCCTCGATCTCGTCGTCGAACAGCGAAATGCGAATCGCCTGCTCGGCGTGTTCGGCGGGAAAGACGTCGATGACGTCGCCGCGAACGCGAAAGGTGCCGCGGTGAAAGTCGGTCTCGTTACGCTCGTACTGCATGTTGCTGAGTCGCTTGATGACCTCGCGCTGGCCGAGGTGGTCGCCGACGCGCATGGTGAGGATCATCTTCTGGTATTCCTCGCGGTCACCGAGACCGTAGATACACGACACCGTGGCGACGATCACGCAATCGCGACGTTCGAGCAGGCTCTTGGTCGCCGAAAGGCGCATCTGCTCGATGTGCTCGTTGATCGACGAGTCCTTCTCGATGAACAGGTCGCGTGCCGGAACATAGGCCTCCGGCTGGTAGTAGTCGTAATAGGAAACGAAATACTCGACGGCATTGTCGGGGAAAAACTCCCGGAATTCGGCGTAGAGCTGCGCCGCCAGCGTCTTGTTGGGCGCCAGGACCAGCGCTGGCCGACCCGTGCGGGCGATGACGTTGGCCATGGTGTAGGTCTTGCCCGAGCCGGTGACGCCGAGCAGGGTCTGGAACGAGAGCCCATCCTGCAGGCCCTCGACCAGCTTGTCGATTGCTGCCGGTTGATCGCCGGCCGGCAGGAACGGCTGGTACAGCCGAAACGGACTGCCTTCAAAGGTGACAAAGGCAGGCTTTTCGAGAGAAGGTGCATGATTCGTCATGCTAGAATTCTACGTTGTTTCGTGGCGGTCGGTCGTCCTGCGCGGCAGGTGACTGCCAACGGAACAATCTTCCGCCGATCTCGTGGGTGGTGGCTTCAGCCATGAGTTGCCAAGCTCGCTGGCTTCGACAAGAGGCACCATTCCACTGACCAACTTAGGAAACACCCATGACCGCTTCGCTCTTCGCTGCCGTGGAACTGGCCCCACGCGACCCAATCCTTGGCCTGACCGAGTCCTTCAACGCGGATCCCCGTGCCAGCAAGGTCAATCTCGGTGTTGGCGTGTACTTCGACGACAGCGGCAAGGTGCCACTGCTGGCAGCGGTCAAGGGGGCCGAGAAGGCTCGCCTGGAAGCCGCGCCGTCGCGTGGCTATCAGCCGATCGAAGGTCTGGCCGCCTACAACCAGATCGTGCAGAAAATGCTCTTCGGGGAGGACTCGCCGTTGCTTGCAGAAGGCAGGGTGGTGACCTTCGAGGCGCTGGGTGGCACCGGGGCGCTCAAGGTCGGCGCCGATTTTCTGCGCAGGTTGCTGCCCGGCGCCACGGTGTTTCTCAGCGATCCGAGCTGGGAGAATCACCGCGCGTTGTTCGAGTACGCGGGTTTTCCGGTGCAGACCTATCCCTACTACGATGCCGCGACGCGTGGCGTCGACTTCTCCGGCATGCAGGCCGGACTGAACAGCTTGCCGGCAGGCTCGATCGTGGTGCTGCATGCCTGTTGCCACAATCCGACCGGCGCCGATCTTGATGCAGCGCAGTGGCGCGAAGTGATCGAAGCCATCCGCGCGCGCGATCTGGTGGCCTTCATCGACATCGCCTACCAGGGTTTTGCCGACGGGATCAGCGAGGATGCACTGGCGCTCAGGCTGTTTGCGGACTCCGGTTTGTCGTTCCTGGTGGCAAGTTCATTTTCCAAGTCCTTCTCGATGTACGGAGAGCGGGTCGGCGCGTTGTCGGTGGTCGCCGCCAACCGCGATGAAGCAGCGCGCGTGCTGTCGCAGATCAAGCGCATCGTCAGGACCAACTACTCGAGTCCACCGACCCATGGCGGTGCGATCGTCGCTGCCGTGCTGTCGAGCCCGGAATTGCGCCGGATGTGGGAAGACGAGCTGGGTGAAATGCGCGCGCGCATTCGCCGCATGCGTGTGAGCCTGGTGGACAAGCTCAACGAGCGTGGGGCTGGCCAGGACTTCTCGTTTGTTGTCCGCCAACGCGGCATGTTTTCCTACACCGGCTTGAGTAGCGGGCAGGTCGACCGAATGCGCGAAGAGTTTGGCATCTACGCGGTGAGTACCGGCCGGATCTGTCTGGCGGCACTCAACACGCGCAACATCGACTATGTCGCTGACGCCATCGCGGCGGTTCTCTAGCACCCCACGGATGCGCGCTGGCCGCTGGCGGGCGGTCAGCGCGGTCAGCGGCCAGCGGTCTGCAGCAGTGGCGACTTGAGGGTGCCGCTGATCAGTATCGGTACGGCGGTGTGGTCGGCGCGCCCGCGCATCTGCACCTCCATCCGGCCGCGCAGTTGCAATTCCCGGCTGACCTCGATCTGACCGCTGGACTGCATCAGGCCGGCGTTCAGGACCAGCCGGGAGAAGCGGGTGGTGCCTGGCGTCAGCACGATGCCGCCAGACAAGTCCTCGAAGCGGGTCCGGCCGCCCAGCGTCGCGGGGGTGGTCGAAACCCGGCGCACCGCTTCGGGAAGGTCGATACCCCCCAGGCTGCCACGATGCATGCTGAACTCGCCACTGGCCTGCAATGATGTGAGCACGGTCGACCACGCTTCCGACGTCGCCACGAAGCGCAGCTTGCCCGTCGCATCGCCCTCGAACTGGCCGCCAATTCCCAGGGCTTCTCCCAGTTTTCCGGTGTTGATCCGATCGAAGGCGATCTCGCCAGCCATGCCGGGTTGTGGGTCAGCGTGCAGGATCGTCGCTCCACGTACCAGTCCATCGAAGATTCGCAACTCCAGGGTGTCGATGGTGAAAACCGTGCCGACGACGTCTCCCTGCAGGTTCAGCGAGTTGAAGAAAAACGGCGAGCGCTCGGAGGGCCGCCAGCCGATTCCCTCCAGACGAACCGCGATACCTCTGGCGCTGGGTTTGAGTTCCACCTGCAGACTGCGGTCTGTTGACTGCAGCGAGAGCACGTGCAGGGTGCCATCGGCTGTGAGCTCAAGGTTCCCATGCATTTCGCCCAGAGCCAGTCCGGCGAACGAGATCTCGGCATCCGCGGCTGCGACATGCCTTACTCCCGGTCCGTTCGGCTCGCGCGCCGTCGTTCCCAGCATCTTCGACAGACTTGTGATGGTCTCTGCCGACAACGTGAAACCGCGCAACTCTGCCTCACGAAAGATCAGTCTGGCCGATAGCAGTGTGCCGAGTTCGGGCTGCAGACGGATTTCGCTGACCCGGACCACATCCTTGGCGGTTTCGTCGCCGAGACGGACATTGCGCAGCAGCAAGCCAGGCCTGGGGTAGAAGCTGACGTGCATTTCTTCCACGCTGGCCGGCCGACCCGTGCTCTTGGCCAGGGCGGCTTCCACCGCAGGCAGATAGTGGGCGTAGGGAAAGACCAGCGCGGCAACAAAGACAACGACGCACAGCAGCGTGACGCCGAGCATGCTGGCCATCGGCCAGGTCATCGTCCAGCGCCGTCCGCTACGGCGTATGGGTTTGATCTCGACCGGCGTTGCTGCCGGGCGCCGCCTGACGAGCGCCTGCAGGCGTTCCAGAAGGGATGGCGGCTTCTCGCCGGTGTCAGTCGAGGGTTCTGAAGGAAGCAGCGCAGCACTCTCACCGCCTGGCGGGAAAGCCGTGCGCGATTCCGGACCCATCGGCGGCAAGGCAGGCGTTGCGATGCCTGCCGAGTCGGGGGGCGGAACCGTTGGCCTGCTGTCGCGATTGCCGGGGAACGGGATGACGCGTCTGGCCCGGCTGCCCGGCAAGGTGGACTTGACCGGCACGGATTCGGCGGTTTCTCCGTACGTGGAAAACTCGGAAACCGGCTGGGGGGGGGCTGCCTTGCTGCGCTTGGCCGTATGCCTGTCCTGACGCCATACCGAGTTCTTCTCGATTCGCCGCTCGATGAAACCGTCGTTCTCCAGTTCCAGTAGGGCGTTCTCGGTGAGTTGTGCGTTGCCCGTCTTGTCGCACAACTCGGCGACGGTGGCGTTGCCGTCGACCAGAATCAGGACCATGCGGGTGTTTCTCTGCACGACCCGTGTTCGTTGCAGCATCGCTTCCTCGCCGGAAGTGGTCTTGGCGAAGATCAGATCGGGGTCAAGCAGATCAGGGTCCATTTTTCTCGCTTGGCTTTGGGGTCAACGAATCGTTGTCTTCGGAGTTCGGCAAAACCGGATTGTGCTCCTTGTTGGGATGCGGGAAAAGCGGAAACGGAACTGATCCGGCACCGCCGCCCATTATGCACTGCAAACGCCGTTGTACTCCGCACGCCTGGTCGTACCGCACTGGCTGTGCCGATCGTACCCGGTCGGTCAATCCGCCGGCAGTGGTGAACCGCAATGAACGGCAAGCCAGATGGTATCCTCGTCGGGCCGGGTCCAATCGACCCGGTGTCGCCGATGCGGCGCGATGAAGACGTAGTCACCAGCCTTGAGTCTGCGCGCGAGTGGCTCGTCGTCGAAACGCAAGGACGCTTCTCCCTGGACCAGAAGGACCCATTCACCCTGCGGCTGGTCGTACCAGAATCCCGGCGGACTGGCGTGGCCGTGCGAGACGATACGTTCGATCCGCAGGCCTGGTCGGGCCAGCAATGGCGAGCACTGCTCTTCAGGAGCGTCCGGCGGTGGCAGGTTGGCGAACAGATTGTCCAACAGGTGTGCTCCGGTTGCCGCCATCGGTCAAGGCCGACTGGGCGGCCATCATACAACGCCAGACAGCATCGGCGAAAGCAGGGCGCGTGGCCGCGCTGGACCTGCGCCAGTCCCCATACCGACGGGGACTGGCGCAAAGTCCTGGGTAGCCGGTATCCTTGGACTTTTTCCGATCCCTTGAGCTGCCCGCCAGGCGCCATCCCAATATTCCCCCAAAGGAAACTCCAATGACCATCAACAAGGCGGCGCTCCTGCTGTTGATCGTGGTATTGAGCGGCTGCGCCGCGCTTGCCCGGCATACGCTCAACGAACAGTTCGGCCGACCCGATCCGGCGCGTTTTGACACGCCGCGTCCGCCGTCTCCAGGGCTTTCCTACCGCGCCGATGTGCAGCCGATCCTGGAACATCGATGCGTCGTCTGCCATGCCTGCTACGACGCGCCCTGTCAGCTCAAACT
The DNA here is from genome assembly GCF_056856495.1 of Candidatus Accumulibacter propinquus. NCBI lineage: Bacteria > Pseudomonadati > Pseudomonadota > Betaproteobacteria > Candidatus Accumulibacter > Candidatus Accumulibacter propinquus. Next base: position 1,949,672 of record NZ_JBSEHC010000003.1, read on the forward strand.
CGGCGCCTGGGAGGGTGTGGCCCGCGGCACCAGCAAGGATCTGGTCTACGACGGCGGACGCCTTGTCGAGGCCCCGCCATCACGCCTGTTTACGGATGCGCAGCTGGCGTCGCAATGGCGCGAGCGGGGGTTCTCGCCGGTGCTCAACGAGCGCGCGCAGACGCCGGCGGCGAACCTGGCAGCGAGCGTCATGTTTCGCGCGCTGCAGCTGAAACAGAGCCATCCCCTGCCGGAGACCAGCGTGCTGCCAGCCACCTTCGATTTTTCCCTGGACCGCGAGCAGAGCTGTCCGCGGATCGAGGAGTATGACGATTTCGAGCGCCGGAATCCCTTGTGGGGAATGCCCTTTGGCCTGCCTGGCCTGAGCAGCGGCGAGTGGAGCACGCTGCGCCGCTGGCTGGAACAGGGCGCGCCTTTCGAGGGCCTGCCGCCACTTCCCGCGCACGTTGAAAGGCAGATCCGCGACTGGGAAACTTTTCTGAACGGTGACTCGTTGAAGGAGCGACTGGTCAGTCGTTACCTCTTTGAGCACCTGTTTCTGGCGCACCTGTATTTCGATAGCGACCCCGAACATCACTACTTCCGCCTGCTCAGGTCGCGCACCCCGCCGGGCCAGCCGATCGATCTGGTTGCCAGCCGACGGCCGTTTGACGACCCCGGCGTAGAGCGCGTCTACTATCGACTGGAACGTGAGAAGGAAACCATCGTCGACAAGACACACATGCCCTATGCGCTTGGGCAGGCACGCATGGCGCGTTGGCACGAACTCTTCCTGGCGCCGGATTACCGGGTGGACGAACTGCCGTCCTACGCGCTCGACGTGGCCGCCAATCCCTTTATTGCGTTCCGGGCATTGCCGACCACGGCGCGATATCAGTTCATGCTTGATGAAGCACAATTCACGATCATGGGTTTCATCAAGGGCCCGGTCTGTCGTGGTCAGGTCGCGCTGAACGTGATCGAGGACCAGTTCTGGGTCTTTTTCGAAGCCAATGCCGACGATGCGCAGCAGCAGTTGGGCGATTTCCTGGCGCGCGAGGCCAGCCTGCTGAAACTCCCGGCGGAACTGGGAAGTGACGCGGGGATCATCAGGCCATGGCGCGAATATGCGCGACGGGAGGCCAGCTACCTGCAGAAGAAGTCTGATTTTCTGACGCGTTTTACCGCGACCAATCGCCGGCCGGACCTGAACTGGATTTGGGATGGCAATGGTCGCAACCCGAACGCGGCGTTGACGGTGTTCCGTCACTTCGACAGTGCGTCGGTGGTCAAGGGACTGGTGGGTCAGCCGCCGAAAACCGCCTGGGTGATCGGCTACGGCTTGCTGGAGCGCATCCACTATCTCCTGGTGGCCGGCTTCGATGTTTACGGAAACGTTGGTCATCAGTTGCTGACGCGGCTGTATATGGACTTCATGCGCATGGAGGGCGAGTTCAACTTCATCGCCTTTCTGCCTCGCGACCGGCGCATGGCCGTGCGTGATTACTGGTATCAAGGTGCCAGCGAGGAGGTCAAGGAGCACGTCTATGGGCGTCTGGCGAACCTGGGCAGCGAGACCGGCATCCGTTTCCAGGGCGACGATCCACAGCAGGAGTTCTACACGCTGCTCAGAAAACGCCTGGGGCCCGTGCTGGATCACCGGTACGATCTCCCGACTCTGGGCGATGCCGGCCTGCAGAACGATCTCGCGGCGCTGGCGGAACTGCGCGGGCCGGCGCTGTCCTGGTTGCCGGAACTGGTCTACCTGCGCATCGATGAGGGAGAGCGCGCGCCGCGCTATGTCACCTTGTTGCGCAACACCGGTCACAGCAATGTATCAAGCCTGCTGCGCGAAGGGCAGGAGTTGCGACCCGAAGAGAATACCCTGACCATCGCGGCAGGTTTCATCGGCGCCTATCCGAACGCCATTTATCGCGTGCAGCGATCGGAGATTCGGGCGCTGGCCCAGGCGATCAAGGATCTGTCGTCGGAAAGCGACTACCATGCCTTGGCGGACCGCTATGTCGTTCGCCGCAGCAACCCACGCTTCTGGGAGTACAGTGACCACCTGCAGCAGACGCACCGGAGCCGGGCACCGATCACAGCGGGTCTGCTCGACTACAACCGCCTGGACAACCGCTGAATGCCGAGGGCGTAACGCAACGACGGCAACGCTCCGGCCCGGCAGCCTCCGGCGAGTCGCCCGAACGCGCTGCCGGTGAGGCCGACATTTCTTCGTCGAGACTTGACCCCGTTGCGCATTGGCCTGCGTTTACCGCTTCGAACCCTCGCTGAAAGGACTGCCATGACCCGCATGCTCGTCAATTGCCTCGTTGTCGCCGCGCTGAGCGCGTTTGTTTCCTCACCGGCAGCGGCCGCAATGCCCGAAGACCCTGCCGCGCCTCGCAAGACACTGAGCGCTTTTGCCAGCGAACAGGAACTCGCGGGCCTGTTCAAGCGCTGGACTGACGAGGCACAGCGTCGCCGCGACGAGCAACGCGCTCGCCGTGACAAGTCTTCGGAATTCGCGGTTGGCCAGGCGCTTCCCGCGCCGGCGGCGGCGGCCGCGCCCGCGGCGGTGGCCAAGGAAGCGGCGGGTGCCAAGAACGAGTCGGTGACCAACGTGCAACACGCCGGCGTCGACGAAGGCGGCATCGTCAAGGTGCACGGAGAGCATCTGGTGATCCTGCGTCGCGGACGTTTGTTCACCGTCCGCATCGGTGACAACCAACTGCGAGTGGTTGCGGCGCTTGACGCCTACGGGCGCGACGTGGACCCCGGCGGTGCGTGGTACGACGAGATGCTGATTTCCGACAACACCATCGTCGTCATCGGTTACAGCTACGCGCGTGGTGGTACCGAAGTCGGCGTGTTCGACATTTCGCGCGCGGGGCAACTGGCCTATCGGGCGACCTATCACCTACGTTCCAACGACTACTATTCGTCGCGCAACTACGCGAGCCGACTGATCGGCAGCAAGCTGATCGTTTATTCGCCACATATCCTCAGTCCATGGGGGGATCCGTACGCGGCATTCCCGGCCATGCGCCGCTGGCGGGAGGGCGCGCAGGCGAGCGACTTCAGGCGAATTGCCCCGGCGACCCGGATTTACCGCAGCGACGAGGCGCTCGACCCCTTTGCCGGTGCCGCGCTGCACAGCGTCACGGTCTGCGATCTCGCCAAGCCCGACATGGACTGCCAGAGCACGGCCGTGCTGGGGCCGCCGGGACGCGTCTTCTACGTCTCGCCGACCGCGGTGTTCGTCTGGACAACGGCGTGGCGAGGCGCGCCGCAGGCCGCCGTCGCGACATCGGCGGTGTTCCGTATCCCGCTCGACGGTTCCGCACCGAGTGCGCTGAAGACCATGGGCAGTCCGATCGACCAGTTCTCGTTCCTGGAAGGCGACGGCATGCTGAACGTGCTGCTGCGTTCCAATGGCCGCGGCGACGGCATGTGGGCCGCCGAGGTCAACGCCGGCGACCTGGCGCTGCTGCGGGTACCGCTGGCGAGCTTCTCCGATGGCCGTGAGAGCGCTCCGATGGCGGCGTATCGCCGCTTGCCGAAAGCGGCGGGTTACGCCATCCAGAGTCGCTACGTGGGCCCGTTTCTGCTCTACGGTGGCGGGACCGGCCGGCACGCGCCGCAGGCGACGAACCGTTCGCAGGTCTACGCGGTACGCTATGCGCAGGGTGAGGTTTACGAGTTGCCTTTACCGCACGCCGTTGACCGTCTGGAGGCGCTCGGCGGCAATGCGCTGGTTGTCGGCAGTGACGGCAAGGATCTGCATCTCACCAGCGTGCGCCTCGGGTCGCTACCGATGACCGTCGGCCAGTACACGCGCCGGGACGCCGCGCAGGGTGAAACGCGCAGCCACGGCTTTTTCTACAAGGCGGAAAGCGAACTGGACGGTCTGCTCGGCCTGCCGATCGTCGGAAGCAGCGAGTCCGGCGTCCGCCAACTCGGCACCGAGTCGGCGGCCCTGCTTTTTCTGCGCAATCGCGGTTTGTTGCTGAGTGAACTGGGAACGCTCAAGGCTCGCCCGTCCGCCAGCGACCGCAACGATGCGTGTCGTGCTTCGTGCGTCGATTGGTACGGCAACTCGCGGCCGCTCTTCGTCCGCGGCAGGGTCTTCGCGCTGATGGGTTACGAGATCGTCGAGGGAAAGGTCGACGAGACGCGGATCGTCGAGACGCGAAGGGTGAACTTCGCCCCGACGGTCCTGCAGGTCGCGCCGTAGGCAGCGGTGAGGCAGGGGTACCCGGCGGGTGGCAATGTGCCCCGGAAATGAAAAACCCCATGCCACGGGCGTCGGCATGGGGTATGTGAGAACGGCGAGCAGATTACACGGCGATTCTCAGAACTGGAAATCCTCCTCGTAGAACTCCATGGCACCACGTGGTCCGGCGGCCTTGTCCTGCTCGCCCTTGCGCAACTCGACGCGGCGGATCTTGCCGGAAATGGTCTTCGGCAGTTCGCCGAATTCGAGCCGACGCACGCGCTTGTAAGGTGACAGACGGCTGCGCAGAAAGACGAAGATCTCGCGCGCCAGTTCCCGACTCGGTTCATAGCCTGCGTGCAAGGTCAGGAAGGCCTTCGGTACCGCCAGACGCAAGGCATCGGGACTCGGCACCACGGCCGCTTCGGCGACCGCTTCGTGCTCGATCAGGACGCTTTCCAGTTCGAACGGGCTGATGCGGTAGTCAGACGCCTTGAACACGTCGTCGGCACGGCCGACGTAGGTGATGTAACCGTCGGCATCGATCGCCGCCGTGTCGCCGGTGTGATAGAAACCGTCGCGCATCACCTCGGCCGTTTTCTCGGGGTCGTCGTCGTAGGAGATCATCAGTCCGAGCGGACGCGGCGACAAGGTCAGACAGATTTCACCTTCGTCACTCACATGGCCGTCCATATCGACCAGGCGCACCTGATAGCCGGGCATCGGCCGTCCCATCGAGCCGAGCTTGACCGCCTGTCCGGGCGAGTTGCCGACCTGTGCGGTCGTTTCGGTCTGGCCGAAGCCGTCGCGCAGGGTAATGCCCCACGCCTCCTTGACCTGATCGATGACTTCGGGGTTCAGCGGCTCGCCGGCGCCGATCAGCTCGCGAACCTTGACCGGATACTTGCTCAGGTCCTCCTGGATCAGCATCCGCCAGACCGTCGGTGGCGCACACAGGGTGGTCACCGAACATCTGACCAGAGTCTCCAGAATCGATGCCGCCGCGAAGCGGGCATAGTTGTAGATGAACACCGTGGCGCCGGCATTCCAGGGCGCAAAGAAGCAGCTCCAGGCATGCTTGGCCCAGCCGGCGGAACTGATGTTCCAGTGCACGTCGCCGGGTTGCAGCCCGAGCCAGTACATCGTCGACAGGTGCCCGACCGGATAGCTTTGCTGGCTGTGCAGTACCAGCTTGGGTTTCGAGGTGGTGCCGGACGTAAAGTACAGAAGCTGCGGGTCGGTCGCCTGTGTCGGCCCGTCGGGCTGGAAGTCGCTGGATCCCTCGTAGGCCTGTTCAAGCTGCTGCCAGCCGGCCACCGCGCCGCCGACGGTGACGCGTGTGTAGTCGCCAGGCAGGTCGCTGAACTTTTCGGCGTGCGTGTGGCCGATGATCACGTGTCGTACCTGGCCGCGGTCGAGGCGGTCACGCAAGTCGTCGGGAGCCAGCAGCGTGGTGGCTGGTGACAACACGGCGCCGAGTTTGATCGATGCCAGCATCGTATCCCACAGCGGCACCTCGTTGCCGAGCATCATCAGGATGCGATCGCCGCGCTTGACGCCTTGCGCGCGCAGCCAGTTCGCGACCTGGTTCGAACGCCGGGACATCTCGGAAAACGACATCTTCTGTTCCGAGCCGTCTTCATTGACCACCCACAGCGCCGGGCGATCGTTGCCCGCTGCCATTACATCGAAATAATCGAGGGCCCAGTTGAATTCGCCCAGTTGCGGCCACTGGAAATCGCGATAGGCGGTTTCGTAGTCGGTGCGGTGAGCCAGAAGGAAATCGCGTGCCTGCACGAAGGCCGAATAAGACATGTTTGCTCCTTTCTTGTTGATGAAACCGCTGGACCGCCGATTAACCCGAATGTGGCGCGACAAGGCGGCTTGCGCGGCAATCGGCGTCCTCTCTCCCCATTTGAGCGCAGGTTCTGATCATGCGCGTCGACGCTCATGTCACCGCAGGAGTACCTTGCCGTGCCCATTTTGCCGCGTCGTCGACCAACCCCCGCCCAGCATGCAGGCCATTATTGTAAGGGACTTGCGGCGAGGCGGGGCGACCGCGTATGCCTGCTGGAGCCCCAAGCCGCAGCTCTATTTCTGCCGCTTCATCATCTCCTGGACCGTCGGATCCTTCATCATTTCCTTGAGGTTGCTCCCTGCCATGTTCGGCATGATCACATCGCCGGGTTTCTGACCAGCCTTGCACGGTCCGACCCAGCGCGCTTCCAGCGAGACCTTCGACTCCTTGGTGCCATGCAGCGGTGGATTGAAGCGGGTCAACATGTCTCCCTTGTAGGCGGCGTCGAACGAGCCCACGAATACGCCGTCGGTGGTGGCGGTACTGCCCTGCACCTTGCAGACCGAGTGCACGCTCACCTTGTTGCCCTGGTTATTGACGTCGATGACGCTGCAGTTGGGTTGCTCCTTCCGGGCCTGCTGTTGCATCAGGTCGTCGGACTTCTGGTCGACGCATTGCTGGATCGCGCCCATTGCCGGCATGCCGTCCATGCGCGTGTTGATCTCCCACAGGCCGGCCTTGCGTTTGGGCATCTCGGCGGCCTGCAGGCTTCCTGCCAGGTGACCGGCGGCGAGAGCGCAGAACAGCAGGGTAGGGGTGCGAAGGGCCTTGACCCGGGATGGCAGTTTCATGGGCGTTCCTCAGTGGGGAAAACACGCGGACAAGCGACCATGGCATATTAAACCCGAACGGCGTTGACGTGCGGAGGGAGCCCTGCAGGGCTTCGGATCTGCACCCGCGGGAGTGTGATGGAAGTTCGGTGCCGGGCAGCCGGCTGCTAGAATGGCGGGCATGTTAATCAATGGCACGCCGACGCGAACGATCCAGCCAGTGGCCGACGCCCGTGCCGTCGACATCATCGACCAGACGGCGCTGCCGCACGTGTACCGCATCCTGCGGCTGCGTACGCTTGCCGAGGTGGCGCACGCGATCCGCAACATGCAGGTGCGCGGCGCGCCGTTGATCGGGGTGGCGGCCGCTTATGGCGTCGCCCTGGCGCTGACGCAGCGGGCGGACGATGCCACACTCGCCGCCGCCATCGAAACACTCGCCGCGACACGACCGACGGCGGTCAACCTGCGCTGGGCGCTGGCGCGCCTGCAGGCCGTGCTGCAGACGCTGCCACCGTCGGCGCGTGCCGATGCGGCGTGGCGGGAAGCCGGCACCCTTGCCGAAGAAGACGTGCAGCAATGCCGACGCATCGCTGCGCATGGCCTGCAGTTGCTGCGTGCCGGCGGTGAGCAGAAGGGAAGGCTCGAAATCATGACCCATTGCAACGCCGGTTGGCTGGCGACGGTCGACTACGGCACGGCGCTGGCGCCGGTCTATGCCGCTTTCGACGCGGGAATTGACGTGCATGTCTGGGTTTCCGAGACCCGCCCGCGCAACCAGGGCCTGTTGACCGCCTGGGAACTCGGGCGGCACGGCGTACCCCGCACGCTGATCGCCGACAACGCGGCTGGTCTGCTGTTGCAGAGCGGCCACATCGACGCGGTGATGGTCGGCGCCGATCGCGTTGCCGCCAACGGCGACGTCGCCAACAAGATCGGGACCTATCTCAAGGCGCTGGCCGCACGCGCGGCCGCGGTGCCGTTTTATGTCGCCGCGCCACATTCGACGATCGACTTCGCCTGTCCGAACGGCGCGGCCATCCCGATCGAGGAGCGCGACGCCGACGAATTGCGCATTGTGTGGGGTTGTGACACCGCCGGCCGCAGCGGCTGCCTGCGGCAAGTCACGAGTGACGTGGCGGTGGCCAACCCGGCCTTCGACGTCACGCCGGCCAGCCTGGTCAGCGCGCTGATCAGCGAACGCGGCGTTTGTGCCGCCAGCAGCGACGCGCTGCTGGCCCTGTACCCGGAGGCTCGGCATGTCTGATCCGCGGCAGGCGTTGCTCGACGCTGCGCGCCGCATGCAGGCGGCCGGCCTCAATCGCGGCACCGCCGGCAACCTCAGCCTGCGCGCCGGTGACAGCGCCGGCGCGGGTTTCCTGATCACTCCCACGGGCATGCCCTACGATGCCCTCGTAGGCGAGGATATCGTCCACGTGCGCATGGACGGCAGTTGCCAAGGCCGCCGACAGCCGTCCTCGGAGTGGCGCTTTCATCGTGACCTCTACGCCGGGCGCCCGGATGCCGGTGCGATATTGCATGCGCATTCGCCGTTTGCCACCAGTCTCGCCTGCCTGCGCCACGACATCCCGCCTTTCCACTACATGATCGCGCGCTTTGGTGGCGACAGCGTGCGCTGCGCCGCCTACGCGACTTTCGGCACACAGGCCCTGTCAGACGCCGTGCTGCTGGCCATCACGGATCGACGTGCCTGCCTGCTGGCCAACCACGGCATGCTGGTTGTCGGTGACGACCTGCAGCAGGCGTTCGATCTCGGCGTCGAATTCGAAGTCCTGTGCGAGCAGTACTGGCGTGCGTGCCAACTCGGCCAGCCGGTGCTCCTCGATGCCGCCGAGATGTCCATCGTACTCGCACGCTTCGCCGCCTATGGGCAGCAGCCCTGAGCGTCGGCGACGCGCTTTCTGACGAAACGGAATCGGTCATGTTGCGCATCAGTGAAATTCGCCTCCCGCTCGAACACCCGCCGGCAGCGCTGTCCGAGGAGGTGGCCAATCGCCTCGGTGTGGCGCTGCCGGAGATCACTGAACTGCGCGTATTTCGCCGCAGTTGCGACGCGCGCAAGGCCGCTGCGCCGACCTTCATCTACAGCGTCGACGTTGCGCTGCTCGACGAGGCCACGGTGCTCGAACGACACGCCGGCGACCGGCACGTGCAGCCGACGCCGGACATGCACTACCACTTCGTCGGACGGGCGCCGTTGCCACTCACGACGCGGCCGATTGTCGTCGGCTTCGGCCCGGCCGGCATCTTTGCGGCACTGGTCCTGGCGCAGAGCGGTTTTCGGCCGATCGTCGTCGAACGCGGCAAGGCGGTGCGCGAGCGCACGCAGGATACCTGGGGCTTGTGGCGGAAAAGGATCCTCGATCCGGAGTCGAACGTCCAGTTCGGCGAGGGCGGTGCCGGCACTTTCTCCGACGGCAAGCTCTACAGCCAGATCAAGGATCCCCGCCACTACGGATGCAAGGTGCTCAGCGAATTCGTCAGGGCCGGTGCTCCCGAGGAGATTCTCTACGTCAGCAAACCGCACATCGGCACCTTCCGGCTGGTCGGCATGGTCGAGCAGATGCGCCGCGAGATCGAGCAACTCGGCGGCGAGGTCCGTTTCCGGCAACGCGTCACCGGTCTGCAGGTCGAGCAGGGGCACGTGCTTGGCGTGACGCTTGCCTCGGGTGAAGCCTTGCCGGGCGAACATGTGGTCCTGGCGCTCGGCCACAGCGCCCGTGACACTTTCGAGATGCTGCACCGTGCTGGCGTGTTCATGGAGGCCAAACCCTTCTCGATCGGTTTTCGAATCGAACACCCGCAAGCGCTGATCGACAAGGCGCGTTTCGGAACCCTGGCCGGCAACCCTCTGCTCGGCGCCGCCGACTACAAGCTGGTGCACCATTGCCGCAACGGTCGCTCGGTTTATAGCTTCTGCATGTGCCCCGGCGGTACGGTCGTCGCCGCCACTTCGGAGGCAAACCGGGTGGTGACCAACGGCATGAGCCAGTACTCACGAAACGAACGCAACGCCAACGCCGGAATCGTCGTCGGTATCACCCCGCTCGACTATCCGGGCGGACCCCTGGCCGGCATCGAACTGCAACGCGAACTCGAAGCACGCGCTTTTCAACTCGGCGGTGGCGGCTACGCGGCACCCGCGCAACTGGTTGGCGACTTCCTTGCCGGCCGCGCATCGACCTCGCTCGGATCGGTGATTCCCTCGTATCAACCCGGCGTCCATCTGACCGACCTGGCGACCGCCTTGCCGGGCTACGCCATCGCCGCGATCCGCGAAGCGCTGCCGGCCTTCGAGCACCAGATCAAGGGTTTTGCAATGCCCGACGCGGTGCTCACCGGCGTCGAGACGCGCACCTCCTCGCCGCTGCGCATCACGCGTGGCGACGACTGTCAGAGCCTGAACGTCAGGGGGCTGTATCCCGCCGGCGAAGGCGCGGGTTATGCTGGTGGGATTCTTTCGGCCGGTGTCGATGGCATCAAGGTGGCCGAGGCGGTGACCCGCGAAATACTCAAGGCACGGCCTGCGCTCGCCTGCGGCTGAGCCCTTGGTGCAGCCGATCAGACTGCCGTCGGCGAGCTCAGGCGCGCCCGGTCCTCAAGATCCTTGCGGCGCTGCGCGACGCGTCGCTCGTAGCTCGCCCGGTTCTTGGTGCAGACCAGGGCATAGGGGCGGCTGCGGCGATCGGTTTCCTGATCGACGTCGCAGGCGTGGCGCCGAATCGACTGCTCGACGTGTCGGCGATGTGTCTCGGCAGCCTTGAAGACCCACACGTCGCGATTCCGGTCGGCGAGGAAACTGGCGAGGTCGCGGCAATGACTGCATGGGCAGGCGATGTCGCTTGGCCGGGCGAAGTCCGGCGGTGCTGCGAGTGGTTCGGCGATGCGTTGCTCCAGATGCGCCAGACCGGCGGCGACGAGACGGCGCGTCGGTGCCCAGTCGCCGGGAGACGCGCCCGGTTCAACAAGCCGCAAGGCGGCTGGAACCAGTATCGCATCGGCTGCGAAGGTGTCCGGGTACGCCAGCAGGTGGTCCACGACGCTCTCGCCGATCGCCGGAGTGTCCGTATGCCGCAGCGCGGTCAGCAGGTCGACGACCAGCGCCGGTGTCGGTGGCTGGACGCGCCAGCCGTCAGGCCTGGGTGCCAGTACCGGCTTGCCCGGCAGCACGTTGACCAGCGCCGCCAGCGCAGGTTGCAGCAGCGAGCCGGAACCATTGGCGGCGAAATGGCTGGCGACGCGTTGCACCAGTTCGGCGCAAGCGGTGGCCTGTCGTGGCGCGTTGGCGGCGACGATCGCTTCGAGCAGGGCCGCCGCATGCTCTGGCGGCAGCAGCGTGAGCGCCTCGCTCAAGGCCTCGTTGTCGCCGCTGTCGTAGTAACCACCGGCGGAAATCTCGGCCAGAAAGGCCGCCAGGTTTTCGCGATCCTGGAGCCGGTTCAGGCTGTCGAGCATTGCCGCGGCCTTACCTTCGCCGGAGGGCGGTAGCCAGGCCGGTACCTGCCAATCGTCGTGCTGGTCGATCAGCAGGCGTGCGAGTTGGTGTCCCTGGTTCCACAAGGCCGAGCCGACGTTGTCGCCGCTGGCGACCCAGCTCTCGGAAAGTGCGGACAGGTAGGGCAGGGAGACTTCCCGGCCGCTCCGGGCAATCACGTGCAGTTTCCTGGCCTGCGGCCAGAGCACGAACGCCGCACGGCGATAGCTGCGCTCAAAAGTCGCCCCGGCGTTGCCAGTGGCTTCGAAGAAAAGCTGTTCATCGGGTTCGTCGTCTTCGAGAGCACCCGGCGGGCAGAGTTCTTCGTCTTCGAAGGGGAGTCTGGCGAGTGCTGGCCGACTGCCGTCGGGCGTTCGCCAGTCGGAGAGCGTCAGCGAGCGCTCGAACACCTCGCCGACCTCGAAATTGTCGTCGTCCTCGTCCGCGTAACGTCCTCGCCGCGACCACGAGCCGGCATACTCGGCGCTGCCGCTTTCCTCAATGGCGACAATAGCCAGGTGCAGGTCGCAATTCGCCCGCCGTGCCGCGGCGACGAGCACCGCAGCGGCAGCGGCATCGGCGTTCTTCAGTGCCGCGAAGCCGATTTCCGCCGGGGTGTAGACATGTTCCAGCGGATAGATCAGCTTCTCGGGGCAGTCCTGTTCTGCCGCCGCCAGGTCGGCGGCCCAGCGACGCAGGAGGTCGGTCAACCGCTGCTCTTCGGCGTCGTGAGCCGGCGGCAACGGGAGTTGCCCCGGCGCCTGCCGGATCAGGTTGTAGATCAGCACCAGGCGGCAGCCGGAACTTATCGGACGGACTGCGTGCCAGCAGTCGGCATAGAACGCAGCGAAGGCAACTTCCGAGGCTTCCTGGCAGGAGAGGTCGAGGCAGACCTCGCGCTCCCGGTGGCGGATCAGCAGTTCTCCACCACTGTAGAGCGAAGGCAGGACGACGACCAGGGTGGCGAACATCCCCGGCGCTTTTTCCGTGTCGCGATGCCCGACGAAGAAGCTGCCCGTATCGTAAACCAGCAGCTTGTACAGATCCGCCGCGACCCCCTCCATCACCCCCAGACCGGCGGCGGCGCGGGCGACGATCTCCGCCAGGTTGGCGTCCCAATGGCGTCCGCCCAGCCGAATGCGTTCGGCAGCAATCTGCCAGGTGCGTCGGACAGCGGTATCGACCAGGGTCTCCTCGCCGCGCCCGTAGGGAGCCTGCTCGGCTATCGCAATCAGTTGCCCCGCCTGCGCCTCCAATAGCGGCAGTGAGATGGCTCCGACGCCCTCGACTTCGATCTTGGGTGCGAAGATCTCGATCCTGCCGGTGGCAAAAAAATCACCCGGGCGGCGGACGGTCTGCAGGACACGGGCAAGTTCCAGGGGGATGGCTGGCATTGGTTTGAGGTTCCTTCGAAGGGCTGGTGGCAGCAGCCGCCAAGGCCGACCCCAGCTCGTCGGCAGGGTGAAAAGTGGCTGCGGCTGACGGCGGATTTTAGCCGATTCCGACCAGCCAGCGACCTTCGGCGTATTCGATCTGGCTTCGCAGCGGCAGGAAGTGCTCGATCACCGCGAGATTGGTCGTCAGGTGGCTAGACGGTTGACAGGTCGTGAAGCTGCCGCCGCCGGCCAGCGCCATCGGCAGGGCGAGCTGGTCGGCGAGGTGTTCGCCGACGGCGGCTGGGCTGTCGAGGTAGGCGCGGACCTTGGCCGCAACTAGGTCGGCCACTTTCTCGGCAGCCAGTCCGCGCGCGCCGAAGGCGGTGAACACATCGCTCAGGAAGGCGTGCTCGACTTCGACCAACAGCGCGTTGCCGGGTCCCTCCCGCTCGGGCAGGACGCGAATTTCGCCACTGACTTGCGGCAGCGTGCGCGCGAGCTGCGCCAGCTCGCGCTGCGCGACCGCCTCGGGTATGCCGGCGACGATGGCGGTGGCACGCGCCGCCCGCCAGTCGCCTCGGCCAAGCAGATCGATGGCGACGGGCCGGCCGGGTGCGGCACGGGCATGTATCTCGCCGCCACCCGCCGGGTAGAAACCATGGCGTAGTAGCACGATTTCACTCTGCACCCCCATCCGCCGCACCAGGGGCAGCCAGGCACGCAGCAAAAAATCGGCCGGCGGCGCTGCCGGATTGTGGGTGCCGCCGCTGATGCGGAGCGTCGACGCTCCGTCGGCGTACCACAAGGCCGGCAGTACCGTCTGCAGGACCAGCGTGCAACTGCCGGCCGTGCCGATAGCGAAACGGTAGTCGCCACCGCGGATTGCCGACGGTACGAAAACCAGTGTCCGCGAGCCGGGTGCTGCGCCTTCTACACGCGCGCCGCAGATTTCGGCGGCGGCCAGGACCGCGGTCAGGTGCTGGCGCAGGAGGCCGGGCTTCGCCCGCCCGGCGCGCAGGTTTTCCAGACGAAACGGCTGGCCGGTGATCATCGACAGCGTCAGTGCGCTGCGCAGAATCTGCCCGCCGCCTTCGCCCTGGGCGCCGTCAAGGAAGATGGTTGGCATGTTGTTTCCTCCGGAATCTCCGCTGGCGTTTCAACCTTTGACACAGACCACTTGCCGCAAGGTATGCACGATTTCGACCAGTGAACGCTGGGCGTGCATCACGGCGTCGATGTCCTTGTACGCCATCGGGATCTCGTCGATGACGCTCTTGTCCTTGCGGCACTCGACGTGCGCGGTGGCGCGTTCCTGGTCGGCGACGCTGAAGCGGCGCCGCGCTTCGTTGCGGCTCATCGTCCGCCCGGCGCCGTGGCTGCACGAGCAGAACGCTTCCACATTGCCGAGGCCGCGCACGATGTAGCTTCTGGCGCCCATCGAGCCGGGGATGATGCCGAGTTCACCCTGGCGAGCGGAGACGGCGCCCTTGCGGGTGACGTAGACTTCCGCACCGAAATGGGTTTCCTTCTGGACGTAGTTGTGGTGGCAGTTGACCGCCTCGACGTCCACGCCGAACGGCTTGGCGATCACCTTGCGCGTCGCCGTGATGAGGTTGGCCATCATCGCCGTACGGTTGCCGCGTGCGTAATCCTGCGCCCAGCCGACCGCTTCGAGGTAGTCGTCGAAATGCTCGCTGCCTTCCTCGATATAGGCCAGATCACGGTCGGGCAGGTTGGCCAGGTGCTGGCGCATGTCGGCCTGCGCCAGCGTGATGAAGGTGTTGCCGATGGCATTGCCGACACCGCGCGAGCCCGAGTGCAGCATCAACCAGACGCGCTGTGCCTCGTCGAGACAGACCTCGATGAAGTGGTTGCCGGTCCCCAGCGTACCCAGGTGCTTGTGGTTGTTGCTTGCCTTGAGGCGCGGATACTTCTCGACGATGCGCTTGAAGCGCGGCAGGAGTTCTGACCACAGGGTATTGACCAGTTCCGGCGGATTTTCCCAGCTTCCCTCGTCGCGCCTGCCGTGGCTGAGCGTGCGGCCATGCGGTACCGCCTGCTCGATCGCGACGCGCAGCGGGTGCAGGTTGTCCGGCAGGTCGGAGGCGTTCAGCGTGGTGCGCGTGGCGATCATGCCGCAGCCGATGTCCACGCCGACGGCTGCCGGGATGATCGCACCGCGCGTCGGGATCACACTGCCGATCGTCGAGCCCTTGCCGAGGTGTACGTCGGGCATGACCGCCAGGTGGTGGAAGATGAACGGCATGCGGGCGGTGTTGACCAACTGCCGGCGTGCGTCTTCCTCGACCGGGACGCCTTCGGTCCACATCTTGATTGGGCGCCCGTCGGGTACCCTGATCACTTCGATTGCTTCGTTGTCGATGTTGTCCATGCGGATTCCTGGTTATCTGAAGTTTAGACACTCGCGGCTCCTGCCGGCCGGGATTTCCGCGGTGGCGAGCGATGACCATAACGCCGATGGCATCCCCCAGCGCTGATTGGCGCTGGGCCAGACGTCTCAACACTGCAAACGCTGGTCGTGCCCGGGGACGGGCATCACGAATTGACCGGACTTCGGGTCGTAGGCGCCGCGCACGGGAAGTCCGATAAATTGCATCCGCAGCCACTGGGCGAAAAGCCCTGCGGTAATCATGGCGCCCTTGCGCCAGGGTGCAATCGCCATCAGCGGAAAGGACTGCCACAACTGCAAGGCCAGCAATTGCGTCAAGGCATAGGCCGTAGAGCGAATCTGCATCCACAGTTCCAGCGCGGCCTTCGACTGCTGCCACAGATTGGCCACGCCCCACCAGCGCTTGAGATTGTGAAACAAGGGCTCGATCCCCCAGCGCTCGGCGTAGATCTCGACGACCTGTTGGGCCGACAGGTCGGTCTCGGTGGCCAGAATCAGGCGTGGGCGCGACCACGTGTGGTCGGGCAGGAACATCTCGCACCACACCGCTCGCACCGGGAGCCCCTTCAGGAATCGCGCCACGGCGAAGACCGAGCGCACCCGAACCGGCTGCACCTTGCCGTACAGCATCAGTTCCATCTCTTGTATCGGCAAGGTTTCGAGCATCGCCGCATCGACCCGCTGACCGTACTTGCGCTTCGGTCCTCGGCGTTTCGGCTCCGGTTCGGGCGGAAGAAACAAGGCGGTATCTCGCCGCACCTGCCCGATGATCCGGACCTGCTGTTCGAGCAAGGGCAGAATCAGGCCGCGGCGCATGAACCAGGCATCGATCAGCAAGCGCACCCCCTTCACGTGCCCCCGGATCGAATCCATCAATTGCCGTGCCACCCAGAGCTTGCCGCGCTGCCCCGATTCTTCGAGCAGCCAGGAGCGAATCGGTACCGTCAGCGCCGAACCCAGCCGGACGCGCACGACCAAGGCCAGCGTGACCCAGCACTGGCTGTTCAAAAACGTCGGCCGATTGGCCTTGTGGCTGTGATCGTGTTTGATGCTGATCCCCGGCCCGAACTTCGCGCAGCGCGGAACCAGCGTATCGTCGAGGATCAGGGTGACCAGTTCGGTCGGGCACACCCTCAGCACCAGCTGCAACAGACGCAGCGACAGTTCGGTGACCGGCACCTGCGCCCGCTCGATGAGCTTGTAATAGGTGGTCCAGTGCGCCTCTCGGCGAATCGCCCCGATGGCGCGCGTGACCCAGCCTTCCGGGTTGAGCAGGCAGCCGATCAGGAGTTCGACGAAGGTCCGGCGGGAACGCGGTGGCACGGCCACCAGAAGAAAGGAAATCCATTCCGAGAGCAACAAGCAAACGTTGGCAGCGAGAGACATGAGGGAAAGTCCGGGATCGAAAACGATCCCTCATTGGTCGCCGCGCGCTGCTTGCGCGAGAACCCTGCGCAAGCAGCGCGCGGCGACCTCACGATTCCTATGTCATGTCAAGTTTTTTTTGCATTTTTTCCAAAATTTTTTACGGCGCCGGAATGTCTTTGGCATCCGCCGCCGATCGCGAGTGTCTAAACTTCAGCTGGTTATTGTTCCGTTGTTCTATTCCCGATCACTATCCACCTGCCTGGCGCGAGCGCTGTTCAGACCAGCCGCGATGGTAAGGCAGCTCACCTGCCTTCGTCAGAGCCGCTTTCTGCTCCAGACCCGCCAGCATGCGGCTTCGCGCCTCTGCCTTGCGCAGTCGTTCGTATGCGCGGCAGGCGGCGCAGCGACGTGCCCTGCTCGACAGTTCGCCGCCGGCGACCTCGTACCACCACTTCTGGCGCGCCGCCGTCCAGATTCCTTCCGCTCCGCAGTCGATGCAACGGAAGTGCAGATCCTGGTAGAAACCGCAGCGTACGAATTCCGGGTGGGGGCCGCTGTGGTAGGCTCGCAAGCGGCCGGTATCGACCGGCGCCGTTCCGGCCAGGAGCAGTTCGAACTGCTGCCGCTGCGCCGCGGCCAGCTTCCGGCTCCTGCGCAGGCGCCTTGCGGCCAGCATCGCCGTACGGCGCCTTTTTCCGCTACCCATCATCATTGCTCCCATGCTCTCGGCCCTTTCCTGTCCGTTCTTCGGTAACCTCACCGCGCTTGCCCGATCCTGACCAGACCGTTCAATACCTGGTCCAGGCCACCGAACACCGAGATCCGGTCGATCCGCTCGGCCACCCGCTCCAGGGTCTCAAGCTCCTTGAGACGCAGGGCGGTGGGGTTGTCTTCCATCACCCTTGCGGTATTCAGCAGCGAACGCGTGGCCGCTGTTTCCTCGCGTCGACGGATGACGTTGGCTTCGGCGGCTTTCTGCGCCTCGACCACCTGGCCCAGGATGGTCTTCATCTCGCCCGGCAGAATGATGTCCTTGACGCCGACACCGCTGACCTCGATCCCGAGGCCCGGCAGCTTGCGCGCGACATGCGCACTGACCACCTCGTCGATCACCTGCTTGTTCTCCAGGAGTTCGTCGAGCGAGCGGGTTCCGACAGCCGCTCGCAGACCGAGTTGCAACTCGCGGTACAGGTGCTCTGCCGGCTTGCAGAGGTGCTCGAAGGCACGCAGCACGTCGGTGTAGCGCCAGGTCGCGGCAAGATTCAGGCGCAGACCGACCTTGTCGCGCGACAGGATTTCCTGGCCGCTGACTTCCATGACCTGCAGACGGGTGTCCACCAGTTCGACCTGCATGTCACGGTGATAGCGCCAGAATGCCGCCATCCCGGGTTGCAGCAATTGCGTCACCTGGCTGTCGACTTTGAGTACCCCGAGGTGATAGGCCGGCACCTGCGTCAGCAGCAAGCCGCTCAACCCTGTCACCGGGCGACCCCGCAGGTTCGGTTGTGCCAGGCGCGTGGCCAACGCCGCCGGCAACGCCGCCTGAGCAGTGAGGTCGATGCGCTCCAGACGATGCACCAGCAGCCCTTTCCAGAAAAAGCACCGCGAACCTGGCGGCAGGATTTCCACCAGGATGTCCATTTCGTAGCGCAGTCCGGCTTCGTCTTCGCCGAGGACCATGCACTCGAAGTGTTCGGCTGCCGTTTGCGGCTGATGGCGCAGCAGGTAATCGACGGTATTCAGATCGCTCATCGGCGCGTCGAGCCGCCACACCTGCAGAGCCAGGCGGCGCAGGGGATCGACGAAGTAGTGACGGCCGCTGTCGAGGATGCACTCGAAGTCGCCGTCCCTGAGCAGCACGCCACACTCGTTCTTCTTCACCACGAATCTTCGCAACATCGTCTTTCCTTTCATTGGTGTGACTTGCCGGTCCGCAGCGGGCCGCCGGGCTACCGTTCCGGGATCCGCGGGCGAGCGGGCAACAGGGGGTGGCCGGCGTTCCTCCCGGCCATGCAGGCACGGACAGGTTTCGCTCGACCGCCCTCCGGCACGCTCTGCCGCGAATGCAGGGCAGGAGCCGATGCGGCCCGCCGGCGGGTGCTCGCGCACACCGCGACCGACGGGTACTGCATTGACATGGCTGTCTTGGAAGACAGGATTTGGAGCAGGAGTCGAACCTGCGGCCGACCGCCGAAGCGGCTGCTCTACCCGACTGAGCTATCCAGTGGCTCGCAGGTCGGGAATCGAACCCGGATTCACTCGCCAGAGCCCGCGACTCGACCACATCCGCTGCGGCGGCATACGCGGTGACAACGGACCGTGATCCGGTCACCGCGCACCGGCGTGGCTCGAGCCACGACCCGTGGGCCATTGCAGGGAGGCTGCGGTCGGCTCTGTATCAGCGAATCGCGTGCCAGATCGGGCGATAACCACTCATTTCCTGCAAGCCCCTGTAGTCAATGGGGATTGTGTAGCCGGTGGCGAATTCGCTGGTCGACCACCGGCCAGAAAACTAGAATAACAGCGAGTAATTTATTGCAGGAGATAAAGCATGAAACGAACCGTCGTCATCGGCTTCCTCGGCACGCAACTCGACAACGGTGGCCGCGGTAGCGCGCGTTGGCAGAAGTGGCGTCCGACGGTCGGGCTTTGCCAACAGGAAGACCTGCTGGTGCATCGACTCGAAGTGCTGCATGACGAACGCAGCCGCGGCCTCGCGGAGCGAACCCGTTTCGACATCGCGACGGTGTCGCCGGAAACCGAGGTGCGCCACGTCGAGATGGCGCTGCGCGACCCCTGGGACTTCGAGGAGGTGTATACGACGCTGCACGATTTCGCGCGTGCCTACCCTTTCGATACCGAGAACGAGGACTACCTGATCCACATCACCACCGGCAGCCATGTCGCGCAGATCTGCTGGTTTCTGCTCGCCGAGGCACGCTACCTGCCGGCGCGCCTGCTGCAGACATCGCCGCCACGGGGCAAGGACGTCGCCAACAGCATCGGGAGTTACGCGATCATCGACCTCGACCTCTCGCGCTACGACCGGATCGCGCAACGCTTCCGGCGCGAGCGAGAGGACACGGTGGCGTTCCTCAAGTCCGGCATCGCGACGCGCAACATCGCCTTCAACGCGATGATCGAGCGCATCGAAAAGGTCGCCGGCCGCTCGCGCGCACCCTTGCTGCTGGTCGGCCCCACCGGTGCCGGCAAGTCCTTCCTTGCGCGCCGGGTGTACGAACTCAAGCGGCAACGTCAACGCCTTGCCGGCCGCTTCGTCGAGGTCAACTGCGCGACCGTGCGCGCCGACGCCGCGATGTCCACGCTGTTCGGTCACCTCCGGGGGGCGTTCACCGGTGCGCTGAGCGAACGCATCGGCCTGCTGCGTGCGGCCGACGGAGGTCTGTTGTTCCTCGACGAAATCGGCGAACTCGGTCTCGACGAACAGGCGATGCTGCTCAAGGCGGTCGAGGAGAAACGCTTTTTCCCGCTCGGCAGCGACCGAGAAGTCAGCAGCGACTTCCAGCTCATCGCCGGCACCAACCGCGACCTGCACCGGCGGGTTGCCGATGGACAGTTCCGCGAAGACCTGCTGGCGCGCATCAATCTCTGGACCTTCGAGTTGCCCGGCCTCAGCGAACGCAGCGAAGACATCGAGCCCAACCTCGACTTCGAACTCGAACGCCATGCGCGCGAGCAGGGGCAGCAGGTCCGCTTCAACGTCGAGGCGCGGCAGCGCTATCTGAGCTTCGCCTGTTCGCCGGAAGCGCGCTGGAGCGGCAATTTCCGCGAACTGTCGGCTTCGGTGACGCGCCTGGCGACGCTGAGCGACGGTGGACGGATCAACGAAGAGAACGTCGGCGAGGAAATGGCACGCCTGCGCCGGAACTGGTTTGCAGGCAGCGGCGGCGATGCCGCGCGGCGCCTGCTCGGAGACGGCGCGGAGGCCCTTGATCTGTTCGAGCGAGGCCAGTTGAACCTGGTGATCGACGTCTGCCGGCGTGCCGGCAGCCTTTCCGCCGCCGGGCGCCTGCTCTTCGCCGTCTCGCGCCTGCAGAAAAGCCAGGCCAACGACGCCGACCGCCTGCGCAAGTACCTCGCGCGCTTCGGGCTCGACTGGGGCAGCGTCGCGGGCTGAGCGACAGGGCCTGGCGTCGTGGGCCAGGCCGATGCCGGGGGCGTCCGGGAGCGACCTTGTGCGCCAGGGTGTGCCTCCCACCTTTCCCGATTCGGATCGCGCACCCCAACCGATCCCCTGGTTGATTTACAGGTGGCGCGGCAGGATGCTTACTCCAGAACCATGCGTTGGCATTGCCCCTGCGGAAGAAGCGGCTCCGCACCCGGGGTGGATCTTGGCCCAGATCGCCAGCAAGTCGATTTCCGGGGAAAGTTGATGCCTCATTTGTGCGCTTGATTGGTCGTGCCGAGAACAGCCCCGCAAGTCACGAGAATTACGCCTAGAAGGGTCGTGAGGCTAAGGTTTTCACCAAGCAGTGGGATTGCCGCCAGGGCGGAGATTCCGGGCACCAGGGCCAGCATCAGTGAGGCTTTCATTGGTCCGATTGTCTGATTGGCGTACGCATAGAGCAGACCGGCTAGCGAGGCGGCTATGACCCCCTGGTAGAGGCACTGCAGGAGAATCAGCGAAGTGGGAACCAAGGCCAGGCCTTTGGGAAGGAACAGGGCGTAAACTGGGAGATAGACCAGCATTGAAACCGTTGCGATTCCTACCGTGGTTTCCCATGGATGAACTCGCCACTTTTTCAACAGGAGGCCAAAGCTTGCGAAGCAGCTTGCCGCGCATAGGAAGAACAGATCTCCAAGCCATTGGCTGCCCGTGGAACCGTTCTCCTCACTGAAGCTTTGTATGCCGATAAGCAGGATTCCGATCGAGGCCAGTGCCAGCGACGCGATCGCTCGGCGCCCCGGTCGATAGCCGAAGGCGAGGCTGGACACCAAAACCGTAGCGAAGGGAATACCGCCATTGACCAGGACTGCAGCGTGGGCTGCGGGAGCCAGCGCAAACCCGGAGTAGACGAACAATCCGTAGCCAAGTCCTCCCAGGCAAGCCAGGACAAGCAACTGCAGCCAGGTGACTGAATGCCGTCCAAATACAAAAAATGGACAAAGCAAAATTCCCGACACCCCGAAGCGTAAAGCCGCGATATCGTATGGCGTAAGATGACTTCGCCCCCCGAGGCGAGAGACGATATTGAAGCCGGACCAGCACAGCACCACCATTGCTGCCGCGGCAAAGCCTTTGAAAATTTTCCGGCGCTCATCCTGCACACGAGCCGATGATTCGATAGACAAGGATTTTCCTTTGCAAAGTGGAAAACTTCGGCTCACGGCGCTGGGCGGCAAGCGTTTCGCGCGAGCGACCATGATCTCTTGGCATGGATGGGGGCTGTGTTGCGACCCAAACGCACCGACATTGGGAGGCTGGCGATGGGGGCGACGTCGGGTGGAAATCGTGTTTGCAGGCTGGCTCTCCACTTCATGCCTGACGTTCTGACCTGATCGGGTTCCGGTTCGCAAGCACGCTTGCGGATCAGCCGGTATCGATCACCCGTTGACGGAAGTTTCTCCTGTTCGAGTTACCCAGCAATCTGATCATGTACCGAATCGGCGCCAAGGTCTGGATTGCGCGCATCATGATTACCTGGAGGCTGATGTCCGCCTCGTTCATCTGGGTAACGACGCCCAACATGCTTTATTTCCTGCGCTTTCTGCTGGGGATGATGGAAGCCGGTTTCTACCCCGGCATCATCCTGTACCTGACCCAGTGGTACCCTTCGCACTGGCGGGCCAAGATCATCGCCCTGTTCATGTCGGCGATCCCGATTTCCGGCATTTTCGGAAACCCACTCTCCGGCTGGATCATGGATGCCTTTCACGACGTGGCTGGGTGGCATGGCTGGCAATGGATGTTCGTGATTGAAGCGGTACCTGCAATCATCGTTGGTATTGCCGTGCTGTATGTGCTGGATGACCGGATTGCGAAGGCAAAATGGCTCACCGACGCCGAGAAAGCATACCTCGAAAGCGAGATCACCGCAGGCCATCACGAAAAGGAAAGTCCACACAGTGTCGCGGCTGTTTTCGCCGACAAGCGCATCTGGCACATGTGCCTGATCTATTTCTGCTTTGTCATGGGTCAGTACGGGCTGACTTTCTGGATGCCAACGCTTGTCAAGGCTTCCGGCGTGTCCGGCAACCTCAATATCGGGTTAATCAGCGCGATCCCGTTCCTGTCGGCGGTAATTGCCATGAACCTTTGCGGTCGCAGTGCAGATGCGCGTCGCGAACGCCGCTGGCATCTGGTGATTCCTGCTCTGGCCTGTGCGGTCGGTTTCGTGGTTTCATCGCTGGCTGCGGACAACACCGTTATTGCCATCATTTTCCTGTCGATCGCCGCCTGCGGCGTGCTGACCTGCGCACCACTGTTCTGGTCGCTCCCGACCGCTTTTCTGTCCGGTACCGGTGCCGCTGCCGGCATCGCGGTAATCAATTCCGTCGGCAACCTCGCCGGCTTCCTCAGTCCATACTTGATTGGGATATTGAAGGACTACACCCACAACAACCAGTCCGGCATGTTCATGCTCGCTGGAACGCTGGTAGTCGGCGCAATAGCGGTCCTGCGCACCTCGGCCCGAATGGTCAACCGGTAATCATCACCTGCAAGTATCGCCAACCATTTGCTCATTTCTTTCGCGAGGTTTCGCCCATACCTTTACACACAACTCATTGAGCATGTTTCGCCGATTTCGTGACTGTAGTGGAGCGATGATTGCGCAAGCGTTTTCGATCTTGCGCGCAGCCATCTGTGCGGGATGCTGTATGGTGTGCGCCCTTTGAGTGGGGCGATGTGCATGGACAAGTGGGCTGCAGAAGAATTTGGCGGAGCAGAACTTGGAGACGGTCGTCTGACCAATCGACTGATCAAGATCGCGAGCGATTTTGCCGACAAACCCACGGCGAGTATCCCGGGCGCCTGTTCGGGCTGGGCCGAAACGCAGGCGGTCTACCGCTTTTTCGATCAGGCCAGCGAGAAGAAGCAGGATCCTCGGGTGGGAAGACATCCTGACACCGCACATGGACGCGCACCATCGACCGAATGCGCCAGCATCCCGTGGTCCTGTGTCTGCAGGACACCACCGAACTTGACTTCAATGGCCAGTCCATCGAGGGACTGGGGCCACTCAGTTACGAGGCTCAGCGCGGCTTGTATCTGCATCCCACCTATGTCGTGACCCCGGACCGGGAACCGCTGGGGGTCATTGACGCCTGGCTCTGGGCACGGGAATTCAAGGATGCCGACGGAAACCGTCCGGGAATTCTCGAGAGCACCCGCTGGATAGAAGGCTACGAACGGGTGACCGAAGCCGCCGTCACGATGCCCGGCACCCGTCTTGTCTACGTGGCCGACCGGGAAGCCGATATGTCTTGGGCTGATGCAACGGGCGCAGGCTCTGGAAACGCCGGCCGACTGGCTGGTCCGTTCCCAACACAATCGCTGTCTTCCTGCGGGCGGCAAACTGTGGGCAAAAGTCCGCGCGGGCGAAGCGCTGGGCGAGATCGAATTCCTCCTGCCCGCGCGTGGCGGGCAAGCCGCCCGTCTCGTGCGCCAGAGGCTCTTTGCCTGTCGCGCCGAGTTGCCCAACGGCCAAGGCGGACTGCTCACCGTGACCTGCGTGATTGCTCAGGAAATCGGGGCACCCAAAGGCGTCAAGCCCATCGAATGGCGCTTGGCTGACCAATCGCGAGGCCGACGGCTTCGAAGCTGTTGTGACGTTGATCGACTGGTATCGCGCGCGGTGGGAAATCGAGATTTTCTTCCATGTCCTGAAGAATGGTTGTCGGGTGGAAGCCCTGCAACTGGGACATATCGACAAGATCGAGCTGGCCTTGGCGGTTTACCTGGTCGTGGCGTGGCGCTTGGCGCACCTCGTTCGACTTGGGCGCACCCATCCGGACTTGTCCGCCTGCGAGTTGTTCAGTGAGGCGGAATGGAAGGGCGCATACATCCTGGCTGAGAAAACGCCGCCCGCCACACCGCCCAACCTCCGCGAGATGATCCGACACATCGCCATGCTCGGCGGCTTCCTCGGCCGGAAGTGCGATGGCGAACCCGGCGTCAAGACCCTCTGGCTGGGCTTCGCGAGGCTCCGAGACTTCGTCCGAGGAGTGGAACATATGCGTTCAATTTATGCAACATGACTTGTGTGTAAGGATATGGGTTTCGCCATGTGTCGTTTCGCTGCCAATCTCTCCATGATGTATCCCGAGCATGCCTTCACCGATCGCTTTGCAGCGGCGGCGAAGGATGGCTTCAAAGCCGTGGAATACCTGTTTCCGTACGAGTATGAAGGTTCACTCCTGCAGTCATTGCTTGCCGATAACGCGCTGACCCAGGCGCTGTTCAACGCTCCGCCAGGGGACTGGGCTGCCGGCGAGCGCGGTCTTGCTTCCTTGCCGGGGCGCCAAGACGAGTTCAAGCACTCGATCGACACCGCCCTGGAGTACGCCCGTCTGTTGGGCAACCGGAAACTGCACGTCATGGCCGGCCTGATCCGGCCGGATCAGGGGCGTGCCCGCCATCGCGCGGTGTACCTGGACAACCTGGCCTACGCCGCGCGTCTCGCTGCCGCCGACGGCATCACCATCGTCATCGAACCGATCAACACCCGCGACATCCCCGGTTTCTTCCTCAACCGACAGGATGAAGCGCAGGCGATCTGCGCCGAGGTGGCCACCGATAACCTGCAGGTGCAGTTCGATCTCTATCACTGCCAGATCGTCGAAGGAGATCTGGCCACCAGGCTGAAGCGCGACATGGTGCGGCCGCACGCCGGTATTGGCCATATCCAGATTGCCGGCGTACCCGACCGGAATGAGCCGGATGTCGGTGAGGTCAACTATCCCTATCTGTTCGACGTGATTGACAGCCTGGGGTATCAGGGCTGGATAGGCTGTGAATATCGTCCGCGTGCCGGCACCTCCGAAGGACTTGGGTGGCTCAGGCCCTGGCTGTAGTTTGCATAACCGCTATTCGCAGTAGCTCCCACTTGCGAATCTGGTCCTCATTCATACGCGGGGCGTCGGGGACCAGGCTGCTTACGTAGAAGCGGCGATCAACAGCGGTTTGTCCCTTGATCGTCCGCTCGATCGTCACCCTCGCGAACGACTTCAGGTCTGGCCAGCGCTCTGGAGCGCGCAGGTAGCCAAGCTGGTCGAAGACATGACACCGCCGGACTTCCAGGCGGCCATGATCCCTCTAGACGACTTCGTGAAACTGATGGGGCGTCTTGGCTGGTTCCAATTCGATGACGAGATCGGTCGGCTGCGCGAGGCGAACATTCTCTATCTCGTCGTCGCCAAGTTCTGCGACGTGGACCTGCACCCGAACACGGTGCCGAACGAGCAGATGGGGCTGATCTTCGAGAACCTCATCCGGCACTTCAACGAACTGACCAACCCGCTGCAAGATTTTCCCCTCCACGGAGGGCTTGCCGGTTAGTCGAAGTAGGTCCGTGCCGCATCGAAGCGCTGCGCGAAGTAGCGGGCATCGAGTTGATCAATGCGCACCCGGCCGCTGCTCGACGGGGCGTGAACGAATCGATCGTCACCTATGTAGACGCCGACGTGCGAATAAGCCGCGTTGCGGGTATTGAAGAACACCAGGTCGCCGGGACGCAGCCCCGTACGTTCGACCGGGCGGCCACGCCGGGCAATGTCGGCCGCGCTGCCGCTTACCCGGAGGCCCACCGCGCGGTTGTAGATATAGGAAACCATGCCACTGCAGTCGAGGCCCGCTTCAGGGTTCTTGCCGCCGAAGCGGTAACCCGTATCGATCAGACTGAGAGCAAACATCACCACGTCGTGGCCCTTGTAGCTGCTCGTCGGATGCCGGGTCGGCGGCTCGGGCAGTTTTTCCGGCAGCGGTGTCTTGCCGGCACAGGCGACCAGCAGCAGGGAAACGGCTCCCGCGAAGAGGATATGGACACGCATGGTGCACAGTATAAACTGCAGATTTTCAGATTTCGGGGAATTGCCATGCACCTCACCGACCCGCGCCTGCTGCGCTCGAACTGTTACCTAGACGGACGTTGGGAGGCTGCCGATGACGGCCGCACCCTGCTGGTCAGCAACCCGGCCGACGGCGAGATTATCGGCGAGGTCCCAATGATGGCGGCGGTCGAGACTCGGCGTGCGATCGCCGCTGCGGCGGGGGCGCTATCGGCCTGGCAGGCGAAGACGGCCAAGGAACGCGCTGCCGTCCTGCGACAGTGGCATGGGTTGATTCTTGCCAATGGCGAGGATCTGGCGCGGCTGATTACGGCTGAATGTGGCAAACCGATCGGCGAAGCACGCGGCGAGGTAGCCTACGGCGCATCATTCGTCGAGTGGTTTGCCGAGGAGGGCAAGCGCGCCTACGGCGAAAGCATTCCGAGCCCGACCGCCGATCGGCGTCTGCTGACCATCCGACAGCCGGTGGGGGTGTGTGCGGCGATCACGCCGTGGAATTTCCCGCTGGCGATGATCACCCGCAAGGTGGCACCGGCGCTTGCGGCTGGCTGTACGGTGGTGGTCAAGCCGGCCGAGCAGACGCCATTGACGGCTCTGGCACTGGCGCGCCTGGCGCACGATGCCGGTCTGGCGGCGGGGGTTCTCAACGTGCTGACCGGCGATCCGGTAGCTATCGGAGGCGCGCTGACCGCCAGCCCGGTGGTTCGCAAACTGTCGTTCACCGGGTCCACCGAGATTGGTCGTCTGCTCATGGCGCAGTGCGCACCGACGATCAAGAAGCTTTCGCTTGAGCTTGGCGGGAACGCGCCGTTCATCGTCTTCGACGATGCGGATATTGCGGCCGCAGTCGAAGGCGCCATCATCGCCAAGTATCGCAACACCGGACAGACCTGCGTCTGTGCCAACCGGCTGCTGGTTCAGGACCGAGTCTACGATCGCTTCGTCGAGCAATTGGCCAGGCGCGTAGAGTCGCTGAAGGTGGGGCCAGGGAACGACGAAGGCGTCGCTCAGGGGCCGCTGATCGACGCGGCGGCGCTGGCCAAGGTCGAAGCGCATATCGCCGACGCCGTTGCCGGGGGCGCGCGCGTGGTCACCGGTGGCCACCGGCACGAGCGCGGCGGCACGTTCTTCACGCCAACGGTTCTCGCTGACGTCAAGCCGGAGATGCTGCTGGCGCGCGAAGAGACTTTCGGGCCAGTGGCGCCGGTCTTCCGGTTTTCGAGCGAGGCAGAGGCCGTCGGGATGGCCAACGACACCGAGTTCGGTCTGGCAGCATACTTCTACAGCCGCGATATCGCGCGCTGCCTGCGCGTTGGTGAAGCACTCGAGTACGGCATGATCGGCGTTAACACCGGCCTGATCTCGAATGAAGTGGCCCCCTTCGGGGGTGTCAAGCAGTCGGGAATCGGCCGCGAGGGCTCCAGGCATGGGCTGGACGAGTATCTGGAAATCAAGTACCTGTGTTTCAGTACACTTTGATGGCGCGGGCACTCTAGATGAAGCTGATGGTCGTGTTGTTGTTCGTCGCCCTGATCGCCGCAGCGATCTACTGGTGGCGCTCGTTGCTCAGGCAGCGCTCCACGTTCATTGACGCTTATCCCTACGCGAAGTTTCTCGATCGACGTCTGGCGGCACGGCGGCCCGAACTGGACGAAGCGCAGCGGGTGTTGGTCTTTGACGGCTTGCGCGAATACTTCCAGCTGTGCCGGGAGGCCAGGAATCGGCTGGTGGCTATGCCATCACAGGTGGTCGATGACGCCTGGCACGAGTTCATTCTGTTTACCCGCCAGTATCAGCAATTCTGCGAGCGTGGGCTGGGGCGCTTTCTGCACCACACGCCGGCTGAAGCGATGCGTGCGCCGACCGACGCGCAGGATGGAATCAAGCGCGCTTGGCGGCTTGCGTGCAGACGCGATGGGATCGATCCGAAAGCGCCGCAGTCGCTGCCGATGCTTTTTGCGCTTGATGGCCTGCTCGGGATCACCGGGGGTTTTGTCTATCAGCTCGACTGCCTGGCCGCAACCCGCGACGGCACGGGTTATTGCGCCGGCCACATCAGTTGCGGGGGTGGCTGTGGCGGGAGCAGCGGCTGTGGCGGAGACAGCGACGGCGGCGGGTCAGGCGGCGACGGTTGTGGCGGGGGAGGGTGCGGCGGCGGTGGCGGTGACTGAAGCAGCGGCGTGCAGACCGCGTCTGTGAGCCGCAATGTTTGTCCTTTCAAGGGCTTAAAGGCATCCGCCGGTGACCGACAACTGTTCTTTGATACAGGCCGGGGCCGATCGCCTGCCACTGGTGCAAACCCGTATGTTGGTCAGCGCACAGAGCCTGCCAGCGCTTTTCATTAGCCTTGGTACTTGGCCACGACGAAATGATTCGTGGGCTTCAGAGCACGAGCCGAGTCCGGCTTGTGTATCAGCGGTACCAACCAAGCTAGGAGTTCATCATGAACAAGGATCAAGTCAAGGGCGCAGCAAAAGACCTCGGTGGGACGATTCAGGAACAGGTCGGCAAGTTGACCGGTAGCACGGAGCAGCAGGCAAAGGGTGTCAAAAATCAGGTTGAAGGCAAGCTGCAACAACATCTCGGCGACCTGAAAGAGAACGCCAGTGACGCTCGGGACGCCGTCAAGAAAGCCGTGAACCCGTAGGACAACGCGGTCTCGACTGCAAGCGCTGGCTGCCGATGGTTTGCCGGCAACTTGGCATGTTGCCGAGTTGCCGGCAAATGTTAACAAGGCTATGGTACCCATTGCCTGCGGGATGACAAGGAACAGTCAGCTGATGTAATGTGCGCTTTTGGTTCCGACCGAGAGGTTTCCCCACCATGAGCGCTCTGGACCAGGTCATCGCGGAAGTCGGGCGCGGTGAGGTCGCTTTCCCCACCCACGCCGATGTCGCCTTCCGGGTGCGTCTTGCCCTTGATGATCCGGATTTGCATCTGGGCCAGGTCGCGCAGCTTGTCCTGGCGGAACCTCTGTTGGCCGCACGGGTGGTGGCGTTAGCTAATTCGGTGGCGTTCAACCGCTGGGGGCAGCATGTAGCCGACGTGCAAAGTGCCGTAACCCGGCTGGGAACCCGCTTCGTGCGCACCCTGGCCACGGCGGTTGTGATGCGTCAGATGACCAGCGGCTTGCGCTCGCCGGACTGCCGCGCACTTTCGGAGCGGCTCTGGGAGCACACCGCACATGTGGCCGCGCTGGCCCATGTGCTGGCGCGGCGCTTTCTGCGCCCTTTGGCTGATGTGGCGCTGTTTGCCGGGATGGTCCACGAGGTGGGGGGCTTTTTTCTGATCTCACGCACCGAACTGCATCCCGACCTATTCGTGGCTGGCAGCATACTGTCGCCGGAAGTCGACAGGTTGATCGGCCAGGCTGTGCTGAAAGCGCTGGCTGTACCGCAAGAAGTTGTCGAAGCGGTGGAAATGCTCTGGGAGCCGAGGTCAGGCAGTTTTCCACCCGTTGACCTGAGTGATGTCCTTTCATTGGCGCACCGCCTGACGCCGATCCCTTCGCCGCTGCACAGTCCGGACGCTGAGGACGTGGCGGGAGACGTCCAGGCGGCACCCCTTCTGGCCGAGATACTCGAAAAATCTGGCGAGGAGATGGAGTCGCTGATAAGCGCCTTGCACTATTGAGACTATTGGTGTAGATTCTAAACAGCTAGTCTTACTGAAAAAGGCAAACCCGTCGAAAGGCGGGGACGCAAAGTCACCGGTCTACAGAAAACGGAGTTGTCGCCGCTTTCTAGGACGGCGGGACCGCCAGGCGAACAGATGCAGCATCAGGACCATGAACAGCGCTGCATCCTTGACCAGAAGCCCGTCGGTGCCCTGAGGGGCCAAACTGCCGCTCCGAGACAGTGACCTTGCGCCAACCCGCCACATTTAGCGGTTTGGCAGTGCGTGTTTTTTCAGCGCCAGCGGCAAGGAGAATCGGTGATGGCAGTCCCAGTTCCAGCAAATAACGTGATCAGGTTCCCTGAAGGGGTTCGTGGCGCGCTCGTTGATGTCGATCATCCCGGTGTCCTCACAGAGGCACGGGATCTCATGGGGTGCAAGCTCCGTGACGCCTTCAGGTCGGTGCTGCCCCGAGTCGAGGAGGAACTGCTCAGCAAAGGTGACGTCGCTTGCGGACGCGCGCAAAGGGTCCTGTTCTACCACACGGGAGAAGCGATTCACGCCAAAGCGCCGCAGCTCGAAGGCGCTTTGCTCGCCAAGTGGTCAGCACTCTTCACGCAGGCATGCCGTGCTTCGAACAAGGGCAGACGTGGTGCTGCCAGCAGCCCTCCACAAGAACTGCAATTGGTTGACTTTGGCGCCATGGACGAGGAACTGGTCGTCAAGGCCATCGCTGGCAGCCTTCGTAGTCAGTGTGACGAGGGGCTGTTTGCCATTGGGCGCCGGCTGGCGTTCTTGTCTGGAGAACCGGAAGGCAGCCTGCCCATAGAACATCTCATCGCCGAATCGCTGGGCGGTGCATTCGAGGATGCCGGGTTGGTCGGCAAGGCGAAGCTGGAAATCCTGCAACTCATGGAGCGCCACGCCGTCGATGTCTTTGGCCCGACCATTGACGATTTGAATGCTTTCTTGATTGGCCGTGGTGTGCTGCCACAGCTTTCCCGAACCTGCTCCCCGTCACCAAACCAACCGCGCAACGCGACTGACCCCGGCAAGCCTGCCGAATCTGCCGACCTCTTTGCTTTGCTGCAGGAACTCGTGCGCCCGCAGCAAGTGTCCGCAGGGACGGGCGGCGCTGGCGCTGGCTGTGGCCCTTCCACCGGCGTGTCCATGGGCGGTGCGTCGCCCGCCGGCATGGCCGTTGCCATGGAGCAGGTCATGGCCTCTCTGGATACCCTGCAGAGGGCGGTGCCGGTGCAAACGGCCGCGGCATTGATGGACAACGTCTTGCGGCAGTTCCATAGCAGTGACGCAGGCCAGAACCTCGACTATCTGCATTCCGTCACCGTGGATATCGTTGCCACCCTCTTTGACTTCATCTTCGACGACGCTTCTGTCGCCGACCCGATCAAGGCCCTGGTTGCGCGCATGCAGATTCCGGTGCTGAAGGTCGCCATGTTGGACAAGACTTTCTTTTCGAGCAAGTCGCATCCGGCGCGGCGCCTGCTGGACGGGATTTCGCGAGCGGCGGTGCGTTGCGGCCCGCAAGCGGGTCACGATAATCCCTTGTACGCGCGGGTCGCGGAAATCGTCGAACGGCTGCAGAACGAGTTCAGTCAGGATACCGAATTGTTCGATACGCTGTGCATCGAACTGGAGGCATTCCTTGAAAGCCAGGAGGCTGCAGCCGATGCCCACGCCGTCAACGCGGCGCCACTGGTTGCCGAACAGGAGCGCTACGAACTCGCGGCTGCGGCAGCCGATCACGCCCTCGTCGGCTGGCTGGCGATGCCACTGCCATCGGCGGTGACTGATCTGCTGGACAACGAATGGCGCAAACTCCTCGTTCGGCACTCTATGGACGGTGACAATGCCGCCTGGGAGGCAGCCATGGACACGGTCAGTGAACTGGTGGCGAGCGTCGACATCCCGTCGGATGTGCCAAGCCGGAAGCGGCTGGCGGCCCGCTTGCCGACCCTGGTTCGCCGCATCTGCAACGGGCTTGGCCGCCTGGAGATGGCAGATGATCGCCGCCTGGCCCTGATCGATGCGCTCTTCAGTGTGCATGCCGCGGTCCTGCGGGGTACGGCACCGCCAATCGTCACTCCACGGCCGGTGTTGCCGGTGGCAGAGCCCGTGCCGGTCAGCCTTGCCCGCGAGCAGGTCGTGCGCGGCGAAACGCAGATCGAACGAATTTCACTGGCCGGGGCCAATGAACTACCCCCTTCGCGAGACAGGGCAGACGTACTGTCGCTGGTGGGAAGCCTGCAGCGTGGCGATTGGGTCGAATTTGCGAATCCGGAATCCGGACCCTTGCGTTATCGCCTATCGTGGATTAGCCCGCAGCGAGGCATTCTGCTATTCACTACCTCGCAGTCGCCGCGTGCGATATCGGTGACCCCGAATGCCCTGGCGCTCCAGATCGAGCGCGGTGAAGCGATCCTCATGCCGCCGGAACCGATGTTCGATCGCGCCGTTAACCGCGCACTGCAAAAACTGAAGGCTGCGTAACTCTGGTCACGACTGGAGTCCGGAAGTGTTGCCGCCGGTGAGTCAACGCTGCGCAGCTTCAGCGGCCGCAACACGCTGACGCCCTTACCTTCGCCAAAGCGTTCGAGCGTGCGCCTCGACTACGATGCACAGTTCGAACTGGCAGCGCCACTGCCGCCAGTGGGGAGGCGACTTTTTGGCGTCAGCGCGATCCGGCGCACGATGCGCGAGCAGTTCGAGGCGATGCTGCGCGAGATCGCACGACGTCAGGCGTGGCTCGCGGTTGGGGAGGATGCCGGATGAGACTTTCACTGGGCCTGGTGGTGGCATGCTGCGTGTTGCCCGGTTGCGCCAGCGTCGACCCCTATGCGCACGCTCCGGTCACCCAGACGCTGCAGCGTGAAGACGCGCTGGGTGAATGTGCTCGGCGGTTTCAGGCCAGTGACGCATTGATCGATACGATCGGCACGCGTGATGCGCAGGAGCCACGTGTGCCGGGTTTTCCCTACTTGCGGGTTGATCGCGTTCTGGCGAGGCTGGCTCCAACCGCAGCTGGCGAAGTCGAGCAGACGTTGGCGTGGAGGGAAGCGCTGGCGGCGCTGGATGATGCCGCGCGTCGTTTTGAACTGGGTAACGCGGGTGTCGACGGTGCGCTGGCAACTGCACTGACCACCTGTCGGCAGCAACTGGCGTTAGCCGATCGCCACGATCTACCCATGCTGATCGACGCTGCCAGGGTGCCCGACGACTACTCGAACAGCATGCGTGCGCTCGGCCTGTATCCGCTGACGCGGCATGCCTTCGCTGCCGGAATACGGAACTGGCAGCGCGACACGCTGGCGGATTTCGCCACGCACGCCGTCACCGACCCGGTCGCGCATCGTCGTCTCCGCTACATCCCGGCAGAATCGCCGGACGGCGTGCCGATGCTCAATGAACCCGCAGCACCGGGGCTGCCCCTGATGTCGCCTTCCGAATTGGCGCGCCTGATTGTACGCCATGCGCCCCGATTCGAGATTGAAACCGCCAGCGACGACGATCGCCCTGGGGCCGTCACCTGGCAGAGCGACCAGACAGGACATCTACAGATCGGCATTGCCCGCGAGCAACCCGTGCTGTACGTCCGCAGCAGCCATGCGCAACTGGACGGCCACTGGCTGCTGCAACTGATATACACTGTCTGGCTACCGGCGCGCCCAGCGCTCGGAGCCTACGATGTGCTCGCCGGCCGTCTCGACGGCGTCGTTTGGCGGGTCACCCTGGCCGAGAACGGAAGTCCCCTGATCTACGACACCATCCATCCCTGCGGTTGCTACCACCTGTTCATTCCCACCGAGCACGTGCACGCGCGGCCGCAACCCGAGACCATCGAGGAAGGGCTCTTCATTCCACAAGCCTTGCGTGCGCCGGCACCACACCAGCGTGTGGTGCTCAAACTGGCGGCGTTTACGCACTATCTGCAGCGGGCCGGGATCGAGTCTGCGCGTCGCGATGACGGGGTCGTCCTGGCACTGCGCGATGAGCACCAGCTACGTGCGCTGCCGCTGCCGGGCGGCGGAACACGCAGCGCGTTCATGCCTGACGGTCTGGTCGCCGGCAGCGAGCGGCTGGAGCGGTTTTTCTTCTGGCCAATGGGGATACGCAGCGCGGGCCAGATGCGGCAATGGGGGCGACAGGCGACGGCTTTTGTCGGGCGGCGCCATTTTGACGATCCAGCCTTGCTGGATCGCTATTTCGAGCGTTTGCCGTGAGCCGCGATCAGGCCGGTGCGTGTCGGGTGCGGCGATGAGGCTCAGGGTCGCGACTTATAACATTCACAAGGGCGTCACCGGTATCCGGGGACGGCCGCGTATTCACGATGTCCGCCTGGCGCTGGATGCGATCGACGCCGACATCGTCTTCCTGCAGGAAGTGCAGGACCGCAACGAGCGGCTGGCATCGCAGCCCGGCTACCCGATATCCGGTACGCAACTGGACTTCCTTGCCACGGGTGCCTACGCGCACCGCGCCTACGGCATGAACGCCGTCTATCCGCATGGACACCATGGCAACGCGATTCTCTCGCGCCACCGCATTGTGGACTTCACGAATCACGACATCTCCGACCATCTGCTGGAAAAGCGGGGTCTGCTGCACGCGGTGACGCGCTTCGGCCGTGGCAAGGGCCGGGACGTGCACCTGATTTGCGTGCATCTCGGCCTGATCAAGCGCAGTCGCCTTCGTCAGGCCATTTTTCTTGCCGACTTCGTACAGCGCGAAGTGCCGGCCAAGTCTCCTCTGATCATTGCCGGCGACTTCAACGACTGGCAGCAACGAGTCGACGGTCTGCTGCGCGACCGGCTCGGCGTCGATGAAGTCGCCGTGGCCGCCACGTCGGCGACGCCCGACCGCGGGGTCCTCGACTGGCTGCTGCCGTGGCGCACCGTCAGCGATACGCAGGCCGGAGTGGCGCGTACCTTCCCGAGTTTTGCCCCGTGGCTGACGCTCGACCGCATCTATGTGCGCGGTTTTCGGGTGCTCGACATGCACGTTCCGAAAGGCCTTGCCTGGGCTCGCTGTTCGGACCACGCTCCGCTGATTGCCGAGCTCGAACTATGACTCGTGTGCTGTTCGTGAGGCCTGGATTGACCACCGAAATACCTTGCGAGGGAGACAGATGACTACCCAGTTCGAGCATCAGCCCATCGGCCGCCAACTCACCCTGCTGATGGTGGGCGCGCTGGTCGTGATCTTCGCGGTGCTGGTCTGGATCGTCCAGCATTTTTCGAGCAAGGCTCTGGTGGCGGAAACCGAGCACAGCCTTGAACAGGAAAGCAAGATCATGGTCGGCATGCTCGACTCCCTGTTCGAGGGTGTCAAGGCACGTGGCGAGCGCCAGTCGAGCTTCTTTGTCAAGTACGCGGGTGGAGAGCCGCTTCCTGGACAAGGCACGATGCGCACTGGGGAAGTCGATCTGCCGGTGGTCAGGATCGGCGATGAGATAGTTAACGGCAATGATCGCCTCCTGGAAGGCAGCAAACGTTTACGGAACGTGGTGATTGGCGCCGGCAGCGGTGCCGCCATCTTGCTGGCCGCACTGATTCTGCTGCTCGTTCGTCAGCGACTGACCGGTCTGGCTACCCTTGCCGAGGCTGTCGATCGCCTCGGCAAGGGCGATCTGCGCGCCGCTGCTCAGCATGCCGCGCCGGATAGCCGGAACGAGGTTCACCAGATTGGTAGCGCTTTCAACGCCATGGTGGACAGCATGCGCACTCTGGTCGACGGCGTCGCGAGCACGTCGCGGGAACTGGGCAACTCGGCCGACGAGTTGTCAAGCACGGCCAGTACGGCGATGCAGGGGGCGGCGCAGCAATCCGAGTCGGCGGCGGCGATTGCGGCCTCGGTCGAGGAAATGTCGGTGAGCATCACCGAAGTGGCGGAAAACGCCAGACAGGCCACGCGCATTTCGGAGGAAGCCAAGTCGCTGACCGAATCGGGGCGTGGCGTCGTTGATACGGCGGTCAGAGACCTGGAAGAGGTCGCTGACGACATCAAGGAGTCGGCGGCTCTGATCCAGTCCCTCGGTGAGCGCTCGCAGCAGATTTCCAGCGTCGTTGGCGTGATCCGGGAGATTGCCGAGCAGACCAACCTGCTGGCGCTCAACGCGGCGATAGAGGCGGCACGTGCAGGCGAGCAGGGGCGAGGTTTCGCGGTCGTGGCGGATGAGGTTCGCAAGTTGGCCGAGCGGACGGCCCTGTCGACCCGCGAAATCGCCACCACGGTACAGTCGATCGTCGATGAGACGGCGCATGCTGTCGCGCGCATACAGACGCTGCGTACACGCATGACCGGCAGCGTAGAACTCGCACGCGAGGCAGGCCAAGCCTTGGCCGAGGATCGACGTGTCTGCCCGGCAGGCGGTAGCGACCGTCCAGAGCATCGCCGCAAGTACCCATCAACAGAGCGGCACCAGCCAGGAGATCGCACGCCTGGTCGAGCGCATTGCCCGGATGGCAGACGGCAGCAGCGGGCGCGCGACCCAGAACAGCGAACGGGCGGGCAGGCTGCAGCGTCTGGCGGCGGCGCTGCAGGCGCAACTCGCACGCTTCACCACCTGAAGCCGGGTGATCATTGTGTTTGTCGACCGGATTGCCCGGGCAATGGCCCCTTGTCCTGCGAAAAGTTAGGGCGTAGCATGGTTTAGGGCCGTCGCAGTAGCTGTTGGCGGTGTTCGAAACCGTTTGGCGATGATGGGAGCGTGTGATGACTATTTTGAAGGAAGGGATGTCCGGCCCTGAAGTGGAGCGCCTTCAGGATGCACTGAAGCGACACGGTTTCGATCCAGGGCGTGTCGATGGGCAATTCGGCCCCGGGACCGAAGCCGCCATTCTTGCTTTTCAGAAAAGCGAGGGCTTGCGGGCGGATGGCGTCGCCGGGCCGAAGACACAGCAGGCCTTGGGCCTGGAGGTCGCCGCGGGTGAAACCGATGCGCCTTTCGATCTTTCAGAAATCACGGTCGGCAAAGTCTCGAAGATGTTCCCGTTGACGCCTCTGGACCATATCAAAGTCAATTTGCCGCATGTCCTGAAGGCGCTTGACGAGGTCGGACTGGCCGACAAGGACATGGTCTTGATGGCGCTGGCGACCATTCGCGCCGAGACTGCCAGTTTTCAACCGATCAGCGAATTCAGGTCGAAATTCAACACCTCGCCAGGCGGGCATCCTTTCAATCTCTACGATTCCCGCAAGGATCTGGGTAACCGAGGTGCACCGGACGGTGACAGCTACAAGGGTCGAGGCTTCATCCAGCTGACCGGGCGGGCAAACTATCAGACGCACGGTGCAGCGATAGGAATTGGCGATCAACTGGTCAGCCATCCGGAGTTGGCCAATGACCCGGCGATTGCCGCGAGACTCCTCGCGAGCTTCCTGAAGAGCAAGGAAAGCCGCATCAGGGCAGCACTGCATGAAGGCGATCTGGCACAAGCCCGGAGGCTGGTCAATGGCGGGAGTCATGGCTTGGCGGAATTCAGCGCTGCGTTCAAGATTGGCGATGCACTTTTCTAGGGCGCCGTTGTCCGTGCCATGACGATGGCTCGAGCCATTCTCTACGCCGCGACGTGTTGGCCGGCAATCGCGCTGGGGGTGGGCAGCCACTGTTCATCGCACGAGGCCAGGATCTTTTCCTGTGACACGGGGAAAGGCGTGGTTTCGGTCTGCGCTTCGCAAGACCTGTCGGCCCGTAGCGGCTACCTGCAATATCGCTTTGGGCCGCTCGGCCAACCCAGCCTGATGTTTCCGGAGATCACCGCCCGCCCTGAAACGGATGTCCGGGTGCGGACGCTGACGTTTGCCGGTGGGGGCGGGGCGTATGTTCGGTTCCGGCGTAGCCAGTACGCCTACGTGGTGTACGATGCCTTGATCAAGGGCAGCGGCGAGAGGTCCGGTGTTGCCGTGATACACGCCGGCAAGACCATCGCCAACCTGTCCTGCAGGAATCCCGCCGCCTCCTCCCTTGGCCCCGACTTCTTTGCGGCGGCCGGATTGGTAACCGATGCCGACGATTTCGAGATCCCGTAACCGTTTGGCGTCGCCGCGGGCGTTCGAGCGGACGCCGAGTTGCGGGTTTGCCATCGCTCCGGAAAGGCGAAACATTGACCACTGTCCAGATCAGTCCGTCCCTGGGAGCAGCCAGTGGTCAACTACTGCAAGCAGCACATCGACCGTAAACGGCTTGGCAATGAAGTCGTTCATGCCGGCGGCCAGGCAGAGACCCTTGACGTCGGTGCTTACGTTGCCGGTCAGTGCCAGGACCGGCACCTGCGCGTTGATCGGCAAACGGCGAATCCTGCGTGTCGCTTCCAGCCCGTCCATTCTGGGCATCTGCAGATCCATCAGGATCAGGTCGTAAGACAAGCTGCCCGCCAGTTCGACCGCTTCCTCACCATTGGCCGCGCAGTCGGCCTTCATACCGATGGTTTCGAGGATCGCCAGAATGACTTCCCGGTTGATACGCTCGTCGTCGACGAGCAGGATGCGTTTCTCTTGGCGCATGCGCTCCTCCACTGCCTCTACCGTCACGGCTGGCACTGTATCGCTGTTCCCGGCCAGATCGGCACTGGTTTCGATCAGCCGGCGCAGCCGTGCCGTAAACCAGAAGGTACTGCCAGTACCTTCGCAGCTCTCGACACCGGCGCGGCCGTCCATCATCTGCGCGATCTGCTTGACGATGGCCAGCCCCAGGCCGGTGCCGCCGTATTCTCTGGTCATCGAGTTGTCGGCCTGTTCGAA
This sequence comes from Candidatus Accumulibacter propinquus, assembly GCF_056856495.1. Lineage (NCBI taxonomy): Bacteria > Pseudomonadati > Pseudomonadota > Betaproteobacteria > Candidatus Accumulibacter > Candidatus Accumulibacter propinquus. The sequence goes on from NZ_JBSEHC010000003.1 coordinate 1,988,548, forward strand.
GCTCTGGAAAAGCCGCCCAATGGTGTCGGCGGCGATGCCAATGCCTGTGTCCTGAACCTCGAAGCGCAGCAGGAGGTGGTCGCCGCTGGATTCCTGGCAGCGGACGCGGACGGTGACGCTGCCTCGCTCGGTGAACCGGATGGCGTTGCTGACGTAGTTGAGCAAGGCCTGCCGGATGCGTATCGGGTCGCCGCGTAGCTGGCCCGGGATGCTCTCGCAGTCGGTGAGCAGGGCGATCTGCTTCTGGCGGGCGCGATCAGTCGTGATTTCGACGACGCTGTCTACGATGCTCGCCACATCGCAAGCCGCTTCTTCGAGAACCAGCTTGCCGGCTTCGATTTTGGACAGGTCAAGCACGTCGTCGATGATGCCCAGCAGATGCCTGGCGGCGTGGTTCATTTTCTTCAGGCGCTCGGCCTGCCTGGTCGTGACGCCGTCCAGGTTCAGCAGTTCGGCGAGGCCAAGGATGGCGGTCATCGGCGTACGGATCTCGTGACTCATGTTGGCCAGGAAGAAACTCTTCGCCCGGTTGGCCGATTCGGCGATCTGCGTGGCGATGGCCAATTGCCGTGTACGTTCGTCGACACGTGCCTCCAGGGTTTCGTTCATCTCCCGTAGCGCTTCTGCAGCACGTTTGGTTTCGGTAATGTCGCGTACGGTGGCAATGACGCCAATGATCTGCCCATGGGTGTCGTGCAGCGGTGCTGCGCACCCGGACACCCAGCCCGTGCGACCTGTCTGGCTGACCGCAAACGGGAACTCGGTGCTACCCGGCAGTTTGCCCGTGAGCGCTTTTTCGAGGCGAGCGATCGAGCCGGTTTCGCGCAGGAACGGGAAGAGTTCGAGGGGATGCGAACCAATCACCTGTTGCGCCGGTAAGCCCGTGAGGTTTTCCAGATAGGGATTCCAGACCTGGCAGCGCAGGCCGTGGTCATACACCACGATGCCTTCCTGAGCCCCGGCAATGATCTGCTTGTTGAACTCGATCGCTTCGAGCAAGGCCTGCTCGGCAAGCTTCTCGCTGGTAACATCGAGGTGGGTACCGAACATGTGCAGCGGCTTTCCTTCGGCGGTCCAGTCCATGACCTTGCCGCGATCGCGGACCCACACCCAGTGGCCGTGTTTGTGACGCATTCGGCATTCGCTGTCGTAGTGAGTCAGTGCGCCGGCAAAATGCCGTTCGGCGAGGTCGTTGGATCTTTCCAGATCGTCCGGATGGGCGAAGCGTCTCCAAGTGGCAATGCTGACCGGCGAGATTTCGGCCAGCGTATAGCCGATGATTCCCGCCCAACGTTCGTTGACGGTGGCTTCACCGGTTTGCACGTTCCATTCCCAGGTGCCAACGTTGGTGCCTTCGATGATGTTGGCGAGGCGCTGGCTCTCCGAACGCAGCGAGTTGGCCAGGCGCCGGCTGCGGGTGACGTCTTCATGGGTGACCACGACGCCACCGCAATCTCCCTGCAGAGGCTGGACTTTCATCCGGAACCAGATCTCCTCGTCGGGCGAATGGCAGGTGTACTCCATCTCGAAAAGCGGCAAGTGTCCCGCGAGCACCGCTTCGATGCCCTGCCACGCCGCCAGTGCTTCCACCGCGCTTGGCCCGGTGGCGGACAGACAGGCTTGGCGGTAATCGATACCGGTTGGGTGCGCGGCCAAGGTGGTGCCGCCGTTGTCTGCCGCGAACTGCCTCCACGCCCGGTTGACCGCGGTGATTTTCCCCTCACGGTCGAGAACCGCAACGTGTGCGCTTAGCGAATCGATCACCGCGACATTGAATGCCTGGCCTTTCTGCAAGGCCTCCTGGGCTTGCTGACGCTCGGTGATGTCGCGCAGCGCGACCGTGAATAGCCGCTGCCCGCGCACTTGCACCTGGGAAATCGACGCTTCGATCGGGAACTCCTCTCCCCCGGCTCGCACCCCGCAAACCTGGCGGGTCTTCCCCATCGGGCGTGATACAACAGGTGTCGATGCGAAGTCCACAACCTGTCGCCGATGTATTGTGCGGAAGCGCTCCGGAATGAATCGGTCCAGAGATTTTCCGAGAGTTTCCGCGGCCGCACACTGGAACATCTTTTCGGCGGCGGCGTTGAACAACACGATCCGGTACGCTTCGTCTACCGTCACAATCGCATCGAGGGCGGCGTCGACGATGCCGCTCAGGCGCTCCTGGCTTTCCCGGATCTGGCAGTCGGCTTGCTTGGCGGCGGCGATGTCCCAGGCGAGATCGGCAAGCTGGCTGACGGTCGTCAGGTCCTCGTCGCCGTAGGGTTCGGCCTTGTTGCCGACACCCAGGATGGCGACGATCAGTCCGTTGCGGAAGATCGGGACCACCAGTTCGCGCAGCAGCGTGGCGTGCCCCTGCGGCAAACCGCGCCTGTGGGGCAGCGCGGCATAGTCGTTGTGCATTACCGGGCAGCGCAGGCGGATGCATTCCACCCACACGCCGGCCTCGCCGACATCGTAATGCCGGCCCTGACCCTCGGCCCGGCAATAATCTCGGGACGTCTGCGTGGACCACGCCTGCAGCGTCAGCGTCTGCTGATCAGCTCCCAGAAAGTGGTAGAAGCCGAGGCTGCTGCCGGTCAGCGCGCACACTTCGTCGAGCGTGGCGACCAGCAATTCCTCCAGCGAGCAGGTCGTCGCGCGTTGCATCAGGCCCAGACGAGCCGACAGGATGCGTTCCTGAAGCCTGCTCGCGGAAATCTCGGCGATGCGATCGGCGGCTGGGCTGGCAATCGCCTGGTCCGCCGACCCGACCGTCGCCACCCGATGAGGGTGGGCGGCCTCAGCACCTCCGGTGATGTCCTGTATCGCACCGATCACCTGCCTCGCTGCGCAGTCGGCACGCGGCAGGAGCTGGGCGTGGGCACGCACGACCCGTACCTCGCCACGGCGAATGATGCGGTGCTCGAATGGCGACGGCGATTTGCCGGCCAGCACGGCCTGCAAGGTTTCGCGAACGGCAGCGACGTCGTCGGGATGCATGACCTGCTCGAATTCGCTCATCGAGCGGGGTGGCACATGGCATCCGTGGATGTGAAGCCAGCCCGGCGAACAGCAGAAAGCATCGCTTTCGACGTCCCATTGCCAACTGCCGGTCCGCGTCAGCCGTTCGCCGGCTTCGAGCATGGCTCTGGTTGCTTCTGTTCGATAGTCAGGCTGGTTGCCGGCGGCGATTTCCGCGTCATTCATTGTTCGCTCCCTTGCCGGCGCAGCAGGTGTCAACGACCTGGTCCCGACCTGCGAACTATAAAGGGATTGTGCAGTGATGCCTATTACGGCGAATCGGGTTTTGCTTGACGCGGACGTCGATACCACTACACTCGCCGCCAGGGCTTTGCGGGCATATCGCCGGATGGACGAGAGCAATTCATGAAGCGAGAGACGGGATGAACCAGCGCCGTTGTTTCCTGTGGGCGGCCTGCGGCATCGGCGGCGCGGCCCTGGCGGGATTGGCGGGATTGGCGGCGCAGCGCTCGCGGGCGCTGTTCAACAATTGTCAGGCGCAACTGCCGTCAGATCCGGCGGTCGATCACCTGATCCGTTCGGCCTGGGCTGGGGTCGACTCCTCGCAGTTCCTGGATTGTCACGTGCATTTGGTGGGCACGGGTGATTCGGGCAGCGGCATTGAGGTGAATCCCGACATGGAGAGCCTTTTCCATCCGATGCAGTATGCGCAGCGTCTGTTCTATCTGAACGCCGGCTGTGTTCATGATGCACCGGGGCGGATCGACGACAGCTACGTCGAGCGCCTGCAGAACCTCGTCGACGGCTTGGAACCGGGCGCCCGGTTGCTGCTCTTCGCCTTCGACCGATTCCACACCGCCGCCGGTCGACCAGACCCCGAACGCAGTTCCTTCTACACGCCGAACGCCTATGCCCAGGCCGTGGCTCGACGCCATCCCCGCTATTTCTGGTGGGCGGCGTCGATCCATCCCTATCGCGAGGATTGCGTCGAAGCCCTGGCCCTGGCCGTTGAGGGTGGTGCGCGGGCGGTAAAGTGGCTGCCGCCGGCGATGGGTATCGATCCCTCTTCAGCACGCTGCGATCGCTTCTACGCGGCCCTGGCCAGGCACGGGCTACCGCTGATCAGCCACGCCGGCGAGGAAAAAGCGGTGCATGGTGGTGATCAGGAGGATCTCGGCAATCCCCTGTTGCTGCGGCGGGCCCTCGAACACGGGCTGCGGGTGGTGGTTGCCCATTGTGCCTCGTTGGGCAGTGCCGTCGACCTGGATCGCGGGGCGAATGGCCCGCGCGTGGCCTGCTTCGATCTCTTCGCCCGCATGATGGGCGAAGCACGCTACGAAAAGCTGCTGTTCGCCGACATTTCGGCACTCACGCAGCGGAACCGCAGCGTCGAGATGTTGCGTTTGCTGATTGAACGCAGCGAATGGCATTCGCGCTTGCTCAACGGCTCCGACTATCCCTTGCCGGGCATCGTGCCCCTGATTCTGCCCGCGGACTTTGCCGCCCGCGGCATGCTGCCGCAATCGGCAGTGGCGGTGCTCGAAACCATTCGACAGCACAATCCCTTGCTCTTTGATTTCGTGCTCAAGCGACACCTTTCTTCGCGAGGGCTCCACTTTGCCCCCGCGATCTTCGAAACGCGCGCTTTTTTCGAAAGGGAGATGGCATGAGTCTGCAGGCAGCCATGCCACTATCGGCATGGCTGCACAAGCGACGCGCCACAGGATCCCCAGCGCCCGGTGCCGGCGCTGGTTTTCCCTGCCTGCCGTTGCGGCGGATGATGCTCACGGACTTTCGTTTGCCGGCACGACGCGGGGCGTACGCCGGTTCTTGCGCAGCGACAGCACGACCGCCGTGGTGACGATCAGAGCGATGACCGCCAGCGAGACCACGACCGGGATCTTGATGACATCGAGCAGCAGCATCTTGCTGCCGACGAAGACCAGGACCAGCGCCAGGCCGTATTTGAGCAGCGAGAAGCGGTCGGCCATGTCGGCGAGCAGGAAGTACATCGCCCGCAGGCCGAGAATCGCGAAGACGTTAGAGGTCAGTACGATGAAGGGGTCGGTGGTGATCGCGAAGATCGCCGGAATCGAGTCAACCGCAAAGATCAGGTCGGAAATCTCGACCAGGATCAGGACCAGGAACAGTGGTGTGGCGTAGCGAACCCATTTTCCGTTGGTCTGACGCATGACGAAGAAGCGCTCGCCTTCGAGCGCGCTGCTCAATCGCAGGTGGTTTCGGAGCCACCTGATCAGCGGGTTGTTGTCCAGATCGGGTTTTTCATCGGCGACCCACCACATCTTGATGCCGGTGACCAGCAGGAAGGCGCCAAACACGTAGAGGATCCAGTCGAATCTGGCGATCAGCCAGACGCCGGCGAAGATCATGATCGTGCGCAGGATGATCGCGCCGAGCACGCCGAAGATCAGCACGCGTTTCTGCAGTTCGAGCGGAACGGCAAAGAAGCTGAACAACATCAGCCAGACGAAGACATTGTCGATGGCCAGCGATTTCTCGATCAGGTAGCCGGCGACGAACTCGAGTGCCCTGGCATTGGCGACCTCGCGGCCGAAGGCGCCGTCGAGAGTCCACCACAGGCCGCCAGCGAAAGCAAACGAAACCCCGACCCAGATGGCGGACCAGGTGGCCGCTTCCCTGAGGCTGACGCGATGTTCCTTGCCGCCGCCGACCCAAAGCAGGTCGATGGCCAGCATGACGAGGACGATGGCGAAGAAACTCGCCCACATCCCTGTGGTACCAATGGTTTCCATGAACAGATACTCCCGATCAGATCAAGTTTCCCGTTCTCCTCGTGCTGGTGGCACAAGAAAAAACGGCCCTTTGTCCAGCGAGGACTGAGGGCCATGATTCTGATTGCGGTGTTCCGACCAGGGGACCTTTTGCCATCGCGGCAAAGGTCTTGCTCATGGTTACCTGGCGATAACCACCCGGGCGCCGGGAACCTCGTACATTGAGGCTTTCCGTCCTGACGACGCCGCGGTTGCGAGCTACTCCCCCTTGGGACAACCGCAATCTAGCAAAACACGAATAAAATAGTCAACAAATATTTGTTCGGGAGATGGGCCCGCTGAAATCTGGGGACACCCACCTTGACGCTTTGACGCTAGAATTCGCACCCGCAGCCGGAATCCTGGCGTATCGCTACGTGCCGCCAGGCTATCCAGCATGCGCGGCCTGCCTTGTCACTCACTTTAGGAAGACGGCATGAGTTCCCAGTTTGGTCTGCTCAGCACCCGCCGCTTTGCGCCTTTTTTCGGAACGCAGTTTCTCGGCGCGTTCAACGACAACCTGTTCAAGAACGCCCTGATCGTGCTGCTGACCTTTCAGGCCGCCAGTTGGACGACCCTGACCCCCGAGGTGCTGACCAACCTGGCAGCGGGAATCTTCATTCTGCCCTTCTTTCTGTTTTCGGCTACCGCCGGCCAGTTGGCCGACAAGTACGACAAGGCGAAGCTGGCGCGGCTGGTGAAACTGCTGGAAATCGTGATCATGGGCGTGGCCTGGCTCGGCTTCTCGATGCACAGTCTCGAGGTGCTGCTCGCAGCGCTGTTTTTGCTTGGTCTGCATTCAACCCTGTTCGGGCCGGTCAAGTACGCGATCCTGCCGCAGCAGTTACGCGAAAACGAACTGGTTGGCGGCAACGCGCTGGTCGAAGCCGGCACCTTCGTCGCGATCCTGATCGGTACACTGGCAGGCGGTCTGCTGGCCGGTGCTGCCGGGCATCCGAGCTGGGTGGCGTATGCCGGGCTGGTGATTGCAGCCCTCGGCTATCTGTGCAGCCGCGGTATCCCGGCAGCACCGGCACCGGTTCCTGGACTGGTGGTCAGCCTCAACCCACTCTCCGAGACGTGGCGCAACATCGGCTTCGCGCGCGAGAACCGGACGGTGTTTCTGTCGATTCTCGGGATCTCCTGGTTCTGGCTCTACGGCGCATTGTTCCTGGCGCAATTCCCGGCTTATGCGAAGAATGTGCTGGGTGGCAGCGAGACCTCGGTGACGCTGTTGCTGGCCGTGTTCACCATCGGCATCGGTCTCGGTTCGCTGCTCTGCGAGCGCTTGTCGGCCGGGCACGTGGAAATCGGTCTGGTGCCATTCGGTTCGATCGGCTTGACACTGTTCGGCATCGATCTGGCGTTCGCTTCGCCCGCGCTGCTGCCCGCCGGCGCACCACTGCCCCTGGCTGGCCTGCTTGCGCTGCACGCGACCTGGCGTGTCCTTTTCGATCTGTTTGCACTCGGGCTGTTCGGGGGCTTCTTCATCGTTCCGCTGTATGCCCTGATTCAGCTGCGCAGCGCGCCCGAGCAGCGGGCACGCATCATTGCAGCGAACAACATTCTCAATGCACTGTTCATGGTCTGCGGCTCGCTGGCCGCCGCCGGCATGCTCGGCAACGGCATTTCAATTCCGGTCCTGTTCGGCATCGCCGCGCTGTGCAACGCCGTGGTGGCGATCTACATCTACAGCCTGGTACCGGAGTTCATGCTGCGCTTCATAGCCTGGCTGTTGGTGCATTCCGTCTATCGTCTGCAGCAGAAGGGGCTGACAAACATCCCGGAAGAGGGGGCAGCGGTGCTGGTCTGCAACCACGTCAGCTTCGTCGACCCGATCGTCATCGCCGCCGCAAGTCGGAGACCGATCCGCTTCGTGATGGACTACCGTATCTATCGCACACCGCTGATAAACTTTGTCTTCCGGCACATGCACGCCATCCCGATCGCCCCGGCCAGGGACGACGCGGCGATGATGGAGGCGGCCTTCGAGGCCGTGGCGAGTGCGCTTGAGGCTGGCGAGCTGGTGGCGATTTTTCCGGAAGGCAAGATTACCGATACCGGCGAGCTGTATCCGTTCCGGCCAGGAGTGCAACGTATTGTCGGGCGCACACCGGTGCCGGTGATTCCGATGGCACTGCAGGGCCTGTGGGGCAGCTTCTTCAGTCGCAAGGATGGCCCGGCGATGAGCAAGCCATTGCGTCGCGGCATGTTCTCGAGGATTGCGCTGGTGGTCGGCACGGCGATCGTTCCCGCGGCGGCGACCCCCGAACATCTGCAGGAGGTCGTCGCCGGTCTCCGGGGCGAGTGGAAGTAGCGACCGCAGCGGCTCTCCCGGGAGCGACCAGACGCCAGCCGAAGGAGAGGCGTTAGAATGTCGGCCATGCGGATGACACGTGAACTACTACGCGAAAGGATTGGCCTGTACGAAAGGCTGATGCGTCTCGACAAGCCGATCGGCATCCTGCTGCTGCTCTGGCCGACGCTGTGGGGTTTGTGGCTGTCGGCGCTGGGCCGGCCGGACTGGCTGGTGGTGTGGATCTTCGTCCTGGGGACGGTGCTGATGCGCTCCGCCGGTTGCGTGATCAACGACCTTGCCGACCGCGATTTCGATCTGCACGTATCACGGACGCGTGACCGTCCGCTGGCTGCGGGCAAGGTATCGGCAAGAGAGGCTCTGATGCTCTTCGCCGTCCTGGTGGCCAGCGCCTTTCTGTTGGTCCTGCCCTTGCGTAGCTGGTTGCTGGCGGCGCTTTGTGCGGCAGCGCTGTTTCTCGCTGTCAGTTATCCGTTTACCAAGCGCTTCCTGGCGATACCGCAGGCTTATCTGGGCGTGGCCTTCGGCTTCGGAATTCCCATGGCCTATGCTGCGCAACTCGGCAGGGTCCCTGCCGACGCGGGCTGGCTGCTGCTGGCGAATGTCTTCTGGGCGATCGCTTACGACACCGAATACGCAATGGTCGACCGCAGCGATGACCTGCGGATCGGCATCAGGACATCGGCGATCACCTTCGGCAGTGCCGACGTCGCGGCGGTGATGCTGTGCTACGCGCTGACCCTCGTGCTGATTGGCTTTGTTGGCCATGGGCTCGGCCTCGGCGCGTGCTTCTACGGCGGCCTGATGATTGCGGCCGGCATGGCCGGCTACCATTACACGCTGATCCGTGACCGCGATCCGCAGCGCTGCTTCCAGGCTTTTCGGCACAACAACTGGCTGGGGGCCAGCATTTTTGCCGGCATCGCCGCCGACTTTCTGGTCACCCGAGGAATCAACGGATGAAGAGGTGCTTATTCGTTTTGCCGGCGCTGTTGACGGGCACGCCACCTTCGTATCGTGTGCGCTAGCCGATGAAATATCACGATCTGCGCGATTTCATCGTACAACTGGAAAGCCTCGGCGAACTCAAGCGCATCGGCATTGGCGTCGATCCGCAGCTCGAAATGACCGAGATCTGTGATCGCGTGCTGCGTGCCGGTGGGCCGGCGTTGCTGTTCGAGAATCCCAAGGGCCACACCATGCCGGTACTGGCCAATCTCTTCGGCACGCCGCGGAGGGTGGCGCTGGGTATGGGGCAGGAGTCGGTGGTGGCGCTGCGCGAGGTCGGCAAGCTGCTCGCCTACCTCAAGGAGCCGGAGCCGCCGAAGGGACTCAAGGACGCCTGGGACAAGCTGCCGGTGCTCAGGCAGGTGCTCAACATGGCGCCCCGCCTGCGCTCGTCGGCACCGTGTCAGGAGGTGGTCTGGGAGGGGCACGCGGTCGATCTGTCGCGCCTGCCGATCCAGCTTTGCTGGCCGGGCGATGTGGCGCCGCTGATTACCTGGGGACTGACGGTGACGCGCGGACCGCACAAGAATCGCCAGAACCTCGGTATCTACCGTCAGCAGGTCATCGGCCCGAACAAGGTGATCATGCGCTGGCTCGCGCATCGCGGTGGCGCACTCGATTTTCGTGACCACTGTCTGCATACGCCGGACCAGGCCTTCCCGGTGGCGGTGGCGCTGGGGGCCGACCCGGCGACGATGCTCGCGGCGGTGACGCCGGTGCCCGACAGCCTTTCTGAATATCAGTTTGCCGGGTTGCTGCGTGGCGGCAAGACCGAGGTCGTGAAGTGTCTGGGCTCTGATCTGCAGGTGCCGGCTTCAGCCGAGATCGTTCTCGAGGGTTTCATCGATCCGCAGGAGAGTGCGCTCGAAGGACCGTACGGCGACCATACCGGCTACTATAACGAGCAGGCGCGCTTCCCGGTGTTCACTATCGAGCGTATCAGCATGCGCCGCAACCCGATCTACCACAGCACCTACACCGGCAAGCCGCCGGACGAGCCGGCGATGCTCGGCGTGGCGCTCAACGAAGTCTTCGTGCCGCTGCTCCAGAAACAGTTTCCCGAGATCGTCGACTTCTACCTGCCCCCGGAAGGCTGTTCGTACCGTCTGGCGACGGTCAGCATCAGAAAGCAGTACCCGGGACACGCCAAGCGCGTGATGTTCGGGATCTGGAGTTTCCTGCGCCAGTTCATGTACACCAAGTTGATCATCGTCGTTGACGACGACGTCGACATCCGCGAATGGAAGGAAGTGATCTGGGCGATCAGCACGCGCGTCGATGCGGCAAGAGACGTGTTGATCGCCGAAAACACGCCGATCGACTACCTCGACTTTGCCAGCCCGGTCGCCGGTCTCGGCAGCAAGATGGGTCTCGACGCCACCAACAAGTGGCCTGGCGAAACCAGTCGCGAGTGGGGCACGCCGATTGTCATGGACGCCGCGGTGAAAGCACGCGTCGACGATCTGTGGAAGGATTTGGACTGGTGAGCGGCGAGCCTTGCCCGCAGTGTGTCTGGATGGCCGCTATCGGTCGTGGCGATATTTTTTCGCATGGTCTGCAAACAGGGAGGTTGAAGTGAGCAACGAGTCAGACTCCGGCGTCGAACTGGATGGCGCGCGCGCCTGGTGCCACGTCATTTACGGCTTGCATGCCCTGGCGGTGATCGTCGGGGTTACCGGTGCCGCCACGGTTGCCGGGGCCTTTGTTTTTGGCGTGCCCTCGCTGCTGGCCGTCGTTCTCAATTACCTCAAGCGCGGCGAGGTGCGGGGAACCTGGCTCGACAGTCACTACCGCTGGCAGATCCGCACCTTCTGGTTCACCTTCCTGTGGCTGCTGGTCTACGGCCTGCTGATCGTCACCATCATCGGTATTCCCTTTGCCTGGTTGCTGATCGTGATGCTCGGTCTGTGGGTTGCCTATCGGGTCATTCGCGGCTGGCTCGCGCTGGCCGGTCGCCGGCCGGTCGGGGACGCCTGAGCTGCGGTGCACTGCGCGGCACGCAGGATCTGCCGGGAGCTTCGGCTGGCTTTCCAGGCTGCGCTCAGACAGTCGGCTGCTACAGTCGATTGGACGGCACGTGCAATCGTAGTCATGGATTTCCTTCGCCGCCTCTGTCTGGTGTTCCTTGTCGGGATTCTGGCGACACTGGTGCAGCCTCGCGGCAGCGCCGCCGAACACAGCGCGCTGGCCACTCTGAATGTGGTCATCGACGACAACTATCCGCCCTACGTCTTTCGCGACAGCAACGGCACGCTCATTGGTTATCTGGTCGATATGTGGCGATTGTGGGAGACCAAGACCGGTGTGCGAGTGGACCTGCAGGGCAGCGACTGGGCTACCGCACAGCAACGCATGCGCCGACGCCAGGCCGAAGTGATCGACACCATCTTCCGAACCGAGGAACGCGAGCGCAGCCTGCAGTTCCTGCCGGCCTATGAAGCGATCCCGGTTTCGATCTACGCGCATGCCGGTATCGGCGGCATCATCGACCTGACCACCTTGCGGGGTTTTCTGGTGGGCGTGAAGGCTGGCGACGCCTGTATCGACCGCCTCGCCAGCGCCGGGATCCGCAGCCTGCAGCAGTTTGCCAGTTATGAGGCGCTGGTACACGCGGCGGTTGAGGGAAAGGTGCGGGTGTTCTGTCTGGACGACCCGCCGGCGCGCTACCTGCTCTACCTGAACAACGCCGAGCAACTGTTCAATCAGGCCTTCACGCTCCATACCGGAGAGTTCCACCGGGCGGTACACAAAGGCGACGCCGCGACGATGGATCTGTTGCAGCGGGGCTTTGCGAGCATTACTGCGGGCGAAGAAAAAGCATTGCGGGAAAAATGGATGGGCGTGCCGCTGGCGTTGTCGCCCTATGCGCGCTATCTCGGCTACGCGCTTGTCGGGGGATCACTGATCGGTGTTCTGCTGCTGCTGTGGGTGATGACCTTGCGGCGCGTCGTCAGGCAGCGGACGGCCAAGCTCGCAGCGACCCTGCAGGCCATTCCGGACCTGCTGTTCGAGTTGGGATTGGACGGTCGCTACCATGACTACCATTCACCGCGTACCGAACTGTTGGTGGCTCAACCAGAACTTCTGATTGGCAAGCTGGTATCCGATGTATTGCCTGCGGCAGCGGCCGCCAGTTGCCTGTCGGCCTTGCGCGAGGCTCATGAAACCGGCTACTCCCTCGGCCAGCAGTTCGAGCTGCTGCTACCGCAGGGCAGCGCGTGGTTCGAACTGTCGGTGGCCCGCAAAGTGACGGGGATTGGCGAAGAGCCGCGCTTTGTCGTCCTCTCGCGCGACATCAGCGCGCGCAAGCGCGCAGAAATGCGCTTGCGCATGGCGATCGAAGCCACCCAACTTGTGTTCTGGGAACTGGATCTCCGCAACGGCAGCATTCGCTACGATGCGAGCATGCTGCAGTTGCTCGGGCTCGATCAGGGTGAGGATCCGGCGACTTCGGACGCACTGATGGAATTGGTACATCCAGATCATCGTGCCGAGTTGCTGCTGCGCTTTCAGGAGGCCATGCGTCCGGGCGATCCGGTGTTTGGTTTCGAGCATTCGATCATCAACAAGGCAGGTCAATGTATCTGGCTACAGACGCACGGCAGGGTGGCGCAGCGTGACCCCGCCGGGCGTGCGTTGCTGGCCGTCGGCACGGCGATGAACATCAGCGAGCGCAAGCAGGTCGAGCAGGCGCTGCGTGAGAGCGAGGCGCTGAAAGGCTCGGTTCTCGCGAGTGCAGCCTGCGGTATCGTCGCCACCGACCCCAAGGGCCTGATCACGGTGTTCAACCCTGGCGCGGAGGCGATCTTCGGCTACCTCGCCGAGGAAGTCGTCGGCAAGGTGACACCGACCGTGTTTCACGATGGTGACGAGGTCGCAGCGGTGGCCAGAAACCTCAGCGAGGCGCTCGGTTTCCGAGTGGAAGCGGGTTTCGACGCCTTGGTCGCGCGGGCGCGCTGCAGCGGCATTACCGATGAGCGGGAACGCGCCTGCGTGCGCAAGGATGGGCGTCATATCACGGTGCGCCTGTCGGTGACCGTCATGCGCGACGCACAGGGTGTGCTGACCGGCTATCTTGGCACTTTGGTTGACATCACTGCACAAAAGCAGGCAGCGGCGCAGCTTGATCTGGCCGCCAAGGTCTTCGAGCAGGGTGGCGAGGGCATTGCCATTACCGACGCCAGCGGCAAGATGGTGATGGTCAACCAGGCGTTTACCCGGATCACCGGTTACAGCGAAACCGAAGCGCTCGGGCAGGACCCGCGCCTGCTCGCTTCGGGGCGCCATGGTGCGGCTTTCTACCGCGGCATGTGGGAGGCCATCGCATCGCTGGGCCACTGGCAGGGCGAAATCTGGAACCGCCGCAAGGACGGAAGCATCTACCCGGAATGGCTGTCGATCAGCCGGGTCGAGCGCAATGGATTACCGACGCACTATATCGGAACCTTCATCGACATTTCGCAGCTCAAGGAGGCCGAAGCCAGCATCCAGCGGCTGGCGCATTTCGATCCGCTGACCGGCTTGCCCAACCGCAGCCTGCTCAACGAGCGAGTCAAACACGATCTGAGCCGCGCGCACCGCGCGCGTGAGCCGCTGGCGTTGATCTTCCTGGACCTCGATCGCTTCAAGAACGTCAATGATTCCCTGGGCCACCGGATTGGCGACGAATTGCTGGTGCAGGTTGCCGAACGGCTGACCGGTGCGGTTCGCGAAGAGGATACGGTGTCGCGTCTCGGGGGGGACGAGTTCATCCTTCTTCTGCCGAGTGCCGATGCCGCTGGCGCGGCGCATGTGGCAACAAAATTGCTGGAAGTCGCCGCGCCGCCGTACAGGATCGGGCAACATGAGTTGAGTTGTACGGCATCGGTGGGTATTGCCATGTACCCGGTCGACGGCGAGAGCTTCGAGGCGTTGTCGATGTGTGCCGATACGGCCATGTATCGCGCGAAACAAAGCGGTCGCAACACCTATTGCTTCTTTACTGCCGAGATGCAGGAACGGTCGGCGCGCACGCTGCAACTCGAGAACGACCTGCGGCGCGCACTCGAACACGGCGAGTTGTGTCTGCATTTTCAACCGCAGTTCGCCATTGATGACCGTCGCCTGATCGGGGCAGAGGCGCTGTTGCGTTGGCAACATCCTGAACTCGGGATGGTGTCGCCGAACGAGTTCATCCCGATCGCCGAAGAGTCCGGGCTGATTCTGCCAATCGGCGAATGGGCTCTGCGACTGGCCGTTCGCCAGATGCGCGCCTGGCAGGACGCTGGTCTGTCTCTGCAGAGCATGGCCGTCAACCTGTCGGCGGTGCAGTTCAGGCAGTCGAACCTGACCCAGGTGGTGTCGCGGATCCTTGACGAGGAGGGCATGCCGGCGCAGTTTCTTGAACTCGAGCTGACCGAGAGCGTGGCGATGGACAACCCACTGGCTGCGATCGAGACCATGGACAAGCTGCGCACGCGCGGTGTGCGCATGTCGATCGACGATTTCGGTACCGGCTATTCGTCGATGAGCTACCTCAAGCGCTTCCGGGTGCACAAGCTGAAAATCGATCGCTCGTTTGTCGCCGACCTCGCTGCCGACCCGGATGACGAGGCGATCGTAACGGCGACCATCAGCCTGGCGCACGCCCTCGGCCTGCAGACCGTTGCCGAGGGTGTGGAAAGCGAGGCACAGTTGACCTTCCTGCGCGGCAAGGGTTGTGATGAGGCACAGGGCTATCTGTTCAGCAAACCCTTGCCGGCTGCGCAGTTCGAGGCCTTTGCGCGTGCCAGCAGCCTGCTGCTCTGAGGTGACTCGCAAAGGCCGGTGGGTCGGAGCGCTGCAGGCCGGGCGGGGTCAGCGCGTCGCCGCCCAGAGCAGAAGCGCGTCGATGGCCGGTTTGCCGGCTCGCGCTTTCGGGTCGTTGATCAGGCAGACGACGATCCAGCGCTTGCCATTCTGATCCAGCAGATAGCCAGCGATCGCCCGCACCCCATCGAGGTAACCGCTTTTCAGGTGTGCCCGCCCGGTCACTGATCCGGCGTTGAGCCGCTTGCGCAAGGTGCCATCGACACCGGCGATGGGCAGCGACGCGACGAGTTCGGGCATCACCGCGCTTTGCCAGGCGGCACGCAGCAACTGCGCGAGATCCTCAGCCGAGATACGTTCGCTGCGTGATAGTCCCGAACCGTTGTCCAGCGCCAGAGCGGCCAGCTTCAGCCCCTTGGTCTGTAGCCAGGCGCCGATCTGCCGGCGCGCGCCCGCGGCGGTCGCCGGCCGCTCGCTGTCCAGGGTCAGGAAGAGTTGCCGGGCCATGACGTTATTGCTGAACTTGTTGATGTCGCGCACGATTTCACCCAACGTCGGTGATTCGTGGACAACCAGCGTCTGCGCGTTTGCCGGTGCGCGCCCGGCGCGCACGCGGCCGCCGAAGCTGCCGCCGAGTTCACCCCACAGTGCACGAAACAGTCCTTCGACCTGGACATCAGGGGTCCAGGGTGCCAAGTGCAGCGCTTTTTCGCCGCAAGCCGCCGGAAAGCTGCCGCCAAGTTCGATGGTCTGGCCGAACACGGAGGGCTTGATCCGTTCTCGCCAGTCGCCGCAGGCGTCGTGCCCCAGGTTCAAGTGATTGCTGATTCGCAGACCGTCACTCGGGGTTTCGGCAATGACGTTCACGACCTTGCGTAGCGGGTCTGGCTGCAAGGTCAGGCGAACGCTGTTGAGGTTCAGCAGCAGGGCGTCTGGTCCCGCGTTGTAGGGTCGCAGCGGCTCGTGGTCAAACTCTCCCGGATCGTGTACCGGCACTGAGAAAGCGCCGCGATCAAGCACCAGGTCGCCGCCGATGTCCTTCACGCCGCGCGCGCGCAACTGGCGCAGCAGCAGCCAGAACTGTTCAAGACCGAGCTTGGGATCGCCACTGCCGCGCAGATAGAGGTTTCCTTCGAGCCGGCCATTTCCCGGAATGCTCTCGACAAGTGCCTCGGTGCGCCAGGTGTACGCTGGTCCGAGCATCTCCAGGCCGGCGTAAGTGGTCAGCAGTTTCATTGCCGATGCCGGGTTCATGGCTTGGCGGGCGTTATGACTGAGCAGCGGCTGCCCGCCATCGGCCGCCTGCACGACGATGCCTACCGAGCGCTCCGGGATGCCTGCCTCCTGCAGGGCCTGGCTGACAGCCGGCGGTAAACCGGTGGAGGCGGGCAGGCAGTCCAATGGAAGGGCCAGCAGAGCCAGGAACAGGATGCTCCTGGCTCCGGCAAGGGTCGTGGTTTGATTCATGGCTTGATCGCGAACCCTGTTCGCTGCCGCGCCGGCAGCCGTCTATCAGTTTGCCGGCGCGCGACGTTCCAGACGACACCGGCTGGCTTACGGCAGCCGGTGTTTAGTTGTGCTGTTCCCGACGTACAGGGTTTCAGCCATGCTCCCAAGGTGGCTGGTGACTCAGAAAGTCGCCCAGCAGCGCGGCGAGTTGCCCAAGCATGATGTCATTGCGCCCAGCCAGCCAGGCACGTACCAGATCACTGTGGTGGCCGGGTTGTGCCGCGACGGCAAGCTGCTCGGCGACGACATTGTCGTTCATCCGGCCGAGCAGATCGAGCAAGCCTGCAGCGCTTTGGTGATAGCGCTGCAGGCGGCGTGCCGGGAAGAGCGGTGCGAAGAACTCGAGTGCGTAGCGCAGCCGCTTCAGGGCCACGCGCAGCGCGTGTCGGGCTTCCGGGTCGGAATCCCTGGTCTCCAACGCCAACGCGGCGACGCGCTTGGCGCGCTTGTTCAGGGAACGCGGTGCGAATACAGTCAGCGGTGGCTTCTTGCTTTCCTCCAGAGCGACCGTGGCGGCGGTGAACTCGAGCAACAATTGCGAGTAGGTGGGCGAGGTCATAACCTCTTGCGCTGCCTTGCGGCACCCCGCCAGGTGGCTCATGGCCTGACCGACCAGGCGCTGCAGGTCGCTGTGATCCGGGAACGCCTTGCTGATCGGAGGCAGGATCTCGGTAATGAAGACGTCCCAGTTGCGCGTGTCGCCAAGTTGATTGGCCAGCGTTCGCCAGCGGGGGTCGAAGTTGTTGACGTATTCCTCGGGCAAAAGCGGCCTCCAGAGACGGATCGCCGAGCGCAGCCGGCGCATGGCGACGCGCGCCTGGTGGATGAATTCCGGGGCGTTGCTCTCGCGCAGACCGCGCTCGTTACCCTGCAGTTGCGACAGGCACGAGAAGGCGGTGCTGCGGAACACCGCGATGCTGGTCATGCCCATTTCCAAACGCACGTCGGTGGCCTTGTTCGGTACCAGGGCCTCGGCGCTGGCCAGACGGTAGCCGCGCTCGGCCTTGCTGGCGCCTTCAGGATGCAGCGGCAGATCGCTCTGCAGGGACAATGCGGCAGTAAACAATGCGGCGACCTTTCCCTCGAGCAATTCGAGTTCGACCTCGCAGATCGGCTCCTGGCGCTCACCCGCGACGATCTTGCCACGGTCGAGTGCGACCTCGATGCGCGTTCCCGCCTGCGGAACCACGACCCAGAAGTTGCGCGTGAAGTCGGTGGTGAAGAGGGGTACCAGTTCGGGTGTCACCGATTCGAGAAAGCGGCGCAGCTTCGGATTGTCCACGTGCGCGAAATCGAAATCACCGGGTTGACCGGGAGCCTCCCACTCGCTGCGCTGCGCCAGTCCGCCCGGCGAAGGGGCGTCACTCTTGACGGTCAGCAGCCATTCGGTGCCCTTCTGGCGGTAGCGCACGGCGACACGCTTGCGCTGCAGACGCCGGTCAGGCGTGTCATAGTAGGTGTTGACCAGTTTCTGGCGGAGCGGCTTGCTGTCGGCCAGCAGGCCGTGTGCAGGCAGCCGGCGGGCGGCGCTTGCCGGCAGGCTCAGCTTGATCTCGGTTTCCAATGCCATGCGAGGTGTCTCCTTTATCGGTTGGTGTAAGTGCCGCAGACTTCATTGATCATGCGTGCGTAGTCTATGGACATCGGGAATGTGGATTTTTCGCCCTTCAACCACGATCAGCCCTTTCTCGGAGAGTTCGTGCAGAATGCGTGAGAAGTGCTCCTGCGTCAGATTGAGGCGCGAGGCAATGACGCCTTTGTTGGTCGGGAGCGTGACGGTGGCTCCCTTGTCGCCGTCGACAGGATTGTCGCGCAGCAGGTAGCCGATGATGAGCTGCCGACCCGAATGCAGCGAGAACGACTCCACGTCGTTGATCAGGTGATGAAGCCGCATCGAGAGGCCGGCGATCATCTTGCGGCCGAGCCTGGGATCGTTGTCGAGTTCGTCGAGGATGGCCGTCTTGGCGATGTGCAGCAGCAGCGAGTCTGCCAGGGCCTGCGCATAGACCATGCACGGTTTGTCCATGAACATCACCGCTTCGCCGAAGGTCTGACCCTGTCCCAGGATGTCGACCACCTTTTCGCCACCTTGTGCCGAGGTGAATGCCAGTTTCACCTGGCCGTAGACGATCAGATAGAAGCCGGTCGGCAGGTCTCCCTTGTGGAACAGGATGTCGCCACGCGATGCCGCGAGTTCGCGCGAACCCCGCGCGAGGCGGACAATTTCTTCGCTCTCCAGCTCATTGAACAGCGGCACATGCGCCAGCAGCGCCTGGATATTGATGCCGTGATGATGAGAGTGCATGGGCGATTTCCGAAAGAGTCGGCTGGAGCCTGACCGGCAGTCGGCAATATTCGCATTTGTGATCGCCGGCGGCAAGTGAGTTGCGAGCAGCAATCGCCTTGCGGTCCGGGAATTCGGCAGGCGCCAATCACAGCACTACATGCCGTACGTCCAGTGCTCGCCGGCGATGATGAATGGGAGATCCCGGTGGATGCCCCGCGGCATGTGGTGTGGCCCGGGGCGTTGTGGTGCCGATCTGATGGCGCGGTTCACTGCGGGTTGCCTTCGACCCGGCCCGCTGGTCCCTTGGCCGCCATGGCGCAGCCCTCGTCTGCTTCAAGCCCGGCAATGACCTCGCCGGCGATGCGATACGACTTGCCGCGGAAAAGGGCGATGACCTTGCCATGGTGATCGCGGATGGTAGTGTCATAGACGCCGGTGCGCCCCGAACGAGAGCGTTCTTCGCACTCGGCCTCAAGAAGTTCGCCTTCCCTGGCCGGTGTCAGGAAGTCGATGTGGCAGGCAGATGCGACCGTGTTCCGGTTATAGGCATTGCAGGCGTAGGCGAAGGCCGAATCGGCAAGGGTAAACAGATAGCCTCCGTGACAGATGTGGTGGCCGTTGACCATGTCCGGTCGGACCTTCATCGTCAGTAGCGAGTAGCCGGGACGGATGCTGACGATGGTTATGCCAATCAGCCGGCTCGCCGCATCGCGGCTGAACATGGCGGCAGCGGTTTGTTCGGCGAGCCGCGCCGCAGCTTCCGAGTTGGCGGTGTTGAGACTGGATCTGGGCATCACACATCCTTGGGAAAGAAGATCCGGCCTGTGGTCGATAAGCCGGGCGGGAATGGCGTCACGCCACTGCCGCGGCAC
The DNA here is from genome assembly GCF_056856495.1 of Candidatus Accumulibacter propinquus. NCBI lineage: Bacteria > Pseudomonadati > Pseudomonadota > Betaproteobacteria > Candidatus Accumulibacter > Candidatus Accumulibacter propinquus. Next base: position 2,008,087 of record NZ_JBSEHC010000003.1, read on the forward strand.
CGGCACTGGCAATTCCAGTCGGGTACCTACCGGATATTGTCGGTGTCTGCACAGGGCGACCACGCCGTTTCTGCAGAGTGCACCGCTGCGGATGGCATTCAGGGCGCCGCATGCCGGAATTTCAATTCAGTGAACAGCTCATTCGGTCGCCGTTGGGGAAGCCGGCATGTTGCGGCGTCCCGGGATGGTCATGAAAATACGCTTCAGGCCTTGCGACGAGCGGGCAAATACCGCGACCGCGTTCTTGGCGGCAGGGGATTGGGATTGATACAGCTGATAGAACTGCGTGACCAGTTGCACGTAGTTGCGCGTTTCCGGATACGGGGGAATGGTGTTCTTGTATTGTTGAACGGCGCCTTCACCGGCATTGTACGAGGCCAGCACCAATTGCTGCTGATTCGGGAACATTCGGTGGAGGTCGCGCAGGTAACGTGCCCCCAGGCGAATATTGATCGCCGGGTCGGTCAGTTTCTGCTCGACGGTCTTGTTCTTGTCGCCCTGCAAGCCATAGCGTTCAGCAGTCGCGGGCATGAGTTGCATCAGTCCGATGGCGCCCTTGGGGGAAATCGCACCCGGATTGAAGCCCGATTCGGCAGCCATCACGGCTTTGAGCAGGGCGGGGTCGACCGCAAATTCGTCGCTGGCGAGTCTGAGCAGTGGTTCAAATTTCTTCAGATTCGGGTGTTCCGACAAATAGCGCAGTAGTGCGGGCTTTGCCGGACCAGTCGTCAAGTCGGATGAATGCAGCTGGTTGCCCTGCAGGAAGAGTTGATAGCGCGCATCCATCTTCTCGGTGGCAAAATGCGCTGCGCCCTGATCATCGATATAGCCATAAATGCTGGCCTGGGCGCTCGCCGAAACGATGCCCAGTGCAAGCATGCAGATGAGGTGGAAGCCTTGCATCAATCAACTGCTCCGCAGTTTGCCGTGTTCCTGAAGTCGCGCGCGCCGTGCTGCTTTGCTCTTTCCCGTGGTTCCGTGACTGCTGCTGACGCAGCAAGTTCAGGGGCAAGCTGCGAGACAGCAGAAGAAGCGTTCCGCAAGGGGAGAACTGCCTGCAATCGAGAGAGGAAACCAGGGCACTTGCGCGGACATGCCGAAGCGTCGCGGTCGTTGTCGATCACGACGCAGCAAACATTATAGCTGATCACTCCGGCTTCGCCGTGGATCAGTACGGGACCATGTACCTCTTATCCGGCCCCCACCAGTGAAAACGTGTGGCTGTGAGGGGTGTCGTCGTGCCGACAGTGCAGCGTCGTTTCCGCTGCACTGCGCCGGAAGTCGAGGAGAGAGGGCCTTACTGTTTGGTCGACTTGATGTCGCCCTCGGCCCCGAAGCCCATGGTATATCCCATGGAAACGTGATGGAAGCGGCCACTGGCATGGTCAGAGTGAATGGCGACGCCGAAGGGTGTCGCCTTGCCCTCTGCCAGGGTCCCCGAGAGCTTGCGTGTGAAGGTGACGGTATAGGTCTCGCCCACCTTGCTCCCTTCGGCCTTGACGCCGGCGGTGCCGCCTTCCATGTTGCGCTTGTCGGTCACCGAGCCGTCGGCGACCTTGGCACCCTTGGCACTCTTCCACTGCATCAGTTCGTAGGCGCCGTCCTTGGTGTACTTGGTTTTCTTCTCGTCGGCGCCGGGCATGCTGCGCGCATCGCTGTGACAGGTCGCCCAGCAGCCGATCTGTGCGCCCTGGGTGACCTTGTCGTTGGCAAACATGACCGCAACCTTGACGTCGTTCTCCTTGTCGGCGGGGTCGACGGCTCCGCTGGGTGCCTTGAAAGTCAGACGGATGTAGGCATTGTCCTTGTCGTAGGCAGATTGCACGCTGACCGGGAAATTCATCGTCCTGGGTGCGCCCTTGGGTTCGAGGTCCTTGCCGGCGAGACGCTTCATGTCGAAATTGAGACCGCCCTTCTCTTCGTGGCAACCGACGCAGCTTTCGCCCTTGTTGATCCCGGTGCGGCCGCTATGGTCGGATTTCTTCATGACCCACTCGATCGGCGTCACGGCCGGGTGAAAAACCTGCACATCGCGCTTGGGAACCTTGCTCCAGTCCGGAGCAGCTTGCGCCATCGGCGCGCCCAAAGTCAGCACGACGCCGAATATGGCGAGGGAAAGGCTCGTTCTTTTCATCTCAGACTCCACTCAAGTGTTGATGCGATTGTCGCCGGCCGAAGTCGGCCTCAGGATGCATGTTCGTCTTCGGCCGCGGACCAGGACACCACGGCCGAAGTCGTTGCTGCTAGTCGTCGTCCGGTTCTTCGGGCATGTTCTTGGGTTTCCGGTGCGCGATTCCCTTGTGGCAATCGATACAGGTCTTCTTGTCGTCCTGCCCGAGCTTGTGCATCTTGGAGGCGCGTGCTTTCTGCTTCTCGATGTCCATCGCCGAGAAAGAGTGACAGTTGCGGCATTCACGGGAATCGCTGGCTTTCATCCTCGCCCACTCATGGGTAGCGAGTTCGAGGCGCTTGGCTTCGAACTTCTCTGGCGTGGAGATCGTCCCCATGACCTTGCCGTAGAGTTCCTGGCTGGCCTGAATCTTGCGCATCATCTTGTGCCCCCAGTCCTTGGGCACGTGACAATCCGAACAGTAAGCACGCACACCGGTGCGATTGCTGTAGTGAATGGTGGTCTTGTACTCCTGATAAACGTTGTCTCGCATTTCGTGACAACTGATGCAGAAGTCGAGTGTGTTGGTGGCTTCCATGGCGGTGTTGAAGCCGCCCCAAAAGAGGACGCCGCAGACGAAGCCGACCGAAAGCAATGCCAGTAGCGAGTACCGGGTACTTGGTCGTTTGAGTTTTGCCCAGAACCCTGGAACATTGTCGGACACGATGCTTCTCCCCTCCCTGGATTTCTAGTGCCATCTGCCGTGCGCCGAGGCTGGCTAGAGTCTAGCGGAGGAGGAAGAGCCGACGGTTTGATCTAGGTTAACAAATCGGACAAATCGCGTCGGCCTGCAGGCCATGGCGTGGCCGACGGCTCAGGGCTGAACCTGGTCGATCTGCAGACGCAGATTGCGGCTACCCGGCTTGATGCCGCTGATGCTGCCCGACAGATCGCCACTCGAACTCTGGGCCTTGCCGGCTTTGGCGACGCGCGCCTCGATACTGATCGTGGCGAAATCGGAGATCTTCCTGCCGCCGGGGAGCGCCATCGAGTCGTCAAAGATGAAGCGCAACGGCAGGTCGGCAACCGTCGCCCGCATGGCGGCCAATGGCATCCGGGGCCCTTCCTCTGCACGCGCAAAGACGAACAGCACGTCGTCCGGCCTGGCCAGCGCGGCAAGCCTGCTGCTCAGGGTGACTTCGCCACTGACGGCGCCCACACCGGCCGCAGGCTTCCCTGCTGTCTTCGCGGCAGCGGCCTGGGTGGCGATCTCGCGTGCCTTGTTGATGGCGGCTGCGAGGGCCCTGGCTTCCTCGGAATCGGGTTCGAGTTGGGCGTGCAGCCGCGACCAGTACTCGGCGGCGGCAGCGAACTCCTGTCGGTCGGTCGCTGCGGCACCGGCCAGCAGCAGCGCCTGCGGCTCGTCGGGGTCGAGCTTGAGGGCCCGCTCGACCAACTCGGTCGGCTTGCCCTGCAGTTTGCCGCCATTGCTCCGGCTGAGAACATCCGCGTAATCGGCGAGCAGGACCGGGTCCTGGTCGACCAGTGTGGCGGCGCGGCTGTAAGCATCGGCCGCTTCGGGAAAACGTTCCAGGACCTTGTATGAACGCGCCAGCATCACCCAGCCCTGGCTATCGTCAGGGTTTTTTCGGAGCTTCTCGACGAGGCCGTTGACCATCTCCAGAATCTGTTCCGGGGCGATGCGCGTCTGTCGCTGCAGTGGGTCGAGCGCGCGCGGATTGCCGATCAGCGTGTAGCCGACGGCGGCAGCCAGCGGCACGACGATGAGCAGGGCCAGGGCGGTCTTGCGGCTGCCCGGCCGAGTGTCCGGCGGTGCCGCCGCGGGTTCGGCTTCGACTTCGTCGAGCAGGCGACGCTGCAACTCGTTCCGGCTGTTCACGAAATCCTCGTCGGCGAGCGAGCCGTCGTGGTGCTCGCGTCCGAGTTCGGCGAGCTGGTCCCGGAAGATCGCCAGATTCGCTGCACGGCGGTCGGCGGTAGCTGAAGCTCCTGGCGCCCGCCAGAGCGGCGGCAACAGAATGGCAATGACGGCGACGAGCAGCAGCGCCGCGGCGATGATGAAAGTGGTCATGACGGTCCCTGGCCTGAATCGCGGTCCTGCAGCAGCGCCTCGGCCCGCTGCTGTTCGGCAGCCGTCAGCGGTGTGTTCCTGATCGCCCGGTCGCGCCGGCGCAGGTAGATCACCAACGACGTCAGGCCGGTCACGAAGAGCAGGCCCGGGCCGAACCACAGCAGCAGTGTGCTTCCCTTCAGCGGCGGCCGATAACGCACGAAGTCGCCGTAGCGGCTGACCATGAACTCCATGATTTCAGCGTCGCTCCTGCCGTCCCTGATCAGGCCGCGGATCTCGCGACGCAGATCGTTGGCCAGTTCGGCGTTTGACCCGGAGAGCGATTCGTTCTGGCAGACCAGGCAGCGCAGCTCGGAGGCAATGGCGATCAGGCGTTGTTCGGTGGCCTCGTCGGCGGCGAGCGGTCTGGCTTCTCCGGCGTGGAGGTTGTGCCAGCCCGTTCCCGCCAACGCCAGCAGCACGACCAGCAGCAAGCGCTTCATCGCGACAGCTCCGCCACCAGCGGCAGGATCTTGCCCGAGTACACGTCAGGGGAGATCGGGCCGGTATGTTTCATGCGGATGATCCCTGCCTTGTCGATGACATAGGTTTCGGGTACGCCATAGACGCCGTAGTCAATGCCGACGCGGCCATCGATGTCGAGCACCGACAGGGTGTACGGGTTGCCGTGGGTGCGCAGCCAGGTGCTGGCACGCTCGATGACCATCGATTGTTCGCTGCCGGGAGCGACCTTGTCGAGGTCGATGCCGCCGTCACCGCGGACCTCCTTGTAGTTGAGACCGACCAAGGGGACCGTGCCTTTTTTTGCCAGTTCGACCAGCACCGGATGCTCCTGTCGACACGAGACACACCACGATGCCCAGACATTGAGCAGCCAGACCTTGCCGAGCATGTCCTGCGGCGAGAACTTCTGTTCCGGTGCGGCGAGTTGCGGCAGCGAGAAGTTCGGTGCGGGTTTTCCGACCAGCGGCGAAGGGACATCGCGCGGGTTGAGGTTGAGCCCGACGGCAAGCAGCACGACCAGCACGATGAAGCCGATCAACGGCCAGAGAAACCTGTTCATGGGCAGTCCTTCAGGCGTTTTGCGCCAGCGACGCTGCGGCAGATGAGGCGGGTGAACCGGCGCGTGCCTTGATCCGGTAGCGGCGGTCGCTGATGGCCAGCAACCCGCCGAAGGCCATCAACACGCAGCCGCCCCAGATCCAGTCGACGAAAGGCTTGTGATAGACGCGCACTGCCCACGCGGCATCCGGCCTGGCTTTGTCGATCGGCTCTCCAAGCGAGACGTAGACGTCGCCCAGCAAGCCGCTATCGATCGCGGCTTCGGTCATCGGCATCGCAGAAGCGACGTAGAAACGCTTCTCCGGGAACATCTTGCGCAGCACCCGGCCGTCCTTGATCAGGTCGATGTCACCGAGCAGGGCCCGGTAGTTGGGTCCCTGCTGCGGCCGTACGCCGTTGAAGCGGAAAGTGTAGTTGCCGACGCTGACCGTGTCGCCGACCTCCATCCGGACGTCCTTCTCGGCCTGATACGCACCGACCATCGTTACCCCGACGATGAACACGGCGATACCCACATGCGCCAGGTGCATGCCGAAAAAACTGCGCGGTTGCCGCAGCGCCGCAGTGATGAACGACTGTCCGGCGCGCGTTGATTGCACGCGTTCGAGGATATTGAGCAGCGCGCTGAGAACGATCCACGCCGCCAGCAACAGGCTCAACGCCACCAGTGGTTTCCACTGACCATAAATGAACGGGGTGCCGATGCCTACCAGGGCGGCGACCAGAAATGCCCAGCGCAGCGTGCGTGCGAGTTCGCCGACAGTAGCGTGCTTCCAGCGTGCAAAAGGCGCCACACCGATCAGAAAAGCAGCCGGCAACATCAGCGGTACGAAGACGGCGTCGAAGTAGGGCGGACCTACCGACAGCTTGCCGGCGCCGAGTGCATCGATCAGCAGCGGATAGAGCGTGCCCAGCAGTACCGACGCGCAGGCGACGACCAGCAGCACGTTGTTGGTGAGCAGCAAGGACTCGCGCGAGAGCAGGCCAAAGCGGCCGCCAAGACCAACTCTGGGCGCGCGCCAGGCAAACAGGGCCAGCGAACTGCCGATCACCGTGACCAGGAAAAGGAGGATGAAGATGCCTCGCCGCGGATCGGTGGCGAAGGCGTGCACCGAAGTCAGCACGCCGGAACGGACCAGGAAGGTACCGAGCAGCGACAGAGAGAATGCCGAGATTGCCAGCAGCACCGTCCAGTTCTTGAAACTGCCGCGCTTTTCGGTGACCGCCAGCGAATGCACCAGTGCCGTGCCGACCAGCCAGGGCATGAACGAAGCATTTTCGACCGGGTCCCAGAACCACCAGCCGCCCCAGCCGAGTTCATAATAGGCCCACCACGATCCGAGCGCGATGCCCAGGGTCAGGAAGATCCATGCCGCGGTGGTCCAGGGTCGCGACCAGCGCGCCCAGGCGGCGTCGAGTTGTCCAGAGAGCAGCGCGGCGATGGCGAAAGCAAAGGCTACCGAGAAGCCGACATAGCCCATGTACAACATCGGCGGGTGAATGATCAGCCCGGGATCCTGCAGCAGCGGGTTCAGATCGCGCCCCTCTTCGGCGCCCGGCAGCAGTCGCTCGAAGGGGTTAGAGGTCACCAGGATGAACAGCAGGAAGCCGGCGCTGACCAGACCGAGCACGCCCAGCACCCGCGCGACCATGTGCACGGGGAGTTGCTTCGAGCGCACGGCAACCGCCAGCGTCCACAGTGCCAGCATCACTACCCACAGCAGCAGCGAGCCTTCGTGTCCGCCCCAGACCGCAGCGACGCGGTATTCGAGCGGCAGCAGCGTGTTCGAATGTTGCGCCACATAAAGCACCGAAAAGTCATTGTCGATGAAGGCCATGATCAGGCAGGCGAAGGCCACCGCCAGCAGCAGCGCCTGCGCCACCGCCGCCGGACGGGCGAGCGCCATCCAGGGCTGCCGGCCACGGTGGGCGCCGAGCAGCGGCAAGGTACCCTGTACCAGGGCGACGATGAGCGCGACGATGAGCGCGAAGTTGCCGAGTTCCGGGATCATGGTCGTGTTGTCCGCGTTACGGTCTGATGGTTCTGGTGGCCGCCTCGGCTGCCGCCCGGTTTGCCGCGGCGCGTTCGTGCGCGTCGCCGACCGCTTTGGCAGCCTCCGGCGGCATGTAGTTCTCGTCGTGTTTGGCGAGCACTTCAGTGGCGGCGAACACCCCGTCGTCGCCAATCCTGCCCTGCGCGACGACGCCTTTGCCCTCGCGGAAGAGGTCCGGCAGGATTCCCTTATAGACCACGGGCATGTCCTGATCGGTGTCGGTGACGACGAAGCGCATGCTGATGCCGTCGGGCTGGCGTTGCAGCGAGCCTTCGCGGACCATGCCGCCGATGCGGAAACTCTTGCCCTTGGGGGCTTCGCCGGCGGCCACCTGGGTGGGCGAAAAGAAGAATACCAGGTTGCTCTGGAAGGCGTTGAGCACCAGCGTGGCAACCATGCCGAGGATCGCCAGGCCGCCGAGGATCAAGGCGATGCGTTTGTGACGAGGTTTCAATTCCTGCTCCTGCCGGGATTTCCGTGAAAGTCGCTGTCGCGCTTGGCAAAGCGCCTGCTGTCCGAGATCTCGGCAGAGTACTGTCGCCTGAGGCGGGCGATGAGTTGCTTCCGACCATGCCGCAGCAGCATCGGTTCCGCCAGCATCAGCAGTGCCATCACGATGACCGAGCCCCAGACGTAGAGGCCGTGGCGGCCCATGGCCAGAAACTCGGCGAGGCTGTTCCAGTGCATGCGTTTACTCCGGGTCGATGAGCAGGGCGTGTACCCAGTCGGTGTGCCGCTCACGTTCGAGCATGATCATGCGCACGCGCATCAGGGCGACGGCAATGCTGTACATCCAGCACGCCAGGGTGCATAGCAGCATCCCCCAGAGCATCATCGTCGCCATGCTCGGCGCTCGGGTCAGGCTGACCGACGCCCCCTGGTGCAGGGTGTTCCACCACTTCACCGAAAAATAGATGATCGGAATGTTCACCACCCCGACCAGCGCGAGGATCGCGCCCGCCTTGTCGGCCCGGCGAGGATCGTCGATCGCCGCCTGCAGGGCGATGAAGCCGATGTAGAGGAAGAGCAGGATCAATTCCGATGTCAGGCGCGCATCCCACACCCACCAGGTACCCCACATCGGTTTGCCCCACAGCGCGCCGGTCCATAAGGAGAGGAAAGCGAAAAGCGCACCGGTGGGTGCCAGCGCCGAGGCCATCATGCCTGACAGGCGAGTATTGAAAGCCAGCCCGGTAGCGGCCCAGAAAGCCATTACCAGGTAAATGAACATCGACATCCACGATGCCGGGACATGCAGAAAGATGATCCGATAACCTTCCCCCTGCTGCTCGTCGATCGGTGCCAGCAGGAAACCGACCGTCAGCCCGGCGACGCCGAAGATTGCTGCCAGGGTCCAGAACCAGGGTATCAGTTTGCCCGCGAGCGGGTAGAAGGTCTGCGGACTGGCGTACCTGAACCAGTTGATTAGGCGGTTGCTCATCTATTCCAGGGCAATTCTCAGGGCCGCGGCAGTGGGCCACGGCGCAAAAAACACGCCGCCCAGCGCCAGCGCGCCGAGCAGCGACAGATGGGCCTGCGCGCCGAGTCCGGTCACCGTCGCGTCGACCGCACCGGCGCCGAAAATCAGCACCGGGATGTACAGCGGCAGAACCAGCAGCGACAGCAGCACGCCGCCGCCGCCGCGTACGCCGAGGGTCAGCGCCGCACCGATCGCGCCAATGCCCGACAGAGCTGGTGTGCCGATCAGCAGGGACAGGGTCAGCACTGCCAGCGCATCCCCGGCCAGGTCGAACTGGATCCCCAGTACCGGTGCCAGTACCACCAGCGGCAGACCGGCGACCAGCCAGTGCGCCACGATCTTGCCGATGACGATCAGGCCGAGCGGTTGCGGTGCCAGCGCCAGTTGTTCCAGCGAGCCGTCGCGGTGGTCGTCGGCAAACAGCCGCGGCAGCGAAAGCATCGTCGCCAGCAGCGCGGCAACCCACAACACACCTGGCGCCAGCTTGCGCAACTGGTCCGGTTCCGGACCGACGCCGAGTGGAAAAAGGCTGACGACGATGATGAAAAAGAACATCGCGGCAACGATGTCGGCCTGTCGTCTCATCGCCAGTCGCAGGTCGCGACTGATGACCGCACGGATCAATTTTAGCATCAACTAGGGTCGGTTGTGCGCTGCATCATCGGTGCCCAGCCAGAGTTCACGCACGCCTCCGGCCGCCACCGCCACCGCCTGATGGGTGGTCAGGACAGCCAGTCCGCCGCGCTGCAGGTGCGCGCCGACCAGGCCGGCGACCAGTTCGACAGCCGCCGCGTCGAGCGCGACATAGGGTTCATCAAGCACCCACAGGGCACGCCTTTCATGCACCAGCCGCGCCAGTGCGGTGCGGCGCTTCTGCCCCTGCGACAGATAGCGGCACGCCAGGTCCTCACGGCCACGGAGTCCGACCCGCTCCAGGGCATCGAGCGCCGCATTCTCATCGAGGGCTTCCTGGGCCAGGGTGGTCGACGCGACGACATTCTCGAGTGGCGTCAAGTCCTCCTTGATGGCGTTGTGGTGGCCGAGGTAGAACAGTTCGCTGCGGAACTCCTCGCCAAGCTTGCCGATCGGCTTGCCGCGCCAGCGTATTTCGCCACTGACCGGGGGCGTCAGCCCGCACAACATGCGCAGAAGACTGGTTTTCCCGGAGCCGTTCCTGCCCTGCAGGGCGAGCATCTCACCGCCCTCCAGGCGAAAGCTGACGCCCGCGAACAGGCGCCGCTCGCCGCGTACGCATTCCAGATTTGAAGCTTCAAGCATGCCGAGAGAGAGTCCGGAAATGGCCGAGGACGGCGAGGAGATATTGTGAAGGCGGGAGTTTAGCCCCGGATTGATGGAAATCAAAATCGATTCAAAGGCTTTTAGTATGCTGCGTAAAGATTCTCTGGCTCGACTCGCCGGCGAGCAGGACGAAGATCCTCTGCCTGTGTCGCTCGACCCTTGCGCGCCGGAAGAGGTGAAGATCACGAATGCATGAAATGTCGCTGGCCATGGGGGTTCTGCAGATCGTCGAGGAAGCGGCGCGCGCGCAGCGCTTTCGGCGCGTCAGGTCGGTGCTCCTCGAAATCGGCGAACTGTCGATGGTCGAAGCCGAAGCCATGCGTTTCTGTTTCGATGCCGTCAGCCGCGGTACGCTGGCCGAAGGCGCCGTCCTGAACGTAGTCGAGGTGGCCGGACAAGGTTTATGCTTTAATTGCAATATGACGGTGCCGCTCGCGGCTCTGTACGACCCCTGTCCAGCCTGTGGTGGCCACCCGGTTCAGGCAACCGGTGGTACCGAGATGCGGGTGAAGGAACTGGAAGTCGAATAACAATACAGGAGACAGCAATGTGTACAACCTGCGGTTGTGGCACCGGGGAAACCCGGGTCGCCGGCAAGGCCGTGTCCGCGCCGGAGGATGCTCAGGCAGTCGACGCGGTGCGCGAAATGCCGCAACTGTCGGGGGAGGGCAGTGGGGGCGCTTCTGGAATTGCCCAAGGCGCCCACGCTGTCGATGCCCATCAGCACCCCGACAGTCGCCGTCAGTTCCATATGCCTACGCATTCGCATGGCCATGGGTCCGAGCACGCGCACGTGCCGTCGGCCATTCAGGAATCGACGACGCCGTCGCGAATGGTGCAGATCGAGCGCGACATTCTGGCCAAGAACGATGGCTACGCGGCAGAAAACCGGCGTCGCCTCGAAGAGCGGGGGATCTTCGCGCTCAATCTGGTGTCCAGTCCCGGCTCGGGAAAAACCAGTCTGCTTTGCCGCACCATCGAGGCTCTGAAGACGCAACTCACGATCGTCGTCATCGAGGGAGATCAGCAGACCAGCCGCGACGCCGAGCGTATCCGTGCGACCGGCGTCGCTGCCGTGCAGATCAATACCGGCAAGGGCTGTCACCTCGACGCGCATATGGTTGGCCACGCCCTGCACGATCTTGCGCCGGCCGATGATTCGCTGCTGCTGATCGAGAATGTCGGCAATCTCGTTTGTCCGGCCGCCTTTGATCTGGGCGAAGCGCACAAGGTGGTGATTCTTTCGGTTACCGAAGGGGAAGACAAGCCGCTCAAGTATCCCGGCATGTTTCATGCCGCCTCGCTGATGGTGTTGAACAAGGTCGATCTCCTGCCCTACCTGTCTTTCGACAGTGCTCTGGCGATCCGCTATGCCCTGCAGGTCAATCCGGCGCTGCAGGTGATCCCGCTGTCGGCGACTACCGGCGAGGGTTTCGAGCAGTGGTTGGTCTGGCTGCGGGCAGGCTGCGCCGCGAGTCAGGAGAAGAAGGCCGCAATGGTGGCGTCGCTGCAACGACGCATCGCCGAGCTTGAGGCGCAGCTTGCCGCGGTCTCTGGAGCTTGACATGTCCGAGCGTATGATCTGTCAGAACATCCGCGTCAGCGGAGTGGTGCAGGGCGTCGGCTTTCGTCCCTTCGTGTGGCGGCTGGCTCGGGAACTTGGTCTTGCCGGCTGGGTGCGCAATGACTCGCGCGGTGTCGAAATCGAGGTCCACGGCGCAGCGGCGCAGGTCAGGCATCTCATCGCACGCCTGGAGCAGGACGCGCCGCCGTTGGCACGCGTGAATTCGGTGATCGCCCGCGACGTTGCCACAGCGCATAACGGACAGGGTTTCGTGATCATCGATAGCCGTAGTGGACGGGCAGCGACGATGATCGGACACGACACCACGGTGTGCCGCGACTGCCTGATGGAGATGTTCGACCCTGGCAGCCGTCGCTGGCGTTACGCGTTCACCAATTGCACCAATTGCGGACCACGCTACACGATCAGCCGTGGCTTGCCCTATGACCGGGTACGCACCAGCCTGCGGACCTTTCCGATGTGTCCCCGTTGTCAGGGTGAGTATCGACGACCTGACGACCGGCGTTTCCATGCCGAGGCCAACTGTTGCCCCAAGTGCGGGCCGCAACTGTTCCTGCTCGATGGGGAAGGTCATCGGCTGCCCGAGGACGCAGTCGCCGGCGCGGTTGACCTGCTGCGCGCGGGCAAAATTGTCGCCATCAAGGGACTCGGCGGATTCCACCTGGCGTGTGACGCCCGCAATGCGGTCGCCGTCGCGCGGCTGCGTGAGCGCAAGCAGCGTGACGAAAAGCCCTTTGTCGTCATGGTCGCCAACGCGCCATCGGCCGCCCCGTTTGTCCAGATGGGCATCGGCGAACCGGGATTGTTGACCTTGCCGACGCGTCCGGCGATCCTGCTCAGGAAGCGCAGCCAGTGCGACGAAGCGTTACCCGGAGTGGCTCCCGGGCTGGCGTGGCTTGGCGTCATGCTGCCGTATACGCCGCTGCAGTTCCTGCTCTTCCACGAAGCCGCGAAGCGCCCGGCGGGCGTCGGCTGGCTGGAAAGAGCACAGGATCTGGTGCTGGTAATGACCAGCGCCAACCCTGGTGGCGAACCCCTGGTGATCGGCAACAGTGAGGCGTTACTGCGTCTGTACGGTCTCGCCGACGCCTTTCTGATGCACGATCGTGACATCGTGACCCGTTGTGACGACAGTGTGGCACGCATTACCACCGGCGGCCTGCAGTTCATCCGTCGCGCCCGCGGCTACACGCCACGGGCGATCAAGTTGCCGCTCTCCGGCCCTTCGGTACTGGCCGTCGGCGGTTGGTTCAAGAATACCGTCTGCGTCACACGTGGTGATGAGGCTTTCGTTTCGCAGCACATCGGTGATCTCGACAACGCTGCCGTTTGCGATTTCCTGGATGAGACGGTGGCGCAAATGGTTAAGCTGCTTGGCGTCGAGCCGACGATCGTGGCGCACGACCTGCACCCGGATTTCTACTCGACACGTTTCGCTGCCGAGTTTGCCCAGCAACGACGACTGCCCTTGCTGGGTGTGCAGCACCACCACGCGCACGCCGCGGCGGTACTCGCCGAACACGGGATGCAAGGCAGCACGCTGGCCTTGTCGCTTGATGGCGTGGGGACCGGCAGCGATGGCGCGGCCTGGGGTGGCGAGTTGTTGAGCGTCGATGGCGCACGCTTCGAGCGTCTTGGACACCTGGTGCCACTCACCCTGCCGGGCGGCGATCGCGCAGCCAACGAACCCTGGCGGATGGCGGCGGCAGCTTTGCACCGAATCGGCCGGACGAGCGAGATCAGCGAACGTTTTGCGAGTCAGGCGGCGGCGTCGGCGGTGACGCAGATGCTGTCAGCCGATATCCATTGCCCACCGACGTCAAGCATGGGGAGGATGTTCGATGCGGCTGCCGGCCTGCTCGGGATCAAGGCGGTGATGGCTTACGAAGGACAGGCGGCGATGCTGATGGAAGGGTTGGCACAGCGCTACGGCGATATCCTGCCACTCGACCAGGGCTGGCGTATCGACCAGGGCCGCCTTGATCTGCTGCCGCTGCTGGCGGTCCTCGCCGATGAGAAAAACGCCGAACGCGGCGCGGCGCTGTTTCATGCCACGGTGGTGGCTGCCATTACCGATTGGGTACGCGTACTTGCTCCCGGCACCAGGGCAGTCGTCGGCAGCGGTGGGTGTTTCCTCAACCAGGTGCTGGTGCGTGGTCTGCGCGCTCGTCTCGGCGCGCAAGGGGTGCAGATCATCGAGGCGCGGCAGGTCCCGCCCAACGATGGCGGACTGTCGGTCGGGCAGGCCTGGGTCGCGCTGCAGCATCTGCTGGGCCGTTGAGGGAGCCCTGGCGATGTGTCTCGCACTGCCCTGCCGAATCGTCGCACTGCTGCCCGGCGAACAGGCGATGATCGACGTTGCCGGCGTCGGCAAGGAAATCTCGCTGGCACTCGTTGATGACGTCGCCGTCGGCGACTATGTCATCGTGCACGTCGGCTACGCCTTGAGCCGCCTCGATCCGGAGGAGGCCGGCAGGACGCTGGCGTTGTTTGCCGAACTCGGTGCGGCCGCCCTCGGGGAAACACCCGGTGCGGCTGGCTGAGGCCGTGCATTTGCCGGTGACGGATTTGCCCATCTTCGCGCAGGCGGTCGACGCGAACGCTTCTCGTCGCTCGATGCGGTTCATCGACGAGTTTCGTGATGGCGAACTGGCCAGGGGTCTGGCGGCAGCGATTCGGCAGGCGGTGCGGCCCGATCGGGATTATCGTTTCATGGAATTCTGCGGCGGTCACACGCATGCCATCGCCCGGTACGGCGTTACCGATCTGCTCCCGCCAAACGTGCACATGATTCATGGTCCTGGCTGCCCGGTCTGCGTCCTGCCCATAGGACGCATCGACATGGCCATCCGTCTCGTCAGGGAGGCCGGCGTGACGCTCTGCAGCTACGGAGATCCCTTGCGTGTCCCGGCATCCGGCGGTTTGTCGCTGCTCAAGGTCAAGGCGGCGCTCGGCCGCGACGGCAACACGCCGGGTGACCTGCGGATGATCTATTCGGGTGCCGATGCCCTGGCCTTCGCGCAGCAGCATCCCGAGCGGCAGGTGGTGTTCCTGGCCATCGGCTTCGAAACCACGACGCCGCCGACGGCCGTGCTGATCAGGCAGGCGCAGGCGCTCGGTCTCAGGAACTTCTCGGTGCTCTGCTGCCATGTCCTGACGCCACCGGCGATCGCCAGCATCCTCGCCGCGACGGAAGTGCGGCAATGGGGCAGCGTGTCGCTCGACGGCTTCATCGGTCCCGCGCATGTGTCGACCATCATCGGCACGCGCCCCTACGAGCGCTTCGCCGAGGAATATCGCAAACCGGTGGTGGTCGCCGGCTTCGAACCTCTCGATGTCATGCTGGCGATCCTGATGTTGATCAAGCAGGTCAATGCCGGCCGGGCGCTCGTCGAGAACGAGTTTTCGCGGGCCGTGACGCGCGATGGCAATCACCGGGCGCAGCATCTGGTGTCCGAGGTCTTCGAGCTGCGCCGCTCGTTTGCCTGGCGGGGTCTCGGAGAACTGCCGTACAGCGCCCTGCGGATTCGCCAGGCGTTTGCCGACTTCGACGCCGAGCAGCGCTATGCCGTACGCTACGAGGCGGTCGCAGACCATCCGGCCTGCGAGTGTGGTGCGGTCTTGCGTGGAGTCAAACAGCCGCGGCAGTGCCGCATTTTCGGGAGCGTTTGTACGCCCGAAAATCCGGTCGGATCGTGCATGGTGTCTTCCGAGGGGGCCTGTGCAGCGCACTATTCGTTCGGGCGTTTTGCCGACGCGGCGCCGCCGGCAGGCGCCGATTTTCCAGATTCACCACAAGCATCCGGATGAAGGCCGTGCGCCAGGCATACATTCGGCCTCTCGACCTTCGCCACGGTTGTGTCGAGATGAGCCATGGCAGCGGCGGCCGGGGCATGGCGCAACTGATCGAGGAGCTGTTTGCGCGCTGGCTGGGCAACGCCTATCTCGGACAAGGCAACGACGCTGCCGTGCTGCCCGCGGCAACGGGCAGGCTGGTCATGTCCACCGATGCGCATGTCGTCTCGCCGCTGTTCTTTCCCGGCGGCGACATTGGCTGCCTGGCGGTGCACGGCACGATCAACGACATTGCCGTGATGGGCGCGACCCCACTCTACCTCGCGGCAAGCTTCATCCTCGAAGAAGGCTTTCCGCTTGGCGATCTGGCACGGATCGTCGAATCCATGGCGCGCGCGGCAGAGGCGGCCGCGGTGCCGGTGGTCACCGGCGATACCAAGGTCGTCCAGCGAGGCAAGGGCGACGGCGTCTACATCACCACCACCGGTGTCGGCGTCGTTGCCGAGGGCGAGGACTATGCCGGTGACCGTGCCCGACCCGGTGACCGGATCATCGTTTCGGGAAGCATCGGCGAGCACGGCATGGCGATCATGGCGCAGCGCGAAAACATCGGTTTTGCCTCGGCGATCGTTTCGGACACCGCCGCGCTGCACGGCCTGATCGCCGCCATGCGCGCGAGCGGGGCGACGATTCGCGCGCTGCGCGACCCCACGCGCGGCGGCGTGGCCACCACCCTCAACGAAATCGCCCGCCAGTCGGGCGTCGGCATGATGTTGCAGGAGTCTGCCTTGCCGGTGCTGCCCGAGGTTGCCGCCGCCTGCGAATTTCTCGGCCTCGACCCGCTCTATGTCGCCAATGAGGGCAAGCTGCTGGCGATCGTCGCCCCTGAGGACACCGACACGCTGCTGCAGGCGATGCGCGCGCATCCGCTAGGCCGGCAGGCCGCAGTGATCGGCAAGGTGCATGCCGATGCCCAGCATTTCGTGCAGATGACGACCGGGCTTGGCGGGCGCCGGATCGTCGACTGGCTGACCGGCGAACAGTTGCCGCGCATCTGCTGAGAGACTTCGTGGCGCCTGCTCTGCCGTCAACGGCAGCTCACGGTGCGATGGGCACGGCTGAGGCGCTCCCCCTGACTTTTCCGGTGATCCTTGGCGGACTACTCGTGCCGCGGCACCGGCAGCAGCGCACGTGCCTGCTCCCGGCAGCGGCTGGCGACGCCGGGATCGAGAGCGGCGAGCCAGCGTCGTGGCAGCGCGTCTGCACCGTACAGCGCGCCGAACAGCATGCCGGCGATGGCGCCGGTGGTGTCGGCATCGCCGCCGCGATTGACGACATCGACCAGGCCGTCCTCGAAGCCGGTGTTCTGGAGCAGCGCCTGCAACACCGCCTGCAAGGTTTCGACAACCCAGCCGCTGGGGTTTTCACGGGGAGGGCGGTCGTGGAACGACAACTCCGGATGCTTTGCCACCAGGGGCTGGATGCGCCGACAGACCACCTCCGGCAGGGTGTCGCCGCGCAGAAAATCCTGCACCGTCAGTGTCAGGAACTCACACACGACGTCTGAAATGGCATTGTTGTGGGTCACGTGCGCCTGCGCGCGCACTGCTGCGCGCACCATCGACTCGGATTCTCCGAAAGTCGCCAGGGCTACCGGCAGCACGCGCATCGCCGCCCCGTTGCCGGCGTCGTGGTCGGATTCCGGGGCGGCCGGCACGCCGGTCTTGCGGAAGGTCACCAGATTGCGGCGCACGGTGTTGCCGATGTCGATCGGCTTGCTGCGCATCCAGGCATCGAAGGCGTTGGCACAGGCCAGCGGGACGACACTACCCGCATGGGCGATGATGGCCTCGCCCAGCGCCAGCGACATGCCGGTATCGTCGGTGACCTGACCGGCCTTCAGTCGCAGCCAGCCGCCACCGACGATTTCCCGGTGGATGCCGTAGTGATGGGCGATCTCGCGCGGGGTCATGAACTCGACCGTCGCCCCCAGCGCATCGCCCACAGCCAGGCCGAGATAGGCGGCCTCGGCCCGTGCCAGGATGGCGCCGAAAGCGGCAGTCGGCGCCGGCATCAGCGGCTCGGATACTCGACCAGGATGTCCTCGTCGCGAACGATGTACTGGCAGGCCAGGCGCCACTCGGTTGGCGGCAGGTCATCGACGTACATCTGTTCGATCTGTGCCTGCTTGATCTTGCCCATGTCCTTGAGCACCGCCACCTCGCGCACGTTGAGCGGGCCACCCATGTGCCCGTACTTGTTGTGGCTGCTCTTGTCGACGCTGCTGACCTTGACCAGACAGGTGCCGCATTCGCCGTCACCACAGGAAAAGTCGATCGGGACATGGTTTTCCTTGGCGAGCTTGAGAATCGTCTGGGTGTGGCTGCCGGCAACGGCATAAATGGTCTTGTCCTTGTGCATCGGACTGGAAAAGGTGATGTTCGGCATTCGAGGCTCCTGATAAATGGAAGGGGTGGGGTGAAAACTCAGGCCGGTTTGACGACGATGTTGCCGCCGAGAATCTGAGCCTGACAGGCGAGGCGGTGACGGCGCGGTGCGAGGTTGTCCTTGAGCACCTGGTCTTCGAGCACCGAGGGGGCGGCGAGGTGCTCATGACCCGAGACGATCTTGGTCAGACAGGTGCAACACTCGCCTTCGCGGCAGCCGTAGGTGATACCGGCACCGACCTTTTCCGAGACCTCGATCAGGCGGGTGCCTGCGGGAACGGTGACGGTGACGCCGATATCCTGAAAAGTGACGCTGGCTTTGGGCATGCGGGTTCTCCGATGAGTGAAATCAAACGAGGTTGGCCATGTCGATGGTCCGTGGCGTCGCGCGGCCCAGCAGGTGCAGCGCGATCTGGCGGCCGAGATCGTGGCAGGCAGAAAAATCATCGGCGGTCGGGGTCAGGCGTGCCTTGACGCCGGGCAGCGGCACGCGCAGCTTCAGGCGGCGCAGGCGATCCTCGATCATCGGCACCGCTTCGCCACTCCAGCCGTAGGAGCCGAACGCCGCGGCGAGCTTGCCCTTGACGTCGACCATGGTCAGCGAGGAGAGCAGATCCCACACCGGCTTGACCGCGTCACCGTTGATCGTCGGGCTGCCGAAGACCAGTGCGTCGGCTTCCTCGATCAGGTCGACGAAGGGTTGCGCGTGCCCGCCCTCCAGGTCGTAGAGCGAGACGCGCACTTCGCCGGCGGCACTCGACGCCGACTCGGCGCCGGCTGCCACGGCTTCGGCCATGCGCCGCGTGGCGCCGTAAGCCGAGATATAGAAGACCAGCAACGTCTTCGTACCGGCGCAGTGCAGGCTGGGCGCCGATAGCGAACGGTAGCGGGCGACGTAGTCGCGCGGGTCCTGGCGCAGGATCGGGCCGTGCCCAGGCGCGATGATGCGTATCGGCAAGGGTTCGATCAGGTCGAGGGCGGTGCGCACGTGGGCCCGAAACGGACGCATGATGTGAGCATAGTAATACTCGAAGGAAAAGCGAAAGTCACCGACTGCGTCGTTGAACAGGCGCGTGTCGCAATAATGGCAGCCGAGGAAATCGGCCGAGAACAGGACGCCTTCGGCCGCCAGCCAGGTGCATTGTGTGTCCGGCCAGTGCAGGTAGGGGGTGTTGAAGAATTCGAGTTGGCGGTCGCCGAGATCGGCGCTGTCGCCGGTGCCGACGAAGGCGATGCGCCCTTCGAACTCACCCGGATCAAAAAGCCCCTTCAGCATCAGGCGGGCCTGTGGCGAGACCAGCAGCGTTGCACCGGGCGCGCGCCGCAGCAACTCCGGAAGCGCGCCGGAATGATCGGGTTCGAGATGATTGAGGACGATGGTGGTGATTTCGTCGTAGTCGGCAATCGATTCAAGACGGCGAAAGAAGGTTTCGGAGAAGTTGAGCTTGACCGTGTCGATGACCGCGACGCCTTCGCTGCCACGCACCGCATAGGCGTTGTAGCTGGTGCCGTTGGCGGTGCGCAGGATGATGTCGAAGTTGCGCAGGTCGGGGTCGAAAGCGCCGATCCAATGCACACCGGGAGCGACAGGCACCGCGCCTTCAGGGGAGGCAGCGGCGGGCATGTGCTGGGTCGTCGTCGAAGCGGCAGGGAAAAGCACCGCCGCCGGCTGATTGCACATAATAGACACGGCCGCTGGAGTGCTTGCGGCGGCAGGCTTCAAGGTCACCCGACGGGAAGTCCGGCAGCCCGATCCAGGCGTCGATCGTCGCGGCATCGAAGCCCACCCGCCGCTCGTCGCCGACTTGCAGCAGCGGCCGGCGAATCAGCAGTGGATTGTTGCGCAACACGGCCAACGCGGTGCGCTGGTCGAATTCGTCCGGCACGATTGCACCGGACTTGATCGCAGGTGCCGAGGGGTTGAACCACTGCGCGACCGGCAGATCGGCGAGGAACTCCAGCAGGCGCAGATTGCTCCAGAAGTGCTGGCGCAGGTCGCGGCTCTCGACCTGATGGCCGGCGGCGATCAGCAGGGCCTTCTGGCGGGCGTTGCCCGCACAGCCGGTCTTCTCGTAGAAAATGACGTCGGCCATGACTAGCGCGCCGCAATCTCGGCCTGCGCGGCCGCCCAGCGTTCGGGCGGGATGCCGGTCAGCGACCCCGGCGGATTGAGCGCTTCGCCGAGTTCGTTGATGATCGCCCCTTCGATCGGGCAGATGCTGGCGCACTGCGCCTCGGCGAAGTCGCCCAGGCATTCGGTACATTTGTCGGCCTCGATCAGGAAGTGCGGTGTCGCTTCGTAGATCGCCTGATTCGGGCAGAGGGGAGCGCATGCCCAGCAATTGACGCAGCTTTCGATGATTTCGAGGGCCACCTTGTCCTCCTCAGGCGCGTTTGGCGACGATTGGTCCGGCGGCCAGCTTGCCCGCCGCCAGCATCTCGTGCCATACCGCCATGACCGCATCCGCGATCGGTTGCATGGCGTGTTCGCCGTTGGGCTGGATGCCGGCCGCCTCCAGTTGGCCCCAGGGTTCGTATCCGATGCGCGCGCAGAGCACGACTTCACAGTCGGCGAGTGCGCTGATCGTTTTCTCCAGCACCGACTCGGCGTCGCCACAGCTTTCGTCGCCCGAACAGTAGGATTCCGCCTTGCGGTGGCCGACCAGGCGGGCGCCGCTGGCCGAGGCTTCGTATACGAGGAACTCGCGGGCGTGCCCGAAGTGCACGGCGACCAGCCCGTCCCTGGCTGCGACGGCCATCAATACCGGTCGACCGGGCACTGGTGCCGGCTTCGCGGTGTGCGGCTGGAAGCTGATCACCTGTGGCGTTGCGGTGGCGGCCGGCGGGTGTGCCCTGGCGCGTTTTTCGGCCAGCTCGGCGGCAATCTGCGCGCGCAATTCGGCGCGTACCACCATCGCCGCCTCGTAGTCGATCTCCATGGTGTCGATCCTGTCGAGCGTGAACTCGGCACCGCGGTCCTCGCCGAGCAGGCCGACCGCATCGGCACGGCACTGGCGGCAATGGCGCATCATGTTCATGTCGCCTTCGCAGGCATCCTGCAGGGCCTTGAGTTCAGCCGGTTTCGGGCTCCTTTGCCCCATCACGCCGTAGAAGGTGCCGTGTTCGGCCTCGGCGATCAGCGGCATGACGTTGTGCAGAAAGGCTCCCTTGGCCTTGACCAGCTTCGACACTTCCGGCAGGTGCTGGTCATTGACGCCGGGGATCAGCACCGAGTTGACCTTCACCAGGATGCCGCGCGCGGTGAGCATTTCCAGGCCCTTCTGCTGCTGCCCGATGAGGATCGCCGCCGCCTCGCGGCCGAAGACGCGCTTGTTCTTCCAGAATATCCAGGGATAGATGCGGGCGCCGACGTCGGGGTCCACGCAGTTGATGGTGATGGTGACGTGGTCGATGTTGTAACGTGCCAGTTCATCGACGTGATCGGGCAGCACCAGGCCGTTGGTCGACACGCAGAGCTTGATGTCCGGCGCCTTCAACGCCAGTTGCCGAAAGGTTTCGAAGGTCCGCAGCGGATTGGCCAGCGGATCGCCGGGACCGGCAATGCCGAGGACGGTCATCTGCGGGATCGTCGCCGCCACCGCCAGCGTTTTCCGGACCGCCTGATCCGGTGTCAGCAGTTCGGAAACGACGCCCGGCCGTGACTCGTTGGCGCAGTCGTACTTGCGGTTGCAGTAGTGGCACTGGATGTTGCAGGCCGGCGCCACCGCGACGTGCATGCGGGCGAAGTAGTGGTGGGCGTCTTCCGAATAGCAGGGATGGTCCTGCACCCTGGCGCGAATGGCGTCGGAGAGGCCATCCACCTGCTGGGCCGTGGAGCCGCAACTTCCGGCGCTACAGCCGGTGGCTGCGGGCGGTGAGGATTCGATGACTGGCAGATCCATGGCGAGCTTCCCTCGTGTTTTCTTTGGGTTGGAGGCACCAGCTACCCAGCAACTGGCGTGCCAGGTCTGCAAACTCGATTAAGTCGCTGAAAATTCGGGGATGTCCGGTGACGATGGGCATGTCGCAAAGACGACAATGGCGGGTTGACGACCCACCGCAGCGACCTGCGCCGATGCCTGGCCGCCATGCGCTTGCGGTGCAAATTGCGCCGGCATCTGCCGCCAACCTCCGGAGGGATTTCGCGACTGCCCCACGATCCGTCGAACAATGCCGGATACAATCGGGGGGTGGCTGCCGGCGTCAACGTCCAAATTATCTGCCGCCCAGCGCCTGGTACGAGTACCTGCTCGCCCAGCCGGAAGGCCCGGAACTGGCCGAAGCCGTGGTCACCGCCATGGAGCACATCGAAGCTTACAACGCCACGCTGGCCGGCATCCTGCCCAAGGCCTACCGGGGCTTCGAGCCGCGCCTGCTGATGGACCTGCTCAAGACCTTCAACCGCGACACCCTGAACAATCCCTCCGGCAACGTCTTCGGCAAGATCTACGAATACTTCCTCAACAAGTTCGCCCAGACCGGTGCCCAGGAAGGCGGCTCATCCTCCTCCCCCGCCTGATCTCCGGACAGCTCCGTTCATGGCGCTCATCCCCTGCAAGGCATAAGTATAAAATACACCCCCAAGGCCGTATTTGGTTAATATCCCCTGTACGACGTTTTTTCGGAGCGTGCCGTGCCCTTCGTCATTACCAACCCGCAACAGCTTGGTCCCATCCTGAAAGGCTTGCGCAAGCAGAAAGACCTGACGCAGGTTCAGATGGCGGAGCTGAGCGGTCTGGGCCAGAAGACCATTTCCCTGCTGGAAACCGAGCCCTGGCGCTGCAGCGTCGATAGCCTCTTGCGCTACCTGTCGGCGGTCGATGTCGCCATGAGCCTCGATTGGATTGCCGCATTGCGCGGCAGCGGAGACGAGGCGTGGTGATGCGGCGCATCCGAAAATCCGGCGTGCTCGGGCTGTGGATGAACGGCCAGCGGGTCGGCGCCTGGCTGGTCTCCGCGCAGGGCGAGCATCAACTGCACTACGACGAAACCTGGCTCGCCTCGCCGCTCGGGCGGCCGCTTTCGCTGTCTCTGCCGCTGCGGCCGGCCAGCGTGCCTTACCAGGGCGAACGGGTCCGCAATTACTTCGAAAATCTGCTGCCGGACAACGACCACATTCGACAGCGCCTGGCCAGGCAATTTTCAACAGGAACCGATGCTTTCCGCCTGCTCGCCGAAATCGGCCGGGACTGCGTCGGCGCCCTGCAGATCCTGCCCGATGGCGAAACCCCGCCAGCCACCGAGGCCGTTCAGTCTGAGCCGCTTTCCGACGCACAGGTGGCAGAACATCTGGCCGGCACGCTGACTACCCCGGCCTTTACGCAGGACGACGACAGCTTCCGGATTTCGATTGCCGGCGCGCAGGAAAAGACGGCCCTTCTTTGGCACTTGGGGAATTGGTGCCGCCCGCTGGGTGCCACGCCGACGACCCATATTTTCAAACTGCCGATGGGGCAGATGCCGGGTGGCATCGATTTGTCGACTTCCGTCGAGAACGAGTGGCTTAGCCACCGTCTGCTGCAGGCTTTCGATATTCCCGTGGCCAGCGCCGAGATCGTGCAATTCGGCGAAATGAAGGCGCTCTGCGTCGAACGCTTCGACCGCCGCTGGCTGGCCGACGGTCGCCTGCTGCGTTTGCCGCAGGAGGATTTTGCGCAGGTTTTCGGTGTGCCGCCGGACAGCAAATACGAAAGCCAGGGCGGCCCCGGCATTCGGCCTATCCTCGATCAACTCAACGGTTCGCGTCAGGCGACCATCGACCGCCGGGACTTCTTCCGCACGCAGGTCTTGTTCTGGATGCTGGCCGCCATCGATGGCCACGCCAAGAATTTCAGCGTCTTCATCGAGCCCAGGGGGTTTTACCGGCTGACGCCACGTTATGACGTGCTTTCCGCGCATCCGGTGATGGGTCATGGGGCGGGGCGTCTCGCTGCGCAAAAGGTCAGGATGGCCATGGCGGTTGATGGGAGGAACCGGCATTACAGGTGGGCTGAAATCCGTCGCGAGCATTTCGAACAGATGGCCCAGGACTGCCGCCTGCCGGATGCGCCGGCACTGATTGACGAACTGATTGCCAGAACCCCGCACGCCATCGCCGAGGTGGCCGACGATCTACCCGCAAACTTCCCTGTAGACCTGGCCAGCACGATATGCGACGGCCTGAAGCAGGCTGCCGACACTCTGGGGCATGCATGAACGCCAACGCCTATTCCGAGGACCAGATGATCCCGGCCGGCACGGCCGATTTCTTTGCGGAACATCTGGGTTGGCGTTCGGAGTACGCCTTCGGCCGCGAGGATTTCGGGCCGAACAGCCTGTTCGGTCGCAGCCATCGCGGCGAGGTGGTGCTACCGTGGCGACTGCGTCAGGCGCTGCGGAAGCTCAACCCCAAAGCACCTCCGGCCGCTATCGAGGCGGCCATTTCGCAACTGGTGGATGCGGAAGAACGGCGCTTCGTCCGCGAAGGCTTCGACAACGACGAGCAACTGGCCATCTTCGACCTGCTGCCCCGTCTGGAACAGCGCAAGGTCCTGGCCGACTGCTGGCGGGAGCGTGCCGCTTCACGCGCGCAGGTCGAAACGGCGATTCTCGACCACCTTTACAAGGAACTGCCGTAAGAAACATTCGACGAGAACGAGGTGGGCTTGTTGAGCGCGCGCGTGCTGGGCTTGTTGATGCGGCCCGGTCATGATTTCGGCTATCATCCAGGCAGCGCGGGGGCGCACGCTGTTCGGGGCAAGGTGACGGGGGGAGTACAGGATGCTGGCGTTGCGTGTCGTTTCTCTTGATGGAAAACCGTATCCGACACCATACGATGCGGAATTCGACGAGTCTGGCGGGAGCATCGGGCGCCGGCCGGACAATCGCCTAGCCTTGTCGCATGATCTCACCGTATCGACCGTGCACGCGACGATTCGCTTCAACGACGGCCAGTATTTCCTGATCCCCCAGGGTCGGAACTCCACTCGCCTGAATGGTCGGCGGCTGAACAACGGCATCGCGGAAACACTGTCCGATGGCGACAAACTGGCCTTGGGCGCGTCCGTGCTGGCGGTGGTGATCAAGCCGCGCCAGGAAATCGTCCGCCATCTCAGCTTCACGATTCTCGAAGACATCGCTCGCGATCTGTCCTCCGAGGCCATCTCGTTTCCGACCTTCCTCGACATCACGATCACGATCCGCAACGCGCTCAGGAATCCCAACCTGACGATCGATGAGTTGGGTACCCTGGTCAGCGCCGAACCCTTGCTGAGCGCGAAGGTGATTCGTCTGGCCAACTCGGCGGCGCTGAACCCTGCGGGGCGGGCGATCATCACGGTGAATGGCGCGATTGCGCAGGTCGGTATGGAGGCTGTGCGTGGTCTCTCGTTTGCCGTCGCCATCGAACAGTTGCTGGGTTCCAAGAAAATGGTGCCGTTCGAAGCGCTGTCCAGGCGACTGTGGGAACACTCGATGCACGTCGCCGCGCTGTGCCGCGTGCTGGCGCGTGCGCTGACACGCATCAGTCCCGACGAGGCGATGTTCGTCGGCCTGGTTCATGATATCGGGGTCTTCTACCTGCTGTCGCGGGCAGCGAATTTTCCGGAAATGATCAACGATCCCGCAGGACTGTATGAGTTGCTGGTGGAATGGCACGAGCACATCGGACATGCCTTGCTGGCTGCCATGAACCTGCCGGAAGAGGCGGTGACGGCGGTTCGGGACCATGAGGCCGAGCTGCTGGTGGCGACGGTGAAGACGCTGCCCGAGGTACTGTTCGTCGCCAACAAGCTGGCCAACGTCGATCACGCGTGGCGAAATCCGAAGTTCTGCGAAGTGGTTGACGCCTCTTCACTGTCGGCCCTCTTCGATGCGGACGAACTCAGAGCGCTGCTTGCCGATTCGGCCGAAGACGTCGACTCGCTCAAGCGCGCACTGAACACCTGAGGCTGCCGGAGCGGAAGCGGGCAGAGGCCCGCGGGTCGACATCCGGTCCGGGAGCTATGCGCTGGCCCAGGCCGCGTCCTGGGTCAATTCGTCGGGCAGGCAACCCACTGGTGGCCCGAGTTCGCCGGCCTCTCCCGCTTCGCCTTCGAAGCGTACCAGGTAGATTTCCTGTGCTGGATCGGCTGCGGCGTGACCGTGGTTCACCACCACCCCGCGTCGACCGGGCGTCGCCAGGACGGCATTCTCCGCCAGGCCGGGTATGCCGCCGTCGTTGACCAGCAGTTCGCGACTGAACACGATGTCGCCGATTTGATACTCGTCCTGCCTTGTCATCTGCTTCTCCTTCAGGTTTCCAGTTCGTCAAGTACCTGCTGCAGCCAGGCGTCGATGCGCGCTTCGCTGAGCGATGCCTGGTTGATCGGGTCCAGCGCGAGGCCGACGAAACGGCCGTCGATCAGGGCCGACGAGGCTTTGCAGGAGTAGCCTTCGGCGGACCAGGCGCCGATGACGCGGGCGCCACAGGCCAGCACGGCAGCGCGCAGCAGGCTCAGTGCGGCAACAAATTCGCTGGGGTATTTCTGCTGATCGCCCAGGCCGAACAGCGCGACCGTCCTGCCCGACAGGTCCCGACCCTGCAGACGCGGAAGAAATTCTTCCCAGCTCTCCTGCGCGAGGTCGACCGAGCGGCCCGGCAACTGGCCGGCACCATAGGTCGGTGTGCCGAGGATCAATACCTGGTTGGCCAGGAATGCGTCGACCGAAACGCGGTTGATATTGAGCGGTGGCTGTGCGCGCATGCCGAGTTTTTGCGCGATCAGCTTGGCGACACGACGCGTACGACCGGTGTCGGTGCCGAAATAGATGGCGATGGTGTTCATCAAATCTGTTTCACCTCAATGTTGAGGATCTGGACGCGGTAGGCGATCTGGCGTGGGGTCATGCCGAGGAGGCGGGCGGCGCGGGCCTGTACCCAGCCGGCCTGCTCGAGCGCCGCGATGACCCGTTCGCGTTCGCTCTGTTCGCCGCCGGGTTCGATGCCGTCGCCGCTGCCGGGACCGTTGACAGCGGCATTGGCTGTTGCCGCGACGGTCGTCGTGGTCGGCGCCGGTCGGCGCCCGGCGCGTTCGCGTCCCTTGTCGATGCGGATCAGGTCGACGTCGATCTCGCCGCTTTCCGACATCACCGCTGCGCGTTCGAGACAGTTTTCCAGTTCACGCACATTGCCTGGCCATTGGTGTTGGGCCAGGCGCCGGTGGGCGCCGGCGGTGAGCCGCAGCGGCCGGCGCTGCATGCCGCCGAGTCGGTCGAGCAGGTGGTTGGCGATCTTCGGCAGATCTTCGAGGCGCTCACGCAGGGGGGGCAGCACAATCGGCATCACGTTGAGGCGGTAGTAGAGATCCTCGCGGAATTCGCCGGCATCGACCGCCGCCTCCAGGTCACGGTGCGTCGCGGCGATCAGGCGCACGTCCAGCTTCAGGGTCCTGCCGCCACCGACGCGTTCGAGCTCGCCTTCCTGCAGTACCCGCAGCAGCTTGGCCTGGAAGGCCGGCGAGATGTCGCCAATCTCGTCGAGAAACAGGGTGCCGCCGTCGGCCATTTCGAAGCGGCCCTTGCGGGCGTTCACCGCACCGGTGAACGCCCCTTTCTCGTGCCCGAAGAGCTCCGACTCAAGCAGATTCTCGGGCAGCGATGCGCAATTGAGGCGCACGTAGGGCCCGCGTGCGCGCGGCGAGTTGTAGTGGATGGCGTTGGCGATGAGTTCCTTGCCGGTGCCGGTTTCGCCGCGGATCAGAACCGTTGTCGGCCATTTGGAAACCATGCGGATCTGATCGAAGATCCGCAGCATGGACACCGAGTGGCCGACGAGGTTGCCGAAGCCGGGCCGCTGGCGAACCGAGCGGCGAAGGCTGTCGCGCTCCCCGTCGGGCGACTTGTCAGCCTGCGTCATTTCGACCGAAAGCCGGAGATTCTGGCCGATCAGATTGGCCAGTATTTCGACAAAACGGGTGCGCTCTGCGAGCCGGCCATCGTCCGGCGCGTCGGGCTGCACTGCCAGCACGCCCTGCAGCGTGCCGCCGACGTGGATCGGTGCGGCGATGAACGGCAGGTCGCTTTCGTAGAAGCCCAAGCGGTTCAGGAAGCGCGGCTCGTCGCCAAGGCGAACGACCGCGCAACTGCGGCCGCTTTCCAGGATCCGGCCGAGCAGACCTTCGCCGGCCTGGTAGCGCACCGCCTGGAATTCCTCGTGTTCGAGTCCATGCACGAGGTGCACGCTCAGGTCGCCGGCGTCGGGATCGACCACGCCGAGCATCCCCCGGCTCAAATGACCGGTGATTTCGAGCGCGCGCAGCACTTCGCGCAGGCTCTGTGAGCAATCGACCGCGCGCGCGAGGACTTGCGAAACCCGCAACAGGGTTTCGAACTGGGAGTGCGTCAAGGACCCTGGACGGTTCTCGTTCATGGTCGACGGTCCAGTGGCAGCAATACGCGCACGCGGCAACCGCGCGCCGTCGCCGGTTCGATCTCGATGAAACCGCCGTGTTCGGCCGCGACCTGCTGTGCCGAAGGCAGGCCGGTACCGAGATGGCCGCCGCCGCGCTTGGTGGTGTGAAAGGGCTCAAAGACCTTCAACTGCTGGGTGCCCACGATGCCGGGTCCGGTATCGGCGATAATCACTTCGATGCCACCCAGACGCGCCTTGCTGACTACCGTCAGTTCGCGTTCCCGGCAGCCGCGCGTGTTCATCGCTTCGATGGCATTGTCGATCAGCGCCTTGAACAGCGAACGCAGCTTGTTCGGTGCCCCCTTCAGGGTCGGCAACATGGCCTGCGGCTTCCAGTTGACGGTGATCCCGGCGGCGAGCAGGCGACCGGTCGACAGATCGAGGACATCGCGCAGCAGTTCGTTGAGATTGACCGGGCCGATCGGCTCGCGTGTTTCGCCGGGAATCATCGAGCGCAGTTCGTCGAGTGCCTTCTGACCGGCGGTGACCGCATCCGCCAGCGCCACCGACATCGGGTCCGTCTCGCCCTTGCGTCTGGCCAGCATGCCGACCACCGAAGCCATCATGTTCAGCGGTCCTTCGAGGCGGAAGGTGGCGGCGGCGAGACTCTCGCGCAGGGAGGAAACCCGATCCTCATCCGCCATCACCGCCCGCAGGGCGGCGACGCGGGCCTTTTCCTGCTGCGCGCGCAGGCTGGTGATTTCCTTTGCCACCAGCAGCAGGTAATCGCGACCCTGTCCGGCCAGGAAGGCTTCAGCGGTGCCGGCGTCCTCGCGCACACGGCTTCCCGAACACGAGAACCAGCGCGGTTGCTTGCCGCCGGGCGGATCGAGCCGGACTTCGCGATCGAGAAAAAGGTAACCGGAAGTCCGTCGTCCGCGCCCCGAATCGAGTTCGAGACTGGCGCGGACCGCGGTCATCAACATTGGCGCCGGCTCGGCCATCCCCAGGTCGGCCTGCAGCATCTTGTAGGCATGGTTGTCGAGCACCACGCGGTCGTCGATGTCGAGCAGGGCGATCACCACCGGCGCGGCATCGACCACCGACTCGATCAGCGCCTTCTGGTTCCTGACCTGGTACTCCAGGCGCTGGACTTCGGTGATGTCGCGGTGCATGCCGAGGTAGTTCAGGACTTCGCCGGCGCCATTGACGACCGGTGAGATGCTCAACTCGGCCAGGTACTTGCTGCCGTCCTTGCGGCGATTGACCAGCCGGCCTCCCCACGGCTCGCCGTGCGAAATCCGCTTCCAGAGCGATTGATAGAACGCGCGCGGCATGCTCTGGTTGGACAGGATCGACTGGTTCTTGCCGATCGCCTCGTCGCTGCCGTAGCCGGTGACGCGGGTAAAGGCCGGATTGACGTACAGGATGTTGCCACGCACGTCGGTGATCGAGATCGCCATGTCGGCCTGATTGACGGTGTGCTGGAAGACCTGCGGGTGAATGCTCGGAGAGAGCTTTTCCGTTGCCTGCGGCTCGCTTTCGGCCGCTGTCCTGAGTTGTTCGTTCGCCATCTCGCGTCCCCGGTCTAATGTCTTTCCAATCCGTAGCAGATTTCGTGCCGACCTTGATTTGGCTACAGTTCGCGATGACTTTTGTTGTCTTTTGTAGGACTTGCGACATCTCCGGGAGGGCGCACCGGTGCCCTGGCATGCACGGACACCGGCCAAAAACTTCCGTGCTGGTGCGGAGTTACGAGCACCCGCACGTCTTTGGTGTGCGCTGCAACAAACTTGGCACAGAAAATGCGGGGTATCGGCCAACGCATAGGCCGCATGATCATGAACCCTTCCGAAACACTCCTTCTCTCGACAAACGTGCTCCTGCCCACCAGGCGAGGGGGGCGGCGATGACCCTGCCAAGCCTGCGGCACGGATTCATCCTCGGTGCCTTCTGCCTCGGCTTCGGCCTCGTACTGGCGGCGATCGACCAGGTCACGATCGACGACATCGCCGCGCGGGCACTCGAGGATCGCCAGAATTCCCTGAGCCAGGTGCTGGCCGGCGTGCCCTTCGACAACAACCCCGCCACCGATACCGTGCGCATCGAAAACGCCGATCACAAGGAGATCACCGTTTATCGCAGCCGCCTGAAGGGCGAGGTGACCGGTGTCGCCTACGAAATCTACGGCAGCGGCTACGCCGGCGAGATCAAGCTGATGTTGGGCGTCGATGCCGACGGCCAGGTGCTGGGGGTGCGCGCCCTGGCACACCACGAGACACCCGGCCTCGGTGACAAGATCGAGGAGAAGAAGGGCGACTGGATCCTGCGCTTTACCGGACTGTCGCTCGCCAATCCGCTGCCCGAGCGCTGGAAGGTGAAGAAGGACGGCGGCCAGTTCGATCAGTTTGCCGGCGCCACCATCACCCCGCGCGGTGTCGTCACCGCGGTCCGCGGTGGCCTCGAATTCTTTGCCGCGCACAAGGCGCGGATGACGGAAGGGAACTGAAATGAGCAACAACGCCTACACCAGGATTGTCCGGGATGGCCTGTGGGACAACAACGGCGTCTTCAGCATGCTGCTGGGGATGTGCCCGACCATGGCCATGACCACCAGTGCCACCAACGGCTTCGGCATGGGGCTGGCAACGGCGGCGGTGATGGCGGCCTCCAGTCTGCTGGTCGCCACCTTCCGCAACCACATCAGCCAGGAGGTACGGATCCCGGTGTTCATCCTCATCGTGGCCACGATGGTGACCCTGGTTGACCTGGCGATGAACGCCTGGATGCACGAACTGTACAAGGTGCTGGGGCTGTTCATTCCGCTGATCGTTTCGAACTGCCTGCCGCTCGCGCGCCTGGAAGCATTCGCCGCCAAGGCACCGATCGTTCCGGCATTCGTCGATGGCCTGTGCATGGGCCTTGGTTTTACGATCGCACTGACGGCAATTGGCGCGGTGCGCGAGATCATCGGCTCGGGAACGCTTTTCGCGGATGCCTCCCTGCTTCTCGGACCGTCCTTCAAGTTCATGGAACTGCGTCTGCTGCCGGCCAGCATGGGCGTGTTGATGATGATCCTGCCACCTGGGGGCTTTCTGGTGACGGGGCTCATGGTGGTGGGCAAGCGCCTGCTGGATCTGCGTGCCGGCAAGGAAATCCAGATGGCCGGCGCGCACGGCATCGCCTGAATCATGACGAAAGGGATTGACATGGCAGCTATGATCAGCAGCAGCGACACGGTCGAGGGCATTGCCCGCGTCGTCCAGGCAAAGGATGGCGTGATCTGGCTGGAACCCGAGCAGACCACCAGCTGTGGCGCCTGCGCCGCCGCCGGACAGTGCGGCAGCAAGGGCATCGGTAGCCTCGCCAACCGCATCGAGGCACGACGCTTTGTGCTGCACGGACAACAGGATTTCGGCGTCGGTGAGCGGGTCGTCATCGGCGTCGGCGCGCAGACCCTGCTCAAGGGCGCATTGATCGCTTATGGCTTGCCGCTGGCCAGTTCGCTGATCGCCGGCGGCGCCGTGCAGGCGCTTGGCGGTGGGGATGTCGAGAGCATGGCTGCCGCCGCGGTGGGTCTTGCCGTCGGCCTGCTGCTGGCGGGTTTCGGGGCCCGGCGTCTTTCAGCGCGCGGTGAATTGGCGCCCCGCTTCCTGCGCCGGGCGCGGCCTGGTGAGTCCTGCGGCGGAAAGGGTGAGGCATGAAAGACTACGCACTGATGATGATCGGCGCGGCGCTGGTCAACAACGTGATCCTGGCACGCTTCCTGGGCCTGTGTTCGTTCATGGGCGTCACGACGCGGATAGACGCGGCCGCTGGCATGGGGTTGGCGACGACCTTCGTCATTACCGTATCGTCGATGGCCGACTGGGCGGTGCAGCACTACCTGCTGGCCCCCTATGGACTGGGTTTCCTGCGCACCGTCACCTTCATCCTGGTGATTGCCAGCGCGGTGCAGTTCACCGAACTGACGGTACGCAAGGTCTCGCCGCCGTTGTTCCAGATGTTGGGCATCTACCTGCCGCTGATCACCACCAACTGTGCCGTGCTCGGCGTTGCCCTGCTGCTGGTCGAAGGCCGCATGAACTTCATGACCAGCACGCTGTTCGCCTTCGCTTCGTCGGTCGGGTACAGCCTGGTGATGGTGATTTTTGCCGGGCAGCGCGAACGCCTGGCTGTGGCCGCGGTGCCGCGACTTTTTGCCGGGCCGCCGATCGGTTTCATCGTTGCCAGCCTGCTGGCGATGGCTTTCATGGGTTTTTCCGGTATCAGTACCGGTTGAAAAGGGGATCGTCATGTTCATCGCAGTCGCCAGTCTAACCCTCATGGGTATTGCCCTGGGCGGCCTTCTCGGACTGGCCGCCCGTTACCTCGCGGTCGAGGAGAATCCGCTCGAAGCCGAATTGCAGGCGCTGTTGCCCGGCTCGCAATGTGGGCAGTGCGGTTTTGTCGGCTGCGCCCAGGCCGCGGCAGCCCTGGCGCGCAATGAAGCGGCACCGACGCTCTGCCCGCCGGGCGGACGCGCTGTCGCGGAAGCCATCGCCGCCAGACTCGGTATCCGGATCGACCTCGCGGCGGTACGTGACGATGGTCCGCAACTCGCCTTTGTCGCCGAGGACATCTGCACCGGCTGTTGTCGTTGCAGCAAGGTCTGCCCGACCGACGCGATCATCGGCGCGGCCAAGCAGATCCACAACGTGATCCGTGAAGCGTGCACCGGCTGCGGCGCCTGTGTGGACCGTTGCCCAACCGAGGCCATGGGCATGGTGCCGGTGCCGGTGACCCTGCCGCACTGGATCTGGCCAAGACCCGCTACCGTCTGAAGGAATCGCCATGCGACTGATCGAACGCTTCTTCAAGGAACCGCGCTGGGGCGTGCATCCCGACGACCACAAGCGCCCCGCGGCCGACGTTCCGCTGCGCGTGCTGCCGCAACCGGCACGCGTCCATATGCCCCTGCAGCAGCATGTGGGTGGCGCCGCGCGGCCGGTGGTCCTGGTCGGCCAAAAGGTTCTCAAGGGGCAGTTGCTGGCCCAGTCGCAGGGCAACATCTCGGCGCCGATCCACGCCTCGGTGTCCGGCACCGTCACCGCCATCGCCGAAGTGACCGCTCCGCATCCATCCGGGCTCGGTTTTGCCGCGATCACGATTGAATCCGATTTTGCCGACCGCTGGATCGATACCGACCCGGTTGCCGATCCCTTTGCCCTGGCGCCCGAGGAAATCGCCAGACGCACCGCGGCGGCGGGGGTGGTCGGCCTCGGCGGCGCGACCTTCCCGGCCGCTGTCAAGTTCGTGCTGGGCCGACGCCTGGGCGTGCGCACGCTGATCGTCAATGGCGGCGAGTGTGAGCCCTATGTTTCGAGCGACGACCGCATCATGCGCGACTTTCCGGAGCAGGTGGTCGACGGCGCGCGCATCATCATGCATGCCATTGGCGCCGACGAATCCCTGGTCGGCATCGAGGACAACAAGCCCGAAGCCATCGCGGCGATGACCAGAGCCGCCGCCGCCTACCCGGAAGTGAAGATTCGGCCGGTGCCCGCGCGCTACCCGATGGGTTCGGACAAACAGTTGATCCAGACCCTGACCGGCAAGGAAGTGCCCGCGGATGCGCGCGCGGCCGAGGTCGGCGTGCTGGTGCACAACGTCTCGACGTGCGCCGCCGTGCACAAGGCCATCCGTCTGGGGCAGCCGCTGGTCGAGCGCATCGTGACCATCAACGGCGCAGCCGTGACGGCGCCGGGCAACATCTTCGCCCCGCTCGGCACCCTGGTCGACGACCTGCTCGCGTTCTGCGGGCTCGCACAAGCGCCGGCGCGGCTGATCCTCGGAGGGCCGATGATGGGCACGCTGCTGCGGCATGGCCGCGTGCCGCTGGTCAAGGGGGCCAGCGGCATCCTCGCCTTCGATGCCGTCGAGGCGGCGGTGCCCGAGGTCGGGCCCTGTATCCGCTGCGGTTCCTGTACGCGCGCCTGTCCGATGGGCCTGCTGCCGCTGGAAATGGCGGCCCACATCCGGAGCGGCGACCTCGACGGAGCCATCGGATACTCGCTCAGCGATTGCATTTCGTGCGGCTGCTGCGCCTATGTCTGTCCCTCGCATATTCCGCTGGTGCAGTACTTCAGCCACGCCAAGGGCGAGTTGTCGGCGCGCGAGCGTGCCAAGCTGCGCACCGAGGCGGGCAAGCGCCTGGCCGAAGCGCGCCTCGCCCGCCTCGAACGCGACGCTCGGGAAAAAGCCGAGGTAGCCGCGCGCCGCAAGGCCGAGCGTGCCGCCGCCAAGGCCCGCGTGCCGAGCCCGCAGCCCGAGCCCCAGGAGGCAAGCACATGACCCGGCCTGTGGAAATGCCGGTGGCTGCACCCTATGCCGCCACACCGAACAGCGTTAGCCGCGTCATGATCATCGTGATGGTCGCGCTGACGCCGGCGACGCTGTTCGGATTCTGGCTTTACGGCTGGCCGGCGATTTACCTCTGGATGATCACCGTCGGCGCCGCCGCCGGTGGTGAAGCGGTGTGCCTGCAACTACAGGGACGTGCCGTGGCACCGGTCCTCTTGGATGGATCGGCGGTGCTGACCGGCTGGCTCCTGGCGTTGTCGCTGCCACCCTGGGCACCGTGGTGGATCGGCGTCTTCGGTGGGCTTTTCGCGACGGTGTTGGGCAAGCAGGTTTTCGGCGGTCTTGGCCAGAATCTGTTCAATCCGGCCATGGTCGCGCGGGTGGCGTTGCTGATTTCCTTCCCGGTGCACATGACCGCCTGGGTGGCGCCGCTGCCGATCGTCGCGGCGGCCGCGCCGGGGCCCATTGCCGGGCTCCTGATCACCCTCAAGGGCATGCAGCCGGCCTTCGACACCGTTGCCAGCGCGTCGCTGCTCGGCTTTGCCAAGACCGAACTGTCGCGCGGCGTCGACCTGGCGCAGTCGCTGCTGCATGCGCCGATCCAGGGCTGGTACGGCAGCCGCGCCGGCAGTCTTGGCGAAACAGCCACCTGGTTGATTGCCGCCGGCGGCGTGGCGATGATCTTCCTGCGCACCATCACCTGGCACATCCCGCTGGCGATGCTGCTCGGTATTGCCATACCGGCGGCGATTCTCAACGCCATCGACCCGGCACGGTACATGGAAGCGTCCACCCATCTGCTCTCCGGTGGTGCCATGCTCGGTGCGTTCTTCATCGCTACCGACTATGTCACCTCGCCCAACACGCCACGCGGGCAACTGGTCTTTGGTGCTGGCTGCGGCGTGCTGACCTACGTGATCCGCACCTGGGCGGGCTACCCGGAAGGTGTGGCCTTTGCCGTGCTGCTGATGAACTCTCTGACCCCGATCATCGACAGTTACATCAGGCCACGGATCTATGGACGCAATCGCCAGGGTGTTGCGCTTGAACCCGGCAAATAGCTAGGAGACAAACATGCAGATCGGAGTGGCCTACTCGGAAGCCGGCCAGCAAGTGTGGCTCACCATCGAAGTTCCGGAGGCGTCCAGCGTGAGCGACGCGATCAACCACTCCGGAATCCTCAAGTCCTTCCCGACCATCGATCTGGAAACCCAGAAGGTGGGGGTCTTCGGCCGGCTGGTGAAGCTCGATGCGCCTCTCCGGCCGGGCGACCGGGTAGAGATCTACCGTCCGATCACCTGCGACCCGCAAACCGTGCCGCGCCGGGACGGTAGCGACGATGACGATTAGCCGCGCTCACAACACCGATTCGGCGGCAAGACGGTGGTGAGACGGGCGAAGATATCGGTCTTCCTCCCGACCTCGGAGAAGAGCCTGGCGCATTTGACGATGGGGTTTGCCTGGCGGCGACCGTTCAAGCCGCAATCTCGCGCGAAGTGATCTTGTAGCGAAAGTTGTCCGGATCGAGGCTGTCGAAGCGCCCGGCCGCATTCTCTCCCTGTGGATACATCAGGAAAGCGATTCTCGGGCCGTTCGACCCTGGTAGCGCGAGGTCGTGGGCGACATTGAACGCCAGCCAGTTCATCTCCCAAGCACCAAACAGTTTGTTCCGGGCCGCTACGACGACGTCGTCCGCCAGGACGAGGCCAGGCTTTTCTTCGAGCACGACCTTGCGCACATCGGCCGGATCGACCGGGATCCAGCCGAAACCGGCCAGCCAGACTTCGGCGCGACAGTGCTGTGCCCTGGTAATGTCCCCACTCTTGCCGAGGCTCTTGTAGCCGAACCGGGAGTCGGCGACGCGGATGCCGTAAACGTCGCGTGCCGGCAGGCCGGCGGCGCGTGCGAGCCCGACGTACAGGGCATTGAGGTCGGCGCACTTGCCGGTGAGGTCGCCGGTTTCGAGCATGGCGCGAATGTCGCCGGTACCGCAGCCGCGCGTCCTGGGGTTGCGCGCGGTGTTGTCCACAATCCATTCGTAGATCGCCCTGGCCATTTCGACATCGCTGCCGGCACCGCGGGTGATTTCCGCCGACGTCTTCTTGACGATACCATCGGTTGGCAGCAGTTGCGTGGCGCTCGTGTAGCGCTTCGCCGTGGCCTTGTCCAGAGGCGCGACCTTGCCCGGCCGGGAAAGGTCGATCGACCGGTCGCGGGTTGCGAAACGACTGGTCACTTCGATGACCGGCGTGGCCTCATTCGCCTCCCAGGTGGCGGCGAGCATCAAGGCGCCGTAGGTGGCATCGCGTTGCACCTCGACGGTGGCGGCATTGCCCTGCCAGACGTTGCCCATGCCCCTGATCCAGCCTGGGTCATCCAGCGAAGGCAGCGGCAGCCAGACGCGCATCGGGCTACCGGTTTTCAGGACTTCGGCACGCGTGCTGACCTCGAACACGCGCCAGCCGTTGTCCGGCGAGGGATTGAAGCGGCCGTCCGTGGCCGCCACCGCGGCATTCGCCCCGGTGAAAGTTCCTGCGCCCAACAGCGCGGCAGTCTTGATGAAGTGGCGACGATCCATGGTGGTTCTCCTGCCTGGGTTGAAAAGGGCTTGAAGTTGTTTCTCTACCGCCGGGGAATCCCAGTCAATCGTCCCCTGAGCACGCAGTCGAATGCGGTGGTGCCGATCAAGGATCACGGTCGTGGGAAGTACACGGGCACCCCAGGCACGGCTGATGGACTGTTCGCGATCATCGACGACCGGCAGTTGCACGGCGTTCTCGGCGAGGAAGCGGTCGAGCGTGGTGCGCTGGTCGGCGACTGCGACGGTGGCCACCGCCAGGCCCTGTGGCGGTTGCCGGCGGGCGAGGCGCTGCAGCGAGGGCATCTCTTCGCGACACGGTTCGCACCACGACGCCCAGAAGTTGATGATCACCGGGCGCCCTTTCCAGGAGGCGAGCAGCACGTGCAGGGCGTCATCGTCCGCGCCCGGCGGCGAAGCGGCGGGCACAACGAGCCATTCGGCGGCGTGCAGCACACCGGCGCATGGCCCGGCAAGAGCGGCGATCCAGAGGATGGCGGCAAGGCGACGGATCGCCAGGAAAAAACGCCGACGCAACACATGCGCATCGGGTCGCATCGATGACTCCCGATTTTGTTAACCGTCGTGAGGCGGAAGCCCTCACGACTTACGATACGCCGTCCCGCGGAGCGGCGCGCTGCGATGGCGGTAACGCAGACCGCCGAAGGCGGCATTGTCTCATTCTTTTCCGCGCGGCCGCTGGCGAATCGGTTCTGTCGCCGTCGAACCGAGCTGGTGGCGGCAGTCCGATGCCGATTCGAGAAAGCCGCGTCGAAAGAGCATCCTCTCGGCTAGCGTGGGCCGGTTCTGCCGCACAGGATTGTTGCTGGCGTATGCAGGCGATGCCAGCATACGCTATCATCAGACCGTCTTATCGACGGTCCTGGGAGACTAGGCGTGGCGAGTCTAAGTGTAAGAAAAATCGATGATGAGACCTTGGTACAACTGCGCGTGCGGGTGGCGAGGCATGCGGTGTCGATGGAAGAAGAGGCGCGCCGAATCCTGAAGCAGGCGGTGGCGGCGCCCGAGCGGCTCGGAGACTTGGCGGTGCGCGTGTTCAGTCCGGCTTACGGCGGCACGGAACTGGATCTCCCGGAGCGTGAAGTGACGGAGACTCTGGAATTTCCACGGTGATCGGGTTAGCCCCCTTCACCCCGCGCCGCGAGGTAGATCCCGACGAGCAGCAGCACAAACCCGGTTCCCTGCAATAAAGCGAAAGCTTCGCCGAAGAACAGCCATGCCAGCAGCGCGCTGCCGACCGGTTCGCCCAAAGTCACCACGGCGATGAAGGTCGCCGAAACGTGCTTGAGCGACCAGTTGTACGCGCTGTGGCCGAGCAACTGCGGGCCGATCGCTAGGCCCAGCGCGACCACATACGCGGCGTTGCGATATCCGGTCAGTGGCGTACCACTGGCCTGGCAGGCGAGCAGCAGAAAAATCGCGGCGCTGCCGTAGGCGAGCCAGACATACGCCGGTAACGGCAGGCTGGCGCGCAGGCGGCGGCCGATCAGCAGATAGGCCGAGAAGCACCAACTGCCGACGACGGCGAGGAAGTTGCCGAGCAGGGGATTGCTGCCCGGCGCGCTGTCGCGGCTGTCGCTCCAGAAGATCAGCCCACTGCCGGTGATCGAAATGGCGATACCGACAGCCATCAGCCGACTCGGCCGGTCGCCGAAGAGGACGAACGAGGCGATGCCGATCCACAGCAGGTTGGTGGTCACCAGCGCCGTGCTGCTGGCCACCGAAGTGTATTCGAGTGAAGTGATCCAGGTCGCGAAATGCAGCGCCAGGAAGAAACCGGCGCCAACGGTGAGCAGCCCCTGCTGACGGGTCAGCGCGCGCAAGGTGTGGCCCGATTGCCAGAGCGCGAGCGGGGTGATGAGCAGCGCCGCCAGGCCGAGGCGCAGCGTGGCGATGGTCAGCGAGGGCAGGCCATGTGCCTGCGCGAAACGCGCCAGAATGGCGCCGCAGGAGATCGCCAGCAGCCCGACGCCGAGGACCAGAAACGGCAGCCAGCGTGGCGGCGCCTTGCTGCCGTCCACGACCTAGCTGGCCGTCGCGGCCTGGCCGCCTTCGAGATAGGCGGCGTGTACCTCGGGGTTGGCCAGCAGTTCGTGGCCAGTGCCCGAGAGGATGATCTGCCCATGCTGCAGGACGTAGCCGCGGTGCGCCACGCGCAGGGCGTGGTGGGCGTTCTGCTCGACGAGCAGGATGGTCATCCCGTGCTCGCGGTTCAGTTCGCGGACGATCTGGAAGATCTTCTTGATGTACAACGGTGCCAGGCCCAGCGAAGGTTCGTCGAGCAGCAGCAGTTGCGGCCGGCTCATCAGCGCGCGGGCGATCGCCAGCATTTGCTGCTCGCCGCCCGAGAGGGTCCCGGCACGCTGCTGGCAGCGCTCCTCGAGAATCGGGAAGAGCAGGTACATGCGTTTGAGGTCGACTGCGAAGTTCATCTCCTCGCCGAGCACCGCACCCATCTGCAGGTTTTCCATCACCGTCATGCGCGGGAAGATGCGCCGGCCTTCGGGGACCAGCGCGATGCCGCGGCGGGCAATTTCATGCGTCGGCAGCTTGCTGATATCTTCGCCGTTGAAGACGATGCGCCCGGCCGAGGCGCGCGGCTGGCCGAAAATCGACATCATCAGCGTCGACTTGCCGGCGCCGTTGGCGCCGATCAGGGTGACCACCTCGCCGACCTGGACCGAGACGTCGACCCCGTGCAGCGCGTGGATGTAGCCATAGTGGGCATGCACCCCCGACAGTTGCAGCATCATTGGACGGCCTCCGGGTGCAGTTCCTCGTCGGCATCTTCCTCGCCGAGATAGGCCTTGATCACGTTCGGGTCGCGCTGGATCGCCGCCGGCGTGCCTTCGGCGATCTTGCGACCGTAATTGAGGACGCAGATGTGGTCCGAGACATTCATCACCACGCTCATGTCGTGTTCGATGAGCAGGATGGCGATCCCTTCGTCGCGCGCCAGGTGCTTCAGCAGTTCGTTGAGTTCGGCCGATTCGCGCGGGTTGAGGCCGGCTGCCGGTTCGTCGAGACAGAGCAGCAGCGGGTCCACGCACAGGGCGCGGGCAATCTCGATACGCCGCTGCATGCCGTACGGCAACTCGCCGGCGGCGGTATCGGCCTTGTCGATCAGATTCAGCCGTTGCAGCCAGCCGACGGCCTTTTCGGTCGCCGCGGTCTCGGCGCGGCGATAGCCGGGCAGGCCGAAAAGACCGGCCAGCGAGAAACGCGAGGCGTGTTGCAAGGCGTTGTGCTGCGCGACGATGAGATTTTCGAGCACGGTCATCTTCGGGAACAGGCGGATGTTCTGGAAGGTGCGCACCACCCTGGCGGTACGCGCGACCTGGTGGCTGGCCAGCTCTTCGAGCCGCATCGGGCCGCGCTGCGGATGGTTCAGGCGGACGCTGCCCAGCGTCGGCTTGTAGAAACCGGTCAGGCAGTTGAAGAAGGTCGTCTTGCCGGCGCCGTTCGGTCCGATCACGCCGGTGATCTGGCGCGCGGCGACGTCGAGCGAGAGGTCGTCGATGGCCATCAGGCCGCCGAAGCGCATCGTCAGGCGCTCGACACTGAGCAGGGGCTGCGGCGCCGCGCTCATCGCTTGTCACCTGTCGTCGCAAGGTAACGCAGCGTCGGTTCGCGGTGCGCCAGGATGCCGCCCGGCTTCCAGATCATGATCAGGATCATCGCCGTGCCGAAGAGCAGCATCCGGTATTCGGCGAAGTCGCGCCCCAGTTCGGGCAGCAGGACCAGCACCAGCGAGGCGAGAACCACGCCCAACTGGCTGCCCATGCCGCCGAGAACGACGATCGCGAGAATGATCGCCGACTCGTTGAAGGTGAAGGATTCCGGCGAGATGAAGCCCTGCCGGGCGGCGAAGAAAACGCCGGCGAAACCCCCGAGCATGGCGCCGATGGCAAAAGCCGAGAGTTTGACGTTGCGGGCGTTGATGCCCATCGCCTTGCAGGCGATCTCGTCTTCGCGCATCGCTTCCCAGGCGCGGCCGATCGGCAGCTTGCGCATCCGCGACACGAACAGGTTGGTGAGCAGCGCCAGCGCGAGAATCAGGTAATAAAGAAAGACGATGCGGTGGCTCGGCGAGTATTCGAGCCCGAAAAACGAGGCAAAGGTCGGGTCGTCCCCCGGCGGTTTGAACGGCAGGCCGAAGAACGACGGACGTGGAATCGAAGTGATGCCGTTCGGGCCACCCGACAACTCGGTCCAGTTGACCAGGATGACGCGGATGATCTCGCCGAAGCCCAGGGTCACGATCGCCAGGTAGTCGCCGCGCAGACGCAGCGTCGGCCAGCCGAGGATGATCCCGAAGCTCGCGGCCATCGCGCCGGCGACCGGCAGCGCCTGCCAGAACGTCCAGCCCAGTTGCGTCGCCAGGACGCCGTAGGTATAGGCGCCGACCGCGTAGAAGGCGACGTAACCGAGATCGAGCAGGCCGGCCAGCCCGACGACGACATTCAGTCCCCAGCCGAGCATCACGTAGATCAGCACCGTGGTCGCGGTGTCGACCACGTAACGGTTGTCAGTGAAGACGATCGGCAGCGCCAGCGAGACGCCGAGCGCGCCCCAGCCGACCCAGGTCAGCAGCGGACTCGCCGCCAGGTTGCGGTCGCGC
This sequence comes from Candidatus Accumulibacter propinquus, assembly GCF_056856495.1. NCBI lineage: Bacteria > Pseudomonadati > Pseudomonadota > Betaproteobacteria > Candidatus Accumulibacter > Candidatus Accumulibacter propinquus. The sequence continues at coordinate 2,049,942 of NZ_JBSEHC010000003.1, forward strand.
ACCGCCGCCGCGGCCTGCTCGCGCGCCAGTTTGCGCGCACGCAGTTGGTCGAAGACGTAACGCAGCAGCAGGCGACCGACGAAGCAGGCGGCGATGAAGGCCAGCAGCGCCGGCCAGCGGGTGGCGATGCGCAGCGCGCCGCCCTGGTCGATGGTGGTCAGGCCGATCATCGGAATCCCCAGCAGCAGGGCGATGAAGGCCACCGCTGCGGCGTCCTTGAGACGCTCGGTGGGCGAAATCCGGTGATGCGCGAGAACGAGAGCGGACATCAGACTTTCTCCACTTCAGGGCGACCGAGCAGGCCGGAGGGGCGGAACATCAGCACCAGGATGAGGATGCTGAAGGTCGCCACATCCTTGTATTCCGCCGACAGATACGCCGCCCAGAACGCTTCGATCAGGCCGATCAGCAGGCCGCCGAGCATCGCTCCCGGCAGCGAGCCGATGCCGCCGAGCACCGCCGCGGTGAAGGCCTTGATGCCGGCGACAAAGCCGATGAAGAAATCGACGACGCCGTAATAGACAGTGACCATCACCCCGGCGACGGCGGCGAGCGCGGCGCCGAGCATGAAGGTCAGCGAGATCGTGCGGTCGACGTTGATCCCGAGCAGCGCGGTCATCGTCCGGTCCTGCTCGCATGAGCGTTGCTGACGGCCGAAGGAGGTCTTGGTGATCAGCCAGGTGAAACCGGCCATCAGCGCAATGGTGACCAAGACGATGAGGATCTGCGAATACGCCAGGCGGACCGTGAAGCCATCGACGGTCAGCAGGTCGATGCCGCCGACCAGCACCGGTGCGATCGGCTTGACACGCGCGCCCTGCGTCAGTTGCACCATGTTCTGCAGGAAGATCGACATGCCGATCGCCGAAATCAGCGGCGCCAGCCGCGTCGAGCCGCGCAGCGGCCGGTAGGCCGTCCGCTCGACGGTCCAGCCATAGACCGAGGTGAACAGCACGGCGACCAGCAGCACCAGCAGCAGCGACAGCGGGATCGAACTGATGCCGAAAGTGGCCAGCAGGGTGAACACCGTCACCGCGATGAAGGCGCTGACCATGTAGATGTCGCCGTGCGCGAAATTGATCATCCCGATGATGCCGTAGACCATCGTGTAGCCGATGGCGATCAGGCCATAGACGGCACCCAGGGTCAGACCGTTGATCAGTTGCTGAAGGGCGAGAGCCATGAACCTTCTCCTTGTTGCATCAGATGTGTCAGCAAATCACGCGGTTATACTGGGTGCGCGATCGGTAACTCTTCGAAGCTTCTACGAGCCGTACCAAGCGCATCCTGCCGATTGGGATGAATGGCACCTATCGAGAGGATGCAGTAGTACGCATGCAGCGAATGTGTAATTCGGAGTGGCAACAAGCAAGCATTGCGCCTCGGAATCGATTTCAATCATGGGTGTCCAGGGATGAGATGGTCCAGTGTCCGAACTTCACTTGTTCAAAGGTTTGGCTGCGACTTCCGCTTCCGCCAATAGCCGGGGCAGCGGCTATGGTGGGCGACGGCCAATACACGAATTTCTTCTGTGGCGATCATATAGACGATGGCGTAGGGGAAGTGCCTCATATTCAAGCGCCGCTTCTCGTAGATCCAAGGTGTTCCAAGCAGCGGACGTTGCATCAGCAGTTGAACCACGCGCTCAAACTCGGCAAGAAGTGATTGCGAAAGAACAGGACCTGCTTGCTGCCTGTAATATTCAGCCGCTTCCCGAAGGTCTGAGGCCGCCCCGGGGTGCAGCGAATACTTCATTTAAATTCGGCCCGCAAGCGGGAGAGAGTTTCAGCGCCGGGTAGTAGCGGCACTGTTCCACTTTCTATCTCTCCCTGGCGTCTTTCAACTTCTTCCGCCCAAGCGTTTTCAACGTCTGGTTCAACTTCAAGACTGGCGATGAGCTTTTCTACCAGGCGAGCGCGTTGTACAGCAGGCAGGCCGAGCACCTCGGCCTCAAGTTCTTCAACGTTGGCGGACATGCCTTTCTCCCGAAAGAGTATTCATTTGATCACAGGGTGCCATAAGGTCACGCGTGCAGGCAACTGGCCAATGCGAAGGGTGGTTCACTCGCCTTCGTCAAGCGCCATCAGCCCGGCGTTACCCCCCGCCGCGGTGGTGTCCACCGAAACGGTGCGCTCGCTGGCAAAGCGATACAGGTAATGCGGCCCGCCGGCCTTCGGACCGGTGCCGGAAAGACCCTCACCACCGAAGGGCTGCACGCCGACGACGGCGCCGATGATGTTGCGGTTCACGTAGGTGTTGCCGACGTGCAGGCGGTCGGTGATGCGCTTGATGGTTTCGTCGATGCGGCTGTGGATGCCCAGCGTCAGGCCGTAGCCGGTATGGGCGATGGCCGCGCAGACCTGATCGAGGTCTTCGGAGCGCCAGCGGACGAGGTGCAGGATCGGCCCGAAGACTTCGCGCTCGAGACGCGCGATGCTGTCGATTTCGTAGGCGCGTGGCGCAAAGAAGGTGCCGTGGCGGGTGGCGTCGTCGTCCAGCGGGCAGGTGAAGATCGGCTTTGCGAAACTGTCGAGCCAGCGGGCGTGCGCGGCGAGTACGCCGCGCGCCGCCTCGTCGATCACCGGACCGACGTCGGTGGCGAGCTCGGCCGGGTTGCCGATGCGCAGTTCCTGCATCGCGCCGGCGAGCATTTCGCTGACCCGGTCGGCGATGTCGGTCTGGATGTACAGCACGCGCAAGGCCGAACAGCGTTGCCCGGCGGAGTTGAACGCCGATGCGACGACGTCGCGGACGATCTGTTCGGGCAGCGCCGACGAATCGGCGATCAGCGTGTTCTGGCCGCCGGTCTCGGCGATCAGCGGCACCAGCGGGCCCTCCTTTTCGGCCAGTGTACGGGCGATCAGGCGCGCGACCTCGGTGGAACCGGTAAAAGCGACGCCGGCACATTCGCGGCCGGCAACCATCGCCGCGCCGATGCGGCCATCGCCCGGCAGGAAGGCCAGCGCTTCGGCGGGAATGCCTCCAGCGTGCAGCAGCTCGACGGCCAGCGCGGCGACCAGCGGCGTCTGTTCGGCCGGTTTGGCGACGACCGTGTTGCCGGCGGCCAGGGCCGCGGCGATCTGGCCGACAAAGATGGCCAGCGGGAAATTCCAGGGACTGATGCAGACGAATACGCCGCGGCCGTGCAGCGACAGGCTGTTGCGTTCGCCGGTCGGGCCGGGCAGGGCAATCGGCTCCGAGAATTTCTCGCGAGCCTGCGCGGCGTAGTAGCGGCAGAAATCGATCGCCTCGCGCACCTCGGAAACCGCGTCGGCCTGCGTTCGCCCACCTTCGCGAACGATCAGCGCCACCAGTTCCGGCAAGCGTCCCTGCAGCAGGTCGGCGGACCGCTCGAGGGCGGCGGCGCGCGCCGTGGCGGGAGTCCCTTCCCAGGCCGGAAAAGCGGCCTGCGCGATGGCCAGCGCTTCGCCGACGTCGGCGACGCCGGCTTCGATCACGTGGCCGACGACCTCGCGCTGGTCGGCCGGGGAGAGCACCGCCTTGCTGGCGCCACTGCGACGCTTGCCGGCGATCAGCGGGGCCGCGCTGTAGCTGATCCGCACGCTCTGGTCGATGGTGTTGCGCAAGTCCTCGATGGTCGGTTTGTCGTTCATGTCCAGTCCTTCACTGTTGGCGCGTTCGGCACCGAAGAGATCGCGCGGCAGCGGGATGCGCGGTTGGCGTTTGATGGGCAGGGTCGCTACCTTCTCGACAGGGTCGGCGATCAGCGCGTCGATCGGCAGACTGGCGTCGGCAATGCGATTGACGAATGACGAATTGGCGCCGTTCTCCAGCAGCCGGCGGACCAGATACGCCAGCAGATCTTCGTGGCTGCCCACCGGCGCGTATACCCGGCAGGCGCGCCCCCATTTGTCTTCGCCGACGACCTGGTCGTAGAGTTCCTCGCCCATGCCGTGCAGGCGCTGGTACTCCCATTCGTCGCTGCCGCCGGCGCTGACCGCGATTTCGGCGACGGCAGCCAGGGTGTGCGCGTTGTGGGTGGCAAATGCCGGGTAGAACGCCTGTGGATCGGCGAACAGGCGTCGCGCACAGGCCAGGTACGAGAGGTCGCTCGACCCCTTGCGGGTGAACACCGGGTAGTCCGGGAGGCCGCGCTCCTGCGCGATCTTGATCTCGGCGTCCCAGTAGGCGCCCTTGCACAGGCGCACCATCAGGCGCCGGTCGGCGCGGTGCGCGAGGTCGGCGAGCCAGTCGATGAGTGGCAGCGCGCGCTTCTGGTAGGCCTGCACGGCCAGGCCCAGGCCATCCCAGCCGGCCAGTTCGGGAGCCGTGGCCAGCGCCTCGATCAGGTCGAGCGACATTTCCAGGCGATCGACTTCCTCGGCGTCGATCGTGAAACCGATGTTGCGGGCCTTGGCCCTGAGCGCCAGCGCCTTGACCGCCGGCAGCAACTCGTGGCGTACGCGCGCTTCCTGGGCGACTTCGTAGCGCGGGTGCAGGGCCGAGAGCTTGATCGAGATCGACGGCGCCTCGAAAGCCGGCCGGCCGGCGGCGGCATCGCCGATCGCCCGGATCGCCGCGCTGTAGGACTCAAAGTAGCGCAAGGCGTCGGCGCTGCTGCGCGCCGATTCGCCGAGCATGTCGTAGGAGTGGCGATAGCCGGCTTTTTCGGCGCTGCGCGCGCGCTCCAGCGCTTCGTGAATATTGCGACCCATCACGAACTGGCGGCCGAGAATGCGCATCGCGGTGATCACCGCCTGCCGGATCACCGGTTCGCCGGCACGCGCCACCAGGCGTTTGAGCGTGCCGCCGAGATTGCGGTCGTCGTTGTCGAGATTGACGATGCGGCCGGTGAGCATCAGCGCCCAGGTGCCGGCATTGACGAAGGTGCTGTGCGAAGCGCCGAGCCGTTTTTCCCACTCGGTGTTGCCGATCTTGTCGCGAATCAGGCGATCGACGGTAGCCGAATCGGGAATCCGCAGCAGCGCTTCGGCGAGGCACATCAGGACCACGCCCTCGCGCGACGAGAGGTCGTAGGTGGCCAGAAAGGCGTCGATGCCGCCGGTGTTCAGACGGCTTTCGCGAACCGTCTGCACCAGTGGTGTGGCGCGTTGTTGAATGCCCTGCTGCTCGGCGGGGCTGCAGCGCGCCACGGCGATCAGTTCCTCGACGACCTGGGCTTCGTCGATCCGAAGATAAGCCCGCAGGCGCTGGCGTAAGGCGTTGGTATGGGCGACGCTCATGCTGTCTTCCCGTCGAATCTGCGCCGACACGGGGTGTCGGCCGCGGTGGTTCATGGGTCCGCCGGCGGGCGGAGGTCGGTGGCTGCACGCCGCGGTGGTCGCCGCGGCGGCTGTCGCCAGTCGGCGGCACGCCCGCGTGGACGCGCCGCCCGGCGACTACTTCTTCACATAGTCGTACTTGCCGTCTTTCCACTGGTATACGACGAAGGCCGGCGCCGAACTGTTCCCCTTGGCGTCGAACGACAGTTTGCCGATGACCGTATCGAAGGAACCGCTACGCAGCGTCTTTTCGATGTCGGCGTATTTGGTGCTCTTGGCCTTGGTCGCCGCCTGGTCGAAGAGCTGGAAAGCGGCGTAGGCATAGAGGACGTAGCCTTCCGGTTCGACCTTGGCATCGTGGAATTTCTTGACGATCGGTGCCGCACTCGGGTTCTTGCGCGCATCCGGACCGAAGGTAAACAGCACGTTGTTTGCCTCGGGACCGGCGGCGGTGGCCAGTTCGGTGTTGGACATGGTATCGCCGCCCATCACCGTCAGCTTCAGGCCGGCCTGCTGTGCCTGACGCAGGATCAGCGCCACTTCGGTGTGGTAACCACCGTAGGACATCACCTCGACGCCGGAGGATTTGAGCTTGCTGACCAGCCCGGAGTAGTCCTTCTCGCCGGCGGTGATCGACTCGCGCAGCGCCGGCTTGACTCCCTTGGCTTCCATCGCCTTGGCCACTTCGTCGGCCAGGCCCTTGCCGTAGGCGCTCTTGTCGTCGACTACCGCAATCTTCTTGCCCTTGAACTTCTCGGCGAGGTAGGCGCCTGCCACCTGGCCCTGCTGGTCGTCACGACCGGCGATGGCAAAGATGTTCTTCAGGCCGCGATCGGTGACCTTCGGATTGGTCGACACGGTGACCACCGGGATGTTGGCCTCGACATAGACTTCGGACGCCGGGATGGTCGACGACGAGCACCAGTGGCCATGCATGAAGATGATCTTCTTGTTCACCATCTGGTTGGCGACGGCGACGGCCTGTTTTGGATCGCAGGCGTCGTCGCCGATTTCGAGCTTCAGCTTCTCGCCGTTCACGCCACCCCTGGCGTTGATGTCGGCGATGGCCATTTCGGCGCCCTTGCGGATCTGGTCACCCGCGGAAGCGTATTGGCCGGTCATCGGGCCGGCGATGGCCACCAGATGTTCGGCCCAGGCGTTGGTGCCCGCCAGGGCCAGCAGACAGAAGCCGGCCGACAGGATGTGCTTGCTCATGTGTTTCCTCCTTTGCTACGGTGCTCGTTGAGATAATGGACAAGTGACGCACCCGCATCGAGCACATGCGCCCGAGTGAGTTCTGCCGCCGCGTCGGGGTCCCGGCGGACGAACGCGTCGAGGATCGCGGCGTGTTCGTGCTGGGTTTTGGGCATTTCGGTGGTAACGGACAAGAGCGCGCGTACGTAACGCTCGACCTTGTTGTACAGGGAACGGATTTCGGCAAGCAGGATCGGCCGCGTCGCCGCGGCGTACAGTGTCGAATGAAAGAGCCAGTTCAATTCTCCCCAGCGGCCGGCTTCGACCGCCAGGCCGAACTCGTCGAGATGCTGGCGCGCCTGTGCAATGGCCTGGTTGCTGATCAGGGGTGCCGAGAGGCGTGCCGCCCTGGCTTCGAGCATGGCGCGGATTTCCATGTATTCATCGATCTCGGCTGCCGACAGCGAGGCGACGACGGCGCCGCGATTGCGCAGAAAGGTCACCAGACCCTTGGCCTCGAGGTGCTTGAGCGCTTCGCGAACCGGGATCTTGCTGACGTGGAAGTGGCTGGCGATCTCGTCCTGCCGGAGCAGTTCGCCGGCCGGCAACAAACCATCGACAATCGCCTTCTTGAGCGTCTGCGCGACATGATCCGACGCACTGAGGCGCGGCGTCTTCTGAGCGGCGACAAGTTCGAGAAGCGATGGCATGAGCGAGTGGTGAACTCCGAATATCGTATACGATATATATTCCAGTTCGCGACCTTACAGCCAGATTTTGCGCTTGGCAAGTTGCGGTGCAGCAATCGGCAGCCCCGGGTGGAGAGGAGTACTCCTGTAGAATTCGGAGCCCATGAACCCTCTCCGCAGCAGCATGCCCGATAGCGCCCCCCGCAATCTCTTCTCGTACCGCAAGTACTGGGCCAGTCGCTTCGGCACTGCGCCCTTCCTGCCGATGTCGCGCGCCGAAATGGACGAACTGGGCTGGGATTCGTGCGACATCATCCTGGTCACCGGCGACGCCTATATCGACCACCCGAGTTTCGGTATGGCGCTGGTCGGGCGACTGCTCGAAGCGCAGGGTTTTCGGGTCGGCATCATCAGCCAGCCGGACTGGCTGTCGGCGCAGGCTTTCCGGGTGCTCGGCAAGCCGAATCTGTTCTTCGGCGTCACCGCCGGCAACATGGATTCGATGGTCAATCGCTACACCGCCGACCGCAAGCCACGTTCCGACGATGCCTACACGCCGAACGGCGAAGCCAACCGGCGACCGGATCGCGCGGTTGTCGTCTATGCCCAACGCTGTCGCGAAGCCTTCCCCGGCGCCAACGTGGTGATCGGTTCGATCGAAGCCAGCTTGCGCCGTATCGCGCACTATGACTACTGGTCGGACAAGGTGCGCCGCTCGGTCCTGCCCGATTCGAAAGCTGACCTGCTGATCTTCGGCAGCGCCGAGCGCGCCCTCGTCGAACTGGCGCATCGTCTGGCTGCCGGCGAGAACATCGCCGCGATCCGCGATCTGCGCGGCACGGCCTTCATGGTGCCGCGCGGCTGGCTACCTGGCGAGGGCTGGGTTGAAATCGATTCGACCGAGGTCGACACGCCGGGGCTGCTGATTCGCCACGCCGATCCCTACGCGCCGACTCCTGAGACGGACGCGGCTGCGGCAGCCTGTGCCGCCAAGCCGCCGCCTGCCGGTGGCCGCACGCAGGTGATTCAACTACAGTTCCAGTCGCATCAGCGCATGCCGAAGCTGGATCGGGCGCGGACCGCGATCCGCCTGCCTTCGTACGAGCAGGTGGCTGGCGATCCCGTGCTCTACGCGCACGCCTCACGCACCTTCCACGTCGAGTCGAACCCCGGCAATGCGCGTGCGCTGGTGCAGGCGCACGGCGAGCGCGACGTCTGGCTCAACCCGCCGCCGATCCCGCTGTCGACGCCGGAGATGGACGGTGTCTTCGCCGCGCCGTTCCAGCGGCGGCCGCATCCGTCCTACGGCGAGGCGAAGATTCCGGCCTTCGAGATGATTCGCTTTTCGGTCAACATCATGCGCGGTTGCTTCGGAGGCTGCACCTTCTGTTCGATCACCGAGCACGAGGGACGGATCATCCAGAGCCGCTCGGAGCAGTCGATCCTGCACGAGATCGAGGAAATCCGCGACAAGACGCCGGGTTTCACCGGCGTCATCTCCGACCTCGGCGGACCAACGGCGAACATGTACCGCCTGGCGTGCAAGGACCCGAAGATCGAGTCGGCGTGCCGGCGCCTGTCGTGCGTCTTCCCGGGCATCTGCGAGAACCTCGACACCGACCATACGCCGCTGCTGCAGCTCTATCGCAAGGCACGGGCGCTGCCGGGAGTGAAGAAGGTCCTGATCAGTTCCGGTCTGCGCTACGACCTCGCGGTGCGCGATCCGCAGTACGTCAGGGAACTGGTCAGCCATCACGTCGGCGGCTATCTCAAGATTGCGCCGGAGCACACCGAAGATGGGCCGCTGGCGCACATGATGAAGCCCGGCATGGATTCCTACGAGCAGTTCCGGATCCTGTTCGAGAAATTCTCGAAAGAGGCCGGCAAGGAGCAGTACCTGATCCCGTATTTCATCGCCGCGCATCCGGGCACCACCGACCAGGACATGCTCAATCTCGCGCTGTGGCTGAAGCGCCACAACTTCCGGCTCGACCAGGTGCAGACCTTTCTGCCGACACCGATGGCGATTGCCACGGCGATGTACCACAGCCGCAAGAACCCGTTGCAGAAGGTCGGCCGCGACTCGGCGGCGGTCGACACCGTTCGCGCCGGCCGCCAGCGGCGTTTGCACAAGGCTTTCCTGCGTTACCACGATCCGGCCAACTGGCCGCTGCTGCGCGAAACCCTGAAGCAGATGGGGCGCGCCGACCTGATCGGCAACGGCAGGAAACACCTGATTCCGTTCTTTCAGCCGCTGGGCACGGCAGCGGCCATGCCGTACGCGAGAACGAGCGCGCGCGCGCCGGCTCGGGAGTCGATGCCGGCCAGGGTTGCGGCCGCCGGCGGCGCGGCCCGCCGCAAGCGCTGACCGGCGGCGGCTTCGGCGCCCGTCCGCAAGCAGGTGGCCAGGCGCGTGCCGGCTAGCGCGTGATCGGCTTGTAGCGAATCCGCTTCGGCTTGGCCGCCTCCTCGCCGAGGCGACGCTTCTTGTCCTCTTCGTACTCGTGGTAGTTGCCGCTGAAGAAGCTCCATTGCGAGTCGCTCTCGCAGGCCAGGATGTGCGTGCAGATGCGGTCGAGGAACCAGCGGTCGTGCGAGATCACCAGCACGCTGCCGGCAAATTCGAGCAAAGCGTCTTCGAGCGCGCGCAGCGTTTCGACGTCGAGATCGTTCGAGGGCTCGTCGAGCAGCAGCACGTTGCCGCCGGCGATCAGCGTCTTGGCCATGTGCAGGCGACCGCGCTCGCCGCCCGAGAGTTGGCCGACGCGTTTCTGCTGGTCGCCCCCCTTGAAGTTGAAGCGGCCGATGTAAGCGCGCGCGGGCGTTTCGTACTTGCCGACGGTCAGCAGTTCTGCCCCCCCGGAGATCTCTTCGAAGACCGTCTTGTCGCCGTCTAGGCAATCGCGGCTCTGGTCGACGTAGGCGAGCCGGACGGTGTTGCCGATCTCGATTTCGCCGGAGTCCGGCTGCTCCTGGCCGATCAGCATGCGGAACAGCGTCGATTTGCCGGCGCCGTTCGGGCCGATGATGCCGACGATCGCACCCGGCGGCACGTTGAAGCTGAGCTTGTCGATCAGCAGGCGTTCACCGAAGGACTTGCTGACGTCCCTGAATTCGATGACCTTGCCGCCCAGGCGCTCGCCGACCGGGATGAAGATCTCCTGCGTTTCGTTGCGCTTCTGGTATTCGACGCTGGACAGCTCCTCGAACCGCGACAGGCGCGCCTTGCTCTTGGCCTGCCGGGCTTTCGGGTTCTGGCGCACCCACTCGAGTTCCTGCTTCATCGCCTTGATGCGGCCGGCCTCCTGGCGCCCCTCGGTTTCCAGGCGCGCTTCCTTCTGCTCCAGCCAGCTCGAGTAATTGCCCTTCCAGGGGATGCCGTGGCCACGGTCGAGTTCGAGAATCCACTCGGCGGCGTTGTCGAGGAAGTAGCGATCGTGCGTGACGGCGACCACCGTGCCAGGAAAACGGACCAGGAACTGTTCGAGCCAGTCCACCGATTCGGCGTCGAGATGGTTGGTCGGTTCGTCGAGCAACAACATGTCCGGCTTCGAGAGCAGCAGCTTGCACAGCGCGACGCGGCGCTTCTCGCCTCCGGAAAGGTTGCCGATCAGCGCATCCCACGCCGGCAGGCGCAAGGCGTCGGCGGCGAGTTCGAGCTGGCTTTCGAGGTCCGATCCGGCCGTGGCGATGATCGCTTCGAGGCGAGCCTGTTCCTCGGCGAGCTGATCGAAATCGGCGTCCGCCTCGGCGTAGGCGGCGTATACCGCTTCGAGCATGGCTTGCGCCTGGAATACTTCACCGAGACCCGACTCGATTTCCTGGCGGACGGTCTGCACCGGGTCGAGCTGCGGTTCCTGCGGCAGGTAGCCGATCCTGAGATTCGGCATCGGCGTCGCTTCGCCGATGATGTCCTTGTCGACGCCGGCCATGATACGCAGCACCGTCGATTTGCCCGAACCATTGAGGCCGAGCAGGCCGATCTTGGCGCCGGGGAAGAAGGAGAGCGAGATGTCCTTGATGATCTGGCGCTTGGGCGGGACAATCTTGCCCACGCGGTTCATCGTGAATACGTATTGAGCCATGGCAGTCGGTCAGAGGTGAAAGGGAGGCGGGCGCGCCCTGTGGCGCGCCCGAGAAACGCAAGTCTACCCGAGACTGACCGGCAATGGCTCGCCACCTTGGTCAACGGGTGCAAATGAAAGAGTTGGCCGATAATATCAATTTGCCTTCCGTTTCAACGGAGATTCGGGGGACGCACTCCCTCCCCTTCAAGGGGAGGGACGGGGTGGGGATGGGGTAGCGGAGCAGGAATGGACAATGGAATAGGTGTATGAAGGGGCAGACGAATCGTTCGGTTCTCGACAACGCGCTTCAGAAAAAGCTGCGAACCCACATGACCGATGCTGAAAATCGCTTGTGGAAATATCTGCGCGGTCGGCAGATGACGGGCTTCAAATTCCGCCGCCAGCATCCGTTCCTGGGGTACGTGCTCGATTTCGTGTGCCTGGAAATGCGGTTGATAGTGGAGGTCGATGGCGGCCAGCACCAAGACTGTGAGGCAGATCAGGTGCGTGATCGCCGACTGCATGAGGCCGGCTTCCGCATCATGCGATTTTGGAACAACCAGGTGTTACAGGAAACTGACGCAGTGGTAGAGGCTATCTGGATGGCGTTGCAACACGAATCCGGGGATGCTGCTTCGCTGTTGACCCCATCCCCACCCCGTCCCGTCCAATCGCAAACGTCGCTGACGCGACCTTCCCCTTGAAGGGGAGGGAGTGTCAATATCGGCAATGCCCGCGCGACCATAGTTTCATTCGCACCCTTGGCCAACGGCGCTGATCGGCGAGCGCCGGCCGTGCGGAGCGGCTACTTGTCGACGAAGGCGCGCTCGATCACGTAGTCACCCTGCGCGCCGATATACGGCGAAACCTGGAAGCCGCGCGTGTCGAGCAGGCCGCAGCAATCCTTGATCATCGCCGGGCTGCCGCAGACCATCGCCCGGTCGCGTGCCGGGTCGAGTGGCGGCAGGCCGATGTCGGCGAACAGCCGGCCGCTGTCGACCAGTTGCGTGATGCGGCCCTGATTGCGGAATGCCTCTCGGGTCACGGTCGGGTAGTAGATCAGCTTGTCGCGCACCAGGTCAGCGAAGAATTCGTGACTCGGCAACTCTTCGCGGATGAAATCGCTGTAAGCCAGGTCCTTCACCCAGCGCACGCCATGGATCAACACCACCTTCTCGAAACGCTCGTAGGTCTCCGGGTCCTGGATCAGGCTGATGAACGGCGCCAGGCCAGTGCCGGTGGCCAGCAGGTAGAGGTTCTGGCCCGGTCGCAGGTCGCGCAGGACCAGTGTCCCGGTCGGCTTGCGGCTGACGACGATTTCGTCGCCAACCGCCAGGTGCTGCAGCTTCGAGGTCAGCGGACCGTCGGGAACCTTGATGCTGAAGAATTCGAGGTATTCGTCGTGATTGGCGCTGGCGATGCTGTACGCGCGGGTCAGCGGGCGGCCCTCCTGGGGCAGGCCGATCATCAGGAACTGCCCGTTGATGAAACGCAGGCCGGGGTCGCGCGTGGTGCGGAAGCTGAACAGACTCTCGTTCCAGTGATGCACCGAGAGGACGCGTTGCGCGGAAAAGTTGCTCATGGTCTTGCCCTTGTTGTGCGGTTGACCCGGAGCATCGTAGGGGCTCATGTTATATTTGTAAAAGTGGTTTTTTGAATAAACGATATCTGGAAACTGGATATGCGCTTCAGCTTGCGGCAGCTCCGTATCTTTGTGGAGGTGGCCCGCCACGAGAGCGTTTCGCGTGCCGCCGCGACGCTGGCACTGTCGCAGTCGGCGACCAGCACGGCGCTCGCCGAACTCGAACGACAATACGACACGCAGCTTTTCGACAGGTTCGGCAAGACGCTGCGCCTGAACGAACTCGGACAGGCGCTGCTGCCGCAGGCGGTCGAATTGATCGAGCGTGCGGCGGCCATCGAAAACGTCCTCGAAGGCCGCGCCGGCTACGGCCTGTTGCGCATCGGTGCGACGCTGACCATCGGCAACTACCTGGCGACGCTGATCGTCGCCGATTTTCTCAAGCGCCACCCGGAGAGCACGCTGCAGTTGCGGGTGCACAACACGGCGGCGATCATCGACCAGTTGGCGCGCCATGAACTCGATCTGGGGCTGATCGAAGGCACTTGCCGGCACCCCGACCTGCACGTCGAACCCTGGGTGGCCGACGAACTGGTGGTGTTCTGCGCGCCGGCGCACCCGCTGGCGCGCCGCGGCTCGGCGACGCTCGCGGAACTGGCCGGGGAGGCGTGGATCGTCCGGGAGCCGGGGTCGGGGACGCGCGAGACGCTCGACCAGGCGCTGCGCCACCACCATTCGGCCATGAATATCCGCCTGGAACTGGAGCATACCGAGGCGATCAAGCGTGCCGTCGAGTTCGGCCTCGGCATCGGCTGCATTTCACGCCTGGCGCTGCGCGAGGCCTTCCGGCGCGGCAGCCTGGTCGCGATCGAGACGCCCGAGCTCGATCTGCGGCGCGATTTTCAGTTCCTCTGGCAGCGGCGAAAGTTCCAGACTGCCGGCATGCGCGAGTTCATCGACCTTTGCCGGGCGATGACCGCGGGCTGCGAGCGCAGCGACCAGATCGAGTGGTCGTTCATTCCCTAGGCGTGCGGGCGGCGCCGGCTAGGGCCGCCGCGCGCGCCGCCCGAAGCAGAGGCCGACGGCTGCCGGCAGGGCGGGGATTCCGAATGTAAAGTTTTCCGACAGGTGGCCGGGAAGCGCAACGGGCTTGCGGCGATTTGGAAGCAAAAGCACACTATCGCCTCCGGGCAGGACCGCGGCGTCGCCGGCTTGTCCCGCGGCGCGGCCGCGCCGGCGAACCGCAACGCCACCTCACGTTCCCACAGCAAAGGAGAATCAACATGTTCAAGGGCATCCTGATCACCAGGGATGAAGCCGGTTACCGGGCACAGTTGCAGGAGATCGACGACGCGGTCTTGCCGGCCGGCGACGTCAGCGTGCGTGTCGAGTGGTCGACGCTCAACTACAAGGACGGCCTGGCGATCACCGGCAAGGCGCCGGTGGTCCGCCGCTTTCCGATGGTGCCGGGGATCGATCTTGCCGGCACGGTGATCGAGAGCAGCAACCCGGCGTGGAAGGTGGGTGATCAGGTGCTGCTGAACGGCTGGGGCGTCGGCGAGACGCATTGCGGTGGCCTCGCGCAAATGGCGCGCCTGCAGGGCGAATGGCTGGTGCCGCTGCCGCCGAAGCTGACACCGCGCCAGGCGATGGCCATCGGCACCGCCGGCTATACCGCGATGCTCTGCGTGCTGGCTCTCGAAAAGCACGGCATCCGGCCGCAGGACGGCGAGATTCTGGTCACCGGCGCCAGCGGTGGCGTCGGCAGCATCAGCATCGCGCTGCTCGCCAGGCTCGGCTACCAGGTCGTGGCCTCGACCGGCCGCGTGGCCGAAGCCGCGTACCTCCAATCAATTGGCGCGACGACGGTCATCGATCGCGAGGAACTTTCAGCGCCAGGCAAGCCGATCGGCAAGGAGCGCTGGGCCGGCGTGATCGACAGCGTCGGCAGCCACACCCTGGCCAACGCCTGCGCCACTACCCGCTATCGCGGCGCCGTGGCCGCCTGCGGCCTGGCGCAGGGAATGGATTTCCCGGCCACAGTCGCGCCGTTCATCCTGCGCGGCGTTACGCTTTACGGGATCGACAGCGTCATGGCGCCGCTGCCCGTACGGCAGGAAGCCTGGGAACGTCTCGCCCGCGACATCGACATCACCCGCCTCGATGCCATCAGCCATGAAATCGCTCTCTCGGAAGTTGTCGAGTTGGCGCCGCAACTGCTCGCAGGCAAGGTGCGGGGGCGGGTGGTGGTTGATGTGAATCGTTGAGGGGTTGGCGGCGGACGAGGCTGTCAGCGGGCGGCTGGCAAACCGCCCGCTGTTCAGAGGTGTTCGAGTTCATCTGTCGGGAAGCGCGCGGAATATCTTCGCCTCTGACTGACTCCTGTGGATGATCGGGCTCGATCTGAACCAGATCCCGGCTGGTCGCGTCTCTCCTCGCGCTCAGTGCTGCGCGTGCGGCAGTTCGAGCGGGGCGCAGGCAAGCCTGCCCCCGTGGTGCCGGTGGCCTCCTTCGCATGAGGTGTCGGAAAATTTGACAGCCACATACTCATGACCTCCCGTCATGAGTCGAGAATTTCAATAAATCAGCAGGGTTTGATTTCGGGCATCTTTTTTGCTTTAGGGGCGTGTGTGTCTGGTTGGTGGTAACTGGTGGGTTACCTTGTCGCACGGGGATGCGCTTGGCGGGGTGGTCTGCAGCTGTTCCCGCCTGGTGTTGAGCTTGTAGGGTGAAGAGCGTGATTGAAAAATATTTCATGCGCTGGTTTTTTGCCCGTCATGTTTGTAAATGCGCCGACGACCTCGTTACGTGCCCAATTTTGTACAGAAATTCTGGCTTTGGCAATCCAATCGGCAAGAGTAAGTAAGCTTTGAGTTGAGTGTGCTGCAAACGTGCGTTCTCGATTACTCGATGAATCTGGCCCGAGCAGCGGTACCGAGAACCTATTTGACAGAAATCGAGGAGAAATAAAATGCCCGCTTATCAGCCCCCAAGACTATCGTTCACTTTTCATAGCCCGGGAATTAGTCCCGGTAACGTCCATTCCGATTTGACATATGACGCTCCAAGCTACGACAATTTAGAAGTTAGTGCTTCTGATTCTGCGGCATACCTGACCGGATGGTACGACGGATGGTGTGTGGATGAAGCAGCATTAATCGTTAATGGCTCGAATTATGTCAATGCGACCGTATATTCGAGTTACGAATACAACATTCTTCGTGCCAATGCTGCGTTTGCCGGTATCGGTAATGATACCAACGCTACCCTCTTGCCCGGAGAGAATGCCATTCCTGAGGACGGGTCGTCACAGCCGTTCCTCGAAAATCTCGATCTCATTAACTGGCTGTTGAACAACAGCGTTGTCAGCAGTACAGATTTCTACGATACGATTATTAATGGTACACCTTATGTACATGTTCCTTATTATACCGTAACCGGGGTATCTGGCCTTTTCACGTATGGCGACATCCAGCAGTCGATTTATCAATTGCTTGGTGACGGTTGGTCAGCCAGTCCCTTTATTGGTAGTGCTGACCAAGGCCGTGTGGCGACGATTGTAAATGAGGCCATCACTCACGAGGGATACGTTCCCGATGTCGGAGAAAAGATCGCAGTTATTCTTGACGTACGGAATTCAACTGGACTTTTTCGCCAACCGCAAATTATACAGAGTGTTTCGGCGAAACTGGGTGACTATGTATGGGATGACGTTAACGCCAACGGCATTCAAGACGACGGCAGCACCGGCATTGACGGAGCCACGGTCAACCTGTGGCGTGACCTGAATGGCAATGGGAGCTTTGACGGGGGGATCGAGCTGCTCGCGACCACCACGACCGGCGACGATCCGCATACTGCAGGCGTTCAAACTGGTTACTATGAGT
The DNA here is from genome assembly GCF_056856495.1 of Candidatus Accumulibacter propinquus. NCBI lineage: Bacteria > Pseudomonadati > Pseudomonadota > Betaproteobacteria > Candidatus Accumulibacter > Candidatus Accumulibacter propinquus. The sequence goes on from NZ_JBSEHC010000003.1 coordinate 2,066,604, forward strand.
TCAAGGGACTCACGCCAGGGCTCGAATATCAAGTGGAGTTTGTCAAGCCATCGCATTTGAACGGAGTCAGCCCTGCCACACAGGGTTCGGATACGCAATTGGACAGCAACGGGGTGAAACAACTCTCGGGGCAGATTTATTCCGAGAAGATCTATCTCAATCCCGGCGAGTTCAATCATTCAATCGACCAGGGTTTCTATACCGACTCGAACGATAATACCGCCCCCAGGGCCAGCCTCGGTGACTACGTCTGGATTGATGCCAACGTCAATGGCCTGCAGGATTCCGACGAAGTCGGCGTCACAGGCGTCACCGTCGTGCTGACCGGCGGAGGCGCCGACGGCAAGATCAACGGTATCGGCGACACCACGATCTCCACCGTCACTGGCTCGAATGGTTACTACGAGTTCGCCGATCTGGCTCCGGGCGTTGAATACCAGGTGCAGTTCATCAAGCCGACGGGTAGCTTCTTCACCACTCCCGACGTCGGCAGCAACGGTTCTGACGGCATCGACTCCGACGCAAACCCTGCTGACGGCAAGACCGGGATCGTTACGCTGGCCCCGAACGAGCACAACCTGACGATTGACGCGGGCATCTACCAGACCGCCAGCCTGGGCGATCGGCTATGGGTGGACACTAACGGCAACGGCAAGCAGGATGACGGCGCGACCGGCATCAGCGGGCAGACCATCACTCTGATCGGCGGCGGCGCCGACGGCAAGATTGTCACCACTGGCGACAACACCAGTACGACCACCACTACCGGTACCGACGGCTTCTACCAGTTTACCGACCTGACGCCGGGCATCGAATACCAGGTTCAGTTCAGCAAACCCGCGGGTTACACCTACACTGGCCAAGATCTCGGCGGCGACGACGCCCAGGACTCCGACGCCAATACCAGCGGGTTGAGTCAGATCGTTACACTAAGCTCGGGCGAGAACAACCCGAGGATTGACGCGGGCGTTTACCAGACCGCTTCGCTGGGAGACAAGGTCTGGCTGGACTGCAACGGTAACGGTGTGCAGGACGGCGGCGAAGTTGGTGTCGCGGGCGCGACCGTGAAACTGATCGGCGGCGGCGCTGACGGCAAGATCGCTACCACCAGCGACAACACGATCACCACGACTACTACCAGTGCGGCTAGTGGCCATGTTGGCGAGTATGCTTTCACCGGGTTGACCCCCGGCATGGAGTATCAGGTGCAGTTCGTGCCACTGACGGGCTACAGTTTCACCACGAAGGACGCGGCAGCCGCGACCGATGCGACCGACTCCGATGCCGACCTGGTCACCGGCAAGACGCAGGTCGTGAAACTGGCTTCGGGCGAGAACAACCCAACGCTGGATGCCGGCCTGACGCCGGATTGCCGTCCGGTGACCTTCGACTTCAGCGGCAGCAGTGCGACCGATGGCACCGACGGCAACTCGCGCACCTATACGGATGCCCTGACCGGGGTATCGGTGACGGCGCGCGCGTTCAGCCAGAGCAAACTCTCCGACAACACGCCCACGAACACCTGGCAGTCCGCCTGGCTTGGCGCTTACAGTGGTGGACTGGGCGTCACCGATTCAAGCGAGGGTACCGGCAGTGGTAACACCCATACCGTGGACAATGTCGGCCGCAACAACTACGTCGTGCTGCAGTTCTCGCAGAGCGTGAAACTCGACCAGGCTTATCTGGGCTACGTGGTCAACGACAGCGACATGAAGGTATGGATCGGCAATTCGGCCAGTACCATCACCACGATGGACAACAGCGTGCTTTCGAGCATGAGCTTCAGCGAGGTGAACACCACCACTCTGAGCTCCGCACGTTGGGCCGACCTGAATGCCGGAGGGGTGACCGGAAACGTGGTGATCATCGCTGCCGACACCACCGACACCTCGCCGGAAGACTACTTCAAAGTAGAGAAGGTAGCGGTGTGTGCTCCCGACTATTGCTTGCCGGTGGCCAAGGCCAGCATCGGTGACTTTGTCTGGGAAGACAAGAACTACAACGGTGTGCAGGATGGTGGCGAGAGCGGCATTGCCAATGTCACGGTGAAACTGCTCAACAGCGCCAACACCGTTCTTGCCACCACCACCACCGACAGTTCCGGGAAGTACCTGTTCAGCAACCTGAACCCCGGCGACTACAAGGTGCAGGTGGTTGCGCCGAGCGGCTATGGCGTGACCAAGCAGGACCAGGGCAGCGACAACGCCAAAGACAGTGACATCAACAGCAGCGGCATCACGGCCCTGACCACACTCTCTGCCGACGAGGATGATACGAGTTGGGATGCCGGCCTGTTCCGCAAGGCGTCGGTGGGCGACAAAGTCTGGGAAGACTGGAACCACAACAACGTGCAGGACGTCGGAGAAGGGGGGATCGGCAATATCAAGGTCCAGTTGTTGAATGCCACCGGCACCAGTGTGCTGGCGACGACCTACACCGACAGCAGCGGCAACTACCTGTTCTCCAATCTCAATCCCGGCACCTACATGCTGCAGTTCGACAAGACCAACGTCTCGTTCTCGAACAGTCACTGGGGCGGCACTTACAACATGAGTGACTGGAAGTGGGCAGTCAAGGACGCCAAGATCAGTGGTGTGAACAATGACGCCAAAGACTCCGACGTTGCCGGCGATGCGATTTCCAAGACCAACGTCAGCAAGACCGACGCCTTCACGCTGGTTTCGGGCCAGAATGACCTGACCCGCGACGCCGGCATCACCCCGATCGTCATCGATCTCGACGGCAACGGCATCCAGACCATCAGCCGCGCGAATTCCGGCGGCAGCTTCGATCTCTTCGGCAACGGCAGTGCGGTGGCGTCGGGCTGGATTTCGGGCAGTGACGGTTTCCTTGCGGTGGACAAGAACGGCAACGGCACGATCGACGGCATCAGCGAACTGTTCGGTGGCACGGCCAAAGGCGCGGGCTTCGCGCAACTGGCGGCCTACGACAGCAACAACGATGGCCTGGTCAACACCTCGGATGTCGGTTTTGCCGATCTGTCGATCTGGCGCGACGTCAACGGGAACCACCAGACCGACGCCGGCGAACTCTTGAGCCTGGCTCTGGCTGGTGTGAGCGAGTTGGTCACCGGCTACACCGAATTGCCGTTCCTTGACCACCAGGGCAACATCCACCTGGAGCGCAGCAGTGCGACGCTGTCCGACGGTCAGGCGGTGAGCATGACCGACGTGTACTTCAACGTCTCGGCGGATGACGCTGCTGCCGCCGGGGTGGTGCTGCCGGGGATCGCCGACCTGCTGAATGAACTGGCCAGTCGCCAGGTGCCGGTCACTGACGCCGGGTGGCTGTTCGCCTAGCAGAATTGGCATTCGGCCCCAGGTGCCGGAGCAAAGGTATGGAAATGGGGGGGCGCCGCAGGGCGCCCCCCCATTTTTTCCGGAACCGTACCGCTTACGGTTGAGCAGGGCAGGTCACCCTGTCCGGAAGGCTCGCGACGGCGCTGCGCGCGAGGCAGGAGAAAATGGCTCGTCGTTGACGCGAGAAGCTGCCGCCGGCAGGGTCACGGGGATTTTCACTGGATATTGGAGCGCCTGGGTGCGCTCATGTAATGCACCGCCAGGTCGTCGATACTGCGCAGGCGGCGGCTCAGTTCCCTCGCCAGATTCATGACGATCAGGGCAAAGGTCGGCAGGTCGGACTCGTAAATGCGGAACAGGTCGCCGTTGGACAAGCCCAGAGCGGCGACCGGCTCCAGCGCGCGCACGGTCGCCGAGCGGTGCTGCGTATCGAGCAACTCCATCTCGCCGAAGACATCGCCGACATGCAGCACGGCGATGCGCTGCGCGACCTGAGCGTCCTGCTCAGGGTCGGCCTTCAGGACTTCGACGGAGCCGCTGCAGATCACGAACAGCGAATCGCCCTCTTCACCTTCGCTGACGATCACGTCGCCGGCAGCGAACGTCAGTTCACGCATCAAGGGCATGATCGCGGCCATGGCCTGGTCGTCAACCCCGCCGAACAGCGGTTGCTCCTGCAGGAATCTGGCGGTGGTCACGGTTCAATCCGGCTGGGAAAATGGAAACATCATCACTCTCCGTGCGCGAGATCGATCGCCTCTGATGCCGGAAGCACTCCGGTCCTGATGCCCGTCGCCGATGCCAGTTCCTTGACCAGACTGATCAGCCGGGGCAGGGCGATACGTTCCAGATCAAAGCGCTCTTCGATATCCCGGCGTGCCTGCACACGCAGTGGCTGCATCTGCTGCGGCTTGTCCAGCACCGAGACAAGCCTCTCGGCGAGTGCCGCAGGCGAAAAAAAGTCTACCAGCAGGCCATTGCGGCCTGACTGGACGACCTCGCGGACAGGCGCGGTATTCGAGGCAATCAACGGGCAGGCGCAGGCCATGGCTTCGAGCAGCGACCACGACAGCACGAAGGGGTAGGTGAGATAGACGTGCGCACAGGACAGGCGCAGCACGTCCAGGAACACGCGATAGGGTACTTTCCCGAGAAAATGGACGCGCCGGGTGTCGATCGCTTCACCCGCCTCACGCAGGTAGATCTCGCGGTAGCACTCGCCGTTCGCAGGACGGCGCCCGTAGCTGACCTCGTCGCCGCCGACGATCAGCACCTGCGCCTTGGGTCGGGCTGAGAGCACCGCCGGCAACGCGCGCATGAAGGTGTGGAAGCCCCGATAAGGCTCCAGGTTGCGGGCCACGTAAGTGATCACTTCATCCCCCGAGCGAAGTGTTCCCCTGCCGTCGGGCAGCAGGAATTCATCCACCGGCGCGGGGCAGACCAGATGGGTCTGCACTCCATCATGGATGACGTGTATGCGCTCACGGAAGGCCGCGGGATACTGGTCGCGTTGCCAGTGCGTCGGGCTGATGCAGGCGTCGGCCGCATCAAGACTGATCAGCTGGGTGGCGTTGCGCATGCGTGCCCGGCATTGGTCATCAAGCGACGCCGGAAATTCCGCGTCGAAGCCCATGTCCGACCCACTGCCGCGATAGAAGAATTCGAGGTAGAGCAACAGCCGCGCCGAGGGAAAGGCATCCTTCAGGAATAGCGCTTCACCCCAGCCGGGATGCGCGCAAATCACGTCGGGTACGAACCCCTGCGCGCGCAGCGCGAGCGCCAGCCGCACCACGGCCTGCCCCCTGCGGACCGCCGCCTCGGTGCTGTGCAGGTAATGGTGGGTCTGTGCAGACGCGCCATGTGGCTGTGGATAGGCCAGGAGCCGGACGCGCGGGTGAAACCCCTGCGCACGCCTGATGTTGGCCTCCTCGCCGATGCCGATGACCTCGTTTTCTGGAGAACTCGCCAGCGCTGGAGCCAGATGTCGATATTGGCCGGGGAAGTTTTGATGGACGAAGAGGAGTCGCATGAGGGTACGTGCGGTTGGTGCCAGTAGCGTAACGTTCGTTGCATCTTACTCGATCCTGAAGCGGGCAGTATCCTTGATCAGCACTCGCGAAACGGCTCTGCGCTGCCTGTCTTCTATCCGCCATCGTGGGGGTGGCAGCCTCAACTCATGGGTGTGGCAGCCTCAACGAGTGTCGACATTTTTTACACATGCTTGATCAAAGCTGGGCGGTCAAGCAGGCGAAGAGCATCAAAATTTGTTAAACCAGAAGTTTAAATCCCATCCGTGGAGTCTGGCATGATCTATGCTTTTTGTGTTTGCGCAACCAATCAGAAGACCATGTCGTTGCATCTAAGAGAGGTGGTTGATCTCGGAGTGGACTGATGGTCAAATCACGCTTGGACTTACCCCTTAACTCACTCTTGAGGTGCAGAAATGAATACTCAAATCGAACAGCCGAACCAGTCGTCATCCGAAGTGGAGATGCTGGCACGCCCCAGCAAGATGTCCCGCCGTGAGGCATTGGCGATAGTTGGCAAACATGCTATTTATACGGCTCCTGCTGTACTGGCCGTTTTGTCTGTTACGAAGTCCAACGATGCACGTGCCTCTGTCTGTGTTTCTACCCCAGGCAATCCTTGCCCTCCCGATTGACCAATAAGTGGTATTGTGTTTTTACACCTCTCGCATTGATTCGACCGACCCTCTTGATGTAACGGTGGTGATTTCGGAACGCCGAATTCAAGCACGATGATTGTCCGATGACAAACAAGAGGGTCGAGTTGAATGCATTTGGTGCTTTGCCGTCTCCGATTACTTGTCCCTTTGACGGCGGGTGGGTCCTGTACCTTCCGCTCACGGACCAGATGCTGGTGCTCAATCCTTCGGCGAAACTGGTTTGGGAAATGTTGGTCCGGGAATGCGAGCATGATGAAATAGCTTCTGCATTGGCTGAGCATTTCGGCATCTCCTTCGAACGGGCGTCATCGGACGTAGGGCAGATCTTGGCGTCGCTGAAAGACATAAAGTCGAAAAGCGACGCCGCCGCGGGTTATCCTATCTCCTTGTCACTCTCCACAGAGGTGGCATCCGCTTGTGTCGCCAGCCAGCTGGATTTCGAATACTGTGGTAGCTTCAGATTTGGCGAGAGCCTGATTAACGTGCTCTCAACAGTTCCGGAGGTCAATGAATCGTTTTTCTCACGATTCAGGCACCGTGCAGTTGGAAATGGCGAGGACGCAGATGTCCTCGAGGTTTCGAGGCGAGACACAACTTACTGCTTGATATTTCGGGGTAGTCTCCTGGCGGAGGTGACGACCGTGAATGCAATGATGTGGTGCGTCATCGAGCTGTTGCTGAATCTGGAGCATTCAAACACCGCCTTGTTGGCGTATTGCCATTCTGCCGCGGTTAGCAAGGGCAACCATAGGCTTTTGATGCCAGGTCGCAGTGGGGTAGGCAAGTCGACGCTTACGGCCTTTCTTGTAGTCAATGGATTTGCCTACGTAGGTGATGATGTGATCGCGATCGGAGAAGACGATGGGGCTTTGCTCCCCCTGCCAACCTGCCTCTCCATCAAGTCAGGTTCCTGGCCGATTCTGGAGCAATTCTATCCCGGATTAGGACAGCTCCCGACGCTCAATCGCTACGGTCGCAGCATGCGTCATGTAGAACCGCAGCACAATTATGAAGTGCTGCCAGCAACATCAGCGCCGTCAGCAATCGTATTCCCCGCTTATAAAGAAGGCAACCAGACCCACCTCAGCTCACTGCCGCCACTTCAGACGATGATTCATCTGCTTGGTGCTCACGCCGCCCTTGCGACCCCCGCGACTGAAGACAAGCTTCGCAAACTGATTCGCTTTGTGGAACAAACGCCCGCCTACGAGCTGACCTATTCCGAACTGCCGAGCGCCCTGAAAGCCATTGAGGACTTGCTTGCAGCCCAACCCCAACAGTAGGACACCGTTTCAGCTTCTCAGCAACAGCCTGCTTGGTGCCTTGGGGCAGAAGCTGGCCGCATCCGAATTGCCGGCGAACGCGAACGAGTGGGAAACGGTCCTGCGCTTGTCCGGCGCGCATCTGGTGACGCCTCAGTTGCGCTGGGCGTTGCTTGAGCAGGGGTTGTTTTCGGATGTGCCACCTGATGTCGCCGAATATCTTGATGCAGTCCATACCCTGAGTCTCGAAAAAAACCAGCAATGCGAAGAGCAGTTGGCGCACCTCCTGGGCGTGCTGAACGGTATCGGCGTGCAACCCGTATTCCTCAAGGGTGCGGCGGCATTGATCGGCAGACTTTACCCGAGTTCCGGCGAAAGGATGGTCAGCGATATTGACGTTCTGGTTCCCGCTGCACGCTTGCCCGATATTCTCGACAGGCTGGTGGGTGTGGGCTATCGCTTGGTGAATCCCAAGGAAGACATTTCAGATATTGAGCATCCGGACGCTCTGTCCCACCACCATTATCCGGCGATCTATAGCCCCGATTGGCCGGTGGCGGTTGAGCTGCATGTGCAACCGGTCCTGCTGTCGTTCGTCAACCTGCTCTCCTGTGACGAAGTCTTCCAGGATGCTACGGCAGTCAGGTGGCGTGGCGGCGACTGCTTGTTGCCCTCGCCGACTCACTTCGTCATGCACAACATCATTCACAGCTATCTTGTCGATACCAGGTACCATCTTGCGTCGATGTCGTTGCGGCAATTGTTTGAATTCGTCCTGGTCAGTCAAAGCTATGGGGAGCGCATCGACTGGCATGCCATCAACAGTCGTTTTGGTGCTGCTGGTTGCCGGGACGAGTTGGCGCAATATCTGGTCCTCGCACAGATCTGCCTCGGTTTTAAAGTGGCAACGGGCATCGATCTTGACGGTTGGGATCGACTGCGGGTTCAACCGTATCTGGCGCGCCTCAATCTGGAGAATCGTGCGCTCCGGTGGGCTGTAATCGTGGTCTGCCAGATCATCGTCCGGCTGCGAAATCTGTGGAAAGATCCCGGCAGCATCAGAAAGTTGTTGACGGCCGATTTATATACCAATTTTCGTAACAGCATCCGGTTCTAGCCGCGCGCTTGCTCACCCATGGCAAGTCGACGGCCTGCTCGGCGCCTTGCCTGTTGAGCACCATATCGGGTCTTCTCCGACCTGGCACCAGGTCGCGGCGGCTCGCCCATCACCCCATGCAGCACTTCTTGTACTTCTTGCCGCTGCCGCACGGGCAGGGGTCATTGCGACCCACTCTTGGCGCTTGCGCGACGACCTGCGAAACCGCGGTGTCGCCATGGCCGAGGCCGAATTCCCGTCGCAGGGCGTTGTACATCCGGGCAAACTCGACACGTGCTGCGCCGGACCGCTCAGGCAGGGTTTGCCAGCGGTTCCTGTCCTTTTGGGCACCCTCCAGGAGGTCCAGGGCCTCGGTCTTGCGTCCGGAGTCGATCAGCAACTGCGCCAGGTTGATGATGGTCTCCAGCGAGAGGGGGTTGATGCTGTGCGCCTTTTCCAGGCAAGACAGGGCGGCTTTCGGGCGGTTGATGTGCAGTACGATGTTGCTCAGGCGAAACCACGAGCGCCAATCCTGCGGGTTTCGCTGCAGTTTCTGGTGCAGACTCGCGTAGGCTGCCGGGATCGTTTGCAGGGTGCCTTCGGGAGATCGTACCCGGTCAAAGAGGATTCTGCGAGACGCAGGGTCCGGGGTGTTTCCGGCGGCCGCCGCGGCCTGTAGCACGACCGATTCAGCGAGCACCGCCATTTTTGCCTGGGCATCGAACTCGAATTCGTCGAACGCGCCGCAGGACAGGCAGGCGATCTCGTCGGCCAGCAGCATCTTGTCCTTGCCGGGGTCGCCGATGGCCACGCCCTTGACGTCGTAACCGTTGACCTGACCACAGGCGGAACACAACAACTGCAGGTGCATCGCGGGGCGTTGCTCAGGAAAAATCGCGCTTTCGAAGTTTTCCTGCATTTCCTTTTGTCGGCTTCTGCGCGCCAGGATTCCGATGCGCAACTCGGGGATCTCCGGGCAGTTCGCGTCGAGCAGGCGGCACAGCAGGTAGTAGGTCTTGTCAATCAGCGTCTGCCGGCGGCGCAACTCGGGCTGCAACCGTTCGAGCAGGCGTTGGTCCGGCGCGCCCAGGGCCAGGTCGCACCAGCGCTCCACGTCGTCGCGGAGCATTGCATCGGCATGGGCAAGGGCGAAGTCGGCGACCGGTTTCCCGCCGACCGCCGCAAGCACCGACGCACCGTAGATCTGCTGCGAGTGATCGAGCAGTTCCCATTGCGCGATCAGCGCATCGCGTGCGGGTTCGCCGATCCTGAGCAGTGCACGCTGCGCGGCTTCGCACAGGAAATCGCCATCAATTTGGGACAGGCAGGCAATCAGCCCCGGGGTGAATTCGGGATACGCGAGTTCTCCGGCCGCTTCGGCCAGGTGGACCGGCCCGTAGCTGTCGCTGTGGTCGGTGAGCCGTTGCGCAATGCTGGCCGCGGATTCGTTCCTGGGGAAGTCCTGCAAACGGGCGACCAGGCGCGCCGAATGGATGTTGGTGCGCACATCGAGTTGCAGCAGTTGGAGCACCTGGTCGACAGGCATGCTTGCCGGGTCGATGTGTTTGCGTTCGAACGCGTCCGCTACGGCAGCCAGGACCAGCGCTGCCAGAGCCGTGGGCGCTTGTGCGTTGCGGAAAGCTGCGCTGCCCTGAATCGTGTGCCAGGCCAGTGTTGCGCCTGGTGAGCGGACGTGGCATTTTTCCAGCAGGTTCAGAGCCGGTTGCAGCGGCGCGTCCGACGCGAGGATGGCGTCCATCTCGGACAGGGGCGTATCGGCTTCGAACAGGGCGGCCAGATCGTGGAAAGAGACGGACTGAAAGCCCTTGACGCGCAGAAGGAAGAGTTCGGCGTACGAGTCGTGAGCAAAGAAACAGGCGGCCATATGCTCGACGGTGCTTTCCAGACGCGAACCTTCCTGAGCGCACAAGTGGTCAAGGAGGTCGGGCAGGGCGTCAGTCTTCTTGAGGGCAACGGCGGCCCGGAAAACATGATCACTCAAATAGCGGGACAGCCGTGGCTCCTGCGCGTGGCTCACCGGCAGCAGCTTGTCGGCCAGGGGCAGGGCGGCCGGCAAGGGCAACTGATCCAGGCTGTCCAGGATGCCGAATACCCGGTCGATCGACCAGGGAGGTGGATTCTCCAGATACTGGCCAAACACCCGGGTTGCCAGGTCCGGTGCGACACGCGCCAGGATTTTCGCGCTCGCACTGGCCATCCGCGGCGGCCAGTCATTCCAGCGCGCGGCCATCGTCGCGGCGAAGGCCGACCAGCGGGCTTCGGGAAGTTCCCGCAGGAGAATACAGAGCGTGTCGAAGTCACCGGCTTCGATCCAGCGTTCAAGGATGGCGTCGGAAAACCACAGGCTGAGCAGCCGTTCGCGCGCTTCCGAGTGGGGCGGCAGATCGCTGTAATAGTGGACGGCCCAATCGATCACGATCGGGTCATCGAGTGCGGCAGCGGCGCGTGCCAGGCAGGAGTAGTCCATCAGCGCGGGGGGCTTTCTCAATGGCGACGAACGGGCGACGGGAAGACGCTGTTGGTGAGGAATTCATCGAATTGCGCAGCGCTCAATGGCTGGCTGAACAGGAAGCCCTGCATGTCGTCACAATCCAGTTCGCTGAGCAATTGCCTCTGGGTTTCGGTTTCGACGCCCTCGGCGATGATGCGCAGGCCAAAGCTGCAGGCAATGCAGGCGATGGCGTGAATGATCGAGGTCGAGCTTTGGTTGTTCGGGTTGAGGTCGCGAACGAAGGACTGGTCGATCTTGATGTTATTGATCGGGAAACGGCGCAGGTAGTTGAGCGATGAGTAGCGGGTTCCGAAGTCGTCGATGGACACCCGTACACCACAGTGTCGTAGCTGCTTGAGCATGTTGATGTTCTTTTCGGCGTCTTTCATCAGCAGGTGCTCGGTAATCTCGATGTCGAGAACCTCTGCCGGGATGGCATGCGCGCTGAGACGCCCGAGGAGTCTTTCCGGCAGGTCGTGCCGTTCGAATTCCTTCGGTGAGAGGTTGACCGCCAGTTGCAGGCTGGTGAAGCCCCTGGCACGCCAGACCGCCATCTGTCGCAGGGCATTTTCAAGCACCCATTCTCCGAGCGGTACGATCAGGCCGGTTTCCTCGGCCAGAGGAATGAAGGCGTCCGGGCTCAGCAGGCCATGCCGCGGGTGGTGCCAGCGGATCAGCGCTTCCATGCCGCTGATCCGCTGCTGGCTGAAGCTGATTATCGGTTGATAATGGAGCTCGAACTGGTCGCCGCTTTCCAGCGCACGGCGCAGGTCGTTCTCGAGCGTGATCCGCATGCTGTGGCCGCTGTGCATCTCCGGCGAGTACTGCAGAAAGCCGTTCTTGCCCTGGCCCTTGATCTGGTACATCGCGATGTCTGCATTGCGGAGCAGGACTTCGGGCGTTTCGCCGCTGTCAGGGTACAGGGCGATGCCGATGCTGACCGTGGTGAAGAAATCCAGCCCGGCGATCTGGAACGGCCGCTTCAGTTCGGTCAGCATTTTGGCCGCAATCAACGCAGCATCTTCGCCGCTACCCAGATCCGGCAGCAGGACGGTGAATTCATCGCCCCCCTGACGTGCCAGCGTGTCTCCCGAGCGCAGGCACGCGCGCGCGCGCAGGGCGAAGTTCTTGAGCAACTCGTCGCCTTCATGATGGCCGTAGGTGTCATTGACCAGTTTGAAGCGGTCGATGTCGATGAACATCACCCCAAGCCGCTTTCTCTTTCTCTTCGCATGCTTCAGGGCCACGCCCAGCCGATCCTTGAACAGCGTCCGGTTGGGCAGTCCGGTGAGCAGATCGTGAAAGGCCTGGAAGGCGATGGTTTCCTCGGCCTTCTTGCGGTCGGTGATGTCCCGCGCGACGCCCGAGGTGCCCATGAAGTGCAGGTCGGCCGGCCCTTCATGGGCGGCATAGATGCCCTGGGAACTGAGGATGGTGACGATGGTCCGGTTCTCGAAATGCCGGATGCCGTTGGACTTGGTCTGCAGCCGGATTTCGACGTTGGTGCTCGCCCGGTCGCCGATGCGACGTTCGTTGAACGCAAAGCGGGCATGTTCCTGATCATCCGGATGCACGATCAGCGAATAGTGCTTGCCGAGGAGTTCTTCACGGGAGTAACCGAGCAGTGCCTGTACGCGGCCGTTCACGAAAATGAAGACGCCGTTCTTGTCGAGCGTGTAGATGATGTCGGGAGACTGTTCGACCAGAAAGCGGTGCAGTCGCTCGGAGTGTTCGAGCCGGATGGTCATCATGGCGTGTTCCCGCTCCATGCGGCGGCGGCTGAGGACGCGGTCCACGGTGTCGATCAGTTCCTGAGGATCGCCATGCTTGCGGATGAACTCGAAGGCGCCGTGGCGCAACGCGCGAATGGCCGAGTCGATGGATGCGTCGCCACTGAAGACCACGACGGCCGTCGGCACATGCCGGCGCAGCATCCATTCCATGATTTCCAGCCCGTTGATGTCGGGCAGATTGAGATCGAGGATGAGCACGTCGATGTCGCGGCCTTCCAGTCGGCGCATGGCTTCACTGCCGGTGCCGCAGTCCTCGATGCTGCGCTCTGGTGCGGATAGCAGTTGCCGGTAGGTCGCCCGAATGCGTTGTTCGTCGTCGACGATCAGGATGTTGCTGCTGCTCTCCTTGTGGCTGTCGGGAACGTGCGGCGAAAAATCAACCTGGGGTATGGCCTTCATCGTTACTCCTGACTGGTGTCCGGCGACGAAATCGTCTGATGGCGAGTATTGCTGTCGCTGACCCGCGACTCGGCCGCGGTCGGGGTGGGCAACAGCAGCGAAATCATGGTCCCCAGGCCCGGCTTGCTGCGGCAGGTGACCGGAATCCCCAGGCGCTGGGTCAGCGTGCCGACGATCGACAGGCCGATGCCGCGTGCGCCGCCGATTCGCCCGGCGGCCGGACGATGCAGTGCGTCGATCGCCGCTTCGCCCATGCCTGGCCCGTTGTCTTCGATCCTCAGTTCGGCGAAGCGCCGCCCCTGGTGCACGACATCGTCGCTCAGCAAAAGCCTGATGCGTTGCCCGCGGGACAGCGCCTCGGAAGCGTTCTTCAAGAGATTGAGGAGGATCTGCTTGATGCTGTCGCGATCGCAGGCAATCGGTATCGCCTGCCCCGGCAGGACCGTTTCGACGGCAATGCCTTTTGCGTCAAACAGCGTTTCGCGATAGAGCGTCAGCAACTCGCGGAGCAGGTCGCCGATGTCGAGCGCAGGTTCGGTGGCCAGGATCTGCGGGATCTCGCTCATCCGCCTGACGATCGTGCTGACGCGTTCGATTTCTTCGCCGAGCACGGTCAGTTCGCGGCGAACGTCGGTTTCCGGCGGCAGTTTGCCGTCGAGGATTCTGAGATAGCCCTTGATGATGGTCAGCGGGTTTCCCGCTTCGTGGACGATTCGTCGTGCCTGGCGCGTGAAACGCGCCGAAGCATCGTCGACTGTCTGCTCGCGGATACGCTGTGTTTGGCGCCAGTTCTCCAGGCTGAAGCCGGCCATCCGGCCAAAGTTGACCAGGCAGGGCAAGCGGCGGCCCAGGCGGCTGTATTCGCCGGCACTCAGCCCGGCGACGATGACGCCGACCGTGCTGCCGTTGCCGAGCATCGGAATGCACAACAGGCCCTTGCTCGAAAAGGCCCGGGCAAACTGCAGGTCGAGCAGCGAGTCGGCGGGTCGTGGCTCGCGGTCGAACGACGAGCAGATGACGTTCCGCAGCGCGGCGACGGCGGCCAGGCTGCGGTGTGCCTCGGGAAGGACTTGCACATGCGCAAAAATCGCCGGTTGTCCGCCAATATCCTTGCCGGTCAGCCGGCCATCGAGCGGGTCGCAGAGCAGGAAGGCGACATGGTTCAGTTCGAACAGGATGCGTAAGGACTCGCGCAGGGCGAGGAACAGTTCGGTGGCGTCATCGAGCTCGAAGAGGTCGCGCTGCAGGGGCTGCAGCAAGGCCTTGTTGCCGAGGATATCGGCGAGTTGGCCGCCGGCGGCGGCTTCGGCGTGCGTCCGCAGGCCGTGCACCCGCGGCAGTCCGACCGAACCGCCAGCAGCCGTCCGGTCCTGAGCCGCTATGCCGATGGCGTCGGCGATGACGCACATCCGTTGCTCGGCCTGATCGCACAGCGTGCTCAGACGCGCCTTGTCGATATCGGCGAACATCTGGCCGGCGACTTGCACCAGTTCTTCCGGCACGCCGTTGTCGCCGGCCAGCATGTGCGCCAGCCAGACCACCTGCGGCAGCGGCGCGGCCGTCAGGATCTGCTCTGCCGGCAGATGATGGAAGAGGATGCCGTCGGCGAACGGCGAGTCGAGATGCCATTGATCGGCCAGCCAGGTGCCGACCTCGCCATGATGGACACCGAAATTCTCGGTTTCCATCTCCGCCAGTGTGGCTTCGCCGCTGCAGACGGCGAGGACTTGCAGATAGGGCTCGCCGAGTGCCGAGAGCAGCAGGAGTTCCCCGACATCGTGCAGCAGGCCGGCCAGGTAGGCTTCGTCCGGCCGGTGATAGCCGGTTGCGGTGGCGAGGCTTCGCGACAACTCGGCAACCAGCAGCGAGTGGCTCCAGAACGCCGAGAGATCGACCGTCCGCGTCGCCTTCCTTTCGTCGAAAAGACTCTGCACCGACAGGCAGGTGGCAATCGAACGAACCAGGCGGGTGCCGAGCGCCATCAGACAGCCCTCGATACTGTGGAACGGCTTGCCACGGCGGATGGCCGAAGAGTTCGCCGCGGTCAGGACACGGGTGCACAAACCGGGATCCTGCTCGACGAGCCGCGCCAGTTCGGTCATCGTCGTGCCGTCATCGTCTACCAGTTGCAGGAGCCGCAGCAGGATCTGCGGCGGCGATGGCGCGCGTCCTGACTCAATGGCGTGACGGATCGGCTCGGGCAGGCTATACATTGTGCTGACCTGCGGTGCTGATTTCGGCCGTCTCGACCGCGAACAGGAGGGGAATCGCTGGCATCGTTCGCAGCCGATCAGGGAAGTGGTGAGTGATTCGCCCGTACGGCGTGCTGACCAGCCAGATCGATGCCTTCCTTGATCTCGCGCGAGATGATCTCGAACAGTGCGCGCACCAGGATGTTCATGCCGCCGATGACCTCGTCTACCGACATCAGTGAAGGAAAACGCACGCCGCGGTGGTGTACTTCGCCGCCGATCCGCTCGAACCGCACGCCGAGTCGTGCAAGGTTCGTTGCCAGCCGCGGTTCGGTCAGTACCAGCAGCGTGCTGATGCCGTAATGGCGAGCCAGCGAGATCATCCCAAGGTAGACGGCAAGGGCCAGATAGGGCTGGCGGGGCCTCGTTTCGGTGCCGAAATCCTCGTCCGAAATCGAGATCGGCCGGTCTTGCTCACCTTGCCGGCGGCGGTAGTTGCCGACCACCGCCAGACGCGAGATCTCTGCGATCTGCGACCGGTCGCGTGCCATCGCTTCGACCAGCGAGCGGTCAAGCGTGGCTGCACAGGTGACTTCCACCGGCAGCGGGGTCTGCGGTGTGTCGGCATCGGTCAGGACCAGGCGCGCGCAGCCCACGTAGGCGCCCGTCGACACCGACTGTACCAGACAGTGTATCGACCGTTCGTCGTAATCGTCCGCTTCCAGACTGTCCGAGCGCAGCGGCTCGAAACCCAGATCACGGCAGTACACCTCGTGCCGGATGCGGTAGTTTTCGGAACGCAACGCATCACTCAGCGCCGGCACGACCCTGAAGAACCGGCGGTATCCCTGGCCCATCGTCAGTTCTGTCAGATTCGAAAAAAACATCCGGCCCCCACCGCCAAGCGCCAGCCAGGCGGGTTGCCGCCGGCACAATGGTCTGCATAGTACTACGAAGTAAGCCGTGCACAGCGACGCCAGAACGCCTCTCCGCGTCGATCTCGATGCGATCGACGCGAGAAAACCACGCTGTCTTCCAGCCGTTGCCGCAGGGAAACGGCAACAGATCAAGCCGGGAAGGCTAATCGAGCTTCTTGAGATAATCCTTGGTGAAAATCTTGTCCGGGAGATCGCGCAACTTCATGCCGCCATATTCGAGAACGGACTGCTCGCCGCCGCGCAGCGCGTCTTCCATGACCAGCCGGGTGGGCCGCTTCCTGCCCTCCATGGTCTTGTAGTTCTCGTATCGGCAGGTCTTGAGCAGGCGGTTGGAGAGCGAGTAGAACTCCGCCTTGTGCGGCCAGAAATCCTTTTCCCGAACCCAGTAGTGTACCCGCTGATAGGTGACGCTGCGGTCTACGCCGATCAACTCCAGGACGTGGAAGTCTTCGTTGCCAATTTTTTCGCTGCGCAGCAGCTTCGGATTATAGTCGGCGGCGAAGTTGGCCCGCGCCAGGTCGCCGTTGGCCACCTGACCGGTCAGTCGCTGCGACAGCGAGAGCCGGATCGGTTGTGAGACGTCGGGCATGAACACCCAAAGGTCGCGGCCTTTCATCAGCAGGATCTGGCCACGCTCGGAGGCGGGTTCGGTGACCATCACCACGCTGTTGGTGTTCCCCTTCGAGAGAACACGGTATTTGCGAACCTCGGTGCTGGGTCCGCTGCCGGTGGTGGTGATGCTGACGTCGACCTGGAAGCCGTCCGCCGGAAAGCGAACCTGGTCGGCTTTTTCGACGATCATGCGGGCTTCGGCGTCGTCGCCGCCGGCTTGCGGGACGGCCTCGGCGGCCCTGCCGGGTGCAGCACAGGCGAGGCAGGCGGCAGCCAGGAGCGCCAACACGGTGTTGACACCAGAATGACGGATGGTCATGATTTCCATAGTTTTCACCCTCTTGTGCCGACCGTCGACGCGGTTGGCGGGAAGTGCCAGCGAATGAGCGTTGTCCGCATCGAACACGTATCCAAGGATTATCTGCTCGGCGAGCAGAAAGTCCAAGCCCTCAAGGACATTACCCTGGCCTTCGATCCGGGTGTCTTTCTGGCGATCGCCGGACCTTCGGGCAGCGGCAAGACGACGCTCCTGAACCTGATTGGCTGCATCGACACTCCGAGCAGCGGCAAGATCTACATCAACGATCAGGATGTCAGCGGGCGCACGCCCGACCAACTTGCCAAGCTGCGCGCGCGCACCATCGGTTTCATCTTCCAGACCTTCAACTTGCTGCCGGTGTTGTCGGCCGCCGAGAACGTGGAATATCCACTGCTGCATCGCACGGATCTGTCGCCTGCGGAGCGCCAGAAGCGCGTTACGCACTTTCTCGACGTCGTGGGCCTGTCGAAATACGCCAGGAATCGTCCGAATCAGTTGAGCGGTGGCCAGCGGCAGCGGGTGGCGATCGCCAGAGCACTGGCGATCAAGCCGGCCATCGTCCTGGCCGATGAGCCGACAGCCAACCTCGATCACAAGACCGGCGAGGAAATCCTTCTGCTGATGAAGAAGATCAACCGGGCCTACAAGACGACCTTCATTTTTTCGACGCACGACAAGCGGGTGATCGCCAGGGCTGACCGTCTGGTGCGCATCGAGGATGGACATATCGCGCTGCTCGGTGTGCGTTCGCACACCAAGTGGTCCTTTGCCCGCCATCGTCCGCCCGAAGTCGGTGCCAACCAAAACCAACAGGCCAGCCCGCCCGCCGAAGCGTCGGCTGCAGCCGGGGAAGAACGCCATGCGGAATAGAACCAGCAGCAGCCTCCTTGGGTGTCTTGCCCTTGCCTGTACGACCCTGCCGGTGTCGGCAGCGGACAACGCGGCGAACGGCACCGAGCGCGGCGGCCTCGCCGTGTCCGGGCGCGCGTCGCCGTCGTCGGAGGGCTTTCTGCTCGCTGCCGCCGACGCGCTGCCGACGCGCCGCGACGCGCTGTTTGGCGACGACGAGTCTCCGGGCGAGGACGACGCTCCCGAGAAGCAGGAGCCTGAAGTTCCCGCGAGCCGGGGGGCCGACGCGCCCGCGAGTCGGGACGCGCTGTTCGCCGATGAGCCTCCGGCGAAACCGACGACATCGGCATCGCCGGCCGGTCGCGACGCGCTGTTCGGGGACCCGCCGGCGCGGCCGCAGGCTCCGCCCGAGCCCTCGTCGCGGGTAGCCGGTTTCCGGGGTTTCATCCAGAACGTGATGGCTTACGACTGGCCGAAGCCGCAACACTGGTCGGAAATGATGACCCGCGCCGATGTCAGCGCCCAGGGTGACTTCAGCAGTAACGTCAAATGGAAGCTGGGGGTTCGCGTCGACTACGACGCGACATACACCTTCACCGATTTCTACCCGCAGGCGGTTGCCGACAACCAGCGCTTCAATATCCTGTTGCGTGAAAACTACCTCGACATCAGCGCCGGTGACTGGGATTTTCGTCTCGGCCGGCAGCAGATCGTATGGGGGGAAATGGTCGGACTGCTGTTCGGCGACGTGGTTTCCGCCAAGGACATGCGGCAGTTCATCCTGCCCGAATTCGAGATTCTGCGCATACCGCAGTGGGCCGCCAGGGCGGAGTATTTCAAGGACGACTTTCACGCCGAACTGATCTGGATTCCGATCGCCAGCTACGACAACATCGGCAAGCCGGGATCGGAGTTTTACGTTTATACCTTGCCGCCGCCGCCGGGCTTCGGCACCACTTTCCGCAATGAAAAGTTTCCCACCCGCAGCCTGGCCAATACCAACTACGGCCTGCGCCTGTCGGTGTTGAAGGACGGCTGGGATGTGGCGGCTTTTGCGTACAGCAGCATGAGCGTCGCGCCGACCTTCTACCGCGAGATCGTCGCAGGTCCGCAGCCGACGGTGGTCTACCAGGCCAGGCATGACCGCATCCAGCAATTCGGCAGCACCCTGGCCAAGGATTTCGGCTCGGTGGTGTTGAAGGCGGAAGCGGTCTATACGCGCGGCCTGAACTATCAGGTGACGGATCCCGGCGATGCCGACGGGGTGGTGCCGCAGAACACCCTGACCTGGGTGCTTGGCCTCGATTTCACCGAGTTCGCCGACACGCGGATCAACACCCAGATCTTTCAGAGCCATTTCTTCAACCACAACCCGGATATCATCCAGTCGACCAACGAATACGGCTACAG
This sequence comes from Candidatus Accumulibacter propinquus, assembly GCF_056856495.1. NCBI lineage: Bacteria > Pseudomonadati > Pseudomonadota > Betaproteobacteria > Candidatus Accumulibacter > Candidatus Accumulibacter propinquus. The sequence goes on from NZ_JBSEHC010000003.1 coordinate 2,085,992, forward strand.
CCTGCTGGTGAACCACAAGTTCAGCGACAAGTTCGAGGCGGAAGCGCTGTGGATTGCCAGCCTGAATCGTACCGACTGGATGCTGCGCCCGCGTGTGACCTGGAACCTGGAGAAGAACTGGCGTATCGCGCTGGGTGTGGATATTTTCAACGGCTCGCCACCCGGGTATTTCGGGCGCTACGACGCCAAGGACCGCGTCTATTCGGAGCTGCGCTACAGCTTCTGAAGCCCCGCGGCGGATTCCCGTTGTCGCCGCTAGCCGGTGACGAGAACTGCCGCGCCGCGTACCTGACCTGCCCGCAATTGCTGCAGGGCCTCGTTCGCGGCCGCCAGCGGAAAACATGCCACTTCGGTCCTGACACCGGCCCTCGGCGCGATGGCGAAGAACTCCTCGCCATCGCGGCGGGTGAGGTTGGCGATCGAGCGCACGCAGCGTTCCCCCCAGAGGATCTCGTAGTCACTTATGACTCAGATCTTTACATTTCCTGAGCAGATTCAGTTACGGGGTAGCGTGGGCGAGAGCCGGGACGATGGTTTGTTCAGTGATTCGACAAGCGGCGGCGATGGTCGAGCGGCCCAGACGGGTCAGGTAGTAGCGATAGCCATGAACGACTTTCTTGATGAGACCGAACTGGCGCAGGCGCCAAAGCTGGCGCGTGATGCTGGCCGGCGAGATCTGGCGCAAGAAGGGGACGAGGTCGGCACGGCGGATGCCACGGATGTTGAACTCGGGACGCTGAAGCGCCCGCAGCAGGGCCTGCTGAGTGGCATCGAAGAAATTGAAGCCCTTGAGGGTATGGCCGTTGACCGTCTTGGGGTTGACCAGCCGATGCAGGTTACGATCGCCGGCGGAAAAGTCGTCGAGTGCGGAGAGGTATTCGAGGTAGCGGCGGTTACAGCCGAGCAGGATCTCGCGCAAGTCGATCAGGCTGTAGATGGTCTTTCGGAGGGGGGCGATCTCGCGCGACTCGTGACCATCCCGATGTTCCACCTTGCGGTGGTGCTTGAAGAAGGAAACGTTGTTGGTCGTGGTTTCCAGGCGCAGCACACGGTTGAACTTGTCGTACATCTTGACCGATACCTTGCCAAAATGGTGCTTGATGCAGGTGCCCTCGATACGCGTCGTGAAGCGGCTGCCGAGTTCCTGTGCCAGTTGCGGCGTGATCTTCTTGCCCAGGAAACTGGCGACCTGCTCGGCCTTGACCGAGAAGATGGCCTGCCGGGAGAGTTCCTCGTAGAGCGACTTCAGGATGGCGTCGGAGCGGAACACCAGATCGGTAGAGTATTCGACCTGCATCAGGCTCCAGTGATAAGACTGTCCGAAGACATCCAGAATTGGGCAGCACTGCTCGGCGTAGTGGTCCAGAAGCGCATGCAGGGTGTCTGGCGAGAAGGCGTCCGCGAGTTGCTGCGCCCGTTCCCAATCGGTGATACGGATGAACGCATTGTCCGCCATCGCGTAGTCGATACCTGCCGTTGTCAGCGAGTGTGCCAACCGACTGTGGCCATTGCAGTAGAACTGCAGCCGGAATGGACTCCACGTCGGCACGCGCAGGTAGATCAGTCCGAGGGTTTCGTCCATCCAGTAGAAGTAGTAGTGCAGGCACTTGCCCGAGGTATGGCGCAGAAAGGTTTGGTGACTTTGCTTGTCGTGCCAGGGTTCGTAGGCGTCACAGGCTTCCATGGCGGAGAGCACATGCACCAATCCTGGATGATCCCCACGGTCCTTGAGCACCGCGGCAACGAGGTCTTCCTTGCGGATGTGCGCCTTGGCCACGTGCTCGATTCGCGCTCCCTGCGCGGTCGCCAGAGCCTGTGCGGCTTCACGAATGCGATCACGCAGCGGTTCGGCAAAGCGCGGGTAGTCAAAAATGCGAATGTGCCGGGCATTGAGAAAACTCGTCATCCCCGCCGCGTAGCACGCGCCCGGCAACGTGCCCGTAATCACGATCCGGTCGTAGCAGGAGAGTGTTCCGGCAAGCCGCTCGTGATAGCGATCGGTCAGCATCTGTGTCATGGTCGCCTCCGCTTTTCCGTTTGGGCTATGACAGAAATCTCAACCTGTTTGGTTCCGGCTTCGCCGGCTTAGGGCATATCCTTACACACAAGTCATGTTGCATAAATTGAACGCATATGTTCCACTCCTCGGACGAAGTCTCGGAGCCTCGCGAAGCCCAGCCAGAGGGTCTTGACGCCGGGTTCGCCATCGCACTTCCGGCCGAGGAAGCCGCCGAGCATGGCGATGTGCCGGATCATCTCGCGGAGGTTGGGGGGTGTGGCGGGCGGCGTTTTCTCAGCCAGGATGTATGCGCCCTTCCATTCCGCCTCACTGAACAACTCGCAGGCGGACAAGTCCGGATGGGTGCGCCCAAGTCGAACGAGGTGCGCCAAGCGCCACGCCACGACCAGGTAAACCGCCAAGGCCAGCTCGATCTTGTCGATATGTCCCAGTTGCAGGGCTTCCACCCGACAACCATTCTTCAGGACATGGAAGAAAATCTCGATTTCCCACCGCGCGCGATACCAGTCGATCAACGTCACAACAGCTTCGAAGCCGTCGGCCTCGCGATTGGTAGCCAAGCGCCATTCGATGGGCTTGACGCCTTTGGGTGCCCCGATTTCCTGAGCAATCACGCAGGTCACGGTGAGCAGTCCGCCTTGGCCGTTGGGCAACTCGGCGCGACAGGCAAAGAGCCTCTGGCGCACGAGACGGGCGGCTTGCCCGCCACGCGCGGGCAGGAGGAATTCGATCTCGCCCAGCGCTTCGCCCGCGCGGACTTTTGCCCACAGTTTGCCGCCCGCAGGAAGACAGCGATTGTGTTGGGAACGGACCAGCCAATCGGCCGGCGTTTCCAGAGCCTGCGCCCGTTGCATCAGCCCAAGAATATCGGCTTCCCGGTCGGCCACGTAGACAAGACGGGTGCCGGGCATCGTGACGGCGGCTTCGGTCACCCGTTCGTAGCCTTCTATCCAGCGGGTGCTCTCGAGAATTCCCGGACGGTTTCCGTCGGCATCCTTGAATTCCCGTGCCCAGAGCCAGGCGTCAATGACCCCCAGCGGTTCCCGGTCCGGGGTCACGACATAGGTGGGATGCAGATACAAGCCGCGCTGAGCCTCGTAACTGAGTGGCCCCAGTCCCTCGATGGACTGGCCATTGAAGTCAAGTTCGGTGGTGTCCTGCAGACACAGGACCACAGGATGCTGGCGCATTCGGACGATGGTGCGGTCCATGTGCGGTGTCAGGATGTCTTCCCATCCGAGATCCTGCTTTTTCTCGCTGGCCTGATCGAAAAAGCGGTAGACCGCCTGCGTTTCGGCCCAGCCCGAACAGGCGCCCGGGATACTCGCCGTGGGTTTGTCGGCAAAATCGCTCGCGATCTTGATCAGTCGATTGGTCAGACGACCGTCTCCAAGTTCTGCTCCGCCAAATTCTTCTGCAGCCCACTTGTCCATGCACATCGCCCCACTCAAAGGGCGCACACCATACAGCATCCCGCACAGATGGCTGCGCGCGAGATCGAAAACGCTTGCGCAATCATCGCTCCACTACAGTCACGAAATCGGCGAAACATGCTCAATGAGTTGTGTGTAAAGGTATGGGCTTAGGGGAATTCGGGAATGTTGCTCATGTGAATGCCTGCGCAAACCACCGTTCCGCCCTTGGCGGTGTGGCGAAGCGCCTGCGGAACCAGTTCTCCGGCCGGCGCGAAGAGAATCGCCGCGTCCATTTCCTGCGGCGGGGCCACGTCGGCGCCGCCCGCCCAGGTCGCCCCCTGCCGGCGTGCAAACTCCTGGCCGTCAGCGTCTCCCGGCTTGGTGAAGGCGAAGATTTCGCGTCCCTGCCAGCGCGCAACCTGGGCGATGATGTGGGCCGCCGCGCCGAAACCGTAGATCCCGAGCCGCCGGGCGTCGCCGGCGGCGACCAGCGCGCGATAGCCGATCAGTCCGGCACAGAGGAGGGGGGCGGCTTCGGCGTCGGAATACTCTTGCGGCAGGGCAAAGCAGTAGCGCTGATCGGCCAGCGCGAACTCGGCGTAACCGCCATCCAGGGTATAGCCGGTGAACTCGGCGGCGTCGCAAAGATTCTCGGTGCCGCTGGTGCAGTAGCGGCAATGTCCGCAGGTGCGTCCCAGCCAGGGCACGCCGACACGCTGACCAAGGGCGAAACGTTCCACCTGTTCACCTTTCTCGACCACCCTGCCGACGATTTCGTGGCCGAGGATGAGCGGCAACCTGGGCTCATGCAGATCGCCGTCCATGACGTGCAGATCGGTACGGCAGACGCCGCAGGCCTGCACCGCAAGCAGGATCTGGTACGGCCCGGCGCGCGGCCGGGGGACTTCGGCCAGTCGCAAGGGCTGGCCCTGGGCGTCGAGAAGCATGGCTTGCATGGGTCTCTCCTGTCGGATTGTTGCTGGCTGCACTCGCGGTGGCGCGGGCTGCTTTCGGGAACAGTTCGGATCCATTCTAACGGTTGATTTACTGCAATTGTGTTTGCTTCAGATGCAAGGAGAATCCGCAAGTGCGGCAGTTTGGATTGTCTGGCACTTCACCTTGCACGATCATGGCGGGTTCGATAAGGTATCGGTCTTGCGGGCGTTATGTTCTTGTCCTCGACGAGTCCAGCGACCAGTGATGCCAGAAGCGGCTGCCCGCACCACCGTCGTCGCCCACAGCAGCGGTAAAGCATTACTGCGGTGTGTTGGGAGGAGGACAGAACTGGATCTGACACCATATGACCTTTGTTGACCTGTGTGACACACCCGAAGATCATCAGCGGCTTGCCCGCTTTTTTCATGAACTCTTTGTTCCCGGCTTTCCCGATCCCGACGAAAGGGAGTCGCTAGAAACGCTGCAGCAGAACCTGATCAACCGCAGCAATGGATTCTATGGGGCCAACAACTACCGGATTGTCCTTGGGTTGGATGGCGAGGTTCCCGTGGCAGCGTGCATTGCCGACTATCTGGCGGAATCCAACTGCGGAGCGATCGAGTACATCCTCGTTTCGGAAGACCGGCGCGGCGAGGGATTGGGGCGACGCATTCACGACTACACCGTCGGAGTCCTGCTGGGAGACGCAAACACTGCCGGAAAGTCGGGCCTCGACGCGATCATGGTCGAGATCAATGACCCCTATCAGGTCTCGGCCGAGTCGGACAACGTTGACCCATTCGACCGGGTCATGATGTGGCACAAATGGGGGTACCAGCGCCTGCGCTTCCCTTATGAGCAACCCGCGCTGTCGGTGGAGCAGGCCGCCGTCACCTGTCTTCTGCTCGGGGTCAAGGTGCTGCAACCCGGCGCTGGAAAAGATCTTCCCCGCCACGCTGGCTAGGCAGATGGTCGTCGACTACCTGGTATGGGCCAACCGGTTTGACGCTTTCGACAGCGGACCCGTTCTACCGCAAGATGACTGCTTATGCAGAGGCGCGCAGCAGCGTACCGCTGGAGCGGCTTGATACGTATATCGGACGCAATCCCGAGAAGCCGCTTACCGTACGCCCGCTCACCGGCGCTGATGATCTCGAGTATGGAGCAATGGTTGCCATCTATCTCCGTGACCTTTGGCGAAGGGGATGAGGCGGTACCACCGGAGCACTTTTGCCCGTGCCCTCGCTGCGTACCGACTACAAGCATACGCGCTACCACGTCTGGACATTTTCGGATCTGCCTGGGAATTCTGCGGCCGGAATGGCCACTTTTTATGCGATGCCGCAGCTCGGCATTTCTCGGCTACCTTGTGCTTGGAAGATCCGCTGCGCGGACGTGGCTTGGCGCGTGTGGCGCTAAAGCGGATCGAGCAGCAGTTGATCCATGATCATGCCGACATCAGGTACCTGTATCTGGAATGTGCGCCAGGCTCGCCGCAGCAACAAGTCTTCCACGCAGTAGGCTTTAGGGAACTCGATGTCGGGTATCACCAACCTCCGCTCTGTGACAATGCAGATCGGATGACGGTCCTTGGACCGGCAATGGCGCTAATGTGCAAGAGATTGGGTGATAATATGATTGAAGAGATTCCAAACGATGACGAGACTAAGGAACACGTCGAACAGATTCTAACTGTGGTCTACGGCCTGGTCGAGACTAAGCGGTCGATCTGCTACCGTTCGATGTTCAAAAACAATTAACCAGTTGGGAGGGGCGACTCGTGGACAACGGTCGGTTCAACATATTTATTAGTGGCGTCAGTGGGGAATTCGAGCATTGGCGAAACTACTTGAAAAAGCGTCTCGAAGATTGTGGCGCGAACGTCTTTGCACAGAACCCGAATCCTTGTGTAGTCGGGGATGCCGAAGGCATTTACAGGCAAGTATTCGCTTCTCACTTGGTGATCTGCCTGATTGGTAGTAAAGAAGGGCGTTACATCCCGGAAGAGGTAATGCAGGATATGCATCAAAAGGGATTAATGCCGCCGCAAGCGCCGAACGAGTTGACATGGACACAATGGGAATACTTTTGCGCCAGGCAGCTCCGCAAGGGCTCCGCGAAGGACGGTTCAGCTCCCTGGCTGATGACTTTGCTATGTAACATGGAGGATCCGGAAAAAGACATAAATATTATTGCTGGATTGCCCGACGGCCAGAGGCGACATGTCAGCTCGATCGTTGAGGAAGGAAACAGAGCCATAAGCCCGATCTGGTCTGCCGGAGTGCATTCAGCAGAGGACGTTCTAGGCTTGTTTCTGTCTGCCGTCTCTGACAAGGCGGGCAACTTGTTCGAACCGTTTCAAGCTACCATGTGGCGGGATGTGCGGAAGCGATATCGGGCGGCTGTAGCGAAAAGGTGGGAGGTCGACTTTGGTGGAGACAGCACTCCGCTTGACACATACGCCCCCGAGGGCTCCAGGTTCGTTAGCGACCAACGCATGCAAAGGCTGGCGCAACCGTGTGTACACCTGCGAAAGGTCCTTTCTCCCGAGGCCTTTCTCGCCGGGCGTGACACCGAGCGGGAGCTCAGACTCCACGATTCCGGGACTTGGCATGCCTGCGAGCGCAGTTCGATCATCGGTCTGATGGCCGGGGAGAATGAACAGCGCGATGAGTTTCGGCCACAGATTCCCATCATTCCCACCAACGGTCACACGTGGGCGCCGCGTGTGTGCATTGTGTCAGCGGGTGGGGTCGGAAAAACCTCATGCACGCGTCGAATAGTCTACGACCTTTCGACAGGACAGGGGATAAACGACGGAGTGCTGGCGATACGCATCAGCGCCCTTGAACTCTCCAATAAAGACAGATCTCCTAGATCTCCTTCGGAAGTTGCTATCCCGCTCGCCATGGCCATGAAAGAGGTTCTGGGTGATACGGCCTTGATGGGAATTTTTCCTTTCAACCCCGAGATGGCGGCTCGCATCCCCGCGCAAGATTCGCCTGAAAACCTGAATCACTTCTTGGCCCGGAGGATCATGCTGGATATCATCACCGGTCGCCTGGTCATCGTGATCGACGAATTGGACCATATCCAGCAGACGAACTTGCCTGTCCTCATAGGCGCCCAACGCGACTCTGACTGGTCGGGCTGCCCGATCGTCGTGGCGTGTCGCCCGCATGCGCTTCAGCAATGGGACGAAGCCATTTCCGGCACGCAATCGAAGGTAAACCTCTTGAACTGGTCCTTCGTTGAATTATGCGAATTTACGGAAAAGCAAAGCCGCTGGATGCTCGGCAAGGTTAGCGAGACGGTTGAACACGAAGACCACGAGCTGGGTCGCTACGATGTCCTAAAACATAACCTCCGTGGCCAGATCCATACACCGCGAATTCTGGATTACATACTCAGGTCGAGTTTTAAGATCGATGAGTTGCGGTTGCTGCGAACCGCCGCCGACGTCTACTGGAAGGTTATCAATTCTATCCTTGAGCCGAACATCGAGGCGATAAGCTCCAAAGGGGGAGAATTCCAGAGTCAACGCCCAAGAACCGGTTTCCAATGGCACATCCTCGGTGTCTTGGCGGCAGCCGCCTACTCTTGCGTGATTACGAACGATAGACGCGATCATGTGGACTGGGACCAGATAAAAGAGTGGCTCGATCAGGCTGTTCGTGAGCAGGGACAGAAAGGCAGATTGCTCGATTATAAGGCCAAGAAATATCTGGCAGAGGATCGCCGCTTCCTTGCAACTCTCTCCGCGATCGTCGACAACGGGTTTCTCGAGCCGGTTCGTGAGGTTTCCGATGCGCCGATTCTGGGTTGGAAGCTCAAATGGGATAACCTTACCATTCGGGATTTCCTGGCGGCCTATTGGCTCGCTCAGCATGGTCCTTCGGGCTGCACAGACGGACTGCCGACTCTTCCTGCCAGGAAGGTGTACTTTCCCGATGGCAAAGAGGGTGATGAACGTTTCGCCTACTATGACCTCAACTGTTTTCTTGCGGATATGCCTGTGGATGCGACATATCCGGCAAGTTGGATTTCTGCCGCGAAGGCTTGGTATAAGCCTGACCCCACACTTGACGGGCGACGCCGTGCATCTGAAATGTTGTTTCGGTCTTGGCCTAAAATGCATCTTTTTGCCGGCCGCGAAATGGATGATTGGTGGGACGTTCCCTACTCGATTATTGCCGATAATGCAGCCGGGAATCAGCGCATTGAGGCTATCCGTAGGCTGGAATGGAATCCAGCACACTGGAACCGCCGCGTCCAAGACGGTTCGTGCCCGTCAGCCCAAAGTGCCGCTCAAGCTTGTCTCGACGCCTTCGCCAAAGAGTTCTCGGAGTTGCGTTCTAGTGACTCCAGTTCTATCCGTCAACTGACGCAGGAATTTTCCTCTGAACGTTGGAAGGATGTCGGCGCAGGCATGTTCCAAATGGGATCTCCCGAGGACCGGCAGGGAATGCCTCCCAAGACCCGTGCCTATTGGTGTGATTTACTCCGACGTGCCCGTAGTGGTGGCCCAGGAGACGGTCCGGGCGATCTCGCGCAAGAGTGCACACCTCTGGAATGGTTTTCTGGTGCTGTCGGTAAACGATACCGAGATGAAGACGTGGCCTTCATGGAGAAAATATTCTCAAATTACTTGACGGCGGTAAATCAACCGGAATGCGATATAGCTAAAGCCGAGGCACAGGTGGTCGACAAGATCACTGACCTTTGGCGACCAAGGGACGAATCCCCGAAGAAAGGCGAGGAATTCCAATCGGTTTCGGCGTTCACACTGAATGAGCTGCCAGTTCAGTTGAAACTCTACCTGATTTTCGCCGGTGGCCACGAGGAGCTTATCGCGCGAAACTTGCGCGACCATGGTGCAGCCGCGGATTACCCTCGCGAACGACCGGTGATCTTTATCGGTTGGTACGACGCTTGGGCTTTCTGTCAATGGGCCAATTGGACCGAGGCAGGAGTGCACTACCAGTGTAGATTACCGCACGAGCCGGAATGGGAATTCGCGTGTAAACATGGGGAGGATGGCGAGTTGACCGATTTCCGCCAACGCTACTGGTGGGGCGATTCGTTCTACAGCGACGAAGGTAATGGGGAAAAGGAACAATTAAGCAAACCTGAAGCCCACGCGATCGGCTATCCTGGCGCCACGCGCGATCCAAGTACGGCAAAGCCGAATGGATTGGGGCTTCGAGACATGCTTGGTAACGTTTGGGAATGGATGGCCAATCACTATGATCCGCGCTGGCTCGAGGCGGAGGTCCGAGAAGGGAGAGTCGTTGCCGCGTATTCAAGACTCTTGCCAGCGTATCGACCGCCAGACAACGCCGTCCGATCCCTGCGCGGCGGCTTGTACTACTACCTGGACCACATATCAAGCTGCGCTAATCGATATCGTCAAGTCTGCGACGATGCCGACTATAAGAAGGGGTTTCGCGTTGTGCGAGAAATCGTTGGCAGTTGAATATCTGCACAAGACCAGCCGTAAGAATATTAACCTGCTGTGTCCGGGTGAATGTCTTCAAGATGTTACGTGGTAACGCCCGGACCACAGGGAGTATGTGAGCGGCACCGCCAAATCTACTGCTTGCTAGCTTTATAACGCAGCAGTAAGTCGACAGTACATAATGACCATGCAAACAATACAAGTAAACCACCTGAAGCAAAAGCTCATCAGTGGAGCTGATTCACCAGAGACGCTGGTGATATTGACCTTGCCTGAAATTCGTAACGCGGAAATATTGCATGCTAGTAAAACTTTCAACACTGCTGATGGCGACGTTGTTGGTCGCCACGGTGATGTCGCCGTCACGGCTTATGGCCATGAACAATATCCTATTTTAGACAGCGTCTTCTATGGGACATACGAAATAATTGGCTCGGTTGGTGCCCGATTAGTTGCACGGCGACTCATTCACGCACGCCACGCATGGGTAATTATTTCAGAAGGTGCTGAATTCAACTATGGCGAGGGCCGCGGCACAGTAGGTGTTCTAAAGGACTCATGGCGCTATCAGTCGGATGATGACGATTTTGGTGTCATTAATGCGGGGGTAAAAGACAAGGCACATGCAATCGTAGGTACTAAAGAAAGCATAGAACAAATAGACTGGGAAAGACTATTTCGCTTATCAACAACAGCTCTTGCATTCCTTCCAACTTTTCTCACGCTTCTGGCGCTTGTCGCATTCGCGATGATGCAATCGGGCCTGGTCTGGGCATCAAGCTGCTTTATTTTTATAGAAACAATACTGCTTATTATAGGAGCAGGCTACGTTTATTACATGCGCAAGAACCGTTTCGAGTTGCGTGCGGCCGTCCGCTCCGGTGTTCGTCTAGCGAAGGACTTCCAAGTTTCTGTTGAATTGCTCGGCCATCGTAGCTCATTTGAATTTCCGAGTATGTCCCTTTGGCGTGCAGCGCAAATGCCCAGCCCAACGTTAGCGGAGATTGAAACACCGGCCGGGTGGACTGAATTGGTCAAGAAGCTGAAGAATCAATTGCATGCAACTCAGGACACAATACTCTATCAACTCAAGCGCCACGAAGCCGAGGAACAGATTGCCAAGTGGGGCTCCATCGTAGCTGTGATCGCCATCATCTGCTGCAATGCCTATCTACTTTGCGTAGATCATTCGATCAAGACCGAGTTATTCGCAATTTGGCTGCCATCGCTTGTCGGCGCCTTGCACGCATTCAATTCAAGAAGACAGGTTGGGCAGCGCATTGACGCCCTCCAGGAGTTGTCAGCGGAGTTGAAATTCTTGCAGCATCAACTCTTACGGTTCGTCAGGGTTGAAACGGCAGCACCGCCTGACGCCATGCCTATCGAGGATTTCAAGGCCACAGTTAGACTCCTATGTAAAGTCGTCGGTCAGTACACCCAGCGGCAGATGCGTTTCGCATTAGCGGAAACTCCGGATTTACCGGTTTGAAGCTCAAGTCCTAACGTTCCAGATTTCAGCCAGAATCCGTTTTACGGGTGACTTAACATGACGCGGGAACTGGCGGCAGATGAAAGCGACGATCTGGGACACTTCCCGCATGTATGTGGACCGAGATCAAGGTTCGCTGAGCGCGCAGGGTGGTGCCGCTTGCCCATAGCGGGAGCCGGCTGCTACTCGGCGACCACGACCACCCCGCCACGTCTGCGGTCGCCGGCGCCGCACAATCGGCCATCGCTGTCGGCAACGCAATTGACGCCGCCGAAGAACATGCTTTTCGCGTCGAAGCGGGTCGCCTCCGGCCACGCGGAGTGCAGCGCGTCGACGACTCCGGCTGCCAGGCCTGGGCTCTCGAACCAGAGTTTCCGGCCCTCGACGTGCAGGCGCGCGGCGTTAACGACTTCGTCGAGCGGGCGTCGATAGGCCAGCAGGTTGAGCAGGGCCTGCAGGATCGCACTGCGAATCCGGTTCGAACCGCCGCTGCCGAGCGCGAAACACGCTCGATCGCCGGCGAGGACGACGGTCGGGGACATCATCGTGCTCATCGACACTCCCGGCGGCAACTGATGGAAGCCCGCGGGGTTGATGTCATCCTCGCCGAGAAAGTTGTTGACGTGGATGCCCAGTCCCGGCAGCACATGCCCGCAACCTTCGCCATTGCTGGTGGTCATCGCCGCCGCCATGCCCTGCGCGTCGAGTACCGAGATATGCGTGGTCGCGCCGAGCGGGTTCTCGCCGCGCAGCGCGCGCGCGACCTCGACCCAGGCGGGCAGGGCGACACCGGCGACCAGGTCACGGATCGACGCCGGGTCGCGGTGCAGGCGCTCGTCGTAACCCGACTGGCGGATCTGCGACACCGTTGCCAGCACCGCCGCAATCGCCAGTTGATGCTGCTCCGACAGGAATGCCTCCTCGCCCAGACCGAGTGTCTCGGCGAGGCGCAGGCCGACGCCGATCAGCCCGCCGCCCGCCGAGGGCGGTGGGTTGGTCAACACCGTATAGGATCCGAAAGGGACCCGCAGGGGCTGCCGTACCACCGGTGCGTAGGCGGCGACGTCCTGCGCGGTGATCAGCCCGCCGTGTGCCGGCCCGAAGTCCTCGATCAGCGACGACCAGTACCTGGCCACCTGGGCGTCGGGATCGCCTTCGCCGAGCGCGTGCAGAAAGTCGCCGAGGTCGGGATTGGCCAGGCGATCGCCGGCTTGCGGCAACACGCCGCCGGGCAGAAACAGGCGGGCCACCGCCGGCGATCGGCGGGCGATCGGCGCGATCAGTCTGACGACCATCGCAATCTGCGGACTGATGGCGAACCCGTCGCGCGCCCAGGCCGCCGCCGGCGCGACGACTGCACGCAGCGGCAGGCGCCCGGCACGCCGGTGCAGTTCGAGCAGGCCAACGAGTTCGCCAGGCACCGCCGCTGCCGCCTTGCCGACGTGAAAGACTTGTGTGGTCTGTCCGAAATCGACCGTCACCGGTGCGAAGTCGAGGACCGGTGGACCGGCGAGGCCCTGTCCGGGCGTGTGGGCAAAAAAATCGAGGACTTCGTAACCGTCGGCGGCGTCGCCCCAGACGCAGGCGCCGCCGCCGCCGAGCGAGGTCAGCGGCAGTTCGGTGACGCATGCCGCGAGTTTGGCGGCGACGATGGCGTCGATCGCGTTGCCACCGCGGCGCAGGAGGCGCGCTCCGGCCTCGGCCGTATGCGGCTCGGAAGCCGCGATCACTCCACGAATGCTCATGGGCAGAGAATACGCGATGGCGCGGCGGCCGGGAAGGTGTCGTCCGCCTGCCGAATAGTGCCAACGGTTGGGAAATTGCTTGAACCTGACCCGCTGCTTGGGCTAAAATCGCGGGCTTTCTTCCCAAAAACAATTGGAGCAACAATCATGGCGCGTGTTTGCCAGGTTACGGGCAAGGGCCCGATGGCGGGGAACAATGTTTCCCATGCCAACAATAGAACGAAGCGCCGCTTCCTTCCGAATCTGCAGTATCGCCGCTTCTGGATCGAGAGCGAGAACCGCTGGGTGCGCTTGCGTGTATCGAACGCTGGTTTGCGAACGATTGACAAGAATGGTATCGACGTCGTGCTCGCCGAGTTGCGCGCGCGCGGCGAGATCTGACCAGGAGAGCAGCCATGCGTGACAAGATCAAGCTAGAGTCTACCGCCGGTACCGGCCACTTCTACACCACCACCAAGAACAAGAAGACCATGCCGGGCAAGATGGAGATCAAGAAGTACGATCCAAAAGCCCGCAAGCATGTGATCTACAAGGAAATCAAGCTCCGCTAGGCGGCGCGGTCAGGACCGCGCCCCGGCGACGGGCCGCCGCCGCCAAAACGCGCGAAGGGTGGCGCGCCGCCAGCGTGCGACACCAACGGCGTCACGCGCCGGTCACTGCGCCGCTTCTACCAGGCGGCGCGCGCGTACCCCATTGGCCAGGGTTTCGAGAACCAGCAGCGAATCCTCCCAGCCCAGACAGGCGTCGGTGATGCTCATGCCGTACGTCAGCGGCTGCCCCGGTACCAGATCCTGACGTCCTTCAACCAGGTGCGACTCGATCATCACGCCGATGATCCGCTCGTCGCCGGCCGCGAGCTGGCTGGCCGTGTCTCTGGCGACTTCGATCTGTTGCTTGAACCGCTTGCTGCTGTTGGCGTGCGACGCATCGATCATCAGGCGTGCGGCGAGCCCGGCCGCCGCGATTTCCTTGCAGGCGGCGTCGACGTGCGCCGCGTCGAAGTTGGGAGCCTTGCCACCGCGCAGGATCACGTGGCAGTCCTCGTTGCCGCCGGTGGATACGATCGCCGAGTGGCCCGCCTTGGTGACCGAGAGAAAATGGTGCGGTGTCTGTGCCGCACGGATCGCGTCGATGGCAATGCGGATGTTGCCGTCGGTCCCGTTCTTGAAGCCGACCGGACACGACAGGCCGGAGGCCAACTCGCGATGGACCTGTGATTCCGTGGTGCGTGCGCCGATCGCCCCCCAGGCAATCAGGTCAGCGGTGTATTGTGGGGTGATCGTATCGAGAAATTCGGTGGCGCAGGGTAGCCCCAGATCGTTGATTTCGAGGAGCAGGCCGCGCGCCAGGCGCACGCCTTCGTTGATGCGAAAGCTGTTGTCGAGGCGCGGGTCGTTGATCAGCCCTTTCCATCCGACCGTCGTGCGCGGCTTTTCGAAGTACACCCGCATCACGATCAGGAGGTCGTTTTCGAAGCGAACGGCTTCCTTCTGCAAACGCGTGGCGTATTCGATGGCCGAATCGACATCGTGGATCGAGCACGGCCCAACCACGACCAGCAGGCGGTTGTCGGCGCCATGCAGGATGCGGTGGATGTTCTGGCGGGCGTTGTAGGTCGTCAGCGCAGCGCGTACACCGACCGGAAACTCGCGGAAAACGTGGGCCGGTGGGACCAGTTCCTTGATCTCCCTGATGCGGACATCGTCGGTATTGGGCTTGCTCTGCAAGGTCATCGTGCGTTCTCCTGGCTTCCGGCCGGACTTGGTCAAGGGGTCGATTCTAATGGAAACGCCGACTGGATGGTGCACTGCGGTATCGGGCGCAAGGTTGGGCTGCAAACCGCTGGCCGCGGCCGCGCTGCTACCCGCCGGCTGTCGGCGAGCCTTGCAATTGACGGGCCTGCCGCGCGCGCCGCAGCGTGTGCAGCGCCTGATGGAACCGGAAGTTGGTGATCTGCTCCTCCAGGCGAGAGGCCAGCGGCCCGAGTGCCGTCCGGAGACGGTCCGCGGATTCGTACCACAGGTCGGTGGCCCGCGTGTCGTCGTCGGCGAGTAGCGCCTCCAGTTGTTCCAGGACCTCCAGCAAGGGGGATGGAGCAGCCTGCAGGGCGGGCGGCTGCCGCTCTGCCTCCAGACGCTGGATCGCAGTCACCAGGGGGTGCAATTCGCCGGCCAGGGCGTCGATCGCCGTTTCCAGTCGAGCGGCAGAGGCCTGTTCCCGAATGGCGATTTCGAGCGCAGCGGCCCGCTCACGCAGGGGTTCGGCGCCAATCGTCGCGGCGATGCCCTTGAGCGTGTGCGCCAGGCGGCGAGCGTCGGCGAGTTCTCCGGCAAGCACTTTGGTGCGCAGACGCTCGACATCGTCGCCATGGTTGTTGGCGAACATCCGCAGCAGGCGGACGTAGAAAGACAGATCGCCGCCTGCCGCCTCCTTGCCGAAGTCGACGTCGAGGCCGGCGATGTCGGCCAGAGGCAGCGAGAGAGGCGCCGTGTCGGCGGCCGGGGCCGGGCGTTCGGCTGTCGGCGCGGGTTCTTCGGCAGTTGCCGGCAACCAGTGCAGCAGCATCTCGTAGAGCCGGGTCGGGTTGGTGGGTTTGGCGAGGTGGTCGTTCATGCCGGCTTCGAGGCAGCGCTGACGGTCGTCGTCGAAGGCATTGGCGGTCAAGGCGACGATCGGCAGCAAGCCGCGGCCGGGGAGTTGCCGGATCAGGCGAGTCGCCTCGGGGCCATCCATCACCGGCATCTGCATGTCCATCAGCACCAGGGCGTAATCGTCGGCACTTCCCGGCTCGGTCGCGCGCAGCCGCTCGACGGCTTGCGAGCCGTTGCCGACGACGTCTACCTGCAGACCGACGGCCAGCAGCAAGGCGCGCGCCACCTCCTGGTTCACGAGATCATCCTCGACCAGCAGCAGCCGCAGGTTCCGGTAGTGGGGTCGCCGGATCTGATCGGCGGGCAACGGTTGGACCGACGCCTGTGCCGCCGAACGGTCGGCTGCGGCGGGCAGGTCACCGGCAAGTGCCGGTGCACCCGCCTGCGGTCGCTGCAGGCGGACGTTGAGCCAGAAGGTGCTCCCGACACCGGGTTCGCTGCAGACGCCGACCTCGCCGTGCATCAGGGTGGCCAGGCGTTGACAGATCGCGAGTCCGAGACCGGTGCCGCCATACTTGCGGGTCGTCGATTGGTCGGCCTGGACGAAGGGCTGGAACAGGCGCGCCTGTTGCTCGCTGCTGAGGCCCACCCCCTGATCGGCGACTTCCAGCCGTAACAGCGCTGTCGTACCCACGGATTCGACCAGCCGGGCGCGCACGCTGATGTTTCCACGTTCCGAGAACTTGACGGCGTTGCTGACAAAGTTCAGCAGCACCTGCCCGAGGCGCAGCGGGTCGCCTCGCAGGCAGGCAGGAATCGCCGGATCGATCTGCCGGCGCAGATGCAGGCCTTTGGCCCGGATTCTCTCGTCGAGCAGATTCAGCGTATCGTCGATCACCTCCAACAGGGAAAAGTCGGTTTCTTCGAGAGTCAGTCGGCCCACTTCGATTTTCGACAGGTCGAGCACGTCGTTGATGATGCCGAGCAGGTGCTGAGCGGCATCGTTGACCTTTCCCAACTGGGCTCGCTGCCGGGAGTCGGTAATCTCCTGCAGCAGCAGGTACGTGAGCCCGAGAATGGCGTTCATCGGTGTGCGGATCTCGTGGCTCATGTTCGCCAGAAACGTGCTTTTCGCCCGGCTGGCGGCCTCTGCACCTTCCTTGGCTTCGGCGAGCTCCGCCGTACGCAACTCGACCAGTTCCTCCAGGTGATAGCGGTGTCGCTCGAGCTCTGCGTCGGCGCGATTGCGTTCGGCCAGATCGACGTCGATGCAGAAGAACTCCGGTGCTCTGCCCGGCGCCTGCAGCACCACATGATTCGAAAAGACGGCGACTCGCGAGCCGTCCTTGTGCTGCAGCAGCAGTTCCTGCGGGGGAGTGGCGACGCCGCTTCGACCCATTGCCTCGATCGCCTGTCTGACCGACGGACGTATTTCCTGTGGAATGATCAGATCCAGCAAGTTGCTGCCAATCGCCTCGGCTGCCGAATAACCGTACAATTTCTCGGATGCAGGGCTCCAGAAGCGGGTTGTGCCGTCGGCCGAATAACCCTGCATCGCGATCGAGTCCACCTCCTGGAGGATCCGGCGGAATCGATCCTCGGAGTCCCGCAGGGCGTCGGCCGCCAGCTTGTCTTCGGTGATGTCGCGCGCGTACCCGACGGTACCGATGACCTTGCCGTCGAGCGAAAGTGGCGACTTGTAGGTTTCGAACCAGCGGCATGCGCCGCCGGTTTCGATCAACTCCTCGACCCGCTTCGGCTGGCCGCTGGCGAGAACGGCCAGGTCGTCGGCGCGGTACGCCGCAGCGAGCTCCGGCGTGGTGATCAGCGCGTCGGTCTGGCCCAGCAGCGACGCCGCCGAGGGCTGCCCGAAGGCGGCGGCGAAGCGTGCGTTGACCGCCAGGAAGCGGCTCTCGTTATCCTTCAGCCAGACCATGAAAGGGAAGTTGTCGAGCAACGCGCGCTGGTATTGATCACGCGCCTGCAGCGCTGCTTCGGCATCGGCCAGTGCCCGTTGCGGCAGGCGGCGCAGCGGGCCCCAGATCAGCCAGGCCATGATCAGGCTGCCGAACAGCAGTGGCATCCCGGTCAGCAGTTCGCCGGCAATCGCCTTGTCGATGTCGATCTGGCCGACCGGCTGGCCAAAACAGTGCAGGGTCCGCTGACGCGACAACGCGGGGCCGGCGAGCGGCTCTCCGGACTCCAGCAGCCGCTCGCCGCCCGTCTTCGACACCGTCACCCGCGTGCCTGGAGAGGCATGGTGCTCGACAAGGCTGCGCAAACGATCGGATGCCAGGTCCCATTGCTGTGGTTGAGCGGCGATGAACTGCTCGAGTACCAGAGCCTGGTAGTGCAGGGATTCGTCAAGACGCTCGTAGACGTTGCTGCGCAGGTGCAGCCAGTAGACGGCTGCCGGCAGCAGCGCGACGCAAAGCGCCAGCGTCGCCGCCAGGCGCGTCAGCAGCTTGACCACCGGGGGTTGCAGGGGCGCATTCACTTGCCGACCGGCAGGTAGTCGTGCGCCAGCAGCAGTTTTTGCGCGTCCGCAGAACGCAGGAAGAGAGCAAAGCGTTCCGCGGTCGGACTTGGGTGCGGCGGCAGTACGACGGTGAGCGTCTTGCGCCAGAGGTACGTACCGCTTTGCAATGCGGCGAGGGACGGTGCCACCCCGTCGATCGGGAAGACGATCAGACGAGCGTTCTCGGTGTTGAGCAGGCCCAGCGTGGTCGGTCCGAGCGAGCCGGATGTCCTGGCGATCAAGCGCAGGGTATCGAGGTCATGGTCGCCGGTCACCATGCCCGGTCGCTGGGCTGCCGCGGCGACGGAGCTGGCCATGGCTGGTGACATGCTCCGGAGCAGGGCGCTGTCGCTTTCGAAGCTTGCGCGCAGAATCAGCCGGATCGGCGAACCGTCTTGCCAGGCTTGCTGCTGCCCCTGGTAAACCGCGGCCAGTTGGTCGAGGCTGAAGCCGCGATCCTGCCGCCCGTCGCGAGAGGCAAGTACGAAGGCCGTTTCGGCAAGAACGAAATGTTCGCCGACGCGCGCCGCTTCCTCCGGATGCAAGGCCCGACCGATGACCACCAGGTCGATCCGGCCGGCTGCCAGCGCCTTGACTGCGCCATCCGAGCCCAGAGGTGGCGACAGATGGATCAGCGTGGTATTGGGGGCCTGCTTGTGAAATCGTTCGAAAAGCAGCCGGACCAGCGGTTCGACCGAGCCGATGCCGCCAACCGACAGCGATTCGGCGTTGGCCGTCAGGGCCGCGCACAGCGCGTACACCACGATCAGCAGTGTCCAGCACGACCGGTGGGTGAGTGCTGGTGTACCGGCATGCTGCGGCAAACCGCGCGCCAGGGCATTCAGCGTAACGGCAGGGGTTTCCGACCGGCGGCCAGCTCGGCGTGCCGCCCGGCGATGGCGATGAATTCTGCCGCACGCGAGAAGAAGGCATCCACGACATCCGGGTCGAAGTGGCTGCCGCGCCCTTTGCGGATGATCTCCAGTGCCTGGTCCAGGGAAAACGCCTGCTTGTAGGGGCGCGGGGTGATCAGCGCGTCAAAGACATCGGCCAGCGCCATCAGGCGAGCCGAGATCGGGATCGTGTCACCGGCCAGTCGGTCCGGATACCCGGAACCATCCCACTTTTCGTGATGGGAAAGGGTGATCTCCTTGGCCATGCGCAGGAAGGCGACCGGCTGTTCGGCTTCCTCTTCGGCCTGTTCGAGCGCCTGGAAGCCGAGGCGGCTGTGGGTTTTCATGATCGCATCCTCGTCTGCCGTCAGCTTGCCGGGTTTGAGCAGGATGTGGTCCGGAATACCCACCTTGCCGATGTCGTGCAAGGGTGCCGATTTGACCAGCAGTTCGATGTTGTGGGGCGTCAGAAAGGTGGCGAACCGAGGATGCGAGCACAGTTCCATGGCCAGGGTGCGTACGTAGCCCTGCGTACGCCGCAGGTGGTTGCCGGTTTCCGGGTCGCGGACCTCTGCCAGACGCGCCAGAGCGCGAATGCTGACGTCCTCGACGCGCAGGGTGTCGGCCATCCGCCGCGTCACCTCCTCCTCCAGGCTGCGGTTGCGGTCGTGCAACCAGTCGCGGGCGGCTTTCAGTTCGAGGTGGGTCTTGACCCGTGCGCTGACGATCGCCGGCCTGATCGGCTTGGTAATGTAATCGACGGCGCCAAGGGCGAGACCTCGCTGCTCGTCGTCACTGGCTTCGCGTGCGGTGATGAATATCACCGGGATGTCGGCCGTGCGTGGATTGGTCTGCAGGCGCTCGATCACCTGATAGCCGTCGAGTCCAGGCATCATCACGTCGAGCAGGATCAGATCGGGTCGCGGTTCGCTGTCGGCAACGCGCAACGCGCGTTGTCCCGAACTGACGGCACGTATCCGGTAGTGACGACCGAGTAGTCCGCTCAGGACCGCCAGGTTTTCGGGTGTGTCGTCGACGATCAGAATCGTTGCCATGAGCATCCTAGCGGTAAACGGCCCCCTGCAGCCCGGGCATTATTACCGCTTCCAGCCAGTCCGGCAATGCTTCGACAGGTTGAGACGAGCCGTATTCCTGCTTTCCGTTCGGATGTCGGGCCTCGGTTTGCCGCGCACAGAGTTTGCCTCGTCTGGCGCGAATCGCTAAACTGGCCTCGATGGCTCGGTGTGAGTCAGAGGAGCAGCGGCGAATCATGTCCCGGACCAACCCCAGCCACGATGATGCGGTCAACGCCACGCGCCACTGGTTAGAGGAAGCGGTGATTGGCCTCAATCTCTGTCCCTTTGCCAAGGGTGTGCATGCCAAGGGGCAGGTGCGCTACGTGGTCAGCGATGCGCACGATGAGGAGACCCTGCTCGCCGATCTGGAGCATGAGTTGCACGCCCTGCTGGCGGTGCCGTCGGAAGAGGTGGATACCACGCTGCTGATCCACCCCTGCGTGCTCGGCGGTTTCGACGAATTCGTCCGCTTTCTCGATCTCGTCGAGGTGGTCCTGAACATGCAGCGGCTGCAGGGGGTGCTGCAGGTCGCCAGCTTCCATCCGGACTACGTCTTTGCCGACACTGATCCTGATGACATTACCAATTGCAGCAACCGCTCGCCCTATCCGACCCTGCACCTGTTGCGGGAGGCCAGTCTCGACCGCGCGGTGGCCGCATTTCCGGACGCGGCGACGATCTACGAGCGCAACATGCAGACCCTCAGGGCACTCGGGCACGATGGCTGGCGAGCGTTGCGCCCTGGATTCTCGCCAGACGGGTCGAAGTAGGCTGTCGATGCCGGTGCCTTGTCCAGAATTCGACCTGCGCGCGGATGAAGTCGAGTTGACTGCCATCCGCGCTCAGGGCGCCGGTGGCCAGAACGTCAACAAGGTTGCGAATGCCGTCCATTTGCGTTTCGATATCGCTGCCTCGTCGTTGCCCGATGCGCTCAAGGAGCGCCTGCTGCAAAGACGCGATCAGCGGATCAATGCGGACGGCGTGGTGATCATCAAGGCGCAGGCGCATCGGAGCCTCGAACGCAACCGTGTCGACGCGCTCACGCGTCTGCGTCAACTGATTGCCGAGGCGGCCTTCACGCCGGCGCCGCGGCGGCCGACGAAGCCGACGCGCGCTTCGCAACTCCGGCGGGTCGAAAGCAAGGTCAAGCGGGGGATGATCAAGTTGTTGCGCACCCGGGTCGGCGAGGCATGAACAGGGAGTTCCTGATGATCAGCGCCGCCGGATACACCACCAAGGGGGAGTGAAGATGACGCCTGCCAGCGTTCTTGATTTCTGGTTCAGCGAGACGGATCCGGCGCAATGGTGGGCGAAATCGGACGACTTCGACCGCCTGGTCGAAGCCCGTTTCGCGGCCTTGCATGCCGCGGCGCTGCGCTGCGAGTTGTACACGTGGCGAAACAGCGCCGCTGGCCGTCTGGCCGAGGTCATTGTTCTCGATCAATTCTCGCGCAACATGTTTCGCGGCCGCCGCGAGGCGTTCGCCGCCGACGGCATGGCCCTGCTGCTTGCGCAGGAGGCTGTCGCCGCCGGGCTGGATCAGGAACTCGAACCGACGTGCCGGGTTTTTCTTTATCTGCCGTACATGCACAGTGAGTCGCCGGCCATGCACCGGCTGGCCGTCGGCCTGTTCGCGGCACCGGGAATGGAAGGCAACCTCGACTTCGAACGGCGACATCAGGCGATCATCGAGCGTTTTGGCCGTTACCCGCATCGCAATGCGATTCTCGGTCGCGAATCGACGGCTGCGGAGCTTGCCTTCCTGCAGACACCGGGGTCGGCCTTCTAAGGCAACGGGAAAGGAGTCTTCGTGGCCTATCAGCAAAGCTTCGACATCCACAGCCGTGGTCGCGGCAGCACCGAGATCACCGCCGAGGTGGCCCGGGTGGTGCGCGCGGCAGGGGTCGCCAGTGGCCTGGCCCATGTCTTTGTGCAACACACCAGTTGTTCGGTGGTGTTGACCGAAAATGCCGATCCCTCGGTACGTCGCGATCTCGAGATGCTCGCCGCCAGGTGGGCACCGGATGGTGACCCCGCTTATCGCCACGACAGCGAAGGTGACGACGACATGGCGGCACATGCACGCAACATTCTTGCCGGTGCCTCGGTGACGATTCCGGTCAGCCAGGGTGAATTGTTGCTGGGAACCTGGCAAGGGATCTATCTCTGGGAGCACCGAACGATGTCGCACCGGCGTACGCTGGTGGTGACGGTGATCGGATGACGGCGAGAGCGTGGCACGTTTGGATTCTGCCCGCCGGCATGACCATTCCGGATAAACTTTGCCGCTTGATCGGCTGGCAACTCGAAGAGGAGGCTCAATGAAAATCGGATTCATCGGTCTGGGTATCATGGGGCGCCCAATGGCGCTGAACCTGTTGCGTGCCGGTCACGAACTGACCGTCTGGGCGCGCCGCGCGGAGTCAATGCAGCCCCTGCTGGATGCCGGCGCCGGCGCCGCGGCAAATCCCGCCGGCCTCGCCGAAGTTGCGGACGTGGTGATCTCGATGGTTGCCGACGCGCCCGATGTCGAGCAGGTGATGCTCGGCGAGCAAGGGGTGGCGAGTGCCGGCCGGCCAGGCTTGATTGCCGTCGATATGAGCACCATCCGGCCCGCGGCGGCACGCGCGATGGCTGCGCAACTGCTCGCCAGGGGCATCGATTTTCTCGATGCGCCGGTGTCCGGCGGCGAGGTCGGCGCGATCGCCGGAACGCTGTCGATCATGGTCGGTGGCGGCGTCGCCGCCTTCGAAACGGTGCGGCCGGCGTTTGCCTGCATGGGCCACAACATCGTGCATGTCGGCGATTCGGGCGCCGGGCAGGTGGCCAAGGCCGCCAACCAGATCGTCACCGGTGTCGGCGTCCTGACCGTTGCCGAAGCGCTCAACTTTGCCGCCAGGAGTGGTGTTGACCCGGCCAGAGTGCGCGAAGCGCTGCTCGGCGGTTTTGCCTATTCGAAGATTCTGGAGAATCACGGACAGCGGATGCTCGACCGCAACTTCAAACCCGGCTTCAAGTCCTGGATGCACCAGAAGGACATGAATATCGTCATGCAGAGTGCGCATGAACTGGGGCTGTGCCTGCCGGTTTCGGCCGCGACAGCGCAGATGTACAACGCGATGGTCGGTTCGGGCCTCGGCGAGGAGGACTCGATCGCCATCCTCAAGTTGCTCGAACGCCTGTCGGGCGTAGACCACTGATGCGCCTGGGTTTCATCGGCCTCGGCGTGATGGGGCGGCCAATGGCACTGCATCTGCTGCGTGCCGGGCACGAACTGGTGGTCTGGGCGCGGCGACCGGCATCCTGCCAGCCTTTGCTCGACGCCGGGGCGACAGGCGTCGCCACGCCCGCCGACGTCGCGCGGCGTGCAGACGTGGTGTTCACCATGCTCACTGCCGGGGTCGACGTGCAGCAGGTGACTTTCGGGCCCGATGGCCTGGCGGCGGGGTTTGCGGCGCATTCGGTGCTGATCGACATGAGCACCATCGCTCCGCAACTGGCGCGCACCCTGGCGCAGGATCTGCTGGCCCGCTGCGCTGTCGAGATGCTCGATGCGCCGGTGTCCGGGGGCGCGCAAGGCGCCATCGCGGCAACGCTGGCGATCATGGTCGGCGGCAAGGCGACGGTGCTCGAACGCGTGCGGCCGCTGCTGGAAGTCCTCGGCAGGACCCTCGTGCATGTCGGCGACCATGGCGCCGGGCAGGTCGCCAAGGCCTGCAATCAGATGCTGATGGTGGCCGCCATCCAGGCGGTGGCCGAGGCGCTGCATTTGAGCCGCGCCGCCGGTGTCGCCCCGGCCGGGGTGCGACAGGCCCTGGCGGGCGGTTCGGCCGGCAGCCGGGTGCTCGACGTGATGGGCGGCAGGATGGTCGACCGCGACTTCGTCGCGGGCGTCGAGGCGCGCCTGCATCACAAGGACTACGCGATCGTGATCGGCGAAGCGCATCGACTTGGCGTACCCTTGCCGGTGTCCACGCAGGTCGGACAGCAACTCAACGCCCTGATGGCGATGGGCTGGGGGCAGAATGACACGGCGACACTGTTGCGCGTTCTTGAAGCCATGGAAGGGGCGGTATGAGAAGATGTTTCGCACTGCTGGCGGTCGCCTTTCTGAGCGCCTGTGCCGGTCTGGCAGGCCTCGCGCAGAAGCCGGAGGTCAGCGTTGCCGGTCTGAATCTGGTGCAATTCGGCCTGTTCGAACAGCGCTTCGCCCTCAAGCTGCGCATCCAGAACCCGAACGACGTCGAATTGCCGATCAACGGTCTGAATTTCGAGATCGAACTCAATGGACAGCCCTTCATCAAGGGGCTGTCAGACAAGAGCGTCACCATTCCACGTTTTGGCGAGGGGGTGCTGGAAGTGATGGCGACCAGCACGCTCGGGAGCGCGCTGAAACAACTCCGTGAGTTGCAGAAGGGAGGCCGCGAGCGCGTCGACTACCGTATCGTGGGGCGCCTCAACGTCGCCGGCGGTGTTTCGCTGCCATTCGAACGGCGCGGTGATTTGCAGATGCCGGCGGTCGAGAGTCCGCCGAGGAAGGTGCTGCCGCCGGGATCGGACCGGACCTGAGGCTGGCTTGCCGGCTTGTCGAAAGGGCTGGAAAGGCTGGAGGAAGCGTGCGCATCATTCGAGGGGAATGATGAGTTTGTCCCAGCCCGAGCCGTCGTCTTCAAGGCCGATTTTGGCGCCAGGAACAAGCCTGGCCACCCGTGCTTCCACTTCAGCGAGCGATTCTTCGGTCAGATGGAGCGTCCGGCGGTCAGCACCGCAGCGTCGTTCGCGCAACCCGGCGGGTGGCCCCAAATGACATTGACGACGTTCCGTTCCTCTGTGCGTGCGCATTGCTCACTCCTCGAAATCACTTCATCCGCTTCTGAACGTTGCCGCAGTCAGGTGGCAAGAGCTTGCCGAGCGTTGGCGACACACCTTGCACGGTAGCACAGCGCGCCCATTGTCCAACGAACCCCTCCGCCCGTGGCGTGGTTTGGCTGGTCCGGGCTCCGCTTCCTGGCGTGTGGGCGGTGGGCCGGCCGGGAGCGGTCGGGGCGTCGTGCCGGCCTGACCGGCGGATGGCCCGTACGTAAAAACGCGCGGGCGCGGCTGCGGGCCAGGCGGAATTATCCCGACAAAACCGTCCCGACGCCAATGCATCGATTTTATGAGGCCGCGCCATCTGCCCTGCGTGGGCGAGGATTTCGGTCGGCAGGGTAATCCTGTGGGAGTAGTCGCAAGCCGGCCGGCAGGGACTCGCCGAAGGCACGTCGTTCATCGGCCTTGTCGAGTTCGATCACGGTCCGGACCTGGTTGATCCAGGTGACGCTGGCGTTGCTCGCCGTCAAGCGCGCCAGGACCTGCTCGCGCAACGCGTCGGCGAGGTCGCGCGAGCGGTCGCCGGTCAGGCGGGCAATCTGCGTGGCCGCAAAAGCGGCCGGTTCGACGCGCTTCCAGTCGATCGCCAGCAGAGCCTGCAGCCAGCGCTCGGCTACCTCGGGCGGTACCACCTGATGCGCGCTACCGTACAGCGACTGCCGCGCGCCAAGGCGGCCGAGTACCCACCAGCCCAGCGGCTTCTCGGAGGCCTTGCGTAGCCGGTCGAGCAGCCAGTCGCCGATGTCCACCTTGCGGGTGATTGCCAGCCGTTCGAGCGAGGCGACCAGGCGCAACATGTCGTCGTGACTGCCGGCAATGGCCGTCGCCTGGCGGCTACGCGTCCTGGTCGCCTCGCTGCGCAGGCACGGCGCCACTTCGGCCAGCAATTGTTCCTGCTGGGCGGGCGGCAGACCGCCGGCGGCGCGTCGCCAGAGGGTCCACCATTCGGACCAGTTCTGGCTCTCGTGGACATACTGGATTCCCTGCGGCAGCAATTCGCATAGTTGCTCGATCCGCCATTCGTCGAGCGGATCGCCTAGGCCGGGTCGCAGGCAATAGCCGCTGAGGTTGAGCCACAGGCGTTCATGCTCCGCCGAGCGGCGGCGGCGGCGTGAGCGCTGCATCAGGGCGTCGAACAGGGCGCGCAGCAAGGGCATCTCCCAGTCGTCGCGTTTACCCAGCAGGTGTTCGAGATGCGCGCGCAAGCGCCGAACCTCCTTGTTGTCGACCGGCTGCGAGCTGGCCCCGAAGATGCGCTCGATCGCCTGTACGGCGTCGGCGAAACGTGCCGGCAGGGCCGCCGCGGCAGCGGCCGGCGTGCCGTCGTCGCCGCGCAACTGGAATTCGAGCAGCCAGCGACGGGCTGCGTCCTCGCTGCCGACGCAGTGAATTTCGAGCGTGCCGACCTCGGTCATGGCGGTCAGCAATTGCACCCGCACGTCCCGCTGGGTGCTGCCGGCGGGTGCCTGCACGACGGTGGCGATCGGCGGCAGACGGACGAAGTCCTCGTCGTCGAGGGTGGCGATCTCGCCCGGCAGGTAGCTGGCGTCAGCCACCGACGAGGCGAGGTGAAAGCGCACCGGCTGCCCCAGGCGCAGGCTGAAGGTGCGCTCCGGCAGCCGGACTTCGTGCCCTTCCTCGGTGCCGCGCGGCAGTACGCAGATGCCTTGCCGCCGTTGCCCCTGCTCTTCGAGAACCAGGAAATAGCTGCGCGCCGAGCCGCCGCCGATGCGCTGCCCATGCCCTTGCCGGACCAGTGCGTAGGCGACCGCGCCGCGTGCGACGGCGACATCGGGATTGTCGTTGTGCAGGATGCGCAGGGCGGCGCCGCGCCAGTCGCCGAGCGTGGCCTGCAGGCGTTCGGCGAGCGCCGCGGCGCGAAAGACGCCGCCGTTGAACAGTAGCGTATCCGGCAGAGGCAGTTGGCCTGCGCTCAACTCGTCGCCCAGCGCCTGGCGTGCCGCCTGCGCGTGCCGTCTCAGAAAAGCGGCGACATGCCGCGTGATCGCCGGGTCGGCGGGGTAGGGCAGGCCGAATTCGACGATCGCCGCGCGCCGCTGGTGGATGGGCTCATCCGGCGCAACGCGCGGGAAGAAGCCATCGACGATCACCTGCAACACCTCGTCGCGCAGCAGTTCGACGCTGCGGGCGCCGCCGATCAGCCGCGAACCGCCGCCGAGCAGGGTCAGTTGCACGGCCGCGGGGGCGCCGGCGGCCAGGAGCTGCTCCTTGGCGGCACGGCAGCGTGCCGTGAGCTGCGAAAATCGCGCCGCCGACAGGCGACCCTCTCCGGCAGGCAGGCGTCCTTCGACGAGATGGGCGAGGGCGAGATCCATATTGTCGCCACCGAGCATCAGGTGATCGCCGACGCCGATGCGCGTCAGTGTCGGCGTACCGTCCTTGATCGACACCTGGATCAGCGTCAGATCGGTGGTGCCGCCGCCGACGTCGCAGACCATCAGCAAGCGTGTGGCGGCAAGTTCTTCGGCGAGTCGGTCCTGATGCCGGAAGAGCCAGTCGTAGAAAGCGGCTTGCGGCTCTTCGAGCAGGCGCAGATTCGGCAAGCCGGCCTGGCGGGCGGCGGTCAGCGTCAGCGCGCGTGCCCCTTCGTCGAAGGAGGCGGGAACGGTCAGGATCAGTTGCTGCTGTTCGAGTGGCGCCTTCGGGAAGCGGTGCTGCCAGGCGGCGCGGACATGCGCCAGATAGCTCGCGCTGGCCGCGACCGGCGATACCTTGACGACCTCGCTGTCGGCGCCCCAGGGCAGGATTGGCGCCAGGCGGTCGACCGAGGCGTGCGACAGCCAGCTCTTGGCACTGCTCACCAGCCGGCCGGGGACCTGCGCGCCGAGATCGAGCGCCAGGCGGCCGGTGATCACCTGTTCCTCCGCATCCGGCGTGTGCCACGGCAGTTGCAACTCACCGGCAGCGATTTCACCGGCTGCCGGATGGTAACGCACCGACGGCAGCAGCGGCCGCGCCGCCACCTGGCCGGGCCCGACCAGTTGCTCGATCTCGAACAACTCGACCTGGCGCTTGCCCGGCGCTGTGTAAGCGACGACGGTGTTGCTGGTCCCGAGATCGATACCGACGATGTACTGTTTTTTCATGGTGCCATTCATTCATTAATGGGGGACTGGACGAGTGACGTCGACCGATCCTGACCACAGCAAGGCGTCCCGTGGCGCCGAACTCCAAAACGCGGAATCCCGCCCCAGCCAACAAGTGAAGGAGGCGTCCCAGTGACCCGACAATCCTCCGGCGCGTGCGCCGGTGAGGAGCCTCGCAATGCCAATCCCGCTTACCCGATGCGGAAGGCGGCCGCCAAGGAAGTGCGCGAAGGTCTGGTCTCAACCCTCCCAGTCGGAAAGCCTCCGGTAAAGACGTTGGCGATCAGCGGCGTGGCCACGGCAGAACCGTCGATCTTGCCGATGGTAAATGCCGACACCGCCATGAACACCCGCAGCAGGCTATGCAGCAGTTCCAACGAGATGTCCATCAGCGGGCTGACGAAACCCCGCGCCCAGCCGGCGGCGAGGATGGGTGCTGCGGGTTCCTTGCGCATCGACAGTGGTTTCCTCACGAACAGGGAATACCTGCCATTATCGCGGATCGTTGGGTCGATGGCTCATCAGCGTGGGCGCCCGGTGTCGCTTACGTGCCATACGGATGGCGGCTACAGTGCTTGCCGGACGGCCTCGCAGGGCACGAGGTTGCGCCGGACATCAGTGAACTGCCTTGTCTGCTCGGTGCCTTCAACAAGGCGAAGAAGACGGCGGGGCTGCCGATCGTTCGAATTATGGTCACCGGGATGGTGTAGGTGTTGCTTGCCGGCGCGCTGTGAACTCACGTTTGGGGGTGCGCTGTGATCGAACGCGCCTTGGACGTTGCTGAAGGCCACTGATTTTTCCTTGTCGCGTTCGAGGGAACTCAGGGGAGCCCTCCCACAACCCTCGGGACCAGACGACCGCTCTTTCCGAGGGTCATCCGAACGACTTGCCTATCCTGATTTGGCCCATAGCTGATGTGGATCGGCCTATCCTCGCCGTAGAAGTACAAGCGGTCGAAAGGCGTGTTGTCGACAAGCCACTGCGCGACCTCCTGCATATTTTCGTCGTCAACAATGAAATCCACTGCAGCGCCAAGGCGACTACAGATGGGCGCCCCCAGGCGGTTTTTTTCATGCGCAGCATGCTGGTCGAGCTTTGGTTCAATGCGACCCGGAATCTCTTTGGCGAGTTGCGGGGAGCAGAAGCCGTAGGTCAACCGGATCATGCCGAAATAGTCGATTACCGGGTCCAGCACGTGCTCGGCCAACTCCACAAGGGCGTTGTAGCTTTCGGGTTGCATCGGCAAGTTGGCAAGCCCCGTGCGTGCTTGCGTTTCGCCGCACTCAATGATTTGGCGAAAGGTCAGATACCGGCCGCAGGGATCGTCGAGGTTCGGGATCGTGTGTGACCTGACGAGAGCGAAGCCGTCGATACTCCAGCGATACCGGGCCAGCTTGGCAAGAAAAGCTGCGGGTGCCGGTCCATAGCCTGCCCAATCGAAAAGTCCCAACTCATCGATCGCCTGCTCAAAGGCCACCTGTTCCGGGTAATTGGGAAACTCTTCGTTAAGGTAGCGCGACTTGTGGTAAAGGAAGGGAGACTCGTAGTATTCACCGTAGGTGAAATAGTCAATAGCCTGCTCCCGTAGCTTGATTTTGACCCTTTCGATCATACGCGGCAGGGCTTGACCTTCGAAGTCGTCAAAGCGCATCAGGCTGACTTTGCCGGACCGGGTGTGGATTTTGACCAGATCTGCGTTGCGGTAGTCGCCATAGAGTACTGCGGCACATCCAACATATACCCGCAGCACGGCCGGAAGCTGTTCGACGAGACTGACATGCAGTTGTAAAGACTGCCCCGGCTCCAGCCACCCCAGACCACGTTCTGCTGCGTCGTTGCATGCCTGATCGATGGCTGCCAGATCTGCTATCTCGAACAACGAAGCCATTCCCCTGGCCCTGGCGGCGGCATAATCTCCGAAGAAGTGCTTGACGTCCTGTTGCAACCCACGTTCCAGGTGACCATAAGGTTTGCGCTGTTCGAACTGATTCAGTGCGAAATAAACGTCCAGATCGGCGACGCGTGCGGAAGCAGCACGCTCGATCTCAGCCGGGTCGCGGCGTTCCTCCAGAAAGCGAAGAGCCCTGGACAACGAACCAAAACCATCGGTGAGCACGACCAAGTCCTCCACCTCCGACTTGTCCGGCTTCCGCCCGAGCGTAAGCCACAAATCCCATAAGCGATCCAGTGGCTCCCGATAGACGTCGTAGCGCTCCGCTCCACGATCCGGGCGTATTCTCTGCTCCCTTTGGCGTGGGCGCGGGGATGGCCCACGCAGCCGGTTGGACTTACTGCGGTAGCGGTCGACCAGAAAACGCTGCTCGGCATCCTTGTCACGGAAGACGTAGAGGACCCCAGGTGCCACCGGGATGGCCTCCTCATCAAGGACTTGCTCCAGAAACGCCTTGATTTCCGACTGGCTGAAGTACTTCTGAAAAGTCCCTCGTTGCGTTATCACGCCGTCGCGAAACCGTTCACCTCGGGGATCATTCTGATTGGTGAGCATGACCGACACCACGAGCAAGCGCTTTGCCAAGGACCAGGCGCGCGCCAAGGCATCGAGGCGTTCGTCGAAGTCTTCAATGACGTTGATGACGAAGCCGAGGTTGACGATGTCCGCCGCTTCAATCGGGTTGGCCGGAGCGTAGTACGGATCCCAACCGCTGGCGTTCAGACCGTTTTCGCGCAACCCTCGCACATCGTCGCCGCGGCCACAGCCGTAGTCGAAAAGCCGGTAGCGACCATCGAGAAATCCACAACGCGCCAGGGATTGCACCGGCGCCGAGAACCCGTAGCGGACCAATGCAGTGAGTTGCCTTGATGCCTGCCAACCAGTATGGCGCTGATCCTGCACGTCGACTGTGGAAAGGTCAGCTTCCTCGTTACCCAGCGGAAGCAACGCGTGACCCTCGATGCGATAACCCTTCTCCCGCACCAGCGCCAGCCACTGGCGGCGGTAACCGATGCGCTTCGGTTCGTCGAAAAGCCCAACGGACTCGGCCGTAGCGGTCAAGGCTGCGTAGGCCTCGCGCCGTGAGTCGTCCAGCGGCAACAGCAGTTCCTTGCGATGCAGTATCGGCGGATTGAATGACTCAGCATACGTGCGATAGCTCACGGTCGAGCGATCGAGATCCACCAGCCAACTTTCACGTAGCGAGGGAAAGGGGTCTTCAGCGAAGTCGGGGTAATGCAACAGCGAGATGCATGGCCCCAAATCATCGATACGCACCAAGTTGAAATGCACGTGCCGGTTCAAACCAGCTAGGCGCTCGGCCTCTACCACACGCGCCGCGGTGTTTGCGGCAAGACAGGACAGAGAGTCGGTGTGCAGGTAAGTCCGTCTGCCAACGACCTTGGTTGGAATCAAGCGCATTGCCTCGCACCTAGGGTTAGTCTCGTGCTTCATACTGTCAGTAGGGCGCATACATGTGCAGGGAACTTACCTCCTGTGCAAAGGTGGATACTCCATCCTCTGCAAGCAGTTTGTTCAAAGTGAGCAGACCCAACGATTGGCGGTGGTCACACCCACTATACTCATCGGTAATGCCATTGCATTTCATGTGTTTTGGCCGCAGCACGGCGTTCGCGCGTAAAATCTTGAGACATACTTTGAAGTGGCCCACATTTTCCGATGAAACTCCAGGACATCCAAGTGTCGGTCCTACCTCCAGACCAAGAACAAGTTGTTGAAACCCAAGAGTCTTTGCGAGCCCACTACTTCGCCGATCAGCGTCCGTGGGTGGTTGCGTATTCCGGCGGCAAGGACTCGACCCTGGTCCTGCAGTTGGTCTACGAATTGCTCGTGGAACTCGGGCCAACCGCACGCAAGCCTATCTTTGTCGTTGCCTCCGACACGCGCGTTGAGGCGCCAAATGTAGAAGAGTATCTGGCGGACCGTCTGTCGCGGTTAGCCAGCCATGCCCGTGCCAACGGCCTGCCTCTTCATGTACATCGCGTGCAGCCCACGCCCGAACAGAGTTTCTGGGGCAACCTGATCGGCAAGGGATACCCTTCTCCAACGCGCTGGTTCCGCTGGTGTACAACCAAGATGAAGATCAAGCCTTCACGTGCGGTCATCGATGACATCGTGCGACAGTACGGCGGCGCTGTTCTGCTCTTGGGGACTCGTCTGGACGAGAGTGCTAGTCGCGCGCAACGGATGGAGGCTCGCGCTACCAACAGCCGCGGCCTTAATCCTCACAACGAGATTCCGGACGCCTTAGTAATGACACCCATTGCCGAGTGGGCGACCGATCAAGTATGGGAGTACCTGTTCACGCACAATCCGCCCCCTTGGGGTGGCACCCACGACTTCATGCTCGACCTGTATCGGCAGGCCAGTGGCGGCGAATGCCCGGTGGTCCTGGACCTCAATACGCCTTCGTGTGGGGGAAGCCGTTTTGGTTGCTGGACCTGCACTGTCGTCAAGGAAGATAAATCCATGCGCGGATTCATCGACTCCGGCGCGACATGGATGGAGCCCCTCAATGAATTCCGCAATTGGCTCAAGGAGATTCGCGAAGACGCGAGCAAGCGCGACGGCATTCGCCGTAATGATTCCATCGGACCCGGCCCCTTCAGTTCAGAGACTCGCAAACTCATCCTGCGTCGACTCCTGTCTCTGGAGAAGACCGTTGGACGTCGTCTGATCGAGGATGCGGAGATTGCTTACATTCAGCAGCAGTGGGCGGACAAGTTCGATGTCACCGACAGCGCTCTGGCCATTGCCAGAGAGTTCAATAGGGAGGTTGGAACTGTGACCCTCACACCAGAAGACCTGTCCAGGGACCTCGCCCTGATCGATGAGTTGGCTCCGAGGTTCGAAGTGCAGAGTATCTGGGCGACTGACCTGTATAGCCTGGTCACCGAGCGCTACCCGTCACTCGATAGCCCGAGCAGTCGTCAGCAGCTCCTGGAGGATGTAACCAAGGTCGTCGAGAACGCTGTTCGGCAGGCCGACAGGACCGAGCCGGCAGCATGATCTTCGAAAGCATTCAACTCACCAACCTGTTCTCCTATTACGGTGAGCAGGAATTCGACCTCGGTACCCCGAAACCGGGACGCAACGTCTGCCTGATCATGGGCCGTAACGGCTTCGGGAAGACGAGCCTTCTCAACAGCCTCAAGCTGCTTTTCACCGGTGCCGATTACGAACCGTTGCGCCGTGCAGTCCAGCGGAGGCGGATGCCTACGGTTAACCAATATGTCGTGGGAACAGGAGACGACTGGTGGGGCATCATGAACCGGCGAGCGCGCAGAGACAGCCAATCGCGCTGTGCCGTTCGACTCGTCTGGAGTGAGGACGGCGGCCGGGTCACTGCGGAAAGAGCTTGGAACATCGAGAACGGTGTGTGGAACGGCGACGAGTCCCTGACCGTCGCGACCAGCGCTGAAACGTTCAAGGACGAAGAGGCTCAGGAGTTCCTTGATCGTCGCCTGCCACGAGACTATCTGTATTTTTTTCTTTTCGACGGTGAGCAGATTCAGGAATTAGCGGAGGCCAACCGCGACGTTCAGCAGCGACAGATGGAACGTCTTCTCGGGATTGGCGCGATCGATGCCCTTCGGAATGCCCTGAATGTCGCTATTGGGCGCTGGCAGCACAGCGACCTTGAACCTCAGGCGCGCGCGGACCTTGAGCGTATGGAGGGAGAGGCTCGGGGCCTTGAAGCTGACCGCACAGCGTTGGACGTCAGTCGTGCGAATCTGGAGCACGAAATCGAGAACGACACAGACGCGCTGCGCCGCATCGTCCGCCGCATCGAGGGGCTGAGTGCCTTCGTTCATCGCCACGATGAGGTCCAACTCCGCGAGACTCGCGCACGAATTCAAGCGCAGCGGGCTGAGGCCATGGACCTTCTGTCGACCCGGCTTCCGCGGGATATCGTTCTATTAGTCAACCCGTTCCTGGTAACGCGAGCCATGGAACGGCTGAACAAGGTGCTCGGCAGCGATGCCAATGCCCGCGCACGGGTGCTGGAGTCGCTGCTGGAGGTTCTGCCGGCGCGTCTGTTCGACCAGCCCGACTTCCCTGTTCCGGATATTCGCGATAGTCAGCGGGCCTATTATCGCTATAAGCTGGTGAGCGTCCTGGAGCAAGAGGCGGACGCAGCCTGCGAAACTATGGACCCCGCGTTCGGCCCGGATCCCCAGGCAGCCAATGCCGCTCGCGAACAACTCGCCCCATACACAGAAGCGAATGCGCTGCGCTCGGTTCGCGCCGAGGAACTGCGGCGCCTCCAGGGGTTCGCTTCCGAATTGCGCCAATTGGAGGCCGACCTGCTCAACGTGGGGTCGCTCTCAGACGAGGAGAGGACACGCTATGAGCGTTTCGTCGGGGAGCGCGACAAACTTCAACGGGACCTGGACAGTAAAAAGGAGCAGGACAGGGATCTTGCGAGCCAGTCCGACGGTCTAAAAAGAAAACTCGACGAGGTCAGTAAACGCATAGAGCAGACCAAGACCAAACTCGGTCACAATCGGGTCATAGAGGAAAAAATTGCTACGGCTCGTCGTCTCGGCAACCTCTTTGCCGACCTCAAAAGCAGCCGGAAGCAGGCACAGCGGGAGCAGTTGGAGGCGGCAATCAACCAGCACTTTCGGATATTGATGACATCCCATCACCTGATCGACCGGGTAGAGGTGAACGAAGACTTCGGATTGCATTACCTGGACGCTGAAGGTGATCATGTCGGCATGGGCAACTTGTCTGCCGGCATGAAACAACTCATGGCCACGGCTCTGCTATGGGCGTTGAGCGAAGTGTCCGGGAAGCAGTTCCCGTTGGTTGTCGACACTCCCCTGGCTCGCATCGACCTGGCTCATCAGGAGGCCATCCTGCGCTACTACTACCCCAATGCCGCAGCCCAGGTCATTGTGCTTCCCACGGACGCCGAGTTGGACGCGCGCAAACTCCAACTCATTGCCCCGCACGTCTATCGTGCCTATCGTCTGACCAATCCGGACGGCGAGCACACGATCCCTGAACCGGTGGAAGTGTCGGACCTGATCAGGGAGGGCTGAACCATGGCTGACTTGTACACCGACGCTCGTGATGAGCAGACCATTGAAGATGTACTGCTACATGGACTCAGTACGCCGCGTGCCCCAAAGCTGCGCGTCCTGCGCATCGCCCTTGCTCGATCGTTGCAGATACCTACGCCACCGGCGGAAGATCTCGATGGCGGCAGCATGGGCGGGAGCGAGTATGCCTTGGCCCGAGTTACTGGCGCAGGGCTTCCAGCCGACGATGAAGGTCGCCAGGACTATGACTTGGGGGTGCGTGCGATGCTCAGCATCTACCACGGGGAGGATATGTTCCAGGGGGAAGAGTCGGAGCGACGCTATCGCCGTTATCTGCAACGCCACGTTCGCCGAGGTCTTCAAGAAATACGCACCACTTGGCGTGCGGGTCATGACTTTCACGGATTTCTCTACCACGAGTTGTTTGTCGGCGAAGCACCTTCCCCGGGGCGCACGGACCTGGGCCAGGAGATTCTCGCGGGGCTACGCGAGATTGGTGTGTCGGCGCAGATCCGAGGCGTAGAGGATGGACCGCGTATTAGCCGCTATCGGGTCTACCTGGACGACGTGAATCATTACGATAAGGTCAAGCGTGGCCTGGATAAGCTTGGCCTGCACTTGGGACTGTCCACCCGCCAAGGAATACTGCTACAAGAAGACGAAGACCGTGAGCGGGAAGCTCGGGTGCTGGCCCTTGACGTTCCCCGCCCACGGGAAACTTGGCACGCAGTACCCGGAGCGCGTCTCCGGGATTGGGCCACTCAGGCGAAAGACGTCCCAACCCTTACAGTCTGGCCCGGGGTGGACGTTCTTGGGGAGCCGGTACATTTCGATCTGGCCGCCTCGCCCCATCTTCTCATCGGTGGGACTACCGGCAGTGGCAAAAGCGTGTGTCTGCACGCTCTGCTCTTGTCCCTCCTCTGGCGGCTGGAGCCAAAAGACCTTCAACTCACGCTGATCGATCCTAAACGCGTGGAGCTTGCCCACTACGGTGCTTTCCCCCAAGTGACAGGTGGACAGATTATCGAGGACATTGGCGACGCATTGGAGACACTGGACGGCCTAGTCGATGAGATGGAACGGCGCACCCTGCTGTTAAGACAGTATGGGGTTGCCAACCTGACCGAAGGGCGCGAGCAGGGTCGGATCGACCTGCCCTATGTGGTAGTGGTAGTGGAAGAACTTGCGGATCTGCTCTTCCAGTCCCGTGAAGCGGAGTCGCCACTGGTGCGCCTGGCACAGAAGGCGCGGGCCGTGGGAATCCATCTGGTGCTCGCCACCCAGCGACCGGACTCAGACACCTTCAGCGGCCTGTTGCGCGGCAATGTGCCAGGGCGCATTGCATTGTCAGTCCGTACCGGTGCAGAATCCAAGATCATTCTCGACGAAACCGGTGCCGAGAAGTTGCTCGGAGCCGGAGACATGCTGATGCGGCCCCAAGCCGGAGTCGCGACTCGCCGCGCCCATGGGGTCAGGGTCAGCAGGGATGATATCCGGCTGTGTCTGCAAAACGTCCGCGGGAGAATCCAATGAGTGACGTGACAGTTTATGAGTTTCAACCACTCTGGTTAACGCTGGACCAAGTCGGTCCCTTCCAGAGTACGCCCTACGAGATAGACTTCACCGACGAGCAGGACAAACCCTGCAATATTTTCCTCCTGATGTCGGAAAATGGGCGTGGCAAGACCACAGTGCTGGAGTGCATGGCTCTGCTGATGCGTCAACTCGGAGAGGAGGAGCCACAACGATTCGGACAGGAGGATCTGGACCACGGTCGGGGTAGAGTCCAGCTTGACGTGCTGACCCGAATTTTCTGGCAGGGGCGTGATCACCGTATCGTGTTGTCCCTGTTGGCGGGTGCCATCGGCGATAAGACCTTCCTGAAAGTCTGGGACGACTCGAATCTAAAGCGTTATGGGGCAGAAGAGTGGCACAGGACCGGATTCCGCCAGCAGGCGCGCGGACGCTTGGTTGAGATCGACCGCTACAACGAGTTCGTTCAGGATCTTCGTCACACGTTGATCAACTCAAGCCGGATGGCTCCCGAGGGTTTCGCCAACTCCACCCTAAGCCTACCCACGGCACTGCTCTTTCCGGCCTACCGGGACATTCCTCCTGTCCTTGATCTTGGCGAGCGTCCGATCATCCAGCCCGAACATTGGGCTTACCGCACGGCGCACGAGTTTGCTTCTCACGGAACTCACTGGACGGCATCACTCGACAACATGCTGGTCTGGCTGATGTGGTTGAACAATGGCAGCTACGAGAGTGCGGTGAAGACGGTGAACAACACGGTGTTCGGGAAGCCCTCGGACAAGTTCTTGGCGGCCGAGATTCGCCGCGTTCCGCCCGAAGCGGTCGTCCATAGCGGCGGACAAACCCACCGCCTGGATCGACTATCGAGTGGAGAAAAAAACCTCACGCAGCTCTTTCTCCGCATTGGTGCCCACAGTACCCGTAACACTTGGATATTGGTGGACGAACTGGATGTCCACTTGCATGTTCGCTGGCAACACAAGGCGCTGAATCTGATGAAGATCCAGGTACGCGAGCAGCCGGGTACTACGGTCATCGCCACAACACATTCGATCGAGATTCTCGAGGCATTCCCCATCGACATTTGCGAGGAAGGCCTGGTCAAGGGCGGATGGATCATCGAGCAGGACCTACGCTAGGCAGGTAAGGGAGGGGCATGAGCGGATTCAAGAAACTGAAGCAGACCGATAAGCTCGTTTTGAAACAGCGTGGCGGGGTAGTTGTCTTCCTAGAGTCGGGTGAGGACTTTGAGATCGTTCATAAGCGCTGGTTCTTCAACGAGGGGCAAGATATCTGGTTCCAACCGGCCGATGGTTATGAACTTGGAACTGGCGGGGGTGGTTGCAAGGCCGTCATTGCTTTGGTAACCGAGGCCAGGGCCTACGGGATCAATGCGTTCGGCCTCGTTGATCGGGATGTGCTTCTCAGCGATCAGAATTGGCCCCTGTGGTGGCAGGATCTGGACCAGATCTTCCTGTCCGCGCGCCCGTACGGGGACCACATTCGCGTCCTGCTGCGCTGGGAACTGGAGAATTACCTGCTTGATCCGGATGCAATGAGGATTGAGGCGAACGATGCGGCGTTGACATCGAGGCACACCGCCGAATCCGTATTGACATCCTGCTTTGAGTGCGTCGATGAGTTGAAGGACCGGACTTCAGCAACCGTCGCAGCGAAGGAAGCTAATCTCCCATCACTTGAACCAGGCTTCGGATGCAATCCAGTGCAACATGGCTCCGATCTGACGACTGCCTTGCAAGGCACTTTGAGCAAAAAAGGACATCCCGATGCTGCCAAGGCCATGAGTACGGCACGCCAGAAGATTGACAAGTTTGACTCACCAGCCGCCCCTCCCCGAAAGCGGTGGGAGCATCTAATGCGAATGCTGGACGGCAAGGCTGCACTCAAGTACATCAGCCACAGGACCGGAATCAGGTTCGATGAGCGGCGCGCAGGGCTTGCCCGTCAAATGTACCAAAGGGGCTCCATCCCTGCCGAGATACTCGGGTACATCGAAGATTTCAAGAATGCAGCGTAGTTCTACTTTTTCCCGCGCTGCTTCAAGCAGTAGCGGACGCAATTTCCCCTATGGCCAGATGAACCTTGCGCCAGGTGCGGTGCTTGCTGCCCCCGTGCTGACGCACCATTCCATGGTCGGCTTTCCACAGCTACCGGCGGAGGCGGCGCGAAGCGATGCTTCACGCCGCCTCCGCCCATTCGCCTTCGCCGAAGATCTTCAGGTCGGTCGAATCGACCACCACATGTGTCGGTCCTTGGCTCGGTCGGCGCGGGATCTTCACCGAAAGCTCACCGGCCCATCGCGACATGTGCGTGTGGTCCAACCCCGGCATAGGTCCAGGTGGCACAGGCGCATCAGCGACTTGATCAGTCTTTCCGTGGCGCGGTAGGGCAACTGAAACACGGCCTTGATCGTCAGGCACGTCTGTATGGCGGTCTCTGATTACTGCCAATGTGAATTCCTGAGTTGAAGTAACACCCATGCTGGATCGCGCCATCTGTTCCGTGCCACCTCCGGCTCACCAGGTGCGCTTGTGTCGAACGCGCAAAAATAAAGTGTCGTCAGCGAGTAGCTGTGGTTATCGCGGATCATTCGCCCGCAGATTACCTTCCTGGTGCGCCAGTGTTTCGCAGTTCCTCGTTTCCACCAAGGCGCAGGACGACGGTTTCCGGGGGGCAGTTGAAACGGATGGGGAGGATGCTGGTGCCGATGCCGGCGGTTACCCAGGTCGCTGCCGGCACGTCGGGAATCCAGCCCCAGGCCTGTTCGCGAGGTGCTCTCCCCGGCGTGATCAGGGCCCCGAAAAACGGCAACCTGACCTGGCCGCCGTGCGTGTGGCCGGCAAAGGCGACCAGTGTTTGCGGTGGCAGTGACGGGGCGTTGGCCGGGTCGTGCATGATCACCAGCAGTTTCGCGTCGGCAGGGACGCCGGCGAAAGCTTTTGCCGGGTCGGCGTGGTCGGTCATGTCGTCACCGATGCCGGCCAGCCACAGCCTGTCTTCGGCGCCTGGCAGTGGCAGCGCGCGGTTGTCGATCACCCGGATACCGACCGTTTCCAGCGCCTTGCGCACGCGTTCGCCGTCAAGCCACCAGTCGTGGTTGCCAAGGACGGCGAAGACGCCGAGCGGTGCCTTGAGCAGCGCGAGTTCGCCGGCAATGCTTTCCGGTGCGACCGGCTGGCCGCCGAGGACCCCGTGAATGACGAAGTCGCCGGGCAGCAGGATGATGTCCGGGTGGGCGGTGTTGATCTCCCTGACCACTCGACGCAGCAGGGGTAGCCCGGCGTGCGGGGCGCCGACATGGAAGTCGGCGGCCACCGCGATGGTCAGCGGCGGTCCGGCCCAGCCCGGCGCCGCCAGCCGCAGTTGCCGCTGCTGCAACCAGCCGGGTTCGAAGCCGATGCTCCAGGCGAGCACGCCAAGCAACAGCGCGAGCACAGCCAGCGAGGCGCGCTTCATGGTCGCCCTTGACCGGCGTCGGTGCTGCCGGCAGTGAGCGCGGGCGACGCCCATGCCGGGCCGCGGTCAGTCAAGGCGCGCTGTTCCTTGCCGGCGCCGCCTGGTAGTCCCAGCCGCCGCCCATCGCCCTGGCGAGGTCGATCAGGGCGAAGCGCACGTCGCGCGCGGCCAGGATCTGCAGGGTCTGCGCCTGCAGGAGCTGGCGCTGCGCGTCGAGCACGTCGAGATATCCCGAATAGCCCGAGCGGTAGCGGAGTTCGGCGAGTTCGAGCGCCGCGCCGAGCTTCTGCGCGCGCTCGGCCTGGGCGGCGAGCGCCGCGCGCGTCGTGCGGTTGGCGATCAGCGCGTCGCGCGTTTCGCGAAAGGCCGTCTGCACCGTCTGCACATAGCTCACCACCGCTGCCTCGCGACGGGCGGTTTCGGCCAGCACGTTGGCTTCGATCGCCTTCAGGCCGATCAGCGGCTGCAGCAGCGAAGCGCCGATTCCCCAGGCCAGCGCCGGCGCCGAGAACAGGTCGGCGAAGGCGGTGGACTCGGAGCCGTACGAGGCGGTCAGCGACAGCGACGGGAAATACTGCGTGCGCGCGGCATCGATGCGCAGGCTCGCGGCCGCGAGCTGGGCTTCGACCTGTTTGACGTCGGGCCGCCGCTCCAGCATGTCGGAAGGCAATCCCGCCGGTACCTCGGGCACGTCCAGGAGGTGGACCTGCGTCACGTCGCGGCTAATCCTGGCGTCGAATACTTCGCGCGGCGAACGCCCGAGGATCGCCGCCAGCGCCGATTCGTAGGTACCGACCGCGCGTTCGGCAGCCGCGAGGTTGGCCGTGACGGCGGCGCGTTCCGCCTGCGCTCGCTGCAGGTCGTAGTCGCCGATGATGCCGGCCTGGTAGAGGTCGTTTTGCAGGGCCAGCGTCTGTTCGCGCGACTTCAAGGTATCGCGCAGCAGGGCAAGTTCGGCGTCAGCGGCGAGCAGGCCGAAATAGGCGCGTGCGCTCTCGGCGGCGACGGCGGTGCGAACCGTCGCGCGCGCGTATTCGGTGGCCAGCAGTTCGCTGCGCGCCGCATTCGCGCCGTGGCGATAACGTCCCCAGAGGTCGAGTTCATACGATGCGCGCAGGCCGACGCGGTAGTCGCTGTTGGTCGGATTGAAGTCCGCGGGCAAGGGCTGCGAACCGACCAGCGTCATGCGGTTGCGGCTGGCGTCGGCGCCGAGGTTGAGGCTTGGGTAGAGATGGGACTGCGCCAGCAGCACGTTCGAGCGCGCCAGGTCGACGCGCGCCATCGCCGCCTGCAGATCAAGGTTGTGGGCCAGCGCTTCGTCGATCAGGGTCGCCAGCGTCGGGTCGTTGAAGCTTGTCCACCAGCGTTCGAGATCCGGCGCGGCCGTCGCCGTGCCGGCAGGTCGAGGACCGGCGGGGCGCTCGGCGTCGTCTGGCAGGCGGCGAGCGTGAGGGTCACTGCCGCCGCGAAGGCCAGCGCGGGTCGGCGCCGAAGCGATGCTCGAAAGTCAGTCATGGCCGCCGCCTCCCTTGTTGCTACCCGGTACTTCCGGAGGCGGGGCCGCCGCCTGCGGGACGTCATGCAGATGCCTGACCTCGTCCAGCAGTTCGTCGTGCGAGCGTTGCTCGCGAAGGCTTCGGTCGTAGAGCACCTTGAAGAACAGCGGTACGTGGAAGACGGCGAGCAGGGTGGCGGCGATCATGCCGCCCATGACGCCGGTACCCACCGAGTGGCGCGCTCCGGCACCGGCGCCGGTCGAGATGGCCAGCGGCAGGACGCCGAGGATGAACGCCAGCGAGGTCATCAGGATCGGCCGGAAGCGCAGCCGTGCGGCTTCGATCGCCGAGGCCGAGGCGGAAAGACCCTCGGCGTGTTTGAGCACCGCGTATTCGACGATCAGGATGGCGTTCTTGGCGGCCAGACCGAGCAGGGTCACCAGGCCGATCTGAAAATACACGTCGTTGGTCAGCGGCGCCGCACCGAAGAACGGTCCGAGCAGGTTCTTGGTCCAGATCGCCACGAGTGCGCCGAAGGTGCCGAAAGGCAGTGCCAGAAGCACGCACAGCGGCAGCGACCACTTCTCGTATTGCGCGGCGAGGATCAGGAAGACCATCACCACCGCCAGCCCGAGCGCGAAGGTCGAGGCGCCGCTCGATTTCTTCTCCTGGTACGAGGAGCCGCCCCAGTCGAAGCTGAAGTCCGGCGGCAGCACTTCCCTGGCGATCGCCTCGACACGTGCGATGCCCTGGCCGGAGCTGATGCCGGGCGCCGTCTGGCCGATGATCTTGACCGCCGGCAGGTTGTTGAAGCGGTCGAGCGAATCCGGCCCGGAGGAGTGCCGGACGTTGACCAGCGCCGCCAGCGGCACCATCTCGCCTTTCTGCGAACGCACGTAGAGGCCCTGGATGTCGTCCGGCCGCTGGCGGTATTCGGGTTCGGCGGACATCAGGACCTGCCAGGTGCGGCCGTACTTGTTGAAATCGTTCACGTAGTAGGTGCCGAGAGTGGACGACAGCGCCGCGAAAACCTCGTCGATCGGCACACCGGCTTTCTTCGCCTTCTCGCGGTCGACGTCGACGAAGAGCTGCGGCACGGTGGCGCGCCACAAGGTCTGCGCGCCGCCAAGCTGCGGATCGCTGTTGGCGCGTGCGAGAAATTGCTGCAATACCTCCTGCAGGCGTTTGGAACCGCCGTCGCCGCGGTTCTGGATGAAGAACTCGTAGCCGCCGGCGGTTCCGAGGCCGAAGATCGCCGGCGGATTGAAGGCCAGTACCAGCGCTTCCTTGATACCGCCGGTTTTCATGAACAATTCGCCGACGAGTTGCTGCGATGTGGTCTGGCGTTCGTGCCACGGTTTCTGCGTCACGAACAGCGTCGCCGCATTGTTGCGGAAGCCGCCGCCAATGAAGTCGAAGCCGGCGAAGGCGACGACATCCTGGTTGTCGGGGTTGCTGCGCACCGCCGCCTCAACCTGCTCGACGACCCGGGTGGTACGCTCGAGGGTGGCGCCGTCGGGCAGGATGATGGCGCTGATGTAGAAGCCCTGGTCCTCGTCGGGGACCAGGCTGCCTGGCGTCGTGCGCCAGAGGAAAGCGGTGATCGCCACCATGCCGGCGAAGAGCGTGAGCACCAGCGCGGCGCGGCGGATCACCCAGACGACACCGTCGAGGTAGTGCCGGGTGACGCGCGAGAACCAGCCGTTGAACCAGCGGAAGAAGCGGTTCGGCTGGCGATGGCCGTGTTTGAGCATGATCACGCACAGTGCCGGCGACAGCGTCAGCGCGACGATGCCCGACAGGACCACCGAGATCGAGATGGTCACCGCGAACTGCCGATACAGCTCGCCGGTGAGCCCGCCGAGGAAGGCGATCGGTACGAACACCGCGGTCAGTGTCAGTACGATGGCGATGATCGGGCCGGTCACCTCGTGCATCGCCTTGACCGCCGCGTCGCGCGGCGGCAGGCCTTCCTCGCGCATGATCCGCTCGACGTTTTCCAGAACGACGATGGCATCGTCGACGACGATGCCGATGGCCAGCACCATGCCGAACAGGGTCAGGGTGTTGATCGAATAGCCGAGTGCGTAGATGCCGGCAAAGGTGCCGATCAGCGATACCGGTACGGCGGCGAAGGGGATGATCGCCGCGCGCCAGCTCTGCAGGAACAGGTACACCACCAGGAAGACCAGCAGCATCGCTTCGCCGAGCGTCTTCAGCACCTCCTCGATCGACACCTTGACGAAGCGCGTGGTGTCGTACGGCACGGCGTAGCTGAGGCCCTCGGGGAAGCGCTGCTGCAGTTCGTCGACGGTGGCCTGCACGCTCTTCGCCACGTCGAGGGCGTTGGCGCCGGGCGACAGGAAGATGCCGACCAGCGTCGCCGGCCGGCCGTTGTAGCGGCCGTTGAATTCGTAGTCGCGGGAACCCAGTTCGACGCGTGCGACATCGGCGAGGCGAACGGTGGAGCCGTCGGGGTTGGCGCGGACGATGATCTCGCTGAACTGCGCCGGGTCGGCCAGGCGCCCCTTGGAGGTGATCGTGTAGACCAGGTCCTGGCCCTTGCCGATCGGCGACTGACCGACCTTGCCGGCGGCGAATTGCGCGTTTTGTTCGTTGATCGCGTTGGCGACGTCACCGGGCGTCAGCTTCAATTGCGCGAGGCGATCCGGCTTCAGCCAGATGCGCATGGCGTAGTCCTTGGCGCCGAAGATCTGCACATTGGTCGTGCCGGGCAGCCGCTTCAGTCGGTCGAGCACGTTCAGCGTCACGTAGTTCGAGGTGAACAGGTCGTCGTAACGGCCATCCGGCGAATAGAAGGCGAGCACCTGCAGGAAGGCCGAGGAGCCGGGCTCGACAGTCACTCCCTGCCGGCGCACTTCCAGCGGCAGCCGCGTTTCCACCTGCTTGACGCGGTTGCTGACATTGACTGCGGCGATGTCGATGCTGGTGCCGATCTCGAAGGTGACCTGAATCTGCGCGACACCGTTCGACGACGAATTCGACGACATGTAGATCATGCCGGGCAGGCCGTTGATCGCATTCTCGAGCGGTGCGGCGACCGTCGATTCGAGCACTTCGGCCGAGGCGCCCGGGTAGGTCGCCTGCACCG
Source organism: Candidatus Accumulibacter propinquus (assembly GCF_056856495.1). Lineage (NCBI taxonomy): Bacteria > Pseudomonadati > Pseudomonadota > Betaproteobacteria > Candidatus Accumulibacter > Candidatus Accumulibacter propinquus. The sequence goes on from NZ_JBSEHC010000003.1 coordinate 2,130,753, forward strand.
TTACTACCGGCGGTGCGATTTCGGGATACTGCGCGATCGGCAGCGAGCGCATCGCCGCCAGGCCCGCGAGCACCAGCAATACCGAGACGACCACCGCGAAGATCGGGCGGTCGATGAAGAAGCGCGAGAACATGGTAGCCTTCTCCGCTTACTTGCCGGTCGCAGCAGCTGGCGCCGCCGCGGCGGCTGCCGGCGCAGCGGCAGGAGGGCCGCCGGCATCGCCGGCCGGCGTGATGCGCACCGGGGTGTTCGGCATCATGATCCGCGCCACGCCGTCGACGATCACACGGTCGCCCGCGGCCAGCCCCGAGTCGATCAGCCAGACGTTCCTGCCGCCGCTCTCGGACCAGTCGCCGACGACTACCGGTCGCGCCTCGGCGATCTCCTTGCCGTCCTTGTCCTTGCCGACGACGTAGACGAACTTGCCCTGCGGCCCTTCGAGCACGGCGACCTGCGGCACCGCCAGCGCCCCCTGCCGTTGCGCTCCCTTCAACGCGACGCGCACGAACTGGCCGGGTTTCAGCGCCAGGTCGGCGTTGGCGATCTCGGCGCGCATTTCGTAGGTGCCGGTCTGCGGGTTGACGCGCGTGTCGGTGAAGCTGATCCGGCCACTGCGCGGAAAGGTCGAGCCATCGGACAGTTTCACCGAAACCTCGAAGGCATTGTTGCGCGGCAGTTGCAGGCGACCATCGGCCATCGCCTTGTTGAGCCGCAGTTGCTCGTTCTCGGAGATGTTGAACAGTATCCAGATCGGGTCGACCTGCGACACCGTGGTGAGCAGCGTGGTATTGGCGTTGGCCAGGCTGCCTTCCGACTGCTGGGCGCGGCTCGACAGGCCGCTGATCGGGGCGGTGACGCGGGTATAGGCGAGATTGAGCTTCGCCTCGCTGAGCTTCGCTTGCGCCGCCTTGATCGCGGCCGTGGCGAACTCGGCCGCGGATGCCGCGTCGTCGGCTTCCTTCTGGCCGATGGCCTTGCGCTCGGCGAGCGGGCGCAGGCGCGCCGCCTCGCGGTCCGCCTGCGTCTTCTGGGCCTTGGCGCGCAACAGTTCGGCCTCGGCGGCAGCGAGTTGGGCCTCGAATGGCTTGGCATCGAGCAGAAACAGCGGTTGCCCGGCGCGCACTGCCGCTCCCTCCTGGTAGAGCCGCTTCTCGACGATGCCGGTGACGCGGGCGCGGACTTCGGCATCCTTGGAGCCGGCAGTCTGTCCGACGTACTCGAAGGTGACCGGGAACGCGGCCGGCTGGACGCTGACCGTGGTCACTTCCGGGGGCGGAAAGCCACCCATGCCGCCGGGAGGCTGCTGCTGCCCGCAGCCGGCCGCAGCGACAACGGCCAGGAGCAGCACGGATAGCAAAGGGGCGGCAGGTTGGGCAGCGGGCGCGGGCATGGAGGTTCCTCGGAGAAGCGCAGCGCGCTGTGATGCAACGCGACTTGCGGAAGGAGCGAATTTTACGTACATTCAGGAATGTTTGTAAATGGGCGTACCGCAAGCTGTGCTGTTTCTCCGGACGAAAAATCGATGGTGAGAAGGACAAGAGACGAGGCGCTCGCCACCCGTGAAGCGCTACTCGACGCCGCCGAGCGTGTTTTCTGCGCCAGCGGCGTGACTCGTGCGACTCTCGGTGACGTGGCCAGTGCCGCCGGCGTCACCCGCGGCGCCGTCTACTGGCACTTCCGTGACAAGGGCGAGCTGTTCGGCGCGATGTGCAGCCGTGCGACGCTGCCGATGCAGAGCCGCCTCGAACAGGCGGCGGATGGTGACGGCGACGACGCCATCGCGACTTTGCGCGAGGTTTCGGTACGGGCCTTGCGCGAGATCGCCTCAGATCCTCGTACCCGAGCCGTGCTCGAAATCCTGCTCTGCAAGTCGGAGCGTTTGACCCAGACGACCGACGGCGCGCCGCATGTGGACGAAATGGACCGCCAGTGCGTCTGCGCCGTCGAGCGCATCATCCTGCGCGCGATCGCCCAGGGGCGGCTGCCAGCGGACACTGACAGCAACCTCGCGGCGCATTTGCTGCAGGCGTTCTTCCACGGCGTGATCCAGCTTTGGCTGACGCATCCCGAGGCCTTCGACCTCAATGCCGCAGCACGGGCCATGGTTGAGACGATGCTTGCCGGTTTGGTCGCAGCCCCCTCCGCGGCGGTGTGCGGCGGTTTGACCCCGGTCGCCGCGGCCGGGGGCGACTGACCGGCAGTCGAAACACCAGTAACTGCATCGATCATTCCGGCGACGGCAACTCGGGCGGTCTGCCGGCCGTGTTATGATTGGCCGGATGAAGCATGAATTACCGGAAACGCTGAGGGTGGCCGTCACGGCGGTAGGGGCGCGAGCGGGCACCAGCCAGGCGGTTGACCGTCGGCCAGGTGAGCGGGCTCTGCCACCGCGGAAAACGCTGGAAATGGCCTCAGTTGGCGGGCGGTGCAGGGGATTGGGGTAGCTTGAAGCGTTCTTTTCTGTTCCTGCAAGGAGTTTGCTCGCCGTTCTTTGCCAGCCTGGCCGATCGATTGGTGGCGGACGGTTACCGTGTCTACAAGACTGCCGGTGATCTGCTTTGCTGGAGCGCAAAGGGGTGAATGGTCATTCCTTGCTGCCACACGACCTTGACTGGTTTCGACGCGTTGGTGAACAACAGCCCGACTATGGAAACGGTGAGTCTGTTGCCTCGCCGTCTAGGATACGCGCTGCCCATGATGTGGCCTACCACGAGGCCGGCATCGCCAATCCGATCCTCTTCAACCGCTACCCGACGCACGCGCCGGTCTCTGCGGCAGTCGAGTACGCCGGGTATATTTACCGCTTTCGCAACACGGTGATCCATACCACGCAGGTCAATGGTGGTTTCTACTGCCGAGCCGGCATTCGCATGGCAGTCAACAATTTCCCATGGCTGCTGGAGCCCGAGCGCTCGCCTCTGGATGAACTCCTGTGAGCCCGCCGGCGTTCCCCGCGAGCGTGCTGATAACTGGCGCCAGCGGCGGTATTGGCGGTGCCCTGGCCGCCGTCTATGCCGAAGCGGGCAGGACCCTCGTCCTGCAGGGACGCAATGCGCTTCGCCTGGCGGAGTTGGCGGCGTTCTGCGAGACGCGTGGCGCTCGCGTGTTGACGCAGGTGCTCGACCTGCGCGACCGTGTGGCACTGGCGGACTGGCTGCGGACGCTCTGCGCGCAGGAACAACTGGATCTGGTGATCGTCAATGCCGGCCTGAACACGCATGTGGGTCCTTCTGGCGCCGCCGAGGGCTGGCCGGAGGTGCAGGACCTGCTGGAGGTGAACGTCGTGGCGGCGTGGGCGACGGTCAATGCGGTGCTGCCGGCGATGCGCCTGCGCGGGCAGGGACAGATCGCCCTGATCAGTTCTCTGGCCGCGTTTTACGGGTTGCCGGTGGCGCCGAGCTACTGTGCCAGCAAGGCCGCGCTCAAGGTCTATGGCGAGGCGATGCGCGGCTGGTTGGCCGCCGAGGGCATCCGCATCAACGTCGTCATGCCGGGTTACGTGGAATCATCGATGTGCCGCGCGATGCCCGGTCCGAAGCCATTTCTGTGGTCCGCCGAGCGGGCCGCCCGCTACATCCGGCGCGGTCTGGAACGTAACCGGGCACGCATCAGCTTTCCTTTTCCGCTCAATCTGGGAACCTGGTTCCTGTCGGTGCTGCCTCCGACGGTTTCCGAGCGCATCCTGCGCCTGCTCAATTACGGTGGCTGATTCGTTCTGGTCGGCGGCGGCACCGGCGGCCGTGGCCGGCGCGGGGCTTTCACTATTGATCGAGCGCCTTCTGCAGCCGCCGACGCGGCCTTTGTGGCGGCGACCGGTTGCGGCCCTGGCCATCCACCTCGGACTCTGGCTGCTGCTGTTTTCCTGTCTGCTGCTGGTCCTGCAGCGCCCTTTCTTTGCCGCTGCTGCGCTGTTGGCGGGGATGCTGTTCCTGGTTCTGGTGAGCAACGCCAAGTTCCATGCCCTTCGCGAACCGTTCGTGTTCCAGGATTTCGAGTATTTCAGCGACGCCTTGCGGCATCCCCGCCTGTATCTGCCTTTCCTGGGCGCCGGCAGGGCGCTGCTGGCGCTGCTGGCCTTCGCTGCCGCGGTCACCGGCGGCCTGGCGATCGAGCGATCGCTGCTGTCCCGGCTGCCGGTCATCGACTTCCTGGCCGGCGCGGGCGGGTTGGCGCTGGCCGGACTGCTGCTGCTGTGGCTGGGCCTCGCAAAGAAACTGTCCGTCAGCTTCGACGCCGCGGCTGACCTCCGGCGATTGGGCTTGCTGGCTGCCCTGTGGCGTTATGGCGAGGAAGAACTGCTGCCCTTCAAGGTTTCCTGGCCCTATGAGCACTTTGGCGCGGGGCCACCGGTTCGCGCGCATCCGGCGCATCTGGTGGTGGTGCAGAGCGAGTCCTTCTTCGATGTGCGGCGTCTGTTTTCCGGAATCCGCACGGATGTCCTGCGCGAGTTCGACGCCTTGCAGGCGAGTGCGCTGTGGCAGGGACGGTTGCAGGTGTCGGCCTGGGGGGCCAATACGGTGCGCACCGAGTTTGCGTTTCTGTCCGGACTCGCGATCGACGCGCTGGCCGTGCATCGTTTCAATCCCTATCGCCGATTGGCGCGACAGGATCTGGCCACGCTCGCCAGTTACCTGCGGCGATGCGGCTACCGCACCGTCTGCGTGCATCCCTACGCCGCCAGCTTTTATGCGCGCGACAAGGTGTACCCGCGACTCGGTTTCGACGAATTCATCGACATTCGCAGCTTTTCCGGCGCGCCGAGGAGCGGGCCTTATGTCAGCGACCTGGCGGTTGCCGAGAAGGTCTGTTCCTTGCTGGCAGGCTCCTCGGAGCAGCCGCTTTTTGTTTTTGTGATCACCATGGAGAACCACGGGCCCTTGCATCTTGAGGATCCGCTGCCTGGCGACAGCGAACGCTGCTATACGGTGGCGCCGGCCGCCGGCTGTGATGACCTGACGATCTATCTCCGCCATCTGCGCAACGCCGACAGTATGGCCGGCAGGCTGCGGCAGCAACTGGCGGCCCTGCCGGGGAACGGGTGCTTGTGCTGGTTCGGGGATCATGTGCCGATCCTGCCGGAGGTGTATCGGGCAATCGGCACGCCGGACGGGCAGACCGACTACTTCATCTGGCGCAAGGATGGCCCGATGCAGGTGGGAACACGCCGTGACCTCAAGGTCGAGCAACTCGGCGACTTCGTTCTGCAGGCGGCGGGCGTGTTCAGGGCGAGTGCAACCGAGGCGTCCGATCAGGCTCCCGGGCTCTTCCGGGCCACTACGGCGAAAGCCGGAGTACCGTCAGCCTAGAGCTGAGCCAGTTCCTCGGCCAGTGCGGCGACCGTTTGCCGTATCTGCATCTCGCTGTGCTCGCAGGAGACGAAGAAGCGCAGACGCGCGGATTTCTCGGGCACGGCCGGATAGAGGATCGGCTGCACGTTGATGCCACGCTCGAAAAGTGCCGACGCCAGGCGCGCCGCCTTGATCGAACTGCCGGTAATTGCCGGGATCACGGCGAATCCGGCGCTGGTGCCGGTGTCGACGCCGGCGGCCTGGGCTTGCGCGAGGAAAAGACGCCCGCGTTCCTGCAACGTGGCGACGCGCTGGGGCTCCCTGTGCAGGCACTGCAGGGCCGCCAGCGAGGCGGCGGCAATCGCCGGCGGCATGCCGACGCTGTACAGGAAACCAGGGGCCAGGAATTTCAGATGTTCGACCAGTGCCGCCTCGCCGGCGATATAGCCGCCGCAACCTGCCAGCGCCTTGCTCAGGGTTCCCATCCAGATGTCGACGTCGGCGCTGGGTAGTCCGAAGTGCTCCCGGATGCCGAGCCCGTTGCGCCCCATGACGCCGAACGAGTGAGCTTCGTCAACCATCAGGAAGGCTCGGTACTTGCGCTTGAGCTCAACGAAGCGGGGCAGCTCCGGATAATCGCCATCCATGCTGTAGATCCCTTCCAGCACGATCAGCACCCGCTGAAAGTGGTGGCGTTGCTGGCCGAGGACGGCGTCCAGTGCAGCCCAGTCATTGTGCGGGAAAGGCAGGCGGCGGGCACCTGAAAGGCTGATTCCCTGCACGACGCTGTTGTGGATCAGTTCGTCGTGAAGAATCAGATCCTGGGGGCCGAACAGGTGGCCGATGGTCGTGACGTTGGTCGCGTGACCACTGACGAAGGTGATCGCATCGTCAACCCCATAGGCCGAGGCGATGGCCCGTTCGAGTTCCCGGTGTACCGGCCGTTCTCCGGAAACCAGGCGGCTCGCGGAGACCGAGGTACCGTATTGGTCGATGGCCTGCCGGGCCGCTGCGGCAACCTCAGGGTGGCCGGAAAACGCGAGGTAGTTGTAGCTTGCGAAGTTGACGTACTCGCGTCCGTCGATGCGCGTCGTCGCCCCGGCGATGCCATCGTGGAGCTTGAAAAAGGGGCTGTCGATGCCCAGGCGATGCGCGCCTTCGCTGATGATGCGAATCTGCTGGTAGCCGGGATGCAGATCAAAGCGGTAGTGCTGCTCGGGGGTGGCGGTACTTCCGCCCGGCGAGCGCGCCGGCACCGTCATCCCTTGTCCCTGCTCGGCCTGACGCAGCCGGCGTTCGAGGGCCTGCTGGATGAGTCGGTCCTTGATCTGGGCGGTCAGCCCTGGTAAGCCCTTGCGTGCCATGTCAATCGTTTCTCCGGCCAGCGGCGACAGTGCTTGCTGCCGACGGGATGTTGTCCGCGAGGCTGGCGATCGATTCGGGGGAGGCCTCGAAGCCTTGCTGCCTGGCGACCTGCCTGGCTCGCTCTACGATGTCGCGACGAGCCTGAGCGTCGCTGCTTTCTTCGCTGCCTTCCTCGTTGCCTCGCAGTTGCTGAATGACGCGTTCGGCGAGTTTCGCGATGCTGGGACTCTGGCTCAGCGCCATCACCGGCAAGCGGATTCCGAAACGCGTTTCGAGCGCGATCATCAGTTCGACTCCCATCAGCGAGTCCAGACCCATGTCGTAGAGCGAGCGGTTGGGATCGATCTTGTCCGGGGCGACGCGCAGGATTTCTCCGATCTCGGTCTTGAGGAGGCCGATGAAGGCGGCCAGTAGTTCATCGTCGGGGAGTTCTGCCAGCAGCCGCTGGATGTCCTCCGAATGGTCCTCCTGGCTGTCGGCATTCCCGGCGTGCCAGGCCAGTTCGCGAAACTTCGGGCTCGCCGACGTGGGAAGAAAGCGACTCAGCGTCTGCCAGTCGAGTTCCAGGACTGACAGTCCGCTACGGTCGGCAAGCAGCATGCCTTCGAGGGCGTCGAGGGCAATTGCCGAGTTGATCGCCGATCCACCCATGCGGCTTTCGAGCGCTTCCTTGGTCTTCTCGTGGCGTGTCAGGAAACCCACGTCGTCGATCGGACCCCAGCCGATACAGGTCGCACACAGGCCGATGCTGCGGCGATGCTCGGCCAGCGCTTCCAGGCCGGCATTGGCCGCGACATAACTGGCTTGTCCAGGATTTCCGAAAGGCGTGGTTGCCGACGAAAAGAGAACGAACAGATCCAGTTCCCGGTTGCAGGTCAGATCATGCAGGAGGCGGGCGCCGAGGACTTTCGGGCCCAGTACGCTGCGTATCTGCTGGGAATCGATGTTGCGTACCAGACGGTCGTCGATTACCGCCGCGGCATGCACGATGCCCTTGAGCGGCGGCATGGTCCTGGCCGTTGCGGTGAGCAACCCGGCAAGGTCTTCGCGGCTGGTCACGTCACAGGCGGCGGCATGTACCCTGACGCCTCGTTCCAGCAGGCGCTCGATGCCCGCCCTGGCTTCGCTGGACGCAGATCCGCTGCGGCTGATCAGGATCAGGTGGCGTGCGCCCTTGTCGGCCAGCCATTCGGCAGTACGCAGGCCGAAACCGCGCAGGCCACCAGTGATCAGATACGAAGCATCAGCCGGGAACCGCAGCGACTTGCGCCCGACGGCCACCGGCGGCTGCGCGCGCGTAATGCCGTGATGATAGGTGATGACGATCTTGCCGATCTGGCGGGCCTGTTGCATGTAGCGAAAGGCGTCGACAATATCTTCCGCCTCGAAGGTGTGGTAGGGCAGGGGATGCAGAACCCCTTCACCAAACAGGGCCATGATCTCGGCGAACAGGCGGCGTGTCAGTTCGGGGTGGACCAGCATCAACTGATCGGCGTCGATGCCGAAATAACTGATGTTATTGCGGAACGGACGCAAGCCGACCTTGGTATTTTCGTAGAAATCGCGCTTGCCGAGTTCGAGAAAACGGCCAAACGGTTTCAGCACCTGGAAATTCCGGTTGATCGCTTCGCCGGCAAGCGAGTTGAGGACGACGTCCACTCCCTGCCCGCCGGTCTGCTCAAGGATCTGGTCGGCAAAGGCCAGGGAGCGCGAGTCAAAAATGTGTTCCACACCGAGCAGGCGCAGGAAGTCGCGTTTTTCGTCCGATCCGGCGGTGGCATAGATCTCGGCGCCGATCCACTTGGCGACCTGGATGGCAGCGATTCCGACACCGCCCGCGGCGCCATGAATCAGCACCTTTTCTTCGGGTTGCAGGCGTGCCAGGTAGTGCAGGGCGTAGTAGACGGTAAAGAAGGTGCTCGGGATCGTCGCCGCAGCTTCACAGGACATGCCGGGGGGAATGTGCGCAATCGCCCCGGCTTCGGTCACGACGCGGTTGCCGAAGCTCGACGGCCCGAACCCGACCACCTCGTCGCCGGGGCTGAATTGCCCACCCTCGCGCCCGACGCGACTGACGATGCCGGCAAACTCGAAGCCCAGCGTCGGTCCGGCAAAACCGTTCTCGATCGCTTCGTCGGAAAGCAGTCCCAACGCGTACATGACATCGCGGAAGTTCAGGCCGGTGGCCCGGACATCGACCTCGATCTGATCGGTGTTCAGTTCCCGCCGGGGGTGCGCTTCCCACCGCAGATTGCGCAGTTGTCCCGGGAACTGGAAACCGAGCGAGAGGGTTGGCGTCTCGATCGCCGCCAGTTCCTCGCCGCTGGGACGCGGCTCGATGCGCAGTCGCAGTGCATAGCGTTCGCCGCTGCCGGTGAGAATGACCTCCTGTTCGTCATCGGGCTGCTCGAACTCCCGGTCCAGCACCGTGGCCACCGCTTCGATGGCCAGAGGCAATTCCAGATCGACGAGGCGGAACCGGCAATGGGAGGCTTCGTTGAGCATCGTCCTGCCGAACCCCCAGAGGGCACGATCGGAGGCACCGCTGGCCGTTGGTGTTGCCACCGCAGGCCCTCCCGCCGGCAGCAGATGGCGTGCCTGGTTGGCCGTAATCAGCCAGCAGGTGGTCGTGGTCTGCGATGCTTCGCAAGCCTGGGCAATCTGCGCTGCCGTCGTGCAGCGGCTGACCTGGTTCTCGAAGTCGACTTCTGGCCGGACTTCGCCCGGTTCGTCGAGCAACCCGGCCAGGTAGACCAGGCCGTCGAGTTCGCCGTAGTTCGCGGTGGTTTCAACGAGCAGGGATTCGATCTGCGCGGCATTGCCCGGTACGGCCTGGATGACCAGGTCGCCGCGCGCCTGCAGCTTGCTCGTCAGACGGTCGGAAAGCTGCGCCGAGTAGCCGTCCGGGTCGGCCAACAGAATCCAGCTCCGCAGGGTCGCTCTGGGAGGCGGTACCTGCGAGCCAGCATCGTCCTTGCGGTGGGCGAGCAGGACATAAGGGCCGGAAAAGGCGTCGGGAGAAAACTCGAAGGGTTCGGCGCACACCAGGCCGAGTTCTTCAAGCTGCTGTTGCCAGAAACAACTCGGACGTTGATTGGAGATCCAGCGTTCGTCGTCGGTACGCAGCCAGCCTTCACGCCGGGCACCAAATACGAAGTCAATCCAGCGCGAGGGGTGCTGACCGACAACGAGCAGCGAGCCGCCTGGAGCGAGACATCGGCGTGCATGCTGCAGGGCCTGGATGGCGTCGTCGACCGTTTCGAAATCGAGGGTGACGATGGCCATGGCACAGGCGGAGGTACTGCCGGTCGTGTGTGGCTGGCTGCCGAGAAGATGCGTGCTGATGCCTGGGAATGCCTCCTTGAGTCTGCCGGCAGCCTCTTCCAGTGTCGCCGCCGAGGGACTGGCGAAAAGGTAATCGCCGCGATTGAAGTCCATCGCCACGCAGGCGTCCATGGCGAACGATGGCTGGCCGGCGCTGATCTCGACGACCGCCAGGCGCCGGCCTGCGGGCAGGTCCCGCATGCCGCGGGCGATCAGATCGCGCACGGCATGCCCAAGCTTCTGCCTGCCTGCAGCGCCCAGAACCTGCCGCAGCAGGGTGGTCAGGGAGGATTCCTGCGGGCATATCGCCGCCAGGGTGGCGCTGCCATCGAGCAGCTTCTGGAGATGCATGCCGACGCGTCCTACCGAGTGGACAATCTGGAAATAATCCGGATCGTCGGCGACCAGGCTGTTCCATATGTCCTGCGCCGACGAATGATCGCGCTGATCAGGCAGGATCGCCCAGCCGCCAGCGCAGGCGGTGATCGCCTGATCATCGGCGGCCAGCGAGAGCAGGTGTGCCAGAAAGGGTTCGCTGCCCGGATTGCTTTCCCGGCAGCTTTCGACTGCCTGCTGCGAGAGAATTTCCTTGCCGCCCGCCAGTCCCAGCAGCGCCAGTCGGGTGAACCGACTGCACAAGGTGTCGAGTAGCGGATCGACTTCTTCGGAATAACGACGGTGCGTTCCCTTGAGCGCCGCACGTCTCACCAGTTCGTAAAGCGCCGATCTGACGCTCTCCGCAGCGAGGCTGGTGCGGGCCATGGCGGCCTCGGGATGGGGTTTCGGCGTCGCCTGGTAGGCCAGGAAGCGTAGACGATCAGCAGCACCCCGACTGAGGCGAATACAGCGGAAACGCGCATCCTTGACCACTGCAATGACGCTGCCATCGGCGGCAAAGATCGAGAACTCGGCATGCAGGGAGCGCGCACTACGCTTCAGCAGGGTCGCCCGAGCAAATCTGGGTTGCGCCAGTCCGCTGCGAAAAGCGATACGTCCCATTCTCGTCGGCACAAAGGCCAGCCCGTTGTGTGCCGCAACGGCGTCCTGCAGCAACTCGAAGACCAACTGGAATGCGCCATCGAGCAGGGCTGGATGCAGGTGCACCTGCGCGAGCTGGCTCGCCACCGGATCCGGGATCCGATATTCCGCCAATACCGAGTTCCCGTCGATCCAGCCTTGCGCTATGCACTGGAACGCCGGCCCGTAGGCAATACCGACGGCACGGGTCAGGGCAGCGTGGCTGGCGGCGTCAAAGTCCGGTGCGCGGGTGGGCAGCACCGGGGCGCACTCGCGCAGCAGCGTGTGTTGAGCTTCGCGCCGTACCCGTGCCACGCTGTGCAATGCCCATGGATCACTGCCGAGTTGTTCCCGGCTGCGGATCGTCAGGCTGCCGTCCTGCGCGTCGATATGCGAGCGGATCACCATCGAGCGCTCATCGCCGAGCAGCAGCGGCGAACGGATTTCAAGTTCCTCGATCTCGGCGATTTCGCCAGGATGCGTGGCCAGGGCGGCGGCCAGTGCCATTTCGGCAAAGCCCGCACCCGGAAAGACGGTCGCTTCGCCAACGACATGGTCGGCAAGCAGCGGATAGAGCTGGGTGTCGAACTGGTTTTCCCAGGTTAGATCGTGTTGCGGCAGTGGATAGCCCAGCAGCGGGTGCAGCTTGCGCCGATAAATCAGCCCCATCGACTCCACAGTCAGTGGGTGCCAATGGCGCTCCCGCTGCCAGGGGTAGTTGGGTAGCGGGACGAATCGACCGCGACGGGGAAAGAAGACTGGCCAATCGACTTGTCCGCCGGCGATCAGCGCCTGGCTGCCGGCCGCCCGAATGCGTGCTGGCGAATCATCCCCGCGGATCGCCGTCGCCAGCACGCGGCCCTCGACCGAGTGGTCCTTGAGGCAATCATTAAGATAGCCTCGCAGAACCGGATTCGGTCCGATTTCGATGAACAGGTTGATTCCGCTGTCGATGATGCCGCCGATCGTCTGCTCGAAGCGTACCGGTTGGCGAATGTTGTGCCACCAGTATTCGGCACCGAGGTCGGTGCCGCTCAGTATTCCGGCACTGACCGTAGAGTGGAAAGGCAGCGACGTCGTGTGCGGACGGAGTTGCGCCAGGGACTGCCTGATCCCGTCTTCGATGCTGTCCATGGCCGGACTGTGGAAGGCGTAGTCCAGATCGAGCCGCTTGTGCACGATCTGCCTCTCGGCGAGTACTGACTCAAGGCGGGCGAGCGACTGCGGGTGACCGGCGACCGTCACTCCGCGTGCACTATTGATTCCGGCGATGGCCAACACGGAGTCCAGCCCGAGCTCGTCGAGGAGGGCGCGCACGGTGGTTTCACCCGATCCCACCGCGGTCATTTGCCCCTGTCCCTTGGTCGTTCCCTGCAGGCGGCTGCGCTGGTAGATCACCTCGACGGCTTCGGCGAGGCTCAACGCGCCCGACGCCCATGCGGCGGCAACCTCGCCGACGCTGTGGCCGGCGACGACAGAAGGGGTGATACCACATTGCCTGAGCATTTGCGTGATTCCGACCTGCACGGCGAACAGGGCCGGCTGTGCAACCTCGGTGAACGCATAGCGTGCCGTGCCATTTTTGCCGGCGAGTTCGTCTGCGAGCGAGAAATCGGCGTGGCGCTGGAAGAGTGCGTCGACTTCCCGGATCGTTGCCCGGAACAGCGGGTCTTCTGCCAGCAGACGTTGGCCCATACCCGCCCATTGCGAACCGTTGCCTGAATAGATGAAGGCAGGTCCGGCGGACGCAGGCAAGGCGCTTCCCGTCTCGACTGTCGCCTGTTCGGAATTCCCCTCGGCAAAGTCGCGCAGCGCCTCGGCGATGAGTTGTGGCTCGCTCCCATAGACGACTGCCCGCTGCTCGTGCCATTCGCGATGGAAGGCCGCGCTGTAGGCGATGTCGTAGCAGGCGTCTGCCGATTGCGCGCTCAGAAAGTCGGCGAACTCGCGTGCTGCCGCCTGCAGGGCGGTGCTGTCACGCGCCGAGATGATGAGCGGCAGCGGTGTGGCGGATGCTGGTTCGCGCAGGCTCGTCTGGGCGAGGCTAGGGCTTTCGAGGATGACGTGGGCGTTGGCGCCGCCGAAACCGAACGAATTGACGCCGATGATGAGCTTCCCGGCTTTCCGCAGTTCGCGGTTGCTGGTCACCAGGTCCAGGTTCCAGTCGGCGAGCTTGATATTGGGATTGACGATGTTCACACCAATGGTCGCCGGGACGACGCGGTGCTGGATGCAATGCAGCGCCTTGACCAGTCCGGCGACGCCGGAGGCCGTTTCGAGGTGCCCCATATTGCTCTTCACCGAGCCGATCGGTAGCGGCTCGCTGGCGGGTCGGCGCTTGCCCAGCGCTTGCCCAATGGCGAAGGTTTCAATCGGGTCGCCTACCGCCGTGCCGGTGCCATGCGCTTCGAGATAGTCGATGGCCGCTGGATCGATGCCCGCCCGTGCGTAGGCCTCTTCGAGCAGGGCCGCCTGGACCTCGGCACTGGGCACGGTCAGCCCGGACTTGCGGCCGTCGGTGTTGACCACCGAGCCGGCAATGACTGCCAGGATGGGGTCGCCATCGGCCAGCGCCTGGGCATGATCCTTCAGGAAGAAGACGCCGCCGCCTTCGGAGCGGACGTAACCGTCGCCGGCGGCGTCGAAGACGTTGCATCGACCGCGCCGCGAGAGCATCGACGCCTTGGAAAAAACCAGAAAACCATACGGATGCAGATGCAGACTGATGCCACCAGCGAGCGCATGCGTGCTTTCTCCGGAAAGAATCGAGCAACACGCCTGGTGAAAGGCGACCAGCGACGACGAGCAGGCGGTATCGATCGCCATGCTCGGGCCACGCAGGTCGAAGGCGTAGGAAATCCGGTTGGCGGCAATGCTGGCGGTATTGCCAGTGGCGGACGTCGAGTCTACGACGGCGAGGTCGTCGGCCATACGATAGGAATAGTCTGCGCTGGCAATGCCGATGTAGACGCCACAGCGGCTACCGCGCAGGCTGGACGGCGGAATGCCCGAATTCTCGATGGCCTCCCAACTCATCTCGAGCAGCAAGCGCTGCTGTGGATCCATCAGTGCCGCTTCGCGTGGCGAAATGCCGAAGAAGCCCGCATCGAACGTGGCAATCTCCCCGATCGATCCAGCCGCGAAGGTGTAGCTCGTTCCCGGGTGGTTCCTGTTCGGATGCAGGAAGGTGTCCTGCTCCCAGCGCTGGGGATCGACCTCGCTGACCAGATTGCGACCTTCGAGCAGGTCTTGCCAATAGCGTCCGGGAGTCGTCCCCGGCAACCTGAAGGAATAACCGGTGACGGCAACTCGCCTGGTCATGGTTCCATGGTTCCTGATTTCTTGTTGGGTAGGTGCCCACTCACCGACAGCGCAGCCAGTCTGCCCAGACATTGGGCAACCGGCGCTTCATTGCCGGTCTTGCGGGACACGCGTACGCAGCCGAAGCGGTGGCGACGACAGGGCGAAGGGGAACGGCGCTGGGCGATCGCCATCAACGACGACTGCGATCCCGGCTTTGAGCAGGTGAGCGTCGCAAGCCGTCCCGAAACCTTGCCGAGCTGCGAGCAAGGGCACGTGGCCACTTCGTCAAACAACAGTCTGCTCGCGGCCTGGCCAATGATGCGAGAGATCAACGACCGCAAAGGGCCGAGGGTCTCTTGTGCTGCGGGTGGAGTCGATTCTATGCCGTGAAAGGAGGCGAAAGCTGCTGACAAGTGACAAATCCCTGCACACTTCCTACATTCTCTCGGGTTGGGGCGATGTACGGGATTCGAACCCGTGACCACTGGAATCACAATCCAGTGCTCTACCAACTGAGCTAACACCGCCATTACTCTGGCGCGCCCGGCGAGACTCGAACTCACGACCCCCGGCTTAGAAGGCCGGTGCTCTATCCGGTTGAGCTACGGGCGCGAGTGCGACGTTTCCTGGCTACTGCCTGCCGCCGGTACCGCATCTTGATGCATCAACAACGACTGCCTGTGCCACTGGTCGGGGCGGTGGGATTCGAACTCACGACCCTCTGCTCCCAAAGCAGATGCGCTACCAGGCTGCGCTACGCCCCGAGAAAGGGCGCATTCTACAGTCCGACGCTACGTCGGTCAATTGCACTGGCGGCATTTTGCGCCGTCATGCCGGTAGCCGAGGTTTTCGCTGTCGCGTTCACTGTGGCCGTGCCGGCCTGATCGCTGACGTCCGCACTTGATTGATATCATCGGAGCATGGCCGACACGCCCTGGTAGCCGACGTAGAGACCAACCAGGAGGATCAACCCGCCTGAAAAGTAGGGCGCCTTGCGCGCGAACTCACCGAAGCCGCTCCAACGACTGGAGACGTGCCGCACGCTCAGGGCAGCCAGTGCGCCAGACGCCACCATCGTCAGCGCCAAACCAATGCTGAAACACAGGACCAGGGCGGCACCGAGCGCGATCTCCTTCAGTTGCAGGCAGAGCAGCAACACGGTGATGGAGGCAGGACAGGGAATCAGCCCGCCAGTCAGGCCGAAGATGACGATCTGACCGGTGGTCACTTCGCGGTTGGCGAAACGGCGCCGAATGTCGTTGGCGTGGGCCAGTTCATGCGGGTCCTGGTAGCCCGGCGCCGACACATCCAGGCCCTCGTAGTCCTTGATCGCATGATGATGGTGCGCGTGCTCGACGTACTCGACGTCATAGTCGTGG
Source organism: Candidatus Accumulibacter propinquus (assembly GCF_056856495.1). Classification (NCBI taxonomy): domain Bacteria; kingdom Pseudomonadati; phylum Pseudomonadota; class Betaproteobacteria; genus Candidatus Accumulibacter; species Candidatus Accumulibacter propinquus. The sequence continues at coordinate 2,146,429 of NZ_JBSEHC010000003.1, forward strand.
CTGTGGTGTTCATCGCCCAGGCGCAGGCGGGCAACGAACTCGTGCGGCTCGGGAATCTCCTGCTCCGACTCGACAAAGCCATCGCGTTGCACGAAGCTGAAGCGCTGGCGACTGCAGTCTGCCCGTTCCGTCTCAACGCTCACCTGTTCGGCTGTCCACAAGTGGCCGTGCCGGCTTTCGCGAAACAGCCGGAAGCGCGGCGGCACTCCCTCTTCAAAGACGTCCAGCCGGACGACTCCGTGGCCTGTATCGATGCGCTTGCTCTCATCATGATGGTGGTCGTGTTCGTCGTGCTCATGGGCATGTGCGGCGTGCTGCTGCCGCCACGTTCGCCACATCATCCAGCCGGCTACGCCAACGATGAGCACGCCCGACGCCACCTGGAAGTAGGATTCGGTCACCTCGGCATTCCAGTTGCGTCCGAAGTACAGGCCCGCCATCGCTACCGCCCAGACCACCGCCGTGTGGGAAATCGTTGCCGACAGTCCGAGCAGGACGGCCTGTGTCACCGTACCGCGAATGGCAACGATGAAGGCCGCCATCATGGTCTTGGAGTGGCCGGGTTCAAGGCCGTGCAGGGCGCCGAGCAGGATCGCGCTGGGTACGAAAAGCCAGGCATTGCCCTGCTGCAGCAGGGTCGAGAACTCAGTCATGGGGTGCTCCTTGCAAGTGTTTGGTGATGGCTTTGAATTCGCGGCTGCTCTCGTCCGCTTTCGGTTTCCCTGCGCGCATCAGAGGGGTGTCATCTTGTTTTATCCTAACCTGGTGGATAGGATATCATGTGGTGACGAGGGGTGCGAGGAATCCTGGAATGCGGCAGCCGGGAAGTGGCGGTACCGAGGCGAGCCAAGCGACGATCCTCCCGTCGAGGTGAGTCGCTTCGCCGCCGGCCAGCGTGCCCGGCGAGTCTCCTGCATCCATTCGGCCGGTTCTTGCGTAGAGCAGAGAGCAGATGCCAGGGAGACAAACCGATGACAGCAAGCATGGCACCCGATCCACGACGCGATTGTCAGGAAATTGCACGGCATCTTGCCACCGTGGCTTTCCCCTGGGACACCACGCGCGCACTGGAACTGGCTCTTTTCCGTACCTTTGCGTCACCGCGGATCGGCGGCGTGCTGCACGGAACTTGCGAGTTCGAAGCGCGCACCGGCAAGCGTTACGACGACACCGACCTGATCATCAGTGAAATCATCGAGCACGGTTTTGATGGTCCGCGCGGTGCACGGGCCATCGCGCGCATGAATGCCTTGCACGGGCGCTTCCGGATCGCCAACGAGGACTTCCTGTACGTGCTGTCGACCTTCGTTTTCGAGCCGATTCGCTGGAACCAGCGCTTTGGCTGGCGGCGGATGACCGAGTCCGAAAGAATGGCCTGGTTCTGGTTCTGGCGACAGGTTGGCGAGCGCATGCTGATTCGCGGCATTCCCGACAGCTATGCCGACTTCGAGCGTTTCAGTGGCGCCTACGAAGCAACTCACTTCCGCTTCACGACGGCCGGTCAGTCGGTCGCGCTGGCCACCCGCGAGTTGTTCGCCGGCTGGTTTCCGGCCCTGCTGCGCACACTCGTCCGTCGCAGCATCGACGCCTTGCTCGATCCTCCGCTGCTTGCCGCATTCGACCTGCGACCGGCGCCGCGCTGGCTGGTGTGGGTCACCGAGGCTGCCAGCACGCCGGCGCCCAAAACTGCGCACGCAGATCCCGCGTGCCGATTACCCGCAGGGATACTGTATCGAGTCGCTCGGACCACCGCCTTCTGCGTCGAACAAGACCGATGGGTCTGGCGATGATCCTCGCCGGCCGCTGGCAATTGCCGGCCGAGGTGAATCTGCTGCGTCGCGTAACGAAGCGACTTGCCCGCACAAGCACCCCTGATCCGGCGCTTCAATCTGCTTGCCTGATGACGATTTCGCCGCAGGCAGAGTACGGCTGACCGCCCGCCATGGCCATGCGAGGTTTGCCAGGGGGTCCGCGGGTGGCTCAAGTACGATTTGTTCATCCGGGGCAAACGCAGCTATGGCAAGAGCATAGAAGGAAGAGAGGAAACTCAACGCGGGCGGCAATGCAATTCGATGCTGGCAGCAGCGGGAGAGACCGGAGCGGGAACCCTGACCGTCGAAGCCCCTTAGGACGTAAGCAAAAATAACTTGAACATTTGTGGTAATTGTCTTATGGTTTCTGCATGGAGCAAGAGCTAGCCATAGAAGCCAAGTATCAAGCGCTGTGTGGAAGGCTGGATGAGGCCACGCTTCGCCTTTGGGCGGCGACGGAGGCACGAAGCCTGGGGCGTGGTGGCGTCACCTTGGTCGCCAAGGCGACTGGCCTGTCGCGCACGACGATTCATGCGGGTTTGAGTGAACTGAACGCACCGGTTTCGACTGGAGAGCAAGGCGTGCAACTCCGAGCGCGAGCGGTAGGAGGTGGGCGAAAGAAGCTGATTGACAAGGATGCCAGCTTGCTGAGCGATGTTGACGCCTTGGTGGAGCCGACAACGCGTGGTGATCCGATGTCGCCGCTGCGCTGGACCTGCAAGAGCACCTATCGGTTGGCTGAAGAACTGAGGCGGCAGGGGCACACGGTCAGCCAGCGAAGCCTGTGTGATTTGTTGAGTCTGGCAGGCTTCAGTCTGCAATCAACGCGAAAGACCCGAGAGGGTGGGCAGCATGAAGACCGCGATGCCCAGTTCAGCCACATTGCCCGCACCGTTGCGGAGTATCAGGCGGCAGGTGATCCGGTCATTTCGGTGGACACCAAGAAGAAAGAGTTAATCGGCGACTTCAAAAATGGCGGCAAAGAGTGGCAACCCAAGGGCAAGCCAGAAGAAGTCCGGGTTCATGACTTCATTGACCGTGAACTCGGCAAGGTCGCACCCTACGGGGTTTATGACTTGACCACCAATACGGGCTGGGTCAGTGTCGGCATCGACCACGATACCGCCGAATTCGCCGTCGAGAGCATCCGGCGCTGGTGGCGTGAAATGGGGCAGGTGACCTACCCGAGTGTTCGCCGTCTGCTGATCACCGCGGACGGCGGTGGTAGCAATGGTTATCGCGTGCGGCTATGGCGAAGGGAGTTGCAAAAACTGGCGGATGAACTGCGCCTGACGGTTCAGGTGTGTCATCTCCCGCCTGGAACCAGCAAGTGGAACAAAATCGAGCATCGCATGTTCTGCCACATCACCGCGAATTGGCGCGGCCGACCGCTCGTCAGTCGTCAGGTGGTGGTGAACCTGATCGGCAACACGACCACCGAGACCGGCTTGCGAATCCAGGCGGCGATCGATGAGAACGCTTATACGTCGGGAATCAAGGTGTCCGACGAAGAGCTGGCTTCGCTTACCATCGAGCGCGACGCGTTTCATGGCGAATGGAACTACCGGCTGATACCTCGGGACAATGACAAATAACTCGTATTGTCCAAGTTATTTTTGCTTGCGTCCTTATTATCCTGAGAAAACCCCCGGCTCTGCCGGGGTGACTGTAGCAGTTTGACATTTCTGGGAGTTGGCCTTTCTTGCGAAGTTCACTGCTGGCGGTGGCGTCGTGGCTCCGTCAAGTTCCGGTATGGCAGTTGCAGAAGGGGAAGGAACCGCTCTTGCCCGTCGCGAATAGGCCCCTTTGAGGGGCCAGCGACGGAAAGCCCTCGGCTTTGCCGGGGGATCGTTACTTTCGCGACGGCAAGAATCGCGCGATTGGCAGTCTGCCGGACGCCGAGTCTGGGGCGACGCCTGCGCCAACATGTCTGGGAGACCTTCATGGCTGAACTTCAGGTGCGTTCAGGACGGTCTTGAGATCGAACCAATGCGTGCCTACGAAGTACAGACTGTGCTCGCGATTTGCCAGGCGGATGGGGATTTCGACGGACGGCGCCTGGTCGACGGCAGCGTGCTCGACAAGGCGGCGGCGGACCTCGGTGTCTTCGGTGTCGCGGGCGTACTGGTACATGGCGGCGCAGGTCGGGCAGAGGGCAAGGCGGTTCTGATAGTAATGCGAATCTTGATTGCGAACGCATTGAATGGCCTCGAAATAATGCTCACCAGTGCGCAGCTTGAACGGCATTTCCTCATGGCAGCACTGGCAAACAAGTTGTCCCTCATCATTTTTGTATTTGGCGCGGAGATAAGCCTTGGCCACCGCCATAATCTCGGGAGCATCCGGCTGGATGGATCGCTCCCTAACCACACTTTCTTTCGGGGGTGCGGAGTCGCCGCCTTCCCTTACGCCCCTACGCCTTCTTTCCGGATCTTTGACGGACTCTTCGGGTTGGGAAATCTTCTTCTGTTGCTTCCCGACCGCACGGATTTGTTCTGGTGTTAAACCACTCTCCTTGATCGCATCGAGATACGCCGCAAGCTCTTCGCCTGAAGACAAACCTGCTTCACGAGCAATACTGTCTCTCGCCTGATACTCCTCAGAGTGCCTTTTCTCGTCATCACCGAAACCAATCGCTTTCAACCAATCTTGACCGGGATCAAAGGAAAATCCAGCGGGCAATTCCCTAGCCCTAGCCTTAGAAGGAGTAACGAATCGTCCATTTTCTTGTGGTACCCATGCAGCTACACGAAGACGGTGAATCAATATTGAATTCGCATGTTTCTCCTCCGAGTTATTGTTTCTTTGGTATGTCGCCTGAAAATGTTCTTTACTAACGGACGTGGCCATTGTTTTCCATACTAGCCTAGATCTCGACGTGTCGGGATGCTGCAGGAGAATCTCAAACTCTGGGATGTCAAAGTCCCGCTCAACTCTTTTATAGTGGTCGTGCCTTTGCTTGTTGCCGCCAGTCCGCAGGCTCGTGCGATTTGGATTATTAGAAACTGTCAGCAGAGGTTTTACCTGGAGCGCTGAGGTGACGCCTACTTCTTTGGCAAATTGCGAAAATTCCTCACAAATTAATCCTGCTTTATGATAGTCTGCGGATAGCGTAAGATGAGAACGCGATTCTTCTGGTAGGCTCTCAAAATAAGCGCTCAACAAGGTCTCTGAATAAGGTTTGTCCAAATATAGCTTGGATGGCTGGTAGAAGATCAAGTCGCCATTACGTTCCTTATGAAGCAAAAACCTACGGCCCTTGAAAATGCCTACTTCGCCCGGACTCTTCTTCGAGAACGAAACAAATCGCTTGATGTGATCAATATGATCCGGCTTAGGGGCTCTTGGTGATTCATAGCTCTCTAGGATTTGTTCAATAGTTGCCTTTTCGTCATAAGGCCGGACGCCGATACCCTCCAAGAATGCCCGGCTATCCCCTGAACAAAACAACGGTTCCACGAACTGGATATCGCTTTGAAAAGGTGTCTCGTCCAGCGGGAAAAATGTTTCTTTTGGGCGACACATGATGGGGCTGGAGTCGGAGGAAGACCTGACAATGCGCAGATCCACAACATTCATGTGCGTTTGATATTCTTGACTGTAGTGATTCCACTCCTTGACCTGCTCCTTGGAATGCTTGAGCAAGCCGTATAGTGCCGCCAAGGAGTCATTATCTTTTCCTTGAAGCCAATTCTCAATATCCTCTCGTCTAGCCTTCGTCGACAGCGCAATATTCAATTGCTTCCAGCCCCAGTCGCTAATGCCCAGACTTTTCAGAAATCTGTCCTCTCTCTGATTTAACTGAGGAGGATTCGCCGCTACCTTAAGAGGTTTTCCAGCGATCACGGAGATGTCATCATCGGATAGTTCCTCTACGAGTTTCGCGGGACATCGAATCAAGTCCCGGGCCGACGCATGACCACCCACTCTGACTGGAACGAGTGCGGCTTCCTTGAATTTTTTGACTATCGCTTCGCGTATTGGCTCGTAGAACGGCGACAGCTTGTCTTCAGGGCTCGGCAAAACAGCCAGAAATCCAACAGTTAGCAAATTATGCTCGCGGATTGCGACGAGAGACTTCGCTGCAAGTTGGGCTAAGCTGTCCAGTAAAACATTATTCGCAACGCAATCCCGCACACTATCCCGTGCCACGGTCGATGCGAAAGGCGCATGAACATGAAAGTGGAGGTTCGAGGTTTCCTTTTCGGCAGGAAAATAGATTGAAACCTGGGCGCGGTCGAGTGAAACGATTCTCCAGGTTAAGCGGCCACTCGTGTTCTTATCTTCGGCAAGGCTGTAGACAATGGCGATGCGGCAGGTCTTGTTTTTTCCGTCTTCGTCAGTGACCTCGACCTCTTCGTCGAACCGCAGCCAGTGGGAAATTTGCTCCGCCATTCCCGGTTGTCTGGAATGGATTTTAATGCGCCCACCATCGAGTTGGATTCGTTCGAGACTACCCTCAGCACCATCAGGTAGGACGTATTCGATCCTGCGGATATGGCTCAGGAACAGGAGAGTGTTGTCGCCTAATGCACGCAGACCGCGTTCAACTTCCGCGACGGCATGTGTCTTGGGTTTCTTCGGATTGTCGAACGGAAATACAAAGCGTGTGTTCCGCTCGCCCATTGCAGGACAAGGAACACCATCAGTCTCAGGCACGACGAGGTCCTGAATGCGAAAGTGGAAGTCACCTGAGTGGATTTCGGGCGTGTTGCTGTAGGCGAAAACCGCTTTGAAGCCGACGCCAAACTTGCCGATGCTGGTGGGATCGTCGCGCTTGTTGCTCGAACCAATGCTGGTGATCGACTCGACATCCTTCAGAGAGAAGAGGCGCTCGCCATCGTGTTCGAACTCGACGGCTGAATCGCTCAAGACGAAGCGTACGGTTGTAGCACCAGGGTCTTCGGCGTTTTGCAGCAACTCATAAATGAAGTGAGCGTTGTCGGGATAAAGATCCGTGAGCAACCGCTTGATGCCATCTTCAAAGTCGTTTTCTTGGGTGGCTTCGACCCACTTGCGGCGCTTCTCGCGCAGCGCATCCAGCTTTCTTGTCATTTTTCTCCCTCCACCACCAACACCCCAAAAGCGACCGCCTCGGCGATCACATCCGCTTGCCCGGGTGCTACTCTGACCTCATTCGCTCTCCGCGCATAGTCTCGCTGTGCGGTTTGGATCTGCGATTCCTTCATTCGCCGGATGCGCGCGTCGGTGGCGGCGTCCCGCTGTTCTTCCAGTAGCGCTAGGCGGGCGGCGTGGGTGGTGTCAAGCGAGGCGAGGCGTGCTTCGGTGGTTTGCGTGACCTGCTCGATGTGGGCGGCGCGCAGGTCGATCCAGAGGCGATAGTGATGGCTTTCAAGGATGCGCTCCTCTGCTTCCGCGATGTCTCCTCCGGGCAAGACAACCGGGACGGCGGTTTCCAGCAGTTCCAGCATTTGCGCGCTGATGGCCGGATTCGCAGCAACGGCCTGGAAGGTGAAATCGTCCTTCAGTCCGATCTTTCGCCAGCGGTAGATGGCGTAGGGATGGCGGCCGGGCGGTAGGTCATCCCGCTTAGCGGCGAGGTTGCAGACCAGTGGGGTAGCTGGTTCCACGGCCTGGGCGGCCTGGCGAGCCAGGGGATGGGTAGGGGTGATGAAAGCCAGGTCGCGCTTGTCGGCGGCGGTGACGGGATCGAAGGTCAGGGCGAGATAGGGGTCGTTTCCTTTCAACCAGCGCGACCAGGTCTGTGCCGCGGCGCCGGTGAGGCTCAGCGCGTGGAAGTCGCCGAGCAGTTTTTCCCGTATTTCCTGGCCGAGTTGCAGGGTGACAACGGCTTTGCGGCCCAGGCTGGCGGGCAGATTGCCCAATCCCAGCGCTTCGAGGTAGCGCGCGACCAGGTTGGCGAGCATGGCGGGGGCGAGCCAGAAACAGGAGGCCTGTTTGACCATGTCTTCGTCGCGCCTGGGCAACGCGAGGCCGAAGAGCTTGGCCTGCTCCTCTTCCAGCCTGGCCTGTTCCTGAATGTCCCGGATTTCGTTGTCGGCCAGTTGTTGCAGGCGGGCGGCTCGTTCTTCCTCCGACAAGGCCAGGTTTTCGGCGATGGCGTGGATCTCGCGGGTGAGTTTGCCGAGGATTTCCTCGCTGCCGCCGAGTGCCTGGCGAAAGACGCCGATGCGCAACAGGCAGCGCTCATAGATTTCCGCATCCACGGTACCGGGGGTGATCAGGTTGTAGATCGCGACGGTTTCGCTCTTCTGCCCGTAGCGGTCTATCCGGCCGATGCGTTGTTCGACACGCATGGGGTTCCAGGGCAGGTCATAGTTCACCAGGCCATCGCAGAATTGAAAATCGAGGCCTTCGCAGCCTACTTCGGACGAGAGCAGCACATCCAGGGCCTGCGGGTCTTCCCTGTTCAGACTGAAGCGGTGGCGCAGTTCGCGTCGTTGGTCATCGGGGATGTCACCATGGATGAGGCCCAGGCGGACGGAGGCGCGCGACAGCTTGGCCATCAGATAGGCGAGGGTGTGGCGGAAGGTGCTGAACACCAGGAGCTTGTTGTTGGGCAGTGCCTGTTTGTCGCGGATGACCTGGAGGAAGGCGTCGAACTTTGGATCGGGGCCGTTGAGTGCCTGTGCGCGCTGGATGAGGGCTTCGACCTCGGCACGGAAGTCGGCGATAACCGCAGCGAGGTCGGCGGGATTCTCCTCGTCGCACATCTCGCTCAACTGCGCCTGCGACAGGTGTCGGTTGAGGATGTCGGACAAGAGCGGTGCGAGACCAAAGACACAGCTCGCCAACTGGCGTCGAATGGTGGTGAGCATCAACTGGAGATGCTGATCGCCGTGCCGATGCGCCAGCATGCGGCTGATCAGTCCGATCAGGTCGTGATGCAGTACGTTCTGTTCCGGGGTGTAGTCCACCGCTACGGTTTCCGGCTTGCGCGTGGTGAAGTTGCCGATGTCTCGCCGCCGGGTGCGATTGATGAGCGGCGCGAAGGTGTACAGGGCTTCCAGCTTGCGGATGAGGGCAAGGCGGTTTTCGAGCTGGTTCTCGTCGGCGGTCAGGAGATCGCGGGCTTCCTGCAGGCGATTGTCGGCGGCAATGACATTCCTGCCCCAGGGTGTGGTGACGGCTTGGTCGATCGAAGCGCGCACGGCTTCCGTCCAGTCTTCACTGGCGCCGCGTGCCGCTTCGATGGCAGCGTTGAGGTGTGGGTTGGGTTCCGACATCTGGTCGAACTCGTGCCGGCTGGGCAGCACATCGGGACGTAGCAGGTGCAGCAGGGTGTACAGGTCGTTGTCACCCAACTGGATCGGCGTGGCGGTGAGCAGGACGACGGCTTCGGCGTTGTCGCAGAAGTAGCGCACGTTGCGATAGGCCCAGGTGTCGGTATTGCGGATGTGGTGGGCCTCGTCGACGATCACCAGATCGAAAGTCGGCGGCGGGTCCAGATCGAGCAGGCCGCGCTGCCTCTTGCGCCCCTGCGGTTTGCCCATCAGCAGGTGTTCATCCAGGAGTGAATACGGCAGGATGGCCCGCGCGTATTGCTGCGGCCAGATGCCATCAAGGTGGCTTTCATCCAGACAGTAGCGCAGGGCCGAGCCGTCCAGATGAACGAACTGCTCATCGAAGCGCTTGAGTTCTTCCAGCCATTTCCGTTCGGCGACCAGCGGCTTGGGGCAGATGACCAATACCGAACGGATCTCGCGCCTGGCCTGGAGTTCCTTGAGGATCAGTCCGGCCTCGATGGTTTTGCCGACACCCACTTCGTCGGCGATGAGCAGCCGCGGCCGGTCGGCCTGGATCAGCTTGAGCACCGGCCGGAACTGGTAGGGAACGAAATGGATGCGCGAGGCGAACAGGGAATACAGGCTGCCGGTGCTGGGGTGGCGCAGTTGCAGGGCGGAAAGGGCGGCGTGCAGGGTCGACGGTGACACGCTGGCGCGGGTCGGAGTACTGACGACGGCTTCGAGTTGGGACGTGTAATAGGTGGTGACCGCGGCATCGTGAAAGACCTGATAGCGGTCTTCGGGATCACCCGGCAGGTGGCCGATGATTGCGCCGGTGACCGTTCGCTTGGCTTTCAGGCAAACCATGTCGCCTGGTTTGAAGACGCCGGACTGGGTCGCAACGGCAGCGGGGACACGCGGCTTTTCATGACCCGCCATCGCGGCAAGCAGTGCTGTCTTGTCTTTACGCAGAGACGCCAACTCGGAATCGCTGGCGCCCAATACCTGCGCAAGACGCTCGATCGTGTCCAGATCGCGAAAAATGTCGTGGTCGTCAAGACCGGATGCTGGAGCATGCGCCCATCGGTTGCGGATAGACTGCGTCTCCTTGATCCAGTTGCGGGCTGCCGAAGGTAGATCTAGAAGACGCGAAATCTCGAACCAGTTTTGATCCAGGATCCGCAGGAGCGCAGCCAGGTCCAACTGGTCGAGGCTGGCGAGGTGACTTGATTTGACGAAGCCTTGCTGCTGATAGGTCAGCTTGTCCAGGACCAGCTCTTTCCACCAGTAATTGGAAAGTTGCGGCAACGATTCCGCGAGAAGAATCAGAACCGAACGCGGGAGAATGTCGGGGATTTTTCTGTTCATTGTTTTTTCCCGGTGGACGAGAACAGGGGCCGGACGCGAGTTGTTTCATGACCGAGAAGACGTTCCGCGCGAAATCAAATCGAGCCCGGGTTTTTGTCCTGGCCGAAATGATGGGCGTCTCTCCATGATCCACTGGCACCTCTGCGCAATTCAATTTCACTTTGTTAGAAACTGACCAGTCTTGCCGGGGCGCAGGCCACGCAGCGGGCCAGGTCAAGTGCCGAGCAGCGTGACGCCGCGCGCGGCAGCAGCGGTACGCAACTCCTGATCGAGCGTTGCCAGGGGCAGATTGAGGCGCTGTGCCAGTTCGAGATAGGCAGCGTCATAGACAGTCAGCCGAAAGCGTGCCGCCAGTTGGGAAGTGACCGTCCATGCTTGACTGGCCGTCTCGTCGTCGATCGTTACCGGAAGATCGTGCAGGAATCCGGCGAGGCGTTGTCGCCGTTCGCTATCGATCCGGCCGCGACGCTCGGCCATGGCCAGCGCATTGAGAACTTCCAGCGGCCACAGCGCGGGCGCGGCGGCCCCGGATTCAACCACGCGTTCAAGCAGGGCGTCCGTGGCGTCCGTGCGCTCGTCATCGAAGCACCAAGTCAGGCTGACCGAACTGTCCAGCACGAAACTCACGGGCGGCCCTCATTGACCAAGTCCTTGATCTTGAGACCGCCGAGCGTGACGCCGCGCCGTGCCTCGATGATCCCGTCAGCCGCGCGACGGGCTTTGGCGCGGTCGAAGCCGGGTTCAGCGGGGACCAGCCGCGCCACCGCTTTGCCGCGCCGGGTGATGAGCACTTCCTCGCCACTCTCCACCCAATCGAGCAACGTGCCGAGTTTGTTTTTGGCCTCGAAAGCGCCGACTTCTCGCATTGAATTTCTCCATTCTATCTAGCTTATGAACTAGCTTATCAGAAGCTATCGCCCCAATCGAGCAGTCTCGCGCAACAGGCCTCTCTGCCGGACTCGGGAACAACTGCCGGCAGGGCTATAGTGCCCCAGACTCGCACGGCGCCATGGTACGCAGAAGGGTGCATCCGGCGAGGCGCGCAATACGTATAAGATAGGGTGCCAACTGTGGCGCCCGGTTACCAATCACCAATGGAAAGGGGCAGGGAATGGTTACGATCATGGCACGGATTACCGCACGCGCCGGGAGTGAGACGACGCTGCGCTCGGTTCTTCAAGATCTCGTCGCGCCAAGCCGGGAGGAATCCGGCTGCGTCAGCTACGACTTGTTCGAGAATGAGGACCATCCGCTCGAATTCGTGACTGTCGAGCAATGGCTGGATCAGGCCGCAGCTGACGCGCATCTAGCGACGCCACACGTGGTCACGGCGATTACTCTGGCGAGCGAGTTGCTGGCACAAGCCCCCCTGATCCATCGCTTCAGGCCACTGGCCTGATGGCGACTTTGCAGGACGGCCCGGCTTGGCCAGGCAAGGTTAGCCGGCCGCTGGTGCGGGAGGCTCCGGAAGGTTTGGCTAGGAGCATTGACCTGCGATCCGATGCCGGCAGGCGACCTGGATGGAGGCGCGCGGTGATCCTCGCGGCGGTGATTGCTGGTGGCTATCTGGCGCTGCTGTCCTGGATCTATTGTTATCAGGAGCATTTGATTTTTCGTCCGGACCCCCTGCCGGTGGCGCATCGATTCATCTTCAACGACGTACACGAGGTGAGCATCGAGGTGGGGGGTGAGACGCTGTCGGCCCTGCATTTGCGGTTGCCCAATCCGCGTGGCGTAGTCTTTTTCCTGCACGGCAACACCGGAAACCTGGCGACCTGGTTTACCCACAGCGATTTCTATCGTGCGCTCAACTACGATCTGTTCATGCTCGACTACCGCGGCTACGGCAAGAGCAGTGGGCACATCGAGAGCGAAGCACAGCTTCGTGCCGACGTGCTTGCCACCTGGCGCAGTGTTGAAGCGCAATACGCGGGCAAGCGGAAAGTGATCTACGGACGCTCCCTCGGCACGGCCCTGGCTGCCGGCCTGGCCGCCGAGGTTCAGCCCGACCTGACCATCCTGGTCTCGCCGTACTGCGACTTGGCCCAACTGATGACGTTACATTATCCGTTCATGCCGAAGTGGTTGCTGCGTTATCCGCTGGTGACCTGCCGGGATGTTGGCCGCTTGCGTGGTGCCGTGCTGCTGGTACATGGCGAGGAGGATGCGCTGATTCCTGTCGGGCACAGCGAACAACTGTTGACGCGAGCGCCGCAGGCCCGCTTGCTGCGGGTTGCGGGGGCCGCGCACGTTGATGTCCACCAGTTCCCAGCCTACACTGACGAGCTTCGGCGGGCGCTGAAGTCTCTGTAATGCACGACCAAGACAGGAGGAAAAGCGATGCCAAGAGGACTCATGCAGGACCGACCGCTGTTGATCTCGTCGCTGATCGAGCACGCAGCCTGTTTTCATCCACACGCTGAGATCGTTTCACGCACGACGGAGGGCCCGATCCATCGTTGCACTTATGCCGACATCCATCGCCGCGCCAAGCAACTGGCCAATGCCCTGGAGGTTCGGGGGGTCGGGCCCGGTGATCGCATCGCGACGCTGGCCTGGAATGGTTATCGGCACATGGAACTGTATTACGGCGTTTCAGGGATGGGAGCGGTTCTGCACACCATCAACCCGCGTCTGTTCCCCGAACAGATCGAGTACATCGTCAACCATGCCGAAGATCAGTTCCTGTTTTTCGACCTGAGCTTCGTGCCGCTGGTCGAAAGGCTGGCAAAGTCGTTGCCGACGGTCCGTGGTTTCGTCGTGATGACCGACCGCGAACACTTGCCGGAGTGCAGTATTCCCCGCTTGTTGTGCTACGAAGATCTGCTCGATGCACAAACGAGTGACTATCAGTGGCCGCAGTTCGACGAAACGACGGCGTCGTCGCTATGCTACACGTCCGGCACCACCGGCAATCCCAAAGGCGTGCTCTATTCCCACCGCTCCTCGGTGCTTCACTCCTGGGCCGCCTGTGCGACCGACGGTTTGGCCATCGGCGCTGGCGAGACCGCGCTACTGGTGGTTCCGATGTTTCACGTCAACGCCTGGGGCATGCCCTATGCCGGCGCGATGTGCGGCGCCAGGCTGGTCATGCCCGGTCCGGCTCTTGACGGCAAGAGTGTCTATCAATTGATGCGCGACGAGAAGGTGACCCTGGCCCTCGGTGTGCCCACGGTCTGGTTGATGCTGCTGCAATATGTCGATGCAGAACGGCTGACGCCGAAGGAAGACCTCTGTCTGCGGCGCGTCGTGATCGGCGGTTCGTCGGCGCCGCGGGCGATGAGCGAACGCTTCGAGACGACTTTCGGTGCGTTCGTCGTGCACGCCTGGGGGATGACCGAAATGTCGCCTCTGGGCACGGTCTGCAATCTGCTGCCGAAACACGGCGGTTATACGCTTGAGCAGCGTCTGGCCGTCCAGGAGAAGCAGGGCCGGGCGGTCTATGGCGTCGAGATGAAGATTGTCGATGACGACGGCGCCAGTCTGCCCCATGATGGCATGGCATCCGGCCACCTGCTGGTGCGGGGACCCTGGATTACCTGCGGCTACTACCGTGACGAGGGCACTTCCGCTCTCGACGCAGCGGGGTTTTTCGACACCGGCGACGTGGCGACCATCGACGCCGACGGTTACATGCAGATCACCGACCGCTCGAAAGACGTCATCAAGTCGGGGGGCGAGTGGATTTCGTCGATTGCCCTCGAGAACGCGGCGATTGGCCACCCGGCGGTTGCCGAAGCCGCGGTGATCGGTGCGCCGCATCCCAAGTGGCAGGAGCGACCACTGCTGATCGTGGTCAGGAAACCCGGTCAGGCACTGGACCGCGAGTCGATGCTGCAGTTTCTGGCGGGCAAGGTGACCCACTGGTGGCTTCCCGACGATGTCGCTTTCGTGGACGAATTGCCGCATACCGCCACCGGCAAACTGCACAAGCTCCGGCTGCGCGAGTTGTTCAGGGATTATCGCCTGCCACACAGTCGTTGACCGGGCTCACGGACTCGGGTATATCGCGGGACGTATGCAGGCGATCGAGGTCGCCCCAGGCAGCCCTGCCTGCTGTCGGTGGGCCTCCGGTCGGGACCGGATCGATTGAGATACCTTGAGGAGCGGTGATGGAACGGGAAGCGATGGAGTATGACGTGGTGATTGTCGGTGCGGGTCCGGCGGGTTTGAGCGCGGCGATACGCCTCAAACAGCTCGATCCCGAACTGGCGGTCATGGTTCTGGAAAAGGGTTCGGAGGTCGGGGCGCACATTCTTTCTGGGGCGCTCTTCGAGAGTCGGGCACTCGATGAACTGCTGCCAGACTGGCAGGCGCTGGCAGCACCGCTGAACACTCCGGTCACTGAAGATCAGGTCTATCTCTATCGCAGCGAGACCGCGGCGGTCAGGCTGCCGGGATTTGCCGTTCCGGCACCGATGCATAACGCGGGTAATTACCTGATCAGCCTGGGCAGCCTCTGTCGTTGGCTGGCCGCACAGGCGGAAGGCGTTGGCGTGGAGATCTTTCCCGGTTTCGCCGCCGCCGAAATCCTCTATCACGACGACGGTTCGGTGAAGGGCGTGGCCACCGGCGATATGGGGCGTGACAAGGAAGGCAAGCCGAAGGACAGTTTCCAGCCCGGCCTGGAGTTGCACGCCAAGTACACGCTGCTTGCCGAAGGGTCGCGCGGCCAACTCGGCAAGGAACTGATCGCGCACTACGATCTTGCTGCCGGCGCGACGGCGCAGCACTATGGCCTCGGGATCAAGGAACTCTGGCAGATCGATCCCGCAAAGCATCGACCGGGGCTGGTGGTGCATGGTGCCGGCTGGCCGCTCAGCGAGCATGGTGCCACCGGCGGTTCCTTCCTCTATCACATGGAGGATAACCAGGTCGCGGTTGGCCTGATCGCCGACCTCAATTATGCCAATCCGTATCTTTCGCCTTTCGAGGAATTTCAGCGCTTCAAGACGCAGGTCGAAATCCGGAAGACTCTCGAAGGCGGCAAGCGCCTGTGTTATGGCGCGCGCGCGATTACCAAGGGTGGACTGAACAGTCTGCCGAAACAGACTTTCCCCGGCGGACTGCTGATTGGCTGTGATGCCGGGACGCTCAATTTCGCCAAGATCAAAGGTATTCACACGGCCATGAAGTCCGGCATGCTGGCGGCCGAGACGGTCCATGCGGCGCTAAAGGCCGGAGACGAGGGGCGCAGCGACCTGGTGGCCTATGCCAGCGCCTTCGAGTCTTCCTGGCTGCATGCAGAACTCTTTCAGGCGCGCAATTTCGGGCCGGCGCTGCACAAGTTTGGCACCTTCCTGGGCGGGGCCTTCAACTGGATCCAGCAGAATCTGTTCGGTGGCCACATGTTCTTCACGCTCAAGGACCGCAGCAACGACCACTCGCAGCTCGTCCCGGCGGCCCACTGTCAGCCCATCGACTACGCCAGGCCCGACGGGCAACTGACTTTCGATCGGCTGTCGTCGGTATTTGTCTCGAATACCGCGCACGAAGAGGAGCAACCCGTGCATCTGCAGCTGCTCGACAGCAGCAAGGCCATCGCGGTCAATTTCAAGGAATATGCCTCGCCCGAGCAGCGTTACTGCCCGGCTGGCGTCTATGAGATCGTCGAGGACGCGAGCGGGCCGCGTCTGCAGATCAATGCGTCGAATTGTCTGCACTGCAAGACGTGCGACATCAAGGATCCGACGCAGAACATCCGCTGGGTGGCACCCGAAGGCGGCGGTGGGCCAAACTACCCGAACATGTGAGCGCGTCATTCCCGGCGGCTCGTAGGCGCGGGCCACTGGCTCCTGCGGACGGGCCGGTCGCTCAGCGCCCGCCTTCGCCAGGGCGTGCGCTTTTCCCTGCATGCCGGGCCAGCGCCCAGCCGACGTGTTCGCGCAGCAGAGGCGAGGGGTCGTCCTGCCGCGAAGCCAGCGCCGCGAGGTTTGTCGGCGAGCTTTCGGCGTTCCCGAGTGCGACGGCGATGTTGCGCAGCCAGCGTTGGTGGCCGATGCGGCGGATCGCACTGCCGGCCAGGCGCGTATTGAAAGTGTCCTCGCTCCAGGCGAAGAGGGTAGTCAGAGGCGCCGCATCGAGTCCTTCGCGCACGCCGAAGTCGGGATCGCCGATGCCGGCAAAGCGGTTCCAGGGGCAACACAACTGGCAATCGTCGCAACCGTAGATGCGATTGCCGATCAAGGGGCGCAGCGCTGTCTGGGATTGCGCCCTGCAGTTCGATGGTCAGGTAGGAAATGCACAAACGGGCGTCGACCTCGTAGGGCGCCACGATGGCCTTGGTGGGACAGCAGTCAAGGCAACGACGGCAGTCACCGCAGTGATCGCCGATCGGTCTGTCGGGGGGCAGCGGCAAGGTGGTATAGATTTCGCCGAGAAAATGCCACGATCCTGCACGCGTCAGCGACAGCGTGTGCTTGCCGCGCCAGGCAACGCCCGATTGCACCGCAAACTCGGTTTCCAGCACCGGAGCCGAATCGGAAAACGCACGGCAGGCAAAGGGTTCGGTCAAGTTGTAACGCTGCCGCTTCCCGATGCAGGCGGTCGATGAGTTGCTGGAGTCGCCGACGCATCGTCTTGTGATAGTCGCGCCCGAGGGCATAGCGGGAGACGTAGGCTTGCTCGCTGGCGGCGAGAATCTGCTGGGCGTCGGCCGCCGCAGGCCAGTACGGCAGGCGGGCGGAGATGACCGACAGGGTGTCCGGCAGCAGGCCTTGCGGCGTCGCGCGCAGGTTTGCGTGTTTGGCCATATAATCCATTTCGCCGTGCCGCCCCAGTTCCAGCCAGCGCATCAGCCTTGGCCTGGCCGCGGTAACGTCGGTGGTCGCAATGCCGATCGCCGCAAAGCCGAGTTCCTGCCCCCAAGCCTTGATCCTGCTGACCACTTGCGCATAATCGGTCGGGCCTTGCCCCGGCCCGAGTTGAGTGCCTGTTTTGGAGTCACCTGCGTGCATAGCCCGGATGATAACCACTCCACGTTCAGCCTGCACCTGCCGGACGAGACGGCGACCGCCAGTTTCGGTCGGCGACTGGCGCCCCTGCTGTGTCCCGGCATGGTCGTCTGGCTCGACGGTGATCTGGGGGCCGGCAAGACCACGCTGGTGCGCGGGCTGTTGCGCGCCTGCAATCATGTCGGGCCGGTAAGAAGCCCTACCTATACACTGGTTGAAATTTATGTGATTTCGAGGATATACTGGTATCACTTTGATTTCTATCGTTTCAACTTTCCAGAAGAGTTTTTGGATGCGGGGCTTGCCGAATACTTCCGTGATGATGCGGTGTGCCTTGTCGAGTGGCCCGAGAAGGCTGCGGAGCACGCGCCGCCACCAGATCTCGTCGTTCGCTTCGAATTTGCCGAACCGGGGCGGACGCTGGATGTCGTCGCGCGCAGCGAGGAGGGGAGAACATGTCTGAAAGCGCTCAACGGCGGCTGGCAGGACGCCGCAACCTGATCAAGTTTACCGGTGCCTCGCTGCTCCTGACGGTCAGTCCGCTCGCGTCGGCGGCGACCAATCGCAACTCCGGTGTTCTCGCCGTTCGTATCTGGCCGGCAGCCGACTACACGCGGGTGGCCATCGAATACGCTGCGCCCCTGAAATATACGCACTTCACGGTGAAGAACCCGGAGCGCCTGGTGGTCGACCTCGAGGGCATTGAATTGAACAATGTGCTTGAGAGTCTGGCCAACAAGGTGGCTTCGGACGACCCGAACATCAGGCTGTTGCGCGCGGGACGGTACAAGCCGGGCGTCGTACGCCTGGTCATGGAACTGAAGGGTGAAGTCAATCCGCAGGTGTTTGTCCTGCCGCCGGTGGGTGGTTACGGGCATCGACTGGTTCTTGATGTCTATCCCCTGAATCCGCCCGATCCGCTGTTGTCGCTGCTGGACAGCAAGGAACCGCGACCCGCGGCAGTCGAGAGCCGAGCCAGGCCGGACAGCCGCCCGGAACCGCCCGTCGAAGCGAAGACAGAGCCGAAACCCGAGTCGCCGCCGCAGGTCGCTGAACAGAAGGTGGTCAAACGCCAGGGTCGGCCAATGGTCGATCGCCTGGTGACCATCACCCTCGATCCGGGGCACGGCGGCGAGGACCCGGGCGCTGTCGGGAGTGGTGGCAGCTACGAGAAAAACGTCACCCTGGCGGTTGCCAAACGACTGCGCGCAAAGATCGAGGCCGAACCCAACATGCGCGCAGTCCTGACGCGCGATTCCGACTTTTTCGTACCCCTGCACGCAAGGGTGCAGAAGGCCCGACGCATCCAGTCGGATCTTTTCGTCTCGATCCATGCCGATGCCTTTGTCAGACCCGACGCCAACGGTTCTTCGGTCTTTGTGCTCTCCGAGAGTGGGGCGTCGAGTTCCGCCGCGCGCTATCTGGCGCAAAAGGAGAACGCCGCCGATCTGATCGGCGGGGTGAACCTCGACGTCAAGGACCCCATCCTGGCGCGTACGCTGCTCGATCTGTCGCAAACCGCGACGATCAACGACAGTCTGAAGCTTGGCAAGGCGGTGCTCGGTGAACTCGGCGGCATCAACCGCCTGCACAAGGCCAGCGTCGAGCAGGCGGGATTTGCCGTTCTCAAGGCGCCCGACATTCCGTCGATCCTCGTCGAGACGGCGTTCATCTCGAATCCCGAGGAGGAGAAGCGGCTCAATGACGACGCCTACCAGGACAAGATGGCCGAGGCGATCTTCTCGGGGATAAAGAAATATCTGGCCAAGAATCCGCCGCTGGCCAAGTCGATCCTGGCGAAACTGGACTAACCGCCAGGCGGTGGTTGACCGCTGACGGATGGAATTGACGGGAGGTACGCCATGCTTGAATTACGTCGAGCCGATGAGCGCGGAAACGCCAGCTTCGGCTGGCTCACTTCCCGCCACACCTTCTCCTTCGGGAGCTATTTCGATCCGCGTCAGATGGGTTTCTCCGACCTGCGGGTGATCAACGACGACTGGGTTCAGCCGGGCAAGGGTTTTGACACCCATCCACACCAGGACATGGAGATTTTCACTTATGTCCTCGCAGGAGCCCTCGAACACCGCGATTCGATGGGCAACGGATCGATCATCCGTCCGGGTGACGTGCAGATGATGAGTGCCGGTACCGGCATACGCCACAGCGAGTTCAATCCGTCGCCACAGGATCCCGTGCATCTGTTGCAGATCTGGATCGTTCCCGACCGTTTGCGGGTCGCGCCGCGCTACCAGCAGGTGCATTTCCCGGATAGCGAGAAACGCGGCCGGCTGCGACTGATCATTTCACCCGATGGTAGCGACGGCTCGCTGTCGGTGTATCAGGACGCACGTGTGTACGCCGGTCTCTTCGATGGTGACGAAGGCGCGACGTTGGATCTCGGTAATTCGCGCCACGCCTATGTGCACCTCGCGCGCGGCTCGCTGCAGATCAATGGCCAGCGACTGGAGGCTGGCGACGGCGCGCGGCTGCGCGACGAAACGGCGATCGAGATCACCGCCGGAGAAGTCGCCGAAGTCCTGATCTTCGACCTTCGCGCCGACGGCGCCGCGCACAGCTAGTATTTTCCAGGATCCATCAACCCGGCCGGTTTGTCAGAGCGCCAGGCCGGCAGCGTCGAAGATGCCCTCGAACAACACCGAGCTGAGATAGCGCTCGCCGGAGTCCGGCAGGACGACGACGATGGTCTTGCCGGCATTCTCCGGCTTGCGGGCGTGACGTACTGCTGCGGCCACGGCTGCCCCGCAGGAGATGCCGGAGAGAATGCCTTCTTCCCGTGCCAGGCGACGGGCGAAGTCAACGGCCTCTTCGTTCGACACCTGTTCGATGACATCCACCAGTGTGAGATCGAGGACTTGCGGCACGAAGCCGGCGCCGATGCCCTGGATCTTGTGCGGACCCGGTTTGAGCGGTTCGCCCGCACGCGTCTGAGTGAGCACCGGGCTGGCGGAGGGCTCGACAGCGACCGAAGTGATCGCCTTGCCGCGAGTGTTCTTGATGTAACGGGAAACCCCGGTGATGGTGCCGCCGGTGCCGACGCCGGAAACGAGGATATCGATCTGGCCGTCGGTGTCGTCCCAGATCTCGGGACCGGTGGTGCGCTCGTGAATATCCGGGTTGGCGGGATTCTTGAATTGCTGCAGCAGCACGTAGCGGTCGGGGTCGGAGGCGGCGATTTCCTCGGCCTTGGCGATGGCGCCGCTCATCCCCTTGGCACCTTCGGTCAACACCAGTCTGGCGCCGTAGGCCACCAGTAGTTTGCGCCGCTCAACGCTCATCGTCTCCGGCATGGTCAGGGTCAGGGGGATGCCGCGTGCAGCAGCGACGAAGGCGAGCGCGATGCCGGTATTGCCGCTGGTGGGTTCGACCAGTTCCTTGCCCGGCCCCAGCAAGCCACGCTTTTCCGCGTCCCAGATCATTGCGGCGCCGATCCGGCACTTGACGGAATAGGCCGGGTTGCGCCCTTCAATCTTGGCAAACAGCGTCGCCGGTGTGCCCTCGACAATGCGGTTGAGCCGAATCAGCGGCGTGCGGCCGATCGAAAGGGAGTTGTCTTCGTACCATCTGGACATGTGGATCTCCTGGGGTGGGCAATGGTGTCTGGAAAACTGGTTGGCGGCCCCGCCGCATCCAGCGCCGAGCGTTCAGTTCGCAGCGAATAATGCTAACCCGGCGTCGGCTTCAAGCCAATGACGAAGTTTTTCTATGGTTATGCTTTTTGCGCGGGGGTAGTCAAAGTGTTCGCGGACGCGGCTGATGCGCTCATAGCACGTTGGACAAGGCTTTCGCTCGCACGATCTAGCCATATTCGTTATCATGCATAGTTACTTCCGCTGCCCATGCTGGTCCGTATCCGTGCTCAACTGCGATCTCCACTGCCATTCCACCTGTTCGGACGGTCTCTTGCCCGCTGCCGAGGTTGCCCGTCGCGCGGCCGCGAACGGTGTGGAGATGTTGGCGTTGACCGACCACGATGACCTCGACGGTCTGCCGGCGGCGCGTGCGGCTGCGGACGCCGTGGGCATGGCGTTTGTCAATGGTGTGGAAATCTCGATCGAATGGGAGGCGCTGCAGATCCACATTCTGGGGCTTGCCTTCAACCGCGCAGATCCGGCGTTGAACGCCGGCTTGGCGGCGATCCGTTCGGGGCGTATTGAGCGTGCGCGGCGGATGTCGGCCGAACTCGAAAAGGTCGGCATTGCTGGCGCTTTCGAGGGGGCGATGCGCTTCGCCGCCAACCCGAGCCTGGTCAGTCGTGCGCATTTCGGTCGTTATCTGGTGGAAATCGGCGTTTGCAAGGATCTGCGCAGCGTCTTCGAGTCGTATCTGGTTCCGGGTCGGCCGGGTTACGTCGATCACCGCTGGGCGACGCTGTCCGATTCGCTGCGCTGGATCCTGGGCGCTGGTGGGCTGGCGGTGGTTGCGCATCCCGGGCGCTACAAGCTGTCGCGCGCAGACATGCGGCGTTTTCTCGGCGAGTTCAAGGATCTCGGCGGGCAGGCGATCGAAGTCATGTCGGGCAGCCACACGGCGGAACATGTTGATGCTTTTGGACGCCTGGCCAGGGAGCATGACTTTCTGGCGTCGCGCGGTTCCGATTTTCATGGCCCGGGTGAAAGTTATGTCGATCTGGGCAAACTGGCGCCTCTGCCGGCGGGCTTGACGCCCGTCTGGCAGGCATTCTGAGCCTCGGTTGAGTGCGCTACGATGATACAGTATGTCACCATTCATCCCGACAACCCACAGGAGAGGCTGCTGCAAAAGGCCGTCGCGGTCGTTCGCCAAGGCGGCGTCATTGCCTTGCCGACCGACTCCAGCTATGCCCTGGGCTGCCACCTCGGCGACAAGGCTGCGGTCGAGCGCATTCGCAGCCTGCGTGGCGTCGATGATCGGCATCACCTGACGCTGATGTGCCGCGACCTGTCGCAGATCGGCCAGTTCGCACGGGTCGACAATGCCCGCTATCGCTTGCTGAAGGCGACGACGCCGGGCAGCTACACCTTCATCCTCGAAGGCACCCGGGAATTGCCGCGGCGCGTCCTGCACCCGAAACGCAAGACCATCGGCTTGCGCATTCCGGCGCACACGGTCACGCTGGCGCTGCTCGAGGCCCTTGGCGAGCCGTTGCTGACCTCGACGCTGATCCTCGCCGGTGACGAAGATCGGCTGACTGAAGGCTGGGAGATACGTGATCGACTCGACGGCCAGCTTGAATTGATCCTAGACGGTGGCCATTGCGGCATCGAGCCGACGACGGTCGTCGACCTGACGGGGGCACTGCCGGTGCTGATTCGTGCCGGGCTCGGCGCGCTGGCGCCGCTGGGACTGGACTAAGGAAGCGCGTATGGAACCGGCCATGATTCAGACCATCGCCATCGCCGCTCTGCCGATAATCTTCGCGATTACCCTGCACGAAGCCGCGCATGGCTACGCGGCACGCCACTTCGGCGATCCGACGGCGTGGCAGGCCGGACGGATCACCGCCAATCCGCTCAAGCACATCGATCTGGTCGGGACGATCGTCGTCCCGGCGATCATCCTGCTGGTCTCCGACAACAGCATTCTGTTCGGGTGGGCGAAGCCCGTACCGGTCGATTTCGGGCGCCTGCGGCATCCGAAGAGCGACATGTTGTGGGTCGCGGCGGCCGGTCCAGGCGCCAATCTCGCGATGCTCCTGCTCTGGGCGGCTGTGCTCAAGCTGACCTGGTTGCTGCCAATCAACTTCTTCAGCTTGCCGATGTCGGAAATGGCCAAGTTTGGTATGTCGATCAACATCGCGCTGATGGTGCTCAACCTCTTTCCACTGCCGCCGCTTGACGGTGGTCGCATCGCCGTCAGCCTGTTGCCGCGAGATGCAGCCTGGCAGTTTGCCAAACTTGAACGCTTCGGCTTTCCGATCCTGCTACTGCTACTGTTTACGGGGATTCTCGGAGCGTTGCTGACGCCGGTGATGCGTCTGGTCGGCGGCCTCGTCGAGATCATTTTTCAATTTCCTTCCTGAACTGACGAAGACAGAACATGTACGCAGAACGAGTTCTCTCCGGGATGCGCCCGACCGGCAGCCTGCATCTGGGCCACTACCATGGGGTGCTGAAGAACTGGGTTCGGCTGCAGCATGAGTATCCCTGCCTGTTCTTCGTCGCCGACTGGCACGCCCTGACCACCCAGTACGACGACCCGCGAGGCATCGTCAATGCCGCGTGGGACATGGTCATCGACTGGCTGGCGGCGGGTGTCGACCCGGTCCGGGCGACGCTGTTCATCCAGTCGCAGGTGCCCGAGCATGCCGAGCTGCATCTGCTGCTGTCGATGATGACTCCCCTGGGCTGGCTGGAGCGCGTGCCGACCTACAAGGACCAGCAGGAGAAGCTGGAGAACAAGGATCTGTCGACCTACGGTTTCCTCGGTTACCCGCTGCTGCAGTCCGCGGACATTCTGATCTATCGCGCCGACAAGGTACCGGTAGGTGAGGATCAGGTGCCGCATATCGAGTTTTCGCGGGAGATTGCGCGTCGCTTCAACCATCTCTACGGCCGCGAGCCAGGTTTTGAAGACAAGGCCAGGGAAGCGGTCAGGAAGCTGGGTGCGAAGCGGGCCCGCCGTTACGAGGAACTGCGTACACGTTTTCAACAGCAGGGCGAGCAGGCGGCGATCGGTTTGGCGCATGCCTTGCTTGACGAGGTGCCGGGGTTTGCGCATGTCGATCGCGAGCGGCTGTGCGGCTATCTCGAAGGCACCGGCAAGATGATTCTGGTCGAGCCCGGCGCGCTGCTGACCGAAGCCTCGCGCATGCCCGGTCTCGATGGCCAGAAGATGTCGAAGTCCTACGGCAACACGATCACGCTGCGCGAGGACGCCGCTTCGGTGACGCACAAGATCCGGCGGATGCCCACCGATCCGGCACGCATCCGCCGCACCGATCCCGGTGAGCCGGCCAACTGTCCGGTCTGGCAATTGCACCAGGTATACTCCGACGAGACTTGCCAGGCGTGGGTGGAGCAGGGCTGTCGCAGTGCCGGTATCGGTTGCCTCGACTGCAAGCAGCCGGTGATCGACGGCATCCTCAGGGAGCAGGCGCCAATGCGCGCGCGCGCGCAGCCATTTCTGGAGGATCCGAAACTGGTGCGCGAGATCATTGGCGATGGCAACAGCACGGCACGTCGCCTCGCCCGCGAAACGATGCGCGACGTACGTCAGGCGATCGGGCTGGACTTCAACTGAGCGCCGGTGCCGTTCTGCGCTTGCCGATGAGCGATACTGCCAGCGTCGAAGAGGCAGCGGCGGCGTCCCAGGACAGCGTGGTCAGTCCGCTGGCCATGATCTACGGGCAGCCACTGGCGCAGTTTCCGCGCGACCTGTACATCCCGCCCGACGCCATGGCGGTCATGCTCGATGCCTTCGAGGGGCCGCTCGACCTGCTGCTGTACCTGATCCGCAAGGCCAACGTGAATGTACTGGACATTCCGATGGCGCTGCTGACCGAGCAGTATCTGGTTTACGTGGAAGCGATGCGTTCGCAGAATCTCGAACTCGCCGCCGACTATCTGGTGATGGCCGCCATGCTGATCGAGATCAAGTCGCGGATGCTGCTTCCCCGCCCGAAAGCGGCGACCGGCGACGATGCCGAGGATCCGCGAGCGGAACTAGTGCGGCGCCTGATCGAGTACGAGCAGATGAAACTGGCGGCGCAGCAGATCAATGAGTGGCCGCAAGCGGAGCGCGATTTTGACTGGGTCGAGGTCTGGGTCGAGAAGGCCCTGCTGCGGCGCCTGCCGGAGGTCAGTCCGCTGGATTTGCAGAATGCCTGGCATGGCATTCTTCGCCAGGCCAGACTGCATACCCGCCACCTGGTACAGCGCGAGGAGTTGTCGGTACGCGAGCATATGGGCGTGATCCTGCGTCGTCTGCGCGAGGCCGGAGGCTTTGTCGACTTCGTCGATCTGTTTGATCCGACGCAGGGGGTTCCGGTGCTGGTCGTGCACTTCCTGGCGGTGCTCGAACTGGCGCGCGAGCATCTGCTCGAAATGACGCAGGTCGAGGTGTTCGCCCCGATCTACCTGAGGTTGACCGATGAGCCTGGCGACTTCCGATAACTCGCTGCCGGCCGATGCGCCGGAGGCTCCCGACGAATGGAAGCGGATACTCGAAGCGGTGTTGCTGAGCGCCCGCGAGCCGCTGTCGCTGGCCGAACTGCGAAAGGTGTTCGCCGACCGGATCGCTGGCGAAGTGCTGCGTGCACTGCTCGACGAGTTGCGCGCGGAATGGCGCGAGCGTCCGCTTGAGCTGTTGCAGGTGGCGAGCGGCTGGCGTTTTCGGACGCGTGCCGAGTATATGCCCTACCTGGAGCGGCTGAATCCTGAAAAGCCACCGCGCTACTCGCGAGCGGTGCTGGAAACCTTGGCCATCATTGCCTATCGCCAGCCGGTAACGCGTGGCGATATCGAGGACATCCGCGGTGTGACGGTTGCCACACAGGTGATCCGGGTACTCGAAGAGCGCGGCTGGATCGATGTCGTCGGTCATCGCGACACGCCTGGCCGACCAGCCTTGCTGGCGACCACCAGGAAATTCCTCGACGATCTCGGTTTGCGCAGCCTCGCCGAGTTGCCCGCGCTCGAACAGATCAATCCCACCCTGGACCTCGCAAATGCCCAATAACCGACGCAGACCTCCTGCCGACCCTCCTCGTTCACCACCGTTGTCCTCGTCGCCCGCAGCGACAGGAGGCCGACGGCGACCGGCTGCGCCTGCGTCTTCGCTCCCGGCCGACAATCCGCGTCATGCGTTGCGGACCACTACCGGGGAGTCGTCGCGGCGTAGCCGTCACCAGGAGCCCGTCGGCAAGCCGGAGCGACTGCACAAACTGCTGGCGAACAGCGGCATTGGCTCGCGCCGGGAGATGGAGGCGTTGATCGGCGCCGGACGCATCATGGTCAACGGCGAGACGGCCCATATCGGCCAGACGGTGAGTCCGGGCGACCGGATCAAGGTCAATGGCAAGCTGGTGCAACTACGCTTCTCCGACCGCCTGCCGCGGGTGATTCTTTATCACAAACCGGAAGGCGAAATCGTTTCGCGCAACGACCCGGATCATCGGCCGAACGTGTTTACCTCTCTGCCACGGATGTCGGCCGGACGCTGGGTGGCGGTCGGCCGTCTCGATTTCAACACCAGTGGCCTGCTGCTGTTGACCACTTCAGGGGATCTGGCCAATCGGCTGATGCATCCACGTTATCAGCTGGTTCGTGAGTACGCGGTGCGGATCCTTGGCGAATTGCCCGACGAAGCACGACTGCGCCTGCTGGAGGGCATCGAACTCGAGGACGGCCCGGCAAAATTTTCGAGCTTTCAGGAAGCCGGCGGCGAGGGGGCCAACCGCTGGTACCGCGTATCGCTGTTCGAGGGGCGAAACCGTGAAGTGCGGCGCATGTTCGAAGCCGTCGGTGTCGTTGTCAGCCGCCTGATGCGGGTCCGCTACGGCCCCTTCCTGCTGCCGCCTGGCTTGAAGCGGGGTCAGGTCCAGGAACTTCCCGAGGCGGAAGTGAAGAAGCTCCTGGCTGACTTCGGGATGGCGACGGCGCAGCCCGAGCGCCCGGCGCGGCGGTCGCGGGAACGTTGAGGTATCGCGATTGATCGCAGGCCGATTTACCTCTGCTGATATTTTCGTTATAATCCAAGGGTTTTCCGCTCGCCCCCCAGGGGGCAATTTTTTCGGGGATGGGCGTTTCGCCCATTTTTTGTTTGCAGCCATGGATATGCACGAAGTTCTTGAAAAGACGGTAACCGGCCTCGGCTATGAACTGGTGGACGTCGAACGAAGTCCGCACGGCCGCGTGCTGCGGGTGTTCATCGACAAGCCGGACAAGCCGCGCGGCGTTGATGTGGAGGATTGTGCTCTGGTGAGCAATCAGCTCTCACGCGTGCTGGCTGTCGAAAACATTGACTATGACCGGCTGGAAGTCTCCTCGCCGGGGATCGACAGGCCGTTGAAGAAAGCCACGGATTTCGAGCGTTTCGCGGGTTCCGAAATCACATTGAAGTTGCGCCTGCCGTTGAACGGCCGGCGCAACTTCAGCGGCGTACTGCACGGCATTCAGGATGGCAGGCTGCGTCTGCAGACCGATGCGGGCGAAATGGAGGTCGACCTGGTCAATATTGACAAGGCACGGCTGGTGCCCAAGTTCGACATGCTGAAATCGGGCGACAGGCTGGTTTAGGAGGTAATGAGGAAATGAGCCGCGAAATCTTGCTGCTGGTAGATGTCCTGGCACGTGAAAAGAACGTGACCAAGGATATCGTCTTCGGCGCGCTGGAAATGGCGCTGGCGTCGGCTACCAAGAAGCGTATCCACGACGACGCAAACGTCCGCGTTGCGGTTGATCGCGAAACCGGCGATTTCGAGACCTTCCGTCGCTGGGAGGTCGTTGCCGATCAGGACTTCCTTGACGAGGAGCAGCAGGTGCCGTTGTCGGAAGCGCAGGCGCAGGATCCCGAGGTCGAGATCGGGGATTACCTGGAAGAGGCTCTGGAGCCCATAGACTTCGGTCGGATCGGTGCGCAGGCGGCCAAGCAGGTGATTCTGCAGAAGATTCGCGATGCCGAGCGGGAACAGGTGCTGAGCGATTTCCTGGGTCGCAAGGAACATCTGGTGACCGGCACGATCAAGCGCATGGAGCGTGGCAACGCGATCATCGAAACCGGCAAGATGGAAGCCTTGTTGCCGCGCGATCAGATGATTCCGCGAGAGAATCTGCGCATCGGTGATCGTGTCAAGGCTTATCTGTTGCGCATCGACCGCTCGGCGCGTGGACCACAACTGGTCCTCTCGCGTACCGCGCCGGAATTCATTATTCAACTGTTCGCCTTGGAAGTCCCCGAAGTGGATGATGGCCTGCTGGAGATCAAGGCCGCGGCTCGCGACCCCGGTATGCGTGCGAAGATCGCGGTCAAGTCCAATGACCAGCGTATCGATCCCATCGGGACCTGTGTCGGGATGCGCGGTTCCCGGGTGACTGCGGTAACCAATGAACTGGCTGGCGAGCGTGTGGATATCGTCCTCTGGTCGGCTGACCCGGCACAGTTTGTCGTGGGCGCGCTGGCGCCGGCCGAAGTCAGCTCAATCATCGTCGACGAGGAAAAGCACAGCATGGACGTGGTGGTTGACGAGCAGAATCTGGCGATCGCCATCGGTCGTGGGGGCCAGAACGTTCGCCTCGCGTCGGAAATGACCGGCTGGACGATCAACCTGATGACCGAGGAAGAGTCGAAGACTCTGGTCGAGGCCGAAGCTGCGGCGATCCGCGTGCTGTTCATGGAAAAACTCGATGTCGATGAGGATGTCGCCAACATCCTCATCGACGAAGGCTTCTCGACCCTTGAGGAAGTGGCCTATGTGCCGCTGCACGAAATGCTCGAGATCGAGGCCTTCGACGAGGCAACGGTTCAGGAACTGCGCGAACGGGCACGTAACGTTCTGCTGACCGACGCGATCGTCACCGAGGAGAAGATCGGCGACGTCGCCGAGGACATGCTGACTCTCGAAGGGATGGACAAGTCACTGGCCGGTAAGCTGGCTGGTAGTGGCATCAAGACGCGCGACGATCTTGCCGATCTGGCCGTCGACGAACTTACCGAGATCACCGGCATTGATGCCCAAAGGGCCAAACAACTGATCACCACGGCGCGTGCGCACTGGTTCGAGTAAGCGGGAAAGAGGAATACATATGGCGCAAACAAGTGTTGCCCAATTTGCGACCCAGCTCAAGATGCCGGCTGGGGCGTTGCTCGAGCAATTGCAGAAAGCCGGTGTGGCCAAGAAGCAGGCAGATGATCTGCTGTCCGAGCAGGACAAATCCAGGTTGCTGGAGTATCTGCGTCGATCGCATGGGCCGGCGGACGCCAAGACCAAGATCACCCTGACACGCAAGGAAACGACCGAGATCAGATCTCACGACGCGCACGGAAAATCGCATACGGTGCAGGTCGAGGTGCGCAAGAAGCGCGTTCTCGTCAAACGGGATGTCTCCGAGGTGCGTGCCGAACGTTCCCCCGGGCAGCCGCTTCCGGCAGTGCCCGAAGCGGTGGTCGTTGCCGCCGAGGCGGTGGCTGAAACCAGAGCCGAAGCCGTGGTCGAAACGAGAGTCGAGCCGGCCGTTGAAGTCAAGACGGCGCCACCCAGCGAAGTGAAAGCTGTGCCCCTGGTTGAAGCCAAGGCAGTACCGATTGTCGAAGTGAAGGCAGTGGAGCCCGTGGTCGAAGTACGGGCCGTGCCCGCTGTCGAAGTGAAAACGGCGCCGCCGAGTGACGTCAGGGGCAAGGGTAAGGGCAAGGCAACTGCCGACGCACCGGTGCGTGGCGCTGCCATAGCCGCCGATACGAGAATCGAGCCAGCAGTCGCTGCACCCGACGCCAGGGCGGGCGCCAAGAAGGTGGTGACGCGCGCCTCGATCATTGGTGAAGAACAGCAGCGACTGCGCGCCGAGGAAGAGCGGCGCAACGCCGAACTGCGTGCCCTGCAGGAGGCCGAGTTCAAGAGCAAGCAGCAACGCAGCGCCGATCTCGCTCGACTGAAGCAGGATGCGGAAGAAAAGGCGATCGCCGCCAAGGCCGCGGGGGTTGCCAAGCAGGTTGCCGCACAGACGGCGAGTGATCGGCCAACGGAAGACAAGACGCTGCACAAGCCGGTGGCCAAGCCAGCGACCACCGACAAGAAGGTGCCGGACAAGAAAGCGCCCGAAAAGAAGGTGGCAGACAAAAAAGGCCAGTGGAAGAGTGAAGGGGCCAACAAGCGGCCCGGACTGAAGACGCGCGGCGCGACCGGTGGCACTGGCTGGCGAGACAGCAAGCATGGCAAGCGAGCGGGTCGCGGCGGTGGCGACGAGGACGAGCAGCATTCCTTCCAGTTGCCGGTCGATCCGGTGGTTCATCAGGTGTACGTGCCCGAAACCATCTCGGTCGCCGATCTGGCGCACAAGATGGCGGTCAAGGCAACCGAAGTGATCAGGGCACTGATGAAGATGGGCTCGATGGTGACCATCAATCAGGCACTCGATCAGGAAACGGCGATGATCATCGTCGAAGAAATGGGTCACAAGGCTTTCGCGGCCAAGCTCGACGATCCCGATGCCTTCCTGGATGACAGCTCCGCTGAGCAGAAAGACGTTCCGCTTGAGTCGCGAGCCCCGGTGGTCACGGTGATGGGACACGTCGACCATGGCAAGACATCCTTGCTCGACTATATTCGCCGTACCCGCGTCGCCAGTGGCGAGGCGGGTGGCATTACCCAGCACATCGGTGCCTATCATGTGCAGACCGACCGCGGCATGGTGACATTCCTCGACACGCCGGGTCACGAGGCGTTTACCGCCATGCGCGCACGCGGGGCCAAGGCCACCGATCTGGTCATTCTGGTGGTGGCGGCTGACGACGGCGTGATGCCGCAGACCCGGGAAGCGATTCACCATGCGAAAGCGGCCGGAGTGCCGATCGTGGTGGCAGTGAACAAGATCGACAAGCCGGGAGCTCAGCCCGAGCGGGTGAAACAGGAGTTGGTTGGCGAACAAGTGGTGCCGGAGGAATATGGCGGCGACGCCCCCTTCGTCAGTGTCTCGGCCAAGACCGGCGTGGGTATCGACGAACTGCTCGAAAACGTCCTGCTGCAGGCCGAGGTACTGGAATTGAAGGCGCCGAGGAATGCGCCGGCCAAGGGCCTGATCATCGAGGCCCGCCTGGACCGTGGGCGCGGGCCAGTGGCCACGATGCTGGTGCTGTCCGGAACGCTGCGCCAGGGTGACGTGTTGCTTGCCGGCCAGGTGTTTGGTCGCGTGCGGGCAATGCTTGACGAAAACGGCAAGGTCATCAAGGAGGCCGGTCCGTCGATTCCGGTCGAAATCCTGGGTCTCTCGGATGTCCCGGCTGCCGGGCAGGAAGCCGTGGTACTGGCAGACGAGCGCAAGGCGCGCGAGATCGCCCTGTTCCGTCAGGGCAAGTATCGCGATGTCAAACTGGCAACCAAGCAGGCAGCGAATCTCGAGAGCATTCTCGATCAGATGACGGAAGCGGAAGCCAAGGTTCTGGCACTGATCATCAAGGCCGACGTACAGGGCTCCCAGGAAGCACTGGTGCAGTCCCTGCAGAAGTTGTCGACCGGCGAAGTCAAGGTCAACGTCATTCACGCGGCGGTGGGCGCGATCAGCGAGTCCGACGTCCATCTGGCGCAGGCTTCGAAGGCGGTCATCATCGGCTTCAATACGCGTGCCGACGCCGGTGCACGCAAGGCGGCAGAAACCGCCGGCGTCGATATCCGCTACTACAACATCATCTACGACGCGGTGGATGAAGTGAAGGCTGCACTGTCCGGCATGCTTTCACCCGAGAAGCGGGAGGACATCACCGGTCTGGTCGAGATCAGGCAGGTGTTCCGCGCCACCCGCATCGGCACCATCGCCGGCTGCTACGTGCTTGAAGGAGTGATCAAGCGGAGCTCGCGTGCGCGTCTGCTGCGCAACCACATCGTCGTCTGGGATGGCGAAATCGAGTCCTTGAAGCGTTTCAAGGAGGACGTCAGGGAGGTTCGCGGGGGCTTTGAATGCGGCCTCTCACTGAAGAATTTCAGTGCCTACGAGGAGGGCGACCAACTCGAAGTGTATGACGTCACGGAAGTTGCCAGGACGCTGTAAGTGGCTACCAACAGGGGGTTTTCCCGACGGGACCGGATTGCCGAACAAATTCGGCGTGAACTTGCCGAGGTGATCCGGACCGAACTCCGGGACCCGCGCGTCGGGATGATCAGTCTGACCGATGTGCAGGTGAGTCCCGACTACGCGCACGCCAAAATCTTCTTCAGTAGCCTCGCCGGCAGCGACACTCTCGAATCGGTGCAGGAGGGCCTGGAAAAGGCCGCAGGATTTCTGCGCAGCGAGTTGGGCAAGCGCATCAGCATTCACATGACGCCACAACTGCATTTCGTGTTCGACGAATCGCTGGAACGCGGCGCGCAGTTGTCGAAGCTGATCAGCGAGGCCGTGGCGATCTCGGATCAAGACCATCAGGCCTGAATTGACCGCCAGGAAGGCCTGGCGGCGCGTGGATGGCGTGCTGCTGCTGGACAAGCCGACCGGCATGTCGTCGAACTCGGCGTTGCAGGCCGCACGGCGTCTCTTTTCTGCGGCCAAGGCGGGGCACACCGGTACGCTCGATCCTCTGGCCAGCGGTCTGCTGCCGCTTTGTTTCGGTGAAGCCACCAAGTTCTCGGTCGACCTGCTCGCGGCCGACAAGACCTATGAAGCCGAACTCCAGTTCGGGGTCAGGACCGACACCGGTGACGCCGACGGGGCGGTGATCATGCACTGTCCGGTGGATTTTGGAGAGAGCGAACTCGCAGCCGCTCTGCCCCGTTTCCGTGGGCCGATTCGCCAGATTCCGCCGATGTACTCGGCGCTGAAGCGCGATGGCAGACCGCTCTACGAGCTGGCCCGCCAGGGTATCGAAGTCGAGCGCGAGGCGCGTGAGGTGACGGTACACGAGTTGCGGTTGCTGAATTTTTCGGGCGACCGCTGTCGCTTGCGCATCGCCTGCAGCAAGGGTACCTATGTGCGCAGCCTGGCCGAGGATCTCGGGGCTGCGCTCGCTAGTGCAGCGCACCTGACCGCCTTGCGACGAGTCGCGGTCGGCGCGTTGTCGATTGTCGACGCGGTGACCCTCGATCAGCTTGCCGAAATGCCGGAGTCCGATCGTGCGGCCTGGCTATTGGCGCCAGATACGCTGCTGCAGAGTCTGCCGGCGGTATCTCTCGATGGGCCGGCGGGGTTACGTTTTGTGCACGGAAATCCGGTCACTACTGCCGCACTCCCCGGGCGATGCCGAGTCTATGCCGACGCGTGCCTGCTCGGCCTCGGCGAGGTCGATGAAGTGGGGAACCTGCGGCCGCGCCGCGTCCTCAGCGTGCGCTAGAGCCCGCAAGCGAGGCGTTGTCCGCTGCGATGCGGTAAAATGCGCGCATGTTGTATTCCCTGTTGCGCCAGTTGTTGTTTACCCTGGACCCCGAGACCGCGCACGGCATCGGCATGGCTGGCGTCGACTGGCTCAAGGCAGCGCGAGCGACCTGCCTTGTGGCCAGGCCGGTGCCGCCGGATCCGGTATCGGTCATGGGGATCAATTTTCCCAATCCGGTTGGCCTGGCCGCCGGTGTGGACAAGAACGGCGAACACATCGACGCGCTGGCCGCGCTTGGTTTCGGCTTCATCGAGATCGGTACCATCACCCCGCGTCCGCAGCCGGGGAATCCCCGACCGCGCCTGTTCCGCATTCCGGAAAGGCAGGCAATCATCAATCGCATGGGTTTCAACAACGACGGCGTTGACCAACTGCTGGCCCATGTCGACGCTGCCGATTTCCCGCGCCGTGGTGGCATCCTGGGCATCAATATCGGCAAGAACTTTGATACCCCGATCGACAAGGCCGCCGACGACTATCTATTCTGTCTCGAACGCGTCTATGCCGCGGCCAGTTACGTGACGGTCAATGTCTCCAGCCCAAACACCAGGAATCTGCGTGAATTACAGCGCGACGAAGCGCTCGATGCCCTTCTCGGAAGCCTGAAAAGCCAGCAGTCCCGGCTCGCCGATCGGCATGCCAAGTATGTGCCGCTGGCATTGAAAATTGCCCCGGACCTTGACGACTCGCAAGTCGATGCGATCGCAGCGCTGCTTTGCCGGCATCGCATGGACGGCGTGATCGCCACCAATACCACGCTCGCACGCGTCGGCGTCGAAGGCTTGCCTAACGCCGAGCAGGCGGGTGGTCTGTCCGGCGCACCGCTCCTGGCGATGTCAAATGCGGTCCTCAACAAACTGGCCATTGCCCTGGCCGGCGAAGTGCCGATCATCGGTGTCGGCGGCATCATCAGCGGTGCTGATGCTGCGGCGAAAATCGCCGCTGGTGCGCGGTTGGTGCAGTTGTATACGGGCTTCATCTACCGCGGCCCCGAACTGGTCGCAGAAGCGGCGGCGGCGATCGCCAGGCAACACCGTGTTTGAGTTCCGATAGCGGTACACATAACGTGGTTGTATGCGCGCACCTGACAAGGGATAATCGCAGCGCCCTGGAGTGCACTGCCTCCTGCTCACGCGAACCATGACCCACTATCTGTTCATCATCATCGGCGCTGTCCTGGTCAATAACGTTGTCCTGGTCAGGATTCTCGGCCTGTGCCCGTTCATGGGCGTCTCCAAAAAGTTGGAGACGGCTTTCGGCATGGGCGCGGCGACGACCTTCGTGCTCACCGTCGCCACCGGTGCCAGCTACGTCATCGACCACTACCTGTTGATGCCCTTCGGGCTGGAGTACCTGCGGACCTTGTCCTTTATCGTCACCATTGCCGCCATTGTCCAGCTCACCGAGATGGTGATCCAGAAGACCAGCCCCCTGCTGCACCAGGTGCTTGGCATTTACCTGCCGCTGATCACCACCAACTGCGCGGTACTCGGGGTGCCGTTGCTGAACGTGGCCAACAAATACAACTTCGTCGAGTCTCTTCTCTTTGGTGCCGCCAGCGCGATCGGCTTTTCGCTGGTCCTCGTGCTCTTTGCGGGTATCCGCGAACGCGTCGAGGGCGCCGATGTGCCGACCTGTTTTCGTGGTACGGCCATTGCCATGGTCACCGCCGGGCTGATGAGCCTGGCTTTCATGGGTTTTGCCGGGCTGGACAAGTATCAATGATCACCACCCTGGCGATCATGGCGCTGGGCGCCGTCGTGCTGGGTGCTGCGCTCGGCTATGCGTCGATCAGGTTCAAGGTCGAAGGCGACCCGCTGGTCGAAAAGATCGAAGCCATCCTGCCGCAGACGCAGTGCGGCCAGTGCGGTTATCCGGGTTGCAAACCGTACGCCGCAGCCATTTCGGCCGGCGAGGCGGAAATCAACCTGTGCCCCCCTGGCGG
The DNA here is from genome assembly GCF_056856495.1 of Candidatus Accumulibacter propinquus. Taxonomy (NCBI): domain Bacteria; kingdom Pseudomonadati; phylum Pseudomonadota; class Betaproteobacteria; genus Candidatus Accumulibacter; species Candidatus Accumulibacter propinquus. The sequence goes on from NZ_JBSEHC010000003.1 coordinate 2,181,728, forward strand.
TATCGATGGGGTGCGCAAGCTGGCCGATCTGCTCGGTCGCGAAGTCAAGCCGCTGGAGGCAGAGGAGAAGCCGAAGCAGGTGGCATTCATCGACGAACAGACCTGCATCGGCTGCACATTGTGTATCCAGGCCTGTCCGGTGGATGCCATCGTCGGAGCTGCCAAGCAGATGCACACCATCGTCGAGCCGCAGTGCACGGGCTGTGAACTGTGCGTCAAGCCCTGTCCGGTCGAGTGTATCATCATGCAGCCGATCGCCGAAAACATTGACAACTGGAAATGGAAATATCCGGTGATCGAAATCAAGCGGGCGGCCTGAGTTGCCCGGAATGTTGCAGCAACTGTTCAGTTTCAAGGGGGGCGTCAAGCCACAGACCCGCAAGGCGCCTTCGGTGCAGTCGCCGATTGGTCAGGTGCCGATGCCCTTACGCTTGTACGTGCCGCTCCACCAGAGTCTCGGCGGTGCGCCGAATCCTCTGGTGCAGGCCGGTGAACAGGTGCTCAAAGGGCAGGTGATCGGTGCTGCCGACGGCTGGATGTCGGCAGCGGTGCATGCGCCGACGTCCGGCACCGTGCTGGCTGTCGAGCAGCATGTGGCCGCGCATCCTTCCGGCCTGCCGACCTTGTCGGTGGTCATCGAGCCGGATGGTCGTGAGCAGTGGATTGCCCGTACGCCGCTCGACCACCGCAGTCTGGCTCCCGAACGTGTGCGCGAGCTGCTGCGCGACGCGGGCGTCGTGGGCCTTGGCGGGGCTGTTTTTCCGAGCCATGCCAAGCTGACCGCGGCCCGCACCGTGCCCGTCGAACACCTGGTGATCAATGGCGCCGAGTGCGAGCCTTTCATGACCTGCGACGACCTGCTGATGCGCGAGCGTGCCGAGGAGATCGTGCGCGGCGCCGCCATCTTCCGTGACCTGCTGGCGGCCCGAAGAGTGCTGATCGGTATCGAGGACAACAAGCCCGAAGCCGTTGCCGCCATGCAGCTCGCGGTGCGGCGCCTTGGCGAGGACCATGAAGTGGTTGCCGTCCCGACACGCTATCCGGCCGGCGGCGCCAAGCAGTTGATCCGTGTGCTTACCGGCAAGGAAGTTCCGGCCAGCAAGCGCTCGACCGAGCTCGGTGTGCAGTGTTTCAACGTGGCCACGGCCTATACCGCCTATCGTGCACTGGCCCATGGTGAGCCGGTGATTTCACGCATCGTCACCCTGACCGGCAATGTCGAACAGCCGCGCAACTGGGAAGTGTTACTCGGTACCCCGATGCGGGATGTGGTCGCGCTCGGCAAGCCGAAAGCCGACACCAGCCGCTATCTGATGGGCGGGCCGATGATGGGTTTTGAAATCGGTGACCTCGCGGCGCCGGTGGTCAAGGCTACGAACTGCATTATCGCGGGTTCGCCGAACCTGTTTCCGCCGAACCCGCCGGAGATGCCGTGCATCCGTTGCGGCGCCTGCGCCGACGTTTGTCCGCACGAGTTGCAACCCTTTGAACTGTACTGGTTCGCGCGCGCCCGGAACTTCGGGAAGACTCAGGAATACCATATCTTCGACTGCATCGAATGTGGTTGTTGCAGCTACGTCTGCCCATCGCACATTCCGCTGGTGCAGTACTTCCGCTTTGCCAAGAGTGAAATCTGGTCGCGCGAGAAGGAAAAGCAGGCTGCGGACGCCGCCAAGGCGCGTTTCGAACTGCGCAACGCGCGTGCCGAGCGCGAGCAGGCCGAGAAAGCCGAGCGATTGGCCAAGGCTGCTGCCGCCAGGACCTCAGAGAAGAAGGTTGCACCGGCGCAAGCCGAGACGGTCACGTCTGCGGCGTTGCCGGCTGCTGAGGCGGCGCCGGCGACCGACGCCGAGGCGGTCAGGAAAGCCAAGATTGCCGCCGCGATGGAACGCGCCCGTGCCCAGCGCGCAGCGGTGCTCCCCCGCAACACCGAACAACTGACCGCCGAACAGAAGCAGGAGATTGCCGCCATCGAGGCCAGACGGCTGGCGCTACTGACTTCGGCCGCCCAGCCGGCAGGCTCCCCCCCGGAAGCCCTGACAATACCGGAGCACCCCACCGAGTGATGGACTTCTCCACACCGCCCTACGTGCTCGCGCAGACCAGTGTGCGACGGGTGATGCTGCAGGTTCTTGCCGCACTGCTGCCCGGGATCGCCGCGTACGTCTGGCTGGTCGGCGCGAGTATCGTGCTGCAGCTCCTGATTGCCAGCCTTGCGGCGCTGGTTGGAGAGGCGCTGATGTTATGGGTTCGTGGCAAGCCGCTCACGCTGTTCCTGAGCGATGGCAGCGCGCTGGTCACCGCCTGGCTGATTGCACTGGCATTTCCACCCCTGGCGCCGTGGTGGCTGGTCGTTGTCGGAACCCTCTGTGCGATCGTCGTCGCCAAACACCTCTACGGCGGACTGGGGCAGAATCCCTTCAATCCGGCGATGATCGCCTTCGCCGTATGCATTGTCTCGTTCCCGGCCTTGATGTCGCAATGGCCGGCGCTCGGTCTCAAGCTGAGTCTCGCGGAACAGGTCCAGATCATTGCCGGTCTTGCGCCGCGCATCGACGTGATGAGCGGCGCTACCCCGCTCGACGCATTGAAGACCGGTTTGAAACTCGGCGAGGGCAACGTCGATGTGCAGACCTTGTTGAGCAGCCAGGAGATGTTCGGCAATTTCGCCGGTCGTGGCTGGGAGTGGGTCAGCGCCGGTTATCTTTTCGGTGGGTTGTGGTTGTGGCAGCGAAGGATCGTTGGCTGGTATGCGCCGCTCGGCTTCATCGCCGGCCTGTCGCTGCTGGCTGGCGCCTTATGGGTCTGGAACCCGCAGCAGTTCGCCGATCCGCTGTTTCATCTGTTTTCCGGCGGCGCGATGCTGGGCGCTTTCTTCATCGTCACCGATCCGGTCTCTGGATGTACGACGAGCAGGGGCAAACTGATTTTCGGTTTTTCGGCCGGATTGACCACCTACATCATTCGCGTCTTCGGCGGCTATCCGGACGGCGTCGCGTTTGCCGTTCTGCTGCTGAATCTCTGTGTGCCGCTGATCGACATGTACACTCAGCCGCCGATTTTCGGCATGAAGAACGAGCGATGACGCTGCCGGTGAGGACACCACCTGCCGCTGCCCGCATGGCGGTGCGCACGGCGGTCATCCTGTTGATCTTCGTGGTGGTGTTCACCAGTCTGCTGGCTGCCGCTTTCCTGTGGACCCAGCCGGCGATCGAAGCCGCGGCGGCGACCGAAAAGATGAAACTGATCGCGGAGGTGCTGCCGCGAGAAGTCTACGACAACGATCTCCTGCAGGACCGCCTGCAACTCGCGCCCATCCCCGCTCTCGGCCTCGACGAGGCGTCGATGGCGTATCGCGCACGCAAGGCCGAGAAGCTCAGTGCACTGGTCTTCGAAGCCGTTGCACCTGATGGTTATTCGGGAAAAATCCGGCTGTTGCTCGCCGTCGCTGCCGACGGCACGCTGCTCGGCGTGCGCGTCACGCAGCACAAGGAGACGCCCGGCCTCGGCGACTACATCGACCCTCGCAAGGACAAGAACAAGGAACATCCCTGGATCAGTCAGTTCGACGGCCTTTCATTGGCGAATGTGGTCGACCGGGAATGGCGGGTCAGGAAAGACAATGGTCGCTTCGACTCGGTTGCCGGCGCAACGGTCACGCCGCGAGCCGTGATCAAGGCCGTGCACAAGGCGTTGCGCTACGTCGCCGAGAATCGCGGGCAACTCTTTGCTGATGCCCATTCGATGCCAGGTCCAGGAGGGACGAGATGATCAGCCGCGAAGAATTCCGCCAGATCAAAGCCAACGGTGTCTGGAACCAGAACACCAGCCTGGTGCAGATTCTTGGCCTTTGTCCTTTACTGGCGGTGACCACCAATCTGGTCAATGGCGTCATGTTGTCGCTGGCGACGATCGTCGTCATGGCGATCTCCAATGCTGCCGTGGCCTCGCTGCGCAACCTGATTCCGCATGAGATTCGCATCCCGGTTTTCATTCTCATCGTCGCGGCCCTGGTGACCGTCGTCGATCTGGTATTCAACGCCCAGTTCCATGACCTCTACCTGGTGCTGGGCATTTTTATCCCGCTGATCGTCACCAACTGTATCGTGCTCGCCCGCGTCGAGGCCTTCGCCAACAAGAATCCGCCTCTGCAATCGATCTTCGACGGCGTTTTCATGGGTGTCGGCATGTTATGGACGCTGGCCTTGCTCGGTGGTCTGCGCGAGTTGATCGGCGCCGGCACGCTGTTTTCAGGGATCGACATGGTTTTTCCGGCACTGCGGCCACTGCAGTTGTTGCCGACCGACTACCCTGGCTTCCTGCTGACGATACTGCCACCCGGAGCCTTCATCCTGCTTGGCTGCCTGATTGCCTGGAAGAACTGGGTCGAAGCCCGCGCAGCTGCGCGCAAGACCGGCTCGCAGCATTCGCCGCTGACGGCCGCCGACCATGCCTGAGGAGGCGGTGCCGGGGTCGCAGAAGATGGACAGCACACGCTGTCATGACCTCTTCGTCCGCCTGCGGACCGCGAATCCGGACCCGCTCACCGAACTGACCTACGCTACGACCTTCCAGTTGCTGATCGCCGTCATCCTGTCCGCGCAGGCCACCGACAAGAGCGTCAACCTCGCCACCAGCCAGCTCTTTGCCGACGCGCCAACCCCGCAGGCCATACTGGCTCTTGGTGAGAGCGGCCTGGCCGGGTACATCAAGCGCATCGGCCTCTATCAGGGCAAGGCCCGGAACATCATCGCCACTTGTCAGCAGTTGCTCGCCCGGCATGCTGGCGAGGTGCCGTGCTCGCGCGTGGCCCTTGAAGCCCTGCCGGGGGTTGGCCGCAAGACGGCCAATGTGGTCCTCAACATCGCCTTTGGTGAGCCGACAATTGCCGTCGACACGCACATTTTCCGGGTCGCCAGGCGTACCGGCCTGGCCGTTGGCAGGACGCCACTGGCTGTGGAGCGCGAACTGCTTGAGGCGGTGCCCGAAGAGTTCAGGCATTCGGCCCATCACTGGCTGATCCTGCATGGGCGCTACGTCTGCAAGGCGCGCCGCCCCGAGTGCTGGCGCTGCGACATCGCCGACCTCTGTGCCTATCCCGAGAAGAGTGCTGACGCGGCTGCGGCACCCTCCCGATGAGCGTTGCCAGCGCCTTGGTCGTGGGCAACGACGCGCTGCCCGCGCTCGCTGAAGAAGCCTTTCGGCAAGCACTTGCCAAGACCGCTGAACGTCAGGCCAACGGTGTGCTGCTGTTTCTGACCCCGGACTTCTCGCGGGACGCGCAGCGCACCGTCACCGCCGTGGCGCGTGCGGCGCGCTGCATCCAACTCGCCGGGGGCATTGCTGCCGGCGTTTTCACCGAAAGCGGTTGGGTCCTCGATCGACCGGCCGCCGCGGTGATGGTGTTTGCCGGTCGCCTCGCATTGGGTCATCGGGAAGCCACCGCAGATTCGGTCGAGCCAAGCCTGAGCTATGCAGGCAGCCATTTTCCGTGCGCCTGGGGCGATGCACGCGAGAAGCATTTCGGTGGCAGCTTCGCCGGGCACCCAGGGCACGTCGAACCCGTTGCCTGGCAGCAAAGCCGTCTGGCCGGACACTGCAACGTGCAGATTTTTGGTACCCGGATCGACATCGGCGTCTCCCGGGGTTGGCGCCTCCTCGGCGAGCCGACAGCGGTCGATAGCAGCCGCGCTTACGATCTGCTCAGGATGGGTGGGGAAAGTGCGCTCGAACAATTGCTGCGCTGCCTGCCGGGGAACCATCACAGGCAGGCGAAGCTGCCTTTGGCTTCGCTGTGCGCCGTCCTGATCGACGACCTGGGAAGTGTCGGCGAGCGATATGCCTTCGACGAAGCCGCCTATCACCCGATTGCCATCATCGCGGCGAACCCGGACAAGTCGCTGACCCTGGCCGAGCGTGTGGCGCCGGGGCAGCGACTCGCCTGGGCGATGCGCACACCACAGGCGACCGCCGCAGACATGCACCGCAGCGTCGACCGCCTGGCAGTCGCAGTACCCGATCCGGTGGCGGCGATCATGTTCTCCTGTATCGGCCGCGGCCCCTATTTCTACGGCGGCGAAGACCATGACGTCGACTGCATACGTCGCCGTTTTCCAGGCTTGCCGTTGATCGGCAGCTACGGCACCGGGCAGATCGCGCCGCGCCCGGGGTGCGGCAGTCGCTTGCTGCAGAATGCCGTGGTCACCGCCTTGATCAGCACCTCAACAGCGAAAGCCGATGTTCAATCCCAGTCGTGATCAGGTACGTCAGTTCTTCTGCGAAGCCTGGCGAAAGTATCGGGAGCGCGTGCTTCTGGAAGGCGCCGAGGTCACGGCCGCCGATCTGATCCTGCACCATCCCGAATACCACGCCCTCCTCGAAAACCCGACAACCGCGCTGGAGCAGGAATTTACGCCCGAGAACGGGCAAATGAACCCCTTTCTCCACCTTTCACTGCATCTGGCTGTCGCCGAGCAGATCAGTATCGACCAGCCGCCCGGAATTCGTGCCGCCTACCAGACCCTGCGCGGTCGCCTCGACGTGCATGCAACTGAACACGCATTCCTCGAATGTCTCGGCGAAGCGCTGTGGCATGCTCAACGGCAGGGTGCACCGATTGATGCGACCGCTTACCTCGAATGCTTGCGGCGTACCGCTGCCGGGGGGATCCGCAATTCGCCCTGAGCGGCCGACATCGCGGAGGTACGAGAGGTGCTGGCGGGGAATATCCACAGTCTTCAGGAGCCAGTTCCCTCTGGTGGTCCTGGCTTCGGGATGTGTTTCGGCGGGCGGGGTGTGCCCCCGCCCGTGCGGATCACAAGATCTTGACCTCGACCTTGCGTGGTTGCGCGTGTTCGGCTTTCGGGATCGCGAGTTTAAGTACGCCGTTCCTGAACTCGGCGCTGACCTTGCTCGCGTCGAGTTCCTTGGACAGGGTGAACACCCGACGGTAACGCGGCAGGCTGACTTCGGCGTGGCTGGCTTCCATGCCGCCTGGCATTTCCAGATCGATCTCACCTTCGATCGTCAGCGTGTCGGCCTCCACATGCAGATTCAGCTTCTCCTTGGGTACACCGGGCAGGTCGGCGTACAAGGTGATTCCCGAAGCGTCCTCAACGACATCGACCGGCGGCAGCAGCGCGGCTTCGTCCGCGGTGGTTTCTTTCTTGACGGCGGGGCTATTGTCGGACATGTTCGATCCTCCTTACTGAATGGTGATACGGCGTGGTTGCGCGGACTGCTTGCGACCGATACTGATACGCAGCACGCCGTCGCGGTACTTGGCGTCTACGGCGTTGGCATCGACATCGTCGGGCAGGGTGACCACTCGCCGGAAGCGGCCGTCGAAACGCTCGTCGATGTGCACCGTGGCCTCTTCGCCGGGCAAGTCACGCTTGCGCTCGCCGGCAACCGTCAGCACACCCTTTTCGATCTGCACGTCTAGAGTGGCCGGGTCGATACCCGGCGCGAAGGCGAAGATATCAACCGACTGCGGTGTGCCGCCGACATTCATCGCCGGGAATCCGCCACGGGCGATACCGCGGATGCTCGGGGAAAGGTGGAAAGCCTGTTGCATTTCGCGCTGCAACCGGTTGAGTTCCGCCAAAACGTCGCGGGGAAACAGGGAGCGGTACATCATGTTCAGTCCTCCTTACGATGGTTAGGGGCGCCAAGACTGGCGCTGCGATTGCTATTTGGGGGCCTTTCGATAGACTTCAATATCCTGATGGCGATGCCCGTCTGCATTTGCTATCTTTGGGCCACCACCGTTGTAAATTGAGGATCGCGTATGGAATTCAAGGACTATTACCAGATTCTCGGGGTGCCGCGCGAGGCCACGGCGGAGGAGGTGAAGAAGGCATTCCGCAAGTTGGCGCGCAAGTATCACCCGGATGTTTCCAAGGAAGCCGACGCCGAAGCGCGCATGCAGGAACTCAACGAGGCCAATGCGGTGCTCTCCGACCCCGAGAAACGAGCCGCTTACGACCAGTTGGGGCGTGGCTACCAACCTGGACAGGACTTTCAGCCACCGCCCGACTGGGATGCCGGCTTCGAGTTTTCGGGGCGCGGTTTTGCGCCGGGCGAAGCCGCCGATTTTTCCGACTTCTTTGCCGAGCTTTTTGGTCGCATGGGTGGCGCGCGCGGCTTTGCTCCAGGCCAGCGAGCACATTTTCAGGCCCGCGGCGAAGACCACCATGCCAAGGTGCTACTGGACCTCGAAGACGCGTTCACGGGCGCCACCCGCCAGATTTCCTTGCGAGCGCCGCGGACTGACGCGCAAGGGCGCGTCACGCTCGATACACGTACGCTGAACGTGAAAATCCCGCAAGGCGTGTATGCCGGCCAGATCATCCGCCTGGCCGGCCAGGGTGCGCCGGGCAGCGGCGGCGCAGCGGCCGGAGATCTGATGCTGGAAGTCCGTTTCAGGCCGCATGCACGGTTCCGCGCGCAAGGGCGCGATCTCTCTCTCAGCCTGCCGGTGGCGCCGTGGGAGGCGGCCCTGGGCGCGGTGGTGGCGGTCGCCCTGCCGCAAGGCAGTGTCAAGGTCCGCATCCCCGAGGGCGCGCAGAGCGGGCGGCAATTGCGGGTGCGCGGCAAGGGTATCCCGGGCACGCCGCCGGGCGACCTGCTGCTCGATTTGCAGGTGGTACTGCCGCCAGCTGCCACGGCGAAAGCACGCGCCCTGTACGAAACCATGGCGCGGGAACTCGCCTTCGACCCACGCCAACAAGAGAGGACCTAGGCCATGCGTGACGAGGAGATCCTGATCGGCAGCCTGATGGAGAATAGCTGGCTGACCCTGGAACAGCTGGCCGCCGCGTGTACCGTCGAACCCTCGTGGCTGCTGCGCCATATCGAGGAGGGGCTGTTCCCTCACGCCGAGAGCGTCGCCGGTGTGTGGTGTTTTTCCAGCCCCAGCCTGCGGCGCGCGCGACGCATGCGACAACTGGAACGCGATTTCGAGGCGGTACCGGAACTGGCGGCACTGGTGGCGGATTTGATGGAAGAACTCGACGACCTGCGTGCCCGCGTCCACTCTGCCGGCCCCGGATAAGGCGAGCGATTGTCCTGATCACCACATCGAATTGTTCGAACACGCTCGCGATTCGGTGGTGTTCATCACGACCAAGGCGCAGGTCAGGGATTACTGGACACGTAACGTGTTTACGGTGCCACGTGGTGCCGGCTCAGGGTTTATCCGGGACGCTGCGGGACATGTGATCACCAACTATCACGTCATCGAGAACGCCAGCGAAGCGTCGGTCAAACTCGCCGACGGACGCAGTTACCAGGCGTTGCTGGTAGGGGTTTCGCCAGCACACGATATTGCCGTCCTCAGAATCGGTGTCGGTTTCAGGCGGCCGCCGGCGGTCCCGATTGGTCGCAGCGCCGATCTGAAGGTCGGGCAGAAGGTGTTTGCCATTGGCAATCCGTTTGGTCTCGACTGGACCCTCACGACTGGCATCATTTCGGCCCTCGACCGCTCCCTGGGCGGCGAGAAGGGTGGCACGATAGAGCATCTGATCCAGACCGACGCCGCGATCAACCCCGGCAATTCGGGGGGGCCGCTGCTCGACTCGGCGGGGCGACTGATCGGCATCAACACGGCAATCTACAGTCCCAGTGGTGCAAGCGCCGGGATTGGCTTTGCCGTCCCCGTTGATACGGTGAATCGCGTCGTGCCGCAACTGATTGCCGGTGGCAAGTATGTACGACCGGTCGTGGGCATTGAAGGGGACGAGGGTCTCAACACCCGTCTGAAGAGGCTGATGGGGGTCGAAGGCGTGGTCATCCTGCGTGTCGCCCCAGGTTCTGCCGCGGACATCGTCGGGCTCAAGGGGGCCACGCTCTCCCCGGATGGCGGCATCGTGCCGGGAGACGTGATTACCGCAGTCGATGGCAAGCCGGTGGACTCGGTTGGCAAACTGCTCGCTCGCCTCGACGAACACCGCATCGGTGACCGTGTGCCTTTGGAAGTGCTCAGGGCAGGGCGCAAAGTCGAGGTAACGGTGGTGCTACAGCCGGGGGTGTGATCCGGTCCGGCCGTGCGCAGCGTCGATGGTGACACGGGTGCGTTCGCCGAAGCGTGGTCAGGATCTGTCGGGCGACTAAGATTGACTTAAGGATGGCAGGTTAGAGTGGCACTGTGCTGGCCCGGAACAACGACCGGAGCAGCATGGCCACGGCTCCCACCCTGCAGTATTACTGAAAGACATTACGAATGAACAAGACGACCACACTTCGCGCCGCTGCCCTGTTGGTGCTGGCCAGTGCCTTTGCCGGCACCGCCTTTGCTGCCGACGCCAAGAACGCACCTCCCGCCACCGTGGCGGCTCCCGTACAGACCATCACCAAGGAGCAGGCCGTCGAGATGGCGCTCAAGGCGCATCCGGGTGAAGTGACCAAGGTCTACGAAGATACCAAGAAGGGCAAGAAGACCTGGGAAGTGAAGATCAACGGCAGCGACGGCAAGAAGTGGGAGGTACACTACGAGATCAGTACCGGGGCGCTGGTTGCCGCAGACAGCAAGTAATCCGCCAGGCAACTATCGCCTGATCGATTGACCTCCCTCTCTGCCGTCGGCGGGGAGGTACTACTAGAACGAGCCATGAGTGCTATCGATTTGCCCGAGATTCCGGTCTGGGATCCGCTGGTCCGCGTGTTTCATTGGACCTTGGTCATCAGTTTCTGCGCGGCCTACCTCTCCGAGGGTGAGTTGTTCGAAGCACTCCAGGACCGCCTGAGCGGTGAGTGGCTGCAACTTGTACATGTTTGGGCCGGATATCTGATTGCCGGCTTGTTGCTCTGGCGGGTGGTCTGGGGTTTCGTCGGCCCACGCCATGCCCGCTTCAGCGATTTCGTGCGTGGCCCGCGCGAGAGCTTCGGCTATCTCAAGGACGCGCTGACCCTGCGCGCCGCACGCTACCTGGGGCATAACCCTGCCGGTGGCGCGATGATCGTCGCTCTGCTGCTGAGTCTGGCCGCAACCATTGTCACCGGTCTGGCACTGTACGGCGCGGATAAGGCAATGGGACCGCTGGCTGCGCTGCTGGTCGAGAGCAGTGACGCAACGATCGACGCCATCAAGGAAGCGCACGAGGCAGCGACCAACTGCACACTGTTGCTGGTCGCCGGACATCTGCTCGGGGTGGTTTGGGAGAGTCTCCTGCACCGCGAGAACCTCGTGCGCGCGATGATCAGCGGGCGGAAACGCGCCTGAGCAGTCCAGTGTGCCATGACGGGCGTCGCTGCCGGGGTTACCGGTCTTGGCGTGGGGTGTCGGCGATTGACTTCCTTCACTGGATCCGGGGATACTCGGGATACTCTGATGAACCGAAGTTGAACGATCAAAGGGCTTAATCATGGCGATACTCAAGGATTTCGAGGAACTGGTGGTCAGCGCGCGGCGCGGGCAAGAGGCCGGCTGCCGCCTGCAGGCGATGCGCGAAGGATCGGTGTCGTGCCTGGGCCCGCATGGGTTGCACCGCATGGCCTACACTGAGTGGGGCGATCCGGCGAATGAACGCGTGCTGGTCTGTGTGCACGGCCTGACTCGCAACGGGCGTGACTTCGACGTTCTGGCCAATGCGCTGGCCTGCGACTATCGGGTTGTTTGTCCGGATGTGGTGGGGCGTGGGCGCAGTGATCGCCTGTTCTTTTCCGACGACTACGCCTTGCCGACCTACGCCAACGACATGATGGTATTGATCGCGCGCCTTGGTGTGGATTCGGTGCACTGGCTTGGGACCTCGATGGGTGGGCTGATTGGCATGTTTCTCGCGAGCCTTCCGGGCTCGCCGATCAGTCGCATGGTGCTCAACGATGTTGGGCCGCTGATCGCCCTCGACGCGCTGCAAAGGATTGGTGAATATCTCGGCAAGGCGCCGGATTTCGCAGACCTCGCCGAGGCCGAAGCCTATGTGCGTCTCGTCTGTGCACCCTTCGGCAAGCTTACCGATGCGCAATGGCGCTACATGACCGTGGTCGGAACGCGCCCGAAGCCGGGTGGCGGTTTCGAGATGAGCTACGACCGGGCCATCGCCGCGCCTTACCAGAAGGCTTTCCTGGAAGCCAAGGAAGTCAGTCTGTGGCCCATGTACGATGCCATTCGTTGCCCGACGATGGTGCTTCGCGGCGCCCAGTCGGACATCCTCTTGCATGCCACGGCGGTCGAGATGACCACCAGAGGGCCACAGGCGAAACTCGTCGAGGTGCCGGACGTTGGCCATGCACCGATGTTCCTAGAGGAATCGCAGGTGCGCATGGTCCAGGATTTCCTGCTCGCGGCTCCTGGCTGAACGCTGGTCTGTGACCATTCTGCCGGTCAGCATCGGAGCCGGCAGCGGGAGCAAGGCCCGGAACCACCTTGAACCAAGGATGGTTCTTCGGGATTTCCGGAATTGGGATACCAGCAGAAACGGGGACCAGCAGAAACGGGGACAAAAAAAGCGCGGAACCGAAGTTCCGCGCTTTTGAATCTTGTCCCCGCGAGTGCCGTCAGGCCGGCATCCTGAACCTGGGTTCAGTTAGGTCACTTCCCTTCCGCATCAGGTACTCCCGACTGGGGGTGCACACAACAGCGGTTTCTATGGTCCGCAACCAATGCCAATCTACATTGGTTCAAGGAATTTATGACCTTAACAAACACCGCAGGGAACTCTCTTGGAAGCCAAAAACAGCGATGCCATCCTCTATTCAGCTTTCAGCACCGACTCCAACTCTGCCTCCATGGAAAAGATTCTACGCTTAACGGCGTCCATGTCCAGCCCTAATTCGAATTCATTTTTCTGATTCTGTTGTGCTGCCTCCTGATTGAGCCCGAGGTGCTCGTGGGCGATGTTGAGTGCCGTCATGACTGCAATTCGCTCGGCTAGATTGCTCTTCGTCTTCTCGGCGATGTCGCGCATCTTGCCATCAACATAGGCTGCCGCGTTCAGCAACGCCGCGTGTTGATCAGGTGGACAGGCAACACGATATTCCTTGCCAAGCAGGGTGATGTCGAGAAAATTGGTTTCGTTGGGCATCAGGTAAGAATTTTCAGGCCTTGAATTCGGGCAGTAGTTCGGCCAGTTGTTCGATCCGGGAACGGGCTGCGGCCATGCGTTCAGCGAGGCGCTCGTTCTCGGCTTCAGTCGCCGCGAGTTGCTCGCGGAGTCCGTCATTTTCGGTGCGCAGGCTGTGGCACAGCGCGACCACCTGGGAGATCTTGCTCTCGAGTGTGTTCAGTTCATTCAGCATGGGCCAGACTATAGATTCAACATGGCCGTCCGGTCAAGGTGTAAGCGACGCACAGGGATCAGGTTTGTTGCGTGCACGGCGCATTTGGTGGCGAACTTCAATCGGCACGGTGTGGGCGAGCTATAATGCGTCCTTCCGCAGTCCTCGGACTGCGGAAGATCGTGCAAGGTGCCGCTGCGCAGCTTCGCTGCCGCGGTTAAACGGGAAACAGGTGCGTGTGTGTTCATCAAACACCATGCCTGTGCTGCCCCCGCAACGGTAAGCGAGTGTGGGTGTGTCGAAATGCCACTGGGTGGAAACCTGGGAAGGCGACATGTCAAGACTTGCGAGCCCGGATACCGGCCTTCGCACACCACTGGACGGAAGTGTCGCGGGGAAGCGGACACGGAACGCTCGCCGCTTGCGCGCCTGTTCTCCCTCGCGCAAGTCCGTATTTATGGCTCGCCGACTTGCGGGGACGCTTGTCGGCAACAGGGAGAAATCCGTCATGTATCCAAACCCATCGCGCGCAGCTTCTGCCGCGACACTCGCCGCAACCGTCGCTGCCTTGTTCTCGACTTCGCCGCATGCCGCCGATCAGCAACTCGATTCGATTGTGGTCACGGCGACCCGACAGGCGACACGCACCAATGAGTTGACCAGCGATGTGTCGGTCATCACGCGCGCAGAAATCGACCAGGCCGGGGAGTCTACGCTGGCGCAGTTGCTGGCCCGCCAACCGGGAATCCAGTATGTGGCCAACGGCGGTGCCGGCACCAACAGTGGTGTCTTCATCCGTGGCGCCAGCACCAATCAATCGATCGTGTTGATCGATGGGCAGCGCATCGGCTCAGCAACCACCGGTAGCGCGGCATTGTCGCGCATTCCGCTGGACCAGATCGAGCGCGTCGAAATCCTGCGTGGCCCGGCGTCGTCGCTCTACGGGGCCGACGCCATCGGTGGTGTGATCCAGATCTTCACCCGCGGCGGCGAAGGCCCGACGCGATTGAATGCCAGTAGTGGTTACGGCTCATACAATACGACCGATACCAGCGTCGGCGTTGCCGGGGGAACGGATGTCGTTTCCTATAGTGTGCAAGCCGGCTATCTCGACACCGACGGCTTCAACGCCAGCAACAACAGGCGGAACGCGTCCTACAATCGCGACCGCGATGGCTACTACAACAAGAATCTGAGTGCCAACTTTTCCGTTCGCCCGGCAAGTGGTCAGGAGATCGGGGTGAATCTGCTGGCGAGCAGCGGCACCAACCGCTACGACGCCAATGACTTCAGTGCGTTGGGGGCGGCGCAGAACTACAGCAGCGATCAGAGCGTCGGCTCCTACTCGATTTACTCGCGCAATCGTCTGCATTCGGCGTGGACCAGCACCTTGCGCCTCGGTCGCAGTACCGACGCCAGCAAGGACTATGTAGGTAATGTCAGAGACGCTACCTTCCGCACCGATATGGACCTGCTGTCGTGGCAGAATGACTTCCGGCTTCCGGTTGGCGAGGCGCTGCTGGCGGCCGAGTACACCAAGCAAAGGGTTTCCGGCAGCACCGCGTATACGGTCAGCGAGCGCACGATTGGGTCCTGGCTTGCCGGCTGGAACGGCAACCTCGATAAACACCGGTTGCAGCTCAACTTGCGGCGTGACAACAATTCGCAGTTCGGCGGAGAAACCACCGGTTCGGCATCCTATGGCTACCAATTCACACCGCAATGGCGTGCGCACATCGCCTATGGGACGGCATTCCGCGCGCCGACCTTCAACGAGCTCTACTTTCCCGCCAGTTTCTTCTTTGCCGGCGGCAATCCCGATCTGAAACCCGAGAGGGCCAGGAACACCGAGCTTGGCGTCAACTGGGAGCAGGGCGGCCATCGTGCTTCGGCGGTCATTTTCAATAATGAGGTGAGCGATCTGATCGAGTTTCGGCCACCAACCTTCGCGCCGGTGAACGTCAGCCAGGCGCTGCTACGCGGTGTCACGTTGACCTACGATGGGCGCTTCACGGAGTGGGCAGGCGGGGTTGCCGTCGATTTTCTCGATCCGCGTAACGAGGAGAAAGGGCCCAACAACGGCAACCGGCTGGCGCGCCGTGCCGAACAGCAGATGAGCAGCTACCTCAGCCGAAGCGTCGGTAACTGGGAACTGCGTGGCGAGTGGCAACTGGTGGGCAACCGCTACGAGGACCCGGCCAACCGCGTCCGACTCGGGGGCTATGGTCTGGTCAACCTCTACGCCGACTACCGTCTGCAGCGCGACTGGGTGTTCTTTGCGCGCGCCAACAACATTTTCGACAAGTATTACGAGACTGCCGACAATTATGCCACCGCCGGGGCGAACGTCTTCGTCGGTGTTCGTTACGCGCCGAAGTAGGAACGCGTATGCCCACCCGTCGCCGTGCGTTGCTGATTCTGGCCGTGCTTGCCGCACTGTCGCAGTTGTGCATTGCCATGGCGCTGATGGTGGGCAGCATTGCCATCAACCCGGCCGAGGTGCTGGCGACCCTGGTTGGTGACGGCGGCGGCACGGCCGGTGACGTGGTGCGCAGCCTGCGCCTGCCGCGGGCACTCACCGGTTTCGCCTGTGGCGGCCTGCTGGCGCTTGCCGGCGCGCTGCTGCAGGTGTTGTTGCGCAACCCGCTTGCCGATCCCTATGTGCTGGGGATTTCCGGTGGCGCCGGCATCGGCGCACTCCTGGCGATCGTTCTTGGTTTCGGCGTGGGCGGGATCAACGGTCTGGCGTTCGTCGGAGCACTCGGCGCGATGTTGCTGGTGTTCGGTCTGGCGCATGGTGAAGGCGGCTGGACGCAGTCGCGCCTGCTGTTGACCGGGGTGATCGTTGCCGCCGGTTGTGGCGCCGTGGTCACCTTGATGCTCGCCATTGCCCCCGAAGACAGGCTGCGCGGGATGCTCTTCTGGCTGATGGGTGACCTGTCTCAGACCGGCGATCCCCAACTGGTGCTGCTGCTGCTCTTGTTGGTCCTGCTGATCGCGTTGCCGTTTGCCCGTGAACTCAATCTGCTGGCGCGCGGTGCCGACGTTGCCCAGGCGCTGGGGGTCGCGGTTCGCCCGTTGCGCCGCGGTGTCTATCTGCTTGCTTCGCTGGCAACTGCCGCCGCGGTGACGCATGCCGGGGCGATCGGCTTTATCGGGCTGATCGTGCCGCACCTGGTTCGCCTCGCCGCCGGCAATGACCAGCGTCTGCTGCTGCCGGCTTCGGTGCTTGCCGGCGGTAGCCTGCTGGTGGTCGCCGACACCCTGGCGCGGACCCTGCTTGCGCCGCAACAACTGCCGGTAGGCGTGCTCACGGCGTTGATCGGCGTGCCGGTCTTCCTGTTTCTGTTGACCCGCGCTGCACCCGGTCGGCACTGAGATGTCCGGCGTAGCCCCCCTCCTGAGCAGCCGCGGACTGCGAGTCGGCATTGCGGGGCGCGTCTTCTGTCGCGAGTTGTCCCTGGCCGTGCATGCGGGCGAATGTCTGGCCATCCTGGGCCGCAACGGTGCCGGCAAGTCGACCCTGCTGTCGGTATTGGCGGGTCTACGGGAACCGGAAGCGGGCGAAGTGCTGCTCGCCGGACGCAGCTACGCGGATCTCGGCGCACGCGCCAGCGCGCTTCTCCGCGGTTGGTTGCCGCAGGAGCGTAGTGAGGCTTTCTCGTCCACCGTACTTGAAACCGCGCTGGTTGGGCGTCACCCGCACCTGGCCCGCTGGGATTGGGAATCCGAGACCGATGCCCGCATTGCCCGTCAGGCGCTGGCGTCCGTTGGTCTCGCCGAACTTGCGCAGCGCGATGTGCAGACGCTTTCCGGCGGTGAGCGGCAGAGGCTGGCGATCGCCACCCTGCTGACGCAGGCGCCGCAACTCTATCTGCTCGATGAACCACTCGCCCATCTCGACCTGAACCACCAGATCGCCACGCTCGAGCTGTTTGCCAGGCTCGCCCGAGAGCAGCCCTTGGCCTGCGTGATGGTCCTGCACGAACCCGGTCTGGCGGCGCGTTTCTGCACGCATGCCCTGCTCCTTTTCGACGACGGCACGACCCAGCTGGGTCCCTGCGGCGAAGTGGTCAACAGCGACTCGCTGAGCCGGCTATACGGTTATCCGCTGCGTGAAGTGGGTGACAAGGGTCAGCGCTGGTTCATGCCGGCGTAGAGGAAAGCCGATACGACGATCATGCGCTGGTGGTCGCTGCGGGCACAGTGCTCAAGTTGTCGGCGACGTTCTGTCACCGCAACGCGCCTCGAACCGGCATCAAAACCTCAGCCGGGTCCTGCCCGACCGGGTTGACCCGCCTGTTTGCGCCGATACATGTCGGCATCGGAGCGTTGCACCAGCGACTCGACATCCTGCCCGTCCTCGGGATACATCGCCAGGCCGACCGAGGCACCGGCTCTAGAACGCAGGGATGCCGGATCGATCGCCAGCAGCGGCGCGCCGAGCAGCTCTTCCAGGTGGCTGCGGGCACGTTCGGCGTCCGCACGGTTGCCGACTGAATCCAGCATGACCACGAACTCGTCGCCGGCATAACGTGCCACGAGGTCGCGGCTGCGCAGGCCGCCGAGCATCCTTTGTGCCATTTCCTGCAGGACCTTGTCGCCGACGTCGTGGCCATAGCTGTCATTGATATGCTTGAAATCGTTGAGGTCGATGAACAGAATGGCGAAAGGGCGTGGTTCAGGGGATTGGTGTTGTTGTTCCAGGCGGTCGTCGACGCGTCGCAGAAAAGCCTCGCGGTTGGCGAGCCCGGTCAGCCTGTCGCTCAGGAGCTTGCTCTGCATGGCCCGGAAACTCTTCGCGAGGTCACCGATTTCATCGCTGCGCGCGACGTCGAATGAGGCGTTGAGATCACCGTTGCCGACGCTGCGCGCTGCTGCCGCCAGTTGCTTGAGATCGCGGTCAACCACCGACAGCACCATGAAACCGATGACGATGGTCATCAAAGACGCCAACAAGGCGAGCGCCACGGTCCGCTTGAAGTTGTCCGTAACCTCGAGCAGGAAGTCGCTGCGTGGGACGGCGACGACGATGATCCAGTCCAGTCCAGCGGCATCCTGAATGCGGGCGTAAGCAGCCTCCACCTGCTGCCTGTCACTGGTTTCAAACACCGCGGTTCGGGCTTGCGAAGGTTCGGTGGCATGTCGCAGCAGCTTGCGAATCTCGCGATAACTGGCGACGACCAGGGGATCGTCGCTGGCCTCCACGTTGAGCCGCACGTTGCCTCCGGCCACCACTCGCTGCAGATGTGGGCCACGCGAAGCTCCGATCAGATTGCCGTCGGTCTCGACCACGTAGGCGATGCCGTTGGCCGTGAGTTTCAGCGAGTGCAGGAAGTCGTTGACGTGTTGCAGCGAAAGGTCGGTGGCGACCACGCCCTGGAATTCCCCCTGTGCGTTGTTCACCCGTCGCGCACGCGTGGCAACCAACTGCTCGGTCTTGAAATCGATATAGACCGATGTCCAGGTGTGCAGGGCGGCGCTCTGGCCCGATTTGAACCATGGGCGTTCACGCGGCTCGAAGACGCGCGTTTCGCGTACCGGCTCCCGCAACTCGCCATCGATACCGGTGAAACGATAAACCGTGCGTGGCCCGTTGCCACTGCTGCGCAGGCGTAACTCAGCCTCTGTATCGGAGTGACGCCATAGCCCGAAGAATTGCCCGTTGCGGTCGCCGTAGTAGGCATAGTTGTTCGGATCGCGGTGTACCGAGGTCGCCAGCCAGAAGCGCGTTCGCAGTTTGTCGAAATCGTCCTTGATGTCTGCCGGGGCGGGCACGCCACCGGGAAATGCCGTTTCAAGGACTGCCCCGGCCCCGAAGACATGCCGCTCTACCGCCTGTGCGATGCGGTGAACCATCTCCGACAGCAACTGGTTTGACAAGGTGTCAACCGCCACCCGCCCGGCCGAATACGACAGGCCGCCGATGGCGGCTGCGAGCAGCAGAACCAGTACGACATACGGCACGGTGAGCATCTGCCGCAATGAAAGAGTCTGAAGTAACTTCATGGCCTTTCGCCCAGAGCAAGCTGGAGCCAAGCGATTGATGCAGATCGGACGCGCGTTGCGGGTTCGGCACGGTCGTCCGGATGCGTGCTCCGGAGGACTGCGAGAGCCCTTGAGCGATAAATGCTAACCCTGCCAGACAACAGGCAAAGTGACGGATCTCACGTGGGCTTCGGCGTCGACCCGAACTTAGCCCGCACGCTCGGCATGTAGGCGAAATCGGCGACCAGGATGTGGTTGTAGAACCAGCCGTTGATCAGGAACTTGACCTCCTCGGCGATCTCGTCAAGGGTCATCTGCTTGGCGTTCTCCAGCAGTTCGTACAGCATCTGGCGAAAATCCGCGTGCAGCAGCCGATGTGCCTCCAGGCCGGAGTAGTGGCAGGCGGCCATCAACTCCTCCTCTTCGTGCAAATGCACCTTCACGTATTCAGTCAGCATGGCCAGGGATTTCAGCACCCGGATCTGGTCGCCATTACCCCTGAAGCTGGCGGCAAGTTCGAATAATTGCCGATGCTGCGCATCGATCGTCGGGACACCCACTTCGATCGTCGATGACCACTCCGCCAACTCCAGTTTCATGCCGTGCTCCATCTCTGCTCTAAAAATTTGCCGGCCCGCCTCAGGTTGCGGCCTGCCGGGTTAGCGCGTCGATCCGATCAGCGAGTCCCAGCCAGATCTCTTCCCGTTCGGTCAGTTCCTCGGTGATCCGCTGCAGGCGTCTGCCAACGTCGGCCAACTCCGGCGCCGACAGTGGCGTTGACAAGCGCGCTTCCAGCGAGTGCTGCTCGGTTTGCAGGTCGAGCAACTGCTTCTCGACCTGTCCCTGATCACGCTGCAGGGCTTTGAGATTGCCTGCACTCTTGCGTTCAGACTCGCCGCCGCCCGACGGCGGTCGCTGGGACGGGGCCCTGGCGTTCTTCTGCGACTCGCGGAGGCTTTCGCGGTTCCGCCTGGCCTCCTCAAGCAGGTAGCGCTGGTAGTCGTCCAGGTCGCCGGCGAAGTTCTCCACGCCACCGCGTGTGACCAGCCAGAATTCGTCACATACCGAACGCAGCAGTGAGCGATCGTGACTGACCAGCATGACCGTGCCCTCGAATTCGTTGAGCGCCATCGAAAGTGCCTCGCGGGTAGTCAGGTCCAGGTGGTTCGTCGGCTCGTCGAGCAATAGCAGGTTGGGGCGTTGCCAGACGATCATGCACAGGACCAGCCTGGCCTTTTCGCCACCGCTCATCGTCCCGACAGCCTGCTTGACCATGTCGCCGCTGAAATTGAAGGTGCCCAGGAAACTGCGCAGGTCCTGTTCGCGGTCTGCCTGGCCGGTTGGCGAGCTTTCTTTGGCCAACCGCACAAGGTGTTGCAGGGGCGTTTCGTGCGGTCGCAGGACATCCAGCTCCTGCTGGGCAAAGTAGCCGATGTTGAGTCCCTTGCCTTCCCTGACGAAGCCGCCGAGCCCCTTCAGTTCACGGGCGATGGTCTTGACCAGCGTCGATTTGCCCTGCCCGTTGGCGCCCAGGATGCCGATGCGCTGGCCGGCCAGCACCGACTTGTTGACCCCGCGGACGATCATCGTGGGCGGCGTGCCGGCCACGGCATCGACCGGCGGGGGGTAGCCGAAACAGGCGTCGCTCATGACCAGCATCGGGTTCGGCAGGTTGGCAGGTTCCTTGAACTCGAAGGTGAAGTCGGCGCTGGTCAGTACCGGGGCCAAACGTTCCATTCTTTCGAGCGCCTTCACCCGGCTTTGCGCCTGCTTCGCTTTGGTGGCTTTGGCCTTGAAGCGGGCAATGAAGCTCTGCAGATGGGCAATCTTGTCCTGTTGCTTGAGATAGGCGTTCTGCTGCAGGTCGATCTGCTGCGCGCGGGTTTCTTCGAAGGTGCTGTAATTGCCGCCGTACCGTGTCAATTTCGCATTTTCGAGGTGCAAGGTCACGTTGCTCACCGCATCGAGGAACTCGCGGTCGTGACTGATCACCAGCATCGTCCCCTCATAGCGTTTGAGCCAGGTTTCCAGCCACACCAGGGCATCCAGGTCGAGGTGGTTGGTCGGTTCGTCAAGCAGCAGCAGATCCGAAGGACACATCAGCGCACGTGCCAACTGCAGGCGCATTCTCCAGCCGCCGGAGAAGCTGTCGACCGGATTGTTCAGTTCACTGCTCTTGAAGCCCAGGCCGAGGATCAGTGCCTGCGCGCGTGCCTGGGCGTCGTGTGCGCCGGCGTCGTGCAAGGCCATATAGGCGTGCGCCAGGTGTTCGCCATCGCCGTTGCTTTCAGCCAGCTGCACTTCCTGCTGGGCAGCGAGCAGGGCCGTGTCGCCTTCGATCACGAAGTCGGTCGCGCTGCAAGCGCTCGACGGCATCTCCTGCACGACTTGCGCCAGGCGCCATTGTGCTGGGCGCGAGAACTCACCGGCGTCTTCGTGCAGGCTGCCATCGAGCAAGGCGAACAAGGTCGTTTTGCCGGCGCCGTTGCGACCTACCAGCCCGACGCGTTCGCCGGGGTTGATGGTGACCGAAGCATTGTCGAGCAGGGCCCTGGCGCCGCGGCGCAGGCTGACGCTCCTGAGGGTGATCATGCAGATGAAACTCCAGTCGATGGTCCGGCAAAATAAGTCAATGACATCGGGGGCGAGACGGATGCGCATCCGCTTGAACTGAACAGGGTGCCGGCACTTCGGTATCCCCCGTATTTCCCGTTGCCGGCGGAACTGCCGACGTTGCTGGTAACGGCGAGCCGGCTACTGTCGGC
This sequence comes from Candidatus Accumulibacter propinquus, assembly GCF_056856495.1. Taxonomy (NCBI): domain Bacteria; kingdom Pseudomonadati; phylum Pseudomonadota; class Betaproteobacteria; genus Candidatus Accumulibacter; species Candidatus Accumulibacter propinquus. The sequence continues at coordinate 2,203,699 of NZ_JBSEHC010000003.1, forward strand.
ACAGTCTCGTGGCATCGCCATCCGTATGCGGTAATTCAGCGAAAGATTACCGTCTTGTTGGCGTGCACCAGCACGCGGTCCTCGAGGTGATAGCGCAGTCCGCGCGCGAGTACGGCCTTCTCGATGTCCTTGCCGTAGCGAACCATGTCTTCGATTGAATCCGAATGGTCGATGCGAATCACGTCCTGCTCGATGATCGGCCCCTGGTCCAGTTCCCTGGTGACGTAGTGGCAGGTTGCACCGATCAGCTTGACGCCGCGCTGATAGGCCTGGTGGTAAGGCCGCGCGCCGACGAAGCTGGGCAGAAAGGAATGGTGGATGTTGATCATCTGTCCAGGGTAGCGGTCACAGAAATCCGGCGGCAGAATCTGCATGTAGCGGGCGAGGACCATGGTGTCGCCCTTGACTTCGTCGTAGATGCGGCTGATCTCGGCATGCGCGGACTGTTTGTTGTTCGGGTTCATCGGCACGTAGTGGAAGGGGATCCCGTGCCATTCGACCAGCGCCCGGAAGGCGTCGTGGTTCGAGATCACGCAGGGAATCTCGATGTCGAGTTCCTTCGATTGCCAGCGCGACAACAGGTCGTAGAGACAGTGCTCCTGCTTGCTGACCATGATCGCGACGCGTCGCTTCACCGCCGAATCGCTGATTTTCCAGTCCATGGCCAATTCGTCGGCCAGTGGTCGGAAACGCTCGCGGAACTCGGCCAGATGAAAGGGCAGCGAATCGGCCTTGACTTCCATGCGCATGAAATAGCGGCTGTCATTCTCGCCATTGCCGCTGTCGGCGTGATAGCTCGACTCGAGGATCCAGCCGCGATGTTGGGCAATGAAGCCGGAAACGCGCGCAATGATGCCGATCTGGTCGGGGCATGAGCCAGACAAGGTGTAGAAACGCTGCGCATGCATCGGTCGATCAGCCTTTCGCCCGGGCATGCGCGCCGAAAGCCCGGTCGATTTCGGCACGCAGCTCGGCGTAGGAAAGCGTTACCGGAAACTGCGGGAATTCCTCGATGACCTTCTCGGGCGGGTGGAAGAGGATGCCGGCGTGCGCTTCGCCGAGCATTGCCGTGTCGTTGTACGAATCACCGGCAGCAACCACCGTGAAGCGGAGTTCCTTGAAGCGTCGCACTGCTTCCCGCTTCTGATCGGGCATGCGCAGGTGGTAGTTCACCAGCATCCCGTTGGTGTCGGCCTCGAGGCTGTGGCAGAAGAGCGTTGGCCAACCGAGCTGGCGCATCAGTGGATGCGCAAACTCGTAGAAAGTGTCCGACAGGATGATCAACTGGTAATCCTCGCGGAGCCCGTCGACGAAGGCGCGGGCTCCGTCGAGCGGCCCCATCGCCGCGATGACCCGCTGAATGTCCGGAAGTCCGAGCTTGTGCTCCGCCAGGATCGCCAGGCGATACTTCATCAGCCTGTCGTAGTCCGGCTCGTCGCGCGTGGTGCGGCGAAGCTCAGGAATGCCGGTGCGCGTGGCGAACTCGATCCAGATTTCGGGGACGAGTACGCCTTCAAGATCGAGGCAGACGATATGCACGGCAAGCTCCCAGAGGATGATGAGGTTTGAAGGAAACGCGCGATTCTACCAAATCCTTGGCCGAAGAGCCGTCAGCTGGTAAGGCGGCGCAGGCTGACCGGATTAGTTTTATGTCATGATTTTTTGCAAATCGTGGAAGAGAATACCGCTTACAAACTTTAAGGCTTGGGGTAGTTGGCATGGCAATCGGCATGAAATCGGTCGACAGTGGCAACTCTATTGACCGGACCACCCTTTACGGGTATTACTAGTGGTCGGAGTCTTGATGCCGCGTCGCTCCGCGCATGCCGATTTTCAGAGGAGACCTACATTGTCGAAAGCAAAGGATAAAAAGAAGTCCGCCAGGGCGGACGAAAAGCAGCCACAGGCAGCAGCCGTCGATCCCCTGCAGGTCCTGCAGAATCGCGTCGACGCTTTGGAGCAGCAACTGGCGCAACTCAGTCTGAAGGAAGGCCCGGCGGGGTCGCCGGGTGATCCGGGAGTGCCGGGCGAGCCCGGCCCGGTCGGGCCAGCGGGGCCTGCAGGGGTCAAGGGCGACCAGGGACCGGCAGGTGCCAAGGGAGATCGTGGCCTGGCAGGTCCCCAGGGTGCTCCCGGTGCTCCCGGGCCGGCCGGGCCGGCGGGCCCGAGTGGACCACAGGGTGCGGACGGATCCGTCGGGCCGCAGGGTGCAACCGGTGCGAAGGGGGCGCAAGGGCCCGCCGGTCCGAAGGGCCCCGCAGGGCCGCCTGGGCCACAGGGTCCCCAAGGCGAAGCAGCCCCTTCGACGTGACCGCACTGCGCAGAATCTGCCATAGCCGGCAGTCGCTGGTGCCCGGCGGTGAATCATCGGTGCACCCGGCCGCGGCCAGGCCTTGCCAGGGCTGGTCGCCGGTGCGCAGCCGGTTTGCCAGGCAGGCATGAGCCGGGCCGTGCAGACACGCATCGCCGCGCTAGTCGTGGCGTTGCTCCTGCAGCCGGTCGCCGCAAGCTCGGAAAGTCTGTTGTGCCGGGATGGGCACCGGCAGTCGCCGATCGATATCGTCGCTCCGGTCAAAACAGCCGCGCCGGCGCTCGAGTTTGATTACCGCCCCGCGCCGCTGCGGATCGCCAACGACGGTCACACCTTGCGCGTGCGCTTCGCGAATGACAGCCGCCTGTTGATCGGTAAGGCCGCTTACCGTCTCCAGCAGCTTCATTTCCATACCCCAGGCGGCGAGCGTGTGGCCGGAGAGGAATTTCCGCTCTCCGCTCACTTGCTGCACAGGAGCGGCCGCGGGCAATTGCTGGCGGTGGTGGTGCTCTTTCGCCAGGGAGCCGAGAATCCCTCGCTGGCGGACCTGTGGACCAGAATTCCGGCGTCGGGGGACGGTGACCAGGTCGTCGATGGCACGTTCGACGTCAGTCGCCTGCTGCCTCCCGGCCATGCGTATTACCGTTATCAGGGATCACTGACAGCATCGCCATGCACCGAGGGGGTGACCTGGGTAGTGATGAAGCAGCCGTTGCAGGTGTCTGCAGGGCAACTTGCCCATTGGCGCGCGCACTTTGTCGACAACATGCGGCCCGCGCAACCTCTGCATGGGCGCATCGTCAGCGAATCCCGCTAGCTGTCGGTTCGGGTGCTGACTGCGACAGCTTGCAGCCCAGACTTGAGATGGATCAAAACCGAGCCCCTCGGCATGCGAAACAATCTCCTCTTTCGCTACCCCATTTCATTAGGAGGGTTTCATGCGTCCCTACGCCCAAGCATTGCCGGCAGCCCTGGCGGCCATACTGCTGCTGACCATCGCTCCAGCTCGCGCCCAGGAAGCGGTTGGCTCGGCCAGGCCGAGCGTGCCCGGTATCGAGGTCAAGGTCACCGCAGAAATGACCGGAGCAGGCATCGTCTCCAGCGGCGTCACGCTGCCACCGATCCCGCCGGTCAGCGGTAACCGCAGGAATCCCGTGCCGTCCTGGGGCAAGCCCCTGCCGTATCCGGTGGTCATTGCCGACCGGCGCAACAACCGCTTGATCGAGATCGCGCCGGACAAAAGCATAGTCTGGGAGTTCGCCTCACCCAGCCTGAAAGTCTATCGAGGCAACGAGGACGTAAACTTCTCCGCGGATGGCAAGTTGTTGGCGGTCAGCGAGGAAGACAACTACGATGTGCATATCGTCGACTACGAAAGGAAGGCGCTCACCTGGACCTACGGCACGCCTGATGTGCGCGGCAAGGACGGCGGTTTGCTGAACTACCCGGATGACGCGCATCTGCTGGCCGACGGCAAGTTCATTACCGCCGATATTCGCAATTGCCGCATTCTGATCATCGACCCCAAGGATAATAGCATTGCCACCCAATGGGGAACACCCGGCAAGTGCCGCCACAACCCACCGCAAGAACTCGGCCACCCCAATGGTGCCACGCCGCTCGACAATGGAGACATTCTGGTCACCGAAATCTCCGGTTCCTGGATCTCGCGGATTACCCGCCAGGGTCAGGTGCTGTGGAGCGTGCAGGCGCCCAACATCCGCTATCCGTCGGATGCCTTCATGACCGTGGATGGCAAGCAGGTGATCGTCGCCGATTTCTGGAAACCCGGGCGGGTCGTGATTTTCGACCCGGCGACGCGCAAAATCAGTTGGGAATACTTTGTCAGGAACGGCGAGGGGATGCTCGATCACTCGTCAATTGCCCGCGAACTGCCTGACACCGGCGACATCTTCGTCGTCGACGATCTGCGTGATCGGGTGATGGTGATCGACCGCAAGAGCAAGGAAATCATTTGGCAGTACGGCGTCACCGACACCAAGGGGCACAAGCCCGGCTACCTGTTCTATCCTGATGGCTTCGACATCGATGTGTTCCGCGACTGGAAGGCGGTACTCGGCAAGCGCTGAGCAAGCATTGCTCGCATCTCGCCCGTCGGCTCTGCCTGGAGTATGGGCGGGTTGACGGCTAGTTGATCGGGGCGTCTTGCGGCCAGGCGGGCGATACTTTCTGCATGATGTTAAGTTCCGGCGCTTCCGCCGGCAAAGAAAGGCATGTTTCAGACCGTCCGTTCAAGGCATTCCCTGAAAACCAGAATCACTCTAGCCACGCAGCTCATCTTCGTGGCAGGCCTGTGGTCGCTGTCGTTTTACGCCAGCCAGATACTACGCAAGGACATGGAACGACTGCTCGGGGAGCAGCAATTCTCGACGGCGGCGTTTGTGGCGGCAAACATTGATGGCGAGCTGAAGAACCGCATCAGTGCGCTTGAGTTGATTGCCAACGCCATAGAGCCCGCGTTGATCGGGGAACCTGCAGCGCTGCAGAAATTCCTTGAGCAGCGCTATGTGCTGCACAGCCTGTTCAACGACGGGGTCATGGCTTACCGAGTTGACGGCGTGGCCATTGCCGTTGCTCCACTGTTGCCGGAGCGGATCGGCGTCAATTTCAGCGACAGGGATTATCTGGTTGGCGCACTCATGGAGGGCAGATCGACGATCGGTCGTCCAATCACCGGCAAGACACTGCGGGCCCCGGTTCTGGTCATGGCGGTACCGATTCGCAATGGTCGAGGTCAAGTGATCGGTGCGCTCTCAGGAGTGACCAACCTGAGCCTTCCGAGTTTCCTTGATCAAATCGCGGCAAGCAGTTACGGCAAAACCGGCGGCTATCTGCTGGTAGCTCAGCAATTCCGGCTGATTGTCACCGCTACCGACAAGCACCGCGTGATGGAAACGCTTCCAGCGCCCGGCATCAACCCAATTATTGACCGTTTCATCGACGGCTACGAGGGTTCCGCGGTTATTGTCAATCCACTGGGCGTGGAAGTGTTGACCTCCGACAAGGGCGTTCCTGCGGCGGGCTGGATCGTGTCGGTCAACCTGCCCACCGCCGAGGCATTTGCCCCGATCGATGACATGCAGCAGCGTGTGCTGCTGGCCACGGCCATCCTGACGCTGCTGGCGGGCAGCCTGACCTGGTGGATATTGAGTCGACAGTTTTCGCCAATGCTTGCTGCTGCGAGATCATTGTCCGCCATGTCGGAGGCAAAGCAGCCCCTGCAGCCCTTGCCCATCAACCGACAGGACGAAGTTGGTGGACTGGTCGAGGGTTTCAATCATCTGCTTGATACTTTGGGGCAGCGAGAAGCGGCTTTGCGGGAGAGCGAGGCCGGCTACCGGACGTTGTTCCGAGAAATGTTGAGTGGTTTTGCGCTGCACGAAATTCTATGCGACGACGAGGGCAAGCCTGCCGACTACCGCTTTCTGGCCATCAATCCGGCCTTCACCCGCATGACCGGCCTCAAGGCGGAAGACCTCGTGGGTCGGACCGTTCTGGAGGTCATGCCGGGTACCGAGAGATACTGGATCGAGATCTATGGCAAGGTGGCCCTCACTGGCGAGCCGGTGTTTTTTGAGAACTACGCCGCCGAACTGCAGCGATACTTCGAGGTAACCGCCTTCCGGCCAGCTCCCAACCGGTTTGCATGTTCCTTCTCCGACATCACCGAGCGTAAACGCGCCGAGATGCTGTTGCGCGACGAGGGGCAGCACTTCCGGAATCTCGCGAATGGTGGGTCGACACTGATCTGGACCTCTGGCCCGGACAAGCTCTGCAGCTACTTCAACGAACCCTGGTTGAAGTTTACCGGGCGTGCTCTGGAACAGGAACTTGGCAATGGATGGACGGAGGGTGTGCACCCGGACGATTTTTCCAGTTGCGTGCAAATCTACGCCACAGCCTTTGATCGACGCGAACCCTTCAGCATGCAATATCGCCTGCGCCATGCCGACGGCAGCTATCGATGGATAAGGGACGACGGCACCCCCCGCTACAACAGTCAAGGTGAATTCCTCGGCTATATCGGCTTCTGCGTGGATATCACCGAACAGAAAAGGTCCGCTGACGAACTGGACCAGTATCGCCATCATCTGGAGAACCTGGTCCAGGAGCGGACGCTGGAACTGGCGCAGGCCAAGGAGGCCGCCGAAGCTGCCAATCTGGCCAAGAGCAGCTTCCTGGCGAATATGAGTCACGAAATCCGCACTCCGATCAATGCCATCGTCGGCCTCACGCATCTGCTGCGCCGAGCTGAACCAACACCTGTACAGGCCGACCGGCTGGGCAAGATCGACGCGGCGGCGGCTCATCTCCTGTCCCTGATCAACGACATCCTCGACATCTCCAAGATCGAGGCCGGTAAACTGGAACTGGAGCAAACGAACTTTTCGCTGAATGCCGTCCTGGATAACGTTCGCTCGCTGATCTCCGACCAGGCGCGCGCCAAGGGCCTGGTCATCGAGGTCGATCACGATGGCGTGCCCCTGTGGCTGCGTGGCGATCCTACGCGGTTGCGTCAGGCGTTGCTCAATTACATCGGCAATGCCATCAAGTTCACCGAGCAAGGTTCCATCACCCTGCGTGCCATCCTGGTTGACGATGGCCCTGAACGGGTACTGGTGCGCTTCGAAGTTCAAGATTCCGGCATCGGCATCAAAGCGGATCAACTGCCCAGTCTGTTCCAGGCGTTCGAGCAGGCAGACGCCTCGACCACCCGCAGGTACGGCGGCACCGGCCTCGGGCTGGCGATCACCCGGCGGTTGGCGAAACTCATGGGCGGCGACGCGGGCGTCGAGAGCCAACCGGGGAAGGGCAGCACTTTCTGGTTCACGGCCTGCCTTGGGCACGGCCACGGGATCATGCCGGTCACTGCTGCTGGTGGAGAGGGCGATGCCGAAGCCGAGTTGCGCAAGCACCATGGTGGTGCACGACTGCTGCTGGCCGAAGACAATCCCATCAACCGCGAAGTTGCCCTGGAACTGCTGCACGGGGCGGGACTCGCCGTCGATGTGGCCGTCGATGGTCAGGAAGCGCTCGATAAGGCGCGCGCCATCGCCTACCAGTTGATCCTGATGGATGTGCAGATGCCGCGCATGGACGGACTGCAGGCGGCGCGTGCCATTCACTCACTGCCTGGCCAGGCGGCCACGCCAATCCTGGCGATGACCGCCAACGTCTTCGACGAGGATCGGCGGGCCTGCCTGGAAGCTGGCTTGAACGACTTTGTCGCCAAGCCGGTCGATCCGAAGACCCTCTATGCCGCACTGCTCAAGTGGCTGCCGATGGTGTCGTCAGTGGCCCCGACGAGCGTGCCGGCGCCACTTCCGGAACCGGATCGATGGCGGCGGCAACTGGCGTGTATTCCAGGACTGGACATCGAGCACGGGCTGGCCCTGATGCGTGGCAATGCGACAAAATATCTACGGCTGCTGAACCTGTTCATCGACACGCACGCCCAGGATCCGAGGCATTTCAGCGAGGATCTGGCGGCTGGGGACCTGGCGTCGATCAAGGCACGGGCGCACGCCTTGAAAGGTTCCGCCGGAAACATCGGTGCCGCAGGTGTGTCGGAAGCGGCGGCGCTGTTGCACTCTGTGCTGGCAGAGGCGGCTGGGACCGAACAGATCGCTGTCTGTTGCGCTGCATTGATGGAACAACTGACCCTGTTCACCGATCGGCTGTGTGGCGTGCTGGCAGGGTTGTCGGAGAGCCCTCAAGGAAACGGACCCGCCGCGGCATGCGGGCGCGTGGGCCGATAAAATGCTTGGACCTGCTCAAACCTGTTCGAGGAACGCCAATGCCAACAGGGCCTTGGTGCACGCTCTGCGTAGGCAATGGCGCAACTTCTTTCTTGCTCGAGGCAATACATCGTGACCAAAGCCTATGTCATCGGACACATTGCGGTGAAAGACGCCGAAAAGTGGGCCGAGTACCGCAACCAAGTTCCGCAGACCCTGGCGCCATGGGGCGCTGATCTGGTTTTTCGCGGGCAGCGAGCCGCGCTACTGGCCGGCGAGCATCATCCCTATCCAGACGTCGTCGTGATCGCTTTTCCCGACCTGGATGCGGTCTCCGGCTGGTACGCGTCCGCCGCATACCAGGCCCTGGTTCCGCTGCGGGAGCAGGCTGCCGACGTCGTCTTGCTGAGCTACGCCAGCTAGCTCCGCCGGGTCTGCCTCGCGCCAACCGTCAGGCGATTTGCATTCGGGCCAGAGAGGCAAGCGCCTGGCCGTTGCCGATGTCCGGAGTAATCATCAACTCCAGTGCGTTCACCCCGGAGAGTTCGACCCGGTGCTCTTCCGTCTCCGAGGTTGCGCCCTGCGGGTTGAAATTCCACTGCTGGCGCACGATCTCCCGATACGAATGCCCACCATCGGCTGACCACCGCAACACATACTCCTGGGTGCGCGAGACCGCGGTTTCGACAAAGGTGAGGCGAATTCGGCGCAGCTTCTGTGGTTGATCGAAGCGCAGCCGGATGGTTTGCTGGCCGGGTACTGCGGCACGCCAACCGCCGCCATTGCCAGGCAATAGTGCCGACTCGATGGGATGAGCGGCATCCTCGGAGCTGATGGCCACTTCCGCCAGGTCGTCGAGGTTCAGCCATTCACCCGTTGCTGGTGTTGCCGCCTGCTGGTCGCCGTCAATCAATCGTTTGCGCATGGCTTGACCCCGGCAGGTGGCGCACGCATGGCCGGTGCAGAGTCTCGCCTGTTCATGCTTCCACCTCGCCGAGTTGCCGGGCAACTTCCTGTTCTGCGCGTGCCCAGTACTCGGTGTCACAGCCCTGGAAACCGTCCTTCTCGGCAATGAAATACGCGGCAGACTGGACCATCAGATAACGTTCCTCGGCGCTTGGCTTGGCCGCAGCCTCGCTGGTGGCGGGTGTTTGCGGTTCGGGCGGTGCAATTGGGGCACTGTCGGTGGCCGGCGTTGCCACCGCTTTTTTGACCGGGCTTTTCTTCTCCGCCGCGGGTGCTTTCCTGGTCGCGGGGGTTTTGACTGGCGCAGTGGCTGTCGTCGTCTCGGTCGTCGCCGCCTTCTTGGCAGTGGCGGGGGTTTTCTTGGTCGTGCTCTTGGGCTCGGTCATGATGTTTTCCTGGGGGTGATGTCGATGGTGCGGAGGGGGCGCAAGCGCTGGTATTGCTCAGCAGACTCTGGAATCAGACAGCAGGATAGGAAAATCGGGCCTGTCGGTCAAGGCGAATACCCATCTCAGCGATCAGGGTGTATTGATTGGTCGCCCGTGTTTGCCGGGGTTTGCAGGACCAGGCAGGCGTTGGCTTCTTTGGGCGGCAGGAAGAAATCGCGGGGCTGGCGACGCAGGTTTCTCAGCACCGTACGGACCAGGGTTCGCCATTGCGAGTCGGAAACCTGACGGGAGCGCAGCGCCACATTGAGGGCCAGTGCAAAACTGACCGCCAGGTTCAGGAAACCGATGCCGGCTACGCCCAGTACCGCCCATACCAGCAGGCGCAGGTCGGGCGCAAAATCGAGACCGGCCATCGCGATGCCGACGAAAGCCGATGAGAAGGCGACATGCCGGATGTCGATCGGCAGCCCCAGCAGCACGCCGAACAGCGTCGTGCCGCCAAGCAGGAACCCGAACAGCAGGTTGCCGGCGAGAGCCCCGAGGTTGTCGCCGATGTACGCCGCGATGCGTTGCATGCGCTTCTCGCCGAACAGGCGCCGAGGCCATGCGAGTTGCAGGATGCGTTCGGGAATTCGGTTGTAGGCGGCGTAATTGTCGTAGTAGCCGCTGATCAGACCGGAAATGAAAAGACAGACTCCGGCAATAGCCGCGTAGAAGACCGCTCCGCTATCGACCAGACTTTGCTCTTCGAGCAGATGCAGCGACTTCTCGGGGCTGGTGAAGTGCTGGCCGCTGCTGCTGAATACGGCGAAGGCAATCAGCGCCGAGAGCGGGATGGCGATGCAGACGTTGCCGAGAATGGCAATGACCTGGGTACGGCAGGTACGCGTGATCAGCACGGTGAGCGCTTCGATGTCGCGCAGTTTGCCACCGGCTTCGCTGATGCTCGCGGCAATGGCGTTGGCGGTCATTGCCGGCTGCTTGGTGGCGACGGTGCCGTGCAGGATGTGAATCAGGCAAAAGCCGAGCCCGTAGTTGAGGCAGAAGGCGATCGCGCCGGTCAGCGGCGGCATCTGCGCACCGGCCAGGACGATCTTCAGACAAGCCATGAAGGCGATGACGAAGCCACCGATCATCGCCGAACGCGCCATCGACCAGTATTCCTGGCGTGTCTCGGTGATGTAGTGCTCGCCATGGTGGCTGGCGTTGTCGGTCACCCGCAAGGCAATCAGTTCGGTATTCTGGCGCCAGTGTCGGTAGAGATTGTTGCGCAGGCACTCGTCGCGCACCAACTGGGTGAATAGGCTGACCATCGGTGGGTAAGCCACGCTGTCGCTCGACCTGGGCTGCAGATCGACCAGAATGTCGAGCAGTTGCTCGCTGCGCTGCAGCAGTTGCCGCAGGCGTTGCAGATGATAGGTCAGGCGGATGCTGGTGCCGTTGCGGGCGGCATTCCTGCGTACGCGCTCGATCACGTCCCGGCACTGACTGAACAGAACGCGCAACTGCCGGTCGTCGCGGTCGGCGGCGAGTGGTTTGCCCCAGTGCTCGGCATAAGTTTCGATATAGGCTGTCAGCTCCCGGTTTTGTGCGACGAACGGCGACTCGTAGGCCTCGAGTGACGGTTCCAGGCGCAGGAGTTCCGGCTCCGTACCAAGCGCTGCGATCCAGTAGGACAGCACGCGCAGTGCGCTCAGCATTTCCACCAGCGGCTGCGGCAATGTGTCGCTGCGGGGATCCTCGTCGAAACGCAGGGCCGCGATCAGTTGCAGCCAGGCCTCGTTGCCGACGCCGACCACCCAGTGCCGGTCGCTGGCGCGGTCGAACATGGCACGCAGGACGGTACGCAGCAAGCCCGGTTCAAGGACGTCAGGGAGGAGCTTGTGGCCGATACGGCGAAGGCCTTCAGAGACGAACCCGGTATTCGGCAGGATGCCGGTCGCGGTATACAACTCGGAGTGACGGTGGGTGCGCAACAGATTGCCGAGAGCGGCGCGCAAGGCGGCGCGCAATTCCGGGCGGGTGCCGAGAATGTAGCAGAGGGCCTGCAGGTTTCGCCTGGCGGACTCGAAATCGCCGGCAACCGCGGGCCGGATTTCGCCGACCAGCAGCACCAGCAAAGGTGTCGGATCGGTGTCCGGGACAAGAAAGCGGCAGAGCAGTTGTTCCATTGCGGTCGGGGTTTGGCAGGGTGAAAGGCAGTCCGGCAACGACATCGGACGACGACGAAGCCACGCCAGAAGTCGTGCCAGGCTGGTGGCGTCGTTTAAAATCAAGGCATCTTAGCAAACTATCGTGCCCGCCATCCTTACAGACTGGAAGCCGCAGATGATCATTGTCCTTTCCCCTGCCAAGTCGCTCGATTATCGGACGCCGCCGACGCTGTGCGAACACAGCCAGCCGCTGTTTCTCGACCAGGCACAACTGCTGATCGAAGACCTGCGCCAGTTGTCGCCGCCGCAGCTTGCCAGCCTGATGAAGATCAGCGATCAACTGGCGGCGCTGAACTTCGCGCGTTATGCCGACTGGGCGCAGCCGTTCACCTCTGGCAAAGCCAAACAGGCGGTGCTGGCGTTCAATGGCGACGTCTACGACGGTCTCGACGCGCCTACCTTGTCACCGGCGGATCTGCAATTTGCGCAACGTCACCTGCGGATCCTGTCTGGCCTGTACGGGCTGCTGCGTCCACTCGACCTGATGCAGCCGTACCGGCTGGAAATGGGGACGCGCTTGAGCAACGCACGTGGTCGGGATCTCTATGCCTTCTGGGGCGATCGTATTACCGAGGCGGTCAACGCCGCACTCCGCGAAACAGGCGCCCGAGTGCTGATCAATCTCGCGTCCGAGGAGTACTTCAAGTCGGTCAAGCCGAAACAACTCGCTGTCCCGGTGATTCAACCGGTATTCGAGGACTGGAGCGGCGGCCGGTTCCGGGTGGTGAGTTTCTACGCCAAACGCGCGCGCGGACTGATGGCGCGTTTCGCGATCGTCAATCGTTTGCAGGATGCCGAAGGTCTGAAGGACTTCGCGACGGACGGCTATGCGCATGCCGCAGCGGCCTCCGACGATCAGGTCTGGGTTTTTCGTCGCGGCGGCGCTGTTTGAATTCGTCCGGGTGGCCGCACCTTGATCGCCTAAGGCAGGCGCGCGCCGCTTAGCGGCTGGTGAGCAGCGCACCGGCTGCCTCGGCGTCGAGGATGGCGTACGGCGGAGCCGGGTTGCGCTGACGGGCGAGCCTCAGCAACTGGCGATCGCGGGTCACCAGCAGGTCGGCACGGCAGCGTGCCGCGAGGATCAGGAACTTCTGGTCGTCGGCGTCGCGGCAGCGGGGCAGGGAGTAATTCTCTTCCCCGTCGGCGTCGCAGAGCGTCGACAGGTTGCGGTAGCGTGCCAGCAGCGCCTGCTGTGCCGGCCTGGCGAGTCCGAACTGCGGGTAGGCGCTCACCCTTTCGAGTTCGGACAGGCAGTGTTGATCGGTAAAGCAGCGCAGGACACCGCCTTCGATGGCCCCGAGCAGCGCATGCGCCGGTGGGTCGACGAAGTGCAGCATGTCGATCACGATGTTGGTGTCGAGGACCGCGCGCAGGCGTTCAGCCACCTTGCAGTTCCGCGAGCACATGTTCGGCGATGGCCAGGCACGAGGTCAGTCCGGGGGATTCGATTCCGAAGAGGTTGATCAAGCCCGGGATGCCGTGCTCGGCAGGGCCCTGGACGACAAAGTCCCCGGCGGGCGCCGAGCGGCCGCTGATCTTTGGCCGCACCCCGGCGTACGCGGGCAGCAGCGCATCGTCCGGCAGCGCTGGCCAGTAGCGGCGAATCGCGGTGACGAAGGTGCTGGCGCGTGCCGGGTCGACGCGGTAATCGAATTCACCGATGGGTTGGCCTGGCGTTGGGTCTGGCAGCCACTCGACGTCGGGACCGAAGCGTGCCTGCCCGCCGAGATCGAGCGTCAGATGAACCCCGAGACCGGCGGCTTCCGGCAAGGGATAGACCAGTCGCGAGAACGGTGCGCGTCTGGCGAGCGCGAAGTAGTTGCCCTTGGCGTGGAAGTTTGCCGGTATCAGCTCCGGTGGGAAGCCGGCTAGCGCGGCCGCGACCTCCGGTGCCCAGAGGCCGGCAGCGTTGATCACGATCGAGCTCCTGAAGCGCAGACTTTGCGTGCCGCCGCTTTCGAGGACGATGCCCTTGTCTTCTATCGAGCCGCGGCGAAACGGGTTGCGCAGTGCCAGCACGGCGCCGGCGCGCTCGGCGTCGCCGAGGAGCGCGAGCGTCAGCGCGTGGCTGTCGATGATGCCGGTCGAGGGAGAGAGCAGGGCGGCGGTACACGCCAGCTCCGGTTCGAGGGCGCACGCCGCGGATGCGCTCAGCAGGCGCAGATCGTCGACGCCGTTGTCGTGCCCCTGCCGCTGCAGCAGCAGAAGTTGCTCTTCCTGGTGGGCCGAGGTGGCGACGACCAGTTTGCCGCAGCGCCGGTGGCTGACGCCATGCGTATTGCAGAACTCATAGAGCTGCCGTCGGCCGACGACACAGCAGCGGGCCTTGAGCGATCCCGTCGGATAATGGAACCCGGCGTGGATCACCTCACTGTTGCGGGCACTGGTTTCGCTGGCGCAAACGCCGTGCCGTTCGAGAACCACCGTTTCGATACCTTGCCGCGCCAGCACACGTGCGCAGGCCAGGCCGATCACACCGGCCCCGATCACTGTCGCTCCCACGCTTTGCATCTTTCCTCCACACGCCATCGACGGCCCATTGCCTTGGGGGGATTGTATTCGAGCCAGGCACTGCAAGGACTTCATCCCGCTTGGCGACGGTTGCAACGGCCGCCGACTCCAGGCTCGGGTCTGCCGCGTCGGCGAGCCTGGCCGTCAGGCATGGCGCGTCATCCGCAGGTCGCCTTCAGGCGTGCCGGATCGGAGACCAGCGGATTGCCAGTGCCTTGCCAGCGGACAATCCGCTCGTCGCGCTGGCGCTCCCAGGCGTCGACCAGGTGGGTTCGCGACCAGGCGCACATCAGTTGCCTGTCCTGCCGGCTCATGTGCAGACCGTAGGTCTGGTGCATGTAGAGCGTGATCCGCGCCGCCCTGCCACGCACCTCTTCGCGTGGTTGCACGCGCTGCAGCTTGAAATCGACGATGGTCTGACAGGCCCCGTACATTGACGTCGGTTGCCGGGTCCATGCGCTGTAGGCAAAATTGCTGCGGTCGCCGTTCACCTCGCCAACGGCGGGTACCAGGTTGTTGAGATCGCCCTCCGCGACCTGGAATGCCGGGTCGGTATCGGTGCAGTGCTTGCGCCCGCCCTGTTGCCAGCACTGGCGCTGATGTCCCAGCACCCAGGCCGGAACCACGTGCTCCCACTCGATTCGCGCCGCCCGTGTCGGATTGCGGCGCGGCTCGTAACCGCAGCTTGCGAGTTGGACAACATGTCCGACATAGCGGCAACCGCAGTAAAAGTCGTTCTCCATGCCGGCAAAGATCGTCGGCAGGATCTTCTTGGCGTTGGCGAAGTCGCGGTGCCCGACGGCCTTTGGACCGTGTACCCGATCGACGGGCGTCGTGGATTGCGTTGACCGGACGGGAGCCGGTGAACTCGGGTGACGTGCGGGTGGCAGGGGGGTCTGGCTGACTTGGCAGCCGGCCAGCAGGAGAGCTATCGACAGGGAGGTTTTGCGCATCGGCGCGGAGTCTACGCGTCATGCCTGGGCAGGACAATCAATATCGCTTGCCGTCACGCCATCCCATTGCGTCAGTCCTGCCGGCATGGAAGGTCAGTAGGTTGCGTACTTCGGTCGCCGACCCCGGCGGACGCCTATAATCACTGCCTGGCGCATTGCTTACTCTGGGAGGGGTGTCATGCTGGCTGGTTTGAGAATCGGTCAACAGTTTCTGCTGGTGCTGGGTTTCAGCTTCGTTCTGTTGATAGTCGCTGCCGGTACCGCCATTTTCGGGATGGATCGAACGAGCAAGCGTTTCGTGGACTTTGTCGACCGCGATCAGGCGGCGTTGCTGGCCGATACGGAAATGTACGCGCAGGGTTTGCAAATGGGGCAGGCGTTGCGCAACATTCAGCTCGATGCCAGCAACCGCCGGGCTTACGATAATCTGGACAAGGCCGCGGCCGAGTTCGCTGCAGCGATGGGGCGCGCGCAGAACCTGGTCGGTGATCACCAGCAGAGACGAGAAGTTCTGCGGCAGTTGGCGGAACTCAGGGAGAAGCAGCGCGGCATCCACGAGCGAGTGGTGGGCATGGTCAGCGCCGGCGAGTTCGACGCCGCGAGAGCGCTGACCAATGCCGACGAGACACCGACCTGGCGTGCGATGCGCGAACTGCTGCTCAAGGAAATCGAGGCCACGAAAGTCGCTGCTGGTGCGGCCAAGACCGCTGTCGTCGCCGACGCGCGTGCTGCCGAGCGCCTGGCGGTCGGGCTGGCGATCGCGGCAGTTCTCCTCGGTGTGGGTTTGTCGCTGGCCGTCGTGGCCAGCGTCACGCGTACGCTCGATAGCGCGGTGGTGATGGCCGAACAGATCGCCAAAGGAGACCTCGCCGGGAATCAGGCTCCGGCCGCCAGGAATGAGGTCGGCAGACTGGTCGGGGCGATGGACCGCATGCGTACCAGGTTGCGCGCGATGATCGAACGGACCAGCGGCAGCGCGACTGCCGTGAACCAGGCTGCCGCCGATCTCAGCCGCATTTCCGCACGGATTGCCGAGGGGGCGCGCGTCCAGAGCGAGGCGGCCGGTTCGATGGCCGCTGCCGTCGTGCAGATGACCCACAGCATCGAGCGCGTGGCCAGCAACGCACAAGCAGCGAACCAGTTGGCGCATAACGCCGGCGCCCAGTCGCATGCCAGCAGTGGTGTGGTGGAAAGTGCGGCCGACGAGATGCGGCGAATCGCCGAGGCCGTCGGCTCCTCGGTGAATCAGATCGAGACGCTGGGGCGACAGTCGCAGGAAATCTCGACGGTCGTCAGCGCCATCCGCGAAATTGCCGATCAGACGAACCTGCTGGCATTGAATGCCGCGATTGAAGCGGCGCGGGCCGGCGAGCAGGGCCGCGGTTTTGCGGTCGTCGCTGACGAGGTGCGGAAGCTGGCAGAACGTACGGCCCACTCGACACAGGATATCGGTGGCATGATCCTGCAGATACAGAAAGGCACGAATGCGGCTGTCGCCAGCATGGCCAACGGCAAGCAGCAGGTGGAACAGGGCGTGACGCTGGTGGGCAACGCACGCGAAGCGATGCTTCGGATTCGTGGCGACGCCGACCTGGTCGTTGCGTCGGTCGCGGCGATTTCGGACACCCTGCAGGAACAGGGTTCATCAAGCACCCAGATCGCCGGAGATGTGGAGCGGATAGCGGCGATGATCGACAGAAACCGGGACGAGGTCGGCGATATCGTGCGGGCGGCAAAGGAACTGGGCAACACCGCTGACGAGCTGCAGGATGCTGTTGGCCAGTTTCGGTTCTAGGCTAGTCGAGCGTCCTGCGAAAGGTCTTCAGCCCGACGGCGAGGACCAC
The DNA here is from genome assembly GCF_056856495.1 of Candidatus Accumulibacter propinquus. NCBI lineage: Bacteria > Pseudomonadati > Pseudomonadota > Betaproteobacteria > Candidatus Accumulibacter > Candidatus Accumulibacter propinquus. The sequence continues at coordinate 2,220,645 of NZ_JBSEHC010000003.1, forward strand.
CACCGTGAAGGCGACGATCGGCCAGACCTGGTCCCAGATCATGTCGGCGCCGTTCCCCTTGAGCAGGATTCCCCGCACCAGCAGCAGGAAATGCGTCAGCGGCAGGACATTGCCGACCAGTTGCGCCCATTCGGGCATGCCGCGAAACGGAAACATGAAGCCCGAGAGCAGCATCGATGGCAGGAAAAAGAAGAAGGTCATCTGCATCGCCTGCAACTGGTTCTGGGCGATGGAGCTGAAGGTGATGCCGAGCGTCAGGTTGGCGCAGATGAACAGCAGTACGACCGCGTAGAGCAGCAGCAGGCTGCCGTGCATCGGCACGTCGAAAAGCCAGCGCGCGGCCAGGAGGACCAGCGTCACCTGGATCAGACCGATGACGATGTACGGCATGATCTTGCCGGTCATCACCTCGATGGGCGTCGCCGGCGTCGCGAGAAGGTTCTCGAAAGTGCCGCGCTCGCGCTCGCGGGTCATCGCCAGGCCGGTCATGAGGACCATGGTCATGGTCAGGATCACGCCCAGCAGACCGGGTACGACGTTGTAGGCGGTGAGGCCTTCCGGGTTGTAGCGACGGTGGATGCGCAGTTCGATCGGCGGCGTGGGCGCACGCCGCAGGCCCGGCAGGTCAGGTGCAAAGACCTCGAGGCCGAGATTCTTGAGTACCGAGATGGCGCCACCGGTGGCCATCGGGTCGGTGGCGTCGGCTTCGACCAACAGCGTCGGGCTCTTGCCTCGCATCAGGTCGCGGTGGAAGCCGGCCGGGAAGGTGACGACGAACTGGACCTCGCTACGCTCGAGGAGGTCGTTGGCCTGCTGCTCGTCCACCTGGCCGACAATCCTGAAATAGTCGCTGTTGGCCATGGCGGCGACGTAGGCCCGCGCGAAAGGCCCGGGGTCGACCATGACCACGGCGGTGGGCAGCTGTTTCGGGTCGGAATTGATCGCAAAGCCGAAGAGCAGCAACTGGATGATTGGGATGCCGACAATCATTCCGAAGGTCAGTCGGTCGCGCTTGAGCTGGATGAACTCCTTGAGCAGGATGCCGATCCAGCGCGAGAACGAGAAGCCAGGCATGTTCTTCTCAGCCCGCGAACGGGTCCTCTGCGTGCTGCATGAGGTGGATGAAAGCGTCTTCAAGCGAGGGCGCGACCGCGGTGACCTGTATCGTCGTCTGCTGGGTCAGCTCCTGCAGGCTGGCCTGCAAGCGTTCCCCGTCCTGGCCGCTGACGTGCAGCGTCGCGCCGAAGCTCGCCACCTGGCCGGCACCCGGCATCTGGCGCAGGCGCTCGGCGAGCGCGTGGACGCCGGGGCCGCTGACTTCCCAGGTGTGCAGCCGGCAGTTGGCGACCACCTCGCCGGCGGTGCCGGCGGCGAGCAGATTGCCGTAGGCAATGTACGCCAGGCGATTGCAGCGTTCGGCTTCGTCCATATAGTGGGTCGACACCAGGACGGTGATCCCGGCGACCGAAAGCCGGTGGATTTCTTCCCAGAAATCCCGGCGCGCCTGGGGGTCGACGCCGGCCGTCGGTTCGTCGAGGAGCAGCAGGCGGGGCTGGTGCAGCAGGCAGGCGGCGAGCGCGAGGCGCTGTTTCCAGCCACCGGAAAGCGTACCGGCCAGCTGCCGGCGCCGGCCGCCGAGACCCAGTTCGGCGAGGGCCTGTTCAACCACCTGCCGGCGCCTGGCCATGCCGAACATGCGCGCCACGAAATCGAGGTTTTCGCCGATCGTCAGGTCGTCCCACAGGGAGAACTTCTGGGTCATGTAGCCGACCTGGCGCTTGATGGCGGCGCTTTCCTTGAGCACGTCGAGTCCGAGGCAGGTGCCGCGGCCGCTGTCCGGTGTCAGCAGACCGCAAAGCATGCGGATCGAGGTCGTCTTGCCGCTGCCGTTCGGTCCGAGGAAGCCGTAGATTTCGCCCTGGTTGACCTGCAGGGTGAGGTCCTTGACCACGTGCTTGTTGCCGAAGTGTTTGTTGAGGCCGGCGACGTCGATCACCAGGGGGGGCATCGCTCAGCGCTCGGTCAGGCGGACGTCGACCGGCAGTCCCGGCCGCAGGCCGGGGGCCTGTTCCGGCACCGGCACGGCCTCGACGCGAAAGACGAGCTTCTCCCGGCTGCCCCGGCTGTAGATTACCGGTGGGGTGTATTCGGCTTCGGGAGCAATGAAGTCGATGCTGGCGCGGATGGGTTCGCGGCAGCCATCGCAGCGCGCCTCGACCTGCTGCCCCGGTTCTAGTCCGGCAATCTGCCCCTCCGGGACGAAGAAGCGCAGGCGGCGGCGCGTGTCCGGCAGCAGGCTGGCGACCGCTGCTCCTGCCGGCACCCATTCGCCTGGCAGGTAATACGTGTCGGCCACCTCGCCGTCATCTGGCGCAGCGACCGTCTTGCGTTCGAGCAGCCAGCGCTTCTGCGCGGCGACGGCTGCGGCCGCGTCGAGGTCGGCAGCAGCGCTGCGCACCTCATCGTCGCGGCCGAGCGAAATCCGCAGACTGGCCAACTGCTGCCGCAGCGCTTCCCGCTGCGCGGCGTCGCGGTCACGCGCCGCCCTGGCTTCGTCGAGCCTCGCCGGCGAGACGAAATGCTGCCGTTCCAGCGCTTCCTGTTGGCGGAATTGCGTTTGCGTGAGTTGCAGGGCCGCGTCGGCCGCGCGCAGTTGTGCCTCGATGGCGGCAATCTCCGCCGGGCGGTGCGGCTCGCGGAGGTTGTTCAGCCTGGCCCGGGCAGCGCCGCTGCGCGCTTCGGCTTCGGCCAGCGCTTGCGCATCGGGATCGCCGGTGATCGCAAAGATCGCCTGACCTTCCTTGACACGCGTGCCGCGGGGGCTGTCGAGGGATTTCAGATAGCCCGCCAGCGGCGCCGCCAGATAAAGAAATTCGCCCTCGACGTAGCCCTGGAAGGCGGTTGGTCGAGGCTTGTCGCAGCCGCTCAGAGCGGCCAGCAGAGCGGCGGCGAGCAGGATGGAATTTCGCGGTGGGTGCATGCGCTGCCATTCTACGGCGCCAACGACCAAGGGGGTGGCCAAAGTGGCCTTGCTCCGGCAACCGGCGGCCGCAGCTTGGCCATCGCTTGCGGGGCGATCAGCGCGGCGCATCGAAACACCTTCCGCCGCGCGACGGCGGCGGCTGATTGGACGGGTGTGGCCGACTCTCAGTGCTTGGGTTCGGTTGCCGGCGCAGCCGAAGCGGTGAGGTCGCGGACCTTCGCTTCCACTTTGATGGTCTCGACCTGCTTGTCCTTGCCTTCAACCTGCAGCGTCAGCGGCACGGTGTCGCCTTTCTTCAGCGGTTGTTTCAGGCTCATCAGCATTACATGGTAGCCGCCGGGGCCGAGCACTACCGGCTTTCCGGCGGGCAGGTCCAGGCGAGGGATGGCACGCATCTTCATCACCCCGCCATCCATCTTCATTTCGTGAATCTCGCTGACGCCGGCTGCCGGACTGGCGGCACCGATCAGCACCGCTCCCGATTTGCTGGTGATTTCCATGAATGCACCGGTGGCCTGCTGGCCGCTGACCGTGCCGCGGACCCAGGGGTCCTTGATATCGAGGTCGGCGGCGACTGCGGCCAGTGGAGACATGCCGAGCAGCATTGCCAGCGACAGAACGTTTGCTGATGTTTTCAAGCCATACTCCTTGATCGTTTGGGGAAAGCGATTATAAATGTGTACCTGCGCTGCTCGCCGCGACAAAATGTCGCAGGCGAGCGCGTCACTTTCAGGAGGCTGCGTCAGGGTTTCAGGCTCCATTTGCCCTGTGCATCTTCGATCCACCAGCCGGAGTGGAACTGCTCCTTCCAGCGCTTGACCTGTGCCGCGCGCGCCGCCGGTTCGTAGGCCTTGCCGCCGTGCGCTTCGGCGAGGGCGTAGATCAGCGAATTGCGGTCCGGGTTCTCGTTGTCGATGAGCTTCTCCGCAATCTGCCTTTGCGGCAGGCTGAGCCGGCTGTCGTCGCGCATCTTGACCATACCGTCGTAGCCCAGACCAATGATCCCGGCGTCGTAAAAGCGGACCAGTCGCGAGGAGCGCTGTGCCAGGCTGTGCTTGACGACCACCACCGGCGGCGTGCCGATGTCGAGATTGATCGGTTCGCCGGCAGCGACGGCAGCGGTGCAGGAAAGCAGGGCCAGCAGAAGCAGAAGGGGTTTCATGGGAGTGGTCCTGAAAAATCACTTGCCGGCCAGCAGCTGCCTGAGATCGGACGCGACGTTGTCGGGGGTTTCGCCATGCCGGATCAGAAGCCGCAGCCGGCCCTCGGGGTCATAGGCATAGCTGCCTGTGGAGTGGTCGAGGCTGTAGGTGCCGGCAGTGCTGCCGGCCTGTCTGGCGTAGAACACCTTGAAATCCCTGGCCACTGCCGCGGTCGTCGCTTCGTCGCCGCGCAGGCCGACGAAGCTCGGGTGAAAGGCCGTGACGTATTCGCGCAACACCTGCGGGGTGTCACGCGCAGGATCGAGCGTGACGAAGATCACTTGTACGCGGCCGGCGTCGTTACCGAGACGATTCAGCACCTCACGCATCGACAGCAGCGTGGTCGGGCAGACGTCAGGGCACTGGGTGTAGCCGAAAAAAACGACGACTGCCTTGCCCTTGAAGTCAGCCAGACGTCGTGCCTGCCCTTGCGGGTCGGTGAGCGCGAAATCCTTGCCCCAGTCGGAACCCGAAATGTCGGTCGATTTGAAGGTCGGGGGTTGCGAACAGCCCGCGAAGAGGAGGGTGATGCATACGATCAGGGTCGAGAGTATTTTCATGGTTGTCGATGGTCTGTGGCGAAAGCGCCGGGTCTGTCTCCAGATGCAGGAGGCCGCAAATCGTCTTCTCCGGGTGAGGATGCGGACCAGTCGTACCGCCGGCTGGCGGGGTACAGGTCTGGCTACTGACGCATCCGGCAAGCATGCAATCACCAGGCATTGTCGACACACCACCGGCCTGGAACCTTGATGCAGGTTAATCATTGTCGCTCATTCCGGCGGTGTTGCGGCAGCCCGCTGATCGTCACCTCGTGCTTTTGCGGAGTGCCGCCGGAAATCCGTCCTGCTCCCGGCCGCCAGAGCGGCTGGAGAGCGCCGGCGCGGTCAGGGTCTCTTGGGCCGATCGGCTGATTGCGGTTGAAAAGCTTCGTGCTCAAGGCGTACAGTACAGTCTGGTCGAAGTGGCCGGGGTGGCTTGGCTTCTGCTCAAATGCGCGACGGCATCGCTCCACGAGCGGCATGGGTGTGCTTTCAATTTCCTGGGAGTCAATGAGATGTCGCAAGCGGACTGGTATTTCGATTTCATCTCTCCCTACGCGTATCTCGGGCTGATGCGACTCCGGGAATTGCCGCAGGACCTCGAAATTCGCTACCGGCCGGTGTTGTTCGCCGGTTTGCTGAATCACTGGGAGCAGAAAGGTCCTGCGGAAATCGCGCCGAAACGGTCGTGGACCTATCGCTCCTGCACCTGGTGGGCCAGTGCGCACGGCATTCCCTTCCGCTTTCCGGCCGCGCACCCGTTCAACTCGCTTCCCTACCTGCGGCTGGCGATAGCTGCGGGCAGTACCGGTCAGGCGGTGCGTCTGATTTTCGAGGCCTTGTGGACCAGCGCTGCCGACCCTGCCGATCCCGCGCTGCTTGCCGAACTGGCGGGTGCGCTGGGCGTCGATCCGCAGGCCTGGTCACACCAGCCGGTCAAGGATGCGCTGCGGGGCGGCACGCAGCAGGCCATTGCCGCAGGTGTTTTCGGTGTGCCGACACTGCGTGTCGGTGACGAACTGTTCTGGGGGGCGGACGCCACCGATTTCGTCAAGGCTTATCTTGCCGATCCCGGGATTCTGGGCACAGCCGAGATGCGGCGGGTTGCGACCTTGCCGGTCGGCGCTTCGCGGATACCGATCTGACCTGCTGCCGACGCTCGACAGCGCGGGTTGGGTTGGCGAGCGTGCTATCATCCACGCACCCGATCGGCAAGGAAAGCGCATGGCCTCCTGGGGCTGTCAGCACGAACTCGATGGCAAGTGCAGCAAGATCAACGACCTGATGTGCGACCCGGGGATGAAGGGCTGTGTTCTGGCCGGCCGTTATTTCTTCCTGAACAGCGACGACAAGAACCAGCGCCTGCGCGACAAGCAGCAGCGGACGGCGCAGCAGCAAGACGACGAGCCCGCCGACTGATCGCCGTCGCCAGCAGGCACGCCTGGCCGCCGGTGGCAGCTACCCGGCCACCGGCCTGACCCGGCTCGCCGCGAGTTTTGCGCGCGCCCGCGCGACGGCCACATCGTCGCCGTTGACCACCGCCACGCCCATGCGGCGTTTGCGGAAGGCCTCGGGTTTGCCGAACAGGCGCAGGTCGCTGCGCGCTACGGCGAGCGCTTCGGCGATGCCTTCGAACGCGATACCCTTGGCGTCGCTGCCGCCGTAGATCACGGCCGAAGCGCCCGGCTCGCGCAGGCGGGTATCGACGGGCAGGCCGAGGATGGCGCGCGCGTGCAGTTCGAACTCGGAGAAGTGTTGCGAGCACAGCGTCACCAACCCGGTGTCGTGCGGGCGCGGGCTGACTTCGGAGAACCACACCTGATCACCCTTGACGAACAGTTCGACGCCGAAGAGGCCGCGCCCGCCGAGGCTGCCGGTGACGGCGGCGGCGATGGAGCGCGCCTTTTCCAGAGCGACCGCGCTCATGGCCTGCGGCTGCCAGGATTCGACGTAGTCGCCGGCAACCTGCAGGTGCCCTATCGGTTCGCAGAATGAGGTCTCGATGACCCCGCCGGCGCCGCGTGCGCGCACGGTGAGCAGCGTGATCTCATAGTCGAAGTCGATCAGGCCTTCGACGATGACCCGGCCCTGATTGACTCGCCCGCCGCTCGCCGCGTAGTCCCAGGCCGGCGACACGTCATCGGGACCGCGCAGCAGCGATTGCCCCTTGCCGGAGGACGACATCACCGGCTTGACAATGCACGGGTAACCGATGTCGCCGGCGATCGCGGACTGCAGTTCGGCCAGGGAATCGGCAAAGCGGTACGGCGAGGTGGCGAGGCCGAGTTCCTCGGCGGCCAGGCGACGGATTCCCTCGCGGTTCATGGTCAACCTGGCCGCACGGGCGGTGGGGATGACTTCGGCGAGTTGCTCGGCCTCGATTTCGAGCAGGGTATCGGTGGCGATGGCCTCGATCTCCGGCACGATGAGGTGGGGCTTTTCCTGTTCGATCAGGGCCCGCAATGCAGCCCCATCGGTCATGTCGATCACATGCGAGCGATGCGCGACCTGATGGCCGGGAGCGTTGGCGTAGCGATCGACGGCAATCACCTCGACGCCGAGTCGTTGCAGGGCGATGATCACTTCCTTGCCGAGCTCTCCGGCGCCCAGCAGCATGACGCGCAGCGCGCCGGGGGACAACGGGGTTCCGATCTTCATGGGGCTTTCCTTGAATTGGGCGCCACGCAATCTATGCGCCACCGGCGTCGGCGTCAAGCGCTGCCGCAGCGCTGATCGCTCGTGCCCGTCCCCTGTCAGGCGATTCGGCAGGCTTCCTCGAAACTCAGGCGAGGGCCGCGCGGGTGCAGGCTGGCAGGGTTGCCGATACCCAGGTTGCAGAGAAAATTGGCCTGGTGGCGCCCGTCCGGGAAAAATGCGGCATTGAGCTTGCCGGCGTCGAAGCCGGACATCGGGCCGCAGTCGAGACCCAGCCCGCGAGCCGCGACGATCAGGTAGGCACCCTGCAGCGTACTGTTACGGAAAGCGGTGCTGCTGGCCAGTTCGGCATTGCCCGCGAACATCGGCTTGGCGTCGTAGGCAGGGAACAGGGTCGGGAGGTGTTCGTAAAAGAGGCTGTCGGTGGCGATGATCACGGTTGCCGGGGCGGCCAGTGTCTTGTCGAGGTTGCCCGGAGACAGCGCCGGGGCGAGTTTTTCCTTACCCTCCGGGGTGGTGACAAAAACCAGCCGCGCCGGCTGACAGTTCATCGACGTCGGGCCCCACTTCATCAGCTCGTAGAGCCGGCGCAATGTGGCCTCGGGGATCGGTTCGGGGGCGAAGGTATTGTGCGTGCGCGCATGCACGAAGAGTTGATCGAGATCTTCGGCGCTGAGGGCCGTGCGGGTGGCGATTCCGGTCATCCATATCTCCAGTTGGTTTGTTGTGCAGGGTTTCGGCATCGGCAAGCGGCGAGGGGAGCGAAGCGGGGCGGCGTCGGCCGGCCCCGCTGCCCTGCATGCTTACTGTTTCAGGGCTTCGACGGCGATGGTCAGGGTGACGTCGTCGCTGACATGCGGCGCGTACTTGCCGGCGTTGAACTCGGAGCGCTTGATCCGGGCGCTGGCATTGGCGCCCAGGGCATCCTTCTTGACGATCGGGTGGGGCATGGTCTGGAAGGAACTGAGGCTCAGGGTGACCGGCCGGGTGATGCCCTTGACGGTGAGCAGGCCTTCGACGGCTACCGGCTTGTCGCCGTCAAACTTGACGGCGGTGGACTTGTAGGTGATGGTCGGGTACTTCGCGGTATCGAAGAAGTCTTCGCCCTGGAGGTGCTCGTTGAACAGCGCATAGCCGGTATCGACCGTGCGGGCGTCGATGACGATGTCGACCGAGCCGGTCTTCGCGGCGCGGTCGAAGACGATGGTGCCGGAAGTCATGTTGAAGCGTTGAATCTGGTTCGAGTACCCGAAATGGTTGTATTCGAAGCGCGGGTAGGTGTGGTTGGGGTCGACCAGGTAGGTTTCCGGGGCGGCGAACGCCGGGGCGGCGAACAGGCTGGCGAGGGTGATGAGGCCGAGTTGCTTTTTCATGGGAAGGCTCCTTGACGTTGGGGGACTTACTTGCGGATTGCTGCCGGGGCAGCGACGATGTGGAACTTGATCTGCACTTCGTTGGCGACGGTGCTGACGTCGGACCAGACGCCGTCGCCGACACCGAACTCAAGACGCTTCAGGACGAAGGCGCCGTCGAAGACGCCGTTGCCGCCGTCCTGGCGGAAGCTGAACGGGGTGGTGACGTCCTGGCTCTTGCCCTTGATGGTCAGCTTGCCGACGAGTTCGAACTTGTCGCCGCCGAGTGGGCGAACGGCTGAGGAAACGAATGTCGCGGTCGGAAACACCTTGACATTGAACCAGGGTTTGCCGACGACTTCGTCGTTGGCGTCCCTGGAACCTGCGTCGATGCTGTTCAGGTCAAGGTCGAGGCGGGCAGTGGCGGCCGCCGGTTTTGCCGGGTCGAAGGCCAGGCTGGCGGTGAACTTTCGGAAGCTGCCGTCGATGGGCACGCCCATCTGTTTCGAAACGAAGGTCAGCGAACTCTTGCCGGCCTGGAACTGGTTGAACTCGGCGGCAGCGGCGCTGCCGGCGGCGGCGACGGCCAGCGTCGCAAGGATCAAGCGAAAGGTGGTCATGGGTTTCTCCATTCGGGGTTGGCGGCGGACGGTCGGCGTTTCCGGGCGAGGAAAGGCAGCATGCGTGCCAGTACGTCGTCGCGGTCGAACAGGTGATGTTTGACGGCGGCGCCGATGTGCGCCAGGACCAGGACTGCCAGGGTGAAGTTGAGGGCGGTGTGCATGCTCTGCAGCAGTTCGCCGAGTTCCTTGTCCTTCTGCAGCAGGTCGGGTAGCGGCAGGATCCCGAAATACACCGTCTGGAAGCCTTTTGCCGAACTCATCAGCCACCCGGAAAGCGGAATGGCGATCATCAACAGGTAGAGCAGGTGGTGCAAGCCATGCGCAGCCGTCTTCTGCCAATCGGGCATGGCTGCCGGCAAGGCCGGCGGTGGGTGGCCGGCGCGCCAGGCGAGGCGAACCAGCACCAGCACGAAAGCGGTGACGCCGGCCCATTTGTGCCAGGAGTAGATCTTCAGCTTCTGGGGTGACAAAGGCAGGTCGCTCATGTACAGACCGACGCTGAACAAACCGATCAGCAGCAGGGCCATCAGCCAGTGGATGAAGATCGCGGTGGGCGTGTAGCGGGTCGCGGGCATGCCATTCTCCTTATGAGCCAGGGGTGGAAGTGGGCCAGAACGCGTAGCTGTCCATCGCCAGAACTACGGAGTCGATGCCCTGGTACAGGCATTCCGACCGGTAATCGAGGCCGGCCGCGCCGATGGCGACGTGCAGTGGCAGCAGATGCTCCTCGCTGGGGTGGGCGCGGACGGCGTGTGGCGCACGCTGGCGATAGTCGAGAAGCGAATCGTGATCGCCGGCGGCGATACGCTGCCCGATCCAGTCGGCGAACTCGGTGACGTAAGCCGGTGTTTCCGAACCCTCGGCGAAGGCGCGGCGGAAATCGCCGAGGTTGTGGGTGAGATTGCCCGACGCCAGAAGCAGCACCCCATCGGCAAGCATCGGGGCGAGGGCGCGCCCGAGCTGGAAGTGGTGTTCGGGGCCGAGACCCGTCTGCAACGACAGGGGCAGTACGGGAATGTCGGCCTGCGGGTACATCAGCGACAGTGGCGTCCAGGCACCGTGGTCCAGTCCGCGGACCTTGTCCATGCGGACGTCGAACCCATTCTCGAGGAGCCGCGTGCGCAATTCTTCGGCGGCGGCGGCGTCGGACCGCGCCGGATAGCGGACACGGTACAGTTCCGCCGGGAAGCCGTAGAAATCGTGGATCGTTTCGAGTTCGGGGGCGGTGCCGATCGTCGGCGTTGCTGTTTCCCAATGCGCGCTGACGACGATGATCGCGCGCGGTCTGGGCAGTTCGGCAGCCGCTCGGGCCAGTGCGGCTCCCGCCGGTCCGGGCTGGAGCACCATCGTCGGCGCGCCGTGGGCAACGAAGAGGGCTGGGAAATGGGCTGAGAAATGGGCTGAGAAATGTTCGGGGGAGCGGGCGGCAACTGCGGGGCTGGTCATGTGCATCGTCCTTGGTGTTCAGTGCTTGCCGAAGAGTTCCTGCGCCAGGCAGGCCAGCGGGCGTGGCGGGTGGCCAACGAGCAGGGCGAAGTCATTGCGCACGCGGTCGAACTTTCCGGCAGCCACCGCCGAGTACATGCTGGCCAGCGCGCGCGCAGACCAGGTCGGCCAGCCGTGGCTCTCCAGCGACTGTGCGTACGCGTCCTCGCTGATAGTCTGATATCGCACGCGGCGGCCGGTGACCTTGCCGACGGCGGCAGCGATCTCCTGATAGTCGTGGGTCGCTTGTCCGGTTAGTTCGTAGACCGTGCGGGCCAATGCCGGCGCCATCGCGGCCGCGGCGATGGCTTCCGCCAGTTCGGCGCGGCTGATGAAGCTCGCGCGGCCGCCTCCTGCGGGCAACTGGAAGGTGCCGGTAGACCACGCGGCCGCCACGGTCATCGGCAGAAAATCAGCGTAGAGCGGGTTGCGCAGTGCGGTGAAGGCGATGCCGCTGGCGGCGAGGGCGGCTTCGCTGGCCCGATGGACAGCGGCGTACTCGGCCGGCGAGTCGGCAGCGACATCGATGAAACTGGTGTAGAAGATGTGCTTGACGCCGGCTGCCCGGGCTGCGTCGATGGCGTTCTGGTGCTGGGCAATGCGGACCACGCCGGGGCCGTCGGTCGACACCAGAATCAGTTTGTCGACGCCCCTGAACGCGGTAAGCAACGTATCGGGTTGATCAAAGTTGCCGTGACGGACGTCGATGCCGCGTTCGGCGAGTTCGCCGGCCCTGGCCGGATCGCGCACGCTGGCGGCGATGCCCGCGGTGCCGCCACGGCGGGCGACGAGTTGGTCGATGATGCGGCGACCGAGTTGGCCGGTGGCTCCGGTAACGAGGATCATGTATTTCTCCATGGGCGACTGCGTGTGATGGCCGAACTGTAACGCAGCGGTTGGTGCTGAAATAGGGCACAATCTGCAATTATTTGTTGCGAAAACAGCAACGACTGGAGAAGCGATGGATCGTCTCGACAGCATGCACATCTATCTGCGTGTCGCCGAACTCGGCAGTTTTGCCGCGGTGGCGCGGCAACTGGACGTGGCCCGCTCGGTGATCACTCGCCAGGTGGCGGCACTTGAAGCGCACCTTGGCGTCAAGCTGATCGCCCGCAGCACCCGCAGCCTGATGCTGACCTCGGCCGGCAGCGCCTACCTCGAACGCTGCCGGGAAATCCTCAACCTTGTCGAAGCCGCCGAGGCCGGTCTGGCCGACGAACGCCAGGAACCACGCGGACTGATTCGCCTCAGCGTGCCGCTGAGTTTCGGTCTTCGCCACCTGTCGCCGTTATTGATGGATTTCAACGTGACCTATCCGGATGTCGTCACCGAGATCGATTTCACTGACCGGCGGGTCAAGCTGGTCGACGAAGGACTTGATCTCGCAATCCGCATCACCCGACGCCTCGATCCTCTCGATGTCGCGCGGCGGATCGGTAGCAGTCGTCTGCAGGCGATCGCGTCACCGGATTACCTGCGTCGCCACGGCGAGCCGAAACATCCCCGCGAACTGGCCGAGCACGAGTGTCTGATCTACCTGCCCGCGCAGCACGAGGGCTGGCCGTTTCTGGTGAACGGGGCGACGGAAATCTTTACGGTGCGCGGACGGATGCGGGCCAACAACGGCGATGCGTTGCTCGACGCCGCGATGCGTGGTCTGGGAATCACCGCCCAGCCGACATTCATCAGCGCCGCGGCCATCGAGGCAGGCTGGGTACGACCGATTCTCACCGACTACCCGATGCCAGAACTCGGCATATACGCGTTGCTCCCCGGCAATCGCTACGTTCCACAGCGGGTGCGGGTGCTGGTCGACTATCTGGCCGAGCGGATTGGCAGCCGACCGTACTGGGAAGGTGCCAGCTAGAACGTTCAGGACACGCCACTATCGTTCACGGTTCCGCCGGTCCAACCGCGGCTTGCCGCTGCCCTCATCCTGCGCGGCACGGGGTCGGCGCCGGGAGGCGTTGTGAGGTGAAATGCCGGGAGGTTGACGATCGGCATCGGTCGCCTCGACAATGTCCGGCTCTCCAGGAGAAAGCCATGTCCCACCTGCCGAAACTTTTTTTCACTGCGCTTGTATTCTTGATCGCCACTCTGGCTCAGGCCGCCGGCCTTGATGCCATCTCCAGCGGGGACGCCGCGGCGGGGGTCAAGGCGGCATTGACCAAGGGGGCTGATTATGCGGTTTCCTCGCTGGGCAAGGACAACGGCTTCCTCGGCAATTCCAGGGTAAGGATTCCGCTGCCCGGCTATCTGGCAAAGGCGGAGTCTGCCCTGCGCATGTTCGGCATGGGCAAGCAGGCTGACCAGTTGGTCGATACCATGAACCATGCGGCCGAGAACGCCGTCGCCGAGGCCCGGCCGATCCTCGGCGAATCGATCAAGAAGATGACCATCCAGGATGCCAAGGCGATTCTGACGGGTGGCGAGGACAGCGTGACGCAATATTTCAAGCGCACTTCTTCCGATCAACTGACCGCCAGGTTCATGCCCATCGTCAAGGCCGAGACCAGGAAGCTGGATCTGGCCGAGCAGTACAACAAGTTCGCCGGCAAGGCGGCGAGCGCCGGACTGGTCGACAAGAAGAGCGCCGACCTCGACAGCTACGTCACGCAGAAGGCCATGGACGGCCTGTTCCTGATGATCGCCGAAGAGGAAAAAAAGATACGTTCCAACCCATTGGCCGCTGGTAGCGAACTGCTCAAGAGCGTATTCGGCGCAATCTGAACGGTCAGCCCGGTCTTTGCCTCGGCCAGGATGCTTGAGTTCCAGGCGTCACCGGGGAAGGTGACGCCGGCCGTCTGCGACCGGGATACCAACCGTCTAGCGCTGCACGTAGCCGGTCAACTCGTAGCGCTCATGTTTGACCAGCTTGCCGCTGGCGAAGCGTTGCCGGGTTTCATGGGCGATGACGCGACGGACTTCCGGGGAGATCCAGAACAGGTTGTATACCTCGACCCCGAACCTTTCGCCCTGGCTCCAGCCCATTCCTTCGACCCGGAATGCGTCGAAGGTACCGGCCGGGAGCGTGACGCTTTCCCTAGCTACCACCCGGTACTCGATCTGCGAGTCGTAGGTGGCGCCCCTGGCGTTGGTCAGGCGGTGGCGCGCGGTCCAGCGCTTGCCGAGGCTGTAGTCGGCGATCTGGTGCTGGGCGTCGGTGTAGCGGGTCCCGTCCGCCAGCTTGACGGGGTTTCCGATCAGGTCGGTGATCAGGCTGCCGTTGTTGTAGATCACCTGCGTATCGGTGATCGCGGTGACCACCAGGGTGTACTGGCGGATCTCCTGGTTGGTTGCCAGATCGAGGTGCCGGTAGCTGTAGCGATCGCCGAGTCTGAAGCGTGTATCGGCGCGTGCGGTGCCCTTCGAGTAGGGATTTGGAGCGCTCGACGCGATCTGGATCGCTCGCTGGCCGCGCTGGGCCAGCACCTTGTCCAGATGCAGTTGCGCAATCTCGGAAAAAACGCCGCTCGGATAGCGTCGCAGGTAGTCCTCCAGCGCCGCCGGGTCGTTGGCGGACTTGATGCGTTCCCAGATCGCCAACTCTTCGTCGTAGTGTCTGGTGGCTTCCCCCTCCGAAAGCTTCGTGCCCGCGCGCGGCGGGCGGAAGTAGAAGTCTTCCTCGAGCGATGTGCTTTCCCAGGGAATCTGTCGACCGTCGGAGCGCCGCCGGACTTCCAGGCGCACGCGCTTGAAGATGTCCTCGATTTTCGTGTCGCTGGACTTGAGTTCGCGCAGCAGGTTCTCGGTATACAAGCCGTTGCTGCCAGCCCCGTCGCTGGCCGTATTGCCCGGCGAGGTGGCGTAGGCGAGCAAGGACCCGGGTGGTGCGTCGAACTGACTCAGGCCTTTCTGCTCACCTGGCAGGGCCTGGCCGAACGGATTGTCGCGGCAGGCGTCGAGGATGATCACGTTCATCGGATTTTTCGCCTGCGTGAGCCCCTGCAGCAGTGTGTTGAGCTCCACGCCGCGCGCCGGAATATCGTTCAGCATCCGGATTTCGCTGTCGACGGGCAACAGGTAGTTGCGCCAGGCGAGTTGCGTGCCGTGTCCGGAAAAATAGAACACGCCGATCGCATGGTCTCTGGCCAGCATTCCGACGTAATCGTCGATGGCCCGCAACATCGCCTCGCGACTCGCGTCGAGCTGGAGCGTGACCGCGAAGTCCACCGCCTTCAGGGCCTCGGCGATCGCCCGGGCGTCGTTGGCCGGGTTGTTGAGCGGCGCATGTGCATAGCTGCTGTTGCCGATGATCAGCGAACGGCGAGGAAGACTGTTCAGGGCCGTTTGCGCCAGGCCGGGACACGGCAGCAGCGTCAGGGCGCCTGCCGCGAGCGCTCCCTGGAGAATGTTGCGGCGCATCCGGCAGGGCGCCGGCGCCATCGGTACGTATTCACCGCTCATCGCATGCCTTGCTGTCTGTAGTCTGACGGTGCGGTACGCGCCGCAGGGGAAGAAACTTCCAGGGTTCTGGCGCGAGTATGCGTAGCCCTGGTGGCGGTTGTCAATCGGGTGGCGGTCCGGGTGTCGTTGCCGAACTGCAGGACAGCCGACGGGCGAGTAGAATGGCGGCTGTTTGCCCGCGCGCCGCGGCATGCCCCCAAGACCTCCGGAGATTGAGATGGAAAAAGCGATTCTGGTCCTCAATGCGGGCTCATCGAGCCTGAAATTTTCGGTATTTGAGGTGCCTGACAGCGGAGAAATGCGCGCTCGCGCTGTGGGTCAGGTCGAAGGGCTGGGCACGGCACCGCGCCTGAAAGTCAAGGACGGTGATGGACAGCGCGTCGCCGATGTGCGTTGGGAGACCACGGAGGTCGCCAACCACGCCCAGGCCCTGGACGCGATTGCGGCGCTGCTGCGCAGTCGATTCGAGGGGCAGGTCCTGGCGGGGGTAGGGCATCGTGTCGTGCATGGCGGGGCCGATCACTCGGCGCCGTTGCTGATCACCGCGCCGGTGATGGAAAAACTGGATACCTTCGTGCCGCTGGCGCCGCTGCATCAGCCGCACAACCTCGCGGCCATACGGGCCCTGCAGCAGGCGCGACCCGATCTGCCGCAAGTGGCGTGTTTCGATACCGCCTTCCACCGTAGCCAGGAGATGGTCGCGCAGCTCTACGGTCTGCCGTACGAATACTACGAGCGCGGCATCCGGCGTTACGGTTTTCATGGCTTGTCCTACGAATACATCGCCGCGACCCTGCCGAGTGTGGCGCCGGAAATCGCCGGTGGGCGAGTGGTGGTGGCCCATCTCGGCAGCGGCGCCAGCATGTGTGCGATGCACCATGGCCGCAGCGTCGGCAGTTCGATGGGATTCACCGCCCTCGACGGTCTCATGATGGGGACGCGGCCGGGAAACATGGATCCCGGAATCGTCCTCTACCTCCTGCAGCAGGAAGGACTTTCAGCCAAACAGATCGAAGACCTGCTCTACAAACGTTCCGGCCTGCTGGGCCTGTCCGGTATCGGCAACGACATGCGCGTGCTGGAGGCGAGCGATGCTCCGCGTGCGCGCCTGGCCATCGATCATTTCGTTTACCGCATCAGCCGCGAACTCGGCGGCCTGGCGGCGGTCCTCGGCGGCGTCGATGCGCTGGTGTTCACCGCCGGGATCGGCGAAAACAGCGCCCACATTCGGCAACTGGTCTGCCAACAGGCGCAGTGGCTGGGGCTGGAACTCGACGCGGACGCCAACGAACGTGGCGACACGCGCATCAGTCGTGTGGGCAGCAGGATGTCGGCCTGGGTGGTGCCCACCAACGAAGAGTTGATGATCGCGCGCCATACGCGCACGCTGCTTGGACTTTGATCACCCGCCTCAAGACGTGCCGAACCCGCCGGACGCTCAGGAAGATTTTTCGTTCTCGAGCGCCCTGGTGGTGATCTCTTCGTAGAGGCGGGCCATCCTGGCTGCCAGGTCCTGATACTCGGGGTGTCTGGCAAGGTAGGGCTTGACTTCTTCCGTATCGGCAAACACCCGTTCCAGAAAGGCAATGTCCATGTCGTCGAGCCGTTCGCCCGCATCTACCTTCGCTTTCAGATCGAGCGCTCGGGGCAGCCGCTCCTTCTCCAGACGTACCAGCATGACTGTCGCAACCCCCAGGTCATTCGCTTCCTGATTCATTCCCTGCTCCTTTTGGATTGATGTGGACTTTCCCGCCGACCCACCCCAGACGACTCGCCAGCGAACCACGCGCAAGCAGAATAAGGCGACCTGCATCGGCGATAATGCCAGTTCCAGCGCGCAAAAGGCAATAGGCTTGTTTCGGCATGTTTCGGTGCCCGAGAGACGGGGGCGGGTACGGGTCGTGGCTGCCACGGATACGCCGATCACATGTCGTTACACAACAGGGACAGAGAGCCAACAGATGAGCCAGCCCGGATTGGTTATTCTCCTCCCTGTCGCTGCCACGCTCCCTCCCACCCCTCCCTTGCGTGGCAATGACCGCTGTACCCGGCCCGCCCAGCCTCTCCCTCTGTGCGGGCCGTTCCTTTTCCGGCAGCCGATGCTCTGACTCTTTGGCGGTGCTGGCGAAGCGACAGTTCATTCGAGGGAAACTGCGGTTTGTGTGGAGTGGTGGCGATGAAGAAGCATTGGATCAAGACTCTGGCCTGCCTGTGGTCGTGGTTGACACTGGCCTTGCTGTCCCAGGGCGCCGACGCTGGACAATCGGTGTCGATGAAACTGCCGACTGGCGTCGAAAAGCTGAGCACCGTCGAAGGCATCAGCGAGTACCGACTGGCCAACGGGCTGCGCTGCATCCTGTTTCCCGATGCGGCAAAGCCCACGGCCACCGTCAACGTGACCTACCTGGTGGGTTCGCGCCACGAGAACTATGGCGAGACCGGCATGGCTCATCTCCTGGAACATCTCGTATTCAAGGGATCGAGGAATTTCCCTGATCCTGCCCGGGAGTTCAAGCGGCGCGGGTTCGAGATCAACGGTTCAACCTGGCTCGATCGGACGAATTATTACCTGACGTTTCCCGCTGGCGAAGACAACCTCAAGTGGGCGCTGGCGTGGAGTGCCGACGCGATGGTGAACTCGTTCATCGCCAGAAAGGATCTCGACAGCGAAATGAGTGTGGTCCGCAATGAATTCGAGATGGGCGAAAACGATCCGGCGAGCGTCATGCTGAAGCGCTTGCAGTCGATGCTCTTCGACTGGCACAACTATGGCAACAGCACGATCGGTGCGCGCAGCGATATCGAAAACGTCAGGATCGAGAACCTGCAGGCCTTTTATCACCAGTACTACCAGCCGGACAACGCCGTACTGACGGTCGCCGGAAAATTCGACGAGCAGCAGGCGCTGCACTGGATTGTCAGTACCTTCGGCAAGCTGCCGAAGCCTGCACGCACTTTGCCGCAGCACTGGACCGTCGAGCCCACGGCCGATGGCGAGCGTCAGTTCGTGATCAGGCGCAAGGGCGAGGTCCAACTCGTGACTCTGGCCTATCGGACGCCGTCGAGCCTGCATGCCGATTCCGACGCCATCGGCATGGCTACGGAAGTGCTGGGCGACACGCCAAACGGTCGTCTCTACAGGGCGCTGGTCCAGCCGGGCCTGGCCACGCAGGTTTTTGCCTACACCATGGACACGCGCGAGCCCGGTTTTGTGGTCTTCGGTGCGATGGTCAATAAGGGCGACGCGCTGGATCGCGTTCGCGAGCGCATGATCGAGGTGATCGAAGGAGGTTTTGCGCGCGAAGCCGCGACCGCCGCCGAACTCGCTCGTGCGGTCGAGCAGCAGCGCCTGGGCTACGAGCGGGTGTTGGCCGACCCCGAGGCTTTCGCCGTGACGCTTTCCGAGTACATCGCACTCGGCGACTGGCGGCTGTTTTTCCACGCCCGCGATCAACTCGACCTGATCAAACCGGAACGACTGGACGCTGTCGCCAGCAAATACTTCGTACGCGACAACCGTGTGCTCGGCACCTTCATCCCCGACGAGTCCCCGCAGCGCGCGCTGGTGCCGCCGACGCCGAGCCCGGCGCAGGTGCTGGCCAGCTTCAAGCCCCAGGAGAAAGGAGATGCCGGCGAGGTGTTCGACCCCTCCTACGACAATCTCGACAGCCGTACCCGGCTGCGGACCTTCGGCGATCTGAAAGTCGCGCTGCTGCCCAAGAAGAACCGCGGCCAGACGGTGAATGTGGCCATGACCTTCCGCTGGGGTAATGAAAGCTCGCTGCGGGATCGCAACATGGTCGGCACGCTGGCGATCGCCATGCTCGCTCGCGGTACCCGCCAGTTGACCCGCCAACAGATTGCCGACGAACTCACCCGCCTGAAGGTCAGGGGCCGTCTGACCCACTTCGAGACCACCCGCGACAAGCTTCCCGAGGCGCTCAGGCTTGTGGCGCAGATGCTTCAGGACGCCAGCTTTCCGCCGGAAGAATTCGCCGAACTCAAGCGGGAGTACCTGACCGCCTTCCAGGCGCAGCTTGACAGCCCCGAGGCACTGTCGAGCGACGTACTGAATTCGCATTTCAACAGCTATCCGCCCGGCGATCCCCGCTACTACAGCAGCTTGGCAGAACGCATCGAACAGGTCCGCAAGACTACCCTGGACGAGGTCATCGCTTATCACCGCGAACTGATCGGAACGGCACGCGGCCAGATCGCCATCGTCGGTGATTTTGACGAGCAGGCGATCGAAGAGGAAATTGCCCGACTGTTTCCGAGTCGCGTCTCGGGATCGCCTTACGCGCGTGTCGATCGCGAGTTTCGCCGCATTGCGCCGCAGCGGATGGTGATCGACACGCCGGACAAGGAAAACGCATTCCTGCGCGCACGCCTCGACATCACTCTGCGCGATGACGATCCCGACGCGGCTGCGTTGCAGGTGGCGAATACCATTTTCGGCGGCCACTCCGGACTGTCGAGCCGGTTGTTGGACCGCCTGCGTCAGAAGGAGGGTTTCAGCTACAGTGCCACATCCTCACTGGCCATGGGCAGTCGCCAGCGGCTGGCGAACTGGACGGTCGTGGCCATGGTGGCGCCCCAGAACGCCGCCCGCGCGGAACAGGCCTTCCTGGAGGAACTGCAGCGCGCAAGGCGTGACGGTTTCACGGCCACAGAAGTCGCCGAGGCCAAGAAAGGCGTTCTCGAAGCGCGTGCCGTGACCCGCTCGCAGGACAGCGAAGTCGCGGCGCGCTGGGCATCGTATCTCGACCTTGGCCGCAACTGGCAATTCTCGAAGGACTTCGAGGCCAGGGTGATGGCGCTCACCCCGGAGCAGGTTAACGCCGCCTTCCGAGCCTACATCGACCCCGGGCAACTGACGCTGGTCATCGCCGGAGATACTCGGAAAGGGCTGCGGGACTAGCGCCGGCTATTTCCTGAGGCTGTCGCGAATCTCGCGCAGCAGCAGCACTTCTTCCGCCAGTTCAGGTGGCGATGCCGGGGGTTCGGCAGGCGGTTCGCTGCGCTTCAGACGATTGACCTGTTTGATCATCACGAAGATGATGAAGGCGAGGATGATGAAATTCACCAGGATGGTGAGGAAGCTGCCGTAGGCGAAAACCGGAACCTGCGCTTTCTTGAGCGCGTCCAGCGTTCGGATCGTACCTTCCGGGATGGTGCCCAGCACCAGAAACATTCCCGAGAAATCCAGCTTGCCACCCATGATCCAGGCAATGAAGGGCATGATCAGATCCCCGACCACCGAATCGACGATCTTGCCGAAAGCCCCGCCGATGATCACGCCCACGGCGAGATCCATGACGTTGCCCTTGATGGCAAACTCTTTGAACTCCTTGACGATGCTCATGATGCCTCCTTCGACTGTGTTGGGAACTGCCCGCCCGGTCTTCCTCGATCCGGCGCGCGATTATAGGTGCAATGGCGGCAGCCTGTGAACCCTTACAGGGCGCGTAGCCTTTCACCTGCCGCCGCCAGCGTGGCCTCCTGTTTGGCGAAGCAGAAGCGCACGACCCGGTCGTCACGGCCATCCCGATAGAAGACCGACACCGGAATCACCGCCACGCCCGCCTCGCGGGTCAGCCAGTGGGCAAACTCGCGATCCGGCCGGTCGGAGATCGCGCGGTAACTTGCCAGTTGAAAATAGGTGCCGCGGCAGGTCAGCAATTCGAAGCGTGAAGCACGTAACTGCTCGCGAAAGAATTCGCGCTTGTGCTCGTAGAAAGCCGCCAGGCCGAGGTGACGCGAGGCGTCGCGCATGTACTCGGCGACTCCCACCTGGCATGGCGTGTTGACCGTGAAGACGTTGAACTGGTGGACCTTGCGGAATTCGGCCATCAATGCGGACGCCGCGAGCACATAACCGATTTTCCAGCCGGTGATGTGATAGGTCTTGCCGAAAGACGAGACGACGATGCTGCGCGCAGCGAGTTCCGGATGGCTGGCGACACTCTGGTGATGCGCGGCATCGAAGACGATGTGCTCATAAACCTCGTCGGCGAGCACCACGATGTCGGTATCGCGCGTCAGCGCCGCCAACTCCATCAGATCGTCGGCTTCGAGCAGGCTGCCGGTCGGGTTGTGTGGCGTATTGATGATGATCATGCGCGTGCGCGGGCTCAGCAGCGCGCGCACCTGCTCCCAGTCCGGCCGGTAGTCTGGGAAAGCGAGCGCGGCATAGACCGGTTTGCCGCCGACCGTTTCAATTGCCGGCACATAGCTGTCATAGACCGGTTCGAAAACGATGACCTCGTCACCGCTGCGCACAAAGGCCGCAATCGCCGTGAAAATGGCCTGCGTTGCACCGGCGGTGACGGTAATCTCGCTATCGGCGTCGTAGTCGGCGCCGTACAGCGCCGCCACTTTGTTGGCAATCGCCGAGCGCAACTCGGGAACGCCGGCCATTGGCGGGTATTGATTTCTGCCGTCGCGCATCGCCCGCCAGGTGGCATCGAACAGCGCTGGGTCCGCCTGAAAATCAGGAAAACCCTGCGAGAGATTGATCGCCCCGCAATCGGCCGCCAGTTTGGACATCACGGTAAAGATGGTGGTCCCTACCTGCGGCAGCTTCGAGTCGATGGCGATGGACGATGGGTGCATGGCAATCCGCGGCTGGCGCGCTGGAAAATGGTCGAGCGCGTAGTGTAGGGTTGCCCCGGCGGGGAAACAAGCCTGAACGTCGTGCACCGGCGCGTCACCGGCAAGCCGATCTGTTAGCATGTCCAGAGTCCAGAACTTCATCCCCGCATGGTCATGTGTGCCCCCGGTCTCCGAAGCCTTGCCGCTGCCGCCTTGCTGACGCTCGGCCTGTCGTGCGAAGCCGCCGCTCCCGCGCTGCCGGCGCTGGGCGCCGAACTGAACGATCTCACCGTCTCCGGGGTTTCCTCGGGTGCCTACATGGCGGTCCAGTTCCAGGTGGCTCATTCCCGGCTGGTCCGCGGTGCCGGCATTCTTGCCGGCGGACCTTACGGCTGCGCCGAAGGGTCGATCTGGCGTGCGCTCACGCGCTGCATGTCGCCGGCGTCCTGGGCGCCGTTGCCGTCAGTCACGGAACTTCGGAACGGCGCCGAGGCGCTGTCGAGCGCCGGACGCATCGATCCTGTCGACAATTTGCGCGACGACCGCGTCTGGCTATTGTCGGGCGGCCGGGACGAGACGGTGAAGACGCCGGTGATGGACCGGCTGGCGGCCTTCTACGCGGAGTGGCTGGCGCCGGCAGCCATCCGGTTCGTCAAGGTGCCCGACGCCGGGCATGCGATGATCTCGATCGCCGATCCGCAAGCCAACGCCTGCGACAGCCAGCAAACGCCGTTCATCAACCGCTGTGGCGACCTCGACCCGGCCGGCGAAATGCTCGCGCACCTGCTGGGTCCGCTGCAGCCCGCGACCAGCGCCGCGCAGGGCGAAACACTGATCTTTGACCAGCGGCCCTTCGTCGAAGGCAAACCGATCGACGCCGGACTTGCCGACGAGGCTTACGTCTATGTCCCGCCACTGTGCCGCAGTACGCCGTGCCGGCTGCATGTCGCCTTTCACGGCTGCCGCCAGAGCGCGGCGCAGATCGGCAGGCGCTTCGTCGATGGCGCCGGCTACAACGCCTGGGCGGACAGCAACCGGCTGATCGTCCTCTACCCGCAGACCATGCCGCGTTATGGCTTGACGATCGGGTCGTGGACCTGGCTCAACAATCCGTTGGGCTGCTGGGACTGGTGGGGCTATTCGGGCAGCGATTACCTGACGCGCACCGGTCTGCAGATCAAGGCCGTGCGCGCGATGATCGACCGCCTCGCGGCGCCTCGCCAGCCGTAGTGTAGCGAGGGCAGCGCCGGCCGCCAGACCCCGACACTTCCGGTACGGCGGAAACGCGCGGTGCACTGTCGGCGCGCCCGATTCGGGATCGTGATCTTGCCCCATGCACTGCGACCGCGGTTATCCTACGGGTTTGAGCCATCCGGGCTGACTTGTCTCATCCCGCCGCCGGAGCCGATCGCATGCGCCCAACTCCTTTCTGCAAGTGCCTGATGCTTGCCTCCTCCGTCCTGCTGCTCGGGCTGAGCGCATGCACGACTCAAACGGTCGTGGATTCGTCAGCCGCTGGCGCGTCTTTCACGGTAACCCCGCAGGCATTGGCGCCTGCGACCGCGCTGGAAATCCACATTGCCCATATCAATGACCACCATTCCCACCTCGAAGCCGACCCCGATTTTGAAATGGGCATCGACGGGATCACGACGCGTGTCGACGCCGGAGGATTTGCGCGCCTGACGACCCTGTTCAAGGCCAGTGAGCACCTGCCGAACCTGCTCAAGATTCACGCCGGAGACGCGATGACCGGGACCCTTTACCATACCCTGTATCAGGGGGAGGCCGACGCGGCGTTGATGAACACCGTCTGCTTCGACGTTTTCGAAATCGGCAACCACGAGTTTGACGAGGGTGATGCCGGCCTGCGGGGATTTCTTGATCATCTCCGGAAGGGCAAGTGCCGGACTGCCGTTCTCGCCGCCAACGTCGAACCGGCCATTGGCTCCGCACTTGCGCCCAGCGCTGCGCACGACTATCTGCAGCCCTACGTGCTGAAACGGTTCGGCGAGGTGACGGTGGCCATCATCGGCATAGAAGTGCGCGACAAGACGATGCATTCCTCGCGGCCGCTGCGCAGCACGCTCTTCCACGACGAAGTCGACACCGCGCAGAAGACCATCGACGTACTGCGCGCACAGGGTATTCACCACATCGTTCTCGTCACCCATCAGGGTTACGAGGCCGACAAGGCGATGGCCGCCCGTCTTGGCGAAGTGGACGTGATCATCGGCGGTGACTCGCACAGTCTGCTCGGCGATTTCTCGGCAATCGGCATCAGGGCGACGTCCGGGCCGTATCCCAGTGTGGTCTACAATCGCGACGGCGAGCGGGTGTGCATCGGGCAGGCCTGGGAATACGCCAAGGCCTTCGGTCTGATGCAGATCCGCTTCGACGATCGTGGCGCAGTCCTCGGTTGCAGCGGCACGGTCACGCTACCGATCGGCGACGATTTCCGTCGGAAGGTCGGTAGCGGCGACTTCGTCGCCGTCGACGAGGCGACGCGCCAACGGATTCGCGAACGCCTGCAGGAGCAGGGTGCCGCCCGCGTCGTGGCGGCGGATCCGGTGGCCGAGGCCGAACTGGCGCGCTTTGCCGGTCGCCTTGCGGAAATGAAGCGGCAGAAGATCGGCATCGCCCGTGAGTCGCTGTGCCTGGTACGCGTCCCTGGCGAATCGACCAACCGCAGCGCCGGCCTGTCCGGCTGCGAAGACGCCAATACGCTGGCCCGCGGCAGCGACATTGCCCAGGCCGTCGCCGAAGCGTACCGCCAGGCCAGCAGGCTCGCCGACATCGCCTTGCAGAACGGCGGTGGAATCCGCACCGCGTTGCCCAGGGGCGACGTCACTTACAACACCGCCTACACGGTCCTGCCGTTCAACAACGTGCTGTTCGAACTGCGACTCAGCGGTCGTCAGATTGTCGAGATCCTGGAGGAGGCGGTCGGGAATTACCTCGATCGCGGCAGTTCCGACGGTTCTCACCCCTACGCGGCCGGTTTGCGCTGGGATCTCGATCTGTCGCAGGCGCGCGGCAGCCGCTTCACCCATATCGAGGTCATGCTCAAGGGCAGCGACACCTGGGAAGCCCTGGCGCCGGAACAGATCTATACGGTGGTGACCAGCGACTTCCTGGCCTTGGGGGGCGACGGCTACGCCACCCTTGCCGAAGTCCATCAGACCGGGCAGAGCGTGAATACCTATCTGAACTACACCCAGACCTTTGTGGACTACCTGTTGGCACAGGGTACGGTCGCCCGACCGCTACGGGCCAGCTACAGTCACCAGAAGGTCGTCGGCCGCGACGGAAAGGCGCTGCCCTGAGCCCTGTCGTTGCGCAAACGGCAAGGTGCCTCTCGGCAGGGGTTTCCGGGCACTACCTTCCGGCAGTCGATACCTGCACCGCGCTGCTGTTGATCTTGCGGCTGGCGCTGCCAGGCGCTCGCAGTCTGCCTGCCGCTCCCGCTTCCCGAACGCCTACGATGCTTCGGCCACCCAGGCATCACGCGGCAGGTCGGGGACGCCGGGGCTAATCACAAAGCGGGTCATGGCATGTGGATTCATCAGTCCGACGCCGCCCTGCGGCAGGTGATAGATGATCGTCTGGCGTTCGAGGAGGCCGGTCAGGTTCATCAGTCGATCGGCGAGCGCTGCCCTGCGTACGCCTTCGGCACTGGTATACAGGACGTGACCGCCGGTGAAGAAGAAATCGATGCGTGCCTTGAAATGTTCGCCTTCGAGCCCGCCGGTGAAGGGTAGTGCGCGCTGCGCGGGCGTCATCGCCATCAACACCAGGTCCGGGTGGCTGGGAAAATGCTCGCTCAGATCGTGGTCGGTCTCGATTTCAACGCAGGCGATCGAAGCTGCGGCGAACACCTCGGTTTGCCGCTCCGCACCGATGATCAGCGGCTTGCCCGAGAAGAGCTGGCCGCTGCGCCTGAAGCTGTCGAGAATGGGCTCGATACGCGCGACCTCCGTCTGGAGAAAGCGGCGCGCGCGGTTGGCCGTGGTGATGACGGTAATGCTGATTGCCATGGCGACCCCCATCCGGGAGAGTGATTGATCTAGCGCCCAGTATAGACACGATCAGTCGTTTCCACGATTCTTTCCCTGTACCCAGAGCACGTCCCCACGTCCGCCAGCCTTGTTCAGCGCACGGCCCAGGACGAACATCAGGTCGGACAGCCGATTCAGGTACTTGCGGGCATACTCAGAGACCGTTTCGGTGCTTGCCAGGTGCACGATGCAACGCTCGGCGCGACGGCAGACGGTACGGGCAAGATGCGCAGCTGCGGCGGCACGGGTACCACCGGGCAGGATGAAATCCTTGAGTGGGCTGAGGTCGGCGTTGAACTGCTCGACCAGATCTTCCAGTCGGTTGATATGCGCCGCGCTGATCACATCCATTCCTGGAATGCACAATTCTCCGCCGAGATCGAAGAGGTCGTGCTGAACGCCGATCATGGCTTGCCGGATGTCGTCGGGCATTTCCTCGGTCAGCAACAGGCCGATCGTCGAATTGAGTTCGTCGACCTGTCCCATCGTCTCGATCCGCAGGCTGTCCTTGGCGACTCTGGTGCCGTCACCGAGGCCGGTGGTGCCGGCGTCACCGGTACGCGTGACGATTTTTGAAAGCCGATTGCCCATGCTGCTATTCCCGATCAAAAAATGCATTATAACCGATCGGTTAACGGTGGCTGGCAGCTCATCCGGCCGGCCATTAGCCGGATTGAACGCGATCGAGGCAGCGCCTCAGGATTGCGCTGCCGGGTCGTCCCCGTTACAACAGCGTGCCCGCAAGTCCGGTGACAGGCGTTGAGCGACCCGGCCGGCGGGGGCTCACCAGAATTTCCACCACCACTTTTTCTTCTTCATCGTTTTCTCGACGTCCTTGCTCCAGTTGGCGTACGTGGCCAGGCCGGCCTTCTGGAAGTGCCTGCCGAAGCGCTTGTCGCTGTCGTTGATGTGCTGGATGAGCCAGTTACGCAGAAAGTGCAGCAACTCGAAGCTGATCGCCACCTTTTCCTTGTCCACTTTCTGTTGCAGGGCATCGACCTGCTGCATCAACTCCTGATGCTGTTTCTTGTGGATATCGAAACCGGGGTAGTGCGTCAGCCGCATCAGGCTTTCTTCGAGCAGGAAGTGCGTGCGTGTGTATTCCGCCAGGCGGTTCAGGATCTCGCGCGAGGTCGCCCGGCCGTGATGCTCATGAATGGCGTTGTGCAACTGATTGAGCAAGTCCACCAGCACTTTGTGCTGCTCGTCGATTTCCTGGATATTGACGCTGAACTGGTCGGACCACTGGATCAAATCTGTCGTGCCCATGAGCAATGCCCCGGATCAGCCTGTTTGTTGATCGCTCAAGCCTACTCTGGCTGCAAGCGGTCTTGTTGACTTCGATCAATAATTCGGGATGCGCAACGATGGTTGTTGTCTCGCAGAGCCGAATTCGATTGGCCGCCGCGATGATGGTCGAGGTCGCAGATTGCTACAAAGCGCTCTTGAAGTCATCTATGTACCCGCCGCTCGTACGTGCGGCGTTCAAGCCCGGCGCGCGGCCCGTCGAACTTGATTCCGACCCGGTTTAGCGCAGACTTGCTGTCCAGCGTTCGCACCAGATGCTCCCAGCGCTCTCGAGGGTGGCTTGTCGCGTCAATGATCAATCCATTGACGCCGCGTGGCCTGCGCTGGTTGAGGGACGAAGTTGAGGGGTTCTTTTTTTCGTATCCGTTGTAACAGCTCACTCTGTGAGCTTGTGGGGATGCAAACTACACGTCCCGACAAGGAATCCTTCGATCATGTCCTCAAAATCATATTTTCGCTACTGGGGTAAGGCCAAACCGCAAGATGGCTGTGCAGCTCAGTTTCATCTGCTGCCGTATCACTGTCTGGATGTGGCGGCGGTTGGGCTGCAGTACTTACGCCGTTCCCTCGCCTTTTCTCGACTTCTCTGCCAGCAACTGCATTGGAAGGACGAGACGGTACTGGAAGGATGGGTTGCGTTCTGGCTTGCGATGCATGATCTTGGCAAGTTTTCGGAAGCGTTTCAGAGCCAACGCCCGGACTTGTTCACAGCCATACGGGGCAGGGTGCCGGGCGCCAGCAAGGTCTACACTCTTCGCCACGACAGTCTTGGCATGCTGTTCTGGAAGGACAAGCTGGCAGAACGCGCGGCCGACGAAAGGTGGTTTGGCCCGCAAACGGAGTACTACGAGTGCGGACTTGATTACTGGGCACGTGCGGCGACTGGTCATCACGGCCAGCCACCACAAGAGGAAGTGCGTTCCCCGCAGGCGCGGGGATGAACCGCGGTTGGGAAAGTCCGGGTCGGGGGTGTCCGAGCGTTCCCCGCAGGCAGACCACAGCCAAAGGTCAGCTCGCCCAGCGCAACCAGGCCCGTCACCGACTCCACACACTCCTGCAGCCGGAAGTACTGGACGGCAATGGCCACGCCGCCTATTCCTGTGACCACGGTACTGATCACCCCGACCGCCCACTCCCAATGCGTTCGTGGCGGCGTCATCGGCATCACCACGATGGTCGAGAGCAGCGCCCCACCCGCCACTACTCGTCGGTTCTGGCGTGATGTCTCTCCAATGCAAAAGGACCGCCCAAGGCGTGTGCCTCGGGCGGTCGGGTGGTGAAGCGGGCGGTGTTGTGTGTAGCGACCTTCGCCGCTGACGGCCCATTATCTCAGGACACTTCCGGCAACTCGTCCCAGCGTGTCGTGTAGCGCGGTGACCGGTTCTCCGACCGCGTTCCCCATCGCTGTGCGGTACCACTGGCTCCCGAGCGCAAGGTGTCGCGTCCGAACTGGCGGTTGATCGCGTCCAGCACGGCCATCCGTCTTGCCGAACGAACGCGTGCTTCCGGATCATCAAACAGGGACCCCTGCCGCGCGGCTTTGTCCGACAGCAGGGTGAGCATGATCCCCGCTTTCTTGTACCGGTACCCCGACCTGAAGATCGCCTTCAGCCCCAGCAGCGCGTAATGGGTCAGCACCAGCGTATCGTCGCTCGGTTCGGGGAGCGGCACCAGGCGACTCGCATTGTATTGGGGCTCGTCGTCCTTGAAGCGATTGGTGTGCACGAAGACGTGGACGACGGCGGCCACCGAGGCTTGCCGACGCAGTCTCTCGGCCGCTCTGGCGACGTAGGTCGACACGGCCTCGCTCAGTTCCGCGACGGATTCCACCGGGACGCCGAAGCTGCGCGACGACAGGATCTGTTGCCTGGGCGGCGCGATGTCCTCCAGTTCCAGGCAGGAAATGCCCCGCAGTTCACTGCACGTCCGTTCCATCACTACCCCGAACTGGGCCCGGAGGTGCTTCGGCGACGCATTCCGCAGGTCAAGGACGGTGTGGATGTCGATCGCTTGCAAGCGAAGCACGAGGCGCCGGCCTACCCCCCAAACCTCACCAACCTCGACTTTGTGCATCCACTGGAGCCGTTCCGGACGAGAAAGCGAATTGAGATCGCACACGCCATTGAAAACGGCGTGCTTCTTGGCCAGGTGGTTGGCCAGTTTGGCCAGCGTCTTGGTCGGCCCACATCCGACACACACCGGCAATCCGGTCCACTGTCTGATCCGCTCGCGCATCTGCCGGCCCATGGCTGGAGCGCCACCGTAAAGGTGCGCGACCGCTTCGATGCGCAGGAAGCTTTCGTCGACGCTGTAAACCTCGATGTCCGGGGCGAAGTCTCGCAGGATGGTGGCCACCCGGTTGCTCATGTCGCCGTACAAGGCGTAGTTCGAGGAGAACGCCGAGATCCCGTGCCGGCGGGCCAGGTCCTGCATCCTGAACCAGGGCGTGCCCATCGCGACACCCAGCGCCTTGACCTCGGCGCTGCGGGCGACTGCACAGCCGTCGTTGTTGGAGAGCACTACCAGCGGGACATTTTCCAGCTTTGGCTGGAAGACGCGTTCGCAGGAGACGTAGAAGTTGTTCACGTCCACCAGGGCGAACTGCGGCGGGGCGGACACGCCTATCCCCGCGCGGGATAGCGGCGCACGACGCCCACCACGACGCCCCAGGTCTGCAGGTCGGCGCCATCCTTGAGGACGATTGGTGGGTAGTGGGGGTTTTCCGGCCGCAGTTCGACGCGTCCCCGGTATTTGTACAGGCGCTTGATCGTGTATTCGCCGTCCACCACCGCGACGACGATGTCGCGACTCTTCGGGGTCAAGGCGCGGTCGACGATCACTTTGTCGCCCTCCTCGATGCTGGCGCCGATCATGGAGTCGCCACGCACGGTGAACATGAAGGTGGCGGGCTTGTTGCGAATCAGATAGTCGTTGAGATCCAGCCCGTCCTCCGCGTAATCTGCCGCCGGGGACGGAAATCCGGCCGACATCCGGTGCGCCAGCAGGCGGATTTCGCTGGCACCTGGGTTTTGTTCCACGATTTCCGGAACCTGGAGAAGGGTTCGTGCAAGGCGATCCATCAAACATCCGACATTTTGCTGTATAAAAATACAGTATAGACGAGGAATGTCTTGCTGTGGACTCTCTCTCGGGTTTCGTCCAGGGATTTTGAAACGCATCGGCAAGGGCTACTGCCACCGGTTACGTCCCGCCCTATTCGAGACTCTTCGTCCCGAGCTATTCTGGATTCGAAGCTCTGGCCTCAGCCCCGGAAAGCGCGCTAACCGGTTTTTAACACCCCATACGCATATTTCCTGCTTTTCAAGCGAGGCTCGACGCTAAGTCTTTGATTTTTAGCGCCGTGAGTTTTTCTGGCGTTTTGTAGTGCCATAATCGTATGCCGTTTTGGCCGATCCCCTTGCTTTTGTTGTACGATCGTGGGCATGTTCATACGACAGACGAGAACCGGCAACAAGGCGACGGGTGAAAGCTACGTCACCTACCGACTGGTGCGCACCGAGCGCATCGGTGGCAAGGTCCGTCAGATCACGGTGTTGAACCTCGGCCGCCATTTTCCGATCAAGCAGGAAGACTGGCCGATTCTGTGCAGCCGCCTCGATCAGTTGCTCAATCCTCAGGCGGTGATCCTGCCTTTGGAATGCTCTGAATCGATCGAGCGCACGGCGCAGCGTTACCATGCGCAACTGGTTGCCCGCGCACCGACGATTTTGTCGGCGACGGAGGGTGCGGCCGGATTGGCCGGCAAACCTCGCCGGTCTGCCGATTTCCAGGAAGTCGATGTGGACTCGCTGCAGATGACGCAACCCCGGTCGGTGGGCGTCGAACACGTCGGTCTGCATGCGGCAAGCGCGCTGGGATTGATCGAGACGCTGAATGACCTGGGCGTCAATGGGGTGGTGCAGGCATCGATCCTGGGCAACCTGATCGGGAGAATGGGCCAGCCGGGATCGGAGCTGGCGACCTGGAACTGGCTGCAGCAGCACAGTGCCCTGGGCGAGTTGATGGACGTTGACTTCTTGTCGATGTCGCACATGGGCCTGTATCGCGCCTCGGACGTCCTGATGAAACATCGGGAGGTGATCGAGACGCGTCTGTTCAGCACGGCCCGGACGCTCTTCGATCTGCAGGAGACGGTCACCCTGTATGACCTGAGCAACACCTGTTTCGAAGGCGAAGCCCAGCTGAATCGCAAGGCCAGGCGAGGGCGTTCGAAGGAGAAGCGCAGCGACTGTCCGCTGGTGACGCTCGGTTTGGTGCTCGACGGCAGCGGCTTCGTCCGGCGCTCACAGACCTTCGCCGGCAACGTTTCCGAGCCCGGCACGCTGGCGTCGATGCTGACCGGCCTGGGGACGCCGGCGGGAGGGCTGGTGGTGATGGATGCCGGCATTGCCACCGACGCCAACGTCGCCTGGCTGGTCGAGCACGGCTATCGTTATCTGGTCGTGCGACGCGGGGGGATGCGCCAGTTCGATGAGGCACGCGCCGTGACCCTCGAGACCGCCGGCAAGGAATGGCTGCAGCTTCAGAAGGAGCTGAGTCCGGATGGCCAGGAGCTTTGCCTGTATTGCCACTCACCGAGTCGGCAACTCAAGGAAGAGGCGATGCTCGCGCTATCCGGTGGGCGTTTCGAAGCCGGATTGCAGCAAATGAGCGATGGCCTGCAAAAGCCGAAGAGTGAAAAGGGCCACGACAAGCTGCTGGAACGTCTCGGCCGACTCAAGCAGAAGAGCCGTGGCGCCAGCCAGCACTACCAGGTCAATCTCGTCACCGAGGAGAGCGGCAAGACGGTGACGGCGATCACCTGGCAGAAGGTACCGGTTGCCGGCACGATGGCGACGCATCCTGGCGTCTATTGCCTGCGCACCAACGAACTCGCCTGGGATGAAGAGAAACTCTGGCGGACCTATACGATGCTGACCGACCTGGAGAGTGTGTTTCGCAGTCTGAAAAGCGAGCTCGGCTTGCGACCCCTCTACCACCACAAGGAAGGGCGCTCGGACGGACATCTGTTCATCTCCGTGCTCGCCTACCAGTGCGTTCAGTTCCTGCGCGTGAAACTCAAGGCCGCGGGAATCGCCGACAGCTGGGCCAGCCTGCGCGACACCCTCTCGGTGCAGCGCCGGGTGACCGCCACTTTCAGTCAGCGCGACGGGCGCTCCCTGCATGTGCGCAAAGCCACCGTCGCCGAACCCGACCTGCTGGCGATCTATCGTGCGCTGGGCATCAGCGCCGCTCCCGGAGGAACCCGAAAACTGATCAGCTGAATCAGAAATTACCGGCCTGTAGTGCCACTCGATATTTTTTCAGCACGCAAGCAATTGATTCAGCAATAGGTTGGTTTCTCTTGGCCTGTTAAACATGGGTTAGTATTGAGGGCGTGGGATGAGCAGAGATGGTGATCCTGACCAACGGAAATGGAAGTCTCTCGGATATGGTGGTCGCAGGGCGCAAACAACCACTTGGCGTTACTGGAAGAAGGCGGGCGTAAAGGGCGTGTGGACCATTTCTGCCCCGGCACGAAGAATCGCGAGGCATGGATCCATGAGCGGCTCGGTGCGGCCTCGAGAAATCCACGCCATGCTGCGTGTCTCAACCCCCTGTTCATATGCCCAACGAGCAACATGAATCGAGCTTGCGACGTCCGTGACAAAGCCGAGCTGAACCAGTTGTCCGCCGACCTCATCTCCTTTCGTCTCAATATAGGTCATCCATGATTCAAGATGGCGCTGCGCCGCCAGAAGATCACGTTTATCGTTATTGCAGGCCCGGTGGGCCAACACGAAATTGTGTGCGGTATCCCTGGGGTACCTGATCCACGGAACGAAGTGGTCGACTTCTGCACGCTGGTCGATCTTCTCTTGACAGTAGAAGCAACGATGGTCCTGCAGCGCTGCAAGGATCCTCGCGACATCGGACAGAGGAGCCCGTGCTGATCCAAACATAAAGCTCTCCAGATCGTCGATCTGACCAAGCATCGACGTGTTCTGCCTGTTGCTGCGAATGTGTTCAACCCAACCTGCCCGCGCCAAGTGCTGGATTAGCCCCTGATAGCGACGCAAGTTAAACGCGACGCCCGGATTGAGTCGAATGAGACCGCGTGGGCAAGGGTAGTGATAGAGGAACGGTTCATGTTTACCGCCCAGAACCTGTAAGTAGCGCAGTGGCATGGTACGGATGGTACCAGTCACGGCTCTGATCGTAGCCGGCCACGCGGCGTGCCGTCTTGCAAGACTCAGCTTGCCGGCAGTTGCCCGGTAAATCGTGCGCAAGCTCTGAACAACAGCGGCTTGTGGACCATGGTTCTGGTGTAGAACACCATTGACGGTATCTGGCAGACCTGCACTGTATTCAGCGAGTTGGCGCCAGTAAAGCTCGGCGAACTTTTCGCCGACCAGCAACATAGGAAGGTCGAGAGCTTCCCCCGAATCGTCTCCGCATTCGACAGCGAGTTCCGCGAGTGTCATTAGCATCGCAAATTTGTAAGTGGCCGCGAACTCACCCTCGACAAACAGGCGTTGTATTTGCTGGATAAAAATGATCTGCGCTTCGGCGGTAGGTCGGTTCATCGGAATGACCAGTAATCGGCTTTCTCGGGGATGATCCAGCGGATACCGCCGCGAGGATCTTCGCGATCACCATGAAATCTTGCGATTAGGTGGATGTGCAGATGTGCAATGGTTTGTCCAGCAGCGGCGCCATCGTTGATCCCGATGTTGTAGGCATCCGGCTGGAACTCTTTATCTAGGCCATGCTTGGCCTCGTCTAGAAGCGACAGTAGCGAATCGCGCTCTGTTTCAGATAGATCGAAAAACGAGCCAGTGTGTCGCCGTGGAATGATCAGTGTGTGGCCCGGTGAGACCGGAAAGGCGTCACGGATGACCATGCCTTCGAGGTTTTCGAGCAGGATGCGATGCGCTGGCAAGCTACAAAATGGGCAGGTGCTCTGGGACATTGGCGAAGCATAAAGCTAACAGGCAGTGCAGTCATCCCGACGTTCGGGCGCCATGGCTATAAAGGCGAAGTCGGGTGACGATCGGTGAGCTGTCGTTGCAGGATATCTCCACTGTCGGTGAGCGCCTGGCCGGCTTGTTGGAACAAGCCAATGTCGAGACGGATGCAGCGGTGTGTGCATGAGCAGCGACCGAGCTGGGGCGGGTGGAGTGCTCGATGGCACCCGTACCGAGAAGGTGGCACAGGATGCCGGTTTCGACCTGACGCCAGCGCGCGAGGGAAACTGGGTGATCTTGCGGTCGTCGGTGTTCCCGCAGGCGTTGGACGTCTTGGCAGAGTCGGGCGGGAGCTACGGCATCGGCTTTTCCGTTCGACTGCCGGCAGCGCTGCGCCGTCACCGTGCTCGTCGTCCTGCCGCTGCTGCGCGCTTCGCGCATCAAGCCGTGGGCGGAGTGCGCAAGCGACGCAGAGCGTCTCGACGTGTACAATGGATTGCTGCTGGCACTGCATCTGGATGCGCTGTTCGATGGCGGCTGGATCAGCTTTGCGGAATGTGGAAAGCCGTTGATGTGTTCGCAGTTGTCTCTGCAGCAGCAGTTTGGCGTTTGGTGGGCATGGCGCCTTGCCGAAGTGACTGAAACGCATCGAGATTACCTCGCTTGGCATCGTCGGGAGATCTTCCGGAAATGAAACTGTTGATTGCCGCCATTGCCTTCGCCGCCGACAAGCACCGCAACCAACGGCGCAAGGACGCCGAAGCATCTCCATACATCAACCACCCGATCGCGCTGGCCAATCTGCTGGCCAATGAGGCAGGCATCGACGATCAGCGAGTCCTGCTTGCCGCCATCCTTCACGACACGATCGAGGATACGGAGACCACCGAGCAGGAACTCATTCGCCACTTCGGCAAGGACGTTGCCGACATTGTTCTCGAGCTCACTGATGACAAGTCTTTACCCAAGAGCGAGCGCAAACGGCTGCAGATCGTGCAGGCCGCGCACATCAGCCGTCGCGCCAAACTGGTCAAGCTTGCCGACAAGATCTGCAACCTGCGCGACGTTGCCGCGTCGCCTCCCGCCAACTGGCCGGTAGCGCGCCAGCAGGAATACTTCGACTGGGCCAGGTCGGTGGTCGATGGCCTGCGTGGCACGCATCCTGGTCTCGAACACCTCTTTGATCAGGCGTACGAGTCCAGGCCGTAGGAGCAGGGCCGCGACCGCCCACCTCCTTCGTCATGCCGCGGTCGTTCGCCCGCCACAGG